>CAWDNX010000001.1:0-879906 GCA_963803855.1 Methanotrichaceae archaeon
TCGATGTTCTCATCATAGCGCTGGTTGTATTCAACTAATATTTTGTTTGGCGCGAGGTCCTCCAGTGTCATGATGACGCGTTCTGAGCCGTTGACCACGAAATAGCCGCCCGGGTCCGATCGGTCCTCACCATAAGCGATCATCTCTTCTGCTGTGAGGCCGGAAAGGTTGCAGATCTTGGAGTTGAGCATGATGGGCAGTGTACCTATGTCCGCCTCCACCAGATCCTTCTCGGTCTCGCCTTCCACTATGGTCATCTCCAGCTTGATGGGAGAGGCATAGGTCAAATTGCGAAGCCTGGCGTCATTGGGGTAGAGCCTTTCAATGGAGCCGTCCGCTTCGCGCACCATGGGCTTCGCCACCCGGATCTTGCCCAGCTTGACATAGGTATTCTCGATATTGGTCTCGATGATATTCACTTCATCGATGACCTTCTGCAGGCCCTTATCTATAAAATCATTGAATGAGTTTATATGATGGTGCACCAACTTGTCCCTGGTAAAATAGGAGCTATAAAGAACATTTCTATCGAGCAAAAGACCACCTTTAATCGATTACCAGCCGGTAAAAGATCGAATGCTTAGCTGTAGCACTTTTTCTGATTACCTTGATGACATCGCCAACTTTCGCTTCAATCTCTTTGGCCGCAGGGTCATTTACGTGAATTTTAGGTAGCTGTGGAGCTACAATGTTGAACCCCTTCAGCACCTCGGCACTCTCTTCCGGCGTGAGCAGCACATGTTCCGGAACCATTTCATGATCTTTTACGGCAAACTTGGTCACTCGAACCACCTTGTTGGAGAAGGAGCAGCAAACAGGCCAGGAAACTCCAAACGGGCTCGGGGGGATTTGAACCCTCGACCACCTGGTATCTTCACACAAAAATTTAAAAGCCAGACGCTCTGCCTAACTGAGCTACGAGCCCCCGCTGCCTGACATGCTTCAAGCCTTTCATGCTGCACTGAGTGAGGAATAAAAGCATCCCACATAAAAGCTTTTTCCTTTGTGGGACTTAGACAAGTCCCACTAGGCGAGCTATCTCCGAGCCAACCTCGGAAGTGGTCGAGCTTCCTCCTAAGTCATAGGTCAATATTTTGCCTTCAAATAAGTTCCGCTCAATGGCAGAGACTATATCTGCGGCAGCTTTGGGCTGGCCCAGATGCTCCAGCAAGAGCGCCCCTGACCAGATGGTGGCGATGGGGTTGACCTTATTCAGTCCCTTGTATTTGGGTGCAGAGCCGTGAATGGGCTCGAACATGCTGGTGCCTTCCGGATTCAGATTCGCGCCGGGAGCAAGGCCGAGACCTCCCTGAATCATGGCCCCCAGATCGGTGATAATATCTCCGAACATGTTGGGAGCGACGACGACATCAAACCACTCCGGGTTCTTGACAAACCACATGGTAATGGCATCCACGTAGTTGAAGTCGTGTTTGACCTCTGGATAGCCTTTGGCAACATCCAGGAAGACCTCGCGCCAAAAGCCATAGATGTCGCTTAACACATTGGCCTTGTCCACGGAAGCGACAAGGTGACGGGGGCGCGATGCCGCCAGATCGAAGGCATATTTTATGACCCGCTTAGAGCCCTCCCGGCTGATTTCGCCGATCTGATAGCCGATCTCATCGCTATCGGTATCGATATCCAGGCCGAATTTTATATTGTAAAGCTTTCGCTTGATTTCAAAATCGGCGTGGCTCTTGCCCCGGCGTGCGCGACTGCCTATGCCGATGTAAAAGTCCTCCGTATTCTCGCGAACCACCACGAAATCGATGTCTTTGGGAGTCTTATCCTTAAGAGGCGTCCAGACGCCCTCCAGGAGCTTAACGGGCCGCAAATTCACATACTGGTCAAAGTAGAAGCGCATGGCGAGCAATACGCCCTTCTCCAGGATGCCTGGGGGGACCCGTGGGTCGCCGATGGCACCCAGGTAGATGGCTGGGAAGCGCCCCAGATCTTTTAGGGTCTCTTCGCTCACCAATTCTCCTGTCTTCAGGTAGTGCTCCGCCCCAAGAGAGTATTCCGTCCAATCCAGAGAGAAGTTGTATTTGTCTGCTGCTGCCTGCAAAACTTTTTGGCCCTCGGCTATGATCTCCGGGCCTATGCCGTCACCTGGGATAACTGGTACCTTATAATTCATGTCGTCACCTTGGCCACCTGTCGCCTGGTATATTCCACGAGTCCTCCCGCATCAACAATCTCCTGGAGAAAATCAGGAAGAGGAGTAGTTTTGTAGTGTTCCCTGCGAGATATGTTGTGAATCACTCCACGAACCATGTCTATCTCTATTTCTGCACCATCGGCGATCTTATCTTCCTCGGAGCAGATAAACAGAGGCAAGCCGATGTTGATGGAGTTTCTAAAGAATATTCTGGCAAAGGATTTGGCAACTACCGCTTTCACTCCCGCCCCCTTCATAGCTATTGGAGCATGCTCTCGGGAAGATCCGCAACCGAAGTTCTCCCCTGCCACAACGTAGTCGCCCGAAGCTACCATTTTTGCCATCTCCGGGCGAACGCCCTCGAAGAGATGAGCTGCCAGCTCCCGCGAATCATTGATAACCAGATAACGCCCGGGAATGATGGCATCCGTATCTATATCGTTTCCAAACTTCCAAGCTCTGCCCGCCAAAAAACTCAACTCCATATCGGTGGACTGTATTCTCATGATAATGATGTATATTAAAGTAATGCCGTCAACTACCGCGTCCTGAAGGGCGCGGCTTGCGACTACGCAAAAAGTCGTGTCGCGTAGGGGTGGCTGACTCTTCATGCTGACTGCATTGTGGCGGAGATTGGTCCGCTTGGCACCCCTCTTACTGAAAGAAGAATCATGTGTCATACTCTCATCTAGGCCATTGCTGGACCTCGTGCCTTCAGTAAGATATTTTGTCCCCCTGCGTCTGAGCGATTTGGTTCTGAAGCTGTTTTATCCCTACTAAAGAGGGTGCCCTACCATTTCAGGTATCGCTCCGCCGGATCACGTAAAACACATAATATGAAACGGATTTGTGAGCATAAATAATTTACGAGACCGCCCAATTCCTCCCCACCCTGAAGGATGGGGACTCCTTGGGCAACGAGTTGAAAAATTCAAGGGAAGAGGAAATACTGTATAAAAATAATAAAATTACAACAGCACCTTTTATTACCGGATAAGGGAATGGGACCTGAAACAGCTAGGTGATGCGAATTGTTGGCGACCATGATCTCCGGGCGCACTTTAGCCCAAGGGGCGGGATGCGAGAGCAAAATGTCTTCTGATTTCGTTAAAGCAGTAGCCATATGCCATTTATCTGAAAAGGATTTTAAATCGCTGGGGTTGTCCGAGGGACGGAATGTTTTGCTCAAAAACGAGTTCGGCCAGGTAGTGCTCACGGCAAAGAATGACGCCGGGCTGCCGGATAGTATGGTATTCATACCCATGGGTCCCTGGGCCAATGTATTAGTGGGAACGGAGACAGGAGGATGCGGCACGCCTCATTTTAAGGGATTAGAGGTGGAAGTGGCAGCGACAAATTCACCCGTTCTTAATATTCGCGAGCTTTTCTCCGACATGGGGGCATGAGTAATGTCTGAAGCGATTATGATAAAAGATGCCGTATGCTCTTTTTGCGGCTGCCTGTGCGACGACATTAATGTAGAGGTGGAAGACGGAAAGATTCAGAGGGTCAGGCATGCTTGCCGCCTGGGATCCAGCAAAATCATGGGTCACGCGCGAATACAAAGCCCCATGATTCGAAAGAACGGCGTGCTGGTGGCGGCGAGCTTCCAGGAAGCATACGACAAAGCCGCGAAGATCCTCCTAGCGGCAGCCAAACCCCTCCTCTACGGCTGGGCATCCACGTCGTGCGAGGCTGCCAAGAAGGGCATCCTTCTGGCGGAGGAGGTAGGCGGCGTGCTCGACTCCACAGCCACGGTCTGCCACGGGCCGTCCGTCATAGGCATCGAGGAGAAGGGGCTACCCGGAGCAACCTTAGGCCAGGTAAAGAACCGGGCCGACACCATTGTCTTTTGGGGCTGCAATCCCGCGGAAGCTCACCCCAGACATTCTCTGCGCTACTCGTCCAATTCCTGCGGTAAATTCACGCCAGAGGGTCGCGAGGGCCGAAAGATCATCGTAGTAGATGTCCGCGAGACCAGGACCTCCAAGAATGCAGACAAATTCATACGGATCACCCCCGGCTCTGATTACGAGGTGATATCGGCGCTGCGCATGCTTGTAGCCGGAAAAGGTGAAAGCATGCCTGACGAGGTGGGTGGCGTTTCCAAGGCCGATCTGGCCGATATTGCGGCTACACTGAAAGCTGCCAAGTTCGGGGCTGTCTTCTTTGGTCTGGGCATCACTCACAGCCGGGGCCGGTACAAGAACATAGACAATGCCCTCTCCCTGGTGGCGGAGCTGAACAGCCATAGCAAATTTGTGATTATGCCCATGCGCGGACACTATAATGTAGGCGGAATCGGGCAGGTCCTGGCCTGGTCTTCCGGCTATCCCATGTCTGTAGACTTCACCAGAGGCGGGCCCTATTTCAATCCGGGCGAGACGGCTGCCTGCGATCTGCTGGCCCGAAGAGATGTCGATGCGGCTCTGATCATAGCAGCAGATGCCGTGTCCAACTTCCCTCGCGCCACAGCCGAGGCCCTGGCAGGTATCCCGGTCATTCAGATCGATCCTTATGAGAATCCGACGACGCTCCTCTCCGAGGTAGTGATTCCCTGTGCCATTGCCGGAGTGGAGGTGGAGGGCACAGCCTATCGCATGGACGGCCTGGCTTTGCGCCTGAGAAAGATGGTGGACAGTAGCTTTCCCAGCGATGAAGAAATCCTGACGGGAATACTGGAGAGCGTGCATAAGCAACGCCAAATGACGGCAAACGAGGGGGCTTAAAGAGATGATAATCAAAGGTGGAATTGTCTACGATCCGGCAAACGGCATCTATGGCGATGAGATGGACCTTTTTATTGATCAGGGCAGAATGGTCGAGGCGGCTAAAGGGGAAGAGATAGATGCACGCGGCCTTCTGGTCATGGCGGGCGGCCTGGACGCCCACTCCCACATTGCCGGCAAGAAGGTGAACACCGGCCGGATTATGAGGCCCGATGATGCACGACTGGGCACACAGCCGCGAACGGCCGTCTGCCGGCCCTCGACGGGCTATACCGTTCCCAATTGCTATGCCATGGGCTACCGCTACGCTCGCATGGGCTACACCACCGCTTTCGAGGCGGCAACGCCCATCCTTGAGGCGCGCCATACCCATGAAGAGCTGGAGGAGATCCCCATAATCGACAAGGGGGCGCTCACGTTGTTTGGCAACAATTGGCAGGTCATGGAGTGTGTGCGCGACAAAGACCTCACAAAGCTTGCCGCTTACGTGGCCTGGGGCCTGCGGGCCGCCCGGGGCTACGGTGTGAAGATTGTCAATCCCGGCGGAGGCGAAGCCTGGGGTTTTGGAGGCAATGTCAAGAGCCAGAATGATATTGTGCCAAACTTCGATGTAACGCCGGCGGAGATCATCGTGGGCCTGGCAAAGGCCAATGAGATGCTAAACCTTCCTCACTCCATTCATCTGCACTTCAATAACCTGGGAAAGCCCGGCAACTACACCACAGCTATCGAGACACTGGATCTGTTAAAGGATATCAAGCCCAGCCGCATGAGACAGGTCGTGCACGTGGCGCACATGCAGTTTTCCGCCTACGGAGGAACAAGCTGGCGGGACTTCGAGTCCAAGGCGCCGGCAATTGCGGACTACTTCAATTGCCACAACCACGCCACCATGGATATGGGGCAGCTGCTCTTCGGCAGCGCCACCACCATGACCGCCGATGCCCCTCTGGAGTACGGCAATGCCCGTCTCACTCATAATAAGTGGTCTAATCACGATATCGAGCTGGAAGAGTCAAGCGGTGTCGTGCCCATGGCCTACTTCAGAAAGATGCTGGTCAATGCCGTACAGTGGGCCATTGGCCTGGAATTGGCCTTGCTGGTCAAAGATCCCTGGAAAGTGCTCATGACCACGGACCATCCCAACGGCAGCCCCTTTGTGAACTATCCGGAGGTCATCACATTACTTATGAGCAAACCCAAGAGGGATCTGGAGATGACCACGCTGCATGAGCAGGTACCTAAGCGCACCACACTTGCGGGCATCGAGAGGGAGCTGGACTGGACAGATATCGCCATCATGACCCGCGCCGCGCCGGCACGGGTCATGGGATTGGAGGACAAGGGACACCTGGGACCGGGCGCTGACGGTGATGTATCCATCTACGACCTCTTGCCTGAGGAAGTGGACACGAGCCAGGACCATGCTCTGGTTAAGAAAGCTCTGGCTAATGCCAAGTACACCATAAAGGGAGGTGTCGTCGTATCCAAAGAGGGCCAGATCCTGGCTACGCCGCCAGGCAGGACCTTCTGGGTGGATGCCGCAGTGCCGCAGGCGGACACCGACCGGCTCATGATTGATTTGGAGGAGAAGTTCGCCAAGTACTACAGCATTCAGATCGCCAACTACGCGGTACAGGATGCATATCTCCCCCATGCCAAGATTATTCGGGCCGGCCTGCCCATCCTCTCGGAGGTGGCTTAAATGAGAAACATCACCATCGTACCTAAGAATGCATTCCGTATCTCGGTAGAGGCGGAAAACATATCTACCGACAAATTTGCACATCTCACATTGAGCCAGATAAATAGCCTGGTCGTCTGGCAGGGAAATAGGCAAAAGACGCTATCAGATCTCTTCACAGTAGAAGGCGATGATGCGCCGGCCAAGGTTGAGGAGACGGCCATCCGGCTTATAGGCGACTTCTCCCAGGTAAAGAGAATAGCGGAAGGCATGACTGCGGGACAGGTCCTGGCGGAGGAGAGTGTGGGCATGCATGCCGGCAACAATATGTCGGGTGGCCTTTTGAGCATTGCCGGCAATGCCGACGACTGGCTGGCCAGGGAGATGCGCGGGGGAAAAGTCGTCGTCATGGGAAATGCCGGAAACTACCTGGGCGGCGGATACCGGGGCGAGAAGTGCGGCATGCGCGGCGGAGAGATAGAGGTAAGAGGCAGCGCGGGAGCATACCTGGGCGAGCATCTTTGTGGGGGCAGCATTCGCATCCTTGGGGATGCGGGCGACTTTGCCGGAGCTGCCAATCAGGGCGGCACAATCTTCATCGGTGGCAGCACCTATCTGCCCGGCGCAGAGATGAGCAAAGGAACTATAACCGTAAAAGGAGAGGCCAAGGTTCTGCCCAGCTTTCAAAGATTGGAAATCGTGCAGATCGATGGCCTGGCCTTCCAAAAGTATGCAGGTGACCTGGTAGATAGCGGCAAAGGCGAGCTTCTGGTGGGCATGGGGTCATCTTGATAAATCGGGATGGAAATATGAGAGAACAAGGCAATTATTTTGAGGTGCTCTGACTTGATGGATCGCAGCAAGGTTTTAGAGGTCTTGAGGGGATATGACCTCGATGATCTGCGAATCGGGATGATTGCATCCCATTCTGCCCTGGATACGGCAGACGGCGCAGTGGAGGAGAATTTCAGGACGCTGGCGGTGTGCCAGGAGGGGCGAGAGAAGCCTTATGTCAAATACTTCCGCGCCAACCGTGACAAATCGGGCAGAGTTATGAACGGCATGATCGACGAGGTCATGATGCTCAAAAAGTTCTCGCAGATTTTAGAGCAGGAGAACCAGGATATTCTCAAGAGGAAGAACACTCTTTTCGTGCCCAACCGGTCGTTTACCTCTTACTGCGGTATTGATGCCGTTGAGGATCAGTTCCAGGTGCCTCTCCTGGGCTCGCGAAACTTGCTTCGTTCTGAGGAGCGCGGCGACAAGATGGATTATTACTGGATACTGGAGAAGGCGGGGCTGCCTTATCCAGAGCCCGTCGAGGCGGAGGATATCAAAGAGTTGGTAATGGTCAAGCTGCCTCATGCCGTAAAAACCCTGGAGAGGGGATTTTTCACAGCTGCCTCCTACGAGGAGTACTGCCAGAAGGCCGATCTGCTTTTACGCCAGAATGTGATCGATCAGGACGGAATTGAGTTGGCCAGAATTGAGCGCTACATCATAGGGCCCGTTTTTAATTTGGACTTCTTTTACTCGCCCATCAGCAAGCAGATCGAGCTGATCGGCATAGACTGGCGCTTCGAAACATCTTTAGACGGGCACTGCCGACTGCCCGCGCCCCAGCAACTCACCCTCAACGATTCGCAGAGCAACCCTGAGTATACGGTCTGCGGCCACAATTCTGCAACCCTACGCGAGTCGCTTTTAGAGAAGGCCTTCGTGCTGGCCGAGAAGTATGTGGAAGCGACGCAGGAGTACTATTCCCCCGGCATCATCGGGCCCTTCTGTCTGCAGACCTGTGTGGACAAGGACCTCAACTTCTACATCTACGACGTCGCTCCGCGCATCGGCGGCGGCACCAATGTGCACATGGCCGTCGGGCATCCCTACGGAAATGCCCTCTGGCGCACCAACATGTCCACGGGACGCAGGCTGGCGCGCGAGGTGCGCATAGCCCTGGAGAACGACTGCCTGGAAAAGATTGTGACTTAGAATGCAGAAGGCACATAGATCACAGAGCACTCACAAAGAGACGCCTATGACTCAAATATTAGGTCGTCTTTGTGCCTTTGTGTCTTTGTGGTGAGGTGGAAGTAAGCACTAATTTCACATCTCCACTCAAATAACCAAACCACAAAGGCACAAACCACAAAGGACGCACAAAGAAACACTAACCTAAAGCAGATCAATATGACTGATACAATAGAAATGGGCGGAATAGAAGTTCCCAAGAAGCTCAACCGCACGGCCAAGAAGCTGGCCGCGGCAGGCGAGACGCTGGTGCAGATCGTTCCGGCTATCTTGGAAAGCAAGGCATCCCAGCAGATGCTGGCCATCGTCAGGATGGGCATGCTGGACAAGATACTGGGCTATCTGGTGACCACGGACAAGAATGTTCATTTTGTGAGGCCGGGCATCGCCTGGGACAGCGTGCAGACCGTGCCCCTGGATGTAATCGATGATGTGTTGTACGAGAACGAGTTTCACAACAACACTCTGAAGATCAAGGTGGGGGAGAAGGCGGAGAAGATAATCTTCTACGACGACATGGACGGCATCAAGTTCTATCAATATATCAAAAGCAAGCAGTGGCAGAAATGATGAGATTCGTAGCGTGATAATTAAACTACAAGACTACGAATACAAACCACAAAGATCACGAAGCTCACAAAGGACGCACAGAGAATTCGATTCATGCACATGCCATTTTCTTCAAAATGCCGGGATGATGACAAATCAAAAGAGATCACCGTCGCCGCCCACTGCCTGCTTAACCCTCTGACGCGAGTGAGGGGCCTGGCCCCGCTGCCCTTCCGGCCCGAGGGCCCCACGGTGCAACTCCCTTGCCCGGAGGCGCTCTACCTGGGGCTGGAGCGCTGGGCCGTAACCAAAAACCAGCTCGACGTGCCCCAGTTTCGCCGCTTCTGCCGCGCCCTGATCGAAGACTATGCGGATCTCTTGCAGATGCTTGCTAACGAGGGCGCAAGCTTGCGGATCGTGGGGGTGGCGGGCAGCCCCAGCTGCGGCGTGCAGACGACGAGCAGCGGCTACACCGGGGGGCGGCCCACGGGGCCAGGCCCCGCCAGCGCGCGCGTGAGCGGGCGGGGGGTGTTCATGGAGGAGCTGCTGGCGGGAGCTGGAGCGGCGGGGTGTGGCGGCCAGGGTGGAAGAGATTGGAGCAGACGGTAGACCCAAGAGGATGGATGAAACGGAATTCGGAAGCCTGCCGGGGATAGCACCTTTTCAGAGAGAAGAAATCGATCGTTTTGATTGAAGGCATCAACTTTTCGACGCCCTTCGAGACTTCGCACGAGATCACGTTTTCACGCGAAGGCGCGAAGCCGCGATGTTCCGATGGGAGAAGGACATTTCTTGCCACAGCACAAAGACGCCAAACACAGATGGATCTGCCTATCTGAAAAGGCCCTGGCTGCAAAGCTGAAGGCGCGAAAAGGCCCCCATGCGGGCGGGTGCGGGAGTGCGAGCACGCGCGCGTGAGCGGGAGGGGCGTGTTCATGGAGGAGCTGCTGGCCGAGCTGGAGCGGCGGGGTGTGGAGGCCAGGGTGGAGGAGATTGGAGCAGACGGCAGACCCAAGAGGATGGATGAAAAGGAATTCGGAAGCCTGCCGGGGATAGCACCTTTTCAGAGAGAAGAAATCGATCGGTGTGATTGAAGGCATCAACTTTTCGACGCCCTTCGAGACTTCGCACGAGATCACGTTTTCACGCGAAGGCGCGAAGCCGCGAAGTTTCGATAAAAGAAGGACAATTCTTGCCACAGGCACAAAGACGCCAAACACGGACGAATCTGCCTATCGAAAACCTTTGGGTCGCAGATTTTACAGAAAGAAAAGAAAATAGCCGGGCAGAAACATGCCCGTCGTCTTCTCAATAATATCCGATGGGTGGTGTCACCTTCAGACTGATCATCGCATTCTTGAATTCTGAATCGTTCCATTCGCTGGCCGGAGCACGAATGACTACTTCGGTATAATCATCGGGGTAGTAGCAAACAAAAAACGATGCCTGGGTTATAGAGGGAGGTTCATCTGTGCCTTGGTATACTTTTCGTTCCTTGTTTTTAACCAACAATGCTTTCTTCCCTTGGATAGTTATATCTGATCGAATTGCGTTATCCGCGTCCGATTTTATATCTTGGACATTAGATGGTTCCTTTTTCCCGGGATGCCAACTAATTTGAAACGCCAACGTGGTATTTTCATTAGTCTGCGCCGTTAGATCAAAAAATGTCGTTGGCCACGTTTCATAACCTTGTGTAGTGGTCCCATCAGAAACATGCTTTTCCAGGTTGGTATAGTTTTTGCTATCGGTCCAGTTGATTACAAATTCGTTTATGCCTGGTGTCCCAATCTGGCACAAATGCTTCCCAGCTGGTGATTCTACAAAAGGCAAAACATCCCAACCAAGCCTCTTTGCCTTAGAGTAGGCATCTTTGGCTTCGTTGGTCCTTCCAAGATATACGAGAAGATTGCTTTTATCGTACCAGATCTCGGCATCTCGCGGATTGATCTGAATAGCTTCGTCGAAAGCCTGTAAGGCGTCTTCGTATTTTTCTCTTTCCACGAGAATTCTGGCTTTGTCGTACCAGGCGTTGACAAGGGTCGGATCTAATCTGATAGCCTCATCATAAGCATGTATTGCCTCGTCGTACTTGCCCAGCTTATCGAGAGCTGCGCCTTTGTTGTGCCAGGCTTCGGTAAGATTGGGATCTAGCTTGATAGTCTTATCGAAGCCTTGTTCGCCTCGTCATACTTTCCCTGCATAAGGAGAACAACTCCTTTGTTGGCCCAAGCATTGGCATGAGTTGGGATCAACTTAATGGCCTCATCGTAGCCTGCATGGCCTCGTCGTATTTACCCAGTTCCTTAAGAGCATTACGCCTTTGTTATACCAATAAACGGGATCTGATTCATTTATATTTGTGAGGTTCCCTGAGATATTCGAAGTTGTATTAATCTGCGAAGTATCCACAGTCTGACCAAGTGCTTTTAATGAACTGTTTTTGTGGTTCCAAAAAATTGCATCATATGGATCTAATTCGATCGCTTTATCATAGCATTCAATAGCTTCTTTATGTCTTCCTAAACCGCTAAGTGCAAAACCTTTAGTATCCCAAATTGTAGCACTCTTTGGGTTTAAATCGATTGCTTTATTGATAAATTCAAGTGATTCGTTGTATCTACCTAACAACTGCAGCGCCCAGGCCTTATTATTCCAGGCTAATGCGTGTTTTGGATTAATTTCGATGGCTTTGTCGCAAGCCCGTATGGTTTCATTATATTTGCTCTGGTTAAGGAAGGCTTCGCCTTTGTTGTACCACACATCAGCATCTTGGGGATCTATCTCGATGGCCTGGTCGTATGATTTAATGGCGTCATCGTACTTGTCTAGTTCAGCAAGTGCATCGCCTTTGCTGCACCAAATATCTGCGAATTGAGGTTCGATCTTGATTGCTTCATCATATGCTTGAATGGCTTCCTCAAACTTACCCATGTCACGGAGAACAATACCTTTGTTATACCATCCCCTAAAATCAAGCGGGCTTGTTTCAAGAATAATGTTGTAAATCTTTAGAGCTTCTTCGTGCCTTCCTAAGCTATTGATGGCAAGGGCCTTGTTAGCTAATGGATCTATATCGTTTGGATCTATATTGATTGCATTATCATAAGCCTGTATGGATTCATTATATCTGCTCAATTTGTTGAGAGCATAGCCTTTTTTGTTCCATGCTTCTGCATTTTGTGGATCGATCTCAATAGCCTTGTCAATAGCTTGTAGTGCATCATCGTACTTAAACTGCTCAAGAAGTGTATTGCATTTGTTCCTCCATGCAGGAGCTAAGTTGGGATTAAACATGATGGCCAAAGCCTTAACGGCTTCATCATATTCGCGCAGAGCATTGAGTGCAAGGCCTTTGTTGTTCCAGGCCCCGGCATCGTGTGGAGCCAGCCTGATGGACTCGTCATAAGCCTTGATGGCTTCATCGTAATTGCCCTGGTTGTCGAGTGCAATGCCTTCTTTAATCCAATCATCTGCTGTTGTCTGCCCAAAGGCAGGTATATACAAAGCAGCCAACGCTATCAAAGAAAGAATAAGCTTAAGTTGCATGAAATCCCTACTTGTATTGTTTCAAGATTAGAAGGTCTAAAGAAAAACCTTTGGGTCCAAGATTTTAAAAAAAAAGAAATAGATAGGCTTGACCTATACACCCGTAACGTGTATGCTGTTAAGAATTGAGTCGAATACTGAAATAGTCGTTGGGCCAGACGACCCAAGGGAATCGGCATAAACTTCATAAATGCCCTCCACTTCGGTGCTGTCGGGAATAACTTTAGGAGTTGTGGCACCAGGATAATATTTGAATGCTGCTCCGTTGGCTTCATCGGGGTTAGTTCCTGGATTGTCCTCTGAATAAGCGTAAATCACACATCCAGTGGCCCCATCTATCGACCGGGGGACATATGTTAGACCACTGCCAGATCTACCAGCAGCGGGTATAGAGTGTGGGTACGATTGTGATGTCACTGTAAGTTGTATCTCTAGAAAGCTATCTTCATTATCAGCGGCATTGACAGAGACCACGTGGTACTGGGAGTCGGTTTTTATGTCATATGCTCTCACTGTATTTGGCAGGGTGAACGATGCTTTATATCCGTCTCCAAGATCGACGTTTACTTTTCCAGGCGTTATGTCCTTCAGTAGAGTACCCTGTGCTGCACCAACAACTAACCGAGGCACTAATAAGAGAATCAATCTTTTTCATAATTCTGGCTAGAGAAGAGTGCCACAAGCATAAGACTTGCGATGTCAAAATGAAGTAATTTCTACACCCATGAAATCTATCGCAACTATTTCATCGGCGGTCTGGGCGAAGATCTCAAGCAAGGCCCGGCTCCGGGAGTTTGCAACCTCAATCATCGCTCACACGAAGTAGTTTTGAGTGACACCTGTCAAAATGTGCCCCTGCCAGCTTTATGACGCTATTGACATGGTCGCGAGACAAAACCAATAGTTATCCCGCTAGTAATAACCTCTTACCGGTGCTGACATCCACGCCTTCAGTGGTTGGGTAGGTCTAGCCATATACACAACACAAACCCCGACCCTCAGCATCTTCGCACATAATTTCCTCGCTCTGCAAGGCTTACCCAAACGCATGCTAATCAGTTTTCGACAGATGAGCCGACTCAGTGACCGCGCCGCAAGGTTACCCGCAGGGCCGCAGCCTTGATCGGCCCGGACGGCGGCGCATTGATCATCAATTAAGGAAGATGCAATTGCAGCAGAACGCCTGAGCGCTTCATGGCAGGATAGTGCTTGAGGTCGGCGAACATGGCTTCGTGCGAGATCCAGGGCATAACGCGAAGGCGCGAAGTTTAGATGAGAGAAGGACAATTCTTGCCGCAGGCACAAAGACGCCAAATACAGACGGATCTGCCTATCGAAAAAGGCCCCGGCTGCAAAGCTGAAGGCGCGAAAAGGCCCCCAGGCGGGCTGTCGGGCGAAGCCGAGCGCGCGTGGGCGGGGAGTGGAGGCCACGGCGGAAGAGGCCGGCAAGAAAGAAGGGAGCGACAATTCCAGAGCGAGGGGCGAGCGGGCCTTACGAACTCTGTTAAATACCACTACTGCATGAGATTGGTTGCATCTTTTGCGGGAATTGCCAAGCCAGGTCAAAGGCGCTGGATTCAGGGTCCAGTCACGAAGGTGTTCGTGGGTTCGAATCCCATTCGCCGTACCTAATTTTATCATTTAAAGCGACCATTAATGCACCTTTTTGTTCCATTGGCATATTGCCTATTTTAATAGAATACTCGATATGAAATTCATGTACGTTATTATTAGATTTAAATTTAATATATAGGGGCAAAGGCCAATTGAGCCCTTGTTTCAATTTTCTTCTCCAATAATGAACTGAAACATTATCCTGAGACACTTGGATATCTGGGCCGCTAATCCCCTTCAGGTTTCTGTTGAAATCACTTAGATCTGGTTGGGATATATTATATGATCCATAACCGTATGTCGGGTCAAAAATGTCTTTTGGCGGCTTAGGTTTATGCGGTTCCTTAGGACATCCAGGGAGTTCTTTAAGGACTTCAATGTCTCTTGGGAATACTATCCAAATATCTACATCATCTGCAGGGATATTTCCAACATTCTCTAAACATAATTTAATCTTTATTGCGGAGGACTTCCATTCATGAAACATTCTTAACGTATATAAATACTCTTTATATTTATTTGGATAACTCCACATATTATTTTCATATATTTTTATATGGTCGGGAGCCGTGAGATAGTCGTACCTTTTGCCTTCTATTTCCAGCTTAACATATTCTTTAATTTGTGAAACCTTATGTTCTATTTCTATATTATCTTGGTTCAAGAGATCAATCTCATTGAATCTTATCGATATCTCCAAAGCGTCCTTCCGAGACTTATCTCTTTCATCATAAAAACATAGTCTAACTTTTGGAATGGTCTTTTCCAGTTCTGATATTCTTTTGTCCCTTGGATCTTTTATTTTAAGTAGCCACTCATCAGGAGGGTATATTACTTTAATATTAAAATTTTCAGCCTGCAATTCCATATTCATATCGGCAGTAACGATACATATATTTTCATCTTTAAATTGAGTTTTTATTCTTAATATTTCAGCGATAATTCTATGATCTTTGTTAGAATTATTTAAGCCAAGAGCAGTCCAATCAACATCGTCACCCAATTTTGAAAAAAATTCGACGCTTATTCCGCATTGGACTTTCTCACCCCTCCTAATATCCCGAAATTTTGATATGACATCCCTTGCCCGATTCCGGATATAATCTCTTTGGTCATATTTTTTTTCATCCAGCTCACTCAATACCGTCTGGGGAATTAATAATATTAGCCTATCTTCTCCTAAAATGCTCTTCCAGTCACAATCCGTGAACAATTTGTAATGTAGAAATATTTGGGTATCAAGTACGAACCGCATATCGTAACCTTCAACATTCATTGGATTATATCAAATTTGCGAATTTGCGGATGATTCGAGACGGCCTCTAAGATCAATGTCATCCAATAGTCAAAGAGCTCTTAGAACCATCCGAAATCCCTTCAGCTTCATCCCAGACCCAGAAAGCGCCCACTGGGTGCGAGGCCCGGCTCGGAGGGCAGCCCGCCTTCGCCAAAGGCAGCCCACGAGCGGGCCTGCGGCGATCAAGAGATTATCATGCACTTTTAGGATAGGGTAATGGGTCAAATGTCCCCCCAAAAGTATTTGTGCGTTCTTTGTGAGCTTCGTGATCGGATTCGTTCGTCGTCGCTTGCAGATAGCAGCTAATAGTAACCACAGACGGAGCTCAGCATGGAGACCGGTCCAGCAGAAATAATTGCTCATCCGGCCTCCCACCCCCGGACACGAGCGCGCACATGCGAGCCCCTGAGCCCGAGCGAGCACCGTCCGGAAGCGAGGCCCGGCCCGGTGGGCAGCCCGCCCTCGCCAAAGGCAGCCCACGAGCGAGCCAGCAGCGGTCAAGAGATTATCATGCACTTTTAGGATAGGATAATGGGTCAAATGTCCCCAATGTATCTCGACGAGAAGTCTCTGTGCGTCCTCTGTGAACTCTGTGAGCTCTGTGGTTGGATTCGTTCGTCGTCGCTTGACAGATAGCAGCTAATAGTAACTGCAGACGGAGCGTTAGCATGGAGACCTGTCCAGCAGAAATATTGCTCATCCGGCCTCCTGCTCCCGGACACGAGCGCGCAGGCGGGCCCCGAGCCCGAGTGGCAACTCCGGTGTGAGGCCCGGCCCGGTGGGCAGCCCGCCCTCGCCGAGGCAACCCACGGGCGGGCCAGCAGCGGTCAAGTGATTGTCATGCCTTCGCGGCTTCGCGCCTTCGCGTGAGCCGTTAGTGGTACGGTTATAATTATCAGCTAATATTAATAACAAACCGAAGACATTGCTTTCCTAACCCAGCACCCGAAAACTCCCCTCGCCAGAGGTATGCGCCACCGGGTCAACAGGCCGACCGGCCCCGCACGCCCGAGCGGCACCCGATGCGAGGCCCAGCCCGGTGGGCAAGCCCGCCCTCGCCAAGGCAGACCACGAGCCGGGCCAGCGGCGGTCAAGAGATTATCATGCCTTCGCCGCCTTCGCGTGAGACGTTAGTGGTACGGTTATAACTATCCGCTAATATTAATAACAAACATAAGACCTTGCTTCCCTAACCCAGCACCCGAAAACTCCCCTCGCCAGAGGTATGCGCCACCGGGTCAACAGGCCCGACCGGCCCCGCACGTCCGAGCGGCATCGCCAGAAGCGAGGCCCGGCCCGGTGGGCAGCCCACTGCCGCCAAAGAGCTTCTTGCCGATCCTCGATCCCCACACCATCCCTCCGGCGTCATCGTCGTCACTGCGGCCGAACATCGCTTCAGCATCTCTTGATCCCATGAGATCAGAGCGGCATCAAACGTATCAACAACGGCGACATATGCCGCATCGGCACCTCGCAGGCGATGCTCTATAGCAATTTGCGCGGCCCTTCTGGCCAGCGAGAGATCAAGCGAGATCAGCTTTATTCCCGGAAACTCCTCAATCATGCCGACAAGCTCCCTGGCCAGATACGGATCACTGGTTTGCCTGGCAATGGCGGCGGCACATTCAGCCAGGGCGAGAGTGGGACAGTAAACCTCCATGGACCGCGCGTCTCGAAGAAATTTTCTGCTCAGAAGATAATTTGGCTCATCAGATCGAGCAGATGAAACAAAGACGCTGGCGTCGATGGTGATTCTCACCTTCGCATCTCCGAGAGAACCTCTACGGCACTCTTTTCTCCTTTCCAGGCGCGGCTCACCTTTTGGGCCAATTCATCCATTTGAGCATCCCAGTCGGAAACCGGCTTTCTCTCAGCCTTTCCTGATTTCAGCGAGACCAAAAGGGCAACGGGGCAGCCTTCCGGGCCAGTCAACGTGATGGATTCTCCAAACGGCAGACCTTTGAGCAGCTCTTCTAAGTTGCATTCGGCATTCTTGATGGACACAGCTTCCGACATCTTCAAGCCTCATTTACTATTTGAATGGCTTTTATCATTTACATAATCGATAACAAAAAGTACTATTGAACATAATAATATAAAGTATCTTTCCCATACCAATGTTCTTTCTGTCATCTGGATTTTCATAGCGGTCTGGCCTTGCGCCAACCTCATCGTCTGCCAGACCGGCCTCCTGCCCCCGGACACGAGCGCGCACAGGCGAGCCCCCGAGCCCGGGCGACACCCCGATGCGAGGCCCGGCCCAGGTGGGCAGCCCGCCCTCGTCAAGGCAGCCCACGAGCAGGCCAGCAACGGTCAAGGGATTATCATGCGCTTTTAGGATAGGGTAATGGGTCAAATATCCAGGTTAATAGTCGTCTCCGTTCGTTCGTCCTCCGTGCGCTCTGCGACTCTGCGGTTTTATTCAGTAACCCCCGGGTTTGATTATTCCGCTACGAATATTAACCGCAGAGACGCAGAGATCGCAGAGACGTGAAATTTGCCATATCAGCTTTACCTATGATTCAACGGGTTTTTCGTACTTTAGGCATGAACCCTGATCAGAGGATCATGGGATTTTTGTGGTTGGATTCGTTCGTCGTCGCTTGCAGATAACAGCTAATAGTAACGGTAGACGGAGCGTTAGCATGGAGACCTGTCCCGCAGAAATATTGCTCATCCGGCCTCCTGCGCCCGGACGCGAGCGCGCAGGCGGGCCCCGCACGCCCGAGCGGCACCCCGATGCGAGGCCCGACCGGGTGGGCAGCCCGCCCTCGCCAAGGCAGCTCACGAGCGGGCCAGCAGCGGTCATGGAATTGTCACGTGATTCAGGATAGGCGATGGGTCGAATGTCCCGCATTATTCCTGATAAAAAGTCTCTGTGCGTCCTCTGTGAACTCTGTGAGCTCTGTGGTTGGATTCGTTCGTCGTCGCTTGCAGATAGCAGATAATAGCAACCATAGACAGAACGCTATCCTGGAGACCTGCCCTGCAGAAATATTGCTAATCCGGCCTCCCGCCCCCGCACACGAGCGCGCACAAGCTAGCCCCCGAGCCCGAGCGGCACTCCAGAAGCGAGACCCGGCCCGGTGGGCAGCCCGCCCTCGCCAACCGAGGCAGCCCACGAGCTGGCCAGCGGCGGTCAAGGGATTATCATGCGCTTTTAGGATAGGGTAATGGGTCAAATGTCCCCACAAAAAGTCTTTGTGCGTCCTTTGTGAGCTTCGTGATCTTTGTGGTTGGAGTCGTTAGCTGTCGGTCAGCTAGATGGAGATAATAGTAACCACAGACCGAACGCTACTTGCAAACCATTCGAACCGAAACACTGCTCATCCGGCCACCCCCGCCCACACACGATCGCGCATGTGGACCCCCGAGCCCGAGCGGCACTCCGGTGCGAGGCCCGGCCCGGTGGGCAGCCCGCCCTCGCCAAGGCAGCCCACGAGCGGGCAAGCGGTGGTCAAGTGATTGTCACGGGATATAGGATCGGCAACGGGTCAATTGTCCCTGCAAAAAGTCTTTGTGCGGCATTTGTGAGCTTCGTGATCTTTGTGGTTGCATTCGTTCGTCGTCGCTTTGAAGAGAGCGGGTAATAGTAACCGTATATTTGGGCGCTGGCATGTAGATTGGACCGGCAACATGGGCCAATATTTTCCTTCACCTCATCTATTTAAACCAAGAAGAATACAATAACTTCGTAATGCGCAAACATGCGTCCAGGTGAATCTATGGCAGGCATATCCGACGAGCAATACATAATCGATGCTAAAGGTAATAGAAAAGGAGTTATTCTTTCCATAGAACGCTATGAGCAGATGACTGAGGATCTTCACGATCTTGCGGTCGTTGCTGAGCGTAGGAATGAGCAGACCATTAGCTTAGAAGAGATGAAGCGAAGGCTGAAGCAAGATGGCATCGTTTAGAATTGACTTCAAGCCGTCCGTAGAAAAAGACCTGCGTCGCCTTCCTGCTGATATAATCTCTCGATCGATGGAAAAAATTGAGAACCTTGAATCCGAGCCATTTCCCCCTCAATCGATCAAGGTATCTGGATCAGAAAGACTCCATCGTCTTCGGGTTGGCGATTATCGGATAATTTATGAGGTTGACGCAGTGGAAAAGGTGATTACGATTCATTACATCCGTCCTCGCAGCATTGTGTATCGTAATTTATAGAAATCTTGTGATCCCTTGCAAGCCTTTTCGGAGATAATTTTCGCAGAAATGTTGCTAAGTTCGTCTCCCGCTAACTCAACCCTGGCCCGACCGGCCTCCCCCGCCCGGACGCGAGCGCACGCAGCCGGGCCCCTGAGCCCGAGCGGCACCGCCAAAAGCGAGGCCCGGCCCGGTGGGCAGCCCGCCCTCGCCAAAGGCAGCCCACGAGCGGGCCAGCGGCGGTCAAGGGATTGTCACTTGATTTAGGATAGGGTAATTGGGTCAAATGCCCCCAATGTATCCCGACAAGAAGTGATGTTACCGGTCAAATATCTCTATCAATATCCGTCGAACTTCCTTTTCAAGGTCTGAATCGATCTCTCCGAACTCGCCTTCAATTAGAGACTTATCGATTGTTGCCAGCTTGTTCAACTGTATCACGGAATCCCTTTTCAGTCCTGAGAGCTTAAAGCCGGGCATTTCTTTGGTCAGGAGAACATGGACATTGTAAAGCTCAGCTGGTATTTTTGATGAGATAAATGCCACAATGACATCCTCATGCCCTTCATAAATCACAAGGGCAGGCCTCACTTTGGCACCCTTCAGATCGGTAAATGGAAAAGGAATAGCAACGATTTTGCCTTTCATTTGTATCTGACTTTCAGGTCTTCCAGTGTGTAGATATCAGGCTCGTCTTCTAAGAACTTACGCAAAGAGATCTCACCCAACTTCATTATAGCTGCCATCTCTTCTTCTTTCGTCAGGTCATCCTCGTTGATCAGATCAGCGTTGATCTTAGGCAGAGATGGCTTTTGGCTTGCTGCATCAGATGATTTGACGGATTTATCGATCTCTTCGGCACTCCTTTCTATCAGTGCCCTGGCTCTTGCCCCCGGTATCTTCTTAGTTCTAGCAGCCATTACAATCATCTCCTCTTGCATGCACTAAATACCTTTTGGAAGAATTGAATTGGCCCTATGCGTCCTCTGTGAGCATCGTGATCTCTGTGGTTGGAGTCGTCAGCTGTCGGTCAGCAAGATGGAGATAATAGTAACCACAGACCGAACGCTACTTGCAAACCATTCGAACCGAAACACTGCTCATCCGGCCTCCTGCACCCGGACACGGGCACACGCAGCCGGGCCCCGAGCCCGAGGGACGCCGCCTGGAGCGAGGCCCGGCCCGCTGGGCAAGCCCGCCCCCACCAAGGCAGCCCACGAGCGGGCCTGCGGCGGTCAAGGAATGCCACGTGATTTGGGGTAGGCCAATGGGTCAAATATCCAGGTTAATCGTCGTCTCCGTTCGTTCGTCCTCCGTGCGCTCTGCGACTCTGCGGTATAATTTCGTAACCCCTGGGTTTGATTATTCCGCTACGAATATTAACCGCAGAGACGCAGAGATCGCAGAGACGTGAAATTTCCATATCAGCTTTACCAATGATTCAACGGGTTTTTCATACATTAGGCATGAACCCAGTTCAGAGGATCATGGGATTTTTGTGGTTGGATTCGTTCGTCGTCGCTTTGCAGATAGCGGCTAATAGTAACCGTGGACTGAGCATTTCATGAAGACTGGTCCCGCAGAAATATTGCTCATCCGGCCTCCTGCACCCGCACACGAGCGCGCGCAGGCGGGCCCCCGAGCCCGAGCGGCACCGCCAGGAGCGATGCCCCGGCCCGGTGGGCAGCCCGCCTCGCCAAAGGCAGCCCACGAGCGGGCCAGCGGCGGTCAAGAGATTGTCGTGCCTTCGCGGCTTCGCGTGAGACGTTAGTGGTATGGTTATAGTTATCAGCTAATATTAATAACAAACCGAAGACCTTGCTTTCCTAATCCAGCACCCGAAAACTCCCCTTGCCAGAGGTATGCGCCACCGGGTCAACAGGCCCGACCGGCCCCGCACGCCAGGGGGGCAGGAGGCCCGCGCGGTCACGCTTGCGGTCGAGCGATGCCCAAAGCTTTATTGAGGTCCAATAAAAGAACAAGCGGATCAAATGATATACTTGGATGAGTCCGGAGATTTAGGATTTGGGCCGCGGGCCTCCAAGCATTTTATCTTGGCCGCAGTCATCGCTAGAAATCCCTCCGAGGTTGGCCGTTGTATCAAAAGAGTCAGAGAACAAAGGCTCCCTAAGAAATATAAACAAATTCCAGAATTAAAATTTCATAATTCCAGCCAAACAATCAAAGAGCGCGTCTTAGACTGCATGGCCAGGACGGATACAGATATTGCCTATGCTGTTTTGCGTAAGCATCAGGTATATGAACGGCTAAAAAATAAGCAAAAAATATTATACAATTATATTGTTGGATCACTGCTCTTGAAGATCATAACGGAATACCAGATAGAAGGCAAAGCAAAGGTAATCGTCGATAAGTCGCTATATGGCCTGGAGAAGGACCACTTTGATAACTATAATAGATTTCTTCGAAGGAAAAGATAAGGATTGTGTAGTGAACCCTTCCTTACTTCGTCCCATCCTCCTCAGGGCAGCCTCATCCTTTTCGGGAAGGACTTACAACACTACTCAAGATAATATGCATCAAGCTTAATATTTAAAGTTGACGAAGATGACAAGATCACGGAGCTTCTGGCGGACGGGCCTTGAGCGCCCGTCGCATGCATCCCCGTCGAGCAGGGATCGCCGGGACGCCCGCACGCCAGGGGGGGCCGGAGGCCCGGTTGGCGGCATCGTTGCGGTCGAGCGGTTCACTTGCTTGCGGCTTTGTGGGTGCCTGAAGGATGCCATCGATATCTATGACCACATTAGATTTGAAGGAGATGAAAGAGGCAAATCGAGCGTGCTTTTCGCAATTTGGTATCTAATAGATGTCGCCTCTGGTATCAAGCTTCAGAATAAGGATCATTTGGCTTGCCTCATCTATATCATAAATAAGCCTGTATTCGCCAAGTCTTACCCGGAATCTGGCTTGATGGCCTTTGCACTTTTTAATATCAAAATTGGTTGATGAAATATCAATGAATTTGAATCTTGACGGATATGGATTCTCGCTTAGGCGATCGATTAGTTTTCCAACTTTTTCTTGATGTGCGCGAGAAAGCGATAATAGAATATACCTGATATCTCTGTTTAAGCGAACATGAAAGCTCATAGACCAAGTTCTGCCTCAAGGTCTTCCCAGGATATGCCACACTTGCGAGTCTCTTCTGCTAATTGATCCAACTCTCTTATCTCAGAGACCTCTAATTCTATCTCTTCAATTGTAGATTCATGAATGACGGCTTTCTCTTTAGCACCGGCCATGATAGGTTCTTCTCGCTACAAAGCTATAAGGATTGCGAAAGGGCCGCGGATCGGGCCGGGATTCATAACCTCCTCAGAGAGCGGCGAGGTGCAAATTGGGGCGGCGTGGATGACGGGCAGGAATCCGATCGAGCAGTATGGCCGGGACGCCCGCACGCCAGTGGGAGCCGGAGGCCCGCGCCGTCCCGCTTGCGGTCAGGCGGGGATCGCGGGCGTGTGGCCGCTCGGTGGCCGGGCATGCATGCTGCTCTGGTGATTCGGGGGGCACAGGGAGGCAGGCTTGGCGGTACGGATGGCTGGCGGGAATCCGATCGAGCAGGGTGACCGGGACGCCCGCACGCCAGTGGGAGCCGGAGGCCCGCTAGGCGGCTACGCTTGCGGTCGAACGGGATCGCGGCCAGCTCCTGGGCGGGCAGGAAAAACGTGGGTGAGACAAAGTCTCGCTCTCCAGTCAACAGTTAGCTTCTTAACCTCATGAAGGAATTTAGCGCTGCGGTGGTTCATTGAAACGCCTAATGATATTCATCGATAATTCTAACATCTTCCGAGGGTCACGCCGAGAGGGCATCAAATTTGATTATCAGAAGTTAGTGGATTTCTTGGCGGATTCGGGCATTCAGAGGCTAGAAAAATACGACTTAACACGAGTCATAATGTACTGTGCTGTTGACAGATCTCAGCCGGATGATAGGGTCAGAGCCCAAGAAGCGCTTTATTCTATCTTTAACAGTTTTATCAAGTTCGATGTCAAGACTTTTGACTTGAAATTGGTCCAAGCCGCTAATGGTGACATCACTGATAAATACGAAAAGGGTGTAGACGTGGCCTTGGTTACCGATCTACTCTTGTTGGCATCACGAAATGCGTTCGATGTGGCCATCATATGCGCGGGAGATGCTGATTTCTTCCGAGCTGTCGAAGGCGTAAAAGAAATGGGAAAAGAGATATACATCGCAAGCTTTGATAATAGTTGCGCAACAAAGCTCAAGGATGCTTCATTAGGTTATATTTCTTTAACAATGCACTCATCTAAAATTTAGTATTTTTTTAGCGGAGAGCGAGCACCTTATGGATGCCGAAGACCTTTTGGTTCACTCTCCGCGAGTTATTTCTAACACTGCACAACGCACGTATGATATAAAACTTTTGCGTGATAGGCTATAGATCGGCTCCGGCCAGGTCCGAGGCGGGCAGGAGCACGGTGGCGGGAGTCCCGCTTGGGCGGCTGCGCTTGCGGTCGGGCGGGCGCGCGTGTGGGCCAAGTCATTATGTGGAAGAGATCACGCATGATCTCAGAGCCTTGCTAAAATATTTTTTCATCCTTATAAAATAGAGCTTGGTTTAGCGTTGGCTAGCACGCCTGCGCCGTAATTCTTCTAATGTGATTCCCTCAGATTTATGCTTCTGCAAATACTCATATTGGGAATCAACGTATGCCGCCTCGCTGTAATCTATCTTCTCTTGGATCTCTTTTGCTTTTACGACGGCTGCCATCTCATGACCACCTGGCATATTTAAGTTGTTTTTGATATATACCTTCATCGGTAATCCGAATCTCCAGATCGAGGAAAGGCCTTGGTGATGTATATCGCCTTCTCGAACTCATCAACGAAGTATTCCAGTCGCTGTCGTCCGATCCTCATTCGATACATTGCGGGCGATTTGAAACCAACAAGCTTCTTGATATCTGCAAGTGGACGGCGCTGATATGGATTCTTCTTCAGCTCCTCAACATGCTCTTCTATCTGCTCGTAGGTGTCCTGATCCAGCTTAACCAGATATTTTTCAGCCTTTGGCAGAAATATCGCAGTATAGGGCATGGCCAAAAACTCCATACAAGTTATCATTCAATAGGATGTCGGCCCTCATTCCAGAACTTCTGCCTTTTTCTCACCACTTTATGGTTTGGGATGGTGCATTCAAAAGTCTGTCAATGGGGTTTTCATCGCTTGCGGTGCGGTCGAGCGGGCGCGTGGGTGGACGCTCATGGCCGGGCATGCCTGCTGGCGTGAAACTTCGGGGGCGGTAGGGATGCAGCTTGGGCGGCGCAGATGCCCGGCAGGAATCTGATCGAGCACGGATCGCAGGGACGCCCGCGCGCCAGGGGGGCCGGAGGCCTGCTTGGCGCCTTCCGCAGCGATCGAGTAATATGGTATGGAGCCTGTACGAGATAGTATCGATTAGATGAGATTAAATAGAGATCAAATAACTAAGGTCCCAATGGTCGAGACTTCCGACACATTAAATGAATCTTTCAAGGCTCTACGAAATTCAATTTCGGCTTCCTATAACCTAGCTCCTGCGGTGGTCATAACAGGTTTGCTCCTTGCCGCAATAGTATTCATGGCCTCGTTGTTCTTCGTCGAAATTAAGATGGGATCAATTATTTTACTCATCATAATAATTTCAGTTATAGTATACGCCATCTCAAAAAATTATGGAGAAGCAACAGTTGCCCTTATGGCAGGCCTTCTTGCAGCTTTCACTGTCGAATGGACTTGGAACAAGTATGTCGTCTTTATGATGGCATTGCTTGGTTTCTTGTTTTTCGTTTTTCTTATAGGGAGCATTCGGATTGCCGCTATAAATGAGTCGCTTTATCGGGAAGCTGCACTATATGTTAGTGTTTCTCATTATAAAGAAACTGAAAAGCAATTAATTCCCATTCCGGACCCCCAACCAAAATCACCAATAATTATGGGAACTGAACCGCCTCCGTAAGAGCAGAAAAAATGGGAATAACTCACAACCTACCCGGAGCAATAACAAAAAGACGTTGCCTCTGTGGTCCGTCCGAGCAAATTAAATATATTATCGACAGTCTAGACTCAAAAAGCTCCATCACAGGATTTCCAGCTGAGATCAAATCAGATTGATGTAGGATTGAAGTCTACAAGAAATAGTATTAGATCCAATTGCGTCCTTCTTTCCGGCATTTTGCTTCGTATCGAAACAGCATCCCCCTTGGAAATGATCTCAAACAGGGCAAGAACATTAAGCATCGTCTCAGACTTCGGGCGGATAAGAGGCCTATTTTGCGGTCCTAACGGAGGGGCTTCTTCGCAGGCAGCAATCCTGGTTCTCGATATCAACTGCAGGATGCCATGCATTAGTACGCTAAAATATAATAAGGTCATCATCGCTTCAATTCGTTGCGGTTTTTCAAGAAAGAGAGTTGAAGCGAGCAGAGGCGTCTTCAGTACACTGAAGTTATTTTCCACTTTATGCTGAGCCTTATACCTCAGCAGGATCTCCCTGCTTTCCAAAGTATCCGGATCAATATTGGTCAGAAGACAAAACGATTCATCTTTCTGACGCTGGCGTTCAATTTTTTTTCCATTTTGGATGATTTGTCCTGCAGTGACAGCCCATACAACCTCAATCTGTTTTGGTTTGGGCTTCGCAGATGGCCTTCCAACTGGATTCTTTTCGTTGACCAATGCAACAGCAGAAAGACTTACAGAAAAGAAGGATTTCGAATGTGTTTTGAGGAATGCCACAAGATCAGTGTTTGCATCCGGTTCACAGGCAAACTCTCTATCCGTCAAAATTTTGAGATCTGATTCAAACGTTGCACGATCTTTTTCTATCTTTGACTGTAGACGACGCTCTGCATCACCACTTCTATAAATATGAATCCAGACCGGGAAGCTAAAGACCGATCGTTTAAATGTTTGAACCCAGTATTCCGGTTCTTTTCCTTTCCCAGCAGGATGTTCGCAGCAGATACCAAGACTCTTCCATTCTTGTTTTTCGTATGCAAGAATACGAATTTTTTCTGCAAGCTTTCCTGCGAAGTTTTCAGGAATGCGGGAGATTATCTTTACCGGTTTATCGTCACGGAAGACGAGATCCAAATTCTTCTTATTCAGCATTTTACTGTCCGCGATGTAGGTATAGCGATAGAATTCGTCTCCGTACACCTCCTGAAGTGTTTTTATCATCATATGATTATACTTGCAGTCAGCCGTGTTCCCGTCAAGGACGTGGCTGATGCGGATGAGTCCGTCTCCATCAGTCACCATCCCCGTCATGATCTGTTTCAGATCATTCCGTTTATCCTTGCTGTAGCCGTATGTTGGGAGGACAAGAGACGGATCCGAAACGTCTTCTGATGAGTCATAATCACCATACAGGACGTGAGAGGTGGTGTCCGAGTGAAGAACATAGTTTGGAGGCAGATCAAATACGATACGTACCGTCAAGGCTATTGTACTCAAAAAATTTTCGCATCCTGCCAACCAGAGGCGATCCAGCATGGTTGCAAATAGATCATCGGACAACTCTGCAGGTTCAACTGGTTCACCAGCTAACATTTCAAGGTCCATACCAGCATAAACTTGACGAATCCGGCTTAATGCTATCTTTTTATTTGCCTGGATGAATACCGCGATTACCAGAAGCTGTGCCAAAACTCCGGGACTATATTTCCACTGAGCAGGGTCCCATTTTACATAACGATTTATGCTCTCTTTGAAGTCGAGACGATTGAGATAGGTCGCGATCACGATAAGCGGAAGAGGAGTTCTCTGCGCCAAATCCTCCGATCCTTGGACGATTTGATCGAACTCGTGTCTCAATGTGTTCATCTTCCGGGGATGTGACCGCCGTTTTCCTTTCTTTTTGCGTGCATGAGGTTTTAGATGTGTCATTCGGCATAAACCATATTAATTTCTAATATTTAAATCTAAGTTTTCGTATGTGTGATTGTTGCACTATTACGGCGAATTCGCCAGGAAAGAGGATATGCTGGTAGAAATTAATGCCAGTTTTGGATGTGGGTCCGGAATTGGAAGTACAATCGAATGACCCAAGGAATTCGTAGTCCTGAGGGGATCAATCCGGAAGGATTTGATCTGGCGGAGATCAACCGCTTGCTTGGCAAGATCAGATGAACGATAAATAGCCAATCAATTCCCGTCTTCCAGCAGCGGATCTTGCCTTCCGTTCAGGGCAAACGCTTCCTCCCTTTCGATGCAGGTGGGGCAGGTGCGGCAGGGCCGCTCTTCCCCCTTGTAGCAGGACCAGGTTAGCTCGTATGGTACCCGCAAGGCGAGGCCCATCCTCACGATCTCCGCCTTGCTCATGTCCACAAAAGGAGCCCGCAAATCTACGGGATGCCAGGCGGTAGCCAGCCGGATGGCAGGGCGCAGCGCCTGAACAAACTCTGGTCGGCAGTCGGGATAGATGGTGCTATCATTTTTGTGAGCCGCGTAAAAGACCTCGGCAATCTCGTGAGCCTCGGCGTAGCCCGCCGCCACGGAGAGCATGATCATGTTGCGATTGGGTACGAATGTTTTTTTGGCGGCCTCTTTTGTGTAGTGACAGCTAGGCACCTCTATTCCCCCCAGCAGTGCGCTGTCGCCCAAAAGGCATGCAAGAGAGCTGAGATCGACGACGTGATGCGTGATGTCCAGCCTTTTTGCAATCGCTTTTGCATAGGTTATCTCTTTTTTGTGCCTCTGGGCGTAGTTGAAGGTGAGAGCCGTCACCTCATAGCCGTCAGAATGCATCTTGTAAAGCAATGTGGTCGAATCCACGCCGCCGGAAAGAATTAAAACGCCTTTCATAATGACCTATCTTTGTCCTTTGCCAGAGGAGTTACCAGAATCTTGTCCACTCTGCGTTCATCCATGTCCACAACCTCAAAGCGGTAGCCACTCCACTCGAAGTGATCTCCCGCGGTAGGTATCTTCTCCAAATGCGTCATCACAAATCCGCCTAAGGTTATGTATTGATAATCCTCTTCCTCGGGCAGCCCTTCCGGGTCGATCGTCTCTCTGAAGTCATCCACCGGCAGAGAGCCGTCCACCAGCCAGGAGCCGTCTTCCCTCTTCACTACTTGCAGCTCAGCCAGATCATCGATGTGCGGTATGTCTCCCACCAGCCCTTCCAGGAGATCTACCAGGGTCACTATTCCCTGCACCGATGCATATTCATCTAAAACTATGGCCAGATGAATTCCCGTCTGCTTGAACCTTTCCAGCACCTTTAGAGCCCTCATGCTCTCCGGCACAAAGAGGGGCGGCAGGAGAGATGTCTTGAGGTTAACCTTTTGGTCGGCCAGGTTGCAGCTCAGCAGATCCTTGGACTGGACTACCCCCAGGACGTTGTCCAGCTTCTTGCTGCAGACCGGAAACATGGAGTATGCGCCGCCTGCTATCTTTCGAGAAATCTCGCCTCCGGAATCGTCGATGTCCAGCCACACGATCTCACCTCTGGGGGTCATGATGGAGTTTACCCTTCTGTCCCCCAGGGAGAAGACCCTCTCCATGATGTCCTGCTCCTCCTCCTCGAACACGCCTGCCGTCGTTCCCTGGTCGATCAGGATGCGTATCTCCTCTTCGGTCACAGCAGGCTCGGTGTAGGCCTTCACCCCCAGCGCCCTCAGCACCAGATCGGTGCAAAAGCTAAGCAGGACAATCACGGGAGAGACAAGACGGGAGAAGGCAGCTAAGGGGGCGGCAGCAAGAGAGGCGAAGCGCTCCGGATTGCTGAGCGCGATTCTCTTGGGGACCAGCTCGCAATGACCAGGCTGAAGAAGGTGATCATCAGGACGACAGAGACCAGGGCCAGGCCGCTGCTGTATGGGGATAGAGCCGGAATGGAGCTGATGTAAAGAGCCAGCTCATCGGCAATTGTTGCGCCTCCATAGGCTCCCGTCAAGGTGGTGATGAGAGTTATGCCGGTCTGCACGGCGGAGAGGAGGCGGTTGGGATTTTCAGCCAGCTCTAAGGCCGCCTTTGCACCTGCATGGCCTTCTTCCACCAGGACCCTGAGCCGGGCCTTGCTGGAGGAGACCACGGCCATCTCGGCCATGGAAAACGCGCCGTTGGCCAGGAACAGGAGAAAAATGATCAGGATTTCAGTGAGCATGGCTCTGTGCCCTCGCTATCCATTTCTCTGCATTTCCTTGATAAAATCCCTGGCGGCTCATTCTAAAGGTTAACTACTTGGGAGTTATTTATAGCTTCGCCGGGATAGAGATAAAGAGAAGGCCCTGAGCCGGTACATAGAATTACCGACCGCATCTCTCTTTGAGTAAGGTGGCCCGGGTAGATATGATTAACACTACCTTTGCCGACTATCGGATCACCATCGAGAACAACGGCAACCAGGCTTTAGGGCCGGTTTATATGAAGGACGTCTTCCCGACGGGAACCGAGAACATCACCTCATCCCTCCGGCCTGCCGAGCTGACGACAAGCTACGCCAATTGGTCGCTGCTTTCCATGGGCATCGGCAGCAAGGTGATCATCGATTTGCGGCTGAACATCACCGAGGAATCATCCAATCTGGTCAACCGGGTGGAGGCGGCAGGCAAGTACAAGGAAAGTTGGACGCTGGCCAGGAACTTCTCCGTAGTTCGCTTGAACTGGATGTGAGGTAGCTAACAAGTGAGCTGCCCCTACCTCATGTCCTCTTTCTAAAAACTTCTTCCAGATGCGGGGCAACGATTCAAGTATTATTAATAATTTATATTAGGTAAAGAGCAACATTTATATGGTAATATTGGTAATATACCAATACAATAACGAATCACCAAGGAGAATACCAGATTATCATGGGCAATAGCTGTGGATCTTGACGAAGTGGATCGGACCATTCTTCGCAGTCTTCGGGAGAATGCGCGCATGAGCCTGCAAGAGATGTCAAGAAAATCCGGCATCTCCGATGCTACCATACAGTTTCGGCTCAAACGCATGAAGGCCAATGGGGTCATAGAGCGATTCACCATTATGGCCAATCCGGCAGCTACAGGCTATGCAGTGACCGCGATTATGCTTGTGCAGACGGACAATGAAAGACACGATCAGGCAGTCGAGGCTCTGGCGAAGATCCCAGAGATAACTGAGGTCTATGGGATACTGGGTGAGTACGACCTCTTCCTCAAGGTCTGGTCCAAAAGCCTCGATGAGCTGAATACCCTCATAAACGATCGCATAAGGTCGATTGAAGGCATTGAAGACCTGCATGAGATCGTAGTAGTAGAGCGGGCAAAAGAAGAGACATCTCCGGTTTAGAGGTTGAAATGGCTACATTCAGGAGCATTACGGAGAAGGCAAAGGGTTTGGGCCCACTGCGGGCAAACGGCTTGAGCCAAAGCACTGGCAGAGATATCTTAGAACTCGCTGCCCACCCGCTGCCGATGGCAAGCGAAAAGCCCCTGGAAAGGCCCAAGATCACTATAATTGATTATGATGAACAGCATTATCACGAGGCAGAGGTCAAAGAGGTAGAGGAGTGTTTCAGGTTCAAAGATAAGCCCACTGTAACCTGGATAAACATTGACGGCCTTCATCAGATGGATGTCTTGGAGAAACTCGGCTCATGCTATGGAATTCATCCTCTGGTTCTGGAAGATATCCTGACCGATCAGCGTCCTAAAATTGAGGATTATGATGATTACATATTCATCGTGCTAAAGATGCTCTACTACGATGAAAATAATGATAATAAAGCGGATGAGGTGGATGAGGGATGACCTGGGAGATTCCAACTTAGATATGGATCAGGTGAGCATGATCCTGGGACCAAATTTTATAATATCATTCAAAGAAAAAGAGGTTGATGTTTTCAATCCCCTGCGAGATCGGCTGCGTACAGCCAAGGGCAAAATAAGAAAGCAAGGCGCAGACTATCTGGCCTATTCCATGATTGACGCCATCGTGGACCACTATTTTGTGATCATGGAAAAGCTGGGGGATCGGTTCGAGGATCTGGAGGATTCAGTTGTGTCCGACCCGCAGCCCGGCGTTCTTCCCGCCATCTACAATCTGAAGCGAGATATGCTGTTCCTGCGAAAGTCGGTCTGGCCTTTGCGAGAAGCCATCAGCAAGATGCAGAGGAGTGATTCGCCCCTCGTCTCGGAAGCGATCAAGATCTACCTGAGGGATGTTTACGACCACACCATCCAGGTGATCGAGAACATCGAGACCTTCCGCGATATGTCCGCCTCGCTGCTGGAAACCTATCTCTCCAGCCTGAGCAACAAGCTTAATGAGGTGATCAAGCTGCTCACCATCATCTCCACCATATTCATCCCCCTCACCTTCCTGGCGGGGCTGTATGGAATGAACTTCCGGTTCATGCCGGAGCTGGAGTCTCCTTTGGGCTACCCGGCGGTTTTGATATTGATGCTGCTGGTAGTAGTGACAATGATGGTCTATTTCCGGAAGAAGGAATGGATTTAGCTTGATGGACCTAGGATGTTGCGATTCTGTACTACATTACGCCTTTCGCCCAGGATCTTTTCGTAGCGCTGCACAATTCTCTCCAGAATGTCCATGTCGTAGGGCTGGTGGGCGGGCACCAGGATATCCGCCTCTATTCCCGCAGAGTCGGGCGCAACCGTCAGGCCGTCCTCCTGCACGATCAGGCGCAGGTCGCGGGCCATCTCTTCGATCATGGGGGTGAGCGGCTTGATTGCCCGGGCGGTTTTCGCCCTCTGCCGGAATCTCTTGAGCAGCGAGTCCACCTCGGCGGCCAGGGGCTCGACGTCCCCGCAGCCCGACTCCTGGCAGATTCTCTCCGCGCTCTCCTTGAGCTGGGAAAGGGTGGCAACGCCCGCCTCCAGCATCTGGCCGGAGTAGTGCTGCTTGACTCTTTCTGCGTAGCCGGGAGCGAGCACCAGACAGCTCGATCTCTTTCAGGCGCTCCAGGTCCTCCGCCTCGGGCTTATAGGGATTTACTACTATGTAGTCCAGGGCAAGGCGCAAAGCCAGGCTCTCGTACATGGGAGAGACGCCCACCAGCCTCTTGTCTTTGAGAAGGGCTCTTCTGATTGCCTGGGGATCGGCAGAGCTGATGCCGAAGTAATCGGCAAAGCCGCGCGTGGTGGTGAGAAGCTTGGTGCGGCTGAACTTCTCCGCATTGATGAGGCCCCTTTCCTCCAGCTCTTTTACGTGATCGTAGCTCTTGTTGCCCCGGATCTCCACCAGATCGCTCTGCTTGATGGGCTGCTTGTAGGCGATGATGGCTAAAGTTCTGATGAGTGGGGCCTCGATCTCCTTGGGGGCGAAGGAGAGGACCCGCCCGGCCAGGCCGAAGCGAACCTGCATGGAGTAGCCCTCGCCAATGTTTTTGATCTCGATGCCAGAGTCGCGGGCGGCGTACTCCTTTGCCAGGTCGTCGGCGAGAGCGCGTGCCCGCTCCTCGGAGAGGGCGGAGAGATCGGCCAGCTCTCGTGGAGTGAGGGTTCTACCCGAGGCGAAGAGTGCGGCTTCGATGACGGCTTTGGCATAGGAATCTGCGGTCAAGACAATCCTGGAAGCTGTCCTCATCAAAATGGTTTAAGGTTACGCTTAGGGGGGTGTGGGAAGGAGTGGAATGAGGCGCTTATCATTGAGCCAAAAGACATCATTTTCGATCTGATTTCGCGCATCATAGTCTCGATTGCGATCGTCGAAAGTAGGATCTTCTGGATTATTTCCCTGGCAAAGCGTGCTTCTTCAGACGTAACCCTCATAATTCTACCGCGAAGCTGATCGCTATGGGTTAATGCTTCCGATGCGGTTGATATGCATAGCTGTCTGGAATATTTTAATATAATTAATATTATTTAAAATCACATCGCTTGATCCCCCTCTTTTTTTGTGCGCTATCTTTAAATACCCATCATCTATTAGAGTTGAAAGCCGATGCGATGAGTTCGCGATCTTGCAACAGCCTCCTGATAAAAACCGGGGGGTGATGGTGGAGCAAAACCTTTAAATACGAACTTCGATCACAAAGGCTGCCGAAAAGGGTTCAATTTTTCGGGTCCATTTCGCGATTTCCCTTCTTGGGCAAGTCCGAATGAGCCGAAAGGTATAAATAGCACGAACTCCTTTCAATTTAGTCCAATAATGGGCGCAGAAACGGTTTGCTGAAAGGCAAGCTTTAAATAGTAGTAATGCGTACAGAATTGGGCCGATGAGGCGTCGCTACCCACGAGCTAGACCGGATTTGATCGAAAGGTCTGGGTTGAAAGTTGCGATTAAAATAAAGAATGGAGACGCGAGTTTTTTCGTGTCTGACATTGGTCTTGGCGACTCAGCCAATTCCGACTGGTTATCGGAAATAACAAAATTTAAGTTTAAACCTTCCTAGAGAATTCTGGTTGATCCTGCCAGAGGTTACTGCTATCGAGGTTCGACTAAGCCATGCGAGTCGAATGTAGCAATACATGGCGTACTGCTCAGTAACACGTGGATAACCTACCCTTGAGATGGGAATAAACCCGGGAAACTGGGTATAATACCCGATAGATCTCGACTGCTGGAATGCATCGAGATCCAAAGCTCCGGCGCTCAAGGATGGATCTGCGGCCTATCAGGTAGTAGTGGGTGTAGCGTACCTACTAGCCTACGACGGGTACGGGTTGTGAGAGCAAGAGCCCGGAGATGGATTCTGAGACACGAATCCAGGCCCTACGGGGTGCAGCAGGCGCGAAAACTTTACAATGCTGGAAACAGCGATAAGGGGACCTCGAGTGCCAGGTTACAAATCTGGCTGTCGTGATGCCTAAAAAGCATTGCATAGCAAGGGCCGGGCAAGACCGGTGCCAGCCGCCGCGGTAACACCGGCGGCTCGAGTGGTAACCGTTATTATTGGGTCTAAAGGGTCTGTAGCCGGCCGGATAAGTCTCTTGGGAAATCTGGCAGCTTAACTGTCAGGCTTTCAGGAGATACTGTCTGGCTCGAGGCCGGGAGAGGTGAGAGGTACTTCAGGGGTAGGGGTGAAATCTTGTAATCCTTGAAGGACCACCAGTGGCGAAGGCGTCTCACCAGAACGGACCTGACGGCAAGGGACGAAAGCTAGGGGCACGAACCGGATTAGATACCCGGGTAGTCCTAGCCGTAAACGATACTCGCTAGGTGTCGGCAACGGTGCGACCGTTGTCGGTGCCGTAGGGAAGCCGTGAAGCGAGCCACCTGGGAAGTACGGCCGCAAGGCTGAAACTTAAAGGAATTGGCGGGGGAGCACCACAACGGGTGGAGCTTGCGGTTTAATTGGATTCAACGCCGGAAATCTTACCGGGACCGACAGCAATATGAAGGCCAGGCTGAAGACTTTGCCGGATTAGCTGAGAGGTGGTGCATGGCCGTCGTCAGTTCGTACTGTGAAGCATCCTGTTAAGTCAGGCAACGAGCGAGACCCACGCCCACAGTTGCCAGCGTACTCTTTGGAGTGACGGGTACACTGTGGGGACCGCCGCTGCTAAAGCGGAGGAAGGAATGGGCAACGGTAGGTCAGTATGCCCCGAATATCCCGGGCTACACGCGAGCTACAATGGTTGGTACAATGGGTATCTACCCCGAAAGGGGATGGAAATCTCCTAAAGCCAATCTTAGTTCGGATTGAGGGCTGCAACTCGCCCTCATGAAGCTGGAATCCGTAGTAATCGCGTTTCAACAGAACGCGGTGAATACGTCCCTGCTCCTTGCACACACCGCCCGTCAAACCACCCGAGTAGGGTCTGAATGAGAGCGCTTCCTTCGGAGGCGTTCGAATTTGGGCTTTGCAAGGGGGGTTAAGTCGTAACAAGGTAGCCGTAGGGGAATCTGCGGCTGGATCACCTCCTAAAGTTATGGGTATGCGTAAAGTCATACCCACCCCTTAACCAGTTGGAAGCTGAAAATGTCGACCGAGACCAAAAAGAGAAATTAGCCAGCTATTTATGATTATTAGCTGGGCGTAGAACCCGGGCTTGTAGCTCAGCTGGTAGAGCGCCGCCTTTGCAAGGCGGAGGCCCTGGGTTCGAATCCCAGCAAGTCCAATTAATATGCACACATTGAGGCAGACTCGATGTGGAAGGGCGAAGGTCCACTCATTGACGGGGTGGTCCGATGATGCCGTGCACAAGCTTTGCGACCAGACGCTCACTGAGTTTAGTGGGGCATAAGCTGCTTATGCCAGCCAGGGGATGGCTCGGCTCAAGTGCTGACGAAGGACGTGCCAAGCTGCGATAAGCCTCGGCGAGGCGCATGGAGCCATTGAACCGAGGATGTCCAAATGGGAAATCCTAGTCTTCGGACTGATCCGTAAGGATCGGGAACGTCCCGGATTGAAACATCTTAGTAGGGACAGGAAGAGAAATCAAACGAGATTCCGTTATTAACGGCGAGTGAAAGCGGAACAGCCTAAACCGAATCCCGCAAGGGAGATGTGGTGTTATAAGCCGGTCCAAACGTCTTGATAGAGAAGTCGAAGTGGCCTGGAATGGCCTGCCATAGAGTGTGAGAGCCACGTAGTCGTAATTTGTCAAGACCGGGGCCGTGTCTTGAGTACCGTGCGTCGGAAATCGCGCGGGAAATTGGGGGTCACCAACCTCCAAGGCTAAATACATCTTGAGACCGATAGCGCAGTAGTAGTGTGAACGAAAGCTGAAAAGTACCCCAAATAGGGAGGTGCAAAGAGCCTGAAATTGGCTGGCGATAGTGCGTTAGGGCGCGCAAGGATCTTCTCCTTGAAGGAAACGGCTGCAAGGCCGCAGTACGAAAGGAGTTGCCGGCGTTCTAACATGCGTTTTGAAGAACGAACCAGGGAGTGCATATTGGCGGCGAGGCTAATTCTTTTACAGAGGAAGCCGTAGCGAAAGCGACAAGCGCGCATGAAAAGAGGCGCGACGTATACAAGTGCGTGCAGTCGCCCGTATGCGACCCGAAGCCGGGCGATCTAGGCGTTGGTAGGTCGAAGCGTGGCGAAAGCTGCGTGGAGGATCGTTAGAGATGTTGATATGCAAATCGCTCTCGTGACCTGCGTCTAGGGGTGAAAGTCCAATCGAGGTCGGAAATAGCTGGTTCCTCCCGAAACATATCGCAGTATGACCTGGTCTGAGATAGTCGGCGGAGTAGAGCACTGATTGGGGAAGCCGGACCCGAAAGGGTCTGTTCTCTTGTCAAACTCCAAAACCGCCGTCGTCAAAGAAGACCGGCAGTCCGGGCTGGGGGTAAGCTTCTAGTCCGTGAGGGAGACAACCCTGACCGTGGTTAAGGTCCCCAAGTATCGGCCAAGTGTCAACACTTAAGGGTGTCCTGGGTCATAAACAACTGGGAGGTTAGCTTAGAAGCAGCTATCCTTTAAAGAGTGCGTAACAGCTCACCAGTCGAGATCCAGGGCCCCGAAAATGGACGGGGCTAAGCCGATTACCGATACCACGGAGCACCGCAAGGTGATCTAGTAGGGAGGCGCTCTGCGTGGGCAGAAGCATCTCTGTGAAGAGGTGTGGACCGCGTAGAGACGAAAATCCTGGTAGCAGTAGCAGCAAAGTCGGGTGAGAATCCCGATCGCCGTATGGGCCAGGGTTCCTCGGCAATGTTCGTCAGCCGAGGGTCAGTCGGTCCTAAGACGTACCTTAATCGGAGTACGCCAAATGGGAAACAGGTTAATATTCCTGTACCTTTCAACGATAAAACTGACGCTTCCGGATATGTCAAGCGTTCGCGCCAGGGCGTTCAAGCGCAGAAGTCTGCGGAGAGCCGTAATGGCGAGAAACAGACGAAAACGTGATGACGTAAGTTGGCAAATTCCAGGAGTCCGTGAAAAGGGAGTTGAAAGTCCGTACCGAGAACCAACACAGGTGCCCCAAGCTGAGAAGGCTAAGGCGTGTCGGCATATGCTAGCTAAGGGAATTCGGCAAAATAGCCACGTAACTTCGGGATAAGTGGTGCCTGCTTTGCAAGAAGCAGGTCGCAGCGACGAGGGGACTCTAACTGTCTAATAACAACATAGGTGATTGCGAATCCGTAAGGACTAGTACAATCACTGAATCCTGCCCAGTGCAGGTACCTGAAAACCCGGTTCAACGGGAAGAAGGGCCTGTCAACGGCGGGGGTAACTATGACCCTCTTAAGGTAGCGTAGTACCTTGCCGCTTAATTGGCGGCTTGCATGAATGGATCAATGAGAGTCCCACTGTCCCTAGCTGGTACCCGGTGAACCTTACATTCCAGTGCAGAGTCTGGAGACCCCTAATGGGAAGTGAAGACCCCGTGGAGCTTTACTGCAGCCTGCCGTTGGGTTGTGGTTCTGATTGTAGAGCATAGGTAGGAGACGTCGAAACTCGGGCGCCAGTTCGAGTGGAGTCGCCCTTGGAATACTACCCTTTCGGAGCTACCGCCCTAACTCTGAGAAGAGGACCTCGGTAGGTGGGCAGTTTGGGTGGGGCGCCACGCCCTTGAAAAGATATCAAGGGCGCCCTAAGGTTGACTCAGTTGGGTCGGAAACCCAACGAAGAGTGTAAAGGCATAAGTCAGCCTGATGTTACCTTGCATAGCAAGAGGTGACAAGACGAAAGTCGGGCTTAGCGAACCTCTCAGCTCTCTTGGTGAGAGCGTTAGATGACAGAAAAGCTACCCCGGGGATAACAGAGTCGTCACCGGCAAGAGCACATATCGACCCGGTGGCTTGCTACCTCGATGTCGGTTCTTTCCATCCTGGCCGTGCAGCAGCGGCCAAGGGTGAGGTTGTTCGCCTATTAAAGGAGATCGTGAGCTGGGTTTAGACCGTCGTGAGACAGGTCGGTTACTATCTGTTAGGGGTGTATTGCGGTCTGAGGGGAAGTTAGCTTTAGTACGAGAGGAACAAGCTAACGACACCTCTGGTCTATCGGCTGTCTGGCAAGGCATGCCGAGCAGCTACGTGTTCGCGGATAAGGGCTGAAAGCATCTAAGCCCGAAACCGCTCCTGAAAAGAGACCGCTTAGAGTACTCGTAAAAGACGAGTTTGATAGAGCTGGTGTGTAAGCACCAAGGCAACGAGGTGTTCAGCTCGCAGCAACTAACAACTCCGCAGCGCTCCGCTAAACTCGGGCGAAATCTGGTCGCAAAGCTTAAAGCACGATACCCAAGAACCCTGGGACAACCCAGGGTGGATTAAACCGGTTCGATTCCGGTACTTGGAATCGAGCATGGCGGCCATAGCGATAGGGAAACTCCTGAACCCATTCCGAACTCAGAAGATAAGCCTGTCCACGTTCTGCACTGTACTCAGATGCGCGAGCTCTCGGGAACTGCAGATCGCTGCCGTGCTCACCTAATTTAATCTATTTTCGCAAAGCTTGATTTAATTGATTGGATTACTATTGCTATTTAGCCATGCTGCACAATCGATGGGGCTCCAATTCGCCCGAGATTGCGACGAAATGGAGATCAGGATGCAAAGATGACTAGAATAATCGCTCTATCCGATACCCATCTGCAAGATGGGTTGCTTCCTCCTGCCGTAGCTGCGCTGGCCAAAAATGCCGATATCATCCTTCACGCCGGCGATTTCGTCTCCACCCAGTGCTACTCCGCTCTGGCGGCCCTGGGCCGGCTGGAGGCTGTGCATGGAAACTCGGACTGCCCCGAGCTGAAGAAGCTCTTGCCGGAAAGGAAGGTGATCGAGGTGGAGGGGGTCAGAATCGGACTGGTGCACATGGCCTCGCACGGTTCCGACCTGATGGGGGCAGAGATGATGGCCCGGGAGATGGATGTGCAGGTTTTGGTCTTCGGGCATATCCATCGCCCCCTCATCGAGAAGGGCAAGCTACTCCTCATCTGCCCAGGCAGCACCACGCTTCCCCGCATGTCTGCGCCTTGTGTGGCCGAACTGGAAATTGTGGACGGCAACGTGAGAGGCAATATCATTCCAGTGGGCAGCCCCGCCTGCAATTATCTCAAGTTCGCCGGTGAGCTGGCGAAAAAAGCATAGGCTATCATGCAATATGCTCAAATTCACTTCTTGAGACTTAAGCCTGCCAAAAACTAAATGAGAGGCTCCGGCTGCTTGCCCTCTGGCGCTAGGGGCAGGCCCGCCCGGTGCATGACCAGCGGCCCGATGAAGTGCATCGCCCTATTCAAAAGCAAGCGCTTTCCCTCGTCGGTGAGGGCGAAGACAGGAATGGAGATGCCCATCTGCAGCCTGGCTCTCTTTCCCACGACATCTCGCACCGCTTTTGAGGCGCAGGACCAGACCAAGTCGCAGCTCTCTGCCAGGGCGGCGGCCTGCTCCTCGCTGATGCCGGTGGTGTGCACTGCCAGCAAAAAGGGTCGTACGCCAAGCTTTGCCCCCATCTCTCGCAGCGCCGTGGCTTCGTCTGCATTGCTCCCTGCCACGGTCACGGCTATCTTCTGAAATCCCGCTGCCACTGCCTTTTCAAATCCTTGCACCTGATCAACCGTCGCCTGCCGGTCGAGCAGAAGACAGCCCCTTTTCGCCAACCCCTCCTGGATCTCGGCGATGGGCTCGGTCTTGATCAGCCCGGTCATGTGCGCTCCAATGGCTTGCAGCACATCCGGCCTTGTGGCAACCACCGTTCCCGCGCCTTCGCTGACCACCACCGCTGCGTCCACCAGGCCTTCGCTCATGGCATCCATCAGTATCTCTGAGGCACCAAAGCTCACCGGCTTTTCTTGCAGTTCCAAAACCCGCTCTGGGCCGTACATGCCCAGCTCCTGCATGTGGCTTTGCAGTACGCGCTCCACAGTCTCGCGGCTCTCCTTCTCGATGCCGTACAGATTCCGGCGCAGAGGGCAGTAGTTGATGAGAGGATCGGTCAGAACCTCGATCTTGCCGTCTTTTATCCTGACCCGTGCTTTGGCCATCTCCAGCAGATGCTCGGACATTTTATAACCTGGCAATTTTGGTATTCGTCGATTTGCAGCGCGGGCAGGGCAGCTTGTAGCCAAAGCCCCGAAAGAGCTGGCTACAGTCCATGGCAACTGTAATTCTTGGCAAAGACCTCTTCAGTGCTGCCCAGATCCACTCCACAGCCGCAGGTGGCACACATAAAAAAGAAATGGGCTTTTGATGGTAAATAAGTTCTGCCAAAGAGAGGGCGAAAAATTGGTTTCTCGCTGTTTACGATAGTATCGTCAGCCGTTTGTTATAACCAGCGGCTAACGACGTTTTCCACCACAGAGACACAGAGCGCACAGAGGACGCACAGAGCGACAAACTAACAAATGAAAAACCATAGTAACTGGAAATAGCGAAGAGCGCAAGAAATTGTAGGCGTAGGGACGTATCGAGACACCTTTAATTTCACGCGGTCTCTTCTCCCACTCTCGCAGCCGCAGCGGCGGGACGCCTGTGCCGGCCAAGGATGTCCTGGAGGCGAGTACCCTGGCTTTCCAATTTGCCTTGGGTGGAGGCGGAGATGAGAGCGCCTTCTTACGGGACATGTCATGGCAAAAACATTTTAGTCAATCAATGGGAATTGAGCAAGAAAAACCACCCAACACCAGAATTTGATTGCGTGAAGCTGTATGAATATGTGAAGTCCTCTGGATAAGCGTAAATCACACATCCAGTGGCCCCATCAACCGACCTGGGCACATATTTTAGACCACTGTCAGATCTACCAGCAGCGGGTATAGAGTGCGGGTACGGTTGTGATGCCATCGTAAGTTGTATCTCCAAAAAGCTATCTTCATTATCAGCGGCATTGACAGAGACCACGCGGTACTGGGCGTCGGTTTTTATGTCGTATGTGCTCACTGTATTTGGCAGGTTGAACGATGCCTTGATTGCATTATTCTAGCATAACTGAAACAGGTGCCAAGAGAAGTGCTTCAAATCTGGAATTGTCATTCTCAACGTAGATTTTGGTCAACATGATCTGCCTTGGACAAAGATTCAAATATTGATTGAGATTTGAGGTGAGTGAGACACAAAGAAGGAAGCTTTAATGAGAGAAAAGGAAAAGGAAGAGGAATCTTTTCAGTTCAAAATTCGGGCAATTAAATTATATCTTGATGATATAGAAAATATTATAAAATTTATAGATAATAAGAATATAGAAATATCGGATGAAAACTGTATATACGACTCTCTTGACGATCTTAAACAAAATGGGCCAAGGAACTTGAGCGCGCTAAGCATAGCTAGTGTTCCTTCATATGAACGTCCATCCGTGTCTATCAAAATTAAGCGAGCAGCAGGGTGGCGTGGTGGAGCAGATCTGAGAGCTTCGCATGATGCGGAATACCAGTTTTTGAAAATTAAGGAACTACTGCGCCAAAAAAAACAGTGGCACAGCTTCCTCTCTTCAGCAAAACCGATGGGTGTAAGTTATGTAATAGGTATTATCTCGCTCTTGATATATGTCGTCTTAAAAAATACTATCCTGATGGATATAGCGATTGCTTCATCAATCTTTTCAATTATATATTTTTTCATAAATATGTGTTACGATATCAAAATGCCATTAACATCAATTAATATATTTTATCGTAATGAAACGCCATCTTTCTGGATCAGGAATAAAGACTCTTTAATAGTAGCTACGTTAAGTGCAATAATCGGTGGAATAATCGTAGGTTTGCTAATGCAATATCTGTAATTCATCAGAGGCATCGCTTCAATCATCGCCCACACGAAATAGTTTTGGGTGCCACCTGCCAAAATGTGACCCTGTCAGCTTTATGAAGCTATTGACACGGTCGCAAGACAAAACCAATAGTCTTCCCAATGGTAATGACCTCTTACCGGTATTAACACCCACGCCTTCAATGGTTGAATTGGTCTAGCTATATACAAACACACACCCCGGCCCGCAGCATTTTCGTACATGATCCGAGGCTTGCCCAATCGCCCCCAAAATCAGTTTTCGACGGCGGATTCAATGGCTGCGCCGCAGGGTTGCACGACCGCAGCCTTGATCTGCCCCCAACCCGGCGGGCGCTCGGGCTTCGCGGGGCAGAGGACCTGGCGAAAATGACTAATGCATTATAGCTAACATATGGAAGAGGAATGCAGGGTATGAAACCAGGAAAATCAGGGGTGGACGGGATGCGGGCAGCGCGAGATGCCAGGGTCCGAGAAGGGCTTGATACCGACTATGAGCTCTATAAAGTGATTAACAGAAAGCCAGGGGCTAGCATATACGAATTGGCTAAAGAGCTGGGGTGGTCAAGCGGCAAGGTATACGGATCTGTTAGACGATTAGAGAAAGATAGCTTGATACGGACAGAAAAAGCAGAAAGAGATGGCAGATTTGTGCTAAAAATAAAACCGGTCGAATGGTTTGAGTTCTTGACTCCGGTTGAGATTGAAGAGTTTAAAAAAATGGATTTTTAAACCTTCGGCTCCAGCCTTCTTCTCACCGATTCCGCGTGCGCTTTCAAGCCCTCCGCCTCGGCCAGAGTAGTAATAGTATCCTCTAGCCCCAGGAGCCCGTCATCGGTGATCATCTGCACGCTGATCTTCTTGGTGAAGTGGTCCACATTAAGTCCCGAGAAGACCCGTGCATAGCCGGAGGTGGGAAGCACGTGATTGGTGCCGCTGGCATAGTCGCCAGCCGCTACGGGCGTGAACTTTCCCAAAAACACACTGCCTGCGTTGCGGATGTACCTCAGGACGTCCATGGGGTCCTTGGTGATGATCTCCAAATGCTCAGGCGCGAAGGCATTGCAAAAGTCCAGAGCCTCGTCCATGTCGTTGGCCAGGAGAACTGCGCTGTGCGCCAGACTCTGCTCCACTATCTCGCGGCGCGCTGCGCTGGCTGCCTGAATGCTCAGTTCCTCGATCACGGCGCTGGCCAAAAGATCATCTAAAGCGACCAGCACGGAAATGGACTTGGGATCATGCTCTCCCTGAGCGATCATATCTGCGGCGATCACTCCCGGATCGGCGGTACGATCGGCCAGGATGAGAACCTCGCTGGGACCTGCCGGAAAGTCGATCTCCACGCTGCCTCTTAGAAGCATCTTGGCAGCGGTGACGTACACATTGCCCGGCCCCACGATCTTTTGCACCCGCTCCAGGCTCTCGGTGCCTAGACCCATCGCAGCTATGGCCTGGGCCCCGCCCAGCTTGTAAATCTCATCGGCTCCGGCCATATCGGCAGCAACGATGGTGAGGGGAGTTACGCAGCCATCTGCTTTGGGGGGAGTGCATACTACTATCCTGGAAACACCGGCCACTTTGGCAGGAATTACATTCATCAAAGCAGAGCTGGGATAAGAGGCCCTCCCGCCGGGAACATAGGCTCCTACAGAGTCAAGGGGCACGACCTTCTGGCCCACAGAGACGCCTGGAGCAATCTCGGTCATCCAAAAATCGCGCTCTTTTTGCAGGTTATGGAATTGGCGAATGTTATCTGCCGCATCGGATAAGGCCTCCATGAGCCTTTCTTCCACCAGATCGTAAGCTGCATCTATCTCTTCTTCGCTAACCTGAAGGTCGTCGAGGCGTGCCCCCTCAAAATTCTCCGTGTACTTGAAGAGCGCCTCATCCCCCTTGCTTCCCACCTCCATGACAATCTCATTAACGGCGGAAAGCACGTCGGTTATGCCCACATCTCGGGAGAGAAGAGCTTGTAGATCTTCATCTTTCAGCTCACTTAGCATCTTTGTAATCATCTTTAGTTGCCTCCAATATTGAATTGCCTCTGCCCCTCTGTCCTTTGTAAAGTGAGACAATGCGCTCCAGGCTGTCCGCCTCCTCCAGAGATTTGTCGTCCCTTACTGCGACCATGCGGGGGAAACGTAAGGCATATCCGGAGGAGTAGTTGGGACTCCTTTGTATCTCCTCGTAGGCCACCTCGAAGATCACTGCCGGCTTGATCTCCACCTCCATGCCCTTCTCCTGCAAAATCAGCTCCCGGAACATATCCGTAAGTTCAGCCAGAGCCTCATCCGTGAGCCCTGTGGCCACAAAGCCCATATCTAAAAGATTGCCGGTGGCAGTGTCACGGCATCCCAGCCGGTAGGAGCCCAAAAAGCTGGCTCTGCGGCCCTCGCCCCATTTTGCGCCTATCACCACCAGGTCCAGAGTTTCCATAACCGGCTTGATCTTCAGCCAGTTCTTGCCCCTCTTTCCCGGAGCGTAGACTGAGGCGGGATTCTTTAGAATAAGCCCTTCATGGCCTGCATTCAGAGCCTTACGGTAGATCTCCTCTACAGCTTCGACACTGTCCGACAGGATCTGATCTGCAAGGAGAGCAAAACCGGCATGATTCTGTGTGGTAATCTTCTCCAGGAGCGCTCTTCTTTCGCTAAGGGGCAGATGTGTTACGCTTTTGCCATCCAGATATATCAAATCGAAAAGGAAGAGGCGCAAGGGAATCTGGGTGGCAAGCTTTTCTACATTGTATTTCCTGCGAAACCGTTTCAAAATCTCCTGGAAGGCCTTTGGCCGGCCGTCTTTGCCGATGGCCACGGTTTCTCCATCCAGGATGGCGCTCTTTGCATTTATTTGCCTGGCCGCCAGGACGATCTCAGGCATTGATGCCGTCACATTCTCCATGCGCCGGGAGAAGATAGCAACGTTGTCCCCTTCTTTATGGATCTGCACGCGAGCGCCGTCATATTTCCATTCAATGGCAGCCGTACCAATATCTCCCAAAGCCGACGAAATGCTCTCGCCTAGCGAAGCCAGCATCATCTTGATGGGGTGATTGATCATGACCGATAGCTCCGCCAGAGTGCCGCGCCTGGCGGCAACTGCCACCAGGCCCATATCGTTGGTGAGGTTATAGGCCCGTTCCACCTTTTCAGCATCTGCCCCGCTTTTGGAAAAGGCCCTGGCAACGGCATCGCGCACGCCCCCTTCACCGATGCCGATCCTCATGTCCTCTATGGCCAGGCGGGCAATATACCTGGCCTCCAAAGAGTCGGCCTGGCTGAATAGAAATTGCAGGTTTTTGATTTTAACATCCTGGCTTCTCTTACCGGAAACGCGAGCTATTGCCACAAACCTCTCATAAACGTCTTTGATGGAAAGCGGCTCTGCTTCTTGGAAGGCGGCAAAGCCAAGCGGCCTTCTCTTCTCCACAATGCCGGCGGCAACCAGGCCCGGGTCCCCGGTGGCACGCAGCATTTCCGAGATCTGCTCGGCCGGGCTGCCGCAGGCTTTCGCCAGGGCCTCGTAAAGGATGCGGGGTCCCACGCCCATAACCAGATCGAGGCTGGGCGGGAAGAGCGTGCCCATGATGAAGCTACAGGCCACAGAAAGCTCTGCCTCGTCCAGGTCCGCCAGAAATGCTGCGACTAGGTCGATCTTCTCCAGGGAGCCGGATACTGCCTCTACATTCTGGCAGAGCTTTGCGAAGGCAAGGAAGCTGGTCATTTAGAATATGGCATCGATGCGTTTCGTCCTGTAGATGCTGACGATATCGGTCAGAATGGCGGAAGCGGTCTCGATGGAGCCGGCACCAAGACCGGTTACTGTTATGGTTCCAGATAGATCTGTGTAGATAGCCGCCGAGTTCAGGGTTCCCGACACCGCGATAGGGCTGCCCAGAGGCACCAGAGTGGGCCGCACAGTGAGTGCAGGCACATCACCGATGAGCTTGATGGCATAACCGCGCTTCTTGGCCAGGGCCAGGGCCTCGGGAGTGACGCCGGTGATGCCGGTCACATCCACATCGCTGTACTTGATGTTCATATTGAAGAGAGAATTGGCCAGGATGACCACCTTTCCTGCAGTGTCCACGCCCTCCACATCGTAGCTGGGATCGGCCTCAGCGATCCCCAGGTCCTGGGCTTCGCTCAGGGCATGAGTGTAGGGTATACCCTCCTCAGTCATGCGGGTGAGGATGTAGTTGCAGGTGCCGTTGAAGATGCCGCGGATGCCTAAAATGTTGTTGCCCACCAGCGTGCGTTCCACCAGGCTGATGAGGGGCATGGTGCCGCCCACGGTGGCCTCGAACTTCATCATCACTCCATTGTCCTCGGCCAGCTTTTTCAGGCGGCTGTAGGAGACAACCAGCGGTCCTTTGTTGGAGGTGACGACGTGCTTGCCGCTGGAGAGGGCCGCTTCCATGTGACCCAGGCCGGGTTGGCCGTGCACGATGTTAGTAGGAGTGACCTCGATCACCAGGTCGGAGTCGATGGCGGATATGGCCTCTTTGCCCTTCATGCTGGTGGTGGCTAAGTTGGCAAGTGTCCTCTCGCCAAGGATCCTTTCGGTGTCCACGCCGTCTTCCGCCACTACTGTTCCGGTGTGATCGGTTACGCTGATCAGCATAAGGTTCAAGCCCATATCCCGGAGCATCTTCTTCTTGCGATTGAGAACATCGACCACGCCGTGACCGACAATGCCGTAGCCCACCAGGGAAACCTTGATGTCTCTCATCTTCAGACCGCCTCCGTTTCTATCGGTTCAATTACAAGCAGCTTCTTCTCGGCGCCCACTTCGCGTAAGATGGCCAATGCCTTCTGGATCTCGGCCTTGCCGGTGGCGCGGATCTTGAGATAGGCGGAAGACGGCTCGTCCACACCGGTCATGGTCAATGAAACGTCCATGACCTCGGCAAAGCCGGTGGAGTCGATGCGGTTTACGGTATCTCCCAGATCGCTGTGCAGCACATGGCCGACCAGCACCACTGAGACGGCCTCAATGAGGCGGTCCTCGCCCGCTCGCACCACGGAGATGCCGCTCTCCTTGAGCTTGGCGTTGACGGTCTCGATCTTGGACCGGTCCATCTCCACTACGAAGCGAACCGGGATCATGCCGCGCGGTGTCTTTCTGTCCCTGTGGTGAACCACGCTGATGATGTTAGCCTTATTATCCCCAAAGGGCTGCAAAGCCAGGAGAAGCTGACCTGGTATGTCCTGCAGCTCTAAATCCATGGAAAGTCGCATAGCATTCCTCATAATCTGATGGACGTGTGGTTTATGTTATGGGAAATAAAGGTTGTGTAGAGAAGGTTTGTGATCCTTGCCAAATTTTGGATACACTTTCGCTCTGCATGGATTAAGGCCAAGTATGAGCAACGATGAAAATACATTTGATGAAAAGGCTAATTGCTTATGTATCGGGAAGTGTTCAAAAATCCGGTTATCAGTCCAAGGTCATAGCCTTTGCAAAGCGAGCTGGTGGAGAAAATGGATGAGTCCAAAAAAGAGATCGTTAAGGAGACCAGGGATTTGCGCAAAGATCTGAAACCGAGCTTGGAGGACAGACTATCACGAATCGAGAATGATGTGGCTCAAATCAAGGCCAAGATAGGTCTTGAGAAATAGTCTATTCTCTCAATAAATTTATTGTAGCAGCATACAAAAACCCCGCCCTCCTCATCACCTCGTCCTCTGGCACCCCCGCAAGCCCCAACCGGCGCGCCAGAAGCGCCGCCTTCTCCCGCCCGAAGTAGATCTCCATGCCCTTCAGGTGCAGCAAAAGGCGGAACAACTCCACCTCGGGCCGAGCCGATGCAAAGAGCCCTTCCAGCTCGCTTCTAGCCCCGGCTTCTTCATCGAACTGCAAGGAATAATTCGCTATCCTGGCCCTCAGCTTTTCATCGGCGGAGCATATGGGAAAGGTGACAATCATTTGCTGCTCTTCACATGTGAGCAGATTCATTTTGGAGAGGTAAAGAGCGGCTGTGCAAACCTGCGGCTTCACGGAATAGATGCGGCAGCCGGGCAGGCTGGAATCGAAAAATGGACAGGGCTCGCCCTCTTTCTTGCCGAGCATCCGGGCCGATCCTACCAGCTCGCCCAACAGATAATGAGGCCTGGTGTAGTCCATCATGAACTTCTTCAGGGAGAGGCCCAGATGCCGGGCAATCCTGCGGCAGTCATCTATGGAGACGGCAATTCCTCTCTCCTCCAGGCAGCACCTGCCGCATCTCTCGCAAACGACCAGCAGGTGTAGTGCTGCATTTGCTGAAAAATAGGGCTCGAATTCCGGGGAGATCAACTCATCCATCTCCTCCCTGACCCTTTCAAGGTTTTTCAGCCCGCCCTCCGGGACGAGCCTTTGCAGGGCCAGCATGGCTCTTATCCCGCGATCGATTTCTTCCCTCGGACTGAGATTCATTTAAGCACCTTTCTACCAATCATTCTTAGATCCAATTTACGGCGATCTCCTCACCAATTTCGATGAGTGCTGCAAATCCCTGCCGCAGCTCTCCCACATTAACGATCCTGGTCGAGCCGATGAAACACTCTCCCCGCGCCTCGTGGATATGCCCGCAAAGCAATAGGTCGGGCTGATACTCCTCCACGAAGCGGCGCAGTCTGATCGATCCCGAGCTTTCCCCATTGTAAAGAGTATCCTGCGCATCCCGGGGCGGCTGATGCACAACCACTATCTTGATTCTTGCGTTTGATATATCCTGATAAGCTGCGGCCAGGGTTTCATAGACCTCATCATCCCTATGATAGTAGCGAGCAGGATCTTCCAGCCGCCGGGGATCTCTGGCCACCATTCCGCCCATGCCCAGAAAGCCGACAGTCTCGCAAGGCAAAAGGAGGATCGATGCAGCATTCGCAGGCCCGCTTCTTCCCACAGATCGGGCACGACATCCCTGTGGTCCATGTTTCCTGGAACGATGAGCACGGGCGGTCCCAGTCTGGCCAGAGCAATAGCCGCAGGGCGGGCCGTCTCCCTGTTGCCGGCATTGTGCAGATCGCCGCAAAAGACAATGAGATCTGCATCAATATCCTTCAGCCGGTCCAGCATCTCGATGCGGTCATGCAGATCCGCCAGCCCTAAAATTCGCAAAGGCTTCTTTGTGCCTGCCATATTCTTTCCAGACATTTCTAAGCGTCAGGATGATATAAATAGAATACGAACGGGCCCAGGAAAACAGGTTAATATGCATTCGCGAGTATTATCAAAATAAAAAAAAGAGGATAGACAATGAAAAACGCTACATTATTACTTATCTGCATGGCATTCCTGGCATGCATTGTCGCTCTGGCTTCTTTCGCATCTGCCGGATGTGCATCCTGCGAGAAAGAAGGCGACTGGAGCGAGAGCGCCAGCAACTTTATTGAAGGCAAGCCCACAAGCGACGTGCCCGCCGAGTTCGGGCCAAAAGCCGTGAGAAAGACCGAGTCACAATTCGAGAATAAGACCAAAGCTGCCGAAGAGACCGCACCGAGCAGCGCAAATGCCGCTGCCGGCTCTGCGTCGCAGTCACCGGTCGCAGAATTAATTCTAAGGAGCATCAATGCCACGCCTGCTTTGGTAAACTCTGCAAGCACGGTAAAGATCACAGCCGTCTTTGCCCTGAACGGCTCCGAACAGGCGGAAAACCAATCGGAAATACAGCTCACTGCCACAGCTTCCATCAAAGACTCGACCGGCAAAGAGGTAGAAAAGCTCAGCCTGATTAAAACATCTGGAAATGAGTACTCTAAAAACTGGAACGCCAGTGTCCCGGCGGGCATCTACAGTGTGGATATTGCCGCCTCGTCTCTACAGGGTGCAGGAAACTTCAACAACGTCCTGCAAATTGAGGTAGCCAGCTCCGACAATGCTACAAGGGCTGCTCTTGCAACAATAAAATCTGGAATGAGAATCGAGAGGCTTGCTGGCGAAAAAGCCAGTTTCTATTTTTAATTTAATTTATGGACTTGACGGGATTCGAACCCGTGGCCTCCGCCTTGCGAAGGCGGCGATCTACCACTGATCTACAAGCCCAATTTTAAAGAGAGTGGTTTAGAGGAGTCCGACCTCTTCCACCTCTGCCGATTCTACGTCGGGTAATTTTCGGACTGCTTCCTCAATCTCATCCGGGCTTCTGCCTCCCTTATCGTCCATTATTGTTACGACGATTAAGGCCTTCAAGCCAAAGGCGATGGGCATCTCCTCTATGGCATGCAGCCTGGCAAAGGATGGCACTACCTTCTTGATCTCCTCGGCGAGCTTTTTCAGATCCACATCCGTGCTCACCGGCATAACCTTCATTCTTACAGCAGCTTCTCCCATCTATTACACCTCACGGTCCTGAGAAGCCACAGGCTTTGCAAGAATAAACGTTGCTCTGCTTTTTACATTTATTACATCTGGCAATCACGGTTCCGCAGCTGGGGCAGGGGAACCTCGTCCCGCCCGCGCCGGTCAGCGTAATGCCACATGATATGCATTTCTCTGGTATTTCTTCCTTCATGTTATCTTCTCCATGATTGATGTATTTCTCTGTATAAACCTTCCCATAGATAGACTGAATTTAGGATGAATTTTGCCGGAATAACTTTCTTATTATCCCTTTATAATCGTGCCGCCTTCTCCTTTCTTCAGGGCTTGTGTGAATTGCTGCGCATCGGTGCCATTGAGCACCCAGATGCTGCTTCCTTTAAGAATGCCACAGAGAAGTTTAATTGTGCCCTGATCGATGCAGCTAACGCGACCCAGCATGCGATTTGCTGGCACTTCAGAAACTACCTTTCCATCCAGCATTACGCCATCCACATCAGTAGCCTTGATAAGGGGGGCGGATAGCTGTGCGGCTACCAGGGCCGCCACCGCATCCGAGGTGTAGTCCCAGTTATGCTGAAGATCGCGATAGTCCTCAATGAGGGCCTGGTAAGGCAAGAGAACCTGCACGCGAGAGTCGTCTTTCGGACGGCGGATCTCGCGAGTGAGAGCAGTCCCGCTTCCATCCGCCAGAAAATAGGCATATTGCTCCATGGCCAGGACGGCCATCCAGTGCGCGGCCTCCTGGCTGAGATCGCCGCGAGAATAGATCTCTCGCACCAGATCGGCCATGACGCCGCCGCCCGGCACCACCAGGAAGCTGTAGCCCTCCTTTGCGAGGGCCAGGAGGGCGCGCATGAGCGGCCGGGCGCTGGCCATGAGGCTTCCTCCCATTTTCAGCACATAAAATGGCATCAATAATAGTAATCGCGCCTGTTATAAGAGCTTCATCATGAGTCTCGGCAAAAAGGATAGCTAAAGGTCGATTGGATGTAGGGTAGGGAGGGATTTGTAAATAATCGACCTTTGCCGTATAAACATCCGACTTGGGTCGTAGATAAGCCTTTTGGTTGTGATGCAGGAAATTTAGCACAATGAACGAGAGGAACAAGATTGTGACTCCCCTGTTGGCGGTGGACGCCGTCATACTCTTCCAAGACGGGATCGTGCTCATCAAGAGAGATAACCCACCCTTTGCAGGTAGCTATGCCCTGCCCGGCGGATTTGTGGAAGTGGGCGAAACGGTTGAGGCGGCAGCTAGCAGGGAAGCTTGCGAGGAGACGGGCCTTGTCATCGAGCTGCAAGGGTTGGTAGGCATCTACTCAAACCCCGCCCGCGATCCGCGCGGGCACGTCGTCTCCGCCGCCTTTCTTGCTAGGGGCAGCGGCGTACTTCTGGCAGGCTCGGACGCAAGGTTTGCGAAGGTTTTCCCTCTAGAAAGCCTGCCGCCTCTGGCTTTCGACCATGATGAAATAATAAGAGATGCTCTTTCTCTGGCCAAAGCCAGGTTAAAGAAAAAGCCAGTTTCAGTAACGGAACAATCAAAGTGAACTACCGCGTCCTGAAGGGCGCGGCTTCCCACTTCATCGCCAAAACTTGCCTCACAGATATGTGATGTAGAGATTTCGACTCGATGGGCGCTACGGGCTGTTCCATCCCTGAGATGAGTATGTTCCTGGAAGCATTGTAGTCTCGATTGCATGAGAAGTCGCAATAAGGGCACTCATGTACTCGTACCGACAGATCTTTCTTTACGATGCTTCCACAAGCAGAACACCTTTGAGTGGTATTTCTGGGATCTACTTTTATCAACTTTCGACCAGCACTTTGAGCCTTGTACGAAAGCATGAATATGAATTTAGACCCGGATGCATCATGTATGCTGCGATGCATACCATTATTATGGCCTTTCTCTTTCAGACCTTTGACATCAAGATCCTCAACACTTTTCTTTCGCTTCATTCAGGTCTTTGAGAAGCCGATTATAGAGCCATCTACAAGCATCCAAATTCTCCGCTAACTTCCATTGAGTGATATTGCTCGGGAAGATGGGATACTTGTAGCTGATCATCAAACAAATACAGATATGCACACATAATATTTATATCAGTTGAGGGCGGCGTGAAAGTAATCATGGCAGGCAAAGGACTCCGCTTTCATCCCCACCCTGAAGGATGGGGACTTCCCGCTTCGTCCTTCGCAATCCTACAAGTTAAAGTATAGTAATCGAAATTAGCACACTTACATGAATTAGGAAGATTGCAGGAATCATTTTTCCCCAGATCTTCCGGGCCTTTGGGAGATGTGTCATGGAAGAGATCCGAGAGCTCATAGAAAAGTATGCGTTGCAAAACGCCATGAAGTACAAAGCCGCACCCAATGCCGGGGCGGTCATGGGCAAGCTCCTGGGCGAGCACGTGGAGCTACGCGCCCGGGCCAAAGAGCTATCGCCTCTGGTAAAAGAGGTGCTGGAAGGCGTGGAGAAGACCAGCCTGGAAGAGTGGCAAGAGAGGCTGCTGATCATTGCGCCTGAACTTTTGGCAGAGCTCTCGGAAAAGAAGGAGCCGGACAAGGGCCTGCCCGCTCTGCTGGGGGCGGAAAAGGGCGTAGTCATGCGCTTTGCACCTAACCCCAATGGGCCGCCCACGCTAGGCAGTGCGCGCGGCATCATCGTCAACTCCGAGTATGTGAAAAAGTATGGCGGCAAGTTCATCATTCGCTTCGATGACACCGATCCCGTAAAGAAGCGACCCATGCCCGAAGCCTACGGCTGGTATCTGGAGGACTGCGCATGGCTAGGTGCCCTGCCTGATTTGGTGATCACGGCCAGCGAGCGGGTTGACCAGTACTATCCCATAGCCGAAGAGCTGATTCGCCGGGGCGGAGCCTATGTTTGCGGCTGTGCGCAGGTCGTCTTCAAGGAGCACAAGGATAAGGGGATAGAGTGCGAGCACCGGGATCAGACTGTAGAGCAGAACCTGGATCTCTGGCAGCAGATGCTCGACGGCCGCATGCCTGAAGGCGGCGCTGTTTTGCGGGTCAAGACCGACATGCACCACAAGGATCCGGCCATACGCGACTGGCCCGCTTTTCGCATCGTCACCGCATCTCATCCCCTGGTAGGCACAAAGTACCGCGTCTGGCCGCTGCTCGATTTTGAGTCGGCGGTGGAGGACCACTTGCTCGGCACCACGCACATCATTCGGGGCAAGGATCTGGCCGACAGCGGGAGCCGGCAGAGATATCTCTACGGCTATTTGGGCTGGGAGTATCCTCAGGTCATCCACTGGGGCAGGATCAAGATTCATCAGTTCGGCTCCTTCAGCACCAGCAAGCTTCGTAAAGCCATCGAAGCGGGCGAGTACACGGGCTGGGACGATCCCCGGGTGCCCACGGTAAGGGCCATGCGCTGCCGGGGCATCCGGCCCGAAGCGCTGCGAAAATTCATGATTGATCTTGGCGTCGGCGAGACGGACATCTCCATCAGCATGGACTCCATCTATGCCGAGAACCGCAAGATCATCGACCCCGAGGCCAACCGCCGCTTCTTCGTCTGGGAGCCGGTGCTTCTGGAGATTGAGGGCGATGTGCCCGCTCAGGCGCACGCGCCGCTGCATCCCACCGCAGATCGGGGCTTGCGGGAGATTCCGGCGGGAAAGAGGCTGTTCATCTGCAAGAGCGACCTGGCGGGCCTGCATGTCGGAGACAACATCCGCCTCAAGGATCTATGCAACGTAGAAATTACTGGGCTGGAGCCGGCCAGTGCGCGCTTCCTGGGCAAGGATATGGGCAAGAGGACCAAGATCATTCAATGGGCGCCTGTGGACGGGCCAAAAGTGCGGGTTATGAAGCCGGACGGGATGGATGAGGGCGTGGGGGAAGCGGGCATTGCCGAGGAGCTGGGCAAGGTGGTGCAGTTCGAAAGATACGGATTTGTGCGGGTTAATTCGACGATCAATATGATGATTGTGGCGAACTTTGCGCACAGGTGATCTGTGATATGATATTAGTAATCTATTTTTCATTTTTTAGAGCACTAAAGATCCGGATCTAGCGAAAGTCTGATCATGTTGGGATTTAAGAATAGTGAACCATTGGGATGCGTAAGGAAAGGTTCGAGCATGACAATTGTTCCTGTTATCTGCGTGAAATGCAAGAAGGAGTTCACCTGTGATACCGAAAAGAATCAAGGTGAAGCTTACAGATCACTTAATTCCAGAATGATAATTATCGATAGGTGCACGCTCTGTGGCCATCCCAATAGAATCGAAGTTCCATCTTCAGAGGGCTAAGATGACGGTTCAGGGCCAGGAGCCTTTTGAAGAGGATCTGGAGTGGCTGAAGTACGGCAGGGAGACGATAAAGGACTCACCAAAGGTTTTGGATGAAGCTGCCAAGTCCTTCCTTGCTCTGGGGTCCTCCCTTCTCACGGTTTATACTGGTGCTCTGGCACTCTTTAAGCTAAACGAGAAGGCATCAAGTCCCGAGTCTTGGGCAATAATCTGTGTTCCCATTGTGCTCTGGCTCCTCTGCATAAGTTGCCTTGCTTATGTCTATTTTCCGGACCGTCTCAAATTTCACACAAACAGTCCCACCGAGATCGAGAATGTCTCCAGGGATATCAGCAGAAAGAAGAGCTTCCGACTCAAGGTCGGTTCTGTCTTCTTCGTGTTAGCTCTGGCAACCATGTCGGCCTCTATAGTCTGGCTAGGCGCTCAACCTTCAGAGCAGACCCAGAAGGAGGGACAAACCGTTTTCCTGGTGATAACAAAAGATAAGTCCGATCTGCTAAAGGATTTGTCTGGCCCCCTGAATGTGGAAAATCTTAGCTATCCTGTCGCACTAATGAAAACAGAAAATCAGACCTACGTTGCCTATGCTGCAACAAAAAGTAATACAAAGCTGAGGCCAGGAGCTTATTAGCTATGGATCTTTCCGAGATCTTACAAGAACTCTCAAAGCCTTTGCGGCTTGGAGATATGCCCCGTCGCATCGAGCTGTGCCAACGGGCACTGGATCTTGTATCCCTTGAGAACGCTCCGCTTTGGGCGGTGTTGAAAGTTGAACTTGGAAACAGTCTGTCCCAGTCTCCCCTTGGCGACCGAGCTGAGAACATCGAGAAGGCCATACAACATTACAGCCTGGCCCTGAATGTTTTCAAGCGGGATCACTTCCCTGAACAATGGGCTACGACCCAGAACAATCTAGCAGTAGCCTACAGCAGCCGTATCCGGGGCGACCGGGCCGAGAACATCGAGAAGGCCATTCAGCATTACAACTTGGCCCTGAAAGTCAGAACACAGGAGGCCTTCCCCGAGCAATGGGCAGGAACCCGGAACAACCTCGGCAACGCCTACAGAGACCGCATATGCGGCGACCGGGCTGAGAACATCGAGAAGGCCATTCAGCATTACAACTTGGCCCTGAAAGTCAGAACACAGGAAGCTTTCCCCGAGCAATGGGCAGGAACCCAAAACAATCTAGGTTATGCCCTTAGCGACCGCATTCGCGGCGACCGAGCGGATAATATCGAGCAGGGCATACAACATTACGGCCTAGCTCTGAATATTTACAGGCGGGAGGACTTTCCTGAACAATGGGCTGGAACCCAGAACAACCTCGGCAACGCCTACAGAGACCGCATATGCAGAGATCGGGCTGATAACATCGAGCAGGCAATAAAGCATTACAACTTAGCCCTGAAAGTTAGAACGTTTGAGTCCTTCCCGGTTGACTGGGCCATAACTCAGAACAACCTCGGCAACGCCTACAGAGACCGTATTCGTGGCGATCGGGCTGATAACATCGAGCTGGCAATACAACATTTCAGCATGGCTCTAAAGATTTTCAAGTTAGAGCACTTCCCTGAAAAGTGGGCCATGACCCAGAACAACCTGGCAGCCGCCTATAATGACCGTATTCGTGGCGATCGGGCCGAGAATATCGAGCAGGCAATACAACATTATAAACTGGCTCTGAAGATTTTCAAGCTTGAGGACTTTCCCGGACCGTGGGCTGGAACTCAGAGCAACCTAGCCGCCGCCTATAACGACCGCTTCCGTGGCGACAGAGCCGAGAATCTCGAGCAAGCAATACAGTATTGCAGATTGGCCCTGAAAGTTTACAAGCAGGAGGACTTTCCTGAACAATGGGCCATGACCCAGAACAACCTCGGCAACAGCTATAGAGACCGTATTCGTGGCGACAGAGCCGAAAACATCGAGCAAGCAATACAGCATTACAATCTAGCCCTTAAGGTCAGGACTGTGGAGGATTTTCCAGAAAAATGGGCAGGAACCCAGAATAACCTCGGCAACGCCAACAGAGATCGTATTCACGGCGACCGAGCCAAGAACATCGAGCAGGCAATCCAACATTATAAACTGGCTCTGAAGATTTTTAAGCAGGAGGACTTTCCTGAACAGTGGGCCACGATCCTGAGCAACCTGGCCGTCGCCTACAACGACCGTATTAGGGGAGACCGAGCCGAGAATATCGAGCAAGCAATACAGCATTACTGCCTAGCCATGAAGGTAAGGACGACGGAGACTTTCCCGGAGCAGTGGGCTGTAACCCAGAACAACCTCGGCAACGCCTACAATGGCCACATCAGTGGCAACCGGGCTGAGGACATCGAGAAGGCTATCGAGCTCTACCATCATGCTCTGAAGATCAGGACTCAAGAGGACTTCCCGGTGGATTGGGCTGCGACTCAGAACAACCTGGCCAATGCCTACTGGAGTCGCATCCGGGGCGACCGGACTGAGAATATCGAGAAGGCTATCGAGCTCTACCAGCATGCTCTGAAGATCTACACTCAGAAGGACTTCCCGGTGGATTGGGCTGCGACTCAGAACAACCTGGCCAATGCCTACAAAAATCGCATCCGGGGCGACCATGGCGAGAACATCGAGCAGGCTATCGAGCTCTACCATCATGCTCTGAAGATCTACACCCAGAAGGACTTCCCGGTGGATTGGGCTGCGACTCAGAACGACCTGGCCAATGCCTACAAAAATCGCATCCGGGGCGACCATGGCGAGAACATCGAGCAGGCTATCGAGCTCTACCATCATGCTCTGAAGATCAGGACTCAGAAGGACTTCCCGGTGGATTGGGCTGCGACTCAGAACAACCTGGCCAATGCCTACAAAAATCGCATCCGGGGCGACCGGACTGAGAATATCGAGAAGGCTATCGAGCTCTACCATCATGCTCTGAAGATCAGGACTCAGAAGGACTTCCCGGTGGATTGGGCCATGACTCAGAACAACCTGGCCCTTGCCTACTGGAGTCGCATCCGGGGCGACCGGACTGAGAACATCGAGCAGGCTATCGAGCACTGCCATCATGCTCTGAAGATCTACACTCAGAAGGACTTCCCGGTGGATTGGGCCATGACTCAGAACAACCTAGCCCTTGCCTACTGGAGCCGCATCCGGGGCGACCGGGCCGAGAACATCGAGAAGGCTATCGAGCACTGCCATCATGCTCTGAAGATCTACACTCAGAAGGATTTCCCGGCAGATTGGGCCATAACTCAGAACTACCTGGCCAATGCCTACAACGACCGCATCCGAGGCGACCGGGCCGAGAACATCGAGCAGGCTATCGAGAACTGCCAGCATGCTCTGAAGATCTACACTCAAGAGAACTTCCCCTTTAATTGGGCTGCGACTCAGAACAACCTGGCCAATGCCTACAGCAACCGCATCCGAGGCGACCGGGCCGAGAGCATCGAGCAGGCTATCGAGCACTACCGAAAGGCTCTGAAGATCTACACTCAGAAGGACTTCCCGGTGGATTGGGCCATGACTCAGAACAACCTGGCCAATGCCTACAAAAATCGCATCCGGGGCGACCGGACTGAGAACATCGAGCAGGCTATCGAGAACTACCAGCGTGCTCTGAAGATCTTCCATCCGGATGCCTTTCCAAACGATTGTCGCAGGGCAGCTTACTACCTTGGAAATCTCTACTTCGATAAAGGCCTCTGGAACGAGGCTAATGGTGCCTACATATATGCCATCGAGGCTGCCGAGAACCTCTATCGATCATCCATATTCAGAAGCAGCCAGGAGTCTGAGCTTTCTTTGGCTGGCGACCTGTATCGCCGTGCAGCCTACTCTTTAGCCCAATACGGCCAGATAAGAGAGGCTGTCGTAGCTCTAGAGAAGGGACGGGCAAGAGGCCTTAGCGATACCTTGGCACGCGATAAAGCAGATCTGAAGCGAGTTTGGAAAGAAGATCCGAAGGCCTGTGATCTCTATAAGAATGCTGCGGAGATGCTACGAAGCATGGAGTCAACAGAGCGGATAGCCAGGCTTTCCTCTACTAAAGAAAAAGAGGCTCCTGGGCAGGAGGCTTTGCGCGAGCAGGCTTTGCAGGCCCGAAGCAAACTGAACGAAGCCTTGGAGAGCATCCGTCGCATTCCTGGTTATGAGGACCTCCTCAAAGAGCCTAATTGGCAAGACATCAACACAGCCATGAAAGAGGATCAGCCTCTCGTATATCTGGTCACAACGCCGAAAGGTGGCCTGGCATTAATCGTCTCTCGTTCAAGAGATCCTTCAAATGCCCACGGGATTTTAGTAGAACCCATTTGGTTGGAACGATTTACAGAAGGACACTTGCAGGAATTGGTCGGAGGAAATTCAGAAGACGAAGAGCTTGGTGGCTGGCTGGGTGCTTATGGTCGATGGCTAGGTGCAAGAACACTGGATGATGAGCAAAAGGCAAGAGGCCAATGGCTAGATACCTTAATCGCGATAACAGAGGATCTCTGGATAGGTTTGATGAAGCCAGTAGTGGATCGACTACGCTCTCAGAACTTCGAGCAAGTGTTCTTGATTCCCTGCGGCTTTCTGGCCTTGCTGCCTCTTCATGCTGCTTCCTGGGAAGAGAACGGCCAACGCAAATATGCTCTGGATAAGATATCTTTTGCCTATGCGCCTTCGTCGCGCTCTCTGACACAGGCTAGGAGTATAGCAGAGTCTACGCAGGCAAAGAAGCTGCTTGCCGTAGATGAGCCAAATCCAGTAAATGCCTCTATTCTACCCAACTCCCACATCGAGGTAACAGGAATCAAGAGCCTCTTTGAAAATCCAGTAATTTTAGAGCATGAAAAAGCAAAACGCGAGGATTTGCTGAAATTACTTCCTGAAGCGGAGGTAGTGCATTTCTCTTGCCATGGGAAAGTTAACTGGGATGACCCTAACAAGAGCGGACTTCTCATGGCCTACAATGAGATGCTCACTGTCGAAGACATGCTTCAATTGAACCTGAGAAGAGCGCGCATGGCTACCTTATCCGCCTGCGAGACTGGAATAATTGGATTTGAGCTGCTAGATGAAGTTGTGGCACTTCCATCTGCATTCATGCGAGCTGGCTTCGCTGGTGTAGTGGCATCTCTTTGGACTGTGTCTGATGCAAGCACTGCCAAACTAATGATATCCTTCTATCAACTGTGGCAAAAAGAAGGCCTTCCTCCTGCTAAGGCATTGAGAGATGCTCAAATGAAATTGCGGAAAATTAAGATCTTTGAGCATCCATACTATTGGGCGGCCTTCTACCTGACAGGCGTATGATTCAGGGGAATAACGCCGCCGCCATAAACGCCACCAGCGCCACCGCCATTCCCTTCTTCAGCGCCTTCTGCGCCCCTGTTGCGTCCCCGCGGGCGATCTTCAGCACAGAGAAGAGGAAGAACAGATCCGCCACTACTACTATCACCAGATAGGCCCTGCCGAAGGGCGCAAAAAAGCCTAAGCCAACCGCCGCCAGAGCGAAGGCCGCTGCCAGCGCAGCCGCTGCTCGCTCGCCCGCCAGAATGGGCAGTGTGCGCGCGCCGCCCGCCCGGTCGCCGGCCATGTCCTCAATGTCTTTGGCGATCTCCCGGCTCATACTGACCAGAAAGGAGAGCAAAAAGGGAACCTGGTTAGCTAGCAGGCCCTCGCCGCCTGCCGCTGCGCCACCGAAGAGAAAGGCGGAGCCGGTGAGAAAAGCAACGCAAATGTTGCCAGCCAGCGGCGTGGCCTTGAGGTTACGAGCATAAAGAAAGAGGAGCACAGAGTTGAAGGCGGCCACGGCCAGGCAGATCTGGTTTACCAGCCCTGCGAAAAGGCAGCCTGCCACAAAGAGAGCCAGAGAATAATTAAAAGCCGCACGCGAGCTGATGCGACCGCTGGGAATAGGCCGCTTGGGTCTATTTATGGCATCGATCTCTCGATCATAGTAATCATTGATGGCATTTCCGCCGCCTGTAATCAGAAAAACCGTGAGGAAAATGAGTGCTGCCGCCACGAGTTCCAGGCCACCGGCGATGGCAAGACCTATGATGGCCGCTGCTGCCGCCATCATGCAGTTGAACGGCCGCAAGATCTCCCAATATGCCTTCAATCCATAAGCCCCTGCGGCTCCTAGCCAGAGATGCCGCGTACCAAGTAGAGCAGATAGAACTCAGTTAAGTAGCTATCGATGTTGCGGCGGGCAGGTTTGTTAAAAGTGATCTCCTCCTGGGCGGGCCGGGTGAGCTTTATCAGATAGGTGCTGCTGGCGGGAACCTTTTCTCGGTAGATGAGACCGGAACTCTGCATCTTGCACACAATCTTCGAGCACTTGCTGCTGTCGATGGACATGAGACGACGCAGCTCCGACTGAAACAGGCCGTTTCCTCGTGAACCGATTAGATCAAGAGCTCTCTCTTGCAGGGCAGAGAAGCTGCTTTTGGGGCTGTTCCCTGAAATTTTTGACATTTTTACCACTGGCCTGGAATTAAAACTTAATTTATTTTGATATACTGTTATGGTGTTCTTTTGGTATAAATTCTTTTTGTTGATATGCACTTTTTGCTGGAAAAAGTTGGAATAAATCCAGATAACAGTAATGTATGCTCACAATTAATTTATATTAAAGTATTTCAGAAAGAGTATACGGTTTTTAAGTGATAATCTCATGAGCTATCGGAACTTTGCAGTGGGAATTTGGCTCGAATCTCCCGGCTTCTCAGCACTGGCAAATCCAGCTCAGCTAAAATCCCCTCAATTCTCTTTCTCTCCTCCGAGCGCAGGGACTTTCTATCAAGATATGCATAGGTAGCTTTCGATTTGCTGGCATGCTTCATCCACTACATCCCGATTTACTCCTGCCATCTGGTAATTGGAGAAAAGATGCCCAAAGGCCACCGCCGCCTTGAACATCAGTTCCGTCTGCCTGGCCACATAATGCCCACCGCCAAAGCCCAGGAATACAGGAAGCTCCTTTGTCTCCAGGGCTAAAATTGCCCTGGCTACTGCCTCCCCTGCCTGCCGATCCTGCCATTCCTTCAGAGTGCTGCCTATCTCGGCAAAAAAGCAGGGCGTCTTCAAGTCCACCGGCCCGTGATGAGTGGCCTCGGCAGATACCGCAAAACCGGGAAGAGCATGATTGGCAATGTTATGCAAAAATGATCTCAGGCCAGAGGATGCCGCCGCAGAAAGCTTGCTCTGGCCGTCTTCCTGTATGCCCGTGAAGTGCCCACCCAGCCAGGGCAAACCGGCTTTTGCCTCATGCCGGCTGGCAAAGACCACCATCTCTGGCTGCAATCCTAAATCTGCCAGCCGATCATCCAGCCCGCTTAGCCGTGTCTGCTTTTCATCGTGAATTATCAGTCGCCATCGACCGTAAGATCTGTAGCCCTCTTTGCACTGCCAGGGCAGTAGCTCCAGCAGACGCTCATAAATATTGAGGCTTGCCGGATCTGCCCGGGAGCAGACTACGGCAATCTCGCGAGGCAATGCAATCTTCAGATCTCCTTGCTCACATCCAGCATTTTAGCCACCATGGGCGCGTAATCGATCTTGCTGGCCTTGATCTCGGTGAGGGGCATGATCACGAGCATGGGCCTCTCCTTGATGAGGCCCTGGGCAGAGAGAGCGCGAAGCTCCTTATCCATGCGGTTCTTTAGATCCGGATAGCCTGTGGACAGGAAGGCGCCGAAGATCTCCCCCGGCTGCAGATAGCTGAACAGAGGCGCTCCAATCCTGCGGAAGGCCTGGTAGACCTGGGAAAGATCCTCGCGATCGTGACCGTGCCTGATGCGCACATGATAAAAGGACATCAGCTCGCAGCAGATCTTCTGCCAATCCACGTAGGCCTCGCGAGTCAATAGCCCGCTCTGGAAGAACTTGGTTCGCTTTCCGGAGATGGTGGGCCGGGAGATGCCCGTTCTCCGGGAAAGCTCCAGGTCGGAGAGCATGGGATACTTCACAAAGGCGTAGAGCGTGAGCTTGTCCTTCTCTGTGAGGCGGGAGTCCTCAGTTAAAGCGGCCTTGGGCGGTATTATCTCCCCAGAAAGATCGGATCTGGTGAGATCAAAGAGGCCGTCTACCGCGAGAGCCGCATCAGCCGAGTAGCTGGAGACCTGGAAGGGATAATGGAAGTAATGAATATCCTCCACAAAATCGTTCCGGTAGTATTCGTCGATTATAGGATCGAAGTTCACCCGGAAGTCAGTGAGACTTCGAGAGTAGAACGTTGATACTGAATCAGTATCTGTGGCAATGTGCGAGACGCAATTGGGATAATTCACCCAATTCTGATAGGAGGGGGATCCCTTTCTTACCTCAAAGGGAGCAGTCGGATTGTATTTCACGAAGACGGAGGTCAGGATTTCGGCACCTACAGCTTCTCCGGAAGGCACATTTAAAAGTTTTATGAGTTTCCAATCTCTAAACTTTCTTTTGCTCTTGAATATTGTTGAGCGATCAACGCCTATATTAGAAGCGAGATCTATGTCACTGAGCCCCGGATATCTGGCAAGACCATAAAGAACTAACCTCTCCTTTGATGTCAATTTTAGCTGCATTCGCATAACATATACATTTTATAAGTATTTATAGGTTGCCTAATCTTAGATTTCCGGGTATATCTCTCCTTCATATACAAGGGATCGCAAGATCAATTTTGCCAGAATTTAATCAGGGAGCTTAGAGCCTGCACTCCCTCGCCGGATCCCATTCTGAAGGGAAGGGGAACATATTCTTTTCTCCGGATAGAGAACGGAAAATCGTGTCCAGGAACTACAATAGTCTGCAAGTGCCATTATTCTTTGCATGCTGGCAACGGCCAGATCACGATCGACATGCAAGGCAGGCGGAACTTTTTTCAGGAAGTTTCCAAAGGTGGGAAGGGCATCACCCGAGATTACTATTGTTTTCATCTGCAATGTTGCAGTTTTCGTCTCAACTACAACGGAAATGCTGTCCATGCTGTGGCCGGGAGTTGCCAGGACCCAAACGCCGGGTGCAATGACATCTCCCTCCTTTGCTGTCAGGATCTTCGCTCCGGAAAACAGATGGTTGTTGCCACAGTGATCCGGATGGGAATGGGTATTGACAATGCAGTCGATCTCCTCCGGCTTTATGCCAAGCTCTGCCAATGCCTTGCAAATCTGCTCTTCTTCACCCTTAAGGCCGCTGTCCACTATAATCTTATGCCGCCCGCTGATTATCAATGTCACTGAAGATCGAGCATCCAGGATCCGGCCGTCACTCGTCCCTTCAATCGAGCCGGACTTGAGAAGGAAGACCGCGGGCATTCCTGGTGGAAAATGCGGCACTTTCCTCTCTCCTGTTTTGCCATCCTCAGGCAAGATAGAGCTTTTGCAGCTTCTCGTAGAGCCTCTCTACCTGAGCCACGGCTGTGCCGATATACTGGTGCGGATCGAGCATTGCCTCTATATCTCTGGCATTGAGGTATGCCACGACTGTCTCGTTCTCTAAAAGGACCTCTGCCAGCTCTCTCTTCTGCTCGAAGGCAGCCATCGAGCTCTGGCGCATGATCTCGTGTGCCTGCTGGCGGCCCACGCCCTTCTTGGCCAGCTCCACCATCACGTTCTCGGCCATATTCAGTCCGTGCAGCATTGTCAAATTGCGCTCGATATTCTCAGGCCGCAGCCGCAGCCGGCTGAAGCGTGCGCGTGGCCAGGGTGATGAGGTGGTCGGTGAAGATGAAGGCCTCCGGAAAGACGATGCGCTCGCAGCTACTGTTGGTCAGATCGCGCTCATCCCAGAGGGGAATGTTCTCAAAGGCGGGCAGGATTTGTGCTCGCACGATTCTGGACAGGCCGCAGATCTGCTCCGACTTAATCGGATTTCTCTTGTGAGGCATGGTCGAGGAGCCTACCTGTTTTTTGCCGAAACCCTCCTCCACCTCAGCAATCTCTGTGCGCTGCAAGGTGCGCATCTCCACGAATATCTTGTCCAGAGTGGAGGCCACGAGCGCCATCCAGCAGACCATCTCTGCATGCCGGTCGCGCTGCACCACCTGATTGGAGACATCCACTTCGGTAAGCCCGAGGTGCTGCATGACCCGTGCCTGAATCTCCATTCCTTTAAGTCCGAAGGCGGCCTGAGTGCCCACAGCGCCGCTCATCTTGCCGACAGCCGCGCGGGGCCGCATCTGCACCAAGCGCTCGATGTGGCGCGCGATCTCCGAGGCCCAGATGGCGAATCGCAGGCCATAGGTGGTGGGTACAGCAATCTGGCCGTGCGTGCGGCCGGCACAGACCAGGCTCTTATTCTTTATGGCCAGATCCAGCAGCAGCGCCAGGAGCGTCTTCAATTTGGGCTCCAGCACATCCAGGGAGGCCTTGATCTGCAGGCCGGTGGCCGTATCCAGGATGTCGTTGGAGGTGGCACCCAGGTGAATCCACTCCCCAAACTTGGGAGCGCACTCTGCCATGGCCAGGACGGTGGCCATCATGTCGTGGCCGATCTCATCCTCGATCTGCTTGGCCCTCTCCGGAAGGGTCGACTCTGCAGCGGCGGCGATCTCCGCTGCGGCGCCCTGGGGGATCATGCCAAGCTCTTCTTCGGCCAGAGAGAGGGCCGCCTCCACGCGAAAGAGACAGCGCAGCCGATAGTCCTCTTCCCAGATATCCTTCATCTCTTTGGTGCCGTATCGAAATTCAATAGGGTGAATAGACATGGATGGGAGGATGGTGCGAGGGGTTGATGGAACTTTTGGTTGAGTCGAAAGAAGACATGCGCGGCCAGAACAGAAATTCCAAGACATTTGAAATAATCATTGTAGTATCTTTAGCACAATATTATTTATTCCAAGCAAAAATGCATTTAAACTAGGGGACTTCGGATCTTCAAGGTCCAAGTATGGTGAAATTCGATGAGCCCACTCAAATTTATATCCTCCTTTAAATTGAATCTACGTTCCAGGATCTCTCTAACTGTCGGTACGTCTGCACCTCCTTCAACCAGAACTTCCATAAACATTAGGGGTTTCCCCTTCCAAAATGATTGCTATACCATAAACTTCCCATAGTGATGCCCTCGGCATACAATTCCTTAATGCTTGGAATATCCGTTGCTCGAGTCGCCGTACTGAAACCATCTTCGCCTTTTTCTAATATCCATACCTCGTTGGGTGTTAGGGCATCTACAAAATATGGAGAATGAGTCGTAATCACAATTTGTGGACCGCCTTTCTCATTATATGCATATTGCTTCATTACTACTGCAAGAGGTTCCAACAATTGATGATGCAAGCCATTTTCCGGCTCTTCTATGCCAATCAATGGCGCAGGATCAGGATCTTCAAGTAGCAATAAATAGGCAAACATTTTAAGAGTGCCATCAGACATATCGAGTTGATAAAATGGATCTTCGTAACCATGTTCATTAAATTGCAGGAGCAGTCTTCCATCTTTCTGCCGCTCATGCGTAATTTTATATATTCCTGGAATTTTTCTTGATATGCTCGTTAAGACTTGAGCAAATCGCTTGGGGTGTTGCCGCTCTATAAATTGCACATAATTGGCTAAATTGTCACCCTTGCGATTCAAGTGCTTTTGAGCACCAGTCATAGGCAAGCCGCGTGCGAGGTCTGGGACAAAATAGGAGAGGTACCAGCTCTATAAAAATTGACGAAAAGCTACAATCCGTGGATTGATCTGCAAGATTCCCAAGTGTAGTAATGCCTAAACGTTGTTTGTCCTCTAATTTTACCTCAATTTTCTTATTTCCTTCTTCTTTTTCAGTGGCCTCGCCCGCCCATGCGAAGCCTTCTCCATTAGTCATTTCCAGAAAGGAGTATGGCCACCCCCTAGATTGCCTTTTCGTCGTTGTCTCAAACGCTCATAGGTCACAAATGGACGCCCATCATTTCCCAAGTCAATATGCAAAGAATAACTTATTGGCGACTGTTCTTCTCTTGTCTGTAATATATTTCAAATTTCATCGGTTCTTTTATGCCTTTTGTACGAATACGTTCAAATCCACCACGATGAGGGAAATCGCAGGCTTCTTCTACCCCAAATAGTAAACAATCACCGATAAAACCTAGGGCATCCATTAGAGAGGACTTGCCTGAACCATTGGGCCCAATGAAAGTCATCAAACGTGGCAAAGGTTTGCTCCCTTGATTCTCAAAAGTCCTGCCGATGGACAAATCCTTTAATGCCCTATAGTTCTGAACATGCATTCCTTCGATGAGCGCCATTGAACCTCTCCTAGAACCACTAATTCGGATCTCATTTTATCCTTTATGGACTTTCTGATAACTTCAAATAAGGTGTATATTTCGTTTTGCATCCTCCTGCTCAAATGCCAGCTAAACCCGGGCTTTGCTCCTGATGGAAAACTTTTTTATCTAATTAGCATTAATCGGAGATTGTGACAATATTTCGAGCATATGATGTTAGGGGTATCTACGGCACTGAATTTTCAGAGAATACTTTTGAGAATATTGGCAAAGCCTTTGGTTCTTGCTACGAAGGCGGAACAATATTACTTGGGCGAGATACCCGCATTAGCGGCCCATCTTTGCAGGCAGCTTTTTTAAAAGGGATACTTAGCACTGGTTGTAATGCGGACAACTACGAAGTTATACCTATACCTATCCTGAGTTTCATGACACAAGCCGATAATCGTAACGCAGCCGCTTATATTTCTGCTTCGCATAACCCACCGGAATACAATGGTGTGAGGTTTCGTACTAGCATGGGATATGGAATGCTGTACTCTAAAACAGACATAATGAATTATTATAATAATAGCGAATTTAGGAACGGGGGGGGCTTAGAAAAAAAATGTAATGTTAATGAAGCTATTTCGCGATATAAAAATTATGTTAACAATAAAATTAATATAATCGACGAATTGAAAATTGTATTAGATATGGGAAATGGATCTGCTTGCCTAATGGATTCATTTTATCAAGAATTAAACTGCAATCCTCTCGTTATTAACGGCTCCCAAGATGGCATGTTTCCCGGCAGAGGCTCAGCACCAACTGAAAAATCACTGCAAGAAGCTTCAAAATATGTCATAAGCCATAATGCAGATTATGGTGTCGGATTTGATGCTGATGCTGATCGTGGCCTTATAATTGATGATCTCGGGCGAATCGTAACTCCTGAAAAAGTCGCAATAATCATTTCAGAGAGAAGGTATAAGTCAGGAGACACGATAATTGCGGGTTTGGATTGTTCCATGATCCTCGAAAAAGAACTTGAACCCTTTGGCATAAAAGTTGAGCGAGAAAGAGTAGGTGACGTCTTCATAGCTAACCGAGTTAAAGACTCAGGGGCAGTCTTAGGCGTTGAGCCCAGCGCTCATTTCTTCCTTCCAGAGTTCCAATACTCCGATGATCCATTTGCCATGAGCCTTGTCTTAGGCGAAATCATCTCCCAAGGAGAGAAGCTTTCTGTACTCGCAGACGCGATACCGGACTATCCCTACAAACAGATAAGCATCCATCTTAGCGAGGACCCGGCCGGCGTTATGCAACGGTTGAAGGATGCGCTCGCTGCAATGGAACCGAATACCATGGATGGGGTGAAGGTCACCACTGATACCTATAGCGTCCTTATCCGTCCTAGCAACACCGAGCCTATTCTCCGGCTTTCTATCGAGACTGCGGCAGGCGACATGGCTGAGTTGGAGGAGCGCTACGTTGGGTTGATCCGCCGGGCCATGAAGGCATGAACCATTTTTTTGAAAAGCAACCTATTTAATCCGCTTCATCCTATTAGCTGATAATCATTGTACAGAGCTGATCTAGCCTTGAGCTACAAAGACGTTTGCGTTCTCATACCCACCCTCAATGAAGAGGAGTCCATCGAGCCTGTCATCCGGGAATTCAAAGCCATGGGCTTCGAAAACATTCTGGTGGCGGACGGCCACAGCACTGACGGCACCGTTGCCAAAGCCAGAGAAGCCGGTGCACGCATCTTCATCCAGTCCGGATCGGGTAAGGGCCAGGCTCTAAAAGAGGTCTTCGCAGAGATCGAAGAAGAGTTTATCCTTCTCATCGATGGGGACGGCACCTACCTTCCTTCCGAAGCGTCCCTCGTCCTGGAGCCGGTTTTGCAGGGAAAGGCAGACCACGTCGTGGGAAATCGGCTGGGAAATGTGCAGGGTGGAGCCTTAAAGGGGCTGAACATGTTCGGCAATAAGATGATCAACCTCTTCTTCGCCACCATCTATCGCGTTCACTTAACCGACATTCTCTCCGGCTACCGGGCGTTCACCAGGGAAGGCATTCGCCGCCTGGACCTTTCTACGCCGGGCTTTGAGATCGAGTCGGAGATAACCATTGAGAGCGTGAAAAAGGGCCTTCGTATAATCGAGGTGCCTATTACCTACATGCCACGGCCGGCCGGCACCAAGACCAAGCTTCATCCTTTCCGCGACGGCCTAAAGATCATACTAACCATCTTTCGCATGGCCAAGACCGAAAATCCCATGTTCTACTTCGGACTGATCGGCTCATTCTTTGGTCTGGCCGGGTTTCTCATCGGCCTATTTGTTGCCCGAGACTGGCTTTACTGGCGCATCGAGCACATCCCCCTCACCATCCTGACGGCCATCCTGATTATCGTAGGCTTCCAGCTATTTCTGATAGGCATGCAGGGAGATATGATGGCATCTATGCACCGAGAGATGATCCGAGAGCTGCATAGAAAGAAATAGCTAAATCTTAAAAAAAACCAAAAAAAAGAGTTCGGCTGATGATACTTTCAGCGGAACTCCAGCTTGGCTTCGTTCATAGCCTCGAAAAGATAGGCCATTCCCGGCACTAGCGTCTCATTCTTGCCCAGGTGCGTCCAGCCCTGCTCCTCATACTTCCAGATGAAGGCCGAGACCAGGCCTTTATTTACCGCCTCCTGATACTTGTACCTCTTATGCTCGGCATTCACGGTGATGTTGCCTAAATCTACCGTCTTGTTCACAGGAAGTCCAATCATATTCCAGCCGGCATGCAAATTGAGGCGATAGGGCAGATCGACGGGCTTGCCATAGATCTCTATGGTGAAGTTGGCGGCGCTGTCGATAAGATAGCCCTCGCCGGGCGAAAAGCTGGTCACATTGATCATGCCCCCATCCTTCATGCCAAAGTCCCAAATCTCGCCGGCAATGGAGAATATGCTCCGGTAGGGCTTATTCGCCAGGTACTTGGAGGCCTTTGCATCTTTCGGTTTGAGGTATACGGCTATGGCATTCCAGCCTGCCGTTACATTGATGCGCTGAACCTGGCCTGGGATGAGCACATACTCTATCTGAAAGCTTCTCTCCTCAGCAAGCCTTGGCCGTATGATGGGCCACATCACCAACTTTTTTTCTCCTAACGTATATTCATCATGCCAGACAGAAAGGCCGTTTTCCTTAACCACGATCTTGTCTGCATCTTTGGGCAGCAATACCTCGCCGATGATGGCAGGCGGCGCATTGAGATTGAGCTCTCCGCTGGCGCTATTTGTCTCGATCCAGTAGATCCAGTCGGTTGCGCTCTCGTTCATGGGTGTTATGGATGCCTTGACGATGCTCTTGTTCTCGTTCGTGGTGTTGACGATCTCCACCACGGTATTGTAGGGGCGAGTTGGAGTTTTTTGCAGAGCCGGCCGGAAGCTGGGGTCTCCCAGTATGACATCCATGTAGGCCGTCTGATTGAGCATTTCGGAAACTGATGTATCCCATTCCGGCAACGCCTCATCGTAATCGGAGATAGCCTTGATGTTCTCTGCATTCTGTAACTTCAATCGGATGAGGTTTTCTGCGTCAAGGGCGGCCTCTCCTACTGTAGCGTTCTCAAAGACCAGGGATTGATAAAACCTCTTTGAGGAATCTTCCGACACGAAGATCCAGGACAGAGCAGACTCCCCAATATAATTTACAGATCCCGCTCTTATAAATGACAGAGCAATGGAGTCCTCCAGGTCCAGGGGGATGTACATCCTGGTGCCGGTCACATTGAGATAGTGTCCCTTGAGGTTTGCAGTAACACAGGCAGCCGAGGTGGTTGTCTGGGGTGAAAGAGTTAGCTCCTTTACATGCGTTCCTGTAAGCGCAGAATCCATCATCGACCAATCCGACAACTGCCATGCGTTTTCATTGCCGTGATGATCGAAGTTCACAATATTCTGGCCGTTATTCATCTGCGAGATGACTTGCTGGTAAGTAGCCTCCTCGTAACGCAGATCCTTAACCTGCAACCCTGCCTCTTTCAAGTAATCTCTGGTTCTCATAGCAGTGGGAGCCTGCGGGAAAGAGAGGGGCGGCGAAGATATGACCAGGGCATTATTCTTCCAGGATCCATTCAGTTGATCATAGGCCAGGGTACGAGCCAGGAGTTGAGATGCATCGTAAACGGAAAGCCCCATGATTCGGCCTACGGCTACACTGCTGTAATTCTCATCATTCATGGTCAATTGATAGTCCCTGTAGACCTCGTACTCCATGATCTCCGATAGCTTCTGAATCAGGCCGGTGGATATGAAGGGCAGCGAGCCCGGATCGCCCACGACCATCAGATAGCGGGGTGAAAGCTTAAGATCATCGACCCTCTGCCTTAATGCTTTCTCCTCAATCAAAGGATCAATTTGCTGCGGGTCTTTGGCCACGTCCAGCAGAATTGCCCGGCGAGCTGCTGCGGCGTGAGCAGCAACCAGGGACAGCCGGGGGACTTTGGTGTGGCTGAATGCTGTAATATTCAAGGCCTCAATATTTGAGCGAACATCAATGGTGTAGTTCTTCGTTCTGTGGGCATAATCGTTCCCTGCCTCAATATTGAAAATCCACTTGCCTGGCGTTAGCATCTGCATTCGCACTTCATAGAGCTTATCAGGCTTGATATCTGTGATCTTGATGCTTGCGCTTCGTTTTTCCGGGCTGTAGAGATTTAGGGCGGTGTAACTCGCGTCCCGGTTAAGGTTCCAGGAGATGTTCGTTCTTCCCGAGTATATCCAGGTGGGATAGGTTAGATTGATTGCTGGCCCGTCATCTACATTCTCCAGGGTATGGTTATAGGAAAATCCCTCGTATGCGGCCGTAGCCCCGGTGTCCAGCCGTTCTTTCCAGCCAGAGTCCATGGGGTAGAGCAGTTCTACTTCCACATTCAAACTGGCAGACTTGTCCGGCTCGAGCCGGTTTATATTCCAGCGAAGCATTGACCCGTTGAGGAATGCATTTATGGCATTCGAGGGTTGGCCGCTATAGGGATCTGTGACATTTGCCTCGCCCATTTGTGGCCGGGGCCATTTTATGAACCTGCCCATGGGGAAGACGTCCAGCAATCGCACACCTTTCAGCACCTCTTTGCCGGTATTGCTTATGGTTACGTTGAGCCTTACAATCTCTCCCAGCTCCTCGGCAGGTACCTGACTTGGACTTATCTCGGTTCTGATGAGCAGATCGTCAACAAGTGTTCGCTCTACTACGGGATTTGGCACTGGCTGTAGAAGCGAGAGATCATGAGAGTTGGTAAAGACCACCATTGTAGGGCTTTCCCCCCTTTTGCTCATCTGCAGGGCGAGAAATTCAGAACTTCCTTCCTGCAGGGTAATATTCATTTGGCCCAAGTTCTGCCTCACGACGGGCGAGATTGCACCTACTATCACAGCCTCTTTTATATCCAGGCGTGATAATGCGGCAGATGTCTCATTGGGCAGCACACTGTTCACAAAGAGGAGCGGCCAATTTAGATAAGAGGCAATTGGTGCGGCAATGAGGGCTGCGCTGTAATTTTCGCCTACAATTACGGCTCCCGGCGAGCTTTTCCAGTACCGGCTTATCTTTTCAGCCATATCAAAGCTGTTATTTGCCTGCACCGTTGTATCGCATTTCCAGGAGACATTTCCTATGGCCAGGGTCTTTCCGCCTAACTGACCTAGTAGCCAGTGAGCGGCCAATGATGGTGGCTCCAGCTCCGACCAAACGGGTGTATGAACGACGTTGTACTCGAAAGCAACTCCTGATGCGCCGGATTTTATGATGTCCTCGATATACTTCACGCCACCTTCTACATTCTGGGTGGAGAGAACATATCCGAGGTAATCGTCGCTCAAACGGACATAAACCGGTTTTTCGCTGAGTTGGCAGGCCGCCCCCACATCCTGGGCGGAGAGGGGAGATATTATGGAAAAGTCTGTCACCTTTGTAATCTTTGCGAAGTTGTAGCCCCGGCTCTGATCGACGGGATTATCAAAAGCCACGCCAAGCTTCACAGGACCCAAATCCGAGGTTATATTTCGGGCATAATTTACAATCATCATGAGCTGATCCTGCTTCCACAGCGTCCATCTCTCCTGATTGTAGCTATTGATATTGACTTTGCTGAGATCTATGCCGGTATCCTGGTAGAACTTCTCCTTGCAGACATTGCAATAGCAATAGTTCTCATCCTGGAAGCCAAAATTATAAAGCACAACGCCATCGGCCTTGTAGTCGTCTACAAGCGTTTCGATAAGATTATAGAGATTATCCCGGGCCTCTTGGTTTGCAGGGCAAAAGAGGGTAGCATCGCCACCGATATTCGGGATTTGCCACCTGCAGCAAGCTTTTATCTATTCTGGAATCGTCAGTCACTGGTAGATCGAGGCCTGCCTCTGCAAGCATGGCTTTCCTGGCCTGCGGCAATTCATCTATATCTCCGATCGCCCCCGGCTCGGAGATAACTGGAATCTCAAGAGTTGCTGTGATGTAAGCTTTCAGACCGTCTTTGTGGGCTGCTTCAACCAGAGATTTTACCTGATCTCCCGTCCCGTGGATGGTTATGGTGCTGATATTTGCCGCCTTAAATGTGCCAAGGATGGCAGAGGCACCATATCTCTGCAGATCGCTCTCTTCCACCCAGCCGTTTCTATCCCCAGCCTGTACCGATTTGGGAAGAATTAGCATAGGCAATGTTTTAGTCTGATTTTCCAAAGACCAGATGGCCAGAGGAGTAGCTGCAATGATTGCATGCCAATCGTCTGCTCCGACTAAAATCACACCACCGAGGTCGCCCTTAACTCCTCTTTCCAGGGGTGCGTCCTGTGCGAAGCATTGCTCTGTAGTGGACAGGATTGCTATGAATAGTATTAGATATTGCAGCCTCACGCTTTCACCTCTTCTATTTTGACGCCGGCATCTTGCAGCGGCTTTGTATACTCCGCTCCAATTTCGCCAACAAGGAGCACTCTTGAGAGGGTAACATTTCTTTTGGTCATTTCCGCTATGGCGGCATTGGCGTTTTCGGTCACATCACCCTCGCATACCACGATTGGCGTGCCGGCCATCTTGGACGCTCGATAGGCCCTGAATAGATCCGTGGGCTTTGAGCCGGATAAGACCACCTCGGCGGTTCCATTCTGCCAGATTTCTGCGGCAAAGAGCCAGCACTCTTCGTAAAGGCTACTTTTGTCGATGCGCTTGATTTCGACCCCTTGCAGTGCTTTTTCGGCGTCTTTAGAGACGATGGATTGATTGCCTAAAATCAAAATCCGGGAATAGTCTTGCAGCTTCTCCAGATTGATTTCGCTTAATTTTCCAGGTGGAACGGTAATTATGTCGAAATCAGCCGTTCCATTGCTAAGGCTGCTTACCGATGCAATTGTGCTGTAGAGGAAGTCATCTCCCGTCAGAATGACCATACCTTGCGGCAAGATCACTTTGATGGATGCTATCTCTTCCGGCATGGGAATGCCCTGGGAGTCCATGAGTCGGAAGACAAGCGGATAGTCGCCGGCATTCGTCGCCAGCAGGGTAAAATTGGCAACGCCAGGGCTATGCGGGCTGACTTCTACCGTCTGGGCTAGAGGTATAACCATGAGCTCTGGAGGCGTTACTATTCCCACCATTACCACCTCCCTGACATCCAGCATGATGTTGAAGGAGCCTTTGTAGGTCTTGTTGGTCACAATTTTTTCCGGGACCTTGATTTCCACGTTGTAGCCGCGAACTGCTGCGGCAAAATCAACTACCGCCTCTACAGAAGAACTTTTGGACTGGTTGCCTAAAGATGTGGCTATGATGGAAAGATTGCCTTTCTTGCCGGGTTTGGCTGTTTGCACCTGCAGCTTCATGGTATGGGTTGTGCCCGTGTCTAATGGCACATCGTAGGGAAGGGCTAGCGTTTTTTCTCCATCCATCAAGCTCACGCTCCACCCATCCGGCAGCGGCCCGGCGTCGATAGAGGCCACATCTCTAAAAGCGCCCAGGTTTTTAACAGCCAGATCGAACTGAGCGATATCTTCAGCATTGGCAGAAAGAACCGTAGACTTGGCATCATCTATGGTCATGCCAATGCCATAGCTTTCCTGTCCGATGACTGTCAGGTCGAAGTCTATCCTCATGGGCAGCGAGGGCGGTGCGCTATCCAGTAAATATATAAATCCTGTGTAAGATCCCGGTCGCGTCTCGGGAGGCAGGGCAAAGTAGATCTTAATCTCTGCTTTATCCTTGGGCATGAGCGGTTTTTCTTGGGGCATGTCAAGGAATATGTAATCTCTGGCTGTTCCACTCATCTCGGTTTTTGAGATCTTGAAGATTGTCGCATCTCCAATATTGGTGACCTTTAGCGTTCTCTCCTCCAGGTCACCGGAATGGAGCACAACATCGAATCTTTCCTTGTCTGCTGCCAGCTGGGCGGAGCTGGCGGCAACAGCCAGGAATAGAATAACAATCGGGTATATCTGCCTCATCTAACACCACACGATGGCATACGCCGGATTTTACTATAGTTAGTATCCCACTACGTTTCCTATTTATAAATTCTCTCTCAAAGGAATAAATAAGCTTCTTTTTTCGACGGGCTAGTTTATATCTGTTATGCATCAGAGCAACAGGTCGGTGTTTCCTTGGACCCTGAGAAAGCCTTTCTGGTGGCCACGCCCTTCAAGAAGCGTGGCAAGACAAGCCTGAAGATCAGCGACTTTATCTTTGCTCTATCCCTCGACCTGAAATGGGGGCCGCCGGAGAAGGTGCGTGCCCTTCTGCGGGAAGCGGAAGCCGAAGGCATGGTCAAGATGGAAGGTGAGATGGTAAATGCGATCTTTGATGCTGCGGCAGTGACGGTTCCCCTGGGATTCAAGCCGTCCACGGAGGAGGGCATACTGGATCAGGGAATAAGGCTCATCACTTCCCATACGGGCATGAGCCGAAAAGAGGTCATTGCTCTTGCCAATGAGAAACAGGATTCCCTGAAAAAGCTGGTGGAGCTGGACGGCGTGGTGCTGCTGATCGCCAGAGAGATGGGCATCGATGTCAGCGAGCTGGCTTCTATTGCCTACGAGAACCTGCTGGCCCGCGGCAAGGAAGAGATGTGCATTCCAACTCGTCTGGAATCGTAAGCTTAATCTTCCATGGGACAGGACAGGGCGTTTATGACTCCCAGGGTTCTGTTCACAACCATTTATAGAAAAGGCTCCGAGCCTTACGACTACATCGGAGCCAATACCAGGTCATGGTTCAGATTCTACTGGCCGCGCATCCAGTCCTTCGGCCTGCGATTTCTAAAGCAGAACATTCCACAGCTCGAGATCCTGGAGTTTCCCACCTGGGATGAATACCAGAAGAAGCTTCAAGAGGGATGGGATGTGGTGGGTCTCTCCTTTTACCTGAGTGAGACCCATGAAGCCCTGGAGATGGTGGATGCGGCGCGCTCCGCCGGTGTCGGCGAGGTATGGGCGGGAAACTACGGCGCACTGACCACTGCCGTGCAGGACAGGTTCGATCGGATCTTTGTGGGCTACTCGGAGAAGGAGCTCGCCCCCTATTTCGGACGGCAGATCAAAGACATAATTCATCCTCCGCTTATCGAGTATCTCAACACGCCTTTCAACATCAAGCTGAACATTTACGGGGTGCTGTTCACCACGCGCGGCTGCCCGGTGGGCTGCAAGTTCTGCCAGACGCCGGTCTTCTGCAACAAGCCCAATATCATCTCTTTGCAGAGCATAGAGCGTGTTTTGGCCTACTACAAAGAGCAGGGCATCAATGTGGTCCTCATCGAGGATGAGAACTTCGGCTGCAATCATCGTCATGCCGATGCGGTGGTAGAGCTCTTGGACAAGTATCGGATGGTCTGGGGATGCATGGCGCGGGCCGATTATCTGAGAACGAAGATCGACGATTGGGCGGACATGAGGCAGAAGAACGGCAGAAAGGTGTCCGGCTTTGGGGGGGCGGCTATCGGCATTGAAAACCTGCATCAAGAGCGCCTGGACCAGATGAAGAAGAAGGAAGGCACAAAGGACATTTTAGAGACACTGCGCATGCTGAAAGCCAGGAATCTGGGCAGCGTGGGCTATTATATGATCGGCTTTGAGGAAGACACCAAGGAGTCGCTACGCGAGGACATAAAGAAGCTGGCGGCACTGAAGCTTGACATAACTCAGATCTGCGTCATAACTCCTCTGCCCCAGACGCCCATGTGGACCGAGATCGAGGAGAAGTTCGGCATCTGGGATCACGACTATCATCACCACGACGGCAAGCACATGGTCTGGAATCATCCTCGCATCAAGCCTGAGGAGTTTCCGGGCATCCTGGACTGGTCTTTCAAGCTGGTTCATCCCTGGCATGCGCCTTTTCGCACCTCGGCCCGGGTGTGGGGCAATGCCTATCGCTACGGCGGCTGGAATGGTGTGAAAGAAGTTGCCGCTTACATCAGCCGGGCCAATAAGTTCGACTGGAATGCCGGCCTGCGGCTGCTAAAAGTGGATGAGAATGAGAGCGAGCGAAAGTAAGCCAAGAGAAGGTAATGGATGAAGGTATTACTACTATCCTCTCCCGTAGTTCAGCTCGACTTTGACCGCATAGCTCGCGTGCCCAACCTTGGCCTGGCCTCGTTGGCGGCGCATGTGGATGACCTATGCACGGTTCATGTGGCGGACATCCACGGCCTGAAAAACCACCGGGAATATGTGAGCCGGATCGTAAACGGCTACGATCTGGTGGGCCTGACCGCCATGAGCTTTCAGTACAAGGAGGCCCTGGCCCTGGCAAAGATCGCCAAGCTGTCAGGCGCAGAGACGGTTTTCGGCGGCTACCATCCCACGCTGGCCGCTGAAGAGATCGGCGAAAGCAAAGATGCGGCGCTTATCGACTACATTGTGCGCGGTGAAGGCGAAGCCACCTTCCGGGAGCTGGTAGAGGCCCGGCTGGCCGGAAAAAGCCCGCGCGGCATATTGGGTCTCTCCTACCACGATGACGAAGGGAACGAGAAAGGAAAAGGAATGATCCATAATCCCGCACGGCCCCTGCTTAAGGTGGAGGAGATTTGCATGCCCAAAAGGGATGCGCGCCTCATCACCAGTGGCTTTTACAGCTTTGATGTGCCCATCGACTGTGTGGAGACCAGCCGGGGCTGCACGCAGGGCTGCAAGTTCTGCTCCATCAATCTCATGTACGGCCGCCGCTTCCGGCGCTTTTCCATTGAGAGAGTGATCGAGGACATCCGGGATGCCGAGGCGCATGGGGCGGGCTCCATATTTTTCCCGGACGACAACATCACTCTCGATCCCAAGCGCCTGGAACGCCTATGCCAGGCCATCATCGATGCCAATCTCACCCATCTCTGCTACAAGACGCAGGCCTCCGCCTCGGGCATTGCTTCCAGCAAGCAGCTGGTGGACAAGATGGGCGAAGCCGGTTTTGATGGCGTCTTTCTGGGGGTAGAAAGCATCAACAAGAGGAACCTCGCGTTCCTGGGCAAGGGCAAGATGTCCAATGATGCCGAAAAAGCAGTGCAGTATCTTCATGATAATAATATTATCGTCTCCACGGGTCTGATCGGCGGCAACCCTGATGACGATGAGGAGGACCTGTGGGAGAACTTTAAGTTGGCCAGGCGTCTCAAAGTGGACTTTCCCATCTTCTACATCTCCACGCCCTACCCCAAGACACAGATGCGCGCTGAGCTGGAGGAGATGGGTCTAGTTACCAACAGCGACTTTACCAGGTACGACGGGCTGCATGCCAATTTGAAGACCAAGCACCTCTCCGAGGAAGAGGTGCAATTCATCACCTGGCAGATGAACGCCCGCTACTACGGTCTGGAGTGGCTCTGGTATAACAAAGTAAAGAAGCTCTATCCCAAATGGTTTGCCAGCGAAATGCTAAGGCTGGCGCCTTTTTACGCCCGGAGGAAGCTGGACCTGGCCTTAGGGAGGCGCACGGCGAAGGACTTCTTCCAGGAGGATCTGGCGAGCGGGGAGCTATGCAAGGGAGTGACTTAACCAGTGCAGATTTGGAGGTGGCATTTTGAAGCCCTCAAAGCAGCTTGATCTGAAGCAAGGCGAAAAGGCACAAATAGAGATCATAAGTGCAGTTCGCAGATCCAAAGGCATCATAAAGATCGATGCGAAGCTGGGCAGAGAAATTGCAGAAAGCGATGAGTTCTCCTGCCTGGAAAGTTAGATGTTCGGTCTCATCCTTCCCAGAAGCAAAATCTGGCTATTCGCTATTCCGTGTAGTTAAAGCTTTAATTATATTTTTCTTGCACCCTTTGCAGATTGGCACAAAATACTTTTTCACGCGAAGACGCGAAGCCGCGAAGTTCAGATGAAATAAATTCCTGACCATAATTGATCTGTTACTATTTTTCGTCCATTGCACGCGATCGCGTTTATTAGCCTTCGCGGCCTCGCGTGAGAAGCCGGTTTAGTACCACGACACTAAACCCTATCGGCAGCAAACGCAGCAAAAGCACGGAGGAAATGAGACAATAGCGCTCCTCAGTTATCCCACATAGAATAGCTAGGAACCGGTTCAAGGGTTCAAGCCTCAGAAAGCATCTTTCCTTCTCGAAGGGCCCTCTTGACGAAAGGCCGCTCCTTCATCTCCTCGAACTCCTGTGGGGTGTAGACCAGGATATCCATGGCCTCCCTGGCATCGTCGTAAAACTCGTCCAGCCGGTCGAGAAATCTCATCTGGGTTTCCTTTACTACTATCAGGTCGATATCGCTGTGATCGCGGGCATCGCCTCTGGCCAGAGAGCCGAAGAGCAGCACCTTTCGCACGCTGGGGTCGTTCTTCAGCCGGTTCAGGATCCTCTCCAGTTCTGCATTCAACTCAGCTACGGTCATGGGATTGCTCAGTCTGGAATATTATCATTGGTACTATTGCTTTTTTTAGCTTGCCCTCCAGCAAAGGGCAAATTCTATTTATATTCTCAGCCGGACTCAAATGGCCCTCTTTTTGCCGGAAGATCGACATCTTGATTAGTGATAGTAATCATAAAGCCGCGCTGATATGCCGCAAGAATCCTCTTCCCCCCAGGGCTTTCGCGTTCTGGTGATTGTCTCCCGGCCCCTGGACCTGCCCGATCTGCCCAACCTGGCCGACCAGTGGGCCTTACAGAGCGGTCTGCGACGGGTGCAGGCCCCTGCCTTCCTGAAGATGCTCCGCCCGCCAGCGGTGGAGGGGCTACGCAGCGAGATTTTGAACGGCTACGACATCGTGCACTTCGACGGCCACGGAGCCCTGGGGCGTCGCTGCCCCAACTGCGGCGGGCTCAACTTGCCTGATAAAAAGAAATGCAACCGCTGCGATTGCCACCTAGAAGACGAGGTGGCGAAGGGCTACTTCGCCTTCGAGCGAGAGGACGGCAAGCTGGACGCCCTGGCAGCGGAGGAGCTGGCGGAGATCGTCATGAGCACGCCGGAGCCTGCAAAGCTTGTTTTCCTGAGTGCCTGCGAGTCGGCCAAAGGGGGCGATGCCAGCCTCCAGAATGTGCTGCTGCAAAGGGGCGTTCCCGCCGTCCTGGGGATGAACAAGTCCGTTTCATTAGAGGCGACCATGGCGCTGGCCGGGCCCTTTTACGCCAGCCTGGTGGCGGGCATGACCATCGTTCGGGCCTTCGAGAATGCCTTGCCTGCACTGAAAAGGTTGGAGAATGGCAGCGAACAGATCCCTGTGCTGGAGGGGCCGGGAAAGGATGTCAGGATTCTGCCCGCCAAGGTCACCGGGACGGCCAGCTTCGAGGCGGAGCGGCTCTTCGGCCTTCCCGAGCACGTGTTTGTGGGCGACTACCTGCGGGGCGATCCGCCGCGTGGGCGCAAGGGGCTCCTCTCTCAAACCATGGATGCCCTGCAATCCGGAGAAAAACTGGTCGTTCTCACCGGCCAGGGAGGCATCGGCAAGACGGTACTGGCCGCAGAAGCAGCGCGCAGGCTGGCCTGGCGCTATCCCGGCGGCATCTTCTGGCGGAGCGCCGCAGACATGGAGCGTCTGGGCCTGGAAGAAATGCTAGACTCCTTCGATAACGTCTTGGGACCGCATCTTCGCACGCTTCCCCTCGATGCCAAGCGAGACCAGGTTTTAGGCTATCTCAGGAATTACGATGCCGCCAGCTTGCTGGTGGTGGATAACGCCGAGAGCATAAAGGACCCGAACCTCTGGCGCTTCCTGGAGGGCATCCCCCAGCCCAGCGCCGCCCTGGTGACCACGCGAGAGAGCCTGCCCCGTGGGGGACGAGAGATCCGGGTGCCGGAGATGGAAAAAGAAGAAGCAATAAGGCTCTTTTTCAGAGAAGCCCGCAAGAGCTTCCCAAAATGGGGAAAGCATTTGAGTGCAGAGGAGCAGAGCAGCCTAGCAGAGATCGCAGGCTTTATGCAGGGCCACCCGTTGGCGATAAAGCTTGTAGCGGGCCAGTCAACCAAGCGGAGCCTGGCTGGAATTAGAGATGAGCTGAGACGAAATCCACCCAAAGAAGTATCAGATAGATTTGATGTCTCTTACAATAGCCTGGAAGAAGGCCAAAAAGATCTCTTCTCTCGTCTGGCCGTTTTCTCCGGTTCGATGGATGATCGTGCTATCAGAAGCATCTGCCTTGAGAATGACCAGCAAGGCCAGTTGAACTGGGAAAGTGATCTTGAAGAACTGGTGCGCAGCTCATTTTTAGATAGAGTAGAGATTGCTGCTCTGGATGAGAAAGGCAATGAGGTCACGCTTTATCGCTACCGTCTGCATCCACTAATGCGCCAGTATGCTGCCAAGAAGGCTGGAGAAGAGCTTCTGGCAAGGCTTCGACCCAAGGCGGCAAAGTATTTCCTGGAATATGCCAAACAATTTCGCAGCAATTTCGACATGTTGGAATGGGAGCGGGAGAACATTCTGGCAGGAATGAATTGGGCTTCAGGACAGCAGAAATCGTCCTCTGGCGAGTTGAAACGGTATGCTTCTGCTATTGTATTGGAATTTATGTCTGCTCTGGATGGATACCTGGACACCAGAGTTTACTGGAGTGAATACCGTTTGCGGCTACATCAGGCTATTGAAGCTACAGAAATGCTTGAGGATAGGAAACTGATGGCTGGATGGATTCATAATCTTGGTACCATTGTTTATCGGATGGGTAAATACGACGAGGCTCGCAAGCTCTACCAACAGAGCCTGAAAATTGATCAGGAACTGGGAGACAATAGCGGCGTGTCCAAGTTGCTGCATAACTTGGGCGCGCTGGCCCAGGCAACCGGTGAGTTAGACGAGGCCCGCCAGCTCTACCAGCAGAGCTTGAAAAATTTCCAGGAACTGGGAGACAATAGCGGCGTGTCCAATTCGCTGCACCAGCTGGGCATGCTGGCCCACCACACCTGCGAGTACGACGAGGCTCGCAAGCTCTACCAGCAAAGCTTGAAAATTGATCAGGAACTGGGAGACAAGAGCGGCATGTCCAAGTCGCTTCACCAGTTGGGCATGCTGGCACAAGACACCTGCGAGTACGACGAGGCCCGCCAGCTCTACCAGCAAAGCTTGAAAATCAAGCAGGAACTAGGCGACAAGAGCGGCGTGTCCAATTCGCTGCACCAGCTGGGCATGCTGGCCCAAGCCACCGGCCAGTACGACGAGGCTCGCAAGCTCTACCAGCAGAGCCTAGAAATCAAGCAGGAACTGGGCGACAAGAGCGGCGTGGCCAAGTCGCTGCACAACTTGGGCACGTTGGCCCAAAACACAGACCAGTACGACGAGGCCCGCAATCTCTACCAGCAGAGCCTAGAAATCAAGCAGGAACTGGGCGACAAGAGCGGCGTGTCCAGTTCGCTGCACCAGCTGGGCATGCTGGCCCAGGACACCGGAGAGTACGAAGAGGCCCGCAAGCTCTACCAGCAGAGCATGAAAATTTTGCAGGAACTGGGCGACAAGAGCGGCATTGCACTCTCACGGGCGCAACTGGCATTGCTGGAAGAGCAAATGGGGAATGTGAAAGACGCTTTGCAGCTCATTCGCCAGGCAGAGGCGGCTTTCCAGGAACTGGGGAGCCCCTATGCAAAACATGCTGGAGAGGTCAGGCAAAGACTGGAGAAAAACCAATGAAACAGGCGATCGATCATGCTCAAAATACAATGCTGTAATGAGAAATGCACCGCACCAAGCAGGATATTTCCATGGAATGAGCGTCCAAGCTTAGAAGCAGAAGGCAAGCTGGCCAAGAAAGGGGATAATGGAGCAGTATCCTTTGTTGAGACGATGCCCATACTGCGGCACCAGGAACAAGTTCTGGGTGACAAAGGTGCAAAAGAAAGTCGTAACAAGGGAGATCTAGGGAGGAACTTCAATTCATGCCGGACAATCCCGACGCCCCGGACGCCATCGGCGAGCCCGTGACCGAGCTGGACGAGTTCTGGCTGGAGACGGCCCGCACCGCAGTCCGGGAGTCCGTCGCGTCGCTGGAGGAGGCGGCCAAGCAGCTCATCGGTGCGGTTACGCTGGTAGAGGGCATCTACTTCGCAGCCATATCCTTCAGCGACCTGCACAAAGTCATGGCCGTGCATGGGACGGAGGCGGATCTTCGCATCCTGCTCTTTGTCAGCCCCATCGTCCTGTGGCTGGTCTGCCTCTTCTTTGTCGGGCACGTCTTCACGCCGAAGAACTACGAGACGAACTTAAGCTCGCCAGAGCTTGCCGAGCAGCTCTACCGGGAGTTGGTGGGCTACAAGCACCGCAATCTAAAGCGGGCTTACTGGGCTCTCCTGGCCGGGTTTGTGCCGCTGGTGGCGGCTGTGGTGTACTACCTGAAGCTGCTGGACGGGCCGGGCTGAAGGGGCGTCTTTGTGCCTTTGTGACTTTGTGGTGATCGTATTCATAGATTTGTTAATTATAAGAATCGCGCCTACCTTATACCGGTATGAACCCGTTCTCCACAGCTATCTTCTGACCTTCAGGGCTCAGGATATAATCTATAAAGGCCTTGGCACCTGGCCTAGGCTCACCCAAAGTGACAAAGAAAAGCTTTCTGGCCAGAGGATAAGCGCCACTTTTTATGCTCTCAATCGAGGGCTGGATGCCGTCCAGAGAGATCACCTTAGTCTGTCCCGTCATGACGAAGCTGTATCCCATATAGCCGATGGCGTTGTCACTGCGTTGTGTACTGAATTTGACCTCTGAACTCTCCCCTGCATCATAAGATACAGCGGGAGTCTCCGCTTCCCTGCTTCCCATTATGATCTCATTAAAGGTGTCTCTGGTTCCTGAGCCGGCCCTTCTGCCAATGGCAAATATTTCCGTGTTCGGCCCGCCCAGCTCTTCCCAGTTGGTTATGTCTCCGGCATAAATCTGTTTAACTTCATCTTTGGTGAGTGTTGTTACTCCGCAGTCATACACGTCTGGACTTACTACCAGACATATGGCATCAAATCCCACCGGCTGCTCGATAAAACGTACCGTTGGCGTCTCATATCTCTGCCGCTCTTCCAGTTTAATCTCTCGGGAGCTCATGGCAATATCCGATCTGCCTTCGGCTACGTCCACGATGCCTACGCCGCTACCTCCTGATTTTACGTTCACGGTGTAGTTGTCCTGCATCATATTGAACTCCTCGGCAGCGAGCTCTGCCATGGGCATGACTGTGCTGGACCCTGATACAACAACAGTTACCTCTCTGGCTTCACTGGACGCCCCCGCCAGGATAAAAAACAGCAACAATATCAATAGCATGCTTTCGGCTCTCATTGAGCTTAGATGTTTGTCATTCTATTATGTAAGGCTACTGTCAGGCCGAAGGTGAGGTGTCCCCACCTCCACCTTCTTTTGGCGGGGAAAATCGGCAAAAGGATCAAACTGGTATAAAACCCTCTTCCGCTGCCATCTTCTGGCCCTCGCGCCCTTGCACGAAATCTATGAATGCTTGTGCACCGTTCGTAGGCTTTCCGAAGGTGTAGAAGTAGAGATGCCGGTGCAGCTCATAGAGATCCAATTTTATGTTATCGTAGCTCGGTGCGACTCCGTTAAAGGCAATACCTGCAACGCCGCCCCCCAAATAGTTGAAACCCAGATAGCCTATCGCCTTGTCGCTTCCCGATATGGCAGTCTTGACCTCGGCCCCGCCAAAGGCCACGGTATCAACGCCCGGCGTCTCGGCATCTCTGCTGCCGAGGACTACCTCATTGAAGTTATCGCGGGTTCCGGAACCCTCCTCTCGGGATATCACGTAGATTTCTGCATCCGGGCCGCCAAGCTCCTTCCAGTTGGTGATGTTTCCAGAATAGATATCTCTGACCTGCTGCCGGGAGAGGCCCTTCACTCCCGCCAGATATACCTCATCGCTCACCGCCAGGCTGATGCCGTCCAGCCCGACCAAGAACTCCTCAAAAGAGTCGCCAAATCTTTGCCTTTCGTCCTCGGTTACCTCACGGGAAGCCATAGCTATGTCATTCTTGCGCTCGGCAATGCCCAGAATTCCGGCACCGGTCCCTCCGGCGGAAACCGTCACCACATAATCCTTCTGCTAGCATATTGAATTGCTCTGCGGCAACCTCGGCCAGAGGCATCACGGTTGATGATCCCGAGACGGTAACATCCCTGGCCGATGCCACGACCAGGGGATGACGAAAACCAGCAAAGCGATTAACAAGATGACTATTATTTTTCTAATGATCCCCACCATCAGGAAGTGTATCGTCAAAATATGTAAAGCTTATCGTCGCATTTTGCGTCATGTCAATAATTAATTACAGATCATACTCTTTCGTACAGGGTAGTCCTCTGCACCGCTCTCTTTCCCCGCCCTTCTATCAGCTCTATCAGCTCCGCTGCAGATATACTGGGTGCTTCCCTGGAATTGCGGGCAATTCCCTCATCCATGAGCGTTCCTCCCAGGTCGTTGGCCCCCCAATCCAAAGCCGCAGCAGCGGCTTCGCGGCCCAATTTGGTCCAGCTTGCCTGGATGTTGGTGATGTTGGGATAAAGAGCAACCCTGGCCAGAGCATGCATCTTCAGACGATCTAAGAGATCGGCACCTTTGGCAATCTTGCCCAGCATATTATTATCAGGAATGAAGGGAAGCAGAACCATCTCTGTAAACCCTCCCGTTTCCAACTGAATCTCTTTTAAGATCTGCAGGTGCCGCAGGCGATCTTCTAGACTCTCCACATGGCCAAAGAGCATGGTCGAGGTGGTGGGAATTCCCAGCATATGCGCCGCCATGATTATCTGCCGCCACTCCTCTGTCTTCAGCTTATCCGGGCATATCTTCTGGCGCACAGAGTCGACAAGAATCTCAGCCGCCGTGCCGGGCATGGAGCCCAGACCGCTTCTTTTTAACTCCCGCAGGGTCTCTTTCACCTCAACATGGGAGTTTTGGGACATGTGCAGCACCTCCATGGGCGAGTAGGCATGCAGATGCATCCTGGGAAAGTCGCGATGTATGAGCTCTAGGATCTGGCAGTAATCCTCCAGATGCATTTCTGGGGCAAGCCCCCCTTGCAGGCAGATCTCCGTTGCACCCAATCGCTCTGCCTCGCCGGTGCGCTCTAAAATCTGCTCCGGCGTGAGGAAATAGATATTACCGTGCTTGAAAGAGCAGAACCGGCAGGTTCCTGTGCATTCATTGGTGAAGTTGATATTTCGGTTTATGACAAAAGAGACGTCATCCCGGCAGCTCTTCTCCCGCAGCGCATTGGACAGGCGAAAGAGGCGCAGGGGCTGTGACCAGAGCCTCTTCAGAGCGTCTTGATTACAATATTCTTGATCGGAATATGGCTCTGCAAGAGATGTAAACGTTTCCTCAATCTCCGAGACATCTGAAATCATCAGGATTCTCACTCTCCCCAATCCTCACATGCGGGCCGCTCTCAATCCGGGCAGGTCTCGCTCTTGACAGTGCTTGCCATTCTTCGTTCTTTGGGAATCTGGGAAACAAGCTTGCCATGTGAGTACAGACCGCACCCAAGCACATCCCCTCTATAAAATACCACCACATAGCCGGGCTCACAGTCCGATTCGATGCCCTGGCTGCCCCCTTCCAGGAAGATCATGGCCTCTTCTCGATTCAGATGAATAAGGTTTTTGGCGGCATATCGGCCAAAGATCTGCAAAGCTGAGGTGGTGGGCTTCCAGGGGCGGTCTTTGCAGCTCATGATGCGCATTCCAATGGTCTCGTAGCTAAGCCGGGGAAGATCGACATCGCTAATGACCCAGATGCTTCTAGCTTTCCGGAAAAATCTGCAGCCTGCAAATGCTTGTTCAGGAATGCCGAACCGGTCTTGCCACAGCTTCGTTATGAGAGACTGGTCCAGCGGCTCGAATATATTCCTAATTCTTGATGATCTTGGCGACATAAAAACCTCCCGTATCGTTGATATGAGGGTAGTAGCGGGCGGTGCACGACAATTCATCGTTTAGTCTTTTGCCGTTCCACTCTGTTATTCCCGGACATTCCTGAAGGCCGGGAATGCAGACCTTCTCCAGCCGAAACTCCTCCGCATCTCCCAGTGCCTCCTGCACCACCAGCTCGTTTTCTTCCGGGGCATAGGTGCAGGTGGAGTAGACCACGACGCCTCCAGGCTTGGTCAGACGCAGGGCGTTTTTGAGAAGGCCGATCTGCAGTACCCCCAAATCCAGGGATCTTTCAGGGCTGCATCTGGATAAGACCCCCGGTCCTCTTCTCTCCCGGCCCTCGCTGGAGCAGGGGGCGTCCACCAGAACCCTGTCGAAGGGGCCGCGGGGAAAATTGCGACCGTCATAGCGGGTGACTGCCACATTTATCACGCCCAGCCGCTCGCAGTTCGAGCGCAGAGGGGCGACTCGGGCCAAGGAGGGCTCATTGGCGATTACGAGGCCCCGATTATCCATCATCTGCGAGATCTGCGTGGTCTTGCTGCCGGGAGAGGCACACAGGTCCAGGATGCTTTCGCCGGGCTGTGGATCGAGCACCAGGGGTGGGACCATGGACAGCTCCTCCTGGATGTGAATGAACCCCTGGAGGTTTTCCAGCAGCTTGCCGGGGCTCTCTATGTCCAGCTTCAGGCCCAGAGTATACCAGGGAAAGCTCTGAAAGGGCACGCCCTCTTCTTCCAGCCTTTCCAGGAGCTTTTCTCTCTTTATCTTCAGAGTATTGATGCGTGCGGAGTTGTAGAGTGGCAGGCATTGAATGGCCCGGAAGGCATCATAATCCGGCACGATTTCCCTGTATCTATCCAGGTAGTCCATATACACAAGAGCGACATCCTAGCAGAAATAAATTGGCCTTCGAGGAGCAAATGGATTATCAATGGAGCAAAAGGATTTAATAGTCGGATAACGAGGAAGCTGATCGCGAAAAGTATTTTGTGGCTTATCGCAAAGGACGGTGATGTATTTTGGCAAATTACGATGCAGATCGATCCTCCATGGGCACTCCTGCCCCGGTAGAGGTCGGAAAAGAGTACGATGTCAATATTGAGGACATTGCCAGAGAAGGCGACGGCATTGCCCGATTGGAAGGTTTTGTGATCTTCGTGGCCGATACCAAGGTAGGCGACGCAGTCAAGATCCAGATCGATAAGGTAATGAGACGCTTTGCTATTGGTCATAAAGTTTGAATTTATCGGATTCATGACAAATGAGGTCGAAGGTTCTCAGAACCCGACCAACTATTTGTTTAATTTTATAATAGAGTTCATGCCAATAATCTCATACGAGGAGATTCCTGGCGCGAGGCTATAGATGAAGGTATTCGAAAAAGCAAATCCTTTGTTACTATCATTACTCCCGAAAGTGTCAGTTCAAGTTTTATGGCTGCGGAGCTTGGCTCAGCCCTTGCCTTAAAAAAGCCGCTTATACCGATCGTATCAAGAGATACTCCTTCAGAGGAATTGCCGGGTCCAGTAAGATTAAGAAGATACATCTCCATGGATGAACCAGAAATTGTTGCAGAGGAGATCTCTCGCAGATTAATTACAAAATCGCGGAATTATGGATTGAGCAAAGACGAAGACCGTCTTTGTGTAACGAATTAGATTTTCTATCATCCTATTTCCCAAGGCGAGCGCCTAGCTGCATAAGATATAGTTCTTTTGATTGGTCTAAGGCGTCAAGGATACGATCTTCGAAATCCTAACCAATAGCAATGTGAGCTTCATCTAAGAGCGTTGTTGCGCCTTTCTCTTCAATCGATTGAGCCAGCTTTTTGGCTACCCAAGTATCTGATCCTGCATGGCTTATAAAAACCATATAATCTTGATGTAAATCTTCTTGATTTCTTTCGGCAGGCATACTTTTCTCCTTTAAAGGAAAAATCACCTGGCCAAGATGGTCTTCAAATCCTCCAGAAACAGATCAATGTTCTCCCGTGTCATATGCTTCATCAGTATCAGTCGCAGGGCTCTGTTGGGCTCGCGGGTCATGGAAACATGCCATCCTCGTTTCATCAGCTCCTCGCGCACTTGTGCTGGAGAGGGAACCTGCAATGCCACCACATTCATGATGGGCTCGATCGCCGGCTAAATGCCGATTTCTCTGGCGCCTTTTACCAGATGATGCGTCAGGTCCATGCAGTAGTCGACGATTTCCTTGAAGCCTTCCCTGCCCAGATGCATCATCACGGCGTAAGTGGCCGCGGCTGCAGCTCCGCTCCTCGTGCCGGTTAGAGATGCTTGCCGGGCTTTGGTAAGATAATGGGTCTCCGTCTCCAGGGCACTCAGGCATTCCTGTCCGCGAAAGAGCAGGCCGCCGGCAGGAATGGTGCTCATGCCCATCTTATGCGGATCGATGGTGATGGAAGAGACGCCAGGCACCGAAAAATCCCAGGCAAACTTCTCTTTCCAGGAAGGGCAGGACAAAGCCGCCAAAGGCTGCGTCCACATGCAGGTGAATGCCCCGCTCTGCTGCCATTTTGGCCAGCTGCTCAATGGGGTCCACCTGGCCGAACTCGGTTGTCCCGGCTATGCCCACCAGGGCTACGGTCCTCTCGTCCAGCAGAGACTCGACCGACGATAAATCAACCTTGAGGCTCTCATCCAGCTCGGCCTTTCGCACCTCCAGACAGAGAAGATCTCCGATCTTGTCAAAAGAGAAGTGGGCAGAGGCGGGAACGACAATATTGCCGTCTTTTCTGCCTGCCTCATTCCTGGCCGCCCGGATGGCCTGAATGTTGGACTCCGTGCCGCCCGTGGAAACATAGCCCGAGGCGTCCGGACAGCCCAGCATCTCGCCCAGCATGGCCACCACGCGCTCTTCCAGTTCGGCCACACCCGGAAACAATCCCGGGTCGCCAAGGTTTGTCTCCAGGAACATGTTGTGAGCCCTTACCGCAATTGGATGGGGCAGGGTGCACATGGTGGATAAGAAGCGGTCATAGCTGTAGTCACGTGCTCTCGTTTCCGCCAGGATGCGCATTACCTCATCTTCGGGAAGGGCTTTGTCTCTCATTTTTTGTCCCCATTTCCATTGCTTTATTTCCTGTTTCTCAGGGCATTGAGCATAAGGATCTTCTCAGATCTGGCCACTGTCTCTCTGACCGTGGCCACGGCATCGATGTTGGCTGATATGCTGGTTATGCCGATCTCCACCAGCCTCTTGGCCATCTCCGGGTATGATCCGGCCTGGCCGCAGATGGAGGTCTTGACTCCTGCATCATTGCAGCGCTCCACCACGTACTCGATGAGCTTGAGTATGGCGGGATGCAGCTCGGAATACAGCCCGGCCACGTTCTCGTTGTTGCGGTCTACCGCCAGGGTGTACTGGGTCAGATCATTGGTGCCGAATGAGACAAAATCGATTCCGTCCTCAATGAAGTCTTCAATGGTGAGCGCGGCGCCGGGCGTCTCCACCATGATGCCCACATCGATCTTCTCCAGGTCCAGGTCCTCATCAACCATGATGGCCTTGGCCTTCTGAAACTCGCGAACGTGCTGTACCATGGGCAGCATGATGCCCACATTGGTAAGGCCCATCTCGTGCAGCTTCTTGAAAGCCCTTATCTCCAGGCGGAAGTGATCCGTCTCCGTCAGGTCGCGCCGAATGCCGCGCCAGCCGAGCATGGGATTGTGCTCGTGAGGCTCGCCCTCGCCGCCCTCCATGGCCCGGAACTCGTCTGTGGGCGCATCCAGGGTGCGCACCCACACCGGTTTGGGGAAGAAGGCATCGGCCACTATCTTGATGTTCTTGACCAGCTCGTCGATGTACTCCTCGGTCTTGCCGTTCTTGATGTACCAGTTGGGTGTCTTGCCCAGGCCCAGGATCATGTGCTCTATGCGCAGCAGCCCCACGCCATCAGCCATTGTTTCGGCCGCAGCTGCCGCTCTGTCCGGTTCGCTGACATTGACCTTGATCTCGGTAGCCGTAATGGGTTTGGTAAAGACCACGCCTCCGCCGCTGGCTGCGGACGCTGGCTTGGCAGGCGCTGCCAGGGCCACGCGACCTTCGTAGACAATGCCCTTGCCGCCATCTACTGTGATCTCCATGCCTTCTTTCAGGATCGTTGTGGCTTTCTTGGTTCCCACCACGGCCGGGCAGCCCAGCTCGCGGCTCACAATGGCTGCGTGGCAGGCCATGCCGCCCTCGTCGGTGACAATAGCTCCGGCGCGCTTCATGCCCGGAACCATGTCCGGCATGGTCATCTTGGTGACCATGATGTCTCCCTGCTTGACCTTATCCAGCTCTCTGCCGCTGGCAATCAGTCGCACAATGCCTGTGGCCACTCCCGGTGCGGCTCCCAGGCCCGTGAACAGAACCTTGCCGCTGGCGGCGGGCGCAGGCTCTGTCTTTTTGGCGTTATTGATGGTGGTGATCGGGCGGGACTGGAGGATGTAGATCTTGTCCTTCTCTATGCCCCACTCGATATCCTGGGGAATGCCGTAGTGCTTCTCCAGGATCTCGGCATATTTGGCGAGTTCAATTGCCTCGTTGTCTGTGAGAACGATGGCCTCTTTCTTCTCGTCCGGGACCTTGATCGTGACCGTCTTCTGGGTCTTGGGATCCCTGATGATCATGATCTCCTTGGTGGCGATGTACTTGCTTATGATGTTCTTGGTCTTTCTGTCCACGACGAAGTTATCGGGAGAGACGCTGCCGCTAACCACGGATTCGCCCAGGCCCCAGGCGCCTTCTAAGACCACCAGGGCTTCACCGGTGGAAGGCTCTGAGCTGAACATGACTCCCGACTTCTCGGAGTCCACCATCTTTTGCACAATGGCGGAGAGGTTGACCTTATCATGCTCGAAGCCCTGCTCCACCCGGTAGAAGATGGCGCGTGCTCCATATAGAGATGCCCAGCACTTGCGAACGGCGTTGAAGACATCCTCAGCTCCGCGCATGTTGAGGAAGGTCTCCTGCTGGCCTGCGAAACTGGCATCGGGAAGATCCTCGGCTGTGGCGCTGGACCGCACGGCCACGAAGACCTGCTCGCCCTCGCGCTTGCATAGCTCCTCATAGCGGGATTTTATGGCCTTCTCGATGTCCTCAGGCACCTTTGCATCCATGATGAGCTTCTTGGCCGTCTGCTCGGCCCGGTGCAACTCAGACTCTTGATTCACATCGACTTTTAGTGCCTCGAAAAGCTTCTTGGCGATGCCCGCCCGGTTGAGGAAATCCCGGAAAGCTTGAGCCGTGACCGCAAATCCGCCAGGTACGGGAACGCCGATATTTATCATCTCACCCAGGCTTGCACCCTTGCCGCCCACTACGGAAAGATCATTCTTTCCTACTTCTTCCAGCCATACAACAGCGTCCATTAAATCATCCGCCTAATAATTAATGCGATTATCATGCGTTTCTGAAATGCTCATCCAGCTAATACCATATAGCTTTTCTGGGATGATTGTAGGGATGAAAATCGGCAAACTTATATGGTAAAGACATCTTTTTAACTTAGCATCCTAATGGACCGCGAGAAGTGATTAAAAAAGATGCATGCATAGGTTATCCAAACCTGTGCATGAGGCTTAACGCAACCAAGAAGAAAGCATATATTCAGGAAAGGGCTGACACAATATTTGCATGTTTAAACGTTTTCGCGGCGCAGCAGCGGCAAAAGAGATGCTTCTCCTTCGCTGCTTACCCTTAGAACGGACCGAGCTCCTGCAAAGCGTGCAGGCATCAGGTCGGGTTCTGTCACAGGACATCTCCTCTCCCGTGAACCTGCCGGGCTTTGACCGGGCCGCTATGGACGGCTTTGCCGTGCGATCCCTGGACACAAGAGGCGCAAAGCCCAATGCTCCCGTTTTTCTGGATAATTTCCGGCCCGTACGCACCGGCATGCCCGTTCCCGGAGAATATGATGCTGTGGTGATGCTGGAGGATAGCAGGAAGCGTGACACTAATTTGGAGATCACAACGCAGCTACACGCTTACAAGAATATCTCCCCTATCGGCGAAGACATCAGACAGGGGGAAACTGTCTTTTCCCAGGGCCACACCCTTCGGCCCCCGGATGTGGCAATGCTGTCGGCGCTAGGGATTGACGAGGTGCGGGTTTATGAAAAGCCGAAGGTGGTCATCATCCCCACGGGAGGAGAACTGGTGGCCATCGGAGCGCGCGCTCTTGCCCCTGGCGAAGCATACGAGATCAACGGGCTCATGGCCCGGATTTATGCAGAAAAATGGGGTGCGACTGGCAGAGAAAAGAGAGATAGTCCCGGATGATGAAGGGCTTATTCGCGAGGCCATCTCATGCAACATAGATGCGGATATGATCATAATAATCGGCGGAACCTCAGTGGGTGAGAAGGACTATGCGCCACGCGTGCTGGAAGAGATGGGCGAGCTTTTTGTGCACGGAGTACGCCTGCAGCCGGGAAAGCCTACCGCCTTCGGTGTCGTGGCCGGCAAGATCGTGGTCTGCCTGCCCGGCTATCCAGTGGCAGCAATCTCTGATCTCTATCTTTTCGTGCGGCCGGCACTGCAAAAGATGGGCAGCCGCTCTGACATTCAGCCGAAAGTCTCGGCAAGGCTGGCAAGAAAGATTCCCTCGCGACCAAGCTATTTGAGTATGGTCAGAGTGGCCCTCAAGGATGACGAGGCCGAGCCCATCATGATTTCCGGGGCGGGCATCCTCAGCTCCGTGGCTAGAGCAGACGGCTTTGTGCTGGTGGCCGAGGAACGGGAGGGGATAGAGGAGGGAGAGACGGTGGAAGTGATGCTGTTTGAATAGGCTTTATATAGAAGTTCAAACAACATCTAGCTGTTAAATTAGTATTTGTTGAGGTTAATTAATGGCTGGACAATTTAGTGGCACACCTATTTACATTCTTAGGGAAGGCAGCCAGAGGACTGCTGGAAGAGACGCACAGAGATCGAACATCATGGCAGCCAAGGCCGTTGCCGGCGCAGTTAGGACCACTCTCGGCCCCAAGGGCATGGACAAAATGCTGGTAGACACCATGGGCGACGTTGTGATCACCAACGATGGCGTCACCATTCTTAAAGAGATGGATATCGAGCATCCCGCCGCCAAGATGATGGTGGAGATTGCCAAGACCCAGGACCAGGAAGTCGGGGATGGCACGACCACTGCCGTTGTGCTGGCCGGAGAATTGCTTAAGCAAGCCGAGGAACTGCTGGAGCAGGAGATTCATCCTACTGTAATTGCGGCAGGCTACAGAGCTGCGGCAGACAAGTCAATGGAGATTCTCAAAGGCTTAGCCATAAAGGTCTCGGCAAAAGATGAAGATCTTCTCAGGAAGATCGCCGTCACTGCCATGACCGGCAAGGGTTCTCAATCGGCTCGCGGATGAGCTGGCTGCCATGGCGGTTCAAGCTGTGCAGTCGGTAGTGGACGAGGATGGGACGGTCGACACCGACAACATCACCGTGGAGAAGAAGGTCGGGGGCGGAATCACCGACTCCATGCTGGTAAGCGGAGTGGTCATCGATAAGGACCGGCTTCACCCCAATATGCCCAAGTCCGTCGCCGATGCCAGGATCGCTCTCCTGAACGCTGCCGTGGAGATCGAGAAGACAGAGGTTGATGCCAAGATTCAGATCACCTCTCCGGATCAGTTGCAGGCTTTTCTGGATCAAGAGGAGAACATGCTCAAGGGCATGGTCGATAGGATCGCAGCCACTGGCGCCAATGTACTGTTCGTCCAGAAGGGCATCGATGATCTGGCCCAGCACTTCCTGGCCAAGGCCGGTATCTACACCGTGCGCAGGATTAAGAAGAGCGACATGGAGAAGCTGGCGCGTGCAACGGGCGGCAGGGTCGTCACCAGCATCCACGAGATCTCCAAGGAAGACCTGGGCAAGGCTGGCCTCGTCGAGGAGAGGAAGGTCTCAGATGAGAAGATGACCTTTGTGGAAGACTGCAAGAATCCCAAGTCCGTATCCATTATTCTGCGGGGCGGAACTGAGCACGTGGTCGATGAGCTGGACCGGGCCATGGAGGACGCACTTCGCGTTGTTGGCGTGGCTGTGCAGGACAAGCTCCTTGTTGCCGGCGGCGGCGCACCTGAGGTAGAGCTGGCTCTGAGGCTTAGAGCTTATGCTTCCACAGTGGGTGGACGCGAGCAGCTGGCCATCGAGGCCTTTGCCAATGCCATGGAGGTCATACCCAAGACCCTGGCCGAGAATGCCGGCTTGGACCAGATCGATTCCCTGGTTTCTCTAAGAAGCCAGCATGAGAAGGGCGTCAAGAGCGCCGGTCTGGACATGGACACCGGTAAGCCCGTGGACATGCTGAAGCTGGGCGTTGTTGAGCCGCTCAGGGTTAAAACCCAGGCTATCAACTCGGCAGCCGAGGCCGCCATCATGATTCTGAGAATCGATGATGTCATCGCCTCCAAATCCGGCGGACCGGGCGGCATGCCTGGCGGCGCTGGCGGTATGCCCGGTGGCATGGGTGGCGAGGACTTCGAGTAGGTCCGAAGCCCCCATTTTTTCGCATCTTTTTTCTAGAATCTCTGCTTTAGTCAGCTATCCCACAGCCTTCAAGCGAACAGTTGCCGTGTCCGGTAAATCCATCGGCCAAGGAGATCGTTGATCCTGGGGCATTACAGAAAAAAAATCTCTTTGATTTATGAAAATAGTAAATCCGCCGTCTAAATTCCTTCTAGGCGGCAAAACTCATCAAAATCTACATACTTGTCCTTCTCTCTGAGGAACCGCCTGTATTCAGCATCGGCATACTCTTCGTCGGTAAGGATCTCACTTGCAATTTCAGCAGTATTCATACTATCTATTATGTAAAAATGGTTTATTGATATTGTTTTCCGGCGAAACTACTTATCCTTACACGTATGATAGGCATACTATGGCAGGAGTAATTGAGCAGCTAATCAGGCCACAAAAGAGGGCGGTGGTGTATTGCAGTCCAAAGGCTATGCAGCTCCAGACAGCCAAGGAGATCCTGGCCGAGGATATGGGATTTAAAGAAGAGTTGTAGCCTGCAGAATTTTGGCTGGAATAGGCGCGCCTATTTCCAGAATTGCCACCAGCTCTTAATGCAGATCATTTTCGGCCCGTATCTCGTCTTTGAGGTATTTCTGCAGAGCTTCAAATGGATCCACTACGTATTTTATAATAACTTCTTCAGCTCCTTTATTGCTAACAGCATAAGGTTCAATCTCAACATTTGATATTGTCGCATCATTATAGTAGGAAACTATCGATTCTCTATGTTCTCGAAGTATTAGACCGATTGTTTCCCACAATCGTTGGTAATTTCTTGCGAGTTCATGAGCTAGCTCATTGCATTCCCGATGTTTTTCTTCAAGTTTTCCAAGCTCGGGGCGGCTCGGCAGATGTAGTCTCTCTCTGGCACGAATAAGTGCGAAAAGCGTGTATGCATCGTTCATACTAATCTGTAGTTGATCAGTCATAATCTCAAGGCCCATTAGCCGGCTATAAACTTGCTCTTGTCTTTGTTTTCTCTTTTCAAATTGATTACTTTTTATATTCAATCTTTGTATAATATAAGTTGCTGCACCGCCTACGAGAGCGCCTATTATACCAGAACTGAAGCTAATTAAGGGAATCCACAAAGATTGGTCTAAGGTGACGTTGGCTGCTATTGCATGAGTTAAATTAACATCCATTTAATCCCTCCGCCAGAACTGCCACCAGTCCTTTTTCTTAGCCTCTTCCTGGCCTGGTGGTAATGATAGTTGGCTCACGGTTTGCGTGAGCTGGCTTACATGGCCTCGGAGAAAATTTACTTCATCGTTTTTCAGGTTCATAGCCTCGCGAAGCTTATCCGCCTCATTTCTTGAGGTGGCCAGCTCCTCCATTAAACCGCCCATATCCTTAGTGGCCTGCTCAAGTTCGCCCTGCAGTTTATCCGCCCTGGCCTTAGCTTGTGTGGCCTCTTCCCGGGCATTTTCTTCGGTACGCTTGAGGTGCGTTATCTTCCGCCACGTTTGCTCCTTTTCGGTGCGAAGTTGCAACAGCTCGTGGTGCATCTTTTCCGGGTTTGCGCCGCCGAGGTGCAGGTATGATTCTATCGGTGCAAAAATACGGTGCATTGAGCGGTGCATCTTGCACCATAGGATTAATGCATATCTATTTTTACCACCTGTTGAATTCCATAACTTCAGAGGTCAATAGCATTATGCCGTCAACAAGCCGTCGCCTGGAATATTTCTCCGAATCGGTCATCCGCAAGATGACCAGAATTGCCAACACTTATGGAGCTGTCAACCTCTCGCAGGGCTTTCCGGATTTCCAGCCGCCAGAACCGCTTTTGCGGGCTCTTGAAGATATAGCCATGAAGGGACCGCACCAGTATGCAGTAACCTGGGGCGCTCAAAATTTCCGAGAAGCTCTGGCTAAGAAGCAGTCCAGATTTATGGGCCTGCCCATCGATGCACAGAGAGAGGTCGTTGTCACCTGCGGAAGCACAGAGGCCATGATGACCGCCATGATGACTGTCTGCAATCCTGGAGACAAAGTTGTTGTGTTCTCGCCCTTCTATGAGAATTATGGTGCGGATGCCATACTATCCGGTGCCGAGCCTATCTTTGTGCCATTGCATCCTCCGAACTTCTCCTTTGATGAAGAAGAGCTAACAAAGGCATTTATGCAGAGACCCAAGGCGTTGATTCTGTGTAATCCCTCCAATCCTACCGGAAAGGTTTTCACAGTAGAAGAGCTGCAGTTCATCGCAAATCTGGCTGATCGGTACGATGTATTCGTAATAACTGATGAGGTCTACGAGCATATTGTCTACAAGCCGTACAAGCATATTTATTTCGCATCTCTGCCTGGCATGTTCGAGAGGACCATTTCCTGCAGCTCTCTATCCAAGACATATTCCATCACCGGCTGGAGGCTGGGATATCTGATCGCTCCGTCGGCAATAATCGACGGCGCGAGAAAGGTGCATGATTTTCTGACCGTAGGCGCGCCGGCACCCTTGCAAGAGGCAGCCGTCACTGCACTTGGCTTTCCTGATGAGTATTATGAGGGGCTGTGCGAGATGTACACGGAAAAGAGAGACTTCTTCATCAAAGGACTGGATGAGGAAGGATTCACTTACACCTATCCCCAGGGAGCCTATTATGTGATGATGGATATATCCGAGTTCGGATGTCCTGATGATACCGCTTTCTGTGAATGGATGGCAAAGAAGGTGGGCGTGGCAGCCGTTCCGGGCTCCAGCTTTTTCCGGGAGGATGTAAGACATTTGATACGCTTCCACTTCGCCAAGAAAATAGAGACTTTAGAGGATGCCCTGCAAAAACTCTCCACACTGAGGAGCAAAGCCAAAAAAGGAATTGATTGAGAATCTCAGAAAAGCTGAGGCTGCTCCTGAGGGTCAACTATACGCCAGAGGTTATCTTCCCGTCCGTTTCCGAAGATATCTCCTGCGACTTGGTCCCGGGAAGAGAAGTAGAGCGGCCAGCCCTTGAATGTAGTCTGCTTTGCTCCATCGGTTCTGGTTATGGTGGCAAAGTCAGCGTTTCTCAGACTGTCCGGCACGGTTATCGTTTGGGCATAGAAGGGCGGCCACTTGGAGGCGCAATCGTCATAACAGGTGCTGACGCCACTGGCACTGCCGTCATTTGAGAAGTAATAAAGAGCAAAGCCGCTCTGATTTACCAGATAATTGCCCTGAAATTTATTCGCCGTGAGGTTCACAGTGTAATTGCTCTCCGCCAGAGCCGAGATCGAGAGAATCGATACTACAAGGAATAAGAGCACAAGCTTGTGGCCTATTGACATGTTTTTCACCGCCAATTTCTTATCGGCCTGATAATTAAGGATTTGCCATTGGCGATCCCATCTGCCCTCCCAAATATCTAAATATATTCAAATGTAATGGTTAATACTATTGAGGTATAAATTATGAGCTTTCTGATAGATCCGCCGTTGCTGCTGCTTTTTGGTTTGGCTATTTACCTTTTAGGGAAAAGAATGCAGTGGAGCAGACATGCAAAGATAGTAATCGGACTGATTATCGCCTTGATATTTATAATCTTCAGCGCTCTTCTCTATACAGATATCATCCGCTGCACATTTCCATTCTTTTCCCACTTGAGCGGCTCGGAGTTTATGTTCCACAGCAATATCACGCACATCACAAAATCAATGGTTCCAAAGATTATTGTTCTATTTCTATTTCTGCTCTACCCGGTGTGGATCTTTGCAGGATATGCATCGGCGCTGCTAGTAGAAAAGAGAAGGCGCATCTCCCCAGAGATATACACTTACTCTGATGTAAAGAGCAAAAAGAGGAATAAAGGCATTAGCGGCGCAGATACCATCACTAATACTAATAGTAGAATTGATCGCACGCTATCGCTCCCATCGGTATATGCCGTTAAGAGAGGCAAGGATACCAGGAAGTGTGTGATAGACGCTATCGACTCCCTGGGGGGCATAGTTAAGTTCGTGCAAAATGGCGATAAAGTGCTGGTCAAGGTCAACATTTGCGGTGGAGTGCCTGAGAAAATGGGGACTTTCACCAGCATAACGGTAGCCGATGTGCTGGCGGATTTGATTAAATCTGTCGGAGCCGAGCCCATCTTTGCCGATGCCGACATGGTCTGGGTCAAGTTCTGGCAGGCAGCGACCGATTCCGGCTATGTGGAATGGGCGAAGAAGAAGGGTGTTCGCCTGGTCAACCTCTCTGAAACCAAGATTGTGAATTTCGACTTCGGACCGGACAGTGCTCTGGGCATGGAAAGTGTCTCCATGGAGACGATCGATGCGGATGTGATCATCTCTGTCCCTACCATGAAGACCCATCTTCTCACCGGGGTCACCCTTGCCATGAAGAATATGTACGGCACATTTCCTGATATCGACAAGGCCAAGTATCACAAAAAGAGCATTGAGGACACCATCCTTGAGGTCAATTCCGCCTTTACCCCCAACCTGGTGATAATCGATGGCAGCATCGGGGGCGAGGCCGTGGGTCCTCTCAGTGCATGCCCCGTTTACTTTGAGACTATCATCGCCTCCAATGATGTGGTCATGGCCGATTCCATTGCCAGCCAGATGATGGGCTACGAGCCCATGGATATAGTGCACATCAAAATGGCCTACGAAGCAGGCCTTGGCGATGCTTCGGCCAGGTTTGATTTCAGCAGCCGGTCTTATTGCCATGCGGGAGGAAAAGATGGAAACTGGGAGCGTCCCGATCCTCTGATCAAGGATTTTTACGAATGGGGCATCGAGCTCATCCTGATGTTTCCAGGCTGGGATAGGCTCTTTAACATAGGCGCAGACTTCCTGCTTTATGATACGGGACGACTGCCAATCTTTCGTTATCTGGTCCCGGCCTTCCTCCAGTTTTTGCATGACTGCGTTTACATGAATCTAAAAGGTATAAAGAGCACAACCGGAGATATTACCAGGAGAGTAATCAATATCACACTGGTTGGACTCGTGGCATTAGGCTGCGCTATCGGCTATTATTGGGATGGATATATCTGGCATTCCAGCCTCCTATTTGAGCTGAGCTACTTGATGGCAATAGTCGTTGCCGCCCTAGCTTCCGCCAGGATGAAGACCATGCATATGATTGCATTGCCGGCAATATCGGCTCTGGTTTGTTACGTTGTTGAACATACCAATATATCGGCAGGACTTCTTAATTACACCGGGAGCGCTGATGTATCGCTCTTTACTATTTCCGGCTGGATAGTAATGATGGTTGTCATTCTGCAGCTTTCCGACTTTTTGGCGGGCTGGCTGAAAGGACTGGCCATCTTTAAAGAAATACAAAGCTGGAAAGTCTTTCCATTTGCACTGACTCTAATAATATTTGCCCTGTTCTTTTATTGGGAAGGATATCTGGCCATTGCCAATATCAATGTACTGGTAATGTATACAGTAATGGCGGCCATTGGTCTGCTCTATTCCTGGAAGCACTCAATTGAATGGAATGCCTCCCTGGTAGTAGTCAGCGTGGTGGTCGGTGGCTTTATGGAGTTGATCGGCTCAATGGCTGGCTATTGGCATTATCACTTCCAAGAGACTCTGGCAGTTTTCTTTGCCCTGAGTTGGGCAATGAACACAATGGCAGTTCACGGATTGGCTTATCTGGTGGGCATAGATCTGGGTGCATCGGATGACAGGCATCTATTGCCAAGGAGGCACGACCGAAAGAAGGAGTTGCTACATGAAGAGAGGTAATCTCAGCTTCGAGCTGAGAAGGAAGCTGTTCCACTTTTTTTTCGGCATTTTTCTGATATTCATCCTAATTTATTCGGGTAGAATAAGTCTAATAATTTTTCAAAGCTTCGTTCTCATCATAGGCTGCATAATGATCGTCTTGATGCAGAAAGGCCGGAATATTCCTATTGCCGGTTGGCTTGAAGAGACATTTGAAAGGGAGAATGTCAGGTTTCCCGGCTATGGAGCCTTCTGGTATGTTGTGGGAACGCTGCTTTTGGCTCTCTTCCTGGGCAGTACCGGTGAGATTGCTGCCGCGATTGTGGCTCTGGCTGCTGGAGACTCCGCTGCCACGATTTTCGGCGTCCGAGGTCGCCACCCGCTTCCCTACAACCGGCATAAAACTGTGGAGGGATCTGTTGCATTTTTTGTCTTCACTCTGCCGGCCTGTCTGTTCGTGGGCTGGATTGGGATAGTGCTGGCGGCTTTGGCGGCAGTAGTGGAAAGCCAGGACACGCCTGTGGATGACAATCTCTTAATTCCCATAACTGCCATATTATTTTTTATCTACTAAGCAATGTAGGAGACGCTGGATCGGTCAAAGCCCGGCACCAGTTCCAGCCCCTCATCTTCTGGCTTCCAGGATACATCGGGGTAGGCCAGATGCTTGATGAACTCATTCGCATTGGCTGCTATTTGCGCGGCCAAGTGCTCTTCTCCCAGAGCCTCTCTCGTGATGGCAAAGACCTTTGACTTTACATCTGCCTCATCCAGGTAGCCCAGGGAGTGGATGTATTCATGCAGCAGGACATGAAAGACGTAGGGCTTGTAGAGCTCAGGACGCGTCTCCTTGATCCTTTGCAGCGGGATCTTATTGAGGACGATGACATTGGTGCCAGTGGTGAAGAAGCCTCCGAAAAAACCCTGCGAATGGTTTCCCAGGTTGGCCATGCCCAGCATCAGACCACCCCGGCTCTTGCCCATGCTCTTCAATACCAATGATTTGACCAGTTCGAATATATCAGGCAGGGACTTTGCCTCATCCAGTCGAGTGCGGTAATCAGTGCTCATTTGAAATGCATATAGGCCAGTCTAAGTATATAATACTAACTTAAAGTTACTGTCGGTTGGAGCCACCTCATAGTATTAATAATGACTCATTCTCTCTGCTGCAAAAGCCCTTTCTCTAGACCAATCTCCATCCAGGCCCAGGCCCAGATCACGGCCTCAAAAGCCCTGATGAGGTCTCCCTTCTCCAGAAAATACTGGCAGTCGCGAATGTAGGCGGAGACATTCTCCAGGAACTCTCCATCCCCGGATACTTTCTCGTAGAGATCCTCGGCCTTTTTTTGCCATTTCACGGTCTCGATACGCAGATCTTCTTCCAGTTTTCCCTCTGCCTCTTCAATACTTCTTCCCGGGCATCCTTTTTCCCGGTTCGTTTCAACTCGTTGCCCAAGGAGTCCCCATCCTTTAGGTTGGGGAGGAATTGGGCAGCCCCGTAAAGTATTTATGCCCATAAACCAACCAACTGATCACGTTCTTGTGGGTCGCAAGACCCAACCTGATTAATTCGCATTTGGGGGGAGAACCGTTTTAGGGTCGCCCTGGTATGAACCCAGTAAGGTTTTGCAAACCCAAGTCAACCGGCCAATTGTCGTCCGTAGCAGGTATGAACACTGTCGCCATATGAGGAACCAACCTCTTAGCGAAAATTGGAACGACAAGCCCCATCCTTCAGGGTGGTGTAGTTGACTCTCGAGACTTTGTGACGCTGGTTACATGGCTCTCATCGACCTTTACATCGACCATGGTCTTGACAATGTAGCCCTCCGCCCTCAATCGCTCCACGCCCTCGCCTCGCCTTATTACGACTACTACATCCTTGACAACTGCGCCCGCAACCTTCAGGGACTGAAGCGTGGCCAGAAGCGTTCCACCGGTGCTGATGACATCGTCCACCACAATGACCCGATCGCCCTTATTTATGCCGTTTAAGAAGAGCTGCGACTTGGAGTAGCCTGTGACCTGGGAAACCTCGATCTCGCCGGGCAGGCCGTATTTGCGCTTTCTTATTATCACGAGAGGGATGTCACTGATGATGGAAAGGCCTATGCCGATGGGAATTCCCATGGCCTCCACCGTCACAATTTTGTCTACCTCCAGATCGGCAATGCGCATGATATGGCCGGTAACCTCCCGGATCAGCTCCGGCCTGACCTCGGGCACGCCGTCGGTGATGGGATGTATGAAGTAGTTATATTCGCCCCTCTTGAATACGGGAGCCTCCAGTAATGATTTCGTGAGCCTTTCCAGCATGTTTGAGCCTCAATTCTATGTTGATGTAAAAATCAGGAAATAAAGGTGTTGGATGAGGGTGGGAATTTCTGGCGCGGGATTTGGGAAAGGGATGCTTTACGGAATAAAACAGCAGAGGCGCGGAGCGCATAGAGGACGAACGCACGGAGACAACTATGGCTCTTCGCTATTTCCCGTGTCTAAACTCTGGTTACTATGGTTTTCCAATTGTTAGTTAGTCGCTCTGTGCGTTCTCTGTGAACTCTGTGTCTCTGTGGTGGGAGTTCGTTAGTAGTATATATAATAATCGTGCGATGATTTGGAAAAGAAGGAAGCTTCCCTGCTAATTATAACCAGTGGTTTACTAACGATCCACCACAGAGACACAGAGCGCACTGAGGACTCACAGAGGACTCGATTATTCTATTACCCACGCGAAACAGCGAGGAACCGTTCATTTCGAGTGATGTTAATATGGTAAATTTCCAGTATCTGCGAACTTTGCGTCTCTGCGGTTAATAATTGTAGCTCGATAATTTTACCAAGGGTTACGGAATAAAACCACAGAGGCGCAGAGCGCACAGAGGACTCTATTATTAACAGGTACATCCATTAACATTTTCTAAAGCTTTTAGGGGTGCAAAAATGTCGGAGAATAAGAGTTTTGTTGAAGATGGAAATGACCTCATACCAGCCAGCATGCTGGCCGCTTTCGCTTACTGCCCGCGGCTCTGCTACCTGCAGTTTGTGCAGGGCGAGTTTCTGGACAGCGCCGAGCTGGCCGACGGCAGATTCCAGCACCGCTGGATTGATGCAGAGCAGGACGCCGTCCCGGAGGACTTTGTGCCCTTCCACGCCCGCTCCGTTTCGCTCTCCGCTCCGCGAGAAGGGGTGTGCTGCCGCATCGATCTTCTGGAGGGCGACGGCCAGAGCGTCACGCCGGTGGAGTACAAGCGAGGCGAAGCTCCCCGAGCACCCGCAGGGCTGTACGAGCCGCATCTGATGCAGCTGGCCGCCCAGTGCCTGGCCCTGCGGGAGAACGGCTTTTCCTGTGAGGAAGGCATGATCTACTTCATCCGCTCCAAGGAGAGGGTCCCGGTGAAGTTCGACGCGGCCCTGATGGACAGAGCAAAGAGCCTTTTGGAGGAGCTGACGCAGCACTGTAGTGCGGGGCGAGATTCCCCCGCCCCTGCGCAGCAGCGCGCGCTGCGACCGCTGCTCACTGGCGGGAATATGCCTGCCCGACGAGGTGAACCTTCTGCGAGAGATGGAGGCGGAGACCGCGCTGGAGGGCAAGCCTGAGGAGGAGAAGATCAGAATGCTTCTTGCCAGCCAGGGACGACGCAGTTCCCGTTTACGTGGTCGGCCAGGGCAAGACGGTGCGTAAGCGTGGGGAGCGTCTGGAGGTCTGGTCTTATGAAGAGGGCAAGGTGAGCGAAGCCCGGATCAGGGAGATCTCCAAGGTCTGCCTTTACGGTGGAGCGGAGATCACCACTCCGGCCATGGTGGAGCTGATGCAGAGGAATGTGCCGGTGCTGCACTTCTCTCACGGCGGCTGGTTTCTGGGCATCTGCCAGGGTATCAGCCACAAGAATGTGCTTCTTGCGCATCAAGCAGTTCTCGTGGGCCGGGGATGAGGAGAAGTCGCTTTCCATTGCCAGAAAAATCGTAGCCGCGAAGATCGAGAACTCTAGAATTCGGTTACGCAGATATGATCCTGATGTTCCCGAAAAGGTGCTGGAATCGCTGGCGGCCCTCGCCAAGGACGCTGAGAATGCCTCCAGCCGGCAGAGCCTGCTGGGAATTGAGGGTGCAGCCGCCGCAGCCTATTTCTCCAGGTTTGGCTCCCTGCTCAAGAGCGGACCCAGGAGATTTTTCCTTTGAGGGGCGAAACAAGAGGCCTCCTCGCGATCCGGTGAATTCAGTCCTCTCTTACCTTTACGGCGTTCTGACCAAGGAGCTCTTCACAACGGTTCAGGCGGCGGGCTTTGATCCCTATCTCGGCTTCTATCACCAGCCCAGGTACGGTCGTCCGGCTCTGGCTCTGGACATGATGGAGGAGTTTCGGCCGGTTATTGCCGATGCTGCAATGTTCTCGCTCTTCAACAACGAAGAGCTGACGGCAAAGGACTTCATCAAAACGGGCATCGGCATCTCCATAATGCCTGAGGCCAAACGAAAGGTTATCGCCGCATACGAGCACAGGATGCAGACCGAGGTCACTCATCCCATTTTCGGCTACAAAGTGAGCTACAGACGGGTGCTTGAGGTGCAGTCGCGTCTCCTGGCGAGAGTTCTTGCCGGAGAGCTGAAAGAATATCCGGCATTTATTTCGAGGGGATAATATTGAGCGGACTTAATTATTTTGTGGTCAGCTATGATATCCGGGAGAAGAAGAGGCTGTGCAAGGTTCACAGGGCTATGAAAGGCTTTGGCGAGCCGGTCCACTACTCTGTTTTTCGCTGCGATCTCACACAACGCGGCAAGGTGGAGATGGTGGCCGTTCTCACCGACCTGATCGCGGCGGATGAGGATAGGATTATGATAATCGATCTGGGTCCGGTGGATGGAAGGGTGGAAGAGAGGATTGAATTTCTGGGGGTGCATGCCGACAAGAAAGAACAGGAAGGAAAGATTATTATAGTTTGAAGCTGCAAAAGCATGCCAGTGGGTCCGGGAGGTAAATGGGCTATCATAAGGCCCAGTATTACGAAAACTCCCGAGACGACATACGCACTTCTTAAAAACTTACGTATAGTTAACAAGGTTCGTGAAATGGCTCCGCATGACGATTCAGGTGATGAATGTGGTGCTGACTATTTATCAGTTATTCGAATTGTTAACAAACCTCGTGAAAATCATCACTTTGTCGATAGCAGTAAAGGCCGAAAAACGGCAGCTATTTCCATGACTGAAAAGTCGTGGCTCAATTGAAACGGTACACTTTGCCAACACGTCCAGCTATTTGTTAAATTTCCATGACTGAAAAGTCGTGGCTCAATTGAAACATCGCCAGCATGGCACATGTCAGAAAAGCCCTCATGATTTCCATGACTGAAAAGTCGTGGCTCAATTGAAACTAAATTCATTTCGTTTAATTAAATCTGGTAATAATTTATTTCCATGACTGAAAAGTCGTGGCTCAATTGAAACTGCAATGCCATGCCGTTAAATATCCAGTCGGCTATTATTTCCATGACTGAAAAGTCGTGGCTCAATTGAAACTCGTAAATTAAATAAGCCACCGGATAACTTCCGGCAATTTCCATGACTGAAAAGTCGTGGCTCAATTGAAACTGCGTAAATTCTACAAGGGACACGGGATTACGAACGATTTCCATGACTGAAAAGTCGTGGCTCAATTGAAACCTTACTCTCTGATATCTGCTATCTTGTTCCAACATTGAATTTCCATGACTGAAAAGTCGTGGCTCAATTGAAACACGGCAGGAGCCAATGCCATCCTCGGAGAAGGCACCATTTCCATGACTGAAAAGTCGTGGCTCAATTGAAACCTCACCTTCGATCCTGGCATCACCACCTCAGTATCCACATTTCCATGACTGAAAAGTCGTGGCTCAATTGAAACTCAAATGCGGTATCCTTATTGCGTGCATCTACGTTTGATTTCCATGACTGAAAAGTCGTGGCTCAATTGAAACTTATCAAGTCGGCGGTGGTAAGATTTTGATTTACCAATTTCCATGACTGAAAAGTCGTGGCTCAATTGAAACTGGGATCGTGCCGCTATTTCTAATCAACTCATAACGGAAATTTCCATGACTGAAAAGTCGTGGCTCAATTGAAACCATATAATTTACCAATGCCATCACAACGCAAAACAAATATTTCCATGACTGAAAAGTCGTGGCTCAATTGAAACATCTCACTATCCATAAACACACCTCGCAATTCATTGAGATTTCCATGACTGAAAAGTCGTGGCTCAATTGAAACACACCCAGCTTTTGGCCGGCATCGAACGGAGCTTGTGTATTTCCATGACTGAAAAGTCGTGGCTCAATTGAAACCTCGATTATCCAATTTACGAAGAACATACTTGACCCCTCCAATTTCCATGACTGAAAAGTCGTGGCTCAATTGAAACTCTATCATTACGATTTGTGCGATCGCAAGCATAGTCGAATTTCCATGACTGAAAAGTCGTGGCTCAATTGAAACCTATACATATCTTGCTTGTTGTCATCGGATATCACGTACCATTTCCATGACTGAAAAGTCGTGGCTCAATTGAAACGCGAGTAGGATGATTGCAGTAATTAGTGGCTGATTCAATATTTCCATGACTGAAAAGTCGTGGCTCAATTGAAACGCCATTGTAAGTAATCTGGCCGAGATCCGGAGTCTGTCCATTTCCATGACTGAAAAGTCGTGGCTCAATTGAAACCATTCCCATGGCACTCTTATCGCTAGCATCCCTCTGCTATTTCCATGACTGAAAAGTCGTGGCTCAATTGAAACACTCCTTTGAACTCTTGACAACGACATCCTTACCTTCATATTTCCATGACTGAAAAGTCGTGGCTCAATTGAAACCTGGATTTAGCCAATCTCCACCTTGCCCTTGTCCTCGGATTTCCATGACTGAAAAGTCGTGGCTCAATTGAAACGCCTCAAGTAAATCTTTTATCTCGCTATCCATGAAATAATTTCCATGACTGAAAAGTCGTGGCTCAATTGAAACGCCACAGTCGCAGAGCTGAAAGTCTCTCATCGTGAACATTTCCATGACTGAAAAGTCGTGGCTCAATTGAAACACCTTGGTTTCATTCCAAGTGCCAATATGGCTGATCCCATTTCCATGACTGAAAAGTCGTGGCTCAATTGAAACCTCACCATTTGCTATCGACCCCAATTTTAATGGGGCTATTTCCATGACTGAAAAGTCGTGGCTCAATTGAAACGCCGCTTTAAATATCCGGGCCAATTCCCTCAATTCTACATTTCCATGACTGAAAAGTCGTGGCTCAATTGAAACCTGTCTATTGGACATCCAACGTAGCATCCTTCTTGCGATTTCCATGACTGAAAAGTCGTGGCTCAATTGAAACCGTTAAGTAGTTGGATTACATCCTGTTCCAGTTTTACCTTATTTCCATGACTGAAAAGTCGTGGCTCAATTGAAACTCCCATTGCGGAGAAGGCGTTTGTTCCGGGATTACTAATTTCCATGACTGAAAAGTCGTGGCTCAATTGAAACGCGCTCCTTAATAGACCGCCAGAACTGCCGCTCTCATCTCATTTCCATGACTGAAAAGTCGTGGCTCAATTGAAACTGATAGGTAGTAGCCGCTGGCCTTCTGCTTCTGGTATTTCCATGACTGAAAAGTCGTGGCTCAATTGAAACTCCGTAAAGGTTGAACTTTTCATCCAAGTAGAATACCATTTCCATGACTGAAAAGTCGTGGCTCAATTGAAACCAGTATTCGTCGTTTAATCCGTAATACCGTAACAGTGCTATTTCCATGACTGAAAAGTCGTGGCTCAATTGAACCTCAATTTATTATTTGATGGCCATTCCCACCGGAGACTCTTTCGGATCGAAGCTTTGATCTATCTGGGAGATCTAATTGTATTTCAGATGTGTGCGCGTCTTCGGATCTGTGGCCCGAGGCGAGGCAGACATCCATAGCGACATTGATCTCCTGGTCGAGTTGAAACGCGGCACGACTCACTTGGGGCATGCTGTTCTGATGCAGGAGCTTGAAGAGCTTTTGGGGGTCAAGGTAGATGTGGTGAGTGATCGCGGCTTGCGGGAGCGCGTCCGGGATCGTGTTCTCAAAGAGGCGGTGGCCATTTGAGGGATGATCGAGCTTGGCTTTTAGATATTTTGGAAGCTCTCTCGAAAATTAAAAAATATGCCTCAAGGGGCGAAAAGGCATTTTGATGACATCAATATGAATTCCTGAGCGATGAGCAGTGAATTCAAAGGTTGGACAGCAATGCTTTTATGTATGTGCATACAAAATGAAATCAGGTAATGGTATGACAGATCAGACACCTAATGCGCCGAAATTCGACCCTGATAATCCCTTGCCCTACGGCGGTACTACTGACATTCACGGCAACATCATCCGGGCGGTTACGAAAGAGGAACAGGATGCGTTGCTCGCCAAGGTAAGGAGAGCGTTCGGGGTAAATAGATGACCGACATAACAATCGATACAGATTTGCTATTCTTCGCTATAGAAGATCACTCCCCGAAGAAAGGTCCATCCCCTGGTGATATAAAAAACTGATATCTGCCCTGAGTACCCGCGACGGGATAGCCTTATACATACCTACCTCTGTGTTGGGTGAGGTATCGGCTATTTGTTTTGAGGGTAGAAAACATACTGTCGATGAATTATACAAAATTATCAATTTCTTAAATCGTTTTGATGTCAAGTTTCGCCATCCAAACCGAGTTGTAGCAGAAATATGCAGTAATTTATACAGCGATGCCTGGCGAGACGACCGTATGAAGCCCACAGACCTAGTTCACATGATGATTGTCCTCTATCCAAGCCACATGGTCCATCGAATAGCTCGATGTCAAGAATAGTTATATCCATTGAAAACTATATAGCTGCAAAGGGGAGAAAAAATGGATCTCTTTGACCTTCTTGGTAAATTCGCTAATATTGTGCAGCTCATAATGTTCTGCGTGTTTGTTTGGGCGACCGTAACCTTGCTCATAGCCAGAAAGAGGATAGAGCGAAAATTGAATTTGCTGGAAAAAGATGGGTCGTGAGTAACTAACCAGTTGGTATTTTGTGATAGGGAAACGTTAGAAGCTGCTCCAGGGACCATACGCGATCTATGAGCCCAGCATGCTTTGCGGGACAATTGTAATATGTTTTGCCTGTATCATCTTTATATTTCAGAGATCGATGCGTTCTGCAAAAATTATAGTACGCAATATAAAGTGTCATCTGGTTATTCAATTCTTCTGTTTTTTTGGAGAATCCAATGGTCTTCCTTGAAATGCGATTGTTATCCTGTCTTAAAGTGAGATTTTGTCGTTCGATGTAATTGGTTGAGATCAACTTGGGATCGATATCATTTCCAAAAACGATCTTCTTGACAATTTTTTTAAGTCGAGATCCAGATCTCTCTTTTATGATTTGCCCATATTTTAATAAAGCATTAGCTATTAATCTTGGCGATCTGGGCCGCCCCCTCTTCCCAGTCGATGGATATTTGATGATCTCATAATATTGATTTAAGAGAGCATTCTTGTAAAATTTTAAACCATCTGTAACAAAAAGCGGAATTGATGCAAGGCGTCTAGCAGTTTTAGCGACGAGTTGATTTGCAGTTTTCTGTGTTCTTGCCCCCACACAATGCGCTAATAGTAACCGGGATTTGCAGGCCATGCTCAGCCAGATCCATGTACCTTCATCTTCATATTCGTCTTTCTTGGGCAACGTTTTTTTCCCACGAACGTCCATAGCTCGTCCATTTCAACCTTCTCCGTCTCAACACGAGTTAGGGTTGATTCATTGACCTTTTCGCAATGGCTTGCCGCTTTCCCAGTCCATTTTCTAACCGTCACAGGGCAAACTTTAACTACTTCAGCTATTTTATTTACACTTAGGCCTTTGGTTGAAAGATCCAGTGCTAGTGTTATTTTTTCTGGGCTTGTTCGTAGACCATAGAAAACAGTGTTCTTCCGACTAAAGAATACGAGTCCGCAAGCGCTACATATAAATTTTCTCACTCGTCCGCCGGACTTAATTTTAGATGTACCATTGCTCGTAACGTTACCCTTACCAGCAACTCCGTAGCAGGAGCATTTGGTATTGGGACAAGCTACGTCATTGAACTTAGGCTTTGGCCCTCTTTTCCCCATTGCTATCCCTTGTTGGATAGCATATGAATCTCACATATTTAATACCAACTGTATAGTCTTTCACGACCTGATCGGCACGCTCGCCATAAATGTGGGCATCGCCGCATACGAATATATCATCGGCAAAAAATTGAAGAGCAGCATCCTGGTGGCCGATTCCATGCACACCCGCAGCGATGTTTATGCTTCTATCGATGTTATCCTCGGCCTGGTTATGGTCAAGATGGGATACCCCATGGCCGATCCCATCATCGCTCTGCTCATCACCGGCTTGATCATCTTAACCGGCTTTAATATCATTAGAGAAAGCTCCGTGGTATTGCTGGACAAGGCTCCGATCGAGGAGAGCGTTATATTGAAACTGGCCTTGTCTGTGTCGGGAGTGTGCAATTGCCACCGCATCCGAACGCGCGGAACGCCCGGGCAGATGTATGTGGATCTGCATATTTGTGTTGATTCGTCTCTATCCCTTGAGGCGGCTCATAATGTGAGCGAAGAGGTCGAGGTCCTAATCAAGGTCTCCATCGATGGCGTGGAGGACGTGGTGGTCCATATGGAGCCGAAAGACTACTACGGACAAAAGGATAAATCGAACCCGCAAATGACTGGCGTGGAATGAAACGAATGAGAGAAATTCCACGGCCTCCATGTGAAAAGCTTATAAAGGAGAAGGTGACACATGGGATGTTGTAGGCAAATGACGAAAAGCCTATCGCTGAAAAGTGGAAAATATATCGGAGGCATATTATTGAATAAAAGAAACATGATTCTCACTCTATTGCTTGTATCCCTCTTCACCGGCCTGTCCCTGGGGCAGAGCGACAACAATACGAGTATTAATGAGACCATTTCAACAAATGAAAGTACCCCGGCGAACGGGACGGCTGACGTCAATGCCACGCAGTCTGGTTCTGGACCCAATCTCAACTACATCTGGTCCTTTACAGGCATAGAGACCGGCCCGATTACCATGGCCCTCAATCAGGAAGGAAGCGAGCTTTACGGCCAGGCCAAGTATGAACCAGATAGCGGAAAAGCCTGGAATGCGGAGGTCGTGGGTTTTGTCACAGAAAACAAGGTGGATCTGACATTGACCGCTCAGAAGGACAAAAAGCTAGTCACCACCAAGATGACCGGCATCTATGCCAATGATACCATCAACGGCAACTTCACCCAGAGTAGCGGTGGAAAGAAGGTGGGTAGCGGCACCTTCAATGCCATGTGGATCAGCCCTGATATCTCCAGCTACACGCCTGCGATCATCGAGGAGCCCAAAGTAGAGACACCAGAGCCTGCCGTTGTTGATAGCGCCTCGAACGCATCTGCGGAGCAAACGGCAGAGCCAGAAAAGCCGGCCTCAAGGTTCGTTGACGTTCGCCAGTATAAGGATAAGATCGGACCTGGCGGCGATTTAAGCGGCATTCCACCCGGCATGAGCGGAAGGTAAATCAGAGAGAATTCCGGCGCCGGGAATCTCGGCGCAGTATCCTTTTTCCATTCTCTAGACCAAAATGATCGGATCCTTACAGGCACAGGAGAGCGAACGAGACATTACGATATCCGTATCGACATTTCTTCTTACCAGGGCCTTTTGATAGGCAGGGTTGATCTGAGTGGCTTTCTTGTATGCCTGGACGCTGTTTGGTAGTATCCCTTAAAGTCGTAAATGACTCCCATGTTGTACCAGGCCTCGGCATAAGACTCATTGATGGCCACTGCATTCCCAAAAGACTGGAGCGCCTCGTCGTACCTTCCTAAAAGACCCTCGTCAATTCCTTTATTGTTCCAGGCCTCGAAATCATTTGGGTCCAGCTCGAGAGCCCTATTGTAGGCCTGCAGGGAATCATTGAATTTTTCCTGGTTGTAAAGATCAAGACCCCTCATGAACCAATCGATAGAAGTTTCATTTGCTCCGGCACAGGCTGGCACCATGAAAGCCCAAATCAGCGCTAAGGTAACCAGCGCCAAGGAGACATTTTGCGATCTGCAATTCGTTTTTCTTCCTCCCAATCAGCTTATTTAGTTATCTGTAATGATAAAGCTTCTCCACATTTTTCTCGTGCCGATCATGCCGGACGATGGGATTCTATGATCTCGCCAAATGCCTGCAAGACCTTCTCCAGCTCCTCTCTGGCAAGACCATAGGTGGAGAGCTTGAACTGGCGGGTGAGGCCTGGCTTGATGCCGCAAATGCCGCGCTCCTTAAGGTCCCGGTAAAGGAAATAGCGTCCTTTCTTTGCCGTCAGGGAGATCTGATAGAGGTTTTCCGCTAAAAAGAACATCAGATCGTGGTTATGGGGCCGCTCCCCCTGCTGGCTCATGCCCAGCTTCTCCATCTCAGCCGAAAACCAGCGGGCTTTCTCCACTTCCTCCGGCCAATGGCGCACGCGCTCTACAACTGCCGGAAAAGACGCCATCAGCGTCAAGAGAGGAGCGCCGCGCACAGTGCAGCCCAAAAGCTCAACCTCTTTGTTCTTCTTGGTGGAAGAGAGCCTAAAAATGGCCTTCGCATACTCTTCCGATGCTCCCAGAACGCCCACAGGCCCGGAGGCGGCCATGGACTTGTGACCGCTGCCTACGATTATGTCCGCCCCCAGCTCGCGTGCATTCACGGGCATCCGGCCGATGGCGTAAGCCCCGTTGAGAAGCAAGGGCACGCTGTAGTCATGAGCGGCGTCTGCTATGGCCCTTGCATCAGGAAGGTTTCCGTAATTTCCGTCCGGATAGGTCAGGACTGCCAGGCTCACATTTCCCTTCTGCTCATAAGCCCGCTCGATGGCCTGTATGTAGCCTTCTGCAGAAATGGCATAGTCGGGCTCTTTGCTGGAGGAGGCATACTCTATCTTCAGGCCCGCCCTCTCTGCCGCCAGAACCGTGGTATAATGGGCATTGCCGTCCATTACCACAAAGTCGCCCTTCTCGCAAAGGGCATGCATGGCGGCAAACTTTCCCTCGCGTGCGCCGTGGGTGACGCGCACCTCATCCGTGCCCAGGAATTCAGGAAGAACGCCATGCACGAACTCCTCGACTGGTGGAGTCTTGATGCGATCCAGCCTTCCGGCGCAAAAGTCGCAGACCGAGTAGCCGTCCCCCCATTCCAGCAAAGCAGCACGCGCCTCCGGCGTCAGAATCCCGCCCCGCTGCAGGGGATCGATGTTGATCTCTGCGATATCCCTCTTCAGGTTGCAAAACTTTTCAAGATTATCCAGCATTGGATTTCACCTCTGTCTTTCTAGAAGTATAATCCTTTGCCAGCTTCATGCAAAAAGTGATATATTTTCCAGTCGTTTTCAGGTTAATGGCTTTAGTCATAGGTCACCGGGGGGCTCTGGCCCTGGCCGCTGAGAACACCCTTGAGGGCATCAGGGCTGCCGCTTTGTGCAGAGCCGACTATGTGGAGCTGGATGTAAGGCTCTCTCGCGACGGCGAACTGGTCTTGATGCATGATGAAAGGGTGGACAGAACCACCAATGGCAGCGGCCTGGTTGAAGAACTCAGCCTGGAGGAGCTAAAAGCCCTGCAGTTGAGAGACCAAACCGGCCGGTGCATGGAAAGCCAAAGAATCGCAACACTAAAAGAGGCCATTATTCTGGCCGGGGAGCTTGACCTGGGCCTGGTGGTGGAGATGAAGGAAGAAGGACTGGAAGGACTGGTGGCCGAAGCTCTCTCCGGCAAAAAATGCATTGTGACCTCCTTTTATCATAGCAGCCTGCGCGAATTATCTGACATTTCGGATCTGAAGACGGGCATCATCATCTCATCGCTGCCCATAAATCCCGTGCAATTGGCCATTTGGGCAAAAGCGACGGCCATTTTTCCAAAGCGAGTCAATGCCAGACTCTTCAAAGAAGCTCATCAGCAGGGAATCGCGGTCTTTCCCTGGACCGTCAATAGCAAAGAAGAGGCGAGCTGGCTCCTCCGGCTGGGGGCTGATGGACTGGTAACCGATGACCCCTGCCTGATCCGGGAGGTAGCCGACCAGCCGGTGCAGGCCACAGGCAAAGAAAATTGCCAGTATTATCCCTGCCATCACTTTCCTGATCAGGACTGCACGCACTGCTTTTGCCCCTTATATCCATGCAAGGATGAAGAGCTTGGCAAGTATGTGAGAACCAAGAAAGGAAAGAGGTTTTGGAGCTGCATCAACTGCCGTCTGGTGCACCGCCCCCATGTGGCCGCATACCTGGCAGAGCACCCGGAAGCGACCACAAGCGAGCTAAAAGCTCTGCAAGACTGAAAAACGATATTATTATCCATTGGGATTTATCCGTTGACCGGAAACTGGCCTTACCGACGGAAAGCTTTATGGATACCTGAGGGATAATGCAAACCCCATGAGACATATTATACTTGTGCTATTTGCTCTGGTAGCTCTAGGTGGGCTGTTGCCTGCTACTATAGCCGCACCTGTAGGGCCAATTTTAAAGGATAACCCAGCCGCTATGCCGGAACCGGCTCGAAACCTCACTGATAACCACACCATCTATGGCCGCTTTCCTCAATGATAGCTGGACGCCGAGCACCTTCGCCGCTCCCCTGGCAAGCCAGGCCACTGGTGTACAGAGGAACATGACCCGCAACAACACCACCCATGAACAGCTCCAACTATGCCATTTATGATTTCCTGAATGATAATTACACCTCACCTGCTCCCGCGTCTCCTGTTTACACTGCCAGCGCAGCCGGAAAGGATAAGACGGTAGCCTGGACAGGCGAGAGCATCTATCAGTTCTTAAATGATGCATGGACTCCATCCACACCAGTCGAGACATACGAGCAGTCTCCCTTCAAGCAGCACCAGATGAACTGAGATCAATTGATTCGCATGACAGGCGTCTCTTTGGCTGCCTGTCAGATCCATCCTTTTTGACACCTGGTTTTCAGTAGGCTTTTTTGCCCGTGTATCTCTTGAGATAAAGGCTCACCACATCATAAGGAATGGTATGCTTCTCCAGCCGAAGATGATTGGCCAGTGCCTCTGCTTCTTTGCTGTAAGAGCCGGCCACTTTTTCGGCGTATTTTATGCCGTCAGCAGTGAGCATGTATTCGTATCGCTGCCGCCACTCGTCCATTCTGCTCATAGTGCCGCTCGTCCTGATAGATCATGCCACTGGCCACCAGGATCTGAATGTCTTCGAAGAGCCTCTCGCTGTAGGGAAAGCCATAGTCGGAGTGAAAAGAGTAGTCGAAAAGGCTAGAGAGGCCGGCTGGCCCCAGATCCTTTATCCTGGCCACCGTCCGGTAGAGCCAGGTTATGTTTCTGATCCTGGGAACAAGGATCTTCTGGCCGTAGGTCTCGGAGAGCATCTGGTGCAGGGTATAAAATAGCAGCAGTAGCCCGTCAATGGGAAGGTAGCTCTCGTCGCGAATAAAGGTGAGGAGCCGCTCTGCCTGGCTCCTCACCTCATCTAGTGATATCTCCGGCCTATCGTCCGAGAAGAAGGAGATAGCGATCTGGCGGGTCAAAGATTTGACCAGACCCGCCGCCAAGGCCGACTCGTCATAAAAAAATCCGTTTGCCTCTGTTCTCATGGACCGAGGCACTCCGCTGCCCACTGTGACATCGACCAGTGCCCCATATTTCTTGCCGAGGGCGTCCTCGAAGAGCTTTCTCATGCGTCCATGACGGGAAACCGTGGAGAGAGCCATTCTGATATCCGGCGACAGAGACCTGTGGTCAAACCTGGCCGCCAGGGGAAATTCTCGGCCATATTTTATGCGCGTCAAGAGATCTCGGGAGGTGTTGTCTCCCCTCTGCCGGATGAAATCCAGAAGATCGGGGTCCGTATACTCCTGAAAGAATAGAACAATGCTGCTTTTGGCCTCATCTGCATCCATCCGGCTCAAGGCGCGCTCCAATGCGGCCAGCAGCATGGCCCGGATGGACTGAACGGTTGGATGGTAGATGAGTGCATTATAGTGATGGGACCTGGCAATGAGCATCGACTCGGCCGCGGTCTGGGACATCTCGGCCCGATAGTCGCCCTTCCCCGCCAGCACAATGCGACCATTGCTGATGGTCAGAGCCTGCAGTATCTGGTCGGTATCCACGAGACCTAAGGAAACGCCCGAGTGGTGCGAATCGCGCAAAAGAAAGTCAATTCTGTCCGCATCCAGATCGCCCACAATGATCTGGCCCAGAGGAGGCCTGTCCCCGGAAGCTATATCTGCGACCTCTAGAAATAATTCGTCGGCATCGCCGAAATCCCTCTCTGCGACCTGTAAGGCTTCCTCTCCAAAGGGATGAGCCGCTATGATCTGGCGGGTGAACTCTTCATGTCTGGAAACACGCCTGCCGGCCAGGGTGGGCTGTATGTCCGGGTTTCGGCGAAGAACGCCCTCCACGGCATGGGAGAGTGCCGAGTGCCCCAGGTCGTGCAAGAGCCCGGCGAGGCGCACTTTTCGCACCTCTTCCCGGCAGAGGCCCAGGTGCTCGGCCATCCGCCCGGCCATGTACATGGTTCCCAGAGAATGCTCGAACCTGCTATGGCTCGCTCCAGGATAGACCGTCTCCACCAGACCCAGCTGCTTAATCCCCTTCAGTCGCTGCACCGGTCGGGACAGGATGAGATGTCGCTCCAGCTCATCTATCTGGATAGCTCCATGAACGGGATCGCGAATAGTGCCGGCATACCTATTTTGATGCCAGCTTTATTATGGCGGCCGCCAGGTCTCCTTTGGCCTCCTGCAAGGCAGCTTTTGCCTCCGGCAAATTCGCACCTGTTTGAGCGGCTACGAGCTTCACGTCCGAGTCCGGAATCTCAATGGGGGGCTCTTCTGCCGTCTCCTGGCCCGACGCCGGATGGCGCGCGCTCAGTTGCATCGCCAGATATCTGATAGCTTCGTGTGCCGTGGGAATCCATGATCGCGACAGAGGGATTGGTTATGACAATCTCCTTGTCGGGCATGCGAATGATAACCTCGGAGACGTTCTCAAGCTCATCGATATTGATGCCCATGTTCTTCAACATGCCTTTCATCTTCTTGGGGCTCATGCCGCCCCTTCCGCCTAATCCTCCAAGTCCTGGAAACATATAATCACCTTTTTCCCAGAGGTGATTGATTGTAGGTAAAGATATCGATACGTTTTTAGCTATTGATCAAAAATTAGGAACGTTGAATTGGAGATTTAGGCAATGGAAATGAAGCTGAGCTGGGAAGCGCGCCTTGGTATTTTCTTGATCCTGCTATCTTTGATCATCTACGGCATAAAATACCTGATTACTGGTGATGCTGAAAATATCTTCAACTATCTCTTTAATTCTCTTGGCTATCTGCCCTTAAATGTACTGCTTGTAACTCTGATTCTCAATAGACTGCTTGCCAATAGATCCAAGCAGAATAAACTGGAGAAGATGAACATAGTAGTAGGAGTATTTTTTAGCGAGATTGGCACCTGGCTTTTGACTTATCTTTCCGATAATGATCCTAACCTCTGCCGACTTAGCGGGGACCTGGTGAAAATCGACCAGTGGTCCGACGAGGAATTTATCAGGGTGCAGGACAAATTCAAGAATCACAATTACAGCATCGATATCAAGAAGATCGATATCAAGGCACTCTCCACCTATTTGAGCTCTAAGAGGAGTTTTTCCCTGAGACTGCTGGAAAACCCCCTATTGCTGGAGAATGAGAGCTTTACCAATCTGCTTCGGTCTGTATTCCACCTGACGGAGGAACTGGAGCACCGCCGAGACTTTCAAGGGCTGCCGGATTCCGATTACCTGCATCTTGCCGGCGACATTGAAAGGGCTTATTTCCTGCTGGTCATGGAGTGGATGACATACATGAGATATCTCAATTCGAACTATCCCTATCTATTCTCCCTGGCTATGAGAACGAATCCTTTCGATGAGAATGCCTGCGTGGTGGTGAAGTAGCCCACCACTAACACTAAAATAATATTTAAGTCTTAGCCAGCAAAATCTCCATCGAAGACACATTCACCGTCTTGCCGTCCTCACTCTGGATGGCCTCCGTGCCGATGGTTATGTTTTTGACAATGATATTGAGCATAAATCGATTCCTGGTGATTTCAGCCGCATCCACTGCCCGGGAGATGGCACGTCCCCTGGCCTTCAGCGTTACTGTGGAGACCGGCTTGTTGAACTGGGTCATTACGGCTAGAACATAGTTCATGACTGGTTTGTCACCGACGAAAATTACGGCATTGTCTTCCATAGCATCGCCCTTCCCTTCCCTCTGCTTTTCTTGGGCAGGTTATTAACCCTTTCTCTCCAGTATATCGGCGAAGGCAAAATTGGGCTTGACCGCATCGATCTTGATCCGCAGCTTCTCGCCCTGCTGTGCTTTGCGAACAATGATCGCGAAGCCTTCCACCATGGCAACACCATCTCCCGATTTGCCCAAATACTCGATCTGAACATCCAGCACATCGCCTCTCCTCACCGGGCCGGTCAGCATCTTTTTGGCCACGACGTAGGTCTCTGCGCTCTCTTTTCTGGATGCAAGCGGTGAATGAGCGTGAACGGATGAGAACTCCTTTCGCACCTCGTTTAAATAGCCCTGGAACAAGTCACCCTGGAAGACCTTGACCACGAAATTTCCTTGCGGCTTCAGCAGCTTCTTGGCCATTTTAAGCGCCGAGCTGCACAAGTCGACGGAGACGGCATGGTCCCTGTGCCAGACACCGGTAAGGTTTGGCGCGGCGTCGCAGATCACCACATCCGCATCCCCACCTAAAGCCTCCTTTACCAGATCTACGGTGCTCTCTCTGGTTATGTCCGCCTGGAAAGTTTTCACGCCGGGGATGGGCACGATGTCCTCCAGGTCCACGCCTACGATCTTGCCCCCGGAAAGCTTGGCCGCCACCTGCAGCCAGCCGCCGGGCGCGGCCCCCAGGTCAACCACATTGTCCCCTCGCTTGATGATGTTAAACTTCTCATTTATCTGCAGCAGCTTATAGGCAGAGCGGGCTCTATAGCCCTCTTGCTTTGCCAGCCGGTAGTAGTAATCTTTTTGATCTCGGGCCATTGTGTTTAATAAAATCGCAGAGGGATATAAGTGTATTTCGACAAGAACCTTTTACTGGCTGCAATCGCTGGCAAAGAGACTTGGGTTATCGATGAAGTGGCTGATCTAGAAGGAGTGAAGCCCAATTTTCTCTGTAGACAGATCGCCTCCGGACGCATCGTGGTAATGCAGCGAGATGGAGAGCCCCCCTTAGGCATAGGTGAAGGTCTGAAGACAAAGATCAATGCTAACATCGGCACATCGGCTGAAGTTTTTGATGCCGAGATTGAGGTCGAGAAGGCAAGAAATGCAGAAAAATACGGAGCGGATACGATCTCCGACCTCTCAATGGGCGGAGATATCGATGCCATAAGACTAAAAATATTAGATGAAACAAGCGTGCCTTTAACGACCGTGCCGATATACCAAACCGTGGTCGAGAAGGGCACTTTTTTGGACATAACCGAGCAAGATCTAATCCTGATGATCAAAAAGCATGTTAGGATGGGAATTTCGTCCATCGTCGTCCATGCAGGCTTCACCCTTGAGATGTTGGAGAAGCTTAGGAACTCGAAGAGGATAATGGGCATGGTATCCAAAGGCGGGTCCTTTACATCGGCATGGATGCTGCAAAACAGCAGGGAGAACCCATTTTTGTCTCATTTCGACGAGATATGCGGGGCACTATCCGAGAAGGACGTCGTGCTTTCCCTGGGAAACACCATGAGGAGTGGATGTATCCACGACCACATGGATGGACCCCAAGAGATGGAGATGGAGATGAACGCGAGGCTGGCTGGAAGGGCGAATGAGCTGGGTGTTCAGGTCATCATCGAGGGGATGGGCGGACATGTCAGCCCTGAGAAGATAACGGCCTATGTCGCCCATTATAAGAAAGTGACCAATCGTCGGCCGTTGTTCGTCGCGGGCCCCCTTCCACTCGACATTGGCGTGGGGTATGACCACATCTCGGGGTGTGTTGGCGGGTCTCTTGCTGCCGGGGCAGGAGCTGATTACCTATGTTATATCACCCCATCCGAACACCTCGCCCTTCCCAATGTGGACCAGGTAAGGGAAGGGGTTGTAGCCTTCAAAATAGCAGCTCATGTGGGAGATATCTTGAAGTACGGTCCAAGACCCGAAGACCAAATTTTAGCCGGGCACCGAAGGGCGAGGGATTGGGAAGGGCAGTTTAGAGCCGCCATCGATGGCGATAGAGCCCGGGAGATTCATCATCAGGATAAGGCAGAGACCTGCTCCATGTGCGGAAAGTACTGCGCAATACTTATTATGGAAGAATATCTAAAATAATATGATTCGAGCATAGTTTTATATATTGTCCATCAAATTTACAATAGCGAGAGAGGAAGGGCGGCTGCCGCTGGCCAACTCTGGCCGGTGTGGAAAGTCCCCCCACCACTGGACACATAGACATCCCGCAAAGGATGTGGGGCGAGAGCTCCGGCTCTGGCACAGAAACGAGACCGCTCCGCGTTAATGCGATGATGCCGCAAGGCTGAGGTCGCGCGGGAAGCGGATGAAACGGCGAAACCCTGTGGGTGCAAGCCAAAATAGAGCTGAAATCACGGACGTCCAGCCAAGCTCGGGTATGGCGCTAAGCTGAATGCCGTCACGAACAGAAGGGGGCTTACTCTCCTCACTCGCATAAATTCTAATTTTATTTTGAAAAATAATATTAATACCTAGCTTGCTGCTTAAAAGAGGATAAATGACTATCTTGGGACCAGATGTATATCTCTCGTCGTGGGCTTTGCCGACATAGCCTCTTGAAATCGTGAATTATGGATAAGTCTCCCAAACTGTTTCCCCTCATAGCAGAATCTGGAAATTCGCAGAGCCATTCCTGTAAATGTTCTTTTTCAAGAAAGCTGACAGGTTTGAACGGTGATTTCCCATTCAGCGCATCCTGCACCTGAGATACGAAAATAAGAGCGCATGATCTACGTTGTTTTCCATCTCCGTTTTGCGCGATATGATTTCCCGTTTCCAGGATAGTTGCCATGGGGAGAAACAGAGTCTCTACATTTTCTATTTTTCCTTGAAGCTCCATGATCACATCTTCATGCCTGGCGGCTTTTTTGGGGACATCTAGAATTTCTAAAAATATTGAGGTATCAATCAAACAGATGGCACTCATCCGATACTCCTTTCTTGAGTTCCTTAAGCCAAGACAATGCCGCTTGCTTTCTTTCCTCTGGAGTGGTCTTATCCTTCAAGAATCTATCCAAAACCTGCCGGGTCACCAGTTGCCCTAAAGTACCCTGGGCCATAAGCTCAGGAAAACGATCGAGATCCCCAAGCCTCACAATGCGGCTGTCTCCAAACTCAGGATCTCTGTAGCAGCAGAGCACGTCTCCCAGAGACTCATCCGGAAGAGCATCGAGGAGAGCGGGATTGTGTGAGGTTAGAAGAACTCGGAGACCCCGAGCCTCTGCAATTCCAATAATCTGCAAAATAAGGCTCTCTGCTCGACTGGGATGGATTCCATTGTCTATCTCCTCGATGACAACTAGTGATCCCTGGGGGGCCGAGAGCAGCGTCGCTCCGACCGCCAAGACCCGCAGTGTGCCATCGGAGAGGACCGGTGCATCAAAAACACTCTCCTTGCCGCCGAAGGACTCCACCAGCCGGACCATGACATCATTCCTTTCCGTCTTGATAAATCGAATCTCGATTATATCCTGTTCCGGTAAGGAGCGAACGAATTTAAGCATTTGATCCTTTTTATAACGATCATCACTATTACAAATCTTATACAGGACACTGGAGAGATTATTGCCGTCCTCCATCATCACATCATCTTTTAGGTAGGAGTAACCTCGCATTTTCTCTGGCTGGGGCTCCAAAAACACCACATTCCGAAGATTCGTCCGAATGCTCTTGGCTACACTTGGGATAACAAACTGAGATTCCGGATCTTCTTCTCTGAAACGTCCGGGCGTCTCCAATTGGAAAAAGATTGCCTGCCGATCGGAGCAAGGAATTTGCGGCATTTCTCCTTCGCTAAAATTATAATATCTAACTAGGATGACCTCATCAGAAATCTCGTTTTTCGCCGGTCCGTCCACACGATACAGGAAAAGAGGACCGAGATTCGTCTCCTTAGAGACAGACTCTTCTTTGATGACCAGATGATCAGAGATCAGGCCGACTTGGATACAAAGCCTATTCCAATCCCATAAAATGCCATCCATCCGGCAGCCAATCTCAAGAGCCTTCCCTTGATCTCCAAACAAATTGTCAGACTCACCTCGAAGATAGCCATCATGTCCATGAATTCCCTTTTCAATGTCATCCAGACGAGTTCCTTTGGAGAGCAAAGACAAGAGACGAATGGCCTCCAAGGCATTGCTCTTGCCGGAGGCGTTCGGGCCGATAAAAAAGGTAAGCGTGGCTAAAGGCATCTCTGCTTCCTTATAGCTCTTGAAGTTCTTAAGGGAAAAAGACGTGATCATGCCCGCATCTCCATCGAATCAATGATCTTTATTTCTTTGGATCTGATATTAATTCCTTCGCATAACGTCAAGCTCAGTTCTAGATCCTTTCATTTTGCTTTGTCTCTCACCATCCAACCGCTCCCGCCGTCTCCCCTCATATCCGCCTCCAGCTCGATGATCATACTAGAGATGTCGGACCTCGGGATATGCCGCATGTCGGTAATCTCTACCACCGTCTCCAGGGCGGCGCGAATGGAGCCGGGCATCCCGTCCGCATAAAGAACGATCCGGATTGAATTAATTTTGTCTCTAATTGTGAGACTTCCAAAAAAATATATAATCAGATTACAAATTTATCAAAAGGATTGAGGATCTTTACCCTGCCCTCGGCGAAAGGACTCTGCCATGAAAGACCGCCCTGCAGTGATACTGCTCATTGAAGACGACGAGACTCACGCCATGCTCATCACCCGCGCCTTCGAGGATGTATTGATCAGCCATGAGATTCACTGGATGAGTAGCGGAGATGAGGCTCTGGATTATCTCTTGCAGAGGGCCAGGTTTGCAGACCCGAAAGATTGCCCCAGGCCGGACCTGATACTCCTGGACCTTCGGCTTCCGGTGGTGGATGGTCATGATGTCTTGAGGGCTATAAAGGAATCTCTGGATCTAAGAGCGCTTCCTGTCGTGATATTGACCACTTCCCGAAATGATGCAGACATCGCCAAGGCATACTCCAATTATGCCAACAGCTATCTGGTAAAGCCAATGGGCTCGGATATGTTTAGAGAGATGATGACGGTCTTGGGAAATTACTGGCTCAAATGGAACGTTAATGACTGATACCATTAAAATTCTTCTAATCGAGGATAATGAGGTAGATGCATGGATGATCCTGAAGTATCTACTGGATGTCTCCCGTAAAGAGGACGGCGTTTCCGGCGCAATCTTCGATCTTGTCTGGAAAAATAGTCTTTCTTCGGGGCTTGAATTCCTGACCCAGGAAGATGTGGACGCTGTGCTCCTGGATTTAAATCTGTCCGATAGCCTTGGTTTAGAGACGTTCTTCCAAATTCAAAAACAGAATGCAAAAATTCCCATACTGATATTAACCGGCCTTAGCGACAGAGAGCTGGCGACGAGAGCCGTTCGTGAAGGTGCACAGGATTATTTGATAAAGGGGGAATTGGATGGCAGATTGCTGGATCGTTCCATCAGATATTCCATCGAGCGCAAGCGAGTCGAGGAAGCTCAAATAGAGAGCGAGAAAAAGTACCGCCTGCTGATAAACAACGCTAACGAATCAATCATCGTCGCGCAAGACGGCCTGCTCAAATTTGTCAATCCCATGACGCTTGAATTGCTGGAAGGGTATTCTGAGCAGGATCTCATTGATAGACCATTTCCCGAATTCATTCACCCGGATGATCGGGGCATGGTGGTCGAAAATTACCGGCGACGGATCGCAAACGAAGCCGCACTTCCCCGCTATGCCTTCCGAGTGGTTACCCGAGCCGGCATTGTCAAATGGGTGGAAATCAATGCTGCCTTGATCGAATGGCAAGGCAAACCAGCCTCTCTGAATTTCCTCACAGACATCACCGAAAGCAAGCGCGCCGAGGAGGCGCTGGCATTCACCTATATCATCCTTCGCACACAGCAGGAGTTATCCATCGATGGAATACTTGTGGTGGATGAAAATGGTAAAATATTATCCTACAATCAACGTTTTGTCGATATGTGGGGTATTCCTCCCGACGTAATAGAATCACAATCCGATGAGCGTGCGCTACAGTCGGTAATGGTTAAACTGGCCAGTCCCGAGGAATTCATGCAAAGGGTGTTGCACCTCTACAGAGTTCTGGATGAAATAAGCAGTGATGAGGTCGTTTTGAAAGACGGCAGGTCGTTCGACCGCTACTCGGCCCCGATGCTAGGTGCCAGTGGAAAATATTATGGCAGGGTGTGGTATTTCCGAGATATCACCGAGCATAAGCAGGCCGAGGAGGTCAGAGAACGTTTGGTAACAGAACTTGAATCCAAAAACACAGAGATGGAGAGGTTCATTTACACGGTCTCCCATGACCTCCAGTCCCCCCTGGTCACGATAAACGGTTTCGTGGGCTTCCTACAGTCTGACCTGGCCAAGGGCAACTCTGAGCGTGTCAAGGTAGATCTCAAGATGATCAGCTCTGCCATTTCCAAGATGGAAAATCTTCTTACGGACACCCTGGAGCTTTCCCGCATAGGCAGGGTCGCCAATCCTCCTGATGTAGTTCTCTTCACAGAGATTGTCCAGGAGGCGTTGGGTCTGATCAATGAGAAAATAATGGTACGGGGTGTACAGGTGACGATTCAGCCCGATCTGCCATTCGTCAATGTGGACCGCATGAGGATAGTCGAGGTTCTGACAAACCTGATAGAGAATAGCATAAAATACATGGGGAGCCAGCCGCATCCAAATATAGAAGTCGGATGCAGACAAGATGGTGAAGAAACGGTATTTTTCGTAAAAGATAACGGCATAGGAATAGATCCCAGCCAGCATGACAAAGTCTTTGAACTCTTCTATAAGTTAGATAAGAAGAGTGAGGGATCAGGCGCTGGGCTGGCCATAATTAAGAGGATTATCGAGGTTCATGGAGGACGCATTTGGATAGAGTCAAAGCTAGGAAAGGGTTGCACTGTCTGTTTTACTTTGGCAGAGCCCAAATGAAGAGATATTGGTCAATTACATTTAACTCAAAGGAGGAAAGTTATGCAATCATCTGTTGGCAAAAAGGATATCAAACAGATTCTGTTAGTAGAGGATGAAGAGGCTCATGCTCTGCTGGTTCGAAGGATCTTTGAGGAGAATGATGCGGACTGGAAAATTGATCGTGCCGAAACGATCGGGGATGCCAAAAAGTGGATAAATGAGCACACTGGCCAGGAGTTTCTGGTGATCTCAGATTATCGCCTCCCTGACGGCACAGGGCTGGACCTGACCGGTGGAGCAGGGCGCTCTCTGGAGATGAAGTTTCCATTCATAATCATAACCGGAGTAGGATCTGAGAAGCTGGCGGTCCAGTCTCTAAAATCAGGGGCTATGGATTATGTGGTGAAAGGAGAAGATCTGCACCAGCTTCCCGAGGTTGCCGAGAGTGTCTTACTGGAATGGGACAAGATCAATGAACGCAGGAACGCTGAGAGAGATCTCTGCGAGTATATCAATGACCTGGAAAAATCCAGTGCCAATCCAGATGAGTTCATGGATAAGATCGCCCAATATCTGGAGACTTCTCTCACCTATGATCGAGAGTCCAACAAGCAGCTTATTGAGAACTTCAGGAAAAAAGCGTCCTGCGAAGGGCATGATGGTGCAACAAAAGCCAAAGGTATGCGTCCCGGCATGGGCAATGCCCTGGACCTGCTTTCCAAAGAGGGCCTAGGTGGCGCCATGATGATTGTAGATCTGGAACTGGGCAAGAACTCCAACAGCTGGGAGGCCTTGTCCGCCAAGGCCGATATTTTCTATCTCCAGGAGAGATATTTTGAATCGCTTGATGCCTGCAATAAAGCCTTGCAGATCAATTTGCAAAACGCACTGGTCTGGAATACCAAAGGCAATGTGCTTTACAGGCTCGACAGATACGACCAGGCCATAGAATGCTATAACAAAGCCATTGAGATCTCGCCTCTATTTCCCAGATCATGGTATAACAAGAAGCTTGCCCTGGAGTTGCAGCTTAAGAAGTCAATGAAAAGGATGTCTGTAAGAGCACCCTTAAAGGATAGCGCGTCCAGTGGTGATAAGGGCCCCAAAGAGGGCGACCATTCCGGTGATGATAAAGGCGACGGATCACTTCGGGCGACCATAGGCCGCGTAAAGTGATGCGAATCTCACCCCAGCGTCATCTCCTTCTCCAGCCTGCGTGCCGTGTCGCGGAGCGAAATTGCCCTCTCGAACTCCAACAGCTCCGCTGCGGCGCGCATCTGTGCCTCCAGCTCGATGATAACATTGGGAATATCGGATTTGGGAATATGCCTGGTGTCGGTGATCTCCACCACCTTTTCTCGGATGGGCTTTTTGATGGTGCGGGGAACTATGCCATGCTCCTGGTTGTAGGCCATCTGCATCGCCCGGCGTTGCTCTGTCTTCTCCACAGCCGCCCGGATGGATCCGGTCATCCTGTCTGCGTAAAGAACCACGCGGGAGTTGGCATTCCGGGAGGCCCGGCCAATGGTCTGGATGAGGCTCTTTTCGTCCCGCAGGAAGCCCTCTTTGTCTGCATCTAAAATACCGATGAAGCCCACTTCAGGGATGTCCAGCCCCTCCCGGAGCAGGTTGATGCCCACCAGCACATCAAATTTGCCTAGCCGCAGCTCGCGGATGATCTCCGTCCTCTCCAATGTGTCGATGTCGGAGTGCAGGTAGCGAGCGCGGATCTCGTTTTGGGCCAAAAAGTCCGTGAGCTCCTCGGCCAGGCGCTTGGTGAGCGTGGTCACCAGCGCCCGGTCGCCCTTCTCCACCACGAGGTGAATCTCTGTCATCACATCTCGCACCTGGCCCTCGATAGGCCGGATTTCCACCAGAGGATCGAGCAGGCCCGTGGGCCGGATGATCTGCTCCACCACCTGGGCAGAATGTTCCAGCTCGTAAGCCCCGGGCGTCGCAGACACGAATATCACATTTTTCATGTGCTGCTCGAACTCTTCAAAGCGCAGGGGCCGGTTGTCAAAGGCGCTGGGCAGCCGGAAGCCGTAATCTATCAGGCTCTTCTTTCGGGAGCGATCGCCCTTGTACATGGCCCTTAGTTGGGGCAGGGTCTGGTGGCTCTCATCGATGACCAGAAGGAAATCATCTGGAAAATAGTCGATCAGGCAGTAGGGCGCTTCCCCCGCACGGCGACGGTCGAAATGACGGGAATAGTTCTCGATGCCCTTGCAACTGCCCGTCTCCGAGATCATCTCCATATCGTGCAGCGTGCGCTGCCGAAGTCGATGAGCCTCGATCATGCCCAGTTGTGGCAGTTGCTCCTCCAGCTCAGCCATAATGGTCTCTATGGCCGCCTTCTGCTCCTCTTCCGGGATGACATAATGCCGGGCCGGGTAAATGAAGAAATAGTTCATGTCCTCTTTGAGTTGGCCCGTCTGCCGGTCAACCTCGGAGATCCTCTCCACCTCATCCCCAAATAGCTCAATTCGAATGATGTTGTTGAAATAGCCGGGGACCAGATCGATGGTGTCGCCCTTCGACCGGAAGCGACCGGGGGAAAGGTCCAGGTCGTTTCTTTCAAAGAGAATGTCTACCAGATGTCTCAGGATCTCCCTTCTGGATATTCGCTCTCCCACCTTGACCTCAAAGCCCATCTTCTGAAAGTTCTCGGGATTGCCCAGACCATAGATGCAGGAGACGGATGCCACGACAATGACGTCGCTTCGGGAGAGCAGGGAGGCGGTAGCCGCCAGCCTCATCTGCTCGATTTTGGGGTTGATATGAGAGTCCTTTTCGATGTACTGGTCCTTGGCAGGGATGTAGGACTCCGGCTGATAGTAGTCATAATAGGAGACAAAGTACTCCACATGGTTTTCCGGGAAGAACTCCTTGAACTCGTTATAAAGCTGAGCAGCTAAGGTCTTGTTGTGGGCAATGACCAAAGTGGGCCGCTGCAGCTTTTCGATGACATTGGCCACGGTGTAGGTCTTGCCCGAGCCCGTGACGCCCAGGAGGGTCTGGAAATTACCGCCTGCATAGGCCCGCTCGCCCGCTCGCTCGCTCGACCGATCTTCCGATTGCAGGCCGGATATGAGCTGTTCGATGGCCTCTGGCTGGGAGCCGGTGGGCAGAAAGGCAGATACCAGATGAAACTTCTGAGAGGGGTGTGTCGTCATATGAAGTGATAACAACTAGAATATATGAAGTTAAGAGCTTTTTGCTTCCACCTATTGCTGCGGTCTGACCATCAAAAAGCCCTAATATTCCTAGAGCAAAGAAAGGCTGATGGACCAACCGGCAGAGATTTTTCCCCTCACCGTTGAGGAGCTGATGCAGCAATACAATCCCGTAAAGCCGCAAATCGAGGCCAGACTCATGGATTTTTGGCATATCTGGGAGACAGCCTCCGATGAAGAGCTTTTCTTGGAGCTGGTCTTCTGCCTGCTCACGCCCCAGTCCAAGGCCAAAACCTGTTGGAAAGCGGTAGAGCGACTGGAGCAAAAGTGCATGATAGCAAAGGCCGCGCCTGCGCAAATTTCCCTGGAACTGGGGGGTGTCAGGTTCCACCAGCGAAAGGGGGAGTATATCTGCCTGGCAAGGAATATGTTCAGCACCGGATCTCTAAGAGCCAGGCTGGCCGAATTTGCCGACGCGGCGGCGGCCCGGGAATGGCTGGTGAAAAATGTCAAGGGTTTCGGATATAAAGAAGCCAGCCATTTCCTCCGAAACATTGGCCTAGGCGAGAATCTAGCCATCTTAGACCGGCATATTCTCAAGAATCTTGCCCTACTCGGCGTGATAAAAGAAGTTCCCATTTCTCTCACGAAAAGGATTTACCTGGAGATCGAGAGGAAGATGATTGCCTTTTCCCAAGAAGCGAATATTCCCATGGGCCACCTTGACCTTCTTCTCTGGTATAAGGAGGCAGGAGAGGTTTTCAAATAACGCTTGAAATATTTAATAGATAGGACCGAGAATGTTAATTCCATTATCATCGACGGTAAGCTGATGCTTTTCCATGGCGTGTTTGGTGGCTCTCATCTTCAAGATCTGAATGTATCTCTTCACGCCGCCTTTCCCTTCAATCATGCCAAGCTCAATTGTTCCGTCCGCCAGGAAGTGCTCTATTTGATGGAATTGGGAGAATTGTCCTGAGATTCTCGATTGGGCAGACTCCATAATCAAAAAAGAGGTAAGATCTTCATCACGAAGATGCGAAAAGAAATTATAAATTTTATTCCTCATATTGCCATTCTCAGAGATGGAATAGAGGGCATTGAGAGAATCAAGCGCAAATAGCGTCAGGTTGTCATACTTTTCTTTGTAAGAATCTATAACTTCCTCTGTAGTCTTGATGAGATCCAGTTCGCTGTCCATCCACTCCAGCCGCATATCCCGGTAATCGAATATATGCAAACCACCCTCTTCTTTAATCCCCAGACTATTCATATTTCTTAGGTGGCTTTCAACATTTTGCTCTAAAGTGACATAGAGGCCATGCTCATCATTGGCCGCTATATAATTTGTCATCATGCTGAATACCAGGCCCGATTTCAGAGTACCTTCCGCACCGGTCACAAGGATCACTGAACCCTTCGGGATTTCATCAAACAGAATTTTATCCAGGCCGTTGATGGTGTTCTTCAGCATCAAGCTCATCTCTTGAGTAATAAAGATACCTGCTCCAGGGCTTTGGCAAAATCCTCAACATCTTTTTCAGCGACTTTTCTGCCACTGAGTGTAAGGCTATATTTTTTGCTTCTCATATCACCCTTGCTGTATTCGGCATGAAGCAACCCCTCACCCTCAAGAGTATATAAAACAGGATAAACCGTTCCTTGACTGAGAAAAACATCGCACCTTGAGAATATTTCCTTTATAAGGTCATAACCGCACATTTGTTTATCTAGGAGGGAAGACATCATAAAAACTTCTCGATTCGTCTTGATGATTCTATCAACAAACTTTTTGCAATTATCCTCCGGAATTCACAGAGGTCAGCGACATTCTCGACCGATGTCTTCATGACTAAGAATTACTCCAATGGTATATACCTGTGCAAACTATAAGAATATTTTCGTCCACTTACATTCTAGCTTTCGTCCTCATCCGAGTCTTGCCGTAGCTCGATCATGTTTCGTTCCATCAATGCCAGTTCTTTCTTCTCGATAGCCTCAGGATTTACAGGCAAGATTAGAATGGCCCTCTGCAATATTATCCATTCTTGTATATCTCTCAGAAGCCTCAATACGGGTGCTGAGCCATTTTCGAATATCAAATGCTCTATTCCGTCAAGAAGAATTACCGGATTTTTGCTTTGCTTTAAGAACTTGATGGTTATATCAGCTATTACCTCAAGAGCTATGGGGTTGATGCTCTGGGGCCCATGATTGCTTATCCAGAAAATGGGGGTGGTCTGCAAAGCGTACCTCAGACGGATATCCTGAGGCGAATGCATAGTAAAGCATAATCCTTGGGCCCTGGAATGCTTGCATACTTTACAGGTGCAGGGCAACTCGCATCTTTCACAACCGATGCTCTCGCAGGGGAAAGAATCGAGATAATCACAATCATTGCATCTTCCCTTTACCAAAGAAACAAAGAGCTCAAAGCTAAACTCTGCCTTCGGCTCCTTGACCAGGTAGCTGGAGCCTTTCGTCAAATTGCGGCTTACATGGCTATTTAGAGGTTCAGTCGCCGGCACAACTGCAGGCGCTATCTTTAGCCTGGCGAGAATATTTTTAATCATAATTTTTTGGGCAATGTGAAAATGAATGTGCTTCCCATGCCAATCTCGCTCGCCACCCAGATGCGACCTTCATGGGCCTCAATTATTCCCTTGGCTATGGCCAGGCCAAGGCCCATACGACCTGATTCCCTGGTCAGCGAGCCGCCGCTGCCCGTATAGAATTTTTCAAAGATTCTATGTTGATCCTTCTTGGCAACTCCAATACCATTATCAATTATCGATACACAGACATCCTCCGGCTCATCGGTGATTATTACTTCTATTTTTCCTTTTTCAGGAGTATATTTGATGGCATTAGTGAGAAGGTTATTGAAGACCTGCTTGATCCTCCTGCCATCACCCTCCACATCAGAGTGTGAGCCCTCGACGGTCAAAGACACGGACTGCTCTTTTAGCCCCGCCAGCCGGCTTAAGATCATCGATAGCCTTTCTGGCAATATCATCGACCCAGATAGGATATTTATTAATCTTGAGAGCCTTTGACTCCAATCGGGATACATCGAGCATATCTTCGACCAGTCGAATCATATGCTCTATCTGCGAACTTATGATCGCTACCTTTTCCCGCTGAACGCTGCTAAGTTCGCCCAGCATTCCCCCCTCGAACATCTCAACGTAGCTGTTGATCACCGTTATTGGAGTTCTCAGCTCATGAGAGGCGGTGGAGATGAACTCCGATTTAATTGCGTCATTCTCTTTCAGCTCGGCAAAAGCATTCTCCAGCTTGACATAAGACTCGCGAAGCTCCTCTTCCAGACGGGTAAGCTCGGTGATGTTCTCCATGAAGATTACAACCTTGCTTATGCTCTCCTCATCCTCCTTTAAGGGATATATTTTATAGAAATAGAACATGCCTCCCGGATATCTGATCTGATCTCCATCAAAGGGAACACCTGTGAGAAACACCTCGCGAATTTTATCGATAATTCCTGTTTTTTCTATGAGCATGGACGGAATTACTCGGGACAGTCTCTCTCCTAAGACATCCCTCTCCCGCTTCGCGACGGATTTAGCATAATAATTCCTATTGGCGTAGAGCACCTCCAGGCTCCTATTTACGACTATAATGGTGCTCGGGATAGCCTCAATTATTTCTTCCTGATATCCCCTTACCGATTCAATTCCTTTCATTCTGCCACCAGTGAGTTGATCGAGCTTAATAGCTCTTTTATCTTGAATGGCTTTATAATAAATTTCTTGGCACCGGCTAGAAGGCATTCGTTATCAAGGCCGCTCTTTCCCACGGCAGAGATGACAATTATCTTCGCGGATGGATCCATTTCCAGCATTTTCTTAGTGGCACTGATGCCGTCAAGCTTTGGCATCAATATATCCATTAGAACGACATCCGGCATAACCTCTGCGTATCTGGCCAGGCCTTCTTCGCCGTTTTCCGCCACGTATACCTCGCATCCATAGGCCTCCAGTATGTCCCGAAACGCCCTTAGCATTTCCGGAGCGTCATCAATGATAAGTAGTTTCATATTTACCTCTGGACCATGACATCTCTTTAAGCTGTTTGATCTAATGATATCATTTATTTTTCTAAAGCTTATAGCTTGTTAACTCTCAATTTTTGAAACAAATTTAAAACAACATTTGAGACTAAATATAGAAGATGAAAGACTATTTAGATCCAACCGTACTCTCTATGGTATTGTACGAATGTATCTGAGAGAAAATTCGTACAGATGAGCTCAGCCAAAGGAGAGTGTCAGACACAGAGGACAGGAAGTAGGGATTGAGAAGGCCTCCTCTAATTCACTTCCTGTCCTTTGTATATATAATTAAGGCAAAATAATAATCCTCGAGATTGCTCAGGATAAATCAGATAGGAGGAGAGAAAAATGGTAACCGCTACACCGGACGCATCAAGTCTTGCCGAGGTTCTGGATAGAATTCTTGACAAGGGTATCGTAGTAGATGTTTGGGCCAGGATCAGCCTGGTTGGCATCGAGATTCTGACCATCGAGGCACGCGTTGTCGTAGCATCGGTGGACACCTACCTGCACTACTCTGAGGAGATGGCCAAGATCGAACAGGCAGCCATCGGCGCCAGCCCTAAAGAGTTACCCGCTTAAGGAGTGAAGAAAAATGGTAACCGCAACACCGGACGCATCAAGTCTTGCCGAGGTTCTGGATAGGATTCTCGACAAGGGTATCGTAGTAGATGTTTGGGCCAGGATCAGCCTGGTTGGCATCGAGATTCTGACCGTCGAGGCACGCGTTGTCGTAGCATCGGTGGACACCTACCTGCACTACTCTGAGGAGATGGCCAAGATCGAACAGGCTGCCATCGGCGCCAGCCCCAAAGTCCCAGCTTAGAAAATATATTCTAAAAATTAAATGGAGTGAAGAAAAATGGTAACCGCAACACCGGACGCATCAAGTCTTGCCGAGGTTCTGGATAGGATTCTTGACAAGGGTATCGTAGTAGATGTTTGGGCCAGGATCAGCCTGGTTGGCATCGAGATTCTGACCGTCGAGGCACGCGTTGTCGTAGCATCGGTGGACACCTACCTGCACTACTCTGAGGAGATGGCCAAGATCGAACAGGCTGCCATCGGCGCCAGCCCCAAAGTTCCGCTTAAAAATATATTCAAATTAAAGGAGTGAAGAAAAATGGTAACCGCAACACCGGACGCATCAAGTCTTGCCGAGGTTCTGGATAGAATTCTTGACAAGGGTATCGTAGTAGATGTTTGGGCCAGGATCAGCCTGGTTGGCATCGAGATTCTGACCGTCGAGGCACGCGTTGTCGTAGCATCGGTGGACACCTACCTGCACTACTCTGAGGAGATGGCCAAGATCGAGCAGGCAGCCATCGGCGCAACCCCTGGGGTTCCTGCTTAGGATTGATTTCTTCCTAATTTATTTTTGGAGGAAGAGCCATGGAAGATTATGCAAACACCAAAATAGAGACCTTCGACGAGCTTATGTCCAAGCGCACTCGGCGAGAACTGGAAGAACTGGCTCTGAAGCATGGCATAGAGAGTTTGGGTGGAACAAAGTCCCAGTTGGCTGAATACATTCAGGCGGCTATGAAGAAACAAAAAGATCCGCCCAAGTCCATACCAATGGTGAGTCAAGAGCCGCTCAAGTCCACGCCAATGGTGAGTCAAGAGCCGCCCAAGTCCACACCAATGGTGAGTCCTAAGGAGGCTCCGATGATCGAAAAACCGAAGAGTGCAGTAAAACCGGCAGGCTTTGGCAAAAGAGGTGTTTTGGCTAAGGCCAATGCAATCGACAACAAAGCCGCAGATCTCAAGAAAGCAGGCAAAGAGATCCGTGATGAAGGCATCCAAGAGATGACTATGGCGGTAAAAGAGTTCCATGCTGCCGGCAAAACGTTGTCCCGAAATATGCACTCTGAAGGTCAAAAGATGATCGAAGACGGCCAGAAGAGATTCAATCAGGGCCAAGTGCAATTCAAGCGGTCAATTGATGCCCAAATCAAAGAGAATTTAGAGGCTACCGCAAAACTGCACTCTGGAGCCAGGGAGATTGTGTCCTCTCAAGAAAAGATGTCTCGCGAGTTTCAGAAGGCTGGAAAGAGCATCCGAGATGAGGGCAGCAGGAATTTGCAGAATGGCGTGGCAAAGTTCCAAAGCAATCTCAACTCACAGATCAAAGAGAACCGCGAAGCTGTCTCCAGGATATATTCCGGCGCAAGAGAGCTTCAGGGAAGAGCCGCGTCTTTCCAAAACGAGATCCACAAATATCAAGAGCAGGATCTCAAGAACTATGTCCGCGATTTCTACTATGGGTAAATCCTTAGTAGAACTTTTTATTATTATTCATACTCCATGAAGGTGCTAAGCGATGCCGTATATTGAGTCACATCCCAGGAGGGTGAGAGGAGAAGCAGTTCACATGACCGCTTCTGAGAAAAAGGCTAGCGAGATGTCTCACAATTCCGAAGCAGGATTAAATAATCCCAGCATTCAGGTGAGAATCAGGTCTCCGGCTAATATGGACTGCAGCTACGAGTTGATATCAGAAGAAGCCAGGCATAAGGCCATCGAGGAGGCTTTCCTCACGCCGGAGGCAAATCACTTCATCAGCACCCCGGAGGTAATGGAGATGGAAAGCCGGTTGTCTCTCTGGCTTCAAGCAGGCTATCCCGTGCATCTGATTGGGCCTACGGGCTGCGGCAAGACCAGTCTGGCCGTGCATGTGGCCAAGGGCCTAGGTCGACCTGTGGTCTGGATAAACGGAGATGAAGCCATAACCACATCTGATTTGATTGGCGGATATTCTCAGATGCAGAGCGAAAGCGTGCGGGACAACTACGTCCACAATGTCTTCAAGACCAAGGATACCATGAAGATCGAGTGGGTGGACAATCCTCTCTCCCTGGCCTGCAAATTTGGCTACACCCTCATCTACAACGAGTTCTCCCGAACCAAGCCGGCATCAAATAACGTTCTCCTGTCCGTTTTTGAGGAAGGCATCCTGGAACTACCAACTAAATTCGGAGAAGATAGGTACATAAAAGTTCATCCTGATTTCAAGGCCATCCTCACCAGCAACTCCATTGAATATGCAGGAATTCACAGGCCGCAAGATGCACTGCTCGATCGTATGGTAGGCATATATGCCGACTACTACGGTTACGAGACCGAGGTTCGAATCGTGATGGAGCATACGGAAATTTCTCAGGACAAGGCCGAAAAAATCGTGCAGATAATAAGATCGATAAGAGAGAAGCTTCCCGATGCCCAGAAGCCCGGCACCAGAGCCTGCATCATGATCGCCAAAGGACTGCAGACTCTAAAGGGACGCGATGATTTAGCCATAGATTTCAAGCAACTGTGCATCGATGTCATAGCCAACAAGACCTGCTCTCCCCAGGACATGGAAGAGAAGAAGAGACTGGTTATTGAGGTCGGCAAAGCTTGCTGAGTGGCCGAGGGAAAGATATGCAACCAATAACTGCTGTAGTCGAAGAGGCAGAGGTTCGTAAAATAAGCGAGCTCTTTCACAAGAAGCCTCCAGGACTCGCATTCAATGAGACCGATGCTCTGGTCATAAGAGCCAGAATGGAGGAAGGAAGGCAGATAGGAGCCACCTTTTATTTCTGCACTCAAACCGGATGGCACTTTTGAGGAAGAAGCCCATAGGAAGAGATGCGGTCAAGGCCAGGAGGCATAGGCTGGCCTCTTTCTTCGCTACTATAGATCGACTGATGAAGTAGATAAATATAAATTGAAAGGAGAGAGTACATGAATTCAAGGGAGGGATCGTGGAAGTTATTCCCGACCACGGATGATCTCTGAAATCTACGCTCCTTAGGTGATTGCACATGACCGGTAAGCCCAAGATCCAGGAAATTCTTGAGATAGCAAGCCAAGTGGCCGAGATCGTGCTAAAGAAGAACCTTGACAGGGTAAATCAGCCTGAACAAGATTTCAGAAGGATGGGTGGCCGAGGTAGAGGTGGTGGAGAGAAAATCCGTGCCCGACACACAGGATATTCTAGGAAGGTACGAGATGAAGTTCGACCTGGAAGGAGAGCTTCTCGGCTACAAGAGGATAATGCTGCGCAGAAGATCAGACATGGAGATGGTCGAGGAAGAGGTGTAGCTTCTTGGTAAGGAGGATTCTTAAAGCTGAGAATACGGTCCCCGAAACTCTGGGAAAGTATGTTTATTGTGTCATTCCTTTCCCTACTAAGGAGAGGAAGAGCTTTGGAAATCTCGGCTTTGATGCTAGTGAGGTCTATACTCTGGACTACAGGGACCTGAGTCCCGTCGTCAGCGATGTGACCTACAGGGATTACGCCGTGGATGAGCCGGAAGTAGAGGTCCACAGGAATGTAGTGGAACAGGTAATGCAAGAGCACAGCGTAATTCCCGTGGCCTACGGCATGGCATTCAAGAGCAGAAAGCTGCTGCAAATTGCCATGAGCGCCGGCTATCAGGCCATGCAAAAGGCACTGCCGGTTGTAGACGGCAAGGTGGAACTTGGCATCAAGGTCTTTCTTCCCAAAGATCTCGATCCTATGGGCAGCGCTCAGCGAGAGGAATGCAGCGCTGATTTCCTGCACAGCCTCTTAGCAGTTTCCTCTGATAACAAAAAGCTCAAGCTCTTTTCCGACCGCTTGATTTTAAACAGCAGCTTTTTGGTGGAAAAGTCCGGTATTGATGAGTTCTCTCTGCAAGTAGGCAGGCTCAAAGAGAAATATCATGAGATGAAGGTGCAGTACTCCGGTCCCTGGCCGGCCTACAACTTCGTAGATATTCATATCCTGGGAGGCAAGCGAAGGGGGTTTCGATAGAATGTTCATCATAGATGATATTCTGCTGCGATCTATTGGCATATCCCTGCCCGGGCTGGATATGATTTGGACGCTGGAGCAGATCCAGAAGTTTGCCTTAAAAGGATACTACAATCCGGAAAAGATCAAGGACCAGATAAAAGAGACCCGTCTGCTCTATGAATTCGGGGAGCTTGATCGCCAGGAATACGAACGGAAGAACTCGGAGCTCTTGCATAAGCTGGATTTAGCTCAGAAGGTTTTAGAGATGGACCTCGGCACAAAGATGGACATCCTGGGATAAGACATGGCCGACGAAGTTGGAAATGCTGAAAATTGCCCGGCAAAAAATGCAGGGACATTCTGGCAGATGCTCCAGGAGATGGAAGAAAACGATGAACATAAGCGGCTGTTTTCGGGATCATTGGGATATCCAGGCTTCTTTCGGGCAATTTATCGGGGCAGAGTGCAGATGGGATTTGAGGATGAAAATAAATAATCTTATGGAGATACGAGACAATGGCCCTTCTAAGCCAAAAGGTCCTGGACAACAGGAGACGTCAGCACGCCCTGGTAACTGCTCATAAGAGGAGGATAAGAGATGAGGTTCTTGCCTGCACTTATGCAGACGAAGAGAGCCTGGTATGAGAGTTCCAAACGAAGCAATCGAATGATCAAAGAGAGATGGCATACTCAAAAGGTAAAGGTAAGAGATATGCAGCGTTTGCAAAGGCTCATTCATAAGGCCAAGATGCTGGCTCATAAGAGGCGAATTCGGGACGAGATGGCCAATCGAAGGTAAGTGGGGGTAAAGATGAATTCTTTGGCGCCGACAAAAAGCCAGAATCTTGCCGATATTGTAGAAAGAATCCTTGACAAGGGCCTGGTGATCAATGCAGATATAGCCGTATCTTTGGCAGGCACGGAGCTTTTGGGCATCAAGATTCGGGCAGTTTTAGCCTCTTTTGAGACCGCGGCCAAGTACGGCCTGGAGATGCCCGCGGGCACCAATCTGAATGCACCTGGTTGGAAAGATGCTCTCAAACCCAAGGCCTGCTGCCCAGAATGCGGAAACAGAAGAGATGAAGATCAGCTGATTCGAGAGGGCTGTCACATCTGCGGTTGGTCAAGCCCAGCTCCCCTGCCCATCATCCGGGAGAGCCTCGGAAATTACGATTGATCTTTGGAGGGATAATACAAAATGGTTGAGGACTCAAAGGATAAGGATGCTAGTATTGACAAACAGGATGCACAGAAGATAGCGCGCCTGGAGAAGAGGATCGAAGAACTGGAAAAGGGGTCCCATAAGCAAAGTGAGGATATCCAAATGGGAGGCATAGTGCAAAACGTGGTGAGCCAGTTCATCCCCGGTCTGGGGGGCATAATCAAGTCCCTGGAAGCAGTCCTCACCCGAATTTAGGCAGAGGATTGCCGACACGGACGCGGAGATAAAACACCGGATCGATGTAGGCTGGTCCAGTAAGCCCGTCGTCGATTATCACGTTTCTACCAGGCCGCTAGGCCATGGGCCGGGCCATGGAGCGAGGAGGGCGGCTCCCAGGACGGAAAGCGTTAAGATGCCACAATCCGCTCCTCAAAGGCAGCCGATAGTGGATGTGATGGAAGGAAAGGACGGCATCACCATCATTGCCGAACTGCCCGGAGTATCTCTGAGGAGGATTTGATGATGAATCTGGAGGGAGAAACTCTTGAGATAACTGCCGGCCCGTTCAGCAAAAAAATAGCATTGCCGAGAACTAGCAAAATCCATCATTGAGAAGAGCTTCAAGAACGGCATACTTCATCTCAAGCTGGACTAGGATCAGGAAAAATGGCGATCAACCTGGATGAAGGAAACCTGAAAGAGGGGCTTTTGGGCCTGGTGGTGGCTCTGGTGGAGATCATCCAGGAGCTTTTGGAACGACAGGCTTTGAGGAGAATGGAGAGCGGAAGTCTTAGCGACAGCGAGATAGAGCGGCTGGGCCAGGCCCTCTTGGAATTAACCGAGGCACTTGATAAGATAAAGTCCGATAACAACATCGATAGATGCCGTGCAATCGGTTCGCAGTGATCTGGACCATGCTGCGGAAGACCTGATAGATAAGTTCCTGAACCCCGCAAGCTGGAATGAAGAAAGTCAAAAAGAGGAGTCCTGAAATATGGTCGGCAGAGACAGATACCATCATTTGGCCGCCGGAACAGGGCGGCATACCTGCCACGTTTATACCAGGCTTCTTTGGCAGGGGCTTTTGAGAGCCGCCAGGAGAGGGGAGGGAGCAAGTATGCCTGAGTATGAGTTTCATGGGCGGGAAACGGTGGACGTGATGGAAGGAAAGGACGGCATCACCATCATTGCCGAGCTTTTCGGAGTCTACGTGGAGGATTTGTTGATGAATCTGGAGGGAGATTCTCTAATAATTGCTGCTGGCCAGTTTCGCAAAAATATAGCTCTGCCGCGACCGGCAAAATCCATCATTATGAAGAGCTTCAAGAACGGCATACTGGAGCTCAAGTTAGACTAGGATGAGAATGACGATCAAGGAGATCTATTTGGTGGAGTCTTGAGATAATGGTCAAAGAGGCCAGGTACCTTTACTCGATCGCCAGGACCGGAAACGTAGCCCAGCTGGGCAGCATCGGCATCCAGGAGAATAACGTCTACATAGTACCCTACAAAGATATCGCTGCGATAGTCCATGCCTGCGAGGCAAAGCCCTACCAGACGGAAGACAAAAAGCTGGCGGAGGGGTGGGTTCTGGAGCATAGCTATGTGATAGACCAGGTAACGAAGATGTTCGGAACCGTACTTCCTTTCTCCTTCGATGTTATCATCAAGGGTAATGATGATGCGGTCAAAGACTGGCTCTGCCGGGACTACGAAAATCTCGCCGGCGAGCTACTGCGCATGGAAGGTACGGCGGAATATTCAATCCAGATCTACTGCGATCATGCTTATTTGGAAACTCTGGTTTTTGCCAAAAATCAGGAGCTATGCGATCTTGTGAACAGCATCGAAAAAGAGCCCAAAGGAAAGGCCTACCTCCTCAAGCGCAATCTGGACCTGAAGCTGAAGAACCTGACTTACTCAGAAGTTTGCAGGCTGGCAGATCAGTTTTGCTCGGAAATCAAGCCGCTGGTGAAAGATATGAAGTTTGCTAGCAAAACATCCTGGACCCCCGAAAAATACAGGGACATGAAGCTTCTGGCCACCTACTCCTGTCTTGTCTCGGATGAGGCTGTGAAAAAACTGGGCGAGGTCCTTGAGGAGATCAACTGCAAAGAGGGGTTCATGGTAAGGTTCACCGGCCCCTGGGCACCCTTCAGCTTTGTACGTCTTATGGAGGCAAGATGAATCCGGAAAGGGAGAGCTGTCTGGTCGAGGTTTTGGATCGTCTCCTCAACAAAGGAGCGGTTCTTAATGCCGATCTGATCATCTCTGTGGCCGGCATTCCACTGATAGGCGTGACCCTGAAGGCCATGATTGCCGGCATGGAGACCATGCTGGAGTACGGCATAATGGAAGATTGGGATAAGAGCAGCAGGGAATTGTACGCCAGCCAGGAGACTCATCTGCCTCTTTTTCCGGGCGAGCAGATCCTCTACAAGACCTTCGGATATCTGCGAGAGGATGAAGGCCTGATCAAATGCTGGGTGCCCGGCATCTGGAATATCACCAGCCAACGAATCATTCTCTGGGTCAAAACTCCCGGCAAGGTTCTTTTTGAGACGTCACGAGAGAATTTGCGTGTATTGAGAGTGCCTGCTTCTCATGAAGTGAGAAAGGAACTGGAACTGATTTATCCACAGGGTAGTAGTCGCATATCCCTTTCGGACAGGGATGAATTCGAGGAGGCCCTGGCCGGGGCGGCGGAAGCGACGTTTTCGAAAAAAGGATCTGAGCTCATAGTCAGAGGATAGTGCCTAAAGTCGGAGATCTTTGGTTGTTCTTCGCGCTCGGCCATATCTAGACTCTCGCCTTCTGCTGCCGGACAAAGTGGTCCCAGTTCCAGGGCTCATCCAGAACCTTCACCTCGACCTGGGCTATGCCGGGCAGACCTTCCACGCGGCGGCGGACCTGCTCTGTGAGGTGGCTCACCATGGGGCAGGCCTGGGTGGTCAGCACCATGTCCACCTCCACAGAATCGTCGCCACGTATGATTATCTCTTTGATCAGGCCCAGGTCCACGATATCTATGCCCACCTCGGGATCGAGCACGTCCCGCAAAGCCTCTCGGATCTCTTCTTCCCGCTCCATTTGGGCCGTGAGCCTCTCTGCCTCCGGGCCCGGCAGGGCTTTTTGCATGGAGCGCAGCCGCTCTTCCAGCCGGTTTTGCCGGTCGAGCAGCCTGCTGACCACGCGCAGCATGGGATCGGGCAGATGGGCATAATTCAGATCTGTTCCAGTGGCTGGGCACTCGGGCTCGGCAATTCTTCCCGGCACGCCTACAACAGTCGCTCCGGCAGGAACGGGCCGGACCACCACTGAGCCCGCGCCGATCTTGGCACCTTTTCCTACAGTTATCGGCCCGAGAATGATGGAGCCTGCGCCAATGACCACGCGGTCCTCGATGGTGGGATGGCGCTTGACTTTGTCCAGGCTTGTCCCGCCCAGGACCGTGCCCATGTACATCAGCACGTCATCTCCCACCTCGGCCGTCTCGCCGATGACCACGCCCATGCCATGGTCGATGAAGAAACGCTTGCCGATTTTTGCTCCGGGGTGAATCTCCACGCCGGTCAGGAAGCGGCCGATGTGGGAGCAAAGCCTTGCGAAAAAAAAGAATTTATGAGTCCAGAGGAAGTGAGAGATGCGGTGCATCCAGATGGCATGCAGGCCCGGATAGCAGGTGATTACCTCTAAAGTCGTTTTAGCAGCTGGGATCTTTGGCAAAGACGGTCTGGATGTCTTCTCTGATATCCTCTCTGATGCTCATCTTCCTGCCACCTCTAAATCTCGAAGAGCTCTGTGCTCAGGTATCGCTCGCCCGTATCGGGCAATATTACTACTATCAGCTTGCCTTTGTTTTCCGGTCTTGCCGCCACTTTCAGAGCAGCCCAGGCGGCAGCACCGCTGGATATTCCTACCACTAATCCTTCCTCTTTGGCCAGTCTTCGGGCGGTTTTGAAGGCATCTTCATTGGTTACCGGGATGATCTCATCAATCAGGTCAAGCCGCAGGACATCCGGGACAAAGCCGGCTCCTATTCCCTGGATCTTATGGGGCCCAGGCTTTCCGCCCTCCAGCACCGGCGACGCGGCAGGCTCGACGGCAATGGCTTTAAAGCCGCTTCTTGCGGGACTTTATCACATCGGCGATGCCCGTGATCGTTCCGCCCGTGCCCACACCTGCCACCACAATGTCGACTTCGCCGTCCGTATCACGCCATATCTCCTCGGCAGTAGTCTTCCTGTGAATCTCTGGATTGGATGGGTTTCGAAACTGCTGGGGGATGTAATAGTAGCTGGGGTTCTTGGCCAGCATATCTTCTGCAGTGGCGATCGCCCCTTTCATTCCCAGGGGCCCGGGAGTCAGAACCAGGTCGGCTCCCAGGGCTTTGAGAAGCTTGCGCCGTTCGATCGACATGGTCTCAGGCATAACCAGCACCAGCTTGTAGCCCCTGGCAGCGCAGACGAAGGCCAGAGCTATGCCGGTATTTCCACTCGTCGGCTCCAGGATGATGGTGTCATCTTTGATATGCCCTGCCTTCTCTGCAGCCTCGATCATGGCCACACCTATTCGGTCCTTGACGCTTCCCAGGGGGTTGAAGTACTCAACCTTGGCAACGATCGGTTGCATCCAGGCCCTTTGTAACTCTATTCAGTCTGACCAGAGGCGTATTGCCAACGGTCTTGGTGAGATCTTCGTAGATCTTTCCCATAAGTCAACCTCTTCTTTTCATGAAATCCTTGCTCTTTTGGTCACATCCTGTTGGCCTTCTTCGGAAGATAAAGGTCCTTATAGCGGCAATACAGATATATTTTTAATTCAATTCTTCGTCCTTATTCACAATTGTTAATCCATTAATGGATATAAAGTTTGCCAATTGAGATCTATTTTTGGCGCCTACCAGCCCCTCGTCTGTAAGGCTTCCGCCTGGGGAATCGTTGCGGCGTCCAAGCCCTTCAGGCTCCTGATCTGGCCCTGAATCATCCTCATATGCAGCACCGCTTGGCTCACATCGCCGGTTCCGGCCTCGCCTTTGGTTCGGATCATGGCCGCACCCTCTTTGATGCGACGCAGTGCCTCGCCCAGGTTTCGAGCCCTGCAGACGAAGGGAATGGTAAATTTTGCCTTTTCGATATGAAGAGAGGAAACTCGCTCGTCCTCTTGGCCAGTTCTCTGGAGGGTCCGATAGCATTGGAATTTGGATCGGTGATACATGTAACCGTATCCCTTCCCGTCCTTTAACCGGCTTATCATTGACCATAATTACGCCGGCTGCAGGAGGGCTGAGGCTCATGGTGGATATTGTAAGCAAATACTGCGGACCGCTCTGAAGTTGGAGATGCCAGTACAGCGAGGCCGAAATAAAAAAAATGTTAATATATTTTAATTACTTGATCGAGTATCTTCCTCCGCCGGCCTTCGCGTCTTCCAGGACGATCCCCTGTTCATTTAACCGGTTTCTAATCTCGTCGGCCAGAGTCCAATCCTTCCTCTCGCGAAGTTTCTGCCTTACATCAATCAGCAGTTCAATAAGATTGCCTGTCATGTCCTCGTTATTCCCGGAACTTTCCGATTGCCTGGCGAGAGCCGGCGAAAAGCTGATGCCGAGTATTCGCCCGAAATCATCCAGCAGTTGTCCGGCCTCGATCAGGCTCTTTTTGGAGATGGACCTCTCGTTTATGCGACGGTTGACCTCTCTTACCAGCTCGAAGACTGCTTTTAGGGCATAGGGCGTGTTGAAGTCGTTGTCCATTGCATCCAGAAACCCGGCCCGGGATTCGGCCATGCCGGCATCGGTAACTTCGCTTTCCGAGGATGCATCGTCCGCAGACGGTGGCGTTCTTTCCAGTTCCTCCTCGATGGCCTTTGCAGCCTGGCGAATGCGCTCCAGGCTCTTTTTTGATTGATCCAGAGCCAACTCGGAGAAATCAATAGGGCTCCGATAATGGGAAGAGAGCACAAAGAAGCGGAAAGAATCTGCATCGAACTTTTGCAGCATATCCCGGATGGTGGTGAAGTTGCCCAGAGACTTCGACATCTTCTCGCCGTTGACATTCAAAAATCCGGTGTGCATCCAGAATCTCACCAGCGGCTTTTTGCCGGATGTCGCCTCCATCTGGGCGATCTCAGCTTCATGGTGAGGGAAGATGAGGTCCATGGCTCCGCCGTGAATATCGTACTGCGCCCCGAAATAGTTCTCAGTGATGGCCGTGTCCTCGATATGCCATCCCGGCCTGCCTTTTCCCCAGGGCGAGTCCCAGGTGACCTCCGGGCCGTCCTGCCGCTTCTTCCACAGTGAGAAGTCCCCCGGATTTCTCTTGGTCGGGTCAGGCTCAATCCTGTGCTTTTTCAGGTCCTCCAAGCTCTGGTGGGAGAGTTTTCCAAAGTCCCCGAAACGGGATTCGTCAAAGTACACGCCGGTCTCTGTCTCATAGGCATAACCCTTCTCAATCAGCCTCTCAATCTGGCTGATGATCTCAGGAATATGCTCTGAGGCGCGGGCATAGTAGCTGATGCCGGTCACGCCCAAAGCCTGCATGTCCTCACGGTATTTCTCTTCGAAGGTGCGCGCCAGCAGTCGGGGCGAGATGCCCAGCAGGGCTGCCCGGTCAATTATCTTGTCGTCCACATCGGTGATGTTTTGCAGATAAAAGACGCTGAAACCAATGTACTTGAGGTAGCGTGCCACCACATCAAAGAAGATATACGTCCTAGCATGGCCGATGTGAGAATTATCATAAACCGTAGGACCGCATACAAAGAGATTAACGCGGTTGTCATGAATAGGCCAGAAGGGCTCCTTCTTGCCGCTCATGGTGCTATTGATTAACATAAGGCCGGGGTCGGGAGTCGAACCCAATTCTCGCGGTCTGCAGCCGCGCACTTAACCGGTCAGTCACCCCGGCACGTCCAACACTTCCATATTCACAGAGGCACAAATACCTGTGGATTGCGGCAATGACAATTGACTTTCATCATCGATCATAAGCCAAACTTCTTATCCATCGGGTCTATCTGTTCTGTTTCATAAATGTGCGTGCCGGAGAGCTATGGACGATATAGATTGGGCGGAGATGGAAAGAGAAATCGAATCGTTGTGCAAATTGCATAGTGATGCCATCGCAAACTATGAGAAATGCCGGGAATTTGCCAATCGCATGTCTCTGTTCCTGTCCGATCTGGAAGATTCCGGATGCAATTATCTGGCGAATATGGCCATGGATGTCTTGATGAACTGCAATCCTAAAGTGGCGTCCCACTGCGAGAAGGCCAACATGGAACAGGGCATGCTGGAGCGCATGAAATCTGAGTTCAAGATGAAGTCTGAGGCACAGGCAGGCCATCGACGCTGATAATTCGCGAAATAATAGACTATTCACCGAGATAGAAATCACTTCTGGCTCTTTTGGTTTGCCGCATTATCAATCTCTATATATCGAATTGGCCACAATCATGTCATTCACAATTGTGAATATAACTTTGAGGCATGAGTATGGAGATTAACGGCGAGATAAAGGCGCTGCTGGTGAGCATCGGCAGCGCAAACATAGATGAAGAGCTGCTGGCAGAGGTGGCAAAGACAACAATTCCCAGTGCCGGTCCTGGAGCCGGTCTGGAATCCTTTTTCTTTAAATCGGGAGGACACAGAGTGAGGCTGTCCATCAACAAGAATTCGCCGTTGAAGGTAGTCCGGTGCTGCGGCGATGTTGCCGTGATAAAGGATGGAAAGGCTATTGTCACCGGCAAACTGGAGCCGGCTTTGAGCCACTGTCCGGAGCAGGCCTACCTGACGTTGAGCGCTCGCTGCATTTATGACTGCAAGTTTTGCCCGGTCCCCAAACTTGACGGCGAAGTGAAGCTTCCTGACAAGATCCTGCAACTGGTGGAAGAGGCCAGGCGCACCGGTCAGCTCCGGGCCATCTCACTCACCAGTGGAGTTGAGAAGTCGCCTGAAGACGAGGTTAAACGGGCGGTGCAGATGGTCTCCGCCCTGCGAAAACAGTATGATATACCCATCGGAGTCTCGGTTTATCCCACAGACACCTCCTCGGAAGAGCTAAAGGCCGCAGGTGCAACTGAGATCAAGTACAACGTAGAGACCATGGACCCGGAAATCTTCGCCAGGTGCTGTCCCAGGCTCTCCCTGGAGTATGTTCTCATTTCTCTGGAGAAGGCAGTGAAGATCTTTGGACGGAACCGGGTCTCCTCCAACTTCATCCTGGGCTTGGGTGAGAGCGATGAATGCGTCCTGGCAGGAGTGACCAGGCTGGCAGAGATGGGAGTGATACCCAATTTGAGGCCCATATCGCCTCATCCCCTGCGGGCGGGAGAGGTTAAAGTGGAAAGGCCGTCCGCAGAGCGGCTGCTGAAGCTCGCCAGGGCCACCAAAAAGGTGCTGGAGGATCAAGGCTTGAGGGCGGATCTGGCCGAGACCATGTGCCTGCCCTGCACAGGATGCGATATCACGCCTCAAAGAGATATTTGATCCAGAGATCCAAGCGTTCTCAGCCTGGCCAGCTCTTCATCCACCAGGAAGGACGCCCTGATCATCTCCTCTTCGCTTTCAGGAAGTCTTCGGCAAGAAATTTCCGCATGCTTTTCATCCCCCCGGTCGCAATAGCGAGCCACAATGCGGCTGGCAAGATGCAGGAGGTCCGGAGAAAATGAACCCTTTCCTACGGCATTCGGACCGTTGATGCTCATCGGAGCGAACAGGTAATCGCCTTCTTTGGCCAGCAGTATGAGCATCTTATTCTCGTTCTCATTTCTGCCCACGATCAGTTTTGCACTTCTGGAGAGCCGGAAATATCGCCCTGCCTTCGATAAATCGATATTTTGCATATCAAGCTCGTCGTGCTTTATGAGGTCCCTGATCCTGTTGGCAAACTCCGGATCAGTGAGGAGGCATCCCCCGGCAGCGCAAGGGTAGTCGTTTATCCCCAGGTCCTTGGCGAGAGCCATCTGCGGCTTCCTGGAGCGGCCAGCTATGTCCAGCATTCTCTCCCGGCTGATCCATCCGTTTTTCTCGGGGATCGTCGGCGCCAGCAGCTTGGCCGAAAGCGGACGCAGCACAAGCCCCTCCAGGCCAGCCTCTTTCTCGATGATGTTCATCTGCCGTCTGAACTGGCTCATGGGCCGCTGGCCCAGGACCTCTCCGGTGATGATGAAAGATGCTCCAACCTCTTCCATCAGCTCTTTGCTCTTGCGGAAGAAAAGTATTCTGCAATCAATGCAGGGATTCATATTAGCGCCGTAGCCGTGCGCGGGTTTTTTCAGCACCTCCAGGAAATCCTTGGCAGCGTTGATGATCTTCAGCTCAATTCCTATAGCCTCAGCCACCCGGCGGGCGTTGCCGGCGCATCCCAAGCTAGACGAATGGCGATCGCAGAGGCAAAAAGGCGTCTTGAAGTTCACAGCCAAAAGTTCCAGACCTTCCCGACTCATGAGCTCTGCTGCCAGGGTGCTGTCCAATCCTCCGGAAAGAAGTATTATCGCTTTCATTGTTAATCAATCTCATTTTTTTACTACTATCTGCCAAACTTCACCAGATAAGGCCTTCAGATCCAGGATCTCATGACCTTCACTGCGCAGGCTCCTGGAGACGTTGGCCGTTGCAACTGAATCGTCCAACAGGATGATCAGATCCTGTCCGCTCTCCAGCTCCTCCAGTCGAAGTTTGGTTTTGACAAAGGTGTATGGGCAGACCTCGCCCCTCAGATCAAGCTCTTCGGTCACAGCCCGCACTCTTCCTGCCTGTTTTCCAGGTAGTTCTTTTGCTCGATCCTGGTGATCTCGGGCCGGTCTCCACAGACGGCGCAGTCCTTCCTTTTCTCAGCCCCAGCCTCAAAAAAACTCATATCCAGGGCATTGAAGCAGAGCAATCTACCCGCCAGAAGCTCGCCTATTCCCAGGAAGTACTTCAGAACCTCTGAGGCCTGGATGGTGCCGATGATGCCGGGCAGCACGCCGAAGACTCCTGCCTCTTGACAACTGGGAATGAGTCCCGGCGGTGGGGGCTTTTTGAATATGCAGCGATAGCATGGACCTTTTTGCGGAATTGTAGTAGTAGCATACCCTTCATAGCGAAGGATGCTGCCGTGAGAGCAGGGCTTCTTCTCCAAGACAGAGGCGTCGTTGATCAGGTAATGAGTTGGGAAGTTGTCGCTTCCATCGACCACGAAATCATACTCCTGGACGATCTTTCCGGCATTTTCGGCAGAGAAGCGCTCCTGGTAGGTTACAACATCCACATCGCTGTTGAGGCTTCGAACGAAGTTCTCTGCAGATTTCGCTTTGGAGAGACCAATATTGCCGCCGTGGATGATCTGGCGTTGCAAATTGCTTACTTCCACGAGATCGTCGTCAACAATTCCCAGGGTCCCCACGCCTGCTGCGGCCAGATAGGCTATGACCGATGATCCCAGGCCACCCGCTCCCAGGACCAGCACCTTTGGACGCCAGCAGCTTCTTCTGGCCCTTGCCTCCTACCTCGGGCAGTATTATTTGACGCGAGTAGTGCTTTATCTGCTCATCCGTGAAAGATCCAGACACAATTATCCCGCTCCTCATCTCCTCATTGCGGCAATACGGCAGTCTTGAACTCGTCCCTGCCGACGCGGCGAATCAGGTCATAAAGCCGCTCTCTTTTATTGCCATGCTGCAGGTAGAAATCCAGGCAGCGCGCAATTATCATCATGCCCTGCTCCTCGTCCACAAAGTCGGCGATCTTTTCCCCCTGCGTTGGGTGTCTGCCATTCTTTCCTCCGGCATAGACGACGTAGCCCATCTTTTCCGTCTTCCAGGCATCGGTGGGGCAGCTTTGCATGCAATCAGCACAGTGCACGCACCTGCTTCCATCGAGCAGCGGCTTTCCGTCCTGCAAGACAAGGGCTTTTTCCCTGCAAATGTCTACGCATAGGCCGCATCCCATGCAGGCGTCCGCCTCCAGTACGGCTGCACAGTCGCGCAAAATCCGTTCTCGTTTTCCAGAGGCCGGGAGCAGGCATTGGGGCAAGCGGAGACAGTGGCTTTGAATTTGTGAGGCAGAAGTAGGCCGCCGAATTTACTATCGATCTGCCGGGCGAAGCTCTGGCTGTCCGCTAATGCTCTGCTGCAGACGGGCAGGCCGGGGCAGGCGGTCACTGTGCGAAAGCGCGGGACCGCAGGGACCAAGGGCAAGGCCCGCACCGGCCAACTCCTTTCGGGCGGCTTCGATTTCTTTGAACTTTATCCAGGGAATCTCGATCCCCTGTCGGGCGGTGAGACGAACTTCGCCCCGACCGTACTTCTTCGCCACCTGCGGCAATCTTGGGAAGCAGGTCGGCAGCGATGGAGCCGCCGGGCAATCGCAAGCGTGATGGCGAAGAAGTCATCGTCCTTCTGCATGATGATGCCGCCGGACTTCAGGGCGGCGTAGTCGATGCTAGGTGTGGGCGCGGTCATCTGAAGGCCTCTAGACTGTGATGAACGGTGGGAGTGTGGTAATGAAGGTTTGGATTGCGGCAACGATTTCCTACCAAGATTTCCGCTTTGTCCATCCAAGCATAATATATAAATATTAAATTTTTGAAAGGTCTAAACAGATGGAAGTATGAGAGCCATGAATACACAAAATGAGACAAGCGAAACCGGATGCTGCCCCAGATTCAAACCTGAAGCCTGGGACGAAAAAGAGATAACGTGGACCGAGAAATTATTTGTCAAGGATAAGGTCCGAAGCTTTCTTCATATTCCTCTCAATTTCGGGCAGGTTATGGTGAAGAATATGGAAAAGATCGAAAAAGCCGAAGCGTCTGCCAAAGAGACAATTGTGCTTTCCGATGAAAAGTCCATGTGGGGATCGGACATATATATTGCAGTTGAAAAAGATTTCATAGGATCGAACGCCGTAAAAATTTCAGGAACATTTTTGACTAAAGTATTTGAGGGGCCGTACAAGGACATGGGCAAGTGGATGAGAGATATGAACTCATTTGTCACTTCAAAAGGGAAAACAGCAAAGAAGACATACGTTTTCTACACGACCTGCCCGAAGTGCGCCAAAGTCTATGGCAAGAACTACGTGGTTATCCTGGCAGAGGTATGAAACCGCGCCGTTGGATGGAGCGGATAAGAAAAGATTAATTATCTCGAAACATATTGGGAAATGCATGAGAAAATTAGATGCCAGGAGCTTAGAGATCCTGAGAAAGCTGGCACCGGAAATAAGTGAGCCCGTTCACTACCGCTCAATTCTTCCCCCTGTCTCTATGCACCATGCAACCGATGTAGAGGACTTCCAGGAAAGGCTTGAGAGACTTTCCGCGGAAGATTTTAATTACCTTTCAGAGAAAGTGCTGGACAAATCGGAGTGCCTGCTCTGCATATCTCCCGAATCCGCCCGCATATTTATCGATCTTCTGGAAAAAAAGGTTCCTGGTGAGGCGGCAGAGCGCATCCGCGAGCTATATAAGTCTTCCACTGGATATGAGGTCTGATATTTTTTGCCTCAATCTCAGTTCTTAAATAAGTTAGCTACCAAGTTTTAACAGGCCTTTTCTCAAGGGTCAAACCTGCCGACAATTTGTTGGAACCCTGGAGAATAGCTTTATATGGCATAACAATCGTTAAGGCATTATTCACAATCGTGAACCGGGCATGAGTCCAAGAGAGCAAGCTAATGCGCTTCCAGCAGGATGCGCATATCGTGAGCTAACACTTCCTTCAATATGTGGAGGCCGAAAAAAGGTGAGCGAATCCAGAAAGAGTCTACAGATTCAGAAAACATATGAGGCACTCTTTGCCCTGGAGGATATCAGAGAGATCTTCAGGCAATCTCTACCGGCAGGTTTTGATGAATTGCAGCAAGAGGAATTTTCGAACACTATTACGAAGATTAAGAGCATCATCTCCGACTTGGAGAATGGTGACGGCAAACCCGCCTGCAACCGAGTAGGAAAGCTCGAACCAAGGACCAGGGAAGAGGAGTTCATAAATATCCATCCTATCCAGGCAGCGGGCAGGCTTACGCCCGAGGCCCGTAAGGCCGTTATATCTTATGGAGATGGCTACTCTACCTGCGACTACTGCCGAAAGCCCTTCCGGCTCGATAAAATCACCCGGCCACCCATTGAAGAGTTCCACCAGGATCTGGCCAAGTTCCTGAACATGGATCAGGCTCGGGTCGTCCCCGGTGCCCGCAGGGGATTTCAGGCCGTAACTCAGTCCATTGTGGAGAAAGGTGACAGCGTGATTGTCTCTTCTCTGGCACATTATACCGAGTTCCTGGCAGTTGAGGTTGCCGGAGGAATAGTCAAAGAAGTTCCTCAGGACGAGAATCACATAGTTACGGCAGATTTGGCCGCCTTGAAGATCGAGGACGTTAAGCGGGAAACAGGAAAGCTTCCGGCGCTGATTATGATCGATCACTTTGACTATCAGTTTGCTAATGAGCACGACGTCTACGGCATAGCTAAAGTTGCCAAAGAGTATGGCATCCCGTTTCTGTACAACGGAGCCTATACAGTGGGAGTAATGCCAGTTGACGGCAAGAAGATCGGAGCCGATTTCATCATCGGCTCAGGCCATAAGAGCATGGCCTCTGTGGCTCCTTCTGGCGTGCTGGCAACGACAGATGAATGGGCTCCCAAGGTCTTTAGGACAACGCAGATGATCGGAGACCTGACCCAAAGGAAATTCGGCATAAAGGAGGTGGAGAACATGGGATGCACATTAATGGGTGCAACTCTTCTCTCCATGATCGCCTCATTCCCCCGTGTCCAGGCGAGGACAATTCAGTGGGACGAGGAGGTCAAAAAATCAAACTACCTCCTGGAGCAGTTCTTGCGCGTCCAGGGCTCAAAGGTTCTGAGCGAGTGGCCACACAAGCATACTTTGACCAAGGTGGACACCACGGGAAGCTTTGATGTGGTTGCTAAGACGCATAAGCGACGTGGCTTTTTCTTCAGTGACGAGCTAAAAGATAGGGGAGTTGTCGGCGAGTTCGCCGGAGCTACGCGCGCCTGGAAGCTGAACACCTATGGTCTCACCTGGGACCAGATAAAATATACATCAGACGCATTCCTGAATATAGCGAGCAAGTATGGATTGAATATTAGTTAATTAGAGTGGATTTCAAATGAGCGAGAAAAAATTCGGGCTAAGCACCCTGGCGGTTCATGCCGGCCAGGAGTCACCAGATCCCGCCACGGGATCGAGGGCTGTCCCCATCTACCAGACCGCTTCCTACGTCTTTAAGAGCACAGAACACGCGGCGAATCTCTTTGCCCTGAAGGAATTGGGCAACATCTACACCAGGATCATGAACCCGACCAGTGATGTCTTTGAGAAACGCATTGCAGCCATAGAAGGCGGCACCGGCGCTCTGGCTGTGGCATCCGGCCAGGCCGCCATTTCCCTGGCGCTGCTGGCCATCACCCAGGTGGGGGATGAAATTGTTTCCGCCAACAACCTTTACGGCGGCACTTATGAGCTATTCCATTACACCTTCCCCAAGCTTGGCCGAAAGGTCATATTCGTTGATTCCACCAAGCCGGAGGAGTTTAAGAAGGCCATCACTCCCAGGACCCGGGCCATTTACGCCGAGACCATCGGCAATCCCAAGCTGGATGTGCCCGACTTCGAGAAGATCGCCAAGATCGCCCACGATGAGGGCCTTCCCTTTGTCGTGGACAACACTGTGGGAATCGGCATAGTCAGACCGATTGAATACGGAGCGGACATAATCGTGGATTCTGCCACCAAGTTCATCAACGGCCACGGAAACTCCATCGGCGGCATCATTGTCGACTCAGGCAAGTTCGACTGGTCTAAAGGAAAGTTTCCGGAGTTCACAGAGCCCGATCCCAGCTATCACGGCCTGAAGTACTGGGATACCTTCGGCAACTTCCCGGATCTGGGAAATGTGGCTTTCATCTTTAAGGTAAGAGTGCAGCTTCTTCGTGACCTGGGACCGACTCTAAGCCCCTTCAATTCCTTCCTCTTCCTGCAGGGCGTGGAGACCCTGGCTCTCCGCCAGGAGAGGCACTCGGAGAATGCCTTGAAGGTGGCAAGGTTCCTGAAAAGCCATCCTGCTGTGGCCTGGGTCAATTATCCCGGCCTGGAGGAGCATCCCAGCCACGCCCTGGCCAAGAAGTATCTGAAGGGCAAATATAACGCCATCCTGGGATTCGGCATCAAAGGCGGCCTTCCTGCCGCCAAGAAGTTCATCGAGTCACTGCAACTGCTCTCCCATCTGGCAAACATCGGCGACTGCAAGAGCCTGGTCATCCATCCCGCATCAACCACGCACCAGCAGTTGACGCCCGCCGAGCAGGAGGCCACAGGAGTCACAGCCGACTTCATCCGCGTATCCGTGGGCATCGAGGACGTCGAGGACATCATCGCCGATCTGGATCAGGCCCTGGCCAAGGCGGTGCTATGAAACGGGAATCTGCGGGCCTGGTCGAGACCCAATGCTATTCTATTCCGGAAGAGATAGCTCTGGAGCACGGCGGCCGGCTCACTGAAATCGCCGTCGCCTACGAGACTTATGGCAAGCTGAATAAAGAAAAGAGCAATGCCAGTCCTCATCTGCCACGCCCTCTCCGGGGACGCCCATGCGGCAGGCTGGCACAAGGGCGAAGAGAAGCCGGGCTGGTGGGACATTATTATCGGTCCGGGGAAAGCCCTGGATACCGATAAATTTTTTGTAATATGCTCTAATGTCCTGGGCGGATGCAAAGGCACCACCGGTCCTTCCTCTCTAAATCCCAAGACGGGAAAACCTTACGGCCTGGACTTTCCCTTCATCACTGTGAAGGATATGGTGGATGTCCAGAAGAGGCTCCTGGACCATTTGGGCATCGATAAGCTATTCGCTGTCATCGGCGGATCCTTTGGCGGAATGCAGGTTTTGCAGTGGTGCGTATCCTATCCGAAGATGGTGCGCCTCGCCGTGCCCATAGCCACCAGTGCCTACTCCTCGCCCCAGCAGATCGCCTTCAATGAAGTGGGCCGCAGAGCGATAACTTCAGACCCCGACTGGGACAATGGCAACTATTATGGCGGGGCTCCTCCCGCCCGCGGTCTCTCTCTGGCCAGGATGATTGGGCATATCACATACCTTTCCGACGAGTCCATGCACCAGAAGTTCGGCAGGCGCTTGCAGGGCAAGACGGAGTTTGGCTTCGACCTTGCATCTCTGGACTTTCAGGTGGAGAGCTACCTGAGCTACCACGGCGATGCCTTCGTGAAGCGCTTCGATGCCAATTCCTATCTTTACATCACCAAGGCCATTGACTACTTCGACCTGACCAAGAACGGCACTCTATCTTTGGCTGAGGCCTTCAAGGGTACCAGTACAAAGTTCCTGGTCATATCCATAAGCTCAGACTGGCTTTATCCGCCTTACCAGTGCAAAGAGATCGCCGAGGCTCTCAGTGCCAATGATATCGATGTGCGTCACTGCACAATCAGATCAAACTACGGGCATGATGCATTTCTCCTGGAATCCGGGCAGATGAACTATACCATTCAGAATTTTCTCTCCCGCAGATCTGTGGGGGATGTGATGATCAAAGAGGTAGTAACCATCCGGCAGGGCTCCAGTGTGGAGGAGGCGGCCATGATTATGATGACCGAAGGCATAACTCACCTGCCCGTGACGGACGAGGAAGGAAAGCTGGTGGGAATTGTCACCGCCTGGGATGTGTCCAAGGCCGTGGCCTTGAAGCTTACTCTGCTGGAAGAGATAATGACCCGCAATGTGGTCATCTCCGCCCAGGAAGACCCGGTCGAGCGAGCCGCCAAGCGCATGAATGAGCACAACATCTCGGCTTTGCCGGTGGTAGATGCCAATCAAAGGGTGATAGGCATGATAACAAGCGACGCAGTCAGCCGGTTGGTGAGCGTGTGCCGATGATGGTCGCACCTTTCGGCCTAAAAATTTTTTGAGGATAATTGCGGTTTTAGAATTTCGGCTACAGCAATTCGAGTGCTTCTCTGCCGGTTTGGCCAACCTTCAATCCCAGCTTCTCAGCAGCGGGATTTACTTCCTTGACTATGCCCTGCAAAAGGTCCTCGATGGTGGCAATCGAGCTACCCTGGGCGGGCCTGACCTTCGCTGCCGGGTAGCCGAAGTTGTTTAGAGCCGCGACATCAAAGGCCCCGCAGCCCACCATTCCCACATCGGTGACGACGTTGACCAGATTTACCGGCCCAAGAGCGATAACGTATCCATCTGCCTGCTTTCCGGTTAGCTGCATTTTTATGTGTTCCATATCATTTCTCCCATTCTCGGATCAATATCTGGAATGCCATGATTGATAAAATTGCCCATGACATTTCAAGTCAATTTTTTTGCGCAGATTTTAAAAATTTATATTGAAAAATATGTTAAAAAATATGACTATGCGGTCATCACCTCCAGGGAAGAGGCGTTAAGGCCGTAGAGGCTCTGGCGTGCGTCCGGGAAGTAGAATCTTTTTGAAAGAAGGTTCTCTTCCTTCAGCCTGGTTAAGGCGTATCTGACGGTTCTGGCAGGAAGGTAGGTCTTGTTTATGATCTCCTTTTGGGTCAAAAGGCTTCCTGATTCCAGCACCTTGATAACCAGCTTGGCCGATGGCGGCAAGCGGTCCAGGTTCAAACTATGCGGCTGTATTTCCGCGTCAGCAAAGGCGATCCCTCATTTTCATACTCACCAATCACAATTGTTAACTGAGGTGATATTTATAGCTTTTTAATGGGGCAATTCGCCAAGAGCATAAAGATCTGTTTCAGCCGCTATGCCGAGGAGGCCAGCGATCGGGCATCTGACCGGCCCGATCAACAGGTGCTCGATCATTTAGCACCCTGGCGGAACGTGATTTGAATAGACCATCGCATAGCCATTTACTCTGCCACCACCCCCACGGTCTCCGGGTTCAGTCCATAGAGGCTCTGGCGCGCATCCTGGAAATAGAAGCGCTCTTGAAGGGTATGCTGCTCCTTCAATCTGTTCAGGGCGTACCTCACGGTTCTTTGCGGAAGATTGGGTCTTGGCGACGATATCTTTTTGCGTCAGAAGGTTCCCTGATTCCAGCACTTTAAAGACAAACTTTGCCGACGGCGGCAAGTGCTCTATCTTTATGCTGGTCGGTTCATTTTTGGTTTCTGCAAAGTCGATCCCTCATTTTTTATTTCACCGATCCGCACCGATCACATGAGACATTATTAAACTTACTATTGCGGCAATAATGGCCCCCATGCGCCGGCGTTAAACAGAAAATACGAATACAAGATAGATCAGTACCCATAAGCCTTTCCTGTCATTTCCTCGATCTCGACTTTGATAATGGCTGTGCGCTTCCACTTCGCTAAGAAAATAGAGACTTTGGATGATGCCCTGTAAAAACTCTCCACCCTGTGGAGCAAAGCCAAAAAATGGATCTTGTGATTGAGAAATGAAGAAACTTGTAATTGTCTCAATTGTCCTGCTGCTTGCAGGAATGGGATTGGCTCTCGGACAAGCAGGATCATGCGTCTGCCCCAGCAATGAATCTTGTGCGCAAACAGGATGCTTGGAGAACTGCACGGGACCGTGCGCCCTGGGAGCTGAAGGCGCATCCTCGTGCGCTGCCAACTGCCCCAAGGCTAGCAGTGGTTCCTCATGCGCAGGTCAGGTTTCCTGCGCAATCAACTCCGCGCCCTGCTGCGGCAAATAGCTGTAGTCTAAGGGCATGTGTTTGCTGCCGATAGGGTTCGTGCCGTGGTACTAACCGATTTCTCACGCGAAGCTGCGAAGACGCGAAGGCTAATAAATTATCATCTGAACTTCGCGGCTTCGCGCCTTCGCGTGAAACAGTATTTTGTGCCAATCTGCAAAGGGTGCAAGAAAGATTGAGGATAGGCAGCATGGAAAAGAGGTGGCCTGGGGAGCTTTTACCGCATATATTTTCCTTTGCCGGTCTTCGTATCCTCAATTACGATGTTCAGCTCGCTTAACCTGGCTCGAATCTCATCGGCGAGCTGCCATTCCTTTTTCTCGCGCAGCTTCTGCCTCATCTCGATCAAGAGCTCAATGAGATTGTCGGTTGTAGCTTTTTCCGCCGGCTTTCTGCCTGCTGCAAAAAAGCCGAGGCCGAGGATCTCTCCAAATTCCCGAAGCTGCTCACTTGCATCCTGCAATCCCTTTCGTGAGATGGTCTTCTCATTAATGCGACGATTTACTTCCCTCACCAGGTCGAAGACAGCCTTTAAGGCGTAGGGCGTATTGAAATCGTTATCCATGGATTCCAGAAACCTGGCTTTAGCTTCGGCAACGTCGGGATCTACTATGGGATCCAGCGGTTCGATCGCAGAGGACTCCGGCTCAGGGGCGGTCTCCAATTGCTCTTCAATGATCTTCGCAGCCTGGCGTATCCGCTCCAGGCTTTTCTGAGCCTGCTCTAAAGCCTCTTCGGAGAAGTCGATGGGGCTCCTGTAGTGCGCCAGAAGAACGAAGAACCGGAATGCATCAGCCTCATACTTTTGCAGCATATCCCGAATGGTAGTAAAATTTCCCAGAGACTTGGACATTTTCTCGCCTTTCACATTGAGAAAACCGGTGTGCATCCAGTATCTAACCAGCGGTTTTTTCCCGTATGTCGCCTCCATCTGGGCGATCTCAGCCTCGTGGTGAGGGAAGATCAGGTCCATGGCTCCGCCGTGGATATCGTACTGCGCTCCCAGGTAGGTCTCAGTGATAGCTGTGTCCTCGATATGCCATCCGGGCCGGCCCAGTCCCCAGGGTGAGTCCCAGGTCACATCCTCTCCGTCTTGCCTTTTCTTCCAGAGAGAGAAGTCCCCCGGATTTCTTTTGCTCGGATCCGGCTCAATTCTGTGCTTCATTAGATCCTCTGCATTCTGATGCGACAGTTTGCCAAAATCCTGGAAACGAGATTCATCAAAGTAGATGCCCGTCTCTGTCTCGTAGGCAAAGCCCTTCTCGATCAGCCTCTCTATCTGGCTGATGATCTCTGGGATGTGCTCGGTGGCGCGGGCATAATAGCTGACGTTGGTAACGCCCAGGGCATGCATGTCCTACAGGTATCTCTGCTCGAACCTCCTGGCCAGCAATCGGGGCGATGCGCCCGTCTTTGCAGTGGGACCGCAGACAAATAAATTGATGCGATTATTATGAATGGGCTGGAATTTTCGGTTCCTCGCTGTTATGGGTGGGCAAGGGGCAAAGTTTATTAATATCATTTCTTGAATTATTAGGCATGACGACCCTATCTCAGGAAGACCTATTAAAACAGGCGTTGAATCATCAAGATCCTTGGTACATCAAAACTATAGAATTCAGCAAGGATCATTCTCAAGTAAAAGCAGTTGGCGTAGATGAAACGTCATGTGCCAAATACCATAAATATGTATCTCTATTTGTTGATCTTGATAATAATAAAGTTTTATACGTATGTGAAGGCAAGGACGCTGGCGTTATCAGCTCATTTAAGGAAGACCTTGTGGATCACAATGGCACACCCGAAAATATAGAAATGTTTTGTTCAGACATGTCTCCTGCATTCATATCAGGTATAACGGAACAGTTTCCTGGATCGTCTCTTACTTTTGATAAATTCCACGTTATGAAGATGGTCAATGAAGCAATAGATCAAGTGCGTCGCGAGGAGCAGCACCACAATGCAGAATTAAAGAATACACGATATGCGTGGCTTAAGAATCCGAATAACCTTTCATTGGCAGAAAAAGAAAAGCTGGGATCTTTCAAAGATATGAATTTAATGACATCTAAAGCATACAATTTCAAGCTGAGTCTAAAAGACCTTTGGACGTTTAATGATAAGCTACTTGCTGAGGATTTCCTCAAGAGTTGGTATTATTGGGCATCACACAGCCAAATTGACCCTATTATTGATGCTGCCGAAACCATAAAATCGCATTGGACGGGCATAATAAATTATGCAGAAACCAAAATATTTAATGGCGTTTTGGAAGGAATAAACAGCATGGTTCAATCAGCAAAGAGCTGTGCAAGAGGCTTCAGAACAACGAAAAATCTTATACTAATTATATATCTTAGACTCGGAAAAATCCAATTCAATCTACCCACATGAAAAAGCGAGGAACCGAGTGCCTTTTGAATAGTTGAACGTTGAATGCATGACTACCAACACGTATATATACTTGTATCGGTATGTAGGTAAGGTTGCAATGGCATCGATTCAAGGGACATTTCCTGAGATGTTTTTGTGGCATAAGTCGATTCTTTGAGTCGATAAAACGGTAAGTGAGTTAAAATGGAAAGATATGGAAGCGGTAGCAGAGGCGGCTTTAGCAGCGGCCCCAGAGAGATGCACGATGCCACCTGCGCAGAGTGCGGAAAGACATGTCAAGTTCCCTTCAAGCCCGATGGATCCAGGCCCGTGTACTGCAGCGATTGCTACCAGAAGCACAAGCCTGCAAGACCAGCCGGTGCCTCCAGGCCACCCAGAAGATACTAAGTTGTTTGATAATTATTTGATCAGATAAAAGCAGGGCCGAGAAATAGGTTCCTGCGTTTTTTTGATTTCCAAAACCTTGTGTGGCAGATAACTGACTTCTCTTGGTCCAGGATCTTCCGCGGAAAATTCTTATGACAAGATAATAATTTAATATTAGAAAGAAATAGTGATAGCAATGCAATTTACAAAAAAATTCGTAGATGATGATTTGAGGGCTACATGGATTTCTTAAATGAAAAGAAGGTGCACTATTCGTCAGGTTCGTGCGCCAATTGTGGCAGCTCCTCTTTAGCCTCAAAGGCAGAATCTCGCACGGAAGAGATGAAGCTGTGCACTTCTTGCCTGGAAGAGCGGCACGTCTCCTTAGATGATCTGAGGACCAATGTGAGAAAGCAATTCGATTTGATCCGATCACCCAATCTTCGCAGTTGCTTTTTGAGGATGCTTCTCTCCGGGGAAGTAGACCTTGCCCCTGCCGGATGGAAGACCGGAATGGCACTGGGATTTGAACTGAAGGACGCAGGCTTTGCTCTTCAAGAATCAAGGCAAATCCTGCTCCAGGCAAAAGCGAGCTCAAGTGTGGTGGACAGCCTGTTAGATAATATCTACCGAAGAAAGGGTCAGGGATCTTTAGCCTGCGAGCAGATCCGAGGGCTGAATGTGATCTGTGACCAATGCCCAGGTCAATATAAGATAGCTCGGCGTGAGCATAAGACTGAGATATGCTGATACAGTAGAGTATATTTATGATGGCTGAAAAGAAGAACTACTGGGAAAAGCAAAAGTCGTTCTGGAAAACACCGACAGGAATTGCGATATGGATCATGCTCCTGGCGACTATCCTTGGCGGGGGCCTGCTGGCCCTCAATGTCTTCGGATCCCCCTATCCGGTAATTGAGTCATTTCGCGCCGATCCCGTGGTGGTAAGCCCTGGGGGTGCTTCTAACTTAAGCTGGAGCGTGATCGGCGCTGCCCGGGTGGAGATCGACCAGGGAGTTGGCGAGGTAGCGCTCAAGGGCTTTATGCAGGTTAAGCCGATTGAGACCACCACTTACAGGCTGACGGCTATTAACGGCTCGATAAATAGATCTATGACACTCAAAATAATGGTACAGCAGCTTTAAGTCACTATCCGATAGCAATCTCAATAAGATCAAAGGGGTCAACGCATGATTTCCATCTCGATTTACAGAGCAGGGACCATAGCTAGATTAGTACCGATATTATTACTATTATTATTTTGCATATCAAGTTCGCTTATTATCTTTCCATTCATCGCCCTGGCTGCTCAGGATGAGGCCTACGGAATAGTCACAAACGTAGTGGATGGCGACACCTTCGACGTTACCATAGAGAAGGCCGGTGCAAAAGTAGCCTACCGTGTGGAGAGAATTCGCCTGGCAGATATCGACTCTCCCGAGATGGAATCGGAAAATGGGCCGGCAGCAAAAGATTTCACCTTTGCCTTGCTCATGAACAAAAGGGTCTACCTGGACATCGATGATCTTTCAGCAAACGGCCGGGATAGCTACGGCAGGCTAATCTCTGTGGCTTATCTCACCGGATTCTACGGCCAGCCAATAGCAGCTCCCAATTTCAATCGCCTTTTAGTGGATAGCGGTCATGCCCGGTTAGAGAACTTCACCAATAACGAATTCGATCCCAAGGATTGGCGAAACGGACAAAGCTCGCTTGCAGAAATCGAGCCGTTGCAACGTCTGGGGCAGGAATTGCAGAAGAATCTCACAGAAGATCTGCTTCCCAGGCTGCAGGAGTCGGCAGGAAAGGAGCTGGACAGGGCGGCAAAAGAAGGCTGGGATTGGCTGAAGGGGCAGATTGGGGTTTGAGTTTAAGCGAACGTGAGATTCAACAGGATCCGGTTTACGCGAAGGCGCGAAGTCAGTTCTTTGTTTTATATTCCAATTTGACGTTGTTCACGGCGGCTCCGCTACACCACGAAACCGCAGTCTGTTTTTTGATGAGGATGTGTGGGGGACAAAGACTTGAGGGGGAATGTTATCGCATCCGCGATCTTCGGCGGATCATAGACCATAGGTGTCTCATCGTCATCATCCTCGTTAACATGAGCGACGAAAATCTCTTGTGCGGTTGCCGTATTGGGTGCTTTAAGTTGCTTTTGGTTAAATGAAAAATTAAATTTTGGCCAGACCCTGAGCAAAGTCGGCCAGGATGTCATCTTTGTCCTCAATGCCCACCGAGACCCTCACCAGGCCGTCGGAGATACCCATGCGCTCTCGCATCTCCTTTGGCATGATTGCATGGGTCATGCAAGCAGGATGCTCGACCAGTGTGTCCACCGATCCCAGGCTGACCGCCAGGCTGCATAAATTGAGGCTGTTCATAAGAATGCGCCCCGCCTTCACTCCGCCCCTGACAACAAAAGAGAGCATGCCACCCCAGCCGCTCATTTGCCTGCCAGCTAACGCATGCTGGGGATGGCTGGAAAGACCGGGGTAGTTGACCTTTTCCACAGCAGGGTGCGCCTCCAGAAATTTGGCCAGATGCAGGGCGTTTTCGGCGTGCCTTTCCATTCTCAGGTGCAGGGTCTTGCAGCCCCTCAGGCAGAGCCAGGCCTCATGCGTGCCCATGGTGCCGCCGGCCAGGAGGGCCGTTCGCCTCATGTCGGAAATAAGCTCCTCTGAGCCCACGGCCACGCCACCCAGAAGATCGCCGTGCCCGCCGATGTACTTGGTGCAGCTTTCCACGACTGCGTCCGCGCCCAGCCAGAGGGGCCTCTGGAAGTAGGGAGTGGCAAAGGTGTTGTCCACGGCCAGCCGGGCTCCTGCCTCATGGGCTATTTTGGCGATCTCGCCAATGTCGCTAACGCTCATGGTAGGGTTGGCAGGCGACTCTAAAAAGACCAGACGGGTGTTCTTTTGCAGCCCGGCCCTCACATTCTCTGGGTCGGTCGTATCCACAAAGCTGACCTCTATTCCGAGTTTGGGCAGAAGCGAGGAGAAGAGCCCATAGGTTCCGCCGTAGATGATATCTGTGGTGAGCAGGTGATCGCCCTTCTGCAACAAGGAGAGCACGAGCGTCGTCTCCGCTGCCATGCCCGAGGAGAAGGCCAGACCAGCAGCTCCGCCCTCCAATGAGCAAATCTTCTCGATGAAGGCGGCATGGGTGGGCGTGTGGGGCGGGAAGCGGATGTACCTGTAGCCCGGACCGCCGGAGAAGGCGGCAGCGGCCTGTTCGGCGCTTTCAAAGACGTAGGTGGAGGTCTGGTAAATGGGGGTGGCGTGAGCGCCAAACGGATTATGCCCTTCACCGGCGTGAACGCACCTGGTAGCCAAGCTCAACTCTTTATCCATGGTCTTTCACCGGATCGGGAAAGGAGCTGAAAATAAATATAATTTGTGATTGGGGAATGGCAGGTTTACGAAAGGATGCTACGAAATTCCGAGGCAGTTCCTGAGCGGAAAATTGTCCCGTTTCAATTGGGCCACTTCTTCTCAGAAATTGGACATTGCCGCCTCGGACGACTTACCACTCACGCCTGGCCCACCTGCCAATCCCGGCTATGGGTGGTTAACCACGACGGCCCCTAGCCGCGGATCGGCTGCCCGGGCAGCTGCGGGCGAGCCGTGCAGGCTGTGCATGGCCATGCCCGACCCCCGGAGCGCGGCCCTCCACGATGACGAGCGAGCCGCGGGAACTGAATCGACAGCAAGCATGCTTTAATTTTTATAAATATAAATATATTCTCCGGTCGGGCCCTGGACGCCAGGATCTCGCCTACCTAGCGGATAGCGCTCCGGATGCAGGCAAGGACCGCTTTCGCTCTTTCTTCCGGACTGCCGCGAGTCGGCCTGCGGGCCGCTCTCAGAGGGCGTCGCTCAAGGCCGCGACCGGCCAAGGCCGTTGACGTACCTCCGGACTAATGGCGCTCTACTTCTCTGCAGGCAGCGTAACATCCACCACCTGGCCCACGACCCACCCTGGGCTGTGGCTGGCCACGACGACAGCGCCCAGGCGCGGATCGTAGAAGGCGATGGCAGCAGCGGGCGAGCCGTGCAGCCTATGCAGCGCCATGCCGTAGCGCCAGATGGGGGCGCGGCCCTCCACGATGACGAGCGAGCCGCGGGGGATATCGGGGAGCGGGGGCAGTGGCTCGGCGGGGGTGATGGGCGAGGAGACGGCGATGGAGTAGATGACGGGGGCGGTCATTTTCCTGGTCCTCTTGCATGTCAATCATGAGTTTGCACGAATAAATGCATGATAGTTTCGATATATTAAAAATCTAGAAATCAATTAGGTTGATGCCTTGAATTGGGTCGTGAAAGACTATACAGTTGGTATTAAATATGTGAGATTCATATGCTATCCAACAAGGGATAGCAATGGGGAAAAGAGGGCCAAAGCCTAAGTTCAATGACGTAGCTTGTCCCAATACCAAATGCTCCTGCTACGGAGTTGCTGGTAAGGGTAACGTTACGAGCAATGGTACATCTAAAATTAAGTCCGGCGGACGAGTGAGAAAATTTATATGTAGCGCTTGCGGACTCGTATTCTGTAGTCGGAAGAACACTGTTTTCTATGGTCTACGAACAAGCCCAGAAAAAATAACACTAGCACTGGATCTTTCAACCAAAGGCCTAAGTGTAAATAAAATAGCTGAAGTAGTTAAAGTTTGCCCTGTGACGGTTAGAAAATGGACTGGGAAAGCGGCAAGCCATTGCGAAAAGGTCAATGAATCAACTCTAACTCGTGTTGAGACGGAGAAGGTTGAAATGGACGAGCTATGGACGTTCGTGGGAAAAAAACGTTGCCCAAGAAAGACGAATATGAAGATGAAGGTACATGGATCTGGCTGAGCATGGCCTGCAAATCCCGGTTACTATTAGCGCATTGTGTGGGGGCAAGAACACAGAAAACTGCAAATCAACTCGTCGCTAAAACTGCTAGACGCCTTGCATCAATTCCGCTTTTTGTTACAGATGGTTTAAAATTTTACAAGAATGCTCTCTTAAATCAATATTATGAGATCATCAAATATCCATCGACTGGGAAGAGGGGGCGGCCCAGATCGCCAAGATTAATAGCTAATGCTTTATTAAAATATGGGCAAATCATAAAAGAGAGATCTGGATCTCTACTTAAAAAAATTGTCAAGAAGATCGTTTTTGGAAATGATATCGATCCCAAGTTGATCTCAACCAATTACATCGAACGACAAAATCTCACTTTAAGACAGGATAACAATCGCATTTCAAGGAAGACCATTGGATTCTCCAAAAAAACAGAAGAATTGAATAACCAGATGACACTTTATATTGCGTACTATAATTTTTGCAGAACGCATCGATCTCTGAAATATAAAGATGATACAGGCAAAACATATTACAATTGTCCCGCAAAGCATGCTGGGCTCATAGATCGCGTATGGTCCCTGGAGCAGCTTCTAACGTTTCCCTATCACAAAATACCAACTGGTTAGTTACTCACGACCCCTATTAGACCAACCAACTAAAATTGGGATTGGACGAACTCGGAAATGCTTTGGATGTGGTTTGAGTTCGTCCTGATAGTCTCTCCAGCGCTCTAAAGGCCCAGGCCTTTCGCTACAGTCGCTGCCAGTCCCTCATCCACCTGGGCCAGATTCCCGATGGCACGCTTCTGTATCTCTGGCTTGGTAACGTGGATAAGATCGGCTATGAGGTTACCGGCCAGGTGTTCCTGTTCTGTCTTATTCATGGAGAGGTACCTCTCTTTAGCCTGGGAGAAGTCGTCCGTCTTGTAGATTTTCTCGCGGGTTACATTCCCCTGAACAAAGGGTTTGTAAGGGACTCCCTCCTGTGGTGCAGCCTTTGGCCCGCCCTGGCTGCTCGGTCCAAAGTTGACGGAGCCGTTAAAAATCTGGGTCTGCATGGCCCCATCGCGCTGGTTATTAGAGACCGCAGCAAGCGGCTTATTTGTGGGCAGATCGTTGAAGTTGGCCCCCAGGCGATAGCGCTGGGTGTCAACATAGGAGAACGTCCTGCCTTGCAGCATCTTGTCATTTGAGAACTCGATGCCTGGAACCAGGTTGGCCGGACAGAATGCCGCCTGCTCCACCTGAGTGAAGTAATTTTCAGGATTGCGGTCCAAGGTCATCTTGCCTACCGTAATAAGCGGGAATTTGTCCTCCGGCCAGGTCTTGGTATCATCCAGAGGGTCGAAAGTCTGATTGAGTTCCTCGGAGATGTTCATCATCTGCACTTTGAGCTCATACTCGGCATACTCGCCCCGGGCTATAGCCTCATAGAGATCTCGAACCATATAGTCAGGGTCCTCGCCAGCTAACCTTGTCGCATTCTGGCGGTCGAAGTTGTGCACCCCTAAAATCGGCTTCCAGTGGTATTTGATATAGACTGCCTGGCCATCACTGTTCACCCATTTGTAGGTGTTCACTCCGAAGCCCTCTACCATTCTGTAACTGGCTGGGGTTCCGCGATCTGAGAAGACCCAGGTAAGCATATGTGTAGATTCAGGGGTCAGGGAAATAAAATCCCAGAAGTTGTTGTGGCCAGTAGAAGATGATGGAATGTTGTTATTCGGTTCGGCTTTCACAGCGTGAATCAAGTCTGGGAACTTGATGGCATCTCTGATGAAGAATACGGGGAGGTCGTTGCCCACAAGATCGTAGTTGCCCTCCTCGGTATAGAACTTCGTGGCGAATCCCCGGACGTCCCTCACCGTGTCCGCAGATCCTCTGCCACCGGCGACTGTGGAGAACCTGACGAAAACGGGCGTTTTCTTGCCGGGATCCTGCAGGAATTTGGCCTTGGTGTAGTTGGCCATGGGCTCATAAACCTGGAAGAAACCGAAGGCTCCCGCGCCTTTGGCATGCACGACCCTCTCAGGAATCCGCTCCCTATCGAAGTGGGCTATTTTCTCGATGAACTGGAAATCCTGCAAAAGAGTCGGACCGCGCTCCCCGACGGTCTGAGAGTTCTCGTCATCGCTGATGGGATACCCTTCGTTGGTGGTCATATTAGTCGTATTTGTATTGGATTTGTTTTCATTCTCTGCACTTAGAGCCAGCGGCATCATCGTGGCAATAAGCATGGCTAATAATATCTTTTTCATATCAAAAACCTCTCCTGTCTTGCGATTTCGATAAGGGCATGTTGCACCCAATCATTATCTCATAATGTGTTTAGGGCAATTAATACACAATCCTAAATTCCAAGCTGCAATACTGCTAGGTGGAATGAGCCAACCAATGTGAGCGTTAACACCGCGAGAATGATGAAAACGATTATCAGCCGTTTGGCAATATCCATTGATATGCCAGCACCACGTACTCCCAGTACAGCAAGTACCAAAGCTATTGCAAAGGATACTATCGCTAAATAGAGTAAAGTCCGCCATTTTTATACACACGTATCAATCGATTTTTTTTAGTCTCACAAATCGATTTTTACTATCCGCCAATATCTATTTAATTAGTTGTATATCGTTCAGTTCAGTGCGTCAGCTGTCTTATTTGCTTTTTTCAGATTTCGCATTCTTCGCTTCTGCTTTTACATAAGCTACCTTTTTCTCGGCTTCATTATGCTCGAGGTTGTCTTTGATCATCTCCACATCAGCGTTTTCGTCCGCTTTTGCATATGCCATCTTATTCCCTTTATCAGACATTGCTTTCTTAGTATCAGCGTTCGGATTTTCGATATCAATAGCCACTTTTAATTCCTCCTTATGGATCTAAAATGGTCTTATCCTAAGTCTAATAGGATGTTATTGCATAAAAAGATTTTCGTATCTAAATTTTAATTTAGAGTCCCGAATGTTTGGACTTTATATACTCGGCCCGCATGTTTAAATTCCATTTCTAATATTTAATTCAGTCTCCATGCGATCCAGAAACACATCCTTCGGGCAGTCTGGACCAGAATGCTGTATCTGGCGTCTGTAGATACCATTTTGTATCAAGCGATTCATGGAACCTTATCGTGTTATACCAATTCACGAAATTGTCAAAATTATCACTTCATGTATATCTGATCTTCGGGACTACACAACTCCTTGGACAACGAGTTGAACGCTGCGAGACCATTCACATAACAGAGCCGGAGAATGCAGAGCTGGATGATTCTTCACTCATTGATCCGCCGCCAGATGACATGCTGGTGGATATGGAGGAGCTAATGCCTTTGCTTGCCCCCTGATTCCCAGAAAGCTGGACGGGCGTCGCAGCTGTCGAGTTCGTGGCCGCATGTGCACCAGGTCCATCTTTGGATACCGTAGATGTAGGCTTGAAAATATTCGAGGAAACCGAGAATGTGACCTCGCCGGACCAGCTGTTACCACCGGCCATGTAGGCAGTATAGGTCCCTGCAGCCAGTGAGGATAATGACAGATTGAGCTTGTACAGGTCCGAGACTCCCACTGGCATCACGACTAAGCTCATCTTATCCTCTGCTATTGAGCCGCTGGCTGTGGCCTCCTCTGTTTCATTTCCTCTATTTATTACTCCCTGGCCCATGACCACGTCTTCGTTCTGGATCAGATACAGTTTCATCTGCTCTGGTGTTTTGCCCATGAGATCGAAGGACCATGTTCCTGTCACATTCACATTATCCAGAGAATTATCTGCATCCTCTTCGGACTGAGGCACGACTGAGAAACCTGGTTGTTTGCTATCTGATTCATAGAACGGATTGGATTTTGCTATTATTCCTGCCATCTTGGCCTCCAAAATGAGTTCTTGGGGCAAGGGCATGGACATGGATTCACCCAGTTGGCTGGGATTGAGCGGGTCACCTGGCTGTGCCTCTGCCTGTACTAAGAAAAAAGCAATAACGGTTATGCTGAACAGCAACTTTTGGTATATCATATCTATCTGTCCTGGGTCCGACTGATGAGTGCCCAGTTCCCAGCGTTCCCAGTTTAAGAATCGACTCTTCGACCCACTCAAATTTTGTATCTTTGATATTATTGAAATTCTTAATGATCACTACTGCGTCTTTCCTATTTAGCTGAGAGTTCATCATCTTCTCGCACACACAACGCAGTGCCTCTTTTTCTTTCTTTAGAGCATCGCTATCTTCTGGTTTGGGAGCAAGTCCAGAACTCTTAAAAAGGTGCTCCTTTTCGTCCATTTGTCTGCTCATACCCCATTTGCTGAACATTACAGAAGCATTGTCCAAAAGATTTTGATCAAACATTTCGGGAAGCCTGCAACCCTCTATCAGCAGCATGAATTCGTCTTTCTTCAAAATGATCACTCCAATCCATCTGTACCTAAGAAATTTCCTTCTTTCACAACACTGTGAATATCTCTCGCCAGGACCAAGAGTAGCGGGACAATAGTACCTAGCGCGAACAATATTTTTAGAAGTTTCCAAATCATAGTCCTTTCACCTAAATAAAACAATGCTCTCATATTTTTAAAAAAATTTTGAAAATCTTAGTGTTTTCTCCTTAACGCAATGAAGGTCACTGCCAGAATCCCGGCTACAGCAAAGGTTGCTTCGAAGCCTGGAGTCGTAGTAGTTGTGGTTGATTTAGTCGTACTTGTAGGCTCTGAGCTAGGTGTCGTAGTAGTTGTAGTTGATTTGGTAGCCTCGGAGCCAGGAGCCGTTGTAGTTGTGGTCGATTTGGTAACATCGGGAGCAGGGGTTGCAGTCGTACTCGTAGTTGATTTAGTTACATCCTCTGCGGCGCCAAGAGCCAGGAATGCTGTGAGCATCATTGTGGCAATAAGCATAAGCAATAATATTTTTTTCATATCTAGCCTCTTTTCTGATCTATGCAAATCACGCTTTTATCCTTAAGCATTTTTCCAATCATGTGGCTAAAGCCAAATTTCCTTCAATCTAAATTGCCAGTGGTAATATCATATGCAATATGCCACCACCGAATACGAGCGACAGTACCGCCAAGATGATGAATACGATTATCAGCCATTTGGCAATATCCATCGATATTCCTGCACCTCGTGATCCCATTATTCCGAGTATCAGAGCTATTACAAAGAATACTACTGCCAAATAAATTAAGTCTGCCATCCTTGCATCCTCCTTTTTGCTATTCTAACATCGCTATTCTAGATATATTACTTTAATCTAATTATTTAATCCATTCAGCGTTTTCTTGCTCGATCTGCCCTAGCCTTTTCTTCATCAGCATTTGCTTCTGCATCAGCGGATGCATGTTTTATTTCCGCGTTTGACTTCTTAATATCAGCCTTTATGTCTGCCTTGGCATATTCTACTTTCTTCTCAAGTTCACTATGCCCCAAACTAGCTTTGGCTTTTTCCACACCAGATTCTATATCTGCCTTTAGATAACTGCCCGCCTTCTCTAAATCAGCCACACCCTTCTTTACATCGGTCTTTGCCTTCTCTACATTTTCGCTTGCCAATTTGATACCTCCTTTCATGAACCAAATATACTATAGGATGTTATTGCATAAAAAGATTTTGGTACCTAAATTTTAATATATATAGCGTTTATAAATACAAATGCATCGTTATTAGGTCGAGGGTGAAGGTTACCTGAAAAGCGTTCTCCAAAGAGACATGGCATCAAATCGAGGCAAAATTATCTCAAGAGAACATGCTCTGATGCAATCGATATTAATCTGCGAACCGTGAGTGAAACGGCGGCGGCGCACCCACACGCAGCAAGCTGCGGGGTATTGCGTTTTAAAATCAAAAAAATGACTGGGCAACAATTACTTAAAACGTGTGCCCGTCTGACGATACTGGTCTAATTTTCGTCCTAATTTCCTTTTCGAGATCAGGCGATATCTCCTTCACACCGTGAGCCATTTCCTGATGCATGTGTGCAAGCCTAATAACCTCATCATCAGTTTTCGCACGCACCTCAAAAGCGCATCCTGGATATACAAGCTTACACATAAATTCTCTATAACTTTCCTCGACCATAGATATAATACCTCACTTCAAGGTTAAATACATTACTGAAAAATATTATAGGTAAGCGAATTACGGTTGCGTTGGACTAGCAAAAATATTTACTTTTTGCTATTTCTTCCCATCATTTTTCGCATTCCATTTGGCGTTTTAATTTCGCAGTTAGAGGTTTAATTTGTTTTCCGTTGCTGCAATGATGAAAGTACATCTTTTTCGCAACCCATGAGATGACTAACAAGCTGATTACAATTTTTAATAACTTCTTTATCATAGATTATCACCTAAACTGCTATTACTTCCTTAACTTAAAGCTATCTAAACCAATAAAGCTATGAACTTTGTCGGCAATCATATTGAAAGAGGTGATTTGGTGGGTGTTCACACTTCCTAAGTACTGGAATGGATCGAATTCGCGATTCAAATAGGATCTTCGAGAAGCAGACATTACTCGATCCTTGAAATTGCTCATATGTATTACAAAGGTTAACGAGGAGGGATTGGCAAATTTCGAAAGGATATCAATTTTTTTTTGAATCCATTCTCAAATCTGCCTGAATTATTAGGTATTTTCAGTGCCTTAGCCACATTATTTCTTATGTGAAGCTTTCGGCTTTTCTGTTTCTGTTTTTTTATGTTCCGTCTTTTTCCCTACATCAGCTTTTGCCTTCTTAGCATCAGTCTTCTTCTCTGCATTATCATCTATCATTTTTTGAATCCTCCATTTGTGACTCTAAACCTAATAAGATGTCTCTGGATAAAAAGCTTTTGGTATCAAAATATTAAAGTGCTATAAGCTATGGGCATATAAATTTAAGGCATTTCGCAAGGGAATCCGGACTTTGTAGCTGCAGCTTAAAGGGACGAGAATTGAGAACAACAGGACCGCTGAATTGTTCTGTTGAGTTAAATAACATACATAAATTTATTAGTACGTTATAAGTTAGAAATGATTTAAGTACTTAAAATTTTAGATACGTAACATTTATAAGCAAGAAGCCATGTTACAGATAGTCATGCAAAAAACTACATTGACCCTATCCGAACCTGTAGCCAAAACATTGAAGGTTTACACCGTATTAACCAAGAGCAGCTTGCGTGCTCAAAGCCAAGTGGTAGAAGATGCCCTGATAGAGTTCTTCGAGAGGCACGATGTGAAGATGGAGGCGTAAACCAAGTAATGGGACAGGGGAGGCGCAAGCAATGGTTCGATGCAACGACCCGCATGCCGTAGATTTCGTTACGTATATTTCCAAGAATTGCAGATTCAAATTTTTCGTCTATGACAGCAGAGAGATTCAAACAATAGCAAATAATTTAGGATTAAAAAAAAAGATCGCGTACGTACAGAACTCAGAAAGTCAGGCAACTATTTAATTGAGAACAACAATGGTCGGAAGGTCTGGAAAAGAGATGGAGTGTCCATATGAGTGGGCAGATCGGCGACTTAAAAAAAAAGTGTGCGTTGATTCTTATGAGCTTTAAAGATCATTGATAGGTCCGTATACAAGTTGGGTTTTAGTACCTGTTCTCCCAGGGACCATTTCGATCCATCCAATCATAATCTTGCCAGCAGCCGTAGCATGCATTCTTAACTGTCCACAAGCGTTCCTTTGTTCCTTGTACTTGCCAAAAGACAGAATTGGGGTTCGCGTACTTATTAGCCCAAAGACGCTCTTTTGTAGCTTGGACCGCAATTTTTGCAGGAACATAAGGGTAGCTCCAATATGCAGAGGGATAATAAGCGGGGTAATAGGAATCCAAGTATTCAATCTCCTGTCCCTGATCCTGTGGGAATGTATAGGAGAACTCTTGAGCCGTTCCAGTAGCGATCAATCCGAAATAGAAGGCTATGATAATAAATGCGAGGTAGTTATTCATTGATACCGCCAGTACAAGGTTCTACGGTTAAACTAAATAGTTTTCCATCTAAATATACACTAAATTAATATAATTATTATGATCTTATTTAAGCCTGATAGTAGCTGGCGTTTCGGGAAGATTTTTGATCATAAAAAATATAGGTCTGCTTGGACTTGAGGCTCAAGCAGTTATCTTGGTCGTGGCGATGAACTTGATGAGGTCCGGTCCGATTTTTGCCTTCTTTTGGATCTGATTTGTAGCGCCGTCTAGGGTCGTGCCACTATCCGCAAGAGATCGGATTTCTTCAATGGTAGCATCTTCAACGGTGAAGTACTCGTCAATGTCCTTTCGGTGACCCCAGACATCTCCTTCCAGCAGTTTGACACCCTGCATATCCAGGAACACATCAATTGCTTTGGACATGGTCTTCAGGTAGGATGGCGGTACTTGGATCATCTGAAGCCGGGGTGCATTCTGAAGGAGGTTGAGGAAGTCCATGTTTGAGGCTCTAAATGCCAGATGGACTGCTTTTTCATTCGGTCTTATCGAGTTGATTCGCTCCCTGCCCAATGCCGCAAACTCTCGATCTCAAATACCGGCCCGTGTGGCTCTCCTCCACCGCTGCCACCTCTTCCGGCGTGCCCGCTGCCACGATCCGCCCGCCGGCGTTCCCGCCCTCCGGCCCCAGATCGATGATGTAGTCGGCGCACTTGATGACATCCAGGTTGTGCTCGATGACCACCACGCTGTTGCCTTTGGCCACCAGGTCGTCCAGGACGGAGATGAGCTTCTTGACATCAGCAAAGTGCAGCCCGGTGGTCGGCTCGTCCAGCAGGTAAATGGTCTTTCCCGTGCCCCGCTTGGCCAGCTCCCGGGTGAGCTTGATCCTCTGCGCCTCGCCGCCTGAGAGGGTGGTCGAGCTCTGCCCCAGCTTGATGTAGCCTAGGCCCACGCCTAGCAAAGTGTCGAGCTTGCTTCTGATGGCAGGAACGTTCTGGAAGTGCTCTCGGGCCTCTTCCACAGTCATGTCCAGCACCTCGGCAATGGATTTGCCCTTGTACTTGACATCCAGGGTCTCGCGGTTGTAGCGGGTGCCCTTGCACTCCTCGCATTCGATGTAAACGTCGGGCAGAAAGTTCATCTCGATCTTGATCAGCCCGTCTCCCTGGCAGGCCTCACAGCGACCGCCCCTCACGTTAAAGGAGAAGCGACCCGCTTTGTAGCCGCGCACCTTTGCCTCTTTGGCCTCGGCAAAGGCCTGCCGGATGGGGTCGAAGATCTTGGTGTAGGTAGCCGGATTGGAGCGGGGCGTCCGGCCGATGGGGCTCTGGTCGATGACGATGACTTTGTCCACCTCGGAGTCGAATATGATCTCATCGTACTCGCCCGGCTCGACGCTCGATTTGTAGATCTTCTTCATGAGGGCCCGGTAGAGAGTGTCGTAGATGAGGGTGGACTTGCCTGAGCCCGAGACGCCGGTGACAACTGTCAGGACGCCCAGGGGGATGGCGGCGTTTATGTTCTGGAGATTGTTCTCCCGGCAGCCCAAAAGGCGAATGAAGGTATTGCTCTTCCTGCGGCTGGCCGGGATCTCAATGGTCTTCTTCCCGGAGAGGTACTGGCCGGTGAGCGACTCTGCATTCTTCTCGATCTCCAGAGGCGTGCCCTCTGCCACCACGTAGCCGCCGTGAATTCCAGCGCCGGGCCCGATGTCCAGCACGTGATCGGCGCTGCGGATGGTCTCTTCATCGTGCTCTACTACGATGAGCGTGTTCCCCAGGTCCCGCAGCTTCTTTAGCGTCTCAATGAGCCGGGCGTTGTCCCGCTGATGAAGGCCGATGGAGGGCTCGTCCAGCACATAGAGAACGCCGGTCAGGTTGGAGCCGATCTGCGTGGCCAGGCGGATGCGCTGCGCCTCGCCTCCGGAGAGGGTGCCGGCGTTCCGGGATAAGGTGAGGTAGGCAAGACCCACGTGCTCCAGAAAGCCCAGGCGGGAGGAGATCTCTTTCAAGATCTGGCGGGCGATCTCCTGCTCCTTTTCCGAGAGCCTGGGCGCGAGCGTTTGGAAGAAGTCGATGCTCTCCCCGACGGATTGATCGGTCACATCCACAATGGACTTTTCTCCGACCGTTACGGCCAGCACCTTCTCCTTCAGCCTGCGGCCGCCACAATTCGGGCAGGGAAGGACGCGCATGAACTTCTCCAGCTCCTCGCGCCGGTAATCGGACGCGGTCTGGCCGTAGAGGCGGACGCTCTGCGGAATCAAGCCCTCCCACTGGCCGTTATGCATCCAATAAGCGTCACCATTTTTCATGCTCATGCTGAACTGGATGCGTTCATCCGAGCCGTACATCAGGGCGTTGTACTGCTCTTCGGAGAGGTCTTTCATGGGGGTGAAGACGTCAAAGCCAAAGTGCTTGGCCACAGCCGCCAGATGCTGGCCCCGCCAGCCGTCGATGGCATTTCGATAGAGCGCCACAGCTCCGTCGGCGATGCATAGCTCTCTGTCCGGTATGATCAGATCCGGGTCGAACTCCATGCGAATGCCCAGACCATTGCAGGACTCGCAGGCTCCGAAGGGGCTGTTGAAGGAGAACATGCGCGGCTGCAGCTCCTCGAAGGCCATGCCGCAGACCGGACAGGCCATGGTGGCGGAGTAGAGCCGCTCCCTGCCCTCGCCGAAAAGGACGACGACCAGGCCCTCCGCTTTCTTGAGAGCATTCTCGATGGCCTCCACCAGCCGCGATCTGTCCAGAGCGGGATCGAGCCGGTCCATGACCACGTCAATGTCATGCATCTTGTAGCGGTCCAGCTCGATGGTCTCATCCGTTCTGCGTATCTCTCCGTTCACCCGCACCCGTGTGAAGCCCTCTTTATTCAGGTCGGTGAAGAGCTGGCCGTAGGTTCCCTTCTTCTGACGGACGACGGGAGCGAGAATCGTTACCGTGCAGCCGCAGGCGGCGTCTTCGTCATTCTTTGCTTGGCCTTCAGCTCTGCCTTCGGCTTTGCCCTCGCATTGCCTTCCGGCTTTCCGGCATGCTCTCTCGCCTCCTCCAAAATGCTCTCCGCTATCCTCTCCGGCGACTGAGACTCTATCTTTATGCCGTGCACCGGGCAGTGGGGCACGCCTATTCTGGCAAAGAGGAGGCGCAGGTAGTCGTAGATCTCGGTTACCGTTCCCACTGTGCTGCGGGGGTTCTTGGAGGTGGTCTTCTGCTCGATGGAGATGGCCGGGGAGAGGCCTTCGATGCTGTCCACATCGGGCTTGTCCATCTGGCCCAGGAACTGGCGGGCGTAGGCGGAGAGCGATTCTACGTAGCGGCGCTGGCCCTCGGCGTAGATGGTGTCGAAGGCCAGAGTGGATTTGCCTGAACCGGAGACGCCGGTGATGACGATGAACTTATCACGGGGAAGCGTTACGGTTATGTCTTTGAGGTTGTGCTCGCGGGCACCTTTTATTATGATCGATTTCATTTCGGCTTGTCTCACGGGATCTTTTAGTCGAATGGTGCAGCTAATTGGGCGGAGGAAGGACTTAATCCTTTTCAGGCAATCACCGGTTATAAGAATGATCACGCCCAAAAAATTGATAGTATAAATAAGTATTCACATTGCTGATCAATTCTCAATCTTCTTAAGCTCGGATTGCAGATCCTGGGTCAGATCGACATTGTAGAAGTCACCTGTTGTGGGAAGCTCCATGGCAAATCCGGCTGTGATGTCCACCTTGGCCTCGGCCTCATCAACCTTAAGATCGAGGATATGCCCGCCTGCCTTTCTGTCCGCAGTTATGAAGTGAAGGTGGTATCCTGGGACGTTGAGGCCCTTGGAAAATTCAGGTGCCCAGATGCCCACCACAGTTCCAGTGACATTGGTAAACTCGAAGACCGATTGATTCTTGGTAGCATCGGCCAGGCGCGGATAAGGCTTCTCCTGCTTGGGAACGCTTCTGGTCTTGATGTAGGGGAAGGTGCCGTCCATCCTCAGGGCAAAGAAAGCATTTTTGGAAGGCAGCTTTTCATCGAGCTGGCGGGAAAGCTCTGTGAAGTTGCCGGCATTTTTAATGGCTATGGTCTGGTCGGCCTGAAAGTAGGTCACTGTGGAAAAGGGCGTTGTCATATTGCCCTGCACCGGATAGGCCACGCCGTCCGCCTTGATCTGATAGTAATCCCCGTCCAGAGCAACCATCTCACCGTCGAGCGAATCGAAGGTGCCTATGCCGAAATCGCCATGGGTTTTGAGATCATCGAATGTGTAAAAGCCGTCAAAAACGCCCTGCAGCAGGGCATCAATCGTGGATACCTGGAAGAGGATGTCGTCATCTGCACACACTGCGCCGGGGAGCAGAGCTAAAGCCATTATGCAAAGCAGTGCCCCAATAATTGTATATTTTCCGTTCATTAATTTCATTCCGTAATATTTTTGGCAAGGAGTAATCTTTACACCTATTACTACTATTTGGATACTCTTATGGCTAAAATTTGAGTCGTGATGATTATGGATGCCAGGCTTCACGCTCTTCGTGGCTTCGCGTGAGATTCAACCACGATCCGGTTTCACGCGAAGGCGCGAAGCCGCAAAGTCAAACATTGGTTTATTTCGGTCACGATTCGTTTAAGATGCTAGCATATGAGGATTGTTCGGTGACGACAATGATTTATAGTTGTGCCGTGTTGATTGGTTACAATGATAACGTTGCAGAAATGAAGAAAAATGGTAGATGGTGATTTGGTAAGCTCAGATATATTTGAGGGCGTGGCGGTGTCGATAAGGCCCTCCGGTGGGTATTTGGTGCCCACTGACGAGAGGTTAAGTGCCCTATCTCCTAGCGAACGCAAGCATTTCCTTGATAGCGTCGCATGCCATAAAGATATGCTGGAAGAACTCGCTAAAATGTGATTACTCCAGCCTCACAACAGTCTTTTTTAACCATTTCGCTATTGTGTCTATCTCTTCTCCCTCGGGGCATGTGTATTGAGCTATTCTCACCATAACACGCATAGCGCTTGAGCTGCCTTTCTGAGCGCATGGTCCGAACCCTCTCAAAGACTGGGTGAATGACGGCTGGCTGGAGGTGGCCGACCCATCCCGGCGGGGGCGGGCTTACTCGTTATCGGCAGTTTATCGGCAACGACTGAGAGGCAACCGTGATATATCCGCTCGCCAATTCCCTTTTCATGCGCGTTGCCATCATTGTTTCAGACTCTATGGATTGGACGGCACAGGCTCTCCTTGCCTCTTTCTCTGCAAAAGGCATAGATGCATTCTTCCTGAACTTCTCGGACCTCCTGGCCAGCATCAACCGCATTCAATCCTTTAGCTGTGCTGGAGTCGATCTCCTCAATCTGGACGCCATAGTGGTGCGGGACCTGGGCCGAAGGGGGGCAAGCGACGTCGCCTTCCGTTTTGAGGTCTTGCAGGCCCTGCAGGAAAAGGGAATCGCCATCATCAATCCGCCCCAGGCCATAGCCAGGGCGGCCAACAAGTTCGCCACCTCTCGGGCTCTGCACGATGCTGGAGTTGCCACTCCCATGACTGCTGTCACTACCAACCTTGAAGAGGCAGAAAAAGTCTTGAAGCATTTCAAAAAAGCAGTCTCCAAGCCACTCTTCGGCTACAAGGGCCGAGACATCGTTCTTTTGGAGGACGGAGTCGAGACAGACCTTGCCCTACTGGAAAGCATACTGGAAAAACAGGGGCTGGTCTACCTGCAGGAGTTCATTGCATTCGATTCTCCCCGCGACATCCGGGCCTTTGTGGTGGACGGAAAAGTTCTGGGCGCCATCTATCGCCTCGCCCCTCCCGGTCAGTGGATCAGCAACCTGGCTCGGGGCGGACGAGCGGTAGCCTGTCCTCTTACCAAGGAGCTGGCGGAATTGGCGGCCAGGGCGGCCAAGGCGGTGGGCGCAGTTTACTGCGGCGTGGATCTCCTGGAGACGGGCCGCGGCCTCACCGTCATCGAGGTGAATGGAACTCCCTCGGGAAAGGGCATCTTCGAGGCCCTGGGCGTGGATGTGACTAGAGCCATAGTCGGCTATGTGCATCAAAATTGTTATCTACGTGGCCGCTAACCTTAGCTCCATGTTTACAATACTCACCGGTGCACAGTTTGGTGATGAAGGCAAAGGCAAGGTTATTGATCTCCTGGCCGAAAATTACGATGTTGTGGTTCGCTTCCAGGGCGGCGACAACGCCGGCCATACCGTGGTAGTAGGCGGCAAGAAATACAAGCTGCATCTGGTTCCCAGCGGCGCCATCTTTGGCAGAAGGCTGCTCATCGGTCCGGGCGTGGTGCTTAACCCCCGCGTCCTGTGGAGCGAGATTCAGGCCCTGGAATCAGAGGGCATCGAGGTCGATATCGGCATCGACGCCAAGACGACCATCATCATGCCCTATCACATTGAGCTCGACGGGCTACGTGAGAAGGCCAGGACGGAGAAGATCGGCACCACCAACCGTGGCATTGGGTTCGCCTACGTGGATAAGGTCGCTCGCGAGGAGGTGCAGATGGGAGACCTCACCGACCCGGCTCTGCTGGAGGCCAAGCTTAAAGAGATCGGTCCGGCCAAGGAGAAAGCCATCGCCGACATGGGCGGTGACCCCACGGTGGTCAGGTATGCGCCCTACATCGATGAGTATCTGGAGATTGGAAAACGCCTGAAGGACAAGGTGACGGATGTCTCGCGTGAGATCAACATGGCTCTCATCGAGGACAAGTGCGTTCTGGCCGAAGGCGCTCAGGGAGCATTCCTGGATGTCATCCACGGCACGCAGAAGTTCGTGACCTCCAGCTTCACTACCGCGGGAAGCGCCTGCGCCAACTTGGGCGTTGGACCGGTAATGGTAGACAACGTGGTCGGCGTGATCAAGGCCTACATCACCCGCGTCGGAGAAGGTCCCATGCCCACAGAGCTAAAAGACGCTCTGGGCGTGATGATGCGAGAGAAGGGTGCGGAGTATGGCACTACCACAGGCAGGGCCAGACGCTGTGGCTGGTTTGATGCCGTCCTGGGCCTGAAGTCCGTACACCTGAACGGCTACACGGAGCTGGCTCTAACCAAACTGGATGTGCTCACAGGCATAAATCCCATAAAAATTTGCGTCGGCTATACGCTCGATGGCGAGGAGCTCGGCTATCCTCCGGAGAGCACAATAGACCTGGCCAGATGCAAGCCCATTTATGAGGACATGCCTGGTTGGACTGAGGATATAACCGAAGTCAAAGAGTATGATGATCTGCCGGCCAATGCCCGTGCTTATGTTGAGCGGCTGGAGGATCTACTCTATATTGAGCCGCTGGATAACTGCATTTCTGCCGTCTCGGTGGGGCCGGGTAGGGAGCAGACCATCTTCCGGGATGAGCCGGAAGAGTGAAGCTATTATTCTAAAGTACGATGAGCCGGAGCTATTTGTTGCGGCTCATAGTATTTTTGTAGCGTTATATATCATTTTTCCCACAAAAAATATATATTCTTATAGATGCGTATCTAAGAAGAAATGGGGGTTTTAGTCTATGAAAAGGTGTCTATCAATATTGATCCTGATAATGCTGATCAGCTTATCGGGCGCTGTGTCCGAAAAAAAGCTCGACAGCCAGGTTGGGTACAATTTCGGTGGTGTGAAACTCAATCAGGTTGACGATCCATCCGGCTCTGCAACCACGATAAATATCAAGGACAGCTTATTTCAGCCATCCACTTTGACCGTGCCTGTTGGAACGAAAGTAGAGTGGCATAATCAGGATGGTTTACAGCATTCTGTTACCTGTGATATTAAAGGCTTATTCGATTCAGGTGTGCTAAATCCAGGAAAGAAGTTCGACTTCACTTTCAAAACTCCCGGCAGCTACCGCTATCACTGCATCATTCACCCCAGCATGCAAGGGACGATCACGGTAACGGGAAGTGCCGCTTTGCAGGAATCGTCATCTTCTGGATCGGAAAATGCAGGCTCAAAAGGAGGAAGATCTGCATCCTGGAGCGAAAAGCCCCTCAGCTCAAGCGAGCTGGTGAAGTCTGCAAAATTGCAGTCCGAAACGCGGACAACCGGGGTTAGCGGCCTGCCGCTCTTGTCCAATCCTGCAATAGACCAGAGCGCCGGCCAGTCATTAGGTAAAGTATCCGGTCTGGCAACCGGCCAGGATTCAAGCACAGCTTCCAGTCAGGTTGCTTTGCAGAAGTTCTCTAAGTACTACCGTTCTACTTCCGAGGCTCCAGTAGATCAGCTCACCGCTCCTACTAAAATCGATTTGAAGGAGGTGGAGCCTGCCATGCTCTACTTCGGCTCCACGCAAAAAGCGGTGTCCTACGCCCAGTATCAGACCTATGCTCTTAGCACCGGCATAAACTCTCTCTGGATTTCAGGGGCATCCAGTTGGACTCAGTATGCCATGGTTCCTTTGGGTTCCATGCTCAACATGATCACCACGTCTCCCGCCGGTGGTTATGGCTATCTCTATGAAATTTATCCGGATGGCAACCTGGATATGAACAGCTACTACTTCTATCCCTACAACCAGATAGGATTTTATGCTGATGAGGTGGGGCAGCACCAGTTGTTCTTCAATATCGCCGGCCAGCCCAGCAATGTGATAGTAATAGATGTAGTGCCCTACCAGCCTCCCGCCCAGCCCGTCTACAATTTCGCGGCTGTCACCATCAGCTCAACCTGGCTGCGAGGGTATAATGTCTATGTCGATGGCAGCTATCAGGCCACCGAGGGAATGACGGGAGAGCCCGACGGTACAGTGACCATCAATGTACCGGGAAATGAGTATCACAACATCGCCATAGATGGCAGTGGGTTCACGTTCTCGGATTACAGGTACTTCCAGGCCGGCTACGCCTACCAGCTCAATGTGTAGGCCTGGTCGCTTAATCTTTTTTTATTGGTGAATGAAATGGCAGATGTCTTGATTTATGGGGCGGGAGCCATTGGCTCATTCATGGGATATCTTCTCTCAGACCCTTGCGATTTAAATGGAAGCAAAATCGAAAACGTGGCTCTCCTGGGAAGAAAGAGCCATATAAATGGAATAAAAGATATCGGCCTGCAGATATATCTTCCCGAAGAGAGAAAGCTTTTGAAGTTCAAACACTGCTTTACAGGCCTTGATGACCTGAAAGCATCCGATTTTTGTCCGGAGATCATAATAGTATGCGTTAAGACTTACTCTCTGCCTGAAGCTGCGATGAATTGAGGAAGTCTGGCCTCCTGCAAGGGCGGCTGAAGAATGCCCTCTTCATATTGTTGATGAACGGCATGGGAAATCGGGAAGTCTTTAATGAGCTTGATCTGCCCAATTCTCAAGTATTAGAAGGCATCACCTCTCTAGGAGTCAAGTTCACTGAGGACGGCACGGTGGAGCTTAAAGGAAAGGGAAAAACCATTCTAGAGGATAAAATCGGCGAGGATAAGAAAAAATTTATGATGGGGAGGTTTTTGGAGAAGGGCTTTGAGTTGGAATTTGCCCCGGATTTTAAGGAGCTTCAATACAGCAAGCTCTTCGTCAACTGCGTGATTAATCCCATAACGGCTCTAACCCGCCGGGAGAACGGGATTGTTTTATCCTCCCTCCTTAAAAATACTGTGCAGGGCGCGATCAAGGAAGCCGTGAACGTTGCCGCAAAGGAAGGCATAAAGCGAGATGAGAAGAGCGTTAGGAAAATGGTTTATTCCGTAGCCGAGAAGACATCCGGCAATACCTCCAGCATGCTCCAGGATGTGCTAAAGTTTAGGATGACTGAGATTGATTCCATAAACGGCTACATCATTCGCCGGGCGAAAAAGCATAATATAGAGGTTCCCGTAAACGAGGCATTATACGAACTGGTAAAATCTGCCACAATTAGAGAATGACTTCCTCTATCATGAACATCTCCGGCCACGTCCCCCATTTTGCAGAACTTCCATTCTCCGTGATCTGGCTCTTCTCCTCAGGCCGGCACTTCTCTGTAAGCCTTCTGATAATCATATCTTCAACATCGCAAAGCCGTATGTGGAAAACCTCTGCCAGGATCTGTTTTGCCGCCTCCAGTTGCAGAGCCCGGGCATCGGCCATATTTGATTGTGCTGGCTTTATCAGATCTTCTCCGTGGTCTTCTCATGCACAGAGGGACTATTGCCATAGCAGGCAATTAGTACGTGTAAGAATAAGTAGTTTTCCTGGAAAAAGATTACATAAAACATTATTTACAATCACAAAAGTATGAATAACATACAATATATTCATATCGTCTTTGCCGCAAGGTTTTCATACACCAAGCTTCGCAAATGGATAAATTGTGAACGCTTTTGGCCTGCTTCATGATCAGATCAGAGCAAAGCTAGTGGAAGAGTCCATCTTCGAGCCGACAAAGCCGCAAGAAGAGGCCATTCCTTTCATCCTCTCCGGAGAAAATGTGCTGCTCATCGCGCCCACCGGCACGGGAAAGACGGAAGCGGCCAGCCTGCCCATCTTTCACAAGATTCTCACCAGCGAGCACCAGGGGACAAAGGCCGTCTACATCACGCCGCTGCGTGCCCTGAACCGGGATATGTTGCGCCGGTTTCAAGAATGGGGGGAGAAGCTGCACATCACGGTAGCCGTTCGGCACGGCGACACCAGCCAGGCGGATCGGAGAAAACAGGCATTAAAGCCGCCGGACCTGCTGATCACCACCCCGGAGACGCTGCAGATAATGCTGACTGGAAAGCTACTGCGCCAAAATCTCTCCACGGTCAAGATCGTCGTGGTAGATGAGGTGCACGAGATGGCCTCCTCCAAGCGCGGTTCACAGCTGGCCGTGCTCCTGGAGAGGCTGGCGGAGCTTGCCGGCGACTTTCAAAGGATTGGGCTTTCTGCAACGGTGGGCTCGCCAGAGGCCGTGGCCAGGCTGCTCGTCGGAACGGCTAGGAGCTTTCGAATCATCCAGACGGATGTGGAGAGGGCCAGCGATTTTCAGGTAGTAAGTCCCGAGCCCAGGCGGGCTGACTATACTATGGCTGGCACCCTGGAGTGCGATCCCCGTCTGGCGGCGCAGATTCGCTTCATCCGGGAGACGGTGCAAAACAAAAAGTGCCTCATCTTCGTCAACACCCGGCAGGCGGCGGAGGTCTTAGGCTCTCGGTTTCGCCAGCTTGGCGAGCCCATTGGCGTGCACCACGGCAGCCTCTCGGTGGAGGCAAGGGTGGAAGCAGAGGAGGCCTTCAAGGCCGGCGAATTACGCGGCCTGATCTGTACTTCCTCTATGGAGCTAGGAATTGATATCGGCGATGTGGACCACGTCATCCAGTACAGCTCGCCACGTGAGGTATCGCGCCTTTTGCAGCGCGTCGGCAGAGCCGGGCACAAGATCGGCCTCATCTCTTCCGGGACCATCATCGCCACCTGTGCCGATGACGTGGCAGAGGGCTGTGCCATTGCCCGCGGGGCGGCAGCCGGCGAGCTGGAAGCCATCCTGATTCATGAGAAGCCGACAGATGTGCTCGCTAACCAGATTGTGGGGCTGGAGATGGATTTCGGGGAGATCGACCGGGAAAAGGCACACAGAATCATCACCAGAGCTTATCCCTTCCGGCTGCTCTCCAGAGAAGAGATGGACGGCGTCATCACTCAAATGGAGGAGCACCGGCTGGTGTGGCTGGACGGCGACCTCTTGCAAAGGACTCGCAAAGCGCGGGAGTACTACATCGAGAACCTCTCCATGATCCCGGATGAGAAGAGGTACAACGTCTACGATATTGTAGGCCGCCGCTCCGTGGGAACTTTGGACGAGGCCTTTGTCATCAGCTTCGCCCAGCCAGGAGCCACGTTCGTCACCAAGGGCGAAATCTGGGAGATCACCGAGATTGGAGATAATGAGATCAAGGTGGTGCCCATCCACCGAAGCGGTGAGATTCCCAGCTGGACGGGAGAGGAGATTCCCGTTCCCTTTGCTGTGGCCCAGGAGGTGGGACGCATGCGCCGGGAGATCCGGCAGGTGCTGGAAAGCGAAGGAAGCGAAGGAGGCCAAGGTAGAGAAGGCGGAGGCGACGCCTGCAACAACGCAAGCGAGCTGGCCGTGTCCATGCTGCAGGGAAAGTATCCGGTGGACAGGGAAGCGGCAGAGGAGCTGGTCGATCTCATTAAAAAGCAGATCGAGAAAAACCTGCCCGTTCCCGATGAATCTCACATCGTGGTGGAGAGCGGCGGGGAAGGTGCCGTCATCAACGCCTGCTTCGGCCACAAGACCAATGACACATTGGGCCGGGTAATCACCGCCATACTTTCCGCTCGATTCGGCAGCAGTGTGGCCCTGCAGATTGATCCCTACCGAATCGAGCTGACATTGCCCAAAGCCCTGTTGGCCGAGGAGATCAAAAAGCTGCTCTTGGAGCTGGATCCGACCTACGTGGAGCCCATCCTGGAGATGACTCTCAAGAACACCACGCTTTTGCGCTGGAAGATGGTGCACGTGGCCCGCAAATTCGGGGCCTTCTCCCGAGATGTGGACTATCAGAGGGTAAGCATGGCCAAGCTCCTGGCCGTCTTCGAGGGCACGCCCATGCACCGGGAGGCACTGCGGGAGATCTATCATGACCGGCTGGACATCGAGCGAGCTCGCTCGGTTCTGGAGAGGATTCGGGACGGCTCGATCGAGATTGTCACCTGCGGGCTTTCGCCCATTGGTACAAGCGGCCGGGGCGGGGGCCGGGACGTCACCTCGCCTGAGCACGCCGATGCCGCGGTCATTGATCTCTTAAAGAACCGCATCATGAACGACCGGGTCCTTTTGTTTTGCGTGAACTGCAAGAAATGGAAGAGCATGCGCCAGGTCGAGCGAGTGCCGGAGCAGCCCGAATGTCCTTTATGCGAATCACGCATGATCGCAGCCTTGAAGCCCTGGGAGGAGGAGGAGATCAAGATCGTCAAGAAGCCGGAGAAGAAGAAGACCGCCGAGGACAAGCGCAGGACAAAGCGGGTCTTTCGCAATGCCAATTTGGTCTTGAGCTACGGCAAGACCGCAGCCATCGCGTTAGCGAGCCGGGGGCTTGGCCCGGAGACGGCGGCGCGGGTGGTGGGGAAGATGCAGAGTGATGAGCTTGAGTTTTACAGGGATATTCTGAAGGCGGAGAGGGAGTATGCCCGGACGAAGAGATTTTGGGGATAATCGAAAAAAAAGACCAATCCCCTCTAGCTCTCCATCTTCCAGAAGATAAGCAGCATGGCAAGAATTGCCGCCACGGCACCAAAAGCAGGGGTTTTCTGGGCAGGGGGCTCCTTGGCTGGGGTCTGATTGCCATTATTGCCATTATTTGTTTGCAGCGTCGGTCCCGTTGGCATTGCCGCTCTCTCCGGCTCAATTGCCGCAGGGCTCTTTGCCGCGACCACATTAATGAAGGCCGTCTTCTTGCCGGAGGGCGATCCCGTGGCGGCAACATCCACCACAAAAGAATAGTTGCCTGGCGGCACATCTGCTGCCTTGACGGAGCAGTTGTATTTGGTCACCCCCGTCGGATAGACGTTTTTGATCATCTTAGGGCAGATGAAATCAATTCCTTCGGTTTTGTTCTTGAAGACCAGCTCGACATAGGCTCTCTCGCTGCCCAGGCCCTTGACAGAGACGGTGAAGTTGGCTTCGCTATGGGGCGTCATCTCAATTGGCGTTACCTCAATCACCTTAAACCAGAAGGAGGCATTGGCCTGGCCCGCCAGGAGCAAGAGAAGGAGAATGAGAAGAACAGAGAAGTGATTTTTCATGAGCATTAAGTTCTCTTGAAGATTATAAAGAGGTTTCGGAGATATGTTTGCCGGAATCTATTTTCAATATTTATACCATATTTTTAATTTTATTCGTATACCAAAATCCAGAAGGCATAAAACGCCAGAAGTCAAATATGCGAGATTCAAAGCTCCAATAGTTGTTATAGGTTCCCTGATTTGGGTTGAAATACGAACCCAAAACAATAGCACCAGTTTCATGAGGGAACATGTTGCCGATAAGGCCATGGCCGATATGAATGGGCGCGGGATTGGCGGCACCTTGCCCGATCAACAGAGCGAGGCAAAAGCATAATGCTGCAATATATTTTTTCATCTCGTATCCTCTACAAAATCCATATTTTAATCTACTGGAATAAATAGCTTAGTCTCTGCATCTTACTGGACAGGGGGTCCTGTGACCGGCAAACAAATCGCCGTGGCCCCATATTTTAAAACTATAGATGTCGATTTCCTGGCGATTCTTTGAAGTGCTATCTAAGTCTATATCCCATTCGGATACTTATGTTTTTCCGCCCTATGTGTCACATTCCTGTGGGGGTCCATAACTTTGCAGGTTGTGTGGTTCAAGTTTAGATCAAGGAGCAGGATTGGTTTTCGGTTATGCTATATCAAAGGTTGGAAGTGCTCTCAAGAAGGTTTATCATGACAGGGCCAGCGGGAAAGAGACACCAAAACCAGAAGAGTTCCGGCATAGTCTAGATTTTTCCGACGTAAGAAATTCTGGGTATCTTATACTTTTCCATTGATTCTTCCCGACTTGGATATCGGGCTGTCACGGACAGTCTAAAATACTTAGTGTGTAGTCCCGAAACCTTTGACTTTATATCCCCATCAAAAGGGCATGAGAAAGAATAATAAAGTCGTAAAGCTAACAGAGAGGAAGATCAGATATATCATTCGGGCCAAAAAGAGAGGCGAGAGCACCAAAAGGATCGCGGAGGATATGAAGTTGAGTCCATCCTCTGTGAAGCGTGTCTGGATACACTGGACGAAAACCAAGAATCCCCCAAACATTCGGGACTACACACATCGAATGAGAAACAATCAAATAGTCTTACAGATACATATCAAGGAAGAACATGAAACAAAAAATCAAGATTACCGGTCCCAAAGTGCATGAGGTAGGCTACAGATACTTCCTGATGAGCAATGCCATAGACATGGGTCTCAAGGGCTTTCATGCCCGCAATAGGACGGGCGAGAAGGAACCGGAGGTAATAGCCCTGGTCGAAGGCGATGAAGAAGCAATCGCGGATTTTAAGAGGCTGGTAGAGACAAAAAAACCAGAACGCTCTCGGGTATCAAGCATTGTCTTTGAGGACTATGATGGCGATGTTACGAAGACGGAGAGCTATGCTCAAATTTGCTCAGCCATCCAGTTGAACAAGGCAATCCCGGTCCTTTTAGAAATCAGAGATAATACAAAGAACACCCTTGAAGAGATCAAAGGCATGAGAGAAGAAATCCAACCAGGATATGGGATGACTCTTAGACAGGTACCGTCAGATATCAGGGCCATAAAGGAACGGCTCGGGATGATATAGGATGGCAAGCAAAAAGGATGTATCGGCGGCTTATGCAGATGAGCAATATAGGAAGCTCCAGAGAGAGAAGGATCAGTACATATCACTTGATGAGTATTGCGCCAAACGCGGCATTTAGAAGGCGTATTACTATTCTCACAAATTCGCCAAGACACACCTATGTGTAGTCCCGAAACCTTTGACTTTATATACTCATTAATGGGGCATGGGAAAGAAGAATAAAGTTGTACGGGACTACACAGATTACCAATAGTAGCGATAAGGCCAAATATAAAGATCTCCTAAAATGCAGGAAGATGAAGAGGCTTGCAGCTTATGTCTCGGGCAGTGTCCAGAAGACTGGATACAGGGTAAAAGTCACCGATTTTGCCGGAATGCTGGGACTGAAAGGAGTGGTCGAGAATCTCGATGACGGCCGGGTAAAAATAGTAGCGGAAGGCGACGAGGATAAGCTAAAATGGTTTGAAGAAGCCATAAACATTAAGAACAGTCTGATTCAGGTCGCATCCATCGAAAGAGAATACTCTGAGCCCAGAGGCGATTTTTCCAAATTCTACAAGCTTGTGGATAAAGGCGAGACAGATTCCCGGCTGGATATCGTCGCTGTCCACCTGATGAATCTCATTGGAGCAGTTAACGATCTGAACGAAAACCTCGGCAGAAAGATGGATATCATGATAGAACTGCAAAAAGAGACCATAGAACTGCAAAAGGAAGGGCTCAATTCTTCGAAGAATCTGCTGGAAGAGATCCGGAAATCCAGAAAGGACCTCATTTAGATCAATTGAAATCCCGCCGGCCAAAGCCTGTTTGTGTGCCGGTCAACGCAAGTTTAGTTAAATTAAGTCCAATGGCGTTGGTTTCATATAGGTGCAGACCTGGGTTAGAATTATGCCAAACTGGATCTACCCCGATTTCGAGCCGCGCCCCCAGCGGCCATTATTTCTCTGCATCATTTCCAACACCGACACCGGCAAGATTCCCGGCCTATCCGCTGCCGGAACCACGCCGGAGCTGACCGACTATACCCCCGGCGCCGATGCCGAGCTGGTGGAGACCAACCGCATCATCACCATGCCCGAGCTACCGGAAGCGCCGGGCGGCTCGCCCACTCCCGCCATCGTCACCAAAGCGGCGCTCAACTTGACCGGCATACCTTCCTTATTTGTGGCCTCGGGCCTTCGTAAGAAACCGGCCATTCCCTACGCGGAGCTGGGCGGATCTGCGGGCAGCGACATTCGCAAAGAGCCTGCCGTGCCCGGGGCCCGTGACATCTTTGAAAATGCCGCAATGCTGGGAAAGAAGCTCGCAAAACTCTCCGACTGCGTCTTCATTGGCGAGTCCATCGCCGGAGGCACAACCACGGCTATGGCAGTTCTCTGGGCTCTGGGCTATGATGTCAATGTGAGCAGCAGCTTCCAGTCTAATCCCACTGCCCTCAAGAAGAGCGTGGTGGCCAGCGCATTTTTGCGGGCCGGCATCAAAATTGGCAGCCTGAAGAGCGAACCCTTGCGGGCGGTCGAACAGGTGGGCGACCCCATGATGGCTGCGGCTCTGGGCCTCATGCAGGGCCTGCAGGGCTGCCGGGTGGTCTTAGCCGGTGGCACGCAAATGGCCGCCGTGCTGGCTCTGGGAAAAGCCCTTAAAATCGAGGGCGACATCTCCATTGCTACCACCAAATATATCGTGGAAGACAAAACGGCCAACTTTAAGGAGATCGTAGAGTCGACCGGCCGGCCTTACTATTACTCCGACCCGGGACTTGAGAACTCCAAGATCCCGGGCGTGCAGATCTATGCGAAGGGTTATGTCAAAGAGGGCGTGGGCATGGGCGGTGCCAGCCTTCTGGCCGGACTTTACGGCGTTACGCAAAAGCAGCTCGTCGAGGAAACCGACCGGGTGCTCATGACCGTGGAGCTGCCCAAGAAATGAAAGCTGCGATTCTAAAGGCTCCGGGAGTTCTGGAACTTTGCAATATCCAAGATCCGCTGTGCCCCAAAGGCGGCGCCTTGCTGGAGATCAAAGCCTGCGCCGTCTGTAGCACGGATGTCAAAATGAGAGAGCAGGGCCACCGGGACCTGGCTTATCCTCGCGTGCTGGGGCATGAGATGGTAGGCAGGATCGTGGAGATGGATTCAGACATAGCCCTGGCCGAAGGCGACCTGGCACAGGTTTGGCCGGGCCTGGCCTGCGGAAAATGCAGGTCGTGCCTGCGGGGAGCCGACAATCGTTGCCCAAGCATCAAGATCATGGGATTCAACTGCGATGGAGGCTTTGCACAGCTCTTAGCCCTGCCCGAGCAGAGCCTTTCCGGCGGCGTTAACCTGCTGCCCCAGGGAGCCAAACCGGTTCTCGCCGCTCTGGCGGAGCCTCTGGCTTGCTGCATTAACGGCCAGGAACAGGCCCGCGTCTCTGAGGGGAACTGTGTTCTTATCTACGGCGGCGGGCCCATCGGCGCTCTGCATGCTCTTTTAGCCGAGCTTCACGGGGCCGAGAAGATAATAGTAGCGGAGAGAATGCCTGATCGCATCCGCCTGCTGGAAAGGCACACAAACGCTGTGGTTATCGATCCGGCGGAAGAGTCTGTGAAAAACGTCCTGGCCGAAGAGATCGACAAAGCAGGCGTGGACGTCATCCTCACCGCCACTCCAGAAGTGCGGGTGGACAATGATCTTCTCAAGCTTCTCTCACCCGGAGGAAGGATTTGTATCTTCTCCGGACCGATTCGGGGAAACGATCAAGAGAGAATCGACCAACGCTCCATTCACTACCATGAGCTGACCATCAGCGGAGCCTACGGCTGCTCCAGCCGGCAAAACCGGCTGGCTGTAGAGCTTTTGACCAGAGGTATGATCAAAGCCGACTGGCTCATCACCAAAAGGACGAATCTTGCCGGAATTGAGGAGGCATTTTCCCATTCCGCTCAAAGGAGCGGGATGAAATCAGTTGTTTGCGTGAGTTAATGGACAAATTAATCGTCTTTGTGCCTTTGTGAACGGCTGATTGTTCTTCGCGGCTTCGTGGCTTCGCGTGAGATTCACCGGGCCCGGTTTCACGCGAAGGCGCGAAGCCGCGAAGTTAAAACATTGGTTTATTTCGGCCTCGCGGTAGTAGTAATAGTAAGCTCAAACCCACATACAAAAAAAAACACAAAGTCACAAAGCCACAAAGTACGCACAAAGAAACGCTTAGCAAAGAACCATCTTAAAATTGTGGAGAAAGGGATTATCCAATGGAAGAGAGTTTGAGATATTTTGGTGGCCAAGTGGACGCACTGATTAGGGGCAGCAACTTGACGAGAGTTGAGGCGTTCAATCTTTTCAAGCAGATTTTGAACAACGAGCAGCCCGATTTGCAGCAGGGCGCATTTCTGGCCGCTATAACCGCCAAGGGCGCAACGCCCGCCGAGATCGCCGGCATCTGGGAAGCCATCTACGAGATCGACACCGTGCATGTCCATCCCGATATAAACGGCCCTCTGGTTGATAATTGCGGTACGGGCATGGACGGCATCAAGACCTTCAACATCAGCACCGCCGCCTCGCTGGTGGCTGCCGCCGACGGCATTACAATGGCCAAACATGGAGCGCGGGCCATAACATCAAAATGCGGAGCCGTTGACATTTTGGAGACTCTCGGAATCGATGTGGAGTGCGATGCAAATCTGGTGAAAAGAAGCATTGAGCGCGCTGGAATTGGCATCTTCAACGGCATGAGCGCCAAAATTCACCCTTCCGCCCTCTACCGGATTTTATCTCAGATCAGGTTCGGCACAGTTCTCAATGTGGCCGGGTCTCTGGCCAATCCGGCGAAGCCCGCTTACGCCGTGCGGGGCGTCTACTCCGGAAAAATGGTGCTGCCAATTGCAGAAGCCATGAAAGAGATAGGCTTTAGGCGAGCCTTTGTGGTGCATGGCAGGAGCCGGGACGATATGCGAGGCATGGATGAACTCTCCACTTTGGGCCGCTCTTCTGTCGCCGAGCTCGCCGAGGACGGAACCATCCGAGAGTATGCCATAAGTTTGCAGGACCTGGGGCTAAAAGAGGCAGATGAATCATCCCTGCTTTACCAGAGTGACAGAGAAGCAGAAGCCATAAAGCTGCTGCGGGTCCTGTCCGGGGAGGAAAGGGGCTGCCGGAGAGATATCGTATGCCTGAATGCCGCGCCCATGCTTTGCATCACCGATCGTGCCCGCGACCTTTGGGAGGGCATGGAAAAGGCCGCCGATATCATCGATAGCGGCAAGCCCATAAAGAAGCTGAAAGCCTGGGTGGCAGAGCAAAACCTTGACGCTGCCCCTCGTCTGGAAAAATTGGAGGAAATGCTGGCCAGGGCTTGCTCTTGAATTTGAACTTCAATAAGCATAACTCATATCTATCAGGGAGACTAGGATATCTTCTGCAGTGTGATGCATGAACTTTGATCCAGGTAAATGGTGCTCTGAACATAAAGGCATGCTGATCATAGCCTTGGCCTCAATGCTATTGATCTTCTATTTTTTCTTTCCCTTTCTGGACGGCATCATCCTTGGCACCGTCTTCGCCTACGTTGGCAAGCCCATCCGTGATAAATTCGGCAAGAGGAAACGGCTGGGATCATTGGTTGCCGCCGTATGCATAGTTGTCCCCATATTTTTCGTTCTGGGTCTGGGAATGATTGAGATCGCCAACCAGATCTTAATCCTGGCCAAGAATCAAGAGGCGATCAGATCCGCGCTCAGCATTCTAACGGAACAAACCTCTCGAGATCTGACACCCTGGATGAAGGACCTATTGACAAGCGTGCTGGAGAATGCCGCGAGCATCATTGCCCCCATTGCCGCCTCCATCCCCGTCTTTCACATTGGAAGGGTGGCCTCTTTGGGAATCATAAACTTCATAGTATCCATCCCCGTCTGCTACTTCGTGCTGGTGGACGGAGAGAGCTTTGTGGAGTCAATAATATCTCTGCTGCCGCAAAGGGAGAAAGAGGCGTATAGAAAATACATTAGCCGCATCGATTATATCTTGAGCGGCATCTTCATCGGCACGATTTATACCTCTATTTTAGGAAGCATCATCGCCGCGTTCATTTTCTATGCCTTTGGCCTGCCAAGACCTTTTGCCCTGGCCAGCATTGTCTTCGTGGCTGGAATGGTGCCCTTCCTTACCTCCTGGGTGGTCATCGTCCCGGTGACAGTTTACAGGTATTTCGCGGTGGGAATAGAAGGCGCGGCCGTTTTCTTCCTGGTGTCTTCCGCTCTAATTTACCTGCCTTCGGAGCTCCTAATCCGGCCATACCTGGTAGCGGCTAAATCCTCCTTGCATCCTTTACTGGTAATGCTCTCCTTTTTAGGGGGCGCGCTGGTGGCGGGCATTGGTGGCTTTTTCCTGGCTCCAGCCATAATGGGCATAATAGTAGGAATATATCAGGTACGTAGAGAAGAGATGGCTCTGGAAGGGGCATGAAATTCTATATCGAGACTTACGGCTGCACAGCAAACCTAGGAAACTCGCAGGATCTGGCAAGGGCCTTGCAGGATCTGGGCCATATTCCCTCATCTCTGGAGGAAGCGGATGCAGTAATAGTAAATACCTGTGCGGTCACGGAAAAAACGGAACGAAAGGTTGTGCGAAGGCTTAGCCTGCTGCAAGGCGAGCGGCTGATAGTGGCAGGATGCCTGAGCGTGGCAGTACCGGAATCGATCTGCGGCATAAGCTGTAGGGAACGGCTGGGACTGCTGAACCGATCCTCTGCCGCCGGGATATCTGATATATTTAATTATAATATTAATAATAATGATGAGTTGCTGCATGACACATCCCGTGATGCCTTGCCTCATGATGCTTCTCAGGTGGCCGACCTGTGCGCCGTCGTCAATATCAGCGAGGGATGCAACGGTTCCTGCAGCTACTGCATAGTTGCAAAGGCCCGGGGCAATCTGTTGAGCCGCCGGGTGGAAGAAGTGGTAGCTGAAGTGGAAAAGCTGGCGGCTTTGGAAGTCGCGGAGGTGCAGATCTCTGCCCAGGACACGGCCGCTTATGGATCGGATATCGGGACAAATCTGGGGCAATTGCTGGAGAGGCTGGTAGAGATCCCGGGCGATTTTCGGCTCCGCGTAGGCATGATGAATCCCAATAGCGCTCTTTTAATCAAAGATCAGCTTCTTAGAGCATATCAAAGCCCCAAAATATACCGCTTCTTGCATATCCCGGTACAATCAGGCTCAGAGGAGATTCTCCAGAGCATGCGGCGCAGATACTCGGCGGCAAGCTTTCTGGAGCTTGTCTGCGCCTTTCGATCGGCTATTCCGAAGATCACAATAATCACGGATGTCATAGTGGGTTTTCCAGGTGAGACGGATGGGGACTTCATAGAGACCCTGGATCTCATCAAGCGCTTGCAGCCGGATAAAGTCAATATCACCAGATTCTCGGCGCGACCGGGCACGGCTGCGGCCAGGCTCTACGACATGCCCGACCGCATCAAGAAGGATAGATCAAGAGAGATGACCCGGCTATGGCAGAAGAGCGCCGCCGAAAGAAATCAACAGTATGTGGGCGAGATCTTGCCGGCCAGGATTATAGAGCGCGGGCGGGACGGCACCATGAAGGCCCGGGCAGAGAACTATCTGGGCATAGTTGTTAAAGGCCGCCCTAAACTTGGCACCGTAGTCCTGGTTCAAGTTACGCACAGCAATCCCTTCTATGTATCAGGTCATTTGCTGACCGGCTAAATCGCGAAGAAGCTCTTATGATCTAAATATATATGTCGAATTTTAGAAATATAAACTGGTAATTCAAAAAAGGCTATTCGATGGCAGTAAATGGCTCGCCGGAACAAACAGGCTCTTGTAGCAAAGTATCCAGTCCGGCTTTTTGAGATGATCGTTTTGGTGTACCATTAAGCTTATTAATCATGAAAATAATCAAAGATGATAATGCATCTAAGACCCCCTCCAGATATTGAGGGAGCCCTATCTTTGCTTGTTTATTTGCAAACTTGCTTACAAAAAGCAGATTGAGTGGGTTTTAGAGACATAAATTGATAAAGGAGGTTCAAAATGGCTGAGCAAAAAGCAACCGCAAAAACATCAGTGCTATATGAAGAGACCAGAGTATTCGAGCCGTCCAAGGAGCTCGTTGAGAACTCTAACGTCATGAAGTGGATGAAAGAGAAGGGATTCAAGACAGAGCGGGAGATGCGCCTGTGGTGCTCTGCTAACTACATCCAGTTCTGGGGCGAGATGGCCAAGACCTATGCCGATTGGTTTGAGCCCTGGGGATCGACCCTGGAATGGATACCACCTTATGCCAAGTGGTTCTTGGGAGCCAAGTGCAACGTGGCCTATAATTCGGTAGATAGACACGCATTGGGCGCCAAGAAGGACAAGGTAGCCTATATCTTCGTGCCTGAGCCCACCGATCAGCCCACGCAAAAGATCACTTATGGGCAGCTCTACAAGGAGGTAAATAAGTTCGCTAACGGCCTGAAGAGCCTGGGTGTGAAAAAGGGAGACCGAGTCATGTTGTACATGCCCATGATCCCCCAACTGCCCATCGCCATGCTCGCCATCGCCAAGATCGGAGCAATTCATTGCATTGTTTTCTCCGGATTTTCTTCGGGCGGCCTTAACAGCAGAATCATGGATGCCGAGGCCAAGGCTGTAATAACCACTGATGGTCTGTACAGGCGCGGCAAGCCCATTCCACTCAAGCCCAATGTAGACGAGGCCACCGCCAATACTCCATCGGTGCAGAACGTAATAGTGGTCAAGAGGACGGGCATTGAAGTGCCCATGAAGCAGGGCAGAGATATCTACTGGCACGACCTGGTGGCTGGAAAGTCTGAGGAGTGCGAGTGCGAGAAGATGGACCCAGAAGATAGATTGTTCATCCTTTACACCTCCGGCACTACCGGCAAACCCAAGGGTATCGAGCACGTCCATGGCGGATACTGCGTCGGTCCGGCTCAAACTTTGCATTGGGTCTTCGACATTAAGGATAGCGATGTCTGGTGGTGCACAGCCGATATCGGATGGATCACAGGCCACTCCTACATAGTTTATGGACCTCTCTGTCTCGGTGCTACCAGCATGATGTATGAGGGCGCTCCCGACTTCCCGGACTTCGGCAGATGGTTCAAGATCATTCAGGACAACAAAGTATCTGTATTCTACACAGCACCGACAGCCATCAGAATGTTCATGAAGGCCGGCGATAAATGGACCAAGGAATACGATATATCCAGCATAAGGCTGCTCGGATCTGTGGGCGAGCCCATTAACCCCGAGGCCTGGATGTGGTATAGAAAGAATTTCGGCGCCGACAAATGCCAGATCATGGACACCTGGTGGCAGACGGAGACCGGAACATTCCTGGTGTCTCCCTTGCCCATAACCCCCTTGAAGCCCGGCTCACCGACTTTCCCGCTGCCCGGATTCAACATCGATATCCTGGACGAGGATGCCAATCCAGTTATGCCCGGCACAGGAGGCAACATCGTCAGCAATACACCCTGGCCTTCCATGCTCAGAGCCTTCTACGGAGATACTGTAAGGTACCAGAAAGAGTATTGGTCCACCTACTGGGAGATCAGGCCCGGCACATACCTTGCCGGCGATAAGGCCCAGAAGGACAAGGATGGATATATCACCATCCAGGGCAGAATCGACGATGTGCTGAAGGTTGCTGGACACAGGCTCTCCAACGCTGAGGTCGAGTCCGCTCTGGTCTCTCATCCCAAGGTTGGTGAGGCAGCAGTCATCGGCAAACCGGACGAGGTCAAAGGTGAGGTAATCATTGCCTTTGTTTCTCTCAGAACAGGATTCGAGGAGAGCGATGATCTGAAGAAGGAGCTGATCAAGCATGTGAGGACAGTCCTGGGACCGGTAGCCAGTCCAGAGGCTGTCTACTTCGTCAAGGACGTGCCCAAGACCAGGTCCGGCAAGATCATGCGCCGCGTCATCAAGGCCAAAGCCATGGGTCAGCCAACAGGAGACATATCTGCTCTGGCTAACCCGGATGCAGTCGAGGCCATCCCGCTCATCAAGTGAGCGGGCTCATTTTTTTTCTATTTTTATTACTCTTTCTTTGCCTGAGATGCAATAATTTTTGGCATCCTATTGACCCTAAGTTGCCGAAAAAATTCATGAATTTTGCTATTTTGCATATAAATAATGATAATAATCAATCATCGAAAAAATTTACCTCGACAACTTTATAAATGAAAAACCAGGATAATTATCGATCGCTACAGTATTCTCAGAGACGCTCGTAATTGGTCCTGGAACAGGAAGGAAAGATGCTGCTGGGCGTCTGTCCCCCGGCTTTGGGCAGGCATCCAGACAGATTTGCGGGAGTATGGGAATACGTGGGGATTAAAACGGAGGTTACAAAATTGGCTGAGCAAAAAGCAACAACGTCTGTTCTTTATGAGGAGACGAGAATATTCGAGCCGTCCAAGGAGCTCGTTGAGAATTCTAATGTCATGGCGTGGATGAAGAAAAAGGGCTTAAAGACCGAGCGCGAGATGCGCGCCTGGACCGGCCAGAATTACTTGCAGTTCTGGGATGAGATGGCCAAGACCTATGCCGACTGGTTCGAGCCCTACGCACAGGTCCTCAACTGGGTCCCACCCTACGCCAAGTGGTTCGTAGGCGGTAAGATCAATGTGGCCTACAATGCAGTGGACAGGCATGCCGCAGGCGCCAAGAAGGACAAGGTAGCCTACATATTTGTCCCTGAGCCCGTCGATCAGCCTACCCAGAAGATTACCTATGCCGATCTGGCTAAGAGGGTCAACAAGTTTGCAAACGGCCTGAAGAGCTTGGGTGTTGTCAAGGGCGATAGAGTCAGCATATATATGCCCATGATCCCCGAGACACCTATTGCCATGCTTGCTTGCGCGAAGATTGGCGCCATACACAGCGTGGTATTCTCTGGATTCTCCTCCGGCGGCCTGAACAGCAGGGTTCTCGATGCCGAGTCCAAGGTAGTAATTACTACGGACGGCTTCTTCAGGCGCGGCAAGCCGTTGCCCCTCAAGCCCAACGTGGATGAGGCTACCGCCAACACCCCAAGCGTCAAGAACGTCGTAGTGGTGAAGAGGGCAGGCATAGAAGTACCAATGAAAGCTGGCAAGGATGTCTGGTACCACGAACTGGTAGCCAAGCAGTCCGATGTGTGCGAGAGCGAGAAGATGGACGGCGAGGATCGATTGTTCATCCTTTACACCTCCGGCACTACCGGCAAGCCCAAGGGTATCGAGCACGTTCATGGCGGCTACTGCGTAACTCCCGCTCAGACACTTTCCTGGGTCTTCGACATCAAAGACACAGACGTCTGGTGGTGCACAGCTGATGTAGGATGGATCACCGGCCACAGCTACGTGGTTTATGGACCACTCTGCCTCGGTGCTACCAGCATGATCTATGAGGGTTCCCCTGACTATCCCGACTTCAGCAGGTGGTTCAAGATCATCAGTGAGAACAAGGTGTCGATACTCTACACAGCGCCAACCGCCGTGAGGATGTTCATGAAGGCCGGAGATCAGTGGCCCAAGACGCACGACATCTCATGCTTGAGGCTGCTTGGATCAGTGGGCGAGCCCATCAATCCCGAGGCCTGGATGTGGTACAGGAACAACTTCGGTGGCGGCAAGCTGCAGATCATGGATACCTGGTGGCAAACTGAGACCGGATGCTTCCTGATTTCTCCTCTGCCCATCACCCCGCTCAAGCCCGGATCCCCGACATTCCCATTGCCCGGATTCAACATCGATATCCTGGATGAGGATGCCAACCCCGTGCCAGCAGGCTCCGGAGGCAACATCGTCAGCAACACACCCTGGCCGTCTATGCTCAGGGCCTTCTACAAAGACACTGTCCGGTACCAGAAAGAATACTGGGATATGTACTGGCAGATCAGGCCCGGCACATACTTGGCCGGCGACAAGGCCACCAAGGACAAGGATGGATATATCACCATCCAGGGCAGGATCGACGATGTGCTGAAGGTAGCAGGACACAGGCTCTCCAACGCTGAGGTTGAGTCCTCTCTGGTATCTCATCCCAAGGTCGCCGAGGCAGCCGTCATCGGCAAGCCCGACGAAGTCAAAGGTGAGGTCATCGTGGCCTTCGTCACCCTCCGAACCGGAAACGTGGAGAGCGATGAGCTGAAGAAGGAACTGGTTAAGCATGTGAGGACAGCCCTGGGACCAGTAGCCAGCCCAGAGGCGATTTACTTCGTGAATGATGTCCCCAAGACCAGATCCGGCAAGATCATGCGCCGTGTCATCAAGGCCAAGGCACTGGGCCAGCCAACCGGAGACATATCCGCTCTGGCTAATCCCGATGCAGTAGAGGCTATTCCGCTCATCAAGTGAGCGGAAAAAACCTTTTTTTTCCTTTTTATTTGGCTCTTCGCTAATTCCAATTACTATGGTTTTCCAGTTGTAATGGGTCGGCAGTTACAACATAATCAATTATTTGCTTTGATTGATATTTTTAGTGAAAAATCATTATGATTAAAGATCATTATGATTTTTATCGCGATAACTTTATAAATGATCAGGTAGGTTTAGAGCCGATGTTTCCCAATACCATTCCGCACTTTGTCGAGTGGTTGTCAGGGCAAAGGCAAAAGAGAGGTACAAGCAATGATTCTACACAAATAGGCCCGGACACAACAAATTGGGGAAACACTTGATCTTAAGGAGGTATGAAATTGGCTGACACAGCAAAAACGGCTTCTCTGCAGGAAGAGACTAGGATTTTCAACACCCCTCAGAAGATAATTGAGCAATCCAATGCGTATCAGTGGATGAAGAAGAAGGGCTTCAAGACTGAAACCGAGATGCGCAAGTGGTGCTCGGATAATTACATTGAGTTCTGGGATGAGATGGCTAAGACCTATGCTGATTGGTCTAAGCCCTACACCAAGGTTCTTGACGACTCCGGCAAGCCCTACTACAAGTGGTTCACCGGCGGCAAGATCAATGTAGTCTACAACGCCGTGGACAGGCATGCCAAGGGCGCCAAGAAGGACAAGATTGCCTACCACTTCATCGGCGAGCCCGTGGGCGATACCAGGGATATCACCTACGGCGAGCTCTACACAGAGGTCAACAAGATGGCCAATGCGCTCAAGAGCGTTGGCGTAGTAAAGGGAGACAGAGTAGTCGCATACCTGCCCATGATCCCTGAGCTGCCCATCACCATGCTCGCATGCGCCAAGATCGGAGCCATTCACACCATAGTCTTCTCCGGATTTTCCTCCGGTGGCCTGAACAGCAGAGTCAACGATGCTGAGGCCAAGGTTGTAGTCACAGCCGATGGATTCTTCAGGCGCGGCAAGCCCCTGCCACTCAAGCCCAACGTCGATGAAGCTATGAAGACTGCACCATCCGTCAAGAAGGTAGTAGTCGTCAAGAGAACCGGCGTTTCCGTCCCAATGCAAGAAGGACGCGATGTCTATTACGACGACTTCGTAAAGGGCCAGTCCGCAGAGTGCGAGACCGTTATGCTCGACCCAGAGGACAGGCTGTTCATTCTGTACACCTCCGGCACAACCGGCAAGCCCAAGGGTATTGAGCACGTCCACGGCGGCTATTCTGTCGCTCCGGCTCAGACCGCCGCCTGGGTACTGGATATCCATGATGAAGATGTCTTCTGGTGCACCGCAGACTGCGGCTGGATCACAGGTCACAGCTACGTAGTATACGGCCCACTCTGCCTCGGCGCCACCAGCATACTGTACGAAGGCTCTCCCGACTTCCCCGATCTGGGCCGCTGGTGGTCCATAATTGAGAAGTACGGCGTATCTATTCTATACACCGCACCAACCGCCATCAGAATGTTCATGAAGACCGGCGAGGCATTCGTCAAGAAGTTCAACCTGTCCTCAATCAGGATTCTGGCATCAGTGGGCGAGCCCCTCAACCCCGAAGCCTATATGTGGTACAGGAAGAACATCGGCGCAGACCAGGCACCAATCATCGATACCTGGTGGCAGACTGAGACCGGATGCCATGTCATTGCCCCTCTGGTCATGACACCTGAGAAGCCCGGCTCCGTATGCTTCCCACTGCCCGGATTCAACACCGATATCTTCGACGAAGATGCCAACTCCGTGCCACTCGGCTACGGCGGCAACATCGTTCAGAAGACCCCCTGGCCAAGCATGCTCCGTGCCTTCTACAAAGACACAGAGAGGTACCAGAAGGAGTACTGGGAGATGTACTGGCAGGTCAAGCCCGGCACATACCTGGCTGGCGACAAGGCCACCCGCGACAAGGATGGCTACTGGTGGATCCAGGGCCGCATTGACGATGTGCTGAAGGTAGCCGGACACAGAATCTCCAACGCCGAGGTCGAGTCCGCCGCCGTTTCTCACCCCAAGGTCGCCGAGGCAGCCGTAGTCGGCCAGCCCGATGAAGTAAAGGGCGAGAAGATCGTGGCCTTCGTCATTCTCAGGGATGGCGTTGCCGAGTCTCCAGAGCTTGCCAAGGAGATCTCCACCCACGTTAGGAAGGTTCTGGGCCCAGTCGCTTACCCCGACAAGGTCTACTTCGTCAAGGACGTCCCCAAGACCCGGTCCGGCAAGATCATGCGCCGTGTCATCAAGGCCAAGGCCTTGGGCAAAGAGACCGGAGACCTGTCTGCTCTGGCCAATCCAGAATCCGTAGAGAATATCCCACGCATTGATCTGTAAGTGGGATATCACCCTCTTTTTTTAGCAACTATTATTATTCTTATTCATCTTTTGCTTCTCTTCGCGCAATTTAGAGGAACTGTATTATCTTTTACGAAAAAGGGCTATTGGCAGGAGATACATATTCCCGGGACTATGCCCTGCTCATTTCCATCATACAAAAAGTTTTAATGCTTCGAATTCTAGATCCTAATTAGAGAAGAGGGAATTAATAGATGTCTGGTTGTGAGCACAAGATATCCGGCAGCAGAGAGAAGATCTGGCTGACCTACTACTTTGAAGGCAGAGAACGAGGACTAAAACCCCACCCTTATTGTATCGAGTGCGGCCTGGTCAAGAATTTGTCATCGGAAAAGCCACTCAGTATCGGTTATTTCATGAATGTTATTGCACAGCTGGGAATTCGCCATAAAATTGCCCAGATTCAGACAAGGCTTATTGCTCAAGAGATGGAAAGACTGGCCCTGGATGACAAATTCGGCATGGATAGAAAGCAGCAGGAAGATCTATTCGTAGAAATAACCACGCGGATCCTAAATGTTCCGGCCAGAGCAGTCTACGAGCTTCTGGACTAACAAGCTTCATAGCACAGTCTCCAGCTCATCCCTCTTGAGCATATGCACTTCTACCATGTGATGGGGATGGTATCGGGTCTTCGCCTCCCGGATGCCCTCCACTCCCATGTCGCTCTCCCGGTTGATGTAGATATAATCTTTGGCCAGGATCCTGGCAGTCTCCGCATTGACGGCCCGGTAGATTCCTTTGCAATCGGGAAGGCCCTTCTCGAAATGCACCAGTGCCGTATCTCTGTTTAGCCCTTCAAAGAGGGACATGGCCCCGATCTTACCATTGGCCCGGATGACAATGCCAAAGAGCTGCAGCTCTTCATAGTGAGATAAGGCAAAGGACACTGCCTCCTTCTCGCTAGCAAGCACCGGATCGGAGTCGCAGTCCTTCCAGTCGCACCACAGATCCAGAAAATCTTTGATCTCGCCCAGATTTTCTTCAGAGATCATCTCGATCTGGGGCATGCAGGTCTTCTGAAATTTGTTAAGTTGATGCCGGATGGTTAGATATTTCTTGCCCGGCAATTCCGCCAGATCCGAGGCCAGATAGACATATTCAAAGTACTTTCTCTCTGCATGAAATGGCAGATCGGGATAGAGTCCGGTCATCCACTCTTTTGTCTCCGGGTCCAGGATTACGAATGGATGCTCTTCCTCGCTCTTGGCGGCAAGCCTCAGGACGTCTGTGAGAAGCTCGGAATTTCTAGGGCCGATGGGAGGACGGTAGCGCGTCATTTCTGCAATGGTGCTGCAAAGGACTATGCAGCCTTCCACGTAGGCGTACCTGTAATGGGCATAATCATTCCAGCAGACCATGTTGGTGAAGGTATTATCGCTATGATACTGCGGATAGTTCAGGTAATGCCGGCGAAAGAAATCCCGATCCGAGAGTGTGACGGGCTTGAAGTTTGCGGCGCTCAGCATCCTTTTGCCTCCTCATGAAAGAGCATGGGCACATGTCCTGGCATGGGTGCAAATCCCTGCGATCCATAAAACTCCTCTTTGCCAGGCTTCGCTATCAGGCCTATCCAGGTGATCCTGCATTGTCTGCACTCCTCTAAAAGCCTGTTGAGAATCATTTTCCCCACACCCCAGCTCCTCTTGTCACCCTGCACCACCAGATCCTGAATATACGCATCTGCAATCCCATCGGATATCACACGGCCCATACCCACGGCCCTGCCGGTAGAAATATCAATCGCCACGGCGAATAGAAAGCTTCCCCTGATCAAATCATTGATTCTGCTTGCATCCATATCCTCCTTCCACCAGCCTGCGGCCCGATAGAGATCCACGATCTCTTCCTCTTGCCAGGATCGCACAAGGTCGACCCTGATTGATTCTTTCGATTTTTCTTTTTGCAATTTGTCTTCCCCTGACATAGCGGCGAGAATAGATGTTCTTTAACTTGTAGGATCGCGAAGGACGGATTACGCTGACCGCGGGTCAGCGAGAGTTTCGACGGGAAGTTGAAACATCGGTAAGTCCCCATCCTTTAGGGTGGGGATGAAAGCGGAGTCCTTTGCCATGATTACTTTCACGCCGCTCTCAACTGATATAAATATTAGGTATGCAGATCTGTATTCATATGATGATCAGCTACAAGTATCCCATCTTCCCGAGCAATATCACTCAATGGAAGTTAGCGGAGAATTTGGATGCTTGCAGGTGGCTCTATAATCGGCTTCTCCAAGACCTGAATGAAGCAAAAAGAAAAGGCATCAAGCTCAAGACCTATGATTCTCAGAATATGATTCCAACTCTGAAGCTCGTAAATCCAAAGCTGAATCTGGTCTATTCCAAAGTTCTTCAGATGGTGAATTACACTCTTTGGTCTAACATCAAAGGACTTTTGGCATCTAAGAAGAACGGTCGGAAGGTTGGTAATATTCGCTTCAAAGGGTATGGTTGGTACAATACCCTGAATTACAACCAATCCGGATTCAAGGTCGATCAAGATCATGGCATATTGCATCTGTCCAAGATAGGAGATATGCGGATCAAGATCTATCGAAAGCTTCAAGGTTGCATCAAAGCCGTCATAATCAAGAGAGAAGGCAAAAGATGGTTCGCAATAGTCCAGGCCGATCAAGAACCACAGCAATTAGAGAATCCAAGATGTGCCGAGCAATCTGCTGATAAAATGGCAAAGCTGCAAAGAAAGATAGCCAGAGCGGTGAGGGGATCGAATAATTATAAGTCCCTCAAGGATAAAATCGCTAAGTTGCATAAGAGAATCAACTGCCAACGAGATGATTTTCTGCACAAGCTTTCTCGGGTGTACGTCAACAACTTCGATATCATTTGTGTCGAGGATCTTGATGTCAAAGGCCTGAAAGAAAAAGGTCATAACAATGGAATGCATCGCAGCATTCATATGTGATCGAGATTACAATGCTTCCAGGAACATACTCATTACAGGGATGGAACAGCCCGTAGCGCCCATAGAACCAAAACCACTACATCACATATCAGTGATGCAAGTTTTGGCAATGAAGTGGGAAGCCGCGCCCTTCAGGACGCGGTAGTTCACTACGTCATTCTCCGGGCTTTCGCGACTGGGTCCCTGCAAATCATTGCTCATAGTAATGTATTACGGGCCTCAAAGCTTATAAAATTATCAGGCGAGAGGAGACTGGCATATCCGTATCCTCTCAAAAATAGAAGATTAATCCACTCTCGTGAAGAGCTTGCCTTCACATCCGCAGACGGGACAGACACCGGGCGCTTCTCGCTCCACCGTGTTGCCGCAGTAGGGGCAGACGAAGTAGGGGAAAGTCTCCTGGCCAAAGCTAAGGTCTGCTAAGAGCTTTCTGTAAAGCCGGGAATGAATCTTCTCCACCTCATTGGCGTAGTGGAAGGATGTTTCTGCCGCCTTATTGCCTTCTGCCTTGGCAGTCTCAATCATCTCCGGATACATCGCTTCCCATTCCTCGTCCTCTCCGGATATGGCCGCTTGCATGTTCTCTTTGGTGGACTTGATGCCTTTTAAAACTCGCAGATGATTTACGGCATGAATCTCTTCTGCTGCCGCGGCAGCCCGAAAGAGCCTGGCCGCCTGGGCAAATCCTTCTTTATCTGCCTTGGTTGCAAAAGCGCTGTACTTGCGATTGGCCTGCGACTCGCCGGCAAATGCCTCTTTTAGAAACGTCTCTGTCTTGGACATGGCCTAAAACCTTCCTTTGCGGTATCCTTCTTTTTGCTTATCTATCTATGCTTTGGGAGTTTTGCCACGAGTGACTTTTGGGTCTTGACGAACAGAATCGCGGAGGGATTCATAAGCAAAATGAAAAACGCGAGACCTGAGGCGAGAAATATTTTAGAACCTGTTTGAGCCAATACTGAACTTTGAGTAGCCAGACCGAATGTTTATCTCGTTTGGGGTACAGGGGTAGAGAAGATAAGGAGATGAAAACCCATGTTTAATACCAAAAAGAAGAATGAAAAAGGAGAAGTTGTAGTAGCGATTTGCCCGCTGTGCAATTTACGGGTAGAATTTATCGGCGCTCCAATGGTTAGGTGTTATTCCACGGGAGGCACGTATGAGCCAGAGCAAATTATGTGGGTTCTGGAATCAAAAGTTTCGAAAGAAACCGGATACGATGTGGAGAATATTAGAGGAAACGACAAAGAGCAAGATTTCTTGCCTAATGCACACACCGCGGAAGATGAGAAAGAGGGATGATAAGAAAACCTCTGGTCTACGAGCTGTAAGGCTGACGGTGGATGATTATTTAAAGACAATATTTTATTTTAAATGATAATAATATCAAGCCGGGATGTAAATCGTCAATGAAATTTTTATATAAAACAACATACCGTTCGCTGAGGCTCGCATGTACAGGATAGTGGGGCGCAGGGAGATGGCTGGCGGAGACATCATTCTCAATGAGATTGAGGCGCCCAAGATCGCCCGAATTGCCCAGCCGGGGCAGTTCGTGATTCTCAGGGCCAATGAGAGTGGAGAGCGTATCCCCATGACCATGGCCGACATAAATGCGAAGAAAGGGACCATTACCATCATCTTCCACAAGGTAGGCCGGTCCACGGCACTCTTCAAAACCCTGCAGGAGGGCGACTATTATCTGAATGTGGCCGGACCCCTGGGCCGGCCTACGGAAGTAGGGAAAGTGGGGACAGCCATTTGTGTAGGCGGGGGGACGGGCCTGGCGGTACTCTATCCCATCGCCAAGAAGCTGAAGAGCCTGGGAAACCGGGTGGTGAGCATCATGGGGGCACGCACAAAGGAGCTTGTCATCCTTCAAGAGGAGATGGCCGCATTCTCCGATGTGCTCTTGATCTGCACAGATGACGGTTCATTGGGGCAGAAAGCACTGGTGACACAGCTTCTAGAGGAGGCCCTGCAAAGAGAGACCCCGGGATTGGTAGTGGCCATCGGGCCCGTGCCCATGATGAAACTGGTCAGCGATATCACTCGGCCCCGTCAGATTAAGACCATCGTCAGCCTCAACCCTATCATGATTGACGGCACGGGCATGTGCGGCAGTTGCAGAGTCGAGGTGGGTGGAGAGACGAAGCTGGCCTGCGTGGACGGGCCGGAGTTTGACGGGCACCAGGTGAACTACGAATTACTCATGGCACGCCTCTCTGCCTTCCAGGCGGAGGAGAAAGAAGCCTTGCAGGCGCATGGCGTTGAAGAGGGGATGAAGGCTTGGTAAATGAAATTATGAAGACGAATCTCTTTCGGGAGATCAATACCGCCGATGCCGCGTTGTTAAATAGCGTGAAAAGAGGAGTGGTATTCATGCCCTTCCATTTTCCCGGAACCAACATCCTAACGAGGGATTAAATGCCGGTTTACATTGACATTTCTAGATGCATCGGCTGCCGCTCCTGCGAGGTGGCCTGCCAGCGCGTGCACGCAGGCATCGGACACATCAATGTGCATTTTGTGGGTGATCAGGCCTCGGTCCCCATATTCTGCCATCAATGTGAGGAGGCCGGTTGCGCCATGGCCTGCTTTAGCGGGGCGCTACGTAAGGATGAGGAGAAGCGCACAGTCTTTGATGCAAAAAAGTGCACCGGATGCGATCTATGCCGGCTGGCCTGTCCCTTCGGAGTGGTCTGGACGGACAGGATCGCCCACAAGTGCGATCTGTGCCAGGGCCGCAACGCACCTCTATGCGCTATCACCTGTCCGGCCAATGCTCTATCCACAGATTTCCAGCAGCCATCTCTCCGGGCGCGCTCCCGAGCGGCGCGCATAGCCGCTAGAGGAGGCGGAAGATGATAAAAGTTGATGCAGATCTATGTCTGGGCTGCAAATCCTGCTCCAATGTCTGTCCCAGTCAAAAAATCGTCCGTACCGATACCGAAGAGATGCGAAGCCTGCACTGGAAGAGGTGCAAAGAGGAGTGCGATCTCTGCGTGGTGTTTTGCCCGGGCCATGCGCTGGCGCTGGTGCCATACGACGAGAGTGTGCCGGAGCCGGATGTTTCCTTTGAGCTGGTGGCATGCAAGATCTGCCAATCGCGCTATGCCACAGAGCCCATGCTGGGGAGGATCGAGTCAGTTCTGCCTGACAATATGCAAAAGGACTCGGAAGGCCTGGAATGGATCCGGATCTGTCCGGTATGCAGGCGCAATATTGAGGCCCAGAGGGCTACTAGGCAGATGGTGCTGGGAAGAAGAAAGAACCCGTGAAGGGAACTGACTGGAGATGGGCAATTTTCGGCCTGGTGGTGCCATAATAGGAGGGATGAAGAAATGAAATTTGTCAAGAATATTCTGTCAGGCATTTGTATACTGGCATTTCTGTCCTCAGGCATGCTGACTGTCGTCGCACAAGATTCTGCCGACCTGGCCCGCTCCTACGCCCAATGGCGATATTACAATGTGCGCGTTTCCTGATGGAAGAACCTGCGATATGAAATCTCTGACGGAGGGAAGATGCGGCGGAGACAACTGGCTGGTATATGCCCGGTCCTGGCTTGATGCGCCATAATTTATGCTATTGTCTTTTATGGTTTGAGAGCGCTAATAAACCGTAATGAGAACGATAATCAAGATCGACCAGTCGCTCTGCAACGGCTGCGGCGAGTGCATCACCGCCTGTGCTGAAGGCGCCATCGAGCTTGTGGACGGAAAAGCTCGCGTGGTGAGCGACAGTTTCTGCGATGGCCTGGGCGCCTGTTTGGCCGTCTGCCGCCAGGGTGCTCTGACCATCGAGGAGCGCGAGGTTGAAGAATTTGACGAGAAGGCGGCCAAAGAGCATAAGAGCTTGGCCACCGGGCATGAGCATGAACATAAGCATAAGCATAAGCAACATGCTTGCGGAGCGGATGCCATCGCGACTAAGGTCACGCCCTGCACCGCACCAATTACCCTGAAGCCGGATCAAAGGGCTAAGCCGGATTTTTCACACGAGAAGATAAAGCCCGGACAAGACAGCGCAAATGAGCTGTGCGGCTGGCCTATCCAGATGAGACTGGTTCGCCCCTGGGCCCCATACCTGCAGGGCGCTCGCCTGCTGGTGGCCGGGGACTGCACCGCCTTTGCCTATCCCGCCATTCAGAAAGATTTCATCCAAGGCAGAGTCGCCCTGGTGGGCTGCCCCAAGCTGGATGATACTGCGTCCTTTGTGGACAAACTTCGCGAGATTCTCAAGGCCAACGAGATCCGGGACATTACTGTACTGCACATGACCGTCCCCTGCTGTTTTCAGCTTGAGACCCTGGTAGCGGAGGCTGTGATGCGATCAGGAAAGAACGTGCCGCAAAAAAGCTATGTGGTGGGAATCGACGGCAAACTGATTTCGGAATAGGTAAATTGGGAACGATCAGAATAAAATAGAAAAGTTTTTACTGTTAAGAGGAGAAAGTCATACCCATGGATTTCAGCCGTCGCTTTGACATGGCAGCAGGAGCCCTGGTCTTCCTGGTCTTTCTCGCCACAGTGTACCTGACCAAGGATTTCCTAACCACTATTTTGCTGAGCATAGTCATGGTATTTCTCCTCAAGCCACTTTATGCCGCCTTCTTTCGTCTGACCCGGCAAAAGCCGCTCTCCTCATTTTTCTCCATATTGATTGTCTTCATCTTTATTCTGGCCATATTGCTTGGCATCACCACTGTGCTCCTGGTGGAGATATCCAATCTGGAAAAGTCAGGAGCCCTATCTGGCATCCAGTTCACCGTCCTAACCCAGCAGATCGACAAATGGGCCATGAGCGCCCTTCCCGGCTGGATTTATGATTATGTAAATGTCATTATACTTAAAAACGTACAGGAGATTAGCGACATTCCCATAACCATAGCCACCTGGCTCTTTCCCATTGCACAAAGAGAGCTAACCTCATTTGCCTCCAATCTGCCTGTGCTCTTTGCCCAGTTGATAGTAGTGGTATTCTTCACGTACTACATTCTCATAGACGGCAAAGAGTTCATGGCCAAGGCTGTGGACCTGATTCCCAAGCAGAAGCGAGGAATTGTAGTAGATTTTTTGCACGAGCTAAACAGCATCTATAACACCCTTTTCACCGTCTATTTCACCACATCTATGTTAAGCGGCGTTTTGGCGGCTATTGGCTTTTCTATGCTGGGCGTGCCCTATCCCTACTTGATGGGGGCAATTGTGGGCATCTTTACCCTCGTACCCATGCTCGGGCCGCCCTTCGTATTCATTCCCATAGCCCTCTATTATCTGTTCATGGGGGACATGATCCGTTTCCTGATAATCATGGTATTCGGAACGGTGGCGCTCATGGTGATACCTGAGAACGTAATCCGCCCCCATCTGGCCATGAAGAGCGCCAGGATACACCCCATAGTCACACTGCTCGCGTATACCGCCCCCATATTCGTGGTGGGGATCATCGGCGTGATTATCGGCCCCACACTCTACGGTTTTCTACTGGCGGCCTACCGGGCGGCCATAAATAACCGGGAAGCTTGACGAATTGCAGACTTGACGAATGGAAAGCTTTATCTCTTTTTATAGGCCACTAGTTTAGTTCAGTTCCATGGAGCTTTAAAGATGGGCGTAGAAAATGGCTTGGAGAAGTTTGGTGCTATTGATGTTGCAGAGCTGCTGCTAACTGCTGATATTTATAACCGCACAGAAAATTTGACTGAAGACGACCTGCCCCCCAATATTCGCAAGCATTACTTCGATGTGCAGACCAAGAGCGTCAAAAGGCCGATTTATGTAACCAGCGCCGATGCACAGAAGATTTATGGCATTGAGAATGTCAAAGCGGTCGTAAAAGATCTTACTTTTGTGGCTTTTGAGGAATTTGGCTCCCAGCTCCGGCTGACTGTATTCGATGTGGCGGCCAAGTGGTTCGCCAATCAAAAGGACCTGGCCAGGATCAAATCGAATCCCACATTGGCCTACTTCTATGAGAACTATGATTCTCTGGATGTGAGCTATGCACAGGCCAGAAAAGCCAATAAGCCTCTCTCTGCCGACCGGGAGTGGATCGACGCCAAGATAAAGGAGCTATGCAAGGATTCCAAGGAGGCGGAAGATCTTCTCAAGCTGGCCTACATCAAGGCCCCCGAGGATGTGAGGGACAGCATTGCCGGTCTGATTTTAACTGAGGATCAGAAGTCTGAGATAGAAAAGATGGGCAAGGCTCTGAAAAACCGGCAATATCTGCGAGATATCGGACTCTATGAAATCGGCAAGCTTCTTTTTGTCGGCCCGCCGGGTACCGGCAAGACCTCTACCGCCCGGGCTCTTTCCAGTTGGTTTTCCCTTCCCATTGTAGAGGTTCGCCTCTCCATGATCACCAGCCAGTATTTGGGAGAGACCTCTAAGAACATCGACAAGGTCTTTGAGCTGGCCAAGAGGCTGTCCCCCTGCATACTGCTTATTGATGAGTTCGACTTCGTGGCCAAGACCCGTACCTCGGATGAGCATGGAGCCATGAAGCGGGCCGTCAACTCGCTCCTAAAAGCCATAGATGAGATCAGCCTGGTGGAGCACGGCGTTCTGCTCCTGGCGGCAACCAATCACCCTCAGCTCCTGGATTATGCCGCCTGGAGGAGGTTTGACAAGGTATTGAGCTTCCCACTGCCGGACCAGGATATGAGGCGCATGATCCTGGACAAGGTATTGTCTCGCATTGATGCCGATGTAGATACGGCCGCGTTAGCAGGCGCGACGGAGGGCTACTCGGGCTCGGACCTGCGGTTGGTGATCAGGGAAGCCGTGCTCAATGCCCTCCTGGAGGATCGCAAACATCTAACCCAGGAAGATCTGGATATTTCCGTAGATGAGTTCCGGCGCAGGATATCTGATTACAAGCGGAGCGTTACGGCATGAAGTACGAAATATGGAAGGCATGAGGACGGCATGAAGGTCACGCTCCTGGGCACGGGCGACGCCATCGGCACACCGAAGATCGGCTGCAAGTGTCCGGCCTGCATGGATGCCTTGCGAGGAGGACGCAGCCGCAGGATGAGGTTTTCCATCCTTATCGAGTCGGATGAAGATGAAGGCCGGGTTTTGGTGGACAGCAGCCCTGATTTGCGCTGGCAGCTTTTGAAGAAGGATATATCCAGTGTGGACGGCGTGATTTGGACGCATGCCCATTACGATCATTATGCCGGCTTTGGGGATTTTCACCGGGTGCAAAGCCATGTGGATGTCTATGCTTTGAAGGACACCATGGACTATATCTTAAACTATCTTTATTTCCTAAATCCTGTGCGCCATGACGCCCTAGCCTATCAGCCCTTTGATATTGCAGGAATGCAGTTCACCCTCTTTCCCGTCAACCATCCGCCCACGGAGACGGTAGGGGTGCGCATTGACGACGGCAATAAAGTGGTGGTGATCACCAGCGACACCAAGATGGAGCTTCCGGCACAAAGCCTGGAGCTGATGAGGGATGCCGATCTGATGCTGGCGGATGCCATTACTCCGCCGGGCTACACCATCAGCAAGCACATGACGGCAGACGAGGCCATGGCCCTGGGAGAGCGCTTGGGCGCGAAACGGCTGCTGCTCACGCACCTGAGCCACCTTTATCCGCCTCACGAGATGGCTCTCAAGAAATGGCCGCTGGGCCATGACATGATGGAGATCGTGCTGTAAAAATCTTGCAATACTATTCTTTCGCTGAAATATAGCGTTAAAGACATATACAAAGAGCTATGAACTCCTAAAAGATGAAGAGGCTTACGGCTTATGTCTCGGGCAGTGTCCAGAAGACAGGATATAGAGCAAAAGTTGCCGATTTTGCCAGAATGCTGGGACTAAAAGGAACTGTGGAGAACCTTGATGACAGCCGAGTGAAAATATTGGCAGAAGGCAATGAGGATAAGCTGAAGTGGTTTGAAGAAGCTATTAATATTAATGATAATCTGATACAAGTCTCCTCTATCGAAAGAGAATATTCAGAGCCGAAGGGTGATTTCAGCAGGTTCTACAAGCTTGTGGATAAGGGAGAGACAGACTCTCGGCTGGATACTGCCGCATCCCATCTAAATAATCTCATTGGGGCAGTGAATAATTTGAATGATAATCTTGGCAGAAAGATGGATACTATGATTGATTCGAATGAGAATATTGGCAAAAAGATGGATACTATGATTGATTCGAATGATAATCTAGGCAAAAAGATGGATACTATGATTGATTCGAATGATAATCTCGGCAGAAAGATGGATGTTATGATTGATCTGCAAAGAGAGACCCTCAATGCCCAGGAAAACCTGCTGGAAGAGGTTCAGGAGTCCAGAAAAGATCTGAAGGGATATCTTGAACAGAGATTTGAAAAGCTGGAATCGGAAGTAACTGAGATGCGAGCTGCTCTGAGAGAAAAAGGTATTATTTAGACCAGATTAACTTTCGCTTCACGCGCATTACTTCTGGGCAGAAGCTCATTGCCATCTCCTGGAACTCCCAAAGAGCTTCATCATTGCCTTCTTCGCGACCAACGCGACTTCGCACGAGATCACGGGTTCACGCGAAGGCGCGAAGCCGCGAAGTCTCGATGAGAGAAGGACAATTATGTTTTGATTCTCACTGGGAGAGATGTCTATGAGACTAATAATTATTTTAATCCTTCTAATGCTACAGCCGCTGGCTGTGATGGCCACATCCGATGCGTCAGGCGTCCTGGAGAAGGATCCAGATAAGGATTGGATGGCAATTGCTCCCAATGATTTTAACGCTACTCTGAATTATAGTTATGAGGAAATTGACCGTCATGCTTTAAATGCGCCTTCCTCTGCCGAAGGCACGGTGCAAGGCCTGGCTGCCTACTTGATCGAGCCGGCAAAAAATGATCGCGAGAAGGCCCGAGCCATATTCCGGTGGATCACCGAGAACATCGACTACAATGTGGAGGTTTTTTTCAAGGGAGGCAGCGGGGCCACGAATTCTGAGGATGTTTTGAAAAGCCGAAAATCGGTCTGCTACGGCTATTCCGATCTCTTCCTCTCTCTGGCCAGGGAAGCGGGGCTGGAGGCGGTAAGGATCAGCGGCTACGGCAAAGGGTACGGCTACCAGCCAGGCAAGAACGTCTCCGGCCCCGCCAATCATGCCTGGAATGCAGTGAAGATTAACGGATCCTGGTATTTGATGGACTCTACCTGGGGGGCGGGGTATGTGAGCGGGGACGGCAAGTACGTGCGCAAATTCGACGATCACTTTTTTATGACGCCGCCCTCTCAGTTTATCTATAGCCACTTCCCGGAGGACGCCCAGTGGCAGCTCCTGGATCAGCCCGTTTCCAAGCAGGAGTTTGAGAATTGGGTCTTTCTGGAAGCGGAATTTTTTAACCTGGGCCTGAAGGTTGTCCAGAGGAACGGGACGATAAGCGCGGATAAGCAGATCAATGTCTCCATTTATGCTCCCGAGGATGTGCTGATGATGGCGAAGCTGGAGTACGTGGACGGCGCGGCTGCTGGGGATGGCCGCACATTTTGCCAGAGAGACGAAGAGCGGTTTGATATTTATGCACAGTTTCCTGAGGAAGGAAGCTATATTTTGAAGGCCTATGCCAAGCAGAAGGATGAGCCGGGCGACTACAACTCCGTTTTAGAATACCGGATCAATGCTGCTTCCGGCGGGGGCGCCGGCTTTCCCATGGTTTTCGAAAAGTTCCGCGAAGCCAGGGCCTATCTCTACGGGCCACTGGAGGGCCAGCTAAGGGTTGGGTCGAGCTACCTGTTCCGGATCAGGGTTCCATGTGCCGAGAATGTTTCTGTGGTGTGCGGGGACGAATGGACGCATCTCGCGATGCGAGGGGTGGATCTGTTTGAAGGGAATGCGACTGCAAAAAAGGGAGATGTGGGGATCTATGCGAATTTTGGGGGAAAGGGATGGGATGGGGTGGTGAGATATGCAGTTGATTGAATCATGAATTGTGCTGCTTAGCAGCAATCTTAAGTCTCTCATGATATTTTTATAAAGTAAATTAGATTATAGTTTTGATTATAAGCGGTTATTCTAAAGGTAAAAACAAAAAAACTGGAAAGCATAGCATCTTTAAAAAATACAATGGATTAAATTTGGTAGATATTTCTGCAACATACACCGTTTTTGGATTAATTATTTTATCAATTAATCTCAATCGATAGCTGTTGTTTTCAATCGCGGGATCATTTATCTGATCGAATCATTTATAAATGACAAAGCTCTCCTGAGATCAAGGAGGGACCGTTGAATTTGTTGGTAGATTAGTAAAAAAAGATAAGGCGTAAGTAATTTATTAGGTTTATTTTATATTAAATTTAGGAGGGAATATGTTGATGGATCTAGAAAAATTGAAATTAATAGGAATTATACTAATAGCTTTAGCTTCAGTAGGGTCTTGCGGTGCGCAAGATATCTCTGTATCTAACAAGGTTACGTATCCTTCAGACAATGTAATATGGGTATCGGATTCTATTAATTCTCCCCGTGAGGCATTGGTCTCACTAAATGTAACCGATTTGGTTAATAAAGAACGAGAGCCAATTACTATCATTCTTGCCATCGATTGTTCAGGCTCTATGGCGACATCAGATCCGCTGGAGGATCGTGTCAAAGCTGCAAAGAGATTTGTTGACCTTATGGCAGCCGACAAAGTAAATGACCAATTTGGAGTTGTACTTTGGGATGATGCTGTAATAGAAAAGCTTGAAATTACGGATAATATTGAAGCGGCAAAAAGCTCAATAAATAACGCTAGTGCACGTGGCGGAACCTGCATCTGGGAGGCTCTAAATGCATCAGACTCCTTATTGCAGGATGCATCAACAGGGAAAAAAATCGTAGTCCTATTCTCTGATGGACGGAATGAATGTGAAAATTCGAAAAATTTTATAGAAAAAGCCAACGAAATGAGATCCAATGGAATCACAATATATACGATAGGGCTCGGTATCAGCAATATAGCAGACCTTCAGGCAATAGGTCAATACTTCCATGTTGACAGTCCCGGAGGAATTATTTCCATATTTGAGGAGGTAGTTGCCAGGCTGAAGACTTCATTGGAAAACGTCGAGGCTATATACCAGCTGCCCAATGGAATTGAGGCTTATGACCTTCTTGTTAATAACGCATCTCTTACTTCTTCCGGTGGCATAAATACGATTAAATGGGTTATTGGGCCTATGTACTATCAGCAGACAAAGACTCTTCCGTTCAAAGTTAAATCCAGCCATAAAGGAACTTATATTCTTGCCATGCCCAGTGATTCAATGATAAGTTATAATGTGCCGAATACTGGACCAAGACAGGCAACAATTCCACCTGCTGAAATCGAGGTGGAAATGGATTCTAACCTGTTCTACAATGGAAGGGCCAAAGGCGGTAATGTATATGATGAGTTTTATCCAGGATATAGAATTACGGCCTCAAAGGATATTCAATGGGGCAATTTCGGCTGCCAGGATATATTCATAAATATCACCACACCAGCTATTCCGTGCAATCGAACCGTTGTCTTCGCAACAGACGCTTCGGGAAGCACACTACATGGTCCATACAAAAACAGTATGATGGTCGGAATTGAAGATGCATTAAAAAGTCACCCGACGGTACAATATGCCAGGGTAGATTGGGATGTCACTACAACCCCCGATTATGCCTCGCCAACTTTCATGATGGGAAGCAACTGGCATAACGAATGGGTAAATCATGATCTAGAGCTTTCTGAGACGGACGGAACAGAGTATGCAGCAGGTTTAAATCCCGCCGTCCAAATGATCGTCAATAAAAAGAATGTGGTAGATACGCCATTCGATCGAAGAATAACCGATTATATGGTTATATTCCTTACTGGTAAGAGTGAGTTTTCACCGGGTAGCTTGTCTAGCGCCGTTCAAAATGCAGCATTAAATAATATTCCTGTGTATACTATTGGGCTTGATATAGACACAAGGGATCCGACAACAGGAGAGGAGGCATCCGTCCTGCAAAATGATATTTCCAATCCGACAGGAGGAAATTTCATTCCTGCAAACAATAGCGATTCCGATGTTAAAGCGATTGTTAGCAGAATACTAAGTGAATCTTGCAGAAATAGAGAAGACATTCCGGCAGCCAGAAGCATGACTGTTGTAGAGACGGTTTACCCATACTTTAGGGTCTTGGGTGCAGAACCCAACGCCATAATAAAACCGCCAAATCCAGACGGGACAACAACTGTGATATTTAACCTTGGAAATATACCAGAAGCTACAAGAAAGAGCCTGGTTATACATACTGCAATAGATTTCTTCAAATTGCCAATAGACGTAACCGGCCAAAGAACGAGAGTTGATTTCAGTCCCGACTCAGCTACACCAGATTCGGTTGTATCATATACATCAATGATTGATAATACAACCAGGCGCACGATGTCACTACCTGAGGGCGAATTGAGCATTTTCTGCGGCGAGCCATGCAATACAGAGAAAGCTCCGATAGCTCAAGTGGTCGACCAGCAAAACAAGACCCCCGTAAATAGTACTACAGGTACCGAAGTACCGAAGCCGGAGCCAGGATTCGAGGCGCTCTTCGCAGCGATAGGAATATCTTTGGCAGGATACCTCTATCGCAGGAGGATGCACTGAGGAAAATTTGAGATGATGGGGCCACGGGGGCCTCATCAACATCCTTCTTTTTTATATTAATCTATTAGGTTGATTTGACCGCTTGATGGCCCTTCATGTTCTTATTAATCACCTAGCTAGGCCAACATAATTCATGAGAGCTGTTTGGAATGTACGGCAATTTTGTCCTGATCCAAACGTCCATCTCCATTCTCCATTGTAGCTCCGAACAAAATCATGAATTTTATCCAATACCTGCTGATCCGTTAGGGTGTTCATCAATCGAGGATGGAACTCCTCATCGGCAGTATCTCCTTGATGCGGATCACTGTTTGTCGTTCCACCAAAATTAGTCATTCCATTTAGCTCACCTGGCACTCCGATAAGTGTTTCCATTGGGCCTACTTTTGACTTAGGCCACCAACCATAACTTTCTATAGGGTTTCCGTATGGACCATCCAAGATTTCTATCCAGTAATGACCATATTTATCTTGTTTCCCGCACTTACCAGCTTCGCATTCTATAGCGAGGTTGATATCGTTTCTTTTAATTGTTATCCAATTAAGTGTTCTACCGTACGCAACTTCGCCATCCTCTCCAATTATTAAGAGTTTCTTTGCATAACTAAAGAAAATATCTATATGAGCCTGATTACCTGTGGTTTCTAAATTTACGTCATTTACCTCAATCCTTGGATCGTCATCCATCTTAAATTTGGCCTGATATAGGGACCCCCAATCTGGTATATCATCTGAAGACTGAATAACCACAATTCTTTGTACAGCACCACTATCTAATAACCCCTTAACCTGTTCCTTATACAACTTGTCCTGGTTTGCCTGAGTAAGGGTAGTTTGAATATCTATTGGGATAAGTGGATTTTCATATGGCGTCCCACGCATAGGAGAAATTAATATAAGTGTGTGACATTTTACCACTTGTTTATCCAGTGCTGTTACCGCTGTGATTGTTCCTCCAGAATAGGCAACAATTGTATTATATGTTTTACCTGTTAGTGCATTATTTTTTAATCCATTCTGATATGTCGCCTGATATGTCAATCCATTCGGATATATATATGTTTTCGACCATGATGCTGCATAATTTACTTGTGCAGAATCTTTTCCCATATCGCCTGAATAGTATGTGGGGATATACATAGCACCAATTTGATCAGCAATCATCGTATATTCTGGATTAGCGCCTGGATTTGGGCCATTTTGTCCAATACCTCCAATAAGTAGGTTTGATCGTCCCTCTCCATACACGCCGGGACTGTCCGGCGGCATTCTAATCTCATCTCCATACACAACTCCTGAAAATAGCATTATCAGGAATGACATTAATGCTAAGTGCCACATTTTTAATGACATTTTTCCCACCTATTTACATTGATCACATCTAGTTCTCTAGTTCATGCGATAAACTTTTTGATGGATGATAGATTTCCCCGTGGGAGGTGCAAGCACTCTTAATCACCAGCTACGTCATTAAATAATGCTTAAAAAATCAATCCCGAACAATGCAGCCTTGGTTGCCTTTCGCTTGGAACCATAATTGTATCCGCCAATCCGATTTTGATCCCCAGCATATAAATTAACCAACCTCCTTGAGTACATAGAAAAGTATCCCCTAGGTCGCTTCTATCTTTCCTCTAATCTGCCACCATCTGGGCCTGGCCTGACAAAATCATAATCGGCCAAAGGCTCTGCCCACGTGTGCGTAGCGCGCAGGCGAGCGCACGTTCTCCTTTGTTTCCATTGGCCGCAATCCAGTTGTCCAGTCCGCCGTCCGAACCAGCGCGTCCTCCTGCCCCAGGTTGCGCAAGCCCCAGCCTCGCCTCTCCCGAGCACGCGTGCAGTGCAGGCGGGCCCGACCTGGCGGATCGGCGCTGTAGCCCATAATTGTCCTTCCATCATCAGAACTTCGTGCCTATAGCGCCTTCGTGTGAACCTGTGGTCTTGGCCCGCCTGGCCTCCTGCCCCCCAGTCTCCCCCAGGCAAGCCAGTGCGCCGAGACAAGCGACGCAGCCCAGGCCGGGGCCACGGGCAGCAGCCAGGAGCGAGAACCGGGCGAGGCCAGCTCACCGCTTTGCAAGGATCGTCAAGCCGGAGACTGCCTCGAATCTCTTTGCGCGTCCTTTGTGCCTTCGTGCCTTTGTGGTTTGGTCCGTAGTTGCTAGATATAATTATCAGATAGTAATAACGAAATGCCGCCGTTACCAAAATCCTGCCCCCTGGAAAAGCAGCCTTATCCGACCTACATCTCCACCTGACCCTCAGGCCCGACCGGCCTCCCACGCCCGAGTGCGAGCGCGTGCGGACAGCCGGCCCCGGTCTGGCGGATCGGCGCTGTAGCCCATAATTGTCCTTCCCCTATCGGAACTTCGCGCCTATAGCGCCTTCGCGTGATGCCATGAATCTCAGGCGTGGCCCGTGAAAAAAGCAATGATGAAGCTCCTTCGGTGTCCTGCTACAATTGCATCTTCCTTAACCGATGACCAACGGGCCCCGCCCAAAATCTCGGCCTGATCCGAGACGGTGCGCAGGCGCTGCATTCTCATAAAAAAGGTCTTCTCTGGAAGTTGATGAAAACCTGGAGCCGATGCCGTCTCGGATTCACTTTCTCCGTTCAATCCGTTTTGCTTTGTCGTAGATATTTTTTCTGTCGTCCATTAGTTCCACGTAAACTTCGCCACTTCGGATGCTAAAGAGGGCTCTGTCCCCTCCTATCCTCATACTACGAAGTCTATCAAGTGGGGGTTCGAGTTTTTTTGAATTTCCCAATGGATCGTCTCTCAACTCTTTGAGACACTTAAAGATCACCTTTGCGCGATCGCGATTTTGAGAAAGTATATAGTCTTTAACCGCTAGCGAAAGCAGAACGTTATAGCTCATCCTCTTCGAACCCCATCTCCCTCATGAGATCTTCGAGCGAGATAGCCTTGCCTTCACGATATTGGCGATCGGCGCACTGCAACGCCTTCATAATAGCCGGATCGCCGAGGATGTCTTCCGTCTCAGAACGGTTAATGGGGTCTATTGACATATTGTTTCTCTCAATAGTACTTACACCTAATGCACTACTGAATCTCTGATTGGGATATCTATGTTCTGGTTCAATATTTGGCGCGCCTTCTGCCATAAGATAGCTTGATATCAAGGTTATCCTAAATACTTTATGCTACTATCAGAAATCTCCATTTTTACTCAATCTCAGTTCTTAAGGGCAGATGAAAGTGGCATTGTCAATTCTAGCCTTGCCACAGCCGTCCAGGGCTCTCGCGTCCTCCTGCACCAGCCATTGCCTCTCCTGAGCACATGTGTGCGGACAGCCGGGCCCGGCCTGAGGATCGGCGCTGTAGCCCATAATTGTCCTTTCCTCATCGGAACTTCGCGCCTTATAGCGCCTTCTCGTGAACCGATGGTCTTGGCCCGCCTGGCCTCCTGCCACCCTATTCACCGCCAGGCAAGCCTGTGTGCCCAGACGAGCGACGCAGCCCGTGTGCCCGGCCTGGGCTGCGCTATCGCTTGGGCTGGCTTGCCCGGCAGCGGCCGCCCGCTCACGGACGCGGGAGCACGCAAGCGGGCAGCAGCCAGAACCGACAGACGAAATCATCCTTGCCGATAAATATTAAAAGCTTGGGCATCCTATATTTGGTTGAGAAAAATGACAACCCTCGCTAGGTTCGTTGAGCAATTGCCTCTTGACATTCAAAAAGAAGTTCGGAGCTATGCAGAATTCTTGCTGGAGAAAAGATCTAAAAAGAAGCAAAAGGTGCCAGCTTTTGACTGGGAAGGAGCCCTTGCGGATCTGGGTGAGCAGTATTCTTCTGTAGAACTCCAGCACGAGATCGGAAAGATGCGAGGAGCCTGATGTACCTCCTGGACACGAATATATTTTTGGAAATCTTGCTGCAACGAGAAAAGAGCAAGGCCGCCAAGCATTTGTTTATCGAAAATCCATCCACAGATCTTTTTATAACGGATTTCTCACTTCATTCCATTGGTGTCTTCCTTTTCCAGAGGAATAGACATGAAACCTACGTGAGCTTCGTTAAGGACGTAATAATAAAGACCGGAATAACTGTGATCGGGTTAGATCCGGAAGAGGTTCTCGCTCTGGCAGAAGTCTCGAAAAGGTTCCGTTTGGATTTTGATGATTCCTACCAATACGCCGTCGCACAGAAGTACGGCCTGCAGATAATGAGCTTCGATGCAGATTTTGACCGCACTGAAAAAGGACGCAAGATACCCGAGTTAAAATAAAAATCTAATCCTGGCGTCATTGCAGACACTTCCGGCTTTGGGTGGGCCAGCGGTCGCTCGCCCTCCCAGCCCAGCAGTCCGGTGGGTGGCTGCCAGGCGGGCCCGGGAGCCCGGCAAGCGATCGTGCGAGGGAGCAGGAGGCCCGGTCGGGCCTGAGGGTCAGGTGGAGCTGGCCTCCGGCAAAGGGAGTTTTCTGGAGGCTGGATTTTAGGGAAGCAAAGCCTCCGGTTTGCTATTAATATTAGCTGATAATTATAACCTAACAACTAACGATCCCACCACAGAGACACAGAGCGCACAGAGGACGCACAGAGACTTTTGGTAAGCCTTCGGGGCAGTCTCAGCCTGGCCAGTTCTTGCGGGTCCACGGGCCGGTCGGGCCGAAATCACGGGTTCACGCGAAGGCGCGAAGCCGCGAAGTTCCGACGAGAGAATGATAATTCTTGCCACACCTTATTGATTTCCGCCTCAGTCGGTGACGCATGGGCGCTCGCCCTCCCGGCCTGCAGGTCAACGCCTACATCCGCCCGATGAGGATTGGGGATCATTACTCGGATCGTTCCTTTCCACATCAAGGGATGTGGCCCTTTGCCGGTGTAAGGGCCATCGAATCCGAGGGCATGCAGTTTTCTTATCAACTCATTCCAAGAAACAGGGCATAACCTTGACATGCCTTAGGCCTCTGCTGGTGCTTTTATGGTCTGACCTTCAATCACCGGGATAGGTAAATTGAATCGCAGACTAAAAGCAATCCAGTCCTCTATGGCCATCCTCAAATTCTCATGACACTCTTCTGGAGTTTTACCGGTTGCCCAAGCGCCTTTCAATTCGGGCACTTCGCCGTAATAGGGCTCTTCATCATCTATGACTTCATAGACCGCCTTGGAGATCGCTACCTGGATGTATTCGCAGAACATATCAGTAGTTCATGCAACGCTAGAAGATATAACTTTATCTCGGAATCTTGATCATCAAGCTCTCCGGTCTTGGGGTGACCATGAGGCGCTCGCCCTCCCGGCCCGGTAGCCCTGTGGGTGGCGGCCCCGGTTGTGCCATGGAGCCCAGGTGGCCGGGTATACCATCGGCCTGATCAAGGCCCTTGGGATTGATCGTGCCAATGTCTCGGGAGAGAGTAGGGAAGGCAAGATTGCCCCCAGCAAAATGGCATTGGATAGTCCATCTATGCTCATCCGGAGATTATGGCGCGGAAGATTCAGGCAAATATTGCCTATCCAGGCATGCTTGAGGCCTAAGAAGCCCTGCGTAAGGCCAACACAGCTTTCGATGTGAATGGGCGCTTGAATACGATTCATGTGCCGACGATGTGTTTTCCCTGCAAGATTGCGAGGCTCTGCGAACTCTGCGGCTCTGCGGTTAATAATCGTAGCTGGAGAATTAAAATCTGTGGTTACGAGAAGAAAAACGCAGAGGTGCAAGAAGCGCACAGAGACGTTTTGGCAGACTTCAAGGTTGTCTCCAGCATCGCTATCTTTGCGAACCGTGGGATAGCCTCGCCCGGCTTCCTGCTGTCGCTCGTGGCCGCTGCCCGTGGGTCGGGCCTGGGCTGCGCTATCGCTTGGGCTGGCTTGCCCGGCAGGCGATCGTATCCGATGGCAGGGGGCCAAGACCACGGGCTCACGCGAAGGCGCGAAGCCGCGAAGAACCGACGAGATGGACAAATCTTGCGACCCCTTTTGATTTCCGCCTCAACCGATGACGCATGGGCGCTCGCCCTCCCGGCCTTGTAGCCCTGTGGGAGGCGGCCAGGCGGGCCCAGGAGCCCGGCAGCGGTCGCTCGCTCACTGGCGTGGAAGCACGCGGGCGGGCACGCAGGAAGGCCAACCTGTAATATGATAGGAAAAGCCAAATACAAAAAGAGATGAAATGTATGCAATGAAGCGGCTCACAGCGTATGTCTCAGGCAACGTCCAGAGGGTAGGCTACAGGGCTAGAGTTATCAAGATAGCCAACGGCATGGGACTTAAGGGCTTTGTCGAGAACTTGAACGATGGACGAGTTAGAATCATAGCTGAGGGCGAGGAAGAAAAACTGAAATTATTCGAGGAAATCATAGATATCAGGAATACCCTAATCAAGGTTTCTTCCATCGAAAAGAAGCATTCCGAGGCCATCGGAGATTTTGGCGGATTCTATAAACTAGTTGAAACGGGCGAAACCGACTCGCGTCTTGATGAAGGAATTGGCGTCTTGAAGGACATGAAAGAAGTTCTTATTCTGATTCTCAATAAGCAAGAAGAGACTATTTCCGAGATTAAAGAAACGAACAAAAACCTGGGTAGCAAAATGGACCTGATGCTCGAAAAGCAAGATCACACCATTTCCGAGATAAGGGACACGAACGCGAATTTGGGCAGCAAGATGGACCTGATGCATGAAAAGCAGGACGAAACAATTTTCGAGATCAGAGACATGAACAGCAGTTTGAACGATCAGATGGAAAAGGTTCTGGATAAGAGCGATATTGTAGAATTGAAGGGCGATGTGGCCGATATGAAGTCCGCTCTCAGGGCCAAGGGCATCATTTGATAACGTGATAAAACGCAAGCATTCTATTTTACATATTTATATTATATAAATTAGATCTTTTCCAAGTCAGCCGGAGCCTGCGGCCGCTCGCTCACGGGCGCAGGAGCACGCGGACGGGGGCGCGGCGGTCGGCCCGGCCCCGGTTGTGCCATCGAGCAGATGGCCGAGGATACTGCTAACGTGATCGGAGGCCTTTGGAGTTGATCGTATTAGAATAGTAGTTCTCCGTTCGTTCGTACTCTGTGCTCTCTGCGACTCTGCAGTTTTATTCCCGTAAACCCCTAAGTTAAATTATTCCGCTACGATTATTAACCGCAGAGTACGCAGAGACGCGCAAACTTCCTTTAATTTCCATTCCATCGCCCTAAAATGACGCATGAGACAGCATGCTCTCCATTCCCTTGGGTGGGCCAGCAGGCGCTCGCCCTCCCGGTTGCACTGTGGGTGGCGGCCAAGCGGGCCAGGGAGCCCGGCAGGCGATCGTGTCCGGGGGGCAGGGGGCCGGTCGGGCCTGAGAGTCGGGTGTGCCTGTCTCCGGAATGAGCAGCTTTTTGGGGGGCTGGATTTTGGAGACGATGACGATTCGCTAGTATTATTAGCAGATAATTATAGCCTAACAATTACGAATATAACCGCAGAGGCGCAGAGCACGCAGAGGACGAACGGACGGAGACTACTATTGCTCAGATACAGTGAACTTTTTTTTCAAGTGTTTATAAATAAATAGATTGCGAGGCTCTGCGAACTCTGCGGCTCTGCGGTTAATAATCGTAGCAGACGTTTTGGCAGACTTCAAGGTTGTCTCCAGCATCGCTATCTTTGCGAACCGTGGGCTAGCCTCGCCCGGCTTCCTGCTGTCGCTCGTGGCCGCCGCCCGTGGGCCGGGCCTGGGCTGAGCTATCGCTTGGGCTGGCTTGCCCGGCAGGCGATCGTGTCCGGTGGCAGGGGACCGGTCGGGCCGAAACCACGGGTTCACGCGAAGGCGCGAAGCCGCGAAGTTCCGACGAGAGAAAGATCGTTCTTGCCACATCCTATTGATTTCCGCCTCAGCCGGTGACGCACGGGCGCTCGCCCTCCCGGTCCGGCAGCCCTGTGGGTGGCGGCCAGGCGGGCCCGGAGCCCGGCAGCGGCACTCGCTTACGGGAGAGGGAGCACGCAAGCGGGGACGCAGGAAGCCCAACGAGTAATATGATAGGAAAAGCCAAATACAAAAAGAGATGAAATGTATTCGATGAAGCGGCTCACAGCATTTGTCTCAGGCAAAGTCCAAAGGGTAGGCTATAGGGCCAGGGTTATCCAGCTAGCCAATGGCTTGGGTCTAAAAGGCATAATCGAGAACCTGGGCGATGGAAGAGTTCGAATCATTGCTGAGGGCGATGAAGAAAAGATGAAATTATTCGAGGGATCTATAGACATAAAGAATACCTTCATTCAAGTCACTTCTATTGAAAAAATATATTCGCAGCCTTATGGCGAATTTGGTAGCTTTCTATAAACTTGTAGGAACGGGGGAGACTGATTCTCGCCTGGATGAAGGAATTGGCGTACTGAAAGACATGAGAGATCTGCTTATTTCAATTTGTGACAAGCAGGACCAAATGCTCGGCAAACAGGACGAAACCCTTTTCGAGATCAAGGATATGAACAGCAGCCTGAACGATAAAATGGAAAAGGTTCTGGACAAGAGCGACATTATTGAATTGAAGGGCGATGTATCTGAGATAAAGTCTGCTCTGAGGGCGAAGGGCATAATTTAACTTTATTTCTATTTTAACTTTGTTGATTGCTTTCGGCTTCTCTTGAGTCTTCGGCCTGCCCTTCCGTTTAGCTGCGCTCGCCATCCCGGTCCGGCAGCCCTGGGGGTGGCGGCCAGGCGGGCCCGGTGCCCGGCAGCGTCCGCTCGCTCACGGGCGCGGGAGCACGCACAGGCGGGCGAGCGCTGCGATCCGGCTGTCGGTGGACGCTTGGCATGCATCGAATGGGCCGTGGATTGCTTCAACGTGAGGAACGCCCGGTGGGATCGATAGCGTACGCAGCTTTCGGGGGAGGAGCATGTTGGTAATCCTGCTAAGGATCATTGTAATCGTCAATCCCATCGAGGAGTATCTTTATCGCTTTGGTATTGCTCCACACCTTGACAATCCCTGAATTTTTAATCTTGTTAAAGTGATTGTCATTGGTGATCAGAATTGCATCTGCATAAAGGCAAGTTGCTGCATGGACGATATCCGATAGCTCGCTTTCCGGAAAGAATGGAGCACAGGCATCGATCTCTTCTTGCTGTTTTCGCCGCGCCAAAATTGACCCCCCGCGCCGATCCGATTTTGACCCCCTATTTAAGCTAACCAACCTCCTTGTGTATAAAGCTCACGTCTCACTACCTTCTCCGAAAACTCTGTCCGTTCATGTTCAGGATCAGCGCGTGATGGGTGATCCTATCAAGAATCGCTGCGGTAAGGGCTCTATCATGGAACACCTTTACCCAGTCTGAGAACGCCAGATTCGACGTAATAATAGTACTCATCGTCTCATATCGCGTTGCCAGCAACTGAAAAAGCAGTTCCGCGCCGGCAAGGTCGAATGTGACATACCCGAGTTCATCGAGAATCAGGAGGTCGATCTTCTTGAACTGCCGGAGATAAAGAGAGAGCTTGTTCTCGTTTCGCGCTTCAACCATCTCATTGATCAAACCTGCTGCCGTGCGAAAAGACACCCGATAATTCTGCTCACATGCGAGTATTCCAACTGCAATCGCCAAATGTGTTTTCCCTGTTCCTGAATTTCCGATGAGAATGGCATTCCTTTTCTCCTTGATGAACGTGAGGGCTTTCAATGCAGGAAGAGCATCTCTCCCATCTTGCGGGAGGTTATCAAGCACCAGGTCTTCGAACCGTTTCTTCGTCGGAAAACCAGCCTTGCGAAGTGACTTCATCTGACGATTTATGTGCCTTTTATCGATTTCTGCCTGGAGTGCCGATTTCAAGAACCGTTCCAGGTCAGGATTATTGGGCTGGTACTCCTGCACATAGGCGTAAACCCCCTTCACCCGCAACTGTTTGCATAGGTCTGCAAGCGTCATGTCCATAGCTTATCCCTCCATCAGTTGATCAAAAGCGACAAGATCCGGCTGCGTGACCTCAAATTCAGCATATAAGGCAAACGGCTCCACCTTCTGATCCACTGTCTGGTTAAGGAAGAACCGGAGCGTATCATAAGTTGGGGAGATGTTCTGTTTCTTCAGGGTGGTCAGGGCGTGAGAAAGCGCCTCAGTCGAAGTCTCAAGCATCAGGTCAAGAACCGGAAGGAATTCTTTTGGATCATCGAGGTAGTACCGGTTGAAAAGGTCCAAGATCAGCTCATCCATTTGAGCCAGAACCCTGGCATTCGGGAGTGCACCAGGCTTGCGATGAAATGTTTTGATGTAATGGGTTATGTCCAGTGAGTACTGCTGTTTCCCGGCTAACCGGCGGTGTGACGCAATAACATCGTTCCCATCGAGGAGCGCTATCCTGTCAACCAATAATTTCAGTGTGATCTGCCTGGGACGATACGTGTCTGGAACTGAGTAGAAGTTCCCGTCACATTTCACCAGCGAATAGCGAGATATGGCAGCCCGTTTCAGTTCGTAGTTCTCATACTCAAGTGTCGGCAGGGGGTGCATCAGTTCTCTCTCTTGAACGAGACCTTGAACCGGCACATTCGGACGACGATAGACTGGACGGGCGTTAATCTCGGCGAGGCACGTACTGAGCCATTTCATCGCCTCTTCGATTGACTCGAACGAGCTTCGTTCGCCAAAGGCAACTCTCCGGATGTAGCCGACACTTTCTTCATCGGTTCCCTTCTCCTGGGGCGAGGCCGGATTGCAGACACATGGACGGAAACCGGAATGCATGGAATACTCCAGAAAACTGTCGTTCAATTTCTGTTTCTGCGAATCATATACCACGCTCATCCTGTCATAGAAAATTGTTTCAGGAACTGCGCCAATCTCATGGAAAAATTCGATGTGGGCCTGGATCACCTCCAACCTGGTAGACCGTGGGTAGAGTCGAGCAAATCGATAGAGTGAGAAGGGAAGTACGAACACTGCAAGATAGAATTTCAAGCAGATCCCTTCGATACTGAGATGGACTTCACCCCAGTCAAATTCAGCACGCTGACCAACGCGCGGCTCTTGCAGGATGAACACCTCTCGGGGAGCATTGGTGCGTTTCCAGCGGACCACTTCATCTTTAACGCTGGTGTAACCGATTTTGTGGCCATCTCGGACGAGAAGCTCCCAAATTCGTTTGGCAGTGAGTCGCTGTTTTCGTGGTTTTTCCAGGTTCGACTCAAGATACTGGCGGATCTTTTGGCGTACGATATCTGTTAGGACGCGAGAAGGCTGGATGATCTTCCTATCCTTGGGCAGGATCTCTTCAACTGATCCCTCCTGTACATCATTTACCCTACGCAAGTACTTTTTAGCGGTATTCAGGGATATGCTCAGTTCGCGGGCTACTTTTTTGTAGGAACCATAGAGTTCGTACAAATCGACGATTCTACGTATATCTGCCATCGTTTTCACCTTAGAGCCCACCTCTCAGCATACTTGGAGAGGAGAGGCTTTCCTTCTTGGGGGGGGGTCAAAAACGAATCGGCTTTTCCTTATATAGGGGGGTCAAAATAGAGTCGGCGAATACATCTTGCGATGGGTTTACATGAATCACTGATTTTTTCATGTAATTCAATAACTCATAGGTGCCAAGCGCTCCAGCATACTTCTCATATTCAAAAATCAGGAGTTCATTTGCGAAGAGCTCCACCGGGCGGTCCAGGAGATAATAAATCAGTTCTGTGCTCTTGGTCCATTTTCGCTTCACTGCGGCTATGAAGACGGTGTTATCAAGCAGATATCTTGAACTTCTGTCGGGCAAGCTGATTGCTCTCCTCTTCGATCTCTTTTTCCAGCTTATCCAGGTCTACCGACTTAGCTTTAACAATTGCATCCTCTAGAAGTGCCCGCAGGTTGATCTTCTTGAGGACAATCGTATCCTCTCCCAGGTCTTCCGCTACGAATTCATCTCCTTTTTTCAGCTTCATCTTTTGCCGGAGACGGCTTGGCAGTTGCACTCTGCCTCGTTCATCGATCTTTGCGAGCGGCATATTTCCTCTCGCCCATTTTACCCATTATTATCATAAATAACTATCTGCTCAAAAGTGTGCATAGTTGCAGAAAGCATCGTCCTCTTCCGTTTGGCCCAGGATCTCATGGAAAACACATCAGGAGCCTGCGGGCGCTCGCCCTCCCGGCCCGGCAGCCCTGCGGGTGGCGGCCAGGCGGGCTGGCTTGCCCGGCAAGCGATCGTGTCCGGGGGGCAGGGGGCCGGTCGGGCCTGAGAGCCGGATGTGCCTGTCTCCGGAATGGGCAGCTTTTTGGAGGCTGGATTTTGGAGGCGATGAGATTCGCTAGTATTATTAGCAGATAATTATAGCCTAACAATTACGAATACAACCGCAGAGGCGCAGAGCACGCAGAGGACGAACGGACGGAGACGACTATTGCTCAGATATAGTGAACTTTTTTTTCAAGTGTTTATAAATAAGTAGATTGCGAGGCTCTGCGAACTCTGCGGCTCTGCGGTTAATAATCGTAGCTGGAGAATTAAAATCTGAGGTTACGAGAAGAAAAACGCAGAGTTGCAAGAAGCGCACAGAGACGTTTTGGCAGACTTCAAGGTTGTCTCCAGCATCGCTATCTTTGCGAATCGTGGGCTAGCCTCGCCCGGCTTCCTGCTGTCGCTCGTGGCCGCCGCCAGTGGGCCGGGCCTGGGCTGAGCTATCGCTTGGGCTGGCTTGCCCGGCAGGCGATCGTGTCCGGTGGCAGGGGGCCGGTCGGGCCGAGAGCACGGGCTCACGCGAAGACGCGAAGCCGCGAAGTTTCGATGAGAGAAGGACAATTCTTGCGATCCCCTTTGATTTCCGCCTCAGCCGGTGACGCACGGGCGCGGGAGCACGCGGGCGGGAACGCGGCGGTCAGTCCGGCCCCTGTTGTACCATTGAGCCAGGTGGCCGGGGATACCGTTGGGCTGATAAGAGGCACTTGGGATTGATCGGGGACATATCTCCGGAGGCAGTAGGGGAGGCCAGGAATTGCCCAGCAAAATGGCATTGGATCAAATCAAGACGTATTTCTTCCCCAGGACGGATCTTGCTAGCTCATGATGACAATAATCTGGAATCGGGATGTTCTGATTCAGCCGCAAGATCGCTGAAATAATTAGAGACCCTTCCCTCGATTAAGAATCTTGGAGACCCAAGTAAGAAAATCTCCCATTGAGAAAAGGAAAGCAAATGAGGTTATCCATCTATATTGCAGTTAAAGCTCTCGAAAACTTGAAATGCCAAGGCCAAGATATATAATCATTAGAGGTGTATGTAATGGGTCTTCGTCAAATTGATGAACATGCAAATCTAATTGATGATTATGGTTTCTTGGTTGATCTCCTAAATATGTTATCATGTCTTACAAGAGTAGCCATATCCTTAAAAGTAGAAGATGAAATTGTATCTTCGGAAAGACGTTGGTCTGGATACTGTAAATTTATAACCTTAACTCCTCATGTGGTAGGGAATAAACCCAATCCGAGCTTGCTATCCAAGTCCCTCACTTTCTTGGGTACCTCTGAGATCAGAGTTCGATCGCCAATCCTGACATGATACACCTTGCTGTACTGCAACAACAAATCGCCAGGAGACATCTTCCGATTTAGCTCGGCTTTTTTCAGCATCTCTTCAAGCTTGCAGTAAGCGTAGAGTGAAAGGAAGGAAATGAACACGTGTCCGAACACGCTTTCGTCATCCTGTAAGTACAGCCTATCCGCATCCAGAACATTCTTGTAGGCATCGAACAGCTTTTCCACTCGTTCTCTTTTCTTGTATAACTCGTACATCTCCTGCACAGGCATATCCTTGCTGGATAGAATCAGAATCATTCCCGTCCTTTTTAGCTTCTCACGAAGCTCATTCTTATCGATTTTCTCTTCATCCAGCCTCTGGTATAGCGTCTTGGTTTCCTCAAGCTTTAAGTCCAGGTCCTCGAACTTGTACAGATAAATCTCATCGACCTTCCTTTTTCCGCATTCGATGAGCCTCTTATGATATCGGAAATGCTCTGTAAGATGAATCCTGACATCGTAGTAGTGGCTATTTCTCCGAGTTGGAAGCACATAGTCAATTTTTGCCTTGGAGAGGTCCTTTATCACATCCTCTGAGAAGAAACAGCGATCGAGGACCAGAAGCTTTCCTTCGATGTCCATCTCTTTAATTGTGTTGGAGAGCGTCTTGATGTCCTTTACACTGCCAGGCACAGATCTTATCATTGTCGGAAAGCCGGTATCTGCGCTGCAGAGAAGTGCCAGATTTATCTGTGGAAGATGTATTTTGTCTTTATTATATCCTTTCTCAGCCTGTTGGATGCTCATGGAGCGAGAGAAGGTAATGCTCAGGTCGTAGATGAGCTGCTCGCTGTGATCGAGAATGCCCTGGAATACTATATCCTGCCCCTCGCGATCGACACCAATTGTTCGTAGCAGCTTGGAAACGGCACCTGGATTCATGTTTGGCATAATTGAATCAGGATTGTGGAGCTTCTCCCAGACTACTTTGCTTTGTTTAAGAGGGACGTTGCCGTCGGTTCTAATCATAGACAATGCGTAAATGGCCTCCCAGTTGGCCGGAAAAGCTGACATCAAGAGCGGTTTAAGATCCTCCATTGCCAAGCGAAGCAGCATAGAATTACCGTATTCGGTGACACTTGGAGCCTGCACGTCGTCGAATTTGTTCATGCCTCGCGTCTTTATTAGGCCCTTCTCTTGATCAAGTTTTCCGAGGTACCGAGATGTCTTAACACGCTTCTTGATTACCTTGTCCCAGTGGGTTGTCGATTCGTAGACGTAATGGTTTCTCCCTTTGACTTTTATCTCAAGGCGCTTCACGCCTTTGGCTCGTTCCCCTTCCAGCCAATCCCTTGCCCATTGTTCCATACTCCTAAGTAGGGAAACTATATCTATATAATTTTATTGTTTAAAGACGATGCAAGAGGATTGATATTAATATTCTGTATTCCCCACTCGATGGGAGTTAAGGTTAGTAAGTAAATATTCTTTATAATTTCCATTTTTGTCGCGAAATCTAAAACCATCGAGCAACAAATCATGGTGATATTTAGCAAGAATTGGTAACACCTCATCAGTATTAGGATATACTGGAATTTCAAATAATTTTGCTAAAGCTAAATTAAATTTAATGTCTTCTCGGATTTCGTCTTCACTCTCATCTTCATATGTCGCATCGCAACTATGGCCAATTTGGATTTGTCCGTTGGTCGCATCTATTGAAAATGTAATAAAGTGCAAAACTGGCATATTATTTAAATAGTCAAATATAATCTCTTTTGTAGATTCAAATACAGTAGTTACTAATCCGTGTTTCGCCCCTTCAAGAACTTTTTTTATGTTTATAGTTATATTTAAAAAGAAAATTAGAAAATTTCTTGGCGTGAGGTTGCTCACTTGAATCAGATGAGGTAATAATCAATGGAAGATATTTCGGTTCTTTCCATAAATTTATCCTTTTATTTTCCATTAAAATTGCTCCATTAATACCTTAAATGACAGATGATCACTTCGACTTCATCATTTAGGCCAAGCGTATCAAAATAGTTTTGGGTTTGCTCTTGTTCAATACCTCAAATCCGAATTAGAGTTGATAGAAATGCGAGAGGCACATTATATACTCATATTTAAAAAATAATTAAATCCAATGCAAGTTACCCCATCTTCTCCCTCACCGGCGCCAGTATCTCGTTCATGCACTCTGCGCAGGCCTTCTTGAGATCCATGGGATGCAGGGCCCCGCTCACGTAGTCCGCCTCCAGCGTCTCGTAGTTCTGATAGGAGACATCCCCGCCGAACTTGGCCGGTCTCTTGATGGTCATCCCTGCCTCAATCCTGGGGAAGACGTGGTACTTGCATATGGCCAGCACCGGATTGTTCTCCACCACCTTGGCGGGACAAAAGGCGCTCTTGATCTTCTTCTCCACTTCCTCAGCCGGCTCGTCCACAGCGATGTTGTTTCCCTTGGAGGAGGACATCTTCTCTCCATTCAGCCCGGCGATGAGAGGCGTGTGCATGCACACGGGCGCGGGCAGGCCCAGGCGGGGCAGCTCCTCGCGGGCCAGCATGTGAATCTTCCTCTGATCAATGCCGCCCACTGCCAGATCGATCTTCAGGTCGGCGATGTCGATGGCCTGCATGAGCGGGTAGATCATCTGCGAGACCATGGGGTTCTCCGCATTTCTGCTGACCTCGTCCATGCTGCGCCTGGCTCGGTTGAGCGTGGTATTCCTGGCCATCTGCAGAATCTTGAGCATGTATTCCGGCTTGAGCTGATAGTCTGTGCCGTAGACAAACTCCGTCCTCTCCGGGTCCAGGCCCAGGGCCATGAAGCAGTCCCGGTTGTAGTCGGCAATCTTTCGCACCTCTTCCAGGGTGCCCTTCTCGTTGAGGAAGGCATGCAGATCGGCTAAAAGGACGACGACGTCAAAGCCCACCTTCTGCAGGTCCAGGAGCTTGTTGGCCGTGAGCATGTGGCCCAGATGCACCTTGCCGCTCGTCTCGTAGCCCACGTAAGCGCGCGGCCTGCGGCTCTGCTCCAAAAGGCCCTTGAGTTCGTCTACCGTCACTATCTCTTCAGTATTTCTCATCACCAGCTCAAGCTTATCCAATGCACATTCACCAATCCTCACAGAGGAATGGGGATGTATAATGCTTTTGGTTCATGTTCATAGGAAAACAATTAATACTACCGTTGTTGATGGGCTGCCATGCATAGGGGTAACTTTAGCCTGCCACGCCCTGGCTTAAGCCGCGAGAAGAATCTGGTTCTCATACTACTGGCCATCCTGGTCGCCCTGGTTCTCTGGGGAACCTTCTGGTGGCTGATGAGAATAGTGCTCTTTGTAGTAGTAGTCTACATTATCTATCAGGTGCTCAAGCAATACGTCTAGAATGAATTTTGTCTTACATCCCGGCTCTACCTACCCGGGCCCGTGATCCGGCCAGAGCGCTCTGGCCTTTTCCAGATCTTCTCTGGTATTCAGATTAAAGAAGGTGAGAAGATCGGGATCCAGGGGGCGCAGCAGATCCACACAGACACGTCTGACGCGTAACTCTTGCAGCGGTGCATGAATTCTGCGCTCCGCTTTTTCCATAGCCCTCTCGCAGGCCAGCTAGCATTTTTTCGCGGTGGTAAACACAGTGAAGCGGCTCGAAAAAGCCATTACTCTGCACGGGAACCGCCGCGTCATAGTCCTCTTCCTCGGCCAGCTCGAAGAGCCTCTCGATAACCTGAAGGCTTAAAAACGGCAGGTCGCATCCCGTGGCGAAGGCCAAACTGCCGCTGCGCTTCCTTCATCCCGGCAGAGAGGCCCGCCACCGGCCCAAATCCCGCCACGCTGTCCCAGGTGAAGATGACTTTCGGCCCCGCAGGGGCAAAATCCGAGATAATCCCTTGCAGGCGATGGGCATGAGCCTCATCCCGGGCCACTACTACTATTTCATCAGCCGTCATGCTGAGCCGCTCCACAGTCCAGCAGATGAGCGGCTTTCCTTCAAACTCCAGGAGCGACTTTTCCGCTCCCAGGCGGCGGCCGTTTCCGCCGGCCAGGATCACGGCAGAGCGCATAGCCTCCAGCCGCTCTCTTTGCAGTCCTCCTCCAGAGCCTTTAGAAGGGCTGCTTTGGGATCGGACTGCTTGACATCGCTATGCAGAACGATGTGCTCCACGGCTTACCGATGCCGTACTCTCCCCGGCCTTGACCAGAATGCTTCTAATGAGAGCCTCGTTTACCCTTCCCCCCGCCCGGCCCACCTCTTCGTAGGCCAGCTTCTGAGTGATGCGGTTGCCAAAGACTATGCATCCCACGCCGTCCCAGGCTCTTATCTTCGCCTCGCGCCGCCTGCGCCTTTCCCTCCTGCACCCTTCGCGGCGCCGGCATCTTCCCCACTTGTGATGTCCACCTGCAGACTGGCTCCTGGTGTGAGGTAAATTCTTCTGCGCCGGGAGAGCCTGGCCGATATTTCGGTGACCTCTCCCACCAGCAGATCCCCCCGCCTCCAGACCTTCTCCCTGCCGTCAGAGATCTGCAAAGTGGCGCCAAGCTCTCTGGCTCTGTCTGCCAGCTCCTGATCATTTTTGATCTGCCCGGAGTAAAGCTCCTCTTCCAGCTTGGGGCAAGAACCCAAAAAAGCGATGGCCCGCCGGTCGGCTCCAATTACTGCCTCCCGGCTGGCTGCCAGTGCGATGACCAGGGACATATCAAATCCTCTTCATTATATTCGCTGGATGATCGGCTACCTAGCCTGGCTCTCCGTCGCCAAAACCGTCTGGGAGAGCAGCATGGCCACCGTGAGCGGTCCTACTCCGCCCGGAACTGGGGTTATGGCCGATGCAATATCCTTTACGGCATCGTAGTCCACATCGCCCACCGTCTTGTCTCCTACCCGGTTGATGCCCACATCAAAGACAATGGCTCCTGGCCGGACCATCTCCTTCTTGATCAGGGCCGGAACGCCTGCTGCTACTACCAGTATCTCAGCATCTCTGGTGTGCTCGGCCAGATCTTTGGTAAAGACGTGGCAGACCTGCACCGTAGCATTGCGGCTGAGCAGCATGGCCGCCAGGGGCTTGCCTACTACATTGCTGTGGCCCACAATCACCGCCTCCGCCCCTTCCAGCTTCTTGCCCAGCCGCTCCAGGGCATAGATGATGCCCCGCGGCGTGCAGGGCACGAGGCGCTCCGCACCCAGGAGAAGGGCGCCCATGTTCACAGGATGAAATCCGTCCACATCCTTCTCAGGCATTATGCTCATCATGGCCCTCTGCGGGCTCAGGCCTCTGGGCAGGGGCAGTTGCAGGAGAATGCCGTTTATGTCCGGACGGTCGTTCAGCTCCTCTATCTTGGCTATGAGCTCTTCCTCAGAGCTGTTCTCGGGAAGCACCACATTCTCGGATCGAATGCCTACCCGGGTGCAGGCGGAATGCTTGAGCCGGATGTACATCTGCGAGGCGGGATTTTCTCCCACCAGCACCGTGGCCAGGCCCGGCACAATTGCCCTCTCGGCCAGCTTTTTTACCCTCCGGGCAGTCTCGACCTCAACCTCCGCCGCCAGAGCTTTTCCATCGATTATCATTCATATCAGATCCATCTGGTTCGACTGTAATCTGTAATCATGCCAGGTCCGGATAGAGCGGGAACTGCCCGCACAGCTCTCTGGCCTGTCTGCGAACGTCGGCTATCGTCTCTTCGTTCGTAATGTCGCGAATCACTGAGGTGATCATGTCGGCGATCTGCACCATCTGTTTTTCCTTCATGCCTCTGGTGGTCATGGCAGGTGTGCCGATGCGAATGCCGCTGGTGACGAAGGGCGTGGCCGGATCGAAGGGTATCATGTTCTTGTTCAGGGTTATGCCCGCTCTCTCCAGGGTTTCGTCGGCCACCTTGCCGGTGATGCCTTCTTTGATCAGCTTGACCATCATGAGGTGGTTGTCCGTGCCGCCTGAGACCAGATCGAATTTGTTTTCCAGAAGCCTGTCCGCCAGGACGCGAGCGTTCTTGACCACCTGGAACTGGTACTCCTTGAACTCGGGTGCCAGTGCCTCCTTGAAGGCCACCGCTTTTGCGGCTATGGCATGCATAAAAGGCCCGCCCTGAGTGCCCGGGAAGACGGATCTATCTACGGCAGCAGCAAGCTCCTCTTTGCAGATGATCAGAGCGCCCCTCGGCCCGCGCAGGGTCTTATGAGTGGTAGTGGTAACGATATCCGAGTAGGGCACAGGTGAGGGATGCGCGCCCACGGCACACAGGCCCGCGATGTGAGCGATGTCGGCCATGACCTTTGCCCCGACCTCGTCGGCAATCTCGCGGACGACCTTGAAGTCGATGGTTCTGGGATAGCTGGAGGCGCCCACCACTATGAGCTGCGGCTTGTTCTTTCTGGCAATGTCTGCCATCTCGGAGTAGTCGAGCATCTCCGTCTCGGGCGAGACGCTGTAGGGCACGATTTTGTACATCTTGCCCGAGAAGTTGACCGGGCTGCCGTGCGAGAGGTGGCCGCCGTGGGCCAGGTTCATGCCCATGATGGTGTCGCCAAGCTTGAGCACGGCAAAGTAGGCTGCCATGTTGGCCTGAGTGCCGCTGACCGGCTGCACATTGACATGCTCTGCGCCGGCAAAGAGCTTCTTGCAGCGTTCGCGAGCCAGATTCTCGGCCACGTCCACACAGGCCGTGCCGCGGTAGTAGCGTTTGCCTGGGTAGCCTTCCGCATACTTGTTGGTCATGACGCAGCCCTGGGCCTCCATGACGGCTCTACTTGCGAAGTTCTCAGAGGCGATCAGAATTATGTTATTTCGCTGCCGCTCCAGCTCAGCCTGGATCGCGGCTGCGATTTCGGGATCTTCAACGCTTAAAGGCTTCAATCAAATCACCAGTATATTGTCATCTATCAGGATTGGAGGAGATGCAATGAGGAGAGCAAAATAGATTATGGTAATGACGCCATTTGGATGCAGGATTTGTCTGCAAGCCATAACTCTTTATTGTCATCTGTTGGAGGGTATTGCTGGAAGGACATGAGATGCTAAAGCGTGCCAGGATTATTGCCGATTACCAGTTTGGTAGAGGTGCAGGCGAGGCCCTCTTTCTCGATGATACAACCTACAGCCTCTCCAAAACGCGCCGGCTTAGGTACCTCTACTCGGGAAAGGAGAGGATCGTCACAGTTCGGGCCAGCGACAACCTCTTGACGCTCAGCATGATGGGCGCAAGAAGGCTGCACGCCCGGTTCGAAAGCCCCCATCTGCGGGTTGTGGCCTCGGAGGATGCCGCGCCATTCGTCGCCAAAGGCGGCAATCTCTTTGCCAAGCACGTTTTAAGCGTGGATCCGGAGATTCGGGCTGGGGAAGAGGTGCTGGTTGTGGACGCCCAGGATCAGCTGCTGGCCACGGGAACAGCCGTGCTCGCGCCTGAGGAGATGCTGCAGATCAAGCGCGGCATCGCGGTGGCTGCCAGAAAGGCTGCCGAGCACTGATAATCACACACTTCCTAAATCACACTCTTCCCAGAGCAGATATGCCTCTGAACCTCTCCACCGCTTCGGCTATGCACTCGGCCACATAGTCCACCTCTTCCATTGTGTTCGACCGGCCCATGGTGATTCTCAGAGAGCCGTGGCACTCTTCCGGCTGCAGGCCCAAAGAGAGCAGCACGTGGCTGGGCTCCAGCTTGTGAGAGGAGCAGGCCGATCCCGTGGACACGGCTATGCCTTTGGAGTCGAGGAAAAGCAGCAGCGATTCGCCTTCCACATAGGAAAAGCCGAAATTCAGGCTTCCGGGAAGTCTTCTCTTCATGGTTCCATTGATCCAGGCATCCTTGACCTTTCCCAGGACCTGGCTTAGCCAGTCTGATCCGCGCAGCTTTGTCAGCCTCTGCCCCTCTGCGGCCATGCTCTCGCCGCACAGCTCTGCTGCCTTTGGCCAGGCCCACGATGCCCGCCACATTCTCCGTTCCCGAGCGCAGGCCTCTTTCGTGCCCGCCGCCCTGGACGATGCTCTCCAGTTTTGTGCCCCGGCGAATGTAGAGCGCTCCCACGCCTTTGGGCCCGTAGAGCTTGTGGGCGGAAAGAGAGAGCAGATCGACACCAAGGGCGTTTACGTCTGTGGGAATCTTGCCCACGCTCTGCACGGCATCAGTATGCAGGTAGATGTCCTTCTCCGCGGCCAGCTTGCCGATCTCCTCCAGCGGCTGGATGGTTCCTATCTCGTTGTTGGCATGCATGACGGAGATGAGAATGGTGTCGGGGCGAATGGCCGCCTCAAGTGCTGCCAGGTCCACCAGCCCCTCGCTCGTCACGGGCAGGTAGGTGACGGCAAAGCCCTCCTTTTCCAGTTTGCTGCAGGTCTCCAGGATGGCAGGATGCTCGACGCAGGTCGTGATAATATGTTTGCCCTTGTCCTTATTGCGCCGCGCTATGCCTTTTAAGGCTAAATTGTCGGACTCTGTGCCCCCCGAAGTGAAGATGATCTCCTCCGGCCTTGCCCCCAGGAGCTTTGCCACCTTCTCTCGGGATTCTTCCAGAGCCTCTTTTGCCTCCAGGCCAAAGCTGTGCAGGCTGGAGGCATTGCCGAACTTATCGGAAAGGTAGGGCAGCATGGCCTGCAAGACCTGCGCCGCCACGGGAGTGGTGGCAGAGTGGTCCATGTAAATACGCTTCATCGCTGAGAAATAGGAGATGCTAGGGTAAATAGATGACGAACTTGGACCTGCCAATCCAGTATGAAAAAAGAGCTCTGTGCCTCTCTGGTTAATAATAGTAGCTGAATAATTAAACCCTGGTGATTTACGGAATAGAACCACAGAGTCACAGAGCGCACGGAGGACGAACGGACGGAGAACGACATTTGCTGGGGTACTGTATGCTATCTTTTTTTCAAAGTGTTGGTAATAAGGAAAATTGAGCGTCTCTGTGAACTCTGTGCCTCTGTGGTGAATAATCGTAGCTTGATAATAAAACCCTGTTGATTTGCGGAATAGAACCACAGAGGCAAAAAGCGCACAGAGGACGCACAGAAATTCAATTACATCTCGAAAGTCAATAGTGACCCAGGGTTAGCCACGGAAAATAGCGAAGTGCCAGAAAAGGCGGACAATGGGCAATTGACCGCGAGTCTGAGCCACGGGATATGAGAAACTATAAGTATGCAGCAAAAGGACGGGAAAATCATGAATCTGTCCATCCCATTATTTTCAACGCCGCTATTGATTGCCGCGGCCCTCATCGCTTTGGGCTTCATAACCTATCTCTTCTCGGCCCGGCTTGGTGTCATTCTCATGGGCGCCGGCAGCGTGATCATGGGTGCGGTGGTCATATTCGATCTGCCCAACGGCATGGGACTGCAAAGCCTGGTGCTCTTTGGAATGACAGTACTGGTGGGCGGATGGATGATGTATGTGGGAGTGAAGAACGGGTAATAGTTCGATAGCACTCAGGCTCAGGGAGGGAGCGAAGCCATGCCCGCGGGCCGTGGGAAATCCTTATATGCCACCTCTGCATCCTAGGGTGCGCCATGCGGGGCCATAGGGTAGCCTGGTATCCTACAGGACTGGGGGTCCTGTGACCGGCGTTCAAATCGCCGTGGCCCCATTTAAGTGCTTTTCTGATGCTGATTTTGATAGGTTGCCCACTATGAAAGAATTGAATAAGTAACATAACTATGCAAATTTACGCGGCTCATAATTATCAAAGGAGAAGAAGTATCTTTCCTTCGCGGAAATATAGCACGGCTCACCCGATCAATCGGCCAACTATCATTGAAGGCTGATGCGGAAGAGAATAAATGAAAGGCTGGTGATAGTTCTGGAAATGGAGGGACTTGATGGATATTAATTTAACAGGTCAAATTGCCGCAAATTTGGCAGAAAACTTGAAACTGCCTTAGTATTATCTCATATTAAATGCTAGCGCGGCTATAATCGGCGGTATTGTAACATTCGGGCCAAAAAGAGAATCGGAAGCACCAAAAGAATCGCGGAGGATATGAAGTTGAGTCCGTCCTCTGTGAAGAGTGTCTGGATGCACTGGACGAAAACCAAGATGCCCCCCAACATTCGATACTACACACATAAATAACTCGCCCAAAACATTTTCATACTACTATTATGTAATCACCCCGTGATGATAGTTGGCGCTAAATTAATCATGGCTTTGTTAGTAAGCTTAATATTGTTGACAAGCTTAATCTTCATCATAGTCAGCTTGCCGGTGACAATGGCCCAGTCGCCAGCGGCCTATGCAGCCACTTCGTCCCTATATCCAAGAATCCTGGACTTCGATTTTTCGCCCAGAGAATTGATTCTGGATAATGGTTCTCCAAAGATCGTTCTTCATACTCAAGTTGCCGATGAAAACGCAGATATAGATTATATAGAGGCGGTCTTTCAGAGCCCCTCGCAAAACCAATCCATAGCAGCCCGCATGAATTCCACGAATCTGTTTTCGGGAGACGCCAGGAACGGCAATTATACTATTAACATGTCCTTTTCCCAGTCCAGCGAAGATGGAATTTGGACACTCAAGCAACTGATCGTCTGCGGTAAGCTGGGAGACTGCAGGAAAATTGATGGCATAATGGCAGAGGCGCTTGGCTTTTCGGCAAAGCTGCTTATCCTTAATAAAGCTCAAAGTAGCAGCATAGATTTTGACCCAAATGAGCTTCGCGGTTGGGCCAATACAGGCGAAAGGTTCGCTGCTCAGAGGAAGATCATAATCAATAGCGTCTTCAACCGGCCCGCATTGTGCTGGCCGTAATTTTATCTTTTTTCGCATATTAACATTAATATTAATAATAATAGCAATGATAATAATATCGATCAATCAAAAACGAAAAATAAGATACGATTTATTCTGATTCGCATCAGACATCATATCCTGATCCTCATCATTGGCGAAGGCCTCATCTATGTTTTCATTAGCTCTGAGACATTGAGTCGTGACCTCTCCGGCTTGTAATAGGGATATTCCTTGGCAAATCCGGTCGCTGATCCAATGATATTGGTTGGGAAGGAATTGCGTTGGGTGTTATATCTTTGCACCTGAACCATCCAATCATCCGCTGCGGTCTTGATCTCGTTTACAGCTTCCTGGAAGCTTGCCATCGAATTTTCTGCTGTAAGAGCCGAGGCTAATTGAGGGTTTGATTCAGTCACCATTCTGACATTGGCGTATATCAGGCCGGCAGACTGCGCAGCATTATATGGATTGCTCTTTTGGGAAATGCTGTCATTAAAAGCACTTCTGGCCTTGGCCGTGTTGATGAATACATCTGACTCGTGATCTACATAGCGGTTAAAAATCGTCCATATTCCCGCGATCTTTTCAGAACAAAAGTCAAGAGCAACGCCATACTGTGACTCTTTTTGAAGAATTAGCTGCTCAGATTGCACCAGCCCGTTGTATGATCCAACTGTGCTCAATGCTATTATCGCAAAAACCGCGATTATTGCGACTTTCGTGTAAGGCAATTTACTCTCCATTTTTTCCACCGCCATAAATCTCCCTCAGTCTCTTATCGCTGTTCTTTACCAGGCTTAAAACGCCGTCGTTATAGTCCTCAATGTTAATGTAATCCATGGAAGCATCTTTCATTATTTGATGTGCATCAATTGCAGTGAATTTTGGCAACCCCCGGCCAATCGACACCGTAATCCTTCCTTCTTGCGGATCAACGTCAGGCCGGATCAAATAAACCAGTCCATTATCCTTTCCAATCTCCCCAAGTCCAATATATCGTCCGTAATGCGTGGCATAATCTTCGGGGTGATGGACACCATATTGAATCAGCACCGCAACTTGAGCAATACGCTCGTCGTTCAACCGCTTAAGGATTTCATTGGCACTGATTATGGTTGGGTCAGATAGAATGTGATGCGGATCGTGAATTCCATATTCCATTTGCGAAGGAAAAGAGGGATCTCCGGGTGGCACTTCGGCGTTAGGATCGATCGGAGACTGCTGCAAGCATCCCAATATTGATAGCCCGACCAAAAATATTATTACAAAAGGAATTTTCTCTTTCATTTATCCTCGCCCGGTTATTCCTTTCCTTTAACGGTAGACGTATCAGAATATTGAGGACCATCGCATTTATTGCAGAAATGCAGCCATTTCTTGGCGCATCCGGCTCCACCGCCACCCCCGCCAGCACAAGCGCATGCACAAGCACAGGATACGCAAGCGCATGAAGATGCTCTGCCTCCAAAACCACCACTGCCTCCTGTGTCATGGCGTTCATGCGATCGAATTCCTCTTCTGACACGGCCAGAAGAAATAACCGGACCGCCATAGTCTTGATAGCCATCTTCTGGATTTCCGGAGTATTTGTAATACTCTCCAATTAGACTGACTATAATTATTAACACCACAGCAAGGATGAATAAGGTGGAAGCATTATTATCGGAGTTTGAGCCCTTATTCGGCGACGCTTTATTTTGTATGGCATTGAATGCGTTCTTTGGGAATTTTACAGAAACCTTAAACCTTTCTCCCTGCCCCAAATTGTTCTTGATGAATACCAATGTTCGACCATCGACCACCGAAGGCTCAGGATCAGCGGTCACATTCTTTAGGTCAATCGGGGAGATTACTTTGATGCCCATCTTTTCGATAGAACTTCGATCATACCATCCCGGGGTGAATACTATCCAATTGCCATCCGATCTAGAATCAATCAGATTGCGTTGTATGATCGTAAAATTATATGTAAATTTTTCATCGGGCAAATAATCTTTATTGAGATCAACTCGCGCTCCGTACCAGCTGCCGTCATTGCCGTTGCTGACTCGATTTGCTGCTCCACCCCAGCCGGTTATTTGATAATTGGCATTGGCCAGCCCGACAGTAACCCAGGGAATATGGCCTCCGGTTACCTGCCAGGTTTGCGAGTAATCCATTACAGCATCTCCATTGGGTCTGGGATTAAGAGCTACGCTATAGTCGATGATCTGATAAGTCCCGGTATCAGCAACGAAGTTTGTGGTCATCAGCAGCAATGAAAATAGGATAATCATGCCCCTGCTGGCCGGTATTTTTTTCATTTAGATTCCTCTTTGTTAATTATTTCCAGCGGACATCCTCCTCCGCATTCATCCCAGAGTTGGCAGCCGAGGCACTCTTTCTTGAAGATTTTGGTTTTATCTCGCAAGCTTCGGCAAATTGGATTCTTCCATATTGTCTCCCATTTGTCCGTGAGAATGTTACCGCATCCTTCATGTATCCACGACTGACAGGGAATCACCCTCCCGTCCGGCTCGATGGTCATATTGTATTGTGCTGCCGAACAGCCCTTAATGCCAAATCCCATCTCGATCGGATTGAAATCTTTGTAGCATGTAGGCGAATACCAAACCAGCTCCATCCCCAGCTCCCTGGCAACTTCCAAGGCACGGGACAGGACAGTTTTCAATTCCTCCGCAAAAAGACCATCCTTTTTTTGCTTGGCCAGGCCCTTGCCCGAACAAATCAGGCTATTGCAGCCCATCGTAGTTAGGCCCAGGTGCTTGCCGAAGCGCAGCATATCCGGGAAGTTAGCTGCATTCTCTTTGGTTAGCGTTGTGTTGGTCGTTACATAAAGTCCAGCTTCCAGCGCTGCTTTTATGCCTGCCACAGTCTCTTTCCAGGCACCATTGGCACCCACCATCTTGTCATGGATCAACGGGTCGCTGTCCTCAAGGCTGACCTGAACATGGTCCAAGCTGGCATCATGGAGCTCAGAAGCGATCTGAGACAGATTGCGGCCGTTTGTCGCCAATCCTGTTACAAATTGTTCCGCCTTCTAAAACAAGCTCCACAAGATCAGTTCTTAGAGTAGGCTCTCCGCCTGTAAACAAGATGTTGGGCACTCCTATCTGCCATAGATCGGCAATGATCTCTCTCCACTTATCGGTACCGAGTTCCGCAGTCGTCCTGGGTCCGTCGCTGTAGCAGAAAGAACATTCGTTCTGGCAACGATACGTTAGAGCCAGATCCATGCGAGATGGTGCAGTCCAATCTTCGGGCTTTATGTCTGCAATCGGAAGACACAGATCTATTGTCGGACATAGTCCTTTTGCAGTATTCAAGTATGCGGTAAAAACCTGGTTGATGTCCTCCCTAAGCCTTTGTTCGGGACTATTGGGACCATATTTTTTTCGCAGGTGCCTGAACATTTCCTGCCAGAAAGCGTCCTCTGAAAAATTGTTATCGCTTTTATATTTCCAATAGGCTTGGATCAGAGCTTCAGTTATATCCGCAGCCTCTTTGTTCAAGGATAGCTGGTATATTCCATTCACCCAGATCTGTGCCTGATCCAACTTTTCTCGACGCATATGAAGGCGCATTCCGTCAATTGTGACATGCTGCACACCATGTTGCGTAAATGGTACTACTAATGGTTTTTCCTTCCTAAATAACCATTTCATTTTCCATCCCATTCTATTACGTGCTTCCTTATTTGCATACTTAAACTATATATATTTGCTTGGAAGGTAAAGGGATCATCATTTTTCTTTATAAGCACTCTTCTTCCATCTCCCAGCCCAGCCGCTCCCTGATGATCATATAGCTCATCTCTGGGGGTATGGCTCCAACCTCTGTAGAGATCAGGTCGATGTATTGACGGGGCGTTACATCAAAGGCCGGATTTCTTACCCTAACGTGGCTGTACTTGGAAATGTCGGGCAAGACCTCCTTTGTTTCGCGCTCCTCGATGGTGACCAGTTCACCAAGGATTGTTCGGGGGCTGAACTTGTAGGTCTCGGCCGCCACCATGAAGCTGGTCCTGGCCTCATGGGCACATAATGCGATCTGAGCTGTGCCGATCTTGTTTACCAGAGTTCCGTTGGCCGTTATCACGTCTGCTCCCACTACCACCAGATCTACCTCATTCATGACGCTTCTGACCGCTGAATCGACAATCAGCTCCGTCTCGATACCAAGCTTATCCAGCATTCCAATGGTAGTGATGCCCTGAAATCTGGGTCGCGACTCGGTGGCTATCACCTTGATCTTCTTTCCCGATTTATGGGCGGTACTGATGACGGAGATGGCCGCCAAAGAGTTGCAATGGGTGAGCAGCGTATCGCCATCCCTGATCCTGCGGCTGCCTATTTGGCCGATTCTCTCCAGGGCCTTTTCGGAATTCTCAATGAAGCGATTGGCGTTAAGAACCACAGCTAAGCGAGCCGAAGGCAGATCTTCGGTTCTGTACTTCATCACCATGCTTATGGCGTTGGAGAGGGAGACCGCCGTGGGCCTGGTCTTCTGAAGGATGTCGGCGGCCTTTTCCATCTGCAGGTTGAAATCTTCAAGGCTCTCTGTTTGCATAGCCTTAGAGAAGTCGCGTAAAGATGCTGCTGCGGCCGTGGCAATTCGGCCTGCACCTCGAATCTCCATACTGCTGATCTTTTCAGAAGTTTCCAATACCTTGTCCATCGGTTTCATCCGCTCTTCATTGAACTGGTTTAGGATAAATCCATTTCCTATGTCATTGATCTATTACATACAAAAGTTATTAATAGAATATATGCATCTATTTACGGGGAGTAGTAAGTTGATGGAAGAGAACGATCAGGAGTTTTTGCGCGCGCTTCACGAAGAGAAGATAAGAACGCAAAATGAGCGCACGCAGCTCGTCACTATGAAGCTGGCCTTTATTACTGTACTCTTTGGGCTCAGCTCCGTGAATGTAGGAATCGATATCTCTGACATATTCTGGCTGCTCTATTTTGTTCCTCTGGTGGCCATAAGCTACGATCTCTATATCATGTCCGCCGACTCTCGGATCAAACGCGTAGGAATCTTTCTGGGCAGAAATCCGATCTCTTTGGCCGGCAAGGCGGAAAGGGAATGGGAGCGCTTTTGCGCCTCTTATCGGGATGGCATGGCACCTTCCGCTAATTTGTTCTTCTCAACCATTGTAACCTTGGGCGCCGCGGCCTTTATCCACTCCCAGGGAGGCTGGACACAGAGATTTATGCGGCTGTGGTTTGCCGTCTGGCTGGTCGTATCTCTGACGACCCTCATCGTCTTGTGGGTGAGGCATCAGATGCTTATTAAGAACATCGGCGACTACAAGCCGTTTGAAAGGAAACCTTAATAAAAGCCTATGATCAAGATGATGAGATACAATTTCCGCAGTCGAAAGTTAATCGCTATCGGTGGAGTTTCCAATGACAATAACAGAAAAAGAGATCAAGAGAGCTGTAAAAGAAGGTTATGCCCGAATTGCAAAACAGGCTACGTCTTATTATTCGTCCCGAAGTTGCTCTGGCTGTGCCGATATTCCTGAAGAGATAAGCAAGAGGATGGGCTATTCTGATGAGGAGATCTCGGCCGCTCCCCCCGAATCAAACATGGGACTTGGCTGCGGTAATCCTGTTGCTCTGGCATCCTTGAAGGCAGGGGAGGTCGTTTTAGACATGGGCGCGGGAGCGGGATTCGATTGCTTCCTGGCCTCCTCTCGGGTGGGTGCATTGGGAATGGTCATCGGCGTGGATATCACGTCGGAAATGGTTGATCGTGCCAGGGCTAACGCCCGCAAAGGCGGATATACCAATATTGATTTTCGGCAAGGGGACCTGGAGAATATGCCCGTGGCGGACAACTATGTGGATGTAGTCATCTCCAACTGCGTCATCAATCTCATTCCCAACAAGAATATGGTCTTCAGAGAGGCCTTTCGGGTGCTCAAGCCCGGCGGAAGGCTGGCGGTCTCGGATGTGGTATTGACCAAAGAGCTGCCACAGTTCGTGAAGAGGTCCAGCAAAGCCTACATCGGCTGCCTGGCCGGGGCTATTATGAAGGACGAATATCTGCAGATCATAAAAAGTGTGGGCTTTTCCGAGATTAATGTGGTGGCCGAGTCGAGCTTTCCCGTAGAATCGCTCCTTTGTGAGACAGCCGGATCAGCAGTGATTGAGATGCCAAAGATCTCCATAGAGCAGCAGAAAGAAGTGGCCGATTCGGTCTTGAGCATAAAGGTCAATGCCGTCAAGCCAGAGTAGCCATGCAGGCGGTCTGCTAATAGCTCATAATAGTATGATTACAAGGAGATGATTTCGATGAAGGTAAGTTTACTATTCTTTCTGGCAATTATCATAGCGGCATCCACGATGACCTCATGGGCAGAGGGAGGCTGTTCAGTGGGAGGATGCGGTGGAGGCGGAGAATCCTGGACGGAATCGGCTCAGGCTTTTATGAACTCGGATGTCCCCCTTGTGGGCGTAACCGGAAATCAGAATACTAAGTCGAGCAGCTTTGGTTCTGGAAGCTTCCAGGCCAGCCAGCCGGTAGGTGGAGCCATAAACAAAACCATTAACAGCACAATTCCAATCTCAGCTCCAATCGTTAGTGGGGTGTATGTAGCGCCAGGCAGCAGGGCAGATTCATTCCCGGCACCCGCGATGCTAAAATCCCTGGACGCCATCTCGGAAAAGGATGTGGTGCTGGATGTATCGAATAGCTGCTCCCTTGGTCAGGCTCACATCAGAGGCGGCGTTAATATCCCTGCTAAGAGCTTTTTTTATGAGAATGGAACGCTGCGTAATGTAACAGATCTGGCCGCGACTTTGGGCGGGGCGGGCATTTCCCAGGAAGACGCGGTGATGGTCTACAGCGACTCCTTTGGCTCGGGAGAGGCAACGGCTGTTCTTTTCGTGCTGCGCTACCTGGGGCAGGAGGACATAAGAGCCCTGGATGGCGGGCTGGACAACTGGATTGCGGCCAGCTTGCCCATGGAGACAAAGGAGAACCTGCGCTCGCCAGCAAGCCACGCTGCGCTCCCTCGGGCTGAGCTTTTGGCCGATTATGATTTTGTCAAGTCCGGCCAGGCCCAGATGGTGGATGCCAGGAGCTTCCAGGATTTCGGCAAGGCCAGTATAGGCAACGCCACCTTCATCAGCCCCGAAAATGTGCTGGAAGAGGGCAGGCTGAAGCCGGGTGCAGGGCTAAAGGATACCTTCGCCCGATTGAACGCCAGCCGGACGGTGGTGGTTTACTCGGATGATATTTATGGGGCTTCAGTGGTGTGGTTTGCTCTACAGCTCATGGGATTCGACTCCCGGATTTACACCTGGCAGGACTGGCAGGCCCATGAGGCCGGTCGGGCCTGAGGGTCAGGAGGAGACGGAGGTCGGAGGTCGGATAAGGCTGCTTTTCCGGGGATAGGATTTTAGGATTCCTCGCTATTCTCTGTGGGCTAACTGAGGAGCGCTATTGTATCATTTAATCCGTGCTTTTGCTGTGTTTGCTGCCGATAGGATTAGTGCCGTGGTACTAACTGATTTCTCACGCGAAGCCGCGAAGACGCGAAGGCTAATAAACGATGATCTCGAGGAAAGATGACGAGCAATCTTATAATGAAGCCAAGAGCATTCTTCATCGAAATAAGATCGAAAGAATTGGGATTGGAAAGAGATCATCCCCTGGTCAGACAGACCTTTATCATCTCCGCACAAAAGGAGGTTGAGGTTTTTATCGATGAATTCTCCACCATTCTTGCCTTGCGGGGCGATTTTGATGCCAGTTTTTTTGATAGATTTCCTGCGGAATGCAGCAAAATTTCCGTCTTGGGATCGCTCTTGAGTGAATTGTCCAAGCGACCCTCCTCCCTAAACTCCTGCCTTTGCAGTAACCATTTTTCGTATTGAACTCTTCAGTCATCGAACTTACCGAAGGATTTATATATTATTATGGTTATTACTCTTAGCTATGACGTATCTGGTCAAGCAGAAGATTCGCGGGCATACTTACGTTTATGAAGCCGAAAATTTTTGGGACCCTGAGAAGAAGCAATCCAGGCAAAAATGCAATTATCTTGGCGTCTGGGATGAGACTTCAGGAAAGCTCATTCCAAAGGTCGCAGAACGTGATGTCAAGACTACAAAATCATTGGGTCCTGCTTATCTTCTTGATTCTGTGGGCAATGAAATCCAGCTTAGGAAGAAGCTCTCGGAAGCGTTTGGAAAGGACGGAGATTTGATTCTCGCTGTTGCGATGAGCAGGTTGCTGCATCAGACCTCTCTTAAGAACCTTAACCACGTTCTAGATGACTCGTTTCTTCCGGAGATGTACTCACTAAAAGAGACATTCAGCTCTCAGTGGCTCTCAAGTTTCCTGGAGCGATTATCCACAAAAGAAGCCGCTATGACCACCTTCTACAACTCCTTGATAGCTGGCGAAGACGAGACGCTAATATTCGATATCACATCGCTCTCCTCAGCCTCGCGAAATATCGATTGGTTAGAATGGGGATACAACCGCGATGGCTTGGACCTGCCTCAAGTCAACCTGGGATTGGTGCTTTCACTGAACAATCACTTACCACTTTATTTTAAAACGCAATACCCCGCAGCTTGCTGCGGCTGGGATAAATTGCATACGTATTCAACTGAGGTTTGGATCAGCTTAACCTGGTTGCGTTTTCATGCGGCAGCGCTCGGATGCCCCGCAGCTTGCTGCGTGGGTGCGCCGCCGCCGTTTCACTTCAAGTTGTTTCCGAGAAGCATCAACGATGTTGTGACTTTGAAGAATCTTGTGGCTGAAATAAAAGCATTTGGCATTGCAAAGAGTCTCTTCATTCTGGATAGAGGATTCTATAGCGAGAGCAATATTAAAGAAATGACTGCCGAGAATATTGATTTCATTCTTCCGCTTCCGTTTAGCGTTAATATCGGCAAGGGTCTTATCAGTGAGACGAACAAGGATATCGAAAATCCTGCCAATGCAAAGAGGTTCGGCGGTGACATATTCTATGTCTTGGAAAGCGAGGTCCTGATTGGTGAAGTCAATGCTTATGGATATGTCCTGTTCAATAAAAAACGAGAAGGCTCAGAGACAAATTCGTTCTACAACAGACTGATCGATATCGAATCAGCACTCAATGGAAAAGAGTTTAAAAACCCGATCGGAGAATTCAAGAGAACAGCAGGCAATTTTGAAAGATACTTGGAGTGCATTGTCGAGGGAAAAACGATCCACCTTCGCCGGAGAATAAATGCCATATCGCAGGCTTCAAACCGATTTGGCAAGACAATTCTTCTTTCAGCTACCAAACGAAGATGGGACGAAGTGCTTTCACTCTATCGCGAAAGGGATGAAGTCGAGAAGAAGTTTGATGATCTGAAGAATGAGCTTGAGGCTATGCCTCTGAGAGTACATAAGATTGAAACGCTTCAGGGCTTGCTATTCATTTTCTTCGTATCGTTGATCATGAGGGCGATATTGCTAAGAAAGGCCAGAGAGTCGGAGCTGCTTGATAAAAAATCCATTGAAGAGATTCTCTTGGAACTGGGAAAGCTCAGGGCAGTTAAAGTCGGCGGCAAATGGAGGTTAACGGAGATCTCAAAAAAACAGAGAACGATCCTGGAGAAGATGATGATTGGAATTCCCATCGAGGCTAACCTGGTTATTAAAAGGGCCGGAGTTTAGGCTCCTCCGGAAAATTGAGCATGGATGAGTTCGCTGACAAACGGAAATCTAATAATTGCCGACTTTCAGGAAAATGCCGCTGATCTGGCAAGAATTCTTGAGAAGAATGGGCTTATAAAGATAAAAGGAAATTCCATAAAATGGAAAGCTTCAGTGATGGACAGGGTCTCATGATCCTGTGAAATGAAGTAATTCATATCAAATGATACCCTTGGCCCGGAGAGCTGACTTCATATCAGCCACATCGCCCTTCAACTCCAGTATATCGCTCTTGTCCAGAACCTTGTCCATCTTATCGTTTAAGCTCCTGTTCATGTCCTTAATCTCGGAAATGGATTCTTCTTGCTTGTCTAGCATCTGATCCTGTTTGTCCAGCGTCAGGTCCATCTTGCTGTTTATGTCCTTGATCCCGGAAATGGTTTCATCTTGCTTGCCTAGCATTTGATCCTGTTTGTCCAGCATTTGATCCTGTTTGCCCAGCATTTGATCCTGTTTGTCCAGCATCTGGTCCATCTTGCTGCCCAGGTTTCTATTTGTTTCCTTTATCTCATGAGTTGTCTCATCTTGTTTATTAAGAATTTGAATTAGAACATCTTTCATACCCTTTAGGACGTTAATTCCTTCATCAAGACGTGAGTCGGTCTCACCCGTCTCGACCATTTTATAGAAGCCACCGAAATTTCCATGAGCTTCAGAATATTCCGTTTCGATGGATGAAACCTTGATGAGGCTGTTTTTTATATCTATGGCTCCCTCGAACAACTTCAGCTTTTCTTCTTCACCCTGTGCTATGATTCTAACTCGTTCATCACTCAAGTTCTCGACAAAGCCTTTAAGCCCTAATCCATTGGCCAGTTGGATAACTCTTGCCCTATAGCCTACCCTCTGGACGTTGCCCGAGACATATGCCGAAAGCTGCTTCATTGCATACATTTCAGAGCTTTTTGTATTTGTCTTTATCTATCATCCAGGCCGAGGCTTGCCTTCTCCTGGCATAGGCAAAGAATACAAGATAAGCCAGGCCCGATATTTCCGGTATCAAAATGCCGGGATTTTTCAGACCGGAAAGAAGCATCTCCAGGTAGCTCATGGTATTCAGAAGGGGGACGCTGGGAAACGGCCCCAGGAGCGGCCAGAGTAAAGTTTCCGGCGAGTTCCACATAACGTCCAGGGAGAGGTGGATGAGCACGCCCCAGGTGAGGGAGATGAATCTGATATCTTGGGAATAGACGCAAAGGGCAGAGAGGATCACGAGGAAGAGCAGCGTGTGAGCGAAGATGCGACCCATGCTGGGGCTGCCAAAGGCAATGAGACCCAGGGGTTTGTCGATGATGTCGGGAAGCATGGAGCCTAATGCCAGAAAGGCCAGGCTCACATTGCTCAAAAAGCGGGCGGAGGCTAGAGCGAGGCCCACATGGGCAAAGAGAAGCATTGGGGGGAAAAATTGTTTGCCAGGGTATATAATTATTCTGCGGGATTGCCACTCTTGGGAAAAATGCGGATTGGAGCTTAAAGAGCAGGGCGATGATTATGTTTGGGATTTTAAATTGCATGGTTTTATTTAAATTTGCTAAATTTATGGAAGAGTGCCAACCGCAACCTTTTTAATGTATCTTGGGGTTCTCAATACTAATCTTAATTACTACGATAGTGGGAGATGATGCGGAAAGAGTGCCGGACCCTTACGAGCAGAGGGCCACGGATGGCTTTGCAGGTCTCTCTCACCCTACAAATTGAGTCCAAGCAGGTCGCTGAATTGATGCAGCTTCGATTCATTCGTGGCTATTGATGACGAAAATCATTAAAAGATGATAAGAGGCACCTAGGCTTTGCAGCGTTGGCTGTAGATTTTGCCCTCTGGGGCGGAATGCGGATTAATTTTTATGTCCGGCGGCGGCACACATCGCTGCAAGTATCGGGGTACTGCGATCTGATTCAGTGGATTATCTGCTATTTAAATAAATAATGCCCGAGGGGAGCCATGTTGTGCTTTAGGAAGCTACTTGTTATAACTTGTATCCTCATTGCTCTGATGTCAATTGGATTAGCGGTCGATGATGACATCTATGATGAAACGATAACGGAGGAAGGCCTTCGATTCGATTCGAATCAGACGGTGGAAGGGTTTGGAATTGCCAGCTCATACAGATGCATGGAGTCTTTGGATCGGGTGTTGCATTCCCACAGTAGTGGTAGCGGAGTTTTTACCAGTGAATCCAAAGCCATGGTCCGAGAAGGTGTTGTAGCTAAAATTGATCCGGATTCGTTCAAATTAGATAAAGGTATTGGACTTCAAGAAAATACAAGCAATGCATATTCTCCGACAAAACTTGATTTTCCCGGCAGTTTTCATTCTGGACCTATCAGTTCTTTATGGAGCGATTCCACTGTTCTTTCTGCCGGGAATGATAATGTCAATGCTCTGGAAGCAAGCTTTGATCAGGCGCAAGCTCTGAACAAGGAGATGACGACGAAGGTTTCCGGCACAGGGATCTTATGAAGATATCCTGTCTTCCACTTCCTTTGCAGGCAGCATGGATCTGAATGCCGTATTCAACGGCACAGCACAGATTGGAGCGTATGTAGGGCCGCTCAATGGGACGAATCCGAATGTTTTAATGGACGAGTACTATCGGGGAACATTCACCATAAGCAAAAAGATGAAGATTGGATTTAAATCAACTCTCCGACAAGAAGAAGATGAATGGCTCCCATGCTGCTCGGGCGGCTGGATTAATATGAATTACATCGATAAAAAGAGCTTCCCGGTCGATGTAAATAGAGTATTCAACTGCACGTGCATCTAGGTGGTAAGAGGACCCAGGGATTTGCAGCGAAGGCTGTGGATTATGGTCCTGGCCCTTTTAGCGGTCTCGTTTTCATCCGGAAGCAACCTCACAAAACCACGAAATATAATCACAGAGGACGAACGCACGGAGAACGCACAGAATTGAATATCATAATTGGTTTGGATTCGCAGGGGTATCCTGTATCTATTAAGATCCAGAAGCTGTAAGAAGGGGTATATCTGGCTACAAGCGATTCACTCCAGGGTCTGGTAGCTCAGGGCAGGACAATTTCGGAGACTGTGGAAATCGCAAAGGATGTAGCAAGGAAGCTCATCGAAATGCATATCGAGCGACGATATCTGCTGCCTGAAGTATTGCCTTCAGGCCGAATTCATGGAAATTCTTGCGATCAAAGGCATAACCCGAGTGGTTGAGGCTCCCCGCGAAGAGGAGATGCAGCGAGGGGTTGACTTGATACTTGGAAGAACAAGATGATTTTTGTAGCGTCGTGATCATCCTGGCTGAAATATATGCACTTTATTATTACTGATTATTTAGACGGCGAGATAAGTATCTCCAAAGCCGCAGAACTTCTGGGAATGACCCGAATAGAGCTTCAGAGAAAGCTCAAAGAACAGGGAATGCCCATCCGATCCCTTTCCATAGATGATGTTTTTGCAGAAGTTGAGGTGCTCAGGGATGCATCATAACGACTGCCATGAGAGAGCTCTTATCGATGGGACCGGGCCTGCAATTGAGATCGCCGTTGATCTTTACAGGAATAAGAAGGTCAGCCTCTGGAAGGCGGCTGAAATCGCGGGACTTTGCATGGAAGAGTTCAAGGATTTGCTCTGTGCCAGGTCCATAAAAATCGAGATAGGTGGTGCTGAGGAAGAGAGCCTTTCCCGACTGGCGAGATTGGGCCTTTTATGAAGATGATGATAATAGTCGTCTCCGTTCGTTCGTCCTTTGTGCGCTTCTAGCGACTCTGCGGTTGGCTTCCGTAGCCGCTGGTTATATTTACCAATTCTCAGCACTCAAAGATAGCTCCAAAGTCATCTGATTGTCAGTAGATAAAAGATAGTCCAAAATGCATATAATACACAAAAGAGGTTTGATAATGACAACAAAGACTCAGATGGTTATCGACGCCCTATCACAAGAGCTGCGCATTCCTAAAGAGGGCGTATTAGAGCAAGGACTTAAGGCCTTTTTAGAAAGGAATTTGCGAGAGATTAAGGTAGAAATATTTCACATCACCGGGAAACATGGCATATCTTCGGTTGAGGAAATGGATGAGCGATACAAGCAGGGAACCTTAGTGGAAGAGGATACCTGGCGAGACTTTCAACGCTTAGATCATCTGGAATATAAAAGAGAACATTTAGAGATGCTTCTAAGGGAACTATTGTGAAATTTGTAGACGGACGGGCAGCACTCGCTTACTATAACGTAAGCTCGAACTGTGCCCCTGATGGCGCACAGTACAACCCCTCAGACATCCCCAGCCTGGTAGCGCCCATCCTGGCAGGCCGGGCGGACATGGTCAACGGCATCCGCTACCTGAACGGCAATAAGAAGGACACGCCCCTCTACCGCCGCCTGGGGCAGAAGGTGCTCGATCTGTTCACCAACATGGACAGCGGCCTCTCGGTGACGGACAGCCAGAGCGGTTTCCGGGCTTTTGCCTGGCAGACCAGGGACGTCGTTCTGGGAAAGCAGCGAGGGACAATTGGGTGGGCCTGGATCTAATCCTGTGAATTTTGCCGGCGTAGTCCTTCAACTTAATAAAGGATAAAGTCATCTGCACAGATCAGGAGTGTGCATTTAATTGTCTGAATATCTTGTATCCATTAAGATCGAAAAGCTGGATGAAGGAGTTTATCTAGCTACAAGCGATACTCTGCAGGGGCTGGTAGCTCAAGGTCGGACAATTGCAGAGACGATGGAAATTGCGCAGGATGTGGCCAAGAAGCTCATTGAATCATCTATTGAACGTGGCGATCCTCTACCGCACGAGATGGCTCCTGCAGCAAAGGGTTGTCAGAAATATCAAGACAGAAATACCAAAAGGAACCCTCAAGGCAATACTAAAGCCTGATAGGCATTTCATTAGAATGTTTTGTGCAATTATTATAAAAATATAAATATATCCCCATGTGAGCTAAGAATCCGGTTTGCTTCTCGCAGGTGTGAGACGAAGGGTTTTTAAATCACTACTGAAATTAAGAAAGCAGGTAGGATAGCCGTTGCCTGTTAAAGGCTATGTCGGTCATCATCTGAATTGAGGTTATGATAAGAGGGGATGACTGGATAGCCGGGGCTTTAGACGTTCCTTTTTGATATAACTATTATTATCAACCACAAGACAATGAGTTCAAGCATATGGGTTTACGAGGTGGTGGGCGTTCGTTAACTCCCAGGTTATAATTCCCAAGTACCAGATCACAACGAGGCTATATCTTGTCTCTAACCATCACCGCCCTGCTCCCCGCCTACAACGAGCTGCTCCAGGGCAGCGTGATGCTTCGCACGAAGCAGTACGCCGACCGGCGCTGCTGGGATGACGGCAGCAGTGACTCCACCGCAGAGGTGGCGTCCCTGGCAATCGCGGAATACTTGATGATGATGCTTCACGATATTTAGATAAATTTATAGCTTAAGAATACTGATTATATGATAATGACAGACGACGCCAAGGTCGAAAGGATCTGCATGGATGCTGTGGATCTATTCTTATCCTCTAAGCTTCGAAAGATGAAGCGGCGTGTTACTTTGGACGAGGTAACCGATTGGATCGGTGAGCATGTTGTGGAAGATGCTGATGCAACTGCAATAATCCGAGAGATGAGAGATAAGCAGTATGACTATTAGAGTAACGACAGATACCTCTGTCCTCATAAGCGGCCTGGTCCCTCCAAGAAGACGGATCAGGGATCAGCTTTTTTCTGAGCAGCATGATCTCTATATGCGAGCGAATGAGATCATGGAAAAAATTGCGAGCAAGGAATACTCAAACCATGTTCCGCTCGTAACCATGATAGAGGTTGCAGCTGTCGTGTCCAGGCTCACAAATGATGCCAAGAGCGTTACACTGGCACTTTCCTTTGTCAGCGAGAACTCTAGATTATATCCTGATGTCTATTTGCTTGAGAAAGCGATAGAAATTGGTCAAGAGACAAAGGCCAGCGGGTTCGATGTCCTTTTCATGGCATGCTCCGAGGTGAGCGGATCAAAACTGCTGACCGATGATCGAAAGATGTATGAGAAAGCTGTAGAATATGGATTGAATGCTAGCTTTTTAAGATCTTGATCGATTACCGCGATTTGCTTCTTGGAGAGTAGTCCTCTGTTCGTTCGTCCTCTGTGCGCTCTCTTGACTCTGTGGTTGGCTTCTGTAGCCGTTGGTTATAATTATCGATCCTCAACCTGCTCAAAAATGCAGCATTCCCCGGTATAATAATATTAATATGCGCCATGAAGATTAAAACCTACGGTTTACGACTTTCACCACAGAGACACAGAGCTCACAGAGTACGCACAGAGACGACTATAATTAAAATTATTGTCAAGCCCAATCCCATTAAAAAATGTCTCTCTGTAGCCCTTTTAAGAAAATAGTACTCGGTGCGTCCTCCGTGCGCTCTGTGTCTGCGGTGGTGAAAGTCCGAAGCCGCTGGTTATAATTACCAATTCTCAAAGTCCCAAAAAAAGGTTACCTTCCCATGCATACTACTATCTCCTCCCAAGTACCAGATCACAACGAGGCTATATCTTGTCTCTAACCATTGCCGCCATGCCCGCTTACAACGAGGAGCGCTCCATCACAGAAATGGTCCTGGGCTGCCAGAAGTACGTCGATCGCGTGGTCGTGGTGGACGACGGCAGCGCCGACGCCACGGCGGAGCGGGCCACAGCCGCAGGTGCCCACGTCATCCACCATGAGTGGAACGCAGGCTACGGCGCGGCTCTTCTCACTTGCATTGAGATGGGCGCGGATAGGATGGAAATCATAGACTCGGATGGCCAGCAGGATGCACCATTGGATTAAATCCAGTGGTTTACGACTTTCACCACAAAGGCACAAAGCCACAAAGAACGCAAAAAGACGATTTACCTATTCGCAAACCCAGGTTTTATTATAAATATACGATTATTAACCGCAGAGACGCAGAGTCCGCAGAGACGTGAAATTTACCTTAATATCAGCACTTTAAAGGAACAGCATATTTGCATCTGAGTAACAGTCGTCTCCGTTCGTTCGTCCTCTGTGCGCTCTGCGACTCTGTGGTTGGCTTCCGTAGCCGTTGGTTATAATTATCGATCCTCAACCTGCTCTAAAATGTAGCATCGTTTTAGTCGTCTTTGTGCCTTTGTGTCTTTGTGGTGAACGTCCGTAGCCGCTGGTTACAATTACCAATTCTCAAAGTCCCAAAAAAAGGTTACCTTCCCATGCATACTACTATTCCCTCCCAAGTACCAGATCACAACGAGGCTATATCTTGTCTCTAACCATTGCCGCCATGCCCGCCTACAATGAGGAGCGCTCCATCACAGAAATGGTCCTGGGCTGCCAGAAGTACGTCGACCGCGTGATCGTGGTGGACGACGGCAGCACCGACGCCACTGCTGACCGGGCCACAGCCGCAGGAGCCCACGTCGTCCGCCATGAGTGGAACGCAGGCTACGGCGCGGCTCTTCTCACTTGCATTGAGATGGGCGCGGATAGGATGGAAATCATAGACTCGGATGGCCAGCAGGATGCACCATTGGATTAAATCCAGTGGTTTACGACTTTCACCACAAAGGCACAAAGCCACAAAGAACGCAAAAAGACGATTTACCTATTCGCAAACCCAGGTTTTATTATAAATATACGATTATTAACCGCAGAGACGCAGAGTTCGCAGAGACGTGAAATTTACCTTAATATCAGCACTTGAAAGGAACAGCATATTTGCATCTGAGTAATAGTCGTCTCCGTTCGTTCGTCCTCTGTGCGCTCTGCGACTCTGCGGTTTAATTCCGTAGCCGCTGGTTATAATTATCGATCCTCAACCTGCTCAAAAATGTAGCATCGTTTTAGTCCGTCTTTGTGCCTTTGTGTCTTTGTGGTGAACGTAGTAGTAAGCTCAAATCCCACACCCCTTTCAAACCCCACTAACCTAACGACAGGAGTCCTCTACACTTATGCCCTCCATCACCGCCCTGCTCCCCGCCTATAACGAGCGGCTCCAGGGCAGCGTGGTGCTTCGCACGAAGCAGTACGCCGATCGGGTCATCGTCATCGATGACGGCAGCAGTGATCGCACCGCCGAGGTGGCAGTCTTAGCCGGAGCGGAGGTGCTCCGTCACGTTGAGAACCAGGGCAAAGGGGCAGCTCTGAAGACCGGCTTCGTTTCTCTGAACGCCGATACGGTGATCGTCACCATCGACACAGACGGCCAGCATGACCCGGCGGACATTCCCCGCCTGGTAGCTCCCATCCTGGCAGGTGAGGCGGACATGGTCAACGGCAGCCGCTACCTGAACGGCAATAAGAAGGACACGCCCCTCTACCGCCGCCTGGGGCAGAAGGTGCTCGTTCTGTTCACCAACATGGACAGCGGCCTCTCGGTGACGGACAGCCAGAGCGGTTTCCGGGCTTTTGCCTGGCAGACCAAGGACGTCGTTCTGGGAAAGCAGCGAGGGACAATTGGGTGGGCCTGGATCTAATCCTGTGAATTTTGCCGGCGTAGTCCTTCAACTTAATAAAGGATAAAGTCATCTGCACAGATCAGGAGTGTGCATTAATTTGTCTGAATATCTTGTATCCATTAAGATTGAAAAGCTGGATGAAGGAGTTTATCTAGCTACAAGCGATACTCTGCAGGGGCTGGTAGCTCAAGGTCGGACAATTGCAGAGACGATGGAAATTGCGCAGGATGTGGCAAAGAAGCTCATTGAATCATCTATTGAACGGGGCGATCCACTACCACACGAGATGACTCCTGCCGCAAGGGTTGTCAGAAATATCAAGATACCGGTTGCAATTTCTGTATGACGAAAATCCCTGTGCTAACCTCACGGGAAGTAATCAAGGGATTGAAAAAAGCGGGATTTGAATTTGATCGTCAGGCGAAGGGAAGCCATGAGATCTGGTATAATCCCGGTACTAAAAGAAGTACGACAATTCCCAATCATCCTGGCGTAGAAATACCAAAAGGAACCCTCAAGGCAATACTTAAGCAGGCAGGCATTTCATTAGAAGATTTTGTGCAATTATTATAATAATATAAATATATTCTAAGTGGGCTAAGAATCCGTTCGCTTCTCGCAGGTGCGAGACGAAAGGCTTTTAAATCACTACTGAAATTAAGAAAGTAGGTAGGATAGCCGTTGCCTGTTGACGGCTATGTCGGTCATCATCTGAATTGAGGTTATGATAAGAGGGGATGACTGGATAGCCGGGGCTTTAGACGTTGCTTACTTGATATAACTACTATTATCAACCAAAAGACAATGAGTTCAAGCACGTGGGTTTACGACTTTCACCACAAAGCCACAAAGAACGCACGCAGATACAATCTATGCCAATCAATTCCAATTCAATAAGGTGAGCATGGTATGATATTTTCGACTGATCTATCATTACAATCCAGTAGGTACCATGATGAAGCGGCTAAGAATATGGCTAATGCTCTTTCAAATGAGATCATTGGTGCTGCTATCGAAGTGCACCGAGAACTTGGGCCGGGTTTGCTCGAATCCGCTTATGAAGAGTGTCTATGCTATGAGCTTGATTTAAGAGGCATAGCATCAGAAAGGCAAGTTCCTTTGCCTGTGGAATATAAGGGATTAAAGCTCGATTGTGGCTACAGAATAGATCTTCTGGTAGATGATCTAATAATAATTGAACTCAAATCCGTGACTAAGATAGAACCAGTTTATGAGGCACAGCTTTTAACGTATCTGCGATTTAAAGGTGCGTGGCTGGGCATGATTATTAATTTTAATGTGCCATTGCTTAAAAATGGTATTAAGCGAATTGTTTGTGGATAATTTATAGTGATTCTGGAAGCACTTTCTTACCGAAAAAATCTAACACAAAGTCACAAAGTCACAGAGGACGCACAAAGAGAGTAAAATGGTTTTAGTCGTCTTTGTGCCTTTGTGTCTTTGTGGTGATCGTCCGTAAACCATTGGTTATAATTTCCAATTCCCAAAGTCCCTAAAAAAGGTTACCTTCCCATGCATACTACTATCTCCTCCCAAGTACCAGATCACAACGAGGCTATATCTTGTCTCTAACCATTGCCGCCATGCCCGCCTACAACGAGGAGCGCTCCATCACAGAATGGTCCTCGGCTGCCAGAAGTACGTCGACCGCGTGGTCGTCGTGGACGACGGCAGCTCCGACGCCACTGCAGACCGGGCCGCCTCCGCAGGAGCCCATGTCGTCCGCCATGAGTGGAACGCAGGCTACGGCGCGGCTCTTCGCACCTGTTTTGAGACGGCGAGGGAGATGGGCGCTGACAGAATGGTGATCATCGACTCGGACGGCCAGCACGACCCCGATGAGATACCCAAGCTTCTCCTGCCTCTGGACCGGGGCGTGGATCTGGTAATAGGCTCGCGGTTTTGCAACGGGAACGGCCAGGAAATTCCCGCCTATCGCAAGGTGGGCATGAAGGTTCTCGATATCACCACCAACTTCCTGGGCGGCCTCTCCGTCACCGACACCCAGAGCGGCTTTCGGGCTTACGGAAAGAGGGCGATAGACTGCATTTGCATCGATGACGACGGCATGTCTGCCGGCTCGGAGATACTTCTTCAGGCCAAGGATAACAATCTGAAGGTCGAGGAGGTGGAGATTCACTGCAGCTACGCGGTAGAAAGGGCCTCGACAGAGAACCCGGTGAGCCACGGGGTCAAAGTGCTGCTTATTCTGCTGCAGGATATGGAGCTACGTAGACCGCTGTACTATTTCTATCACTAATTTCACCACAGAGGCACAGAGCTCACAGAGACGCGCAACTTTTCCTAATTTGGATGATTGGAAGATAATATTTTAAGCTCCTGAGTAAATAGTTGTCTCCGTTCGTTCGTCCTCTGTGCGCTCTGTGACTCTGTGGTTATATTCCGTAGACCGTGGTTATAATTATCAGGCTCACGCAAATCAATCTAGGAGTAACCAGATGTCCCCCATCACCGCCCTGCTCCCCGCCTATAACGAGGAGATCTCCATCGGCAGCGTGGTGCTTCGCACGAAGCAGTACGCCGACCGGGTCATCGTCATCGATGACGGCAGCAGTGACCGCACCGCTGAGGTGCGGCCTACTGGCAGGTGCAGAGGTGCTGCGCCACGTTGAGAACCTTGGCAAGGGCGCAGCTCTGAAGACCGGCTTCGTTTCTCTGAACGCCGATGACGGTTATTGTCACCATCGACACTGACGGACAGCACGACCCTGCGGACATTCCCCGTCTGGTAGCTCCCATCCTGGCAGGTGAGGCGGACATGGTCAACGGCAGCCGCTACCTGAACGGCAATAAGAAGGATACGCCCCTCTACCGCCGCCTGGGGCAAAAGGTGCTCGATCTGTTCACCAACATGGATAGCGGGCTCTGTGTGACGGACAGCCAGAGCGGTTTCCGGGCCTTTGCCTGGCAGACCAGGGACGTCTTCCGCTTCGGCCAGAAGGGTCTGGCCATCGAGAGCGAGATGCTGGCCGATGCAGCGGCCGCAGACCTGCGGATCCAGGAGGTGGAGATCGGGGTGCGCTACGACGTGGGCAACTCCTCCGAGCATCCTGTGGCCCACGGGGTGCGGGTGCTGCTCAAGGTATTGCACGATATGGAGCTACGAAGACCCCTCTATTATTTCACGGCACCGGGGTTGTTGATGGCAGGGGCCGGGATATTGATGGGGCTGAAGTTTCCTGCAGACGTCTTCTCCCAGGGGGGGAGCCTGCTACTACGGGCCGATGCTGCTCATGGTGCTGCTGACGCTGATAGGATCATTCATGGCGCTGACGGGCGTGATACTGCATTCCATCTCCAGGATCATGCTTGAGTTCAAGAGCGAGCTGGTAACGTCGGGAAAGGCGAGCCATGAGAAGAGCTACGGTGCTGGCAAGGCGGCGAGGGATAATTAGGCAATGGAAGATTAATGCTTGAAAAAACGACGGTTTCTCCACAAAGCACACAAAGCCGATTCGCAAGCCCGAATTTTTTAATTATGCAGCTACGATTACTAACCACAGAGGCACAGAGACGCGCAATTTACCTTATTACAAGCACTTAAAAGGAACAGTGTATTTTTGCTCCTGAGCAATAGTCGTCTCCGTCGTTCGTCCTCCGTGCGCTCTGTGACTCTGTGGTTCTATTACCGTAAACCCCTGGTTATAATGAGCACGCTCTAATTCCCTGCCGCAAGGAGAGATTATCTCAATTTCCATTCGAGGCTAGTTCAGACATGACCATTGCTATAATTCTAGGCACCCGGCCCGAGATAATCAAGATGGCTCCCATTATCCGGGAGTGCCAGCGTGAGGAATCTGGACTATTTCGTCCTGCACACCGGCCAGCATTACTCCCATCAGATGGACAGCATCTTCTTCGAGCAGCTCGAGCTCCCCGCAGCCCGTTACAACCTGGACGTAGGCTCAGCCTCTCACGCCGAGCAGACGGGCAGGATCATGGCCGGCGTGGAGAAGGTTTTGATGGACGAGCGCCCGGATGTGGTCCTGGTGCAGGGGGATACCAACACCGTGCTGGCCAGCGCTCTGGCGGCCTCCAAGCTGCACATCAAGGTGGGCCACGTGGAGGCGGGTCTAAGAAGCTACGATCGCACCATGCCCGAGGAGATCAACCGGGTGGTAGCAGATCACATTTCCGATTATCTCTTTGCTCCCACGGAAAATTCCCGGGAGAACCTGCGAAAGGAGGGAATTGCTGAGGAGAAGATCTTCGTCACCGGCAATACCATTGTTGATTCCGTCTATCAGAATCTGGAGATTGCCGGGCGGAAGGTGAACGTGCTGGCCGATCTGGGCCTCTCGCCAAAGGAGTATTTCCTGGTTACGGCGCACAGGCAGGAGAACGTGGACAGCCGGGAGCGCCTCGCCGAGATCCTCAAGGGCCTGGAGCTGGTCAGCCGAGAGTTCAAGCTGCCCGTGGTGTTCCCAGTGCACCCACGCACGAGGAAGATGGCTGCAGAATTCGGGTTTGAGTTCGACGGCATCCGGGCCATTGAGCCGCTGGGGTTCCTGGAGTTTCTGCAACTGGAGGCCAATGCCCGGCTGACGCTGACGGACTCGGGCGGAGTGCAGGAGGAGACGTGCATTCTGGGGGTGCCCTGCGTGACGCTGCGGGAGAATACGGAGAGGCCGGAGACTGTGGATGTGGGGGCAAATGTGCTGGCGGGGTTCGCATCTGAGAAGATAATTAACTGTGCCATGAGGATGCTCAAAACGGATACAAGATGGAAGAATCCGTTTGGAGATGGGCACACTGGCGATAGAATTGTAAAGATTGTAGGAAACTAGCGAAAACCTTCCGGAATTGAAGTCGCTTTCTGCTTTCTATTGCTGATTATGATTCGACCTACGGAACCAAACCACAAAGCTCACAAAGAACGCACAAAACTATCTTAATAATTACTAAATATTTTTGTTTACAATGAATTAAAAAAGGACATGAGGTTCATGGAAAAGGTTCTGATTCTGGGAGCAACTGGGATGCTCGGCCATAAGCTGATGCAGGTGCTACCTAGAGAATTCAATGTCACAGGCACAGTGAGGGGCAATGCAGCTAGGTACAAGAATCACCCTGTCTTGGGTGACATGACCTTGTTTAGTGACATTCTGGCTGAGAATTTCGATAGCATCATTGGTGCCGTGGCCCAGACTCATCCTGAAGTCATTATTAACTGCATTGGCATAATAAAACAACATCCGAGTGCAAAGGACCCGATGCAAAGCATCTCCATCAATGCTCTTTTTCCGCATCGTCTTGCCAGGTTATGCCAGGCCTCAGGCATTAGACTTATCCATATCAGCACTGATTGTGTCTTTTCTGGCAAGAAAGGAGATTATTCAGAGGATGATATTCCAGACCCTGAAGATCTCTACGGCCGGACAAAACTACTTGGAGAGGTAGCGAATCCGGGATGTTTGACAATTCGCACCTCCATAATCGGGAGAGAGCTGCAAGGTGGACTTGGATTAATAAATTGGTTCATGAGTCAGAAAGGCAAGAACATCCGTGGTTTTGCCGGTGCCAAATATACAGGTTTCATTACACTAGAAATGGCTGAAATAATTGTTGACATTATAAAGAATCGGCCTGGTTTGAATGGTGTCTGGCATGTTTCATCTGATCCCATTAGCAAGTACGATCTCCTGGATCTAGTGAATAGGGAACTGGACCTGGGAATAACTATCGAAAAAGAAACAACTTTTTTTTGCGATCGTAGCCTAAATAGTACTAAATTTAGGCAGGCTACTGGTTACAAGTCTCCCTCATGGAATGAGATGATACATAAGATGGCCATCGATGGAACACCATACGATTCATCATCGGTCATCGGTTAAGGGTTTATATAAGAATAATTTGTTTGATATTTCTGAATTGAAATAACTCATAAATGCTTTTTTATACTTTAAAAGTAATCCATTTCTTAGAGGAGAGGTAGCAAGGATGACCGATGAAAAAGCATGCATTGAGGAAGACATTTTTGCGAAGAGCTTATGCATGATGTTTTCTGTAGCATGGCTTCGCGAGACTGCCAAAAGAACTAATTTTATTAAAAGAGAAAGAAAGATACAGCCAGAAGTATTTTTCTGGGTTATTTCTTTAGGGTATGGAGTTTCTTTGCTAAGAACTCTTGCTGGCATGAAGAGAATGTATGAAAAAGCAAGAAACAAGACGATATCTGATTCCAGCTGGTATTATCGATTTACGCCAGAACTTGTAGCGTTCCTTCATGAATGCGTTATTCATGGAATGAAACAACTTGCTAGAGATTCATGTCGATCGCTTGACTCGCGCCTTAATTGTTTTTTGGATGTTTTTATTCAGGACAGCACAATAATACGCCTGAATAAGGTGCTGGCAGAAAAATGGCCGGCCGCTCGATCTAGAACAGTAGCTGCAGGAGTAAAAGTCAATGTATTGGTAAGCGTAAAGGCAAATGGGCCAAAAAGCGTTTCGATTATTCCGGAACGAACAAGTGATGTGAAAACCTTGAGAATTGGGTCATGGATAAGAGATAGGATTATTTTAATTGATCTTGGATTTTATAAATATGGTTTGTTTTCAAAAATTCAAGAGAAGGGTGGCTACTTCGTTTCTAGAATGAAATCAAATGCAAATCCTGGGATTTTGAGCTTAAACAAAGGATGCAAATTAGACAAAGAGAAAATCAAAGGTTTAAAACTATCTGAAATATTAAAAGGACTTAATAAAGAAATATTAGACGCAAAAGTAGAAATTCAATATATAAAAACGAGTGGGAAGAAAAAAAGAGAGTTGATAATGGAAGAATTTCGTCTTATAGCTATTTATAATCAAGATGACGAAAAATATCACGTATATATCACCAATATCTCTGATGAGCTCTTGACTGCAAAGGATATTGCTGACCTGTATCGAGGTCGCTGGGAAATAGAATTGGTATTTAAGGAGCTAAAAAGCAAATATCAACTGGACATAGTTGAAACCACGAATGAACAGGTTATCAAAGCCTTTATTTGGATCTCCATCTTGACGATGATACTTAGCAAGGAAATTTATAATATTGTTAGAAAACTTAATCCAGATAAGCAAATAGCTCGATTCACCCAGATGAGGTGGAGCAATGTATTTGTTGAATCCTCGCATGAGATTCTGCACGAGGTCCTTTGCTACCTGGGCGTAAAAGATATAATTACGACTAAATACGAAATTTATGGCAGTCAGGCCCTTGATCCGCATGTTAATCGGGAGAGATTCCGAGACAATTTATGGACTTAACCGATGACCAATGTACGATTCATTAATGCAATGAATCTATAAAGATGGAGCAGTAATGATATGCTAACGGATAAGAGAATTGTAATTACTGGTGGTACTGGTTCTTTAGGTAAGGTTCTTCTTAGACGCTTGCTGAGTGGGGAGATGGGCAAGCCCAAGAAGATCATCATCTTTTCGCGTGATGAGGCGAAGCAGCATGCACTTAGGGTTGAATACATGCAGCGCTGCTCTGCTACTGATGAAATAATCTACAGGAACTTTGAGCAGCTCTTAGAGTTTCGCATTGGCGATGTTCGGGATTTTCATAGCGTGAGCGAGGTTTTAAGGGGGGCGGATGTTGTCTTTAATGCTGCAGCTCTCAAGCAGGTCCCAACATGCGAATACTTCCCGTTCGAAGCAGTAAAGACCAACATTGAAGGACCTGAGAACATCGTACGGGCGATAAGAGAACACGACCTGCCAGTGGAAACCGTTGTTGGCATCTCCACTGATAAAGCTTGCAAGCCCATCAATGTAATGGGCATGACCAAGGCCATCCAGGAAAGGATATTCATCAGGGCAAATCTGGAGTTCGATTCTACACGCTTCATTTGTGTAAGATACGGCAATGTTCTTGCTTCTCGTGGTTCTGTGATTCCTCTCTTCCACGAGCAGATAACTAATGGACAACAGGTAACAATCACCACACCAGACATGACCAGGTTTCTGATAAGCCTTAATCAAGCTGTAGATACTATCTTTGCTGCTCTGAGGCAAGCTAACCGCGGAGAGACCTACATACCCAGGATTCCTTCCGCAAGGGTTGTTGATATTGCGTCTGCACTGATTGGAGAGCGTCCGGTTAAGATGATAATAACTGGAATAAGGCCTGGGGAGAAGATTCATGAGATACTAGTCTCAGAAGAAGAGGCCCATCGAACTGTCCGCCGAGGCGATTACAATGTTATACTGCCAATATTGCCTGAGTTGCAGGGATATGAAGGAATGGGTCCGACCCTTGGCAGCGAGTACAGTTCTGCTGATAACCTCCTTTCTATCGATGAGACGAAAGCATTGTTAGAGGCTCATGGACTTATGATTGGAGGGGGAAGCGCGAAGGGGCAGGGAGTGGAGCTGCTAAGATGAAGGTTATGACCATTCTGGGTACCAGGCCAGAAATTATTCGCCTGAGCCAGGTGATTCCTAAGCTGGACCGGCTCTGTGACCATGTGATTGTTCATACCGGTCAAAACTTTGATCCAAATCTGAGTGATCTCTTCTTTAAAGAAATGGATATCAGATCTCCTGATCACTACCTGGGAGTTCGTGGCTCGACAATAGGTGATCAAATAGGTCAGATTCTTCGAGAAGGAGAAAAAGTAATTCAAGCTGAACGCCCTGATCGCCTTTTGATTCTGGGAGATACTAACAGCAGTCTTACCGCAATCATCGCTAAGCGGATGGGGATTCCAGTTTATCATATGGAAGCAGGGAACCGCTGCTATGATGACCGAGTTCCTGAGGAGATAAATAGGCGCATAATTGATCATAGTAGCGATGTCTTAATGCCCTACACAGAAAGAAGCCGGCAAAACCTGCTTAGAGAAGGTTTCACAGGGGAACGAATTTATGTTACAGGGAATCCTATTTTCGAGGTAATACACCAGTATGAACATCAAATAAAACGATCTGAGATTCTAAGTCGTTTGGGTTTAGAGCCGCAGGGCTACTTCTTGGTTACTATGCATAGAGCGGAAAACGTAGATTTAGAAGATCGCCTTCACAATATCACCTCCGCGCTGGATCAATTGCAGAAAAAATATGGTGTACCAATTATTGTTAGCACCCACCCCCATACAAGGCTTAGTATGGAAACGTTTGGCATAAGCTCTCAAAATGATAAAATTAAATTCCTATCACCGTTTGGCTTTTTCGACTTCATAACATTAGAGGAAAATGCCTTGTGCGTGATAAGCGATAGTGGCACTGTCCAAGAAGAGTGTTGCATCTTAAAGGTGGCCAATATAACAATACGTGATGTGACGGAGCGGCCAGAGACTGTGGAGTGTGGCAGTAATATACTAAGCGGAACAAATCCGGAGAGCATTATTCGTTGTGTTGAAGCTGCCATCGATTTAAAGTGTTGCTGGAGTGTACCTCCTGAGTACCTGAAACTGCAGGTTAGCAGTGTTGCAGTTAAGATTCTAATGGGTTTTTAAAATCATAATAACTAATTCATAAATTCAATGCATCACGATTACGAATTAGCCTTAAAGATATGTTTAAATTGATAATGAGATTTTCTGAGGTTATAAAGAGATGCGTATTTTGGTTATTCAAGAATCTGACTGGTTGAACCGAGGCCCACATACTAGCCATCACTTGATGGAAAGATTATCAAAAAGGGGACATGAGATTAGGGTAATTGACTATGAGATTGATTGGCCTTCTGCAATAGACGGCAAATTTATTTCTGAAAAAAAAATATTCAGAGGAGTGCATAAAGCCATCAAAGATAATACTATAATTGTAATTCGTCCGCCTATTATTAGACTTCCCGTTTTAAATTATATTTCTTTAATATATACTCATGCTAAGGAAATTAAACTGCAAATAGTTGAATTCAAACCTGACGTTATAGTAGGTTTTGGAGTCATTAATGCGAATATAGCATATCGTCTGGCAAAGCAGAATGGAATCCCGTTTATCTATTACCTCATGGACGAGTTGAATCAATTGGTTCCTCAGAAGTATTTCCGTCGTCTTGCTAAGTATATCGAGAGCAACAATGCAAGAAATGCAAATAAAGTAATTTCTATTAGCGAGAGGCTAAGAGAGTATACTATTGCGATAGGCGCGAAGAGGGAAAATACAGAGGTAATTAGATCCGGCGTAGACATGGATCATTTTGGGAAAACAGATGGTCGTCTTGCAATCAGAAATAAATATAGCATAGAAGAAAATGAAATCGTTCTTTTTTTTATGGGATGGCTATATAGCTTTTCTGGGCTAAAGGAAGTTGCTCAAGAACTCTCAAAAGTTGAGAATAAAAAATTAAAATTGATGGTTCTTGGCAAAGGCGAGCTTTGGGAGACCCTTCAGGATCTCAAGAAGCAAAGCAAACTAAATGATAAAATTATTATTATTGATTGGATTCCCTATGAAGAAGTTCCTGACTATTTAGCAGCTGCAGACATCTGCATCCTACCAGCGTATAAGATCGACGTTATGAGAAATATAGTTCCAATAAAGATGTATGAATATATGGCTGCAGGGAAGCCTGTTATTGCGACTGATTTGCCGGGCCTGAATAGAGAATTTGGCTCTAATAATGGAATCCATTATGTTAGCAAGCCCGAAGAGACTCCCACGAAAGCCCTAGAGCTCCATAGGAAGAATTCTATATATATAGAAGGGGCAAAATCGAGGCGATTTGCTGAGAGATACGGTTGGGAGAAATTAGCAGATAAATTTGAGCAAGTCTTGGGGGATACTATAAGCGCCCAGTCTCAAATCTATCTGGTGGAGCTCGCAATAGTCAACGAGTAGCAACGTATCTGACATTATACAACAGTTTTGAAAATTCATGTAATAACTACAGTTACATTAAGCATTTGAGCCGCAAACTAACCCTAATTTAATTACCAAAACATTATATAAATCATAGATTAGAGATGTTGATGGGTGCTTCTCTTTATGAGGGTGCCGTGATCAAAAGTGGAACACATTTTAGTGGCTGAACGAGGGGATTAGGTATAAGGGATCTGACTAATGTCAAAATGAATGCAGATTGGAGCTTATTCAAATCAGAATTTAAAGTAAGTAAAACCTTTCTAGATAAAATGTCGATGCTATTATTTAACCGTGACTATGCTTCTAAACTTATTATGGATTCATCATTTACTCCGCTTATATACACTATAGCAAGATACTTGCGAAACTCTTCTGAGCAGGAAGTAATAGACCAATTGAAGAGGTTTCGCTTATGAATTTACTTCAGGTTATACCTTTCTTTTCACCCAAATTTGGTGGGTCTTTTTTATCAACTTGTAACTTGTCAATGGAATTAACGAATAGAGGTCACGATGTTACCATTTTAACTACCGATTTTGAATTTGATGAACAATACGCTAAGAACATCGAAAATAGGCATTTAAAAGTTGTACCAGTACATTGTATTGCTAATATTGCGTCTTTCTTAATTTCTCCTAGTCTGAAAAATTGGCTAAATTACTATATAAAAGATTTTGATGTTATTCATCTTCATAATTTTCGATCTTATCAAAATAATCTTGTTCATAAGTATGCCAGGCAATATGGCATACCATATGTTTTACAGGCTCGTGGCTCTGTAATGCCATTCTTCGAAAAGATTAATTTAAAAAAAATTTATGATTTTGCATGGGGTAACAAAATTTTGAGGGACGCTTCAAAGGTAATTGCTCTTACCCAAGAGGAAGTGAATCAGTATAGGAAAATGGGTGTTATCGAAGATAAAATTACGATCATACCAAATGGTATTAACTTGTATGAATATGAGAATCTGCCAGAAAAAGGAACGTTTAGAGAAAAATATAAAATTGAAAATGCAGAGAAATTGATTTTATATTTGGGAAGGATACATGAAATCAAGGGTCTTGGTTTGCTTATTGATTCATTTTCAGACCTAGAGAAAAAACATAGTGATATCAAACTTGCAATAGTCGGACCAGACGACGGTTACCTGCCAATATTAAAAAAACAAATAGAATATCTCGGTATTGGTCCTAAAATTTTGTTTACAGGGCCACTATATGGATACGATAAGATAAATGCCTACGTAGATTGTGATGTATATGTTTTGCCATCATCTTATGAGGCATTTCCAAACACAGTACTTGAAGCATTTGCATGTGGCTCGCCAGTAATAGTAACAGATCGCTGTGGCATAGCAGATGTGATTGATAATAAGGCAGGGCTTGTTGTTCCCTATGATAAGGATTACTTGCGAGATGCGATCTTGCATATGCTGAGTGAAGACAAACTTAGGCAAAACTTCAGTAAGAATGGCAAATTATTGGTGGGTGAGAGATTTAATTGGCGTATTATTGTCAAACAATTAGAACTCATTTATTTAGACTGTTTATCGGCGAAAGATTGAAAACCATACGATCAGACAAAATGAGACATTCATATCTCTAAAAGACCTGAGACTCACAATGAGAGCGTATAACATAAAACTGGCTCTTCGCGATTTCTGGAATTATAAAATTCGCTTTCTGCGGAAGATTATCACAAACACTGGTATTTCTGGGCGACACATAGTAGACCTAATCCTGTAATCGATTGCGCTAAAACCATACTGGAATGAGATAACTAATTATATTAAAACCAAAATCGATTATTGTATCTTGGAAGGACTAATAGTCTCATCCAAGTAGCAAAGGATAGTGCAAGAGGCTTCAGGTCAACAAATAATTTTATTATTACTATTTATTTAGGACAGGAAAACTTCAATTCAACTTACCCACATGAGACCGCGAAGAGCCTAAAAAATGATACTTTGGTCATAAAGGTGCGCAAAATGTTAAGAAAAATGTCTGGACATATCGAATACGATACCTGGTCAGCGGTAGAAAACGAAAAATATCTGAAATTAATGCCAAATGACATCAATACAATTCTAGATGTAGGCTGCGGTCGAGGTGAATTTCTGTATCATTTAAAGAATAGTGGTTTTGAAGCAGAAGGATGTGATTTTGATGATGTATGCGTTGAAAAGAGTTCTCATTTTGCTCCTACTAAAAAGGCGGATATATTAGAATTATCAAAAGATTATCCTATAAATAGCTTTGATTTAGTCATTAGTCTTCACCTCCTAGAACATGTCCTATGTCCTTACTCTGCTTTGATTGAATTAAAGAAAGTCTCACGAAAATATATATTTATCGCTGTTCCAAATGCCAGATATACCGCATGGGATGAAAGGCCAACGCATCTTTATAGCTGGAATGGGGACACTTTAAGTAATTTGGTGTTGCGTGCTGGGCTTAAGATACTGTTTCTAAAGCAAGACCGTACTAATATATTTCCTAATATCGTGAGAGCAACGCCTATTGTCAACCGATTACTGCTTAAAGCATTTGTAGGTCCTAATGAACTATTAGCATTGTGCTGCAAATAGAAGTTATAGGAAAAGCTGGTTGTGTTATTATGAAAAAACAAGGCGTGGGCGTGATCACCTTCCCAGTTGAAACCACAATTGCGTTATCGAATCTATTGGATATTTTATATCCCCTATCTAAAGACCTTTACTTGATAACAGGTGACCAGGGATATGCGTTTTTTAAAGAAGATAAGAAAATACAGGCTTTTGAGATAACACATAGGAATCGCAAAACTTCACTAGGACGGGCTTATTCCTATTTCTGTACCCAATTGAAGATAGCGTATACATTATCAAGGGTAACTAGAAACATAGATGTCTGGATTTTATTTATAGGTGGGGAGGGATTAGTGCTCCCCACAATAACTGCAAAATTGCTGAGGAGGGATGTGGTGATAGCTTCCGCTGGTTCTGGATTTAAAGTCGCTCAAGCTCAGAAGGACCCCCTCGCCAACGTATCAGCTTTTCTGCAAAGTATAACTTATCATCTCTCAGATAGAATTATAATGTATTCCGAGAAGCTTGTGGAGGAGCATAGTCTGCAGAAACACCGGTGCAAAATTTCTATCGCTCATGAGCATATCCTTAACTTTGATAACTTCAAAGTAAAAAAGGAAATTGAAGAAAGATGCGATCTAGTTGGCTACATAGGTGCTTTAAGCAAAGCTAAAGGCATTGTCCAATTGCTTCAAGCTATTCCATGCGTATTAGGTCGCGAAGGAAGAGTTACCTTTTTAATAGGCGGAGACGGAGAACTCCGAGGCGAAGTCGAAAAAATATCAAACAATAATAGCTTAAACAAAAAGGTAAAATTTATTGGCTGGATTCATCATGATCTTCTTCCCAAATATATGAATGACCTAAAGCTGCTTGTTTTGCCTTCTTATACAGAGGGTTTGCCTAATATCATGCTAGAGGCGATGGCTTGCGGAACACCGGTTCTGGCAACGCCAGTTGGTGCAATTCCTGACATAATCACGGACGGAGAAACAGGCTTCCTTATGCTGAACAACTCGTCCGAGTGCATCGCAGCCAACGTCATCCGCGCCCTGGAGCATCCGGACTTGGAGGGCATCGCCAAGCGCGCTCGGACCTTGGTAGAGAGCGAGTTCACATTCGACAAAGCGGTGGAACGGTGGGGAAAGATACTGGAGGAGATAAGCGAGGGCAAGTGAGTATTTGCTCAATATGATTCAATTGTCGACTGCTTCGTGATCAGATACCCGTTGTTCGATTTGGTTTAATGATTTATCAATTTGATTAGATGTGAGTTCTGTCAACGAGCGATGTGGTCTCGATGCAGATGTCGGCTAAAAATACCATATGCATATGAATGAGGTCTGTCCAGATGGGACCCCAAAGGTCCTCGTTTCCACTAGGGACGAGGGAGAAGGCCGCCTTCGTCATCTCGGCGGTCATCTGCCGCTCCCTTCAGCTTACCAAAAGTAGGGGGTCCTCCAGAAGCTCATGTTCCCCCTACGCAGCGACGAAAGATGATGGAAGATGGACATTGGTGGCTTGGAGGAGGTAAACGGCCTGGTGCCGATGCACCTGCGATTCTCCAAGGCAGCAGACGGACTTCCGCGGATTACAAAATGGCTGGGGGTGTGAGGGCTGATCCGGACCAGCAGACGATGATCCTGCTGGATGAAAGGCTGGCCAGGTCATTGGACTGGGAGGCGGAGCGGGATCGTGCATTCCATTTCCAGGATTATGCTCGAGTGCAAGAATGAACTGGCGAGGCTGGGAAGGCTGCGAGAGATAACTGAAAAGATCTTAGTAATTGTAACGAAATAAACTAGGTAATTATTTATATTAGAAATACTCCATTAAGTTGTATGGATCAATTGGGCGAAATAAAAAGTAGGTATAACTTAATCAAACCATTTTTTAATGAAAAGGCAAGACGATTATTTCTTGCTGCGGAGGCCAGCGTTATCGGATGGGGCGGAATAGAAAAAGTATCTAGGGATACAGGTGTTTCCAGTGACACGATCTCCAAGGGATGCAAAGAACTGGAGGAAAAACCAGAAGTAATTGAATCAGGCAAAATTAGAAAGCCAGGTGGTGGAAGAAAAAAGCTAATAGATACGGACTTGACCCTGCTATCTGATCTTGATAGTCTGGTAGAACCTACCACTCGCGGAGATCCTGAGTCCCCTTTGCGCTGGACTTGCAAGAGCACCAGGAAGTTAGCACGCGAACTTAAAATGATGGGTCATAATGTCAGTCATACGAGAGTAGCCGAGTTGCTTCGCAGGCAAGGCTACAGTCTACAGTCAAATCAAAAAGTAATTGAAGGAAATAATCATCCCGATAGAAATGCCCAATTTATATTCATAAATAATAAAACTAAATTATTTATAAATTATGGCCAACCTGTAATATCTGTAGATACAAAAAAGAAGGAGCTTGTTGGAAATTTTAAGAATGGTGGACGTGAATTTCACCTGAAAGGCAATCCTGTGAAAGTATTTGTTCATGATTTTAAAATAGTAGCATTGGGAAAAGTAAATCCCTATGGGGTTTATGACATTTCACGCAATGAAGGTTGGGTCAGTGTAGGAACCGATCACGACACATCAGCTTTTGCCGTAGAAAGTATACGGCAATGGTGGAATACTATGGGAAAAACCGCCTATCCAGATGCCCGCAAGCTTCTAATTACAGCCGACTCTGGCGGTTCTAATGGCTACCGCGTTCGATTGTGGAAAGTTGAACTTCAGAAACTTGCAGACGATTATGGATTGGAGATCTCAGTATCTCATTTTCCACCAGGAACAAGCAAATGGAATAAGATAGAGCATAAACTCTTTTCATTCATCACCCAAAACTGGAGAGGCAAGCCTTTAATTAGCCATGAAGTCATAGTAAATCTCATTGCAGCTACTACCACCCAAAAAGGGCTTCATGTAGAGTGTGGCATGGATAAAAAAGTCTACCGAAAAGGCATTAAAATATCTGACAATGAATTGAGCGAAGTAAACCTAACAGTTGAGAAATTTCATGAAGAATGGAATTATACAATTAAGCCGAATAAAATATATGAATATACCTAGTTTATTTAGTTACGACCGCTTAGGAGAACTTCATTGATGCAAGTACCTGGCCCAAATCATAACGGATCAAAAAGAAAAGATGAAATCATTTTAAATTATAAAAAAATAATAATATATCTACTATTATTTATGGTAATAGCTAACTTTTATATTTTGATAGATATACCTATAGCAAGGCCAATTTTTGGATATATTTATTTAACTCTAATACCTGGATTCATTATTTTGTTAATATTTAAAAACAGATATGAACTATCTGATTTGATATTATTGTCAATCGGACTAAGTTTATCGTTTGTGATAATCGTCGGATTCATAACTGATTCACTATTATTTTTGCTAAAAATTAGCTCGCCTTTATCTCTTAAATATATTGTTTTATCATTAAACTTAACAATGTCAGTAATGCTACTCATTATAATTTTGAGTAAGCTTAATGATAATTTGATTGTTACATACAATCGATTTGGAGTCAACGATCTATGTCTTATCATTATTCCTACTTTGTTTCCATTAATGGCCTATTCAGGTACATATTTACTAAAAGAGTTTAATAATAACATTATTATTTATGCACTGGTCACTATAATTATCATTTACATACTATTGGTTGGATTACTTCATCATAAATTCTCCGACTTGGCTAATATTTATATCATTTTTTTAATAAGCTTATCCCTTCTTATTTTAATCTTTTTTAGAACTAAATATGTATATGCATCAGATGCAATTGCCGAATATATTTTATTTAATCAAGTACTAGATGCAGGGCATTACTTTGAATTTAGAAACGCTTTCGGTAATCTGGGCGTATGTTTAAGCATAACTATTTTACCTACTATTTATTGTATAATAATTGATTTAACTCCAAGTATTTTATTTAAAGTTGTATATATTTTACCACTATCATTAACACCTGTAGTTTGCTATAAGCTTGCACGTAAATTATTATTGCCAAAGTATTCTTTTATATCTTCGATATTCCTTATCTCCCAAGCACCTTTTCTGTATCAGATTGCTGCTTTTCGTACTTATTTATCTATCTATTTCTTTTCAATGGCATTTTTGATCTTTTTGAATTCCAAAATAGATCTGGTATACAGACGTTCTATTTTTATAATCTTTTTCCTTTCAGGAGTTGTATCACATTATTCTAATACCGTAATAATATTTTCTATAATTTTTTTATTGTTTACTTTTATTAATATTGCAAATTATCTAAATCACAGAATAAATTATTTAAATAAGAATTATACCATGTCGTTTTCTGCTCTAATCTTATGTTTTACTTTAATATTTCTCTGGTACGCCCAAATAACAGATAACGCTTTTAATAATATTACTTCTTTTATTTCATCAATATTTAAAAGATTATCTCATTTTTTTTTATTGGAGTCTCGGTCTGTTGAGGTATCTGCTGCTTTGGGCAATACATTAGGGAGCTCCCCAAATCCAATAATTTCATATATCAATTTTATAAATAATTGGTTAAGCATCTTATTTATTGCAGCAGGTGTCTTGATTTGTTTTTTGTATATATTAAAAATTAAGAAATTTGAAAATAATTCAATCAAAGATTTGATCCCTTATCCGGGGGGCGAAGTGATGATCATAATATTGCTATCTACAGTCTGTGCGTTTTTATTTGGAGTATCCGTAATAACCCCATTTATATTAACAAGTTATAGTTTAGGGAGAACCTATTACCAAATGATTGTCTTTTTGTCTATTTTTTTTACCATTGGCGGAATATGTATTGCTGAATATTTAAAATTTCCGCTTAAAAGCAGACATCTCCTTGTTTTATTAGTTCTGATTATTTATTTTGCTAACTCCCTTGCAGTCTTACACGAATTGAATGAAAGGCCCTTTTCTAGGATTCTGAATTCACCCCAAGTTGTCAGTGATCCCTTATATATATATGATACTGAAGAGATATCATCTAATTGGATGAAAAAATTCGCTCATACTAATACTACATATTATGCTGATAACTATGGTGTAAGGAAAATATCGCAATTGATGCTTACGGACAAAGTTGATTGCGATAAATTGTTTCTAAATGGGTCTCTGATAGAATCAGGGTATATCTACCTTACTTATGATAACATCGTGAAGGGATTGATACATAAACCTGTTCAGGAAGACGCACTTGAAATAGCGAATGTTTCGATATTTAAAAATCATACGAAAAATAGAAATCTAATTTATTATAATGGAGGTGCTAGCATTTTATGGTGAAACTCAAACATGAATATATAGAAAACACAAACCCTGTTAAGATATTTTATATCCATGAGTGTTATTTAGATGATGGTAGTGCACAGGCAACTCATATTAGCGAATTGATTAATAATTTTCCGGATACTATTATAGCACATTGCATAGGTCCTGGTCCAAATAATTGCATAAATAATTATATAAAATTGCCTAAAGTAACGCCAAAACCAGGGCAATCGATTGCCTTGAGAATTTTATGGCATGCTCTTAATGAAATAATGGAATTAGGCTATATTCTATTATTGATTCATCGTTATAGGCCTGATATATTCATAATCAGACCTAGTATTTATATCTCTCCATTGGTTTTATCAAAAATTTTTAATATACCTATTATATTAGAAATAAATGGCTTAGGTGTAGCCGAAAGGAGTATATCGTCGGAGCGTAAGACCTCATATAGTATAGACAATATAATTGAAAAAAAAATGTTTAAAAGCTCTAAAAAACTGATTGTGGTTTCGCCTGGAATCAAGCATGGATTGGCTAAAATATATTGTTTGAGTTTAGATAAGTTTATAACCATATCTAATGGTGTAAATACAAAACTATTCAGGATCTCTAATTCAGAAGCCTGCAAGAAGGAAATAAATTTAAAACTAAACTTTAAATATATATGTTTTGTAGGATCATTTGCTCCATGGCATGGTTTAGAACATTTAGTAAAAGCTGCACCATTAATATTAGAAAAATCTCCAAATACAAAATTTATTCTTATTGGTGATGGAAGAACAAAGGATTCTATTAAAAAATCAATTAATGAACTAAAATTAAATAATAATTTTATTTTTTTTGACACTGTTCCTCATAAGAAAATACCTATTTATATTAATGCCTGTGACGTATGCGTGATCTTAAAGAGGAAAGACATTCCTGGGTCCCCTTTGAAGTTGCGAGAATATATGGCATGCGGAAAGCCCGTGGTAGCTACAAAATCTCCCGATTTTAATATATTAAGTGAGAATTTCGCAGGAATTCTAGTAGATCCTGAAAATATTATAGAATTATCGAATGCTATTATAGAATTGCTTCAAAATAAAGATCTTTGTGATAATATGGGAAAAAATGGACGAAAATGTGTTGTAGAATGTTATTCCTGGAGCAAGGTTGCTTCACGTGTAGCAGATGTTTGTTATGAGGTATTTATAAATAATAAGTCTTAAATATATGAACGTATTATTTGCTCATCATTCAAGATCCAATATATATTAGGGGAATACAATGTCTAAAATATGTGTATTAGGTATGGGTTATATCGGGTTGCCAACTGCTCTATTACTTGCCAATAATGGTCATAACGTTGTTGGATATGATATTAATAAAGAAAGAATTTCCTCTATAAATACCGGAAAAATGCCTTTTTGCGAAAAAGGATTTCAAGAATTATTGGATAATGCCTTAGAAACTGGTTCATTTCGGGCGGAAAACGAGGTTAAGGATTCTGACGTTTTCCTAATAGCAGTTCCTACCCCTCTTGATAACGAAACGAGTCTGTGTGATTTAGGATATGTGCTAAATGCTTGTAAAGTTGTTTCAAATAAATTAAAAAAAGGAAATTTGATTATTATTGAATCAACTATTCCTCCAATGACTTGTGAGAAACAAATTAAAAATGTTCTAGAGCAATTTGGATTAAAGGTATCTATTGATTTCTATATAGCACATTGTCCAGAAAGGGCGATCCCCGGCAATACTTTATATGAGATGATAAATAATGATAGAATTATTGGAGGAATCGATTCGAGATCCTCTGAGTTAGCTCTATCCGTATATAATAGCTTTGTTAAAGGTAAATTCCATGTTACTGATAGCACTACTGCAGAGATGATTAAGTTAATGGAAAATACATATCGTGATATTAATATTGCATTGGCTAATGAATTTGCCTTAATTGCAGAAGAATATGGGGTTAATGTTTGGGAAGCTATAGAAATAGCAAATAAGCATCCCAGAGTAAGTATATTAAAACCTGGACCCGGTGTAGGAGGACATTGTATTGCTGTTGACCCCTGGTTTTTAACGGAAGAAACTACGAATGGAAGGCTAATAACTCTGTCGAGGCAAATCAATGACACTATGCCAAATCATGTGATGAAAATAGCAAGAGAAATGCTTAAAGAGATCAAACATCCTATAATTACTATCTTTGGGGTAGCTTATAAAGGCAACATTGGCGATACTAGGGCCACTCCATCTAAAAAATTTATCAAATTAGCCAAAAACGAAGGGTATGAAATCAGGATCTATGATCCATATGTAAAGGAATTTGATTATCCAATATATGACCTAGAAGAAGCGATTGTTAAAAGCGATTGCATTATGATTTTAACAGATCATTCTTGTTTTGGTACTATCAATCCGCTAGACATAGGCAGATTGATGTCTCACTTGAATATAATTGACACTAGAAATATTATCAATATAGACAGATGGGAAAAAGCCAACTTCAATGTGAGGTTGTTAGGACGAGGCAAATAATAGTGGTCGTAACGTATTGGCCGCCGCTTGATAATAGAAATATCCAGAAGTGCTAGCTAGGATATCAATGCATATACTCAACCAAGGAGAGACAAAATCAGTTCCAAAAGGAATACTGAAGAAACTGTGGGTAAGAATTCTTACATCTAGTGCCAATCCCACTCCATCCTTCGTCTCCGACGTCCTCAAGCTCGTGGGCGGCACAGTCTTCGCCCAAGCCCTGGCAGTCTTGGCCACCCCAATTCTCACTCGCCTTTATGGCCCGGAGGCTTTCGGCACTGCGGCCCTTTTTGCTGCTATTACTGGCATCATCAGTGTTGTGGCCTGTCTACGCTATGAGCTATCAATCATGCTGCCAAAAAAAGATGAGGATGCTGCGAACATCTTAATTTTGAGCTTGATACTAACTGGGTTAACCAGTGCTATGACTATGCCAATTTTATGGCTTGGCGGAGGGTTCATAGTTAGATTGTTGAATGCTCCCGAGCTAGGCCAGTACCTATGGATGGTACCTCCTGCCGTATTTCTAAGCGGAGCCTTTATTGCTTTGAGTTACTGGAATGCCCGTCTGAAGTGTTTTGGCAATCTATCTCTTGCAAAAATGACTGCTTCGCTCTCCACAAGCGGAATTCGAATTGGAGCGGGTTTCATGGGATATGCAAATGCTGGTAGCCTAATAGAAGCGACAATTGTTGGATCAGCAGCATCTACTTTCATGCTAGGATGGCGGGTCTGGCGAAATGAAAGCGTATTACTATTCAAAAGCGTAAATCCTAAAAACATGGTCAAAGGACTTAAGAAGTATAAAAAATTGCCGATATTTGATTGCTGGACAGCTATAATCGGGGCTTTTTCTTGGCAAATGCCCTCACTCTTATTATCGATATTCTTTTCGCCGACCGTAGTGGGATATTATGCACTTAGTATGGCAATGCTTCAGCTTCCCATGAGCTTAATTGGGTCGTCTATTGCTCAAGTTTTTTTTCAGCGAGCTGCTGAAGCAAAATCTAATGGAAATCTGTCGATATTAATCGAAAAATTGGCAATAAGCCTTATTGGATTAGGTATTTTTCCAATGATGCTGTTAGCAATTATCGGTAAAGATATATTTATTTTTATATTTGGGGGGGCGTGGGCTGAAGCCGGAGTATATGTGCAGATTCTTTCTATCTTTTTATTTTTTCAATTTATTTCTTCACCTATAAGTACTCTCTTTAGCGTCCTTGAAAAACAACGAGCATCTTTGATATATACAATTATAACGACTCCACTTCTTGCATCATCATTGATAATAGGAGGCATGTTTCTTGATGCTCGAACAACTGTTCTCTTGTTCTCTTTGGTACAAACAATGATTTATGCATTTGGATTTTCTTGGATTGTAAGTTGCGCTGGTGTATCATTGATTATTATAATAAAGAAAGCTACGACTTACTTGGTTTATAGTTTCACTTGCGCGATTATATTAATTCTAATGAGCCTTTTCTTTGATCGAAAATTGATAGTTATCTTTGGAATAATTATATGTATTATTTATTATATCATAATATCTAAGAGGATTACGATAGACCTGTCCAAAATTATATAATACCACGATGATGCAATGTGGCCCTTTTGCTACTTGGGTACTGCGAGGATTAGCGAGAAGCAAGGGAAGGCTTGACTATCGGTTTATATCTATTAGATCCTCAATGAAATAAATGTGAGAACTCCTATAAACCCACCCATCTTTTAATATAGAAATGCATATATAATAATAATAATAATAATACTATTACATAGTATGGATTCTTTTACTACAACTTAGTATGAGGCAAGCGAAGTCTCTACTGTTGAATATATCCTATTTAATCGATTGGGTTCTAATTCGTCAGATCCTCGAAGAAATGTATCATAACAAGAGCGAACGGGGAGGAAGGCCAAACAGCGACGTTATTACTTCGGGAGCGCGGAGGGGTCACGAATACCCCGACCTTCAGGTTGGGGATGAAGTGAACCCTCGCACGTTATTTGTGCTCACTTAACCGATAAGATGGAATTCGAACGCAGAGTTTCAATTGCACCGATCAGGGAGACTAGGCAAAGAAGACTCGATGATTTCTGATCTCCAGCTAACCGGGCGTGCGTGCGGCCCGAAGCATACCCTATCCCTTTAGGGTGGGGTGGCCGCACCGCAGTTTGATTTGGAAGTTGAAAGGCAAATGGCCGATCGCATATTATTTTTTGGTTTTCCTAGTTCAATTTGGGATTCCTGGATGATATGGCTTTCCAAAGAATAAATGGCGAAGACAGGAAATGGATCAAGTCTTAAACACTATATAAATCTATTAATTGTTGAGCGATCTTGATCGAATCATGGTTCTCTTTTACATATTTTCGGCCACTAATTCCAAGTTCTTTGCGGAGCTTAGGATTGTCAATTAATAATTTAATATTTTCATAAATTTTATCAGGTGGAGTATTAACAATAGGCAAGTTATGATAATATTTAATCAATTTATCATCAATTCTGCATAATACTGGTTTACCCAATGCCATACACTCTATGCAAATAATTCCATAGGGGCCCATCAATACATCATCAATTATGATATCTGCAGTTTTAAAAATCTCTAATGTCTCTCTATTCGTTTTTTTCTCAACTAAAATAAACTCTATTTTATAACCTTCTTCTTTCAATTTTTTTATGGTCGAAAATATATAGTTAGTTCCTTTTTTATTTCTATTAGTTGGTGCATGAACGATTTTAATGGTATCATTTTCTTTATTGCAACCAATAAATGGCAGTTTGGACAGATCAATTGCTTGCCTGATGACGACACTTTTTGGGGAAAAAGGCAGTAAAGAGTAATCGCCCACAATTGATGCATTCACATATTTATCTATTCTGTTTATTTTTTTCCTCAATTTTTGATCGTTTGATGTTGCTGGAAAAATATTCTTAAAATCCTTTATTGTTAAAAGATAATAATTTATTCCAATATCTCCTTGTATTACGTCAGATCCCCAGTATTCCATAAATACCTTTTTCCCAAGCAGTTTCAAGATTGGCAAATCCGCATTTCGAGGCAAAAAACTGGATGCAAAATGAAAATGAAAAACATCGTATTTACGTATACAGATAAGAAAATAGAAGATCCTTAGGACAGCTATTTCGATAAATAATTTTTTATTCAAATTAAGATTCATATCCGTTTCATAATCAAAGAAAGTTGAATAAAAGGTTAGAACATCGCTCTTAAATCCAAGCGACCGCTGGGCTCTCGAAATACTACTTGCTTGGCCTGCGATATTCTGTGGTGCATGTAATATTCTCATTCCATGTTCCTCGTATATAGTGTTTTTAATTGGTCTTGTGAGGGGAAATTGATTAAGACACCTCTCGCCGCCCCATGATAGACGACCATGCTGCCAGCGGCAGCTGCCGAAGCTCCAGAATCGACGGCTGACCAGAAATCCTCGATTCTACCAGCACCACCGCACGCAATTACTGGAATATTTACGGCGCTGGTAACAATTCTTATGAGGCCCAAGTCGTAACCATCGTAGGTTCCATCCCTGTCAATTGATGTAAGTAGAATTTCACCAGCACCCAAACCCTCGACCTCACGCGCCCATGAAGCCGGATCGCGCCCAGAAATCTTTGTACCGCCAATTGTACATACTCTATATTGGCCTGTCCATGTTTTCTTGACATCAATCGAGACCACTACGCTTTGGCTTCCGAATAGATCTGCGGCCTTGGAGATTATAGATGGCTTTTCAACCGCTCGGCTGTTGATAGTAATTTTTTCAACGCCTATCCCAAATATTTTTTCCATCTGATCTATCGAACTGATACCTCCTCCGTAAGTGAACGGCATGAAACACTCTGTGGCAATGTCAGCTATGACATTGTAAGGTGGTTCATTGCCTTTCTTAGTAGCGTTTATGTCAAGGAATATTAGCTCATCGACTTCTTTCTCGTTATATATCTTCACTGCATTTACTGGATCCCCTACGTAGTTAGCGTCCTTGAATTTCACGGTCTTGACGAGTCGCTTACCATCGAGGAGCAGGCATGGCATGACTCTCGTTTTTAGCATTTATTCCATCTCCGAGAAATTCTTAAGGAGTAGCATCCCGAATTTATGACTCTTCTCAGGATGGTACTGTACGCCCCAAATATTGCCCATCACTAGCGAAGAGCAGAAGTCTCCCCCGTAGTTCGTGCTCGTCAGTACATTATCCATGCTGGCGCACTTCATATAGTACGAATGCACAAAATAGAATCTGGATTCAGGAAACATGCTCTCGAACAGAGGGTCCTCGCGTTCCACCTTTACTGTGTTCCAGCCCATGTGGGGAACACGCAAACCTTCTCCCTTAAATTTTATCGCTACCGCGTCAATCCAGCCGAGCCCTTTCGCCAATCCTTCGTCGCTTCGCTTTCCCAAAATCTGCATACCAAGGCATATACCAAGGAGCGGCACTTTCTCGGTGAGAATTTTTTTCTCAAGAACGGGAATCATTTTATTCTGCTGAAGGTTCATCATTGCGTGGTCGAATGCGCCAACACCTGGTAGAATAAGCTTGTCGGCGCGTTCGATATCTTCTAGATCAGAAGTTATGATGGCATCAGCGCCGATCTTCTTCAACATATTTTGGATGGAGCCTAGATTGCCCATACCGTAATCGAGGATTACTATCATCCGCCTCCGCTGTAATTATTTGCAGTATTTTACATAGAAACTTTTGGTCACGCGATCTGATTTGTACAATATCCAGAAGATGGGTTTGAGTAACTTAAAAGTACTATGGTATGTTTTGAAATCTTTTTCTCCTCTTTGTGGAAGTTCGAGTATGCGTTCGTATTCTGCTTCAGAAAGGTCCAGACGTTTAAGCATCTCTCCTTTTATTTCGTCTGGATAATAAGGTGGCTTAGCTATCTCAGATAACGCTTGTTCTCGAGACATCTGCCCTGAACGGATGAGCGCAGAAAACTCGACATAGCGGAAGTCGCGTTTGTACTTAGTGTTGAGGAGCCAGTGATTGAATGCGCAGAATCTGTTCTCCATATGGTGACCACCATACCACTTCCAACCGAACTCCTCGTTGAGGAACTTCTTAACCTTTTCTTTGTCGTATTCGATGAAGTATAGCGGCCTTACCTTCTTAATGTCCATGAGCATCCATTTCATCCATCGTCCGAGCCAGAGGTTGGGGAAGTTTTTCATCTTCTTATTGCCAAATTTATTGTGTATGTCTTGTATATACTTTGCATCAAAGTAGAGCCAACCGAGCGGTGTCATCCCCTCCGTTCTGAACGAGTGCCCTTCTAAGATGTATTTTACCTTGAACTTCTCGGCCGCAAGATACAAGGTGGTGGCGAGGCCTATATCTGAAAGAGCGTCTATCTCCGGAACTGAAGACTTAAACATTGCAGCTGCCAGGTCATTAAATTCCTCATTATCCATCACAAAGGTCCATAGAGGGATATCTAGTTTCTTGAGGACTAAATCTATGTTTTCTACTGCGGTCTTGGAATTCCATGTATTATCAAAATGGACCGCGAGTGGTCGCAGACCCATTTTTACTTTTGCAAGGTAAAGGAGGTACGACGAGTCGCAACCACCGCTTATGCCCACAATGCAGTCATATTGGCTTCCTTTGCCAGCACGCTTAATATCCTCAGCCATCTTCATTAGCCGAGCCTCGCCTTCCTTGCCTGTTGGGTACTCGCGCTCCATCTCATCATGAAGATGACAGTAACTGCATACGCCATTCTCGTCAAAAGTAATATTTGGTGTCGTTTCATCATAGATGCATCGAGTGCACTGCTTCATATTATGTCCTCCAGCCACAGATGCAGCGTAATTTCTTCATGTACTGATTCAAAACCGTGTTGCATATGGAGCCTCGCAGACTTGTGGTTCTTGCTCGCGTAACCTGAGTCGATGACTTCCGTGCCCATCTCTGCCATCATGGCTATCGTCCCGCCGAAGAGCCGTTTTCCAATGCCTTTTCCTCTATAGGCTGGGTCCAGAGCATATGACCTTATGCGAGCGTAACTGAGGCCAAGCGCCTCTGAGAGCTTCTTGTCCATCTTAAATGCGAAGTAGCCCGCAACTTTTCCGTCTATTTTTATGACTGCGGATGGCTCTCTATTCAGCCAGCTAGTGCTCGCCCACTTGGCGTGCATTCCGTCAACCTTTTTCGAGTTGAAACCTCCATCTAAGTGGTAGTGGCTGCGCTTGAACTGGTGATTGCCAGAGATTTCCAGCACGCGCTCCAAGTCAACATCTGTCATCGGTCGAACATCTGGGTCCGGATGCCTTTCTTTTCCTTCCAGCGATAGTACCGGCCAGATGATTGTCTCGTAGTATCTGAAGCCTCTCTCCTCAAAAGCATGAATAGTGGCCACTTCGTCGCCAGCGATCCTTGCTGAAACAAACTTCACACCCCTTTTGCGGAGCAAGCTTGTGCATTCGTCTAGCAGCTTCCCTTCCGTGCTCCCATCTGTGTCCTTAGTGATAATGAGTGAAATCATGGCCATCTTAAAGCCGAAGTGCTCCTCATCCCAGCGTGAGACTCGGCAAGCCAAGAGGCTTGGTGCTTCGTAGAAGAAAAGATATTCAGGATCAGCCATTGTTTGATCTAACCATGCGAGAGCGTTGGCGATCCACCCGTTTTTCTTCTTTGATGGATAGTGCCTGTACTGGTCGTGCCTGTATCCCGGAAACGCTTTTTCGACGGTTTTTTTCATCTCCCCAATGTTCGCAGCGTCTAGGGCCTTTCCTGCAGAGAATATGCGATCGCACGTTTTCTCGGTCATCGCCTCACTCCCTCGCCCATAGCGATCTTGTACCATGCTACCGTATTTCTTATCCCGACCTCGAAACTAGTTCCTGGCTTTAAATCGATGAGCTTCCTGGCTAGCGAGATGTCGCCCATATGCCTCATCACGTCCGCTGGGCGGATTCGCTGGAATTCCAGGTCGCCTGAATAATTCATCTCCATGGCGATGGCCTTTATCATTTCCAGAATTGTTATTTCTTTCCCCGTAGCGATATTGAGCACCTTTCCTCTTGTATTTTTATGGTTGTATATCTCGACCATTGCCTCTACCGTATCGCCAACATAGATATAATCCCTTGTCTGCATACCTTTACCATGAACTATTGGGCGTTTACCAGCTAAAATTCTCTGAATAGTAATAGGTATGACTCCTGCGTATGATCCCTCGTTCTGTCTTGGACCATAATTGTTAAACGGGCGAACTATTGACAAATCAATCCCGAATGTATTTTTATACGTCTGGGCGATGAGGTCGCACGCAGCCTTGCTTGCAGCATAAGGGGTAGTTGGATGTAGCGGGTGGTCTTCAGACATCGGAACGGTTTCTGCAGTGCCATAAACTTCTGATGAGGAGCAATGGATTAAAGTTTTATAGTAATCCTCTCTTGCCAACTCCAATACTGCTAGTGTAATATTGATGTTATCCTCGCAAGTTATTTTCGGCAGCTCGTGGCTCGTCAGCAAAGGGACAACAGCGAGATTGAATACTACATCTATTCCTTCCAATTTCATTATATTTTTCATTTTCTCGTAGTGACCGGCGTCCTGATAGTACAGCTTTATGTTACTGTTGGCATTCATTGCCTTGTCGATATTTCTATGCTTCCCCAGGAAGAAGTTGTCAACGATAACGAGCTTTTCCGGTTCGTCTTTCATGATACGATCTACCAGATGACTACCTATGAAACCTGCACCTCCTGTTATTAATACAGATTTAGATTTTAAACTCATATCAATTCCTCACTAATTCTTCTGAGATTAATTGCTGCCACATCTATATCTTCTTCTTGTAATGAATAGTGCATTGGTAGTGCTAAAGATCTATTAAAAATATCTTGAGAAATAGAACAATTTAGCTTAGAACCATAAACTGGTTGCAAGTGAGATGCATAAGTACCTATTTGAGTTTGTATACCACTTTTCTTCAACAAATTAATTAATTTGTTTCTTTCGATAGTCCTATCTACAAGTGCTACATAACTTTGATAAACGTGATCGACATAGCTATTTACATAAGGTGCTTGTATAAATTCGAGCTCTTGAATTTTTTCATCCCAATATCTTGCAAGTTTCTTTTTCTTTTCGATGATTTTATCCAGCTTATTCAATTGGGCTATGCCTACGGCAGCCGTTATGTCACTCATTTTATAATTATATCCTAAAGTGGTAAATTTTGGAATGACCAAATCATCGTTTGATTCTCTATCCCAAGCAGAAATCACGCCAAAGGTAGACATGCTTCTGATAGTTTTAGATAATTCTTCATCATTTGTTACTATCATTCCACCTTCTCCAGTGGTAATGCCTTTTCTTGCGTGGAATGAAAAGCATCCAAGTTCTCCAATAGTACCTGCGTGTTTACCTTTGTATTTAGCACCAAGTGCGCAGGCAGCATCCTCTATCACTTTGAGGTTGTGTTCCTTAGCTATTTTTATAATCTCATCCATGTCCGCAGGTTGTCCAAACGTATGGACAGGTATTATTGCTTTTGTTTTTTCAGTTATTTTTTCTTCGATTAGATCCGTATTTATGTTATATGTCTCCAAATCCGCGTCAACGAATATCGGTTTAGCTCTGCAATACAATACTGAGTGCCCAGTTGCAGGAAATGTATAGTCTGCGACTAACACTTCGTCGTTATCCTTTATTCCTAAACTAAGAAGCGATAAATGCAGTGCTGATGTGCAATTTGTAACTGCAATGGCATATTTGACTCCTAGATAATCTGCTATTTTGTCTTCAAATTCCTTTACTTTTGGACCTTGAGAAACCCACCCGGAGTTCAGAACTTTTCTAATTTCATCTAATTCATCTGAATCAAAGAATGGTTTGGATAACGCAATCTTAGGAATCACCATATATCATGCACCTATTATTTGTCCCGCTTTTCGTGATTTGTCGTGAGACTCGTTTTAAATTAATTACAGCTTTTTATGTGGTTGAACGCATAATTCTTCAATATTCCAACTATCATCCGGTTAGATTACAGGTGTAGCCACTTTCAATAATAGCAATTCCTGTTGGAAGCCGTATGCATAATAATCAGGCGATGACTTCATGACTTTCTGGCTAGCCATTAACCAGCCTTCTTTTTCCATCATTAAGCATCGCTATCGGGCAATTTAACTCCTGGCTTTCAAAGTCGCCATCAGCGCTTACAGAGTAATCATAGGCTCACCATTTATGAATTCTACAATTGTCGCATTTGATCCATTAATACTGATATTGAGGAATAGCACCTGACTATGACCAAGCTCTTTAAAATCCCCGGCAATTCTTGTGTCGTTTATGTCCAGCCAGCCTTGGAATATGGTTCCTTGATCCCAATATTCCCAATACTTGACAACTGCAGGCGGCTTACCCTTGCTGAAGTCCGCAATCATTATCTTTCCGCCGCGATGACCATGATTCACAAGCAATACCTGGCTATGCCCTAGCCCCATGAAGTCCCCTACAAGCTGAGTATCATCCGCATCCAGCCATCCGCCAAATAGACTGCTTTCTCCCCAATTCTCCTGATACTTAATCGAAGGCATTTCTTTGCTAAAGTCTACTATCATCATCTTCTCTTTTTCTTCCGTGGTATGGTTTCTGTTTATAAACAACACCTGGCTATATCCGAGCCCCATGAAGTCTCCCGCATATTGCAGGTCCGTATCATCCAACCACTGGGCAACACGAGCGGAATCTCCTCCCAGGGAAATCTCCTTGGTCATGGATAATTTGCCTTTGGTGAAATCAGCGATCACAAGTCTTCTCGCTTTGGAGTTACGATCGATAAACAGCACCTGCCTGTGGCCAAGGGCCAGGAAGTCCCCTGCGAGCTTTGCATCCTCGGCATCGATCAGATTCTTGAAGGTGGAGTTATTGGTGAGCACTTCTGAGTATCTGATGACGGCAGGCGATTTTCCCTGGCTGAAATCCTCGATAATTATCTTGTCTCCTTTGGGATCACTTTCTACCGATAGTGCCTGGTCATAACCAAGGCCCATGAAATCGCCGGACAAAAGCGAATGATTGGAATCGAGCAATGCTGTTCCGGGCTCATCTTCGTATTCGATCTTTGCCGCAGAGGCTTTCGCGAAGTCAATGATCTGCAGGGTGTCTTTTATTGCATTCGATATCAACAGTTGATCGTGTTTCTGGCCAATGAAATTTCCCGCCAGGATAGCCTTGATCGAAGAGTTACCTTCGAAGAGATAGTATCTTGGAAATATGATGGTATTGCAGGTTTCGTTATTCTTCAGGTCTACCATGCAAATAAAAGATTTAGTGAACTTGACCGGATTAATGAAGCAAATATCATTAGGTGGATGCTCAATGGAATTTTGGAGTACTTTAAGTGGTGCAATCAAGTATATGGTGTGATTTTTATTTTCTCTTATCAGGTCTAATACGGATGTGGCGGATGCAGGTCCAGTTCTTTCATGAGGAAGCGTCAGATTATCGAGAATGTTTGTTTTGGAATTGTTTCCTTTGATAAATCTCGTATAGATCTCCGGGGTTCTCTGTCCAAGCGCTAAGCGGAGGTGATTAATATAACCATAGCTTACATCAAAATATATTACGTCATTATCTGTAATGTTATATTCTGATATATATTCATTTAACTCTAATTTATCATGGTATTCACTGAGGCTTTGCGTCCTAATTCCGTTAGCTTGATGATACAGCGAATTTGCCCCTTGGGCAACGAGGCAAATCAAAAGGAAAATGGAAATAATCTTAAACAAATTCTTATATAGCCTAGCACTTATTTTATCATATGTAAAAATTAGAAATGCTATAATTAATAATATGATATATGGATATATTGGAATTATATATCTAAATTCCAAAATAGCATTATTAATCATGATTGCGCTATTGGCTGTCACAAGGATCAGTATGAAAGAATATAAGAGAATATAGCTAGTAAGCGGTACTGTATTTTTGATAAAAGCCTTCATATTTTGCTTATACCCTATAGATATTAGGCATATTAAAATAAATAAAGATATAACAAAAATTGTGGGTTTATAATCAATATAAAAAATTTGCTCCATATGTGTTTTGAATTCTATTATACTCAAAAAGAATGAGAGCTTAAGTGGATGCGCCGCTACAACGCTTTTGGACTGATTTAGGCTTAGAAAATAGGTCCTGTTAGTCATCAAATGCCATAAGATCGTGAAAGCTGCAGGTATGAATGAATAGTAAAAAATATGGATTAATGTATTCCTTAATCCTTTACTACTACCAATAATTATAATTATTCCTACAGGGATTAGCACAATTCCAAGAGATCTGGTAAGAGCTGCTAGTATTGTGAATAATTCTGCGAATGCGATAGAGCTTGGATATCCTGATTTATTATAAATTGATAAAAATAGTATAGTCAGCGCTGAAAAAAATATAAACGGCATTTCTGTCCAGGCATATGTAGATACCCACAATAGATACTTGCCACAGAGTAAGCAAATAATGCATGATAAATAGCCCGTCATTGGTCGGCTTATTATCTTGCCTATGAGAAAGATAGGGAATCCTAGTAAAGAGTAACATATTATCGGAACTATGCCTGCTGATTGTGCAGAAGTTAAACCAAGTCCCATGCTTATGGCTATTAAAGCTGGATATATTGGTGTGGAATGACCATAATACGGAAAATTGGAAAGAAAATTCTCAGCATCGCTAATGTACCCAATTGAATCGGGAGAGAATAATGATCCTCTTGGTGTAGAATAGGTGCATATAATTAAAGCTATAATAAAATAGGTCAAGCAAAATGCTAATTCATATCGAGTCATACTCAATATTTCTTTATATAGAGATATATTTACATAGCTCTTTATATTCATTTAATTTCTCCCTTTAGTAAATATTAAATGTATAAATTTATTGCTTTACAAGTTGAACACTAATAATCCGATAAATATCAGCCCAACTGCAATCACTTTATTATTATCTAAAATGTATCTTATGAAGTTGGATCCTATGAACCCGGCTCCTCCTGTGACCAGCAATTTCATGAAAAGACTCCTATTATTAGCTTATGGATGCAAAATTTTTGAAATCATACTGAATCGCTTGCGTCCCATGGTGGAGATGGTATGTGCGAAGCATGCACTCTCGGTTAAGCTGGGCGTGTTAGGTCTGGGTGGAATACTGGTATTTTACGGGAATAGAACCACAGAGTCGCAGAGTGCACAGAGGACGAACGACGGAGACGACTATTACTCAGAAGCAAATATGCTGCTCCTTTTTAAGTGCTGATAATAAGGAAAATTGCGCGTCTCTGTGAACTCTGTGCCTCTGTGGTTAATAATAGTAGATTTATAATTAAAACTGAGGTTTGCGAATGGGTTAATCGTCTTTTTGCATTCTTTGTGGCTTTGTGCCTTTGTGGTTCAGTTTTTTTGTGGCAAGAATGATGAATTAGAGCTCACGACCACGCTCACCACAAAGACACGAAGGCACAAAGACGAATTAAATGATTTATTTCACTCTGTGTGTTCCTTGTGTGCTTTGTGGTGAAAATAGTAAACCCCAGGACTTAATCTCTCGGGCGCATGCATGTTTGAATTTGTGATCGATAATAATAGTTATATTAAAAACGAACCTCTAAAGCCTCGGTTATCCAGTCATCACCTCTTATCATAACCTCAATTCAGATGATGACCGACATAGCCGTCAACAAGTAACGGCTTTCTTAATTCAGCAATAATTTAAAAAGCTTTCGTTTCATCTCCGGCGAAATCCACGGCAGCCTGGGATGCCAGCGTATCTTTTCACGCCACCCCCTACTCTCCCGTCTCCACAATCAGCTTCTCTAGCTTCTGCATGTACCGCAGCGCCTGCGCTCCCTTGGGCGTGATCCTGTAGTGGATGTGCTCGCCTTCTAGCTTCTCAGCGAGCCCGTTCTTGATGAGAAGATCCAGGTATGGCACCACAGAATGGAAATTTAGGTTGCTGGAGTATACAATTTGTGTCTTATTTGCCCCCCCCCCTCCGCACACCTGCAAAATCTTGCAGAGGATCTGGTCTTTGAATCGCTTGCGTCCCATGGCGGAGTGGTAAGGAGCTAAGATACTTATAAACCTTAACTCCCATCGAGTGGGGAATACAAAATATTAATATCAATCCCCTTGCATCGTCTTTAAACAATAAAATTATATAGATATAGTTTCCCTACATAGGGGTATGGAGCAATGGGCAAGGGATTGGCTGGAAGGGGAGCGAGCCAAAGGCGTGAAGTGCCTTGAGATAAAAGTCAAAGGAAGGAACCATTACGTCTATGACTCGACTACCCACTGGGACAAGGTAATCAAAAAGCGGGTTAAGACATCTCGGTACATCGGAAAACTTGATCAAGAGAAAGGCCTAATAAAGTCTCGAGGCATGAACAAATTCGACGACGTGCGGGCTCCAAGTGTCACCGAATACGGTAATTCTATGCTGCTTCGTTTGGCAATGGAGGATCTTAAACCACTCTTGATATCTGCTTTTCCTGCCAATTGGGAGGCCATTTACGCATTGTCCATGATTAGGACCGATGGTAACGTCCCTCTTAAACAAAGCAAGGTAGTCTGGGAGAAGCTTCACAATCCTGATTCAATTATGCCAAACATGAATCCAGGTGCTGTTTCCAAGCTGCTACGAACAGTTGGTGTCGATCGCGAGGGGCAGGATATCGTATTCCAAGGCATTCTCGATCACAGCGAGCAACTCATCTACGACTTGAGCACTACCTTCTCTCGCTCCATGAGCATCCAGCAGGCTGAGAAAGGATATAATAAAGACAAAATACATCTTCCTCAGATAAATCTGGCACTTCTCTGCAGCGCAGACACCGGCTTTCCGACAATGATAAGGTCTGTGCCGGGCAGTGTAAAGGACATCAAGACACTTTCCAACACCATTAAAGAGATGGACATCGAAGGAAAGCTTCTGATTCTCGATCGCGGTTTTTTCTCTGAGGATGTGATCAAAGATCTCTCTGAGGCGAAAATTGACTATGTGCTTCCCACCAGAAGAAATAGCCACTACTACGATGTCAGAATTCATCTTACAGAGCATTTCCGATATCATAAGAGGCTCATCGAATGCGGAAAAAGGAAGGTCGGTGAGATCTATCTGTACAAGTTTGAGGACCTGGACTTAAAGCTTGAGGAAACCAAGACGCTGTACCAGAGGTTGGATGAAGAGAAAATCGATAAGAATGAGCTTCGTGAGAAGCTAAAAAGGACGGGAATGATTCTGATTCTGTCCAGCAAGGATATGCCTGTGCAGGAGATGTACGAACTATACAAGAAAAGAGAACGAGTAGAAAAGCTGTTCGATGCCTACAAGAATGTTCTGGATGCGGACAGGCTATACTTACAGGATGACGAAAGCGTGTTCGGACATGTGTTCATTTCCTTCCTTTCCCTCTACGCTTACTGCAAGCTTGAAGAGATGCTGAAAAAAGCCGAGCTAAATCGGAAGATGTCTCCTGGCGATCTGTTGTTGCAGTACAGCAAGGTGTATCATGTCAGGATTGGCGATCGAACTCTGATCTCAGAGGTGCCGAAGAAGGTTAGGGACTTGGATAGCAAGCTCGGATTGGGTTTATTCCCTACCACATGAGGAGTTAAGGTTATAAAAGTTTCTGAGGGAAAGTATGCACTCTCTGCTAGGTGAGGCGTGTTAGGACTGGTGGGATCGAGTGGTTTACGGGGCTAGAGAGGCGCATGGATGACGAGCTGAAGAAGACTGCGGATTGCTTAGAAGCAAGTGCTTTCCCTTTTCTGTTTTTTTAAGATGGGTAAATTGTGCGTTTCTGCGGTTAATAATAGTAGCTGTATAATTAAACGCTGTGGGTTACGGAATAGAACCACAGAGGCACAGAGCGCACGGAGGACGAACGGAAGGAGACGACTATTACACAGGAGCAATGTGCTGTTCCTTTCAGTGCTGATAATAAGGTAAATTGCGCGTCTCTGTGAGCTCTGTGCCTCTGTGGTTAATAATCGTAGTTACTAACCATTTACCAGCCTTCTTACCCCTTCCACAAGCAGACGCACGTTGAAATTAATAATCAATCCAAGCCGTATGTCTCTCAATTTTAGATAAGTAAGCATTTGCGCTTCGTGGATGGGTGCGATGGCCTCCACAGTCTTTAGCTCAACTATTACTTTATCTTCAACCAATAGATCCAGACGATAGCCGCAGTCCAGCTTGAGACCTTTATAATTCAATGGCAGAAGCACCTGTCTCTTGAATTCAATTCCCCTCAAATCAAGCTCACAGCATAAGCACTCTTCATAAGCTGATTCTAAAAGCCCAGGACCAAGATGCTTGTGAACTTCAATGGCTGCGCCGATGATCTTCCCGGAGATATCATTCTCCTGGCGTTCGGGAGCTATCGCCTCGTTGATTTCTGTCAAGGATTCTCACACCTTCAGTTTATTGCTTCAGTGTGAGGATCTTGAGTACCTATAAAAGTTTCTGATTTATCTTATGCACTCTTTGTTAAGCTGGGCGTGTTAGGGATGGGTGGAATCCAGTGGTTTACGGAAATATAACCGCGGAGTCGCAGAGCGCGCGGAGGACGAACGGACGGAGACGACTATTACTCGGAGGCAAATATGTTGCTCTTTTCAAGCGTTTGGTATTAAGGTAAATTGCACGTCTCTGCGAACTCTGCGTCTCTACGGTTAATAATAGTCGCTGTATAATTAAAACTTCTGCTTGATAATCGGGTAAATCGCCTTTGTGCGTTCTCTGTGGACTCTATGGTGGGAGTTCGTTAGTAGTATGTATAATTATCATGCGATGATTTTTATTTAGCCTGTACTTAATTTGGACTTTTTGTTATCGTTTCTAGTCCATAAGTCGAGCGAGTCATTCATTTGCATTTGTTCAGATACATACCGCAAATTTAAAAACATCCTGCGTTGGCTTTTTGTCCAAAATCTAAATCCGGTTTTCTCATAGAATTCCAGGGCACCGTTCTTTGGATCTACTGCTAAATATCTGCACCCAAGGGGACTCTCCATGGCATAACCAATAGCAAGGGAAAGGAGATAGCTCCCAACGCCATAACCATGAAGCTTTTTGTCTACATCAAGTCTTGCAATTAAGATACAGGGATATACAGGATATTCGCAGCCTTCGATGATTTGACTGGAATCAAGCTTATCTTTTTTTGCCTGGACGGAATCTGCTGCCATGGAAATGAAGCCCGCGACACGATCCCTATAAAAACAAAGATGCGTTTTGCTCAGGAACTCATTTTGCTCTCGAAGCGAATCATTCTTCAGAAAATCGTTTAGCTCAGTATCGCCGGAATCGAACTGAGAAAGGTCATACCTGGAACTATGCAATAATACGGAAAGCTCCTTTTCCGGAATTCCTGTCATCAGAATTTATTACGATTAGCTCTGTAAATTCTTTTCGCTTTCCTGAAAAAAGCTAGCTGCTCGGAGGTAAAAACTATGCTGTTTTCGTTCCGGAGGAATTCTTCAGCTTCAGCACCCTCAAATACCAATCCAAGTTTAGTCGGCCTTGCCATTTCTTGACTCCTTTCTTCTTAAATCTATATGCTTTTAGAATAAAGCAATTTCGCTCCGGTTTCTAATCATATGCAGGCCTACAAATGCCTCCGACCAATCGGCGCAGGTTTTTTTGGAGCAAAATTATGGAGATGCCACCATGCGAGCGCGTGCGGACGCTCGGGCCTGGTGTCAGGGGGCGCTTATTATATTGGTGAAAGTCGTAGACCCCAGGGTTAATCTCTCGGGCTCATGCATGTTGGAAATTGCTGTCTTGTCTCACAGCGTGCAACTACTACTATCCCCAAGAACTCCCTTCACATCCACAACCACCGGGCAGTCCTTGATAGTTCTAGCCAGCTCTCCCTCGCCCAGGACCCTGAACTGCTCATGAGCCACCGCCAGTATCACGCAGTCCGGCTTCGCCCCATCCAGCTCCTCTCGCGCCTTCACCCCGAAGCCCTCGATCTCCTCCCGGCTCAGCAGCGGATCGTACCCGTAAACATCCACCCTGTACTCCTGCAGGGCCTTGACCATCTCCCTGGCCGGGCTCTCCCTGGTGTCGGGGACGTTCTCCTTGTAGGTCAGCCCCATGATCAGCACCTTGGAGCCTTTGATGACTTTGCCGGCATCATTCAGCCCCTTGATGGCCATCTCCGCCACGTGCCTGGGCATGTAGTCGTTCACCGCCCGACCTGCCAGAATCACCTGGGGATGGTGCCCCAGCTCTCGTGCCTTGTAAACCAGATAATAGGGATCTACGGGAATGCAGTGCCCGCCCACCAGGCCCGGCGTGTACTTGTGGAAGTTCCACTTCGTCCCAGCCGCAGCCAGCACATCCTTTGTGTTTAGCCCCATCTTGTGGAATATGAGAGAGAGCTCATTCATCAGGGCGATATTGATATCCCTCTGGATGTTCTCAATGACCTTGGCCGCCTCTGCGGTCTTGATGTCTCGGGCGACAAAGACGTGGGTTATCAGTCCGTACAGCTCGGCCAGAAGGCGGGTGCTCTCTTCGTCCATGCCGGAGACGATCTTGGTTATCTTGTCAATGCTGTGCGCGTCGTCACCGGGGTTCACCCGCTCCGGAGAGTAGCCGACCTTGAAGTCCAGGCCGCAAATCATTCCCGACTGCTGCTCCAGAATGGGTACTACTATCTCCTCAGTGACGCCGGGATAGACCGTTGATTCCAGTACTACAATTGCGCCACTCTTGAGGTTTCGGCCTACAACCTCTGCTGCCGACTTTACCGGCGCGAGGTCTGGCTCTTTGTGCTTGGTGATGGGTGTGGGAACGCAGATGAGGACGAAGTCGGCTTGCTTTATGGCGGCAGGGTCGGAGGTGCAGAGAAGCTTGCCTCCGTTGCTGCCGTTGATGCGGTTGACCTTCTCGGCGACTATGTCAAAGCCGATGGTTCTTAAATGGCTGGAGAAAGCTTCTGCAAGCGGCTGGCCGACGTAGCCCAGGCCGACTACGCAGACTGTCTTGTCCTTTAGTTCTTCTGAAACCATTTTTATCGTCCCTTCTAAATAATTCTAAATCAAGGTTGGGTTAGGATATAGGCATCTTTTTAAGTTGGATTATGGAGATGATGATTATAACCAGTGGTTTACGGAATAGAACCACAGAGTCACAGAGCGCACGGAGGACGAACGGACGGAGAACGACTATATGTAGGGATACCGTATGCGATCTTTTTTCAAAGTGTTGGTAATAAGGTAAATTGCGCGTCTCTGTGAGCTCTGTGCCTCTGTGGTTAATAATCGTAGCTATATAATTAAAACTTCGGCTTGCGAATCGGCTAAATCGTCTTTGTGCGTTCTTGTGAGCTTTGTGCCTTGTGGTCAGTTTTTTGAGAAGGAATATTATTTTGGAATCGCTACATTAATTCTTGCGAAACCATTTTATCGTCTCTTCCAACCCAGAATCCAGATTGAAGTCGGGCCTGTATCCCAGTTTTTCCCCGGCTGAAGAGATATCTGCCAGAGAGTCTCTAACATCTCCCTGCCTTGGCTCATCATAAATCGGATCGAGCCTGATGCCGGTGATCTCCATTATCTTGCCTGCCAGCTCATTCAAGCTCACCCTCTGCCCGCAGGCGATGTTGAAGACGCCCTCCGCCGGGCTTTGCATGGCCAGGATATTGGCCTTCACCACATCTTTCACGAAGGTGAAATCTCTCGTCTGCTTTCCGTCGCCGTAAATCACCGGCGGCTCATGGGCCAGAACCCTGGTGATGAATCTGGGTATCACCGCGGCATACTGAGACTCTGGGTTTTGCCTCGGCCCGTAGACATTGAAATATCGAAGGCATGCGGTCTTCAGGCCGTAGACTTCAGAGAAGACCCTGCAGTAATACTCTCCTGCCAGCTTGGAGATGGCGTAGGGCGATTTGGGGTTGGGCTTCATGTCCTCTTTCTTGGGCAGGGTCGGCGTGTCGCCGTAGGCCGAGGAGGATGAGGCATAGACTACCTTTCGCACGTTGCAGTCTCTGGCAGCCACGAGCACCTTGAGGGTTCCTTCCACGTTGGCCTCGTTTGAGGCAATGGGATTATCCACAGACCTCTGCACTGAGGGTATGGCTGCCTGGTGAAAGACGGTATCTGAGCCTGAGAATGCTTCTTTTAAGAGATCCAGGTCGGTGATGCTGCCTTCAATGAAGTTGATCTTATCAATGATCTGATCGAGGTTCTCTATCCGTCCCGTGGATAGATTATCGATTACTGTTACCTCGTGCTTCTTCAAGAGCTCCTCGGCCAGATTTGAGCCGATGAAGCCTGCACCGCCTGTGACGACAACTTTCATTAGATTAGTTCAACTCCGCGTGATAGTAAATTATGCATTAAATTAATATTTAATGTTTCAAGATGTGGTATTCGTCTTTGTGCGTTCTTTGTGAGCTTCGTGTGCTTTGTGGTGAAAATCGTAAACCCAGTTATATTAAAAACGTAACCTCTAAAGCCTCGGCTATCCAGTCATCCCCTCTTATCATAACCTCAATTCAGATGATGACCGACATAGCCGTCAAAAGGCAACGGCTTTCTTAATTCAGCAATAATTTAAAAAGCTTTCGTCTCACCTCTGGCGATATCCTCGGCAGCTTGGGATGCCAGCGTATCTCTTCACGCCACCCCTTCTTCTCCTGTCTCCACAATCAGCTTCTCCAGCTCTTGCAAGTGCCCCAGCGCCTCCTCGCCACGAGGAGTGATCCTGTAGCGAATGATCTCGCCCTCCAGCTTCTCAGCGAGCCCGTTCTTGATGAGAAGATCCAGGTATGGAACCACAGTATGGAAATTTAGGTTGCAGGAATAGACAATTTGTGTCTTATTTGCCCCCCCCCCCCGCACACTTGCAAAATCTTGCAGAGGATCTGGTCTTTGAATCGCTTGCGTCCCATAGCGGAGTGGTAAGGAGCTAAGATACTTATAAAAGTTTCTGATGGAAAGTATGCACTCTCTGCTAGGCTGGGCGTGTTAGGGCTGGGTGGGATCCAGTGGTTTACGGGGCTAGAGAGGCGCATGGATGACGAGCGGGAGAAGACTGCGGATTGATCAGAAGCAAGTGCTGTCCCTTTTCTGTTTTTTTAAGATGGGTAAATTGCGTGTTTCTGCGGTTAATAATAGTAGCTGTATAATTAAACGCTGGTGATTTACGGAATAGAACCACCGCAGTCACAGAGCGCACGGAGGACGAACGAACGGAGAGCGACTATTTGCATGGATACCGTATGCAATCTTTTTTCAAAGTGCTGGTAATAAGGTAAATTGCGCGTCTCTGTGAACTCTGTGCCTCTGTGGTTAATAATAGTAGCTTTATAACAAAACAAAGAAGGAAGTGCTTTTGGATGACATCCAGATAGGAGTTCACGCTACAGAGAGCCATTCTTCGCGGCTTATTCTCCCATCACGCAAAATTCTCGATAAGAGCCTGTTACTGATATCCTCACCATGATGAGGGTTTGGAATTCTTACATAGATGCCGCTTCTCGTCATGTATTCATGGTCGCCGCCGGGATATGGCCCTTCGAAGTCCAGGCAGTTTAACCGCCGGATCAGCTCTCTCCTTGAAACAGGAGTAATTCGATTAGACAACGCCCACAGGCTCCGAGGATGCAGTTATCGTATGGCTGCCGATAGTGGGTATTGGATCACCTAACCTCAGCCTCAAAGCGATCCATCCCTCTATAACAGAAATAAGCTCATTGCGGCAATCCTCAAAGGTCTTACCTGTTGCCCATACTCCGGGAAGTTCTTGCACATGGGCATAGTAAGGCTCAGGCTCATCATCTTCCATAATCTCATATTCGGCCCGCTCTAAAGCAGCTTTAATGTATTCTGCAAACATATTATAACCCTATGGCCCTTTATGGGATTTAACATTAATTGATCTTTTTCACTTAATTTTAGCAAATGTTCATAGATTCCATCATGTATTTTAGATAAGTAAGCATTTGCGCTTCGTGGATGGGTGCGATGGCCTCCACAGTCTTTGGCTCAACTACTACTTTATCTTCAACCAATAGATCCAGACGATAGCCGCAGTCCAGCTTGAGACCTTTATAGTTCAATGGCAGAGGCACTTGTCTCTTGAATTCGATTCTCCTCAAATTTTATCACAATCTCATGCAGAGGGTTGGCTTTAGTCAATGTTGATGCGTCGATGATCTCGATCCCCATAATCTCTCCCTGTGATCCATAGTCGATCAGAATATTGGCCTCTACTTCGATGGTATCGACGATCTTTCCTTCGCAGAACCTGAGATACATAACATCATAATTGGGATCATAAGAGATCTTCATTCATTTCTCCTTTATGTATTTGTTCACTCTTGAAGTGCAGTAAGCACTAACTACTATTATTGCGTCGTCTTCTTCCTCGTATACAACACGTAATAACCGTCCTTCTATTAATCTTTGTGCTATTTTTCTTTTTTCATTTTTGCAATCAATAATTCCAGGATATTTTATTGTTGATTTGACCTGTTCTTCGGTTATGCTTCTCTCTTTCATTCGGTCCAGGGCATGTTGGACAAAGATTACTTTTTTCATTGGAATTCGCAATTCTCCATGCATCTCATCCCGTATCCTTGGACCGGTGACGGCAGATGCAATCTCGGTTTGGCGGGGCGTGTTAGGACTGGTGGGATCGAGTGGTTTACGGGGCTAGAGAGGCGCATGGATGACGAGCGGGAGAAGACTACGGATTGCTCAGAAGCAAGTGCTTTCCCTTTTCAGTTTTTTTAAGTGGGTAAATGAATAATTCGACCCTGGTGGTTACGGAATAGAACCACAGAGGCACAGAGCGCACGGAGGACGAACGGACGGAGACGACTATTTATCATAAATCCTCGATCAATAATCCATATTCTCAGGCCGCCAAAGATTCAGCCATGCAACTCTCTTGAAGTCCCTATCGTTGCTGGCCATGCTGACAATGCCGTTTGCTTGCATTATCGCAAGATGGTCTGCGTCTGCTGCAGTTAGCATATATTTCCGGGAAAGCCTGACAAATTCAGGGTATGTGGTACTGTTCAGAAGAGTTATTCCAAAGCTGGATAAGAGCTCCATCTCATCCCAGACTCGTCTCAGCTCTCCAATTATTTTCGGCTCCCTTTTGATTAACATCGGGACATTATGGGCCTCAATTCCTTCCGTTTCAGCAATTTCTGCCGTCATGAGCCTATGAAATACCTCATTCAAAGCTAGATCTGAGGTAAACCCCTTTACTTCATTCTTTTCTACACGCTTCAGGAAGTCACGGCAGCTCTTACCATATGCGGAATGTTCGAAAACCGCGTATAAAAATATATTCGTATCTATGAATACTCGTTCGCCAGAAGGGAGTTGAGATAAAATCAATCCCACATCTCCAGATCAATTATCTCGTCTGCCAGCTTTCTTGGTATTTTCATCATTCCATAAAATTTATCAACTGCGCTTTTCTCAATAACGATATCTACTTCTTCTCCTTCCAAAAGCCCAATCTCTTTGATGGGCTTCAATGTACTGTCCTCATATCTCGCCCTTACTTTTATGCTCATATTCTCATCGCCTTGATATTCATCCTGATGCAGTATATCAATACGGGATCATTTATTATTATTTCGCTAGAAAGCTGAATTTTCAATTTTTTTATGCATAGATTATCTGCAAATCCAGACTCCCCCATGGTACCGCGTACCGATTTCAGCTCCCTAAGATGCGGTAGCGGCAGTCTCGCCCCCTTGGGGCCAAGGTCCTATACCGGATGATGCTCGCCTTCCACTCTCTCGACTAGACCGTTCTTGATGAGGAGTTCCAGGTATGGCACCACAGAATGGGAATTAGGTTGCAGGAATATACAATTTGTGTCCTACTTGCGCCCGCACACTTGTAAAATCATGCAGAGGATCTGGTCTTTGAATCGCTTGCGTCCCATAACGGAGTGGTAAGGAGCTAAGATACTTATAAAAGTTTCTGAGGGAAAGTATGCACTCTCTGCTAGGCGGGGCGTGTTAGGACTGGTAGGATCGAGTGGTTTACGGGGCTAGAGAGGCGCATGGATGACGAGCGGAAGAAGACTGCGGATTGCTCAGAAGCAAGTGCTTTCCCTTTTCTGTTTTTTTAAGATGGGTAAATTGTGCGTTTCTGCGGTTAATAATAGTAGCTATATAATTAAACGCTGTGGGTTACGGAATAGAACCACAGAGCCACAGAGCGCACGGAGGACTAACGACGGAGACGACTATTTGAAGGGATACCGTATGCTATCTTTTTTCAAAGTGTTGGTAATAAGGTAAATTGCGCGTCTCTGTGAGCTCTGTGCCTCTGTGGTTAATAATCGTAGTTACTAACCATTTACCAGCCTTCTTACCCCTTCCACAAGCAGACGCACGTTGAAATTGATAATCAATCCAAGTCATATGTCTCTCAATTTTAGATAAGTAAGCATTTGCGCTTCGTGGATGGGTGCGATGGCCTCCACAGTTTTTAGCTCAACTACTACTTTATCTCCAACCAATAGATCCAGACGATAGCCGCAGTCCAGCTTGAGACCTTAATAATTCAATGGCAGAGGCACCTGTCGCTGGAATTTGATTCCCCTCAAATCAAGCTCACAGCATAAGCACTCTTCATAAGCTGATTCTAGAAGCCCAGGACCAAGATGCTTGTGGACCTCAATGGCTGCGCCGATGATCTTCCCGGAGATATCATTCTCCTGGCGTTCGGTAGCTATCGCCTCGTTGATTTCTGTCAAGGATTCTCACACCTTCATTTTATTGCTTCAGTGTGAGGATCTTGAGTACTTATAAAAGTTTCTGATTTATCGTATGCACTCTTTGTTAAGCTGGGCGTGTTAGACTTGTGGGGATACTGCTGGTTTACGGGAATAAACCGCAGAGGCGCAGAGCGCGCGGAGGACGAACGGACGGAGAACTACTACTATCCAGGATGCCATTTTCTGGCTTTTCAAGGTGGCGGAATGGAGATAAAGAAGTCCGCGCGTCGCTGTGAACTCTCTGGTCAATAATAGTAGCTTAATAATAAAACGTAGGTTTGCGAATTGGTTAGGCGTCTTTGTGCCTTCTTTGTGTATTTGTGGTGAACGTTCGTGTGCCCCTGGTTTGAACCACTGGTTTCGAATTCTAATCACAATCAAGCTGACTTTACCTGATTCCTACCTTGTTCTTTATCACGCGAATATCTTTCTCTATCCGGGATAGTTTCACGTCGCTGCGTCTCATCGTATCCTCTCGTAGACCCTGAATCTCTTCGATGGTATCGTCCTGCTTGTCCAGCATCTGATCCATCTTGCCACTCTGATTCTTAAAGCCATCCTTGGTAATGGTGGTGAGGTTGTTGAGGCCTGCATCCAGGTTTTTAATGCCGACATCCAGATTTTTAATACCGACATCCAGGTTGTTAGCACCTACAACCAGTTTGTTGACACCGACAACAAGTTCCTTCAGTATCTCGATGCCATCATCAAGACGCTCTCCAACTTCCTCGGGACCTGTGATCTTCCGAAAGATTGAGTACTCTCTCGACCCATGGGAGTATTCAGCACTGATGCTCTGTACATCGATGAGGGCATTCTTGATCTTAATGGCAGAGGCGAGCCTTTCCAGATCATCCTTATTCTCTCCCTCAGCGATCACCAGGACCAGGCCTTCGGGACGGTTCTGGACAAAGCCCACTAAACCCATTTCCTTTGCCAGGGAGACTACCTTGGCCCGGTAGCCGGTCCTCTGAACTCTGCCCGATATATAGGCTGTTAATCGGATCATTATTTGGTCGTCCTTATCTCCAAGAGGTTTTAATTAATATTTATCTATATCTTCTTCCGACGATCGTTCAAAGACAGGTCCAGACACAGAGCGCACGGAGGACGCACAGAGAAAAAAACCGAAAATTATGGGTTAGGATCTCACGCATGCTTTTTCTTAGGTTGAATTATGGAAATGATGATTACAACCAGTGGTTTACGGTAATAAAACCACAGAGTCGCAGAGCGCGCGGAGGACGAACGAACGGAGACGACTATTACTCAGAAGCAAATATGCATAATAAGGTAAATTGCGCGTCTCTGTGAGTTCTGTGCCTCTGTGGTTAATAATCGTAGCTTTATAATTAAAACATATGTTTGCGAATTGGCTAAATCGTATTTGTGCGTTCTTTGTGAGCTTTGTGGTGAAAATCGTAAACCCGTTATATTAAAATAGGAAAGTCTAAAGCCTCGGCTATCCTGCCATCTCCTCTTATCATAACCTCAATTCAGACGATGGCATGTAATAGCCTTCAAATAATCATCTTAACTTAGATTCTTAATTATGTTCCAAGCTCACGATAATTATATAGATTTAAAAAGGTTCCGATCCACATGTGACCATCCTAAAAAATATGGAAGATCTGACAATAGGCTCAGATCTTCACGAATATCTGCATAGCTTCTTGTGGCTTCTTCAACACCAGCAAGACATGCATCTTATATGCCAGCGCCTGGGCATAGGCGGGATCTATTTCCAGAGCCTTGTCGTAAGCCTGCTCTGCCTCTACATACTTTCCATTGGCCTCCAGAATTACTCCCTTGGCTACATAGGCTTGCTTAAAATTGGGATCAATCTGCAAAGCTTGATCGAATTGCTTCGCTGCATCAGTTAAATTGTTCAGGGCCATCAGCATGACTCCCTTCTTGTATAAAGCATCCTTGTAAACCGGATCTACCGTCAGGGCGCCTTCGAACTTGGTCACAGCCTCCTGGTACATCTCCTGCGTTTGCAGCAGATTTCCTTCCCGCAGCCAGTTTGCTTTGCTATTATCAAGTTCTGTGGTCTTGGCTGCAGCAATAGAGGCATTGGTGAGGTCTTTCATGGCCGTATAGGCCTCAGTGATCCCCGACCAGGCGACTGCCTTTTTGCTGTCTATCTTCAGGGCGGCGTTGTAGGATGCAATAGAGCCATTGAAGTCTTTGAGCGCTCTCTGAGTGTCACCCTTATGAATCCAGGCGTCAATGTAGCCCGGATCCTGGCTGAGAGCCTTATCGAAATAGGTCAGTGCATCCGTGTAATTCTTGGTAGCATAAAGCTTGGACCCTTTCCAGTCGAAATATTCCGTCTCTTCTGCCACGCAAATGGCACTCAATAGAAAAATGCATACTAATACTCCTAATATTTTCATCTAATATTCCTCCAAATTTATGTCCCAATGCGATTGTTTTTGTTCGTTCTTTGTGTCTTTGTGCCTTTGTGGTGGAAACGTCGTTGCTCGCTGGTTATAGCCCTCGCATCCGGCAGCAATTACTGATCAAATATCGTTCTCATAACCTTCTTCATGGCCCTGGCAGCGTTCATTCGCACGCTGTTATCTTTGTCGTATGACATGGCATAGATCAGGGGCTCTTTAGCTCTGGGATCATCCATCTCCCCCAGCGCCTAGGCCGCATCCGCTCTCAGATCGCTCTGTAGATTCTGGTCGCCCAAAATTTGAATAAAAGGCGAGCACGGCAAGGCTCTTATTTATCCTGGCGATCGCTGATACAGCCGCACGTCGTACCGGGCCATCTCCATTCTTAAAGGCCCAAATCAGCGGCTCGACGCTCCTCTCTTCGCCTATCTGTCCCAGCGCCAGCGCCGCTCCCGCCTGGGTGATATTGTCCGATTCGTTCAAAGCCAGAATCAGCGGCTCCGTCGCCGGCCTGCCTATTGCTGTCAGAGCTTTTATGGCATCCCTTCTAACCTGCTCCTCAGGATCAGCCAGAATTCCAATCAACGGCACGATAGCCTGGCTCTCGCCCCGCCGCCCCAGAGCGGCTGCCGCCTCGGACCGCACACCAGGCTCACTGTCTTGCAAGGCCTCGATCAGGGGCAGAGCAGCTTGCCCATCTGACGAATCACCCAGCGAATGCGCTGCACCCATGCGCTTGTTTGGGTCTTCGTCCTTCAAGAGCTTTATGAGCAGATCTGCCGACCCCAACCCTTCCAGGGATTTCAGAGCCCATCCAGCCTCATTTCTGACCGTCTCATTGTCGTCTGCCAGAACGGTAACAAGAGCATCTTGGGTCGTGTTGTCTCTGATCTGTCCCAGAGACGCTGCTGCCCAGTAGCGAACTGTGCTGTTATTGCTCTGCAGGGCATAGGAGAGCGCCTCTGTGGCATTGGAATCATTTATCAGCCCCAGCACAGCCGCCGCCTGCCACTTGATCGAATCGTTTTTGCTTTTCATTGCCTCAGTCAAAGGCTCAATGGAGGGCCTGCCGATCTTGACCAGGGCCAGGGCTGCCCACTCTCGCACATTGCTGTTGTTGTCCTCCAGAGCCTTTATCAATGGAGTCTACTGCCCTCTCTTCGCCGCTTTTTCCCAAAGCCCAGGCGGCCTCGCCTCTGATCTTGGCATCCTTATGGGTTAGATTTTGCAGCAACTCTTCAGTGCTTGCTTTCTCACTTGTCTGCCCCCCGGCTGTCCCGGCCAGAGCTATTATGAGCATTATGAATTGATTATAGCCAAGAATACCATTCCTCTTCAGAGTGACCATTCTTATATCCTCAAAAGAATATCCACAGCTTCTTTTTGTCTGCCTGTAGCCAGCAAGGCATGCATCTTATTGGTCAGGGGCAGCGACCATTTTGCATCTATGGCAAGAGCCTTCATCATATGCCGCAATTGCTCCCTCATAATCTCCCTGCATCTCCAGGGCCTGACCTTTGGCATTGTAGGCCAGCTTGTACTTGCCGTCGATGGCTATGACTCTATCAAGCAGCTCTATGGCTTGGCTGGTGTTGTTGGCGGAAAGCTCGGATAGCGCTTTTCTGTAAATGGCGTCCTTGTATTTTGCATCTATCGCTATGGCCCGGTCCAGGTCCAGAGCAGCATTGCCAAAATCTCCCTGCATCTGCTGCAGTGTCCCTTTCTTGAGCCAGTAGGCCTTGTTTTTAGGATCGATGTCTGGTAAGCTCTGCAGCCGCTGCTGTGGCATTGGCATAGTCCTTTTGCCGGGAATATGCGTCGGATAGTGCCGACCAGGCGGCAGCATTTTTGCTGTCCAGGATCGTCGCTCGATTAAATGAGCGGATAGAGGCGTTATAAGTCCTTCAGTGCTTTTTCGGCATTTCCTTTATGAATCCAGGCATTCACGTTTGTTGGGTCTTGATCCAATGACTTATTAAAAAGGTCCATGGCCTCGCTGAGATTTTTAGCTGAAACCAGCTTGCTGCCCAGATTATCATAATAAGTGGACGCATCCTGGCAGGAGCTACAGCTGCTCATGATGAATATGAAAATAAAAAGACAAATGTGAATTGATTTCAAGACAGTTCCTCTTATAATGTCACAAATATCTTCATGGCCTCATCCGTCCTGCCCAGATGCCTGCAAGCTATGCACATTATTTATCCTGGGCTGACCCCACTTGGGGTCGATTCGGGAAGCATTTTCATAAGCCTCTCTTGCCAATGCATATTTTCCTTCCGCCTCATAGGATCAGCCCCAGGGCATTGTAAGCTCCTTTCTGTTTCGGATCTTTAGCCAAGACCTGATTTAACAGGCCCATAGCCTCGCTGTTATTTCCCAGGGCCATTCTCGAGAGTGCCTTACGGTATAATGCATCAACATATTTAGGATCCAAATTCAAGGCTCCATCGTACTTTGCAGAAGCATTCTCATAATCACCATGCATCTGCAAGAGGTTTCCCTCTTTTTGCCAGTTCTCTTTTCTGTTCGGCTCAATTTCCGTCACTTTTGGCGGCAGCCTCTGCAGCTTGTTGATAATTGTTCAGGGCGATATAGGCCTCAATCATCCCGGACCAGGCCGCTTTTGTATCGTTTTTTACTTGCAGCGCACCTTCGTAGCTTTGCAAAGAGGCATTGTAATCCTTCATAGCCCTCTGGGCATCGCCCTTATGGAGCCAGGCATCGATATAAGTGGGATCCTGTTTTATCGCTATATCGAAATAGGCTATAGACTCAGTGTAGTTCTTGGCAGCATATGATTTGAGCCCCTTCCAATCGAAGTAATCGGTCTCCTCAGCCAGGCACAGGGAGCACAAAATTATGAGGCATAATGATAAGCGCCACTATCACGATCTTCATATTAATCTTCCCAATTTCATTAATAGATGTTTACGAATTTTTTTTGCGTTCTTTTGATCTTCGTGTGCTTTGTGGTGAAAGTCGTAAACTCGTTATATTAAAAACGAACCTCTAAAGCCCCGGCTATCCAGTCATCCCCTCTTATCATAACCTCAATTCAGATGATGACCGACATAGTCGTCAACAAGCAACGGCTTTCTTACCTACTTTCTTAATTTCGGTAGTGATTTAAAAAGCTTTCGTCCCGCCTCGGGCGAGATCCACGGCGGCTTGCGATGCATCAGGATCTTACCCTCATGCTCCCTCCTCCTCGCTCGATTCGTAGAGCTCGTTGAATGCAGTAGATGCGCTTTCTGTTAGGCGAGGCGTGCTGGCCATGGGCGAGATTACTGGTGGTTTACGAAATTATACCACAGAGTCGCAGAGCGCACAGAGAACGAACGGACGGAGACGACTATTTGCTTGGAATAAGATGCTATCCTTTTCAATTACAAGCCTTCTTATCCTGTCTAGAGGGGGGCCCAGATCTTCACGCCTGCCAATCTCTCAAAATCCTTATCGTTTGTTGCAATGCTGGTTATTTTATTAACCTTCATGGCAGCAGCATTAAGTGCATCATTGGTCAATAGAGCATATCTGGACACATATTCTAAGGACTCTTCTACTTCCATTGCCCCAATATCTAGGATATTAAATATGCCGAATATCTCCTTGGGCCGATCGAAGGAAATTTCCTGGAGAATCTTCAGGTCTCGCTTGAGAAATATAGCCCCGTCTTTTCCTTTTACTCCATATTCCTTTAAAATATATGCTTTTATAAAATTGAAGAGAGTTTCTGATGCTATTATGGTCCTGCGTAGCAACCCCAGCTCCCAAAAGGTGCGGGCGCGGCATTCTCGCCCCCTTGTGCCCGGGTCCTGTAGCGAACGATTCTCGCCCTCCATCCTCTCGGCGAGCCCGTTCTTGATGAGGAGATTCAGGTATTGCAACCACAGTATGGAAATTTAGGTTGCAGGAATAGACAATTTGTGTTTTATTTGCCCCCCCCCCGCACACTTGCAAAATCTTGCAGAGGATCTGGTCTTTGAATCGCTTGCGTCCCATAGCGGAGTGGTAAGGAGCTAAGATACTTATAAAAGTTTCTGAGGGAAAGTATGCACTCTCTGCTAGGCGGGGCATGTTAGGGCTGGGTGGGATACTGGTGGTCTACGAACGGCCACCACCGTAGACACGAGCGCACAAAGGAATTCTAGAAAGCTTCCTATTTAATTATAACCAGTGGTTTACGAACGATCCACCACTGCAGACACAGAGCGCACGGAGGACGCACAGAGAAAAAAAAACGAAAATTAAGGTTGGGATCACACGCATGCTCTTTTTTGTGTTGGAATTATAGATATGGATTTACGGACAGCCACCACGGAGCGCACAAAGGAAATCTAAGGTAAATTCAAGTCTTAATTTTTATTATTTTTTTAGTCTTTGTGCGTTCTCTGTGAACTCTGTGTCTTTGTGGTGAAAATCGTAAACCCATGGTTAGCCTCTCGGGCTCATGCATGTTTGAACTTACTGTCTTGTTTCACAGCGTGCAACTTCTACTACCACCAAGAACTCCCTTCACATCCACAACAACTGGGCATTCCTTGATAGTTCTGGCCAGCTCTCCCTCACCCAGGACCATGAACTGCTCATGCGCTCCCTATCACTTCAAGAAAATCTACCCGTTTGAAATCGGAATCAAAAGTTGCTATCTTTGTTATACCGTTAGCTTTGCATGTGGCCGCAATTACAGCATCTGCAGGCAATAATCGGTAGTATCTTATCATCTTTATCATAGTAGTAGGATCACTTGGGGATGAGATGATCCTTATTCGCATCTTTTTTATAAATGAGTTCAGTCCTTCCAAAAAATTTATGGATTCCTCATTTAATCCTTTCTTCACCTCATCTCGAAGCTTGAAAGCTCTGCAGCCGTATATGCCGGAAAGGCCCACATAAGCTGTCTCTTCTAAAATACCAAAAGTAATAACCAGTTCTTCATCTTTCAGCAGATTGAATACAAATCTCGCTTGCTCTATTTTCTCCGAGTTGGTTAGAATATTGATTATTATGTTGGTATCAATCAGTACAGCCAGTTGTCTTCCTCCAGCTCTAAGATCTCCTCAAGAGTAAATGGTTTCTTTAGCTTTACTATGCCTACATAATTCTCCAGAATCTTCATTCTATCCTCTTTAGGAGGTTTATCTGCGATCTCTCTATCATTTGTTGATCCTTGGGCAATCTCTTTCTTCAATTCCGGCCTTTGCATAAGGAGAGCCTTAACTGCATCAGAGATAACTTCTTCTTTGGAGGCATAGAATCTTGATCTAATTAATGATTTTATATCATCTTCAGTGGAGGCCATAATTAATCCGCTTTATGATAGTGATCTGATGATATTTCAAACCTTCTAAGGCATTCATAGCGCTCTCTGCCTTCTCTACTGCCCCCGGTAGTTACAGGATTCCCATCTCCAAAGCTCCCGAAGGTGCGGTAGTGGCAGTCTCGCCCTTGGGCCCGGGTTTCTGTAGCGGACAATCTCGCCCTCCAGCCTCTCGGCGAGCCCGTTCTTGATGAGGAGATCCAGGTATGAGACCACAGTATTGAAATTTAAGAATAGACAATTTGTGTCTTATTTTCCACCACCCCCGCAAACTTGCAAAATCTTGCAGAGGATTTGGTCTTTGAATCGCTTGCGTCCATAGGGGAGATGGTATAGGGGAGATGGTATGGACTTAAGATACTTATAAAAGTTTCTGATGAGAAGTATGCTCTCTGCTAGGCGGGGCGTGTTAGGGCTGGGTGAGATACTGGTGGTCTACGAACGGCCACCCCCGCAGACACGAGCGCACAAAGAAATTCTAGAAATCTTCCTATTTAATTATAACCAGTGGTTTACGAACGATCCACTACAGAGACACAGAGCGCACGGAGGACGCACAGAGAAAAAAAAAACGAAAATTATGGGTTGGGATCACACGCATGCTCTTTTTTAGGTTGAAATTATAGATATGATGATTATAACCCCGGTCTACGGACGGCCACCACGGGGCAAGCGCGCACAAAAGAAATTTAGGGTAAATTTCAAGTCTTAAAAATTTTATTATTTTTTTTTAGTCTCTGTGCGTTCTCTGTGAACTCTGTGTCTCTGTGGTGGGAGTTCGTTAGTAGTATGTATAATAATCATACAATAGTTAAAAATAAAGTACCAGTTATTCTTGAATCCCTTTGTGGTTGGGTTTTCCTTCAATCTTTTCGAACAGAATCTAAGAGCGCCAAAAGATCTGCAGTCGTATAAACTTTCGCAGTCTTCTGTCTCTTGAAATGCTTATCATTGACCAGATAGGACAGCAAAGCTGTAAGGCCAAAGCAAGAATAGGCGCGTCCTTTTCATCGATCTCTTTCATGATCTCTGATGCATCTTTTATCTTTTGGCAATATAGATCAAAAGGGGCTATCTTAATTTCTTCCATGATATATCTTTCAGAAAATTCAAGTGATAGATACTGAGAATTTTTCTTTCGTTTTGCTATAATGTAACTCCTATATTTTTCTATTTCCTTCAATCCATATTCTGGAAAATATATACTGAAAAATTTAGATTTTATCAGCCGTGCATGTACTGAATGATCCTTAAGAAGAGCCGAAATAAGGATATTTGTATCGGCTACAATCCTAGGCTCTTCTTTTCTTCTCTCCATACCTTCTCACGCACTTCCTCTAACGCAAGAAGATCCTCTTCAGTAAGATCCAGATCCTCCACTGCTCTTTCAAATAGCACCCATCTGGTTTCTTCTTCTTTAATGAGGGTCTCGATCTTCTTCATTAGGGGCTTTATGGGCAGGCAATCTGGGATTTCAACCTCAATCACACCCACATTATCACCACATAACTATCTATCCTTATCGTTCATAAACTCTTTCTTGGCATCAGCAACTCCCAGTTCCCACAGAGGGCAGCCTTTTTTTGGAGCAAATGACAAGGGGGCGTCAGGCGAGCGCGCGCGGGCGCACGTGTGGCTCAGCCCCCAGGGTAAATTTTCACTCTTTTTGGTAGTCTTTGTTCGTTCTTTGTGAGCTTCGTGTGCTTTGTGGTGAAAATCGTAAACCCGTTATATTAAAAACGAACCTCTAAAGCCTCAGCTATCCAGTCATCTCCTCTTATCATAACCTCAATTCAGACGATGACCGACATAGCCGTCAAAAGGCAACGGTTTCTTAATTCAGCAATAATTTAAAAGGCTTTCGTCCCGCCTCTCGTGAAATCCACGGTGGCTTGGGATACATCAGGATCTCGCACCCTCACGCTTTGCCCCCTCCTTCACAACCATCTTCTCAAATATGATCGCTCATTAGGCTTAACAGCTCAAATTTATATTTAATATTTACTAAATCCCCATGTTTAAAAATTGAAAACTTTGGCTATTTTGAAATGCTCTCATTTGCAGAAATGATTACTCCTGCAGAATTGCAGCTTATGCGTCGGGCAATTCAACAAGAATTTGAGCGCCATACTGAGGCAGAGAGAATATTAAAAGGTCTTAGATCAGCGATTGCAGAATTAGAGGATTGCCTGAAAGACGAAGGCCGCAATGAAGGAGCGCTTCAGAAAGCTTTAACTCTAAATCCTATTCTTTTTGGAGCGGAATATATTCGAATTCTGCCGAAACATACTCTTGGAAGTGAATTTGAAATGGATTATGCTTTGGAGCGAACTTCAGGAGATGTAGATTTAGTTGAGATTGAAGCAAGCAACCTCCCATTGTTTACAAAAAATGGAAATCCAACAAATTATTTAATTCATGCTGAGCAACAAATTCTTGATTGGCTGCATTGGATTGAAAGAAACCATGCATATGTGCGAGAAAAATTGACTGGAATAATGAAACCCATAGGCTATGTGGTGATAGGAAGAAAAAAGAATATGTCTGAATCAGACTCTGGTAGATTGCAGCAGCGGAATGTTCTATTTAGAGGAAGCATTGAAATACTAACCTATGATGACTTATTGACTAAATCTAAAAACTTGCTCGGAATTTTAGAAGGGCTGTAAAATCCTATTAAGGGAGACGTTCCTAAATGATCAAAACCTCTCGCAGGTGAAACGGCGGCAGCACACCTGCCCGCAAGCTGCGAGGTTATTGTGATTTAGATTAAGGCGAGCCAGCTCGAAATGCCACGCATATTCGACCAACTACCGAGCCCCGGCCCGATGGCACCCGGCCCAACCGAGCGTGCCGGGGCCCCACGTGCGGGCGCACGGGCGCATGCCCACGCGGGCGAGAGGCCCCGCTTGCGAAGGCGGCGCACGAGAATGCGAAGCGGGCCGGGAGGAAGGCACGGGCAGAGAGCAAAATGCAGAAAAGACGGCTTGGCCGTTTCGGACTGAGATTTTTATGACTAATATGAATATAAGTCTCTCATCATATTTATTTACTATCCGGCCCTTTGTAGTTCCGAGGAAAAGATGAAAACCCTTCAAGAGATCGAGAGTATTCTTAGAGATGAAAAGCCAATCCTGAGGCATAGGTTTAAGGTCAAAGAGATCGGCATCTTCGGCTCTTTCGTGCGAGGCGAACAGAAGGATACCAGCGATCTGGATTTGCTCATCGATTTTGAGGAGCCGCTCGGCCTAATTCGTTATGTGGGATTGCAGAACTATTTGAGCGACAAGATCGGAGAACGGGTAGATCTGGTCACAAAGTCTGGCCTTAAGCCGAGAATAAGCGGGCATATCCTGAAAGAGGTAATTTACGTATGAAGGAACGGGATTACGCAAGTTACATTGAGGATATCATTGAGCACATGAATTATACTCAAGAATTTATAAGAGGCATGACATTTGAAGAATTCGCAACCGATAAAAAGACTATCCTTTCAGTTACAAAGTGCATCGAGATTGTGGGAGAGGCCACGAAGCATATTCCATATTCGATTAGAGAAAAATATCCTGAGGTTCCTTGGCGAGAAATGGCGGGAATCAGAGACCGGCTTGTTCATGGTTACTTCAAGGTAAACCCGGAGATTGTCTGGATGACTGTGACTCTGGAATTTCCAGAGCTTCGACCCATGATAGAAAATGTATTGGCTGACGTAGATCTCTAACGAGAAACCAGAAGACTGTCAATTAACAAGCAGTGAGTGCTATCGAGCCCCGGCCCGAAGGCGGCCCACCCGGGCACGCCAGGCCCACGTGCGGGCGCATGCCCACGTGGGCGAGCGGCCCTGCGTCGCAAGGCAGCGAACGAGAATGCGAAACGAGATGCTGAGCTGATGTGAGTTGCCGGACATCTAGGATGAACTGGCCCAGTACAGCTCCATGAGGAATTACAGAAAGGCAAAAGATAATTACTTTTAAGGAGAATATTCTGCCATATGAACCCTGCCGCAGAGACAAATTTATCCAAAGAGCTAGTTAGCGCCAAGTCCAGAGTTTATCGTTTCTTGGTAGTGATCGAGAAGGACAAAGATGGCTATTTCGCCTTTACTCCCGAATTGCAGGGGTGTTACACTCAGGGTGATACCTACGAGGAAGTCTTAGAGAATATCAGGGACGCCATCCGCCTACATGTAGAAGATCGACTGGATAGCGGCGAAGAAGTTCCTCAACCGGAATCCGTCAGCCTGACATCTCTGGAAGTCGCTGTATGACGAACAAGCTCCCAAGGGTGAGCGCATCTGAGGCGATCCGGGCACTGGAGAAAGCAGGTTACTTTCTGGTTCGCCAAAGCGGTAGCCATAGGATCTACAATAATGCAGAAGGACGAAGGGTCACTGTGCCTTATCATTCCGGCAAAGAGCTTCACCCCAAGATTTTAAAGAGCATTTTAAGAGATGCAGACCTGACAACAGAAGAATTTCTAGAGCTGATGAAGTAGCAAAATCAACGATCAAGCTTCACAGAATTATTGAACCGCTCGGGCAGAAGGCCCACGCGGGCGAAGGCGGCGCACGAGAATGCGAGGCGAGCTGGGAAGAACGATGAATGGCCCGACGGTCGGGACGTCGGGGATAGACTGGAGAACAAAGACGCATATCCGGCCTATTGACAACCATCAAATCCAAGCATAGATTTATTTTCAAGAACAACCTCCTGCAAATAGATGCAGCCGATAGAGATAATTATAGAAAAGCATCCCGATGGCTATGTCGCCTATCTCATCGGCATCAAGGGGATAATAGTAGGTGAAGGCGATACTTATGAGGAAGCAATTGCTGATGTTAAATCTGCCATCCAGTTCCATATAGATACATTTCCATGAAAAGGATAAATCCCGATGGAAGCAAAACGCCCCTGACTATGCCGAACCATGAAGTGATTAAGGGTTCCACGCTATTGATAATCCTAAGGCAAGCAGGAATTTCCTGAGAAGAGTTTATCGAAGTATTCAATGAGATATGATCGCTACTACTGCGATGCGATAAGTCAACAAAAACAAGACGCCCTTGATTTTGGCGAGATCGACCTCTTAATCAGGAAGCTGCAAAAACCACAGTGGTCCGGCCCGATGGCCTCCTGCCCACCCGGACGCGCCAGGCCAACGCGCCCACGTGCGGGCGCACGGGCGCGGGCAGGTGCATGTGCGCGCGGGTCCTGGAGCGAGCCGCCCCGCATGCGAAAGCGGCGCACGAGAATGCGAGGCTGCCAGGATGAGCCAGCTCAAGACCAGCGCCGGCCCAGTACAGCCCCATGTAGAAGATCGACTGGATAGCGGCGAAGAAGTTCCTCAGCCGGAATCAATCAGAATTGGTAAACGGTTGACATCAGACTTTGCAAAGTCTTACCTTGCTCACACATGGAGCCTAATTGGGCAATGAGGTGAATGCTGCAGGAGTCACGAGATAACCGATGGTATTTGGGGGGAAAAATCTTCCAATAGATGTATCAATCAGAACCATTCATTAGTAATCATGGGCAATGACATCATCGATCGCAGAGAAGTTCTGGAAGCTCTGCGAAAAGCCAGGCAAGCTACGCAGGACAGCCAAGCCCAGTACGAGCAGGTCGTATCGATGATATCCGATATCGTCTGGCGCTATGATGTCAATGCCAAAGGCGAGCCTGTCGGCTCCTATATCTCGCCGGTTGCGGATAGGATGCTCGGCTTGCCGGAAGGCACCATCGGAAACAGCTTTGACAAATATTTCTCATATGTCCATCCAGATGACTTGCCGGCTGTGCAGAAGAGAATTTCCGAGGGGAGACAAACGCTTGGAATAGATAAAACCGCCGAATACCGTCTGCGAAAGGCTGACGGCACGACGCTTTGTGTTGGTTCTAAGGGTTCGGCTTATTCTCAGCCGGATGGCAGAGTTTCCGTCTTTGGCACCACAAGCAATATCACTGAGCGAAAGCAGGCGGAGGACGCGATCGGCGAGAGTCATAAGCGCCTAACGGATATCCTGGATAGCCTCGATTCTTTGGTGTATGTGGCGAATTTAAATTCTTACGAGCTATTGTTCATCAATAAATATGGTCGTGACACGTGGGGTGATGTGCAAGGGCGGAAATGTTGGCAGGTCATTCAAAAAGGCCAAAAAGGCCCATGTTCATTTTGCACGAATGATAAACTAGTGTCTGATACCGGTATCTCGACCGGTGTGTTCCAGTGGGAGTTTCAAAATACGGTTACCGGCAGATGGTATGAATGCCGTGACCAAGCGATCCCTTGGACCGGCAAAACGCTGGTTCGTATGGAAATCGCCACCGACATCACCGAACGCAAGCAGTCGGAGGAGGCTCTACGGCAGGAGAAAGAACTGGCCCAGCTATATCTTGATATTGTGGGGACAATAATTATCTCCATTCGTTCCGACCATACGGTAAGTCTGGTCAACCAGGCCGGTTGTCGTCTGCTGGGATACCGTGAAGACGAGATTATAGGCACGAACTGGTTTAGCCGTTTTTTGCCGGCGCGGGCAAAGGCGGATGCTGAAGAGATATTTGATCATTTGATGATCGGGATTATTGAGCCGGCCAGGTATGTAGAGGGCGTGGTATTGACCCGCAATGGCGAGGAGAGAATTGTTTCCTGGCATAACACCATATTAAGAGACGAGGCGGGAAATATCACAGGTACGCTTTCATGCGGCGAGGATATCACAGAACGTGAGAAGGCGGAAGAGAAAATTGCTTCATCAGAAGCACTTCTGAACGCTACCCTCGATTCCATACCTGATATCATTGGAATACAAAATCCTGACCATACTATAGTACGCTATAACCGCGCTGGATATGAATTTTTGAACCTTTCTCCAGAGGAGGTTCACGGGCGACGATGCTACGAACTAATCGGTCGAAACCTTCCCTGCGAAGAATGTGCAAGCGAAAAGGCGCAAAAGACAAAGAGATTGGAACAGACAGAGAAGTATCTGCCCGAATACGGTGTTTATCTGAACTGCCGGTCTAATCCCGTATTGAATGAAGAAGGAGAGATCGAATTCATTGTCGAGCAGTTGCGGGACATCACCGAGCGCAAGCGGGCGGAGGGGGCGCTGCTAGATAGCGAAGCACGATACAAGCGAATAGTCGAGACTGCCAACGAAGGCATCATGATCATGGATGATCAATTCCGCTATGCTTTCGTGAACAAGAAGCTGGCCAACATGCTGGGCTATCAAGCAGAGGAGATGCTAGGTAAGCCGGTAATCGCCTTCATTTTCGAAGAGGACCTCCCGGATCACAAAGCCAGGATGCAAGTGCGTGTATCCTGCACAGGTGCGCAATATGAGCGCAGGCATCGCCGCAAGGATGGAAGCTGCTGCTGGACGATAGTATCGGCAACACCGCTTAAAGATGAAGCAGGCCAATTTGCCGGATCCTTTGCCATGCTTACCGATATCACCGAGCGCAAGATGGCAGATTTAAGCCGTGCACGTTCCTTGGTACGACAGGGGCAGTTGAACCTGCTTCAACAGACTCTGCTAAGCCCCGCCAAATTGGAGCAGAAACTCAAGAAGATCACCGACGGTGTGGTGGATATCTTCGGGGCCGACTTTTGCCGCATTTGGATCACCAGTTCCGGTGACCTCTGCGAGGTCGGATGCATACATGCAGCGACGACTGTTGGACCGCACGTCTGCCTTTATAAAGATCGATGTCTCCGACTCCTGGCCAGTTCGGGACGGTATACCCACACGGACGGGGTGTTTCACAGACGCGTGCCTTTTGGTTGCTACAAGATCGGGTGCGTTGCATCGGAGCAGGAACACAGATTCCTTACCAACGATGTACAAAGCGAACCTTGGATTTACAACCACGAATGGGCAAAGGAGATAGGCCTCGTCTCGTTTGCCGGTTACCAGTTACGTTTACCTGGTGGAGAGACCTTGGGTGTCATGGCACTTTTCAGCAAACAACCTATCACCGGCGAGGAAGATGCCCAGCTAAACATCCTCAGTAATACAGTCACACAGGTCATTCAGACCGCTCGTGCGGATGAAGATTTGCTTGAGACTCTGAACGAAGCTAACCGACTTAACAAGTATCTCAATGAGCAGACCGCTCGATCCAATGAGATGATTGATCTGGCCAGGAAGGCCAACGCCGCCAAGAGCGAATTTCTGGCCAATATGAGCCACGAGATTCGCACCCCCTTGAACGGCGTCATCGGCATGATCGGATTGCTGCTGGATATGAATTTGAATGCCGAGCAGAGTGAATACGCAAAAATCGCCAGTATCAGCGGCGAAATACTGTTGTCTCTCATCAACGACATCCTGGATTTCTCCAAGATCGAAGCCCGTAAACTGGAGCTGGAAACGCTGGACTTCGATCTGCGCTCTACGCTTGACAATACGACAGATCTCCTGGCAGTCGGTGCTCATGAGAAAAGGCTGGAGCTGGTCTCTATGATGGACCCTACGGTGCCGTCGCGGCTGAGAGGTGATCCAGGAAGGCTGCGTCCAGATTCTAGTCAACCTGGGAAGCAATGCCGTTAAGTTTACCGAGAAGGGCGAGATCGTGATTCGCGCCAGCCTGGAGAGCGAAGACGAACGAAAAGTCACAATTCGCTTCTCGGTCAGAGATACAGGTATCGGCATCCCGGCAAATCGGCAGGATATTCTCTTCTCACCGTTCACTCAGGTGGACAGATCGACAACACGCAAATACGGTGGAACCGGTCTGGGGCTGGCCATCTCCCGGCAGCTTGCCGAGCTGATGGGCGGCATGATCGGCGTGGAAAGCGAGGAATGCAAAGGCACGACCTTCTGGTTCACCGCGGTGTTTGAGAAGCAGCCGGAAGGCTCTGGATCTGCAGATGAGATGTTTGCCAAAATTGAGGGAGGTGGTGCGATAGACCGTTTCGCGACTGGTCCTGCTATATCCCGATCGTTCAAACACAAAATACGCATCCTGGTGGCGGAGGATAATCCCGTAAACCAGAAAGTTGCCCAGGCCTTGCTCAGAAAGATGGGGCTGCAAGCGGATGTTGTGGCCGATGGTCAGGAGGCCGTCAATTCGCTCCAGACCACTCCCTACGACCTGGTGCTGATGGACTGCCAAATGCCTGAGATGGACGGTTACGAGGCCACACGCATAATTCGCCGGCAAGGATCGAAGGCACTCAATCCATGCATTCCTATCATTGCCATGACGGCTCTCGCCATGCAAGGTGATCGGGAGAAGTGTATTCAAGCCGGAATGAACGATTTCATTGCCAAGCCGGTTAAGCGAAGAGAACTGGCGGAAATGCTCGATCGGTGGCTGGAAATAATGTGAATGGCTTAAGCGAGATTGCACAGACGGAGAAAAAAAGGTTGCTCGATTTAGCATCAGGCATGGATAAAATCATACTTCTTCTCCTCTTTGAGACCCGCCTTGATCTTGAATACCTGATCAAGCTATGCGTATCTGATCTGGACACTGAGAGCGGACAGTTGCAAGTTGCTGCGGACAGAAAGATTCAGCTTTCCAGTGCTGCGCTTTCTGAGATTAAGCAATTTCTGAAAACCCGTCCCGGACAGGTCTATCTCCTAGAGGGAAGGTGCGCAAAGCCGGTAACCATCAAGTGGAAGCGATGCGTGCTGGAAAATCTACTGCTAAAAGCCGGTCAAGAAAAATAATAAGGATGGAAAATAATAAGAATGAATAAGCAAAACTCCTTCCCATGCAATATTCCGAGGGCAGTTTGGGCAGGGTATTCGTCCTGAGAATGGACCATGGCGAAGATCTAATTGAATCGCTGCAAAAGTTCCTGCAGGAGAAGAAGATCAAGTCTTGCACGGCCCTTTTCATGGGGGCACTACGTGATGGCCGGGCAGTGACCGGGCCCATGCTGCCGATAGTTCCTCCCACGCCCAATTTTGAAGCCTATGAGAGTGCCTGGGAGGTCTTCGGCATGGCTACAATTTACCCATCTGTCGAGGGGCCTAAGCTGCACATACATTCTGCATTGGGACGAGGACGGCAGTCCATCTTGGGCTGCATTCGAGATAAAGCTGAAGTCTACCTGATTGTGGAAGCGGTATTATTCGAGATCTGCGGTCTTGCTGCAGAAAGAGCCTGGGATGAAAAAATGCAGCTTTATCTGCTCACTTTGAAGAACCGACTCTAATCTACGATCTACACTGCTATTGATTATCCTGCTTACTGTCCCTCAATCCGCCGCAAGTTGGCAGCAAACATTCCCGCCAAAGAAGCAGTAACCTGGAAATACTTACCAATTTTTGATAGCTATTTAGAGTCTAATATTGCCGATAGTTCTTCTGAATTAGCGACAACTATTAATAATACTACCTTCAGGCTTTCTTTTAAAAATTAAAGGCAAATCGGAAGTCCCATCTCTGTTGTGTCTCTCGTAATTAGCTTCAGATATATGTCATGTATTATTCTAATATCATATCATTTTTTTCAAATTTAGTACCTCAAACGGCCATAGGATTATCTTGTTAAAATGTGTATCGCCCTTAGATGTCTTTCTGTGCACATGTGTCCACCTAAAGTGTCTATTAATACAAGGGAATATTCTTTAGTAAATAGGAGAATCAAATGAGACTTAGAGTAGTTAGCTCAAAAAATGAGATTCCAAATCTCAATCCCAATGAGAAGATGGTTCACCTGGCTTTCCGCGCCAGCAATGTAGACTTCCTCAGATTGATGCAAAGATGCCCCAGGTTGCGAATGATTCAGGTACCCCCGTCCTACCACAAGACCATGTCCAATGCCATCCAGGTATTCCTGAACATGCAAGGCATTGAGCTATTGGAAGGAGATGTTTGGGGCCACCGAAAGGATCTGGACGAGTACTTCACTGTGGATGACAGCACCTTAGTGGAGATCAGCTCCCTGGTGGCCAGCGGCGCCGCCATAGAGGATCTTGCCAGCCAGGTTCAGAAGAGGGCCAGACTCGGTCCGGACCTCATCAAGTACATCGCCAAGACCAAAGTTACCGCTTGAGCCCGCACGCCAGTCCGGCTCAGCTAAATCCCTATCTATTTTTGTTATTGGTCTATGGCAGCTCTCAACCGCCAACTACAAATATCTATAATGATTATATGGATAGTTTGCTGCTTCATGCCATTGAATAGGGTGGCGGGCGTGCCGTGGGCTTAACGTATCCGATGATGCTCTGATGACAAGGGTGTTTGCCCCACCATGGGGCTGGCCGATAAAAGATCCCTTGGTACAGGAGATGCATGCCGTCGTGGCACTGCATTTGGCTACGAGCCTGTGAGGCTGATATTTCGGCGGGCTGAAAAAGTTGCGCGCTGTAAAAGGCGCAGTAATCCGCCGGATCTCACGCTAATACACGGTCGGGGCATGAAGCGGCAAAAGTCAAACCAAAGGCAAGAGGGCGAGCATGAGGCCCCATGAGAACGGGTTCCTGCTGTGTGAGATTCCAGCGCTTATGCCGCCTTCGAAGCCCAGTTTAATGTCGAGCTTCGGGCAGGGTCAGGCCAACACTATGCGGTGATTGGCTCCAGTCTATTAGGGCGCTGTGGATTTGGTGCTGGCCCGCCTGGGACTTGATACATCATTTTCTTGATGATTTCTCTTTGGGGTGGAGAATGGTATTTTTAAACTTGAAGCGAAAGCCTTTTATCTCGGCAATTGACGTATAGTGTATTGGCGAAAGTCGATGGCTAATTTTCCCTCCTACATCCAATTGACTTTCTCCTCCCTCCTTATTATTCATCTTTCATGAGATCCTAAAGCATCCGGTTTCATCCATCTTGAGCTTCCCAAGAGGTTCCTAGCGCTTTCTCCTTTGAGCCATAAAAGTCATTGCCAAAAGCCCGATTAGACCAAAGGTTGTCTCGAAGCCAGGAGTAGAGGTGGTCGTAGATGTTGATTTTTTCGTGGTTGTAGGGCCAGTGGAAGGAGTTGTGCTTGTTGTTGTAGTTGATTTAGCAGCATCCGGGCCGGGAGTCGAGCTAGTCGTAGTTGTAGTTGATTTGGTAACATCAGGGCTAGGAGTGGTGCTGGTCGCAGTTGTTGTAGATTTAGTTACATCTGCAGGGAGTGGGTCGGGTTGATTGAGCCACCCTACCATTTCATCCCTCGCTTGATCTGTTCCGCGGGCACTTTCACCTAGTGGGTCTGACTGTGCGTATGCCTGAAACGCAAGGCAGACGAGCACCGTCATACATATTAAAATTTTACTATATATCATTAGTTTCACCGAAGACTATTATGCTTTATTCCCATTTAAAACTATTTAAAATTAAAAACTGGAAAGCACTACTGGCGTAGAACTCAAAGCCAGCCCGAACCACAGGCGAGAGGCTTACATGCGGTCATGCTTATCGAGCTTCCTTGCCAAAGAGAAGCCCTGAAAAAATTGATGCAAATGGAAAATATCAGGCGAGATCATAGTTCCAGGAAGTGCGAGCGCATCAGTCGGTTCGAAAAAGGAGGTTACTGCCGAGATCGATTCGGTATCTCGGCGATTTGTTTCCTATGACATATTTACTTTGTCTTTGTCTTGGTGGTTTGCGTTGATGTAACTGTTTGTGGTTGTGGTGATGTATATGTGGTTTGCGTTGATGTAGTTGTTTGTGGTTGTGGTGATGTATATGTGGTTTGGGTTGATGTAGTTGGTTGTGGTGATGTATCTGTGGTTTGCATTGTTGTGGACGTCTCTTTTTGTGGCCCACTCACGCAGCCTGCTATCAACAATACCGCTATAACCGCAGCCATGATGGCTACAAAATCTGTGCGTTTCATATTCATCTCCCTCGTTTGGATTGGCGTTCATTCGACCCATTAAAGCGTAACCCTGGAAAGCCTTATTCGGAAGTAGGAATGATTCTGGACTCTCCGGAGAAAGGGGTTGTCGCCTCGGTGACAATAATAGTATTGGGAACCGAATGTATTTAAGATTTTTTAAGGTACAGACATAGTTCATTTGTGATCTGGCGAATGATTTCAAGAACCATCGAGATCGATTTCCAGAATCCACAGACCTTGTACGGTCTAGCTTCGCCTATCTGGCGCTGGGCGACATCGAGCAGGTGCAAAAGCATTTAGAGAAGTAAGTCACCTGCAACATTTGATTTATCCAATATTATATTATAAAATCTCAAGCAATTGTTCTTTTTCCCACTTCTCGTCCGGAAAAGTTAATCTCATCCCCCGCCCCCATCCCTCTTGTGAAGTGCGATGTTCTGGTAGTGGGCGCTTCGCCCGCCGGCCTGATGGCTGCAATCTCTGCCGCAAAAGGCGGAGCCGGGGTAATATTGCTGGACAGGGATCTGGCCGGCCTGGATCACGCCGCCAATACCCTCTTTGAGGGAATGGCCGCTACGTCAGGCGTCAAGGTAGAGGACTGCTACCTGAAAAAAGAGCTGGAAGGCATGCGCATTCTCTCTCCCTCCGGCCAGGGCGCAAGCCATTCCGGCTAAAGGCTATTTCATTGACCGAAAGAAGTTCGATGAACACTACCTGCGCCTCGCGCAAAGCTCTGGGGTGAGCCTCCTGGCTGGCATTGCCAAGAAATCCCGGCTGGATGGTAGTCGCAGAACTGTATTCCTAAATGAGGACGAGATCGAGGCAAAGGTGGTGGTGGACGCCTCAGGAGTTATTTCCCATCTGGCTCGCGGAGCAGGCCTGGTGCCCATGCGCCATGCTGAGGACATTGCCTGGGCCATGGAAGCCGATGTCGAGCATCCGGATCTGGGCGAGGAGATGTTCTTCCAGTACTGGATCGGCAGCATGGCACCCGGCTGGAAGGCCACCTTCTCGCCTGCTGGTGGCGATCACGCCACGCTGGGCGTCTTCGTGCGCGGCCACGGTCAAAATGTGCAGCCCTTTTTCCGGGATTTCCTGAAGCGGTTTAAGGCCTACAAAGCCACGCAGTACAGGGATATTGAGAATCTCAAGATTCATGCTGTGCGGCGAGGGGGCGATCCCATCTGCGTGCTGCCCGGCGAGATCGCTGCCAATTCCCTGATGGTCACGGGAGGAGCCGCCGGGCAGAGCGGTCTGGCCTACAGCATGCGCGCCGGCACCATCTGCGGCAGCGTGGCGGCCGAGGCCGTGGCTGCGGGAGATGTATCCCGGGAAGGTCTTTCCCAGTATGAGCGGCTCTGGAAAAGGGAATTCTACTGGCAGTACCGCATGGGCCGGGCATCTTTGCAGACGCTGGCCATGATGAAGGATGAGGAGATCGACAGACTGGTGCGCGGCCTGTCTGGAAAAACGCTCATCTCAGGCGGCTCATTTGTCAAGAAAGCTGGCTATGCCGCCGCTATCGTCCTGCTCTCCCGGCCCAAGACTGTGTTCGATCTGGCGTGAATTTGATGCGAGGCTAACCCTGCTACCATGGTTTTTGTTTTTCAGTTGTTTGTTCGTCTTTGTGCGTCCTCTGTGATCTCTGTGAACTCTGAGGTGGAAACGTCGTTAGCCAGCTGGTCATAGCCAAATGGTTAATGCGACGGGAAAAGTCCATTTATCTGAAAAGAGAAACGACCCTCTCATGATTGAACTGTCCAGCGACCCTTATGTGCTGAAGCCCAGGAACACGCCTATGACGGAAGCGGACTTTCGGCTTCACCTTAACATAAGCTGGTGTCGCGGCGTCCTCTTTAATGTGGTGGCTCTAAAAAACGCCATCGCTGTGGTGGAGTATGACGCCCTGCTCTGGTCCGATGATTCCATCATGTTTGTGGAATACAAGGATTCCGTTGCCGCCTACAAAGACCTCTCTTCTCGAAGGGTGCAGCAGATGAACAGCTTCGCCAAGAACATTTCTCGGGGACTGGGCTACAAGAATTTCGCGTTCATAGTAGTAGTAAAGGGGCTGGAAGAGGGTACAAACAAAGGCGGTGTCGAGGTCTTGCCGCTTGTTGAATTGGGCTGCTATCAGCCCATCTTCATCTCATCCATCACTGAACTGGAATACTCTGAATAAGATGATTGCAAAATATACTCGCGAAGGCAAAGATGAGTTTGCAAAAGAGCTGGACAAGCTCAAGAAGATCTTTGAGATGGAGCAATCATGAAAGGATATGCATGGGCAAACGGCGCTGCCACAGTTCTCAATGCCGTGGCCACCTGGAAAGGGGCGGCCTTCGGAATCGAGCTCAAAACACAGGCCGAGGTGGAGCTGAACAATTCCGGCGACATTTTGGGAGACGTTCCCGGCGTGGACACTCGCCTCATCGAGACCTGTGTGCGCATGGTGCAAGAGCGACTGGGCTATACCTACGGCGCAGTGGTGCGAACCTGCAGCGAGATTCCTGTGGCCGGCGGCCTGAAGAGCAGCAGTACCGCGGCCAACGCCACCGTCCTGGCAACCCTGGATGCTTTGCAGGAAGAGATGGACCTGATAGAGGCGGCCAAGATCGGCGTGGCTGCCGCCCGGGAAGTGGGGGTGACCATTACCGGGGCTCTGGACGACGCTCTGGCCTCAATGCTGGGCGGCGTTGTGGTTACCGACAACAGAGGCATGCTTCTCCTCAAGCGGGAGGAGTTCTCTTGTCATGTCATGCTCCTGGTTCCCGAGCGAAAGCTCTTCTCCATTGATACCGATATTTCCCGTTCCCGGCTCATTGCGCCCGTGGCGGATGTGGTCTTTGAGCTGGCCATGCGCGGCGATTATGGCAGGGCCATGACCCTGAACGGCCTGGCCTATTGCGCGGCTCTGGGCCTGCCTACAGAGCCCATGCTCCTGGCGCTGGAGGCAGGCAGCAAAGGAGTGAGCCTTTCGGGAACAGGACCGTCTTATGCGGCAATAATTGATGAAGATAAGATGGACGCTCTTGAAGCTGCCTGGAGACCTCTGGGCGGAAGAGTGATAAGAACGAAAGCGAATAATAAGTGCGCATCTAAGGGCCGGGGAATTTGATGGGGCTACAAGAGCATCGCAGCGAAATTGAGGAGATTGATGAGCAGATCATAAGGCTCATCTATCAGCGCATAGGCATCTCGAAAAAGATCTTTGAGGCCAAAAGGACGGAAGGAAAGCCGATCAGCGATCCAGAGCGCGAGAAGAGGGTTCTGTCTCAGGCCATGGACCTGGCCACGGAGTTGAACCTGGACACGGGTGCCGTCAAGAGCATCTTCGAGACCCTGATTATGATGAGCGTGAATAAGCAACATGAGCTGCAGGGCCGAAATCAAGGATAGATTATGGTTGATATTGCAGTAATTTCCGGATCCAGGTCGGATCAGGCAATTGTGGACAAGGTCGCCAGCAAACTGGAAGAGAAGGGAGCGTCATTTGAGCATAAAGTTCTCTCCGCACATCGTAATCCCCAGGAGCTGGAAGACTACATCTCCAAGACGGATGCTCGCGTTTTTATCGGCATTGCCGGCCTTTCCGCGGCGCTGCCCGGCGTTATCGCCTCAAAAACGACGCGCCCGGTCATTGGAGTGCCGGTAAGTGCGAAACTGGGCGGCCTGGATGCACTTTTATCAATTGTTCAAATGCCGCCCGGAGTTCCTGTGGCCTGCGTCGGCATCGATAATGGAGAAAATGCGGCGCTATTGGCCCTTCGAATTCTTGAATCCGGAAGATAGCTATTTATACAATGTCAGTGAGATAAACGCATCAAAGGTGGGATAGGATGTACAAGCGGATATTGATCGCCACAGATGGCTCAGACAAATCTATGAAAGCCGCTGAGGAGGGCATGGAGCTCGCTAAGGGACTCGGCGCACAGGTCATAGCACTCAACGTAGTAAACGAGGTCGTTATTGCCAGCGCAGTTAGACAGCTTGGGGCCGACAGAAAGGAAGTAGAGGCCAAGCTGGAGAAAGCGGGCGGAAAAGCGGTTGACGATCTCAAGGCCATGGGTGCCAAGATCGGCGTCACATGTAGACACAATCGTCAGAATTGGAGCTCCCGCAAATACGGTTATAGATACGGCCGGAGCTGAGAAGGCAGACCTGATTGTCATGGGAAGCCATGGCGAGTCCGGTGCCTCCAAGCTGTTGATTGGCAGCGTAGTGCAGAAGGTTCTCTACTGGGCAACGATCCCAGTACTGGTAGTGAGATGATTATATGGAAGGCTTTGTATTTGCTGAATCCCTGATCTACACCTCGTTCGCAGTTGTGTTCGTAGTAGGTGTGGTCCTGGGTTTCTTTGTGATTAGCCTCATCGGTTCAAGCTGAATAGGACTGCCCAGAGAAGTCTGGGCAGTCCTCATTTTATTATTTTTATATTATTTAGTGAGGCCACATAGAAATCTCATCTGAGGCCCCATAACAATGACATTAATTAAAACTATAAAAATAAAGTCATGATTAGATAAAATAATTGGCAGTTAAACTTAGAGAGTATTGATGCTCCAGCATCAACTCTCAAAGTATCTCCCCGCCGTCTCCAGGCACCTGGCCATCAGGTCTGCTGCCTTGTCGATATCGCTGATGCACAGCACCTCCACCGGCGAGTGGATGTAGCGGGTGGCCACGCTGATAACGCCCGTAGGAATACCGGACTTGGTGAGGTAGATGGCAGTGGCATCCGTGGTTCCTCCATCTGAGGCTTCCAGTTGTATGGGAATCTCAAACTCCCGGGCCGTGCCTGCTATCCATTCAATGACCTGAGGAGTAGCGATGATGCCGCGGCCTGAGGCATCGGCCACCACGACTACCGGTCCCTTGCCCATCTCGATGGGGGCATCCTTCTTCTCGATGCCGGGATGGTCCCCCGGAATGGTCACATCGGCAGCTATGGCGAGATCGGGGTCCAGGCCGAAGGCCGCTACGCGGGCGCCCTTCAGGCCCACCTCCTCCTGCACCGTGGCCACGGCATAAATGGTGGACTTGGATTTGGTTCTCTTCAGGGCCTCGATCATGACTATGAGCCCGGCCCGGTTGTCGAAGGCCTTGCCGGTGACTCTGTCGCCCTGCAAAGAGGCAAAGGTCCGGTCTATGGATACGGGCGTGCCGGGCAGGATGCCGAGGTCCTCCACCTCCTTTTGGCTGATGCAGCCGATGTCGATGAACATATCTTTGGCCTCGACCACCTTCTTTCGGTCTTCGTCCTTCATAACATGAGGGGGCTTGCAGCCGATGACACCGGTAATGGGCCCGGATCTGGTATGGATGATGACCCTCTGGTTGAGGAGGGTCTGGTCAAACCAGCCGCCGATGCGAATAAAACGAAGGAATCCCTTCTCGTCCACATGTTTTACCATGAGGCCGATCTCGTCGGCATGGGCCTCGATCATGATGGAGGGGTTCACTCCCTTCTTGGTGGCGATGAGATTTCCCAATTTGTCCAAACGGATCTCATCCACGTAAGGCGCAATCTCCTCTTTTACTATTTGCTGGATTGATCCTTCCCAGCCCGATATGCCGTGTGCATTGCTCAGTTTTTCCAATAAAGATTTGATATCGCTCATTTAATCATCTCTCAATGTAATTTTGAATAGCTAGGCAGTTCTTACTCTTGCACCCTCATTTCTGGCGCGAGTGATGAGAACCTCTCCACCCACCTCTCTCATGACTTCGCGGGCAGCTGTTTCGATATCCCGCCCTCCTGTATCCGTTATGGCATAAACGACCGGCCCAAAGGAGGAGAGGCCCGCACAGGCAGCTCCCGCTTCTCTCATGGAGGCCATCAGCCGGTGAACAACGGGATGCTGCAGCATTACTTCAATCTTCTTGAAGCCGATCTCCTGCACTCGGTTAACGGCTGCTGCGAACTCATCCAGGTTCTCTTCCACTAACGAGGGCACCATGCGCACCAGGATCTGGTAGCATAGCTCATGCACCTCGGCTATGGGCAGCGGGCAGTAATCCCGGAATATGTCAACTTCCTTCTTTCCATGAGCGCCAGCATTGACTTCGGGCAGGGCCAAGATGATCTTCCAGTCACGAGGAAAGTCATGGCGCATAGTTACCGCCGCCGGACGCACGCCGCCGCAGGCAGAAGAGGGGGAAAAACTCATTTTGTCTTTTCCCGGCCCATAGCTATGCCCACCGTCTATTAAGAAGCCGCCCGTCTCAAAGGCAGTCGTGCCGATGCCGCTGGTTCCACCCCGCATAATGATGCGAGCGATCTCGCGCACAGAGAGCTGCCGGTTATAGAGCTCACAAAGCGCCTTTCCTGCGGCAATGCCTAGCTGCGTTCCCCCGCCCAGACCCACATGCATTCTGTATCCGCTCCTGAATGCAGAGGCGCGCCCCGCCCAGATTCAGGTGCTTTTGCACCGCGCGGGCTGCAGCCAGAGCGCGATCTGCATTCTCTCCCACTGCCACCAGGTCTTCGCATCTCTCCGCCTCCAGCAATATGTTCGGCTCATCTAAAGAGACGCCCACGCCGCCGTCAACGCGACCGCTGCTGCCCGTTAAATCGGTCAGGGTCAGATGCAATCGGGAAGGCGTCTGGATCACAACCCGTCGCTCATCTCGGAAACTGTTGTAGGGAAATGCCTCCTTGATGGCGATGAGCGGCTGGCCATGGCGAATTATCTTATAGCATCTCGTGAGCATAATCTCGCGAGCAAAGACGCCAAAGGCCTGGCAATGCTCCGGGTCGGCAGGCAAAAATGCGGTGCTTGTAATATCACGCCGCGATTCGATGCGGTGTTTTTTCAGGATAACTCCTATGGGAATATCGGCCTTGGTAAGGTCATCTTTAAAGCTCGCATCGAGCCTTTTTAAGGGCGTATGCGAGACTGCATAGACCAGCGCCTCCTGGCTGTTTGCCGTCTTCAAAAGCACTACCCTGAAATTGACCTCCTCTCCAGGGTTTACTTGAAGCTCTTTTGCGACAGCCTCATCTGCCGGCACGACCTTCTGCATCAAAGTCTCAATCTCAACCGGGCAACCTGTGACAACTTCCAGCAGGCTGGTCACGGACCCATCAGTTCCAAGCAGCATCTTTTGCACGGGACTGAGCCTTCCCACAATGCTTTCCAGCTTTAGAATATCTCTTGCAATGGGAAAAGAAGAAGATTGGACCATAAAAATAAATCCATCGGCTGGAATAAAGTTTTTCCCCTTCCAAAGGAACTGAGATCTATGACTTCCAGAATATCGGGATTTTACAAGCTTGCTCCCTCCGAGAGGCTTTTGGCCGTAGCCGAGCAGGCCGCGTTGGGGCCGGAAGAGATAGCCCAGGTGCAGACGGGCCTTCTTCTTGACCAGGCCGACAAGATGACGGAGAATGTGATAGGCATGTTCCAGGTGCCGCTGGGAATCGCCACCAACTTTGTCATCGATGGCAGAGAGGTGCTCATACCCATGGCCACCGAGGAGCCTTCCGTCATCGCCGCGGCCAGCAACGGCGCAAGAATGGCACGGGAAACGGGCGGCTTTTTTACCTCCAGCACGGGGCCCGTCATGCGCGCCCTGATTCAGGCCACGGGAATTGGTGATCCCTTTGCGGCCCGCCAGGCGATTCTGCTTGCATAAAGACGATCTGATGAGGATGGCCAACGACAAAGATCCCATGCTGGTCAAGTACGGGGGCGGTGTCAAGGATATCGAGGTCTATGTCATTGACTCCAAGATGGGACCGATGGTTGTGACCCATCTCATCGTGGACTGCCGGGATGCCATGGGCGCCAACGCCGTCAATACCATGGCCGAAGCGCTCGCACCGCGCATCGAACAGATCACCGGCGGGCGGGTGTATCTGCGCATCATCTCCAATCTGGCCGATCTTCGACTGGTTCGGTCAAAGGCGGTCTTCAAGGCAGAGGAGATCGGCGGCCATGAGGTAGTGGACGGAATACTCCTGGCGGCAGAGCTGGCAGAGGTTGACCCCTACCGCGCCGCGACCCACAACAAGGGCATCATGAATGGAGTGACGGCCGTGGTGCTGGCCACTGGAAACGATACCAGGGCAGTGGAGGCCGGAGCGCATGCCTTTGCATCGATCGATGGACGCTACAAATCTTTAACCCGTTATGAGAAGAATCAGGGATGGAGACCTCGTGGGTACTATTGAGATGCCCGTGGCCGTAGGCCTGGTGGGCGGAGCGACGCGCGTTCATCCTGTGGCCAAGACGGCCGTGAAAATTCTGGGCGTCAAGAGCGCAGACGATCTCTCCCGCATCATCGCCTCGGTGGGCCTGTGCCAGAACTTTGCAGCGCTGCGGGCCCTGGCCTCGGAGGGCATTCAGAGAGGGCACATGTCGCTGCACGCCAAGAACGTGGCTGTGCAGGCCGGGGCCAAGTGCGATCTGATTGAGATCATCGCCGCCCGCATGGCTGCCGAGCGCAGGATAAGCGTGGATCGAGCCGTGGAGCTGATGGCCGAACTGGATGAAAAAACAAAGGAGAATCTAACTTGAGCTACAGGATTGGAGCTCTGGGGCCGGAGGGAACCTATTCGGAAAAGGCGGCTCTTCTCTGGTTAAAGGGCAGGCCAGAGGCCACCATCGTCTATTTCAATGACTTTGAGGGTGTGCTGGAGGCGGTGGCGGCCGGCAGGCTGGAAGCAGGGCATCGTCCCTGTGGAAAACAGCCTGGAGGGAGCAGTAACCACCGTTATGGATCTGCTCTTGAGACTGGAGGTTGTGATTGTGGGGGAGGTGAACGTTCCCATCAGACACTGCCTGGTGGGCCAGGGTGAGGGCGTCAAGGTCATCCTCTCCCATCCCCAGGCGCTGGCCCAGTGCCGGCAGTATTTACGCGAGCACTATCCAGAGGCCGAGATCAGGACCACTGGCTCCACCAGTCATGCCGCCCGCCTGGCCCAGGAGTTCCCGGAGACTGGCCGCGGTAGCAGGAGCTGACACAGCTCTGAAATATGGATTGCAGATCCTGGCCAGAGAGATTCAGGATGCAAGCGACAATGTAACCCGTTTTATTGTGGCTTCAAGGAAGATGGCCGTAGCCACCGGACGGGACAAGACCTCACTGGTCGTTTACCTGGATAAGGATCGTCCCGGTGCGCTCTTCTCCATTTTAGAGGAGTTTGCCAGGCATAGTATCAATTTGACCAGAATAGAGTCACGCCCCAGTCGCAAGGGCCTCGGAGATTACTACTTTTACATCGACCTGGAAGGGCATGTGGATGACAAAGTAGTAACGCTGGCAATAGCCGCCATAAAAGAAAAAGCTGCCATGATCCGGGTGCTGGGATCGTATCCGCGGGCGTGAGTATTGAATGGAGCGGATTTGATGCCAATCGGAATTGTCCTTGCCGCCTATGGCACTCTCTTTCTTCCTGCCCTGGCCACCTATGACCAAATCCGAAAAGCTTATGAGCACATATTTCCCGGCTCTCCGGTCCGGCTGGCCATCACCTCGCATCTCATGAGGAAAAGGCTGCAAGAAAATGTTGGCATCCGCGTCCAGAGCCTTTCGGCAGCGCTGGAGGAGCTATGCGGCCTGGGAAATGAGAGTGTGGTCGTCCAATCCCTGCAGATCGTGCCAGGAGTTGAGTTTCACCAGGTGGCAGCGCTGGTACAGGGATTGAAGGGCACAAAGCCAGCATTTTCGAGCCTGGAGATCGGTTTGCCTCTGCTATCGGACCTGCCGGACTGCCGAAGGGTCTCATCCCTCTTGCCCGCCTTTTGCAGCGGGCCCGCATATCGCCGGGATCCGGAGAAAGAGGCGGTGCTCCTGGTGGGCCACGGCACGGGCCACCCTGCCGATGCTCTTTACTCTCTCATGTCCATGGTATTGAAAAAAGATCACAAGAATGTCTTCCTGGGCACTATGGAAGGCTTTGCCAGTCTTACCGAGATTTTGCCCGAGCTGAAGGGCTCGGGGGTGAAAATTGTGCGGCTCTTGCCCTTCTTGCTTGTGGCGGGAGGACACGCAGAAAACGATATCTTTGGACAGAGCCCTCTGTCCTGGAAGAGCACCCTGGAAAAGGAGGGCTATGAAGTTGTGGTTGATCGGCACGGCCTATGTGAGAGAAGGGAGATCGTTTCCCTATTCCTGAATCACACCAGAAATGCCCTGAAAAAGATGGAAAATGAATCGCATGCTAAGTAAAGAGTGCCTGGTTCCTCGCTGTTATGAGTGGGCAAGGGGCAAAGTTTATTAATATCATTTCTATCCTTGGTACATCAAAACTATAGAATTCAGCAATGCAGAAAAGCAAATCGACATACATATCGATTTTAAAGCAGGAAGTCGATTTGAATGCACAATATGCAAAACGCCGAACAATTGTATTCATGACACAAAGGTAAGAGTATGGCGTCACCTGAATTTTTTCCAATTTAGAACATACATTCATGCCCGAGTGCCGCGCACAGTATGTCAAAAATGTGGGTCCGTAAGGTTGATTGATGTTCCATGGGCCAGGAGAAGCGCCGGATTTCACATTGCTAATGGATTCAATGATACTGCTTCTTGCCCAGAATATGCCAGTTAATGCCGTAGCTGAGATAATAGGTGAACATGATACGAGGATTTGGCGGGTTCTATCGCATTACATTCCGGAATCGAGATCTAAGGAGGATCATTCTCAAGTAAAAGCAGTTGGCGTAGATGAAACATCATGTGCCAAATACCATAAATATGTATCTCTATTTGTTGATCTTGATAATAATAAAGTTTTATACGTATGTGAAGGCAAGGACGCTAGTGTTATCAGCTCATTTAAGGAAGACCTTGTGGATCATAATGGCACACCAGAAAATATAGAAATGTTTTGTTCGGACATGTCTCCTGCATTCATATCAGGGATAACGGAACAGTTTCCTGGATCGTCTCTTACTTTTGATAAATTCCACGTTATGAAGATGGTCAATGAAGCAATAGATCAAGTGCGTCGCGAGGAACAGCACCACAATGCAGAATTAAAGAATACACGATATGTGTGGCTTAAGAATCCGAATAACCTTTCATTGGCAGAAAAAGAAAAGCTGGGATCTCTCAAAGATATGAATTTAATGACATCTAAAGCATACAATTTCAAGCTAAGTCTAAAAGACCTTTGGACGTATAATGATAAACTCCTTGCTGAGGATTTCCTTAAACACTGGTACTATTGGGCATCACACAGCCAAATTGACCCTATTATTGATGCTGCCAAAACCATAAAATCACATTGGACTGGCATAATAAATTATGCAGAAACCAAAATATCCAATGGCGTTTTGGAAGGAATAAACAGCATGGTTCAATCAGCAAAGAGCTGTGCAAGAGGCTTCAGAACAACGAAAAATCTCATACTAATTATATATCTTAGACTCGGAAAAATCCAATTCAATCTACCCACATGAAAAAGCGAGGAACCAAATAAATTGATGCGATTATTATGAATGGGCTGGAAATTTTCCTTATTTCCAGACATGGTACTTTGGCTTTTCATGAGGCCGGGATTGGGAGGCGAACCCAATTCTCGCGGTCTGCAGCCGCGCACTTATCCGATCAGTCATCCCGGCACCTCTGCTTCTCATCTTCTATTGCATATGATGCACTAATACCTGCGGATAGCGGCAAATTATGACAGAAGACCAAACCTCGTATTCATTCCCTTCAGTCCAGACACTTCACCTCAATATCGCCGGCAATTTTAGGGAGCACGTTATGCGAGGCTCCAATGAAGAGCAGGCCCGTCTCGCCATCCTTTAAAGTGGCATCAATGGCCCTGGCGATGAATAGATCTCTCTCCTCCAGAAGCTTATCTTTGACCTGGTTGTATCGCTCTTCTGCCGACCGTCTCTCCTCATCCGTTTTGGCTTCCAGAAGCGCCTTGATGTAGCCGTATTCCTGCCGGAGCAGATCGGCGCTTTCCGTCGCCTCAATCCTGGCGCCCCTGTCCATGAGCTTTTGCACAATCTGGTAGTTCTTGCTGCCTCTTGGCTGCCGTCTCCCGCACAATTCGCTCGCCCAATGCTCCGGCGCAGGGCAGGCCGTCCTGGTAGATGCGCAGCTTCTCCATGTCCAGGCCCAGACCGTCCACCTCAGCTTCCAGCTCCTGCCAGAATTTCTCAATCTTCTTTTGGTTTTCCTGCCAGCGCACGCCTTCCCAGAGTTGATATGCCGGCTTTTTCCAGACCCGCGCTTGCCGAGCCCATGTCTGTAGGCGCATGCACAATTCTTATTACTATGAGCTTTCTCATATTCTGTCCACTCCACTATTCCCGCTCCCCTCTTTTTCTAAACCACATGCGCATCTCATAAACCCCCTCTTCGCTTCTCTTCTCGGTATCAAATCCCATCTTCTCAAAGAGACGCACCATGGATTTATTTTCCACCAGTACCTCTCCCGTAAACCCGAGCAAGCCCTGCCTTTTCGCCAGATAGATTAGATAAGAGAGAAGCTCTCTGCCTATGCCCAGTCCCTGGAATTTGTCGCTTACCACCAGGGCGACCTCTGCCGAGTGCATATCCGAATTGAGCTCATACTGACCCAGGCCAATAATGATCTCCTTTTCCTTCTCCACAATCGTGGCCAAAATCTCCATCTTTTTGCTGTAGTCCACAGCCACAAAATCCTGCAGCCTCTTGTGCGGCATGTCTTTTCGAACCGAGAAGAAACGCTTGTAAAGGCTCTCCTCAGATAGATCATAAAAGAAGTCCTTTAGCAGCTTGACTCGTCGGTGATCTTGGCAGGCCGCAGGAGCAGATTGAGTCCTTTGCGGGTGGTCCTGTAGATCTCCAGCTCCTCAGGATACATGCCTTTCTCTCCCGGAATGAAGACCTGATCTTTGTAGATGAGAGCCCTCTTCCGGGCAGTTTCCATCAGCCAGGGCCGAAATTTGGGATGAGCGATGGCGATGAGATCCATAGCCCTCTCCCGAATGTTCTTGCCGTGCAGATAGGCAATTCCATACTCAGTTACCACATAGCGAACATCGCCCCGGTTCAAGGTGACTCCTGCCCCCTCCTGAAGTGTGGGAACAATTCGAGAGACGCTCTCATTCAAGGCAGTGGAGGGCAGAGCCAGGATGGTCTTTCCTCCCGGTGCCAGCACTGCCCCGCGCATGAAATCCGCCTGTCCGCCGATGCCGCTGTAGAAGGTCCCGCCCAGCGACTCCGCCGTGGCCTGGCCGGTCAGATCCACCTCCATGGCGCTGTTGATAGCGGTCATGAGCCGGTTTCTGGCGATTATGAGGGGATGGTTGGTGTAATCGATCCTTTTGAATTCCACGGCAGGGTTCTCGTCCAGGAAATCATAGGTCTCACGGCTTCCCATACAAAAGGAGGCGATGGTCTTGCCGGGATTGTGGGTCTTCTTGCGATTGGTGACCACCCCTTTTTTCATGAGATTGACAATGCCGTCGCTGAGCAGTTCCGTATGAACTCCCAGATCCTTTTTATCCATCAAATTGGGCACTACTGCATCCGGGATCAGCCCATAGCCCACCTGAATGGTCGAGCCGTCTTCGATGATGCGGGCCACATATCTTCCGATACTCTGCACAATGTCGTTAGGCGCTTTGACGGAATACTCCAGCAGCGGCTCGTCATGGGGCAGAAGGAAATCTATGTCTTTTATATTTATGAAACCGTCACCGTGGGTGCGGGGCATGTTCATATTGACCTGAGCCACCACCAGATTCAGCCATTTCTACGGCTGATTCGACCACATCCACGCTTATTCCCAGGCTCAAATAGCCGTGTTTGTCGGGCAGAGAGGTCTGGATGAGGGCCACGTCCACGGGTATCAGCTCGGAGCGAAAGAGATCGGGAACTTCTGAGAGGAAGACGGGCGTGTAGTCAGCAGCGCCGCGGTTGACGGAATTTCTGGTGCTGTCGCCCACAAAGAAGGAGTCGAGCCGGAAGTTCTCCTGCAGCTTTTCATCGGTGTAAGGCGCTACCCCCAGCGTCCAGACGTGGATCAGCTCGGCATCGAAGAATGCCTTGGGATGGTTCTTGACGTAGTTGACCAGGGCAAGAACCAGATACTGTGGCTCGCCGCAGCCCGTGCCGATGAAGATGCGGTCGCCGGCATGGATATGAGAGAAGATCTCCTCTTCTGATGCGAACTTCTCAGGATGGATCTTCCTAAACTCTTCCAGGAGCCTTTTGTCTTTCATCTCATTTTTCCCTTCCCTGCTCAAAATCCTTTAAGATATGCTGCATAATCAGCCTGACGCTCTGAAGGGATTTTTTATAGGGCAAAAGATGGAAGGATTCGGAAAAATGATCACAATTTAGCCCTCGACCTGGAACATCTCCGGCCACGGTCCCCACTGCCCAACGCTTCTCTGCACCTTGATACGATATTTCTCCCCGGAGCGGCTTATCTTCTCCGGCCGGAACTTCTCAGCAAGCCTTATAATGATCATATCCTCACACAACGTGCATGGAAAACTCTGAGATCTGTTTTGCCGCCAATGCAAGCTCGGCATCGGACGTATTTGATTTTATCAGATGCTTTCGTGATCTTCTCTTGCACTCAGGAACTCTTGCCATAGCAAGCAAATAGTACGTGTAAGAATAAGTAGTTATCCTGAAAAAAGATTACAGAAAACATTATTAACAATATAAAAAGTATGAATAACATACAATATTATGAATGATTCATTTAGGGTTTTATAGCTTCTTAATCGTTCATAGGCAAGGAGACATCGTTTGCTTTTGGCCAGGCAGTCGGAAAAGCGGTTATACAATGAATAAGAACTACTCTGAGGTGAAAAGAATGAAGAAGACTCTGGCAATTCTGCTCGCTGCCATCTTCATGATCATGGCATGCGCGGTATCGGTTTATGCCGATGACGATGAAGGCAATGAGGCCAATGAGAATGAGGCAGGCGAAGGCAGATTCGGACGATGACGAAAAAGAAAATAGCGTGCCCGGCTTCGAGTTCGCATTTGCTGCCGGCGCGGCTAATAGCTGCGGCGCGACTCATCAGGGCCCGCCTGGCATAACTGCCTGACTTGATAATCCGAAATCTGCAATACGCAAGTCTGAAATCCTTACGCATCTTTTTTCCCAAGAAGAATCGAAACTGTTAAGGTCTATTTGCTGCAAAACAGTGCGCATGACTTTTGCATTCTTTCCCGCGGTGGATCTGCGTGGCGGCAAGTGCGTACAGCTCATCGGCGGCGTGCCGGGCACTGAGGTTGTGGCCCTGGACAATCCCCTGGCCCAGGCGGAGCGCTGGGTGGCAGAGGGCGCGGACCATCTGCATATCATCGATCTGGATGGGGCGATTCTGGGAAAACGAGTCAACGCCTCCATCTTAAGCCAGATCGTGAAAGAGCTGGACCTGTTTATTCAAGTGGGGGGCGGCATCCGCACGGAGGAGGATGTATCGACTATCCTGGATCTGGGTGTGGATCGAGCCATACTGGGAACGGCAGCCCTGAAAGATCCGGATATGGTCTCTCGCCTCGCCGATCGTCACGGCCGGGAAAGAATTATGGTGGCCCTGGATGTAAGAAGAGGAGACGTGACCACGGAGGGCTGGCAGAGGACGCTGGGAAAGAAGGCAGTGGAGCTGGGACGGCTCTTTGAGGAGAAGGGAGCCGGATCCATTCTCTTTACCAATATCGATGTAGAAGGACAGCAAAAAGGCATCGACCTGCAGCCGACGCGCGACCTCGTGCAGGCCCTGCGAATCCCGGTAGTGGCCGCGGGCGGCGTTACAACCGTTAAAGGACGTCCTGGCCCTGCGAGAGGCTGGAACAGCCGGAGCTGTGGCGGGAACAGCAATCTACACCGGCAAGCTCTCCGTGCGCCGCACTCTGGAGAGCCCTGCAAGCTCTGGATGAGCGACTTAAAAATGGGGTGAAAATCATGAGAAAAGGGGAAGCAGAAGGATTGTTTCGCGAGTGCAGGGCCAGAGCCTGCCTGGACCTGGACGGCTCAGGAAAGGCCGTCGTCAACTCCGGATCGGGATTTCTGGATCACATGCTCACTGCTCTGGCCCGGACGGCTCTGTTGGACCTGACGGCCCAGGCGGAGCCGGGCTTTTACAAAACGCAGGCCCTGGGCGAAGCCATCGGCCTGGCTCTGAACGAGAGCCTGGGGGACCGCAGCGGAATTCGCCGCTATGGCTCCTCCTCTGTGCCCATGGACGAGGCCCTGGCCGATGTGGCTCTTGACTTCAGCGGCCGGCCCTATCTGGTCATGACGGGAGAGTTTCGGGGCGAGAGGATCGGCGACTTCGAGGTGCAGCTCTTGCAGCCATTCCTGGAAGCGCTCTGTGTCGGCGCCAGGCTCACTCTGCACGTGCGCTTTTACGGCGAGAACGACCATCACAAAATGGAGAGCATCTTCAAGGCCCTGGGCTTTGCCATTCGCCAGGCGGCGGCGAAAGAGGGGACGGGGGTTCCCAGCACCAAGGGCGTGATTTAGAAATATATAAAATATTTTAAACCTAAAACAGGTCTTCTATCTGCTCGAAAGTCAATCCTCGCTGTCGAGTCCAGCGTGAGCGGAGTCAGGGAGATCTTGCGGTCCTGGTAGATCGTCTGCACATCGGTGCCCTCTTCATCGCAGCAGATCAGATCGCCGTCTATCCAGTAGTAGGGCCTGCCCCGCGGATCAAAGCGCTCCTGCACAGTGGTCTTGAAGATCTTGCGGGCCAGGCGGGTGACGACGATCTCCGTGTCCTCAGTGGCATCAGCCGGCACATTCAAATTCAGGACATCCACGCCTTCGGGAAGGCCGTGCTCCAGCACCTTGCTGGCCACGCGACGCAGGACTTTAGTGGCTACCTCAAAATTGTGCTTCTCGCCGTGGTGCATATCGAATTTGTCGCCCTGGTCTACCACCTGAATGGATGCGGCGATGGAAGGGATGCCGTAACTGGCCGCCTCCAGGGCAGCGCCGATGGTCCCGCTGGTGGTGACCGTGTCGGTGCTGATGTTTTCGCCCGACATTGATTCCTGATACGACGAGGTCGGGTAGCTCGCCTTTCATGATGGCGAAGATGCCGATGATGACGGAGTCAACGGGCGTTCCTGTGACGGCATAGGCCTGAAAACCGTTCAAGTTCACATGGGCGTAGCGCAGCGGCTCAAAGACGGAAACCGATCTTCCTACGCCGCTCATCTGCCCGGAGGGCGCAGCTACTACTACCTGACCCAGGCCCTGCACGCTTTTAGCGGCAGCCTGCAAGCCGGAGGCGTAAACGCCGTCGTCATTGCTGACCAGTATGCGATGCATCGCTCCTAACCCAGGGCGCCTCGGATATTTAAATGGCCATCCTTTGTGCGCTTTGTGATCTTCATATTGTGCGATCCAGGTCAATAGTCGTCTCCGTTCGTTCGTCCTCTGTGCGCTTCTAGCGACTCTGTGGTTCTATTCCGTAAATCACCAGAGTTTAATTATTCAGCTACTATTATTAACCGCAGAGGATCATGGGATTCTTGTGGTTTAAGTCCGCAAAGTCACTTTCTGAACATCTCCAGCAGCCTCTCCACGATCTTGTTGAAGCTGCCCCCCGCTTTCGTCTCGCTCTGCACGAATGTCTGCCCGCGATCGCCCAGGGCGCAGACACCTCGGATCGATGGGAATTGCTCCCAGGAAGGGCACATTCATCTCCTCTGCCATTCTTCGTCCACCGCCGGCGCCAAAGATGCTGATGCCCTCATTGCAATGCGGGCAGATCAGGCCGGACATATTCTCCACGATGCCCAGCACGGGAAGCTTCATGGCCTTGACCATGTTCACCGCTTTGCGGCTGTCCAGGAGCGCGACCTCCTGAGGTGTGGTTACTATTATCGCCCCGGCCAGCTCGGGGATGAGCTGCACCACGGAAAGCGGCTCGTCACTGGTTCCGGGCGGCAGGTCGATGAGCAGAAAATCAAGATCGCCCCAGTTCACATCCTGGATGAACTGCTTGATGGCGGCCATCTTCATGGGCCCGCGCCAGACCACAGGCGTCTCGCGGCTGGTGAGAATGAGAGCCATGGAGGCAACCTTAATGCCCATCAGCCAGAGCGGGCTCAATTCCATCCGGCCCCTGCTTCAGCTTTGCCTCCTCGATTCCCAGAAGCTTGGGAATATCCGGGCCGGTGATATCGGCATCCAGTATGCCGACCTGGAGGCCCTTCATCTGCAGAGCACGGGCCAGGTTGACGGAGACGGTGCTCTTGCCTACGCCCCCCTTGCCGCTGGCGATGATGATCTTGTGCTTGATTCTGGCCATGCGATCGACTTTGCAGGTGCACTCTTGTCCATCGCTTTGATCCTTGCAGGAGCCCTTCTGGGCACAATCAGAATTACAGTAAACGATAGCAGTTACCTCCTTTTTTGGTATAGTATTTCTTCGCAGGATCAGGTCGGGCGCTGGGGCGAAAAAGGTTTTGGTGGTAGAACTATGATTCAATCATGATCATGTCTGCTACTTTGATGGGTGGCCAGGAGCACGGTAGCGCCGGTCTGCCTGTGCCGTCGGCTCCTGCAATCTTTGCATCATCTCCGTAAAAGGCCTGGATTACTATCCCACAGCCTGCGATACCCATGCTCCATTCGTAGGGTCGTATCTTAAGGCTACTCTGCAAATGATATCCTTCCTGATGCTACAGTTAATTAAGTTATACTTAGAAAGTAATATGAAAAAGATAGTAATATGAAAAGGAGTTGTCTGCAATGGGACGTTTAGAAGGTAAAGTGGCAATAGTAACAGGATCAACCTATGGCATAGGCGAGGCCATAGTCAAGGTACTGGCCCGAGAGGGTGCAACATCCATTATCGCAGGAAGATCTCAAAAAGAAGGGACGAAGGTCATGGAGGAGATCATCCAAGCAGGAGGCAAAGCTGAATACTACGCGCTCGATGTAACGGACGATAAACGGATCGAGGAAGTGGTCAAAGCTGTCTACGAAAAATACGGCAAAATCGATATCCTTGTGAATAATGCCGGCATAGCTGGCCCCAATAAGCCCACTCATGAGTATACTCGTACTGAATGGGAGGGAGTCTTCAATGTGAACGTCACCGGGGCCTTCCTCTGCACCAAGTATGTTGTGCCTTATATGCAGAGACTGAAAAGCGGAAATATCGTCTACATCTCCTCCATCTACGGCATCATTGGAGCTCCTGATCTTCCTGCCTATCATGCCACCAAAGCCGCCAACCGAGTAATGGCTAAGATCGATGCATTGCTTTATGCTAAGGACAATATTCGTGTCAACTCCGTTCATCCTGGTTTCATCTGGACGCCTTTCGTAGAAAACTTCCTCAAAGAGAAGGGTATGAAGTCAGGACTGAGCGTCGAGGTGCTGAAAAAGCAGCTCGACTCCAAGCATCCCATAGGCCACATGGGCGAGCCGGACGATATCGCCTATGGTGTACTCTACCTGGTGTCGGATGAAGCCAAATTTGTGACCGGGAGTGAGCTGATCATCGATGGCGGTTACACCACCTCATGATCTTTTTTATTATTTTGAATACCCAGCAGCTCTGCTGCGCGAGAGCGCCGCAGCCGTTTCACTGTATCGCAAGTAATATATAGAAACAATGTAAATATGCTTTAGGATGTGAAAGTATGCCCGAATTTGCAAATCCCTTTTCAGGTCTAGCTAACGACCGTAAGCTCACAAAGGAAGAGCTGATAAGAGCTGTAAGATACATGGTCGCTGCCGAGTACGAGGCAGTCCAGCTATATCTGCAGCTCGCCGAGTCGATAGACAATAAACTCGCTAAGAATGTATTGGTTGATATCGCCGACGAAGAGAGGGTCCATGCCGGCGAGTTCCTGAGGCTTCTCAAGGAATTGGCTCCTGATGAAGATGGATTATACAAAGAGGGATACAAAGAAGTCGAAAAAATGATAAATGAGCTGAATTCTCGGTCCTAGCGCCGCCTCGTTTTCTTCATCTGGATCTGGCCTGCTCGCCGCAGATCCCGGCTATCCTGGGAGCGGCTCATCCTCGAACCGGCGTTCGCTTTCCCGGAGCAGCTTGGCGGCTTGCCGGGATCGCGGCCAGGTCCAGGGCAGGGGACGCACGCACGCCAGGGGGCCGGGCTCCGCAAGGCGGCTGCGCTTGCGGTCTCGCTGGTTAGTGCCGCTCGCAGGATTGGGGATGCAGGTGCGCAGGGATGCGGCCTGGGCGGCGTCGATGATGAGGTTTAGCATTTGGGCAAGATAAGCCCAAATGCTAAACTCTTGATTTATGCATCAATGATATATTTTTTGATATTCTCCCAATTGTTCACCGTTATCCTTTGACCACCTTGGTGGTTGAATCCATGATCCAGAATTTCACGTATTTTTGGGAGTTCTATTTTATGAGTCTCTCTAATTTCTTCGAACGAATATGCCGTTATCCAAGACTTCCCCTGAGCATAGATGCTCCAATCATCTTTTGAGAAAGCCGATTGACTAGAATGTTTTTTCCAAATCTCATCCGGATTATCCGTAGATATATTTTTAATTATAGCATATCCAATTATTCCCATAACAGGAGACGTATTGTAGAACAAAATCGTCTGGCCATGTTTAATCCCGAAAGGTGGATGACCTTCTTTTAGGAAGACGCGGTCACCACTTTCTTTCAGCCTTTCATAGTATTCTGGCTTCACAATGACAATCAGTCCTGCTGCCTCTTCATAAGATTTTGGGAGGGTAAAACCAGAGAGCTCCTCCAGCTTGTCACGATCTATAACATTTATGCCATTTTCTTTGGCAAATTCTTTTGCCTCGTGAGCAAATTGCGGAGCAAAATAGGATAAAATTCCTCTTGAATCTTTGGATTGACGGAATGCTTTGATTTCATCCACCGAGATGGTTTTATTTAAATCGTCCTCAATCAGGACAGTTGCAGCAATGTTCATCCCTTCATGGCATCTATTATATGCATATCGTTTTCTTGCCTCGATCTCATTTTCAATACTAAAGCCCCATAGATGCTCCACAACCCATTTGGTGATTCCGATCCAGTCGTAATCACCGATATATTTGCTTTTTAACTTCTTTAAGAGCAAATATCGTTCTTTACCCATCCCGTAAAAATCCCCGCGGGATTGAAATTCAAATTCCTTACCAAGAAAAAATCTAGTCGTATTAATATCGGTGGTATCGATATCGACTTGGATCTGACGGTAGCCCCGCTCTATACAATAATTTTCGATGAATTCTAAAAGCATTGATCCAAAATTGCTATCCCTAAATTCATCATTTATATAAAAATTTTTTAATTCTACTGTCCCGCTGGCTGAGACTTTAATCACTCCGTCTCCACAAAGTTCCGAAGCAAATAGGCCAAATGCTTGCCTTTTGCCTTCCCTTATTTCGCGAACTGCCTTCTCAACCCAATCAGGATAACTGGGAAAGTTCAAATTTTGTGATAGCAGGAGATTCTTTAGAGTATCAATTTCTTCATCGGCTATTATCCGATCTGGATATGCTTCGGTCATTTTCTGATTCCCTCGATAATTTTGATTTTAAACAAGATGAACTTATTATACTTTTCTCCATATTTAGTGAGAAAAGCTTTAACTTCTGGATCGTCTCTAACTATTATTGGAATGGTTTCATTTAATATACCTTCAGGTATTTGATCGATGGATCCAACTTCCAAGCAATCTGTAATTATACCCCATAATGGATCAGATTTGTATCCGCGCCTCAATTCGACAGTTCGACCTTCCTTGATAGTTTTTAGGTTAAATATACCGTTTATGCCTCGTAATTCCCAGCACTTCTTGCCTTCGTAAAATAGTCGGTACCATCTTTCATCTAGTGGCAAGAATAACCGATTATCTTTTTTTAACTTATTTTTTAATTCCGGAACTTCAAAAAAATGGTTAAGTCGGATCTGATCCGTTTGCATACAATAGCATATCTATCAATAGTATATCAATATTCTCCGCTGAGATGGTGTGACGATTGTTGCCTGGAATTTTAGATCGATGGCATCGCCAAATACTTGGGTGGAGTAAACCCATCCGCGTAGACAAACAGCAGCAGCACATCCGCGCAATAGACCTGCGGATTATGCAGAGTGCCGCCGCAAAATGTGTAATGGCTGGGCGGGCCTGGTCCACGTCGAGATGCCCAAGTTCGTCATATCGGCCTAATTACAATATCGCCAAAATCCAATAACTTATGCTGTATGCTATTGACTCTCCGGAGTGTTACTTCTTTGGAGGCACTCGTAGCTATAATCATTTGGAATTCGTTTCGGGGCATAATAGAGGCTTCTTTATACAGGGCGTCCGAACTTGCACCCTGCATTTGTTGCTGTTCAGGTTCATCAAATATCAGAACTCCCCAATGATTGCCACCGTGACTCAATGAGACCTGGAACAATGCTAACGTATAGGCCCAAATCAACCTGATATTATCACTAGCTGATGCCCCAAACGCGACTTCGAATTCATCGCTGGTGGGACGATAGTTGTCTTTTGATATGCGAAGTTCAGCAATCTCTGTACTGCGGTATCCAAAAAGTCTAACATTATTCGCAAAGCATTTTGAAAGAGCATCAAGTTTGTTTTTATCCTCATATGAAAAGTAGTCATCGGGAAGCTCTAAGTGCCTTGCACGATTTTCTTGCCATTGTATTGCGATATCACTTATTTTCTGCAGGTACATTTCAAATTCATTGCGCTTCTGCTCCAAATCTTCAATATTGTCCTGGATATGGACCTGTTCGCGGATTGTCGCAACGGACAAATCCTTTTTCTCCAGTAAATCCGATCGCAGATCCCTGATGATCCTTCGGAGATTTGTTACGTCTTTGAATTTTCTTGACTCCAAGCCTTGAAGATGTGGTATACGTTCATCCTTGGAGGATATGAGCCACCTAACTGCTTCGGCCTCCGTTTGCTGAAAATGGATATTCTCTTCGACTCCCATTACAGTAGATTCGGTTGGAACAAGGCTATCCTGGATGACTTGATTGCATGTGGGACATATGCCCTGAATCAACGATATTCCGATTTCGACACCGAAGTCGCGAAGCCGCTTAATATCTTTATTTCGTTGGATGTCGGCCTTGATAAAGTCGAGCCTATCTCGCAGCTTCTGGAGTTCATCCTCTTCTGCATGGATATCGGAACGCAATTCTGAAAGCTCCGCTTGAGCAATTAGCAGAATCTTTTCCCGTTCTAACAATTGCGCTTCCTGTTCTGCGCTCCCTGACACCTTCGGTGTTTCTTTACAAGAGAGATCAATAAGCAGACGTCTTTTATTCACTATTAAATCGTCAAGAGTAATAATGTTCTCGTCGTTGCTAGAAATCGCAATCCATGGATCATCATGAAGCATACTAGGCTTTGCAGGAACATTCATCAATTGGCCGCCAGCTTGGTAGGCAATTTGGACCATTGACTTTCGCGTAAATTGCCAATCCTCAAGTATCCGGCTTGCATCTTCGGATATTTGGGTGCGCATTTTCTCATTCTCGATAACATCAAGATCCAAGATGTATTCCACGGCAAGCTTAGCGACATTTTTTATTCCAAAACTATGTCGCAAGGTCATTTGTATACCACCCCAACCACGAATCTGCTCGATAAACATAAGTGGAGCGATGCATTCGACATAAAGTGGTACTTCATCTCCATTGAACTTCTTGACGTAAGGCAGTTCCAAATCAAGAAATTCTGCTAGAAAATGATGGAAACCCATTTCCCTTTGAGCAGCCCCCTCGATGCCTACAAATAATGATTCCACTTTATACTGATCTCTTGGTTTTTCGGTTAAAACAGGTCCATGAACTACCTCCACGAGTCGGTCGTCTTTATTTCCAGCAACATATCGACGTATTGTCACCACATTTCCTGAGGCATTAGATATTTCTATCTCTACAAACGATTCCAGCACGTTGAATGCTTCGCCATTGTACGTACCCGTGCTCCACATGACTGGCTTGAGTGCTTCTTTACCCTTCTTTCCAACTAGTATCTCTAATCCCAATGCATAAAGTATTCCGGTAATAATGGCAGACTTGCCGCTTGTGTTTTCAGCTCGAATGATGTTTAGCCCCCCATCAAACAAAGCCGTAGCACCATAGGGACCATTACTGGTTGCGAGGGTTAACTTAAAGGCATTTATATGAAGTTTCATGGGGTTCCTCCCCTCAATCTCACTTCTGATACCCTTTTGCCGATTTGCATGAGGAATTCCCGTTCTTTTGCAAGAACAGATTGCCCCTCTTGAAGAATCAGGCTAATAAATTTGTTTCCTTTATCGGTGAGCTTGTACTTTGAATTACCTGTGATAGATATCAGCTTTTCGGAAATGGCATAATTTAAGGCTAGATTAACCATTGGATCAAGATGAATTCGTTCTAGCGTAAATTCGCATTCATTGACTATTTTTTCCTCATTTAACTCTTGTAGATAGGAACTCTTGAGCAGCCAATTGAAGAATTGCAGTTTAAGCATGGATGCAGTCTTTTCACGACAATTCGTCTTCAGAATAAGCAAAATCAAGGCAATCCTATAAATTGGACGCAAGCTGGCTGGCAATGGCTGTGGTCTGGGGCGAAATGTCAGCCTTTTGATTGCCTCAAATGGGAAATCAATTTCCGCCATCATTACCCTCCAAGTCAAGGAAGTCCAAAGGACACCTCCCTAGCCAGTCAGAAATGGCCTCAGTGGACAGCCTAGTAATCAGGGCACTATTCAGACATTTCGAGAAGTCAGTTTCTAATTTGCCTTCATATTCTTTGAGAATGATGTTAAGCATTTTGCCGGGATTATTAGGCTCAGATAGCATTTGCATTTGCAGTTGTGATTGTTTGGCTGATTTGAGTTGAAGAATGGACTCGTATATTGCCGGAAACCTCTGATTAAGGATTTCTAATTCGTGCTGGCCTACAACATATCCTTCTACCAGTTGTTTTGTTAAAAGAGACTGTTCTTCTGAAGAGGGCAATAGCTTTGCGATTTTTTTCTTTATATTTTGGACGATCTCATTATCACTTTCGAGGAACTCATCTAGACCATCTGACGTTGGCACTTCGCTGGTAGGTGGCACTCGACTCCCTGTCGTCCCAAGGAAAATTTGTCGTTCACGCAAGAAGTCTTGATCGGTTTTAATGCATATTATAAAATTACAGGACACCGTTGAGAGGTTCTTGCTCTGTACTTCTGATTCTTTTGACCGACAGTGATTGACTAGCTCCTTGTTGTTATAACGAGGCGTGAGAAAGTGCCATTCTCTGATAATGCCTGCCCCAAGACGTGATATCTTCGATGAGTTCTTAATAAGCTTATTTATATCATTAGTAATCTTATCGCGTTGTTTTTCATAGAGGTCATTACCACTGGGATTTTCAGGAGGACAATAGCATTGGAAGATAATCCCAGAGCGCGTAAAGCCTTCAATCCCATAATCGCCACCGAATTGCGCTGGAACTTCCTGGTAGTCAACGTAATGCGCCCGAAGGAGAACCTGGCAGTATTCCTCCCATCCGTTCCCATCCATTTGTCCTATGCTTGTTTTCACAATTGCATCCCGCCTCAATAGAGATCTTTTCCAACAGAGCGTTGACGGAAGTGATTTTCGAAAGGTTGAGAGCAAAGACCGTAAGAGATATGCCCACGCCTTAAGAACAGATTGTCTTACCAGTCACTCGTCGATTCCCTCCTGTCTTAGACCTGCATAGGTAGATCTAACGAAAAACCTTTTGGCCGATGGTTGCGCGCAACTGTTAACCATTGCGGCACTATCTCGCTGATACACCCTATATAATATATATTACGATATTATATTTATATTTCAAAGCAATCAGTATCAATAACTGTTATGAATCTATTCGAATTCAAGTCAAATCATGAAGCTTCAAAGAGAAGGGAAAGAAAGCTTGATACTTGCGCGCAAGTATTCAGCCTTTTGCAGACTTCAGAACGATGACGTTATTTCGCCGGTTAGCGTGGAACTCCTTGACCTCGATATGGTCTTTCATTTTGGAGACAATCTTGAAAAAACGGTCTCGCTTAGTCCGAGTTGACGGCGCGCATCCTTCGCGAGCATCTTGCCGCCTTTGGCCGCAAGTAGGACCCGGAGGATCGTGGCCCGATCTGCCTGTGTGTGTCTTGGTTGACTCAGGTTCTTCCTTGAATCGCATGTCGTCGGTGTGCTCGCTGTGCCGGTCGAGCCTCGTTTCGTGCTCTCGGGTCGGCTTGGCGGGCATCGCTGCCAGGTCCTGGGCAGGGGACGCCCGCACGCCAAGGGGGCCGGGGTGCGCAAGGCGGCTGCGCTTGCGGTCTCGCTGGTTAGTGCTCTTCTGGGCGCATGAATCGTAATTGGGGAGTCATTTCCGCTGGTTGGCATGCAATTGGTTATTATAATAATTATTTATCGGCTATTCCGACGGCATGAAAATAGAGCTTGCCGCTTTGCAGCTTCCTGGATATCAGGCCGTCCTTCTCCATGATCTTGCAGTATTTGATGGCATCGCTTCCTTCTATTTCCAGGTTCCGGCTTATCTCTTCCAGGGTGCTGGGCCGGATTATGAGAAAATCTATCAGCCTCTCCAGGATACGGGCGGGAACGCTCCAGTCCCAGTCCGGTATCAGCTCGGCACCGGGGAAAATCTCCAGCATTCTTTGCATCTCCTCCTCGCTCAGAGCCTCCACCGGCTCCGCAGGCGTCCGTACCACCGTGTTGAGCTGAATTCGGTCCGGCTCTGTGGACTCCGCCGCCCTGGCGATCATTTCCGCCTCCTGGTCGTTCATGCCCCTCACCAGCATCACCTCCAGCCAGATCTCGCCCGAAAATTCCTTGCGGAAATCCTTTAAGCCCTGGATCATCTCCGCGGCCAAAAGGCCCGGTGCCGGCCTGTTGATGGCCAAAAAAGCCCTTTCGCTCGCTGCATCCAAAGAGGGAAGGACCACATCCGCAGCCAGCAACCTCTTTTCGAACCGCAGGGTTGGAGAGTAGCGTGCTATTGGTGATCACTGCTACGGGAGAATCGACGATCTCCTTGGCCTGAGCCACGATCTCGCCCAGATCAAGGCTTAACGTCGGCTCTCCTGATCCGGCAAAGGTGAGGTGGTCGAAAGGCTCGCCCCGTCTAAGTTCGATCTCTTTTAAAACCTTCTGGCGGGGCACGAAACGATCCCGGCAAGAGGTTTTGCAGGCAGTGCGGCCCAGCTCACAGTAGACGCAATCCAGGTTGCAGGTCTTGTATTTGAGCAGGTCCACGCCCATGGACAGGCCCAGGCGACGAGAGAGCACCGGCCCAAAGAGATATCCCATAATTCGTTCCCCATCTGCCTCTTTCTGTTCAATTTACGCTTTTTCAGTGGATGACTAACCCGCACACGGATTTAACCTTATTTATTGATAAAGCTTAAATGACTGCATGCCCGAACAATCAGCATGGATAAGGCTCGTGAACTGATCGAAATACTCGGCAAGAGTGATGACTACTTCGAACGCCAGAAGGCGGCATGGGCCCTGGTGAATCTGGGGGAGGCCTCCGTGGATCATACGGCCATTGCCCTGGAGACCGGCGAGTTCTCAGATCTGCGGTATAAATCCGCCTGGATTTTGGGGAAGATCGGCAGCCCCAGTGCAGTAGAGCCGCTCTGCCGGGCCATGCTCAATGATCCTGATCACGTGGTTCGCGAATGGTGCGCCGCCGCCCTGGAAGCTGTCAGGAGCCAGGAGGCGGTCCCAGCATTGGTTTTGGCCATGAAAAGAGATAGCTCCAAGGATGTTCGTCTGCGAGCGGCAATGGCGCTGCGCACAGCTAGGGGCAGCAGAGGCTCTGCGTGATCTCTTGGGCTATGCCGAGCCCGAGATCAGGGGTATGGCAGTGACGGGTCTTGCCAAGATCGGGCACCGGGAATCTCTGCCGGATGTGGCAAGGCTGATGCAGGATGAGGAGATGGAGGTTAGGCGCAGAGCTGCAGCCTTCATGGGAGAGGTGGCCTGCGATGAGGCTTTGAGCTGTCTGGCCCAGGCTTTGCAGGATAGCGAGAGTGCCGTCCGGTGCGAGGCACTAAAATCTCTGGGCAAGATTAAGGGGGAAGGTGCCTGTGATCTGGCTTTGCGCTCCTTGCAGGACCAGGACTGGCAGGTTCGCTACACTGCCGTCACAACCCTTGGTGAGATCGGCCATAACAAAGCACTGGTGCCGCTGGTGGAGATCATGTTCGGACGGGAGGACGAGGAGATACGAGCCTGGGCGGCCTGGAGCCTGGGAGAGATTGCAGATGAGAGGGCAATAGAGCCGCTGCAGCGGGCCTACAAGACCTGTCCCACAGAAGTTATGAAGAAGGCCAAAGACTCGCTGGTGGAGGTATTTAAGCAGGAGATTTAATTGGGGCATGAGGAAATCGGAATGGTACCAAACGAGAAGGAATGGTCAAAAAGTGAGAAGGAGATAGCAAGAAAAGTCTACAGGGCCGCCTATAATCGAGAGTGCAAGGCCATCTCAGAGAACGTCCGCAAAATGGCAGATGAGATAGAGAATTCGACCGATCTATGGAGACTCCATACCTACCTGACAGAGAAGCGCGAGGAGACTGATGAGAAGTATGACTATCGTTACTCCGTACTGCGCTTTGTCTTTGCCCGACTGTTGCAGGAAGGATGGATAAAGCAGGAAGACCTGTCCGGAATCTCTGAAGATAAGCTGCAAGAGATCTCTGCTATTGCAAAATTTTATGCAAGAGTATAATGAGAACAAATATTTTTCCATTTATTTCAGAATTTAAGAGACCAGATATACTCCCACTATTATCAAGAGAATGGCGAGCGTCTTCTGAGCAATCGTCTTTCTATCCAGCTCCTCCTGCAAAATTCCCGGAACAAATAGTCCCAGTAGGATGACATAGACCAGGGTGATGAAGGGCTGCAAAGCAGCTACGCTGGAGACCAGGGCCAGGGAGCCGGCGGCATAGGCGAAGATGAAGGCTCCTCTGCCCAGGAAGTCAAAGATCTCATCGGCAAGGAGGGCGGAAAGCAGAAACGGACCTGCGCAAAAATATGCAGCAAGCTCTCTACGTACCGTTTTTCGCCCCAAAAGCGGCAAGACTGCCAGAAGGCTGCCCAGAGATGACCAGAGGATCAAATGCCATTCGTTCATGAACGCGAGAAGATATTTGGCAGCCAGGACATAAGCTGCAGTAAAGATCCAGAAGACGGCCATATACTTTAAAGCAGGTGAGAGGATAGCAGGCTTGCCTCCTTGCGCTGGCCGGTAGGATACTAATAAAGCGCTGCATACCAGCAAAGCGCCGCCTAAGTAATCTTTGGCGGCAAGAGTCTCTCCTAAGAAAAGAAATGCACCCAAAAAGACGAAGACGGGAAAGACGTAGACCAAGGCTGCCACCCGGCTGGTCTCCTCCTGCTGAAGGGCTAACAAGTAGGCCGCCCAGAGTACTACCTGGCAGATGCCTGCCGCCAGGGCATAAAGAGTCTGGGGGAAGATATATCCCCATCCCAAATAAACTGGGATGGCGACGATTAGGAGCTGCTGCATTATAACCAGGGCGGCCAGGTAGGCAATAGGGTCTCGCACATACCTGTCCAGGATGAACTTATCGATAACTCCGGTAACTGCAAGAGCAGATGCGCCCAGAAGAGAGAGGAATAGCCAGTCCACAATTCTACTTGATGTATTGCTGGAAGAATATAAGGATAGAATCTAATCGAGCCTAATCCGGACCACGGGAATGTCTCTTGTCTTCTCCTGCACTACTTCATCCGCTGCTGCCTCTGGATCAAATCCGTACATGGAGCGATTTAGGCCGCTGCCTAGCAGGATCAGCCTGATTGCCTGCAGCTTTTCTGCGGAGTCATGGACCTCCTCCCCGCGCCCGGAAAAGCGGCCGCCCGGCAGGAGAACCTCAACCTCTGGATTGGCCAGCAGGTTCAGATACCACTGTCCTTTCGTCTCTTTTCCCTGGTAGCAGTAGATATTCTGCCCGATCCGGGCATAGGTCACCGGAGTATAGCGAATTTTTCCCGTCTTTCTGCCCGCTATCCCCAGCACCATAATATCTCCGGTGAGGGAATTGGATATGATTCGCCCCCAGTCTCTCTGAAATGCCGGGACTACAATAAATCGATTGACAAACCGAAAAAACGCTCTTAAAACCGATTTCTTGTCCATTTATCTCTTCCTTTTGCCCCGATGCATTTTTCTGTTTATGCCGATACTATTATATCAGTTTAGCCTTTAAGGATCGCTATATTTGGGATGATAATCAATTATGATTTGATGATCCAGAGGAGACTTATGCAACTTATCTGCGACAGGCATAATGCATTACTGATAGCAATAGTCGCGCTCTTTTTGTCGGGCATGGGATGTGCGATCGATGCCTCTCCCAAGGACGATGCCTACCACTACATGGCCAATGGCGTGGATGACCAGCTCTACAATGAGTGGTGGTACTTCGATGTAGCGGATAATGACACTCAGTTCCAGGTGGTCTATCTCCTCAGCGACCCGGACAATATTTCCTCTGAAAGAAAGATTCAGGTGCAGGCTGTGGCCATGCAGGATGGCCTGCCTAATATCATAGGACAGCACCACAGCCGTGGATATGGAGGAGACCGAAAATCTCCCATGTTTGACATTGACAAGAGCGGCTTTTCCACAGAGGAAGAGCCGAACCTGCGCGTCTGGGGTGAGGCCCTGGACAGTGCCTCCGGTGATCCTATCCGCTGGGATCTGGTTTATCAGCCCACGGCTCGCCCCTGGTTTGCCATCCCGGTTCAGGAGCATATCGGCCACCTCAAGGGTGATTGGATTAAATGGCTGGTTTACATGCCCTCCGCCCAGGTAACCGGCACTCTTACCATCGGTAACAGGACAAAAAGCCTGCAAGGCATAGGCTTTCACGAGCATGCATGGGGCCGCTTTGCCTTAAGCGATCCTCAAATCACCAGGGCCTCGGTTTCAGTTCCCCTCGAAGGATTCAGCTTGGCATTCGCTGAGATCTTGGGCGAGCAGAGAGTGGCATTTCTGGGAATAGAGAAAGACGGCAAGAGCATCGTTTTCTCGGATAAACAGATCAAACTAAATTATTCAAATGCATTTGACAATATGACGGCTGAAATCTTTCCTGCCGCCTATCATGTAGAGGCAGATAACGGGGACTACACCCTGGATCTGGCAGTAGATGTGCAAAAGAGCGCGGCTACTGCTCTTGACTACCAGCCTCCTTTGCCAAGCGTTCTAATCTTCCACCAGGTCTCAATTTTGCAGGGGACACTTGAATCAAAGTCCGGCGAGAAGTTCTCCTTCCAAAAACAGGGCTTTTCTGGATTTACAGCGGCAAGGCAAAATAAGAATAATTCAGGCGGCAGCTAGAGCCGGCTCAGCAGCGATCCGATCGCAGAAAGCTTTGACCTGTGCCTCATCCATGCTGTTCTTGGGAATGACCATGACTTGATACCCATCGCTTTCCAGCCTGTTAATCAGATCCCGAAACTGGCTCATGGCTACTTTGACCTGTTTAGTCAGATCCGGCATCTTTAGAATGACTATCTTGATTGAAGGAATGACCGCGTCCACGACATAACCCCAACGGGTGGGACGATGCATCAGCACAACTATCCCTCTTCTTCCTAGCTCGGAGATTATGCCGTCAAACTTCGCTATGTCTTGCCTCTCTGGTTGTTTCATTTCGACTCTACCCCATGCCCAATTTCTAATTTATTCTAATCAACATTCATTATTTCGTCCATCATAGCAAAAATTGCGAGGGCTTTATATACGAAACCAAGGCCCTCTTATAAATAGATCATTAAGAAATATTGAAGGTTTAGTATCTACCGGGTGATCGGGCAGGTCTGTGCTTCTGATAACATTCGCTGCAGTATACCGGCCTGGACCCATCCGGCTTGAAGGGGACTTGTGTCTGCTTGCCGCATTCTGAACAAGTAACATCTGTCATTTCTCTAGGACCGCTATTGTAGCCACTTCCGCTGCTGCTACCGCTGTTTTCATATTTTCTCTCAAACATTTATATTCACTTGCCTTTTGAATCGATTTAAGGAATCGAAACGGTTTCTGAAAACATCTCATCAAATCTCTTTGAATCGATGAATCCAGCATCACTTAAAGAACCGCTCAGGTTATATACTTACCGGTTAAAACGAAATATAATTTATTCTTGCTTTCCTACCTTCTCTTGGTAATTATGGAGAGTATATCACTATCTTTGAGCTCATGATCCAGACCCACCGATTGACCGGGGAATTTGGCGCTCTTGCCCCAGACCAGCGCATAGCGGAAGAGGTTCACAAAGTCGCGATGAAGATGCTCGCAAACCGATCTGACGCTGCTTCCGTCCAGCAGTACCAACGGCTCTTCCAGGTCTGCTTTGCCCCCTTTCGGCTTGAGATAGACGCGGATGAAACCCAGCCGGTCGTAAATAAGTTCCTTTAGCTCCTCCAGGCCCTGAGTAGTGGCGCAAGAGAGTGGCAGATAGTCCCTGTTCAGCTCTTCTTTGATCCTGGTCTCTACATCTCCGAATCGAAGGTCGAACTTATTTATGGCCACCACCGAAGGAATGTAAACCCTGTTTCCGGCCAAAAAATCCACCAGGCTGTCGGTATCTATGTCTTCGCGAATCGTGATATTGGCATTGACAATTCCGTAGGCGCGAATGATATCTGCGATCTGAAACTCCGTCATGTGGGTGAGCTGCACAGTGCTGCGTATGATTATGCCGCCCTTCTTGTCCTGTGTGATGTGAATATTGGGGGGCTGTTTGTCCAGCCGGATTCCTGCATCGTAAAGCTCGCGCTCCAGAATATTCAGCTTGTAGTTGAAGACGTCACCCAATAGTAATATTATGTCTGCGGCGCGAGCTGCCGTTATGACCTCTCTGCCCCGGCCCTTGCCTTTGGCGGCTCCTTTGATGATGCCCGGCATATCCAGTATCTGGATCTCAGCGCCTTTGTATTTCATGACCCCTGGAATGACCTCCAGGGTAGTGAATTGGTATGCGGCAACCTCTGATTTGGAGGCGGTCAGGTGGTTGAGCAGACTTGACTTTCCAACAGATGGAAAGCCCACCAGGGCCACCGTTGCATCTCCCGACTTCTTGATGTAGTATCTTCTACCCCCGCCGCCGCCCTTGATCTTCTGAAGCTCTTGCTGCGCTTTCAGCTTCGCGATCTTGGCCTTGATCTTGCCCAGATGGTGCTCAGTAGCCTTGTTCTTCTGAGTGTTAAAGATCTCCTCTTCCAGTGCCTTGATCTGTTCCTCGATGGTTGCCATTTATTGTCCTCTTAATCCGCCAAGAACAGCGCGCTTTGCCGTTGGATTGAAGTGTTCTTGGTTTCGTAGCAGCAAATGAGGCTTCCCCTTTATAAGGTATGGGTTTGCACGCCTATATAAAAAAATCTTGACGCCAGACTATGTTCGGGTCTCGCAAATCTCCGCGGCCCAACAGGCCGGGCAGGGTGCATACTCGGGCCGGTCGGGAAGCTGGCCCTCTTTTATCTGCCTAATCCTGTCTCGAAAACGATGTGATTAAAGGTACAAGGTCTTGGGCTTCGTGATTAGTTTCCACCAGGACCCCTGATGAAAAGGCTTTTGACTGATCGTCGCTGTGTGGTCTGCGGAGAAAGGATGGTCCAGATAACCAAAGAAATGGTATTAGCGATGCATGAGGATCTCATAAGGACGGGTGGGCAGATTCATGGCATCCTGTGCGAGGGGACCATAGATTACATAGTACATGTCAAGGCATCACCCTTTTTTTGATGGCAACAAAAGGACCTCTTTCGTGTTGGCTGCCACGATCCTTAAAATGAGCGGCCATTATTTGGGGCGAAGTGACGAAGATGAGATCATCAATGCCCTGCAAAAGATCTCCGATACTGAGAAAGAATGTGAGATAGAACGCATTGGGGAATGGCTAAAGAAGAAGAGTAAGACTTGGTTCAAAGCGCGTCAGAGAAATATATATGACTACCTTTGAGCCAGGCGCTCTAGCAGTCTGCGATGACTCCTAGTGACGTCCAGATAAGCATCCCTCACTTCGGGTGGAAGAACGGCTAGGGTCCTCATCCTATCCTTTTCTGATATGCGTTCTCCAATGGCATGGTGCTTGTGCATATTAGTACAGTAAAATCGCAGAGATAAAATGCTTTCGGAGCCATTCATCCAGAGGACCGCACGCCAGGAGCCGGGCAACTTTGCGAGCTGGGGCCCGCTTAGTGGCTGCGCTTGCCGTCTCGCTGGTTAGTGTCGCTCGCTGGCTTGTAGCTGCAGGTCCTGCGAGGACGAGGCCCGGGCGGCGCGGATGGCTGGCAGGAATCCGGGCGAGCGGAGGTGGCCGGGACGCCCGCACGCCAGGGGGCCGGGCTCGCCTGGCGGGACCGGGTTGCGGTCGAGTTGGGATCGCCGCCATGTCCTGGGCGGGCACGCGCGCGGCTTCGCTCGGCTGGGATGCATGCTGGCCAAGAGCTGCAGGGGCGACAGAGATGCGGCTTGGGCGGTGCGGCAGATGGCTGGCTGGAATCCGGTCGAGCTGGATGGCAGGGGACGCCCGCACGCCAGGGGGGCCGGGCTTCGCAAGGCGGCTCTCTTTGCGGTCGAGTGGGGATCGCAGCCAGGTCCTGGACGGGTTGGGGCAGAGTAGCGCTGGACGGCGAAAACACTACAGTTGTTTGAATAAAAAATATTAAATTAACGATAATCTCAGATCATATAGATATCAGATGATCTAGGTTATCTCTCATGCACTAATTATCAGCCACTTCAACTGACCAGTCGTCTGAAGTCAGACCAATGGTCTCAAATGCCTGGTAGCAGAGACGCTGGGTAGATCTCGCTGATAAATGATCTACTTCTACGAAAGCACCATTCTTAAGCTTCCTTGGGGATCTGAATCTTTTTTCATCCAATCCGATAAAACCTGGGAAATATTTAATAAGTTCAGCAAATTTTTCAGGTTCGTACTCAGCGATGGTATTCATGGTTGCTTCAAGTACATCTCTCCACGAAGAGACGGGAATTTCTTGTCCTAAGCTCTTCAATGTTTTTGGTGTTTTTCCAGTGAGCGGACTTTTCTCGACAGTCTGTTTCTCCTCATTTCCAAAATACGGCCAAATTTCTAATGCTCTATTTGCTAAGAATTCAGCGCGAGCTTCAATTTCTGCTTGTTTCCATGCATCTGTATCTTTGAAATATTTATTCATCTCTAAATGGCTCTGGCCGTAGTAATCTTTCTTTGCCCCAAAATCACCATTTGATATTTCGGGATTATACGCTGTTAAGGTCAAATTTCCAATAGTGTGTAGTAATAAATCATGTGCCTTTTCCCAATCATTCCCTAGATGGTCTTTCCAATTATTGGTCAACGTTTGTGGCATTACGTGTTCAATCTCCAAACAATTGAAATCTATCTTTTCTTTATGGGCATATGATTCCTCAATTGTCTCAAGAATTAATTTTGACTTTGTAGCACGATCTCCTGCACCATAGAGTTTTGCATCTTTAATTCTTTCTTCAAATTCATTATCCTTAGGATACGCCTTATTTTGTAGAAGTGTTTTCATTCCTTCAACATAATTTGCAAATACACCAGTTTGTATCTGATTGTTAATGGGGGAAAATATTTTATTTAGTTGATTTGTAGGAATATTACATATAAATCGTCTAATTAAAAAGTTCTCCAGTGTTTTTAGTATCTCAATAAAATCCGTGGATGTAATCTCGCCTAGATTATATTTGTTATAGCAATTTAATAAGAAAGGATATACTGTTGTTATCTGAAGTCTATTCAATCTAGACAAAGCGCGTCTTATAACCACATTTTCTTCTTTCTCGGGGTGGGTAATTCTTTCATAATAGGTGGAGAATTTTCTGAGATCTCCTAACCATCCGATTACATCTCCTTTGCTTGTTATCTCTTTTAAAACAAAATACACATCACTTTCCCTTACTTTGTATCCATCTTTCATTATATAATGTCTTATGAATTAGGTCAGATCTAATGAATCCTGCATGGGTTTCCAATACTCAGAGTAAATTCTTTCTTGATCTTTTATATGTATACGCATAAAGAAATAATTTCTTATTAAGTCGGCTTGTGAGAGTGCCAATCCTTTTGCATTAAGGCTTTCAAAAACCAAATAGGGATTATCATTTCGCTCAAGCAATATGCTTATGACCGAGAGGTGATTCGTCATTAGCTTTTTTAGATCTTCTTCTTCTAGGCCACTCTGTCTAAACTTTCTATCAAAGAATTTATATGCAGCTATTATTTGATTTTGCCCATCAAATATTCTCTCTTTTACGAGTCTCTCAAAAAAATCCCGATCAACCTGAGTTGGCAGCAATTTGAAATAATCTGTCTCTTCTTGATACTGGTTTACAAGTAGCGTATTTTGAATTTCTTCTGCTAATCTACTCTTTTTCTCGCCACCTTTGCCCAAGGCACTATCTCGCAATAATGATAATATTATGAATATAGTTGTTAATCGCTGCTGCCCATCGATCAGAAGGTACTTTGTAATTCCTTCCGGTACTGAAGTTGTAGGCATGGTTACTATAGATCCCATGAAATGAGTTCTTAGATCAGTTTCTTTAGATGGATCCATCTCTTCAGATAGGTCCATCAGATCGTCCCACAGCCTGCTCCATTGATCCTTATCCCAACTATACGGTCGTTGAAATAGTGGAACAACATATTGCTTTGTGCCTTCAAGAATCGGCTGAAGCTTTGTCTCATTGGCATTCATGTAGATCATCTCGTTAAATCTTATTTCAATTTCTTCGATGCACTCGTATCATTATATCTTTTCCCTCAGCACTTAGCTTGGCTACCAAAAAATTAGAGGCTCTTCGCTATTTCCAGTTGCTAACCTCAGGTTACTATGTTTTTCCAGTTGTTAGTTAGTCGCTCTGTGCGTTCTCTGTGAACTGTGGTGTCTCTGTGGTGAAAACGTCGTTAGCCACTGGTTATAACCAATGGTTTACGGACTACCACCACAGAGACACAGAGCGCACGGAGGACTCACAGAGGACTCAATTATTCTATTACCCACGTGAAACAGCGAGGAACCAAATTAGATTACTCTAACCGCATCCCACGATAGGCTCCGGATCTTCCTTGAATCGCAGATAGTCAATGTTCTCGCTGTACCTATCCAGGCGCATTTCATGCTCTTTAAGGAGATCTCCTTGGCGGCGTTTCCTCGGCTAGGATCGCGGCCTAGGTCTTGGGCGAGCAGGATCACGGTAAGCGCCAGGCTGCTCCTATTTCTTATGCAGCACGATGGGCTTTCACATGAGATATATTCTATGATGCTTGAGTTCGTCTTAGCATAGAATTGGTGGGGAAAGAAACGATGGGCCAACGCCAAAAAAGATTCTATATTTTAAAACTATGACGAATAATATTCGAGCAACTCAATGGTTTCCGCAAATACATCATTAAAGTCAGGAATGCCGCCCATCTGGTGCTGCAATGATGCAACCCATGATGCTGCGAATTTATCACGTTTTTCTGTGAACAGTGAACTATTGAGAACAACTTCTTTAAGCTTGCATTTATCATAAATGATCGATTTTACTTGCTCGCGATTTACAGCTCTAGATAATTGCCCGATGTCGTACAAATCCCGGGATCGTGTCCGCTGAAAGAGTGAACGAATTTTTTCTGCCATAATCTCCTCAAGAGAATATGAGGTAACTGAGGCTTCAAGCGTGTCTGAAAAGTTGTGTGCTATTCGTCTTTGTTGCACAGGAAGCAGAATCTGTTCATTCTTTGGATCTGTAATGTCCAGTTTAATTGTTATGGGAGCGATTGCGCTACGGTTAATAATCCTGAACTTTGCCGTTGCCCGGAAACCACTCTTGGTTTCAATAATGCCAATATCATCCTCAAATTGGATACCACACACATCCCGGACTTGGATGACTGAATCCTTAATCATGGTCTGCAGAGTTTCCTTATCTAAAGTATCGAGCAAGGTAAAATCAAGATCATCGGAAAAGCGATAGTTTTCGATAAATACTTTCCTTATGCAGGTTCCGCCTTTGAATACCATCTTCTTAGGGTTCAGATATGCAAGCAGCCAATTTTGCGCATAATCGCGTTCAATAGTCGAGGGTGGCACAGCGAATTCTCTGGCTTTTTCCTTGATTTCTCTGATGGGGATCATTCCAGATCTTCCAGAAGTACCGTATCCAAGTTAATAATCAGCCGCCATTTAGAATCGTTGAAACCCTTTGGAGGCATCGTGGGATCGAGCAAAAGGTACTTTTTCGATTTTAGGTGAGGCGGATCCACCGGGAGACTCATTCGATCGAATAGATAACCTAACCTTCGGACCACGGCTGAATTGTCCATCTTAAGTGCGTACTCATTTAATCGGTTATAATCCATTGAACCGGTCTTTAGCGCCTTCGCAACTTCTATGATTCCGCCCGAATACTGTGGTTTATCGAGACAATCTATGATGGTCTTTTCCTTGTCCGCAATATTCACCGGCGTCTCTTCAATCCACTCTTTTCTAAGCCCGTAGAACTTCTCTTTTTTAATTCTCACTATTCGATAATTAAGGCCGAAAATATTTATCCAGCTCTTCTTTTTCCGTGTCGGCGTCTGCACAAAAACAGTGCTTGGAATCTGCTCGGTCATGCCATAATAATGCAGAGCACTCCAATAGGAAATCGCCGATGGTTCAACGAGATAAGAGCCTATGACAAATTCATGGAGCGTATATTTTCCCTTCTCGCTTCCAAGTGGAATAATCAGGTATTTTCCTTTTTCAATTCGCTCGATGAAACCGCGATCTTCCATTCGAAAGAGAATTACGCGGAGGACTTCTTTCTTAATCAGAGTTTTTTTATAAAGTTGATCGAAAGAAAATACTTGGCCCTCGGTTGCCATTGATTTAAGGATCTCAATAGTCACAGGTCCCTCCATCTCATAATTCCCCTTTTATTACACCAACATTAACAGATATGTTAATTTCAGTGTATACAAGGGGGAAGTCTGCCATGATTTGAGTCCAGCGTTATACGCTTCTGCGAAGCGTATAACGCTCATACAATAAATATCTACCGATCATTAGTCGTCATGGAATACGAACTCCCATCAGATTACTTCGTTGACACCGCAAACTGTTTCGATAACATCATCCTGAAGTTCGGTTTTGGCGTCCTTGATTGAGACTTTTGCGAATCGATTAAATAAACCGGGCCATTTTTTTCGGAAAAGGTCGGAGATTATGTATCGTCTCTTCTTAACCTGTCGAATCGCTTCATAAGCACCCACACGCCGTGTCTCATAAGTGGTTATTATAGCCAATAGTCTCTTGTATTCTTCTTCGTGTAGTTTCAATTGCTGGTGCTCGCTCTCTAACACCTCTTGCAGTTCAAAGGCTCTTCTTAATATGTCTTCCGGTGTTTGTTGCTGTTGATCCATATAGTCTCTCAGGTCATGGATAGGAGCTTCAGACGAAATACTTTTTGGTGGGTCAATGTCTCTACATTCGAGCCAGGAACTCTGTCTTCTTGATGTCATATTCTGCTTGGCTAATCAAGCCCTAATTGAGCATCTCCTTAAGCTGCTTGAGCTTGGCAACATGATCTTCTGGGACGGATGCTGCTAATGACTGAAAAACACAGTATTCTGTGCCGTCTTGGGGGCTTCCCCTTTTAAGGTATGGGTTTGCATGCTTGATTCCGAGGCTAATCAAGTAGTTGATAAAATATGCCTAAAAAAATCTCGACGCCAGACTATGCCTCGTCTCGCAGATCTCCGCGGCCTCACAAGCCTGGCATGGCGCATCCTCGGGCCGGTCGGGAAGCTGCCCCTCTTTTATCAGCCTTATTCGATCTCGAATGCGCAGCACTCGCGCTCTGTCGACGCTGTGGATCTGTGCGGCTCGCACCAGGGCCAATCGCGGATACTCCACCAGCCCTTGATTTATATGCGTCTTGTTCTTCTCGCCTAAAAGCAAAGCATAGCCCGCCAGCATGAGCCGGTCCCTTTTCCAGATGCCGTCCTCTGGGGCTTTGCCAGTGCGGATGAGGGAAGGAGTGCTGCCCGGTGCCAGACGATCCAGCCTGCCGGATAAGCCCAATTTATCCGAAAAAAGGTCAACCTCAGCCAAGCAGGGAAGCAGATGATCCAGGTGCCCGGCCAGGCCCTGAGCCATACCGGCAATCTCTCCTTCCAGCTCCCGGCAAGCCGGCTCCATCTCCTCCGGCTCGATCTCATAAACCAAAGGCAGTTCCGCTTCCAACCTGGCCAGGCTCTCTTTTAGCTGGCCTTCCAGATCGTTTTTTTGGGAAAAAGAGAGCATGAGGCTGCGCAAAAGGAGGTGCTTGGTGTCGATCTTTTTGGGCGTCCTTCTCAGATTTTCAAAGTAAATCAGCCGGGGGCAGCGCAGATAGAGGCCTATTTCAGAGATCCTGACGAGTGTTGGCATCAGTGACCTTATGCATCTCATCTTTTAAAAATTTTTTCGTCTATTTGCGTCTCATTTTGATCCTCTCTAACCTTGACCAGCCAGACGTCCTCCCTTCCCAGTCCATAAGAGCTGGTTATGCCGGCTAACGTATAGCCGTCTCTGCTCTGAATTACATAGGTGCCGATATCGTCAAAGCTACCTCCTAAGGTCATCGACCACTCTATGCGGCCTGTGGACTCGGTCTTAATGATGAGCGCATCTCTCCCGGTTTTTTTATTGTCTATTCTTCCGGCAATGATATAGCCGCCTTCCTTAGTCGATTGCAGGGAAGAAGCCGAACTTCCCCGGTAAGTTTTTTCCCACAGCTTTTGGCCATCAGGGTCCACTTTAATGAGAATAATCTTATTCTTATCTGAGCCGGATTCCGTCCTGCCTACCACTGCATATCCGTCTTTTAGCTCTACAACCTGAAAGCTTGCATCATCCTGTTTACCGCCAAAGGTTCTGTTCCATAGCTCTTCTCCCAGGGAATCGGTTTTAAGGAGCCAGATGTCGTCTCCACCTTTGCCGAAGGATGCCGTTCGTCCTGCCACAATATACCCGCAATCCCGGCTCTGCAATACGGACATGCCCACATCATCTTCCCTTCCGCCAAAGGTTTTATCCCAGATTTTGCTTCCTATGGCATCGGTCTTCAGCAGCCAGAGATCCTTTCTGCCGTTTCCCAGTGATTGGGTGTATCCGGCGGTGATGTAGCCACCGTCATCAGTCTCATTCACAGACCACCCGCCATCCCCAAAAGAAGATACAAATCCGCCAAAGGTTTTGTCCCAGATGAGATTCCCGTTGCCGTCCGTCTTGACAAGCCATAAAAGCTCCTCGCCCATGGTGAAGGATTTTGTGCTTCCCGTGACAATGAATCCGCCATCTTCCGTCTCTTGCACGAAGTATCCCACATCCTCTCCCGATCCTCCCCAAATCCGGCTCCAGATGCATTTTCCCAATTTATCGGTTCTGATCAGGATCAGGTCGCTTCCTTCACCTCGGGAAGCAGAATTTCCTACCAGGATATTGCCGCCATCCTTTGTCTCCTGTAAACACCAGGCCCCATCTGCGTACCGCCCCCCAAAGGTTAAATTCCACTCTTCCTCTGGCTCGGCCGCCAGAGCCGAAAAACTACTGGAGAGGACAGTGAAAATAAGAATAAAGATAAAAGCAATGCATTTCATTCTCTGCCTCGCGAACTAATCGGCGCCCTGGTCCTGGAATTTGACGGTCTTGTCCATCTCAAAGTTCCCGCTCAAAAACATTTTGGATTTTATACCGCTCTTGCCCATCTCATGCCTGGTGGCGGTCATGCCGTAGTAGCCGTTGAAGAGTGCTTTGGAGCTGGATCCTACATTCTGCCGGCCTGCCGGGCTATTCGCATCATTTGCATCAATTCTGCCTGCATCAGCCCTTTGATCATCCGAGTTGAGAATGGGAGAATTGCCGGGCGGGCTGATGATGCTATTATTATCTAAGGTCGAATTGCCTGACGTTGAATTGGCTTCAGTTGAATTGAGAGGTGGTCTGGATGGCAATTCGGTTTGGTCTGTGTTGCCGACAACCGGTTCTATCTTCTCTTTTGCCCGGGCCTTTTTCCAGGAATCTAGCCTGGCCAAGGCATCAGCCATTTTATCCTCAACCTTCTTGGTATCCGTTCCCGGTGTTGAGACAACAACTCCATCCGGCCCGAGGATACTTGCAAAGCCGGATTCACTCGACAATGCCGCCGCCAATAGAAGATCTGCCGCTGCCAAGAACATTAATAAGATTACTATTACCCTCTTCATAACCCCACCCTGTGTGCTGCCTTTATTAATCAAGTCTCCAATACAATTTTAACTTTTCTATAAGAAGTTTCATTTTCGCCCTGTGGAGAGCATTTATCTCTTGCTAGTATCATCCTTCTTTTGTGTACCTGGACTATTTCCCTTATGAGTCCCTCCGGCCCTACCAGGATAGGATGTTGGACGCGGTCTATGATGTTGTGAGCAAAGGCGATCATGGTGTGCTGATGATAGACGCACCCACCGGCACGGGAAAGACGAGTTGCATTTGCTCGGTTTTAGCTGCTGCTACTGGGAAGACCGTAGTTGCTGTGCGAACGGTATCTCAGATCGATATCTACATCGACGAGGTAAACAAGATCTGGTCAAAAACCCGGCACAGGCCGGAAATAGCCTATATGGTAGGCAAGCAGAAGATCTGTCCCCTGGAAGATGAGTTTCGCGGGGAGAGCGTTTATGCCGGATGCTCCCGGCTAAGAGAGTGGACAAAAAATTATGTCTCCTCAAGGATCGGTAAAAGCAGTGGAAGCATCTATGACCCTGCCTCCGACAGTATTCCAGAGGAGGAGCCCGGCTATCGGACCTTCTGTCCCTATTACCTGAGAAGTAGAGAGGGCTTCGAGCTGAACGGAACGGTCCATTTCCGGCGTTCAAGTCGTGCCCTGGATGTAGTGGAGGGCTTGAAAAAGAACATCACACCGCCATCCCGACTAACTCAATCCTGCCAGGGAATCTGTCCTTACGAGATCATGAGCCTCTATGCCAAAAATTGCGACATGGTGATCATGAACTATTCCCACCTCTTTTCCCCTGACTTTCAAAATATCATATTTCAGTGGCTGGAGATGGAATCAGAAAAGGTTACCCTGATCATTGATGAGGCGCATAACCTGGGTGATGCCGTACGGGCCATGAACTCGCGACTTCTTTCCATGCGCATGGTAGATCTGGCGGAAAAAGAGGTAGAGAGGTTCGAAGGAAGCCTTGGCCAGGCCCGGCTGGAAGAGACGCGAGAAAAGGCTTCCTGGAGACGGGAGGGAATCGGAGTTATACGCCTTCTTCTTCCCCGGCTGAAGAGATTTTTGCAGAGCAAGCAGGAGAGGATGCAAGAAGGGGAGGCTCTCTTGGACGCAGATTTATTCCGCACCTTCCTTTACGATGGTGTCGAAGATATTGATGATGCGCTATCTAATTTCTCAGATGTTGCCGTGGCTGTAGCCGACCTGAATCTGGCGGAAGGCGATCGCGAGAACCTGCAGGGCGACATCCAGCCTAGTTTAGCACTGGTGCTGCTTTACCTTAGGGATGTGGAGAATGCAGAAAAGGATCCATCATACCAGAGAAAGATTGCAGTAACGAGTTCGGGCGGCAGGAAATTTGCGCGTCTGGAGGTCAACAATATTGATCCAGCCGCCAATATCCGTCGCATCACCGACAACATCAACGCTACTATTATGCTCTCCGGCACCTTCTCCCCTCTCGAGGCCTATGAGCTGTACTGTCTCGGCGAGGAGGGCAGGGCACAAAAGCTCAGCCTGCCCAATCCCTTTCCCAAAGAAAACCGCCTGCTGCTTGCGGCAAAAAAGGCAACTACTCAACTGGAGATAAGGGAAGATGCGGACAACAGGGAGGAGATATCCGGGCACATAAGATCGATAATAGAATGCGTTCCCGGCAGTGTGGCTATCTTTTTTACTTCCTACCCGATGATGAACAATTACAGGGAGGTATGTCTCTCCTCCTGCCAAAAGGCGGGAAAGAAGCTGTGCGTTGAGCCCCGAAGTAGCGATGATGTACCCTCTATTTTGCAGGAATTCTTCCGGCTGGCCGGGCGGGGAGGAGGCGTCTTGACGGGTGTATGCGGTGGAAAGCTGGCCGAGGGAATTGATTACAAGGGCGAGGCTTTAAACGGGGTGGCAGTGGTGGGCCTGCCCCTGGCTGCATACGATGAGATTCAAAAAGAGATCAACGGCTACTATACCAGAAAGTATGGCCGGGCCAAGGGAATGCTCATCGCCTATACCCTGCCGGCCGTTAACCGGGGACTGCAAGCAGCAGGAAGAGTCATTCGCGCTGAATCGGAAAGGGGGGTGCTCCTGTTCTGCGATCGCCGGTTTGGGGATGATAGCCTGGGCGGTGTCAATGGATTTTTGCCAGATTGGGTAAGAGAGGATTTGGTATTAGTCGATGCAAAAGAGGGCAGAGAAATAATTATAAAAAAGATCGCGGAGTGGAAGATGGTAAAACCACCCGAGAATAATACCCGTCATGAGGAGCTGCAAATGCCCAGGAGAGCAAAAGCGGCAAAGCCGGGCAAGAGAGATCTCAGGGATCTGGCCAGATCGCTGGGGCTCGGGGTTGCTAAATCTGCAGTAAAAACTACGACAAAACCTAGCCCCCAAGTCTCCGACAAGAAAAGATAGGTTTTTTTCTAAAAAAAAGCTAATTGATCTGATCCGTCTCCAGAACGTTCAGGGGTATGGCACCCAGGGCTTTTCCAATAGAAGATTTGGCTATGCGCCCGGCATGCTCCTCCGTTTCTGCATTGAATATCTTGATCTCAAAGAGCAGTGCCACCAGGGCCGTGCTGGCAACGAGAAATACGCCGGGCAAAGGCTCGCTGCACTCCGGGCAGTCCCACTGGCCCATTTCTACCTCTACGAAATCCATCTTTTTCTGATTCAATCGCTTGCCGGCTTCAGAAATGGCCACACCGATGGCGTCGTCTTCGGTCTTGACATCTCTTACAAGCCAGGCACCTTCTAGAAGGACAAGGAAATTGGGCATCGCCTCATGCCTTGGAAGACATATCATATAGTCCTTGTGATGGCCACATTTGAATTATAAATGCTTCCAGAACTGAAGTATCTGCCGTCTGCAATCGATATCTCCTGATGTTCCTCCTATAATCTTGAGCGGAGCATAGTGATGCTCGACGCCATGAGGCGGCATCTCTGAAGGACCATCCGCGGATTGAGGCCACTGAATGTTTCCCGTGGCCGTTCGTGCTGGAATCAGCCAGTAATCGCCGGTTCTATAGAAGTTCTTTACAGTTTTCACATTTGGAGAACTAAATGCTTTGTTGGATAATTCTGCAGGGAGTTCGCCAGAAGATATCGATATAGGGTTGCTTTCTGTTCCTGCTCCAAATGGCCTTCTGCATACGGATTTTTTAGAGTTGTTCAACACAGCAGAACTAAACCAGACCTGTATTCCATCCTCCAAATTGAGCCATTTATTTTCCTTTATGCTGGCTGCGCCTTCGACTAGCTCCAGTCCATTCTTCTTAGGATCACCAGCTCTGTGATCCCATCTGCGCAAGAGATGGTTTGAATTTTTCGCTTGTACTGTTTCAGTGGAGATGGCTCCCTCGAGATAGACTGCTTTATCCTTTTTGTTGATCTCCCTCACTTGCAGGAGTGGATCAGCTTTTGTCTGCAGCACCTCACTTTGCAGAATAGTCTGCTCATCTACAATCTCAACCCAGTCGCCCTCATTCAGACCTTTGCGATCATCGCCAGGTCCGAGATGCTCCAGAGCAGCCCTAATCAAACCATTCTTTTCTATCCAGATGCTTCTTACTGGAAAGACCATAGAGCCGTTATCCCGCGACCACTTGAAGGTGGCAACTGAATGATCACCTCCTGTATGAATTTCCACGCGGTACAATCTGTTTTCAGGTCCGCTGTAGCGGGCTTCCGGGGAGATGGCGCAAGGTTCGATCTTCTTCGGACCGGCATCGATCTTAGCTTGGGCTTTGAGCAATCCGTTCGGTTCCTTGCCTAAGAGCAATTTCCAATCTTCCCAATTTTTGTCAATTCCTGAGCGACCTTCGGTGGCCAAATTGGAGGGGTGCGGGATATGATCCCGCTCCCTCTCCTCCAATGGCCACACTCTGACCAGCCAGGCCACTTTTGATCGGGTCGTTGTATCTGGACCCCCAAGCGCGACTTCTCTTAAACTATCATCCTCTAAAAAGGTTATGTGGTGCTCCCAAACATCCAGATATACCAGATAAGGAGACTTAGGGAGCTTCAGTCCATTCAGACCGGAGTAAGTTGCATCTTTTCCATCTTCAGGTTTCTTATTCTCGCACCGAATCCCATCAACATAGTAGCTCCCAAACCCGATTGTTAAATCATCATTTTCAGGCGTTATGGAAAATCCAGTGTAACCTACCGTCTCACCATTGGGGCCGATGGGGCCGGCATGCGGTCCTATGAGGTCCACAGCCAATTTTCTCAGGTAATGCTGCTGAATCTCTGCCTGCTCATTCCAGTCGGAATCCAGCAGAACCCGGCCCTGTTGCATCAGCACTCGGGTGAAATTCTTCTCCGGATCGAAAGTATTGCGCGTGAAGTCTCCTTTCATCGTCTTTTGACCTCCTAGCTCTCATAGAAAATGCCGACATTCATGCCCGCCGGCGTATACTCCTCCAGACGGGTCCGCAGATTGGCAGCCCGCTGGGGTTGGAACAGATCGTGAAATACTCCCATCTCAGATTCGTCTTCTGCGCCCTGCTTTATCTCTTTGGCGCATTGGTCGGCAAGCTGGCAGTAGGTCGCGGTGCCGTAGCGAGTGCCGTTGAACTGTGGCGCTATGCGCAGGCGCTCGCCTTCAAGCTGCCTGTAGGATTCCTCTTCCGAGATCTCTCCCCCTGACAGATGCGTCTTTATGCGCAGCTCTGCCAGATCCGGCTGGCAGCTAAACCTCTTCGGAGTGCGGGACCCTGTCGGTGCATAGCAGAACCGCATGCATCCTCTCTGGCTTCTCGCCGCCATCACCTTGCCGGCAAATATGCTATCCTCTGCCAGCTCAATGGCATGAACCCAGATCCTGCCCAGGACAGTGCTGCGCTTTATGGTCAGGACGGCATTGGCCACGCTCTCGCTCATCTCATGCATAGCGTCGAACCTGCGACTGGTTGCGTCGATGATGCTGTCGCTGATGTGAATCTCGATGGGATCGGATCGGATATCACTCTGAATCACCTGAATTGGTCCAAGGATGCAGTGTTCAATCTTCACCTTTCCTTCAACCTCAAGGTTAAACAAGCTGAGGCTAGGGCCCGGCTGCTCCCTCGAAGAGCCTGTCGGATAAAGAGCAAAACCGGGCACAAGCGTAGAGTGACGCATGATGACCTCGGCCATCTCTCCCTCTATCCTCACGCCCAGCCCGCTTATCAAGAGGCCGTCCATGACAAAGCGACTTCCTTTCTTCCCATTTACGTAAAAATGCTCGGGAAGATCGAGGATTCTCTCGAAAAGCCCCAGCACGGGACGGGCCCCCTTGGCGGCTCTCATTTGAAGGCTTTGACCCTCTTCCAAATTGATCTCAATGCCTTCCGAATAAGCCCCGCTATTCACTATCTCCAGGATCGCATAGCGCGGTTTATCCACTTCCCATTTATCCAACGCACTGTTAATGCTCTTCCACTCCTCCTTCTCTCCGATCCGGTAAACCTTATAGCTCAGGGGAAGGCTGTAGGCTCCTTCCAAGAGAAGCCGATTGAAGCGCGCGATCTCGGCATCTCTGAGCTTTTCTCCACGTTCATCGCACCTATACTTCTTTTTCTTTAACCTATCTGCCTCCTCACCAAGCTTTGGGAAACGGTACTCATCATAAAGGTCCTGGTTTTCCAGCTGTCGATTCAGTTCTTCCTGAAGCTCTTTTTCCAGCAGTTGCTTCAGCTCTTCCATACTTTCTTCATCAATTTCGATAGTGTGGTCTTCAATACGTCCGTATTCCTTCAGAAGATCCTTCACCCTGGTCGGCAAGCAGCTCCATAAAAATGCTGATGGGTTAGATTCACTTCCATCTTTATCCTGCAGCAGTCTTTTCCCCAGTTCCAAGACAAGATCAGACTCACGGAACATGCTGACCGCTTGCATGGGAGCCTCAAGTATCTCCCGCTCATACTCACCGCCGCCCACATCGGCACTGAAGGCATAGTGATAAGAAACCTTGACCCTTTGAGCATGTTCCCCAGGGGAAAACGCCATCAATCCCCTCTCCGGATCGACTGCAATCTTGCCTGGCTCCAACTTATATTTCCAGCCTTTCAGGCTTTGTATGACCAAATCCTCGGGTGGGACAAGCCGCCATGATGCATCCCTTTCGCGGGGCATAATCCATATCTGCAGGCTCTTGTCCGGCCCGTAATAGGCTTCGATATCATCCCTTAAAGCCTGAATGGTGATTGGTATGGGGAGATTTTTCTCTTCGGCTATGTGGCTTGGATCAGTTTCTTCTTTAGGCAGAGCATAAAGGGGCGTCTCATTGCCGAGAATGCTGAAGGCATAACGGAGAGGGTCATGCCTCTCAAGATTCCTGGCTCTGGTCTGATTGACTGAATAAGGCTTAAGCCGCCAGACAAAGAGGCCAACGCCTGGGATATTGTACCGACCTGCGCCCCTACGAGATCCGGGATCCCTGATATCTATCGTATGGGCCAATTCATCGAAGGCCCCATCCAGCAAACTCAGAGCCCGGCTTGAATGCAAGTCCACAGTATCCGCAGTTCGGCCATTTTGCAGCCCCAGATGATTTATGGGCCGGAAGAGACAAAGCAGTTTGTAGAACTCTACACTTCTGGCCGGCCAGCCAGAGACATCCTGGCAGATCTGCTCCAAGAGGGAGAGAGTGCCTTTGCGGCGGCGGTAACGGATGGTATTGGCCACCTCCCTGCGTGGAAAGAGGATCTTATTGCGCTGAAGGCCCTGTGGAGTTGTAGCATCTCCCGGATCTCCTGCCTCATGAACCGGCTGGTATCCGACAAGGTCGCCGATATAAGGCACCACCCAGTCCTGGCATGTCTCGATGAACCAATTCTCGTAGAGCTGGTCGATATCCTTCTCGACCTCATCTGCCTGCTCTTCAATCACTCGAAGCAGGCCCCGCAATGGATTGCCCTGTTCAGCGTCCCTCTGGCGCAGCACCACAGGAAGCAGCCCGTAAAGCCTGTCTTGTTCACTCATTTCGGCTCACCCTCTGCCTTAAATTAAGCATCTCTTTGACATATGGAGTGAAGAATGCGATCTGAGCAGGCATGATGGTTCTGGGAACAGAGATGATCGCGCCCTTCTCAATTGTCAAATATATGCTTAGCTCATATACGTTCAGCGCATCATATTCCTTTTTTGCTGTAAATTTAGTTTTATAGCTGTCGATTTTCAAGGTAACTTCAGTTTTTTTATTGAGTTCTAGCGACAGGGATTTTCCCGAGGCAGAAATCTCGATCTTATCACCGATCTTTTTGATATTTGCAGTTCTTACCCAATCAATACCAAAATTCCGCGTTAGAAATTCTCTGAGCTTCGCTTCATCTTTTTCAGTGAATTCCCAGCTGAAAATATAATTTTCGTTTATGCTAAACTTATCAATTTCGATACCTTCAAATTCCAAAATTGCCCCAGTCTTGCTGCTGTTAATACTTAGAGAGATGGAGCTCGAACTCGAACCAGTAGCTTTAGTAGCTGTGATGACGTCATTACTGCCATTTTTGATTGTATAAGTACCTTCTCCAAATTTCTGTCTCAAGAAATCCTTGAGCTCTTTGTAATCATCCCAAGAAATATTGCTCCAGCTCAGCATGTATTTTTTGTATCTTTCTTTTCGTTCATTCAGCTCCTCGTCGTTCATTCCATATCTATCCTTGATGATTAGCAGATCTTCCCATCCCTTTGCTTCATATTCTTCCTCAATCCTTGCCAGGCTGGCATATACGCACTGATTGGGTTTAAAGATGCCATCGGACGGTGGCTTGAGTATCATATCGATCAGCTTCTCGAGAGATTCAGGCAGGATGGAGCCGGGAAGGTCATCGAAGATATTTACATCCATATAAGCTACGCCTTCAACCTCCTCCACTGCGCTTATGATCTCGCTGAGATGAACATCCTGGCCAAGTTCGCGCTTTTCGAAGCCGAACCTTTCCAGAAGCTTTGCCCTAATCTTCGGCTCGACTTCGGTCCATAGATAGTCAGGCCCTATGCTTATCTCAGCATCCATGAGCAGCAGCCTCTGCTCGCTCATATCCACCTGGATATGCAGATTGGGATCTCCGAACCTGAAAAGAGCCTGAACTAAGTTGAGATAGAGATCAGAGGTCTTATCTATAGGAGCATTGCCCTTTCCGGAGATGGTTACATGGACCAGCTTTCTGCGTCCATCCGACAGATGGGTTGCGCTTGCCTTTCCGATGGCGGCAAAGGTTTTGGCGAAGTCCTCATAGTCCTTGACAGATACCAGATGATCCAAAGACATGGCTGTGAGGGGAATATTGCGGCGCGCCTGGTCAATGGTATCCCGGTCCGCTCCACCGGTCGCTGGCAATGGATTGATGACCTCCTTCAAACCGAGAGGCTTGCTGGTCAAAAGAGTGATCTGATTGGCCTTGACATTCCCGACTTTGCCGATTCCCGTCCTGTAGACCGCTTTTACGTTCTCAACGCCGCTTGGCAGACGGGCGGCATGGACACCATCACCAAATATGGCCTCAGTCTTGTCCTCATTATCGGTCTTAGTCACAAAACTGTGGTCTCTGGGTCCTTCCTGAAGCAGGCTTTCCTTCTCGTGCCACAGAACACCGTTCACCCTGATATTGAGTGTGCTCTCTGCACCAGCAGGTGTGGGCGCAGCCAGGTAGGTCAAAGGCGACTGGCGGAGATAGAACTCCTGGAAATCCTTGCTCGCATCGCCGCTGCCGAGTATCTCCTCACGGGTCTCACCATGACTGGCTCTGGCCACATTGGCGAATATTGTTACGGTATCTCTCTTATAATCGTACTCGAGCGAGGCTGCAAGTTTGAGGAAGGTGTGCAGAGTATCGCTTTCAATGTCATCCCCATTATCTTGCTTATGTTTGCCATGGGATATCCCACTGAGCACGGCCAGCTCGCTATTTCTCGCTCCAGGAAGATCATACCGTTCCCCTGATATGATGAGTAGGCGCCCTGGCTCCAAGTCTCTATATAGGCCGTCAAGCTCAAGAGCCTCGTCCTTTTTGAGAGGCTTCGAGAATGGCTCATCCACCAGTTCTAGCTTGTTATTCTCTGCATAAACTGCCGTCTCCCTTATTACTTTCAATGAGATATCTTTGTCGGACAACCATTCCGGAGGGCTTTTATAAGATATCGTTCTATTATCAGCAGATAAGCCATTAGAATTTAATATCTGTTGATACCACGGAATCCTCAACTTTAGAGGGATTACTTTTGCCTGGATGCCGTACCCGGTTTCAGTGATCGGACGACCTACATCTATCTGAGCGAAAATTCTTATATTCTTATCTGCATCTGTTTCATGCGGTCGATCTAATACTATCCATGTATCTGAAGCTATCTTGCTGCCAGGGGCATCGATCAAGACTGTGTTCCGCTTTATATCATCCTTTGGCAATGGCAGAGACGACTCTTCTACGATCTTGAGATCGAACTTTTTGGCATATTCTATTTTAATTGAGTCTCCTTGAATCGATTCTAACCATTTGCCCGTATTCTTGAGCTGCTTGGCAAATTGGAGCGTTTCATTGCGCAACAACGTCATGCTCAGATCTTTGGAGTCCAGCATATCCCAGATAAGCTCCATCTTCGTCTCTCTATCCGATGACTTAGACTTAAAAATGAATTCGACAGTTGAGCATCCAAATGGATCAGGCCTTTCACTAATTACTCCTTCCAGCTTACTTCCCTTTGAAATCAAGAAGCAATCGTAAATTTTGCCGTTCTTGGGCTCCAATACTATCTTGATAATGGGCTTATTGTCATTAGGCGAATTCACATCCAAAGTGTTTTTTTCACCAGTTCTCAAATTCAGATTTAATTCTCCGCCAAGATCAATTTGCTTTCCGTCGATTTTGAGCGTATTTAGCGTTGATGCAATATGAATCACACGAAGATTATATGTAGCAGTTATGGCGTCATCTTCAAAACGCTTAAGTTTGGCATCGAGCCCATCCATGTATGCTACAAGTGTGTATCGTTTGCAGGATTTAAGTTCAAGGGTGTTCTCAATATTCGGAGGGCAATACATGAATTTAATTTTTTGAACTTCTCCGATAGGACAGGGAACGGGTCTGTAATCACTTAATTTAAATAAGCCTAAATTGGCAAGCCATTTTTCACCATCGATAGATACTTTATCGATTTGGCCATTCGCTTGCCCCGTATCTGGATAAGCATGAAAGAAACGAGCCCAGGCATTAATCTCATTTCTTTTAATATTCACAATCTCATCGCCCACTTCATATTCGCCTTTCGCCAATGGAAAAATCGTAATGATTCCTTGGCCGATTGGATTTTTGGCAGAGATTTCCACCTCCAACTCGGGCATTTTCCCTTCTTGGGTTACTCTCTCTTTTTTCTTTGGATAAATATGGATCCCAATTGTCCGTATGCCTCCAATAGCCCACTCCCTAATCCCCACCGGCAAACCATTTTTATCTCTTATCTGCTCGAATGGCGCATTATATCCAAAGACAGAACCCCACAGGTCGAAGGCTCTCACGCTCTTTAGAAGGGGCTTTTTTGAGAGCAGATCTCCACTGAGAGCTGAATAGAAATTGTATTTATCCTCAACACTCAGACCCTGCTGGATGGCGAAGAGCTGCATAAAGGAATCAGATCCAAAGGCGAAGAAATCCTCAAGCTTCGGCTTCCAGGCAGACTGATTGGACTTTCCCGCAGGAATGGACTTTTTGGCCACATCATCCAATTTCAGAGACCGAAGATCAGCAGATTCAATCCTACTAGTTGTAGAGTCCAATTTTTTCAGATTTATCTTGGTCCGGTTCTGCTCCGGCTGAAGCTCGACAGACGCAATACTTCTGGCGACAGCGGATTCTCCGAAGTCAAACACTAAAGGAAATTCCGGCTTTAGCTCATGATTTAAACCCTGCACGTAGATCTGATCGATTTTAGCCGCGGTAGGATTGGGCGTAATAACCGTAGGTATCGTAGTCCTTGGCAAGAGCCGACTCCACTCCGCACTGGCCCAAATCTTCTCCATGGTCTCGAAAGACTGGGGCAGCTCTCCCGGATCCGGCAGGCTCTGGGCTCTGGTGCCCTTGGGAATCTCCAGCTCATAGCCCTTCTCCAGGGTGAAGGCCAGATAGGTGCTGGATGCCACTCCCGGCCGCAGACGATATCCCATCAGCCTGGCCAGCTCCAGGATGGACCAGCGCTCAATTGCCGTTCTGAGGTATCCCTCCGTGGCTATGCGCTCCTGATAAAAGGTGAGTATATCTGCGACCATCGCCCAGGCATCCATCAGGGCCATGGAAAAGTCATCCTTCTCCCGAGTGCTCAAGCCCCGAAGCTCAGGATAATCTCCTGCGGAAAGACGCGACTTCATAGTCTGCAGGAAGCTCCAGTGCGTTCCCATGCGATAGCTCAGAACGCTCAGGCCCGGCCGGTTGGAAATCACAGCGGGAGTGAGCTTCTCCACCCCTTTGCAGCAACCACAACTATCTATCATCTTCCACCCCTCATCTCAAACCTAATGCGGCCGTTCTCCGGAAAGTCAGGATCATTGTCCAGCCTTGCGATCTCATGCGGACTTGTGGCAAGAATGCCGTTTTCAATCTCATGGTTGGGCAGCTCCCCATACCTCTGCAGCCTGGTAACCTCGACGCTCTCAACTCCGGTTACCGCCTGGGCGGCAGCGACCAGCCGGCTCAGGTAGATTCCGTCGCCGAAGCTCAGATTGTCGGGATGGAAGAAGCCAGACTTTCCGTTGGGCAGTAGCCGGCTGCTGAAGACATCGAGTAGTGCAGCCTCAACATGTCCCCGCAGATACTCAGGCTTCACGCACACCAACATCTCTATATCCAGAGGCACATAGTCCGCCTCGGCCACAGACAGATCATGGCCCATGCGTCGATACCTGTAAAGACGCTTTTCGATCTCATTCAAGAGTGTCTCGTTGCCGTCAGCCTCCCGCGTCCTCAGGGGATCGACCATCACTTTGACCTCATACCAGCTTCCTGTCCAGCGCAAAATGCCATCAGCATTCTGTACTTGAGGATGCTGTCGACCCAGCCTGGCATAGTCCTCAGCAGTAACGGCACGCTGCAGCTCGGAGCGGAATGCAAAGGGGGCAAAGAGCCTCACCTCCGACAGAGGCTCGGGAGCCTTCCCTCCTTGCGCAGGCAGAGGATTTCTCGGCTCAAGAGCCACTCCGGAAATCAAGCCGGGTCTGAAAACCATGATCGATATCATCTCGGCTCCAACGTTGCCCGAAGGCCCATTCCCCACTCGATATTTGGCCTGGAATTCCGTTCCTGCCTCGGCCATCCGGCCCAGCTCACCATCTCCCAGGAATAGCTCTGCCTGACCCTGGTCGTCCACCTCCACAGCAAAGTGACGATCCATACTGCTGCTTTCCAGCAGATCTCTTCTGGCCTCCCACCTGTTGATCTCATCCTGGGATGTGAATCTGGTGCCGAAGAGCTCGATATTCGCTATGGCCCAACGAGGGTCTTGGTCCATGAGCCGGCTGGCGGGGGCATCATCCCCAAGATCAAATAGTGGCTGGCTGAATGTAAGAGGCCCCTTCTTCAGATGCTTGCGAAATCTCTCCGGAATGAATTGAACCTCCGAAAGGCGGCCCTCTCCCTCGCATTGTGACTTTGTCTCTATCGCCTTCACCTGCCCCAGATCCTCCTTCAGGGTCCGGCCGTTATCCACAAGAATGACGTTTCCTCTGGCCACGCTGATATCTTCAATCAGAGCGCACTGAGGTTCTGATCCGATGGCAGAGATGCAGAGCGGAAAAGGAAGCGCATCCTCATTGGCCCACTCGATCTCAATAACTGGCACTGGCGAAAGGGGGAGATCATCCTCTCCGTAGGTTACTTTGGTCAAGCGCACTGGATGGCGATGAGTCCTATCCGCGTCTCCTGGATGACCTGTGCGAGGACCCTTAACCTCCTCAAAGATCAGAATATCTCCTTCTTTGAGCGAGAGAACTGAACAGATATTTGATCCCTGATCGCTTCCCTTATGTCCATGCTCTCCTTCGCATTTCAGTGTAGCTTTCGTTGATCCCTTGGGCAGGCAGCACTCTTCATCTTGCCAGGTATAAAATTTGATGCAGCTTTGAGCTTCCTGAAGAACTACTTCATCGCATTTCCATATGAGATCAGGATAAGCATCCTCCAGGAGCAGCCTATTGAGCCTGATAAGATCTCTTCCTGTTACATTCTGGCGGATTAGCTCGTTGGTTTCATCTCTCCGCGGTAAGTTCTTAAAGTAGGCCTCATCATAGATGCTCTCTCCCTGGATGAAGTAATTCAAGTCGTCTATCAGGCTCTTAATGATGTTCTGCGGCCAGGTTCCGGAGGCGGAATAGTCATTTAGCAGCTGCAGAGTCCTTCTCGAGAGATGACTCTTCAGATACCTGGAAACCGGATCCTTTGCCTCTTTAAGCGACTTTGCCAGACCATCGGCATCCTTGAGGTCCCATTGACTCAATAGCCTTTGCGCTTGTGACATTGGCTCGAATACCTCGAAGCCTCCGCTCAGCCCCTTCAGATCCTCCTCTCTCCACAGCAGCCCGAATGAATAGCCATCCGGGCGAGTAATGAAATAGATGTCCTGCAGGTTGAGGGGGAGATCGGTATCCGTCTTGATACAAACCCAGGCTCTGGAGTTGCAGCCCTCATGCATCCTATAGTCGATCAAACGAACATGCCGTCTCACTGACGTCCTCAACCTGGCGGTATCCAGATAGGCTTCGGTGGCCACAGCATCCTGATAATAGCTGAGATGATCTCCAGCATAGGCCAAGAGTTCCACCAGGGCGATGCCCAGATCGGGTATATGCCTTTCTTTCCACTCCGGCATATTGAGAGATATGCGATCCAGGATGAGCTGGCGGAAGCTGGCATAATCCTTGGCCAGGTAATTTATCTCCGGCTCCTCGGGCGCTTCAGTTGGACAGATTTTCTGGGATTTGCAGTCAAGATCGCTGGGGCAGCCAGCCTTGAAGCTGAAATCAAGTGCAGCATAACGCAGATCCAGGCCGCTGATGGTTACACCCGCATCATCAGACTCCACTATCTCCAAGGTATAGGTAGAGAAATCGCCCTGCTTGTCCAGGATCACCAGCAAGCTGTTCTGAGCAGCATTTTCCTCAATCCTCACCACTGATATGTCCTGGATGCGCCTGCCACCTTTAATGCGCACATTGGCCACATCCAGTTCAGGCATCTTTCCGAAGAAGTGGATGCAAAGAGCAGGAATTCTATCTGATCCTTCTTCCTTGTAGATGATTTCAATGTAGTCGATCCCGCCTTTTTCCTGATTCTGGCGTACCAGCTCTCTGCGTCGGTCATCCAGGCACTGAGCTGTCAAGTCCTTCCCCCCTCTCGAATGAATACCTCGGTACGAGGCTGTTCAGCGGTGCGGCGAATGATATAGGTTACAATGACATAAAGTGCAGCATCTTCGCTCTGCACTTCCAGAGATGCTATGTCGATGACATCCCCAAGCCATCGCTGCAGAGAGGCATGAACAGTGAACTGAAGCGCCGCTGCCAGCTCCGGGCTATTGGGAGCGAATATCATGCTCAATAAGCCGCAGCCAAAATCGGGATGGTTGACCCTCTCGCCAGGATTGGTGAACAGCAACTGCTCGATCATATCATGAATGTGATCCGCATAATCCGTAGTGGCCATCCTGCCCCGGCCATCGAAATGATATGGATAATCCAAGTTTATCATATTCCCTTCACCCTGGTTTGTGTGGTAACGATGGTCAGGCCGGTCTGCGTGGGATCACAGAGGGCCTGGCTGTCTTTTAACAGCACCGGAATTCCTCCCGCCCTAACCCGACCTGCTGCAGTTATCCATTTTGCCGTGAGACAAAATGGGCTTGGCACGCTGGCCAGAGGACAACCTATAATAGTGTATACGCTTGCCTGAGTAACTATCGGCTGGCCGCTAAGCCTTACCCGCGGATTTGATGTCATAGGCTGTGCCTTGCCTCCATCCTTGCAGAAGATCGTATCGCTGATATCCAGGAGATAGCCGGGCATCAGGTCACCTCCAGGGCACCGTCGTTTATCGAGACCTGTTTTCCAGTCAGCTTTATTGTGCCACCCTTGCCGTCATTGATCTCTATGCCATTCATGTCCATTATGATCTTCATCCCTTCTTTGGTCTCGATGGTGATGCTGTTCTTTCCTGCTGTCTCATCCAGAGTTATTGTGCCGGACTCCGTCCTGATGACCTTCTTCTCCGGCTCAGCCGAATCTGTGGGGGTTTCCCCGGCTGCCCAAAAGCAACCGGACCAGATGGGATAATCCGGATCCCCGTTCTCAAACTCCACCCAACACCAGGCTTTTTCCGGTGGGAGCATGAAGAATCCCACTCCTTTTCCGGCAAAAGGCACGCAGGGCATGGCCCAGCCGCTCTCCTGATCGCCAAAAATGTCCTTAACCTTTAACTTTAATCGACCTAGTTTATTCGGATCGCAGTTATTTGTCACCTCGCCACGATATTTCCCATAGAAAGGCCCTTGGCCCTTCATAAAGCCACCACCTGGCTCAAGGCACCAAGTCCCTCTCTTGTAAGGGTGAACTTCTGTTTGTACTCGCCGCTTCGTAAGGTGTGGGTGACCTGCTTGACGTAGTAGTTGCCATCATAGCTGGGGCCGACTCCGCGAACCCCTACCAGCTTTCTGGCCAGCAGCACCCGGCCGTAGCGCAGGGCATCGACCTCGCCCGTGGCATTGACAGCGTTTGCTGCCTGGCTAACGCTGGAAAGACCCCGCTGACCAGCCTGAATGGAGTTCAGCTTGGCGGCATCTCTGGCCAGGGTTCGGCGCATGGGCGCTGTCGCTCTGCTGGCCAGTGGGGGCTGAGAGCTGCTTGCCGGAGGGATCGTCTGGGATGCCCTGGTAGCGGTCTCGACGATTGTGCTTTGGGCGGTAACGGGACTCAAGGCATTGAAGCTGAAGACCAGTGGCTCATCCACATTTGTATCCGGGCCCATGTTCATGCTCAGTGCAGGCTGGGGGCGACCCTCCCGGCTCTCCGGACCCCAGTAAGCCGTGTTCACACCCGGAGTTGTCGTCGGCTCGATATAAAATATGAAGCCATTGCGGCTTGCCAGCTTCCTCATGAATTCAAGATCTGTTCCCTGCTGAGATGTGATGCGCTCTACATCAGGTGGCGTTTCAGGGCTTTGCGTGATCTTAGGTTGAAGGCCCAGGGTAGCGTAGCTGGATAGTATGTTCTGCACAATGGTAGAATCGGATTGATTGCGGAAGGTGAGGCTCTTCTCCTCCAGGTCCAGCTTGAGGCTTATGTCCTCGCCGGTAACATGCAGCATAGATCCCCCCGGCTCGTTGCTAGGCACCAACTGGTGATTGGTGATGATGCCGTCCATCAAGACCTGTGATTGGGTGCCGATGTAGACCACTGCGATCATCCTGTTCGGCGGATCCAGCTTCCCACTCTTGAGAAGCTCATACTCCAAAGTGGGATCCTGGTCCAGTGCGAAGGTCATCTGAAAGCCGCTGCGCTCCCGGTCGCTACAGGTCACCTCCATGCTGGATAGAGCATCCACTACGGAAAAAGGAGCCGGTACGGGCAGATTGGCACCTAGAAGGATCTGCAGGTGCACCTGCGGTTCGGACAGGGCCTAGCCCCCCTCAGGAAGCGGGATGCGCAATACTCTGCAGATCTCTTTGGTCAGGTCTTCTGGATTCATAGCCCGGTTGGCATCGCAGATGCGCCAGAACTGCTCAGGATCGCCCAAATACTGGGTTGCGATATTGTCCAGGCGGTCGCCCTCGGTGACGGTATGCTCCTTGATGAACTCGAAGCGCTCCGGAGGAGGTACCAGGCGGCGGCGCAGATATACTATTATCCTGCCGTCGGAGGTCTTATGCTCGGCCCTCTCAATGCCGCTATAGCGGCTGGTGATGGGAAACATTTCGATCATGGAATCCCCGAGATGCCCAGCTCGCCAAAGGTGCCGCTGCGGCTCATGGCGGCCAGGCTTTCTTTACTTCTGTGATAGGTCATGTAGAGGCTGCTTATCCTATGGTCAAAGCCGACATCGCTGACGCTCAAGACCTTCATGCCCAGGCTGACCTTGGCCCGGATGGGATTGAGGTCGGGGTCAAAGGCCTCCTCGGTGATGCTCACATCCGTCAGTTTCACAGGCATGATGCGATTCCTGCCCCAGACAAAAAGGGTGAGGGGGGCATCGGTGGGGACGATCTCTATCTTGCCCGAGTTGGCTTTGGATTTCTTTTCCTGGAGATCATCGGCTTTGGGATAGACTATGGTCTCCAGGGCATACAGCTCCGGGAAGATGCCCACCTTGGCGACCTCTGAGCTTCGATCCAGGAAGTCGGGCTTGCTGGTGGCGTCAATCTCCACATCTACCTTGAAGGTCTCCACCGGCGGGCCTTTCAGCTTGAGAGCTCGAGCGCGACCGTTCTTGCTGTCCTCGACCTCCTCGATCTTGAGGGTGCGGGTGAGGGTATCGGGGTTGTACTGAAAGACGATTATCCTCTGCAGGGACCCGTTCAGGGGGTCCAGGAGGACTATGCCGCCTTTCTTCAGGGAAGTGGTTAATGTGGTCATGGGTATCGAGATCCTATTAGAAATACAATTCGATAGCGTTTTTTTTATTTCCTGGATTGGGATTCTTTGCGAGCTGCCTGAGGGCCAAAGGCACCGATTGTACTGCCGCCGAAGCTTTCCATAATTCCCATTGTTGTGACATAAAGCTTGGCGCCAGATGCATCAAGTTCGAATGTCTGTCCTGCAGGTCTGACAGGCCTTAAATCTGCCTCGAATGTGGCCAGATGATCATCAAAAACTACATCTTCATCGTATAATTCCAATGTCACATTTCGAAGTGAATCGTAATCTAATTCACCAATTGGCTCGTCCCACGTAGGGGCAGTAGTATCGCTTTTAGTGCTGGTTTTTCCGCCTCCGCCAAACAATCGACTAGATAGCTTCACGTAAGGATCTGGCATCTCAAAGGAGGATTTAGGGACAACGCCCCTATTGATGATTACTTTAAATCTGCCCTCAATCTTCCCCGTAATATCAAAGCCAGTTATCGATCTAAGACCTTGTGTTCGCTCTAGACTACCTGGGCTGTACAGTTCTTTAGTGGTTGCAGATTCGAAATCGCCGAGGAATTTTCTCAATTGTGCCAACTGACTTTCTCCTCTGGTAGTATCAGTCTCTTGTGATTTTTGAATAGCTATCACCATTTCTAAGGTCTGGATAAGATCAGATACTATACCTTTTGTGAAATCAAACTCGTTGGGCGGCAATGTAGGTGCACCTGCCTCCTTTAGAATTCGCCAAACTAACTCTGAGCAGTAGAGCGAATACTCGCCATTGTCTACTTTGAATTCGTAATCAAACGTTGTTTGCTTGAAATTATAAAAGTCTATTAAGCTATTAATATCGTTCCGCACTTTCTCCGTTATGCTATCCGACCTTAACACGATACCGCGAACAATTCTCTCAGTACCATGATCACTGAAAAAATCCTCAAATCGAATGAGCTGAGTGGAGTCTTGACCGGCGCCTTCATTGAATGATTTGCGACCCGGATAGGAATCAAGCACAAAAACCCGGCCATTTGTCACTTGGACGATTCCAGAGTGCGAGTAATTACTATCTGTGATCTTTGCAAGCCCAGCAGAATCTTCAGCACTCATCATTCGCAAAACGATGTCTCCTGTCTTGAACTGCTTCATAAAACCAGCGTCACTGGATAAGTTATCAAGTTCGTTCACAGGGAGCTTATATTTCTTGCTTAGATTATTATAACGCGCCAAATAAGCGGCCATGAAAATTCCGCTTGAATTTAGCACCAACGATTCAGCTAGTGCTTGCTCTTTACTAATAACTCGCTTGTAAGGCGTATCATAATTTCCATCTTCACGCTCGAGATAGCCATCTGCAAGTTTGGTTTGATCTGAGGGGGTCTTGCTTTCACCGCCTTCAATGCCAACAGGTGGTGCATTAGCCTCCGAGGCATCCTTGCCTTCCCCTTTCTTTCGATGAATAATAGATTTATAATTTGACCGATGATACATAATTTTCTGAAATTGACCCGATAAAGGCACAGTAGCAGATTGATTACCTTGTTGCAGAGAATCCAATAATATAGCCTTCTCAACAGTTTCCGCTTCTTTTTCTGCAATATCCTCTTGAAATGTTGTTATAGATTCAAATGGCATTTGCCTTAAACTAGCAGGTTGCTGGATAGAATGAGTTAACTCATGTGCAAGCAATCTCTTGCCTTCGTTGGTCGAAGGTGCGTATTTCCCCGCACCGAACACAATATCTTGTCCAACTGAGTAGGCTTTTGCATTCATCGCGCTCGCTGATTCTGCGCTCTTGCTATCCGTGTGCACTCGAACCTGACTGAAATCGTATCCGAAGCGAGGTTCCATGAATGCAAGGGTAGTGGGACCAAGCGGCTGGCCCGGCGTCTGGAGAACATCATGCACGATGGTCGGCGCTTCCTTGACCCTATCCTGACCAATTGCTCGGCGTTGCAATAGCCGACGCTCTTTTCGACAATTAGAGCACTCTTGCCGCAGAAAATCGCCAGAAAGTACGGTTGAAGCCCTTATCTGGTTTGGGTCTTGAAATATCATTTGCCGATTCATCTCCCGATTCCTATTAGGCCACACTGACGTCTTTGCGCGGCTCGGGGAAGTCTCCCATCTGGGAATGAGTTGGGCCCAGGAAAATGTCCCGCAGAACCGCTGCAATGGATTCTAATTCGATACGCCGGGCCCGTCGATCCCTTTCTGAGCGGCGAGGGTCTGTGCTTGTATAGTTGTCATAAGTCTCGATGGTGATTACGTTCATGGCCGGCCGCGTTCCGGCTGCATGGGATGCGTATTCTCCAAAAGTGACGCCTGGCTCGTGCGGTGCGCTGGATGTAGGATAGAACGCCGTTTCTTGCGGAGTGCCCAACCGATTTCCCGGCACACGAGCACCTCCTGGCATTCTCGAGGCCCGACGCGCCATTTCCAAAGCCAGTGCCTCATCTTCTTGTTCTCGCCCTGGTCGCGGATCGGATGTTATGCTTGGCATGTCGGTTCCACGAGGGCGAGGCGGAAGGTGGCCATGAGAGCTTGCAATTCGTTCCGGTTGAAAGCGCTCGATAAGATCCAGCAAGACCAGATTCTCTGGTTCGATCGGATCCCCTAGAGTGTCGGTTGTCCCAGGAGTTGCGCCCACAGCAGGCATCTGGCGATTAGGATCGCGAGTTCTCGGCGTCGTTTTTCGCCTGTTGCCTGCCAGGTTTTCAGGGAATAGAACCGGCACAATGATGACCGAAAAGTAGGGTATAGGCGCGCCAGGAGTGCGCATTCTTTCTAGAAGTATGTTGACCACTTCAACGCCAGCTGCTTCAGAGCCATGTACCCCGCCGATAATCATGGCGCGACGCTCACTTGTGCCAGGGAAATAATAGGCGCGTACCGGAATTCGTCCTACTCCGACGTTAAAAGTGGCCTCAATGTTGCCTTGTTCCGGGTTCCATTGATGGCTTTGGGCCAATTGCTGCCTCCGCGTTATGGCCGAAAGCGGCCAGCGCGGCTCTGCCCCGTAGCGCACGATCTGATCCGCTAGCCAGCGGTCATCAGTCATCGTTGCCGGGTCGGTGTTGGGGCCCAAGTGTGCATCAAGCCAGGCGCTTAGATCGGCGTCTGCGGGAGTGATCGGACCGCGAGCCCGCAGGATATTGAATACTTCTCCTTTGCCCCCGCGCTGCATCCCGACGTTCACATCGTCGCTCAAGGCGCTCAATTGAAGCATGCCCGAGCTGGCGGGCTGATGAATATCTACCAGCCCACCTTTCCCGACGGTGGAGGCTGCAATGTGAGCTTCCAGTTCGGTTTCATGCGGCTCAGCGGCCATCCCCCGGCTTCCCAGCCGCTGCTGAGTCACATGGGCTAGTTCGTGTGCGATCAAGGGGCGATCTGCAGCCGATTGTTTTTGCGACAAGAAGATATGATTATCCAACGTAATGGCTCGTGCGCTGAATGCTTGCGTCGTTTCGGCAGCGCTTGCATCCGTATGCACTTGCACCATGCTAAAGTCCTGCCCAAACCGCGGCTCCATGAATTCCCGCGTCTTTGCATCCAGCGGCTGCCCGGGCGAGCTAAGGCCCTCATGCACAATGGGCGGAACTGTTTCAGGCTCAGCCTGGCGCACGGCGCGGCGCTGCAAGAGTGGGCGCTTCTTTCGACAATCGGAGCACTCCCGCTGCAGGATTCCTGATGCCTGCATTGCGCTCTGCTTCGGCGCGACCACTGCCTCGTGCTGACTCATCTTCGTAGACCTCGGTAAACGGAACCTGCGATCATCCTGCCGATGGCCACCGTCCCATTCCCTGGTGATACCTGGATGCTGCCTCCGGGGAGATCCGGCACCGCTCCTCCTCGCTCCGCGGCTAAATCGCCTTCAGAGAGCAGCCTTGCACCAGCATCCAGCGGCTGGCCCGGCGTCCGCAACGCATCATGCACAACAGGCGGCACGACTAGCGCATAGTTCGATGGGCACAGATAGCGGCATGCCCCAACAGACTGGCAGGCTGTTGCCCCTGCGCCTTCTTTTCTGAAAGGACCGAAGAACATCTCATATTCCCACCCGTTGATCACATCGTTTACCCTACAAGCTGCAGTCGCGAGTGACGCCGCCATCGTTGCCCAAGTCGAAATGGTGCGTATCGCCGCTCGTGGCTGCCCCAAAATCAGCGATCCCCCAACGCAATCCTCCTACATCAGCCATAGCAACCACAAACTCCTCAGTCATATCCAGGAACCCGCGCGCCGGGTTGCGCGTCTGCGGGGGTCGCGCCGTGGGAGTGCCGCGCACCATGGGAATGCGCACGTGTTCGTAGTCTCGCAGCATTCGGAAATAATAATCGCGCGCCAGGAATGAATCTTCCCAGTTCCAATGGTAGGTTTGGTCCGGTCCTGGCGGGGCGTGGTTGAGAATGTACTGGCGAATATCCTCGATGGCCGTTGCCTCCTCTTTGCGCTCGGTGGTAGAGATTGCCCTCAAGAGTTGTTCTTCCGTTACGCGCTCGATATTCACCATCGGCCGGCGGCTCACGGTGTCGGGAGCAGTGTGAAAAGCAAGGCTAAGATAGGCACTAAGAGCGTCAGAGACGTGGCGAAAACGCCCATACACAGCGCTCGTCGTCTCCCGCGGCGTCGCCCCGGCTGCCGGACGGCGCGCGCTCACGTCGGCGTTGCTATCTCCGAAAACGAACGCGACCGCTCGATCGTAGACTTCAGCCGCGGCTTGACGTTGCGCATTCAGACCACCTCCGGCGAGCTCACCTCCATACTCGCTGCTGCCACCAGAAGTTGTTCGGGTGACGATGTACGGTTGATTCCAATAGTTCACATCCACCGCGGAGCCGGAACAGTGCTTGCTCGTGTTGCTGGAGGCTTGTCTCCACCCGCTAATGCTGCTAACGCCCGCCCATTCCCGCAGCTCTTGGGCGTCGATGGGAGCTCTTCCGTGAATTGCGTTGAAGCGGGTTTCCAGATGACTGGCCACGTCGGTGAGCCTGGCTTGCATGGTTGGGTTCACGCCACCGCCAACGGAGGTGCCCAAAAAGGTATATGCAGTAACTTCCGAAGGCTTGCGCTGGATATGAAGGTGTGTTTGGCTGATCCTCGCCCGCTCGGAAGCCCAGGAATCAATCGGCGACTCCGAACTTCTTTGAAGCACACCATGTGATGATTTTTCTGACTGCGTCTCAGCAGGCGCGGCAGGCACAGCGGGCTCACTGGCCTCGCCAGGTTCCGCGATCCTTGCAGTTGCCACTGGTATGCCCATGCCATGTGGGGGGGTGAAGGTCAGCCAGTCATGCGGGTTTATCCGAATTTGCGGGCGCTCTTCGTACGGAGACGAAGCGCGGCGAGGCGGGCCGCCACGAGGAACATGCTGAACACTGAAATGAAGATGCACTCCCCCCTCGCCCGTGTCACCAACTGTTCCGACTTGAACTCCTGCCTGTACATCCTGATCAAGCGACACGAAGATGCTGTCCATGTGAGCGAAAATAGTCGTGACCGGTCCGTCTCCGAATTCCTCGGTATGCGGCGGACAATTATGCAGCAGCATTACGACATTGCCGTAGGTTTCACGGTTCTCGGCCTGGAGAACCCTGCCGCGTATCGGAGCGTAAATGGGCGTTGTTCTGGGCGCCTGGACGTCCATAGCTGCATGGATGCGCCCATGCAACCTGCTTAGACGACTGCTGGTCTCGTCTAGACATTGAGCCGAATTCTGCTGGCATTCTGGGGTTAGGCTAGCCCATGCCAGGTTCTCGGCTGGCGTGAGCCGGGAACCAAAGGTGCGCCCTCTTCCTTCCGTGCCTCGCCCAACCAACGATCGAGCTCTGGATTGAGATGCCCTCTCATTATCAGTACAGGCGCTTTCGCCAGCTTCAGGCAACCGCTGGATCGCATTGGCTTCCATCCGGCTCTGTTGCACGACATGTGTGAGTTCGTGTGCCAATAGTCGTTGACCACCGCTGGTCCCATGCGCATATTGCCCGGGCCCAAATACCACATCGTGGCCCACTGTGTACGCCCGTGCATTCACCGACCGCGCCGACTCCGCCGCCTTGGCATCCGAATGCACCCGCACCTGGCTGAAGTCGTACCTGGAAGGCAACTGCTTGCTCTCAGATGCGCCGACTTGCGACTCTCTAATGATCTTTCCAGCCATCTGATCGGCCTCTTGCTCGAAGCTGTCGTTTGCCGGGCCAATCCTGAGGCCAGATGCTGAAGCCTGCAGACCGGCGGATTGAGCAGGGACCTGGCTGAAGTCATGCCCGAATCTCCGCTCCATGAACTCCCGCGTCGCTGCATCCAGCGGCTGTCCCGGCGTCCGCAGCACCTCGTGCACGATGGACGGCACCATATCAGGCTCAGCCTGGCGCACGGCGCGGCGCTGCAAGAGCTGGCGCTTCTTTCGACAATCGGAGCACTTCCGCTGCAGGATTCCTGATGCCTGGGTTGCGCTCTGTTTCTGCGCGGCCAAAGCCTTAAGCTCGCTCATCTTCGTAACCCCGATAAACCGAACCTGCGATCATCCTGCCGATGGTCCCCGGCCCATCTCCAGATGATAGCCGGATGCCTACCGTCAGATCGGCCACCGCTCCTACTCTCTGCGGCTAGGTCGAATTTGAAGAACGGCTTTGCACCAGCATCCAGCGGCTGGCCGGGCGTCCGCAGCACCTCATGCACGATGTGCGGCACACTTTCAGGCCCGGTCTGACGCACCGCGCGACGCTGGAGGATCTGATGCTTCTCGGGGTAATAGGAGCATGTATTCTGAGGATGATTTAGCCTCGAAAGATATGGCAATGATGGATTAAGATTGGACCCTTTTGCCAGTTTCACTCTTTTCTTAAATCCAGCGTTCATGAAAATCTCCGAACTCTAGCATCTAACTCCAGGCGAGCCTCGTTTCTCCCAACGTGGAACTGCAAGTCCGATCATATTTGCAGCATCTGGAACACCCGGAGACTTTGATGACACATGGGCGATTATTGGGGCCTCACCATTTTCTATCTGCTCGGCTATTTGTTCAGCTCCGTACATTCCAAACCATTTGCCTGGAATGTAACAGTAAGAATCACCTCCCGTCGCCCCTGCAGCGGCTTGGCTGGCTACAGAATTTATCATGAACTGATATGGATTGCTATGGTGCTGAGATTGCCAGCAATGAGCCAGCTCGTGGATCAGTGTGTCCCGATCCGAACCTGGTGAAGCATAAGGACCTGGGCCAATATTGATGACTGTTGCACCGAACGCTAAGGGTGGCATCGAGATCGGCATGTATACTGTGAATGGGCGACCGCCAAATCCAAGAGCATTGCTCAAGAGTATGGTTGAATAGTTGAGACTGCTGCCGTACACTGAGCTGGCCATCGCTGTCTCTGTTGCATCCAAAAACCTCAATCCTGTGGGAAGACGCATGCCTGGTGGTGTACCTACTACTGGCGTCAGTGCTGTTGGAGTGGGATGCTTAGGCGTTGGAGGTACTAAGGGTGTAGGCCCCATAGCTCGCTGCCTGGTAATGATTGCTCGCCTATTCTTGGCGAGGTCGGTGGTCGAGAACTCAGTCGACTCACCATGGGCAAAGGTCGTGACCTTTCCTGCCGGCACGCCGCGCACGACAAGCTCGTCTTTGACCGATTCCGCACGTTCACAGGAGAGCCGCCAGTTCAATGGCTGCGGTCCATCCACACTAGCCCATCCTTCCACTATCACGTTATCTCTGGAACCGCCAGCAACCCATGCGCTCACGAAGGTGGCAATGTAGGCCTTCTGGCTGGCCGTGAGGGTCGAGGAAGAGATGCTGAACAGCACATCAGTACCTGGCAAGTGGCCCGGCCCGGTTGTGAGGACGCATGGCAATCCCGGGGGAGCTTGACTGATGTCCGCTTGGCGCTGAAGCCTTGCGACACTTAGTTGGCCTTGCACAGGAGCGGGAGAGATTGACTGCTCTTTAGTTGCCTGTGCTGATTGCGCTCTAGCTTCAAGCTCGAGGCTATCGACCGGATTGCCTATCCTCAAGGAGCTATACGCCTGCGCGCCGATAGATTGGCCTTGTGATTGCTGGATGGTGTGGGTCAATTCATGCGCCAATAGCTGCTTGCCTACAGCTTTTCCTGGAGCATATTGCCCTTCGCCAAAAACCACATCTCTACCCACTGTATACGCCAGGGCATTCACAGCTCGCGCCGACTCCGCAGCTTTCGCATCGGTATGCACCTGCACCCGGCTGAAGTCGTGCCTAAAGCGCGGCTCCATGAAGGCGCGAGTGGCGAGATCCAGCGGCTGCCCCGGCGAGCGCAGGACATCATGCACAATGGGCGGCACAGAATCTGGAGCCGAATCTACGGCCGAGCGCTGTAAAGCAGCCTTCTTCTTGAGGCATTTGTCACATCCGCCCTTCGGAGCGCCTCTGGCAAGCGATGCAGAATCATGCTTCCGATTCTCCATCTCAGCCATCATATCCAGGTTCATCTTCCTATCTCCCCATACACCGCCTCTGCAAATCCTTCGCCAAATCTTTTCGATATATCTATAATAAGAAAATCAATTGCTAGGTGGTCCGCCACCGGCACCTCTTGAGCCTCCAGAACCATAATCGTTTGATCCACTTGCCCCACCTGAACCGCCTGAACCATAATCGCTTTGTGTGCTTTCAGTGCTTGAATCAGGCCCAGGTTGGTCTGAAGGTATGCCTTCTGCTGCCTTTGGCTCTTCTGATGGTATTGGTGGCTCTTCCAGCGTTTCTGCTTTTGGTGTAGTGCTTCTCATTAGAGTAAGATAGCCTGTTTTGACAGTTTTGCCTCTCACTTTTACATCTTGGACTGGTGCGGTAAAATAGTTATATGATTTCATTACATACACATAATGCTCTATGTTTCCGGATTCACCTGCTGCCCACAGAGCAGGCCGTTTGGTGACAATATAATGAATTAATCCCATCGCTCCTTGAAAAATGCTGTCGTAAGCAGCGAATCGGGAACGCTTTATTTCTTCTTTGCCTTTAGTAATCTCTGGTGCGTTTCGCCAAGCATAATCACTGATGGGTGCAATTGGTCTTTCCTTTGTGCCTACATCCACCTGCAAGTTGCCAATATTATAATTATAAATTCCTTTAATTCCACCCTCAGTCTTCCATTTCCCAATCAGTAGAGCAAGAAACTTTGGAGAAACCGGCTTATTAAAGACTGCTTTCCAAGCATTCCTTATGGCGTCCACTACCTCCTCTTGTTTTAGAGGTGTATTCACTTCCTTGACCTCTTTGTGTTCTTTATCCAGATTTAGCGCAGAAAATTCCATCTTGCCTTTCTCAATCGTTTCTCTTGCAATCTTCTCATATTGCACCCTAAAAGAACCTGCCTTTGCAGCAGATAGCCTGGCCTCTTCTGCAGTGGCTTGCTCTATTTCTTCCTTAGTAGGCTCGGTTGTTTGAGCACTTGATGCTGGTTGAAGTTGTAGCCGTTTTTGGCATTGAGAAATATGGATAAGCGGATAAGCTGCGTTTCTTTGCGCTGGCATATCTGGAAAGCCATTCGTCTGTTTCGGATTGAGAGCTAAATTGTGAGAATGGAAGCTATGCACATAGCTCTCAAATGGTTTATGCTTCGCTGTCTCAAATTCAAAATGACTTCCAAAATCACCCTTATATTCATCAACCGCTTTATCGTATGTATGCAATGAATGCACTCTTATGTCACCTAAAACTGCCTGTGGGTAAGAAATATTCCCATTCGCGGTCTCTGAATTGACCGCACGATCTGCCACTTGATCTGCTTGATTCTCAAAAATTTCTTTTGTTGGTCTATTAAATTTCATAGGAGATATTTGCGATGTAGATGCATAAATCGGAATCCTGCGCCAAGACTGTGGTTCCATGAAAACCTGATTATCATGATCTAACAATTGCTTGGGCGATCTCAGAACCTCGTTCACGATAGGTGGCACAGCTTCAGAAGTGCGACGAACGGCAGCACGCTGAAAAGCATCCTTTTTCCTAGAGCATTTATTGCACACATGCTTCTGAGTCTTCATCTCGGCCGCCATCTCCATATTCATCTTCCTATCCCACCATACACGGCTCTGGCAATCCGCCTGCCTACGCCCTGCGGCTCTTCCCCTCGCTGCACCGCAATCTCCTTTCCTCGCAGAAAGGGCAGAGATGAATCAGATTCCATCTTCCCGGCCACGCTTCCTCCGGTCAGCAACCTGGCCAGTTCCTCCTCCACCGCCGCCTTTACCAAAGAGCTCTGGCTGCACTCCACAGGAAGTCCATCCAGAATCAGGCGATCTATCTTCAGCTCAATTTTCATTTCCCGTCTCCAGGCGCCATTTGAAGTCCGCCTCATTGAGCGGCCGCTCCAGCTTCTTGTACTCTGCACGAGCGGATTTCAGGACGAAGGGCATGGTTACCGGGCTCTTCTCCTGAGTCGCCAGGAAGGCGGCGTTCAAAGCAATATTGTGGATGCTGCCTCCTGTGATGTTGAACTTGGCCAGACGATCGTAGTCCAATCCGTTCACCGGAGTCTCTTCGGGAAAGACCTTCTGCCAGATGCGTTTTCTCTCCTCAATGCCCGGGAAAGGGAAGGTTTCCACAAAGCGCAGCCTGCGCATAAACGCCTGATCCAAAGCGCTCTTCATGTTCGTGGCCAGGATGGCCAGGCCGGTATAGGCCTCAATCCTCTGCAACAGGTAATTGATCTCGATATTGGCATAGCGGTCGTGGCTGTCCTTGACCTCGCTTCTCTTGCCGAAGAGCGCATCCGCCTCATCGAATAGGAGAATAGCTCCCCCGTCCTCGGCTGCATCAAAGAGGCGGCGCAGGTTCTTCTCCGTCTCTCCGATGTACTTGCTCACCACCGCCGAAAGGTCGATGCGATAGAGGTTGAGCCGTAGATCATTGGCTATCACCTCTGCTGCCATGGTCTTGCCCGTGCCGCTCTCCCCGGCAAAAAGAGCGCTGATTCCCAGGCCCCGGTTCATCTTGCTTTGAAATCCCCAGTCATAGTAAACCTTGCAGCGGTTCCTGACCTGATCGGCTATCTGATGAAGCAGGCCTAGCTCCGTTGAAGGCAGCACAATATCATCCCAGGTAGCTTTGGCATCGATGCGCCTGGCCAGAACATCCAGATTGGGGCGCGTGTGCACAAGACAGGTATCCCAAACCCGGTCATGCAACGAGCGGCCATTGGTCTCCTCCTGGGCCAGGTGAGCAATCTGCCTTATGGTTTCCAGATTCAAATTGAACTGGCAGGCCAGCCGGGCCGCCAGATCGCTGTGCTCCTGTCCTAAGGCAGAAACCCAGGCATCCTGCTGCTCTCTATTGGTGGGCTTGCTGATGTCCAGCAGCACTGCACCAGCGCTCAGCCCGCCGCCTCTCTCCGAACTGATATCCTGCGTATCCAGAAAGACCAGGCCGCCATTTCCTTCCAGGAAACGGCTGACAAGAGACATCTGGCCCTCTGCTTGGGAGCGTTCAGCGGTATGGGCGTCGAGATAAAGAGCAACTGGCAGAAGCCGGCACTCCCTCTGCCAGAGCCTGGCCAAGTTTTCCAGATCTGCCGCCTGAGCGGGCAGCATATCCGCAGGAAGCCGGAAAAGGTGAAGGCCAAGACACAATGCTGCCTGACCGGCCACAAGCTGCTTGCTGGCAGTATCCGATCCGAGCATCTGAATGATGGGAGGGCGCTCTCCTGGCTTGAGATGACTCAAGATAACATCTACATGAGTCTGCTGCGATTGTGGCAGAGAGGAAGAGCCGTCCCAAGCCGTTCTCATTGGCGAGATCAGCGGTGCCAGTCTGTCGTCCAGATAATTCAATCCCTTGATGTAGCTTACTATCCTCTCGTCTGCCCTCAATGGGCTGTTTGCCAGCGGCTGGGCAGCGGTCTGAACGATCTCAACAAGTCGCCAGTATCGCAGCGGTCTTTCCGGTGACATTATGTCCCACGCTGGCTCATCGAATAAAGCGAGTATTAAGGCAAAGTTGGGATAAGGACGGCAGGGATCATCCTGGGCCTGAGCACAGAGAGTCGGTATCCTGGTATCCAGCTCCATGGCCGCGCAGAGCAGCAAAGCCTCTTTCTCAAAGCTAGAGAGCCCCAATTGTCGGCCTAGGATGATAAAAGCTGGAATTGGATCAGTCTCATAATATTCCATTATGGATGCAGCTTCAGAGAGCTCTTTTTCGGTTACGGTTTGGGCCTCTGCAGCATCGGCTCCTGCTTTCACCGAGGGCTCGCAGTCTCCTGGCATGGGACCTCTGGATTTCCTCTGCTCCTGCGCCAGCCATCGCAGCTTCAGCCTCAGCCAGCTAAGTGCTGCTCTAAGGTAAGCATCATTGTTTATCTGCCAGTTAGATGCTTGGCTCATGGATTCTTGATCTCCAGCTTTGGTCCGATGTATTTATTGAAGTCTGGGCTGAGGGGATTTTCCTCGACTAGCAGAGGGCTTTCTGCTCCGTCTACTTTCAATCGCAGGAAATAGAGCCCCTTGGGAAAGTCGTCAGGTATGGTGATATTCAATTCCTCGCTGGTGTCCGGGCCATTGGGAGATAGAGAAGGAACCGGAATCGTTCTTTCTCCCAGCAGCAGCGATGCCCTCTGCTTTCGACCAACAGGAGGATTTACACGCAGCTTCAGAATACCTCCTTGAGTCACGGAGAGGAGTGGAGCAATTATCTGCGGCAGCAGCATGAAAGGCTCAGAGTTTGATATGAATCCTTTATGCTTCTCGGGAGGTTTTTCTTCTCCAAGCTCCAAATCGTGCACCACTTCAACAGTATTGACACCTGCCAGCAATTCCTTCGGCAAAGTCGCGATAATTTGATCGCTTTTGACGGAGTCGACCTCGCTCAGGATCTCATGGTCACGATCAATCATAAAGCGGACCCTTGTGACTTGACCCTTCAAATTCCGGCCATTGATTGTTATTGCACCTTGAGAAAGGATGCGCTGCGGCGCAATCGACTCTATAGAAGGCGCGCGATACGGCAGAGCATAGACTAGGGCTTTTCTGACTGGAAGAGCTGCCTTCCTGGGCCTCTTGCTCTCTATCAACACCGCTGAGACCTGATATGCGACCGAGATTCTGAAAGGCGTCTGAAAAACGGTCCACATCTTGGAAACCTCATCTAGAGTTAAGGGCTGGGGAGTGATGCGCAGGTTCTCTATCTGGAGAAAGAATTCCTCGTTATCCTCCTCAGGAAGTGCCCGGATGATCTCATCCGCGCCGAATACTGGATGATCATGGAGAATGCTCATAGCTCTGCCCAACAGGCGATGACTGATCATCTCATCGTTGCCATGGCCATAGGCTGTTATAAGATAATATAGGTCTAAGGCCAGAGCCGACAGGCTCATTCCATCCGAACTTCTTTGATGTGAAAGCTCAGTGTTTCGCCAGTAGGGATTGAGCGCGACATTATAAAGAAAAAGGTTGACCTGATTGGGCCCTTCATTACCATCTCGCGCCTTATCCGGCGGCCTTGTGGTAACATTGCCACTTCCCAGCTCGGGCTTGAGCCCCCCATCGAGAAGATTCCTCAAAGCAGCGGTTATCACGGCTATGGCGCGAGCATCGTTCATCTCTTTCCTCCAGATCGTTTACGCAGGTATTCATCGAGTCCCACAGTTTCCGGTGATTCCCGCCTTCTTTGCGGCTCTGGCGAGGTCACTGCCCTCACCTCGATGCGGCCGATGGTCACATGGACCTCAGGAGAATTATCACTATTTAGATCTGCAAATTCACGTCCCGTTGGACTTTCATGCCTCTTTGCAGGAGGCCCGAGGGGCATCATGGACTGAACCATCCGCAAGTCTGGATTTAATATTCCTGACCTATTCAAATCTCCCTGAAGATCTATCTCGGTTTTATGGACCATGCTTCTCGAAACAATGTCCCCTTCAACTTCTGCCTTGATTTTCTTGGGACTGGCCATAGATGCTCTTTGTCTCAATCTCCTTACACCTGATTGGAGAGGTGCTCTAGCCGAAGGCCGCAAAGGAGGTCGAGGTTCGGACCTTTCTGCTACAGAATCCGACGCTGTCAATCTATCTTCATATCGCACCGAACTGACTACATGCTGCAGAGCGTTTCTTGGCATTGAAGCGTTATCGTAATCTTTTCTTGCCGTCTTTGGAGTCGGCATTTCGCGGTCAATTCCTTGTCGCATGGGCTTCTTTGCGAAACTGGTGCTCTTCAGGACCGCTCTGGAAGTCGGCATTCTCGTACTCTTGAAATGGGGCAATAGATCGTTCTTATAGGGCCTAATGGCCGCCGGATGTAGAAACCTTATGGAATTATCTTCCCTTTTCAGGGAGGCCGAAATTGATGGATATCGAGCATTTTGCTTGTGATCCTTTAGATGCGACCCATATCCCGTCCCTTGGCCTTGAATGCCAATTTCATCTCCCAATAATGCCTCAAGCGATGCAGGAATGAGCAAGGCACGATCGAGCAAAGTTCGAGCTGATGGATTCTCTCTGAGATGCAACTTCTCTGCAACGTTCTCGCTGATCTGCAATCTGCCAGGGCTTGGATTGGCTCTTGTCGAGCCCGAACTTTCCTCTTGTGACCGGACAGCTTCTTTTTGTGGTGTTGCTGCAGAGTATACAGCTTCATGCGAGTCACGATCTGGCAGAGTTCCATCTGATCGAATCACTCTGAGATGCAACTTCTCTACAACGTTCTCTTGGATCCTTGATCTGCTGGGGCTTTCATTTGCCTTTACAGCACCTGGACTTTCATCCTGTGATCGAATCGCCTCTTTTTCCGGCGTTGATGTAGAGGATGCAGCTTCATGCGAGGCGCGATCTAGCAAAGCTGTAACTGATCGAATCTCTCCAAGGTGCAGCTTTTCTCCGGCGTTATCTGCGATCCTCAATCTGGCCGGGCTTGGATTGGCTTTTGCCGAGCTCGGACTTTCCTCTTGTGATCGGATCGCTTCTTTTTCCGGCATTGCTACAGAGTATACAGCCTCATGCGAGGCACGGTCTGGCAAAGTTGCAATTGATCGAATCTCTCTGAGGTGCAACTTCTCCGCAACTTTCTCCTGGATCATCGATCTGGCTGAGCTTGGAGGTAGATCCTTCATCTCAATCCATTGATCTTCTCCAAGAGATGGATGAAGCGAATTCGATTCTGAATAGGATGCCGGCGATGGATTCTTCGGCTGTTGCATCGTGTTTCCAGTCTGATCTACATAAGGTGCCTCTTCTCTCTTGAGATGATTGGTGGAAGGCACGAAATCATAAGATGCCTCAGGACCCATTTTATGGGCGGGCTTATCTAATGATTCCAATGATAATATTTCCTCATCGAATCCAGACAACTGCCCATCCCCCATTCCTGCAGGCTCGAATATCGACGGCATTCTTGGTTTGATGGTCTTCTCCAAGCCCAGACTCCTGGCAGCAAGGCGGCTCAGGTAGTTATTCATCCGCACGACATCTCCAGGTAGATTTGTCTCCTATTGGGACTCATAGCCAATATGTCGGCCTCATTCCAGCCATACGCAGATGCCAACTGATGCACTTCCCGGAGAACCCGGCGAGCCCAAGTATCTATCTCATGCCGGAAAAAGGAAACTATATCAAAGATCTGCATCCATTCATGACCGCATGAAGCACAGACGATGGCCAGTTGAATATCTCCCGATGGATCAGCCCTGGCCATCTGTTCTGCTATGGAATCTACCATATCTTCTGGCAGTTGATCGAACGGAATATCTTCTCCGTCCTTCTTGGAAGACAGCAGGCAGTAACTGAGCAGCAGCTTCTCCGCTAGAGCAAGATCATTGATACCGTCAATTGCTGCCAAATCCAAGCTGTTTGGCAAGCGGAATTGCACATCAAAACCTGATTCTGCTAAACACTGCATCTCTTGCCGACTCTCTTCATGTCTTGTGCAAATATCCGAAGAAATATATTCGAACTCCAGCTCCTCGCCGCAGACGGGACAGGTGACAAAGCTGACCATCCTCTGGCCAAAGACGCTCTCCCGAAGTGCGAAAAGAAGAGAATCTCTCTGGCCTACGCTGAGCCTTGCCAGTGATCCTGGCTCACACTCAGGGAAGGCGCTGGCCAGCAACATCAGTGCCAGGCGCACTGACGATTTGGCCAGTCCCTGTTCCCAAATGTTCAGCAATTCAGATGTTGATAAAGCCTGCATCCTCAATTATCCTTGCGGCTCAATGAATGTAGGTTCTTCAGGCTCCTTTTGCTCATAGTCCATCTCCCAGCCTTCGTTCTCTATCTTGATGTGCTCCAATGCCACGACATTGGCGTTGGCATCGAGGTCCGGAAGCGCCTGGTACTCTGATACCCAGCAGCGGAAGACGTTGTAGGCAATGACAGGCTGTCCCGCCTCATTCAAGAGAACGATGCGTATGTTCCTGCGGAAGTCTTTAAGAGATACCTCTTTGCCCAGGCCTGACCCATAGTTCCAGACCTTATTTGCCCACTGCACGAACTCGACATCATGGGTTACGCCACGGTCCAGAGTTATGGCTTCGTATTTCGTCCTTCCTGGTGATTTGTGGCTGCTGCTCGGATCTCCTCCTTCTCTATGCTCCACAGGCTCTGTGGTCCGTTTTAGGGCGCCGACTTTGCTCACTCCAGCCACAGGCTTTGTGCTGCCCTCCCAGTATACCAGGAATTTAAAATTTTTGTACGGATCTAAACGTTTTGAGTTTACGGTAAATTGTGCCATCTTCATTCACCTCCTAGGTCTGAATCTGTCCGGCTATCTGCTGGATCTTTAATACCACGAACTCAGCAGGCTTGAGCGGAGCAAAGCCCACGACGATATTGACGATTCCACGATCAATATCGTTCTGTGTCGTCGTTTCCTTATCACACTTGACAAAGTAGGCCTCGCGCGGAGTGCTTCCCTGGAAGGCTCCCTGTCGGAAGAGGCTATTCATGAAGGCCCCCACATTGAGACGGATCTGAGCCCAGAGAGGCTCATCGTTGGGCTCAAAGACAACCCATTGGATTCCTCGGTAGAGACTCTCCTCGATGAAGAGGGCCGTGCGCCGCACTGGGATATATTTCCATTCCGAGGCGAGGCGATCGTCGCCCTCGCGCGTGCGCGAGCCCCAAACCACGCGGCCAGAGGCAGGCATAGCCCTCAGGCAGTTTATGCCCAGGGGGTTCAGCTCACCGTTTTCATTGTCCGTCAGTGGAACGCTTAGCTGCGGCACTCCAACCAAGGTCGCTGCCAGGCCTGCAGGTGCCTTCCATACGCCTCTCTGGGTGTCGGTACGGGCAAATATTCCGGCCACAGCACCGCAAGGGACAAAGTCATCCATCTGATTATCATTGAGGGAATTGGGCTGGCGGAGGCGGGGGAAGAAGACGGCAGCGTTCTTGCTGACCGATCCCACATCCGAACCTAGGCCAGCTTTGGCCTTATCCTTGCTAGTCCATTTTTCAGGCGGATCGATGATGAGCATGGCCCGGTGATCCTGACAGTAGGCTATGGCCGCATCGATGAGGCTGACATCTACGTCGCCGACGACCTTGTAAGGCGGGATGCAGAGGAGATTGAACAGATCTGCCTTGCGCAAAGCGTAGAGGCCCTGCTTGGAGTCGAACTTGTTGTCGATGAAGTCCGCAGTCTCTAGAGCGCTGCCATCGGAGAGCTTGCCAACCGTCTTCGCCGTCTCTATAGCAGCCACTGCCTTGTCGATATCTACTTGCTTCGGGGGGAAGACTCTCTTTGCATCAATTAGCGCATTCTCAGCCTTAGTTACCGGATCGTCAGCCTCGGTGACATTAGTGGCCGGATTGATTGGTGCAGAATCGTCCCAGCGTAACAGCTCCGATTCTTCCTTAAGCACCTTGTCTACGCGCCGTGGCTTATCCTCGAGGGTGAGGTTGCGAAACACCTCCACAATGCCTCCTGGACTCGCATCTCTGATAGTTATATTGAACAGCTTATCCTTGGTCAGGCCCATGCTCTTGGCCACATCCTCGGATATATCCTTGTCCACGCTAACTCGCAGGTTCTCTCCCCATGATCCCTCATAAGCAGCTACAAGAGATAGACCACCTACGCTGAAAGTGGCTTTCGTATTAGGCACAGCCTGGTCGACAGCCTCCGCCTCAGCCGCTACTGCAGCCGCTTGAACCTGCGCGGGGGTGGCATTAGCCTGTGCTGCCTCTGCAGCCTTGGCAACTATGTCAGCCGCAGTCCTGCGTGGCTCAGCAGCGTTGGCTGGCAAGCTCGCCTCGGTGCGGGCGGCTGTGGCTACGGTGGCTGCTGTGGCGTCAGCTAATGCGACTGCAGTTGCCACGGCTGTGACAACGTCATGTGCTGCGTCCTTTGCCTCAGCCGATGCAGCAGATCGATCGACAAAGTACGGATGGAAGAGTCGCACTATAATCGCCTGGCTGCCGCCGTTGAGGAAGAAGTCTCGAACGGCAAAGCCAAGTTTGCTATCCTTCCAGAGGCCTCCGAAGATGCGCTCAAAGTCGCCTAAGCCGTTGATGGTTACAGGCTCGTTCACCGGCCCTTTCTTTGCCCGGCCGATGAAGGCCGTTATGGAGGTCGCCACCCCGGTGATGGTGTGCACACCGCTGGGGATCTCCTCTATATATACTCCCGGGTATGTCAGTTGTGCTGGCATTAGGATTCTCTCCTTTTAATTACAGCATTTCTGAAAGCTGCAGACAGAATCTGACAATCGGATAGGCTACATGAGGATTTCAGACGATCTATTTCCAACAAGAACCTCCCGATTGATTCACAATCCATTTTATTCTTGGGCATCTTGCCATCAATAAAATTAAAAATGTGGCCACATTTTATATGCCCAATGGTTGATGTCGAGGGATTAGCCGAATTTTTTATATAATCTCTGAATGTATCGCTATCTACTATCTCTCAGCAATCACATAGTATTGTTAAAGACACCTCCGATTATTGGATATAGAGTCCCCTATTTAAAAGAGATTTCATAGCCCAGATGCTCGTCCCTTTATTGCAGAAGATTCAGTTTACTTTTTGCATTTGTTATAAGATAATAGTATTTAGCAATAACGGTACATTTTTAGCTTTCCTTTTGATGTATGAACGAAGAAGAAACCATGGACTGCACCCCTGGTAGTGTGCAGGTAACCTCCATTTCGAATTGATCTGGATATTTCCATTGCCGCCGAATGCTTTTTCAGGGTTATCCGCATATCCATCTCTCCACCGAGATGGTAGACTATGAGGGGTTCACTCCACTGCGCGAAAGCAAAGGGACTTTGATTATTCAGGATGAATATGGCCATCAGGATCGAATGAATTAAATGCCCGAAAGCAATGCTAGGAATGTGAAGATAGTATATAGCAAGGGACTAGAAGAGAGATACGCAACAAATCCCGTGGAGGGGCCAGAAAGAGTTGCCCTTCCTGCTCATGATTTGATTTCGGATGGGTATATATTCATTGAGCCATTCCCTGCCAGCTTGCAGGAAATTTCCAGAGTTCATGGCAAAGAGCACATCGAGCAGGTGAGAAAAAATGGCTTTTTTGAAGCAGCTTCCCTTGCCGCCGGCGGAGCGATCGCCGCCGCAGAACTGGCGCTGCAGGGCGAACCTACCTTCGCACTCATAAGGCCGCCCGGCCACCACGCCGCAGCCAACCGGGCCTGGGGAATGTGCTACTTCAATAACATGGCCATTGCCATAAAAAATATCCGGCCCATGGCAAAGAAAGCTTTGATCATCGATATTGACCTGCACTATGGAGACGGCACGGTGAGCATATTTCGGGGTGACTCCAACGTAAAGATTGTCAACCCCTGGTCGGTAGATGAGAATTTCGAGTATCTGAACATGGATGGGAGCCTCTATTTAAGCCAGGTGGAGGGAGCATTCCGGGGATTTGATTATGATATTGTGGGCGTCTCGGCGGGCTTTGACACCTACCTGGAGGACTGGGGCAGGCTGCTGAAGATAGAGGATTACCGGAAGATAGGCGAAGCCATCCGGGAGGGGGCGGAGAGGTGCGGCGGCCACAGATTCGCCGTGCTGGAGGGCGGATACCACCCGGATCTGAAGTGGTGCATAAAGAGCTTTATTGAAGGATTTGAATAGTCTAGATTTCGTAGGCGCATAGCTTTGGCTTTCCCTTCTCTATGATCATATAATCAAGGCCGCATTCATCGCCGTTCCTTCCCCAGGAGCCAGTATTTGCAGTTCGGCTCTCCTCATCCACGTAGACGCTATGAGTGTGGCCGTACACGAGCCAACCGTCTGCTCCGGTGTAGATGAATCTGGACTTGGACTGGGCTAGCTTTTCTATTGTGTCCAGGGCATTGTGTTTGCCTTTGAGCCTCTCTGATGTGGACATTTGCATCGACCTCATGTAGTCCCCGTTGATGCCGGGGTTTAAGTAGGACCACAGCGTGCTTGCCGCCGTTCCTGTTACTCCGGCTGTGCTGCAGAGCAAGGCGGATATTGAGTCGTAAACTTTCCCGCTCTTGTCATAAGGATTTGCCAGAACCTCGAGTTGGTGGCCGTGGATGAACGTGAATGAATCGCCTTCTACATCGAGGTGCAGGCTCTTTTCCATGGTACTGAACAGGTTCTTCGTACGCGCTGCCCTCCACATTTCCTTTATGGAGTAATCGTGGTTCCCCACGACGTAATTGATGACACATCTCCTGGCTATCTCCTTCATCATGGAGATGGCTTCCTGGTTCTCTATCATGACCTCTGCTGCGTCCTTTCTCCAGAAGTCGAAGATATCGCCCAGGAGGATCAGCCTGTCCTCCTTGGTTTGCAGGTAATCCTTGCCAATGTACCCCATGAAGGTCTGGAAGAGGGGGTCGAGCGCCAGATCTTCACATGCGCGTCCCGTTCTCTTGCATTTCCTGCCCACGTCGCTGCCGAGGTGGACATCCGAGACTACTACTATCATTTAGACTCACCTTTTTTTCTAGATTTTTGGTCGAAATAATAACAGCGATACTCGCTGGGTCTCCAGGCGTTCATTTTCCCAGATATTCCTCACCTGCCTGAGAAATCCTACCTTGAACGGTCTTGTGAGCGGCAATGATGATGTCGATGTCGCATATGTTGCCCCTTGACTTCAAACGATCCACCTCAAGCAGGAAAAGGCACACAAACTCGTCCTCCATCTTTTTCATCTCTGCAAACCTAATTGCTATGCTTTTGAGCTGAACGCGGGTCGAGAAGCTTTTGGGAAGTTCTCCATTAACGAGGTTGAAGATGAGTCCGCAGCCCGAGTGGCCAAAGGTGGAGGTGGATGGACTGATCGTGGTCGGAATGTAATCCTTGAATGTGTGACCCTGGACGAACTCGCCGCACTCGCATAGTATCGTTCTCTTCATCGTAACGACTCTCCTTTTGAGTTTGATGAATTATCAGGAACTGTCCGTGAGATAATATTCCAGATGTATACTCCGTTCAAAGGACTTCTTTCCTTTAAAAACCTTCTTACGTAATCAATTTTTGCTAATTTTAGAGTTGATTTTTTTTTACCCTGAAAAATGCTAATAATAGTAGTTTTGTTATTTTATATTTTTGTAGTTATGGAAAAAAAATGAGTACAATGAGGTTTTTGTTTGTTATTTAACTGGATGCAAATTCTGCATCAATCTTGGTAAGCTGGACGCAATTAATCCCCAAAAAAAGCCAGAGCCATCCGCGAAGATTTGAGATGAGTGTGGTGGGATGATTCCCTCCCTTCAGCCCACCTTTCCATCTAGTCATATGATTTTATATTTTTGTTGTTGTACTTGTCAATTTCTTGATAAAATCAAAGTGCTTTAGTTAAGACGCCACTGAAGTTTGGCAAGTCGTTTATGTCCCAAATAGTCTGATCCTTCTCCGGCAGGTCCGTGTGCTTATCCGGTTTCAAAGCAAAAGTGTTTTCGCCAACTCAATTTTGACCCGTCTATTTAAGGGAACGCCAATTCGTTTTTGATCCACCCTAAGAAGGAAAGCCTTCCCTCTCCAAGTATTTCGAGAGGTGGGCATTAGGGTGAAATTGATGGCAGATATAAGCAGAATCGTCGATCTCTACGATCTTTATAAATCCTACAGACGAGTAGCCCGCGAACTCAAGATCTCCCGAAATACTGTAAAGAAGTACGTGCTTAAGGTCAAGGAAGTACAAGATGGCCTGGCCGACGAGATCCTTCCCAAAAACCGAGAAATCATTCAGCCGTCGCGAGTCCTCACAGAACCTGTTCGGCAGAAGATCCATGAGCATCTCGAATCAAATTTAAGCCGCCCCAAGAAGCAACGCATCACTGCCAAACGAATTTGGGAACTTCTCATCGAAGAGGGCCATAAAATCAGCTATTCCAGTGTTAAAAATGAAGTCGCTCGCTGGAAACGCACCAATGCACCACGAGAGGTGTTCATATTGCAGGAGCCTCGTGTTGGTCAGCGTGCTGAATTCGATTGGGGCGAGGTTACACTCAACATTGGTGGAACGTGGCAGAAACCTAATCTCGCAGTCTTCGTCCTGCCCTTTTCACTCTATCGATTTGCTCGCCTTTATCATAGGTCGACACATCTGGAAGTTGTTCAGGCTCACATTGAATTTTTCCATGAGATCTGCTCAGTTCCAGAATCTATATTCTATGACAGAATGGCTACAGTATATGATTCTCAAAATAGGCAGTTCAATGATAAGTTTCTAGAGTTATCCATGCACTTTGGTTTTCACCCCTGCGTCTGCAATCCCGCTTCGCCTAATGAGAAGGGTACAGACGAAGAGAGTGTGGGCTATGTTAGACGAGCCACATTCGGCGAAAGAAGCATGTTTGCATCACTCGGAGAGGCTACTGACTGGCTAAAGATGAGACTTGGCGAGATTAACACACATCCGGTTTATCGTCGTTCGAAAGTTCCGGTCCAAGGACTTGATCAAGAGCGAGCCTTGATGCATCCATTGCCAACACTGGAATATGAGAACTATGAACTGAAACGTGCCACCATATCCCGATATTCGCTGGTAAAATATGACGTGAACTACTACTCGATCCCAGATACATATCGTCCAAGATATATTACTTTGAAGATACTCGTTGACCGGATCGAATTTCTTGATGGAAATGCGGCCATTGCATCCCATCGCAGGATAACCGAGAAGCAGAAGTACTCTCTGGATATCACTCATTACATCAAGACATTTCATCGCAAACCTGGTGCGCTGGCAAATTCCAAGGTTCTGGCTCAAGCAGATGAACTCATACAAAACATGTTCAACTACTATTATCGAGATGATCCTAAGAAATTTCTGCCGATTCTTGATCTGATGAGAGAGACATCGCCGGAGGCATTCTCCTCGACTCTTGCCATCCTAAACAAGCAAAATATCCATCCAACGTGCGACAGCATCCGTTTCTTCCTTCATCAGACGGATGTTCCGATGGTTGAGCCTTTTGCCTTCAAAGGAGGTTTTGAAGTATCTGAGCCGGATCTTGCTGTTTTTGATCACTTTATGGAGGGGTGAGCTGTGGACTTGACTCTTAAAGACCTATGCAAGCAATTGAAGCTGAGCGGAGTCTACAGCTATGTGCAAGAATATTCGCCAGATAATGATGACCTGCAGGAATTCCTGATATATGCGCTTCAGGCAGAACTTGATAAAAGGAGGATGAATCGCCAGATGAGATCGCTCAGGCTCGCGGGATTTCCCACAAAGAAGATGTTTGAGGATCTGATAATGGATGATCTACCGCAAGATGGTCGAGAAACTGTCCCTGCGTTGAAAGCACTTGATTTCCTCAAGGAGCGTCGAAATATCATTCTCATTGGCAATTCTGGAACAGGCAAGACTCATTTGGCAATCGCTGTAGGAATCCGGGCTTGTGAGGAAAATTATCGAGTTGCATTTCGCACTGCAGCGGGTTTGATCAATGAGATGGTTGAGGCAAGAAACGAAAATCGGCTCTCTGTTTATATTAAGCAGTTTAGAAAAATTGATCTTCTCATAATCGATGAGCTTGGGTATGTTACTTTTGATCTCACAGCATCTGAGTTGCTCTTTCAGTTGCTTGCCACTCGATACGAGACTATGAGTACTATCATCACATCGAACCTGTCATTTTCCGATTGGGTGAAGGTATTTCATGATCGGACTCTAACGGCGGCAATTCTCGATAGGATTACTCATCACGCATTGATATTGAACATGAATGGAAAGAGCTTCAGAAGAAGGTAGCGAGACGTGAACTTTATACATGATGAGAATGATTAGTCGCTCAAGAGTGGATCAAAATCGGATTGGCGTGAGGGGTCAAATTCGAATTGGCGGATACAGCCTTTTGAGAAATCTTGGTTCCCACATATACGGCTAGATCTTTTTCGCTTTCTACAGTGTATGAATCTACAGCAGTATTGATATCGCTCTGTATTGCTGTAACATCAACAGCAGTTAAAAGATCTTCGGGCGGATCGTTTTCGATGGATTTGATTGCTTCAGTACTTATATGATCGGTTACACTCGTAATGTCCACTGGAATTTGGCCGGGAGTGCTATTGGCTGCAATGAGAGCCTTAGAAGGTTGATATTTAACATTTGAGATAGAAATCGTTAACGGCATAGCCTAGCGGACTCAAAGCCCACAGTCCACCGAAGATTCGCTGGAAATCTGAGAAGCTATTTATCACAGTAGGCTCTTTTGGCCCTTTCAGAGCTCTGCCTACAAAGGCGGTTATCGATGTGGCCACACCGGTTATGCTGCGTACGCCACTGGATATCTCTTCTACATATACTCCAGGATAGGTTAGTAAAGCTGGCATAGAATTATCTCCTCTAAAATCATACTCTCCCAAGCAGAGGTATCTGTCTGGGGTGTCTTACAAGGCGATACATCGGACTTTCGATAGCATAAAAGCCGTTTCATCCCTTACTTGGTTTAATCCACGACCTGACCTTCTTCATATAATTCACTCCCTAGATGGGAATTGCTGGATCATTTCGCCAGTTTGCTAAATAAAAATATATCATAACCAATCAGATACTTTGTCAAAAAACCTTTCTTGCGCAGAACCAGACGGTCTAAAGCTGCATCCATGAAAAAGAGCCTGTTCTTGCGTAGGAGGCAAATGGACAAGCTGATTCTTAACACAAAACTATTTGCAAAAACCGCCCGCTATTCAGGGAGTTTCATTGCCCAGGGGCTCGCTCCGAGTCAATACATCATTTTGCCCTTATGTCAGAGGCGGAATTAAAACAAGAACGAATGCTTCATTATCTCTGCAATTCTGGAAGTAAGGATCTCATCCAGTCTTTGCGATCTATCTCTCACTTTTATTTAGAAAGAAGGAATCCACAGATAATATAATAAATCTTATTAAAATAATTAAATTAATTTAAAATAAAAGGTTTTAATTTAATGAATTTGTTTAGAGATAATAAACTTAAATTTAAATATATATTTATAAATATCAAGTTTTATCTTAATAAAATATAAACATATTTATGTAACTACATTTATAAATAGTACAATAATTATGTACAAATTTTTTTGAAAAAATAATAATGTAAAATAATTCAATTTTATAAATAATAAATGATATAAGATTTTATATATAATAAAATACAAGTATTAAATAGTAATATATACTTTTGAATTTGCAGGTTTTTTGGAAATCTCTTAGGAAGGTACAAGAATAATCCGCGATCTTATTTCGATTCTATAAACTATAAGCTCGAATCTTCAATCCCTCATGAAAACTGTGATTTAGCCAACCGGCTCATTCCATATACTATATGAATATGCCCACCTCCCCGCCCACCCTCATGCTTTGCGACATGAAAAACTACTTCAACAAATGAATGGTATTACCTGATCAATTCATTCATACAAACTATAGTAATATTAAGTTTTTTTAATAATAATTTTGTTAATTTTATAAATAGTAATCGCATTAGCAACATATAGGATTATTGTACCTAATTACTATTTATAAAATTTTCAAAATTTAAATTGTTAATCTGTCAACTAATTCTTATAACAAATTATTATAATTATAATAATTATAAATTATACTTATAGATGTTTCGGTTTTAATATAGGATAGATTTTATTAGATAATATATTTATGTATACTTTAAATATATTATGTTCAGTTATAATCTAAAAGAAGTTTTTATTAAATATATAATTAAATATTTTAGTATATATAATTTAAATTTATATTAAATAGTTGTTATCTATAAAATTATAAAAAATAATAATTAAAAATTATTAAAATTATTTAAATTGTGAAAATTATCAAAATTATTAAAGTTATTAATATTTTTAATATTATAATACATTTAATATAACTATTTTTGTATGAATTGATGTCCTTGACGAAAAGTTAGAGTTTAAGCACAAGAGAGAATTCGAGAAGATAATATTTTGGCAGCGAATCTTTATATCGATATGGTGTGCATCTCAGATGAACCAAGATTGGCCTGAATCTTTATGAAGGATATTCTGCAAGAGCTAAAAGAGATTGTTGGAGACAGGGTATCTGCCTCTCCTGGCGAAAGGTGTTGCTACGCAGGCGACGCATCTCAAGTCGTTGGCCTGCCCGATTTTGTTGTGCGACCGGAGAGCACGAGCCAGGTCTCTCGCATCCTAAGGCTATGCGGCGAACACCTTATCCCCGTCACGGCACGGGGAGCGGGCACCGGGCTTGCCGGCGGATGCTCTCCGGTTAGAGGCGGCATTGTCCTGGACATGTCGGGAATGAACAGGATATTGGAAATAGATATTGAAAACCAGCAGGTCATCGTTGAGCCGGGTGTAGTAGCTGAAAAGCTCAATTTTGCCCTGTTGCCCTACGGATTTTTTTTCCCGCCCGATCCGGGAAGCCTGGCCATGTGCACCATCGGCGGAATGATCTCCTACAACAGCAGCGGCATGCGCTCCGTCAAATATGGGACTGTGAGAAATTACGTCCTTGATTTAGAGGTGGTGCTGGCAGACGGCCGTGTCATTCATACCGGTAAAAAGGTGCTCAAATCATCTGCCGGATACGATCTTACCCGTCTCTTTGTGGGATCGGAAGGAACTTTGGGAATCATCACCAGAGCCGGACTGAAAATAGCCCCCTTGCCAAGTACAAGAAAACTTGTGCTGGCATGTTTTGTTGAGGCCGAAATCGCCGGCCAGGCAGTAATAAGGATATTTTCAAACGGCATCACCCCCTCTGCCTGCGAGATACTGGACAGAACAACTCTAAAGGTCCTGAAACTTTGCGATGCGCTACTTGCCATACCCGAGGACGGAGATGTAATTTTATTCGAAGTGGATGGAACGGAAAGTTCAACTGCTGAGGCTGCCCGGCAAATCTGTGAGATCTGCCAACCTACGGCCAAAAGTGTGAGATTAGCTGTCGGCCCGGAGATGGACAGCATCTGGGCGGCCAGAAGACTGGTAGGTGCTGCCATATCCCGGCTTGATCCCACGAAAACCCGCATCTATATGGGTGAGGATGTAGGCGTGCCTATTAAGGAGATTCCCGCTTTGATTAAAAAGGTGCAACAGATCACCGCCAAGCTAGATATCCCTGCCATGAAATACGGCCATATTGGAGACGGGAACCTGCATGTAGCTCTCTTCATAGATGTCATGAATAAAGAGCAATGGGAGAAGCTGGGACTCGCCGCAGATAGAATCCATAGAGCGGCTATGGAGCTAGGCGGAACAGTCAGCTCCGAGCACGGCATTGGCCTGGCTCGAGCGGAGTATTTGACGGAGCAAGTCGGAACAGAGGCATTTTCTGTGATGCAATCCATTAAAAAGGCCCTGGACCCCCAGGGGATCTTAAATCCAGGAAAGATGGGGCTTTGAATGAATCTCGATCTATTGGCGATCAATCAATGTGTGCGATGCGGAACCTGCCGCACCTTCTGCCCAGTCTTCGAGCAGTCCGGTTGGGAGTCAGCCAATACCCGGGGGCGCATTATGATCCTAAAGGGACTCACTTGTGGCCTTCAGCCCGACTCGCAGGTTTTAGACAGCCTGAATACCTGCACCACTTGCGGGATATGCACGGAAAACTGCCCGGCCGGCGTCAATCCACCAGAGATGATTGAGAGCGCCAGAAGACAGCTTGTCTCCAATGGAGTGATGACATGCCAGCAAGCTGATCTTTGCCGAAATATCTTTGCGAGCGGCAACACTTTTGGCGATGCAAGAGACCGGCTATCCTGGCTAACAGACAGAAGCCTTCTCACAAAAAAGGCAGACTACGTCTATTTTGCCGGCTGCATGAACTCCTACCGTTATACAGAGACTGCAGCCAATACCTTTGCACTTCTGCATCGCTTTGGGGCAACAATGCTACCCAAAGAGCAGTGCTGCGGCTCGCCATTGCTGCGTACCGGATTTGATGCCAGGCGATTTGTGGATGAGAACTGCAGGCAGATCGCAAAGACGGGAGCCGGAACTGTAATTACGGGCTGCGCAGGCTGCTACACTACACTTAAGATGAGCTACCCCCAGGATTTTCGTGTGCAAAGCGTCCCGGAGTTCTTAGCACAGAGAATCTCGGAAATAGGTATCAATCCACTGGATCTTACTGTAACCTATCATGATCCCTGCCATCTGGGCCGACATAACCAGATCTATGAACAGCCGCGCCAGGTTATCGAAGCCATCTGCCGCCTCAAAGAGATGAAAACAAACAGAAAAGCGGCCAGATGCTGCGGAGGCGGGGGCGGGGTTCGGGCCGGCTACAAGCATCTATCTCTGAAGATGGCTAGAAGGAGGCTAGAAGACGTTCCTGTGGGCGTAGACTATATCGTCACCTCCTGTCCTCTTTGCGTCAGAAATCTGAGAGATGCGGGGGCCGGTGAAAAGGTAATCGATCTGGTTGATCTGGTAGCAATGGCAATGCGATAGATGATTAGCTTTGCCCGGTCGTTGCCATCGCACGGTGATTGGGACCCAAATCCAGCCAGGCCGTATGCGAGCCTCTGCAGGCCACATTGAAGCGCTTTCAGATTATTGTCTTGGAGGATTGTGGGCACAAGCCCTGGATAGAGAGAAGGGCAAAGGACAAATTTTACTCCATTTTAAAAGAGGTGATCGATTGAGGGCAGGCCAGCTCGTATCATCCCATATCATCCCATGTCCAGGCCTTCCTTCTTGCAGATTTCCAGCAGATAATCCTGCAGCGATCTCTTGTAACCCTTGCGGGCGGCCAGTCTTTGTATCTCCTTCATAACACCGCTGCCGTATTGCATGGCCTTCTTTTCATATTGGGCAATATCCGACGGCATATATCGCTCCGCAACTGAGCGCAGCGGTCTCTTGCGCACCCCATCTCGCACCAGCATTTCCGGCGCAATAGCCCCGGCAGCTACTACTACTCTGCAGTCCATGTAGGGCAAGGAGAAGCATGTGCCATGCAGTCCGGCCACGGCCTGATCTCTGGCCAGTTGCAGGGGAAGCCCCGGAAATCCCTCTCCAGATCCTGCGGCGAAAGTCTCGGTCTGCAAATAGCGAGAGTAGCCTCCAAAGAGCTCATCCGCTCCCTGACCGGCCAGGATGCGCGTCTCGCCATGCAGCCCTGCCCATTGGCAGACAAAATATAGCGTTGTGGCAATGGATGCATTCACCGGATCAATCTTAGGAATAACTGCCAGAACCTGGGCCAGGGCTTCTTCGATTGATGCCGGATCTATTAAGTGCTGATGAAGGGTCAGGCCAAACTCCTCCGCCACCTGGGCTGCATGCAGGAGGTCATGCGATCCGGCAATTCCCACCACCACGCACTCTCTGCCGGCCAGCCGGGCGATCAGTGCCGAGTCCACGCCCCCCGAGAGAGCCACAACGCCCTCATCGCTGCGAAGCTGCACGGCAATTCTTATGGCCTCATCCAGATCCATGAGCGGATATTTGGGGTCCACTCTTCCCATCTCTTTGCCGCTGCAGACCACAGCTCCCGCCGGGCAGTCTCCCGGCATGATCCCGAAATGATCGCGCGCCTGGCAGCCATTCCATTCTAAAAAGAACTCACCGCCAAATCTGCAGATCGCCGCCGGATTTTGCTCGAGAATTGCCCTGGCATCGCTCTCTGCTAAGCCGCCTTCCCTCCAGCTCCATCCAGCCCTTAACCTTTAGCGAAAAATCCATATGATTTGCCGCTCTTACTGCCATTTCAGATGCGTCCAATCTTCAAACATAGAGGGCAAAAATTACTCCTGATTCAATAACTGCCCTATCTCGCATCTCGATCCTCTCTGATAAGTTCTGATGCACTGACTCCAATGTTCTTGGTTCCTTTTCGGATCTCGCTCGCTTCAGCCAGCAGCTTATGTCGGCACTTCTCATGTATTGGGTATGCACGTCTATCCTGAATTAGATGGTATTGCCATTATCTCCTGTTACTCTTCAAGATGCTGCATGTGAACAGAAAACGTTTTAACTTGTGACGATCAGTCTAATAACCGATTGAGAACAGGAGACTACCCGTGAAAAGCATTGCATCAGATTGCCTGGAAAGAGTGAGAAAGGAAAAGCCGCTCATACACCACCTGACGAACTGGGTGACTATTTACGATTGTGCCAATATCGTAAAGGTATTTGGAGCCTCTCCGGTCATGGCTCATGCCAGAGAAGAGGTCGCCGAGATGGCAGGCATAGCTTCGGCTCTGGTTTTGAATATCGGCACTCTGACAACTGATTTTGTCGAGGCCATGATACTTGCCGGAAAGAGTGCCAACCAAAAGGGAATACCGGTGGTCCTTGATGTCTGCGGGGCCGGCGCCACAAAATTTCGCGATGAAAAATGCTTTGAGATCCTGGATGAGGTAAGGGTGAGCATCATAAAAGGCAATTCTTCCGAGATCGCTCGCATGGCCGGGGAGAGCGTTTCTACCAGGGGCGTGGATGCCTCGGCTGTCGAGAAGAATCTGCAGGAGATAGCGCGAGACCTGGCCGAAAAAAGGAATTGCACCGTGGTTATCACCGGCAAAGAGGATATCGTGGCCGATGAAAAGAGAGTGGTAAGGGTGATGAACGGCCACGCCATGATGGCAAATATTGTGGGCACGGGATGCATGGCCACATCGGTAATTGGCACTTTTGCCGCCGTGGAAAAAGACTGCGTTGCTGCCTGTGTAGCCGGTCTTGTCTGCTACGAGGTCGCCGCAGAAATAGCAGCCGCAAAGGCAGAGGGGCCGGGCAGCTTCAAGGAAATGCTCTTTGATGCCGTGTACAATCTTGATGCCGAAACTGTAAAGAGAATGCAGAGGATCGAAGTGTGAAAGGATACTACTTCATAACCGACTCCAAATTGAGCCGGGCCGGGAACGAAAGCGATGTGCTGCAGGCCGTCGCATGCGGAGTAAAAGTTGTCCAGTACAGAAACAAGAACGCAGAAACCCGGCAGATGTACGAGGAAGCCGTGCGGCTGCGGGAGATATGCCGGGACTCCGACTACCATCTTTCTCATCAACGATCGGGTAGACATTGCCCTTGCAACAGAGGCCGATGGCGTCCATCTGGGCCAGTCCGATATGCCATGCCTTGCCGCCCGCAAACTGCTGGGGCAGGAGAAGATCATCGGCGTTACTGTCCACAGTCTTGCCGAAGCCCTGCAGGCGGAAAGCATGGGAGCTGACTATCTGGGAGTCTCGCCCATCTTCCAGACGGCGACAAAACCTGATGCAGGAAAGCCGGCCGGCATCAGACTGATCGAAGAGATCCGGGCCCAGGTAGATATTCCCCTGATCGCAATTGGCGGCATCAATCATTGCAATGCAGGCGAGGTCGTCAGAGCGGGAGCAGATGGCCTGTGCGCCATATCCTGCGTTGTTGCCAAAGAAAATGTAAGGGATGAGATCAAAAAGTTTCAGGAAATTTTTTCTGCACTTCGTTGAGAAAAAATCAAGGCTTGGGCGCTGGTGGTATGCCCTGCACCTCGAACTCCTTTTTGACGGCCTCTCTTATGTCGCAGCCTATAACCTTTGCTACGTTCCTGCCGGGGACGGGAACCTCGAGGCGCAGCGTCAGCTCCGAGTACCTGGTGTTCATGAGCAGCACGTTTAGCGGCTTGTCTTTTAGCACCATGGGGTGGCTCTGAGCAACCTTGATGATGATCTCCCGGGCTCTGTCGATGTCGGAAGCCTTCTCCAGGTCGAAGTCCACCATCCAGGTTATCTCCGGGTCCCTGATGGACCAGTTGATGATCGGCTCCATGCTCATGATGCTATTGGGAACAATAATTCTCTTATTGTCAGTGGTTCGAATTACCGTATGCCTCAGTGTCAAATCCTCTATCTGGCCGTATTCACCTCGAAAGTCCACCGAATCTCCCACCCGGAAGGGCTGGAAGACAGCCAGGAAGATGCTGGATGTGAAGTTGGAGAGAGAGTCCTTGGCGGCAAAGCCGATGGCCAGACCTGCGATACCCGCGCCGGCTAGGATGGCTGTGACGAGGCTACGTAGCTGCGGTATCTGGTAGATGATGAGCATCAGACCGATAACGTAGATCGTGGCGGAAACCAATCTACGCATCATGATCTGCATGGTTTCGTCCATCTTCATCTGCACCTTGCTCGTCACAGTGGGAATATAATTCGCAAGCATGCGGTCTACGATGCGTACAGCGGTGCGAGTAAAAAGTGCAATCAATATTATAACAACTATACTTACAAAAATAAATGCCAAATCAATGCTGCTGATGGTATTTGCCAAAATCTGGATAAAAACCAGGTCAACATGTCTGCCCGTCGTTGAATCCACAGCTTGTTGAAGCCAGTTTGCCAGAAGAATCGGATCGGTCATGCCTGTCATTGCTGTAAGATTCATCAGAGCTAGGAAAAGGAAAAAGAATACTTAAACGTTTCTCCGCGTCAATTCACGCTGAATGTATATAATTCATTCATCAAGCTTGCTATGGAATCCGAGTTTGGACTAGCCGCATATTTTCCACGAACTTGGCTAACGGTATACAATCCTTGCGTATAGTAGTTATTCCCATGAGCAATAACAGATGCCACTCTTTGTACCATTGCACACCAACTATCCATGCAATTAATATCATCTGGTGGCGTAGTCCCGCTAGGTATGCCATATCCAAAAGTATTGTGGCATTCTGGATGAGAATTTGCCCAGCCAAGAGTACCAAACCCTCCCTCTAAACAGGCTGTTGCAGCAAGAAACGCCGGGTTGACATTATTACTTTGCCCAGCACTTATAAAGCAATTACCAATATCCGCCTCATTTAGCATTGGAGAATTAGGATATTTCTCCTGAATGAATGCTACGATATCCTCTGCGCTAATTATGTTATCGTCGAATCCAATCATGTTCCGGATATCAAAGTCGACTGAATAAGGAGATGTTGTTTCTCCCGCCGCGATTGATGCCAGGCCGACTATTATTAAGAATATCGATATTGCTAAACAGAGCCTTTTTACCATATCATCTCACCTCTTCTTGATTGCCGTTTTACGACCTTGGCACGATCTGCGTGTCGAAAGATTTCAGCATATCCTGGCTATTCTCACCTGTATACACTGCGAAATGCAGGTGATTGACATCGCCTTCCACTCCGGTATGTGAGACATAGCCTATTATCGTATCTTGCGTGATGCTCTGCCCTTTTGAGACCTGGATATTGCCCAGGTGAAGATAACCGCTCCACCACTTTTTCCCTTGAGAATCGTGCTCTATGAGCACCTGGCCATAGGTTCCGTGATCATCTGCATTCAGGCATCCGCCAAAAGTTTGAGTGACGACGCCTTGTGCAACCGCATAAACAGGCTGGTTGTAATCATAATCTTGCGACGGCGTATTCAGGTTTGCATCCCATGCGTATGTATCATCCGCTCTGCAAATGCCCCCGCCTGCAACATGTCCTCCTGTCTGGTGCTGATTAAAACACCACTGGGTATCCGAGCAATCGCCAATCGTGCTGACCACCTCAAGCGGGCCGTCCACCGGCGAGAGAACCTGGGACGGTTGCCCGTCACCCTGCGCAGGAACGGCTGATGTCATCGCTAATACTACTGCGAATATCAATACTAATAAAGTGCGTCCGATCATTTTGATTCCTTGCCTATACAAGTATGTACAACTAACTTAAATAATTATCGACGATGATGGCTTTGCATCTAAAGTGCCTTTTTTGGGGGACTAAAAATTCAGGCTTCCGACTTTAGATGCAAGGTGTACTAATATTAGTAATTTGAGATAAATCTGCTTGCCATCCTCCACATTGATTGCAAACCGTTGGGTGATTTTCTCTTTAGCCAGGGTGGATTGAATCGCGGGCGCAAAGTATTTACCAACTGAGTTGGGATTTCTCAACCATGGAGCCTGCTCCAAGTAATTTGAGATCAAATTTAAGAAAGAAAGCGGAGTTTACTATTGAACTTATTACTACTTTAATATTAGACGGGATCTCTGTATTATTTATCTTAGGTATATTATATATATTAAATAAAGCAATTATTTGTATGGGTATGGTAGAAAGAAATATGATAGGATTAATATTAGAATATTCGCATGTTGCTACGTTAATAATATTCCTATTTTTCACGATTATACATATATCAAGTTTTTTAAAAGACCGGGCAAACTGCAAATGAGTAACTTTAATTAACTAGTAATTAGCTTGTTATTAGTGGGGTGAGAGAAATGCCAGCTTGTAATTCGTGCAGAATTCGTGGGCGAACATGTAAGGCAGCAAGATTACTGGAGAAGCTATTGGCATTAACTCTCTATGGACTGGTTCTTGCGTTGATTACCGGTTCGGTGATTTATGTAAGCCTGGCTGTGTGGGGATCTGGCGTTATAGCCTTGCTTGTTGCAATAGGCCTCCTAACTATAGAATTGGTCCTGTTTAAAATCAATCGCGGGGTATATGCGCCTGGGCTTAACATAACGGTTCTATTATTCCATCCGTTGCTGAGATGGTTTATGCGAACCACATCATATAAGCCAGAAAAACCAGAGACAGAGAGGCAAGTTATTAGAAATGCCATGTTGTCTCGATGCGTTGCCGCTTGATTGGTATTCAATCTTGGTGCGGATGTAAGAATTCTGGATTAATCCCATTTTCGTACATCTCATGGATTACTACAGTCAGGTTGTACGCAATAATTTTAGCCAGTAGTTCGTTTACCTGAGCAGTTGGATTCTTGGATTTCAAAGTCTCACCAAACTTGCTCTTTATGGCGGCGTTTGTGGCCTCGATATTGCTCCTCTTATGGTAGTGCTCCATGAAATCATCGCGATTAAGCTGGAAGTAGTGATACATCTTGCTCCAAAGGGCTGAACCTCTTGCTTTTCCAGTCGCGTTTTTCTTGAAGGGGATATATGCCTTGCCGCCTTCGTTTGCCACCAACTGAAGATTAAGGCGCGATGAATAAGCCATATCAGCAGATACCTCGTTGATGGTGAAGCCTTCAGCCGTTTTCTTAACCAGAGGCCCGAACTGAGGCGAATCGCCGCCGTTGCTATCTGTGATTGCCACAGCAGCGACGATGTTTGTTTTGACCCCTGCGCAAAGGTGAGCCTTTACCCATTGATGCTCTTTCTTTTGGCCGTGCTTCATGCCGTTGTAGGCGTTGAATGTGGTTGTGCGAAATCCAGTTGAATCTACTGAGAAATCGTTCTCCAATCCAGCGACAGGCAAGGCAGATAGTGTAACCAACTCATGAAGAATTGGTGTCATCTCTGGATTTTTGAAGAGCTTTGATGGTACGTTGAAGTCAGGAGCATGTTCAATTTGTCCTCTTCTCTGTCGCATTCTGGAAGAGGCCATGCGCGCGGCGGCTGGATAGCTGAGAATAGACCTTTCTGGATCGCGCAGAAAAGCGTTTCATGGATCGATAGGCGCGGTCTGCCCATCGTCTGCTCAGGCTCAGGAATGGCCTTAACCAAGTCCTTCAGCAGCTCATCGAATAGCTTGATCTCTGCTTTCTGAGCCTCGTTGTATGCGTTCCATGCCTGAGTATAGGTTAAGTGTACCTTTTCGGTAACGGTTCCTGTTGGTGTGTCCTTCTCGATTTCAAGATAGTATCGCGTGGCCTGGTATGTGCTTGCACTTTCCGCCGCGATAAACGAAATCAGGACAATCGCAGGTCATTCCCGATTTGGTGTTGCTTTGACTTCATAGAAGCCGCTTCCTGATTGGGATTTTACCTTGAATGAGTGATCATTGACCTTCTTGATTTGGTTGCCTTGATCTGCTATTGCTTTGCCTCGGACTTCGCGGGAATCTATTGTAATCGTCATAGATACTAATAGTAACTATTAGTATTTATAAGTTTCTAAAAGAATGGTTGCATAACTTATATATACTATTAGTGTATAGATAGTGACTATGAACGAATCAAAACAATCCAAGCGAGTGGCCGTGACATTGCCAGACGATGCAAGAGTATTCTTAGAGCAAGAAGCTGAAGAAACCGGAGTTCCTCTGAGCAATTTGATGAGTTATATAGCTGTTAATTATGTAAGGGAAGAAAAGAAGAAGAGATCTATTAGTTAAAATCCGCCTTGCTCTATTTTCGAGATCACACGTCTTGATCTTTCGAGAACTTCTTCAGTCTTTTTTTCCAGTGTTTCTATTTTATCAACATGGTTATTATAATCCACCCTTTTCCGCATTTTACGCATAATATCTAGGTTTTCTCCAAGAACAAATCGTGTACCATCTAGATCGTCGGTTTTACTTTCTTCAGCATCTCCTTTGTAGTATTGAACTAAATATTGGTGGTCTCCAATTTCCCTGTTTTTAGGAAATTCGTTCCCATCATGATCTATCATATAATCTCGAGCATTGCAAAAGGCAGCATAATATGCCCTGCTGATAGAAGCCCGTAATTTGGCTTCATCAGTCGTGTATTTGGCCAAATCCTCGGCCAAATACAAGTAATGTTTCCAGCAAAAGACTACTGGTAATCCAGTTCCACACATATATTTACATAAGGATCTTTCGAATCCTTATTCCATCTGACCTTTTCGACTTTATCCAAGCGTTCAATCGCGTCATGCACCGGGAGAGAAGTTGCTACAGAAACCACTATATCCTTTTCACTAGAACGCGGGGAATCTGAGAACACCTCAAGAGTTATCTTTTCTGAGGGGAATTCCTTCCTTATTTTCGAATGTATAGTAGACAGCATTCTTCGTAGAGTATTGTTACCACTCAGAAACGATTCAAGTTGAACAGGTTCTCTAAATTCAAACTGTTCACTGAGACACGGGCCTGCGTCACGAACCACATCACTGATATCGGCATTTAAACCGGCATCGGCGACTGGATGTATTGTGTTCACCACCGGGTTGGAATAAGTCCCTCTCGATGTGTATTTTTGAAAATTATTGTATACTTTTGGTTCAACGGGTCTGTATTTGAATCGGCTCTGGTCCGAAGTCCCGACGGTGCTCTGTTTTGAGACAGATCCTCCGATTGTGGCAATCTGGGTATGCACCTTTGCAAACCGCTCACCTACATTGATTCCAGTACCACCAGGTAGTTTCATTTACGTGCACCCTTCTTTGCGCGCTCCGAGATAGCTTCTTCGGCCTCTGTTATTTTTCCATTGAGTAACACAACAAGATCTTTTGCAAACGTCGCATTCATAATTATACTAAATTCAACTTCTCGCGTATAGTCGCCGGTTTCCTCAAAAGTCGATTCCATCACAACGCCCTCTTTTTCGGAAACCACGATCTTCTGCTCAGCGGGCCTATCCCTCGATTCGAGATGGAAATCACACACGATTTCCCCGCGAGTAGTTATATTGCATATAGCGCTATTGATGAACGCCGATTTGTAGGTTGGGGATCTCTGTGAGATGATGCTGAATCTACGCAAATTCTCGGCTGGCTTGCCTTTCTCAACGATTTCATCCATGTGATCACCCAGATTATGCCTTACCATTAGACTGCGTGTATTTACCACTTGTGATGTTGAGATAATGCATATAACGCAGTGATCATATCCGTACTAAATTTGCAGGATGAACTTTATTTGCAAAGCCGCCCAACACGATCCACGAACAACCATCGTATCATATTTTTCAACAGTATTAAATCTTTGCAAATTTAATATACCTTTAGTCAAAATTGCTTATCTCATAATATAATCAATCCACTGCATATATCTGTACTTTAGTTGCAAGTCCAAGCCTTTAGTTGCAGAATTGACTTTAGATGCAAAGCCGACGATGATAGATTGGGCGGAATCATCATCCCACGCACATGAACTGTGACTTCCTCCCCACCCTAAAGGATGGGGCTTCCTGCTTCGACGAACCGACGCTTACTTTGGACATAGGCCAAAGCCGGAGGTCGATTCTCCACAGGCTATCCCCCTCAGTCCGAGGGTTCTGATTCCCATGCTTGCATTGAGATCTCTGCAAATTATTAGACCACACCGAGAGCAGATATGCACCCTATCTTTTAGCTTCTTGGACACGATCTCGCCACAAGCGGAACACCTTTGGCTAGTGTTATAGGGATTAACCAATACCACGGTTTTGCCAGCTCTTTCAGCCTTGCTCACCGTGAAGCGTATTAGCTTTCCCCATGATACATCCTGAATATGCTTTGCCAGACAGTGGTTCTTAAGCATATTCTGGATGCTCAGATCTTCGAAAATGATTCTGTCAGCCGAGTTTACCAGTTTCCTTGATACCTGATGCAAAAACTCCTCGCGAAGGTTGGTTACCCTCTTTGCGATCCTGGCCAACTTTGTCTGGGCTTTCTTCCGGTTATTGGAACCCGGCTTCTTGCGGTGCAACGATTTATTGGCAGCTCGATTCTTCTTCTCAGCTTGGACATGGTACTTTGGATAGTCGAAGTACTGACCGTCCGAAGTTACGGCTGCATGAGTGATGCCAAGGTCTACTCCGATCGCGGTCATGGGCTTCAGCTTGGTTGGATTCTCAAGCTCGGTCGTAAATATGACATACCATGCATTTGTCTTATCTCGCTTGATGGAACAGGTTTTGATCCTGCCCACAATAGGCCTATGCTCAAAGGTTCTAATGCCGCCGGAAATTTTTGACAGTATCAGCCTGGTGCCGTTCAGCTTAAATCCTGACTGAGGATAGGTAATCGAACTGTAACGGTTAATGGACTTGAACCGGGGGTAGCCTTTTTTTCGAGCCCCTTCGCGAACTCTTCGAAAGAAGTTATCAAAGGATTTCTGAAGCCTCCTCAAGACATCCTGTTCGACCTGAGAATGGACGGCATTGAGGTATGGATTAGACTGTTTTTCAAAGACCAACAAAGCTGCCTGATCTTCGTAAGATCGGGTTATGCCTTCGCGTTCCCAGGCATTTTTGCGATCCGCAAGTGCTTTATTCCAAAGATGCCTGCAGGTATCCAGCGTTAAGGCCAATTGTGCTTCTTGTTGCCTGTTTGGATATAGCCGGAACTTGTAGGCCGTTTTCATATTAACTTAATGTGGTCGGTCCATGCTATATTAAGTCAATTAGTGCGCAGCGAAAGTAATCATGACAGGGGTACGATTCATCCCCAGCCTGAAGTCTGGGGTCTTCTCTACCCCTGTACCCCAACAAGATAAAAATAATTGCGGCTTTTTGCCGCCTAAGAGAACATCCGCAGGGCTTCTTCCGATCCTTCGACCTCATCCCCGAGTACCTTTCTGATTGCCACCTCGAAATCGCTCTTGGCAACCGAAGATGCGCCTCTACGAAGAGCATTCATGCCTGCCTCAACCACAATGGCATTGAGGTCGGCACCGCTCGCTTCCTCGGTGACTTTGACAATCTCCATCAGATCAACGTCCTCATCCTTCTTCATCTTCTGGGAATGGATCTCCAGGATCTTAAGCCGCCCAACTGCCGAAGGCATGGGAATCTCAATGATCCTGTCAAAGCGACCAGGCCGCAGCAGCGCCGGATCCAGAATATCGATTCTGTTCGTGGCCGCGATGATCTTGATGTCCCCCCTGGTCCTAAATCCGTCCATCTCCGCCAAAAGCTGCATCATGGTGCGGTTGACCTCGGCGCTTCCCGTGGTGCCGTCATGAGTACGGATGCTTCCCACAGCGTCGATCTCATCGATGAATATGATACTGGGGGCCTTCTCGCGCGCCATCTGGAAGATATCGCGAACGAGCTGCGCGCCTTCTCCTATGAACTTGTGCACCAGCTCCGAGCCGGACATGTGGATGAAAGTGGCCCTGGATTCATGAGCTACAGCCTTAGCGAGCATGGTCTTGCCCGTTCCCGGTAAGCCGTAGAGCAGGACGCCTCTGGGTGGCTCTATGCCGATCTCCTTGAAGATAGCAGGATTCGTGAGCGGCAGCTCCACGGTCTCCCTGATCTCTTGAATCTGGCTTTCCAGACCGCCCACCTGTTCGTAGGATACATCGGGCGCCTCTATCAGCTCCATTACTTTGGCCCGGACATCTACAGAACGGTCCAGGACGCGAACGATGGTGAGAGAGTTGTTTATGGCCACACGAGAATTGGTCTGGATTATCCCCATCAGCTCTGGCGGAGCGGTAGTGATGAACTCCTGATTATTGCCGTGTTGCCTGAGCAGGACATAGTCCGACCCCATCTCCATAACCGTTGCCAGGAACAGCGGCATCCTCTTGAGGAGTATATTCTCTTTCTTCAGCCGCTCAACCTCTCGCAGATATTTTTTGTTGGCGATGAGGGACTCGAAGAGCTTTGCTCTTACCTCTTCCCTCTCCATCCTGGTTGTCTCCAGCTCTTCGGCGAGGCTCTTGTTGTCGGACTGCAGAGCATTTATCCTCTTTACGAAGGACTCCTGAATGGTCTCTTGACCAGAAATGGCCGATGTTTCACTCATATAAAGATGCCCTGAGTTTTTCAAGCTTATAAATTCATGCCTGGGGCGGTAACTGAAAATTTGTCTATCTCAGAAAAGTATTAATCATATTTGCCTCTGGTAGTGGCCGCAGCCATGATCGACCTATTCATAAATTCGCGAGAAGAGTACGATGAGGCCATGTCTCAACGTGCTGGCGCAAAAGGTAGCCGCATAGATCGCAGAGCTGGAGGGGGGTGAAAGAAGCCTACGTCACTTGGTCAGCAATATAGGCTCGCCCATCAACCAGCTGCTTTTGCGCGGAGTGCAGATCTCAGGCGACACAACGCTGACTGTGGCCATGGAGTCGAAGGTCGATACCATCCTAGACTTCTGGCTGGAGAGTACTGACGCCATAGTGGAGCAGTTTGTTAGGGGCTCGCTGACTATTTACTGACCTTTAGTTTTATTTTTTATAGATTTCGCCTTAACCGTCATATATTTATCCTAAGCATTACGATAAAATTTTCATCGTTCAGAATGCAACAGAACTAAACTTAAGGATTGGTGCAATTCATGAGATACAATTTGCTGCAAATGATCAAGAACGGACTTATTGGCAAATTCAAATTTTATAAAATAATTGTGTTTAGTGCGATAATCATATCACTCTTCATTATGTCTGCTTCATCCGCCAATAATGAATCGGATACACACAATGCCACCGAAGAATATCTTAGACTATTGGCTCATGACACATGGAATTGCACTGCATACTATGTAGATATAGAGACCGGTCTCCCTTATGATAACAGCGAAAAAGGAAGCATAGTAGGAATAGATAAGATTGGCCTCTACATTGCTTCAGTTGCAGCGGCAAAAGACCTGGGATTTATCGGCGAGGAGGATGCAACCGCGAAGATAGAGAGAGTTCTAAACGTTTTGGAGAGACTGGAGACATGGAACGGCAGCACTCGGGAAAACAGAGTTAAATCGGAAAATTTCAATGCAAAAATTCCCTTTGCATGGTATAACCTTTCAACTTTTAATCCTACTTCTAATTTAACCCTCCAATCAGATGATCATATTGTTGCTGCCATGGACCTGGCCAACTATGATGCATGTCTGATCATAGGAAGAAACGCTTTCCCCAAGCTGAATGATGGCTTTACTCGACTCATAGAAAACATCAAGTGGTCTGCATTTTACGATAAAGATAATAAAACATTTAAATCTATCTACGATTTGAAAACTGATGAATTTGACAACTCGGAAATCGTAGATCTGGCATCAGACACTCAAACGGCCAGCTTCCTGGGAATTGCAGCAGGAGCAGTCCCTCCAGGGCATTGGGAGGATCTGAGCAGATGTTTCGAGTTCAAATATGGCTACAGATACTACAAACCCGGCTGGGATGGAGGAGGTCTATTTATGCAGTTCCTTCCAGGAATATTCATTGACCAACGTGGAACCCTAATGGGGAGATCGGCGAAAGAGTTCGCAGCAAGCCAGATGGTCCTTATGAATGAGATTGGGGTCCCGGTGTGGGGCTGGTCGGCCTCAAATGCGGTTCTGCTGAATATTTCAGGCACTCAATATATTGCCTTTGATTATAGTGGAAGCGGAAGTAGAAATACCCTTCAATTCAAGTTGAAAGACAAGAAAACAGAATTTTCGTATCGGCTATACAATAAAACTAATGAATTAGGCAAAGCCCTGATCAATTTGTCCATGCTTAGGGATTCTGAAAACAGAAGCATACAAGATCTCAAAAATATTACCGCCATTTCCTTTGCTATTGAGAGCGGTAAGAGGGATAACCAATATGTGGGTGATGGAGGAAACGGGAATCTGACAATTAGCAATATTACCCTCATAAGCAACTCTAAAGTTGACGAAATCGATTTCTATGGTAACTGGAAAACGGAAAAGGAGAATTATGATTCATGCAAATCATGTATGATAGGATTCTCGCCTAAAAGCTCAGCAAAAGCTCTAGACATGAAGTACGGTTTGGGAACTGGAGATGATTGGGTCCAGATAGTTAAAAACTATGGTTACCTCGGCCAATATCAAATCGAGAATCAGACTGTAACACCACATGCTTCCGCCCTAGCAGTGTACTATTTTCCCGAAAAGGTCTATGACAATCTCAAGAAGCTGGAAAATTTGGGCGCTCGGGACCCAGCCTATATAAATGGGACAAGGTATGACTTTGGCTTCAGAGATTCAGTTAGCTTCAGAGATGCAGACAACAAGAATCGCGCAAGGATAAATGAAGGATATCTCACTTTAGACCAGGAGATGCTTCTACTGAGCATTGCAAACTACCTAAATGGAAGCTGCTGGAAGTTCTTTATGGCGGACGATGTCTATTCAAGCGGCATAAAGTTGATTGAGGATTATGACGGCAGGCTGATCTACTTCGGCGAAGGAGAGAATTGGACCGAACAACAGGGTGGAAATCTAGATAACAAATCTAAGGCATCGAATTGCTTATGTCTTGGCAATTCTTGGGGAGATAATAATGATTACGTTGAGTATGTGGTGAATCTAGAGGACGGGGCTCAAGAGGTTATATTGAAATTGCGCTATTCGGATAAGTTTGATGGCAATAACCGCGCAAATAAATTGCATATCTACTGGGATGGTAGCCCCAAAGAAATACAGACAAATGACACTATGGATTGGAATACGTTCCGATGGACTGATGAACTGTATCTAGGAAATATCTCGAAGGGACAGCATCGACTCAAGATCGCCTCTGAAAACGAGTTGGATCTGAATTGCGTGAACATCGATTGCTTCAAACTATTCCGCAGATAAAAAATGCAGAGATGAGTGGAAGCTAACCCCTAGGTAACGATATCATGCCTAGGAGTTCGCTAAAAGGGAAGCTAATGGCATATACGCTAACTGCTCAGCTCTTGGCTACCTCTTTTTTGGCCATCTGCAGCCTCTGCTTGGCGTTGTAGCCTGTGGCTTTTTCCAGGAAATTTCGGAAGTGCTTGTTGGTATCCATGGCTTGCTCGTCGCTGGCGCCTATTACCGACTCTGTGGTCACTGTGAGCTTCTTGCCGGTGATCGACACACAGATGCTTTTAAGAGCACCAAAACTGAGCAGAAGCTTGCCGTCCTCTTGCTTGATCTCTGTGGGAAACTCCTCTTCCAGAGCCTTTTGAATTCGCTCTAGATCGGGCTTGAAACCTCGCTTGAATGAGTAGTCCATGAACCAGGGTTTGGGCCTGTTCCTGTATAGATCTTTCGAGCGAAATGAGATTCAAGATAAGATGCCCAAATTGCTGCAAACAGCCGGAGATGGAGCGCTTTCCCTCCTCTCAGTTTCCATCCGGTCCGGCAGCCCGGCCACGATCCCTGCAAAATTTTTATCTGCATTTTTCTTCTTAATTGCAGCCAGCTTGACGATCTCTTCTCGGTTTATCTCTTTTCGGTCAAACGACACCGCTTCCAACAGCCGTTCCCCCCGCTCCGACCTGACGATCACCGTGGAGTATCCTTCTTCGCTTCCAATCGAGCCTATGGAAATATCTGCCAGCCGGTTGACCAGATCACCACAAAACGGGCAGCCTGCCCTCACCTGGTTCTCAAGCTCCCGCACCGGGCAGGAGTACTCTTTGCCTTCTGCTGTCACTATGAATTTTCCTCTGGCGATCTGCATCTTTTCGGCCCTATCCAGATCTACGCCGAAAAGCTCTCCCATGCGGCTTTTAAGGGATTCATAATCGAAGCTTTCGAAACAGAAGAGGCCGATAAGAAATATCTCGTGCATCCGGAAATTTATCATTAAAATAGCCCTGCCTCTGCAATTTTCTGACCGTTCGGATCTGGCAGGGCGTGCCGACAACGGCAATTCTCTTTTTGCCCTGGTTCAAGGCCTCCAGGAGCGGGGCGATGACGGATACGCGCACGTATTTTGTCCCCTTTGCCTGCAAAATCGATTCAGTTTCATCAACCAAAGCAGCATTCGCGCCGCAGCTCTTATTTTTTTGGGCAACTACCGCCGCATCCAACAGCTCCGCCTCAATTCCTTGCTGGAGAATTGAGGTTACCATGCCTCCATCTTGCCCCTCAATGTTGCTCTTGCCGGCAAACATTTCCCTGTTGACACCCAGATCATTATCAATCGTTCCACACAGGAACTCCTCTTCCATCTCTTTGATATCGACACAGGACAGCGGGTAAATGTTTTTTCTTTCCAGTATGGACTTTGTGGGACAGACCAGGGCACAGGCCCCGCATGCAATGCAGTCTTCCGATAATTCTCCATAGGGCGTATCCACATCCCTGGAAACTCCTCGATTTTGAGCATTGATGGCCGAGACGCCCACCAGCTCATCGCAGATCCGGTAGCATAGTCCGCAGAGAATGCAATTTTTATCCTCCGGCAAGAAGCGTGGCTTGATAATCCCATATTCTCCGGCCATCTCCAGCAATCTCTTCTCCTGGGGGCATCGAGCTATGAGAAGCTCCAGGATCATCTTCCTGATGTCTGCCACTTCTGCAGAATCGGTAATTACAACAAGGCCCTCCTCTACCGGATAGTTGCAGGCGGTGACAAACTTTTTCCGGCCATTTTTAACGATTTGCACAGTGCATAGCCGGCAAGACCCATAAGGCTTCGATAGAAGGATGATGGCATAGCGTCGGGATGTGGATGCCGGCAAGCCTAGCCGCCTCCAGGATAGTGGCCTGGCCGCGCATCCATCTCAATCTCATGACCATCGATCTTGATTTTCAACCTGGTCATGCTTTATCACCTCTTTTTGCCTTTCCTAAACGGGTCAAAGAGGAAGAGGAAGAGGAAGAGGAAGAAGAAGAAGAAGAAAAAGACGGGGGAAGTCCGGGGGAGACCTTCTTGATGGCGCGGGTTTTGGGAGGACAGACATCGAAGCAAATGCCGCATCTAGTACATTGGGATTGATCTATGACACAGATGCTGCCCTCCTCTTCCTCGATTGCTCCTTCTGGACAGTTCTTCTGGCACAGGTTGCAACCGATACAGACCTTCGGCTCGATATAATACGAAACAAGAGCTTTGCAGGCCAGAGAGGGGCACCTTTTCTCGATTATATGGGCCGCATATTCATCGGGAAAGTGGGACAATGTGCTTAAAACCGGATTGACTGCTGTGCGGCCCAATGCACACAGCGACGTCTTTCTCATCAGGTCGGCTATTTCCTTAAGAATTTGCAGGTCGCCCTCCTGCCCTTTGCCGGAAACTATGCCGTCCAGTATCTCTCGCATTCGTAACAGGCCCTCCCGGCAGGGCAGGCATTTGCCGCAGGACTCGTCGCATAGAAAGTCCACAAAGTAACGGGCCAAATCGACAGCACAGGTCTCCTCGTCGATGACAATAATGCTGCCTGAGCCCATCATGGAACCATGGAGAGTAAGCTCGTCGAAATCAACCGGTGTCTGCAAATGCCGGGCCGGAATTATTCCGCCTGAGGGCCCTCCGGTCTGCACTCCTTTGAGCTTTTTTCCGCCAGGAATGCCGCCTCCTATCTTGTAAATTATGTCGGCCAGGCTCATGCCCATGGGAACTTCCACCAGACCGGTATTGTTGACCTTTCCTACCAGCGAGAAGATCTTGGTTCCCTTGCTTTTTTCCGTTCCAATGGATGAAAACCATTCGGCCCCTCGGTTGATGATGAGAGGGATATTGGCCCAGGTCTCCACATTGTTGAGGACGCTCGGTCGATTCCAGACGCCGCACTCCGAGGTATGCACGTACTTGGGCCGGGGCTCGCCCACTTTGCCCTCCAGGGCGTTCATGAGAGCGGTTGACTCACCGGAGACAAAGGCTCCCGCACCCTCTATGCACGGATACGTCGAAATCAAATCCGCTGCCCAGTATGTTCTCGCCGAGAAGGCCCAGCTCTCGGGCCTGATGCAGGGCGAATTTGGCATTTTCCACGGCCAGAGGATACTCCATGCGCACATAGATGTAGCCGGTATGCGCTCCAACCGCATAGGCTCCAATCATCAGCCCCTCCAAAACGCTATGCGGATTGCCCTCCATGAGAGCGCGATCCATGAAGGCACCCGGGTCTCCTTCATCGCAATTGACGATCACGTACTTGGGCTGGCCAGGAGCCCGTGCTGTCGATTCCCATTTTTTCCCGGTGGGAAATCCGCCTCCGCCCCTGCCTCGGAGGCCCGACTTTTTTATCTCTTCAATCACCTCCAGTGGTGTCATCTGCGATAAGGCACGAGTCAGAGCGGCATAACCGCCCAGGGCGATGTAGTCGTGTATATTTTTGGGATTTATTTTTATATTATTTTTTATTAAAAATCTCATCTGATGATTATAAAATGGGATATCATCTTCCAGTATTGCCTTTTGGCCGGTTGCAGGATCTGTGTAAAGAAGGCGCGCCACCAGTCCGCCTTTGAGAATGGTCTCTTCCACGATCTCCGGCACATCATCCGGCTGCACTCCCATGTAATAGATTCCCGGCGGATATACAACTACCAGAGTTCCCTTTTCGCAAAAGCCGGGACATCCCGTCTCCTTGATATGAATCTCCCTCTCCAGACCCCTTCTCTCAATCTCTTTTTCAAAGGCGCTGACCACCTTTCGTGCACCAAGGCCCAGACACCCGGTACCGGTGCAAATTGCCACCTCTTTTCTCCTGGGGTCTCTGTTGCGTTCGATTTCATCTCTCAAGATCTCCAGATCCTGAATTGATGTAAGTCTTGCCATCTATTCCCCATTATTCTTATCTAGTTCTAACTATCGGATGCAAGCCGCCCCAATATTTTCTCTACCTTCTTGGAGTCCACTCGACCGTGATAATCGTCATCTACTACTATTACCGGGCCGATGGCGCAGCATCCCAGGCAGTTGACCCGATTTAACGTGAAGCTATTGTCCGGCGTAGTCTGCCCTGATTTTATGCCCAATTTTGACTCGGTTGTATCCAGCAATCTCTGAGCTCCTCGCACCTGGCAGGCGGTTCCCATGCAAACGCATACTTTATGCCGGCCTACGGGAGAGAGATTCATGGCTTTGTAGAAGCTTGCCACCCTGAATATCTGGCTTGCTGGAATCTTAAGCCTCAGGGAAAGCTCCCGGATGGTTTCTTTGGAGATCCAATGCAGCTCGCTTTGCAAATCTAAGAGCAACTGGATCAAGAAACCTTCCTTTCCATCATATTTTTTTATTATATTATCCAGCTTCTCCCTGTCAGCATCGATCATATTCGCCTCACGTTATTCGCATTTGTATCAGCATTAAGCGTGAAAAACTATATAACGCTTGCCTTCGATAACATATAATATATGATATAATAGAGCATCTCTCATGAATGAAGAACTATTGAGTGCCATCAGGAAAAGATGCAAGACGATGGAGATACCCTTGATGGGTGTGGCGAGCGCAGAGCGCTGGAAGGACCCCCCCTTTGTGCCCTGGATGCCGGAGGAGTTTTATCCAGAGTCCATATTTCCCCAGGCGAAATCAGTAATAGTCATTGGCCTTCCCGTCAGCCTGCCCGTGCTGGAGACCTCCCCCTCCATTTACTACCGGGAGCTGTACAACACCGTAAACAGCCTGCTGGACCAGTACACTTACCGCCTGGCCAATTTTCTGAGCGAAAATGGCTATCCATCCATCTTCGTTCCCCGGGACGGATACTTCGGCATCAAAGCCCTGCTGAAAAATCCAATGGCTTTCTTCTCCCACCGGCACGCTGCCCTCCTGGCGGGCCTGGGCAATTTTGGGACAAACAATATGTTGCTCACGCGAGAGTATGGCCCCCGCGTGCGCTTCGGCTCAGTTTTCACGGCAGCGAAGCTTCCAGCCGATCCGCTCCTCGATGAAAGACTGTGCACCCGTTGCATGCGCTGCGTCAAGATGTGCCCGACACAGGCATTAGATAAAAAGGACTATCCGCAAGGGCTCACGGACAAGAAGAGCTGCACCGCCCACAGCGCCGAGCTGAACCAGCGGGGAATATCGCCCTGCGGGATATGCATCAAAGTCTGCATGGTAGGAGAGGACAGAAAGCTCTTTGGGCGGGAGGATGCTTCCATCTACTCTAGAAGGGATCGATTCCCGCAGGAGCACCGGGCCTGGGAGCATGTGCAGAGGTATGGGGGGCTTTGAGATCCAATCCGATCCAGACGCTGATGGAAGTGCTCTCTTCCGGCTCCCCAAAGGTGAGCATTAAAATAGCGTGAAAGCACCATCCGCCAGAGGAGGGTGACGTGATCCGGCCCGGTGCCTCCCAAGCTAGGTGAAGGTTAAACGTGCATCCTTCTCATGCCCGTTTCCAAAATGCCCAAAAACTCCGCGCCCACAGCCACCACGCTATTGGTGAACACAGATGCATTGATCTCAAATATGGGATTGCGAAATTTAGTATATTCGGACATCAGCCAGGTGGTGGAGCTGATGTCTCCGCTGAAGAGCTCCCTGTATTCCGGCTTTACAGGTATCACGGCAATGTCCTTCTCCTTGCCATGTATTTTAAGAATCAGTACCTGTCGCGATGAGGGATTGGCGGTAATGGGCATCACATCAGCGCCCATTTTCAGAGCCGTGACCGTTCCCTCCAAGGCCTCATAGGTGTTGCCAATTCCAGTTATGGGAATATAAACGTCTCCGATCTGAAAGCTGGGCGTATTGAAATCCCTCTCCCAGTAGCTGATCTTATTCAGATGAGTGAACCTCATTTCAAAGGCGCGGGCCACCAGGCCGGATCTTCCCACGCCTCCGATAATGTATCTGCCGCTCCTGGGCAGCAGCCTGCCAAACCAGTGCTCTAAATGCTCGGCATCCATTTGGGAGATAAGGCGAGCGTTTTCTTCAAAGTCCTTTATGGTGGAACGATATTCCGGACAGGCAGGATCGCAGACACCTTTCAGCCGGGACTGGATATCTGTGAAAAGGGCATTTAAAAAGGCCAGTACCTGCAACTCAAACTCCGTGCCCATGGGAGAGAGCCTCGACCTCGTATCCTTATCTGTGGACTGTTTTGTCCGGGCCGTGAACAACAGAACATTGCCTCGTTCGTACTCGCTCACCATTCTATAGGCGGTTCCAAACTCATTGGCAGTTATCAGCTTGATCTCACCGCCCAGAGTGATGATATCATCTATATATTTATTTACTGCCAGTGTTTCTCCGGAGCCGGAGATGGCTATCCCTAGGTTCATGCCCTTGCGGTAGTGCCTTTGCACGGGATCTTCCAGGGTAAAAGGGAATATGTTATCGAAGTGGTTTTGGATAAGCTGCAAGAAGCTGTAAAGAGCGAGAGCGGACCGGCCCGCTGCAAGGCCATAGACGAACTTATTGTCCGGCGACGATCTCAAAAACGCCACCATGGAGTCGGAAAAGGCAGCAACGCTTGCCATGTCCAGATCGAGCAGCTTCTTTAAGAAGTCGCACTGGAGCAGCGTGGCCTCCTGGAAGGTCTTAATAAGCCCTGACATATTGGCACCTTTAGAGACCACTCCAAGATAAGCCTTTCTTTTCAGGTTTAAGATATAATCTCATGCAGCAGGTTCCTCTCATTGGCCGACTTGATCTCCTGGGCGATACGCCGGCCATTGGAGAGGCCCGGTTCAATAAGATCCGAGTAGGGCGATCCGCTTGCATAGAGATTGGTGCCCGCGACGATTCTGGCCGAGATCTCGAAGACCTTAAACTCCAGCTCATCGGTGACTATCGTCTCCAGGCTGAAGGCGCCGATCATCCCTCCGAAGAGTTCCAGGCTGGTTTCCACGACCCTTTCTCCCAGTTCAAAGGCGCGGGGCAGGAGCGACTCGCGTAGCACCAGCGGCAGGTTGCCCGTGACCACAAAGCTGGGATAGATGCCGGCCTCAGCCAGCTCTTTCATGCTGCCGATGCGAAATATCTCGTCGGCATTGGACTCCACGCGCCGATCGATGCCCAGCATCTGCAAAGAGCCCTTGCGCAGAAGATACCCTTCCTGTTTTATGGGCGAATAGAAGAAATGAATGTAATATCGGGTGCCTAAGATGAACTCCTGGATGGTGTACTTCTCCTCCGAGTTCATCTTTGATTGCAGCTCTTCTTTGGTCTTGGCAATGAAAAAACCCCGACCGCCTTTGGCGCCGTGATATTTTATAATGACCGGCCGGTCGATGTCTTCCGCTTTTTCAAATCGCATGGGAACGTTTACACCGGCCTTGAGAAGCCATTCTCGCTCCATCTCCCGGTCGCTCTCCCAGGCTAAAACGCGCCGGTTTCCAAAAGTGGGAACAGCCAGCGACTCAAACCTCTCGATTCCCAAATACTCAACCAAAGAGCCATGCGGAATTATGATCACGTTCTCGGCTACGAGATCATCGGCATAATCCAAGAGTGCCTTATAGCTCTCTACGGAGAAGAACTTATCCGGCTTGGCTAAAGGAAAGGCGTCGTAGAACCGAGGCGGCTGACCGATGCAGATTCCAATGGTTTTGAAGCCCTCCAGGCGCGCACCATGGAAAATTTGCAGGCTACTGTGTGAGCAGATGGTAGCAATGGTTAGGTCGTTCTTATCGTATCCCTTCAAAATCTCCTGAATATCCTCTTTAGAAATCATGGTGATAACCCTTTGAAACGATCGGGTTGGCATGAAGGTAGATAAACCCTTCGCAAGGCCAAAAAATAGAGAATTTGTTTAGATCCCGCCGAACATATCCCCTCTGCTGCTCCCTCTTTCCCCACTGCGATCCGTCTTCATGGCTTCGTTCAGGGCTTTACGATAGAACCTCTCCGTGTACTCCTTGGCCATCCTGCGGGCGGAGAAGCCCGGCCCGGTCATCTTGATGGCCTCCTTCATGACTGCCGCCCAGCCGTGCGAGACACCATCCTCGTCCACATCGTAGAATAGCGGCACAATATCCTTCTCCAGCAGATCGTAGATGGCAGCAGCATCATGCGCGTCCCTGTCCGGCCCTTCTCTTGCGCCCTCAATTGCCCAGCCGTTTAAGCCGTTGTAGCCTTCAATCCACCAGCCATCCAGGACGGAAAGTTGCGGAACGCCGTTCAAGGTGGCCTTCATGCCACTCGTTCCGCTCGCCTCCATGGGCGGCAGGGGATTGTTCACCCAGACATCAACGCCATGCACCAGATACTGCGCCAGGAGCTCATCGTAGTCCTCCACAAAGGCGATGCGCCCTCCAAATGCCTGGTCCTTGGCAGCATTGAAGACCTGCTGCAAGAGCTGCTTGCTCTGCTGGTCGTCCTGGTGAGCTTTGCCTGCAAAGATGATCTGCACCGGCCTTTCGGGATCAATCACGATCTTTGTCAGACGGGCAATATCATGCAAGAGGAGCGTGGGCCGTTTGTAGGAGGCGAAGCGCCTGGCAAAGCCTAAAGTGAGGGCTGCAGGATCGAGCAGCACCCCGGAGGCCATGACATTATTGGAGTCCGAGCCCGATTTGTGCCACTTGTTGCGGGCCCGTTCTCTTATCTTGGCAATTGCCATCTCTTTCATGAAACGATGATGCTCCCAGAGAACGCTGTCCGGTATCTCGTCAATCAGTTGCCAGATTGCAGGTTCATCGTGCTCCTCCAGCCAAGTTCGTCCGAGGTAGCGGTTGAAGATCACATCACCCAGGCGCCGGTCAATCCAGGAGGGCACGTGCACCCCATTGGTGATGTGCTCAATGGGAACCCTGTCCACGGCAAGTTCGGGCCAAAGCTGCTGCCACATCTTTCGGCTGACCTCTCCGTGCTTCTTGCTCACTGCATTTTTGTAAGCACTGCAACGCAGGGCAAAGGCAGTCATGTTAAAGCCCTCCGGCCTGGCCGGATTCGTCCCCAAGCGGAAGAGCTCATCCCGAGAGAGATCCAGTGTGGGCAGATAGGAGCCGAAGTATTTGTCCATCAGCTGATAGGAAAAGACATCATGGCCTGCGGGCACCGGCGTATGAGTAGTAAAAACCGTGGTGTTCTTGACCTGCTCGAAGGCCTCCCTGTAGCTCATGCCTCCCTCTACCTTCTCCCGAATCCTCTCCAGGATGGCGAAAGCGGGATGGCCCTCGTTGCAATGAAGAACGGAATAGTCCACCCCCAGATGGCGCAAGATGCATACGCCGCCAATGCCAAGGACTATTTCCTGGCGCAGGCGCTGCTCCAGATCGCCGGTATAAAGCCGGTCGGATATGACGCGATTCCCGGGCTCGTTGGCCTCGCTGGAGGTGTCGATCAAATAAAGGCTGGTCTTTCCCACCTGAACCTTCCAGACTTCCAAATTAATAGGCGGGTCCATGACCGGCACCTTGATGGTGATGGTGTCTCCATTGGCATCCACCATCTTTCTAATGGGTGCATTTTCCCGGTCCATCATCTCGCAGGCCCCCATCTGCCAACCGTCCGGCGAGATCATCTGGCGCAGGTATCCTTGCGGGTACATGAATCCTACAGCCACCAGAGGCAGACCCAGGTCGCTGCACTCCTTGAGAAAGTCTCCCGCCAAAAAGCCGAGACCGCCTGCATAAAAGGGCAGGGCCTGATGCAGGCCGTACTCCGCCGAGAAGTAGGCGATCTTGCACCTTTCCGGATCAGCAACACGGGTGCAAAACCAGCCAGTGGTCGGATTCATGTAGCTCTCAAAGCGGGCCATCACAGATTCATAATGCCTCATTAAATGGACGTCGGATGTTGCCGCCTCCAGCGCTCCCTGGTCCATGTGGTTGATCATCTTTACAGGGTTGTGGTTGCTCAGATACCAGCCCCGGCGGTTGAGGAGCTTGAAAAGCGCCCGGCCTTCGGGGTGCCAGCTCCACCAGAGGTTGTAGGCCAGCTCTCTTAGTCCAGAGATCTTTTCCGGCAGATGGGGGAATTTGTCTTTGATGCCTTGCATGAATGTGTCAGCTCCCTAGCGGTCTGTAATGGGCGCTCTTCAGAGATATATCCTTCGAAAATCGCGATAAAATCTATCGCGAACAATAGCAACGAGAATCCGCGAGCTAGAGCTATAATTTGGCCAACGTCGCGAAAGCTTCGCGGTTGCGGTTCATGGTAGCAAGGAAGTTCTTACGCATGCTAGGGGGCAGGATGCCTAAATCGTCATCCCTTTTTGGTTGTCTTGGTCGGAGGGCTTCAGCCGCTGCCTTTGCCTTACAAAGTCCACTCATATCCATCACTTTTTGTTTTGTCCTTGTTTGTGCATTTTTGTTGTTGTTTTTAGTATTCATCATTTGCTGTTGATCATCTTTACCGGGTTGTGGTTGCCCAGATACCAGCCCCGGCGATCAAGGAGCTTGAAAAGCGCCCGGCCCTCGGGGTGCCAGCTCCACCAGAGATTGTAGGCCAGCTCTCTTAGTCCAGAGATCTTTTCCGGCAGATGGGGGAATTTGTATTTGATGCTCACAAAGCCATAAATAGAATACAGTCCAGGATAATTTTGTGCAGGGAAATGTCCAGCTTCGGCGCACGTTAGGGCTCTTTGAGGTTACCTTATCGGGCATTGGCATTATCCTTGGTGCCGGCATCTATGCACTCATAGGCGAGGCGGCGGGCCTGGCAGGAAATGCCGTCTGGATATCTTTTGCACTATCAGCGATTGTTGCCGTCTTTACCGGGCTGTCCTATGCCGAGCTTGTTTCCATGTTTCCCAAGGCCAGCGCAGAATACGAATATACATCTCAGGCCTTCGGACCTTTTCCGGCATTCATTATCGGCTGGCTGATCATCTTTAGCGGCGTGATCGGAGCGGCTACAGTCTCTCTGGGCTTTGCCGGATATCTTCAGGCGCTCACAGGAGCCTCTTTATTGCCTTCGGCTCTTATCCTGCTTGCCGTTCTTTCTGTGATCGTTTCTATGGGCATCAAGCAGTCGGCCCGACTGATCATTACCTTCACGGCCATTGAAGCATCAGGTCTCGTATTTATAATACTATTAGGAACAGCGTACCTGGGCAGAGTCGATCTGCTGGAGATGTCGCCTCTTGGCTTTTCCGGCATATTCCAGGCATCCGCCCTGATATTCTTCGCCTTCATCGGCTTTGAGGAGATGGTAAAGCTCTCCGAGGAGACAAAAGACCCGGAAAAAAACATACCACGGGGCCTTATTCTGGCCATGTCGGCGAGCATTGTACTCTACATAATGGTGGCGTTTTCCGCCGTGAGCGTTCTTGGCTGGGAGAAGCTGAGCCAATCGTCTGCGCCTTTTGCCGATATTGCCTATTCCGCCTTAGGGCCCAATGCCTCTACTATTATCTCGATTGTGGCGCTCTTTGCCACCACCAACACCGCACTGCTCATGCTCCTGGCCTCATCCAGAATCATCTACGGTATGGCACAGGCAGGGTCTCTTCCCCAAATACTGGCACGGGTCCATCCCCGAACCCAGACTCCCTGGCTTGCCGCTCTCCTTTCCATGACCTTTGCCATGGCTTTTGTATTTTTAGGGGATATCGCCTTTGTGGCCAATGTCAACAACTTCACCGTCTTTGTAACATTCATGGTGATCAATGCCGCTCTAATTATGCTGAGATACCGAAAACCTGAGGTACATCGTCCTTTCCAGGTGCCTCTTTCCTGGGGCAGGCTTCCTTTGCTTCCTGCCTTAGGGATATTCTTCAATGCCTTTATGCTTGCCCAGCTCACCTGGCAGATTATGGCCATCGGTCTTGGCCTCGTGGTTTTAGGAGGGCTGGCGGCAATGTTGAGCAGGCGCTCTCTTTCGGTCCAATCCTGAAAAACAATCCTGCTACAATCCTCTGTCCTCGATCACCTTTCGCTGCGGCAGTAGGCTCTTCAGATCGTCGCAGTCGGAGTTTCCTTGCACGGCCTCCAGCAGCGCCGCCGCCCCAAGGCAAAGCTTTGGCCTAGGGGGCCGAAAGAGTATGTCACACGGCGACTTCTATGCTTCTTGCGATGACGGTCGGCTTCGGGATGGGAATGTTATCTTCCATAAGTCCCTCCACAGGAACGGGCTCGCCGTCCTCAATGAGGCTCTCCACATAACCTGTGATCGCATCCCTGGACATCTCGATGGCCTCTTCAACAGTCTTTCCGTAGGTGACACATCCAGGAAGTGCCGGGACCAGCACGGTATAACCTCCTTCCGGTTCCCTTCTAAGAGTGATTCGATAACTAAGAGTCCTCATAGTAGGCATAAACTACAGATAATGAAATATAACTTGCGGCCAGGCAGTTGCCTGTGCAAGGCAGCCTTTTCGATCAGGTCGAAGATCGTGCCATGGCCGAGGAGCCTGGGCCCTCATGACCGGGGCCGGGAGCGGCCGGACGGGCCCGGGCGAGCGCGAGCGGAAAGCTGCACGTGGGCCTGCGGGCATGGCCAAGAGCGCGGGAATTGTCATGGCGCGAACGGTGGCGGGCTTGGTGGCCGGAGAGATTGGTGGACAAAGGATCTTGAAGGAGCAGTGTCCAGGGGAGAAGATTGAAAAGCAAGAAGTTGAAATATATAGATTCTACACGAAGGAGGAGACTTAAGCATAAGTGCCATTGAGACCATTGAATGTGTATACGAAGGCGGCGTCTTCAAACCTATGGAAAATGTAAAGCTAGAGGAAGGCACCAAGCTAAAGATCAAAATTGAAAAGGTAGATCTTTCGAAATACTACGGCATGTTTGGAAAAGCTTCTGCAGAGAGGCTGGAAGAGCTTGAGGGCGAGGTCTACCTTTGATATTTATTGATACTAATGTATTTTATAATGCCTTCTTTGACACAAAATTTTCCAACTCTGCCCGGAGATTTATTGATCAGAGATTTTGAAGATCGCAACCTTCGATCGGGATAAACCATTGCAAAGGCTTCGCGCCTTCGCGTGAAAAGGAATCTCGCACAAAGCTGCTTAGGTGCGAAGAACAATCCGCCTCTTACAGCGACTCATTTATTTAGGAATGGCCAACACGACAAGTCTTTATTGCTGGAAATAGAAAATATCTGATTGACTCTGAAAAGAGAATCCCTATGATTGATAAAGAAGCGATAATGAGAAAGATTGACTCCCTCCCTGATGCAGATCTCAAGAAAATCTCTAAGTTCTTGAGTTCCCTGGAAGAGAGGCCAGATACTAGGAAGCACAAAGCAGATGCCTTATCCAGCGTAATAGGCATTTGTGAAGGTCCTCAGGATCTGGCAGAGAAGCATGACAGCTATGCCTATTAACCGATCGATATTTGTGGATAGCTGGGCCTGGCATACGCCTGGCAAATAAAAGAGATAGCTGGCATCAGGTCGCAGTTAGAGGATACGAACAGATAAAGGCAGACGGCTGGTTCTTGGTAACCTCGGATTATGTCCTAGATGAAGTAATTACCTCGTTGTTCAAAAGGGTGAATTTTGATGGAGCGCAGTTTATTGAAGCTCTGATATCTGATGCAAAGACCGAACAAATATCTTTGGAACGCATTGACGAGGAAAGATTCAATTACGCATGGATGCTTCGCAATGTCTATCGAGATAAGGCGGATATGTCCTTTACTGACCTGACCTCTTTTGTGCTGATGAAGGAACTGAACATATCAAGAGCATTTACAGGAGATCACCATTTCGAGATGACGAATCTCGGATTCGATATCTGGCCAAAGGAACAGTGACCCGTCTCTTGGTCTCAGCATTTGCGAAGAATCCATGATTGCAGAACTCGAGCTCGCATCTTCCTCAATCGATGATCAATGTGAGGCCATCGAACTTTGCCGGGATGGCCAGCAACCTCTCGATCCAGTCAAAGGTCGTGGCCACGGCAGGGAGCGGCCGGACGGGCCCGGGCGAGCGCGAGCGGAAAGCTGCACGGGGCTGGCGGGCATGGCCAGGAGCGCGGGATTGTCATGGCGCTGACGGTGGCGGGCTTGGTTGCAGAAGAATGAAGGCATCCTTTAAGATTGCGTCTTCCAAGTCTTCGGTAGAAAAGAAAGGAGTAGTTTTATTATCACCAAGTGGAATCTATCTAACAGCCAAATGGAAAACGGAGAGTCGATGAATGGCGTGACCGAACAGGATTGATGCTCATGAGTGATGGATCTATTGAACAATGGCAGCAAGCGGACGGAAAGAACCTACCGCTAGGCGTGAAGCTCGTGCGCACGCTGCGGGGGTGCACCACGAACGGGCGCATTGCCTGGTCGCCGGATGGTCGGATGCTGGCATCGCCATCGGAGGATAATGCGATCACGATTTGGGATGTAGAGACTGGTGAGTGCTTGACCAAACTGCTTGGACACCAGGACGACGTCTTGAGCGTTGCCTTTGATCCTTCGGGGCGCACTCTGGCTAGCGGGAGTGCGGACAATACGATCAAGTTGTGGGATTTGACCGGCAGCAAGATCCTTCACACGCTCAAGGGGCATAATGGAGCGGTTACTTGTGTTATATATATTCCAGAGATCATGGCTCTTGCCAGCGGGAGTTATGACGGCACGATTAAGCTGTGGGATGCTGAGAAGGGCGATTGCCTGCGTACACTGGAGGGGATTGTCAATTCAATCAATAGCATCGCCATCGATCCGAGTGGCTTTGTCCTTGCCAGCGCAGGTTTAGGTGAAGCGATTGAGATGTGGCAGCCTGATAGAGGTATCGTGCTTCGCACGCTTAAGGGAGCGACGACCAATGTATCTTTTAATCCTCAGAGCGGTATCCTTGCCGGCTGCAATTATGATGGTACAATTAAGCTCTGGGAACCAGGCAGTGGTCAGATGCTCCGCGTATTAGAAGGGCACACGTCGATAGTTAGAGCAGTCCATTTTTCTGCTGATGGACGATTCCTGGCATCCCAAGGACTTGACAATTCAATTCGGATTTGGAGAACCGACACAGATATTTGCGTTGCAATCATCCCAGAGCCAGCGTCGAGCAACGGTCTGCCAAACCTTACCTTTCACCCGCACATGCCGCTCCTTGCCACGATCGGTTTGGATTCCGGCTCGCCAGAGAATAAACGTGATCATCTCATACACATCTGGGAATTGGACTTTTCCATCCTCCTCGGTCAACCTGTTGAACCATCGGTCACTTACACAAGCGCAAAGATTGTGCTAGTTGGCGACGCCGGGGTCGGCAAGACTGGACTCGGCTGGCGGCTGGCCCATGGCGAATTCAAGGAGCATTCCTCGACGCATGGCCAGCAGTTCTGGCTGCTAAAACAGCTCTGCAAGCAACGGCCCGATGGTGCCCAGTGCGAAGCCGTATTGTGGGATCTTGCAGGTCAGGATGACTACAGGCTCATCCACGCTCTGTTCCTTGACGACGCAGATCTGGCGCTCGTGCTCTTCAACCCGACAAATAATGTCGATCCGTTGAGTGGCGTCGAGTTTTGGCTGAAGCAATTGAAGATCGAGGCCCATCCTCCCAGCGGAACACCAACTATTTTGATCGCCGCACGCTCTGACTGCGGCACACCCCGGCTGACACAGGATGAGCTGGATGCTTTCTGCAAACAGCGTGGGATCAAGGCATACCTTCCTACAAGTGCGAAAGAGGGTGAGGGAATCGAGGAATTGATCCAGAAGATGCAGGACCTGATACCTTGGGACGACAAACCAGCAACAATCACCACCGAGACCTTCAAGCGAATCAAGGATTTCCTTCTCAGCCTTAAAGAGGATAGTCGCCGCTTGGAAGTAATCCTAACGCAGGAGGATCTTCGCCAGCGCTTGGAAAAGACGGATCGCACGTGGAAGTTCAGTGACGCCGAGATGCTGACCGCAGTCGGGCATCTGGCGAACCACGGCTATGTGACGCAGCTGAAGACATCTCAGGGAGAACAGCGCATCCTGCTCGCGCCGGAACTACTCAACAACCTGGCCGCTTCGTTTGTGCTGGAAGCTCGCCGGAATCAGAAAGGACTCGGTTCTCTTGAGGAGCAGCGATTGCTGTCAGGCGGATACAAGTTTTCTGAACTAGAGAAGCTTACTGAGGCAGAGAAGGACATTCTGCTGGATTCCGCCGTGGTCCTGTTCCTTGAACACAATGTCTGCTTCCGCGAAACCGATCCGCTGAATGGCCGTGCCTATCTCGTCTTCCCAGAACTCATCAACCTAAAGAAGCCGCTGATTGGAGACGACACCCCCACCGAAGATGGTGTGGCCTATACGGTGAGTGGCGCCATAGAGAACGTGTATGCCTCGCTAGTGGTTCTGATGGGTTATACGCAGACCTTCACTCGGACGAACCAATGGCGAGATCACGCCCGCTACGAGGTGGGAACTGGTCATGTGTGCGGCTTCCACCTGGAAGCAGAGCGGGCTGGTGATCTGGATTTCGTGCTGTATTTCGGCACAAACACGCCCGTTCCGGTACGAACGCTTTTCAAAAGTCTCTTCGAAAACTTCCTGGCCCGCAGCAACCTCACGGTGCGACGCTATGAACCAGTCGTATGTCTGAATGGACATATGCTTAACCGTGCGGTAGTCCGGCAAAGAATGTCTAGCGGAGTTGAGTTTGCTTTCTGCAGCGACTGTGGGGAGAAGATAACGCTGCCGAAAGCCGACCAGCCGATTCAACTCACTGAGCGACAGGCGGAGGAAGTAGAAGCAAATCGCCGGGCTGCGGATCAGCGTTCCCGGTTCGAGCAAGCGCTCTTCCTCCTTAAGAATTATGTGACTGATCAGAAGATCGCAGTGCCGGAATGCTTCATCAGCTACGCCTGGGGCGATCCAGAGCAGGAGCGTTGGGTGGAGCGAAGCCTAGCGACTGATTTGCAGAAGGCAGGCATCACGGTGGTACTGGATCGATGGGAGAACGCGCGCATCGGTGCCAGCGTGCCTAGATTCGTGGAGCGTGTCGGGAAGACCGACCGTGTCATCGTCGTTGGAACACCGCTCTACCGGAAGAAGTATGACAATAATGAGTCCATGCGAAGCTTTGTCGTCGCAGCGGAGGGAGACCTCATCGGCAAACGGATGATCGGTACAGAGGCAGGGAAAGAGTGTGTCCTGCCTGTTCTTCTGGATGGCACCGAGGAATCAGCTTTTCCACTTCTGTTACAGGGCCGGGTTTATGCAGACTTCCGTAACAGCGAAGCCTACTTTAATACGGTGTTTGAGCTTCTTCTGAGTCTTTTCCAGATCCAGCCTAACCATCCGGTCGCCACGGAGTTGCGAGAGTCGCTGGTGGGCCAAAAGGAACGCTAAATATCCAAATTCGTGCCGGCATTCATATCGGGCCGATGCATGTGGAGGAAGGCGATGTGTTTGGCGGCACAGTGAACTTCGCTTCCCGCGTGGTCGGAGCCTTCAAGGGCGCAGAAATCTGGCTGAGCGATCGGGCCAAAGAAGATATCGACCGGCTCGGTGCCGGGCAGCACAAGCGGCTGGGATGGAAGCGGCACGATGGCGTGGCCATGAAGGGCTTCCCTGGGACGTTCACGTTGTGGGCGGTGCGAAAGGGACCTGGCCAAAGAAATCGGTAGGTGTGCATTCTTATGATCGACGGTTGGCGAGAGTCAGGTAGTGGATCAATTATGGGCTGGATCTTGTTTATGCCAAAAATGTCCTTCTCTCATCGGTACTTCGCGGCTTCGCGCCTTTGCGCCTTTGCGTGAGCCGGAACCCTGTGGCAAAGCCGCGAAGGAGCCAATTCAAAGATGAAAATCCTATATATCTGTGCATGCATACACAGATACATGGCATCCAAGACCAATGTCATTGAAAGGCCGCTCAAGAAGGAGAAAATAGACCTGTCCGAGTACTTCGGCGCCCTCAAGGACAGTCCATTGCTGGACAGGATTGAGGCAGATGCAAAAAGGACAAGAGAAATGGCGACGCACAGAAGCGAATAGTGCTGCAAGAGGATACATGGCCGAATACGGTGAATGGAATCGAAAGGGCGCGTCGCTCAGCGACAAGACGGCAAGAAAAGAGTACAAGGTGGATCAGGAATTCATCATCAAAGGCGTAGAGGCAGGCAAACTTGAATTCCGCTATTCATCCGTATGGGGTAGTCCCTTTATCAGGATTCTAAGACGCCAGCTTGAAGAATACATCACATCCGAGCTGGGACCGGAATACCTGGCAAAAGCTACGGGCAAGATTGAGCTGCAGAAAATCAAGAAAGAGATAGCTGAAATAGAGCTACAGCTAAACGTGCTTTCGATCAGGAAAGAAGAGCTTGCGGCCAGGAAAGCCAAGCTTGAGGAAGTTATGTCAACACCGGCTGACGGCAAACCACCCAAGAAACTAAAGGTCAAAATGCCGCAAAATATAAATTAGGCCGCCTCCCGGCCTTCCCGTGAATAGCTTGCAGATGAAACAATAAAAAGAGATAAATCGACGAGCATAGATCCAGATGGCTACATTCGACGAGATTCATGATGCATTCCTATTCGTCAGTTCAGACGGATACGGGATGAATAGAGCGGTCCTCTGCCAGGACAACGGTGAAATATATTTTCACTCCGAAGATGGAGTCTTCGATGAGCTGGATGAAGACAAATTCGACTGCGACAATTTTCTAGTGATCCCCCACAAAAATGACCTTGATTTGGGTCAGAGCCTTGTCTTCGAATTTGTTGAGCAGCAGATGCCGAACGACTCTGGCCGCGTCCAGGGGATCTTCAGCAATCGCGGAGCCTACAGCAGGTTCAAAGACCTTCTGGAGCACAGGGGACTATTGGAGGACTGGTACGATTTCGAAAGCCATCGTGAGGAAGAGGCCCTGCACGAATGGTGTCGGGAAAACGAGGTCGAGCTGAAATCCACATAAGTCTTTTATATGTGGAGCGTATCAACACTTTGGTTCAATGGATTATTTCGCCCCCCATCGTGGTGAGCGGGCGGCGTCGGGCTCTGACCCGGGGCTGATCCAGAGGATTTAAACTCCCTGGAGGACAAACTTGGCTAAACCAAATGCAGGAAAAGAGAAGCCTAAAAAGGTTGAAGAGAAGCCTAAGAAGACTGTTGTCGATGAAAATCTTAGGTACATAGTTCGCATTCTAAATACAGACCTGGTCGGAAAGCAGCAGGTCCACATGGCCCTGACGGGCATCAAAGGTGTGGGCCGCAGATGCGCCAAGGTCTTTACCGATAAGGCAGGCGTGGATCCATTTGCCACACTGGGCCTACTTCCCGATTCGGAGATAGACAAGCTCAAGAAGGTCATCGAGGAGGACGCCACCAAGGTCCTGCCTGTCTGGATGGTCAACCGGCGCGGTGATATTGAAACCGGCACTGATATCCACGTTATGGCCATGGACCTCAACATGACGCTACGCGAAGACCTGGACCTCATGAAGAAGATGAGGAGCTACAAGGGCATCAGGCACGAGCGGGGACTACGTGTCCGAGGCCAGAGGACCAGATCTTCCGGACGCACGGGCGCCATCGTCGGTGTCAGCCGCAAGAAGGAAGGAACACCAGCCGCAGCACCAGCTGCAACCAAGGAGTAGGTGGTAAATAATGGGATATCCAGGCAAGAGCCGCAAGATGTACGAGCGGCCCCGCACTCCCTGGCAGGCGGAGCGCATCGCTGGGGAAGTAGAGGTCGTCAAGGCCTTTGGCCTTAGAAACAAGAGGGAACTGTGGAAGGCCCAGGCATTCCTTCGGAAGTACAGGCAGATCAGCAGAAAGATGCTCGCTGCCGTCTCCATTGGCCAGGCACCCCAAGAGGCTGAAGCCATTCTCGCTCGCTTAAAGAGGCTGGGAATGCTCAAAACGGAAGGCGATCTCGACGCCGTCCTTTCCATGAAGGTAGCCGATGTTTTGGAGAGAAGGCTGCAAACGCAGGTCTACCGCCAGGGTCTAGCCAATTCCTTGAAGCAGTCCCGACAGTTCATAGTTCACGGCCATATCCAGGTCGCCGGACGCAGAGTTGACGTTCCGGGATTTCTGGTAAAGCGGGGCGAGGAAATGAGCATTGATTATTACATGGGTTCCCCAATGGCCAAGGAAGGCCATCCAGAGAGGGCATCCCGAACGTCCAAGGTGGGTGCATAAATGGCAGAAGGAAAATGGGGCATTGCCCATATCTATTCGTCCTTTAACAACACGCTTATTACCATCACCGACATAACCGGAGCCGAGACAATGGCGAAGATCTCAGGCGGCATGGTGGTAAAGGCGGCTAGAGACGAAAGTAGTCCCTACACAGCCATGCAGATGGCCATGCAGGTCGCTGATGCTGTAAAAGACAAGGGGATTGTCGGGGTTCACGTTAAAGTGCGCGCTCCGGGCGGCAACAAGCAGAGGTCTCCGGGACCTGGAGCTCAGGCAGCCATACGTGCTCTTGCTCGCGCGGGTCTGCGCATTGGCAGAATAGAGGATGCGACCCCCATACCCCACGACGGCACCAAGCCTGCCGGCGGAAAGAGGGGTCGAAGGGTGTAGAGTTTGAAGTTTGAACTGTTGCAGCTCGAGGAGGACCGCATCCGGTATCTCCTCAGCGACGTCACAGCCGCTTTCGCCAACGGCATTCGCCGCGCCTGCATGAGTGAAGTGCCTGTGCTGGCCATAGACGAGATAGGTCTCTATGACAACACATCAGTGCTCTTCGATGAGCAGATTGGACTACGCTTAGGAGAGGTGCCCTTACGGGCTCTGGATCTGGATATCTTCTGCCAGCCGGAGGATTGCCAGTGCGGCGGAACCGGCTGTCCCGGATGTCGTGTGGAGTTCATGCTCTCCTCGGAAGGGCCGGGCATGGTCTACTCCAGGGACATTCAGTTCACCGACCCAGGTGTCAAGCCAGCCTTCGACAAGATTCCCATCGTCATCTTAGGCGATGGCGAGAAGCTGGTCATTGAGGGCTATGCCACAAAACATGTGGGCACCGAGCACACCAAGTGGCAGGCCGGCACGCTGTGCGGCTACAAGAATCAGCCCAGCATAGTAGTAGCAGATTCCTGCGACGGATGCGGAAAGTGCGCTCTGGTCTGCCCCAGAAACCTTCTGTCTGTGGAAGGCGGCAGAGCGAAAACTACTAATATGCTGGAATGCTCTCTGTGCAAGCTCTGTGTTGATGCGTGCGAGCCGGGGGCCATAAAGCTCTCGCCCATTATGGACTCATTCGTGGTGTCCATTGAAAGCAGCGGCACTTTGCCCGCCAAGGATCTGGTGGCGAAAGCTGCGGACGAGATCAAGAAGAGGGCAGAGGACTTAGACGCAAAGCTGGCAGAGCTAGCTTAGATTTATAAAGGATCGGCCCCAAAGCCGATCTACACACCAAATTTCGAGCGGGGGTTTCCAAGCCAGGTCAAAGGAGCAGGGTTGAGGGCCCTGTCGCGCAGGCGTTCACGGGTTCAAATCCCGTCTCCCGCATTTATTTCCTCTTCTGATGACGCTTCATAGGTTTGCCCCTTGCTTTGGCTGCACCAATGCCACTCCAGATGATAGTCAACAATGATTCGATGCAGTGCGCAAGATTCCTGCAGGGGGATGAGTGCATGGACTGTACGCCACCCGTTGGCTGGGAGGTGTTAAGTCCATATTCATCCTGCCCAGAAAGCTACACGTTGGTTACTGTAAACGGGAACTGCAAGGGGTTCGAGCGCGAGCATTGCTGCACCGAAAAGCATTCTGGTGCCTCCGGTGATTGCCGAAACATGGGTCATGAACAGCTTAACCAAGCAATGTGCCTTTGTGACCAATGCCACAAAATTTGCCGTCTCCGCTGACTGGCAAAAGATGCCCGAAAATGTCACTTTATCCAGATGGGTATGTCCGCTCGATTATACTTGGAAGACACTCACAACAACTATTCCAGCTAATGCTGCTCAATACGGACCGGTAAATGTAGTTTCTGCGAAGAATGATGCTGATTTTCAGGTCAGCCCAGGGAACTATGTTTCTGGTTGGACATGGTTAAAGCAACCAGGACAATTTGCAACCTGGACTTTTTATAACCTGCCAACCGATAGAAAGCTGTACATTTATCTTGCACCTCTAGTCACCCGTCCCTCCGGAAACGGTGGAGGTAGCGGATATTCCACCGACGCGAAGGTCACCTATGGCACAAGAATAGGCAGCATAAATGCAACCTTTGCTCTAAAGAACGCGCACCCAGAGTTCCAGGTGCCTGCGGACACTTTTGGCTGGGGCTACCAGACATTCGGTTACTTGATGATCCCGGCTGATAAAATACCACTAAATGGACAGCTTACGGTTACCCTTACTAAGTTTCCCAATGCCGAGCATGTGGCAGTGAACAAGGAGTGTTGTACCATTGAGTACCTATAAAAGAAATTGTTAATAATCCCCTAATTTTTATTACAGAATAATTATAGTAGTTATTAGCCATTGAAATTTGATAAAATTATATAAATAAAATTGAGAGACAAGACTAACCAATAATAGATAGTGTTAAATTCTATCAGTGCTAACAGTAACTTGTGAAATCATATGACATATAAAAAATTCTTGCCGTATATAACATTGTTCATTTTATGCTTGCTGATCAGTTTAGCATGCGGACAGGACTATCTTGGTGGAGGATACGTCGGACCTTATGGTGGTGAGATGGCTCAATACTTCACAGATCCCATATTTTCCCCAAACCAACAACCGAGTTGGGAGACAATGTACTACCCCTACTTTGGTGCAGAATTTTTCAGATATTATGCCTATCCTTACCAATATAGGAACGGCACATATCCAGGACCCTATGGAGTATATCCGTTTTATCAATCGCCTTTGTATTCCGACTTTAGATTGAATTCTCTAGCTGGAATGACATGGGAGCCATTCCAAAAGAACTGGGCAGAAACCATGGATTATGCAAAAACAAAATCATCCTTTAGAGTATATCAAGGATCTAGCTATACGAATCCACCGATTCAATCTCTTGCTCCCACATATATAACCGCCCAGTCGTCCGCTGCAACCACAGGCGATTCTACAGCCACAATCGTCTCTAAGGGCATGAGGGGATATCAGGTATTCTTAGATGGCAATTACATAGGCACGGAGGGGACTGGTGGAGATCCTCTGGATGGAAAGTTTAGCTTCAGAGTAGCTGGCAACCAGAACCACGATATTCGGGTCTACGATGGTCAGTTCAACTACCCAAAGACAATGTTCTTTGAACGAGGTGGGACAAAGGTAATCAACGTGGAGCCAGGAACGGCGGTCTATGTTTAGATCGCCATATCTTCTTTTAACATGGAAAATAGAAAGGGATAGAGCCTCCAGGGGAATTGGGCATGGATATCTGTAGGCCCTAATTAATAATGGTATTTTTTTTCTATTTAAATTTAATTATATTTTTAAAATCTAATTTAGAAATAAGAAAGATGTTTAGTATGATTTTGGGGATTAACTACTAAATGGAAGAATATTAACTCCTAATTTGTCAAATATTGGCAATGGTATATCATTATCTGGTAAAATATTTATATAGCTATTACGATTACTAGCAATAATATGAACAGCAAGATTGTCTACATCTTGGATATATTGAACGCAGCCTCTATGCAGACATCTATTTGGCGATGGGAGATGTATATGATACCAAGTATGGCTTTGATCATAGATACAAAGACTCATGGGAGAGGCTGTAAGGCATAGGTCCATCTACGCAAGGGCATTTTGAATCGCGATCGGCAACCATTAGACCCAGTGGACCGACTTGTGAGGAACGGATAATTTTCTGCCGAGTATGCCTTAGTTCCACACTTCTTACCCCCCTCTTTTCCCTGGTCTTGTGGGTCTTTCTAATCTCTTCTTCTAAACCGCGATTCTGTAAAATAATTGGAGAAGACCCATCGATCGGGTCTGCTTCGGTCTCGTGGGGATCAGCTGTGATATTAAACAAGGAGTGCTATACAATTGAGTATATTTGATGCAATTACGAAGGAGTAGCCGTCGCAGTAATCATCGTACCTATCATAAGTTGGAATGCCTTGACGAATGTTGTCGCGTAGCCGCTGCAATGCAGTACTATTTTCAAATCCCTCGTGCCTGATTCATTAGCTATTCGCATTTTCTGTTTTTGCGTCTTCCTCAATGTTAGGCAATCCGTAGAATTTAGCCAGAGAAAGCAATGCGGCAGGGCCACAGGTATAGTCGGTCGTTTGCTGGTAGGCCGTCAAATTGGGGATAAAATCAACGTTCTGAGTGGCCGAAAGGATCTTAGTGTCTATTTTTGGGAACCAAGCTATAGCAGTACCATTGGGATAAGAGGCGGCGCCCTTTGCCTCATAAGAACTGGCACAAGAGAAAAGGAGAATTAAAACGAGAAACGTAAATGTAGCAAAGGTTAAATCCTTCATTTCGCTTTTCCTAATGCGTTTAGATAATATATAGGTTGTTCTGGCAGACACTCAATCTGACCGCTAAAACGGGGGGCCCATCCCAACAAATTTATGCTCATAAATACAGGAGATACATCAAATGAATACAAATTCAAATTCAAATCCGAAAACCACAGAAACCCAGAACCGCACCACCCTGCAGAACATCGCCCGGCGAGTCATGCTTACCCGAGGACTGCTCCCCGAATTTTCCTCCCAGGCCGTCTCCGAGCTTGCCATGATTCAGGCCCCGGCAAAGGTAAGCCTGGCCCCAAAGGCGCGTGACTTGAGAGACCTGCTCTGGGCTTCCATCGACAATGACGATTCTGAGGACCTTGACCAGCTCACCTTTGCCGAAGCGATGCCTGAGGGAAAGACAAAGATCCTCGTCGCCGTGGCGGATGTGGATGCTCTGGTCAAGAAAAATTCCGCCATTGACCAGGACGCCCAGCACAATACCACCTCGATCTATACCGCCGCCCAGATATTTCCCATGCTGCCGATAAAGCTGTCCACCAATCTCACCTCCCTGAATCTGAACGAGGACCGCCTGGCCATGGTAGTGGAGATGACCATTCTCCCGGACGGATCGCTGTTGGACTCGGACGTCTACCGAGCGTCAGTACGTAATCATGCCAAGCTGGCTTACAATAGCGTAGGTGCCTGGCTGGAGGGAAAGACGCCCGTGCCAGAGGCTGTGGCAGCCAAAGAAGGGCTGGCCGAGAATCTGCTACTCCAGGATCAGGCTGCTCAGAAGATGAAGAGCCTTCGCCATGCTCAGGGCGCACTCAGCCTGGAGACCATTGAGGCCAAGTCGGTGTTTGAGGGCGACAAAATCAGCGATCTGCAGGTGGAGGAAAAGAACCGGGCCAAGGAGATCATCGAGGACTTCATGATTGCCGCCAACGGCGTGACGGTGCGCTACCTCTCCGCCCGAAATATCCCCTCCATCCGCCGCGTGGTGCGCATTCCCAAGAGATGGAATCGAATCGTGGAGATTGCCGCAGAGCACGCCTTCAAGCTTCCCAAGAATCCCAATGCCCGAAAGCTGGAGACGTTTCTTACCATGATGAAAGAGGCCGATCCGCTGCGCTTCCCGGATCTCTCTTTAGCCGTGATCAAGCTTCTGGGAAATGGCGAATACGTGGCGGAGCTGCCTGGTGAAGAAGCCACCGGACACTTTGGCCTGGCTGTCAAGGATTACACCCATTCCACCGCTCCCAACCGCCGCTACACCGATCTGATCACGCAGCGCCTGCTCAAAGCCGCCATTGAAAAGAGACCCGTGCCCTACAGCCTGGACGAGCTGGATTCTCTGGCCGAAAATTGCACGAAAAAAGAGGATGAAGCCAACAAAGTGGAGCGGCAGGTGGGCAAGTCCGCAGCCGCGCTTCTGCTCCAATCGAGAATTGGAGAGCGTTTTGATGCCATGGTTACCGGGGCATCGGAGAAAGGCACCTGGGCCCGGCTTTTGGATATTCCCGTGGAAGGAATGATCAAGAGCGGAAGTAAAGGCCTTGACGTGGGAGACCAGATCATCGTTGAGCTGATGTCTGTTGACGTGGAGCAGGGATTTATTGATTTCATGAAAAGGTAGAATAATTCTCATTAATATCTCAAGAAACGGGGTATCAATTTGAAGATCCATTTCAGGTTAGCCGTAACAGCTTTAATGATATTGATTTCGTGCATTTGGATTGGGGGCAACGCCGCAGATGCAAACACGGGAGGAAGCGCGCCCTTGCCTTCATCTCATATGATTGCCAATGTTCCCTGGCACCAGCAAATGAACGGCCTATTCTGCGGAGAAGGAGTTCTGGAAGGAGTATATGATTATTATGGGCCGGACATCAATCAAAAGGAGATCGCAGATGTGGCCAGGAGCTCTTCCGCGGGCACGTGGTCTTTTGATATGGTAAGAGCCGGCCACTTCAGCACCATGAGTTCCGCTCAGGGAAGATTCTTTCCCCAGGAGGCCCCCTCAGCCGGATATCCGGAAAGGGCTCTGGGTTATGCATCCTTCCCCTATTCCTCAGATCAATTCTGGCTGGCGGAATTGAAAGGCCTGATTGCGGCTGATACGCCGGTAATCCTGCTCATGACGTTCGAGCCGAATGGCGGAGGCGGCCATTACCGAACGGCAATAGGATACGACGACACAAAAGGCATCATTTACTTCAGCGATCCCTGGGGAAGGGACCAGAAACACCAGACCGACAAGACGGGAATCACCGCCTGGACTTACCAGGAGCTGCAAAGCGGCTGGAACTACACTGCGAATGGAGAATCTCATCCCTACTGGGGGATGGTGATGATGCCCTGGAGTGTTATTGTCAAAACCTCAGGATCATTAAAGCCGGGCTCAACGGCAACGGTTACGGCGGACGTTACCTACCCATGTCCCGTGCCATTCAACTCATCACTGTATCCTGCCAAAGATGCTGTGGCAATGATAACCTTACCGGAAGGAATAAGTCTCGATTCCGGGTCCTGGAAAACCCTGGGAGACATGAAAGCAGGGTCAACTGGCAGAGCAACCTGGAAGGTTAAGATTGATGGGCCGGTCAGCGGCAAGACGATAACTGTGCAGGCCCAGGGAAAGGTATCCGGCCAGGTGCCTGAGGCGCACTGGACTGGGATGAGCGTTTCGTATCCAGCCTACAGCTACACGGATGCCATTGGAGGAAATGGATCGATCAAACTGTGATTGTGATGGAGAGTGAACTCCTCTCAAGCCCCGAAGGGTGGAGCGTCCCACTTCACCCTTCGCAATCCCATCAGTTATAACCATAAAATACCGCAACGCAGATACGAGTTTAGTACGCTCGATCCCCTGAGAGACGCAAGCGGTGCGAGATTACCGGACGCGGGACACGGGGGTAGAGGTGCGGCTGCATGCCTGCCCGTCCACGCGGGTGAGCGTGCGCGGGTCACACCAGAAGGTATCTGGAGAGAGACAGATGGTGAAAAGTAATACGACGGGGATTAAAACCATAAGATATCGTGATTTGGATTACGAGACTGCCAAAAAGGAAGTTCGGGGGTACTTTCAAGGAAGAGGGGAAGCATATCCTTCTGAGATCGAAGAAGACCTGGAACTCGATTATAAATTGATATGCTAGAAAGATCAGCGACCCACCGGTTATAGTAAAAATCGAAAGACTATTTCACCCCGTCGGCTGTTGCTGGCTGATGCAGTGGATCGTGCCCAGCCCGTACACCATCTCCCGGCAGTTAATGCCGACAGCCCGCCGCTCCGGGAAGGCTTCCCCGATTATCTTCAGCGCCACACTATCGTTCTTGTGCCCGAAGACCGGCACCATGACCACATCGTTGCCGATGTAGAAGTTGGCGTAGCTGGCGGGCAGCCGCTCCTCCACGCCCACGCGTCCGGGCATGGGCAGCTTGATGACCGTCAGGGGGAGGCCGTCCTGGTCCGTCTCCCGACAGAGCAGCTCGTAGTTCTGCTTGAGCGGTAAGAAGTTTTCATCATTGGGGTCGTCCTCGTAGGCGCATAGAACCGTGGTCGGATTCACAAACCTGGCAATGTCGTCCACATGCCCGTCTGTGTCGTCTCCAGCTATGCCCTCTTTCAGCCAGATGACCTTCTGAACACCCAGGAATTCCCTGAGATAGCTCTCGATCTCCTCTTTATTTAAGGACGGATTTCGATTCCTGTTGAGCAGGCACTGCTCCGTGGTCAGCACCGTTCCGCAGCCGTTCACATCGATGGAGCCGCCCTCCATGACGATGCCGGGCCAAAAGCACTCCATCTTGAGATCATTGTTGATGAGGCAGCCAATCCTGGCGTCTGCCATCAGCCCCTCATACTTCTCGCCCCAGGCGTTGAAGATCCAATTTACAGCAGCCACGCTCTTTCCTGCCTCATTCTCACGGACCACAAAGGTGGGGCCGTAGTCCCGGAACCACACATCCGCATAGCTTAACAGATGGAAGTGAACCCGGCATAGATCGACCTTCTCATTTTTCAGCAGGTCCACCACGGCACGAAGCAGTATCTCATCTTTGACCAGCAGGTTGACGATCTCGCTTCCGTGAATGGCTTTGATGATGGCCAGGTAGGCCTTCTCCACGGCCTCGATCTTTGGGAAGCTGTTTAGATCGTAAGGCCAGGAGAGCCATATGGCCTCGTGGCGCTCCCATTCCGCCGGCATGTGGTAGCCCAAAGAGCGGGGCGTGTCCTTTAGGCTGAGCCCTGCCTCTTCCCTTTTCCCCTTCGCCCTCGCGGGCTTTTCCTCCTGCACCATCTCGATAAGTGGCCAGTAGACATCCGGCCGGCGATTGCGGAAAAAGCCCCAGCCCTCCCGCACCTCTTCGTTGTGGCCCAGGTCAAGCTCCACCACCAGCACCTCTTCCGCGCTGCTGCTGGCCAGGCCCTGGATTTTGCCAAAGCAGTCGCAGACAAAGGAGCTGCCCCAAAACACCAGGCCCCCCTCCGAGCCCACCCTGTTGGCCGCAGCCACACAGACGCTGTTGGCAATGGCGTGGCTCCTTTGCACCGTCTCCCAGGCGTCGTGCCAGTCGCCCTCGACCGGGTTCTCTTCGTCTTTTATCCAGCCGATGGCAGTGGGATAGAAGATGATCTCTGCGCCAGCCAGGGCGGCTACGCGCGCAGCCTCCGGGAACCACTGGTCGTAGCAGATGAGCGCCGCAAATTTGGCATAGCGGGTATCGTAAACCCAGATCTCCTCGCCTGGGGTAAAGTAGCTCTGCTCGTAAAAGAGGGGATCGTGAGGAATATGCACCTTTCTATAGGTGGGAAGAAGGCTGCCGTCCGCGTCAATTACAGCCAAGGAGTTGTAGTAGCCGACTTCGTCTCGCTCGAAGACAGGTACTATTACTACTATCTCTAGCTCTTTCGCCAGCGCAGAAAAGGCATCTGTGGAAGGTCCGGGAATGGTCTCCGCCAGGGCCGCGGCATCTTTTTGATCCCACTGAGGAAAGTAGCGCGTGCGGAAAAGCTCCTGCAGGCAGACGATCTTTGCACCTTTGCTTGCGGCCTCTTTTACCTTTTCCATAGTTCTCAACAGATTGAGATCGAGATCCTCGGAGACTGAAGATTGAATCAATGCGACTGTAACTTTTTTCTCTGGCATGCGCTTACCCCTAAATTTAATGCGCTGCTTGCTTAACTATTTGACGGGTTTTAGCTTCTTACAATGGCTTTCTGCCTGCCATCAAGGCAATGCAAAGGTACTGCCAGAGCACATTGACCTGCACAAATCCCGCTTGCCTCCACCATTCTTCCTTCTCGGCCTTGCTGCAATAGTAGTGCGTCTCCTTCTCGTCCCGCAGCCGGGCCACAAAATCGGAAAGCTCTGGATTGACGGCTTTGCGCCGCTGCTCCATCTCCTGGAAGAACCACTCTTGCATATCGCTTCCTTCCTCGGCGTAGCCCTCCGCTGCCAGGAGCCAGCCGCCCGGCTTGAGCCGTCGGTAGCATTTTGCAATGGCCGCTTTGTAGCGATCAAAGGGCAGATGCTCTAAAACCAGTGTGGAGACTACGGCGTCATACCCCTCGTCATCCAGGCCATTGCCCTCGTCATCCGGGCCATCGCCCTCGATGCCATGGTCCCAATCGCTTCTCGCAAGGTCCGCCACCCTGCAGCCCAGGATCGCCTCCGGGCGGGCGCAGGAGATCTTCTTTGCAGCCACCTTCACCATTTTTCCCGAGCCGTCGATGAGAAAGATCCTGGCCGAAGGAATCTTTCCCAAAATAGCCAGGGAGGCATTGCCTGTTCCGCAGCCCAGATCGATGATCTTCGCCTCTTTTTGCAGATAGCGCCGGCAAGCCTCGGCCACGAGGTCGAGCATCTCCTGATAGCCGGGAACCACGGCTGACTGGTAGAGGTCATAATCCTTGGCGTGCCGGTCGTAGCATGAGACGGTTGAGTCCTCATTCATCGTTTTCTTGTCTGTTTTTATCATTATTTAAGCATTTTTATGTGTTTTTTGATATTTTTTAACATAATGAAAAAATTTAAATCCTTAAAATAACTCAGTACTAAAAATAGGTACATTGAAAAAATTATTTAGGAGAATATGAATGTCGTTTACTCTGATCAAAGGAACCTTCCACGTGCTCGGCTACAGTCCGGATGGCGATTCAATTAGATTCAAGGCCAAAGACACCACTCTTTGGAAGAAGCTCTCCGGCCCGGCTGTGGAACTGAATGCGCGCGGCCATGCCCAACTGCGCATTGAGGCCGTCGATGCTCTGGAAACGCACTACCAGGGCGTCTGCCAGCCGGAGCAGCCCGCGCGCGCAGCAGCCAGATGTCTTCTCTCTCACCTGGGAATTAACGAGGTCGTCTGGAATGATACGCATAGCACTGTGATCAAGGCCGAAGACGGAACGAATGGGTTCATCCTGGCCCGCAGCACAGAGAGCAACCGCCGCCCGGTAGCCTTCGTCTTCGCCGGTGAAACCGGGGAGAAAGACGGAGCAGAGATCACATTGAATGAGTCGATTCTAAAAGAGAGCTATAACTACCATCTCCTTGCCCAGGGCCTCGCCTATCCCATGTACTACAACGGCCTCTTCTCAGATCTGCGCCTTCCATTGACACATGCCGTGACAAACGCCCGAGCGGAAGGAAAGGGACTCTGGCCAAACGACAGGACCACGCGGGGATTTTCCGTATCCAGCCTGACGGCCATCACAAAAGAGGTGGCCATCCTCCCCAAACTCTTCCGCCGCATTGTGGATTACATGGGGGAGGGCGGCAGGATTGATGGCTTTAAAGAGCACCTCCAGAAAGGGTGCGAGCCCTTAGTTAGGATACAGCAGGTCCACTTCACGAGGCTCGATGCCGTTGTTGATGTGCGGGGAGAAAAGGTGAGGCTGGCAGAATTGCCTGAGAATCTGATATTCATGGACAAGGTACTGTGCAAGAAGACAGATTAATAATTCAGAATAAGTTTAACTATTTATCCCAAGAAAGCCCATGTACTTCTCATGCCCATCCTTCGCGAGGATTTGGACCTGAGAGAGGCCCTGACAAGCTGCCGCACCATCTGCGTGGTCGGCATCTCCCCCGATCCCTACAAGCCCAGCTACTTCGTCTCCGATGTCCTGCAAAGCCACGGCTTCAAGCTCTATCTCGTCAATCCCAATTATGCCGGTCAAATCATTCTGGGAGAGAAGGTCTACGCCTGCATGCAGGACATACCGGATGAGATCGATATTGTCAACGTTTTTCGAAGGCCCTCCGCCGTGCCCGCCTTGGCCGAGGAGGCCAAACAGAAAGGCTTCAAGGTCTTCTGGATGCAGCCGGGCACAGAAAGCCCTGAGGCCATAAAGAAGCTGGATAAAGAAGGATACAAGGTGGTAGCTGGAAGATGTGCCAAAATAGAATCCAGCAGGCTGCTATAAATTTTTAAATTTTTATTATGAAACTGTAATTCTTGGCCACCAGGACCTTGTTCAGTATCGTCTCCAGAGACTGACATAGCTTCTCACGGCGTTGTTGGTCGGTGTTGATATCCGGCTGGTGGAAGATATAGACCAGGGCAGTACTGAGAAACAGAACCGTCTCGGTGGGATTTTCAATATTGAAACGACCCTTAGCATTTCCTTTGGCTACTAACTCGGATAAAATAGGGACTATTCGCTCCACCGTTGCCTTTTCCAGCTTGGCATGCATTACAGCATTTATGTCTTGATGGAGAAAGTCTATGAAGTCATTCCTTTGGGAAACGAACCCGAGAATTCCATTAATTGCGGCATTGAGCCTGGTTGCCTCATCAACCCCTTCATCTTCGGTGAGCAGGATAACATTCTGCTCCAAGACGGCAATGCTCTTCTCCACAACAGCTTCCAATATATCTTCTTTAGAGCGAAAGTAGTAGTAGAGAGTTCCCTGGGCAATATTTAGCTCTTTGACAATGTCGCTAATTGCTGTATGCTCATATCCCTTTTCCATGAAGAGACGCTCAGCCGTATCAATCAATTCTCGTCTTCTTTCTTCGGGGCCTTTTGTAATTCTTTTCATCGTTCTCAGTACTCTATCCGGTCCCGACTATTCTTGTTCATCTTTTGCAGGCACCACTAGAACCGGCACATGGGAGTGGCGCACTACTTTCTCGGCAACGCTTCCCAAGAGGAACCGTTTCAGGCCGCTCTTTCCGATGGTGCCAAGCACTATCAGGTCAAAACCCGGATCGCGGCAGAGCTTGAGCAGCTCCTCACCCGGATCACCCTCAGCTACCACTCTTTCATAAGCAACTCCTGCATCACGGGCCATATCCTCAATTTCCTCCAATGCCTCGCTGCCTTCCTTGAACATGAGTTCCATCAGATTGTCTTTAATACCGGGCATTGCCGCATAACCGGGAAGCTGAGCCAATCTATGCACATCGACAACGTAGACTGCCGTTACCGTGGCACCTGATTTTTTCCCGATATCTAAGGCCATCTTCGCGGCACGCATGCTGGTCTCCGATCCATCCGTGGCTAACAATATCTTTTTTCGCATATGGTCATACCTCGCAAATCATTTTAAGCTCTTTTTTCTCTTGCTCACTGAGCAGGCAGCCGCAAGAGCCTTCTTTGGCCATGGCGCAATTGCAGGGCTCGATATGAATGGTAACTGTAGTCCCTGGATAGTGCTGTTTGATAGAGCAGGTTATCATGTCGGCAATGCGATGTGATTCGTCCACCGACATTGATGCATCGACTCTGATGTGAAACTCGACGAAGCGACTGGGTCCAGCTTTTCGCGTGCGAAGGCGATGAAATCCCCGGATGGTTGGAGCAAAAGCCCTTATGTGCCTACGCACATCGTCCACCTCTTCAGAAGGAAGACCCACATCCACCAGGTCACGGGCTGACTCAACCGTCAGATGATAGGCAGCTCGTACTATCAGCAGAGCGACTCCTATTGCAGCCACCGGATCCACCCATCGCAGATCTACACCGGGAAGGACAAATCCGCCTGCAAAGATGATGGCCAGGCCGCCGAAAACACCAAGCGATGTGTATACGTCTGTTCGCAGATGCCATGCGTCCGCCATCAGAGCGATAGAGTCCGTTTCTTTTCCAACCTTGAAAAGATTCTTGGAAACTATGATATTCGCCATGACGGAAATCAGCATCACGACAATGCCTAGCCATGCATCATCCAGAGGTTCGGGATTTCTCAGCTTTTTTACGGCCTCAAAGATGATCCAGCCCGCCGCAAGGAAGATGAGCAAAGCCTCAACAGTTCCGGAGATATTCTCAACCTTGCCGTGCCCGAAGGGATGGTCCTCGTCTGCCGGTTTGCCGGATTTTCTCACGGCAAAAAATGCAATGATGGCCGCCAACAGGTCCACTCCCGAATGGATGGCCTCGGATATCACAGAGACCGATCCGATCATCGTTCCTGCAACAAGTTTGAGAATCACAAGGCTGGTATTCGAGATTACGGAAAGCAGAGCCACGTTTGACTTTCGCTTATTTTTTTCTGCATCATTGAGTACCATATTTCTTTCCCTTACTGTATGACTGACGGTCAGTCATCGTATTGGTATATATTGGTTCTGCCTGGGACGGCTTTGCATCTAAAGTCGGTTCTGCAACTAAAGTCGGAGACTTACACCTAAAGTCTGATGTCTGCAATTAAAGTCCCGCTCAAAAGGAACTTTAGATGCAAAGCCGCCTGAGACAAAAAAAGGATGAATAATGATTCTCTTAGTTTCTTCGCCGGAATAAGCCAACCGCGGCCAATGTGGCCAGTATGGCTAAAGCGGCCTCAAATCCCGGTTGCTGTTTAATCTGTTCGCTTACCTGCTTCTTCAGCTCCTCGGTTGCCTTCTGTTGAAGCTGTGCAGGAGTCAGGTTCTGACTTATCTGGTTGATTTTTGCGGTTGCTTGCGCAGTCAGATTATCTTTGGTGGCATTGAGATCCTGGGCGATGTGCTCTTGGGTTAGATTTCCTTCGAGAACGTGCTTTGTAGCTTTCTCCTGAAGCTGTTGTCCGGCAGTATTCATCTGTTCCTGGAGGGAACTGGCAGCAGCCTCAAAGGGATTTTGGGCAGCAGCAGTTGAGAATATTGCCAAAAGATACGCCATTAGAATTAGATGTAAAATCTTCATGTCTCTTATCACCAATTTTTCAAGCATTTTTTCAATACCCTCAGAATAACTATTGTTAACCTAAAAGGCTTTCGCTTCAAATTCGGTATGACTGGTAGATCCAAAATATTCGCATTAGCAAAAGCTAAATAGCCAGGCCGGCAGTACCCCATTCGATGTTCTCCGGCTGGGATGAATACAACCTTATAAACAAGCAACTCGCCGAACTGGTGAGAAGCCTGCCGAATTCTCCCCTGGGAGAGATAATCAGCTATGTGCTCTCCACTCCGGGAAAGAGGGTTCGGCCCCTTATCCTGATCTTCTCTGCACAGGCAATGGGTGGCAGCGCGCCTTTCGCCGTGAACGCGGCTCTGGCCATTGAACTGGTGCATGCCGCCTCCCTGGTGCATGACGACATTCTCGACCAGGGATTAGAGCGAAGAGGCTCAGAAAGCGCGTTGCAGCGTTTTGGTCCGGAAGCCTCTCTTCTCGCCGGGGACTGGCTCATCTCTCGATCTATAGAGCTGATATCTCATTATAGCCAGCCGGTAATAAGCACTTTTGCCTCCGCCTGCATGGACATGTCTGAGGGAGAACTGATGGATTTGTCTTCCGCCTCAACCCCTGATGATTACTACCAATGCATCTCTAAGAAAACCGCCATCTCTCTTTTCCGCATCCGCCAAGATGGGCGGACTCATAGCCGGAGCTGGTGAGGTGGATGTTTCCAGGTTGGAGAGTTATGGGACGCACCTGGGTCTGGGATATCAGGTACTCGATGACCTGGAGGAATTCCTGGGGCTGGATCAAGGAAAATCGTCCGAGAAGATTTCGGTTACCCTTCCCATAATCTACAGCAACCAGTATCCGGATGATGTCGCAGCAGAGATGTGCATTAAGGTCATTGATGATCACAGCAGCCTCGCAAAAAAAGCTCTTTTTCTCTCAACAGGACGCGATGATATGTTATCTCGCCTGGAGAGCATTGTGGACGAGATGACGCACCGGGGACTAGAGAGATGCAGATCGCAAAAAAGCCTCTGCTGAGGATTGAAGCTTCCGCCGAAGGAAGAGGCATCACGCTTTTTGCCCGGGGCGCGCTCGCTCCTATAGCCAGGCCGATCATGGACAGGATCAATAAGATCTTTGCCGATGAGAAGCCCATAAGCTTTGGCCCGGACAAGTTCATCTTCTCCACCTGGATTCCGCCCGCCCCCAGCCAGGCCTTCGATCGCATGCTCTCTGCCCAGGTGGCGGCTTTAACCCGTCGACCTGTGCCCGATCAGTTTTCCATAGCCGTCATGAGGGCCTGTCCCAATGACTGCATTCATTGCAGCGCTCCTTCCCGTCAGGGAGAGATACTGGAGAGCAAAGTTGTAAAAGATGCCATATCCCAGGCTCTTGATATGGGTTCTTACCTCATAACCTTTGACGGAGGCGAGCCCATGCTGAGAAAAGATCTGCCCGATCTGGTCTCCTCCGTGGGCGAGCGAGCCATTGCTACCTCATTTACCAGCGGCTACCATCTTACTCCCGAGATGGCGAGGCGACTGAAAGAGGCCGGGCTTTATGCCGTACGAATCAGCATCGACAGCCCCATGGAAAAAGAGCACGACCGGGTACGGGGCCGCTGCGGCGCTTACCACGATGCGCTCGATGGCGTCAAAAACGCGCTGGAAGCGGGCCTGCTGGTGGACTTGTTCATGGTGACTTCCCCTCACAACATCGACCATCTGGAGGATGCTTTTTCGCTGGCCACGGATCTTTGCGTGCATGAGCTCTCCTTTTACGAGATCGTGGCCGTGGGCCGCTGGGCATCGCATGAGGATGAGGTGCTCACCTCAGCCGACGTCCTGCGCCTGGAGCGCTTCCACAAGGAAAAGAACCGGGGCCCAGGCCCCAGGGTCTCAGCTCTGCCCTATCTCCTCGGCCCGGAGATGTTCGGATGCTTTGCCGGAAGAAGGTGGATTCACGTGGACGGAGCAGGCGAGGCCTTGCCCTGCGCTTACATGCCGCTCTCCTTTGGGAATATCAAAGAAAAGAGTCTGAAGGAGATCTGGAAGGAGATGACTCGCTATCAATGGTTCCAGGGACGGTGCTCCTGTCAGATGAGAGACCACGAATTCAGGGAAGCGCACCGCAAGATACTGGGGAGATAGGATTTTAGTGGAGGTTTGATTAATGTTCAATTGGAGAAACATCTTGTTAATGCTGGCCGCTATTGCCTGCATTATGGTTGGAGCTTACGCTGCGCCAACGCCAAGAGTCGTAGAGCCGGAGGGCATGGACCTGTCCCTGGATGGAATGCAGATATCCGATCCGGAGCACACGGCAGAATACCTGGAAATGACGGGCGGCACGGCACAGCGCGGCCTGCAGACGTATGGCCGCAATCTGGCCGGCAATTGGAGCTTTGAGCTGAGAAACCAGAAATCCGTGCCCATCGGCGACATTGAGCTGCGACTTTACCAGTCGGAAGCGGCCATCTTTGGCACGGGAGTCTTCAAGCAGGGCTTAAACCGGCAGATGGCCAGCGCGGAGGGCTCTCTTCTGGAAGGAAACGCCATGATCCTGAACGTTGTATCTCTGGACAACGTCTTCCTCTACCGGATGACCCTCAACAGCGCTGACGGCAACAGCACATCGGGAGCCTTCACCCTCTACCTGCCAACGGGCGAGGCACCGGTGAAAGGAACGGTATCCGGCGGCAGAAGCGATTGGCGAAGGATCAGCTGAAAAAGTATCTTGCTTTTTTTTTGGCTCTTCGCCTTTCCAGTGGCTAACCCTAGGTTACTATTGACTTTACAGTCCTCCGTTCGTTCGTCCTCTGTGCGCTCTGTGACTCTGTGGTTTTATTCCGTAAACCACCTCAGATTCCCAGGGCCAGTCGCAGCGTATTTCGGATGGCAGGCGCCAGGCCCAGGGTGATCAAAGTCAGTTTGGTGAGATTTCGCAGGGATGGCTCCTGCATAGATTTGTCGATCATGTAGAGCACGGGCAGGAGGATCGCCAGCTTGAGAGGAAACATAATAGCTGCGGAGCCGGTCAGGTTTATGAGAAAAGTGGGAACGACATGCTTTTCGTAGTAGGAGAACCAGTCCACACCATAGTAAGTTGAACTGGCATCCAGCATATGTGCGTAGATGATAATTCTATTGAATCTTTCCTCCAAAAACTTCAGAGCGGACAGACGGCGACCGCAAAAGAGAACGCCCCCAGTGAGGAGCGAACCCAGCAGGAAGACGGCGGCTATGACCCAGGTGTTCTTAAATCCGAGTGTGGAAAGAACGGCCAGATTGAAAAATGTCCAGAGAAAGCCAAATGCGGCATATCTTGCATGAAACTTCTCGCCCCAGATCTTTCGGGTGATGATCAAACAGGCAGCCGTGATTAAAAATACCAGGAAAAATATGAGTGGCGTGATTAAAAGATATCTCCAGGGCGCTGCAACCAGATTGCCGTCCTCGATCACCCGCAAGCTCGAACCGGCCAGGATGTAAGGCAGGGTAGAGAGGAGCAGCCTCTCATCCATTAAAAGATCCCAGCGGCTAAGCAGTTTTATCAGGCCAAGTATGGCCAGGCCCAGGATTATCGCCCAGGTGATGGTATCCACAGGGTTATAGCTGGTATCGTAGATTATGGGATCGATGTAGTATTTTTGGACAAAGGCGGCAAGGCCGGCAAGGTCGTTCACATCAAGGACTTGTGCGGCCTCATATTTCTTATTTCCTCAATTTGATTCCAGCGGCATTTTTCCTCGACCTTTGCCTATGACCGACGGCGGAAAGTATTTATATAGCAGAAGCAAAAAGGATTTTGTCCGTTTTCTGATTTTAGTTGAGGTAATTAGATGGTCGAGGTGTTCAAAGGTACAACTACGGTAGGTGTACTCTGCGATGGGGGTGTAGTCCTTGCATCGGAGAGCCGTGCTACCATGGGCAGCTTCATAGCCAGCAGCAGCGCCAAGAAGATTTATCAGATCGACGACTTGGTGGGTCTGACTACGGCAGGTGCGGTAGGAGATGCTCAATCACTGGTCCGAATGGTTCAGGTGGAGGCAAGGCTCTACAAGATGCAAAGGGGCGAGGGCATGACCGTTAAAGCTGTAACTTCCATGCTGGCCAATATTCTCTCTTCTCGTCGCTACTATCCCTTCATGGTGCAGCTCGTCATGGGCGGAGTAGACAGATACGGCCCCAGGATCTATTCGCTTGATGCATTGGGCGGGCAGATCGAAGAGCGTGAGGTTGTGGCCACCGGTTCAGGATCTCCCATAGCCTACGGCGTGCTGGAATCCATGTACAAGCCCGGCATAAGCATTGAGGATGGAACGGTGCTGGCCGCCAGGGCAATTCATAATGCCATGAAGCGCGATTCCGCTTCCGGCGATAAAATCGAGCTCGTCAGAATCACCGATAAATACCAGGAGGTAGGCGAGCCGGAGTTTTCAGAGATTATGAAGCTCCTTTAATCTTTTTTGGATGTGTTCTATTGTCTGTAGAAGAAGTACTTTTTGAGCTCAAACGCAAGGTGCAGAGCAAGCTGCCTCCGGACGTCAATGTCACGGGGCTGGAATTCGAGGGTCCGGAGCTGGTCATTTATACCGACGACCCCAAGAAGCTGGCGGACGATGGCGATATCATACGTAACCTGGCCAAGGAGCTTCGGAAACGTGTGGTGGTTCGTCCAGACCTGAAGGTATTGGCAGAACCTGAAATTTCTATAATCAAGATTCAGGAGGTTGTGCCCAAGGAAGCGGTTCTCACCAACTATTACTTTGACGGTGAGACCGGAGAAGTGCAGATCGAGGCGGAAAAGCCGGGCCTGGTTATAGGTCGCCACGGTGCGACGCTGCGCGAGATTACCAAACTGATCGGCTGGACACCCAAAGTGGTCCGAACTCCACCGGTACGCTCGACGACCATCGCCAACATTAAGGATTATCTGCGAAGCGTTCAGACGGAGCGAAAGAGCATCTTGCGTACGGTGGGCCGTAAGATTCACCGAGATATAGCTTCCAAGGATCAGTGGGTTCGGATCACCACACTGGGAGGCTGTCGCGAAGTAGGCAGAAGCTGCATGCTTCTTTCCACTCCTGAGTCACGCATCATCATTGACTGCGGCGTAAACGTGGGATCGGACGACTCAGCTACGCCCTACCTCTATGTGCCTGAGGTCTATCCGCTAAATCAGATCGATGCCGTGGTCTTGACGCATGCTCACCTGGACCATGCCGGTCTTGTTCCCATGCTCTACAAATACGGCTACGAAGGGCCTATTTACTGCACTCCGCCTACCAGGGATTTAGCTGTGCTTTTGCAGCTCGATTATATTGAGATTGCTGGGCGCGAGGGAAAGAGGCTGCCATACGACTCTACAATGGTTCGTGAGGCTCTTAAGCATACTATCACCCTCAACTACGGAGACGTAACCGACATTGCACCCGACACCAAATTGACCATGCACAATGCCGGCCACATCCTGGGATCCTCCATTGCCCACTTCCACATTGGAGACGGACTTTACAATGTAGCTTTTACCGGAGACCAAAAGTTCGAACGAACCAGGCTCTTCGATCCGGCAGTATGCAATTTCCCGCGATTGGAAACGCTGGTGACTGAGGCCACCTACGGGGGAACGAACAGCATTCAACCATCCCGGAAAGATGCCGAAGTCACTTTGATAAACGTGGTCAAGGAAACCATCAACAAGGGCGGCAAAGTCATCATTCCTGCCTTCTCAGTTGGCAGAAGCCAAGAGGTCATGGTTGTCTTGGAGGAGGCCATCCGAAAGAAGATCATAGATGAGGTGCCGGTCTGTCTGGACGGAATGATCTACGAGGCTACTGCCATTCATACCACGTATCCCGAGTACCTCAATAACGATCTTCGGGATCTCATATTCCACAAAGGAATCAATCCCTTCCTGGCCCAGTGTTTTGTGAAGGTGGAGAGCCCCAAGCAGAGGACGGAGATAATTGAAGGGCCGCCCTGTGTGATACTGGCGACAAGCGGCATGCTCAACGGTGGGCCGGTTCTCGAGTATCTCAAGCGTCTGGGACCGGATGAGAAGAATACGCTGGTAATTGTAGGATACCAGGCAGAGGGAACTTTAGGACGGCGCATTCAGAAAGGATGGAAGGAATTGCCCCTCTCCGTAGAGGGCAAGACCCAGACGGTGAAGATCAACCTTGAGGTAACCACGGTGGACGGCTTTTCCGGGCACTCCGATCGTCAGCAGCTCATGGAATACATGCGCCGCATCTATCCCAAGCCCGGCCGGGTCATCACCAACCACGGCGAAGAGGGCAACTGTCTCGATTTAGCCAGCTCCATTTACAAGAGGTACAGGATACCGACCATGGCGCCCATGAATCTGGAGACGGTAAGGCTGATTTGAAGAATGCTGATCTTCAAAAGCTTTATCAAATTAGAGAGATAATACTAATGCGAGGTTCTTTGTGACGGGAAAGAGAACGCGGATCATCAACGATCCATCAGATCTGGTCCCATTGTTGCAGGCCTTCGGCTCCGATGTCCATAAGAAGATCTTTGACGAATTGAGTCGAGAATGGCATACTGAGCGTGAGCTGACAACGCTTATCGGCGACGAAGCAAGCGTTCACAGAAGTGTGGCACTACTGCGCAAAAGCGGCCTAATCGAGACCAAGTGGAGGGTGCCGGAGCCTGGAGCAAGTCCCGAGAAAGAGTATCATTCCACATACTCACGCGTGCAGGCCAGCTTCGGGGCTACCATGGAAGATCTCAGTGAGTTGATCAGCCTCACCTTCATGTCCGACGAGGAGCTACGTACAGTGATCGAGAAGTTGCAGACGATGGTCAATGGCGGCAACAATAGTCTATCCAACCTTTCTCGGGAGCTGGGACTCAGCCAGATATTTATTCGCGGCGTGGCCAAGAGAGCGGAGGGCCTCGCGGTGAGGGGTCAGCGCATTGAGCCTTACGTTGAGGACTTTTAATGGCCAATGTCCTGCAGAGCAAGCGGGAAAGCTCTCGTTTTCAGATTCTTGTGGAAATCGCCGCCCATCAGCCTAACCTTCGGCAAAAGGAGGTGGCTGAGAGTCTGGGCGTCACTCCCCAGGCCATATCCGAGTACATCAAGGAGCTGGTAGCGGATGGACTGGTGACCACGGATGGACGGATGCGCTATCGCATCACCAAAGAGGGAGTGGAGTGGCTGCTGGAGAGTGCTGCCGAGCTGAAGCGCTATGCACGGGTGGTGATGGAGGAGATCATCAGCCATGTCTCTGTCTGGGCGGCCATCGCTGAAGCTGATCTGGCGGAGGGCGAGCGGGTATCTCTGGAGATGCGTAGCGGCCTTCTTTATGCCAATAAAAAAGAAGGGATAGATGCGAGCGGAGTTGTCATTGCCGATACGCTGTCCGGAGAGGATGTGGGTGTATCAGACCTGCAGGGGCTGATAAGCCTTGATGAAGGAAAGATTATTCTCTGCAAGGTGCCCCGAGTGCAGAATGGAGGCTCCGGCAAGGTCGATTTGTCGGCACTACGATCTCTGCTTGCCAGAGTAAAGAATGTGGGCTGCCTTGGTATCGAGGCATTGGTGGCGCTGCGCAAAGTGGGGCGCGAGCCGGACATCATCTTCGGGGCCAAGGAGTTCGCAGTCGAGGCGGCATATCACGGCATCAGCTCAGTGATCGTCAGTGTGGATGAGCAGATTCCGGGGCTTCTTACCCGCCTGGAGTCAGAGGGCCTGAAGTACGAGCTTATTGACCTCACTTTGGGATAAATATTTTTAAGAATGACTTTTCAGGTTCTGGCTCAGGCGGACCGGTCCCGCATACTATTACTGCCCCAGAGCGGCAGCAAGGTTCTTTTTGAGGGATATCTGCGTTTAAAGGACATGCCTCAGGGACCAAGGGTCTTCAAATTCCTGGTGAAAAAGGGTGATGAGGCCGAGAAATTTCTTCCTCCCGAGGACGCTTTGCGAATGCTGCGCAAAGCCAGTGCCATTTATCTTGCCCGGGGCGACGGCCCAATGGAAAAGAAGTTCATCGAGCTTTTGGCGTCCTATCAACTGGACTACAGGTTCGTGCAGGTCTGCAATCATTGCCTCGGCCAGAGAAGAGTCACTTACGTCGAGCAGGATGCTATAACCTACAAAGGCAGGCGCATCTGCGAGAACTGCGCAGCGGCTGAGCTTTTGCGCGAGGCGGACTTCCGCGGCCTGGGCCGCGCTGCCAAGGCTCATCTGGCCAGGATCTTGAAGACGCAGGAGGAGCCTGGACGATGTGGTGGGCCTGCTATCTTTGCAGAGGCTGGAGCCGGAGCTGACCCGCTTTGACACCATCCCCGCCAGCAAGGAGGAGCCTACTCTGCCGCTGGAGTCCATTGCTCTGCCTAAGGATCTCTATGGAGCTCCTCAAGAAGAGGCTGACCAGGCTTTTGCCGGTGCAGTCCCGGTCGGTGAAGGCGGGCCTTTTGGAAGGACGAAATCAGCTGGTCGTCTCGGCCACAGCCACCGGCAAGAGCCTTATCGGTGAGATGGCCGGGGTCAAGAATCTGATGGAGAATAAGGGAAAGCTGCTCTTTTTGGTGCCGCTCGTGGCATTGGCCAATCAGAAGTTCGATCAGCTCAGCGCATACAGGGAATTGGGCTTTCAGACCTCCATCCGCGTCGGGGTCAGCCGCATCCGTTTGGGAAAGGGCCGCAATATTCCCCAGAGCCTGAATGCCGACATCATTTCCGGAACTTACGAGGGCATAGACCAGGTGATTCGCACCAAGAAGAGCCTGGGGCGCGTGGGCACAGTCGTTATCGACGAGGTGCACATGCTGGAGGACGCCGAGCGCGGCCACAGGCTGGCGGGCATGATCGCCCGGCTGAAGAATGCCGCCCCCAAAGCCCAGTTCATCTTCCTCTCCGCCACCGTGGGAAATCCCGCTGCGCTCGCCAAGCGCCTGGGCGCGACGCTGGTCGAGTATTCACTACGACCGGTGCCCATCGAGCGGCATCTCATCTTCACCTCCGGGCCGGAGAAGCGCAGGCTCCTGCGGGAGCTGTCCAAAGAGGCGCAGGCCCTGACTTCGTCCACCGGTTATCGTGGCCAGACCATCATCTTCACCAATTCTCGCAAGAACTGCTACAATCTGGCCGATGCCATTCCTGGTGCCTCCGCCTATCATGCCGGTCTACAGTACCCGGAGAGAAAGAAGGTCGAGGAGCTGTTTGGCCAGGGCAAGATTCACACCGTGGTCACCACGGCGGCCCTGGCGGCAGGCGTGGACTTTCCCGCCTCGCAGGTGGTCTTCGAATCACTAGCTATGGGCATCGAGTGGCTAAATGTGCATGAGTTCAATCAGATGCTCGGGCGCGCCGGCCGCCCGGGCTATCACGACAAGGGCCTGGTCTACATCCTGGCCGAGCCGGGCCGACGTTTTTCTTCCAAGCGGAGCGAGTCTGAGGACGAGATGGCCCTCGCTTTGCTGAACGGCCAGATGGAAGACGTGGCACCGGAATTTGAGGAATCGCAGCAACAAGAGGAGGTGCTGGCCAATGCCGTGGCGGCTCGCTCCCGAGCGGAATTGGAAAAGCTGCACGACCTTACCGTGGGCCTGGATGATCTGAACAGCGCTCTTGCTGCGCTGGAGAAGGCGGGGCTGGTGAAGGGCATCGTGCCCACCCGCCTGGGTGAAGCGGCAGCGGCCCATTTCCTGGCCCCGGAGCAGGTGGCCACCATTGTCAAGCTGCTCGGCAAGGGCAAGAGCCCCCTGGAGGTGGCGGTGGCGCTGGAGAGCTTTGAGGCCCTCTACCTCAAATTCGCAGAACGCATCTCCATCAAATTGCACATGCAAATCTCCCAGAGGGCACTGCACGGCTCTTTTTTGGATCTGCTCTCAGCAGCTCCGACCTGCAGGAGCTGGATAACAAGCTGCAGAGGTACTGCATGGACTTCTCACGGGACTTTTTGCGCTGCATCTGCAAGGAATCGCCCTACTGCGGCTGTGTCCAGAAGAGCATATCGCTGCGCATCCTGGATCTGCGGGCGGAGGGCAAGAGCCCGGATGGGATCATCGACTACTTCAGCGACCGGTACGGCATGTACGCCTACCAGGGAGATCTCATCAACTGGCTGGATCAGATGGTGCGCTACCTGGAGGCCATCGAGTCGGTGGCGCGGGTGCTGGGCAAGGAGGCGGCGGCGAAAGAGGCGGGGGAGAGGAAGAAGAGGGTGGAGGGGGAGTCAACTACCACGCCCTAAAGGACGTGGCTTACGGCTTTGCAAAAAGTCGGGCTGCGATGGGCATGTTGACAGCTACCCTTGCTCTGATATTCAGAGCGGCATTGTAGTCAGCCGGTAGAGAGAAGCCGCAGCTACTACAAACAAAATCCTCCCGTGTAGGGCGATTGGATTTGGAGATATGATGACAGGAGCTACATTCTTGAGAGGTATAGGCAGGATCAATGTAGGCAACCGGCACACCAGCAATAGCTGCCTTGTAGCTGATAAACTGCCTAAGCTGATCAAATCCCCAAGAAAGATTTTTGCGTCTCTCGGCCCTCTTAACCGTCGTGCTCTTCCGAATCCCCTTAAGATCTTCAAGGGCGATAGTAGAAGAAGTGTCTTTGGCCTTCGCAACCATCTTTTTGGAGATGCAATGATTTGTATCACATCTAAATCGGGATTCACGTGTTCCAATCTTCTTGAGATGTCTTACCAGAGAAAACTTCTCCTGTGGAATCAACTGCGATGTTCTTGACTCCAAGATCGATGCCAAGAACATCAATTGGATTAATAGGATACTCTTTCGGAGCATCGACAACAACAGCCAAATAGAAAGCATTGTCCTTGAAAATCAAATCTACCTGTCCTCTTGGTTGAATCATCTTTGGAGCATGGTATTTGCAAATCCGAACCGGCAAAATAAGCCTACCTTCCAAGGTAAGCAAAGATACTCGATCAAGCCCTTTCCGACTCAAAATACGTTGGTCATAAGGCATAGCGCCATCAATATCAAAAGTAGGCTTGATGGACTTATCTCTCTTATAAGCCTCCACTGTCTTGGAAATGGCTCTAACGGCCATCTGAGCAGACAAGCTATATCGTTCTCTGATCGGATAATAGACAGTTTTCTGCAATTCAATTTTGTTGGCAAGATGCATATCAAAAGCAGTATTGGCTATGTCATTGCAGGCTGCATTAAACTGATGCATAGTCTTATGGAGAACTTCGGCTTGCTCCAACGTAGTTTCAACCTTGACCATAAGCGTTTGCATCATCCTTAGTGCCATGCCTTTGTTGTACCATGCGTATTCGTCTTTAGGATCTCGCTTGATGGCAGCATCACAATACTTGATGGCATATTCTCCTTTGTCATAGTGATCGTTGCCCTTGCGAACCACAGAACTGTTTTTGGTTTCGTCTATCTCACTTGCTTTATTGTAGCTTCTGATGGCCTATGCTTTGACGGCCTCGTCGTACTCCCCCTGATCATACAGAGCAACGCCTTTGTTTTTGAACATTGATACCTTATATGCCTTGATGGCTTCATTATACCTGCCTTGGACAACGAGATCAGCGATTTCGTCATGACGCCCAGAGAATGTTATGATCACCGCAGAATCAATGACGTCTCCGTCCTTGGATAGCTTTACATATACTTTATTTCCATCGATGTCGATAGAATTGATGACCAACTCATATCCTTCTTCCAGCTTGAGTGGTGTGCCGCTGGTGATAGTCATCTCACGAGAATTGTTGAAGAGCACACGAGACGGATCTGAGTCAGATGCCTGCCAAATTTGATCTACAGTGGCCAAATTCTCATCCGCACCACGAAACGCATTTTTAAAATGGACCTTGATTACTTCAACATCTTTAGCCTGACCAATATCTTACGTGCACCCCACCTAGTACAGCTTGGCCTAATTAAAGCCGTGATTGTGAGGGGATAATGTGCCTTAGTGAACGCTAATCGTTCTTTGCGCCAATCAAGGCTTCGCGTGAGATTCACAGGGTCCGGTTTCACGCGAAGGCGCGAAGCCGCGAAGTCATAGCATTGGTTTACTTCGGCCTCGCTGTACTAGCAATATGTGCATCCTCTTAATTAAATCTCTCTGGAAACGGACGGCTGCCTGGAGATCGGGCCTTTCGGAACAATCGAGATGGGACTCTCGGACGCCAGGCGGACGGTCGCACGCACGCGCGAGCACGGGCAGGCGGGCCCGGGAGCACCTGTGCCCGGCCCCTGGGTTTTTGCTCACAACGGTGGTTTCTTTTTCCTGCCATTGCATGCCTCTGCTCAAGTGATTGATTCTATTCCCAGGTAATCGTAGTATCCGCGCTTGAAGGATTCAAACTCTTTAATGGTCTCATAGGCTTTATCGTACATAAAGGGCGTATCATCTTCGTAAAGGACCTTTCCCTTCAAGACCTGCATGCGCAAAGGAAGATCTTCCGGACGGTTCGATCAATTTTCTCTGTATACGTTATGCATTATGATTCCTTCAAGGTAGTGTGACATTTTGATTCAGTACATCACTATTCTCTTTTAGGTATCTATCTCGAAGCTCTGCAAGGGTTACTCCAGCTTCAGTTTTCCACGAATTCCACCCATTCTGAGTTTTCCTTGGACTCCCAGCCTTATTAATATAATATATAGCTGCATAGCTCGGACTGCTAAAGCTCTGATCATCAGCCCTAAGCGAACCATCCTCTTCAACTATGACTTCATAGGTCCTGCGTTCCTGGGTAGATTTAGGTTTATAACTCATGTACAGCTTACTGCCAGGTGCAAGCAGTTCTTCTTTCATAAGATCCTGTATGGAAATATCATAAACTGCTATTGATCCACGAGCAGCAGAATCCTCCATCTCTTTTGTATCCAGCACAGGTCGATATTCCTCTGGGATTTCGTACATCACATTACTCGGATTTCCGAGTTCTACATGCTTTTTTACAATCCAAAGCTTTGTCTCTAATTTAACCGAAGTCGATGCCCATTCTCTTAAATCCGCAGATACCGAATCTATTGGCATACCAAGGAATGGCTGAGTCGCTAGGATTTGATCAAGCACTTTGCGGATATCGATGTGTTCAATCCCTTCATCCTCAAATTTGTCTCGTACATCTTGGTTCTCGCGAAAAAGACTTACTACTCTTTCAGCTAAATAGCGCTTAGATTCAGGTTTTGAGGCAGCAGTAATCTGTTTTGCAACCTGCGGAGCTATATGGTTCCAGATGTTATGTTTGGCTAGTTCCGCTTCAACAATGAACCATTGATTCTTTGATAAATCAAATGCAAAACCGTCTGGTATTGTTCCAAATCCATCAGGCGTAAGAATTAATGCTTTTGGTATATAAATGGAAGAAGGACCAAAAATATATTCATAATTATCAATGACAACTTGCTCTAACTCCGCTTCCGAGTCAAAAGGAGCTTGGATGAAACGTGTTGATTTAGTAATCAGCATAAGGCTTACCGTCCTTGGACTATCTTAAACGTAATACCCCGTAGCTTGATGCGCGGGTGCGCCGCCGCCTTTCCACTCAATAAAAGAGGCAAAACGCTCATTTTCTCCACTACCACACCTTCAAATCTATCCCCTCGATCCTCACCCTTGCCCCCTCGGAGTGCACCAACACTCCCGAGTGCACCTTTTGCATCATGCAGTGCTCGGGCAGAAAGCGCACCGTCTCGCCTACCTCCGGCCTCCTGCCCCGGCTCACCGTGCCCTCGAAGGCGGCCACCATGCAGATGCCGATGTCCTCGGGCGCTGGCAGCCCCTGTAGCAGGTGCACCGGCCCCACCAGATGCACAGTAACGATTCCCCGGTCGTTCTTGAGCACTTTGGCAAAATGAGTGATGGGACAGCCCAAAGGCCGGTAGCGGAAGATGTCGCCTTCCTTCAGCCGCGCCTCGGGATTGAAGGGATGCAGATCCTCCCGGCAGGAGGGCTCGCCGCAAAGTGGAGCAAGCGCAAAGTCGGCATGAAGGCCGTCGATAACGCCGATGATATCCTCCATCTTCTCAGAGCAGACCAGCTGTGCTGCGATCTGCTCCGACCGGCCCTGAAATCGCTCCTGCTTGAGAATGGTGCACCTGTCCAGCCCGGCCACGTCCACCAGCTTGGCTGCGAACTCCCGGCAACTGGAAAGGCCGCACTCCCCGCAGTTGTAGCCCGGCAAGAGCTTCTCGATCTGCAACATTTTTTTCTCCTCAGATTTTCTCTAACTCGATTCCTTGTTTCCTCTTTATTTTGTATAGGCAATGATTATTAACCGCAGAGGCGCAGAGTTCGCAGATATAGTCGTCTCCGTCCGTTCGTCCTCTGTGCGCTCTGTGCCTCTGTGGTTATATTCCGTAACCCTGGGTCTAATTATCGTTACCTTTTCCTTAGACTAAATCCTCACTCGCCGGTGTACTCCATGAAGCCGTCCAGATGGCGCAGAACTCCGCGGTGGTGTTCCTTGGAGATGCGTAGCTCCCCCGTGCATAAAGTGCAGATGGCCAGAGGCGGATTGTGCCGCAAGACCATCTCCCCAGAGATGTCCGGCCAGCTTGCCATCAACTGCGCCAGCTCAGCCGAGCCCTTGCCGGAGAGCCCGTTGGCCTCTATGATCCGGCAGCCGGGATTAGCTTCCAGGATGCGTTCCCGGAAGACCTCTCTCTCCGCCTGGGAGACGAGGTCGCCTTTTGTCATGACCGCCGCATCAGCGGTGGTGAGCAGCGGCCCCACTTTTAAGGGGCTGTTGGGGCCGGTCGTAACGTCGATCACGCAGATGGCCAGAGCCTTGTCCGGGTAAGGAGCGCAACGCAGGCACAGCCCGGCCGTCTCATTGAGCAGCATGTCCGCCTGCTGGGCTGATGCCCATTGCAGCATCTCGTCGAAGTTGTAGATAGCGTAGTGATCCGGGCACATATCCTTGGCCAGTCCCACGGCCACTGGCACCTGCAAGCGCCTGAAGCGGGCGTCGTCCTCGGTCCACATGCAGTCGATCTTGACCAGCGCCGGGGAGTGTCCCGCCCGGAGTAGATCCTTCACAGCATGCATGAGCACGGAGGTCTTGCCAGAGCCCGGCGTGCCGGCCACCACCACCATCTTCAAGCTACTACCTCGCCCTGGCGAATAGTCTCCCGCAGAGAGGTGAGCCAGCCGTCCACCCGCTCGACATCCTTGAAGACCCTCTGTTCATCTTCATTGGTGCTGATGACCTTGGTCATGCCTCCGTTCTTCATCACTATGCGCCGAGAGGCCATGAGAGCCAGCATGGGGTCATGAGTTACTACTACCACGATCTTCCCCTCGCCTGAGAGAAGGCGCAGCGCCTCTTGCTTCTTTATGCCCGCATTCTCAATCTCGTCGATGAGCACAATGGGCGAGTCGCTGATGACGGCAATGTCCGCAACCATCAAGGCCCGGGACTGGCCGCCGCTCAAAGTAGTGAGCTGGAAGGCGGGATTGACCGGCTCTCCAGTTAAAGTGTTGGCCAGAGCTATGACCTTGTCTGCCAGCCCTGGGTCCTTGCCCCGCGATTTGGCATGCATTCTCAGAAAATCTTCCACAGACATGTCCGCCAGAAAATGCATATTCTGGGAGAGCTGAGCCACCAGCTTCTTCCGAGGATTGCTTCGTAGCTCCGCCGCAGGCTCAAGGCCGTTTATGAGAATCCTTCGGCCCGAGGGCGTGTCGCCTAAGGCAAATTGCTCAATGTCGGCAATAAGAGTGCTCTTGCCTGAACCCGTGGGCCCTACTATTCCTATTATCTCTCCTCGGGCTATCTCGATCTCGGATACCGCATCGGGATGGCCGTCCTTGTCCACACCGCCCTGAATAGTTAATGTCAGGGGCATGATTTCGATTGTCATGAGCGTGGGGCTCATGGCCTCGCTCATACTCTGGCTGATTGCCTGGCTCATTTCTTGCCCTCCAGAAATTGCACTGCCTGTTCCCAGTGGGAGATGGTAATTTGCGGCTCTATCATGTTCAGGGTATGCTCCTCTTTGATCCTGGCCACGCCGCCGCCTGTGATGTTAAGAAGTATGATATCTTTGGGCTCTATGCTGCCCGATATTGCCGCCTGCTCCAGCGCCGCCACGGCTATTGCCGGGGCATTAAGAATGTCGATTTCCTCAGACGGCTCAAAGAGCTTCTTGGCCGCTGCTGCTTGCTGGTCGGTTATGCCGTAGACCTCGCCACGGGTTTCCTGCAGTGCGTCTCTAACACCGCCGGGAATGGCGTAGGGAGGCTTTCGGTTGAAGAGAACGTCATCGAACATATCGTTGCATGGGGGCTCGGCCTCTAATCCCTTCCAGGCACAGTAAATGGGTGCATTGGGAAGATTCTGAGCCAAATGCAATCTAGGAAGGTAGGAACCGAAGCGGCCGTCTTCCCTGAGGCGAAGTGCGGCCTCCCAGGCGGATATGCCGCCCGTGCCGCTTCCCACCGCCTGGAAGTAGTGCTTGGGGATTTGTCCAAGCGTCAGGGCAGTGTCGAGCATGACTGTGCCCATGCCGTCCCGGCGGGCGATGTTTCTCGCTCCGCCCTCTCCTGCAAAGCCGGGTAGGGATTGCACCTTTTCCGCTATTTGAATGGCATCGTAGTAATCGCCCTGCACCGCCATCAGTGTCACTTGCCCCACGTCTTTAGTTATGCATGTTGTCCACATTCTATCCAGGGCTTTTTCCGGCACGAAAAGAAGCAGAGGCTGGCCGGTGAGAGAGGAGACATGGGCAAAGGCGCGGGCGGTGTTGCCGGCGGAAGCCACTACCAGTGTGGGGTTGTCGCCCCGCTCCAACAACCTCTGCATGGTAGGTGCGGCCTCCAGATCCTTGAAGCTGCAGGTGGGATTCTTCGCGCCGCGCTCCGGCCAGTAGCCGTTGAAGCTGATGTAAAGGTTTTCCAGGCCCAGCTCCTTTGCCAGGCCGCGGCTCTTGTAGGTCACAGGCGCGCCTTCTGCCTTCGCTATGATTCCCTGCACGGGAAGCCAGTCCAGGAAGCGCCAGATGCCGGGCAGGCTCTTCGGCTCTATCTGCCTGGCCTGGTAATCGGTGCGCAGAAGCGAATTGTCATGAGGGCAGGCCAAAGAGTAAGCTGGCTGCACTGATCTGTCGCTCACACATCGAAGCCGATATTCGCCCATAGAGGCAACTTCTCTAAATGGAGAATATAACGTTTTCTATTTGGAGACAAAGTTTGTCCTAATTGTGAAAATAGATATCAGGAATAATACCATTGGCCTAAATGTGAGCCATACTGGATATTAATGCTTTGCCGGAGAGAAGGTCTTTCCATCCTTTCAACCCAAAAGTAGAAATATTTGAGATACATTGTCCAATAGTATGCCAAATGTGGAGAGGGTTATGAGGGCCGCCTTCCAATCGGACGAGAGACTGCGGGAAACCTTAAAAGAGGTCTTCAGGGAGCTGGGGCTCTCCTCGCGGGAGTTTTCCAAGGTCTCAGCAATTCCGCAAAGCACTCTCTACAAGATTCTCTCCGGCCACAGAGACCCGAATATCACCACGCTGCGCCAGATTGTAAAGACCATCCGCCAATTAGAGGGCTCGGAAGGAAACTTCATCGCCATCATCGCCGCCCGGCCTGTTCTGGACAAGATCAGCGAGAAGAAGATGAAGATAGGGGACAAGATGCTAACCTTGCGGGAGTATTCGGCCACCACCATCGAGGAGGCCATTATTGCTGCCGTAAGAGCAGAGCGAGACGGAGCCTCGGCCCTGGTTTGCGCCCCCATTGTCAGCCCCACCGTGGAGAAGTTGCTCTCCATTCCGGTGGCCACCATAATTCCCAGAGACAGCGTCATCCGGGCCATTGAGGTTGCGGCCAGAAAGATTGAATAATTGCATCGCATTTGCCTGAGACAAGGAAGGGATGAGAGGGATTATTATGAGTGTTAAATCGGTAGCTACCATGATATTATTCATAATAAGTATTTTCTTAGCGGTCGCAAGCAGCCAGAGCACTCCCCCCAGCTTTCAGAGCGTGAGTGGTGAATTTGCAGAGAAATGGATAAAGGATTTCAAGGAAGAGAATAAAAAGCCTGTTCCTGAGATAGAAATCAATAAGATCGAAGATAACGGCAGCGACTTATGGAACTGGGGCAATGCTCCTCTGGGCAGCAAGATAGTTGATGGCAATCTGGTAACAGATCCCTATTATCTCCGGCCGCTCTTGAATCTGTCCAGCAACTGGCTGGGTGAGACTTACACGGATTCTGAAACCGGCCTTCCCATGGAAACATACTCTGATCCTTTGACCGGGAAAAAGACCTATCGCTTCCTCAATCCCACTACATCAAAGCCCTTCTTTACATATTCTACCTATCCGGATGCTAAGACCGGCAATCTCGTCTACGCCTACATAGACCCCATGACGGGCAAGGAGGTCTATGCCAGCTCTGCGCCCATTGATCTCATCAATCTACTGGCGGGCAGAATGACTGACCAGACGCTCTACAACCAGAATGAGCCGTGGACAAGGCTATAAAAAGAAAATAGATCATAACACGCGAAAGGCTTTTATTTCTCTGCAGCCTTCTTTTGCCCGTGGGGTCAGTATGAAGACTGCTTTGGCAGTAGTAGTGCTAGTAGTATACCTATTAGCATCGGGCTGCTATGCCCAAGACACGAGCCGTTTCCAGAACGTGGGCGGGGATTTCGGCAAAAAGATGATCAGCACCATAGAAGCCAAGGATACAAAGCCGGCTGCCGCAAGCGGTAATAATGGCAGCCTTTGGAGCTGGGGAAGTTCGCCCAAAGGAACCCTGGTTGTTGACGGTAACCTTATCGGCGATCCTAAATATTCAGCGAAAAAGCTGAATGTTACCAGTAATTGGCTGGGAGATTCGTTCGTGGATCCCTACGGTACGGCAATTCCTGCATATTCCTACACAGATCCTAAAACCGGTGAGCCGGTTAAAACTTATGTGGACCCGATTACAGGCCAGTCTTACTACACATACACGGATTCCAAGTCGGGAAGGGTGATTTACGTCTACTTTAATCCTGAAACCGGAGTGCCGATCTATACCAGCGTTGGGCCCGTTTCCGGCCAATACGTAGAGCCAAATCAATTCGCTCTGCCGCCGATATTCAATTAGATTAGATGAGAATGACTCGGACACGCGAAAGCCTTTTATCGCGTTAAATTGATGTTAGCTTGGTGGGGTCAGTATGAAGACTGCATTGGCAGTAATGGTAGTACTAATAGCTTGTCTCTTGGCAGTGGATTGCTATGCAGAAAGCACGAGCCGTTTCCAGAGTGTGGGCGGAGATTTCGGCAGGAATGTGATTGGCACCTTAAAGGCCAATGATACACAGCCCGCCCCCGTCAGCAATAGTAGCAATAGCAGCCTGTGGAACTGGGGAAACGCACCAAAGGGAAGCTTAGTTCAGAGTGGAAAGCTGGTAGATGATCCATTTAATACCTGGAAGTCTCTCAATTATACCAATGGCTGGATGGGAGAAATTGAGAAGGATCCCTACACAGGATTTTCGATTTATGCTTACAAAATTCCCGGTACCGGGGAAACCAAGTATTTCTACATAGATCCTTACACTGGAAAGCCGATCTATGTGGATAGAGGTAATGCTATCGGTACTGAAAATGTCGTTGGGAGTGCCAGTTACGCACTGCCGCCGGTGTTCCGCTAGAGTGCTTATTGACAAAATATTGGAGTGATGGATAGATGAAATATATTGCGATATTCTTATGCATAGTGGGCCTTGCTATGGCCGTAGGTTATACCGACTGGCAGCAAGGTGCTGCCGAGGGGCTCAAGATCGGCTTTAAGATGGGCCAGGCCTACGAGCAGGCCCAGAAAGGAATCAATGTCAGCGGCTTTAATGCACAGGTAGACGTCTACAACGCATGGGTTAGGGAGCACTTCGGAGAAGATCCCATGATGCTCATGCAGAAGAAGCTGGACGCTCCGGTTGACCTGAGCAAACCGGTTCTGGTCGCCAACAACACCACCGGGGGCGGCATCGTCCATGCCATCGACGGCACGGGCAAGGTAAAAGGAGCGAGCTACACGACGAATGATATGAATCTGCTGCCCACGTCGGTGACAGATTCATCTAGTGCCATGAAAGACGGCGGCGCATGGTTGGGCGGGGTCTAGGGCTTCCAGCCCTGACGCCCTTATATTTTCTTTTTGGTCTTTGCTGATTGAACCATGCTATTTCTTAGTTCCAAAACGCCGTTGGATATTTTGGTTTTTCTATTTGGCTGATACCCTCGAAATCCCGGTGATGCTGCCAACGGGCAGGCGGGCCCAGGGGCACGGGCGCGCGGGGCCACACGGCAGGAGGCCGTCCCCTCGGAGAGGCATGCGAATTTTAACCAGGGGTTTACGAAATTATACCACAGAGTCGCAGAGCGCACAAAGGACGAACGAACGGAGACGACTAAGCGGGAAGTCCCCATCCTTCAGTGTGGGGATGAAAGCGGAGTCCTTTGCCTGCCATGATTACTTTCACGCCGCTCTCAACTGATATAAATATTAGGTATGCAGATCTGTATTTATATGATGATCAGCTACAAGTATCCCATCTTCCCGAGCAATATCACTCAATGGAAGTTAGCGGAGAATTTGGATGCTTGCAGGTGGCTCTATAATCGGCTTCTCCAAGACCTGAATGAAGCGAAAGAAAAAGGCATCAAGCTCAAGACCTATGATACTCAGAACATGATTCCATCTCTGAAGCTTGAGAATCCGAAGCTGAATCTTGTCTATTCTAAAGTTCTTCAGATGGTGAATTATACCCTTTGGTCTAATTTCAAGGGACTTGCAGCATCCAAGAAGAATGGTCGAAAGATCGGTCATGTCCGTTTCAAAGGATATGGCTGGTATAACACCCTAAATTACAACCAATCAGGTTTCAAAATCGATCAAGATCATAGAATATTACATCTCTCCAAGATCGGAGAAATGCGGATCAAGATCTATCGAAAGATCGAAGGTTGCATCAAAGCCGTCATAATCAAGAGAGAAGGCAAGAGATGGTTTGCCATAGTCCAAGCCGATCAGGAACCACAGCCAATGAGATAGAGAATCCAAGATGTGCCGAGCAATCTGCTGATAAACTGGCAAAGCTGCAAAGAAAGCTAGCCAGAGCGGTGAGGGGATCGAATAATTATAAGTCCCTCAAGGATAAGATCGCCAAGCTGCATAAGAGAATCAATCCGCAGGGGAAGAGAGCCCAAGCCAGCATATTCCGCCCACGCCATCCGGTAGCCATTCTCTCGCCTGAGCTACATAAGAGTAGCCGCATGGATCGGTTGAGATGGGCCTTGGCCAGGCTCCCGGCTTGAGTTCGCCCGGATTTAACCGATCGTGCGAATCGTAGGGTCCCCAGTTTCGGTACGGATTGCCAAATGGACCTCCGGCAGGCGGCATTGTCAGATCAAATTCGGTACCCTCATAATGATCCCGGAAGAGATTAAACGCCTCCGTGATATTGATCAGCCTGTCCGGGACTATAGAGCCTAAACTCCGGCCCTTTTAATAACCAGGTTAGCCTCGATGGGAATTCCAATCATCATCTTCTCCAGGATCGTTCTCTGTTTTTTTGAGATCTCCGTTAACCTCCATTTGCCGCCGACTTTAACTGCCCTGAGCTTTCCCAGTTCCAAGAGAATCTCTTCAATGGATTTTTTATCAAGCAGCTCCGACTCTCTGGCCTTTCTTAGCAATATCGCCCTCATGATCAACGATACGAAGAAAATGAATAGCAAGCCCTGAAGCGTTTCAATCTTATGTACTCTCAGAGGCATAGCCTCAAGCTCATTCTTCAGATCATCAAACTTCTTCTCGACTTCATCCCTTTCGCGATAGAGTGAAAGCACTTCGTCCCATCTTCGTTTGGTAGCTGAAAGAAGAATTGTCTTGCCAAATCGGTTTGAAGCCTGCGATATGGCATTTATTCTCCGGCGAAGGTGGATCGTTTTTCCCTCGACAATGCACTCCAAGTATCTTTCAAAATTGCCTGCTGTTCTCTTGAATTCTCCGATCGGGTTTTTAAACTCTTTTCCATTGAGTGCTGATTCGATATCGATCAGTCTGTTGTAGAACGAATTTGTCTCTGAGCCTTCTCGTTTTTTATTGAACAGGACATATCCATAAGCATTGACTTCACCAATCAGGACCTCGCTTTCCAAGACATAGAATATGTCACCGCCGAACCTCTTTGCATTGGCAGGATTTTCGATATCCTTGTTCGTCTCACTGATAAGACCCTTGCCGATATTAACGCTAAACGGAAGCGGAAGAATGAAATCAATATTCTCGGCAGTCATTTCTTTAATATTGCTCTCGCTATAGAATCCTCTATCCAGAATGAAGAGACTTTTTGCAATGCCAAATGCTTTTATTTCAGCCACAAGATTCTTCAAAGTCACAACATCGTTGATGCTTCCCGGAAACAACTTGAAATAAAGTGGTAAGTGATTGTTCAGTGAAAGCACCAATCCCAGGTTGACTTGAGGCAGGTCCAAGCCATCGCGGTTGTATCCCCATTCTAACCAATCGATATTTCGCGAGGCTGAGGAGAGCGATGTGATATCGAATATTAGCGTCTCGTCTTCGCCAGCTATCAAGGAGTTGTAGAAGGTGGTCATAGCGGCTTCTTTTGTGGATAATCGCTCCAGGAAACTTGAGAGCCACTGAGAGCTGAATGTCTCTTTTAGTGAGTACATCTCCGGAAGAAACGAGTCATCTAGAACGTGGTTAAGGTTCTTAAGAGAGGTCTGATGCAGCAACCTGCTCATCGCAACAGCGAGAATCAAATCTCCGTCCTTTCCAAACGCTTCCGAGAGCTTCTTCCTAAGCTGGATTTCATTGCCCACAGAATCAAGAAGATAAGCAGGACCCAATGATTTTGTAGTCTTGACATCACGTTCTGCGACCTTTGGAATGAGCTTTCCTGAAGTCTCATCCCAGACGCCAAGATAATTGCGTTTTTGCCTGGATTGCTTCTTCTCAGGGTCCCAAAAATTTTCGGCTTCATAAACGTAAGTATGCCCGCGAATCTTCTGCTTGACCAGATACGTCATAGCTAAGAGTAATAACCATAATAGTATATAAATCCTTCGGTAAGTTCGATGACTGAAGAGTTCAATACGAAAAATGGTTACTGCAAAGGCAGGAGTTTAGGATAGAGAAGGGGTAGCTAGTGGTGAAAGGTCCTTCCACATAGGGAGACAGATTTTGCGAGGGTGCGATTTTGTCGAAGATGCGCCATACCCGGCCAAGGGAATAATATGGATGGGAATACTCGCCGGCGCTAAAGGTTATCGTCCAGTCAAGGGAGCCGTTATCAGGATTCTACCGGCTCATTTCTCTGTGCCCTGGCCCCCGGGATTGCTGAGATAATCTTCTTTCGCGTCCTTCAGGGAATAGGTGGGGGAATAATAGTAGCCGTAGGTCCGGCTATGATTTCGGCATTTCTTCCCACGGCAATTAGAGGCAGAGCCCTGGGATACGTAATAACCTCCGCCTCCATTGGCCTGGCGCTAGGTCCCGTTGTTGGCGGTTTTCTCACAGTTTACCTTGGATGCACCAAAGGTAGCTTCGACCTTATCGGGGCAAGCCTGATCTTCGCTTGTCTGGCCCTGGTTATCTACGGTCTTAATCAAGGGACACAAATTGGTTGGGAATCTAACCCGATAGTGGGATCTTTTTCTCTCGCCGTTCTTTGCGCCATTGGATTAATCGACTGTAGTCACCCAAAGCCAAGCTCGCCCACCCTGGCGCTGTTGCTGTAGCCTCTTGATTCCCAGTAGCCTCTCACCTCACTATCCACGACCTCGATACTGGTTATCCATTTGGCCCATTTGTAGCCGTATCGGCTCCTGGCAACCAGTTGCAGGGGAAAGCCCTGCTCAGCCGGCAAAGTAACATCGTTGATGCCATATGCCAGCAGGATCTGATTGTCTCGCAAATAGTCCAGAGGCAGGCCGGTGGAGTAGCCATCTGCACTGTGAAATACCACGTAGCTTGCTTGCGGCAAAAGGCCGGACATATTGAGCAGACCCCACACCCGAAATCCGGTCCATTTGGCATCAAATCCCCATCCTTCCACGCAGGGCATATAGGCCAGCTCCGTGTAAGCCGGAAGCGCGAGCAGTTCCTCGTAGCTGAAGCTCAAATCTTTCCTAACCAGTCCTGTTACATTCAGCCGCAATGCCTCCCGGTCGAGATGCTGCGTACCGGAGAGGGCATTGTTTCCCTGCTCGGAAATAGGCACAAGCTTCTTGCCCCGGTATTCGCTGGCCTCAATCTCTGGCAGGGTGCTGGAGGCATTCTCTTGAAGATTCGGCATCACAGGTGAAGGCGAAGACGGCATTATGGCTTCATCCTGACTCAAGAGTCCTCCGACAAGTAATAGAAGGCCGCTCAAAAGAGCCAGCAAGGCGAAAGCAGCCGCCACGTAACCTATCCTACAATGCGCTTTTCTTGCCAGTTTGTGAGATATCAGAAGATAAAATTCCCCCGATTGAGATAGCCCGCCAGCCCAAGAGCGGCAAACAGGGCCATTACAAAGCTCAGGCTTCTGTGAGAATTGCTCTTTTTTCCCCGCCTGCCAAGGATTACCAGAGCAAATATCAGGAGGGCTGAGAGAGCAGAAGGAAGGAGGTGCCAGAGGGAAAAGACCATAAGGCTTCCCTCAAAGCTCATCCCGCCCTTTGGGAGCGCTCTCTGCTGTGCTGTTTATCTTCTTGACTTTGGCAAGCCTAGCTTTGGTAGCCTTGATGGAGCCGGCCAGACTGGAGGCGGCGTCCTTTGGGCTTTCACATTCAACGCAGCTCTTCGTATCCGGTAGGGCAGAAACAAGGCCAGCCTCGGCATCTATATTCATTGTCAGGGAGCTGTTATTTGAATACCTGTAGACCAGCTCCACCGGTCGGCTGAGCGGCGAGACGGAGTTGAAGATCAGGCCGGATCTAATGGTCTCATTTTTCTCAAGCACCATGGCAGATATGCCCTTCTTTCCGTAGTTGTCATACTCTTTGCTGTCGTACTTCCAGTCCCACTGGTCCAACAATGTGAAGTTATTGGCGTCAATGGCTAGCTTTTTTGTGCCGTTATTGGTTATCGCCACATCTAATTCAATTGTCTTCTTGTAGGAGTTTGTACTGGACCTGAGCACTCCATAATAGAGCAAGGTCACATTTTCGTTGCTGGAGTTGACAAGCTCGGGAAAACGAAGCGAGAACTGTTCCCCACCAGCTTTATCCTGGGACAAATCTATAGTCAGGCTCTTGGCAATAGTCTCCTTGGGGACGACAAAACCAATCAGCCGGCGACCTGGCTGTAATTCTTTTATATTTTGAGTGCTGGTTTGAAAAACCCGGTCGTTTCCATCGGTGAGGCTGTAGGCAGCCCGAATTGGTGCGTTATCGCTTTCGTCTATTCTGGCCAGGCGAGTGTCTACAACCAGGACGGAATACGAGTCTGAATAAGAGGACCCAGTAAACCCGGGGTCCTTGAAGGAGCCGAAGATAGTGCAGTTGACGACACCATTGCTCATTTGCAGTGGATAATCTTGGGCAATTCCTGGTAATAGGATCATGAACAGTGCCAGAGCCAGCCATCTCATCTATAACATACCTTCAATGTTATGATATATTCTTTTGGGTGCTTCTTGGATCTTTGCCTCGAATAGATAAATGCCTGGGAGATTCCCAGGCCTGAGCACCGGCTCGAAGAGCCGCCCGTCAAGGCTTAGGCGGAAATGCTCGATGAGCTATTCGAGGCGTTGCTTGATGTACTATTCGCTGTGCCATTTGTATCCGGTGTCTTTTTATCCAGACTCACTTTCGTGGCCGCGAGCCGCGCCTTGCTGGCTGCTAACTTATCCTTGATCGAGAGTTTCTTGGTCTCTTTCGTCTCGTTAGCCGGAGCCGGCACGGCCACGTTCTGTGCGACCGGATTCGAGGTAGGCAGGACCGCCGCTGGTGCCGGCACTACGCTGGCCGCGCTCTTTGTGGCATTGGCGCCGTAGACCGCTACATCCGAGAGCGGCACGTAGTCTCTCTCAAACATTATGATGATCTGGTTTGATGCCCCATAATCATATGCCAGGGCAGCAGGACGGCTAATAAGCGAGACGCCGTCAAAACCTAGCGGGACACGGTCGGTAGCAGCTTGCGGCCCGATCGTCACTGGATCAAATCCTGCCGTGGGACTGTAGGGCCAGCCCCACTGATCCAGCAGGGTGAAATTTTGCGGATTGACTATGAGGTTTTTGGTGCCGTTATTCTGTACGCGGACCTGAATTACTATTCCTTGCTCATCCGGATTGATCAGCCAATCAACGATCCCATAGTACCTTAACACCAGGTCCTCGTTGCTGCCCTTGGGCGTCGCCCACCAATTGATGTAAATGGGCTTTCCGACCTCAGTAGTCGCATTTATGAGCTTAAAAAGGCTGTCTTTGGGAACCAGGAATAAAACAAGCTGCTTTCCGGAAGACAGCGGCTTGTACAGGCCGGGCAGGTAGATATTATTTTTATCATCCACCAATTGGTATGAGGCATTCTCAGTCCCCATTAGGCCGACATCGACATTTAAGATTTCCTGAGTAGCATTCTCGTCATCCAGAGGCGTCCGGCTCGATCCGAAGAACGTGACTGTAGCGTTTCCATCGCTGCCCTGCAGCGGCGCGGCCTGGGCCGTGCCCAAGGCCAAAGCCAGTAAAAGGGTTAGAACAATTAATCTCATCTGATACCCCCGTTAGATCTATTGTCTCTAATTCTTTTTTCTCTAATGTTATATATACATTTTATCCAAGAACCTAATTCATAGGAACCGGCGAGACTGCCCAGGCTGGGAAACCTATATCTGCCTGTTTCATCATAAGCAGAGGCGGTGTTCTCATTGTCATCGCCTATCCTTGTAACCTGCGGCCTACCCTATGCCAATGGGCCATGTCATCTAGGCCATTTAAGAACTTATGTACCTGCGGACATCTTCGTTCGAGGGTTGAAAAAGATGGGCAAAGAGGTGCTCTTCGTCTGCGGCACGGACGCCCACGGAACTCCCATCGTGGTCAATGCCGAGGCCCAGGGAACGACGCCCAAAGCGCTCGTGGCCAAATATCACCAGCACTTTGACGAGGTCTTCAAAGGAATGGGCGTCGACTTCGATTTCTTCGGCGACACCGACGATCCAGCCTGCCACAATCGCACGCAAGAAATGGTCAGTGCCCTCATGGACGGCGGCCACGTTTATTCCAAGGAGATCGAACTGGCCTTCTGTCCCAAATGCGAGCGTTTCTTGCCGGACAGATATGTGGAGGGAGAATGTCCCTACTGCGGAAAACCCGCTCGCGGCGACGAGTGCGACATGGGCTGTGGTCGCCATCTGGAGCCAGGGGAGATCAAAAACGCAGTCTGCAAGGTCTGCGGCGGAAAGGCCGAGTATCGGAGGCAAATCCATTATTTCTTTAAACTCTCCGAATTCAAGGATTTTCTCCTCTCGTATCTTGAGACTTTAGGAGGGACCTCTTCCGCCCGTAATTACGCTATGGAATGGGTCCGCCAGGAGCTGAAAGACTGGTGCATAACCCGCAATATGGCCTGGGGAGTCAAGTTTCCCGGACATGACGATCTGGTGGTCTATGTCTGGGTGGATGCGCCCATCGGCTACATTGCCTTCACCGAGGAGTGGTGTGCCAGGAACGGCCGGGACTGGCAGACCTATTGGAAGAATGATGCCAAGATCATACACTTCATCGGCGGGGACATCGTCTATCATCACTGCATCTTCTGGCCGGCCATGCTCAAAGGAGCCGGGTACAACCTACCTTGTGCAGTAGTGGCCAGCGGCATGCTCAAGATCGATGACAAGAAGTTTTCCAAATCGCGGGGCAATGTCATCTGGGTCAAAGACGATTACCTGGAAAAGGGCCTTCATCCCGATCTGCTGCGCTACTATCTGGCCAGTTACACCGCTCACAACAAAGAGGTCAACTTCGCCTGGAATATCTTCGCAGATAAGGTAAACACCGAGCTGGTGGGAGCGTTTGGAAACTTCCTCAACCGCGCCCTGACCTTCAGCGTGAAGAACTTCGAGGGCTCTGTTCCGCAGGGCGAGATCGACTTGGAAGTCATGACCAGGATAAAGCAGACCTTAAATGAGGTTGTATCCGGCCTGGAAGAGTATGAGTTCAAGAAGGCTGCAGATAGCGTGATGACTCTAGCGGACTACGGCAATATCTACTTCCAGAGCCACGAACCCTGGAAACTGGTCAAGAGCGATAAAGCAGCAGCCGGTGTCGTGCTGAGAAGCTGTCTGCAGATCGCCAAGGCGCTGGTCATTTTCATGGAGCCGATCATGCCCTTAAAAATGCAAAATGCCTGGAAACAACTGGGCCAGGGAGGATCCGTGGCGGAAAAACACTTCCAAGAGGCTTTGCAACCCATGGCGGAAGGGGCAGCGCTCGGCACTCCCGAGATCCTCTTCTCACGCATGGAAGAGGCTTTCGTCAAAGAGCTGGACAGGATCTTTAAAGAAAGGGTAGAAAAAGCCGAAGTTAAAGGGAAGGTAGCGGAAAAGACGGCCGAAAAGAAGAGTGAAATCTCTTTTGAAAATTTTGGATCATTAGACTTACGTATAGGTGAAATTAAGGAGGCAGGCCCCATTAAGGGCTCAAAAAAGCTGCTCAAGCTCCTGGTCGATATCGGTGGCGAGACTCGTCAGGTGGTGGCAGGCATTGCAGAGGCCTACAGAGCTGAGGAGCTGGTAGGCACGCAGGTGGTCGTATTGGCCAATCTTAAATCGACCAAGCTCTTTGGCGTCGAGTCGCAAGCCATGCTCCTAGCGGCAGATGCAGCCGGCAAGGCCGTGCTGCTCCGGCCGCGTGAAATTGTGGAAACGGGAACTAAAGTAAGATAGGAGGTTTTTATTCTGCTTCAGATCGAGAATCTGTCCAAGACATACAGGGTGAAGGACAGAGATGTTGTGGCTCTTGAAAATGTCAGCTTCACCACCAGGCCGGGTGAGATTTTAGGATTGGTGGGAAAGAGCGGGGGAGGCAAAAGCACTCTCATGAAGATCCTGAGAGGCATGGAGTGTTTTGATTCCGGCAAGATATTCCTGGATGGCATGACCATCACACCTGATTCCAGCGACGAGGTGAAAAGGGCGCAAATGGCCGTTACAGCCATACATCTGCAAAGAGATTTCGCACTCTGGACAGAGAGTGCCCTTAAAAACGTAGTGCGAAGGATTCATGCCAGGAAAACCGGTTATGAGCTTCTGCCTATTCCCGAGGACGGGGACTATGATGAGATGTACCTGGAGGCCATGTACTACCTGCGGCTGGTGGGCCTGGGAGACAAGGCGCGCCATCTGGCCACCATCCTGAGCGGCGGCGAGAAGCAGAGGCTTCTTATTGCCAGGCAACTGGCCAAGAAGCCCAAAATATTGCTGCTGGATGAGCCGGCCACCATGGCCTGTCCGGCCACCAAACAAGAAGTGCTGGATGCCATCAAAAACGTGAACAAGGAGCTGGATCTGACCATAATCGTAGTATCACATCTGCCCGAGATTCATGAGTATCTGGCACATAGACTGATTTGGCTGGAGAAGGGAAAGATTGTCGCCGATGGGAAGCCTAGAGAGGTCCTGGACCAGTTCATGGCAGGAATTGGCAAAATGGAGCCTCTGGCATCATGGCCCGGTGCCTTGCCCCTTATTAAAGTGAGAGGTCTATCAAAGAGAGGCTGCCAGATTTGCACAGGAGAGGTCCTGAATGTCCTCAGAATGGAGAACCTCAACTTTGACATATTAGAGGGAGAGATCACATCAATCATCGGCAACAGCGGTGGGGGAAAGACCACTCTTCTCAAGATCATGCAGGGCGTTCGGATGCCGGACGAAGGAGTCGTGTCTTTTCGGTACGGCGATAAATGGGTAGACATGATGAACTACTCGCCCGATAGAATGAATGTGCGCCGCTCTTTAGGCATCATGTATCAGGAGTTCGCTCTTTATGCTGGTGAAACCATTCTCGATCAGATTGCCTATAAAATGGGCATCAAGGGCAATGATGTGATTGACCATGCAAGGGATGTGGCAGAGGAGCTGGGCATAAGCGACAAGGTGCTTGATGTCATCTATGCCATGACGGATATGTCGGAAGAGGACGCCAAAGCCGCCCTTGAGTCACTGGGACTGACCAGAGACATATTCAAAGATCTGTTTCCCAGATTTCCGACGACTGTGGCCCGCGAGTATGCAGAGCCGATCTTTGATCTGATAAACCTTGATCGAGAGGCCATGTGGAAGCTGCCCGAGCAGTTGAGCGGCGGAGAGCTGGTGAGAGCATCTTTGGCCATTATCCTGGCCGCCCGTCCCAAGATCCTGATTCTGGATGAGCCCTTCGGCGATATCGACCCCATCACCATGCGTGAGGTCTCCAACGCCATTAAGAAAATCAATGCTGAGTTTGGCACCACCATAATCCTGGTCAGCCACCATGTTGATTTCGTCAAGGAGATCTCCCACCGGGCCATGCTCATTGAGAACGGAATCATTGCGGCGGACGGAGATCCGGCAACGGTCTGCAACGCCTTCCTGGCCTCCTGCCATGCCCCATATCTGAAGTACCTGGAAGAGCGCTATAAAGTTCATGGATGATAAGGATGGACGAGCAAGTAGAGGAGATTTACCGGCAGTTGGCTGATCAGATAACACCGGAGGATTTCCAGGCGAGAGTCGAGGAGAAGGTAGCCCTCATGGCGGGGCTATGCGACAGCAGGACGGCGGCATTGCTCGTGGCCCGTGACCTGGGTGCATCTGAAGTGCTCACCAAGATTGGCAGCATCCGGCCGGAGACGGGAAATGTCACCTTCACGGGGAAAGTGCTCAGTGTCTCCGAGATCCGCGAGTTTCCCCGCTCGGACGGATCCCTTGGAAGGGTCGCCAACCTAACGCTAGCCGACGAGACGGGATCTGTGCGCGTGGCTCTCTGGGATGAGACGGTAGAGCTGGTCCGCTCCGGAGATCTGAAGATCGACCAATGCCTCAAGATAAGGGGTCTGGCCAAAGAGGGCTACGCGGGAACTGAGGTTACCTTAGGCAGAAGCGGGGGCATCGAGGAGATAGATTTAGACATCGTGCCAAGGACAACGCCATATAAAATTGCGGAGATAAAGGGCGATATGGGTGAGGTCAGCCTTCTAGGCGTCGTCGTGGACGCAGGCGAGATCCGGGAGTTCCTGCGTAAAGACGGAGGCAAAGGACAGGTTCGCACAGTGCTTTTGGGAGACGAGACCGGTAAGATCAGGCTTACCCTCTGGGATGAGCAGGCGGCAATGGCGCTGGAGAAAGGCGAGACGATAGAGGTCGTTAACGGCTCATGTCGGGAGAGATACGGATTGCTGGAAATTCAAACCAGCAGCTACAGCACAGTGCGAAAGAGCGATAAAAAAGTTTTGTTCTCCGAGAAGATGACGCCCATAGCCGAGCTCAAGCCGGGCATGCTCTGCAGCGTCTCTGGCTTTGTGACGGGTCTGGGTGAGGTGCGGGAGTTTCAAAGAGATGACGGAAAAGCCGGAAGGGTGGCCAACATCTACATCTCCGATGAGACGGGCCGCATCAAAGTGGCTCTTTGGGCCGAGCATGTAGATCTTTTGCGAGCCATGGATCTGGGCTACAAAGCGGTACTGATCGATGCCCTTGCCAAGAACGGCTGGAACGAGGAACTGGAGCTGTCCTGTGGATGGCGCACCAGGATTACTTTCGCTCCGCCTGGATAACGCTGTTAAAGAAGAGATGGGAACTCTTATTGAGGAATATTTTAAGGAACTGGGACGATGCCGACAAAATTACTGGAAGATCTGCCGGGTGTGGGTCCGGCAACTGCGGAAAAGCTGCGCGAGGCGGGCTTTAGCTCCGTGGAAGCTATCGCTGTTGCCTCTCCAGGCGAGCTGGTGGCCGCGGCAGAGGTAGGGGAAGCCACAGCGGCCAAGATCATTGCCGGGGCCAGAGAAGCTGCGGATGTGGGCGGCTTTGAGACGGGAGACCGAATACTAGAGCGCAGAAAGCTGGTGGGCAAGATCACTACCGGCAGCAAGGGCTTCAATGAACTTTTGGGCGGAGGGATGGAGACTCAGTCCATAGTGGAACTCTACGGTGAATTCGGCTCGGGCAAGACGCAGGTGGCCCACCAGCTGGCCATAAACGTGCAACTGCCAACGGAAATGGGCGGCCTGAACGGTTCTGCTATCATTATCGACACAGAGAACACCTTCCGGCCGGAGCGTATCGCTCAGATGGTGAAGGGCCTGCCCCCCGCACCGGACGGCCGGAGCTGGGATCCGGCTGATTTTTTAAAAAACATCAGCGTGGCCAGAGCCTTCAACTCCAATCACCAGATCCTCCTGGCGGAGAGCGCCATGGACCTGGCGGATAAGGCCAGGGAATCGGAATATCCTGTGCGCCTGATAATAGTAGATTCCGTGACGGCCCACTTCCGGGCGGAGTACGTAGGACGCGGCACTCTTGCTAACAGGCAGCAGAAGCTGAACAAGCACCTGCACGACCTGATGCGTTTTGGCGATCTGTTCAATGCCCTGATTCTGGTGACCAATCAGGTCATGAGCAAGCCAGACACCTTCTTTGGCGATCCGACCAAGCCCGTGGGCGGGCACGTGCTGGGGCATACGTCCACTTTCCGATTGTACCTGCGCAAGTCCAAGGGGGAAAAGCGCATTGCCAGACTGGTGGACTCACCGAACTTGCCGGACGGCGAAGCGGTCTTCACAGTGACTATGGAAGGGATAAAGGACTAAAGGGTGAATGGTGATAAGGGCATCTTAGATGGGTTACAGTCTTGCTCGATACAGGAAGCCCCCTCACCAATTACTACATAGTTACTTCAGATATATATTTCTTTTGTTATAGGTTGCTAACTCCGGGAAGGAATCTGCAGACATGAGTAGAGGGAGATCCGGGTAAAGGAGGGAGAAATAAAACAGTATTTGCCGCGGATCGCCGCCTTCCCGTTCTACTCTCAGTAGATATAGACAATTGCGATAATCTAAAGCGGACAACCCGATATGCAGATGCTAATGCAATCTCATTTCGTCCCGGCGAACCGTTTAATAGTCTCCCTTTTGCGCTGCCACCTGCGGGCCTCTCTTGCTTTGTCTTCCTCTAATATGGCCATGCGCCCTGACTTATTCACCGATTCATTCTTTTTCTTCTCGGTTTGATCTGCACTTGTTTGATCTGCACTTGTTTGATCTGCACTTGTTTGATCTGCACTTGGTTGATCCATGCTCATTTCACCTGATTTGCATTTCTCCCTAAATAGTGGATGAATTTCTGTTGAGAGGAGATCGCGCGAACAGAAAGTATTTGAACTTTAAATGGAGATGATTCTATTTAAAGGCTATTGTTGGGTTGCACGAATTATCTCTCAGTTATTTCGGTGACCTTTTTTACTGGAATCGTCCCACCCAAAGCTTTAATCTCACCTCCTCCTATTTCCTCTCACTATGAACTTCGGTCGACTCTTCAAGTCCAAACCCTCGCCCCGCATTGCCAGTAGCCCGACCTTCAACTACCTTGATCTTCACAGCAAACCATTTTACATCGTGGCCTCGGTAGAAGTGGGCAATACCACAACTAAATGCATACTCACCGCCACGGACATGAACACCGGCAAGACCTACATCGTCAATAAGACGGTGAAGATGACCAGAGATGTGCGCAGACCAAAAGCCGGTGAGGAGGTATTTGCCCATACCATCAACGGGACGCCTCTTACCAAAGAGTCTATTGCCGAACTGGTGAAAAACACCCTCATCGAGAGCCACGAGAGGGCACGCCTGGACATCAAGACCGATCTGCACTTCGTGGTGCGCTCCACCGGGGTAGTGGCCGAGCTGGATTCCCCAGACCAGGTGGGCGCCTTCATCCAGGCCCTGGCCAAGGGCTGCCTCGATGCCGGCGTTCCGCCCCGACTGATGACTCCCGCCATGAGCATCCATAACATCTTGGATAAGTTCAAGCGCTACACCATGATTGAGAAGGTGATATTCATGGGGGCCGTGGCCTCTTGTTTTCCGCCGCAGGGTTCTACCGGCGTGGAGGTAGTAGCCAACGAGATGGAGGGGGAACTTGCTACCGCCGGCATAAAGGAAGGCAGCCGTTGGACGGATGTGGACTATCGGAATCCCTGCCTCTCCATGGACTTCGGCACCACACTGGACGGTAGAGTGACCAGTGGAGATCTTCCCTATGCCTACACCATAGGCAATCTTCTCGGCCTAGCAGGCGCCATTCCCGATGCAATTGTCCAGGGAACGGGACTGGTGGACAGGATGACCGGAGCCACACTGGATATCTTTGACGGCAATACCAAGCCTGATTACGGCAAAGAGGCGCAGCAGTACGCGGATCAGATCGACGAGCTGGTAATAATAGAGAAGATTCCGGCCAGCCGCACCAAATACGGTCTCGTGCCCGTGTGCCCGCAGGCTGCGGCCTTGAATAACGTCGTTCTCATCGGCTGCGATGTGGGAGTGAACGGCAGCGACCTTTGCAAGCTCTCCAAAATAGGCGAAGATCTTTACAAATCAAAAAATTTGAGGATTCTTTTCGGCACCCTGGACATGGCCATGGCCCGCGTGGCCCGCCGGCTGGTGCAGGTGGGAGTCGAAGAGGGAGTCGTCACCAGGAATACGGCCTTGGGAGTTACCGGCCGGGCGGGAATCAGCGGCGGCAAGCCCGCCCTTATTTTGGAGGAGATAGAGAAGCTGGGGCTATACGAGCAGGTGGAGAAGAACGTGGTCTTCGTGGATGACGGCCTGGCGCGGGGTGCGGCTGTCATGGCCCGCTGTATGAACTCCATGGGCACTCCCAAAAACCCGCTGGGAGGCATGAGGGGCGGCAAATGCATCCTCAAAGAGAGAATGGAGTATGAGTCGCGCAAAGGTGCTGCACCAGTGCCCCAGCAGGCGCGGGGGGACAGGGACACACAGGCCTATTTCGTGGGAGGCCACAAGAGAGCATAAATATGCCCTCGAAAAAGCGCAGCCCTCTACCTGCGGAGGGAAAGGAGATTCCAATTTCCGTTCAGGCTGTCGAACGACGGGAGGAGATGCTCTGGACGGCCCATGATCCGGCAGAAGCGAAGGCTTTTCCGCCCTGCATCAAGGGCATAATGGCCGGAGCGGCAGGCGAGAACGGCAAGCACAGGATCGCTGCCATCCTGGCCGCATTCCTGGGACAGGCAGGCTACAGCCGTGAGGAGGCAATGCAGCTCTGGTCGGGTGTAGCCGCTGTAGAGGAACGGATCTTTGAGGAGTGGTTCTTGATGATGAACTGCCCCAAATGCCGGGTTATGCAGCGGCAGAGCAAAGGCTACCCCGATCTGGGTGTAGCCGACCTGGGACTGTGCCTACCGGATGAGGCATGCCAGGAGTTCGAGAGCCCTGTGGAGTATGCCTGCCGCATACGATCGATTGAGGATCGAGAGAAGGGCACATTCTTGCATATCAAAACCCAGTACCGCGTCCGGATCTTTGATTGGTCGACGGGCCGAGAGGGCGAGATCGAATTGTCGGAAAAGGAAAAGGATACTTTAGAGGATCTGCTGGCAGAAAAGTCCTTGCGGAATGATAAAATCCTCGTCTATGCCAGAGTTCGGGTCAGGGGAAAGCTGAAGCCCAGATTCTTCCTGCGAGACTCTGAAGGCCCGCGCCGGCTGATGCTCTCCGATGTTCTTTGATGATTAAAGCCATTGCCACGATAGAAAACCGTGGATGAACCAAAAGGGTACAAGATATTTAGGTGCATGAGATATGCCCAACGAATCACTACAAATCCAGGAAGAAGCCAGGACTAAGAATTGGTGGCAGTTCTGGAAGTGTAAATTGAATGAGGAGTGTGCCATGCAGGTAGGAACTTTAAAGAAATTTTTAATATATTCGATTTATTTAATTTTTGTTTTATTCACCTTTGTTCCTCGCTTGTATGTGAAGTTACACGATCCAAACGCCACCCTACCTTTTGGATTCGATTCCTTCATGGAGGTTTTAGATCCGGTTGCCGTTGCTACAATCATACTAGCGACAGCAACTTTTGCTTTGGTGAAAGATTCTAGCAAAAATATCGAAATTTCTAAAAATAATTTGTTAGAAGATCATCTAGTAAGAGAGATGAACGAATTAATCAAACCGATATATCTAAAAAGAGACAAGTTAGAATATTTAGAATTTGTGCATAATCCATACTATTCTGAAACAAGGTACTTTCAAGAATGGAAAGATGAAGCACGTGATTTCTGGGATCGGCTCGAAACCAGCGAATATCTAGCTTCAAAAGATTTACGATATCTGATAAAAGACTATTCGCAAACCAACAAAGAATGGCATCATAAGCACGACGAATTAGCCAATAGAATAAAAGAAAGTTTAACAAGAGAGAGTAAAATAGATCTCTGTGAAGAAGCACCTAAAGACCGACTCAGTTTGGGTTTTTTTGACTATAGGTTTATGAATTTGCCTACTAGCAACGATAGAGCCGAGCGGAAACAGAAAATTAGAGATTTAACAGACCAGTTAGATGCAGATAGCTATTCCTTCAGTCTTATTGGAGAATTTGTAAATTTAATAGATGAAGATACCGTTTTAGAAGCCAAAAGAACAATATTTAAAGCTAAAGTGATCGATAGATACGAAAAACTTGAAAAGATGATAGACGAAATTCGAGATACACTTGAGAAGAGCTCGTGAAATGCCTTTTAAGGACTAGTTTGGTGGCAGTACTGGAAGTGTTCTGAAAGCATCTCATCGCCCCCCCAATCCTTCCACCAGCACCTCCCCCTCTTCCGTTACAAAGATCCGGGCGTCCCTTTCCAGTGCCCTTTTCTTGAAGAGCCGGGGGGCATTTCGCCTCAGTTGCACCACGATATCCAGAGACGTTATAGGCAGGCGCATATGTTTTTCGTCCGCCGCGGCAAAGATCATCTTTGGCAGATCGAAGACATCCGTTCCCGCCCCGGCCAGTAAGGATATGGGAGCGCGCAGCATCATCCACTGCTGCAGCGTTCGCTCCGCTCGGGCGATGTTCTGATGTGCCCGCTTCTCCAGGATGCTGATGTTGGATCGAGTGGTGCCCAAGCTGTCTGCTACCTCCTGCTGGGACCGGCCGCAAAGACGCATCTTTAGCACCTCGATCTGCCTTCCCGTGAGAAATGTTTCCAGGGAGTCTTCGTCTCCTGATTTGCTCTCGCTCTCTTCTTCTGCTGTTTTAGGCTTCATTTGGTCGCAATGCAAAAACGGTCTTCCAAGATGATAAAAGCATCCTTTCACTGAAATTACCAGGGCAAAGTTATCTCCTCGTTCCTGCCAACGGCCACCAGCCTGCCAGCTTGCAGCACGGCTACCCTGCCGGCCAGCTTGCGACACTGTTGCATGTTATGCGTGGCTAAAATCACAGCCGTCCTGCTCCCGGCCAGGCTCTGCAAGAGGTTGTCGATGGAGGCGGCGCTCCCTGGGTCCAGATTGGCGGTCGGCTCATCCAGCAGGAGAAGTTCCGGCTGCAGGACCAGAGCTCTGGCCAGGGCAATTCTCTGCGTCTCTCCTCCTGATAGGGTATTGGCGTCACGGCTCTCATAGCCCGAGAGCCCAACTGCTGCCAGGGCTTCTTCTACCCTGTCGCTCACATTCATTTTCCCCCCAGCTGCATCAACTCTGCCCCGCATCCTCAGGCCATAGGAGACATTATCCGCCACGCTGGCTTTGAACATGACCGGCTTTTGAAAGACCATGGCCATTTTGCGCCGCGCAGAAAGCAACTCTCTCTCCGGCTTTCCAAAAACCATTCTGCCGTCGAAGAGAATGCATCCCGTTGATGGCTCATCGAGCAAATTAATGAGGCGCAGCAGTGTCGTCTTTCCCGAGCCGGTGGGCCCGATCAGCCCCAGGATCTCGCCCCGCTCTACCGTCAGGTCGATTTCCTCGAGAATCTTTGCCGGGCCGATGCTTTTGCTTAGAGAGCGTACTTCCAGGAAAGCCAAACTCATCTCCCCTGAAATCGGTTGAGCAAGAGGTTGATCGCCAGCGAAATGGATATGAGGATAATTCCCAGAGCCATGGATAGCTCCAGATTGCCCATGGAGGTTTCCAAAGCGATTGCCGTGGTGAGAACCCGTGTGTAGCCCCGGATGTTCCCTCCGATCATCATGGCCACGCCCACTTCGGAGAGCGCCCGGCCAAATCCCAGGAGCACGGCAGCCATGACCGCCACGCGGGCCTCTTTTATTACAGTTATTATTATCTGCATCTCCGTTGCGCCTAATGATTTAGCCGTGTCCCTGACCTGGGGGCTGACACCTGCAAGAGCGGTAATGGTCAGACCAATCATAATAGGGCTGACGAGAATGGCCTGACCGAAGATCATGCCGCTCGGGCTGAAGAGCAGGTTAAGTCCTCCCAGCGGCCCGGAGCGGGAGATGAGCAAAAAGACCAGCAGGCCCACGGTCACCGTTGGCAAGCTGTAGAAGGTCTGAATTAAATTTATCAATGCCCTTTTGCCCCAAAATTGGCGAAACTCGATGATGCCCCCCAGAGGTATGCAGATGATGCCTGCTAAAAAGGCGGAAGAGAGCGAGATAAAGATGGACCTTATGGTGATCTCGACCACCTGGGGGTCTACCGCTGCAATCAGCTCAAGGGCCCGCAAGAGGCCGCTGTAGATCTCTTCCAACCAATTTCACCTTATCTGTTATTGGCTCTATCAGGCCGCAGCGCAGGAGGCACTGGTTGGTACAGCGCACTCGGTAGCAGAGCAGCCGATCAGATCAGAGTTTCCTCGGGCAGCCGAGAAGAGGGGCTTACCGAATTTCTCTGTGCCATAGCTTGCTATCAGATCCTGACCCTCACCGGAGACCAGGTAGTTAATGAATTCATTGGCCAGCTCACAGTTCACGTTCGGATGCTTCTTGGGGTTCACGGCCATGGCTACATAAACATTGAGCAGCTCGCTCCCCCCCTCAATGATGGGGACGAGCGTCAGGTTTCCCTGGTATGCCATAAAAGTGGACATATCTGAGATGGTGTAGGCCTGCTTTTCATTGGCAATGTTTAAGGTTGCGCCCATGCCCTGTCCGGCCTCGATATACCAAAGCCCAGAGGAGTTGACGGCAGAGTAGTTGTAGCCGGCCTTCTTCCAGAGCAGCTTCTCGCGGGCATGTGTGCCGGAGTTGTCGCCCCGAGAGATGAACATCACCTTAGCCGGATTGATTTTGCCTTTCGCCATGATGCCGGCCAGAGCCTGGGAGGCATTCATACCTTTTACGCCGGCGGGATCATCCTTTGGTCCGACCAGGTAGAAGTAGTTGTAGGCAATGCACCTTCTCTCCAGGCCCTGTCCGTCCTTGATGAATTTCAGCTCCCTCTCCTTGTCATGGACGACTAGGACATCCACGTCGCCGCGCTCACCATACTGGATGGCGATACCGGTTCCGCCGGAGACCACGTCCAATGATACATTGTACTTCTCATCGAACTTGTCTTTGATCACGTCCAAAAGACCGGTATCTTGCAGGCTGGTAGTAGTAGCCAATTTCAGCCTCTCTCCCTCTACCGCCACGGCAGCGCTGCATAAAACGGATAGCGCCATCAGCACAAGGGCCATTTTCAGAAAATTTCTTACCATTTTCAATCCCTGCTCTAAAGCATAATAGCTTACCATAAAAAGGTTATGTCAGCTAATTAAATTACGTATCTGAGCAGCTTTCATCCCCAACGGTAAGTTATATCTTCCCTGACTTCAAAAAACCAAGAACTGATGCTAAAAGATATGTCAAAGCTCAAAGACAAATCAATCCTCGTTACAGGCGGTGCCGGTTTCATCGGCAGCCATCTAGTAGAGGCCTTGCTGGCGGAAAATGAGGTCACCGTCCTAGACAACTTCAGCTCGGGCAAGAGAGAGTTTATCGCGCCCCATCTAAATAATTCCCGTTTTCGTCTTCAGGAAGCAGACCTTTTCGACACCATTGCACTGGAAAAGGCCCTGAATGGAGTGGACAATGTCTTTCACCTGGCCGCCAATCCGGATGTGAAGCTGGGCGCAGAAAACACCCGCGTGCACCTGGAGCAAAATGTGCTGGCCACATACAACCTTTTAGAAGCCATGAGAAAATGCGGCGTCAAAAAAATCGCCTTCACCTCCACATCCACCATTTACGGCGAAGCGACAGAGGTTCCCACGCCGGAGAACTACGGGCCGCTCTTGCCCATATCCCTCTACGGTGCCTCCAAGCTGGCCTGCGAGGCGCTCATCTCCTCTTACTGCCATACCTTTGAGATGCAGTCCTGGATCTATCGTTTTGCCAATATCGTGGGAGAGCGGGGCACGCACGGCGTGCTGGTGGACTTCATGAGAAAGCTGCGAGAAAATCCCAGCGAGCTGGAGATCCTTGGCAGCGGTCGGCAGAAGAAGTCCTACCTGGAGGTGAAAGACTGCGTGCGGGCTATGCAGCACTGCGTAGAGCACTCGGACGAGCAGATCAACGTCTTCAATATCGGCTCCGAAGATGCCGTAGATGTAACGGAAATCGCAAATATCGTGGCCCGGCAGATGGGCCTCGCTGATGTTCGATATCGCTACACGGGCGGCGTGGATGGCCGGGGATGGAAGGGCGACGTCAAGGTTATGCAGCTCTCCATCGAGAAGATCAAGAGGCTCGGCTGGAAGCCCTTAGAAGGCTCCGTCCGGGCGATTGAGGTGGCAGTGAAGGCGCTGCTTAAGGATGTTTAAGGAACACTTTTTAACCCAAAAAAAAAAAATGTGTGGAATGAGTCTATTTTACATTGCTCACAGCCCATTTTGTCTCTTTCCACCAGTCGCCTTCCAGCAGGGTGGCATTGTAGCCCATGAGCCTGAGGCTGTAGAAGAGAGAGTAGACCTGCGGTGCGCCGTAGACGATGGCCGTCCCAGACTTCTCCAGGCGCCTGCCAAAAAGATCTTCCAGCGTGCTGGCATCCATAATTTTGGAATTTTCAAAGAGCTTATCCTGACTTAGACAGATCGACTCTTTGCGAAGCCTGCTTTGGCCGTATTCGAAAAAGTCTCTTGCATCCAGGACCCTAACATCAGATAGTTCAAGCATGCTCTCCAGGTTGTCGGGCGTCACCAGGAGCCAGGGCACGATATGGGTGGTGTAGTTGGTAGTCTTGAGAGCCGGTGCGTTTGTGGTGAGGGCAACTCCTGCTTCTCGCGCCGCTTCTATCCCCCCGTCAAGCAGGCTGACATTCTTATGCCCCAGATAGCACAGAGCCCAGAAGACGAAATAAGCTTCCTCTCCGGAATCTCCGTAGACGAGGAGGCGATCGCTTTCGTTCACTCCGGCGCGACCCAAGGCCCCTTTAGCTTGAGCCTGATCAAGAATGCCGTTCCTTTGCAGATCTTTCCAGTACAGGCTTCTTGATCCAGGAATATGCCCGGAGAGGTAATCCGGCCCGGACCTTACATCCAGAATAACCTGATCGCTCTTGATGGATGCGGCGCTGGTGAAAAGCTCGGAATTAGCATAGCCCTTTTGCGGAGGAGCAACCTTGGCAGTGACTGCGGAATTGCTTGCCTGCCCGTTTTGCTGGCCAGCCGTCTGGCCAGCCTGCTGGCTGCTTAGTTGGGCCCGCTCATAGGCATCTTTTTTGGCCAGCCAGCCTTCCACGTTAGTCCAGTCGACACAGGTAGGACAGAACTCTCCGGTCTCTGTGCCTGCCATTGCCGAGATTGTCAGAAAGCTCAGGAAAAAGACTGCCAGCAAGCAGATTATCGATGCTACTGCGCTCGCCTCTCTCAGCCGAATAAATCGCGATATGCTGCCACACATAATTGAATTCACTCCCGAGATAGCGCATCCTGCCACTATTTCAGGCTTGCTGAGGGAGGGAAACTTTAAATACACATAATATGTTCATTGTAGTAATAAAAAGTACTTTGATGTACTAAATAATACATTAGAATCAAAAACAGATATCAGAGCGTATTTCATACACGAAAAGGAGAGGGCCGATTTGAGAGGAACATCGATTCGCATGGAGAGGATATTCAATCGCAAAACAGGAAACGCAGTCATTATTCCCATGGACCACGGGGTGAGTGTCGGTCCCATCAAGGGCATAAAAAGCGTCAAGGCCATCGCCGATGCCGTGGCCTCGGGCGGGGCGGACGCCGCCATAGTGCACAAGGGTGCAGCCGTATTCGGCCATCGCGGCTATGGCCGGGATTTGGGCCTGATCATCCATCTCTCCGCCTCCACGGCTCTGGGGCCTGACCCCAACAACAAGGTGCTGGTGGCGACGGTAGAGGAGGCTCTCAAGATCGGCGCGGACGGCGTGAGCATTCACGTCAATGTGGGCGCAGAGGACGAGAGCCACATGCTCTCTACTTTAGGCGAGGTCTCCAGGAACTGTCAGGAATGGGGCATGCCGCTCCTGGCCATGATGTATCCACGGGGAAAGAAGATCAAAGATGAATACTCGGAGGAGTACATAGCTCATGCGGCGCGGGTGGGAGCGGAACTGGGCGCTGATATAGTCAAGACCAACTACACCGGAGACCCGGACAGCTTTGCCCGCGTAGTGGAGTGCTGCCCCATCCCCGTGGTCATTGCCGGTGGGCCGAGAGTGGAGTCGGAGCTGGACCTGCTCACCATGGTCGAGGGAGCGATATCGGCAGGGGCGCGAGGAGTGGCCATCGGCAGGAACGTCTTCCAGCATGAAAATCCCGCGCTCATCACCCGCCGCATCTGCGGGGTGGTGCATAAGGGCCTTTCTGCCAGGGAGGCTCTGCAAATCGCTACGGCAGAATAAAAACGGCTCTTTCCGATAACTAAACCAAAGGTTACGGAGTATAACCACAGAGGCACAGAGCGCACAGAGCGCACAGAGCGCACAGAGGACGAACGAACGGAGAGCTACGATTATTCCGGAAACAATTTTTGGGGCTTTTTAAGACTTCAAGCAGCAGAGATAAAAAGGTACAGTTGCTCTACAGGGATTGATGAAAGCATCGATCCTTTTGCTTTTCCTTCTTTTGCTGCCTGCCGATTTTTCTGCCCTGGCAGACGATAGCCCCGCCGAGGGGCCTCATTTGCAGATCTCATCGGTCTATGGCAATCTGGAGGTAGGCAGGCCCTCCAGCATTTTCGTTGTGCTGCAAAACAATGCTTCGAAACCAAAAGAGCCGGATGAGCCAGGGTTTAATAAAGAAACTGCCCGCAGCATTGTGGCCGAGCTATCAGAGCTCCGATGACAGGATTAAAATCTTCTCCGGGCGGCAGAATGCAGGCCTTCTGGCTGCTGGGGAGAATGCAACTGTGCAGTTCATGGCTCAGGCGGAGGGCACGACGCCGGGCATTTATCCTCTGCAGCTATGCCTCAACTATTCCCGGTTATCCCAGGTGACGGCCTCAGGTGGAGAGAGAGCACCCAATTTTGTTTTTAATTATGAGAAAGCCTCAATCGAGTTGCCCTTGCAGGCAAAAGTGGTGCTCGGACCGAAGGTAGAGCTGGAGGAATTGAAGGGCGAGACACTTCCCGGCGCACAGTCGAGCCTGCAGCTTTTCTTAGTCAACCGGGGCGATGAGCCCGCCCTGGACCTTCTGATGCAGGGGCGCCCCTGCCCCCCTTTTCTCATGGTCGAAAATGAGGAGGAGCAGGCAAGCCTCGCTCCGGGCGAGGGCGCTTCACTGAGCCTATCGGTATTCACTGATGAAAATGCCACATCAGGCTACTATGCCCTTCCCTGCTTGATATCCTACCGGGACGGGCAGGACAAAGAGAGAAGAAGCCAGGAGCTCGCCGTGCTGATTTACGTGGGAGAAGACGCTCCTTCTGCATGGCTGTATCTTAGGGCGGCAGGACTGATTCTGCTGCTAATGGCGGGCGGCCTTTGGGGCCTGAGAAGACTCATGAGCGGGCGGAGGAGGCTACGGATAGTCAAGAGCTGAGCGATTATGGGATAAAAGAATTGCTTTCGGAATAATCGTAGTTCTCCGTCCGTTCGTCCTCTGTGCGCTTCTAGCGACTCTGTGGTTCTATCTCGTAAACCATTATGGTTAAGAAGTCAGGCGCAGGAAGCGCTCCTGAGCCTTCTCCATGATCTTTGCCTCGCCCGGTATGACTCCCTCGCGCATGAGCACCTTTCCGTTGACTATGGTTGTGTCCACGCCTCCGGTCATGCTGTAGACCAGATGGGAGATGATGTTGGTCTGGGGACAGAACCAGGGCTTTTTCAAGTCGATGAGGACCAGGTCGGCCAGAGCGCCCGGGCGTAGGCCCAGGTTGAGGCGGAAGGCCCGAGCGGCGTTCTCCGTGGCCAGGCGCCAGACCTGCTCTGCTGAGAAGGCGGCAGGAGTGTGATAGGCGTTCTTTTGCACAATGGCGGTGGTCTTCATTTCCTCGAAGAGACTGAGGTTGTTGTTGCTGGAAGCGCCGTCCGTGCCCAGGCAGACGTTTACGTTCGCCTTCATCATCGTATTGAGCGGAGCGATTCCGGAGGTCAGCTTGAGGTTACTAACTGTGCAGCTCACCACATTGGCTTTCCTTTCTGCCAGGAGGCGGCAGTCCTCCGGGGAGAGCCAGACGCAGTGCACGGCTGCCAGGCGCTCGTTAACCAGTCCCAGGCAGTCCAGATACTCCACCGGGCTCTTGCCCTTGGAGAGCACAAAGCCATCCACCTCCTCGCGGGTCTCGGAGAGGTGGATGTGAATCATGGCATCATGCCGGTCGGCGATCTCTTTGGCCTTGAGCAGCGTCTCCTCAGAGCAGGTGTAGGCGGCATGGGGGCCCACAGCAGGTGTGATCAGCTCGTCGCCCTTCCAGCGGCGGATGAAGGGCTCCACCTGGCCGAGAAGCTCGGGCTTCATATCAAATACCACGCCGGAGATGAAGGCACGTAGACCCATCTCCTTGGTGGCCTGGGCGGTCGTATCCGGGAAGTAGTACATGTCATTGTAGCAGGTGATGCCGAAGCGGATCAGCTCCAGGCAGCCCAGCTTGACTCCCCAGCGACACGTCCTCTTCGGTGATTTTGGCCTCCAGGGGCCAGATCTTCTCCTGCAGCCAGGGCATCAGTTCCATGTCATCGGCATAGCCGCGCAGAAGGGTCATGGCCAGGTGGGTGTGGCCGTTGATGAGACCGGGCATGGCCAGCTTTCCCCGCCCGTCGATTACTTCATCGTCATCGCTAACATTACAAAGGTCGCGGCCCATCTTCGCGATCTTGCCCTCTTCAATGAGAATGTCCCGACCAGGCAGCAGTTGGCCGGAGTGGAGAATGGAGACGTTTTTAATCAGCATCAGAGAAAAATAGCGGCGAGAGATAAAAAGATTATCGGACCAAAGGGGATCGTCAGGCTTAAGATCTACTGATTCAAAGATGGAAGGCTGAGCTGAGGTAGCCAAGCGGCCTACGGCGCTGGTCTTGAGGTCACACGCTCTCCAGGGGGCAGAAGGACAAGCAAACCAGTGGTGCATCGCACCTCGTGAGTTCAAATCTCACCCTCAGCGTGCTATTTTTCGGGATTATTCAGTGAGGTCAATCTTCTAGCCCTGCTCACGCCAACTCTTCTGCACTGGGAGCGATACGGGCCGCTCAACCTCAAGAACCTGGAAGCCCTGGACAGGTAAGGCCGGAGGCGGAGCTCTACCCAGAGGCCCGGCAGGTCCTTGACGACTTCCGGAAGGCAGAGAGGAAACAGCGGGAGGACCGCGAGTGGGGGTACTTGTAATAGTCGTCTCCGTTCGTTCGTCCTCTGTGCGCTCTGCGCCTCTGCGGTTTATTATCGTAATTTTCATGGTTTTATTATTCAGCTACGAATATTAACCGCAGAGCCGCAGAGTTCGCAGAGGCGTGAAATTTACCTTTTTAGAAGATACTCTATACTGCCTGCGGTGTCTCCGAGAGCCACCAATTTTTATATAATTGATGGAATCCGCAGCCTACGGATGCCCAGGAGGCGAGCGTCTTAGCTTTCTACTGTGCCATGGGGCCTCACGTGGCAGATGACCGGCGAAAATGCCTGGGCTAGAGTCAAGGCCGGGCGGTGCGACGGAAGCGCCCTGCGGTTCTTGCTGCTTTCTGGCCTGCGCCCCCCCAGGATTACTGCGCCGCATCGATCTACCGCCGCCGGGTGTCAGGCTCTTGCGGAAATCCTGCCCTAGAGCGCAGCGCCAAATGATTCAAAAATTTCATCTCTTAAATGCACGAGTGCATTAGAATTTCACTTCGTGCATTTACCGTGCATTTTCTTCGTTTTTCCTCTCGTACTTCACGCTTCGTCCCTTTGTCCCAATCGGAGTGAGGTGCCCTTTCCCCTCCAGCTTCTTCAGCAGTCTGTAGGCCTGCGGCCCCGAGATATGGCAGAGATCAGCAACTTCAGCCCGTGATATTTCTCCGTGCTTTTCCACATATTGAAGAACCATCTGCTCCCACTGCAAAGGCTCGAATCCATGAGTACGAATATAAGCCGCCCTCTCGCCAAGCCTTCTGTAAGTGGATGCGCACAGATGATATGCTCTTGCTTTTCCTTCACCCGAAGCTTCCAGTAAGCCGCCTTCAACTAGGCGCTCCAGCGCGGCACGAGCCTCGTTCTCAGGCTTTTGAATGATCTTTGCCGCCTCCTTTGCTGTGGTTCTTCGTTCGAGATACACGTGATTCAAAAGAAGCAAATCATCAAGCCGGAAGGGCCGGCCTGCCTGGTTCTCTTCCACTACCAGCCGCACGAAATCCCGGTTTGCTTTCCCTCCCGGCAGGACCAGAATAACGTCTGTTTCAGAGCTCCGCTCATAAGATGGAGCGGGGCGACCATTGCGAAGCTGCTCAAAGAAGATTGTATCTATGCCTCTGGCAGTGCGCTCCACGATTCCGGCTCTCTTGAAGGCATCCGCAAGAGAGGGATTGCGCGGCCTGGGTGGTGTGACCAGCAGGTTATCCAGCCGGACGCCTTCCGGAAAGCCGCCCGGATTGGAGATCTCAATCCTGTCCTCATGCCACTGCACATGCACAGCCCCCAGTCTGGAGTAATTGCGGTGAATCAGGGCATTGGCCAGCCCTTCACGAAAAGCCTGCTCTGAGTAATCAGGGATTCCAATGCGAAAGATGTTCACCATCAGCTCTTCTTCTTGATTCCTGGCCTGCAGCCTGGACAACAGCTCCTCCATTATGCGCAGGAGCGGCCATCTGAAGAATTCATTGACTACAACCCTGGTATCGGAAAGAACCTGGAAGGCCACCTCATGAGTGGGAAGGTAGCGATGGATTGCGTCCTCTCTTCCGAATAGCAAGAGGCCGAGGACCCTAACTGCAGAGATCTCGTGGTTCGCCTCCACGGCGCCAAGGGCCTTGGCAATTTCCTGGTCGGGAAGCTCGGCCAGGGCGGCATCGCTTCTTCCCCGGCTCTCGCGTATCATTCTCCGAAACCGCTCGAACTCCAGAGGATCCAGATCCTCCCAGCGAGCATCGGGCACCACCAGAGCGGAGTAATCCTGTATCCCCCGGTCTGCCTGGCGGGCGATCATTTCGGGGAAGAGATAGGGCATGCACTCAGGCTTTCCCCTGCCTCCTATCGCCCGGCGCTGATACTTGCCTTCCGGAGTGCTCACCGGCGTTCGGGATGTGGGGACCTCGACAACCAGAACAGACAGACCATCCATCTCGACGATCTCTACACGGCATGCCAGAGACGGGCGGGTGCGATTGGCAATGAGTGCTGAAACACGATATGTGTCGGTCTTTTCTCCAGAGTGGCGCGGCCTGGAACCGGTAATGCGGCCATCGTCTTCCACGCCAACCAAGAGCCATCCCGGCTCCACTCCGGATCGGTTGGCAAGGCATATGACCGCTTCAACCAGTGCCGAATCTGACAGGGCAGCTTTCTCCTCGCCCTTGAACTCCACATTCAGGCTTTCGCCTTTGGCTACAATTTCGCGCAAGAGTTCTGGTATCATGCTTTTTGCTCTCACATATTCCTGCTGATATGGAGTAGTATCTCACAGAAAGGTGATAAAGGTTCGCTGGATCGATGCCACGGGCAATGCTTGAGGAGGTCGTCAAGATCAACCCGGAATAGATTTTCTGTCTTTGAGATCGCTTTTTCAAGTCGCCTTTCGCAATCCTTATACCCCAGCAGCGAGAAGTGTCTATCATGGCCGGAGCAACCAGCGAAGCTGTCATAGAGGAGGCCAAAGAGGCCGACCACACCGAAACAAAAGAGGATAGCTTTGCAGAAGGCATAATCAAAGGGCTCCATGACTTCAAAGAAGGCCGATTCACGCGTCTCAAGACTCCTGAAGAGTTGGCAGAGCATTTCCGCAACCTGTAGATCGTTATGGCCTACCAGACCTTAGCGACATACTATTTTGATAAAAAGTTTAAAAAGCTAACCAAAAAAGATGGATTATTAAAAGAGAGAATTATCAGGAAGCTCCAGGAGATCAGCATCAATCCAGATATTGGAGAACCTAAGCGCCATGCACTCAAAGGGTTGTGGGGAGAGCATCTTGATCCCTTTGTTATTATATACATGGTTATTAAAGATATAATTTTATTAATTAATTTTGATCACCACGATAAGGCTTATGCGGAGACCCCTAAGATCATTGAGGTCCTGCTGACCGATTCTCGCACAATCGAATCTCTAGAAAACGCGGGAATCACGCAGGAAGAGTATGCAGCCTTCTCGAAATTATTTAGAAAAAGAAAGTGATGGATCATGCACTTGATTGCCTCAAAGCGCATAGCTGTCACCGAGCCGATATGGGCAGAGTTATCTGATCTTCGCAGGCCAGGTGAGACCTTCAGCCAGCTCCTCGCAGATCTGGTCGAAAGAGAGAAGAAGGCCCGTTTGATCGCGCATCTCAGGCAAATTGCCGATGAAGGTGACTATGTGGAGTTGCCCGCTTGAGACGCAAGGTTGTCATCGATAGAAAGGCAAACTCTACAAACATTTTGATGTGTGAGTTATGAGCATAAAATGGTTTCAATTTGTGGCAAAATCGAGCCATTTTACCGGTAAAAAATAGGCTGAAGTCTCACCCTCCGCGTGCTATTTTTCGGGGTTATTCAGTGAGGTCAATCTTCTAGCCCTGCTCACGCCAACTCTTCTGCACTGGGAGCGATACGGGCCGCTCAACCTCAAGAACCTGGAAGCCCTGGACAGGGAAGGCCGGAGGCGGAGCTCTACCCAGAGGCCCGGCAGGTCCTTGACGACTTCCGGAAGGCAGAGAGGAAACAGCGGTAGGACCGCGAGTGGGGGTACTTGTAATAGTCGTCTCCGTTCGTTCGTCCTCTGTGCGCTCTGCGCCTCTGCGGTTTATTATCGTAATTTTCATGGTTTTATTATTCAGCTACGAATATTAACCGCAGAGCCGCAGAGTTCGCAGAGGCGTGAAATTTACCTTTTTAGAAGATACTCAATACTGCCTGCGGTGTCTCCGAGAGCCACCAATTTTTATATAATTGATGGAATTCGCAGCCTACGGATGCCCAGGAGGCGAGGGTCTTAGCTTTCTACTGTGCCATGGGGCCTCACGTGGCAGATGACCGGCGAAAATGCCTGGGCTAGAGCCAAGGCCGGGCGTTGCGACGAAAGCGCCCTGCGAGACCTTGTGTCCTCTTTTCCCTACGCCCCCCCGGATTATTGCGCCGCATCGATCTAACGCCGCCGGGTGTCAGGCTCTTGCGGGACTGCTGCCACTGGTTACGAGAGTCGTGCAGTAGAAGGTTGCCCGGAGCCCTGATTGAGATTTCTGCCTTGGCGCTCATCTTTGCTTCCTAACATCGACTGGTGTATTATCGAAAAAAGAGGATTTGGCCTAAAGGTTACACATATTTCTTATTGAATCTGCCTTACCCACCAAGTGCCATTGGCCCAGTCTATGCGGTTTCCATCAGCAGATATAGCCCCTCTAAGTCCGCCTTCCCAATCTGTCGCTATAACCGTTACACCATCTATAACTTTTCCTGCAGATGGAGCTCCGTTTTCATTTATAATGGTAAGAGCGCTTCCCTGTTGAATAATCTGACATGGCATACCGACATTATAAGGACCACCCATGTACCAGTTTCCATTAACATTAAGGTCGGGAGTTGATTCTATTTTGCCATTCGATGCCATCCAAGCCTGGGCATCATCCCAGGTAACTTTTCCAGCGAATACGCTAAACATAAATTCGCCCGTGGGCTCTTTGGCTACTGTGCATTGAGATCGATCTCCCGTACAGTAAACGTTCCACACGGCAGGTTTATTTATATTCGACGCCATCCAAGCTTGGGCTTCATCCCAGGTCACTTTTCCAGGGAATACGTTAAACATAAATTCGCCCGTGGGCTCTTTGGCTACTGTGCATTGAGATCGATCTCCCGTACAGTAAACGTTCCACACTGCATTTTCATTTCCACCCTGTCCCAAAGCTGGCACGGCGAGCAGCATGGCCAGCAATAAACCGCTGATAATTATCTTTATCTTCATGATGTTCTCTCCAGATCTCACCTTAGTTTTCTCTATAATTATACATGGTATAAATTTCCTGCACCCTAGCCGCCCAGCTTTCGAGGTGTGACTGTCTTTTCCTGCCCGACGGTACCGTTAATTTTTCCCAGAACCACGGTGGTGTTTGTGCCATTGACTGAGGCTACCCGAATGTCAGAAGACTTCTTTTTCATAAGCTGATCTATCTGCTGATCTATCTCGGAGATAAGAGAGAAAACCGCATCCATCGAGCTGTCAAAGGAATCCTCAGAAGCATGCTTGCCGTCTCTGGCCAAAACCCGGATTTTGTAGTCTCCTGGAGCCAGATCCCGAGAGGACCATTTCCAGCTTGCAAGCTCTGACCATCTGCCCATATCCTTGCCATTGAGCTGGAATTTGTAAAGGATTTTGTCGCCTTCCGGATCCTGAGCCTTTGCCTTCCAGATCACTGTCGCACCCTGAACCTGTGGACTGGCAATATCCGGCACAAGGGACTTTAAGACTGGCGGCTGATTGGAGTCTACAATAGTAATAGTGATGATCGCGTCTTTGAAGCTGTCAAATGAATCCTCAGGGGCATGCCTGCCGTCCCTGGCCTGAACCATAATCCGATATTCACCGGGCGTGACGGAAGATGTATCCCATACCCAGGAATTCAATGACGACCATTCCCTGACTTCTTTGTCATTGGCCAGGAATTTGTAGGAGATCTCGTCACCATCAGGATCAACGGCAATCGCAGTCCAGGTTATGACGCTGCCTCTGGCCTGAGGACTGGACCGGTCCACTTTTAGCGCTGTGACTTCCGGGATATTATTGGGCAGCAGCAGAGTAAATGTGCCATCCATAGAGCTGTCAAAGGCATCCTTCGATGCGTGGAAATCGTCCTTAGCCAATACGGCAATCCTATAGTCTCCAGGCTTTTCCAAAGAGGTATCCCAGACCCAGGAGTTGGACGTTGACCAGCCGGTCACATCTTCGTCGTTCTTCATAAACTTATAGTAAATCGTGTCGTTATCCGGATCGTTGGCGCTGGCCGTCCAGGTTATCATGACGCCTTTGCTCTGAGGACTGGCCTTGTCCGATTTGAGCTGCTGTAGAACTGGAGCCTGGTTGGGGCGACTTAAGGTGAAGCTCACGTTTATAATGCTATCAAATGAATCCAAAGAGGCGTGCTTGCCATCTATTGCTAGAACTGTGATCTGATAGTCTCCCGCCGGCAAGCCTTGAGATAGCCAGCTCCAGCTATTGGTCTTGGACCATTTCCTCACTTCCTGGCCATCCAGGAAAAACCTGTAAAGGATTTTATCGCCCTCTTCATCTGTTGCCTCTGCCTTCCAGAAGATTGCCGCCCCCTGTTGCTGGGGGCTGGCTCTATCAGGCACCAGGGCCTTTAGGACAGGGAGCCGATTGGAATTGGCAATTCCTTGCCCTTGAGACTCAGACGATTCATTAGACATGATAGGCGGCTTGGATGCAACTAATTTCGAAGTGGTATTTGCGTCTAACGAGGGAGCTCTCACTGGCGCTGCAGAAACTTGTACAGATGTCAAGTTCTCTGCAGTAGCAGCTTTAGTCTTCTCTTGCGTGCCGGACCTATTTAGAGTCAGATTATCCTTCAAAACATGTTTTCCGGCAATCGAGGTGTTGTTCTGCACTTTGCTGATTGCTGTGCTGATTGCTGCGCTGGTCGCAGTTGGAGTAGTACTTGCCGTTTTTACGGGCTGCAAAGCCTTCTTAGATGCTGGCTTTTTAGCTACAGTTTGACTACTATCCGATGAGCTGCCGCCCCCCATGCTGCCCCCATTACCGATTACCTTGCTTTTAGCTTCAAAAATTACGGGAGAATTGTTCTCGGTGGTATTGATTTTTGTGGAGTTTATATTGAATCTTGTAGAATTGATACCAGTTGAGTTCACGACTTTGGATTTATTGCTTGACGGGTCGGAATTATTTAAGGTGTAATTCAGTGGCTTCTTTTCGTAATTTATTATCCTAGCCTTGGCGAATAGCTTCTTTCCTTCCTCTAAATATGAAGATAGAGGGCTTAATGCTTCTTGGGGCCATGTGACCTCAAGCTTTGTGGTCGCTTCGCCGGAAGAACTCTGATACGAGACAAAGGCAAAAGCCAGGGCAGCTATAAAACATACCGCCAACAAAAGGATAACCAGAGCGGCACGCCTGCTCGTGATGCTTGCCAAGTAAATGCGGGGAAAGGCCCGCGCCGATCCTAGTCCCCTCTTTGGCAAAAGAAGAAATCTTCTCTTGCGGGGCAGATTCGACCAGCGGCCATAGGCCACCGCCGCCAGTAATATGGCCAGAAGAGAGAGAATTGTAGCTAAAGACGAAACCTGCAGTCCTCGGGGAGTAGCCGTCAAAATGAAGCTGAATAGCCCGGCTAGCATTGCAGAAAAGGCCAGACAGAGAAATATGCGCCTGTGCCCAAATAGGTCGCTTTTGCCGGGAAATAACGATAGTGTGGCAAGATATCCGGGAATGAGAAGCACGAAAATAAGGGCTGGGAGCGATAGGGTGCCCTGCAAGGATGGAGGCGACAAATGGACTAGGGCCAAAGCTATTACCGGGATCAACACAGACATAATTAGATGCCAGGGCGGTGGCCAGGCCAGCCTCATATTCCTTATCCTTCCTCAATTACTGATAAAACCTTTTTCCTACGAGCTTGAGTCGACCTCGATCTCAATGCCCACCGGGCAGTGATCGGCGCCTGTGACATCTTTAAGGATAAACGCCGACGAGACGGCACCGAGCATATTTTCACTCACGAAGAAGTAGTCGATCCTCCAGCCCACGTTTCTCTCGCGAGCTCGTGTCTTCAGATCCCACCAGGAGTAGTTCTCGCCCTTTGCATGAAAGATACGAAATGTGTCGAAAAAGCCCTTTCCTACCAGCAGGTCCATCCAGGCCCTCTCCTCCGGTAAGAATCCTGAGATCTTCTCGTTGGCCTTGGGCCGGGCCAGATCGATCTCCTTGTGGGCAGTATTGATGTCCCCGCAAATCACAATCCTCCTGCCATCGGCCTTGAGCCTATCGATGTGCTCTAAAAAAAGATCGTAGAACTTCAGCTTGTACTCCAGCCGCTCCGGGGAGGCTTTGCCGTTGGGAAAGTAAACATTGAAGATAAGGAACTGTCCATAATCGGCCACAATAGCTCGATGTTCGTCATCAAAGCCTTCGATCCCCATAGTGTATTTTACGCTCAGGGGCTCTGTTTTAGAGAAGAGAGCCACTCCGTCCAGCCCTTTTCTCTCCCCCGAGCCGAAGTAGGAAAAGTAGCCCTGCATGCATTTTAACTCAGCAGGGACCTGATCGGCAGCCACCTTGGTCTCTTGCAGGCAGAGCACATCAGGCAGATCTCTTCTAAGCCAATCAACAAAGCCCTTTTTATAAATGGCTCTCAGACCGTTCACATTCCAGGAGAGAAGTCGCAAGGTTGGCATTGCATCTAGGAAATGTTGACGGGGAATATTTTTCTCTCTTCTACGGTGCTGTTCACCCAGGGCTGGAGCAAGAGCATGACAACATCCGTGCTGCCGGACTTTTTGGCGCTGAATACAAAGAGCTTTTTGCCGGGCACACCAACCCATCCCGGCAATGCATTGCCAGACTGTTCGGATGAGTCAACAAGACTCAGGTAATCGGTATCGAACTGGTTCCACCATTCAAAGCCTGTTGAGCTGGCGTTGGACTCCAGCTCGAGGGTAAAATTCTCTCCAACCGTGACATTGACCCCATCTTCGCAGGGGGCATTGTCGCAGATGCTGCCGGCAGAAGTTGTGGCCAAGGCTAATAAGACGGCTGCGACAACCGCCAGAAATATGCTCGCTAGTCTCTTCATGTTATATGCCTCAAGTCTAATAGGAAATACGGAATACTTGTATGCAAACATTATATTTAGATCTATTGAGTGCAGAGCGAAAGTAATCATCTCTTTACTCGCAGTATCCATATTCATTGCATGGCTCAGAGCAGCATTTGTCTTTGCAGGAATACTGCCACGATAAACACGTTTCCGGTGGGGTGCAGATATTCCTATAATTAGGCATCAATTGTATTGATTTAAATCGAACTCCCGTTCAAATTATGATTTCGGAAATCTATATTTTTTGATCACCAAATATAAATATTCCGCCGTCCTATTAATATTGAGTTTTATGAGGCAGTTTGCAAAGCCGAAGGTAGTTATCAGCAAGTGCATCGAGTTTGACCATTGCAGATATGATGGCAGCATGATCCCCAGTGATTTCGTCAACGCTCTCAAGCCCTATGTGGATTTCCTTCCGGTTTGCGCCGAAATGGAAACGGGTCTAGCAGTTCCCAGAGATACGGTGAGGATAGTATCGGTTGATGGTGAGATTCGGCTCATGCAGCCGGCCACAAACCTGGATGTGACAGACAAAATGAGGGACTTTTCCAGCCGCTTCCTGGCCTCTTTGCCCGAGGTGGATGGATTCATTCTCAAGTATCGCTCGCCCTCTTGCGGTATGAAGGATATCAAGGTCTATTCTTCCGCAACCGGAGCGGGAGCAATATCGAAAGCATCAGGATTCTTTGGGGGAGCCGTGGTCAATTCGTTTCCCGATCTTGCCATTGAGGATGAAGGCAGGCTGAGAAATTTTAACATCAGAGAGCACTTCCTGACCAAGCTTTATGCCCTGGCAAGCTTCCGAAAAATCAGAAGTGAAGACGAGGTTTCCTGTTTAATTCAATTCCAGGAAGCCAATAAATTTTTGCTGATGGCCCATAGCCAGAAGGAGAGCCGAATTTTAGGCAATATTGTCGCAAATCACGAAGGACTGGACTATACAAAGCAGGCCGCTCTTTACCGGGAACATCTGGCAAGAGCGCTCCACAGGCCGCCTAATGCCGCATCAAAGGCCAATGTGTTCATGCACTGCCTGGGATATTTTAAAGAAGAACTATCTTTGCCGGAGAAGGAACATTTCCTGCAGAGCATCAAGAGGTACAAAGATAAGAAAATTCCCTCCACCGCCCTGCTGGCTATGCTGCAGAGCTGGACAGCTCGCTATGGCGAGGAGTACGTTAAGAATCAGACCTTCTTTGAGCCTTTCCCTGAGGAACTGGTAGAGCTTTGCCGGGATTCGCAATGCGAATGGGCGGGAGAAGAGCTCTTCTTAGGTAGAGGGATATAAAGAAGGGAAAATGCATATTTGCTGATAACATAATTGACTAATAGGAGGCCAATTGCTTTGGATAATTTTTCGCTCTACATAGCTCTTTATCTTGTCGGCTTTGCAGCCTTGCACAGCCTTCTGGTCAGCCTGCCGGCAAAGAGGATGGCAAGAAGGCACTTCGGCCCCAAGGTGGACCCATGGTACCCTGTGCTCTTCAGCACTATTGCAGTTATTACAATTCTTCCTCTTGTGATTATGCTAATACAGTCTCCCGGCCCTGTGCTTTATGCGGTCCCCCCTCCCTGGATCTGGCTTTTCTTTCTGGCCCAGTTGCTCATGGGAATTGCCACCTTGAGGGCTTTCCTGGACGCGCCTCATCGATTCCTGATTCGTGCCCAGCTTGCCAAACCTAAAAGTCCTGATGCATTTGCTATGGGGATAAAAGGGATCTATTGCTGGGTTCGTGATCCTTTCCTGCTGTCCGGCCTTATCCTCATCTGGCTAACACCCTTTATGACCGAGAACTTATTGTTAGTTTACTTTATCGCCTCTGTCTACCTATTCCTGGGCTCGCTTCATTGGGAGAGCAGGCTTCTCGTTCAGTTCGGCGAGGATTACATCGCTTACCAGAATGAAGTTCCTCGATTGATCCCCCACAGGAACAAAAAGTGGCACGGGTGTAGCAGTACAAAAAAATAGCATCAGTCTAAACAGATACATTAACTTTAAATCATTTAAGCACGTAATTATATGATAGGTAGGTGAAAAAAATGGCGAGTACAATAGATGAATATAAAAGGCTCTTTCGAGAGGCTCACGTCTCAGACCAGATGAAACTGTTCCAGCTTCACATAGCAATCTATCTGGTAGTGAACATTATTTGGCTGGCCCTTAACATGATGGGCACAATAAAGATTGAGCCATCCTGGGCAATGTACTACTCCCCGGTTGGATGGGGTCTGCTGGTAATTGTACACTACTGGTTCTATGTACGCGGCGCAGAAAACCTGTGCAAGCTTCGGGAAGAGATGGTGGAGGCAAAGATCAGATAGATCTGAACATAGACTCTACCGATTTTTCTATTTTTCAGCGTGTTTGACCACATTACAGGGCCAATAAACCAAGAAGCAATCACACTACCCCTAAGGCATAGGGCAATAGATCCAATGCGGTCAGAGCGATTATTCCTGCCATCCAGTAAAGAGGCCTATTGAAATACCAGGTTCTACTTTCGCGAGCATAAATGTAGGCAATATAGGGGAGAAGCGGGACAAAGGATATCAAAGGATGTGGCTCCACTTTCAAGATGAAAGAGAAGATATAACCCTGGCAAAGGAGACAGACAACAGTTACCAGCCCAACTTTGGCTTGGTTGTTAATTCTCATAAAGTCCAGCTTCTTCGTTCCCCATTAATAAGCCTTTCATGACTCTTACGTTAGGAATTACTGGGTGCAGGGGCAGAGAATCCCCGCCTCTTTCAGTCGTGGGAGTAGTCACCGCTTCAGTACAGATAAGAGCTCCTTTAGGGACAGGGCATTGAGCACATCCTTCTTTTCCAGCCAGGCCCGCCTGGCTACATTCACGCCGTACTTCATAGTCAAGAGCTGCTCGACATCATGAGCATCGGAGTTGATGCTTATCTTTACACCCATCTCTCGGGCGGCTTTGGCATTGATATCGTTCAGGTCCAGGCGACTGGGATGGGAATTTATTTCCAGGGCCGTATTCGTCCTGGCTGCCGTCTCCAGGATTGCCTGCATATCTACTTCATAGGGCTCGCGCTGATCGATGATCCTTCCTGTGGGGTGACCGATGATGTCCACATTCTCGTTTTCAATGGCCGAGATTAGTCTTCCCGTTATGGCCCGCTCCGTTTGCTGCTGGCCCATGTGCACGGATGCCACCACCACGTCGCATCTGGCCAGGAGATCATCGGCATAGTCCAGTCTGCCGTCGGCCTTGATGTCCACCTCAGTTCCTGCCAGAACGGTGATGCCCATGCCCTCCAGCTCCTCATTGACAGCAGCTATGGCCTCGATCTTCTGCACCAGCCTCTCAGGCGTCAGGCCCCCGGCTATGCCAATCGATGGAGAATGGTCGCATAGAGCAATGTACTCGTAGCCCAGAGCCAGAGCGGCATGGGCCATCTCCAGGATGGAAGCCCTTCCGTCCGACCAGTCGCTGTGAACATGCAGATCGCCACGCATGTCTTTTTGCTCCACCAGTCTGGGCAGCATTGCCCTCGCAAGGCCGCCTCAATCTCGCCGCGGTCCTCTCTCATCTCCGGTGCGATGTAGGGCAGACCCAAAGCGGCGTAGACATCTTCCTCTCGATCGAAGAACAGGTCCCGGCTGTCTGCCAGGCGGGTGAGAGAGTACTCGCTCAGAGAGTAGCCGCGATTCAGGGCGAGCTGGCGCAGCCGGACGTTATGCTCCTTGGAGCCTGTAAAATACTGCAGCACGGTGCCGAAAGATTGGTGCTCTACGATTCTCAGATCGACCTGAATTGTCTCCTTCACTATGACGCTGGCCTTGGTGGGGCCCTGGGCCAGCACCTCCTCTACCAGAGGCATGCGCACGAAGGCGGCAACGATCTCCTCCGGCCTGCTGGCGGTAGCCAGGATATCGATGTCGCCCACAGTTTCCCGCGCCCGGCGAAAGCTGCCTGCCGCGGTGATGTGCTCCAGGCCTCCCATGCCTCGCAGATAGGCCAGAATATCGTTTACAATGGGCTCGGCCGTGCTGAAGAGAATGCGAGTGCTGCGCTTTTTGTACCTTTCAATGGATTTTAAAATGTTGGTTTCGCGCGTCGGCCCCATTCTGGGAAGCCTTCTGATGCGATGCTCCTTGGCCGCATTCTCCAGCTCCTCCAGGTTGGTTATGTTCAGCTTTTCGTGCAGCATAAAAACGGTCTTGGGGCCCAGGCCGGAGATCTGAAGAAGCTTTACCAGGCCGGGAGGTGTTTTGGCCAAAAGCTCCTGATGAGCCTCGAATTTGGCCGGTTTTAAGATATTCTTCCACCTTCTGGGCAATGGCTTTTCCCACCCCGGGAATGGACTGCAGTCTCTTCTCCCGGCAGACTATTGAGATGTCCTCCGGCAGAGATTCGATGGCCCGGGCGGCTTTGCTGAAGGCTATGATCTTGAAGCGGTTCTCGGCATGCAGCTCCAACAGCTCTGCCATCTCGTAAAGAAGGCCGGCAACCTCGCGGTTTTTCACGGGGAAGAATATGCAGGGATAGGTAATAATATTTTCTCGTCAACATCGCATGACATCTTGCGCGCTGCCGTTGAAAGCAATCTTCCCTTTCTCCAGAAGAGAGGCCCGGTCTCCGATGCAGGCTACATCTCTCAGGTCATGGGTCACGATGATGCAGGGAACGCAGGCGGAATGAATCATCTCCCGCAGCTCTTTTCTCAGGCTTGCCTATGAACATCCAATGCAGACAGCGGCTCGTCCAAGAGCAGCAGCACCGGGTCGATGATGAGCGCCCGGGCCAGCGCTATCCGCTGCTTCTGGCCGCCTGAGACATCAACGGCTTTGGCTTTCCGAATCTCCCAGAGGCCTGATGCCTCAAGATGATCTTTCACCATGAGCCGGATATCGCTCTCTGGGAGCCTGCGGGTGCATAGTCCAAAGGCCACATTATCGTAGCCAATTCCGAAGGCAAGCCCCCAGACCGCAGGCCCGACCGGCCTTCCGGCCCCCTTGGCACGATCGCTCGTCAGGCAAGCCGGCCCGACCGGACAGCATCGCAGCAAGCCCGGACGGCCCGGCCCACGGGCGGCGGCCATGAGCGCTAGCCTTGGACCTCGACAGAGGATGCGGCACGTTCTAGGGGCTGCCCGGCGCTGCTGCCGTAAGTCGTCGGATCGCAAAGATGGAGACTGCAATGAGAGTTCTTTTTTGGTCGTTTGGTTTATGATTGCTTAATCATTTCTATCAAGGTATCCTCTGAAATCCCATTCCAGATGGATACCTGAGACAAAATATCGTTTAATGTACCCTTCGCCAGCTCGTCATGCAATGGAACAGTGATATTATGATCTCCTGCGGCAGTTAGCTTTCTCAGCCTAACGTGACTTCCTCTCTGGCGAATGATTTCATAGCCCAGTCGAACGAGCACTTTGAGAAGCTTCTCGCCGCTAACAACCGGACGCTTTCGCAAGAGGCTGCACCTCAAATTCAGAAATCGATAAGATCTTCAGCTCTTCACCAGATTCAAGAATATCTTCAAAATGCAGACTAGTTGCCTCTTTTATATTTTCAGTTAGCTCATCAAGGGTTTTTCCTTGTGTGAATATACCGACACTTATTCCACGAGCGCACCAGTTCTCTCCATCAAAGTAAACCTCAAACTTCACAAGCAACCAAACCACCGCTTCCTTCTGCTAAGATTATTGCTACTGCTTAATATTTGTATGCTCCGGGGACTGGATTTGATGGACCGCAGAATTCCGGTAAGCTCGACTCCAACTCATCCTGACATCAGGCCCGACCGGCCTCCCGGCCCCCAAAGGCCGCAAGCCCACGCGGGAACGCGCGTGCCCATGCGGGAGCCAGCACGCGCCCCGCGTGGCGGCATTACCGGAGACCAGCGCCAACGGGCAGGAACGATAAGGAAAAACACTAACATCAGCTATAATGCAAACTTTTAAGACATCAGGCGGTATGAGCATGACGGCAGGGATGATATGCTGAGAGCAATGATAGCATTTGGCGCAAACCGTCGGCGACAATGGCCCGATCGTCTTTCTCTCAGACTGAATACTCGCCACTTACTTTAGGAGGAAATAAATTGTCTACCAAATTAGTGCCTTCTCTTTGCCCCTATTGTGCAGTAGGTTGCGGTATGTACCTTGCAGTAGAGAAGGGCATTGCTACCGGCATTGAGTATATGACCGACCACCCCGCCTGTGAGGGTGCCCTCTGCCCCAAGGGCAATGCCGTCCTGGAGGTCTTGAATCATGAGGAGAGGCTCAAGTATCCCTTGAAAAGAGTAGGCGAGGATTTTGTGAAGATCTCCTGGGAGGAAGCCCTGGATCTGGTAGCCTGTGGCCTGTCCCGCAACATCAAGAAGCACGGGCCTAAATCCCTGGGCTTTTTGGCCTCATCCCGCTGCAATAACGAAGAGAACTACCTGATGCAAAAGCTCTCCCGCCTTCTCGGCTCGCCCCATGTGGACAACTGCGCCCGCCTCTGCCATTCGCCTACTGTGGTAGGTCTTGGTGCGGTTCTGGGAACGGGAGCTATGACCAACAATCTCAATGACCTGCAAAACTCCAAATGCATCTTTGCCATAGGCACAAACTTCGCCGAGGCTCACCCCATCGTCTCCCGCTGGGTGCAAGAGGCCAAAGACAACGGGGCAACTGTAATTGTAGCCGATCCGCGCATCACCTCCACCACCTGGATGGCGGATCTGCACCTGCAGATCAATCCCGGCAGCGACATAGATCTGCTGAGAGGCATGATGAAGGTGATAGTGGATGAAGGGCTGACCGATAAGAAGTTCATCGAGGAGAGAACGGAGGGCTTTGCAGAGCTCCTGACTAACCTTTGCGATTTTTCCATGGAGAAGGCTGCAGAGCTGACTGGAGTTTCTGCTGGCGAAATAGTAAAAGCAGCCCGGACTTTTGCCCGTTCCCCAGCTTCCTCTTTGCTTTACTCCATGGGCATAACTCAGCATGTCTGCGGCACAGATAATGTGAAGGCCTGCGCCACCATAGCTTTGATCTGCGGCCAAATAGGCAGACCGGGCGCTGGAGTGTGGCCCATGCGCGGACAGAACAACGTCCAGGGAAATTGCGATATGGGCGGCATGGTTGAGTATTATCCCGGCTACAGGAGTGCCTCAGATCCGAAGTCCGTGGAGTTTTTCAAGGCAGCCTGGCATGCCGATGATCTGCCCCTGGGACCTGGTCTGACCTCCACAGAGATGACACAGGCAGCGCTGGAAGGCGCCATAAAGGCAATGTACATCATAGGAGAGGATCCCGTCGTCTGCGATGCCAATACCAATAAGACCAAAGCTGCCCTGGACAGCCTGGATTTTCTCGTGGTGCAGGAGATCTTCATGACGGACACGGCCAAGATGGCCGATCTCGTCCTGCCCGCAGCCGCCTGGGCAGAGAAGGACGGCAGCTACACCTCCATGGAGAGGCGGGTGCAGTGGATCGACCGGGCCGTGCTTGCCGTGGGCGAAGCTCGGGAGGGGGTGTGGATCATCAATGAGATCGGCAAGAGGATGGGGCTCGATCTCAATGGTGGCAGCGCCGCAGATGTGCTGGAGGAGATCAACCGGACTGTTCCGCAGTATGGTGGTATGACCCGGGAGAGGATCGCCAAGATCGGAGGCCTGCGCTGGCCCTGCCCGGATGATAGGCATCATGGAACGGACATTTTGCACCGGGAGAGATTCTCTACTACCAGCGGAAAGGCAAATATCGCCTCAGTAGAGAACAGGCCGGCAGGCGAGCAGACCAGCCCGGAATATCCCCTACTGCTCAGCACCGGCAGGATCGCGGTTCACTACAACAGCGGCTCCATGACGCGCCGCTGTCCTTCGCTGCTGGAAAGAGACTTTGAGCTTTACGTTGAGATCAATCCAACGGATGCAGCCCTGCTGAAGGTGGGCCACGGAGATCTGGTAAAGGTAAAAACGCTTCGGGGAGAGACACAGGCCCGGGCGAGGGTGACGGAGAAGGTAAAGCTTGGCATGGTCTTCATGCCCTTCCACTGGCAGGGGACCAACATCATCACCTCCGATGCCCTGGATCCCGTGGCCAAGATCCCGGAGTACAAGATGGCAGCCTGCCGGATAGAAGCGATGGGGTGAGGAGCTAACTATCCCTCATCCATCCAATCTTTGCAGAGTAGCTCAGCCTGTTCCCGAACACAGAAACAGCGTCGCCGTCTCCGCATCCATGCAGGCTGATGGTACCAGGCAATTTGTGCAAACACCTCTTGCACAATTCTTACCGCTTCCACTTGACGCTATCGCCCTTGACCTTTAATATCCCGTTCTTCTCCAGCGACCTGGCCAGCTCCTCCGCCGCTCTCTTGCCATTTATCTCCAATAGATCTCCGTTCTTCTCCATATCAAATTCGCATCTCTCCCGGAAAGCTTCCAGATCCACCTTTCCCGGTGACGGCTCTTTCAGGTCGGAGATTAGCTTTCCCAAAAAGACAAGGCACAGATACTCCCGTTCATATTCGTCTTCAAACTCATGATCAAGCTCTTCAGCCAGCACGGCATAGAATTCATCGATAAAAACCTGAGCTCTCGTCTCAACCGTGAAGGCTGCGCTCGTCCTGGCCAGCTCGCTCTCTTCCTCCAGATCCTCTCTTTCATCAAGGACGCGCAGGATAGGATCGTCGAGTTTGCTGCCTACATTTTCCCCTATCTGGAAATCATTTCTGTCCAGGACGCTATCGACAAAGGCCTGTGCATTGGACACATCAATCAGATCCACCATCAAACCGGCTGAACTCTCCCTTCTGGCCATCCGCTCTTCCTCAGATGGATTGCTTTCCATGATCTCACAGTACTGCTTTCTCTTCTCATTCACCTGCGGATCAATCTCCAGATGAAACATCTCGTCGAAGTCCTCGGGGCCGGCTCCTGCCGCCAGAACCTTTCGCAGGGCATTCAGGTATCGCTCATACCTGGCATAATCCTTTTCCAGCAGTTCTCCCTTCAGCACACTCATGCGGCCCTCCAGGCAATAGAAGAGCTCCAGTCGGCTGGCGGTGAAGGTTCTGATATCCACCTTCATCCCCACCTCCTTGAGGCGGTTGGCGATATCCCTGGCCTCATCCTCGTAGTATTCTCCAAGCAAGAACATGAGAAAGAAATACGCATCGCATGTTTAAGAAGGTTTTTCAATCTATCATTCAGTCCGTAGTAATCATAAACGCTTACTGTGGTATAATTCATAAGCATTCATGCAAAACCTCTTTATCTCATCCGCTACAAAACATTGCCCTCAGGCAGGGTGTCGGATGAGAGAGGTATTGCTGGAATCCAAAGATGACAGGCAGCATGTCTATCTGCCGGAGAAGTGCATCGGCTGTGGATCATGCGTCCAGATCTGCCCCAAAGGGGAGCTGGTCATCGGCTCTGTGGGCGACCGATGAGAATGCCTGTCTTGGTTGCGGAAACTGCGTCATTGTCTGATCGGCTGAGGTTCAGGGATTTCCTCGATAATCTTCGAGTCTATTCGAAAAGGAGCGCCAAGATCAGCCCCGCAATCTGGGCATAGATCAATTGTGACTTCTACCTGTCTATCCGGAGCTGCATAAGGTCTTGTTACGCCTTTGTGGCCGATTTTTTGGCCGGGCTTTCCTTTGTTGTTCTTATCCGGATCTTTTTTGCGATTGCGGCCACGTCTCAGACTTGGTGGGGTATGAGCATTCTCATATTGAGCTAACCGGGCTTCAAGCTCGCGGATCTTAGCCGTAAGTGGCTCAATTTCACCTACGCTTCCCTTAAGCAACTCATTCTCAAGCTCTAATTGTTTGATCCGCTCTTGAAGTTGCTTGATTGTTTCTTCTTCGTGCATACTCCTAACGAATAAGTATTATCTTCATATTATTTAATTTTTCTGGTCGAAAAACATTTTGTGGTAAATTTAGGAATGATTGATCGGGAGCTAAACACGTACGGGAAATTTACAGGAGACTATGCCCTCAGCAAGAATCCCAAAGGCTCGCTCTACTGTAGGGAGGGCTAGAAGATGCAGGCAATGCTCAATTTCGCTGATTTTTCAGGAGTGGCAGATGATATGATAGAGTTTCTGCTTAATACCGGAAGCACCATTGAGGAGGGCAGGCTGGCCAAAGGGGGAAGCAAGCTCACCGAGGAGTACACCCAGGAATGCGCCGTTTGCGAGATTAACCCCGTGGATTTTCAGGCAATGGGGACGCCACAAAGGGTATTGATATCTACCATGGACGGCCGGCACAATGTGGCGGTTTATGCCTATGCTACGGAATCTGTCGAACAGGGTCAGATCTTCATGCCCCGGGCAATTTGGGCTAATGTGGTAGTGGACCCGGAGACATTCTCCACCGGCTCGCCCCTCTACAAAGGCTCACCCGTGCGGGTGCAGCCCACCTTGGAAGAGGTGCTGAATGCTAGAGATCTGACCATGTTGCTTTATGCAAGGAGCAGGTGAGGACAATGATAGCATCAGAGACATCAAAGAATATCGTCTGTCCGGTCTGCGGGGCATCCTGCGACGATATCCAGGTGGAGCTATCCGGCGACAAAATTAATGTAAAGAATGCTTGCAAGATGGGCAATGCCAAGTTCCAGGAGATCCTAGGCAGCCACAGAATCCTCCAGCCGCTCCTTAGGGAGTTGGGAATGGTCCGGCCTGCCCAGTGGGAGGAGGCCATAGAGAGGACGGCAGAGATCCTGGCAGATGCCAGGCGCCCCCTGATCTTCATGGGCAGCGAGACCTCATGCGAGGCTATGGAAGTGGGCCTGCATCGTGGGGAATTTTTGGGCGCAGCAGTTGATTCCAACTCCACCGTCTGCCACGGGCCCACTGCTATGGGCATCCAGGAAGCGGGGCGCGTGGGTGCTACAGCCGGGCAGAGCAAATCACGATCCGACCTGGCCGTCTATTGGGGCTCCAACCCCCTGGAGTCCATGCCCAGACACATGTCCCGTTATGCCGTCTACCCGCGAGGCTATTGGACACGGCGGGGCAGGTTCGATCGCACCATCATCACCGTCGATCCGAGAAGGAGCATCACCGCGGAAAATTCCGATCTGCATATCCAGCTTCGTCCCAACACCGATTACGAGCTCTTGTCTGCTCTTTTAACGCTTCTGCACGGCAAGAGGCCCCATCCATCGGTGGAAAAAATAACCGGCGTCTCCATCTCCCAGATGGAAGAGATGCTTGAGCTGATGAAAAACTGTAACTTTGGGTCCATCTACGTGGGGCTGGGGATCGCTTCTTCCTAAGGCAAGCACCGCAACGCAGAAGCGGCATTCAATCTGGTCAAAGAGCTGAATGCTCACACCAAATTCGTGATCGGCGCCTTAAGGGGCCACTGCAATGTGGCCGGCTTCAACCAGATCGCCTCCTATCTCTATGGCTTTCCTTTCGGCCTGGATTTCTCGCGCGGATATCCTCGCTATAATCCGGGTGAGTACACGGCAGTAGACCTGCTCAGAGATAGAGATGTGGATGCTGCACTTATCGTCTCCGCCGATCCCGTCTCGCATTTTCCCGCGGCCTGTGCTGAGTATTTAGCCGATATCCCGGTGGCCTGTATTGATATCGCCCCCTGTCCTACTACGATGATATCCAATGTGGTTTTGCCGGGCGTGATCGATGCCATGGAGTGCGATGGAACCTTTTACCGTCTGGACGATGTTCCCATCTATTTCCAGCCCTTCACAAAATCGCCCTTCAGCTTTACAAAGAGTAATGAAGATACTATGAAGCAGATATTTGAGAGGGTTAAAGCTATCAAGAGATGAGCTTTTTCATGGCGTAAAAATCAGACTGCATAACCCGCTGCCAGCAGCGGGCGTTTTACAGAGTCACATCAATCACCTGGCCCACCTGCCACTCCCGGCTGTGGCTGGCCACGACCACAGCGCCCAGGCGCGGATCGGCTGCCCGGGCCGCAGCCGGCGAGCCGTGCAGGCGGTGCAGGGCCATACCGTAGCGCCAGATGGGAGCACGGCCCTCCACGACGACGAGCGAGCCGCGGGGAATTTCTGGGAGCGGGGGCAGGGGCTTGGCGGGGTGAGACTAATAACCTAAGGCTAGTTCGCCGAGAACCACTCCTCTCTGCTTATGCCTCCATCCCGCAATATTTTGACCAATAGGTCTAATCCGATCACCTCGCCATGATGTGGATTAGGGATAATGATAGTATCGATTCCACGGACCATATACTGATGTCTCTTGCCTTGAAAAGGTCCCACCGCACCCAGCCTGATCAGTCGCTTTATCAGATCTCGTCTCGACACTGGAGAACGGCTTATGCAACCGGGATCGGCTCCTTAGCGGATGTGGAAATTGTCAGACCACCCATAGACGGTACGCTTTGCCCCCATTGAAGTTTGGCCACAATCCATTCCTCAATGACTTCTATCAGCTCTTTCCTGCATTCTTCAAAGGTCTTGCCTGTAGCCCAGACGCCCACGAGGCCGGGCACGTGAGCATAATATGGATCAGGGTTATCGATTATCTCGTATTCGGCCTTTTCAAGAGCTGCCTGGATGTATTCAGCGAACATGCAATTTGTTAATAGGCTGCACAAGGAGAAAAAGATAGCGGATAATCATAATTCGCACCACTACATCTCCGCAGGAAGGGCCACATCCACCACCGGGGCCCGGCCCACCTTGGGCTGTGGCTGGTCACCACTCCCGCCCTACGGGAAATGTTACAATCATAAGAGACCCTGTTTCCACGACCTTATGAGCAACCTTGGCGATGAGGTCTCTGATCCAACCCGTGGCAGATCATAGAAATTTATCGCTATTTTCTGCCATGTTGGGCGAATAAAATCGCGTCCTTGGTATCCATGATTACTTTGTTATTGACATACTTTGAAAAAATATATTGGCTATCTATTTTTTGTTTTTCGCAAGCGTCAAAGGCCCCCGCCGACATGGTAGTCAATCCACCGGTGATATCTACAGCAATCTCTGATTCATGAAGACCCTTGGATCTAAACCAGTTCAGTATTGATATTGTCATAGCTCGAATATCATCGATATTCTTTGGATCAACTTCCTTCTTCATAACATGTTCTTCATCTAAACCTATCTCGTCTTTCAACATATTTGCTTTACCTTCGGTCTCGGCTGAACAGATCAAACCAATGAATTTAGGTTTTTGGTGATCAATAGCGAAACGGATGGTATCCAACTGATTTCCCACTGTAAAGATCATCCCTTTGCGAGGGAATTGAAACGCTTCATTTCTGCTATGACTGGAATGGCTTCGCCTGTTGTACAGTGCCATAGCTATTACAGCAATCGCCACTAAACCGATCTCAATTAAAAATGTCCACATTAAAATAGTTGGATTTAGAGAATATATGGCGTTGATGCAACTTGGCACCATTACATAAGTGACAAGAATTTTCAGCCAATGAAAACGCATAAAGGCTGGTATTTGAACCATGAATCACACCTCGAATTTTGTCGGCAGTTTCACATCCACAACCTGCCCCACCTGCCACTCCCGATTGTGGCTGGCCACCACTACCGCCCCTAGCCGCGGATCGTAGAAGGCCACAGCAGCAGCCGGCGAGCCGTGCAAGAGGTGCAACGCCATGCCGTAGCGCCAGATGGGAGCGCGGCCCTCCACGACGACGAGCGAGCCGCGGGGAATCTCGGGCAGCGGGGGCAGGGGCTCGGCGGGGGTGATGGGCGAAGAGACGGCGATGGAGTAGATTACTTGAACAGAAGTCATTCTTTTGCCTCACTTAGCTCAATGAATTTTAATATAAGTTTACAATTATAGCATAACTATGAATGCAAGAAACTCAGGTGACTTTTTTAATGTTCTTTCCAATCGTTTTGCCAATCTCATGAAGTTCTGCACCGAAGAACTCTCCATTGAGATGGTACTTTCTGCATTGCGTTTTGATTCGATCAGCATACGCTTCACTTGCTCTTGCATAATAGGCTTGAGCAAAAGGACCGCCTAGCCTTCCACGCAAGGAGTCCAGCTTGCTAAGCTGCTGCGATTGCTGAACATTGGATTTGCATTCAATGAGAACTAATTTGCCATTGCTGACGGCTGCGACATCTATTTCTCCTTCCCATCCATTCAATTTCACATTAAGTCTTACATCATCAAAGCAACCACTCTGCTGCATTAGAATGCCTACATACGCCTCAACCCAAGGTCCATTTAAAAACGATGCGGATGTGTTGTCGGTGATTGTAATCTCGTCAGTCTCCTGACAATATAACCAGAGGCCCGACTGGGCTAATTGAATTATAACTTCTCGTTGTTTCCGAGTTGAACCCACCTTTAATGCAATAGGAAATGCTTGCCCATTTTTTTGTGCATCTTTAACTATTGTTGTCATCCGCACAATGATTTTTTGATAGATGATCGAATGCTGATCCCCGATTATTTTTGCCCATTCTCTATGGTTCTCTTTCAGATCCTTAACTTGCTTTGATTCGATGATTTCCTCGCCGTAGGCTTTGAAATATAAATCAACATCCAAATCTGAGACTTGCATTGGCTCTCTCACTATGGACCCATCTGGAGGCAACTTTAATATCTCTTCATTTTCGGTATTAGTATAGAGACAAATACCTCCAAGTCTGTGAGTTGCTTGGAGGGCGCCAATGGCCATGGGCTTTGTGCCACCCGAAATGTTGACCACAACTTCGTGCTTGATATTGTATTTATTTACCTGCGAAGTGATAGCCATTGCAGCAGCTTCAATGTTGTACGGGTCCACATAATCCCTGCTAAAACTAACCTTAAGTAGTGGACTTAATACAGCGGATAAATCATTCGCAGCTTTTTCATATTTAGCATGTGGCTTTCCTGAGCTACGTTCTTTTGAAAATACAAGGACTAGCTCTTCATATTTCGCACCTTTCTGAAAAATAGGAATAATATTTTGCATGCGCTGGTCACTAACTAACGCGACCATGATTCGAGCCTTGGGGTTATCATCTATTGTCATCTTCGTCCTCTCTTGTCCCTGGCCTGGCGAGGGGGCTCTCTCTTTGCGCCAACGGCAGCAAAATTGTACAAACCCTCTTTTTCCATAACTCCGTTTATTTCCAGGCGGGTCTTCTGACCCACCTCAACAGAAGGCGGCGTTCCCAGGACAACGATCCCACCGATGCCGTCATCTGCCACAAAGTAGGAATTTCCTCTTTTCTCTTTTGGATCGGGAACCTTGGTGACTTCTACGGTATCGCCTCTTTTGTACTTCAGTTTCTTGGCGGCAGGCTGAGGCAGCTTCGGCGGCCTCTGCACATCAGGGCCTGGAACCGGAGGCTTTGAATCCGTTGTATTTTCCGATGACGGGCCATCCACTTCACCTAAATTCTCCAAGACAAGCCGCCCGTAGCCCGCATTGGTCTTGCCGCCGATGCCCCATTCTCGGAGGGCTTCGGAGAGCAGATCGAAGGCAAGCTTCGCCCACTTCTGCCCTTCCTTACCAGGAACATCACACGAGACTGCAACATGGAAAGTTCCCACGACTGAGAGAAAGGGAACTGGTTTGGGATCATCGAAGTCTGTTGGCGGAGTCATGCCTTTCTCATCAGAGTAGTATTCGCCATGATGAGGTGTCATTACATCAGCTTGTAGGGAATCTTTGAGGCTCTGTGGAGTGACCCAAGCATCATGAAAGATTATGTGACCTGAATCGTCTGTAGTCCCGAAGATGGTTTTATGGTACTCACCACCAAGCTTAAACCTACCACTATCATCTGCTACGCCCCATGTCTGATTGCAGTAGTGAGCCGCCAGGCCCTTTAATGCAGTTCCCGGGATTATTGGCGTGCCATAAGTATGGTGCAGCGTTAGCCCGGTCTCTAGAACATTATCTCCGCCAAGTCCTATGATCAATCGTCCGGCTGTTTTGAAATTTCCTCTGGATTTGAGATCTTTGAACGCAGTCTCTTGCCGTTTATAAGCAGCACCGTAAATTACCTCAGATTGTTCTAACGACTGGCACATAGCCGCAAATAGATTCTTGCGCGCTATTGGATGATTTTTCTCCTCGTCTTTTACTGCCACTCGCAAATATCTGTCCCTAAGAAGGCCAGCGTTTGAACCTGTCCTTTTTTCATCCCACCAGGTGGAGATTTTTTTTCTGCAAGCGTCTACCATAGCTAATCCCTCTCCAGAAGGGCCTCAGAGTAGCGCTTGAGCCAGGTGGCTGACTCGATAGCCTCTCGGGTGAGCCACTGATATTCTCTTAATTCCGAACTTCTGCAGATATCTCCTAAATCATCTTCCTTCTTCAAACCCATAACATCTGAGAGATGGGAAAGGTAGGCCTTTCCTACATTCACATCCTTTTCCTTGGCCTGGACAAAGGCCAAGGCTTGAGCCAGTCCGCAATTATGCACCAGTGCAGGAAATCTCTTAGCTAACTGACTGTATTCCTCATTATCTTTGTCGTTTTTAATCTCCTGCCCATTGGCATCTTTTGTCCTAGGTGAGATGCATTTGTAGGCCTTCTGGGCTCTCTCCTGCTGCCTTGTTATTGGTGCATTTTCGCTCATGCTCCACCCTTCGTGAACTGGCATCTTACTCTCCCCTTGCCCACGGTTGCCTTTCCACCAACCTGAAGATCGAGGCCTGATACCGGACAGAATGTATCGAGGATTTCTTTTTTATCTATTCCATTCTTGCCGAATACCCTATCGCACCAGGCAATTCCAGCCATAATAGCCTCTGCAGGAAGGGCTTCTTCGTACCAGAGCATTCCCTTGGCTACTATTTTCGTTTTGTCTTCAATCTTGATATGAGCAGCGACCTCTGTGCCGGTCTCTGTTAGGAAGTTGAAGCAGTCGTCTGATATTATCACAAAACGCTCTCTGAATAGGCCATTCCATACCAGATCACTTGGGAAAAGAAGATTGCCTAATAGCTCTGCCCACTTTTCTGTTTCTTTATCCTCTTTTGCGTCGAAATCCAGATCTTCAAAGAAGATTTTTTTGCCTTCGGATATTAGCTTGGTGTTGGGTTCATGAAGAGCTTCCTTAGCGCCCGGCTTTGGTACCGTTGGGATGGTCCCATAATCGGCTGCCACAAGATCTCTCTTGAGCTTTTCTAAGACAAGAGGACAGGTAGTATAAGCAAAGGTTCCATAGAGGCTGCGGACTGGAAGACAGACAATATGGGCATCGGTTAAGATTAAACTTCCTGCATTACTTGTATCATCACTATTACTATCATTGCTTGGTTTTCCAAAAGCTGCGTTTAACAGCTCAGGTTTAATTTTTTTATCTTCCGTGAGAATGTCGAAATGAGGGCGTCGGTTTAGCCCTTGATTTTAGTCCTTTGGAGCTTAATTTTGAGTATTATTGAGAAAAGTATGAATCATTTTCTAAAATAGGCACCAATCCTCTAATATTATTCTCAATATTATCACAATTTCCTTGATTTTTAGCACGCTTTTAGACAGCATCCGCTACAGATAACATTTGCAAGCCTCTTAACATTAACCGTAATACTGGTAATGATTGACTGGATATTCACCTTCGGTAGCCCCCAATACTTCGCCCTTGCGAGACCATGTGACCGTTTCATCTCGGCATGCTTCGGCTCGATGTGCGATCTCTCTTTCATATCGTCCTTAAAATTCTGAGTTTTATTGTATTCTTTAGCCTCCACAATTAGTTCATGATGTTTTCCTATTGTAACAGTCCTTCTCTCCTGTTTTGTGCATTTGTTTTTCAAAACGCATTGTCCACAGATCTCTTTTTTGAAATAGAATGTCTTTGTCCCTTCTTTTTCGTTAAAATTCGAAATCATCGTCCTGTTGCCGGCAGGGCAGCTTATCCCCGTTTCGTCCAGATTGAATTTCTGCTGAGAAAAAAGCCCTGCTGGATTGAAATCTTCCTTTAAGGGAGCCACAAGCGTTATCTTTCTCTGGAGCATCTGAAATCTGTTTTCAGCACTCCCATAATGAGTATCTCCTGCGACTTTTTCCGGTTTAGAACCGTTTGCGGTCATCTCATCAACAAGTGGCAGAAGGATATCGCCGTCATAAGTATTCCCTGGTGTGGTTTCAATATTTGTCACAAATCCGTCTTCGGACTTCATTACATTTGCTTTATATCCTGTAAATGTTTTTTTATCTGATTTTGCCCCATGGCGTGCATCTTTATCCACAAGGCTCACCAATTTATCCTTTACGTGGTCTTTTTTCTTCTGGACCTCACCATCTTTCTCTTCTGTGTTCTCATTCAGTATCCGATTCAGCAGCTCAATTTTTTGTTTGACGGATGGCGATTCCAGTTCATCGGCTTTGCCTTTAATTGCTCTTGCCTCTTCAACTACCTCAACAAGCTTCTTTTTCTTTTCTTCAGGCTTCAGCGTATGCACTTTTTCTTTTTTATCAGCGATCTTTTTCCCACCCATCTCTTCGTAAAGCCTGGGATCGGCGTTTTCTATTTCTTCCATTAGCGCTTTTATTCCCTGTCGAATTAAGCCAATGGTTCCTGGTATTGCAATGTTCGCAATTACATGGGTGGCATCCACATATTGATTCCCTTTGGCAAAACCCGCATCTTCTATCTGTTTCAGTATCATGAAGAACAGTTTTTTCCATCTCTCTTCACCGAGCCGGTCCCTGAAATCGCCCAGAGCACTGTGATCGTATGAGGAGTCTTCCACGGGAATTCTTAGGAACCATTTTATGACAATATGATATCTGGCAGCTTGTTCCATCTCTCTATCTGAATAGTTCATCAGGTACTGGACTATCGCTGAACGGAACATTGTCTCAGGGAGATTTTTTACTGGTCTGCCCTGATTTTCTGAGTATAGATCCCTGCAGGCTTTATTCACGAAGGAGAAGTCAACGCATTTGTTTATCTTGCATAGGATATGGTCCTTAGGTATCAGTTTACGGTAGATATCCGGTCCGAACACGAAGCTTGATTGGCGTAGTATCCTGCGCGGAAACATATTAACACTTCCAATTTAGAATTTTTAAGTAATATAAGAATCCAAAGGATATAAATGCTTCGCTGCATAACGTATATTTCTAATGCAGAACTAATTATTAACAAACATTAAGTTAAATTGGTAAGAGTTATATACTTTCCCGACGCCCTCGAAATAGTCCCGCATTACGCCCTTCAATGCTGAGCCTGGCACCAGCGGCCAGTTCGTGACCTTCTCACGCATAATGGGCATATCTATAAATCCGACACCACTACCTGCTCCAACGTGCAATGGCGTTATAGTCTGCAGCCAGTATATCCTAGTATAATTTTCCAAATCCTACACCTCCGGTTTCTGTTCTTCTTTAGTCTCATCTCTTGCATAATCCCAAATGCCCCAGAGGGCTAGGCCGAAGCCGTCCTTGCGGTCCTGCTCAGCATCGCAAACCGATCTTAGCCAGAAGCTCTCAGCTAGAGCCGCAGCATCTCCATCTCCTTCAATCTCGAAGAAGTACACCGAACCAGCTGGCACAAGCCTACGAATGGGCTTAGGTCCTTGCTTGCCTTTTTCCAGGCACCAGCCAGAGATGGGCTTCCAGCGGTCTGTGCAAGCTGAGATAAGCTTAAGCTTCAGGCCTTTAGGCCAGTAATCAGGTACACTATCTTCTGGCCAACCATCTATCCAGCCAGGTATCCATCCATAGGAAAAGATTGCAGGGGTTGCAAGAACCATGCGGACTTTGCTCTTCCCCTTTAGTCCCAAAACTATATTTTTAGGACAATTCCATTCGTCTTGCATTACGTCAGTTTTCCATCTAGCAAGACGTCTTTCTCCCCCAAATGTATTGAAACAATCAATCTTTGCGGCCATAACCCCAAATTCACCTTTAGCTTCAATTTTTGCTGCTAGGCGAATTTCTTCATTATCTCCCTTAACGCAAAGATTTAGCCCGATGGTCTCGAAGAGCATACTATCTTTGGACGATCCGAGATCTGGATCAATCATAACGTGGATTCTCGGCTCCTTTTGAGGCAAGTTCAAAAAGTCCGATCTGCCATCGATGTCGTCAGGATCTGGTGGAGATGCAAAACATTCGCCTTTGGCATTCAATAGCCAATTTGTCATAGCATTTATTGACCAGAAAGCAGGGGTCTTAGCAGGCTTGAATTCATCCTCCGCGCTATCAGGCAACGTTGAAGGACGCAGATCGCCTGATGGCAGATTGCAGCCTTCGCCTTCTTCGTTATTCAAAGCTTTGATCATTGGCCTGATAGCATAGGCACGACATTCACGTTTCTTGTTTTCCTCTTTGACCAAAAGATCTTTGGGCGCAGGAAAATATATTTTATCCTGGTTTAGAGGAAGAGGCCCAGAGACTATTAATCTCTTTAGTGCCGAAATAGTATCTTTATCAAAGTTGCCATCCTTCATCTTGCCCAACATTGTTCTCAAGGATCCGGCCAAGACTGATGGATAAGGCCAATCAAGTCCTTTCATGCGATTTCCGGCATTAAATGGACGGCCATCTCTGGCAATGATTGGATCATGGGGTGCAATGGAAAGATAGACAACTGTCATGCTAAAACCTCCTTTGAAATGGACGCCTGAGCGATTCTCTTAGCTTCGGCGATGCTTCTGGCTAAAACAAGCTCCTTCGCTCGGCGAATGAGATCATCGTGGGATTTTACATCTTTCATCAATTCCGTGAGATCCACCTCGCTTATATCTTTAGTTCCTTGTCCAGCTCTCTTGCGCTTAAGAAGTCTTCTCACGTCCTTTTCGAGAAAATCATGTGATATCCCGGCCCATCCCCTATATTCTTCCGCCAGTTGACGCAAATCATAGGCTGCTTTATCTGGGAGCTTATCTTTTAGATGCATTTCCGCCCAGGATCTTAGCCGTTCATCCAATCCGTTTTCGCCCGATTCCTTCCATTGTTCTCTTATAAGGACAGGCTCCCCGCCACTTCGGGTGTGTAGATGCACAGCCAGCCCGTTCCTATCGGGATTCTTGGCAGCTTGTTCAGCAGTCCTTCCAAATACGAGAAGATCTTCTAGAGGTTCCATGGAGTGAACAATGACGATTCCAACTGACAGGGTCAAAAGAGGCCTGTTTTCATTCTTATCATTGAATTGCAGTTCTCCAAATTTATCATGCAGATCTCTTGCTGCTTTAAGACAAGTATCCACTGGCAGGAAGGCTAATACATCATCTCCGCCTGAAAAAACCATGCATCCATGGTTGCCTTCAACAATCGTCCTAGCCTCTGAAGCAAACGTTGATAAATTGCTAGAGAATTTGCGATGTTCTTTTGAAGATTCTATTGTGGAAAGAGCTTTTCCCATGTGGTCGCCATCTGCCACGAGGATTGCAAGGTATGGATTAGGTTCACCAAGTCCCAGGCCTCCGTTATCCTTTTTCTGAAGTCGTTGGACCTTCTCCTCGATCTGAATCAGCTTTTTCATATCGTCCTTGTAAGGATTATCTTCGGAAGTATCCATTGAGATATTCTTGAGGTCCTTCTTGGCTCGATCCAGACGAGAAGGATAAAAGATCTGCCCATCGAAGGGAAAATCCTGATAAAGTCTCTTTCCAGTTCCTGATGAAAAACTATTTTCACCTTTGCATAGTCTACAGTTCTGATCTAAAGGCTGATAGTCGCATTCGGACCTTCCTTGAAGCTTGCATGACACTTTGCAAAGATCTCGAATTTCATCAAGAAGCTGATTGGCATCTTTCCTCTGACCATTCCTGATGCCTCGAATCCACGGGTCTGCAGCCACTCGAATTACTGATGGAAATGGGACCCGTCCCCCGCCCAACCTCTTGGTCAGACCAACGGTACAAAGCTGTTCGCCATTACCAAGGCGCATCCTCAAAGCAAGCCATTTCGGAAGATCTTCATTTTTATTGAGAACGCTCTCACGAGCACCATCAAGCGATGATTTAGGTATGCCAAGTCGACCTTTTGCAGGCTTAAAATCTCTAATGGATTTCCTTCCCGCCAATAAGCGCATCAATCTTTTACGAGTATCACGATAATTCTCTTTGTCCTTTGGAAAAACCCAGGCAGAATTGAATTCGATCACATCATCGATCTGATCTTTCCATACATCATAATGAATCGCCTGTCGCGCCAATGCTTTTGCTTTTCCTGCAGATCGCTTCCATTCTTTTTTAGCAGCCTTTTGTGCATTTACATCAATTGAAGCCGGATCAATTCCCTCAGGAATCTCCGCAAGAATTATATTTGACACATTGAGAGCATCGAGGGAATCAGAAGGATCCAGATCCTTATTTCCCTCTTTGAGATCGGGGAAAATCAACAATCCTCCGGATTTGGTTATTTCCTTAGCAGCTGCCTTGCTGATCTCTGAAAGCAGATGAGAGCCAAACCATAGATCTCGCGTTCTTCTGGCAGCTGCGATGAAATCCTGTACTGGCCCAATGGAGAGCACATAAAGATAGTATGCCATCAACCCACCTCTACGAAATCGTTCCCCTTTTCCTGTGAGAATTCTATGAAAGCATCAAGGGCAGATCCTAATGGAGAGCGCTTAGGTTTGCCGGGAGCAGGAACTCCCATAGGCGATTTTGAATATCCTGCAAGCGCAGATCTACGAATATGCATCTCATCATATTGAATCGTACCAGTTTCATCCCCTACAAGAAGAATACCTACAGGCCTTTGAGCGACCATACAAATGGCCATTGCCTTGGCATTCATGCCATCATCGAGTAGTAAGGGCCGCAAGATTATCGGACTAGACATTCTCGTTGGTTGTTTGTTCATTCTTGTTTTATCAAATGGATAGAGCCGACTATTGTTAATTCCATCATCTCCCATAAAATGGAATACGATGGGCAGTCCAAGTTCGGCACGTGGAAATGCAGTCATCTCTTCTCTAAAGTCTAATGTTATCGAGCTAAGATGGCGACTGTCTCCTTTGTGTGTGATTTGCCGCAATGAATCCGGTTCAGGCCACATTGAACGACTAGGACGACCTCCTTTGCCAGGGTAGCGACCAACATTTTCTCCTTGGCGGAATTTGCGTAGTAGTTCTGTGGCATTTGACCATGCAGTCATTGCATCAACCGATCGAGGATGCATCAGCAATTTAGATGGCAAAGTAGGCCAACTTTTTGGTGTGCTCTTCACCCCATACTTTATCAAATTCTGGGAATACCATTCATTTAAGGCTACAGCACTTTTTGGCGCTAATTCACTGCAAAATAATGCACCACATCCTCTCCTAGTCCGAGAACCTACACCTCCGAAGTTTACCCATGCCCAGATCGCGGCTTCGATATCTGGACCCACATCATTTTTCTGCACAGGTGAGCACTCTTCATTTTGCCATCGAATAGTTAGGCTGAAAGAGATGCCCTCTTTACAGAGGATCGCATATTTCTGTTTGGCTGAAAAAAGGGCATAAGCTTCAGGCCCGAATCTATGGAAACCATAATCAGGAGGATTCCTTCTTGGTAATGCGTTTATTTTTGGAGAAATTACTTCGATGCTAAAAGGGCTCGGGTGCTCCGTTGTACCCCAGACCTCTCCTTCTTTTTGGCGAAGCTCTGCTACAGTATCGCATCTTGTTCCCCTAGTCGCCCTCCACCAGAATCTGAGATTCCCTCGAATGCTAGATGGTCTAATCAACGTGACCGAATCACTCAATCCTGGCTCTACACCCCCTCCAAAGATAGGAGTAATCACTTGGATACTGTAAATCTTGGGCTCCGGTCCCACTTTCTCTGGCTTCAGTGGACAACTTCCAATACTTCGTACCGTTGATATCACCTTCTGTTTCTATTTTCATCGTTCATGCTTTCGATCATTTCATCACCCTCAAATCCTCCCATCCCAAAGTGCGCGCCATCGCGCCACCGGCCCCCGCACGCGCCTCCGCTCCCCCCGCATCCGCACCAGCTCTTGGCTCCGCATTCCCGATCTGCAAGCCGCTCGCGTCCCGTCCGGCCACGCCCGCTCGCCCGCGTGCGCTTGCGCAAGCGCCCAGACTGGTGGGGGCGTGCGGGAGGCCCACGTCCTCGACCTATCCTGCTAAGCGGGATTTACCTGAACGGAGAGCCGATCAGTAGCCTTTGCCCAAGAGCTCTTTTATCTCATCTTTAAAGGACTTCAATGTCTTGAGATCGTTTTGAAGTATGCTGTAGATCTCATCCAAATTAAGGTCCCAATAAACATGAACAAGGACATTTCGAAATCCAGCCAGGTCGGAGAGTTCAGCGGCCAGTTCTTCGGAAATTGTGCCGGACTGGCCAAGAAGATCGAAGGTCTCTCGATAGGTTTCCGGTCTCTTGAGGCCATTTTCCGATATCAGATAGGATGAAATATCTATCGCCGACTGAATGCTGACCAGCATGGCATGAAGTATCATGTTCCTTTTGTCTCTATCCTTCTTGAGGTCCTCTAAAGAATACCGCTGGTATCTTTCCCAATCATTAAGTGATATTTCCAGCTCTCTGAGACTTGATAACACTCTCATTTCAGGCTCTTGCCAGGAAGGCTTGATCGAAGAGATCATACATGTACTTCAAATCCAGGTATTCAGATATTAGATCGGCTTCATAGTCAACTCTTCTCTCCCGATCTCTCTCCAATACTACTATCCCTTTGCTGATTACCTCATATTGAAAATAGGCCGGAGCATAATTGAGGATTCTGACATCGAAATCAACCCTTGGCTGGACTACCTGTTCAAGACTCCTGGCCACCTTTTGAGCCAGCTTGAACCTTTGATAGGGTGAATTGCTCTTTGCAAAGATGGATGGCAATATCAATGTCATGAAAGTCATCTCGCTCCAGAAAAGACCCAAAGACGTACGCCAGGTCGATCTCCTCGAATCCGTTCAGGATAAAACGAATGCACTCTTTGGCTTTATTCCTATCCATCCCATGGCCCCATTAGCCCAGTTTATCCTCCTTGGTGATAAGATTTTCTCAAGGGTTAATTTATTTGGGTCCATCACCCTCAAATCCCCCCATCCCAAAGTGCGCCCCGTACCCCACCGCCACCGGCCCCTGCACCGGCTCAGGAAACTCTATCCTAAAGCCGTAGCCTGCACCATTCCCCGCCGGCCTTCCCTTGCCCGTCTCTCTCCGGCGGAGGAAGGCATGCCACGGAATGTTCCGCCCGCCCAGGCTCGTGCCGGCCACCGGCTCCACCAGAACCGGTCTGCGGAAAGCCCGCCAGCTCCAGCAGCCGCAAGAGATCGTGCTCCGGGCTGCCGATCTGCAGGCCGCTCGCGTCCACGCTTGAGCGCGCCCGCCCGCGTGACCTTGGGATGGCGCGTGGGAATGAAGGGCGTGCGAGAGACCCAGGCGCGGGAGCGGGCCAGCAGCGGGCACTGGCCGCGCTCCAGATCTGTGCCGCCAAAGTCCTGCGGTTGGCCGAAACCCAGCAGAATCACCTGGATCTCAAGGTCATCTCCGCCCCAGACCCTATTCAGATCCTGCACAGCCCTCTGATCCTCAGATTCAAAGCCCGCCGGAGCATAAATGGTGATGTGAGTGATCTCACCATCAATGCCCTTTGCCAATGCATTATTGGATTCGCAGAAGACATGCGCATGCCTGTTGCCCTGCAATGGTCTTCCCTGCTCGTCACATCCCGTAAAGATGCTTGAGCCATTGGAGAGGCTGACCAGAGCGGCGTGGACTCGATCCGCCAAAATTATGGTATCGGTAAGTTGCGGTGAATTCTTGCTTGCCACAGCAAAGCGAGCAACTGTAGGTCTTATCGGCATCAGCTCGCCCCGCAAAAAGGCGATGATATCAAAACATTGCCATATGCATTCAAAGAAAAACTGAGCTTTCTGTCCATATTTTTCACACAGAATGACGCGACGCTGAATTCAACTGGGATTATGCACAGCTCAATTTCCCTCCTCCACAAGAGATATATTTGCATATAGATAAAGCTTTTTATTGCGTAATATATATATTTGAAATAGCATCTCATATTTTATTGTTAAACTGACTATTTGTGGCTTGAATGAAGGCATGAGGATTATTAAAATTGTTTTATGGCCTCGTCAAGCGTCAGCACTTTGAGCTTAAACTCTTCTGGTATTCGGTATGCATTAAGGACTCTATCGCGTGTGATAAAATATTCATCTATTTACCCCGAACGCTCTCCTTACCTTGGCGAGCAACGCATCCTGTTCCTCTTTCGCAACCGCCCGGATGATGTTGCCGTGAATGTCAGTAGTACCGCCGTAGGGCAAGGGATTATCAGGGTCGAATTTCGGCGCATTAGGTGTCTGATCTGTCATTCATCCCTCAAATTGCCACCGCCTCTTTGAGAACACGATCCCGGACGCGCTCCCGCAAACCGCGATCACTCACCACATCTACCTTGACCCCCAAAAGTTCTTCAAGCTCCTGCATCAGAGCAGCATGCCCCAAGAGAGTCGTGCCGCGCTTCAACTCAACCAGGAGATCAATGTCGCTATGAATGTCTGCCTCGCCTCGGGCCACAGATCCGAAGACGCGCACATTATAAGCACCATGCTTGGCAGCGATCGATAGGATTTCCTCACGCCTTGATTTCAAGAGATCGTTTAGATGCATCTGAAATACAATTATATCTCCCAGATAGATCAAAGCTTCGATCCAAAAGAGTCTCCAGTGCGAATGGCCATCAAATAATAAATTGAGTTTCCCATGGGAAACTGAATTTTAGCGTCCATAGATCTTGTTTCCCATCCGCCCGTGTGAGCCCCTGCTCGGGCTCATGGGCGTTTCCATTGAGCCACGACTTTTCAGCCATGGAGACAAGGATTGAGGGCAAAGATAGAGGAATATGTTAATAGGTAGTTTCAATTGAGCCACGACTTTTCAGCCATGGAGACCAGGTGCTTTAATATATACATTTTTATTCTGAATGGTCTTGTTTCAATTGAGCCACGACTTTTCAGCCATGGAGACCAGGTGCTTTAATATATACATTTTTATTCTGAATGGTCTTGTTTCAATTGAGCCACGACTTTTCAGCCATGGAGACATATACGGAGTAAGTAGTAAAAAACAAAAAACGTTCTGTTTCAATTGAGCCACGACTTTTCAGCCATGGAGACCGGGATATAAAGCGTCCAATTATAACAGCATCGACGGCTACGTTTCAATTGAGCCACGACTTTTCAGCCATGGAGACGATATGCTGCATAGATATCGCGATATGGCCAGGAAGTTTCAATTGAGCCACGACTTTTCAGCCATGGAGACTCGGATGTAGACGATGGAATACTTATCGCCCACCAGGTTTCAATTGAGCCACGACTTTTCAGCCATGGAGACGCTGGCCGAGAAATAATGCATTTGGTTCAAAAAAAGTTTCAATTGAGCCACGACTTTTCAGCCATGGAGACGCTAATCCCTGGCAGGTCACTTATAATGGAGGAATAAGTGTTTCAATTGAGCCACGACTTTTCAGCCATGGAGACGACATAATGGAAATTTCAGTAGAAAATATCGTATTGAGTTTCAATTGAGCCACGACTTTTCAGCCATGGAGACAGAGGATAATCCAGAGGAAGGTCCGGGATTATTAGTAGTTTCAATTGAGCCACGACTTTTCAGCCATGGAGACGGGTATCAGCCTTATCCAAGGCACGAATACCCAAAACAAGAGTTTCAATTGAGCCACGACTTTTCAGCCATGGAGACTGAGGTGAAATGTAATGTCAGCACTTGAAAAATAAGTTTCAATTGAGCCACGACTTTTCAGCCATGGAGACGACGTGTCCGAACTTTTGCAGGAGAAAATTAAAATAGTTTCAATTGAGCCACGACTTTTCAGCCATGGAGACTTAAAATACATCCCCGCAATCTCCTGAATTTAGTTCCGGTTTCAATTGAGCCACGACTTTTCAGCCATGGAGACTCTGATACCGTCGCAACACATAATCGATGATATCGTTTCAATTGAGCCACGACTTTTCAGCCATGGAGACGGCACAAAATTGCTGGACTTCTTTTTCTTTTTTCCAGTTTCAATTGAGCCACGACTTTTCAGCCATGGAGACTAAACTGTAATTGAGATGGGAACACATAGCGCGGTGGGTTTCAATTGAGCCACGACTTTTCAGCCATGGAGACTGGAGATATGAGAGTAGACAGCAGATCTTTTTTCCGTTTCAATTGAGCCACGACTTTTCAGCCATGGAGACTTAAAAATTCACGGAGAAGATTATTATTGTGAGGTAGAAGGTTTCAATTGAGCCACGACTTTTCAGCCATGGAGACCGCACTATCCGCAAGCCAAGTTACTTAATGGTGCGAGTTTCAATTGAGCCACGACTTTTCAGCCATGGAGACGATACAGAGGCATTCGTGCCCAAGGAGTGAAAATGAGTTTCAATTGAGCCACGACTTTTCAGCCATGGAGACAAGGAGTGAAAATGTATCGCTATATTTTTCTTAAATCGTTTCAATTGAGCCACGACTTTTCAGCCATGGAGACGCCAATAAGGGAAATATTAGAATTCCAACACGGATGCGTTTCAATTGAGCCACGACTTTTCAGCCATGGAGACGGCAGCACTCTGGATTTCATTGAATACTTTCTTTTCGTTTCAATTGAGCCACGACTTTTCAGCCATGGAGACTGGATTGTTGAACCAGCTATCCCAACGATTCAGCAATAAGCAAGTTTCAATTGAGCCACGACTTTTCAGCCATGGAGACGTAGCTCCAGTGGACTATACCTAAGAATATTCCTGTTAGTTTCAATTGAGCCACGACTTTTCAGCCATGGAGACTGCTGTCTACTGTTGCAATGTCCGATACGATGATGAGTTTCAATTGAGCCACGACTTTTCAGCCATGGAGACAGTACTACATATGGGAACAGCAACAGGTAATGTCGGTTGTTTCAATTGAGCCACGACTTTTCAGCCATGGAGACATCATTGTACTGGTCACAGGTATTATCAGGTAAGAGTTTCAATTGAGCCACGACTTTTCAGCCATGGAGACACAAGTAGAACGAAGTAGAAGGCGAGAGGGCAGCTCGCTGTTTCAATTGAGCCACGACTTTTCAGCCATGGAGACATCAGTATAATTGGTATGCTCTAAAAGTACAAAGCGTTTCAATTGAGCCACGACTTTTCAGCCATGGAGACATATTACAAGATTTCTATTTTCGCTATGATTATGATTGGTTTCAATTGAGCCACGACTTTTCAGCCATGGAGACTTAAAGGAGGTATTAGAAATTAGTAGCATCATATAACGTTTCAATTGAGCCACGACTTTTCAGCCATGGAGACTCGAAGAATTTATTAGACAATTCAACGCATGTATTTACGTTTCAATTGAGCCACGACTTTTCAGCCATGGAGACTAGAGAAGAAGTTCGGGCTCGTCACAAAAGCCTGGTTTCAATTGAGCCACGACTTTTCAGCCATGGAGACATAGGAAGTGGAAACTTGAAAAAGTGTGCAGGGATTAGTTTCAATTGAGCCACGACTTTTCAGCCATGGAGACGGCGGCCATTTTTCGGCCTTCACTGATATCGAAAAAAAGACGATTTTGGCGCATAATGTTAACTTCTATCAATACTTTCAGAAAGTTAACAGTCGTGAAAGGCCATTTTCGATATGCACAGACCTTCCGCGCATCTCCTGGGAAAATGGACATCACCTCGATGCGCGGAAATGGGACGTTCTCCGTCCCATAAAGTCCATCCGTCTGGCCCGGACGGCCCTGAAAATCAACAGGGGCATGCTCGCCAGATCTTGTGCATCCGGGTGATGGCATTACTACTATCTAAACTTTTCCTCGCAAATATGGTTTTCCAGATCTTGGACTCCATTGAATTTGGTGTTGTTTTCACTTTGGCGGGTTGCCGCGCGCGAAAAAACGCGCGGGATGATTCCAGGCTGCCCTCAACGTGGGCGGCTGGAAACCTCTTCAAATTTAGATGATGACGGCCCTTCGGGGCGAGTCCGGATCTTTGGCATGAATGCCGAGAAATTCAATCCGTTGATCTGCTCTGCCGTCTGTAGGTCCAAGATCCAATATCATGATCCGGTCCTGGTCGTGCTTGATCAGGTCCGTGAGCGCCGCCACCATTTCCACGCGTCCCTTATCGGTCAGATCGCAACGGAAAACCGAATAGTGGATAGCTTCCCCGAAGCCCTTCATGGTCTTGTGGACCTTCTGCAATCGTCTCTGCTCCATGATGTCGTAGCTTACAACATAGCAATTCCTTCCGCTCAATCTTATCACTTCCTATAAAAAGCGGGATATTCCTTGATCTCGCCGGAAATTGTCCTGGACAGTAAACGCGCTTGCACTTCCAAGTATCCTCCGGTAGCTAACGGTGTAGCCGAAGAGGGGATGAGTAATCTCCGCCTCCATGCGTCTCTCGTAGCCTGCTATGACCGTCTTCTTTCCCCTGGTGGTCAGCGACACGCCTATTCCAGTCTTGATAAAGTCTTTGTCGGAAAGCTCGCCTTTGTTGAATAAGGTGATAGCAGTGGCGTCAGCAATCACAGGCCGAAACTCCTCCATCATGTCCAGCGCCAGAGCCGGGCGGCCATAGCGGGGCTGGTGGTAGAAACCGAGATATGGATCGAAGCCTACCGCCAGGAGGGACACGAACATGTCTTTGGCAAGCACTGCGTAGAGGTAAGAGAGAACCGCGTTCACAGGGTCTTTGGGCGGCCTTCTGTTCCTGTTTTGAAAGGAGAATCCCTGATCGCTTTTGAGCATGTGACCCAGCCGACCAAAGTAAACTTCCGCTGCCGCGCCTTCGATTCCCAGCAGCTTCTCGATGCCGGACGCATTCCTGGCATCCTTGGAAAGCCGCTCCAGCCTCTCCAGTGCATTTTCGGGAGACTTGGCGTTGGCGTCGTTCCTGCGTATCTGAGTCCGGCAGTTTCTGATCTTGCCGTAGACTAGAGCGCGAGCGACCAGGAGAGACTTTTTGCGGTCCTCCGCCCAGGCAAACTGCCGCATACGTAGCTGCACATTTTTGTGGGTATGCCCGGTGCTCAGTCCCTGAAACCACCCACCGCGTGTGAAAAGTGCAGGACAGGAATGCCGCGCTGCATAAGCTCGACAAGGGCCGGCGTCGATATATCCACTCCTCCAAAGAGGTTGACCTGGGAGATCTCTCTTAACCTCACTTCCCTTACTCTGCCTTCTTTGCCTGCTGTTTCATCACGCGACCATATCTCCAGGAGGTCACCTTTCTTGCGAACGGTATTGCCGTGCCCCACAACATAGACCGGCACAGTGTCGTCTCTGGCCGGGAGAAGCTTTCTGATCTTGCCCAAGAGCCCTTTTTCACCAGCTTCTTTTGCATCAGAATCCCTGAGCAGGTTCACTTCGTCAGGAAGGCAAATGCCCGCCAGAGAACAGCGATTGCACTTGGGGCTATCCGGCAATGGTGGTGGAATCTCTCGCTTTTCTGCAATTTTCCATAGATCGGAGATCAGGTCATTGGTCCTCTGAATCAAGGCTTTGTCAAAAGCAACAGGAATCCGCTTTTTAGAGCGGACAAAGTAGACGATGCCGCTGGTCGCATTTAAAGCCGTTCTCTCTCAGACCAGTCCCTGAGCGCAGAGCTGGACGCGATCCGGCTCGTATGCCCCTCCTGGAATGTTGGGTGCCTTGCCCCTCTTGTACTCTACAGGCGTCACCCTTTCGCCATCACCTTCCAGAAGGTCTATCCGGCAGGTAATACCAACCTTTGGGCCGGTGAGAAACATAGATCGACGTGAACTGTCTCGGTCTCGATTCGTCTTCGGGAATTGTCTCTTCCTTTGCGTCCACCCGACGATGCTGAAATCTGCCGTCGACCGTATCTTCATTATCCACGAACTCGCCGTCTATCCACTCAATATAGCAGAGCCGTGGACAGTAGGCGAACTCGCTGAGCATGCGGGCCGGGATTAGATCCGGGACATCCGCTTTTGATCCTGAATTTTCCATCACCTAAAAACCCCAATCCCATCTTATCCTCAAAAAGATATATAGGTTTTCAGAGATAGAATCATATATTGTGAGCTGCGATATCTGGATAATTTAATGAAGATTTATATGAGGAGGTATAACCCTAATGGCCAAAGCGCTTCTTTCTTCATGGTCCTGCAAGCCGCATAGTGAGCCCTCTACTCTGTATTTGCATTTGAGGACCGACAGCGACGCCATGCCGAAATCATCCCACCTCAGATTCATCTCGATTGCAGGTGACTACGGTCAGGCTTTGCTGGCTCCCAATCTGCTTGACGAGATCGTCCCTTTGTTAGAGTGCCCATCCTGTCAGGTTGTAGGCCACAATCTTCTTTTCGATCTGGGTGTTGTCAGAAAGGCTTTCGGCAGGAGACTTGATCTTCCCAATCTCTGGGATACGATGCTGGCCTCGCAGCTTCTTTGCAATGGCCTTTCCCTTCAAGAATCTTCTCTGCAGTCAATTTGCAGGGATCTGTTGGGATGGCATTTTGACGAGAGTCCGAAGGTATCAGGTAAAGGAAGCGAGCCGTCGGCGAGAGAGATGGATTATGCGGCCAGAGCCTGCGCAATTTTAGAGAGAATCCAGGCCAAACAGAAGTCTCTCCTCAAGATGCAAGGTTTGGAAAAAGTTGCCAAAATAGAGTTTAAGGCACTGCCCGCATTGGTGGAGATCGAATACAACGGTATCGGCTTCAACGAGGATAAGGGTCGGCGGCTTTTAGAGAGCCTGGTCAAAGAGAAGGACCGGCTGGAAAAGAAGCTGCAACAGTATGCAAAGTCGAAGAGCATGGACGGATTCAATCCCCGCAATCCCGCTCAAGTCAAGAAGTTGCTGCGAAGCCACGGATATAACCTAGAGAGCACTTCGGCTGCGGAGCTGGAGAGAATATTATTGAAGAATCCCGATGAACCTTTTATAAATTCATTACTCAAATACAGAGAACTCAGACAGCAGATAGGCTTCCTGAAAAATTGGACGGATTTTGCCAGAGAAGATCGCATTTATCCGATGCTGACCCAGATTGGCGGAAGGAGTGGCCGCATCACCTGTTCCCGGCCCAACATTCAGCAGGTTCCCAGGGAGACGCGCCTAAAAAGCCTCTTTGTGGCCTCGCAGGGAATGACTTTTGTGGAGGCGGATTTTTCCGCCATTGAGATGAGGATTATTGCCGTGCTCTCCGGGGACAAAGCCATGCAAATGATCTTCAAGAAGGGGCTTGATCCTCATAAGCAGACGGCACAGGCCATTTTTCAAAAGACAAAGATCTCAGATGAAGAGAGGCAGATAGCCAAGACATTGAATTACGGGACCATTTACGGAGGCGGAGTAAACATGATTCTTTCCAATCTTCCCAACCTGACCGGGGAAGAAGCAAGAGAATTTTTGTATAGATTTTATGCCGCCTATCCCGCTTTGAAGAGCTGGCAGCAAATGGTCTCAGACGGTGCCAAGGTAATTGAAATCGACCGGGAGACATACAAAATTTCCAGATCGGCATTGGGACGCATAAGGTATGTTGATCCTCAGCACAGAAACGCTCTGATAAACACTCCAGTGCAGGCGACCGGCGCAGATCTCCAGAAGACTGCACTCGGTAGACTTTATGAAAAGATTGCTTTGCCGGAGTACAGTGATTTTCGGCTGATAAATGCGGTTCATGACAGCATACTTTTAGAGGTACCGGATAAGCGGAAGAAGGAAGCCTCCCGGCTGCTAAGAAGCGTTATGGAAGAAGCGGGAAACGAGATCCTAAAAGTGATCCCATGCTTGACGGATGTAAAGGTTGGAAAGGATTGGTCGTTTGATGAGGATGGCAGCAGATCGGGCCTTTGCGGCATATTTTCCAGGATGATTTCCAGGATGCTGCGGATTATTTAGATTTCAAAATGTGAAGATACTTCTGCATGGGGGCGGAGGAAGCTGTTACTTTTGTATGAAAACGTTAGTGTCCAGCAAAAATCTTATGGTTCTTTCGTGCAATCTTGTTGCCCTCTTCTTCGATCTCCTTCTCAAGCTTATCGAGATCCACCTTTCGGGCTTCTTCAATGATTCCTTTCATGATAACTGCAAGATCCATTTTTTTTAGAAGTATAGTTTTGCTAGTGGCTTCGCCTATAACGAACTCATCGCCCGGATTCAAATCAGCTCTTCAATATGCTTCATCTCCGCGACATCGGTCAGGTCGCTGATCGACTCGTGCCTCACCTTGATGCCGCATTCCTGCGCGGCTGCCACCAGATTTGTGCCGCCTACCAATGCTATTCCCACGTGATCCCTTTCCACAGAGACGCCCAGCACATTCATATTGGGCTCGCCCAGCTCCAGGACTCCGGTAAACTCCGCCGCAGTCAGTTGGCCGAGCACCTCCTCGATTCTTTCCCTGGCCAGCATGGGCGCCTCCTGAAGATTGCCCAGGATGCGCCCGTTTCCCGTTCGCATCATTCCCGTGATATCCGTCAGCTCCTGTGAGGTGAGAACGTCGATGGGATCGATAGTGGTGGCCCAGTACATGAGCATGTCTGTGAACCTGGTCGGCTCGCGCTCTACCACTTCTATCAGGCCGCCGCCTTTGGGACGTACCGGTATGCCAGACTTAAGCAAAACGCCGCTGATGGTCAGGCTGCAAGCGGTCTTAATCTTTATCAGTCCTTTCTCTTCTTCCAGCATAATCAAAGGCGAGACGGAAAGGCCGCTTTGGATGATATCGTAAAAGACAGCTAGCGTCTCATTTAGGCGTTCCTTTTCTACCAGAGATGTGTTGGTAATGATTTTTCCATTCATCTCCACCGGATCAAAGCTCACCTGATGCATGAGGTTCTCAATCCGGGATAAGGTGAAGACCAGGGGCTCGTAGGATTTCACGCCTTCTTATCTACTTAGGATTTATTTAGCTTTTCACCTGTATGATCCAATTCTCAATGAGAAGGTATCTTATATCACTTCTTCCGTACTATTATTAATGTTGCGCCAAAGGTTCGTGCTGGATACTACAGCCCTCACGGACTCTTTAGCCTGGGAGAGTGAGGGTGCCGCCAGCATCTGCGAAGGAATAAATGCCATATTGGATCGCGTGGCAGAAGGAAGGCTTCATCTGGGGATTAGCTGCTACATTCCGTATCCTTCCGTCTACAATGAGATCAAGGATTTCGCCAGGCATAATAATTGTGACGTTCGAGTCTTGGGTAAGGTCGATACCTGGCTCGTTAAAAAGTCGCCGGACAGGTACAAAGTCAAGGTGCCTTCCAAGATCTTTTATGAATACGTCGACTACATGAGGAGCCGCATAAACAAAGGCATGAACATCTCCGAAGAGGCCATCTGGGAATCCGTCTCCAGATGCATCTCCCTCTCCGAGAGCGGCACCGGTCTCGCGGATATGAAAGATGAGATCGAGCGGGAGATTGTGGGCAGCATAATCCGCAAATTTCGAGAGAAATACAGAGCTGCACTGCGCTATGGCATCCTGGACAGCGGCCCGGACATCGACGTTTTGTTATTGGCAAAAGAGCTGGATGCCGCCGTTGTCTCTCAAGACTTAGGGATACAGCGCTGGGCAGAGCAGCTCGGCCTTCGCTTCATGGAATCCAGATCATTTCCGATTATGATTAAGGAGTACATGAACGCATTGCCGGAACTGTACAGAGGGGAGAAAGAAGAGGAACGAATGATTTGAGAGATGGAAATGATAGCAAATAAGAAGACTGCAATCGAAGGATTGGCCTATAAACCGGGGGATCGTTTCTGCCAACTGGTTTTTGGGGATGAAAAAAAATGCGACTTAAAATGCAAGACCACCCCGGAATTAAGATATGTGGCGATAGAACCGACAAATCATTGTAACCTTCAATGCACAATGTGCTACTCAGATCCGTCTCCCAGAAGCAAAGGCTTCATGTCAATGGATTTATTTAAATCGCTTGTAGATCAAATTAGCGAGATACCGACGATTAAGCAGGTCAACCTGTTCTACGGCGGAGAACCACTGATGCATCCAAGGTATATGGATATGCTGGAATATGTGACAGCGGTTCCAAGAAGATTTAGGGCGGTCATAAGCACAAACGGTGGGCTTTGGAATCATGAATACTCAGAACTTGTCTGCGATAGGGAATTACCATGGGTTCACTTCAGCCTCGATGGCGTGGGCGCTAAGCACGAGGAAATTAGAGTCGGTTCCAATTATGATGTAGTAAAAAAGAACATCGAAGATCTACTGGAGACAAGAGGTGATCGCAAGTTTCCCGTGATAACGACAAACATGGTGTTTTGCGACCATACAAGGAAAGATGTCGAAGACTTCGTAAAAGAATGGCAAGGCAAAAGGATGACGGTCGTTATAGATACTCTAATGACGCCTGATTTTAAGTATTCGAAGCTGAAAGAGATGGAAATGGCACTTGGGATAGAACTTAAAAACCAGGCGGATTATAACGAGATCTGTTCTTCCATGAATACCTACATGGGTGTCTTGTGGGACGGTCGGACTGTGTCATGTTGCAATTATTTTGAGGGCCAAATAGAAATGGGAGACGCAAACAAAACGCCATTACAAAAAATATTTTATGAAGAAAGATATAGCAATTTAAGGATAATGGAAGAAACTAAAAACTACCCGGAAGGTCACCCCTGTAAAAACTGTGATGCCGGTCACTGGTCCTTCAACATAGTAAGCGATGGCAATTGATTTACATTATGAGCCATTCGTCTTTAGGACCTTTTCGCATTTTTCTAATGCTAGCTTTAGTTCTTCTATCCGTATCGGTTTGCTGAGATAGTCGTCCATGCCGGCCTTTAGAAACTCCTCTCGATCCCCATCAAGAGCATAAGCCGTCATGGCTATTATGTAAGGGTGTTTTTTCATTCTTTGCTCGCGGATGCTGCGCGTGGCATCCAGTCCGTCCATATCCGGCATTTGTATGTCCATGAGAATGACATCATAAGCCTTTCTTTCCAGAGACGACAGAACACCTAGGCCGTTGTTGGCAACATCAGCTTTATAATCGAGGCGCTTTAGCATGCTAAGAGCCACTTTCTGATTTACCGGATTATCCTCGGCCAGGAGAATTAAAAGATCATTCCTCCTTTCTGGGATAGGAAGCTGAACTTCAGCAGCTTTTATCTCCTGGCTCTCGGGTAAGAGCAAGTTTACCAGCAGACGCTTGAGCTGGAGAGGCTTAACGGGCTTGCTAAGCCAACCGCTCACAGAAGAATCTCGCTCTACCTTGCTTCCCATGTGGCTTATCATCACAATAAATGGACGGCTTTGCATGGTCTTGATCTGTCTCAACAAGAGCCCGCGGTCCGTATCTGGCAAAAAGGCATCTATGATCACATAGTCATATTTCTCTCGCTCGAGAATCTCTGCTGCCTCCTTTCCACCAGCTATTGCCGCCACATTCATTTTCCAGGACATTACAGCCTTCGAAAGCATATTTCTCACAGATTCGCTGCCTTCTACTATCAGCACGTTCTTTCCTGCCAGAATTAGGTCATCAGGCAATGTCGCCTTATATTGCACTGAAGCGTCGCATAAAATGGTAAAGTAAAAGGTGCTGCCTTTTCCAGGCGTACTTTCCACATAGATCTCTCCGCCCATCATTTCCACCAGCTTGCGACTTATAGCCAGCCCAAGGCCGGTTCCGCCATAATACCTGGTGGTCGAAGAGTCAACCTGAGTAAATGATTGAAATAACTTGCCCAGGTTTACCTGGGATATGCCGATACCTGTATCTTTAACGGTAAAATGAAGCAAGACTTTGTCACCATGCCAGGGAGTGGAGCTTACCGACAGCACGACCTCGCCTTTTTCTGTAAACTTCACGGCATTTCCCAGGAGATTGATCAGTATCTGACGCAGCCTAATCTCATCACCTATAAGCATTGTAGGCACATCATCCTCCTGGAAATACGTCAGCTCCAGGCCCTTCTCTGCCGCCTTGGCAGCCACCAGATCCATAGAGACCTCAATGCAGCCGGCCAGATCAAAGGGCAGGATCTCCAGCTTTAGTTTATCTCCGTCGATCTTGGAATAATCCAAAATGTCGTTGATGATGGCGAGCAGGGCATTTCCGCTGCTACGAATGGTCTCCAGGTAATCACGCTGCTCGATCTTTAAATCCATCTGCAGGAGAAGGTCGCTCATGCCTATGACGGCATTCATGGGGGTGCGAATCTCATGGCTCATATTGGCCAGGAATTTCGACTTGGCCTTTGTAGCCGATTCAGCTCTGTTTTTAGCACTCTTCAGGTCTTCTTCGGCCATTTTTCGATCTGTAATATTCCTTATGGACTCGATGGCACCATATATCGTTCCCTCTGAGTCATAGAGAACTCCCGCGCTTCCCAATAAATATGTCGGCTTACCCAGTATGTTGGAGTTGAAAGAGTCTCCTACCAATATGCCGTCTTCTTGCCATTTGATGCGCTCATATTCTTTTTCTAAACAGAGATCGGTTTTCAGGACAAGGTCGATGAGTATAGGCCTTCTCACCTGGTAGAAGGGAAGAGCATACTCATAGTTGCCTTTTCCCAGAATGTTGGCGGCCTTGATGCCAGTCATCTTCTCTATTGCCCGGTTCCAGGCAATTACCACGCCATCTCTGTTTATGACGAAGGTGGCATCAGGCAAGAAGTTGATGATATCCGCCAGCCTGCGCTCGGAGTCCTTAAGAGCATCCTCTGCCATTTCGCGCTCCAAGATCTGGCTCTGCAGATCTTTGTTGGTCTCTTCGAGCTGGAAGGTGCGCTCTACAACCCGTCCCTCTAGTTCTTCATTGAGCCTCTTGACCTCCATCTCCACCTGCATGCGTTCGGCGATATCTTCCTGAGCCTCAGCATAAAGCTTTGAATTCTCATTCAATACAATTATCTGACGAGTAACCACCAGACCTATGATCAATCCCACCGCCATAGCAAGAGACTTGAAGGATACAGCAAGAGGATGGTAGTGACTCCATACAAGCAATAAAAAAGCGACTCCTGCCGCGAAATAAGGTAGATAAAGCGGCCATTTGATCCGGCCATATCGCCCCTCGATTATGCAATCAGGCTGATAATTGGAGCTATGCAGAAATTCAGCTTGAGATAATCCGGCAAGTCCGATCATTATGTATGCAATAATCCATACGTTATCCAGCATCCCACCCGAAATGTAGGTTCCATCCAGGGACTGGCGATTGAAAATAGAATCACAAATGATTAACAAAGCAGTTCCCGCTGCCAAAAAAAGGAGTGCCCTCTGCCCTGGAAAACCAAGCCTTCTCAAAAGCAGATCTATTAAAGCAAATAAAAGCATTAAGTCCATCACCGGATACGCAACGGAGAGTAAAAGAGTCAGTTCATCAGCATCTACACTCTGCTCAATGGTGGGAGCTATGATCAAAGTCCAGAATAGAAGAACGGAGGCAATCATCACAATTCCCGTATCAAGCCATAACTTGAGTCGTTCTTTGGAGGAAATTGGTACTGCCGGCAGGATAAGCATACCGATTAAAAATAATAAATAGCGCAGAACATACGGTCCATCGGCGAGAGAGGGAAATGGACTCTCATTGAGTACCAGCTCGTAATAGGTCCAGATAACGTCTCCGAGTGCGTAGGAGAGCTGCGCGATAGCGAGAATCATCCAGCTAAGGTAGAGTTTTCTATCAATTCTCCGAGAAAGTCCTGCAGCATAAAACAAACACAGGGCCGCCAGGCAGTTTACTATTATCCCACCTATATCGCCGAAGACTGTGTGGCGATAAGGATCATCTCGAAGAAGGAACCATATGCCCATGTAAAGAATTAGAACTAGAGCCGCTATGAGCAACGAGTTATGGAAAGATAAATGCTTTGCGATATTTGAATAGGGTGACACCAGGCCGTATATGCGTGAGATGAATTGCTGAAATCTCCCCCTATATTCTTCATTCTTTTTAGAAGAGAACATGTTTCGGTCCTGCAAGTTAGGTCTCCACATTATATCTCTCTCTAAAGGTCGCTGTATCTTCAAAGCACAATCGTTGGCAATAATAATTCATATTTCCATCTCGATCCACTAAGGCCTGATGGAGCTTGGCGCTCTATTCCAAATACTTCATATTATTATTCAACGCTTTCGGGCACTTTCCTCCTCTATTCATTCTGCTGCCTCATAAGAAACAAGACAGGTTCCAACTTCATGTAATTACTATTGTTTCGTATAATTGCTATATCTTTTTGTTGATCAACCTATTGGCTGGAAAAATGGCTAATCTGTTTCTAATCACAGATTTGAACTAAATCACTCCAATTAGCGCGAGGCATTTTGCTAAGCAGGGCTAAGTCTGGGATCAATCTTTCTCTCGAAAGTGGAAAAAAAGAAATCCAATATTTCTCGCCTTTTTTCCTCTTGTCCGACTTCAAATACATCTGTTCTAAAAATATTTTTAAAACAATCGCAGTTGCTAAAGTCAATCTCTTTCTCGATCAAATGTTTGGTCATCTCATAAATTTCTGTTCCGGGAATTGGTGTAAGAACGGATATATCTATTGAGGACGGCTCCAGTTTTGCTATCATTCTCTTGGTCATCTCAATATCCTCATGTGTCTCTCCAGGGATGCCTATGATGAGATACATTTGTGTTTTTATTCCAACCTTCTTCGCTAACCTGAATGCATTCTCTATTTTATCGACTGTAATCTCTTTTCCTAAGAGATCCAATATCTTTTGGCTTCCGCTCTCCACCCCAAAGAAAATATCGGTGCATCCTGCTTGCTTCATCCGAGTGAGCATTTCCAGATCTATTGTGTCCACTCTGGAATGAGCTCCCCAAATTCTACCTGGAAGCTCTTTTTCCATCAGCTTGCAAAAATCAAGCACTCTTTTCCGATTAACTGTGAATAAATCCTCCTCAAAATATATCATCTCCGCACCAAAACTATCAAAAATTAATTTCATTTCTTCAATCATCCTAGGCGGAGACATGAATCGAATTTTTTTTCCAAAAGTTTTATTATCACAGAATCTACAGGAGAAGGGACATCCTCGGGAAGATATGATTTGTGTTACAGAAACCCCCATCTTTTCCTTCCATATTCTCAAATACCTATCCATATCCAAAAGTGACCTCGCGGGAAAGGGAATATCATCTAGATCTTTTATTAGGTCTCTTGGAGGCGTCTTGATCTCTCTACCCTTCGAGCAATATGATATACCTTTTATATTTTTCAGAGATAGACCATTTTCAAACGCCTCGACCAATTCCACAATTGTCTTCTCGCCTTCTCCATAGCATATTACAGAATAGCCACTTTCGTAAAGCTTGGAGCTGGGAAGGTTTACGGCTCCTGGACCGCCTATTATAAATTTTGTGTTAGTATCTTTTACTATACTTGGGAGTAATAAAGCCTCATTTAGTTGTGCCATGGTAGTCGTAACCCCTATGACATCGGCTTTTATCTTCGAGATCTTTTGATAATATTCATCCCTTTCCATAAGAAAGCCATCAATTATCTCAATATGCAGATCATTTCTGTATCTTAATAAGGATGCTGCTAAATAGGCCAGGCCCAGAGGAGGTTCCGGGCATACAGAATATGGTGATCTCAAAAGAGGCAATATGAATACTATTTTCATAGAATTAGCAAGCTATTATGAATAGTTATAATTTTCCCCACACATTAATAGCTTTAAAAAATTAAAAAAATACACATCGGAAACTTATTATCGGATATTTACACACCGGGCCTCATCACAAATATCCAGGACCTTTTGTAGCTCTTCCATTCGGATCGGTTTGACTCTTGCCTACGGGCACCAGGAGGACCAAGCGAAGATCTCCATATTTGCCTTGCTTGATTTGCCGGCAAAGTCTCTGGCCATCCATGCCGCCTCTATTTGCATCTAACAACACAAAATCGCTGCTCTGGATTTAGATTTGTATCTGAACGGTTATGGAATGCAAAAGCTTAATTGCAAATGAATTTCCTAAAATCATCTGGGGACTTAAGTTTGAAGGAAGAATTCGAGAGGATGTCCTTTGATGAAAAGGTATCTTATATTGTAGAAAACCTGAGAAAATTGCCTGACGATTTAGCAAAAGAGGGCGTAGAGGTACTGGCAAAAGCAGGTGAGACGGAGTATGCCGTGGTTTTGGCCAGAGACAAAGGAATGATCGATAAGGCCATAGCCATTCTTGTGGATGCGGGAGACTATCTCTTTGCAGCATTGATTGCCAGGAACGCGGGCCAGGATGCTCTTTCCGAGAAGCTCTACAGGGACGGCCTGGAGTATTACATCGAGATGGAAATGTTCGGACGGGCCATTTCTGCTGCAAATGCTCTGGGCCGGTCTCCAGATGAGATCGATGATCTCTATCGGAGGGGCATTGCCAGTGAGAGCAAAGGTATCGATCTCGCCCATAGCCGAGATATGATCGATTGCGCCATGCAATCCCTGGATATATCTCTCATCGGAAGGGATGATGAATTATCCCAAAAGGTTATGACGGCTTTGCATGAGGAACGAGAAAAAAGAGCAAAACCGTGATTCGCGCACGAGCATCCACTACAACTTTTTTACTCATCCTTGAGATGGATTTCCAGAGACATCAGATCCTCAGCCACAATAGTCCTCTCGAAGATGGATTTTGCCTCTTTTAAAAGTTGGGAGGTATCCTCAGAGTAGCGGGAACTTATATGAGTTAAGACAAGCTGTCCCACATCTGCGTTTTTGGCGACTTCAGCTGCTTCTAGCGCGGTGCTGTGCTTCGTCTCTTTGGCCCAATCCGCCATATCATTAGCTAAAGCGCAGTCGTGGATGAGCAGATCCGCCCCCATGCTGGCCAGCTGCACTGATTTGCAGGGCCTTGTGTCTCCCGTGTAGACGACCCTTCTGCCCGGTCGGGCGGGGCCCATAACCTGATGGGGCTCTATTTTTTGGCCGTTCACCTCGATTTCCTGGCCATGCTGCAGCTTTCCGAAGAGCGGTCCGGGTGGTATGCCTAGAGAAGTAGCTGCATCTCGGTTGAATCGACCGAGGCGCATGTCTTCCTCTAAAGAGTAACCGAGACTGGGAACGCTGTGCTTAGTTGAGATGGCCCTTACCTGGCAGCCTTTCATCTTCAGCACGTCTCCTGGCTGTAGTTCGATCGCCTGGACATCGAAGTTGCGGGAGAAGTAACAGACAGACTTAAAGCACTCCACCAGATGCATAGTATGGATGGGACCGACGATTGTAATTGGATTTTTTCTCCCCTGGAAGGCCAAAGTCTCCAAGAGTCCGGGGATGCCTAAGATGTGATCGGCGTGCAGATGAGTTAAAAAAATGTAGTTTAAGCGCATCATGCCTGTTCTCGCCCGCATCATCTGCCTTTGCGTGCCTTCTGCGCAGTCAAAGAGCATCATCTCTCCCTCGCGATTGATGAGGATGGCCGAAGGATTTCTCTCCGGCGTTGGAAGCGATCCGGCGGTTCCCAGGAAGGTCACATTTAGCAACTTTTCAGCCTCGTTAAAGCTCTCGGGGGAGAAACACATGTTTTCCCATATCATCTTTTGCATGCAAACCTTTATCAGATAAAAGAGACGGCTCTCTATTGGTGTAGGAAATGGATGCAATTACTATCGTCGAGTGGCTTCAGGCCCTGCTGATACTGGCAATCTTCCTGGGAATAATGGCAACGAGCTTCAAGGTTTGGCGCTGGAACTACGCAACACCGCCCAGATAGATCCTGCGGCACAGACAGATCCATCAGCAATTTTATTTCCCATTTTGCGACGGTAGCTTTGCGTTTTTACCTATTTTGATTATAATCATTTTTAAAAAATAGTTAGAACTTCTTAATTACGGCTAGATCGAAGGCGATGCGCTGCCCATCGGTGTCCCAACAACCGGCCTTGCTGCCGATACCAGGCCCGTCGTTGCTTGAACGGAGGTCTGGGTGAATATATATCCCGGAAATTCGGCATTGACGAGATAGACTCCCGTTGCCACATCGATGGCATAATACCCGGCAGGATTCGTCATTGTGGAGAATTTCCCGCCTTCGTTATTGGACACAATTACCTTAACGCCGGACATGCCCTGACCGCTCTGATCCAGCACTTTTCCAGCCAGACTGAAGGAGGTGGGATAGCTTCCGGAGCCTACCATGATGGAAAGATTATTGCTGGCCAACCCCGCCGAGACGAAGCGATAGATGTGCGCACCGAGATAATTTGCATACGCGCCGTTTATCCTATACCAGCCCGGTGTAACGTAGCCCTGGTTTAAGACTTGGCGGTTATAATCGTAAAAGAGAAAGCTGCCCTTACCGTTTACTCGCGCCCAGAGCACATACTGCTCGCCGAGAGTTACTGTGCCCTGTGTTAAGAGTTCTTTGCCACGTTGCAGGTAAAGCTGATTGGCCAGCTTCTCGCCGCCTGCAACAACCAGACCCTCACTTGCCGGGTCGGCTGGCAGAAGCTGCAAGCTGAAAGCGTTCTGGCCTGCCCCGAAGGGATCCCATTCCGGCCTTCCCAACTGAGCAGCAGACCCTGCCCCGAAGGGGTCCCACTCCGGACTTCCGGCTCTATTTGGGCTTAAGTAGTCCGGTATCCTTGTGATTGCCTGATCACCGCTCGATACAGGTGTTCCCATCCAATCATAGCCACTCCGATCGTAGGCTTTAGAGCCGCCCATGCCTTGTGAGGCAGACAGTCCCACTAAGAGCAGAGCAAATATCAGCCCCGCAATAATAAATATAATCTTTCCCATACTGAAATTCCCCTTGAATCCATGAACCGCCAAGCACATAAATGTTATGCATTTTCACTATTCGAACCACGCGGTCGTGATCACATTTATAAATGAAAACTGCATCCATGCACAGGCTGAGCATCCTAAGATATGCTGGTGCCAGGAAGAAAAATGAAAAAAAGCAATTCAAAAAAACAAAAAATATAAATAAGGAAAATACGAGAAGATAGCTTATAACAGTCATGTATTGGAGGAGATCTATGGATCATGTCAGGGTCGGTGGAGTCTGTCTGCTACTATTAATTATAGCTGCGGCTCTGCCAATTAGTGTATTGGCGCAAACCCCTTCTGAGAACGATAATGCAGCGAACGGGGCGGCCCCAATCATAAGCCAGAGCTTGGATTCTAAGAGCACGCAGGGAGAGACTATATCGGCAGAAAAGCTGGCCAAGCGCACCACTGGACTTAAGCCGCTGGCATCTGCCGGACAGACCTTAAAATCCGAAGCCTCTGCCGCCCCAGAAGAGACTGCAAACACCGCTGCCTCTGCCCTAAAAAGCAATGCAGAACAAGCAATCGCCAGCCAGCCGCCTGCCCAAGATGCGACAATAACGCCGGATACTATTCAGACCGAAGTTCCTGCTGCATCAAATAAGGTGGTCGAGACGGATACGGCAACAGGAGCTGCTACAGACGCTACGGTAGCTCCTCCCGAGAATGTAGCTTTAGGAACGGCAGTTTCAGCAGACACAACAGCTTTTGGCATTGACGACCAGCAAAACGAATCACTCAATGAAACGCAATCCATATCCAATAACGTTTCAGCTAATGATTCTGAAAATGCCACAGAAGGCGCGACGATAGAGCCCGCCAAGGAAGCTGATAAAGATGAGCAGGCAAATGACCGCATCTGGCGAGAAGGAATCAGCCCTGACGAATACACCTGGTCGTATAAGAGCTTCTCCGGATTCTTCTACGACATGAAGAATGATGTGGGAACTGAGAGGCTGAATGTGAAGCTGCAGGGAACGAGCCGGTCCATCGATTCCGGCGAACTGACGTATAGCACGAGTGCCGAGGAGACCGATTTCGAATTCGGCGACTGGGGAACCTACCAGGTTATAGGCTTCATGGCCGATAAATACTTTGCAGGCTACAAGGCCAGCGATCTCTTCGACCGGGATGTGAGCCTCATTAATGACGGTCAACTGAGAAGAGTGCTCATAGATCGCGATGATGAGAGCACGATAACCACCGGTTCGGTCCTCTCTATGGAAGAGGGATATGAGCTGCGCATCAAGCAGATAGATATCGATGGAAATAAGGTCTATTTGGCCCTGGCCAAGGACGGAGAAGAGGTGGACAGCAAGGTCGTCACTCCAGACAGCAGCCCAAAAAGTGCCACTTATGAGTACAAAGTGGACATATCCGGAGAGGACGTGCCCATCGTCATGGCTCATATATCCAATGTATTTGCCAGTACCGAGTCCGACCTGGTCACTGTAGATGGCCTCTTCCAATTATCCGATACTTATGCCTCTGTTGAAAGCGGAGATGAGTACGATAAGATGATAGTGTCGTCCGTCTCTGACGCAGGCGTGGAAATGGAAAATGACAATTCCCTCTCTTTAAGAAAAGGAAGCACAACCAAGATCTTCGGGGATGTAGGGTTCCTGGTTGCAGATGCAGAGGAGCTGCGCTTTGCACCCGTTGTAGAGAGATCCGGACCTCAGGAAGTGAGAGGCACAGTAATCGATCCATCAGATATCGATGAATTTACCTGGACAGTTTACAACTTCGAGGGCTTCTACTATGATATAGATGATGATGTGGGAACAGAGATCCTCACGGCCAAGATAAGCGGCAAGAACAAGATCGAGGAGAAGGATCTAACCTATTCGACGAGTCCTCAGCCGGTCAAGTTCGAGTTTGTCGATTGGGGCAAGTACGACGTCATCGGTTTCATGGCCGATAAGTACTTCGCGGGATACAATAACGAGACCGCTTTTACAGATGAAATAAGCGCCATCAACGAGGGCCAGCTCAGACGTGTCCTGATTGATAGCGAAGATAGCCAGACCATTGCCAGCGGTTCTGTTCTCTCCCTGGAAGAGGGATATGAACTGCGCATTAAATCGGTAGATCTGAATGGAAACAAGGTCTATCTCTCGCTCGCCAAAGACGGAGAGGAAGTTGACAGCAAGGTGGTCACGCCTTCTTCCGATTCCAAGGACAGGGCCTCCAGCTACATGTACAAGGTGGGCATAGGCTCAGAGAAGGATGTGCCCATAATCACGGTCCACATCGAGAGCGTCTTCCGCAGCACGGAATCCGATCTGGCCACGGTGAACGGCATCTTCCAGGTCTCTGATAGTCCCCAGTCCGTGGAGGAAGGAGAGATTCACGGCCGGATGAAGGTGGAGACACTGGGTGATGACGGCATCACCATGCAAAATGATGGATCCATCAGCCTGGGAAGAGGCAAGACCATAGAGATCATGGAGAACCTGAAGCTTGAGGTTGCAGACAGCGATAAGAGGCTTATGGCACCCATTGCCACCAAGACCGGAGATGGAAAAGAAATGACCATAAGTCTTCCGGATGCCATTGTGAATCAGCCGGTATCTATCAGTGTCAAGTCCGGAACAGTTGGTCTGAGCGGAGTTTTAATCCAGATGAATGGAAGCTCCGTTGGTACTACGGATGTCACCGGATTGATCAGCTATACGCCTGCCAATGTCGGCACCTTCCAGATAGTTGCCAAGAAGAACGGCTATAACGACGGCAAGGCCAGCCTGATAGTGAGGACGGCGACTGAAGCTGCCAGCCAGTCTGCATTCGAGAGGGCCAATGCAACGCTTGCCAACCAGCTCACCATCAATGCGCCGGCTGAGGTTGTCAAGGGAGAAAACTTCCTGATATCTGTGGTGCAGGGCATCAACCAGACGCCTGTGGATGCGGCATCCTTATTCCTGGACGAAGAGAGCATCGGCAGCACCTCCGCGCAGGGAACGATGACCTACTCCGCCAATGTCACCGGCGTGCACACCCTGAAGGCAGAAAAGGAGGGCTTCAATTCCGCCACCGAGAAGATCATGATAACCTCGTCTCTGAGGGTCGTTAATCTGACGGTGCCGGATAAGGCCAACGCAGGCAGCGAGCTGAAGATCTCCGCCATTGTAGAGAACGTAGGCAGCAATGACGACTCTCGCTTGCTGGAGCTGAAGGCCAACGAGACCGTTGTGAGCAGCAAGAATACGACGGTCAAATCAGGCGAGAACACTACGGTCAGCTTCAGCTACAAGCCCAAGGATCCGGGATTGACGAGAATCAGCCTGGATGAGCAGAGCAAGACGGTGAACGTGGAGAAGGCAGATAGCAAAAACTGGCTCATCGCTCTGATCCTGGTGCTGCTCATCTCAATCGGGGCCGGGTACTATCTCTACTCGACAGGAGAGCTGGACGGTCTGCAAAGGCAGGTCAAGAAGATGATGCAAGGGCGATGAACAGAGTCGCCCTTGGCTTTTTTTTGCGTTTTTTTTAAAATAATTAAGTCCTTGCATATCCATGGGAATTATTGATATACCCTGACGTTTCCTCTCATGGCACTGTATCGCACAGGCAGAACGAATCAAATTTTACCAGGGTATGAAAATGAATTACTGGCAACCGAAAATGGAGCTCATGGAGAGAAAGGAGCTGGAAGAGCTGCAACTGCAGCGGCTCAAGAGTGTTGTAGAGAAGGTTTACAAAAACGTTCCCTTTTACGAGAATAAATTCAAGCAGGCAGGCATCACCCCAGAGGACATCAAGAGCCTCAAGGACCTGGCAAAGCTGCCCACTACCAAAAAGCAGGACCTGCGTGACAACTATCCCTTCGGCCTCTTTGCCGTTCCGCTAGAGGAAGTGGTGCGGGTGCATGCCTCTTCCGGCACGACCGGCAAGCCCACCGTGGTCGGCTACACAGCCAAAGACATCGAGACCTGGTCGGACCTCATGGCCCGCGACTTTGTCATGGTCGGGGTCAAGAAGGGTGATATATTCCAGAACGCTGTGAACTACGGCTTTTTTACGGGCGGTCTCGGGGTGCACTACGGCATCGAACGCATGGGGGCCATGGCGGTGCCCTCCGGCGTGGGCAACACGGAGCGGCAGCTCGAGATCATGATGGACTTCGCTGTGACGGTGCTGCACTGCACACCTTCTTATGCGCTTTACCTGGCAGAGACGGCTAAGGCCAGGGGCGTGGTGGACCGGCTGCGGCTTCGCATCGGCTGCTTTGGAGCCGAGCCCTGGTCGGATGAATCGAGAAAGGAGCTGGAGGAGACGCTACACATCAAAGCCTACGACTCCTACGGCCTCTCCGAGATGATGGGTCCAGGCGTGGCCTTCGAGTGCCAGGAGCAAAATGGCCTGCACATCTGGGAGGACCACTTCTTGATCGAGATTCTGGATGAAAATGAACAACCATGTGCACCGGGAGAGCCGGGCGAGCTGGTCATAACCTCGCTTACCAAAGAGGCCATGCCGCTCATCAGATACCATACGGGCGACGTAACCTACATCATGGAAGAAAAATGCCCATGCAAACGCACCAGCAGAAAGCTGCACAGGTTCCTGGGCCGGGCGGACGACATGCTCATTGTGCGAGGCATCAACGTCTTCCCGAGCCAAATCGAGGATGTGCTGGTCAGCATCCCTGAGATTGGCAACTACTTCCAGGTGGTCGTAGACAGAAAGAAGCACGGTCTGGACGAGATCAGCATCCAGGTGGAACTTAAGGACGAAGCCTTCACCGGCGAACTCACGGACCTGGCAAGAATCCAGAAGAAGACTGAAGAGAAGATCAAGTCCGTGCTCAATGTGAGAAGCAAGATCGAGCTGGTGGAGAAGGGGTCCATACCCAGAACGGCCGGAAAGTCAAAGAAGGTCGTAGATCTGCGCGACGTCTACGCCAAGGACGAGAAAAAGAAGAAAAAGTGAATGTGTTGATGGCTGCAGAATGCTTGTGCCATCTGCAGCTTTTGATTCTTTATGGTTCATTTATTTAGCGAGTCACCTGGCTTATGAGATTCTGTCCCATGACTGCGCTCTCGTCCACGGCAGAGAGCAGCTCGTCATGAATGGAGCTTTGCGAGTAGTAGAGCGTCACCAGCACGCCGGCCTCCTTTGCCGCCTCTATGGCCGGCAAGAAATCACTGTCACCAGTGACGATGACTGCCTTTCCGATCATCCTGCCGCAACTTAGCCGCACCAGATCAACAGCTAAAGCGATGTCCACCCTCTTTTGGATAAACTCACCGCCCACGCAGCCCAGGCGCCCCAGCTTCACCTCGAATCTGGGAAGCTTTCGTAGTGTGTAGACGAACTTGTCCATGGCGGCAAACCTGCGACGCTCGTCCTCCGTGGGAGGGCAGCTCTGGTAAGGCATGCAATTATAATAGTAGGTCCTCAGCCGCTCATAATTGCCGCAAAGAATATCCGAAAATCCGGCCAAGTCTATCTTGGGTTTGCCAAAATCAACATCTAGAATCTTGGTTAAATAAGCACCATCAATAAATACCGCTGCACGGTCCGCCAAAATTGTTTCCCACCTTTATTTATAATTACTGCCGTCCGCTTCGAACGGCAGTGACCATTATCCTCGCATCACTCTCATTCAATGGTATATCAAATTTGTGTTTGGTACAAATCCCGCTCCTTTGGCATCCTTTATTCCACGACCAGCTATAAATATATGTGGTACATGACGGTTTTTCCCTTCGCGAGAGGTACACATTTTTTATTGGCCCTTTGCTTCCGGGCCTACTGCGATCTCCACGAGCTTAATCTCGAAGCTCAAGGTTTGTTCGGAGAGCGGATGGTTGGCATCGAGAGTAACGGTACTCTCTTCGATCTCGGTAATCTGGACAGGAACCATTACGCCATTGGGGGCGCATACTTCAAGAGTCATGCCCACCGCAGGTACGATGTCCTCGGGAAGATTTGTTTTATCAATTTTAATCACTCGATCTTCCCTGTACCGACCATAGGCTTTCTCAGGAGGGATCTGCACCGTCTTAGATTCACCGGGACTCATTCCCACCACCGCCTCTTCAAATCCTGCGATGAGGCCGCCAGAGCCTAATTCGAACTGCAGAGGATCGGAGCCTTCTGAGGTATCGAAGAGAACGCCCGTATCTAGCTTGCCGCTGTAATGCACCTTTACCGTGTCGCCCATTTTTGCTTGCGTCATTTTGGTATCCGCCTCTTATCTTCCACCTATTTTCCGAAAAATCCAATTTGATCTGTGCAGCTTCAACTATTTAGATGGAACTATTTATGCAAGAAAAGAGAAGGTCTAATATCCTAGTAGCGATGAAATTGAGATATGAAAAGATGGAAGTCTGATCGAGGACTCGAAGTGAGAATGCTCCTTACTATGGGCCTGCTGGCCGTGCTCTACCTAGGTTTTTTAGCCGTTTTGCTATCTATGGGCGTCAGTCAGATGGTGATAATACTGTTCATGGGCGGGTTCATGTTCCTGCAGTATTTCTATTCTGATAAGCTGATCCTGCGATCCATGGGTGCGAAGATCGTCACGGAGAGCGAAGAGCCAGAGCTTCATCAGATCGTGTCCAGGCTCTGTGCCAATGCAGATCTGCCCATGCCAAAAATTGCCGTAGTGAAGACCAGCATGCCCAATGCCTTTGCTACCGGCAGAAATCAAAAGAATGCCGTGGTGGCTGTGACGACGGGTATAATGGCGCGGCTCGACAACAATGAGCTGGAAGCAGTGCTGGCCCATGAACTGACTCACGTCAAGAACAGGGATATGATGGTCATGACAATCGCCACATTTCTCTCATCCATGGCCCAGATATTGGTGCAGTGGCTGCCATTCTTTGGCGGAGGCAGTCGCGATCGCGATTCCGGCAGCAACTTCATAGTGCTGTTCCTGGTCTCCCTGGTGGTCTGGATAGTGAGCTTTATTCTCATTCGCACCCTTTCTCGGTACCGGGAGTTCGCAGCCGATCGCGGCGCTGCAATCATGACCGGGCAACCGTCGCATCTCGTCTCTGCGTTGAAGAAGATCAGCGGCTTTAAGGTTCCCACGGAAGACCTGAGAAAGGTGGAGGGGCCGGTCAGCGCGCTCTTCATCACGCCTGCTATTTCCGGCTCGTCCTTCATGAGACTGTTCTCCACTCACCCTACTCTGGAAGCCAGGATTGCGGCACTGCAGAATATAGAGATGGAACTGGAGGCCTGAGATGGGGTTTTTGGACTCCATTCTGGGAAAGACACGGCTTCCAGAGGCCAAGACGGACAAGCTCTTTGCCATCTCCACCGCCGCCGTCACCTTAGACGCAAATCTAGGCTACAAGGCGGACGGGGCGGCTGGAGTCTGCATCAAGCCCATGGAATCATCCCGCTACGAGGCAGCTCGAGCCGAGATCGAGGAGCTGCTCAAAATAAGCATCAAGGAGACAGGCACAGAGTATAAAATCCAGAAGGATGAGTACAATTATGTATGGGTGGTTTTGGCGGACCCGGACTTCGAAGATCTGGTGACCAACATTCAAATGATAAGCCAGATCCTCATGGAGCAGGGCTTCGGAACGCAGCTTCTGGCTGCCGTCTACCGCTTCCGGGGCGAGGCTGTAATCTACTGGATCTATAACTTCAAGCTGGGCTCTTACTATCCCTTTGTACCGGCAAGCGACCGGCAGCGCGACACATCCCAGGAATTTCGGCTGAAAGCTTTGATGGAGAAGGAAATGCCCATCGAAAAGGACGAGAGCAAGTGGTATCCCATGTGGGGGATGCCGCTTTAGTATTTAGCACGTAAACCATTTGTCCCAATATGAGGTTAGTAAAATGAGATTGGCAAGCGTACTGTTACTAGCATTATTGCTTTCAGGTTTATCTTGTGCTATTGAACCGGGTGAAATCGCAGCGCCTAGCATCAAAGCTCCGAACATGAACATGCCAAAGCCTATTATCACAAGTCCGAGCATGGATACGCCTGAGCCAAAAAATAATCCCAACCAAACCGTCAGCACAATTACTAACCGGAATCAAGTGACAAAGGCCATACCAAATGATTTGAGCGGCAAATGGTCGGTAAAATTCGATGATCGGCCAGACAGGTCACTTGATCTGACCCTATGGTCGTCCGGCAGAACCAAAATAATGGGTTATGGCACACTGACAAAGGGCGGCTCAGGGAATTCTGTGACTGCCAGCGGTTCTTTTGCCGAGGAGGAACTCATATTGGCCGTTCAATCGGCTGAATCTGAATACGCAAGAGAGAAATATGATGAGTACGATCTCGACCTGTTTGTGGTAAATAATACTGCAAATAATACACTGACTGGAACTTATATCCTGACGTTTGGAGGCGAATTCGTGGGTGACGGAAATGCCACGGCAGTAAAGCGCTAGGCAGTACACTCCGGATTTGGCCTGGGCTTGTCAACTACCACGCCCTGAAGGACGTGGCTTGCGACTACGTAAAAAGTCGTGTCGCGTTTGGCGGGCTGACTAAACCGCCCTGAGACTCAAGGATATACCTCAAGTCTCGTGTTCGGTGCTCAATATTCATTGCACCAACTCTATCGGCATGGGTTTCGTAACCGCATTTTTCGCATCGGAAGGCTAGGACCTTCCGGTTATTTCGGCTGATGTGGTTACATCTAGGGCAGGTTTGGGAAGTAAATTCAGGATTCACGTAGATTACAACTATCCCGGCTTCTTTGGCTTTGTATTCCACAAAGCCTTGTAGCTGTCGAAATGCCCAACTGGAATGCTCGTACCTAAACTCTTTGGATACTTTGCTTTCCGTTCTCTTCCTAATACCGGTCAAATCTTCCATACCGATTACGGAGACTTCATTTTGCATTGCGAACTGAACGAGTTTTTTAGATACATTATGATTCATGGCAGTCATAAACCGTGTCTCTCGACCAGATAACTTCTGTAGAAGTCTCATGCTAGATCGAGTGCCCAAATAGCGACCGCCCGCCTTCTGAAGTCTCCGGCGTTCCTTGGATCTAATGTTTCGGTGATTCTTAATCTCGCCGCCTGCAAAGAATTTGCATTCCTTGTCAGTCGTCGAGGCAACAGCTAGACAATTTATGCCGACATCAACGCCCATGAAAGTAGTTGCATCAACTATATTCTTGTCTGGAATATCCTTCTCACAGGCCAGATGGAAAAAGTAAGCTCCGTCTTTGTGTAAACAAAGCTTGGACGCCAGATAGTTCCAAGATCCGTCTAGGTATTTCTGAGCGTACTGGTAATTCAGGATCTTATATCTCTCGCGGCCCGCCAATGTGGTTGCCATTCAGATTCCTTTTTGTCGATCTGACTTTGCAGCGTTTTGTAAGCTCCCGACACCTGGCGAGCTACGTTACAAGCCATCTGAGATTTCAGGTTAAGATTGTTTCGTAGATGCCTGTATGTGGCTTTTTGGATCTGGCCGCCCCCGACAGGCTTGCCGATGTCAAACACGAATTGCGAGGTGTAATTCATGCCTTGCGAGAAGGCTTTTAGCAGCTCGGCTAGATCGTTGTCCGGTACATCTAGCTTCAGGATAATGGTCTTTGTGAGCTGCATGATTAAGTATATTCACCTGATACTATATCAATCTGTTGCGGGTGAAAGTAATCATGTAAGGGGTCCAATTCCTCCCCACCCTAAAGGATGGGGACTCCTTGACCCCTTAACCCCGCGAGTTGAATTCTTCGCCCTGCCTAGCGATATATCTGCGGAACAACGGCATCATGCAGCCTTCCCGGACTATGCCCTCATGGGAATTGTAGTCTTTGCTTAGAAAGAGGCATTCGACCAAATGCAACGGTGGGGAAAGGTTTTCTAATGCGCGAGAAACGTTAGAGATCTGCATGCAGCCAAATCTCTCCTCAAGTCCCAAGCTGCTACAATTAAGACGGTAACCATCGATAGAACAGCCAGCATCTATGAACGCATTCGAGTCAATGCTGGTGTTTGATGCAATTGATCCGGATATCAGCATGCAGGCAAAAACGAGAGAGTTAAATCCAAATAGGATGTATCTGTGTGCAAACATGGAAATCACCTGGCTTATGGATAGCTGAATAACCAACATTTATAATGAATGTTTCGTCTGAGACAGGAATTGAAAGACGAGTTACAGCGTCAATCCCTTCTCTCGTGCCCTCTTCAGCTCCCCGGGCATCTTCTCGATCTCTCCCTTCTCGTAGGCCTGGGCGAGCAGGCTGCCTGCATTCTCCAGCCCCAGGTAGTCGAAGGACATGGCAAACATCTGCAGGAGCGGCCCGCAGCATGTCGCTCCTTCCTCTGAGGGTGCAACTACCAAACCCTTCTTGCCGACAAGCTTGCGGCTGGCGATGTAAGGCCGCAGCCTATCGATAAAAAGCTTCATCTTGGCGGTGGGCCCGTACCAGTAGATGGGCGTCCCAAAGATGATGAGGTCGGCTCTCTCCAGCCTGGCATAGATCTCTCCCATCCCATCTGAGAGAGCACAGGTGTAGCCGGCCTTTGCCCTCTTGCAGCCGCGGCAGTCCAGACAGGGCAGGATCTCGTAGTCGTAGAGGCTCAGCCTTTCTGCGAAGTGGCCCTTTACCTCTGCACCTCTGAGTATCTCATCCACAAGAATCTCGGTGTTTCCGCCTTTTCTGGGGCTTCCCAGCACTGCCAGAACCCTCATATTATTTGCACCTATTTGTACCAGTCGAGGCTTTGGTCCACGAATCTTATGAACGATATGAAGAAGTCCTTTGCATCCTGATTCAGACCGATCCTGGTGATCATTTTTTCTGCCTGATCGGCATGCTCTCTTGAGAACGATTTGGCCTCATCAAGAGCGCCACAGTCCCTTATCAGGCTCTGCACATATTTGATTTCTGCACCATTAAGATATCTCTCTTCCTGCATGATTGCAGCCAGACGCTTCTCCTTTTGCAGAGCCAGGATGACGTGTAGCGGCTTTTTCCTCTTGCCGATGTCCCCACAGGGTACTCTCCCATACTGCTCCTCTGTGGCAAAGGTATCGATGATATCATCCTGAATATCGAACGCAAATCCTATGTGCCTGGCAGCAATATGAAGCCGCTCCCGGTCTTTCTCAGGGGCGGATGCCAGTATTGCGCCGACGAGCATCGAGGCCTTGAAGAGAGAGGCTGCTCTTCTGCCGGCCATGACCTCCCACTCCTTGACATCCGGATCCTTGTACTCGAAGAGCATGTCCAGGATCTGACTCTCGTTGACGGCCCGAAACTCTGCAGCCAGCAGTTTTGCTGCATCTACAAGCTTATTTTGCTCAAAGCCGGATTGCATCAGGCATTCTATGGCCAGGGCATAAAGAATATTTCCGGCAAACATGGCCGAAGCGACGCCGAAGCGCTCATCTATTTGACCGGTAAATCCCTGGTAGACTATGAGTGTGCTACAGGCAGACAGCCTTCTTCCCCCTCTTTGCACAAACTCACGGGTAGCATCATAAACATCTGCCAGGAAGGGATGGTACTTTTGCCCATCTCTTACCATCTCATCCAACCGGTTCTTGAGGTCTTCCTCTATGATTGCCCCATAGCTGTCAAGCACATCTGTGTAGTCCATTGAGCTTTTCTCCTCCCCACATATCCATCCGATCAAATTAATTTTGAGACACCCAGATTCCAGAGCAATTTTGGATTCTGCTTGAACAGAAACCTTAGCAGGTCTCGCGTATTCATCCGGGAGATATCCATCCCGTGCAGCGATCCTGCCAGACGGTTCAGATCATCATCCGTAAGCTTCAGGAAGAAATTCTTGGCATTATAGCGTTTCTCTATCTGCTTGCCGATAGATGATCTCCACTTATCCTCATATTCTTTAAGGCCGGCTATACTTACATCCCCCGAAGATATTGCCTTACATGCTGTCTGCCCAGCCATTACTCCCGCCCTCATGGCATTTATGATCCCGCCTCCTGTAAGTGGATCAGATTGATGGGCAGCATCTCCAACCAGCATTATGCCGTCTGATGTTGTATTATTCATTGGACCAGTGGTGGGGATTCCTCCTGCCACTATCTGCAAAATCTTTGCCCGGGGCATCCTTCTCTGCAAGAATCTATCCAGCAGCCTTATGGGCATTCCTGGGCCGGATTGAGAGCCCTGTATGCCGATGCCCACGTTGGCAAGTTTGCCTCCTTTGGGAAAGATCCATACGTAGCCTCCCGGAGCCAATCTGTTTCCGAAAAAGAACTCACAATATTCCTGGTCAATGCAGTCGTCCAAGACTAGATACTGCGCACAAACCATTATGTCCTCCGGTTTTAGCCTGGTATCTATTCCCGCCCACCTGGCTACCTTGGACTCTACCCCGTCCGCGCCTATGATCAGAGGTGCCTCGATCTGGAGGGCCTCGCCCTGGCAGATGGCTGATACTGTGCACAGATCGTCCTTCCTGATCAAGCCGGTTGCCCGGGTCTTGACCAGGATCTTTGCACCGGCGCAGGCCGCCTGGAGGGCAAGGCCGCGATCAAAGGTTTTCCTTTCTAGAATGTATCCGCCCACTTCTTCGCGGTTATCCATGGTCATGGACACATTATCGTTATTGGGAGAATGCAGCCTTACCCCATTTACCTCATTTGATATCCAGTCGGGCTGCACCTTGATCAATTCGCTAAGTTCCGATCTATGGCTCACTCCCTCGGCGCATCTGATAGGCTCTCCTATCTCCTGCCGCTTTTCTAAAAGTACAACATTCAGGCCCAACATAGCCGCGGTCTTGGCAGCCATGGACCCACCAGGGCCCGCTCCTATTACAACGACATCGCACTTCATTCTATCTGCATCATCTTGGCCAGTGCCTTCTCAAGCATCTTTTGTGTCTTTGCATTCGGATTGAGCAGAATATCCAGATCTCTTTCAATTTTTTTGTAACTCTCCTCTGAAGCGGGGCAATCCTCGTAGATCTCCACACCCTGAAGTCCAATTTGGCCGGGGCTGAGAAAGGGGCTGCATCTGCATACCATTGGTCTCGCCTGATATATCTTGCATCCCTTTTGCGAAACATCATAAAATCGGCATGGCTCTGTTGCCTTAAAGGCCAAAAGGTCGGACTCGCTGGGGTGGGGGACAGTGTATTCTTCGATCGCTTCTTCCTCAGAAATATTAAAAAAGCTCGCCAATCTGCGAATATCTTTGGGATAGAGGTCAATGGGATCGGCTACCTGGCAGCAATGGCCGCAGCGCTGGCATTGGAAATCCATTTGGGTTTGAATGCGCAGGTAATCGTAGGGATCTAAGGACATAGATTGTGACTACCCTCAGAACTTTATCCGGGGGATCTCTGCCTCCCTCATATTCTCGGCCATCATGTCGCCGCCGACGTGGTAGAAGCAGACCTCTACATTGGGATTGTGATAGTAAAATCCGCTTTCATCAGCAAACCACATCAAGAAGGCCCTTACCCTGGGCATTTCCCTATCTTGGGTAGCGATAAAGCTGACCGGGTTGTCACTCGCAAATTTTAGGCAATCTCTAAAATCCATTACAGATCCCACTCCGGTTTTGCATTCTGTTATTATTTAGACCTTTCTGAAATTTGCATCACACTTAACTCATTTTAGCCCTAATGCCTTTCGCGCCGCAACGAAGGGTTCTCCATAAAAGATGGGATCAACCCTCTCCACGATATCCGCCGGGACTTCTAAGAAGTGCCTCTTATTTTCAATGGGAACTAGTGCGCACCTTGCACCATTATCCATTCCTATTTGGAGAGGCTCGGCCAGGGAGCGTACTGCCTTAATGTTGCCCTGGATACTGAGATCTCCCAGAACCACTAAACCTATGCCTGCATCACATGAGACATGATTATTGAGGAGGTTGATCACTTCCACATGGAAATCTGTAGTCTCGAAGGCCTGGGCAATTCCCATGTTGACCTTATGGCCATTCAGATAGGCGAAAGCCCGCTGTATTGATTCTTTCGTTATGATATCGATTCCGCCAGCCATCTTCAGCTTGCCCGTTCCGGGAGCAGATCCAACTTCCAGGCGGAATAGGGCCGCCTTGCCCTGATCATCAACTGATGCTGCATATATCGAGCCCGGCGCGAGAGGATCTTCCGAGATAAGATCTCTGCCACCCTCTTAAGGAACGCCTACGTAGCGCTCCTCTCTGGTCTCGTTATCGATGTATGAGAATGAAGTCTGATGGTATTCGAAGGAACCCATCTTTTTGAGCTGTTCCTTAACACGGCGTCGTCCTTCTATGGCCAGCTCCAGTAATTCGGCCATCTCCTCTCTTGAGATCTCCCCATGAGGATAGATTAGCTTGATTAGGCCGGATACGGTCTTTCGCACTGCCGGCGTTGCTCACTGGATTTATAATTTTGAAGCAATTGATACATAAAAGAGTTCTGCTTATCAATCTTATGATATACCGAAATCTGGCGTTATCTTACCCGAAGCGGCCTTGTTACGACACAATATGCGTTTTCTAAACTTGTACTTCCAGCCCTATGTGCACCAGTTCCACGAATCAGATTAACTTTGTTTATTTTCCTAAATTGACACGCTATGCGTTCCCCTTCGATAGCGTCTCCATTTTCTCTATGAACATCATCAGCGCCGTTGGACATTAAGTCACTTCCTCTATTCTTCCTTCTCTAATGAGTTCTTTGACGGCCTGCATGGTAACTCTTAGATCTAACCCCAGTTCATATGCCACATCGTCAGGATAGATGGATTCACCTTTGTGTCTTTGATAAAACTCAATAAGCAGGTCTTTAGTCTCAAACAGGGATTTATCGTTCATATCTACAACGCTAAACCTGATGGAAGACTCGTCCATAATAACACCCATACCACTAATCATGCGTTCCAACCTATTAACCTCTTCAGATAATTTTATCACTAAATCGCTAAGTTCGCGAATCTTCTCGTCTCGTTGGAGATCTGCAAGTGAAGGGGAGGCCCACGATCCTAGCCCATATACTGAACCCGCGCTGCTCTGTATTTCTCCAGCCATTATTTATGATCCTCCTATTTTTCCTATTATCGCAGACATTTTTGTCTCCAATTGCGCCGTGAAATCCAAGACATCATCTATGTTTTTTTCTCTCCGGAACACAACTTCCACGTAGTATTCCCTGTCAGCGGTTGAAAACCTTGGTGTTATGGAGATGTCAAACCAATCCTTATTAACTGGGAGGCTGTTTCTAGGAACTATCCTAATGGAATATCCAGAAGACTCAACCCCCATTATCTCATCGAATTTGCTGTACTGATCTCCAGAGAATCTCCTAATCGCTTCCGCTGGATTGCCACTATCTGATACTACAGCCGCGCTGAATAGCTCAACATAATCCATGTCCTCTGCCATGCTTAATTGAAAATCTGCCATAGATAAATCAATTATATCCTTGGCAGAAGACACAATATGGTCAATGGAATCTGCCTCAACTGCTATGATTTTTCTGTCATCGTTTAATTCTATGAAACATCCGGATTTAGAGGCAATATATCCGCTTACATAATTTCTGGCCCCGTTCAAGAACGGCTTGGGCGGAGCCGACGCTAAAATTGCATAACCTCTCGACTTTAATGATTTTAATATTTCTGGATAAGTAAAAGGATAATATAGCGTATTGAGAACGAACGCAATACGATATTTTTGGGGTACAATTTTCATGACTTTGGCCTCGTTGAATGTGAGAGCTTATTGGTATACGTGTATTTACCACTTGTGATGACGAGATCTCCTGGCAGAGTTAGAAAATTTTGTGCCAAGAAGGCATTATAAAATACATTAGTATCAATAATTATTAAAGGTAGACCTCGTCCTCAAGCTCTTCGAGCCTCTCTGCAGAAGCTTTACCAAACATGCCGTAGTATTTCAAAAGATTCTACCTTTTCAATCTTCTCCTCTGAACCTTCCGTCACGTCTTCAACCCTGCCTTCTGTCTCCTTATTCTACGATCAACTTGACTTTCTTTCTTATCAGGTCCAGCAGATGCACAGAGTCGCTGGAACTGCTCTTCCTCAGCGTCTCCAAAAATCCCTTCAGCTCTCCCAGATGCTCTTTCCCAGGAAGACCGTTGGCGGCGACGATCGCCTCCACCGGCAGCAGTTTGGCAACGGTTTTGTCGGCAAAGCTCCTGGCCGCAGAGGAGATGGCCACCATCTCCACCGCCTCGATCTTCTCGCCGGTCAGATTCTCGCAGGCCTTCAGCGCCCTGACAAGCGTGGGCGCGGGAGGATTTTCCATGGGATTAAAGACCGCCGCCCGGAAGGTCTTGACATTGGAGAAGGCCTCCCGGCTCTTGGGCTCCTGGTAGGAGTCAAACCTCTGGCCGCCTGATGAAACCTCGATTCGGCCCGCCCGGAAGAGCAGGGCCAGCCCCAGTTTCACCACCTCATGATTTGCTTCAAGAGACCTTCCAGCCGTGCCTCCTCCCTTTTCTCCTCCTCCAAGAGGGTTGCCTCTTCGCTGTTGATCTTGCTCTGAGCTTTGAGCTGATTGTACTCCGAGACCATTTTCTTCGATCGATAGATACTGGCTGCAAGATCATCAATCCGGCTGTCCAGATAGATCAGGAAGTGAAAGTCGTCTTTGGCTTCCTCCTGCCAGCTTGCCTCTTGCAGCTTTCTCATCTCCTCTCGATCCGTTGTGCCCTCATCGGAAAAAAGACGCAGCTTGAGGCTGCCGGACGATGCTGTCCCTTTATCTACTCCATCCAGGATGAGGGACAACTCGAAGCTCTTGATATTTTTGTAACGATACTTCAGGATACCCTGCTCTGAGAAAATATCGCGGATCGCATCTCTCACTATCTGCTTCTTCTCAGGCAGGGGAGTCTTGATGCCGTCTTTCTTCTGCATTCTCCTTCTCCAAGAGCATAATGGCCTCTCTCACCTCCGGCAAAGGCGAGGCCCTCCCTACTTCATCCTTTATCACTGTTGCGGTGATTGATCATGCTCACCATTAGCAGAAAAGGCGGGTCCAGAATGACACCCGAAATTAATCCTGCTGTCAGGAAATCGGCATGAAATCCGAGAGGCACAAGAAAGATATGATGACCGAATAATGCACCAGGTCAATTTGGATGCCGGTAATGAGACGGTTGGTGATGAGCACGCCCGCTGTGCCGCAGATTATTGCTCCTGCCGGGGAGAGCCAACGTCCAAAGAAGTCGGGGAGTTTTGATAGCATCAATCGAAAAGACTTATTATGTAATAGTAATAATATTGCTTACAATGCTTAATATAACAGATCTAAGCGAGAGGCAGCTTTACGTGGAGAGCGATTCCTGGCAGTGCAACTTCGGCTATGGCGAGCCGGTGAGGCTGGGCCTGGTACTGGAGGCTGTGGACCTGGCTCTAAGCGACGTGGAGGAATTCTCTTACGTCATAGATGCCGGACTCATTCCCCAGTTTGATTTTCTGGATGAGGAAATATTGGAGGAAGCAAGATTGGACGGCCTGGAGACGCAGGAGGAGCTTTTGCGTTATGCCTACGAATGCTATGGCGGCGTGCCCGTGAACATCGATGCCGTGCAGCCTGCCAAAGCCTCCTGCGGATTGTCAGGCTTCGTTGCCAATAGCAGTATAAGCTCCGTAATTGCCGGAACGGGTGAGGAGATGGAGACCCGCCACTTCCTGGACCTAGGGGAAGCCATGTCTTTTGCTCGCGACTTTTATGTCGTTTATGCTCCCGTCATCTTCGGCTTCATCGATGTGGTGCTTGATCACCCTCTCCGGGTGGGGGGAACCGGCTGGGACAAGATCAGACAGATGTCCAAAAAATAAATCTGTACCGCAACCTTAAATAAGTTAAATGTCGAATATTATTTAGTCAGAAGTCGATAATATTGAGTAATGAGAGGAATTGATATGCCGTACTATCATATGATGGACTGGTTCCCATTCATGGGATTTGGAACAGTCTTTGCCTGGTTTATCTCGTTAGCTGTAGCCTACCTGGTCTACAAGGATGCTGAGACGAGAAACATGAATGGGCTTTTATGGGGTTTGCCGATCTTGATACCCTGGATAGGCATACTGTTTCTGATACTATATCTGATCATGCGCGATTCGGGACGCCGCATTGCTGCCATTGCAGCCGAGAGCAGCGCGCCGGCAAGAACCACCGCAGAGGAGGTTCTGGGCGAGAGATATGCCAAAGGAGAGTTAACAAGAGAGATCTACCTGCAGATGAAGGAAGACCTTAAAAAAAGTTAAACAAAAAGAGCTTGTGCATCCGCGGCAGTATGCAAACCAATAGCACCTAAATTGCGCTCAATGGCCGCGCCAAGCTCATCTATCTTTACAGGCTTGTTGAGATAATCATCAGCCCCTGCATTATAACAAAGATCGCGGCACATCTCCGCCTCAAATGAGGTGACAACTATTATCTTGGGGCCTTGGGACCAACGCTTGCGAATAATTTTTGTTGCTTCAATTCCATCCATTTCCGGCATTTGGATATCCATGAGCACCAGATCGTAATGATGCTCTTCCAGAGCCACCAGAACCTCCCGGCCGTTCTTGGCCGTATCGGCCCGTAGCCCCAGCTTCTTGAGTGCAATCAGAGCCATCTTCTGATTTACCGGGTTGTCCTCGGCAAGAAGAATGTTCAAATTAGGTCTGGCCAGCATAGTCCTCAATCAATGATATAATGCTTTTAGTATAAGAATTTTTCTTTAGTAATTAATTTTAAGGCAGAGTCTTCATATTGTTTAAATGAGTTCTATAAGTCTATTTGCAAAGATTTATAATTCTATAATAAGGTGCAGCCATCCATAACTTAAAATTAATTCAAATATTATTATTATCAATGGGCAAACATTCATTTGATGTTATTCCTCCCAAGAATGCAAAGTGATTTATGCTATACGGTTTGGCTTTTCTGTGCATTAATTTTGTATACTTGTGCACGAGAATTAATCCTAATTTGCTGGAATTCTCAGGAGGAGCTAGGAATTGAGAGCAAGTCCAATTTTGTTGCTGGTGTATGCAGGAATTGTGATGCTATCCTTAGCAGCGTCTGCGGAGCAAGAGATGCTGACAATAGGAAAATATGATATTTGGACAAACGGGAAAAGCCCTATGCAAACTTTTTTCGGCAAAGACGCACCAGGATAGCATTCAATGGAAGAGCAAACCATGCTAAAGACGGAAAAGGTTGAAGACAGCTTCTTTTTGACTCCCACCTTTCAGGCTCTGACCATAGGAGTTCCTTTCTGCATCTTCAAGCTGCTCTTCGGCCTGCTTGCCCTGCGCACGGGTGCACCGTCCGCCTCCTTTTCCATCTTTGGATGGCTGGTCATGGCTTGGGCCCTGGCAGATTTGCTCTTGAACCTGGCACGAGTCTTCTTTCACCTGGCCGGTCGGGAGGCACCCCTTGAGTACTGCACAATTGCAGAGGTGGGAAGGCTCTTTAAGAGGCCCAGGCTATTTTTGGCCATCGACACTCTGATCACCTTTTCCATCATATGTTTCGTTCTTTGGTCCGGCTGGATAGTGCGCCTGAGCCAAGAAGAGTCCTATCTCTGGTATGCGGCTACCACATTGAACCTGATCAGCATCTCGGCTGTCAACATCTGGATCGAACTAATGAGAAAAATATAAATTTTCGAACCGTATATGTCAATGATAATGAATAAAGACCTAGAAAGCCTCCTCTGTGAATTGAAGACAGTTCATGAAGATCTGCGACTCGTATCTACGGAGATAATAGTAGTGTCTGATTGGGTGCGGCTCAAGTGCAGGTATGGCTGTGGCAATTATGGAAATCATCTCGGATGTCCGCCTTTTACTCCTACCCCGCCCGAGACCCGAGCTGTTCTCTCTGCATACAGAAATGCCGTTCTGGTCCGTTTTGAGGCAAAGCCAGACACAAAGGTCGCGACCAAACACGCTGGCCGGTCTCTCTCCAATTCCGTGGTCAAGATGCAAAAGACCGTGGCCGAGCTGGAGAGAGCCGCTTTTTTGGCCGGCTACTATAAGGCATTCGGCATGAACGCCATGCCCTGTGCCCTCTGCGATACGTGCATCATCGAGGAGATGCAAAAGAAGGATCAAGCGGTCTTCGATCTGGATAGCGTGAAATGCAAGAATAAGGAGCTCATGCGACCCTCCATGGAGGCCTGCGGCATCGATGTCTTCAAAACCCTGCAAAACGCCGGCTATAAGCCGCGGGTTCTCAAGGACTGCAAGGAAATGGTGGAGCTGTTTGGTCTGATACTCCTCGACTAAAATAAGCTAATATACCATCACACCCTACTTGAGTTCGATGCAGTGGGAATTGATCGGCTCAAGTGCCGCCGTTTTGACCATGTTCGGCTTCGTGCCCCAGATCCTCAAGATCTACAAAACACAGTCTGTAGCGGATGTAAGCCTGGTCATGCTCCTGCAATTCTGCCTGGGAATGTTCCTCTGGCTGCTCTACGGCTTGCACATTCAGAATAATATTCTCATCGTAGCCAATATCGTATCTTTTTCTAGCTTGATAGTAGCCATTGGATTATTCATCAAATACAGAAAAAATTCAAATAATAAATAAAACATTTTCATATTTTAAAGCTTTAGAATTTTGCTCATTTCCCCGATAGGTTTAAATCTAATGGAATCTGTGCCAACAAAGATATTAAAAATGATGAATTATTTATCAAAGGAGTGAGCCACGGGCGATGAACCTTCTTAATATAGCATTAGCTAAAAATATAGAATTGATTAGTATTATCCATTAAACCATTAAGAATTCATATCGCAATTATAGATCTAATGCAGGAGTTCTGATCCAAATATGAAAAGTTTTCAACCGGATCAAGTTTTGGGCGATATGCTTGCCTGTCTGGACAAGTATATTGACTCTTCATCCAGTAATCTACCCAAATCCAGCGTTTCTATCGTCTCTTTGATAAAACGCCCTTCTGCCATAGGCAACCGGCTTGGTGTAGCTGATCAGGGCTCTTTTTCCACGGTTGAGATAAAAGGGGGCCGCTTGGATGCTGTGGTGCGCTTTCATCTTTGGGGAAACGATCCGGAGGATGTGGATCGGGAAATGGTAAAATTGCAGGGAAGGCTATTGGCGGCAAGAGACGGTTTAAGGGCAGACGGCTTTCTCACCGTTACCTTAACGGACTCTTCTTCGCCCGAGCAGATCACAAGTCTGACCGTCTGGCGCAGATATGCCGATTACAGGATGCTTTATGAGTTTAATTATCACGATGTGGATGGAGCTTTAAGCCTCATCAGCCAAATTCCCATCAACATGGACGGCCATATTACAACTGTCTCTGACGATTTGGTGCGCTGGGATAATCAGTCAGCTTCGTCGCTGCAGGCCCAAGGACGGTCCGGCCGCTTGCCTTGTATCTGCGCCGTCTCCATGATGGTCTTTCTGTCCGAGGGCTGGGATGGCCTTGAGGTCACCATATCTGCCTCTTTCAAAGGCATTAAGAAGGAGCGCAAGTTCGCCCACCTGCGTGATTTCTGCAATTCATTCGATCTGGAAAGAGAGAACGCAAACCTCAAGACGGTAGAATTTGGAGAGAAGAGCTATCTTATCGGTCGCCTGACCTTTCCTAACTTGGACTTTCCCTTTCCATTGACATTTCAAAGAAATGATGATTTTTTTCGTATCAGTTATGCTGCATCATCTCTTGAAAGCAGCTCGGTAGTTTATTTTCGGCTGCTCGGCTGAGGCTGAGCAAAAGCATGAGTGCATGAGGAGGAGTTAATACGGCAGAAATGATTTTGCCTGGAGTCTACATTGAGGTACGGCCAGAGGCGCTCATAGTCCCCGGTTCGGTTACTGTGGGCAATATAGGCATCGTGGGAACAGCATGCAGAGGACCGGTAGGAGAAGTCAACGTCATAGGAAGCATCTCCGAGGCCAGAGAGATTTTCGGGGGAGCCGATTCCTTTAGCAACCCTGAAACGCCCGGAAGCTCGCTAACGCTGGTGAGGGCACTGGAGCTCGCTTATGGGAACGGCGCTTCAACGGTCTTTGCCGTAAGGGTTACGAGCACAGAAAGCACCGGGATTGATGAATTCTCTGTCCCCGCCTGGAACAAATATACAAAAGCGCACAAGGCTACATTCTTAGTGGCTGGCGATACGCCGGCAGATGAAGTTGCTGTTCTCAAAGGGCGCACTTACGGCTCCTGGGGAAACGGCATCAGAATCAATGTTATCGAATCCTTGGAAGACAGCTTCATAAAGGACGAGGCGCATGACTATGCGGAATCCGTTGTCTTAGATCGCCATCCTATTGTTGAAAGCCCCGGCAACAGAGTCAGGGTTTCCTATGGAGCTACGGGGCAAATTAAGGTCTTGAGTCCAGTCTACTCCTCCACCCCAATTAAAGGACAGGTCAGAATTGACACCGAATCGGGAGCGCTGACCTTTGAGGCCAGTGAGAAACCTAAGGTAGGAGATAAAATCTCCGTCTCATATTTTGTCCCGGCAAAGAACAGCCGAAAGGTCTCCATCTGCTTTGGTGGGGTAACTGAGTCTTATACTGTAGCGGATGGAAGGCACCTGGTTGAACTGCTAAACGATCCTGAATCACCATCGACGCTGGTGGAAGGAAAAGAGGGCGCGGATAAAGATCAGATTCCTCTAAGTTTTGAAACTGCAGATATTTTCAAGGAATTCGGCAAGGGTAGCGATACTCCTGGGAGCGATGGTGCAAATGCGAGCGCTTCAGATTATGCATTGGGGTTGGATCAGCTCCTCAATGAGAATGCTCATATAATCGTTGCTGCCGGCCAGGACGACAAAACTATCGGAAGTGAATTGACCTCTCACGTCGAGAGCGCATCGGGCGACAAGATCAATCGCTACAGGATAGGCGTCTTGGGCAGCAAAGAAAAAGCCAACCTGAGAGATATCACCAGCCACAACCTTAGCAGCGACAGGGTGATCTTCGTTGCACCAGGCATCAATGCTACCGATGCAGCCAGCGGAAAGAAAGTTAACCTGCCCGGCTCTTATGCTGCCGCTGCCATCGCAGGAGTCCTCAGCTCCAGACCGCCACACGTGAGCCTCACCAACAAGACGGTTTCAGTGGCGGGCCTGGAGACCAGATTCACCTCCGCTCAGGAGGAGCAGCTCGTCGGGGCAAGGGTTATGGGTCTGGAAGAGCGGCAGGGATTTAGAATCGTCAAAGGCATCACCACCTCTACTAACACCGCCTGGCACCAGATCACCACCCGGAGAATTGTAGACTATGCTGAGTTTGGGGTGCGTTCGGCCTCCGTGTCTTACATCGGCCTTCTTAACAACGACCGGGTACGAAAAGCCCTCAAGGGCTCCATTAATGGCTTTTTGGCAGGAATGGTAGACGACGAGATGCTCATCAGCTATGAGCTTGCTGTGACCGCGACACGGGATGAGGAGATCCGAGGCATAGCGAAAGTGACCATGACCCTGAGGCCGACCTTCAGCATCGACTTCATCAAAGTGGTCATGTTCCTGGGATAAGGAGGTCTTGAGATGCCAAACACCAATGTATTCACTGGGTCTGATGCGACCCTGACTCTGGCAATTGACAGTACGCCTGAAGGGCAGGCTGCTAATGAGACAATCGATTTTTATAAGCTAAGCCCTGTGGGACGGGCCACAAATGTTGAGGTATACGTCCAGACTGATCTGGAGCAGTTCCATGAGATCGGCAAGCGTCACGCAGCCGCCCTCCGTCCTGGTAATATCAACATCAGTGGAAAGATCGGTCGGGCCTACATCAATGGAGCGCTGCTCAGGCTACTGCTTGGCAAAGGAGCCCTGTCGGCCCGCGAGGCAGAGCCCTATCCTCAACCCTCTTTTAACCTGATGCTTGACCTCAAGGACCCGGCCGTGCCGGGCACCAGCAGCACGATTACAGTGTACGGCGTAAAGTTCGAGGGCTGGGTCTACAGTCTTCCGGAAGATGATTTTGTGATGGAGTCGGTCACCTTCAAGGGCCTGTACATTGCCGTCGAGGATAAGGAAGGGGCAACCGGATAGTCAAACATGTCCCTGACTGCTGAAGAGCTGCTGGCAGGAAGCTCTCTTACTCATGAGGTTAAGATACCCCCCGAGCTTCTCAGCGGAGCGCCGGCAGATGCCGGGGTGCTGCTGCGCCCTCTGAATGTTCAAGACCTGCAGCGCATAGGAAAGGCTGCCAAGAGTGATAGCAGTCTCTCGGCCGCGCTCATGATTCAGCAGGCTCTGGTCCAGCCGGCGATGAAGCTGGAAGAGATAGTGCGACTGCCTGCCGGCCTGGCTAGATTCCTGGTGGATAGGATCAACTCCATCAGCGGAATCGATACTCCCAGGAGTGCTCTGCAAGAGCTTGTGCAGGCACCTCTCGCCAAAGCCTGTTTTGTGCTGGCAAGAGAGTTCGGCTGGACACCGGAAGAGGTCAGCGGTATGACCATTGGCCAGATACTGCTCTACCTGGAGATGGTTAGAGTTGAAGGCAATAAAGAATGACGAGAGAGCTAGCTCGGGCATCTGCTTTTCTTGATGGTCTGGCCAGAGTCACTAATTGGGTCGAGTTATGGGACCGTAATGGCTTGCTCGCTTTAGACCTGGGGCCTCTTCTGGGCTATGCTCTGGCCGGGCTGGCGCAGAGCTGCATGGCAGGGGGAGCATCTCAGGCTCTGCCTCAATCCGGATTTCGAGCCGCAGGTTTTGCGCCAAAAGGCTCAATCCGGCCACCCAAGGACAGAAGCGCTTTGCATAGGCCACCAGGAAGAGAAAGAAAGCTTGCAGAGATCAAGCCCTTGGAGGCCTCCGGCCGGCAGGATGTAAGCAACTCTGTTGCAAGGAATAGAAAGGAGTGGCCATCAAGATTTGCGCCGTCTCTGCCAATCGTGGCAAAAAGACTAGACAAAGCAGATCTCTTGAGTCTGGCCGGCGGCATTTACGAGACAGAAGGTCCGCCAGAGAGCCATCCCGCCTGGAGGATATCCGCGAGGAGAATTGGACCGTTGCCACCTGGCCGCAGCGATCCGCAAATGCACGGAAGCTGGCTGGCCGGCCTATCCAGAAGGGCGGTTCTAACGTTGGGTCGCATCCAGCCAGAGCTGCTTGTTTTGTCGGACACTGCAACTTCTGCAAAGCCTCACTGGTCTAAAATGAGCTTATTTGAGGATCATTTATCTCTGCCTCTTGAAAACGAAAGGGCTCCCATCGACCTTCTGGTCAGTCTCACCGAAAAGCAAGGTTTTGTACCTTCTGAAAAGCCGGGAATAATCGATTCCAGCCGATCAGAAAAACCGGTAACATCGACAGATGGCGAGGATGGCTTTCAACCGGAAATTGCTGGTCAATCGCCAGCGTCGGCCTTTAAGGCTTCTGCGTCCCATGCGGGGATTTTGTCGGCATCTCGCCTCCTACCTGGAGAGATGTTGTCGTTTTCAGCCTCTTCTGGGGATACTCTGGAATTAAGCATGCTGAATGAAAGGGGTGAGAAGGCGGCAGAATACCGCAATGCTCAGGATGAAAAGGCCGGAAGCATCCCGAAAGGTTTGCAGCCGGCTGCTTTTTCCCGGGCAGCAAACGCTGGAAATTTACTGCAGGCAGCTAACAGTTCTTCTCAGCCGGAAGTGGACCGTTTGTCGGCATCTAGTCTCCTACCTGGAGAGACTGCGTCATTTAGAGCTGCTTTAAGGGAGACTATGGCATCTCTGGAATTAAGCATGCTGAATGAAAAGAGTGAGAAGACGGCGGAGAACCGCAATGCTCAGGATGAAAAAGCAGGAAACATTCCGGCGAGTTTGCAGCCAACGACATTTTTCCGGGCAGTAGGTGCCGGAAATAGGCAGAAAGCAGCCACCAAGACCCCTCCACCGGAATTGGAAACGGCACTGATGCCTTACCTCCCGGCAGAAGAGATAAGGCAAAGAGAAAAGGCTTCCGATGAAGATCTGGACTCTCTGGCCGGAAAGATCAAGCGGATCCTGGACGAAGAGGCTCGCCGGCATGGCATCGATGTCTAACTGGGGATGAGATCGAGGACTGCATCAATATGAAACCCATGCTTGACGACCTGGAGCTGCCTAATGTGCAGGAGATATCCTCCTATGACCGGCGCATGCTGGCAGAGCACAAGCCGCCGGGCATGGAAGGCAGCCTGTTCCAAAACATGGGCAGAAGGCCGGAAAGAATTTGGCTCTGGGGCGTGTCTCTGGGGCCTGAAGCCCTGCAATTTGTGCAGAAGCTAAACGACATTTTCAAAGCCGGCAAGCCGGTTTCCTTTTCTGCCGACATCGTAGCTGAATCCAGGATCGATAAGGTGATGATCGAGGACCTGCGATGGGAAGAGCTGGCCGGCAAATCCGATCAGATCGGGTACATTTTGACATTGCTTGAGTACACCTCTCCCACCGAGCCTGCTACTGTTGAGCCGCTACAGCCCGTGGTGCCTGTGCCTCCGGTGATTGAGATCGTAGAGAACAAAGGCACCCTCATCGTCGAAGTGGTGGTCGAGGGTAGGCCGGATTTCGACTACAGCCTGGTGACAGTCACTGTGCAGGGTGCACAGGAAGATGGCACTTCTCTCTCCCGCACTTTGACAAAACGCACCGAGAACATCTGGACGGAGGAGGACTTTCCCGCGGGGAGTTACACTGCCAAGGCGGAAACAGCCGATCCTGAGCCGATGACGGGGACGGCAGAGGCAAAAGTCTCAGCCGGACAGACGACGCAGGTGACCATAAAGCTTCACATGGCACCCAGCAACATCGCCAAAACATTTGTTGTCCACTTCAAGATGGACAATGCCTTCATCGAGCCGGCCATGGGACAGGTGCTGGAAAGAGTGGCCGATTATGCGCAGGAGCACCCCAATGAAAAGCTGATAATCCTCGGCCATACCGATTTGGTGGGCTCAGAAGAGTACAACCAGAACCTTTCCGAAAGGCGTGCCAGAAGCGCCTATGCCTTCCTCACCTTTGGGCGCGATGAGGGCGCCAGAGAAGAGGCGGTGAAGGAGTGGGATACCCTTAGAAGGCATGAGACCGGATGGAAGCGGGAAATCAACGACAACTGGGGCACCCGAGAATACCAGTTCATGCTTCAGAACCTGGGCAATTGCTACTACTACGGTAATATCGACGGAGAGCACGGGCCGAAAACTTCTGCAGCAGTCAGCGCCTTTCAGAAGGACAATGGAATACCTCCGACTGGGGTAATGACCGATGACACCTGGTGGGCTTTGATTGAAAAATACCTGGATCAGGCTTCGCTTGCCATTCCGGATAGCCTGTTCTTCAGAAATGCCAGGGTTGCTTGCGATGGCGGAGCTCTCAAGTGGCTGGGGGCAGGCGAACAGGACCCTGTGAGGAACACGCAGGATGCCTGGCGACCAAACCGCCGGACTGAGCTGCTGTTCGTCCGGAGTGAGACGATCCCCTGCGACGTGCCCAAACCACGGACCTTCGATAAACTCAATCCTGGAGGGGCCTGGTGCCTGGGGCCGACTGATTTGAATAAGCAGCCAGAGGCCAGCATTAAGCGCGTCGATTTCCTATCCCGGCAGGTAGAGGAGCCCAATAAATGGCTGGTACAGCCTGCAGAGCCCGGGAAGATCAGAGTAAAAGGCGTTATCACCGATTTCAGCGAAGATGGCCCGAGGATCGCTCATGCCAGGTATGTGTTAATTGCTCCGAATGGTGAGTACCTGCATACCGATGACAAAGGCTGCCCGGACCTGGGAGAGAGACCTCAGGGCGAGCGGCGAGGAGAACCGATCCCAAACAAGGCAAATGAAAATGGAGAATTTAGCTATCCTGATGATACACTTGAGGGAACCTATGTCCAAGAGGTTCTCGATCAGGATGACCCGGCCATAGCCCGGTGGGAGCGGAGTAACAAGGACGCCAGGGGCACCGTCGTTTTCAAGCAGCTTATGAGTCCATCGACCTTGTCCGGCCTTACATCATCCATGGGTGGAGAACCAGAGGAAGTTTCGGTAAATGAGGTGGGATCTGCGGATGGAAAAGAGCACTATGTGGTGAGGCCGACAGCTCCCGCTAAGCAAGCCAAGCCGAGCATCGAGATCAAAGGCGCCCGTGCGGTCGTGATGACGAAGAGCTATACAAAACCAAAGAAGAGGGAGATCACTCTAAAAATAGACTCTGAATCGCAAGGAAAATGGGTTCTTACTTGCTCGGGGAATACGGATGCTATTAAGCTCTACCGAAACAATGGCGTTGCCATCAGATTCTTAGCGCCTGATCCAAATAATAGCTTCAGCAGTTACGAATTACGAAAAGGGGTAACGATCTTAGCTGAAGCTGTCAATCATAGCAATACAGTTGACGATTATTCTCTTACTTTATCCTCGGAAGCAGATAGTAAAAACTCTTCAACGATCATTCTTACTGCGGTGGAGTTGATGCTTGATCTGCCGCCCTTAGATCAGCCGCCTAAAGCAAAACCGACGTCGCAAGGCCAAGCCAAAGATAAATGGTACAAAGGGCAGTTAGTATATGTTCAGGATCAGAATGACAACCAACCGAGGGAGGAATTGACGGTTGATGTGGTGCCTGCAGATTTCTCAGGAGACTTGATTTTGCAGCAGGTACCCATCCAAGGGGATTCGATTGTGGCCGAAAGCAATCGAATAGCAGGGTTTGAAAAAATAAAGCTCTTTAAACAAAAGCTACCTGGCTCTAAGCAACAGCCACCTGTTGTTGAACAGCCTCTTCCCAAAACTATTGAAATCAATACGAGCGCTCTTACGACGAAATATGGAGGGCGGTTCTTCGTAGAAGGCTGGAAACCGAGCATATTGAGGCGCGATATTGGCTTTCAGCTGGGTCTTTGGCTGGATCATGGTAGCTCAAAGAAGGAACCAGATGGCGATCGCGTCTCTCTGACAGTGGAAATCTCTCCAAAAACCTTCCCCCGTTTGGTGGTTGCTCTCAATGAAGCTGTCGTTACCGTGGGAGCCCCCATGCCGAAGAATCCGGCACCATCGGCTATCAAAGAACTGCTCGACTATATCTACAAACGTTTGAAAACTCCTGAGATAAATATCAGCCAGCCTCTGCGAGAGGATGCCTTGGAAAAGGCCTGGATCTCCCAGGGAGCCGAGCCCCTTCCCAAGGCGCCGCCTGCTGGTAAGGAAGTGGTTACAGCCGAAGAGGCCTGGGCCCGTCAGGTTACAGAGATGCTGACCATGACAGCCTACGGCGGGCCTGGGATTCAATATTTTGGAGATGGTGTATATGATTATCAGCTTCTCTCCCTGGGCATTGACGGAACCGATCAAAGCAATCCTGTCTATGGATTGATTCATGCCTGTCAGCATCTGGCTACCTTCGGGGTCGCAAGCAGGGGGCGCTCAAACCACAGATTTAAAAAGTTTACCGATCTTTACGAGAAGAGCAAACAGAAAGGATATCTTCTCATTTATGCAGGATCAAGTGCAGCATATTGTGTCACTAAGATGGATGGTCGCTGGGTCATTGGTGGCAATCCGCCGGTGTCCATTGAGGCCAATAACTGGAATGTCGATCCGCGCACATTGGTCTGCGTTGATCAACTGCGAAGATCGGTTGGACTCTTCCCGATCAAAATCAAGGGCAAGATCAAGGATAAAAAGAAGGACAAAGAGATAGATGTAGAATTTGGATTTGCCCCCGGATCAGTGTTTCTCTTCTCAAATCGTCAAACCAAAAAAGATGAAGAGGACGATAAAAAGGGCATCAGGTCGCAGGTCGAGGGCAATGAAGAGGTTACCTATCAGAGGAATAAAGAACGAGAATGGCGCGTGAAGGCTAGGTGGAGGGTTTATGCCCAGGACCCGAGCATTCTGGCTGATAATATGGCATCTGCCCATGCAGGTTTTGTGCTGAGGACTGATTCCATCTCTCAGCTATTTCAGGTTCTGGATACAGGCGGGTTCAGCGTCCTCAACAGGGGAAAAGACGTGACCATAATCGGCGTAGGAGCGGGATTCCACACTGGCAACTTCGACGATCCGGCCTGCAATGAGGTCAAAGGCGGCGATCCCTTCCGTGGCGTAGCCGTATGGCCTGCCATGAGCCAATCTGAAGCACCCGAACTCAGCCAGCATGTAGAATCAGTGCTCAAGAGAGCGCGTCCCCTGGGCCTCGCCAGATTGATCATCACTGAAGCAGGAAAAATTAAGAAGATCGGCCCGGGAGACTTCAAGAACTTTGTGGATGGGGATCCCTGGCTATATTATGCCTCACCGCTGCTCAGGATGTATGATGATGATCCCATCCAGAATTATTCCATCTCGCGCCTCATCTGGTCTTTGCGCGGCATATCCAAGGAGAATATCGATATCCAATGGTGGATCTATCTTCCTGTGGGGCCGTTGGCAAGAGCCATGTATAGCCAACCCCGCACGACAAGCATTCCTGATCTGGCCAGTCTGGCAATAAAGAATATAAAGGATCTTCGAAAGCTTCAACAGCTCGCACCTGATAAGAAACCAAACATACCAAAAATATTGTCTGAGTATACCCTGCCAATCCTTGAGTTCGGTATGCTAAAGGATGGAAGTGCCGATGATGGAAAAGTCAGCACTAGATTTCGTTTTTGTCCTGCTCTTGGAACATGGTCGTTTTTGCACCTGGCAGAGAGAGTGGGATTCGACGGCGGTATCCTGCTGCCCATGGACAAAGAGTTTGTTCAGGGAGATCAGAGCGGAAGCAGTGCCGGTTTTCCATCCTACTTCCTTGAACCATCCGGAGGCACGCCATGACATCGACACCTCAAGAGATTGCAGATGAATGCAACTCCTTTCTACGCACCTATATTCTTGGCCCTAGCCCCCCAGGAAAGGTCCGGGGAATCAGGCGGCAAAGACCCTTGGAAGGAGTGTTAGCAGAGAACTACCCAGAGGGAAATGAGAGCGAACTACCCGATGAACAACCGATGCCTGAACTAGACGGCCTGGAGGTGGAGATCGGTGATGGGGATGAAAAAGAGAATGGCGTAGTCCTTGATATCATCCCTCTTGAAAATGCTACAGCTCTCGTCGATTCAGAGGGTAACGGTTCCACAATTCGCATCACCTTTATCTTTTGCACTAACTACCCCTCTCACCTCATCAATCCGGAAGACGACAAATATGAAGGCAAACGCATAGTCGTCTTTCCGCAAGATCCCCGTTTCCGCCTTTGGGTAGCCCAATGTCTGGACATTTTATATCACCATCTTGGTTGTGATGCATCGTCCGTAAATTTTGACGTCGAGCTCTTCGCCGATCGTTATGAAAACTTAGTCAAAGATGAGCTGACTCTGCCTGAAAATTCATGAAAATGTCTGACGGGTCCATGAAAACCATGCCCTACATCCAACCCATGCTCGGCGACATCGAGCTGCCGCTGGTACAGAAGCTCGATGTCGATGGAAACCAGGCCCTAGCGGAGCATGCCGTTCCCGCCCTGGAAGGCGACCTTGTGCAGGGCCTTGGTCGCATGGCCTCACGCATCACCCTTCGCGGCATTCTGACCGGCACCGAGGCTGGAAAAGGCCTGAAGGATCTCAGGGAGAAGTTCAGAGCCGCAGAGCCGGTGGACTTTGTGGCTGACCTTGCCACAGCCACAAAGGTAAATCAGGTGCTCATTGAGGAGATGGTCGTGCGGGAGCTGGCCGGAAAGCCGGAGAGGTTCGAGTATGCTTTCAGCTTGCGAGAGTACATCGCTCCCACGCCCCCGTCTACAGAAGAGCCACAGGAGCCCGTTGTTCCCCAGCCGGATACTCCTGAGCCTGTTGTCCCAGATCCACCTGATGTCAGGATCGATGAGGGCCTGGGCACATTGATCGTCGAGGTGATCGTAGAGGGACGCCCGGATTATGATTACAGCAATGCGGCTGTGACGGTAGAAGGCCAGCAGGAGGACGGATGCCTGCTATCGCGGACCCTGAACAACCGCACCGAGAACATCTGGACCGAACAGGATTTTCCTTCGGGAGAATATTCGGTCACAGCTTCTGCCGATTCTCAGGCCATGTCCGGCTCGAAAGAGACTGTTGTCCGGTCTGGAGAGACCGCTCAGGAAACTGTCACACTTCATGCAGCGCCCAGCAATATCGCTAAAACCTTTATAGTGCATTTCCCGATGGATAATGCTTTCGTAGAGCCGGGTTTATGCCAGGTGCTACAACGGGTAGCCTCTTATGCCGGATCGAATCCCGGCGAAAAGATGATAGTTCTGGGCCACACCGATCTGGTGGGATCTGAAGAGTATAACCAGAAACTGTCGGAACGGCGCGCCCGCAGCGTCTATGCCTTCCTCACATTTGGGCGGGATGACAATGCTCGTCTGGAAGCGGTTGATGAATGGGATACCCTGCGTCGCACGGCTGCTCAGTGGCAGCGCGACGTTCAGGATAACTGGGGTACGAGGGAATACCAGTTCATGCTCCAGGATCTGGACTACTACAAGGGCAACATCGATGGCAATCACGGACCCAAAACCAAGGCGGCTGTCAGCGACTTTCAGCAGAACCACGGACTGACCCCTACTGGTATCATGGACGACCTCACCTGGAGGAAGTTGATAGAAGAATACCTGGGGCTGTACTCGCTGGCCGTCCCTGAGAACCAGTTCTTCCAGAATGCCGGGAATGGCTGCAATGGCGGCATTCTCAAATGGCTGGGTGCAGGGGAGCAGGACCCGGTGAAGAACACTCAGGATGCCTGGCGCCCCAATCGAAGAACTGATCTGCTGTTCGTCCAGGGAGAAAGAATTCCTTGCGAGGTGCCCAAACCCCGCACCTTCGATAAGCCGGACCTGGGAGGACCCTGGTGTCTTGGTCCGGATCTGAATAATAGCCCCTCTGAAGCCGGGATCAAACGCCAGGATTTCCTCTCCAGAAACGGAGAGGAGCCGAACAAATGGCTGGTTCAGCCGGCAGAGCCGGGCAATACAATCGTTAGCGGCACAATTGTCAAAGACACCAATGACGGACCGCCATTTGCCTATGCCAAATATGTGCTGATTGCTCCGGATGGAGAGTATCTGCATACTGATGCCAACGGCCAGCCGGACCTGGGCGAGCGGCCCCAGGGAGAACGGAGAGGAGAGCCGATTGCCAATCAGGCTGATGAAAACGGCAATTACGGGTATCCCGAGGAGACTCCGGTGGGGACCTACATCCTGGAGATTCAGGATATAGACGACCCGAGATTGGCTCGATGGAGGGACGACGAAGAATATGAAGCCAGGAGCAGCGTCATCTTTCAGCCGCTGAATCAATCGACGTCAGAAGCTCAGCAAACGACGCAAACAAATCAACTGGCTGAGGCAGAAAAGGACTCAGTGCCTTCCAAATCTCCAAACGTAGTGGTGCAAAGCGGTCCGGTCGCTTCGCCTCCGGTAAAACCGATAATCTCCATATCAGGGTCTCCTGTAGTTGTGGTCAAGAAGAGTTACACTAATCCCGCCAGGAGAGAGATCACCTTAAAGGCTGAACCACCATTCAGAGGAAAAGGGGTCTTCTCCTTTTATAGTCCCTCAGATGCCGTTATTTTCTTCGATCGCAAAGTGGACGGCAATCAGGTTGTCATCCCGGCTTCGGGAAAAGAATATTCCGGTAAACAGTTAGAGGGCAGTGGAGTGAAACTATTTGCGGAAGGGATCAGACCAAGCCTTTCAAATTACGATATCATGCTCCAGCTGGTTTTAAAACCAGGAACGCCAGATGAACGCGCTGACAACAAAACATTAACAGCAATATCATTAAATCTCAACCTATGTCAAGCATCAGAGGATCTATCAAGTATTCATGATTGCCTACCAGAACCAACATCATCAGATGATAAATGGCAGAAAGGCGGAATGGTTTACCTTAATCCAAATCAATCGAAAGATAATGCTGTTCTGAAGGCAATAATAGAGCCGTATTTTCCTTGCCTTTTAGTATTACGTAATGTCATGATCAATGGGAACACGATTGGCGGCCTGGATAACAAGGCAGAGTTTCTTACCGGAAGCAGGGCCGTAATAAATGGAAATCCAATTACTTTTTCACCGTTTCAACCATATGCTATTTTCAGGACAAGAGGTAAGAATCTCAGCAAAGCTTCGCGCGACACTGGATTCCAGCTCGGGTTCCAGTCGCTGACAACGGGTCCCGTAGACCCGAACTTCGACGGGGACAGGGTCTCCGCCACGGTTATTCCCATACCCATCATCCAGCTTGAGTCTTCCATTGTCATAGTCGAGAAGCCTCATACCAGGCCTGAGAGGAGGAAGGTGACCTTAAAGACCTCGGGGAAGTCCTCTCGCTCAGGAACCTTTACCGTGTCCGAAAATCCTGATAAGGTTAAAATCTATGAAGACAAGACCACTGATAAAGAGATAAGTATCCCGGCGGCCCTCACAAAAGAGCAGCTGACTAAGGGCGTGGATTGGTTTATAGCGGGGGTACAGTCCAGCTCGGCTGCCGACGATATCGAGCTTACCCTATCCTTAGATCCGAACCCCTCGAATTCTATGCCCGATGCCCCTCCAGCCACCGCGAGGATTACCGCTGTCGAGCTGACCCTGGATATTTGCGCATCGAGGAAAGATGCCACCACTCCACCAGAGGCTCTGCCGTCCCCCACAGGTTCTTCCCCACCACAGGGATCTGCTACAGATAAATGGTTTGGCGGCAGGTTTGTACATCTCCAGGATATCCCTGGCAAAAGCCATGACCGTGCCCTTTTAAGGGTTCATAAGCCAAAGCCATCGGACTTCAAAGGCGATTGGCGGCTAGTATTGCATAGAGTTGCAATCTCCGGTAATGAAATCGACTCATTCGCCCAATCTAAAAAATTGGAGCTATTCGTTGACGAGAAATCCTCGGTTGGTGAAAATGCGGAGCTAAAAGCCGATGATAATGATCTAATGATAATGCCTAACGATTTCGGCCCGGAAACAGATTCGGTCAAAGAGTACTGGGTCGAGGGGGCGGAAGTGAGTGATAACTTGCAGGATACTGGCTTCCAGCTGGGATTAGACGGAATAGACAAAGACGGAGACCGAATTAGCATGACCGTCTGCACCTTCGAATTAGATGTTCAAGGGGCCTATCAGCTCGGCGGAACTGGCAGTACAACGTTTGTGACAACAACTGATCCTGCCCAAGTTGTGACCGTTATGGCCAATTTTTCTCCATCTACGTCCTCTATCACACAAAACCTTGTCATATGGGAGGGTGGGATAGAAGATCCAAAAAATCCGCTTCACCGCTTAGTCTCCCGCATAGATGCCCAGCCTACGACAGTACTAGCTCATTTCGGCGGCTCCACACGTCAGGTGGAAATCTTTGTGGTCAGGTTGATCCTGGATGTCGATGCTGACAGGGATGGCGTAGTCTCCGACAATGAGATCGGTCACGGCACATGGGAATATGGTGCGAACGAGAAAGGAGCAGTTATCCTGTGCAATTGTGATGCAGATTCCTGCACTCAAACCAGCCTGAGCAAGCCGATTGATTATGGAGATGATATAGTGGATGGGGTTGAGGATGTGAAAGACCTAGCTCCACTAATTGTCCGCAGAACTGGTCAGCTTCCGGCAAATATTAGCCTGATCTTATCAGTCTCAGATAGAGATAAAATCCGCGTTTTTGATCAACTCAGTGTCTCTGCGACTCCTATCATTGGACCGGGCATAAATTCGGAGGCCCAGATTAGCAACACCACGACAGCAGACGTGGAATTGGGCATGGAAGCAACCAGTTATCTGGTTCAACTTCCTGATGCTAACCATGATGACACTATTAACACTATTACTCTGACTCTGGTATTGAGAGAGGGAAGTAAAGAAATCGCTAAAGATATTGCAAAGGTAATGGTTGCTCCATGGATCATGCCTTCACATCTGAATCCGACAGAAGAAATTTATATTGTAAGATTAAATAATACCGATAGTGCTAAATTTATAGATGAAATTAAAAATAACTTGCCACAAGCAGCCAATATACTGCTGAAGGAAGCTGATGGCACTAAATATAAAGAGGATATATGGATGCAAGATACTATGGAAGTAGGCTATAGCCAAATTCCCAAGAGACAGATGCCCGTTATTTTAAATTCTCTAAGAAATGGTGGATTGCATCCTTTCCCTAGAAATGAACTACTCGGGCCAGACTATGGATTTATATCCATTATAGGTGCAAGTTACACAAGAGTAGGTGCAAGTTACACAAGAGTCAATGATTTTGATTCCTTTGGCAACTTGGAGGTCTCACCACCAGTAACAGCGGGAGGAAAAAGCTACAGATTTGGCCGGATTTACTTTGGTGGCACAGAGCGCTTGTCACTGGAAGCAAAAAATTCAAAAACTGGAAAAGTTACGAGAATATATGATAAATTCAATCAAAATGTAGAGGCTTTTCTTGGGTGCCAAAAGGTACAGAGTCCCTTTTCTATCGATACAAGCTGGTTATTGGTGGGTCATGTGGATGAAGCCGTAACTTTCATTCCTGCAAAGGCTCAAAAGGGATTCAAAATGTTAATCGCTAGCACAGAAGAAGCAAAGAATATCCTGCAAAAATCTAACGGTAATGAAGTGCTTCAATTCTGCAACAGAACCGTCAATTCGATATTAAATGATAAACAGTTATGGGAAGATAGTAAAGTTTGCCAGGCTAAATTAAATGCTATTCAGAGCACTATGCAGACTAATCTGGGGCTTAGTGTGGACGACATTATAAAAATTCCAAGCATATTCAGGCATGAAGTAGATACTCCCGATAGCAAACCCCAATTTGATGCCTGGATGCCTGGCATGGTAAATATGCTGGTCGTTACCGGAAACATATTCGACCTTCACCGTTTAGTGATTCCAAAGCCTTTTGGACTGCCATCTCCGGATGGATTTGAGGCTGATGTAAAGGCACGTTTGGTGCCATTGGGATATCAACCAAATCAGATTGTGTTCGTAAATGACTTCGTATTATATCATAAGAATTTGGGAGAAATTCATTGCGGAACGCAATCAAAGCGAGCGCCGTACCCGACGCCATGGTGGGAGCAGACCGATTTCGCATGAATACATAGAAAAGTTGCCTCTAAATATTTACATGATCAAGGGATGCGAATGAAAAGAAGGTAAACCGATGTACGAAGCCATCTTCGAAGCAGCTGTACGTAGCAAAGGACAAGCTTATCTGGATGCTGAAGGTCAGATAATTGCCCTGGGACAGAACGTCATTCCATTTCTACAGCAGCAAATGGAAAGCAACTCACCTCTGGCTCGCCTGGTTGCCAAGGAAATAATGGGGCATATCAATGAAGATAAGTCTTTTAAAGAATGCCTTGATTTTTTAAATGAAGTTGAACAAGAGACCGGCTTGACAATCAAAGGTGGACCCCCGTTGCAGTGGGTGTTTGATCACATAAAGGAACAATTTAGCGATAATGTCGTGCCGTTGTTGGGCGTTTATATCATCAAACTCAGTGATATTTGGCGTCCGTGGAAGGTGATATCAGTGATCGCCTACCTTAGCAGTCTGAGCAGCACAGTCTCAGGAGATGCTCTGATCCAATTTGTCATCGCCACATCGGATGAATATTACCGAGGCCTTGCTACTCAGGCGATCTATGTAGCAGGAGATCAGAATATGCTCGATAAAATCGACGCGCAGATTGCATTGCCAGATCTCCCTAAAGAAGCTCGGGATGCTCTGAAGCAGGTAGCCGATAAGATAAGAAATGAGCTTTAGATTAATCATAGAATGAAATTACTGGTCGTGACCCCATTATAGGTCGTTATAAATAGACTTACTCTACATATGCTACATGGGGTGTAGCGAATGGGAAAGAGAGGTCCAAAACCACGATTCTTGGATGTGGCATGTCCAAATGAAAAGTGTACTCTATTTGGAGTTGCTGGAAATGGAAATGTTACGGTCTATGGCACTTATGAGAGAAGTTCCGGCAAGGGCAGGAAATTTATCTGCCATACATGCGAAACTACGTTCTGTGATAGAACTAACACGCCATTTTATGACCTGCGAACAGATGAAGAGAAAGTCAAGATGGCTTTAAAAATGTCAATGCGCGGAATGAGCGTCTTAGGGATCGCAGAGATTTTGGAGATAAAACCATCTACAGCAAGCACTTGGGTCTCTAGAGCGGGAATGCATTGCGAAAAAGTCAATAAAGTTGTTTTAAATGACGTCGAGACGCCAAAAGTTGAGATGGACGAACTCTGGACGTTCGTGGAAAAAAAACGTTGCCAAGGGAAGATGAATTCGAAGACAACGGGACTTGGATCTGGATAAGCATGGCAACAGAATCCAGGTTGGTGCTTTCTCACGTTGTTGGCGAGCGATCACAGAAAATGGCAGATCAAATCGTGACAAATACCGTGAAAAGGCTGAAATCAATACCACTATTTGTAACTGATGGTTTAAGATTATATACAACTGCTCTTCGAAAACAATATGGAACGCTGAAACAATTTGCACCAACCGGCAAGCGAGGACGGCCTCGAAGTCCTAGATTAATAGTTGATGAACTATTGAAGTATGCACAAGTTATTAAGATGAGAGCTGAGGGTAGGCTCAAAAAGGTGTTCAAGAGGATCATATTTGGTAAGAACATAGACCCCAAAATGATATCTACGAGCTACATTGAGCGGCATAATCTAACATGCAGACAAGATAATAACCGCATATCCAGGAAAACCATAGGTTTTTCCAAGAAAACTGACGAATTAGATCATCAAATGACTTTATATTTTGCAAACTTCAACTACTGCCGAAAACATCGCTCTCTAAAGTATAGGGATGATCAGGGGAAAATAAAATTGAACTGCCCCGCGAAACATGCTGGCTTGATCGATCATATCTGGAGCTTGAGTGAATTATTGACATTTCCACATCACAAAATTAAAACCTATTAGAGGTTCACGACCAAATTACTCATAGAGTGGTAAAAGTGAAATGATGTTCAACCCCGCCTACAAGCTCACTATCGGCTCTCAAGCCGTGGATACCACCCAGGAGCCGAAGGCCAGCACCCTGGTCGACCTGACGGTGTACCTGGACATGGACACGCCTGCGGACAGCTTTTGCCTGGTGCTCGGCAACCTGGATGGCATTAAGCCTGCCCAGGGAGACGAGGCGGCAATCGAGCTTGGCTACGTCGATGATGGCCTGTTTCAGGTGATGAGGGGAAAAGTAATATCTGTCGAGTCCGGCCTGACCAGCACACGGGTGATCGGCCACAGCCCTGCATCCAACCTGCTGCGCTATTTCTATGACAGCTCCTACCAGGGAAAGAAGGCAGGCGAGATCGTCAGCGAACTGGCGGGCCAGGCTGGTGTGGCAGTATCGTCCGCCCAGGACGGTCCGGTCTTCCCTGCCTATGTGGTCGACGGAGGTCAGAGCGCCTACCGTCACATGCGAGATCTGGCAGACCTCTCTGGCTTCGACTTCTACCTGGACGGGGAGGGAAAGCTCGTCTTTGAGAAGTTTGCCGGGGGCAAGACGGTCCACGTCCTGGAATACGGCAAGCACATCCTGGAGCTGGTGGTGCAGCATTCAGAGCCTCAGGCAAGATCGGTGGAGGCCTGGGGCGAGAGCCCGGGCGGAGGAAAAGCGCCTGAGGCCTGGTCCTGGCTGACCAAGGACTTTCAGGGGTCCATGGGCAGCGCCGGATCGGGCACGCCGAAGCTTCTCTTTGCGCGCTCAAGCCTCAGGACGGCTGAGGCTGCCCGGGCCGCATCTCAGGCCGCCTACACCGCAGTCCAGAGGCGAGCGGTTCGAGGCCGGCTCCTGGTGCAGGGCATGCCCCAGATCAGACTGGGAGATGCCGTCCGGCTGGCGGGAGCCGGCGCAGTCCTGGATAAAACCTATCAGGTGAGGGCAGTCACCCATCGGATGACCAAATCCGGCGGTTTCACCACGAACGTTGGCTTCAGGACTATTGAGCCCTGAACGAGATTACTATTGTTTATGGATCGCTAAAAGGAGAAACATTGTGAGCACCATCGTCGAGACCATCCAGGAGATAATAAGGCACGAGTTGAAGTCTGTGCGTGTGGCTGAGCTGGGGCTGGTGGAGGCCGTCTATCCCCACAGCTCAGGCAGTGATAACGACAACTACGGCTGCGACGTGCGGCTGAAAAATAGTGGCCTCCTCCTGAGAAGAGTCCCCCTATCCACAGGGCGCATCGGAACGGTGGCCGTTCCCAACAAAGGCGACCTGGTGATGCTGGCTTTTGTGGGAGGAGATGTAAACCAGCCTATAGTCATCGGCAGGATGTACAACGATATCGACCGCCCTCCGCTGAGCAGCTCCGATGAGGTCGTATTCCGCCTGCCTCTGGCCGGAGATGAGGATGAGGCCATTAAGGCGGCCGTAAGGAACGCGAGATCGAAGAGCCTCCCCAGAGAGATGCTCATCGAGATGCCTCCCAAGATTGTGGTCCGAATCACAGACGGATCGGTCAGGGCGACAGCAGGAAAGACGGAGATGCTCCTCGACCAGTCCGCAGGGAGCCAAGGTCGGGTCACGGTCATGGCAGGAAGCACGAAGATTACTATGAACCAGGACGGGGATGTTTCCGTCGAGGCTGCGGGTTCTATTACCTTGAGAGCAAAAGGGGACCTAAACCTGGAGGGCCAGAACGTCTCCATCAAAGGTAAGATGAAAGCCCAGGTCGAGGCTGGCACGCAGGCTATGCTCAAAGCCGGCATGGGGGCGACAGTTGATGGAGGCCTTTCTACCACAATTCAGGGTGCAACTGCATCCATTAAGGGTTTGACTTCGTTCTCGCCCTGAGGAGGGACCTATGCCTGGATCACCTGTAACTATCGGAGCATCCGTGATGATAACTCCGGGAGCCGCCGGGGCGCCGGATATGGGCACGATCATCAGCATCTTTCCGCCTGCTATCACCGTGAACGGCATGCCTCTGGCAACGGCCGGATCTCTCTGCCTGATGATTAATTCAGTCACAGGCATCACATATCCACTGATCATTGGCCCTCTGGCCAGCAGTGGCGTGACTGTAGGAGGGCAGGCGCTGGTGAGGATGGGAGACAATATTCCGACTCCTCCCGGCATCTTAACGATCATCGGCCCGCCTGCGGCGCCCTTCATCAATGACAAGGGAGCGCCCTGACGATTATCATTTAGGAGCCAAGTATATGAGCGAACGCTGGGGAAAAGATCTGCGCCTTCTGGATAGCCTGGAGCGTCAGAACGATCGCAAGCGAGGCTTTGACCTGCGCATAGTCCGACGCCCGGAGACGGGTCTCCTGGATCTGGAGGCGATAGGCGGAGCGGAGAACCTAAAGCAGGCTCTTTTGATGCGTCTGCTTACACCTTTAGGCGAGCTTGCCATCCTAGGCCATCCGAGCTACGGCTCGCGCCTATTCGAGCTTATCGGCGAGAGGAACACACAGGCCAATCGCAACAGGGCCAAGGTCTTTATTCTCCTGGCGCTGGGAGCCGAGCCGCGAGTAAAGAAGGTTTTATCACTCAGCGTGACCCAGAACAGGCAAAACCCCGCAGGCATGGACATCGACATCTGGCTAGTGCCTATCGATAGTGAAAGGCCGGAAAATCTTGTCTTTCCCTTTTTCCTGGAAGGAGTGTAGTATAATATGAATGATATTACTGAGAACCTTATCGAGCGCCCATACCAGGAGATCGTTGACGATATCCTCACTGCAGTTGTGGGCGGAGTGGTCAACGAGCCGATTCTCTTCGATCTGAAGATTGATCGCTACCCTCTGACCGAGCCGGCCCGGGAGGTGCGTAAGATCACAGGCACTAAAATAGATAAATTTTATACATTTCAAAAGAATTTAGACTTTACATTCGATAGCATTCATAACTATATCTCCTGGAAAGAGGAAGGCAACAGGCCCGATGATGAGACGCTCTTTTATGTCGATTATTTCCGTAAGGAGAGCCACTCAACTCTTACCGATATCAATGTGGGCAGCGTCACGCGTACCTTAAGTGAGGCGATCGGCCGGGAGCTGGCCGTCGTCTATCAACAGATTAATCAGGCTTATCTCTCCGCCTTTCTGGATACGGCCCAGGGTAGATCGCTGGATCTAGTGGTTTCCATCCTGGGCATTGTGCGCATGACAAGGGATTTCGCTATAGGTCAGGTCTCCTTCTTGCGTGATTCTGAGGTGGACGGAAGTATATCCATACCAAAGGGAACTATTCTATCGACGCCCAAGCGAGATGCCCTCTTCAAGACATCTGAGATGCGAACACTTCAGCGCGGCCAGGTCAGGATAGATATTCCCATTCAGGCGGCAGAGGAGTTCAAAGGTGAAGTGGGAAAGGTAGAGGCTGGGACCATCAGCGAACTGGCCATACCCATCGCTGGCATCTCAAGGGTGACAAACCTCGACCCTACCTTCCTGGGCTCTGAAGGAGAGGGCGATGAAGGCCTCCGTTCCCGGGCAAGAGCTGCCCTGCGCTCCATTGGAAAAGGTACAGTGTCCTCACTAGCCCAGGCCGTCTTCGAGGAGAGAGCAACATTAAGCGAGATATGGGACCCAAATGGTGCTCTTGGCAAGAGGGCTCCTCAAGGAACTGTGACCCTTCTTGTCGAGGCGGAACCGGGACAGTTCACCCGTCTCCGGGAGAGAGTGGAAGAGACACGAGCTGCCGGAGTTTGCGCCACACTGCTCACTCGCTACATCTACTTCAAGCCCAGAGTCGAGGTAGAAATAGCTAGCGGTCTGCCGGCAGCAGGCAAGGCCAAGCTGGCCGAGGAGATTGTCTTTGCCTTGCAGGATTATGTCGATGGCCTGGGAAGCGGAGATGCAGCGGTAGGTAGCGATATGCTCATGGCTATGGAGAAGGTAAAGGGCGTGAATAAAGATGGGGTCCGTATCAAGGATGTAATGGCCTGGCGCATGGATGTAGGCCAGTCCAACGCCAAGCCCGGCGTTGATATCATTTTAGATGCCATAGAATCAACATCAGGAGATAAGGAGGCCTTAAGAAAAGCAGCAAATGAGGCCATAAACGGGGCTCTTCTATTGACTCCTTCCACTGGCCAACGCATCCCCGACCGAAGCCTGGTGCAGGGGTCTTCCCAACAGGCAACTGATGATGAGATCGAGAAGGGCCAGTTCTCAGTGATTGCGACAATAAATCAGCAGAAGTGGTGGATAGTGCTGGATATGAAGAGTGTCGATCTGAATCTCAAGGAGATCTGAGATGCCCAGCAAGACGGACAGAATCCTCAGTTATCTTCCCGGTACGTTTCAGACCATAGCCCGGCAATCTGTTCTGAGAGCCTTCGTGGACGCCTTTGGGGCCGAGCTTCTCAAAGCCGAGAACAGCCTGGCGGAGGTTATGCAGTCCCACTGGGTGGACCATGCTGATAAGGGCACTGTCGCCATCGACGACCTGGCCTGCCTGGCAGCTCTTTTTGGCCTTGCGCCCCGAGCCGACGAGAGCGCGGAGGAGTTTCGGGATCACCTCAAGCGATATGTGAGAACATCGATTGAGGGTACAGTGACTGTAGAGGGCATACTGAGGGTGACGGCAGAAAACCTGGGGCTTCATATTTCGGACTCTCTCGATGCCTGGTGGGCGAGAGAAGAAGATGATCTGACCACGAAAGAGACGAGGAGCGACGATGCCTTCCAGGCCATATTCAAAGTGAAATCTGCCGCCAGTTATGGCAGCCCAAAAAGGCCGGCAAAGCTTTCTGGAAAGATCGACCGAAACCGAGGAGTGGACCTCGTAGACTTTCCCATGCTCTGCCTCAAGATCGACGAGGATAGCCCTGTGTTGATCGACCTCACAAAAAAAGCAATCGATCCCGCCCGAGTTATGCCGGAGGAGATCAGAGATGCAATAGAAGAGAAACTGAAAGGGGTGGCGAGCATTGAGGGGGGGAGTATCACTCTGATATCCAGGATCTTTGGACCATCCGGCAGGCTTGAGCTTCAGGACGGAAAAGGGGATGCATCGGAGTTGATATTCGGCCTGGCACCGCGAGCCTATTGGGGGAGCAAGCAAATGCCGGCCATGGTCACAGGAAAGGTGGACCTTAGCCGGGGCATCGATCTGGGAGATGATCGCTACCTAAGCCTGGTGATAAATGGCAAAAAGGTGGAACCGATTGATTGCGCAGGCAAAGAAGGGGGCCAAAGATCTATTGATGAGATCTGCTCTGCCGTCAACCATGGCATAGGCAGCATTTTTGAGGCAAAGGTGGCTTTTAGCAGTGGCCAGTTCATAACCCTTATTTCGCCTGCTATTGGAGTGGAGAGCGAGATTATCCTTGATATCCCGTCATTGGGCGGCGATGCTGCCCCGGCTTTGTTGGGGATTAATAGCAGGACGTTTCAAGGAGCGTTAGAGTCCAAGGCACGGATTGTGGGGCGGGATCTTTCCAAAGGCATAGACCTCAGGGCTCTTCGCTATCTCAAAATTGCCGTGGATGGAGGAGAGCCGAACATGGTCGATCTCTGGTCCATTTCCAAAGGCCGGCAATCAGTTCAACCAGAAGAGCTGGCTAGGGTCATCAACCGGGCCCTGAAAAGGCGCATTGCTAAAGTCGAGAACAATCGGCTGATCCTCGAATCGGCCACCTACGGTCAGTCCAGCCGTCTGATCCTTGAGCCTCTAGAGGATGTGCGCCAGAGGCGCTTCGTGACTCGAGCGGCCATTATCGATGAGGCGGCTTTGCCCATCTTCGGCTTTGTAGCCAGAGAAACGGAGGGTGTGGAGGCTACAAATGCTCTGCTGGTGGGAAAGGCCGATTTGAGCCGGGGCGTGGATCTGAAAGGAGCAAGTCGCCTTTGTTTAAGCATTGACGATTCGCCCAAAATGGAGATCGATTGCAAAGGAAAGAGGCCGCAAGCCACGCAAATTCAGGAGATAGTGGAAGCGATAAACAGGCAAACCAAAAACGCCCTGAAAATAAAGGCGGCCAGCCACGACGAAACGCACCTGATTTTAAGCTCTCCCACCTGCGGGCCTTCCAGCAAAATTGTCTTAGAATCCGGCGATCAGGCAGACGTCAGGGAAGCTCTCTTTGGATCTGTAGAAGAAGTCACCAATGGTAAGGACGCGCAATCAGCGAAGATCATGGGCCATAGAGATATTTCAGGCATGGTGGACTTGAAACTGAGAAGCATTATCAGGTTGTCGGTTGATGGTGGCCGGCCCTTTGATATCGATGTCGCAGGGGCCTCCCCCAGACAGACCTTTGCAGATGAGATCGTATCTGCCATCAACCGGGCCCTGGGGGGCATTCTTGCTTCTCAGACAGAAGATGGACGGCTGCTGATTACTTCCCCCACATTGGGAAAAGATAGCCGTCTCTCTCTTCTGCCTCTGCGCTATCTGGAGGTTATCGAGTACCCGGCTCAGACAAATGTCGTCAATTATCGCTGCAACGGCTGGTCAGCTTTCAACGATGGTGTTGCGGATGTCTTTTGCGAGGTGATCATCAAAACGCCCCAAGGAGCTGTCAATCCCGGCATATGGAACAGAACTTTAGGCTGGCAGCTTAGGCTTCTTACGATTCTAAGGCCAGGAGAGTCGGCCAGGATTTGGCGGGAACCGGAACAGGGGCTCAGAGCTGAGGTTATCTCTCCTAAGGGCAAATCTCGCAGAGTGGATGAAAGGGAGATATTCTCCAGCCCGTCCTGCCTCCCGGCCAATGTGCCTTTTCAAGAGGAGTATTCCAAGGAGAGGGTACTGACCGTGCCCAAAGGCAGGTCTGAATGGCTTTACCTGGACTCGCTATGCATGAGATATAATCGGGGAAGATTCAATGAAACCTGCTTTGCCACTCTTCCCGGAGTCGATAGAACCATCTTCAACCTCAGCCGTTTCGCCACTATTCCGTCCGAGCATTTGTTTAGCTGGGAAGAAATTCCCGGAAAGGATGCAGGAAGACTCATAGAATATCTGACACAGAATTATGGCATCGGTTGGGCAACAATTGCAAAAATTGAAAAAATCGATGAAGGCAAGACCATCAAAGTCTATACCGGTAAGAACACCATTTTACTGAAAATTAATAATAAAAATACTAAAGTTAACCTAGAAATCGATGATGGTAGAACTGATAAATATGTGGCTAAAATGGAAAATCATAAGCTGAATATATACCTTTGGAAGGATGAAGATCCGGTCCTGCCAATCACCAAGCTGGCATCCTCCGGCAGGCAGCATGGTCCGGTGGAGCTGACATTTCGCTGGCCCGTGCACAGGCCGGGCTCATTTGTTGTCAACCTTCCTGCCGATCTGCCGGCCAGGTTCGGCGGACGGCTGGGGGAGATGCGCCTGGGGCAGGGTGAAAGGGAAGGACCTGAGGCCTATTTGGGATCGGTCACAGAGCCGGAAGACGATCCATCCTACCTGGGCAACCACATAAATGCGGCTTCATCCCTGGTTACAGCCCAGGCGGTTCCCCGCGTGCCTTTAGGCTGGGAGGCAAAGATGCTGCCCTTCCGCAAACCCGCCTTCCTCACTTTGGGCAGGATCGATTCAACTGCCAGGCTATACCTGAAGGAGAAGGGACAGAAGGGCTTCATAGCCATCACCGCCCGCCAGCCGGGCCTCTGGGGAAATGAGATATCCGTCTCTGCCAGGCAAGCCGGACCGGCCATGTATGACATATCGATCATCTATCAGGGCGACAGGTTTGAGTGTGCCAGGAAGATCGTCCTGGGAGGAGATGATGGCCGAATGATGCAGCCCTGCCGGAAGGGGCCGCAAAAGCCCAGCGGCAAAACCGCCCCGGATGAAGGAATGCCTGCATTGATTAAAGAGCTGCTAAAGCCGGCAACCACGGGTGTCCTGCAGGCCAAAGCGGCAGGAATACAGGCTGAAGTGTCCAGGGACAGGACTTAAACTTTTTATAATTATTAAAGGAGAGATTATTATGCCGGAAGAGAAGAAACAACCCTACATTCAGAGCAAACCCGGAGACCTATGGACCGCAGAGATCTGGAACGACACGCAGGTGCAGATCAAAGAGGATATTGAGACGAAGGTAGATGCAAAGGTAAAAGCACTGAAGGATGAGATAGAGCAGAAAGGCGTCAATTCACAGGTGCAGATCGAAAAGGACATAGCGACGAAGGTCAAGGCACTGAAGGATGAGATAGAGCAGAAAGGCGTCAATTTTGCCCAGAACGCCGACAAATTTGCGGGAAAGACCTCTGGTGAATGGGAAAGTGGGCTTGATAGGAAGTTTGCCCCAATAACTCATGATCATAAGGCAAAATCGATACGATTATTTAAAAGGTTTACTAAAACTGAGAACAGCGCAATCATAGTACACGATTTCGGTGGATTTCCTATGGTTGACATCTGCAAACTTAAAGAAATAGAAGGACTATCACTTGGTAGAAGATCTGGTGGTGTCAAGTTTTTGCTTTTTAAAGAAGGAGAGCTTGATTTCAAGGAAGTTGACTTTCGGGAACCCACTGGGAAATCTAGCATTGCTTTTCCTCTGAAAGAGGTCTTAGCAGATTACGATGTTAATCTTGACCGCCCTGGCAATATTGAGGGTACAGGCTTTCTCAATACTCTAAATAGTATACAAACTGGTCTATGGGATAGTTTATTTGGCAGAATTACCGATGATAACGATAGTATCAACTATGCTTTATCTAAATGGGTGCAGGAAAAATGCACCGAAAAAGTAACTCTCAGAACACTGATAGGTAGTGGTGATTGGGATAAAATATATTTATATTTCCGTCCTGCAAAAGAAGAATATTTTTCATTTTTTATCCAATATTTGAATTATCACTCTATCGTTGTCGGAATTAAACCAGAAGGTTTTAAAGATGATGAAGTAGTCGATGTAATGTTAGTCCTCCGGCCCTAAAAGAGGGCGCAATCTCAGGAGATTTACGCCTGTGAAACTAAAAACAATCTATCTGGGCGGCCATGACCCCTTCGAGGGAGACATTGAGCTGATGCTGCAGGGCCTTTCGGAGGGCGCGCAGGTGACGCGAGTCACGATCAAGTTGGAGCCGGCCATGCCGGAAGGAGGTAAGCTATTTGAGGAAATTATAGATGTTCTCTCGCCTGATATTCCGGGCGACTGGGGGGCCACAAAGATAAACAGCCTGGGATCATCTTCCGACCCGAGTTCATCATGCGATATCGACTTCCACTCCCGCCGCACTCTTTGTGCGGTTAGGGGCAGAGGAGGAGTGACGAATCTTCAGGTTGATCTGGGTGGCGTCTATATCGGTGTTGTCAAGGACGGCACCTTTTTTGATCCGGAAAATAGCTCATGCAATGTGAACCTCTCTGATGAAGGCATCTGGCAAAAGCTTCCCGGTCTCACGGTGTGCAAGCTGAAGCTCTATAAGAAAGAAGGCACTCCGGATATAGATATCAAGGCGGTGAAGATCCGATCCACTCCCAGCAATGTCAGCGTGAGATTGGCAGGCATGCCAGCCCTATGGACCATTCCCGGAGAGCTGGCCACTGCCAGGACCTCGCTCGATTTTGCGCCCGTGCTCAATGCTTTTTTAGCCGGAGCGAAGGCCGAATGTGGCGTCTACTGCCTTCCTTTTATCATCCATTCGGATACCATCGCCAGGCTGAACGTCACCATCTGCATAGATTATCACATCTGCCTGCCGGTCCTGCCCTCCTTTATTCCGGAGATCAAGCTGCACTACGGATATAGCGGCTTGCCGGATGTGGATAAAGGGCTGATGACGGTCAATCTGCCCCGCGGAGCAAAGCCGGTTGAAGGCACGATCGCAACATTAAGCGGCACATTCGACGCAGGCCGGGTGGCTTTTAGCAGCGTTGCTGATCCGGGAGAAACGGACTGGATCGACATCTCACATGACCAATCCTTAGCTCAGCCCTTCGTATTGAGAAGTGAGGTTAGAGGCACGGGAATTGACCTGCACCTCAAGGCCGAAGACGGCCCAGCTTCTCTGAACCTGGCGGTGCAGGAGGACGTCGATGGCAAGCCATCCGGAAAGGTGCTGGCAGGCACTGATATTGAGCTGGAGGGACTATCCTCGGAAGAATCGACCTGGCTTTATGCAAAGCTTCCCGCCGTCTTTCGTTTCCTAAAGGATAAGCGCTATTGGCTGGTCCTACAAAGCCCGGCCGGAACGGCGGCCTGGCAGGCAAAGCTGGTCAATTCTCAAGATGAAGCCCTGCAATCCTCAGTTGATGGAGGCTTTTCCTGGCGGCGCGCAAAGGCAAGTGCCAGCGAAAAGTCACTGGCCGCCGTCTTCAGAGTACGAGAGTCCCCACTTAGGTTTAAAATGCCGGTAGAGCTTCAGATAGGAGAAGGACAAAACCTGGTAAGAGCGAAGTTCGGTCAATTCTCTCCTCTGGGCAGGGTGGAATTCGAGGCGAGCTTTGCCGGTGAGCTGAAAAGATGTCTCGACAATATGGGCTGTAGCTCGTCATGCACTGCAGGTGAGCTACTCGTCAACGGCAGCTTCGAGGAACCGGCATGTGGTGTTGCAAGAAATTCCGATATTGCGGATCGAATAATCCTTGGCATAGACTGCTGCAAAGAAAATGGCTTTCCTGCAAAATCCGGCGGCAAAATGGAAGCAGTTTCACAAGCCTCCGGCTTGTTTGAGCTTTCCATTGATGACATTCGTTCGGAGATGTTCGAAAACTTTTCCAGCCTGGATAAGATCGTCTCTTCCATCAACCAGGCCATGGGAGAGAGCATCCTATCTCGGCAAGGAAGCAGTATTAAATTTCACTCTAAGGAAGGCATGACCGGCGATGTACGTTTGTACAGAAAATGTAGCCAGGTACCTAATGGCTGGCAGACCGTTGGCCATGTGCTGCGCTGGGATCATGACGACAGCCCTATAGCAGTATTGATTGAGCCTTTATCGCTTCTGGGCGATTCTGATATTGCATCTTCGGATCTAGAGCCGGCAACACTATTTCAACGCGTAGAAGTGACTGAAGGCTGCACCTATGCCCTGAGTTTTTTCTACTGGACTGCTAAATGCATATTAGATTCAATCGCCCCATCTCATGTCGTGGACGCCGTCTCAGGCTCAATGGAAGAGATTGCCGCCCCCTTCTATGTCGATCTGGTCCCGCCTTCCTGGGAGATTCGATGGCTGGACTGCGAGGATCAAATCGTAGATAATGTGACCGGGGAGATCTACGCTCCGAGTCTATCTCCTATTACGTTTGGCTACATGTCAAGTTACCAGAGAATTCTCGTAGCTCCCGGGGGATCAACCAGGGCCGAGGTCCGCTTCATACAGCCTGAGCCGGGAGTTCTCATGGTCAGAGAAGTATCGTTTATTCATAATACTGATCTATCAATTAATGCGACTTCGGATACAATCATCTCACAATCTACGGGAATTATTGGAAAGGACCGCTTTATCCTGAGCTGTAAGGTCGGATCATCCAATGCTGCCGGAAGTGCAGCCTCCCAAGAATCCAAAGAGTGTGCCAGGCTGGAGTTGCAGTGGCTGGCACAAGGGACTGCCGTTGGCGAGCCTCTGGCTTTGGCCCTGGGAAGGCGGGACTTTCCCGATCACATTTGGATTGTGACCGCACCTGAAGAAGCGACACAGGTTACTGTCCGCCTTGTCCGGCTCACCGAGACGGTGGACCTTTCGTTGGAATCCATATCATTCAAGCGAATGGAAACGGTATCATTGCCGCTGACATTCGTGGCAGAGGCTCCTGGCGAGCTGACGGTCTCGGGCATGAAAATCGCCTACGACCTGACCTAGATCGGGCGGACTGCCATCTCATCTGGGCGAAAAGGTGATGGAGGTCATTTCTGAAAATCCAGGGCCTCTCGTTCATTAAATTAATAATTTCTATATTTTCATTCGTTCTCTTATCCGATCTTGCAGACGCTCCAATGACCTTTTGGTGCACTGGCGATTCTCACAGGGGGAGAAATCCTTGGGGCTGCAGCCGGCCAAAAGCTCCATGACCCTGTCCGCTACATCATAGACCTGTAAATCCTCCAGATTTTGTAGAAAGAGTGAGGCCTCTCTGTTGAATTCGCGGCATTTTCCCGGATCGTAGACTCCACCCTCATGCAGCTCATAAAGCCGATTCAGCTCCTTTTGGACCTTCTGCCAATCATCTCTGTCCATTTCTGTTAAATCTGCTTTTTCCAGGCATATAAAGCGATGTATTTGATATTAAGGCTGATTTAGGGGGACCGCTCCCTTCACCAGCCCGGTTATCAATGAGAATCCGACACCATTAGCTCCCGGATTTATGGGTTTGACTTCGATACCCCAATTCCCAATAGCCGCACTTCTCAGGAAGTAGTAATCGTAGTTTGAACCCACGATATGCATTACATTCTGGTTATCGCCCTGGACAGGAAGAATGCTTCCGTTTGGCTGGATCAAGGTCAAAGTGAAGCCGTCATTCTTCCAGGAAAGACCTATCATCTCTGCCCGTTCCGAGATAGACGGTCCGGTTTGGTATCCTAAAACGGCCTGGTCTTCTAATCCCAACGATCTCACAAACTTGAGAGGCGATGAACCTGGATATGCTATGCCGTTCTCCACCTTTAAGGTATTGAGAGCCGTAACCGACTTGGCCCAGGGCAGGGTTATGGCCGTCCCGACAGGAATTATGTAGTACTTTGCGGTAGGAAGGGTAGTGGTGGGTGCGACATATGGCTGATAGTAAGGATAATAGGGCGTATTATAGGGATAATACAGATACCGGCAGACTCCATCGATGCATGTCTTACCCGGTGCGCAGACAACGGGTGAATGCTGGCACCTCCCGGCCGAATCGCAATAGTCTACTGTGCATGGATTGTCGTCATTGCATTTCGATGGGTAAAAACAACCCCTCTTTGGATCGCATTTGTCATAGGTACAAGGTTTGCCGTCATCGCAGTCCCTGGACGTATGCACGCATTTTCCATTGACACAGGTATCAATGGTGCAGGCATTATGGTCATCGCAATTCTTGGGAGTATGAACGCATGCAGTACCATTGTAAGAGTCGATAGTACAGGGTTTTCCATCATCGCAGCTTGTCGTAGTATTGTAGCACACACCGCCATAGCAGTAATCAAAGGTGTTGGGATTTCCATCATCGCAAATCTTTGGTTTATGCTCGCACTTTGTCCCGTTGAGGGTATCCACAGTGCAGGAATCATGATCATCGCAGCTCTGGGGTCGGGCCACGAGCATCTCGTTTGAGGATAGGGCAGTGCTGTTGTTTGAGGATGAAAGAGCAGCACTGTTATTTTCGCTTTGAAGAATGATGCTGGCGCGTTTTATTGGCTCATTGATGCAAGCGCCATCTCTGCAGGAATCGATAGTGCTGTCATTTTCGTCATCGCAATTCACTAGTTCGTAAACGCAGCCGGTGCCATTGTAGGCATCCGTGGTGCAGGGATTGCCGTCATCGCAGATGGGCTGTGCTGTCGGCGTTGCTGTCGGATTTGCTACTGCCACCTCTATGGCGCTTTGCGATTCATTGATAGTGGTATTCTCTTCAGCGGTCTCATTATGCATTTCCGGTAGAGCTGGGCTTAGAAATTCCACTGAATAGCTTTCTCCTGGCAAAGGCGTATTGACGCAACCGGATGAACCGCAGAGGTCTGTCGTGCTGGCATTTCCATCATCGCAATTCACGGGATCGTGAACACAGCCGTTAGCTCCGTATGAATCACTGGTACATGGGTTATTATCATCACAGCTTACAGATGCTGCAATTGCGTCTGATGGTACTAATACAGAAGGCTCCGGGTTGTTTTGTATCGGACTCTCAGCTCTTTTAGCCGTGTTGATATCAGCGTCTTTTCCAAATGCAGAGGAATTTGCATCGTCGCAGCTCTGGGGCGTATGCTGACAGAGCGTTCCATCGCACAGGTCTCTGGTACAGGGATTTTTGTCATCACAATCTCCGCACTGGGCGGAGACGCAACCTGTTAATAATAAAGTACTGAAAATAAATAGAACCAGAGATTTGCAAAGCTTATCTCTTCTCATTTCTTTATCCACACATTTCACTCCCACCAAATTAAGGAGTTCTTTTTATATCTAATTTTCGCTCTTTAGAAGCTCATTTTTTTAGTGATATCAAGAGAAAGAGCTCAATGTAGTCTGCCGGGCTTTAAGCAGCTCCTTAAGCAAGTCGCTTTGCATGATGAATTTTTTTAAAGGCAATTGCAGCTTGCCGCAAATATACCACAAAGCGCTCTTCATATCTTCGAAGGACAAGGCCTTCTCTTGCATGGCATTTCTCACATTCTCCCTCACGTTAAAGACACCTAACGGCACATATCCAGAATAAGCCTCCCGCAAGATGATCGCACCTGCCTGTTTTTTCTCGCGTGCCAGAGCCTCCAAGACAGCCATTTTGCAGGAATAGTAGCATCCACCCACCCGGGAATAGCCTTTCTTGCCAACATTTTTCTCATAGTCGGAGAAAATCAGCTCTTCATTCCCCAGGATGCAGAGGAAGGCCTCCATCCACTCATACTGCCATGACGTGGGTAGGAGAAGGACGGCGTAATAATTGTTGAGGCTGAAAAACTCCCTCACCTGGCAGCAATCGATGGGGTCATAATCCCTGACCTTTTGCAAAAGCCGGTTTCCAAGGGTGCTGTCACAGGCGGTGATGGACCAGCGTGTGGGAACCAGGCGGCGTCTTTTCTTGGTACCCATGGTTCCCATGGAGAATGCCTTCTCTATGCTGGAGAAAGGCATGCCCTTCCGGTGCAGATCAACTACCGCGTCCGCCGCCAGGAGGTCTCCATCGTAATAGACCTTCTCTAAATTCGGATCCCACCTGGCATTGCATATTTCCAGCTTTTCCAGAGGCGCACTGGGACCAAAGGGAGTATGCTCATCACTAAAGGACATGCCTTTAGGAGCGTGGTGGAACTCGGCTTCACTCTCAATGGAAGAACCGGAGAGGGATATATCCCGAAGTTTGTCCAAGTAGCGACCTTGCAGATGTGTGACTTTGACGGATCTTTTGCCTCTGATCAGGTTTAGCCGGTATCTTATGATCTCCTCCTGGGTCTTCTTTTCCGGTATCCATGACTCAGGCCGGTCCATGATGATGGTGTCGCCATGCAGAGGTGCGATCATGGGACCGGCGTAAACCTTAGGGTAGTTCCAGCTCCCAATGAAAACGGAAGGAGGAGTGCTGCCATCCAGCTTTGTGCCCACTTCCTGCGAAGGGATATACATATTGGCTGTCAATTTTTTCAGATAGGCTTCCTTGCCTTTGATCATATTGAAACGATCCTACAAATTCGAATAAAAGCATAATGGACGCGGGGCGAAAGTGTTTCCCTGGCATTTCTCTCCCCGGCTGGCACGGGAACATATTTACATTCAAAACGTCAATAATTTGTCGAGGTGTCCTCAGATGAAATGGACTGTGATAATAATTGCATTAATGATGCTGCTATGTACCAATGCATTTGGACAGATGAAACCCTATTCCACCACCCAAACGGGCGACGCACCCACACCCAGCACTCCCAGCAGCGCAGAATCGCTGGGCCTGCAAGTTCCAACGGACGTCACAGCATCCCAGCAAGCCCCAAGCGCGCAGGAGAGTACGCAAACTCTGATGAGCGCGAGCCAGGATGCAGCTTATGCCTTTGCGCCTAAGGGATCAAGGGCCACCGCGACCAATCCGGTCTACAGCAAAATGATAATAACCCCCGGAAGCTCTGCGCCCAATAGCCTTTATATCTCCTATGCACCACGAACCGTAGCAAGCTGCAATCTTTATGCCAACCTGGCCTTATGGATGAAGACCTCGGGAACAGGCAATATATGGTTTTATGAGTGGTATCCGAGCGGCATGCTGGATACTAATTATGCAGGATTCGTCAATTACCCGGGCTGGTACAAGAGATGGTTCTCTGCTGATACTCCTGGCTGGCACATCCTCCAGTATTATTGCGGCGGCTGGAGCAACTATGTCTACATTTACGTCTCCGGTCCCGGCAGTTATTGGGTCAATCCGAACCCGAGTCCCGATCCTATGCCATATCCGTATCCCTACTGGGACAGCCCGATAACCTACACATATCCTCCCACCGGCCATACTTTCCACACTTATCAATGGACCACATCCACGGGAATTGATTAAGAGGAGTAAATCAACCGAAAACCGGGAAAATCAGCACCAGTGTAAACCTGTGATTTCCCTCCCCGGCTGGGCCAGGGGAGAAGGAACCTTTTTTTGCCGGTCTTCAATCGGCTGGTGTGAAGGGGTCGATGATACTCTTATTTATTCGAATACCATGCCCTTCAGCTCTTCTTCGATTGCCTCATTCATCTGTGCGCAGTAGCCATGCACGTTGCACCCAACTGTGTGCATTCTCTTTGGCTGCACTCCTCGGGCATAGGTCTGCTCTGCCAATTGGTAAGGTATGATGGTATCATTGCGGGAATGGATCATGACCAGCGGGCGAGGTGCGATCCTGCAAAGGTAGGTCTCGGGATCGATGGACCGGTAGAATCGGACCATATTCTTATCCACTACACCTGCCGAAGCGATTGCGCCATCAGTTCCATAGCCGCAGGTGCTGATGGCCAAAACGCCCTTGGCGGCAAGGTCCAGGGCGCAGGCCATGATGGCAAAGCGGCCTCCGTTGCTCTCCCCGGCATAGATGATGCGCGTCGGGTCGATCTCGGGCCGGCTGCGCAGTACTTCCCCAGCCGCCAGGGCATCATAAACCATTCTGTGCTCCGTCGGCTCTTCGCCCTTTAAAAACATCTGCAGATCGGCTTTTGCATCGACTCCCCCCAGATTTCTCTGGTCAAGGGTGATGCTGGCAAATCCCAGGTCGGCCAGGTGCCTGGCCAGCTTCTGCTCCTGCTCTTTGCTGACGGTTGCGCCGGGCAAGAGCACAATGCCGGGAATGCTTCCATTCTTTCCATCTGCATCCGGCCCGGGGATTCTCAAGAGCGCTGCAATCTTCGCATCACGGCTCTGAAACTGGACTGCAGAAAGGGTGCTGTTGCCGTCATCCTCGGGCGGGCTCAGATTGTATTGGGGCATGGATACTTTGTACTCTAAAATTCCTTTCTCGGATACTGTCCATTGCCCGGCGGATGTGCTATCCGAAAAAAAATGCCATCCCAAAAAGAGAGCGACGACTCCAACCAGTAGCATCACTGCGGTGCCCTTCTTCTGCTCCAACATTTTCGAATGCACCTCTTTAGATAGAGGGTTTCCATTGTTCATCGGCCAATTTGGTCAAGGTGCGGTTTTTATTCAATTCATAACCTATGGGAATTTTTCCCCAGCTCCCACAGGCTCGTAGGTGCGTTGTTGTTTGAGCTTGTTTGAAATTGGCCAGGATTGTCATGCCGCTTTCCTGGTTGATCTTAATAACTTCTAGTGACTGAGAACTGCATGCCAGTGCAAAAAGGATTAAAGCTGAAATTATCAAATTTCTCATACCTAATCTAAATCGTTTCCTCATTTCTATACTTTTCCTTTCGAGCTTGTGTCATGGGCGTTTCTCTAAGTCTCTCTCGCCCGAGATCGACATCCGGCTTTTTTTCCAGATAGGCCTGCAAGAAGTCTCTCACCAGGGTAATTTTCGGTTCCATAGACAGGTCGGCCAGCAGCTCGAATACATCAAGCGCAGGACGCCCAAAGTCTTTAATGCGGCAATCCTCACCATCTTTCCCTGCAAAATGTCCGAGACGACTTCCTCAGTTAGTCCCAGCTCATCGGCTAGACCGAAATCGAGTGCCTGGTTAGGATGCAAATCTCTCGTCTCAAAATGCAGAGCGATAATTCCCAATATATCCAGCTTGTCAGCATCCCTGATCAATTTCGAGAAAAGAGCAACGTTGGTTTTTTCAGTAACCGGTATCTGGTACTTGTTGTGATGCCAGATGCTCTTTCGGATCAGATTTCTCTCTCTTTTCGGCAGGCAGGAAAGAACTCCTGATCTTCTTCCTTCATGCCCAAAGATCCGGCGATCATTGTGATGTTCTCGCGGACCCGGTAGGTATGCATAAGCTTGAGAATTATGTTTTTTTCGATCTCCGCATCTTGGCAATGAAAGCGGCAGGTATAATCTTCAAACCATTTGTGGCAGAAAAAAAGGTGGTTTCTATCCATGTCAGGCTTTTAGGCAGAATCGTTTTTGAACGCGAAGTTCAGTGATGCGCTCCGTGCGCATCCCCGTGCGCGCCGTGGGGCGCAGCATTGGATCCCGCCTTGACAGCCAGGAAATCCTTATCGATATAAGCCTGATGTGCCAGGTCCAGGCACTCCTTGCACAGATTAAACATTTCATCCTTGGGGCCGTGAATAGTAGCCAAATTGAGCTTGATAGGTACAGTCTCCTTCTCAACAAGACACAGCGCGCACTTCATTTAATTCACCTTGTTAGTGGCTCTGATTCAAACGGTTATAAGCATTTCCTTTCAGGCGTTCCTTTCCACCGGCGGTAAAGATCGTTCTCTACTCCGAGAAGATCGAGCACCCGGCCCACCAGCACATCCACCAGATCATCCAGGCTTCGGGGCCGGGAGTAGAAGGCAGGGCAGGCCGGCAGGACAACCGCTCCCGCCTCGCAAGCCGCGACCATGTTACGCAGTTGTACCAGGCCTAAAGGAGTCTCTCTGGGAACGATTATCAGCCTTCTTTTCTCTTTGAGGCAGACGTCTGCCGCCCGGGTGATGAGCGTGTCCGAGGAGCCGCAAGCAATCGCGGAGAGAGTTCCCATGCTGCAGGGTATAACGACCATGGCATCAAAGAGATGCGAGCCGCTGGCGAATGGCGCGGCGAAGTCGCGCGGCGCGTAAACGTGATCGGCCAGACCCTGCACATCCGTTGGCAGAGAATCGGTCTCAATCTCAATGATCTTTGCAGCCGAATCGGTTATTACCAGATGAGTGATGCAGCCCTTCTCCCGCAAGACCTGCAAGAGCCGAATGCCGTACGCCACCCCCGATGCCCCGCTTATGCCCACAACGATTTCCACATAGATCCCCCCACAATTTGTATTTTTGAATATATTAGTTGGTCGCTCTGTGCGTTCTTTGTGAACTGTGGTGTCTCTGTGGTGGATTGGTCGTTAGCCACTGGTTATAAAAAACGGCTGACGGTACTACCACCATCGCAGACACAGAGCGCACAAAGGACTCACAGAGGACTCTATTATTTTATTACCGCCTTGAATCTATCTATGTTGTATATCAGGTCTCTCTCGCGAAGAGCTCTCCTCCACTTGTCATCTCCTCCATCCTCAGTCGCAGAAGAAACTCACGAAAAGCATCCTCGTCGGGCCGGTCCGGCAAGGGGCTGGCCTCATATGCCTCTTCCAGTTGGCGCATCTTTTCCATGACCTCCTCGGCCCCTGGCGTACCCAAAGCGGGCGCAAAGCAAATCTTGCCTTCTAAGAGGAGCTTTATCCCAAAATTGATGGTCCTCAGAGCCGTCCTGTAGCCTTTGCCCCCCATCTTTGGCTTTTCCTCGGATTTGATCTGGCTTTGTGCCATCCCTTTGATGGAGTGATATGTCTCGCGGCAGAGGTTGGCCTGCTACCAGGGCCGATAGCTCCTCCTGGATAATAGAAGGCTTAATGACGAGCGGGCTTGTGACATACCAGATAGCGTTGACGTTTCCCTTGATGAGCTGATTTATGAGATGGCCGATCTCCCAGCCTAGGGTATCATAAATCTCTCCTCCTCGGGCCGTTATCTGCTGGCGAACCGTGGGCGAAATCCTCTCTCCTCGCAGGAGAGACCTGGTGGGAGCGATATAGATCATCACCAGGTCGATATCGCTCTCTTGAATTTGCATGCCCCACATGTGCGAGCCGACGCAACTGATAAACAGGGTTTTCATCCTGTTGTTGGCAATTTCCGCTAATTCTTGCAGATCAATTCATAGTTTCATATTCTTCCACCGGGATTAGAATCATTTGCTAGTTATTCGGTAGCTCCAGCCTCTCCATCGTCGCCGCCACCATCAATGGCAAGGTAATGGTTGCATCAGCGTAAACCGTGACGAATTTCGCGTTTTCCGATATCTTGCCCCAGGAGACTGCCTCGGAGAGGGTGGCACCGGATAGACCCCCGTTCTCAGGCGTGTCCGTGGTAAGCTGGATCGCGAGGTCGAAGCTATTAGGGGTGACGAGCATGGACTGGAGAGCAAAGTTCTTGGGAGCGCCCCCGCCAACTATTACTATTCCCGATCTCTCGCATCCATAGCAGATGTCCACAATCTCCTTGATATCGGCAAAAGCATCTACATTAAGCCTTTTTGTCTGGCTGAACATCCAGGCCTGCAGGCCGATCATGGAGTCGGGAAGCGCCGGGCAGAAGACCGGTACATTCATTTCGTAGGCCGAGCGCAGGATGGATCTCTCGTCATTAATTTGACTGCCTAAAATGCTCATCAGTCTCTCTTCCGGAGAGTGTCTCCTCTCTGTCGGGCATGATTCTTTGCATCAGCTCCTCAAATGCGGCAAAGTCCTCGTCCCTCAGGAATACATCATAAATGCGGCTTTTCCCTTCCGCCCGCAGCGCCGCATCATCCGACTCTGCCTTCCCCAGGCAGTGGCAGCCGAAGGACTCGATTATGTCATGGACAAGATTGGCTCCCGTGATTACCAGCACATCCACATGGCCTTTTCTGATCAGATCGGAGACGACATTTCTCATGCCCGCCGGAACCATCGCGCCGGAGAGAGTCAAGAATTTGGTGAAATCTCCAGAAAGCATTTTTTCATAAATAGCCGTAGCCTCCGCCAGTCTTCTAGCTCCAAAGCCGCAGTGGCTCATTCTCTCTACCAGGGCATTTACACTCATCCCCGGCTCGATCTCCAGTTGGTGCACTACATCCATTTAATCACCTTAATAATGATAATATTCTTCGGATAGTCCCTGAAAATTATGATTGAACTTATGCAACGCGTTATTTTTTCTCATAAACCTTTTATACCAGGCCTTATGTTTAGCTTTTACGGAGGGTAAACAATGGCCGGCGAACCGATGGCAGTGGTTAATTATATACCACTTATTATATTCTTGATAATGGGAGCTATAGTGCCCATTGCGGCTTTGGCTGCTATTAAGATAATAGCGCCCAATAGGCCAAAGCGCCAAAAGCTATCGATATACGAAGGTGGGCTGAAGCCTATCCGCGACGCCAAGATCCAGTACAGCGTTCAATATTACCTTTTCGCAATCGTTTTTGTTATATTCGATGTTGAGGTTTTATTCTTATATCCCTGGATCTATGTCTACGCGAATAAAGCAATGCAGCAGTTCATGATCTTCGGATTCATGAACTACGCCGTCTTCGAGATGCTCCTATTCATCGTTGTACTGCTGGTAGGACTTATCTATGCTATCAAGAAGGAGGCTTTGCGTTGGGTATAAGCGATGTCATACCCGTGCCCGTAGCAATCGATGAGGAGATTGAGAAGTGGACCATCTTCGGCCGACCTGTGGCTGAGGTCTGGTTCACAACTACGGAGAAGATCCATCAAATAATCGAGATGGGACCTATTAAGAATATCTTCAACTGGGGCAGAAAAAATTCGGTATACTTTTTGATGCAGCCCATGGGGTGCTGTGGTGTGGAGATGTTCGTTTTCGGAGCTGCGCCCTATGACAGCGACAGATTTGGGTGCATTCCGAGAAACACACCCCGTCAGACGGATGTGATGATCATCTCCGGCTACTTAACCAGAAAGTACCTACCGGTCTTCAAGAATCTCTGGGAGCAGATGCCTGAGCCCAAGTGGTGCATAGCCATCGGCGAATGTGCCATTTCGGGTGGACCTTTCTATGATTCCTATAATATCATCCAAAACACAGGCGATCACTTCCCCATTGATGTCTTCATCCCAGGATGTCCACCAAGACCCGAGCAGTTCCTAGAGGGCCTCATCAATCTCCAGGAAAAGATCAAACAGCGCAAGGACAAGCGAGACTATTAAGGAGGGATCTTTTCTTGACAACAGCAAACGAGGTCTTAAGTTCCATCCAGTCCGCATTTCCTGGAGCCGTCCTGGACTCCAGGGTGGAATCGGACCGGAGGCTATGGGCCACAATCGACTCCAATAAGATTTTGGACGTCTGCAAACACCTGAGTTCTAAGCTTAATTTTGATCACTACTCGGGTTCAGCAGGCGTGGACTGGATAGCCAGAAAGGAGATGGAAGTAGTAGAGATCATGGCCAGCCACGGTGCGCATCAGGTTGTGGCCATGCTGAAAGTAAAGACTCCCCGCGAGAATCCTTCCGTCAAATCCTTGACCGGCCTGTACTGGAACGCCAACTGGTATGAGCGAGAGATCTGGGAGATGTTTGGCATAAATTTCGAGGGCCATCCCGAACAGTACCCCTTGCTTTTATCTGATGAGCTGATGGGCGCCTGGCCCTGGAGAAAGGACTACAAGGGCTATCCCGATCTCACCACAGGCGAAAGGGCGGTAGAGATCACCACCCCGGATGGCTATACGGAATACCGCATTCCTCCCACCCCAGCAGAGGTCGAGGCAGGAACGGTCGTAGTAGAGCGGCCCAAGTATCCCTCCTTCCGGGAGAGAGAAGAGATGGAGATCAAATCCGATTCTGAGATGATCATGCACCTGGGTCCTCAGCATGCCATGGTTCCAGGTCCCTTCCTGCTGGATATTCTGGTGGAGGGTGAAAGGGTAAAGAAGGCCTTCCTCGATCTGGGCTACATCCACAAAGGCATCGAGAAGATCATGGAGAACAGAACCTGGCTGCAGGGCATAACCTACACGGACAGAATGTGCTACGTGGCCTCTCTCTCCAACAACGAGTGCTACTGTGGCGCCGTGGAGAAGATCCTCGGCCTGGAGGTTCCACAGAGGGCGCAGTACATCCGCGTCATCTTAGAAGAACTTTCCAGAATTCAAAGCCATCTCATAGGCACAGGCGAGTTCCTTACACTCGTCGCAGGTGTCGGTTACGCACCATGGCAGTACATGATCATGGACAGGGAGAAGATCATCTCCTTGATTGAGAGCGTTACAGGAGCCCGTCTGACTCACACCTTCGTGCGCTTCGGAGGGGTTAGAAATGACCTTCCGGAAGGCTTCGCAGAGCAATGCAAAAAGGTATTGCCCTACATGAAGTCAAGGACGGAAGAATTCATTGAGCTCTTTGCACAGGACTCGATTTATTCTGCCAGGATGGAGAATATAGGTTCCATCACACCCGAGACTGCCAAACGCATGGGTGTGTCCGGACCACCGCTTCGAGCTACGGGCGTTGCCTACGATATGAGAAAAGAGGATCCCATACTGCTCTATCCTGATCTGGACTTCAAGGTCGTAACTGGAACCAGGGGAGACTCTGCCGACAGAATCGATGTCCGGCTGAGAGAGATTTTAGAGAGCATTCACATCATTGAGCAATGTCTGGACAGAATTCCATCTGGGCCCATCAAGACCGAGGCAAAGATTCCCAAGAAGGTTCCGGCGGGCGAGGCCTACTACCGGGTCGAGGATCCCAGAGGCGAGATGGGAATGTATGTGATCAGCGATGGTGGCGACAAGCCCTACAGAGTAAAAGTCAGAGGGCCATTCTACGCTACCTTCCAGACTTTGACTCCACTCTTAGAGGGTGTCTACATTGCGGATGCAGTAGCCATTGCCGGTAGCATGGACGGCTGCCCATCCGAGGCGGATAGGTAGGAGGGAGAGGATTTGGATGGAATAATAGAGATCATCACTCAATTCGCCGCAGAGGAGCCGGCGATATTCGCCCTGATCATCGGCATTATCGGTGCTGCGGTTATCTCTGGTGTGGTCAACGTTGGAGCCATGCTAGTGATCTGGGGCGAGAGAAAGGTGCTGAGTGATTTCTGCAATAGGTATGGCCCCAATCGTGTGGGCGGAAGATGGGGCATACTGCAGCTTGGTGCCGATGCTATTAAGCTCTTCACCAAAGAGGATATCATCCCTGGTGATGCTGATAAGGCGGTCTATGTCTGGGCTCCGATCGTGGCCTCCATGGCTACCATGCTCGTGGCAGTGGCCATTCCTTTCGGGGCACTTCATATAAACGGCAAAGACTATCCGCTGGTAGTAGCCAACATGGATATCAGTGCCCTCTACGTAGAGGCAGCCTTAAGCCTGATGGCCATAGCCGTTTTCATGGCAGGCTACAGCTCCAACAATAAGTATTCAATTCTGGGCGCCTTTAGAGGCATTGCTAGAATGATTGCTTACGAGGTTCCCATGGGTGTCTGCGTCATTTCCGTGGCGGTCATGGCTCATAGCCTCAACCTGGTGGAGATCGTAGAGAGCCAGACGGTTTGGTATGCCTTTGCTCAGCCCCTGGGATTTGTCATCTTCGTTATTGCCTTGATCACCGATTTAGGAAGAATTCCCTTTGATCAGAGCGAGGCAGAAGAAGAGATCATATCCGGTTATAATACCGAGTACAGCGGAATTCGCTGGGGTCTGCTCTACTTCCAGGAGTACAATAACGCGCTCTTGGGATCCATACTGCTGACACTCTTATTCCTGGGCGGCTGGCATGGACCGATCATACCCATACCGATCCTGGACATAATCTCTCCTTTGATCTGGCTTTTCATGAAGGTGGTAATCGTACTGTGGTTCTTCATCTGGGTCAGAAGCTCGCTCTTCCGCCTGCGCATCGATCAGGTAACCGACTTTGGGTGGAAGTGGATGCTGCCGCTCTCCCTGCTGAATTTGGGATGGGCAGTCCTAATCGGGTCCTACTTTGCATGAGGTGGCATTGAGATGTTGAAGATAAAGTTATTAAAGAACTTCAGCTGGCCTTTGAAGATCGCCACGCAGGAAATCGAGATCACAAGGCTCTATCCAGAGAACATGATGGAGCTTCCTGCTGCGGAGAGAGGCATTCATGAGCTGGATGCCACCACATGCATCGGGTGTTCATCCTGCGCCAGGGTTTGCCCCAACAACTGCATTGAGATGGTCCATTTCAAATTCGGGAGCCCTCTCAAGAACAAGAAGATGCAGTTTCCGCAAATTGACTTTGGCAGATGCATGTTCTGCGGACTATGTGTGGACGAATGCCCTGTAGAATGCCTGAAAATGGGCAAAAAGGTCGTAATGGCCGGCTGGGAGCGCAAAGACATAATAAAGGGTCCGGAATTCCTGGCGACAAAGAAGTTCTCGGCTAAAGAGGTTGCAGACCTCGAGGCTGAGGGCAAGAGGATTGCTGCCGAGAAAGCCGCTGCCAAGAAGGCGGCTGATGCCAAAAAGGCGGCTGAAGCTAAAAATGTCGGGAAAGAAGGCGCAGTTGATGCCAATGGTGCAGCCAAGAAAAAAGCAGCTGCAACAGAGGCCAAGCCTAAGGAAGGAGGTGCTGCCTGATGTCGGAAAAGTCGGGCGCAAATGTTATTCGGACGATCTTCGAGCTACTAGTTTTGCTTTTAGCTCTGGGTGTGATCTTCGGTGGCCTGGCGCTGGTTGTTCTTCTGTCGCCCTGGTCGCAGACGGTCTTGGATAAGCTATTGGCCTACGATATACGATTTGCCATTGAGCTTTTGGCCTTCCTGGCCATAGCGGCAATCATCGTGCTATTATCGGCTCTTGTAGTCTACGCCAAAAATATAGTTCACAGCGCTCTTTACCTGCTGGGAAGCTTTGCTGGCGTGGCCGCTTTGTACATATCCCTGAATGCTCCCTTCGTGGGTGTGGCTCAGATTCTGGTGTACATTGGAGCCGTCGGAGTTCTGATACTCTTCGCCGTGATGCTCACGAGGAAGACGATTATGGAGGAGTCCCATGGTGAAATTTAAGATAATTATCATAACCCTGGCCTTCCTGGCGGCTATCTTCGCCTCGTTCTCCCTTACCGATTGGGGGGCCAGCGAAAAACAGCCGACAAGCTATGAGCCTCAGGAGGGATTGAGGTTGCCGGAGAGCGGCATTGGAGACGTGGGATTGGAGATATTCACCTCTTACGTCTTTGCTTTTGAGATCTTGGCCCTGGTCTTGACGGCGGCCCTTGTCGGAGCGGTTTGGGTCGCACGAAAGGAGGTTGCCTGAGGAGGGCGACAACCGATGACAAGGAGGGAGATTTACCGATGATACCGTTGGAGCTTTATATACTGCTGGCATCCACGATGTTCACCATCGGCTTGTACGGACTCTTTACTCAAAAGAACGGTGTCAAGCTTATGATGTGCATCGAGCTCTTGCTCAATAGCGCCAACATCAATCTTGTCGCCTTCTCAGCGTACCAGCCTAATGTGAATGGCCAGGTCTTTGCCCTGTTCTCCATTGCGCTGGCAGCGGCTGAAGCAGGTGTTGGATTTGCGATATTGATTGCGCTGTACAGGCTATACGGAACTATTGACCTGGACAACATTAACGCCATGAGGTGGTAAGGAATGTATGCCGATTATGCATATCTGATTGTAGCCCTTCCCGTACTGGCCTTCTTGCTATGCCTATTCGTAGGCTGGCATCTGCCCAGAGGCGGAGGCTTCCTTACCGTTCTGGCGACATTTGCAGGTCTTATATTATCTCTGGGAATATTCTCAGAGACATATCCGGATAAGATAATTCATCAGTCCATGCCCTGGTTCGCTAATTTCAACGTGGGCATACTGATTGATCCACTGGCGCTTGTGATGCTTCTCATGGTAACCTTCGTGGTTACACTGATTCACACCTATGCCAATGGATACATGAATGGAGATCCGGGCGCAGCCAGATACTTCGCTGAGGCGGCGCTTTTCACCGCTTCCATGCTGGGCCTGATCTTTGCCGATAACCTGCTTCAGCTCTTCATATTCTGGGAGCTGGTGGGACTGTGTTCCTATCTCTTGATCGGCTTTTGGTACCGAAAGCCCTCGGCTGCCGCTGCTGCTAAGAAGGCTTTCCTGACAACGCGCGTGGGAGACGTTCTTTTCCTGGCAGGCATAATTCTGCTCTACAATAACCTGGCCAACCTGAACCTCGCTCTCAAGCCCGGAGAATACCTCTTGCAGTTCCCGGTGATCTATGCCAATCTCGCACAGATCGCTCCGGATCAACTGACGCTCATCGCCCTGGGATTATTGGGCGGCGCAGTGGGCAAGTCGGGTCAGTTCCCATTGCATGTCTGGCTTCCTGATGCCATGGAGGGTCCAACCACCGTATCCGCAATGATTCATGCTGCGACCATGGTTACAGCAGGTGTCTACCTGGTGGCCAGAATGTTCCCGCTCTTCTACGCTGCGCCCTACGGGCTGACGGCAGTAATCGCAGTTGGTGCATTCACTGCTTTATTTGCGGCAACCATGGGCCTGACTTCCTTCGATATCAAGAGGGTGCTGGCCTTTTCCACTGTTTCGCAGCTCGGCTTTATGATGGCGGGCTTAGGAGCAGGAGCAGCAGTAGGAACCTTTGCCGTGGGAGTTGCCATCTTCCACCTCATCGGCCATTCCTTCTTCAAAGCGCTGCTCTTCCTTGGCGCCGGTTCCATCATTCATGCCGTGAACACCAATGATCTGCGGGAAATGGGTGGCGTAGGAAAGTACATGAAATGGACCATGTACACCATGCTCATAGGCTCACTCTCCCTGGCCGGATTCCCCTACTTCACAGGATTCTTCTCCAAGGACGAGGTCATATTGATCACCTACGAGTACGGCGCATTGATCAATATGCTGCCCTACATATTCCTGGTATTCGCCGCAGTTCTGACAGCGATCTACACCTTCAGAATGTGGTTCTCGGTATTTACCGGCAAGGAAAGATCCAATTACGCCAAGCACGAGTCCTCCTGGATTATGCTCGGGCCGCTGGTGATTTTGGCCGTATTTGCCTTTGGATTCGGATTGGCGGCTCAAGGTGATTTCTACAAATATCTTGACTCCAACTTCGAGCATTACGATGTCGACTTTGTAGAGCTCGGCGTTATCGGAGGCCATGCACTGGAAGGGCACGCTGCCCCAGAGGGAGAGGCCGCAGAAGGCGGGCACGGTGCTCCGGAAGGAGAAGCGGTTGCAACTGAAGCAGAAGGCGGCCATGGGGCTGCCGGTGAAGGAGAAGGCGGCGAAGAAGGGGCCGCAGTACCCTGGTACATATATTATCTGCCATACCTGATTGCAGTCGGCGGCATTCTTACAGCTGCGCTGTTCTACTGGGATAGAGTCAAGAAGTTTGACCCAAGCCAGGTTACCGGCGACAAGGACCCCATTCGCCAGATGCTGCTCAAGGGATACTACCAGCATGAAATTCTTACCGCCTGGTTCTCTGAGACAGTAGTCTACGGCACGGCTTTGATCTGCAATACGATCGATATCAAGCTCGTAGACGGCTGGCTGAACTGGCTCTCTGCCTGGGTTTTGGGCTTTGCACAGCATGTAAGAAAGGTTCAGACCGGCATAGTGCAAAACTATGTTACGGCGCTGGTGCTGGGAGTTGTGGTGCTGGTGGTTGTAATTACTCTGGCTAAGGAGGTGGGCCTGGTATGATCTCAAACGCAATCTCGCTATTGATTGCCATTCCCCTTCTAGGGGCGGTGCTATCCTTCTATGCGGGAACCAAGGCCAAATTCGTGGCCCTAATCGCCTCGCTTATACCTTTAGCCCTATCCCTGCAAATGTACATGGAGTTTGACAAAACTTCGAAGATAATGCAGTTTGTGGAGAGCTACAACTGGGTTCCTTCCCTTGGCGTCAAGTACACTGTGGGCGTCGATGGCATAGGCTTTCCCTTAGTTCTGCTTTCTACAATAGTATCCGTACTGGTAATAATATACTCCTGGGGAGAGACAAAGAAGCCTAACCAGTACTTTGCCCTGCTTCTGCTTAATGAAGTAGGTGTGCTCGGTGTCTTTACATCTCTGGACTTCTTCCTGTTCTACATCTTCTGGGAGATAGTACTCATACCCATGTTCTTCCTCATAGGATCGTGGGGCGGACCGAGAAAAGACTACGCTGCAGTCAAGTTCTTCATCTACACCCACGTGGCAAGCCTGGTGATGCTGCTGGCTATCTTTGCCCTGTACTTCACCTACCAGATGCCCGACGGGTCGAGAACTTTCGATATGCTGACCTTGCTGGCAGCAACAGCAGACAAGACCATATTCCCTACCAACATGCTCAATATCATCTTCGCCGGCCTGCTCCTGGGATTTCTGGTCAAGATGCCTGCCTTCCCCTTCCATACCTGGCTGCCGGATGCCCACGTCGAGGCACCCACAGCCGGTTCGGTCGTGCTGGCAGCTCTGCTGCTTAAAATGGGCGGATACGGCCTCTTCCGGGTCATATTGCCCATGCTCCCCCACGTCGATAAGGCATTCGTGACCATCATCGCCGTCATCGCGGTGATATCCATCGTCTACGGAGCCTTCATGGCGCTGGCACAGAAGGATATCAAGAAGCTGGTGGCATACTCATCCGTCAGCCACATGGGCTTTGTCACTCTCGGAGCTGTGGCCTTCACCTGGATGTCGGTTACCGGAGCTATGTTCCAGCAGTTCTCGCACGGCATCATCACCTGCGTCCTGTTCATGTCCGCCGGTACCATCCAGCACGTGGTGGGGACCAGGGTTATTGCCGATCTCGGTGGCCTGGCTGATCGCATGCCCAAGTTCGCAGTCATCATGATGGCCGGATTCATGGCCTCCCTGGGACTGCCGGGCATGAGCGGCTTCGTGGCCGAGTTCATGGTTCTGACCGGGTCGTTTGCAACATTGCCAGTCTACACCATGATCGTGGTCTTCCTGAGCATAGTTACAACGGCTGCTTATCACCTCTGGGCCATGCAAAAGGCTATGTTCGGACCGATATTGAAGAAGTACATGAATGTGCATGAACCGCATGCTTACGAGCTGTTCTCCATGGCCATGATCATAGTTCTGTCTTTGATCTTCGGTCTACAACCCGGGCTGATCACAGATATAATGGGAACAGCGGCAACTCAGGTCATGGAGCCTGTAATGACTCTGACTCAGATGGGGGTGATCTGAAGTGGAATTTTCACACTACGCACCCCTCTGGGGAGAAGCGCTACTCACAATCCTGGCAGTGCTCGTTGTACTGCTGGGATCCCTGATGAAGAACAGCGGCAAGCTCATGGGATATCTGAGCGCAGCCGGGCTGGTGGCAGCTCTGGCGCTGGTGGCCTCCAATTTGACCATCAAGCCAACTCTGTTCTTCTTTGATACCATCTCGGTTGATGCCCTGTCTCAGTTCTTCAAGGTCGTCTTCCTGGTGGTATCGCTGCTGGTAGTGATAGCCTCCATGTCCAAGTACGCGGGAAAGGGCGCAGACGAATACTTCGCACTGCTGCTCTTTGCCACCGTCGGCATGATGGTGGTCTCCAGCTCCGTTGACATCATCACCCTGTTCGTGGGCTTCGAGCTGGCCAGCCTGTCCACCTATGCCCTGGCGGCCTTTGATAGAAGCCGAAAGAACCTGGAAGCGGCCATGAAGTACTTCATCTTCGGCTCTGTCGCTTCTGCGTTCATGCTCTTCGGCTTCTCGCTGCTCTACGGCATGGCAGGATCTACTCATCTCGCAGATATCGCCGCAGCCTCCCTGGCCAATTTTGGCCCGGCAACGCTGGTGGCTCTGCTCTTCGTCATCGTAGGATTTGGCTTCAAGATGGCACTGGTGCCCTTCCATATGTGGGCTCCCGATACCTACGAGGGCGCACCGCCCCTGGTCTCGGCCCTGTTGGCTGCCGGCTCCAAGAAGATGGGCTTTGTCGCCGCTTTCAGGGTAATTATCATTGCCCTGGTGGCTCTGCGCATGGAGTGGTACATGGCCTTCGCCATCCTGGCCGCCTTGACCATGACGCTCGGCAATCTGGCCGCCTGCTGGCAAAACAATGTGCGGCGCATACTGGCATACTCTTCCATTGCTCAGGCGGGCTACATCGCCATCGCCTTTGTGGTGGTGGGTGCAGCTTATGGAGCTGCGCCGGTTAATGTGCTGAACATGGGACAGATCCGAGCCGATCAGTTGGGCATTGCTGGCGCGCTGCTGCTCATCCTGGGACATGCTCTCATGAAGACGGGAGCCTTCATCGGCACGGCATTGGTCGCGAGCAATGTGTCCAAGGAGAGCGAAACCGACCCGGATGACATATCCAACTATGCCGGTCTTGCCAAGAGGGCGCCCATAACCGCGTTTTGCATGCTCATCTTCATGTTTGCGCTGGCGGGCATACCCCCCACGGCGGGATACATCGGCAAGTTCGTGCTCTTCAGCTCGGCCATTTATTCCGGCCTGGTCTGGCTTGCCGTGCTGGCCATCCTCAACAGCGCTCTGTCGCTGGTGTACTACCTGAGGATCATCAGCTACATGTATCTCAAAGAGGCCGCGGGCCCCAAGATCAAAGAGCAGAAAGGATATGTGGTAGCACTCGTCCTGACGCTTTTGGCAGTGGTCTGGATCGGCGTCTTCCCAGAGGCATTCATCAACTGGGCAATGCAGGCAGCAGCAGTTCTGCTGCCTCAATAAAATTTTTCTCTTTTCTTTTTTTATTGAATCATCTCAGTGACGAAGCATTGACTCTCAATGGAATGCACTGATGAGGGAGCATTTTCAGCGAATCATTTTTATGCCTTTGATTCTAATTCCTATTTCGAGGCATAATTATGGTCGATCGTAAAATATTAAAATACATTCTTATGATGTTCATAATTTTTTGTGCTGTAATGCAAGCAGCATCAGCCGAAAAAATCAGGGTCGAGCCTGGAGAGAGCATTCAATCAGCCATCGATCTGGCAGCTCCAGGAGACGTCATTGAAGTTGCTAGCGGAGAATACGATGAGAGTCTTAATGTCAATAAGCAGCTTTCTATCATAGGCGTCGATACTGGAAATGGAGCGCCCACTGTAAATTTAGTGCAAATAGTAGCAGATAATTGCGAATTAAAGGGATTCAAGATTTATAATTCGGAACTATTTGCCATAGGTGTGAATTCCAATTGGAATAATATAACTGATAATATGGTTGAGACATGCATGGACAGCATTATTCTCAATGATGTTCATGACAATTTGGTGGCAAGAAATGAAGCCAGAATCATCTGCCAGGGACGAGATATGATTAGCTTAATGAAGGGAGATGGGGGGGACGGGATACATTTAATAAATTCACAAAATAATACTATCCGTGATAACTCGGCTGCAAATGGCTTTATCGGCATATATCTCGATCATTCGGATTACAATCTGGTTGAGAGAAACAATGCTACCGGCAATTCGAATGGAATAGGATCTTTCTCCTCTGTGGGAAATACGATCAAGGATAATGTCATAAGAAATAACGTCCTTGATGGCATTGGCCTTATGAAATTCAGCAATGGCAACGTTATTACAGGCAATCTTGTAGAGAGTAGTGGCCACTGTGGCATCTACCTGCAGGATTCCAGCCATAACACTATCTATCTCAATAAGCTAATCAGAAATAACGAGAATGCACAATCTAAGGATGTTCGTTCCTCGGGCTCAGTCAATCTATGGCACTCTATACAATCTGTGACATATTTGCAGGGCAACAAAAACTTGACAGGCTACTTGGGCAACTACTGGTCGGATTACCAAGGAAGAGATCTCAATGATGACAATATTGGTGATGAGCCATATAGCTTTAGTGGTGGGCAGGACAGCTATCCCTTGATAAAACCTTTAGAAAGCTGAGAAATCATTAGGATGGCCGGGACGCCCGTACGCCAGGGGGCCGGAGGGCCTCTTGGTTGCCGCGTTTCGGACGAGCAGGGATCGGATGTGGCATCTCTTGGGATTCGTTTATGACGAAAATGATGTGAACCTCCAATGTATCAGATAAATTGATAGAAGCATCTTTATGTCGTCGAACGCCTTAGAGAATGCCGTGAAAAGGATAATCAACCTGGGCATCCAGGATCATGTTGCCGATCTTAACAAGGACGGTGAGATAAGCATCAGAGAAGCGGCGGACATATTGCAGCTCAATTTCCGGCAGACTTTGAAATTCTGGAAAAGAAAGTAGGCGGAAATGTTGAAGAGGAGCAAGAGGTCAAGGCTTTGAAGCTTGCAAAGAAGCTGGCCGAGAGATCGCAGCTCCAGGGATACAATAAAAAGAGGCTTTAGCTCAGAACAGGTATTTGCCTATTGACATCTGATCAAGCTCAATACCTAGGGCAACACTCGTCCCACTGCCCATCGATGCGAGCTAGCCTGCTCCCGCTCGCCCTGCTTTCTGGGGCACACGGCCGCGTCCCCCGGCGGGCCTCCGCTGCCCGGCCCCCTGCACAGCCGCACGAGGCCGCCCTGACGAGCCGCGCTGGCCCAGGCTGGGCCGGTCCATTGGCCGCTAGCTCGCCGGAAAGTTGCTCATCTCGTATGCAATGTTGAGATCGACTTGCTTGTGTCTTCATGTCTTTGTGGTTTGGCCCGTAGATGCTAGATATAATTGTCAGATAATAGTAATAACGAAATGCCGCCTTTACCAAAATCCAGCGCCCAAAAAGCCGTTTATTCCGGCCCGGGCTCTTCCGGGCATCAGACCCGACCTGCCTCCTGCCCCCTAATACGAGCGCTTGCCGGTCAAGGCAGCGATGCAACTTTTAGCCGATATTTTTTTAGCTTTAGTGCACCATGGTTAACTCATGAGTGCTTCCGATAAGACGATTTCTTCTCCTCCATCTGTGTCGATTGGAGCTAAAATCACTCCTTATCAGGCCAGGCAAATCAGAGAGTTGATTGAAGCTGGGGCTTTTATTAATGAGTCGGACTTCGTAAGAGATGCCATTCGCCACAGGTTGACGGAAATAAAAGTCATCAAGTGCCGGGATATCGACTACGATACCGCCAGGAAGGAAGTCGCAGGCTATTTCAAGCGTCGTGGAGAGGCATTTCCGGAGGAAGCTGCCGAAGATCTGGAGCTTGACTTCGATCTGGTAATGAGAATCACGCAGGAGCTGAGAAAAGATGGCACACTGGAGGAAGCCTGATGGACTATTACGAAATTGGAGATACCATTCATTGTTAAAAAATTAAAATATGCTAATAAAAAATCAAACGAGTCCCAAGATTGAAAAACCTTATATTTCCTTCCAAGGCTCCAGTTCCACTTGACCCCAGGCCCGACCAGCCTCCTGCCCCCGAGCCCGAACGCTTTCCTGGCAAGCCAGCCTGCCCTGACGAGCTGCACAGCCCAGGCTGGGCCCACAGGCGGCGGCCACAAGAGCAGCCGGGAGCCCAGGCAACTCAGCCACGGTCGGACGGCAACCGGGCGCTGCTGCCCACAGACCACAAGGATTACAGAACTGGAGACTGCCATGAATCTCTTTCCGGCTAGCGCAATGCATAATGAAGGAAGTTTAATATGCTCTTGCCTCCAAGTAAGACCGGATAAAATTTAATATTACCATAGAAAAAGACGAAGACGGTAGATACGGGATGTTTAAAAACCAGGCTTAAGATTGCAGGGGAAAAGCTAAAGATTCCATCAATTGATGGTAAGCTCGACATCTCCATCGATGTCACATAGCAAAAATATACAGAAGCTTCCTAGAGTCTGCGGTGACAAACATGTGGCTGCTTTTAAATAAGCGGGCTGGAAGCTCAATCACGTAGAGAGCAGCCACCATATCTAGTACTATGCCAAAGCTAAGAAGAAGAATCGATCACTCAATGCAAGCATGGTAATCAGAACCCTCGGACTGGGGGGGTAGCCTATGGAGAACCGACCTTTGGCTTGGGCCAGACTGCCCAGGTAAGCGTCGGTTAGTCGAAGTAAGAAAGCCCCATCCTTTAGGGGTGGGGAGGAAGTCACCGATGAGTGTGCATAGCGGCGGAATTCTCTTATTCAGGATAAAAGACAAAAGACTCGAGGTGTTGCTTGTCCATCCGGGTGGCCCTTTTTGGTACGGAAAGGATGATGGTGCCTGGTCGATACCCAAAGGGGCGTTTGAAGGGCAGGAAAGCCCACTCGAGGCCGCTAAAAGGGAATTCAAAGAGGAAACCGGCTCTGAGGTTACAGGGCGGTTCACAAATCTTGGCACAATAAGGCAGCCCAGCAAAAAGATTGTGCACGTGTGGGCACATCAATCTGATTTAGATGTGGCTTTTGCCACTAGCAATAAATTCACCATGGAATGGCCGAGAAAATCAGGAATCATAAGAGAATTTCCAGAGGTTGATAAAGCCGAATGGTTTGATATTGAGATAGCCAGGAAAAAGATCCTGAAAGGGCAAGCCGGTTTTATTGATAGACTTCTGGGTGCGATCAATTATGGGCCAAAAAAAGAAGCTATTAGAGGGCCTTCTTGACCTTATCCACCAGCTCCGCCCGGATGGCGCTTCTGCGGTCTCCGCCGCAGACGATGCCCCGTACGCCGATGATGTCCGGCTGCAGTCGCCCGAGAAGCTCCAGGTGGGCGAAGCTGATGCTTCCGGCAATTGCCACCTCCAGACCGGCGGCATGACCCAGAGCAATAAAATCCAGCAGATCCTGCTCGCTCATGAAATCAAAGGTAGGCTTTCCGTCTTTGATGGCCGTGTCCACCATGACCAGGTCTGCGCCGGCTTTGGCAGCAGCCGCGGGCAGGAGCCGGGGCGAGATGGATCCGACCCGGGCGTAGTCGGAGTAGCCTGATGCAACTACCTTCTTCCCGGCATCGAAGTCCTTGACCGCTCGCACAATGCCCACCAGCATCTCTTCCGCTTGAGCCGGAGTCTTCACGCCCAAAAGGCCCGCCTTTACGTACTCGGCACCGGATACGGCCGCGCCTAAAGCCGCCAGGCTCGCTGTGCCCGGTTTGAATTCCAGGTCGCCGATGGTGGCGGAAACCGGCACCCGGCCTTTGGCCAGGTCTACCACAGCCCGGATGGCCCAGGGAAAGTTCGCGCCAAGCGATCCCTCTTTGGGATTTTTTACGTCAATTATGTCTGCACCGCCGGCCAGAGCCGCTTGTGCTTCATCGATATTCATGGGGCTAACCAACAATCTCATATTCATCCAATCCCGAAAGGAGCAGTCGTGCGATGCATCTATGTCCTCGATATACTTAATGGTGCTGTTGTCCATGCCGTGCGCGGAGAAAGAAGCAGTTATGAGCCTATAGCCGGCTTTTCTAGAATCGTTTCCACATCAGAGCCGCTGGGCATTCTGCAAGAGCTTCGCCCCAGGGAGGTTTACGTCGCCGACCTTAACCTGCTGACGGGTCGCGGCGATAATCTGGCAGTCATAAAAAAGATATCGTCCGTGACCAGGACCATGGCCGATACAGGGATTTCGAAGTCCGGCGATCTGGATCGTCTGCCGGCATCCGTCTCTTTGGTATTGGGCACGGAGACAGCCTCGCTGCAGCTCATTGAAGAAGCGGCAAGAGAAAAGAGGGTAGTAGTAAGCATCGATATGATGAAGAGGAAGGTGCTTGCCCGCGATCCCGAACTGGCCGGGAAGACGCCCTTGCAGCTCTTGCAGAGGTTAAACGGCCTGAAACTGGAGGGCGTTATCCTTCTGGAGCTGGATCGTGTGGGTACATCTGCAGGACTGGACGGACCGTTTCTGGAGGAGGCAGCGGCAATCGCTAAGCATCCCCTCATATTGGGAGGCGGCGTGAAGGATGAAGAAGACCTGAGGACTTTGCAGGAGATGGGCTTTTCGGGAGCGCTGCTGGCCACGGCACTGCACAATGGCAGAATACCTGTAACGCGAGTGCAGTGATCTGACAATCCTTCATTCCTGTAATAACATATTGTTAACTTTACTTATGGTTTCATACATATTTGCGCCTTCTTTAGTCGTTCTGTATAATATGTGACTCTCTTGGCTGGCCTCTAACAAATTATTTTTAATAAGGATTTGCAAATAGGGATTTACCGTTCTGAAGTTAAGGTTGGCTTGATATACGATTCTTGTCTTGCTGGCACCATTTATACATATTTCCAGTATTCTAGAAAATATCTCCTGTTTGCTTCTTTTCATGGTCAAACTTCCTGCATTTTTATCATCACTATAGAGAAGAGATCATCTTGGATCATATAGACGATTATGTAAAGTTAGAAACTACAGATCTGACCAACAGTGATATGTGCTCGTTGGCAAGAAAAAGATTTGGGTCTGGAGCAGGACGTAGCTGCCCGGATGATGGAAAGAAAAAGGAATATGAAATGGTTCTTTTACAGCTTCCTGTGGCAGAACCACCAGTCTTCACAGACCATATCTCCGCCCGTCTTCCTGGTAGCCGCGGTCTTTTCGTCGCCGGGAGGCGGAATGATCACCTGATCGCCGATAAGCTCATTGTTGGGCCAGTTAGCGGGAGCTGCTACCTTGTTCTTGTCCACAACCTGCAAAGCCTTTACTGCCCTCACGATCTCATCCATATTCCTGCCTACTTCCTGGGGATAGAAGAGTATCAGGCGGACGGTTGCCTCTGGATCGATGATGAACACCGCTCGCACGGTGTTGGTGGCTTTTCCGGGATGGATCATGCCCATTCTCTGTGCAATCTTTCCCTGGTCGTCGGCAATGATGGGGAACTTGATCTCTACCTTTAGATTCTCTTTGATCCACTGCGTCCATTTCATATGGGAGAAGACCTGATCAATGGACAGGCCGATTAGCTCGCAATTGAGCTTCTCAAACTCCCCTCGTCTCTTTTCAAAGGCCACAAATTCCGTTGTGCAGACCGGCGTAAAGTCTGCAGGATGGCTGAAGAACACAAACCACTTTCCTGCGAAGGCATCGGGCAATGTCATCATGCCATGGGTGGTCTTCACCTCCATCCTGGGCATCTTGTCCCCAATAAGCGGAAAGCCACCCTCGCTTCCACACATTTATGCATCATTCCCATATGCTTCATTCCCATTCCCATTCCCATATGTTTTCCCATCGGCGTTTCCATCTGACACATGTATTTTCCCTCATTTTACAACTATTAGTATTTACAGTCAACCCAGTAATTAAAGGTTACTATCATCAGGTGAGCAAAAATGATCCCATACGGACTCAATGGTCGGTTATCATGCGGCACACGAGGTGCGATCTGATACATGCGCGACAAAATGGCTTGAGCTAATTTTGTCTGCTGCAAATATTCTAGATTAAGATGCATGCATTATGGCTCACGCTTTTACAGGATTTGTCCGATTTACCGGCTCATAACCTCTAGAGTTTTCTGAAAATCTATCCGGTGCCATGAACCCAGGATAGACTACAGCTCTTTTAGCCAGAGCATTCCAGCATTCTCGGCAATTCAGCTTTTTCTCCAGTTCTTCAGCTACCCAGGCAGGGAGCATTGGACTGGCGTATCTCGGCTAAGATTAAATGCTTCATGATACTGCAATCCCGTTCGTCCACTGCGTCACAGGTGTGTTCAAAAAAAAAGCCTTCCTCAATGAATTCATTCATATATAACTATTAAGCATTATAAAACTATATAATCCTGCCGCCAATCCACTAACTTGATAACCCATAACGCGGCATAAAGGTTAGCAGAGGTGCCGGCCCTGCCCAACATCATTCCCGACTTTGAGCTATCTGTAGTCATGCGGCATATCGCCTACCAAAAGAGAGGCACTTTCCTCTCTGTGGCAGCTATTGCAATAGCTGTGGCCATATCTCTCATATCCGTCTCCATGCAGGATGGATTTCAGGGTATGCTTTTTGATATAATCGTTGAAGATCTTCCTCACGTTACAGTCACACCCAGGGAAGGAGATGACTACATTTACCTTTACAAGAGCCTCATGGACAGGATATGGTCCATTCCCGGTGTGATTGCCGTCTCGCCCAGCCTTGGCACGGAGGTGACATTCACCTACAAGGACAACGTGGAAAGCGTAGCCCTGTCGGGCGCAAATCCAGTCGATGTAGACAAAATCTACCACATAGGAAAGTATGTCTTCCAGGGAGACCTCTCTTCCATCCAGAATGGCAAGAAGGTGGTCCTGGGGGAAAAGCTGGCCGATAGGCTGAAGGTCAAGTTGGGACAGACGATCTTTGCCGGCATTCCCGATGAAGGAGGCAGCAGCCTGGTGGTCTCCGGAATCTTCAGACTGCCCACGGGATGGCCCGAGAATATCGCCTTCGTATCGCTTTCCACAGCCAGAGACTTCTCCGGCAAAGGAGATGTGGTCTCATCGGTCGATATAAAGCTGGAGGATGTCTATTTGGCGGATGGCGTTGCCGCAAATTTGCAGGGGCAGGGATACAAGGCAGAGAGCTGGCAGACGCTTTACCCTGAGATCTTGAAGACGCTGGCCATAGAACAGTTTCAGAATCGACTGATAATGTTATTGATAATGATAATCGCCGCCTTTGGAATTGGCAGCGTAATGTACATGCTGGTTAATGAGAAGACCAGCGAGATTGGCATGTTCATGGCCATGGGAGCCTGCGGCAAGAACATAAGAAATATCTTCCTCATGGAGAGCGCTAGTATTGGGTTTGATGGGCGGCTTGCTGGGGGGCGTCCTGGGGCTTGTCGTTGCCCTTTATCTGAAGAGCCTGGAGATCAAAATGGAAGCGCCCGGTGGGCAGGAGATCACTCTGCCCGTGGTGATCAATGCGGGCAGCTTCCTGACAATAGTGCTGGTGGCAGCAGGCGCTCAGCGTGATTGCAGGCATGTATCCAGCCTGGAAGGCATCCCGGCTTGATCCCGCTCTGGCCATCAACGGTTGAGCGAAGTGAAATGAAGATGTGGGATGAGGATTTAGCAAGGAAGGCAAAATGTACGAGTTCACCGTAGCCAAAAGTCACATCCTCAGAAATCCCAAGCTGGCATTCTTCACAGTCGCCGCAGTGACGCTGGCCGTGGCAGTAATCGTTGTCTTCATGGGCCTTTTGGGAGGCTTTGAGGAAGAGATCATCACTACAACTGTCGAGAACAATCCTCACATTTACGTTCAGCCCAAGTCAGACGAGAAGTACATCTATCTCTACAGGACGGTCTCCGCCCGTTTGTGGGATTATCCGGGAGTGGAAGCGGTCTCAGCGAGGCTGATGGGAAAGGCTGCGGCCAAGTACAAGGATAAGGTGAGGGGAGTAGAATTCCTGGGAGTCAATCCGGCGAATGAGGACCGGCTGATGAAGGTGAAAAAGGATATTGTCATCGGCAACTTTCAGGATCTAGAGAGCAGAAAGCTTTCGGCTTTTATGGGAACCAAGCTGGCCGAAGAGCTGAAGCTGCAGCCTGAAGATGATTTTATCCTGGCAAGAGGAAACATATCCATGCGGCTGAGGGTTGCCGGTCTCTTTGAGACGGGATCGGCCAAAGACAAAACTCTGGTCTACATCCCTCTTACCACCGCCCAGGATCTGGTGGGAAAGGGAGATGTGGTCTCCGAGGTGGACGTTCGGATAAAAGACATCTACCAGGCACCTTACATCGTCTCCGACCTCAACTCAAGATTTCGCTACCAATCCAAATCCTGGCAGGATATGAATGCCGATATCCTCAAGCTGATTCAGACCCAGTCCATCTTCTCCTGGATATTCTATCTACTCATATTCGTCATAGCCGGCTTTGGCATAGCCAACACCATGATAATGATAATAAGCAGGAGGACAAAGGAGATAGGCATTCTCATGGCTATGGGAGCCACCCGCCGATCGATTCTCAAGATATTCATGCTGGAGAGCCTGATCCTGGCCCCGCCTGCAGCACTGCTGGGCAGCATCCTGGCTTTTCTGACAGCCCAGCTCATAATGTCCTACGATATCCAGCTTCCCTCCGAGATCTACATGGTATCCAGGATGAACATCACCATGAAGCCGGAGTTCTTCATTTATGCCATTGTCTTCGCCCTGGCTGTGAACTTTGTGGCCGGGCTGTATCCTGCCTGGAAGGCCTCCCGCATGGACCCGGTGGAGGCGATAGGGAGCATATGAATTAGTTATCAGAACCTGCTTTTTTCCCCGACAGTTTTTTCCCGATAATGCTTCGAAGCGGCTGGATCTGGCCGCGCTTGGCGCTCATGGGTGCGATCTTATCCGTCCACTGCGTCCAGGGAGGCATCATGCCCAGCCGCTCGCAGATAAGATCCAGTGCTCCATCCACGTCCACCTTGGCAATGCGATCCATCTTGTTTGCCGCCAAAACCACATCCAGCCCCATATCGACCAAAAACTCCCAAAGCTCAATCTCAAAAGGCACCTCGCCCCGCCCTTCCCAGCGATCGGCGATATCCAGGAAGGAGGCCGCATCGATCACCTGTATGGCCATGAGGATCTCCTCTGCATTCTGCTCGAAATACTGCACAATTAAGTCCTTGGTCTTCTCCTGATCGGCCGGAGAAGCTTTGAGCATGAAACCGTATCCAGGCATATCCACATAATAGATGTCCCCGACCTTTGCCTTGAAGGGGTACTGAGTGATTCCGGGACGTTTTCCGACTCCGGACCTTTTTTCCCGTAAGCTCCCAAAAGAGGGTGGATTTGCCGACATTGGACCTGCCGATGAGGACGATCTCCCTGGACATGATTATCATAGGGAAGGGCAAGATTGAAAAGGATGCCTATGCAAAGAAACCTGGCTGAAATGATAGAAGAAACAGGATTGATGAAATTGGAGAGAGATCCAAAAAATGTCGCTTTGCAGCTCCTCTCAGCTACCTCCTTGCCGGACGGGCAGGTCTTCAGGGAGCTGGACGCTCCCCGCTACACCACAGTCGATTACTATCGCATGGCCTGCCACATGATCTTTGTGTGCCAGAGGTGCGGAAACTGTTGCACAACGGGCGACCCAATAAGGCTGCGGCCGGAGGATGTGGCTGCCATAGCAAGGAGCCTTAAGATACCTACTCAACAAGGCTCTTAAGAAGTACACTATCCAGGATCCGAAAAAAGCGGGAGTATTGAACTTCAAGCATATCCTGCCCTGCAAATTTTACGATTTATCAGCGAAGGGCTGCAAGATTTATGACATCCGGCCCTGGTCCTGCCGCATCTTTCCCTTCCTGGGAATTTATGGATCTGAGGATCGAGTCGTGGTGAACGAATTATGTCCAGGATCGGTCGAGACCATGAAGATCCTGAAAGAGGCAATAGAAGTCGTCAGGGCAGATACAAAGATGTCTAATGCTGCCGATCCTGCAAAAGTAAGAAGTGCAAAATTGTTTTTAAGGGAAGCGTTGAATTCAATTTAATAATCTATTCATCGTCTTATGGCGATATGTTTATATTCGAATACGCTTTAACCAGGTTTTATCATGACACAGAAATCCGTCTCAAACTTGCGCGTTAAGATTCTCAGCGCCTTATCCGATCCCACCCGGCTGCAGCTGCTGGAATATTTATCGGGAGGCGAGCGCTGTGTCTGCGAGATACTCCCCGCTTTTCAGAGATCCCAATCCACCATATCCAAGCATCTGAATATCCTCTACGAAGCAGACATCCTGGAGCGCAAGGTAGACGGCAAAAGGACAGTCTACTGCATAAAAGACCCACAGGTATTTGAAATAATTCGCATGGTAGATTCACTGGCCCTAACGCAGATATCACAGCTTGCAGAGGCCGGAAGAATTCTGGAGAAATCATTGAACAACAGGAGCTGATTTTACGGTTACATACACCATCATGGCGGCCCTTCAAGCAGGACTGCAAACATTGCTGGAATACTTATCGGCGCACGTTTTAACCTGTCTGATACCAGCATTTTTTATAGCGGGGGCCATAGCAGCACTCCTCAAGACGGAAATGGTGCTGAAGTACTTTGGAAAAGATGCTCCAAAGTGGTTATGCTACAGCGTAGCAGCTACATCCGGAACAATACTGGCGGTCTGTAGCTGCACCATCCTGCCCATGTTCGCAGGAATAGAAAAGAAAGGTGCAGGGATAGGTCCCGCAACCGCTTTCCTTTTCTCAGGACCTGCCATAAATCTCCTGGCCATAGTTCTCACTGCCAGGGTACTGGGCTTGGATCTGGGAATTGCCAGGGCGATTGCAGCCGTGTCCATGGCAGTTATCATCGGTCTGATCATGGCTGCCATATTCGAGAGAAGCTCTAAGAAATGCGAGATTCCATCAAACAATGCACCAATTCAAGCTGCCCAAGAGACTACCGAGCCCCAAGTTGGCCAAACAGAGCGCATTTCGGTTTTATTCATTGCGCTCCTGATTGGTGTGCTGCTATCTGCCACCTCAAAATTAGAATTCTCAATTAAATGGACGGTAGTAGCTGCATTCATAGTGGCTGCTGCTTTTATCCTGACGAAATATTTCTCCACCGAAGAGAAGAGCGCCTTCTTTGGAGAGACATGGTCTCTGACCAAGAAGATCTTTCCCCTACTGGTGATTGGAACCTTCATAACGGGTATTATTGGTTACTTTATGCCCACCGATCTGCTTCGGACCCTATTAGGCTCGAACAGCTTCCTGTCGTGCTTTACTGCTTCTATCGTGGGCGCTTTGCTCTATATGCCGACCCTGCTGGAGGTACCAATAGTAGGGACGCTGTTCGGTTACAGCACGGGAATTACGGCGGCAGGTCCTGCGCTTTCTCTGCTCCTGGCCGGGCCAACACTGAGCCTGCCAAGCATGATAGTGATCACGAGAATCATAGGCCCAAAGAAAGGTGCTGTTTACTTCAGCCTGGTCGTGATAGCCTCCACTCTCATGGGTATGCTCTATGGAGCGATTGTCTCATAATTTTGCAACTTCAATTACCATGACACATCCATCGGGGAAGACTAGAACGAAGGCCGCCAGATATAGCATCACAGCAATTTTGCTGATAGTAGCCTTAGTCATGGCTTTATCGCCTGCCTTCGCCAGTGATAACTCTCCTATCACCGTAATTGCCTCTACTGCATGTGCTTCTGAAAATGCTCTCAAAGACCTTACCATATCGTCCATGGCTACCGTCTTTGCAGCTGGCCTTTTAGCGGGCTTCAACCCCTGTCTTCTGGCCATGCTGGCATTTCTGGCAAGCTCAATGCTGGCAAGTACGGGCCAGAGAAGAGATATCTTGACAATGGTGGCCTTCTTTTCCCTGGGTACATTCGTGGTCTACATTATTTTTGGAGTGGGCTTATTTAGCGTTCTACAGGAAAAGTCCACTGCCGCTATGTTTCGCTTTGTCCTGGCAATTGTCCTATTATCTTTGGGAGTAATGCAGATGGAGGACGCGAGAAGGCTGCAACGTGGAGGCACGTCCCTCTTCCGCACGGATTGGACTAAGAAATATGTCAATAGTGTCATTGCTAGCCGGAGGATCAGCTCCTATTTCCTCTTAGGAGCGCTCTTCTCGCTGGTAAGGGCCCCCTGTGTGGGAGGGGTCTACATAGCTATCATCGGCATAATCTCCAGCCAGGGATTTGCCTCGTCAGGGCCAATTTATCTGATGATTTATAACCTGGGAATAGCACTTCCAGTGCTGCTTCTGGGAGGAATCATCGCATTAGGTATGAGTCCAGAGCAAGTGGATAATTTCCGGAACAAACACAGAGTTGCCATCCGGTTGATAACAGGAATCACGTTATTAGCTCTGGCTCCGCTCATCTACTGGCAACAGATTTATTGAAGATTGAGAAAAAGGAAAATTAAACACTAGTGGTGAATGAAATGGTGAAGATAGAAGTCTTAGGAACAGGCTGTGCCAAGTGCAAGAGCTTGACAAAGAACGTAGAGAAAGCAGTCCAGGAACTGGGCATTCAGGCAGAGGTTGTCAAGGTGGATAGCATCCAGGAGATCATGGACAGAGGAGTTATGATGACTCCTGCCCTGTACATCGATGGAAAGTCCGCAATGATGGGCAAGACGGCTACGGTGGAAGAGATCAAGAGAATGCTCAAGAAATAAGAAGGGCAATTCATGGAAGCGAAGAAGTGTTTGTGCGGCTCTTCGGATGTGCGGGTTGTGGCCTGCTGTGGAGCCTCAAATGTGGGACAGATCGCAAACCAGGCGGCAATTGAGCTGGCCAAAGAAAAGGTGGCCGGATTCTTCTGCCTGGGCTGCAAGCCGTCTGAACCGAATTCGTGCTTGAATCGTGGTGATAAGGTTTATGATTACACCGAGTAAATGATCCTGGGGGAATATGATGAATTTACTAAAATCAAAGCAGATGCAAATCTGCATAATTTGTGGGGGCTTATTGGCGGTAATGGCCCTATCACAGAGTGCATACGCAGGAGCTGAATGTGCTTCCCTGGGAGGTGCTTGCGACGACGGCGGCTGGGACCCCATGGCCAAGCTGGATGAGATTGGAAAACCCACCGAAAGCCAGGCACAGACCGCAGCCAAGTGGCCGGAGAAGTCGAGAACGATGCGATGGAACATGAGCGATTCCGGCCTTGATGATGAAGAAAAAAAGACATCTGAGACCATTGAGACGACTGATGAACCCAAGGCTGCTCAGAAAGTTCAGAATGCCACTCCTGCAAAAGCGGCTGAAGATCCAGCCAGCATAGTGCGAAGCGATGAGGCTAAAGCGATTCTTGCACCATTTGATGCGGTCACAAATGCGGATATTCTGCTGGACGTGAGCGAGAACTCCAGCACCCATATAGCAGGCTCCGTGGTCATACCTTACATGGAGTTCGATGTGCAAGCGGGAGTTTTGAAGCCCGTGTCTGAAATCTCACAGATCCTTGGGGACGCTGGAATTTCTCGTGAGGATTCTGTTGTGATCTACGGCGAATGCCTGCCTTGCGGGGGAGGCCCATCTGTGGCGACTTATGTCTATTGGATGATGAAGGGGCTTGGTCATGAGAAGGTATATGGTCCTGGATGGGACGGCCGAAGATTGGGCCGCATCGGGACGGGCCACTACGAAAGACGCCAAGATACTCCCCGGCAAGATCTATACACCCGCAGAAACGACAAATTACACTGCCACTTACGAGTTCGTAAAGAGCGAACAGGCGCAAATTGTTGACGCCAGAACCCTGCAGGAGTTTGGGTCCGACAGCATACCGGGATCAATCAGCATACCCTATGCCAGCGTGCTGAGTGGAAAAAGGATCAAGGGCGATGACCAGTTGAATAAGGTTTTCATGATGCTGGACAAAGACCAGCCGGTAGTAGTCTTCACCAACACTGGTATGAAGGCCTCTGTGGTCTGGTTCGCCCTTAAAATGAAGGGTTACGATGCCAGGCTCTACAATTACCGGGACTGGATGACAAATCAAGAGCTAAAGGGTGATGCCGGCAGATTAGGGGGCGGACCCGGAGAAAGGAATGACATTACGACATCTTGTTTCAGGTCCCTGCATAGAAGAGCGCACGGGATTCTCCATAGCAAAGACGATGATCATTTACGGGATTATTTCCATCCTTTTGTATGGCCTGGTCTTGAGCTCGCCCGTCCTGGCTGGCACGGAAACGGGCAGGTTTGCGAAGGTGCTTGTCTCCCCCGAGAATGTCTCCCCTGAAGACATTGTGCTCGACATCAGCCCCAGCGCGACCAAGTACATGGAAGGTGCAGTCAATATCAACTATGAGGACTTCTATGGGCGAAGGCGGTCAGCTCAAGTCCGTGTCGGATATGGCCACGCTGCTGGGAGAAGCAGGCATTTCCCAAAATGACTCCCTGGTTATCGCAGGCGAGTGTCTTCCCTGCGGCGGCGGGCCATCCCCGGCGATCTTCTCCTACTGGCTGCTCAAGTACCTGGGGCATGAAAAAGTAAGAGTTCTGGACGGCAGCATGGATGACTGGGCAGCAGCCGGGCGAAATATCAGCAATAAGTCTGCCACAAGGCCAGAAGACGGAATATGTTCCCCACCTTAAGCCGAAGCTTCTCGCCACCTATGAATTCGTGGTTAACGGCGGGGCTCAGATCGTGGATGCCAGGCCGGCCAGGGACTATGGCATTGGCTCTATTCCCGGAGCCGTCAACATTCCTTACGAGAATGTGCTGGCAAATGAGAGCATAAAGCCGGAGGAGGATCTGCAAAAGGTCTTTGCAGAGCTGGAGAAGGATCGGCCTGTCGTGGTCTACACCAACGTGGGCGTCGAGGCCTCACTGGTCTGGTTCGCCCTGACCCTCTCCGGCTACGATGCCAGGCTCTACACATGGCGGGATTGGCTGGAAAATCAGCCCAAATTCAACTTCGAGCTGATAGATGTAGAGGCCAAGCCCAATCCAGTGAGGTCTGGCTCGACTACGACCATAACGGCATCCTTCCAGGAGAAACACGATGGCTACTGCGGGAAATTCCTCAGGCGATGAGGTCAAGCTCACGATCAAAGGATGCTCAACCTGCGGATTTGAAGGGTTCGCTCTAGGCACCTCTGGTGCATCTGGTGCCTCTGGAAACAAATCTGGGACGATCCAACTAAGCTCCTCAGGCAAGACAACGCAGTCAAGCACCGCAGCGCAGGCTGCGGATAGCGCCCTGCACTGCACCGCCATCGTAAACGGCCCCGATGGCTCCGAGGTAGCAAGTACAAGCCTACTGCGCACCTCTGGATACAAATTTGTAGGGATCTGGAATGCCAATGTCGCTCCGGGCGTTTATAAAGTGAGTATGGTCGCTTCAGAGTCCGGTTCCTCCAAGACCTTCCCGGATGTACTTGAGGTTAAGGTAACGTGAGGGTGAGGGATGCGAAAATACCAGCCACGAGATGTACCAGGGAGCCGGACCCTGCCCCTGGGATTATCTCCCAAAGGTCTGGGTGATCCAGTCTTTTATCTCGTCTCTGACCCTGTCGGAAGGCCTCAAGCTGCTCCTCCTCCGATCCGCTAACCGCGGCAGGGTCCGCAAAGCTTTTGTGAATGACCTCTCTTGCTCGGGGAGACTTGCTGGGAAGCTTCAGCTCTGTGCTGCATATCGGGCAGGCCTGTTTGGCCCGGTCGCAGACTGTGACCGCCAGGTCGAATATCGTATCCTGAAATTCTTGGGACGATTTGGAGCGCTGAGCGGAGATATCAATGCCGATTTCCAGCATGGCCCGCACAGCGCGAGGATCGACAGAGGTGGCGACAACTCCGGCGCTGTAGGCCTCGTATCGATCCGGATACATGGCCCGCAAGAGGCCCTCGGCCATCTGGGAGCGAGCGGAGTTGTGGGTGCAGAGGAAGAGAACCTTCTTCTTATCCTGATCTCTTGCGTTTGCTGTCATCTTATTTCTCAATGATCATCGTAGTAGATCAGCATTTTGATTGCTCCTCTGTCTGGGGTTTTAGGTAATTTTGCGGAGGCGATAACCTTGAAATGCTTTAGTATCCTTTTTACTGGGGAATGACCAGGGACGAGCAAGAAGCGAGAGAGATCTTGCAGGAGATTGAGGCGCTCTTCATCATGCACCAGGGGATCAGCCAGTCCTCCGAATGCCGGGAGTTTAGCGGCCGTTGTGCTCTGCTGCTACAGAGGCTGGAAGACGCCGGTCTTTCTCGGCTGGCGGACAGAGCCATGGACCTGCTGGTCTCCTGCAATCCCAAGGACCTCTCCCAGTGCGATAAAGTCCGGCAGGCCGGTAATGCTCTGGAGAGGCTGAGAGAGCTGGCCAGGGAGAGCTTTGGCAAATGATTGATTTGCCCGCAGGATGAGGGCCTGGGCTTGGCCGGACCCTGGCTTGGAATTGTCGCCCGCCTGACATGCCTCAGGTTGTAGAGACTGCGAGGCATTTCGGCCAATATAGTCTGCCTGGAGCATCAGACTTTAAGATGCTCAGTTTTAACTGAGCTAATTTTTATACGTTGTGTTACAATAAGGATGGGTTATCTGAGCGTTGTCTATGACTCCCAATCCTCCATCTTCTATCCTATTTATGTGATCTATGGATATAGAGTTAACATGCACTAATCCACCGCATATGCTGCATCTTATTGGATTTTTCAGTGCTTCTCTCAGGAATGCTTCTGATTTTGTTTCTCGCGAGAATTCTTTCCGTTCAGTTTCCGATATGTGAATATTATCCATTTTTAGAAATGAAAATCTTCTGTCGGTATTTAAGGCTTTGATTAAATCTGCTTCATTCATTCCAATTTCTAGGTTTTCAATGATGAATTGATAAAGTTCCTTTAGTGGCTTGTACCCTTTCATACCAGTGCGGGATCTATTATTTAATTGCTGGACGAAATCCCTATATTTTAAGATAAAATCTTCGATAATTCTGCGGTTCTTTGTAAACGAATCAAAATATTTTTTCTTTTGGAAATCTTTGATCAACTGGACCATGGCCAGAAGAGATGTAGACTGATAGCGTCCTTGTGGGCTGTAGAAATACACTGCAGGATGGAGCCCAAGTGATGAAGGATGATTTCCGGAGATCCTCTGCAATATTTTCCGTGTATTTATGAGAAAATCAATAGTTTCATTACCATTTGGGTCAACATTTAATGCTTCTTCTGACTTAACATCATTCACCAAATTGATTAAATCTAATATTAGGGTTAAGGTTTGTGAGGAATATCCTGGCCCTGCTATGGGAAGATCTAGTGTTTTAATGGGCTTTTTCAATTTTGGTATAAATATAATTTCGTGTATCTCTTTGGCAATTTCTTCAATTTTTTGTTGATTTTCATCAGAGAATCTCGACCAGTATTTATGACCAGTTCCTGACCTCATTATTGCTCGCGCTGCAAGCGCACTTGCCTTACTCCTCGACCTCAATAATCTCAATTCCGTTTTATCTATTTGAACTGCTTGCTGATTGATTTTGAAAAAGGAAGCTTCCGCTTTTTTAGCATCTTTGTTTTCGAAGAGCAGTTGTATATAATCTTAAACCATCAGTTACAAATAGTGGTATTGATTTCAGCCTTTTCACGGTATTTGTCACGATTTGATCTGCCATTTTCTGTGATCGCTCGCCAACAACGTGAGAAAGCACCAACCTGGATTCTGTTGCCATGCTTATCCAGATCCAAGTCCCGTTGTCTTCGAATTCATCTTCCCTTGGCAACGTTTTTTTTCCACGAACGTCCAGAGTTCGTCCATCTCAACTTTTGGCGTCTCGACGTCATTTAAAACAACTTTATTGACTTTTTCGCAATGCATTCCCGCTCTAGAGACCCAAGTGCTTGCTGTAGATGGTTTTATCTCCAAAATCTCTGCGATCCCTAAGACGCTCATTCCGCGCATTGACATTTTTAAAGCCATCTTGACTTTCTCTTCATCTGTTCGCAGGTCATAAAATGGCGTGTTAGTTCTATCACAGAACGTAGTTTCGCATGTATGGCAGATAAATTTCCTGCCCTTGCCGGAACTTCTCTCATAAGTGCCATAGACCGTAACATTTCCATTTCCAGCAACTCCAAATAGAGTACACTTTTCATTTGGACATGCCACATCCAAGAATCGTGGTTTTGGACCTCTCTTTCCCATTCGCTACACCCCATGTAGCATATGTAGAGTAAGTCTATTTATAACGACCTATAATGGGGTCACGACCATTTACCCATTGAACTTGTATTGCCAGCGTTGCCAATTTATAAGCCCGTTCTAACATGTCTTTTGGAACTTTGGTCGGATTCTGTATTGCATATTTATGATCTGAATAAGTTCCAACTGACTTTTTGACCTGAATTCGTGTGCTTTCTGCTGCAATCATTTGTTCATCTGGAATACTATTATCAAAAAAATTTTGAGAAATTATGCCATCGCCATAATCATCCATTACCCAAGCTATCAAAGCACTCAATCGGTGGGCACCATCAATAGTAAATACATATCTCCCGGAGTTCCAGAGAATAATCGCAGGAATTAAATCGCCAATAAGAAAACTCTGAATGAAATCGCATACTCTTTTTGGGTCCCATTCTGAGGTCTCGCGTTGGAAGTCTGGCTTTCTTAAAGAGCAATAGAAAAAATCCTCTCGTTCTAGATTCCTAATCCCTATTGCTTGAACGCTTTGAGATTGAGTTTTTTCTTCTTTTACCTCAAAGTCTTCACGAGTTATTAGAGCATCTAGGTTTGCTGCTTGCATGCAAGACGTTTTATCTTTTAATCATATTATCTTGACGGTATATTTTACTATGATTAGCATAACTGATCATTGATCTAATTGATGACATCTCTTTGCATTAAGTGAACACGGAATATTATTAATAGCGTTATTTTAAAATGAATTCCCCGCAGCTTGCTGCGCGGGTGCGCCGCCGCAGTTTCACTGAATGCGGTTAGAATCAAAAAAATTTTTATTTAATATAATCATCTTCGAACCCCATCACCTCACCTGTTCATCCCAGACAGAGGCTCTAGATGACCACACGCATCCAGATTACGCTGCTCTGAAACCCGATCATATAATCCGGATCAGGCAAAGGATGACGGTTTTTCGCCATCCACTTGCATTTGCCGGGCGGCTGCATCTCCGCCGACCAGCTTCCCAAGATTGGCGACGTAGAGAAGAAGCATAGCCTGAAATGCAAGCCACCTCATCCTCACCACATCTTGTACCCCAGGTACCTCACCGCATAGATCAGCCCGATCACGATCACCGCCACCCCGAAGATCTTGGTGACGTACTTTCCTGCCGAGATGTACTTCTCGCCGATCTGCCCGCCCACTGCCCGGGAAAAGGTCGCAATGGGAATCACCGGCACGCCGTGGCCCACGCCGAAGACGAAGAGCATCAGGCCGCCCGCCAGGGGCGTTACATTCTGGGAGATGAGCCAGATGAGCACGGGAAAGACCAGGGATACGGCACAGGGAGCCCAGCCCAGGGCAAAGAATACGCCCAGAGTGAAAGCGCCGATGAAGGCCGAGTACTGGAAGAGGCCCATGGAGAAGTGAACCAGCCTCTCCATGATGCCCTTCTTCTCCGCCGCACAGTCACCGGGAATGGCATCGGAATGAGCCCGGCGCAAAGAGAGGCGCGAGCGCACCGGCTCGATGATCTCGCCAATGGGCTTGATGATATTGATGCCCAGGATTACCATCAGCAGCCCGGCGGCCAGGTCGAAGAAACGGGCCTGGCGGATGAAGACGCCGATGTCGGAGAGGAACAGCCCCACCACAAAGAAGACCATGGCCATGCCTAAAGTGAAGGCCACTCCGATCATGAAGCCCTCCTTGGAGGCCGAGGCTGACTTCTTGAGGTACTCCTCCTTCCTGCGGGCCGTCATGACGTAGGAGAACATGGCCAGCAGCAGGGCTACCGAGCAGGGGGAAAGGGAGGTTACAATGCCTAAGCCAAACATGCCCAGGTAGTTTACCCCCTGGCTGCTGGCTATGCCCTTGAAACCGGAGGCTGAGGCCTCGCCGCGCTCCAGGCCTGACAGATCGCTGGATAGATTCTCAGCGCTCTGGATGCCGTCTATCTCTCCTTTGCCAAGCTGATAGACGTGATAGAGGCCGGCCACCTTTCCCTCTTTGTCGATCAAGATCAGGGTAGGGTTGGCAAAGCCGCCCTCCAGGGTGGAGTAGTCGATGTACTTGCCAGTGAGAGGATAGGGCTCAAAGTCCTCAATCCAGGGCCAGGTTACATTGATGTTCCACCAGGCTTTGGCCAGGGTGGGCCCGTCTTTAGAGTAGGGATTTTTCCGGACGTTGAGGGTTATGATTTTTATGCCCGGATCTTTCTTGTGCCAGCAGGGAAAGCTGGCTGGTCTGAGCATTTAGAGCATGCTCGCACTCCCGGCAGAGGGGATTTTCAATGTTGGTGATATGCAAAAGGACGGCCTCGCCCCGAAAGTCGCTAAGAGATATATCTTTTCCATTCTGGTCCACTGCCTGAAAATCGGGAGCCATCGCCTCCTGAGATAGGCCGGAGGACGAGCACAAGAATAAGATAGAACAAAAGACGACAAAAAGTGTGACTGACCCTGATATCAGGGATTTTTTACATTTTATTGACATGGCAACGATCCCATTATCTGAGGTCCAGCATCAAGGATTCCAGTCAGCGGAGTTTTCATCATATTGGACTATGGCATCCTCCACATAATTCTTGACCCAGCCATCGCCCGTGACCTCATCTGTGCTGTGCCAGACCGGCACAACCTCGCCTTCGGAATTGGGAGCCAGAGTTAACAGGACGGTCAGAGGCACATACATGGTGCCGCCATTGGGATCATAGACCTGCAGGGCTTCCTCGGACCTGGCATCACTGCCATCGGCGCCATTATCTCGAAATATGTGATCTGGCCATTGAATTCATCGGTTATATTCTTCACGGCCTCGGTCTGAGGCGTACAATAACTGCATGACTTGTGCACATAGATCAGCACAGGCTTGCTTTTCAGGGCATCCAAAACCCAGGATGGATGATTGACATCGCCGCCGGCGCCTGAGGACTGATCAGGATAAGCCGTCCACCAGTCATCATTTCCAGATCCTACAGAAGAATCAGCACCCATGGCGTTAATGCCGGATGCCAGAAGGATGATCGCAATCAAAGATGATATTTTCTCAATTTTGTCCATTGAAATACACTCTCCACATTGTTTATTATCTATTCCACACTCATTCCCAATGCCGATAGCATCGACATTATTGGATATAAGTCTTTCGACTTTATGATCTATATAGCCATACATTAAAAAATATATTGGCCCAAATCCCAACGGATCAACTATATTTCAAAGAGCTTATGTGTTATCAATTGTTAATTTCGATTCGCTTGTTTTGTAAATATTATTATCATAGTAATTATATTTAATTAAAGACAGATGTCGTACTTGAGCTTAACAGTATGACGGGAAAATCTTATATATCGAAATAACTGGATATGGATGTCCAAAGAGCCCTGCAGTTAGGGGCGAAATCAAGATGCATGAGAATTAGGTGAATCGATCAAAATGATCCCAGTGAAATGCGAAATCTGCAATAGAGAAGTAGAGTCCCTCTTCATAGTCAGTCACAAAGAGAGAGGAAGAATAAGGATCTGCGAGGGTTGTTTGAAGCAAGAAGCGCATAACCTCCTGGCTCAAAAAAAGCTGCGATTGCTGCTAAGTGAGGATCAATCCATGGCATGTATTCCAAAAGAGGCTGTCAGCAGGATGACGCGGCTGATTGGAGATGCCGATAAGGCTGAGTGCAAGGTCAATAAGCTGCGCTCCATTACCAGCAAGCTGGACGAGAAGGAGATCGAAGTTGAGGCGGAAATATTCAAGGCCATGGCCGATCCCTGCCGCCTCAAGATCCTGTCGCTTCTGCGGGAAGGCGAGCTATGCGTCTGCGAGATCATGGTCGGCGTGGACCGACCGCAATCCAGCACTTCTCACCACCTCTCCATCCTCAAGGATGCCGGGCTCATCAAAGAACGCAAGGACGGAAGATGGTCCAGATACCGACTGTCCGAAGGCGCTGTAATAGATATGCTCAATTTAGTGAAGCTGATGAAAGAAGCTAAAGTCTGAGAGAGGCAACAATCAATGACAAAATTCAATACAATTGGAATTCTGATACTTTCCTTGATAGCTTTTGCTCCCGTGGTGGACGCAGGCTGCAGTTGCAGTGGTGGCAACTGGGACCCCAGTGCTTTCCTGAACTCTGAGATTGGCACGGGCCTGCCAGGCAGCGCCCAGAATAGCGCTGCGGGAAATTCAGGGAGCGGCACGGCCGGCACGCAAAAGCCGTTCGATAGAGTGGCATCATTCCCTAATGGTGCGATCCTCAAGGCCATGAAGAGCGTTTCCAGCTCAGATGTGGTAATGGACGTGTCCAACACAGACAGCTATTCTACATCCCACATCAAGAACGCCATTCACATTCCCAGCAAAGACTTCCTTAACAGCGAAGGCAACCTTAAGACAGATGAAGAACTTGCCAAGGTCCTGGGAGATGCCGGTGTCTCCAGAGACGATTCCATAGTTCTTTACGCCGGCAAAGAGAGCTCTGGCGAGGCTGAATTTGCCTTCCTGGTGCTGAGCTACCTGGGTCAAAAAGATGTGAGACTCCTGGACGGAAGTCTGGCCGACTGGAAGGCTGCCGGCCTGCCGGAAGAGGCTCTGAGAACATAATGCCTGGCACTGAGTACAAGCCCCTGGTCAAGCCTGATGTAATAGCTGAATACGAATATGTGAAGTCCGGCCAGGCCCAGATCATAGACGTCCGGCCGTTCGTCGAGTTTGGCAAAGGCCGCATACCTGGTTCTATCGCACTGGATCCGTCCAATGTGATCAAAGGAGATAAGATCAAAACCGGAGCGGATTTGAGCACTGTGTTCAGCAGGCTGGACAAAGAAAAGCCGATTGTGGTCTATTCCGATGATTACAGCCGGTCTGCTCTGGTCTGGTATGCTCTGCAGCTCATGGGATATGAGGCCAGCATTTATACCTGGGAGGACTGGAAGGCCCACGAGGCAGCGCAGACGTGCCGGCCGGTGACAGCTCCTGCCGAGCGGCTGCTGCGACTCGAAGTACACAAAGCTGGGCACGACCTGATTAATTAAATTCTAATTTTATCAATGGAGGGAGGAGTTAAATGTCAAATGGTGTCAGTAAGGGCCTGGATTTCTTATCCCGCTACCTCACTATCTGGATCTTTGTAGCCATGTTCCTGGGTGTGGCCGTGGGCTACTATGCTCCCGGAATTACCCGGTTCATCTTAAGCTTGCAGATCGGCACAACATCAATACCCATCGCCATCGGGCTGATTCTCATGATGTACCCGCCCCTGGCCAAGGTAAAGTATGAAGAGCTGGGAAGGGTCTTCGAAGACAGAAAGGTCCTCAGCCTTTCCCTGATACAAAACTGGATCATCGGTCCCATTCTGATGTTTGCACTGGCGGTAATCTTCCTGAGAGATTATCCTCATCTCATGTACGGCATAATCCTCATTGGTCTGGCCCGCTGCATCGCCATGGTCATCGTCTGGAATGAACTGGCTCGCGGCTGCACCGAGTACTGCGCCGCCCTGGTGGGGCTCAACTCCATATTTCAGGTGCTGTTTTATTCCGTTTACGCTTATGTCTTCATCACAGTGCTGCCGGCAGCTCTGGGCATAGCTGAGGGAACGCTGGTCAATGTAACAATTTCCCAGATTGCACAGAGCGTCTTCATCTATCTGGGCATACCCTTCCTGGCGGGCATAATCACCAGATTCAGCCTGATCAAGGCCAGAGGAAGAGTCTGGTACGAGAGAGATTTCATACCTAAAATCTCGCCTCTGACCCTCATCGCCCTGCTCTTCACAATTGTGGTGATGTTCTCCCTGAAAGGCGACTACATCGTGCAGCTTCCCCTGGATGTGGTGCGGGTGGCTGTGCCTCTGGCCATTTACTTCCTGCTCATGTTCTTTGTCAGCTTCTTCATGGCTTACAAGCTGGGCGTGAATTATGAGAACACGGCCGCTCTATCCTTCACTGCGGCCAGCAACAACTTCGAGCTGGCTATCGCTGTGGCTGTGGGCGTCTTTGGCATCGCCTCCCAGGAGGCATTTGCTGCCGTGATCGGGCCGCTCATCGAGGTGCCCATGCTGATCATGCTGGTGAATGTGGCCTTGAAGCTGAAGGAGAGGTATTTTGCGGGGGATCGGGCAGCATGTGATATCAGGAACGGATAAAAAAGAGATATCACCCCTTTTATTTAATAGCGCAATAAATCGCAACTTGCTTGCTTGCATGGATGCGCTGCCGCAGTTTCGCTGTTCGGCTTCTTTGATATCTATTTCTTATAGCCCATCCAGCCACCATAGAGAAATCCTGAAAAGTATTTGGACACCCTTGTGAAGCCCGCCGTTTCCAGCAATTCCATTATACGCGACTCTGGAACAAATTGGATCATCTTCATAATAACTTCATTGAAGACGTTTTCCACCATCTCGCCTGGCACACCGCTAATAATCGGGTAATTCTTCCAGGCCACTTTGATCTCCTCGAAATCCATACTGCCCGGCTCTCCAAAGCCATCTATCAATACAAAAGGTGCACCGCGCTTCAAGCGTTTGCATATGCTTTCGAGTAGCTCCAACTTGGTCCCGTCGTCTTTCAAAAAATGCATTACCAGAATGCAGGTGGCAGCGTCGAAAACCTCCTCCTCTTTGAGGTCATGCACATACCCCTTTCTCAGCTCAATTTCGCAGGCCAGATTCTTTTCACAGATTTTTTTTCCGGCAAGAGCCAGCATATCTGCAGAAGGATCAACGCCGCAAAACGACCAGCCAGGGTTCAAAGGAGCAAATTCGGAAATTTCCATGCCGGTGCCTGCGCCTACTACCAGAATCTTGGCCTGCTTGGGAAGCCTCGCTCGCAGGTAGCAATGAGTCAGTTTAAACATCTCCTCGTAAGCCCCACAAAATAGCCTGATGGACTTATCATATTCTTCAACATTCACCGGTGGTTTTTCGTCAAAATTTCCGTCTTTGCAGGTATTGGCCATAACTGAATCCTCACATGCTTCTGAAGTTTAAACTTGCCGAAACGACGGGCATCGCCTCCCAGGAGGCCTTTGCTGCCGTGCCTTCGGGCCGCTCATCGAGGTGCCCATGCTGATCGAGCTGGTGAACGTGGCACTGAAGCTGAAGGAGAGGTATTTTGCAGGGGATGGAGCGAGTGCGATAACCAGAGATGAAAAACCAGGTTTTCATCATCTGATTATCAACTGTTAGGCCTTCTGCATGATGTAGAATACATATCCATAGCTATCTTCCGAGCAGCCAAAGATTCGTATCTCCTCTATCGTTTCAGCCGCGAAGCCTTTGACTGATTCGTCGGGATGATCGAGAAGCGCTTTGGCTCGGGGTTCCAGTATGTCGTAGTAACCCTCCACCCATGCCTCTCTGGGTAGCGTGTGCGTACTGAGGACATTATAGCCGGCGTCCTTGTGCCACAGCCCGATTCTCTTCAGCGCTTCGCATATCAGGATAACCGGCTTGGAAGAACTGCCGCACTTCAGCCGGAACATCATCATGTAGCCACGACAGTTCGCTTACAACCGCAAATCCGCCAGACTTCACGGCGGAATGCCACGTCTTTAGCGCTTGAGGAAATCCGATGTTGTAGGCTGCTCCCTCAGACCAGAGCAAATCAATCTCTGGGAATGTACGTGGAATGTCTGCCATATCCATGCAGTGCGTTTGGACAAGGTGCTCTATTCCGGCCTCCCTGGCACGCTGTTCCAGGCTGGCAAGGAACGGTTCGTAGGAATCTACGGCATGCACCAGGGTTTGCAGCCGCTTTGCCAGCGCCAGAGTTTGCCGTCCCGCCCCGCACCCTGCGTCAACGATGACTTCATAATCCTCTCTGGGGAGCATGTTGAGCACTTTCAGCGTATCAGAATTACTTCCCGGACCCAGCTTCTCCATACCTCCGAAGAGCAGGTCAATTGGATTGGCTTCATTCATGTTATGGTCTCCTTTGTTTGCTTTTTTGTATTTCTATCTTCGCTGCAAACGGGGCTTCCAGGTCATGTTCATGTACAACCTTCCGCCCTCCAGCTCTTCAAGCATCTGGTTGAGGCGCTTTGTCTTCGTGGCCTCAAGCTTTGCACGAGCGATCCAGCCGAGATAGTCGTTTTGCTGGTAGGGAGGACGTACAAGATAAGCGTCCATCAGCCCGCGCTCGTTAAGAGCGTCTCGAACGAAGAGGGGCATTGGGTTCTTGGGACGTTTCAGTGTGCTTTCGGATTCAGACATGGCTTACCTCCATGTGGTCTTACCTATGCCGAATATGGCGCTCACCAACACAGGAGCCGAGCCAGAGCGCCGCGAGTGCCGCGCCATTGTTAGCCGGTTGCAGCAAAGCCATCATGAAATACCACAGTACCGCTGGCTTTGCTTTCAACTAATGGCAATGCAAGAACGTACTCTTGGGGAACGCCTTCAATAACCAGGTCCGTGGGACTTCTGAAGCCGAACCGCTCGTAGTAGCCGGGATCTCCCACGAGGATGCAGCCCTTTGCACCCAATGACTTTAGTGAGGACAGGCCTTCACGGATCAGGGATTTTCCGATACCCTGCTTCTGTAATTCCGGCAAGACAGAAATGGGACCCAGACCATACCAACCGGGGCTGCCATCGGAGATCGTCACAGGCGAGAAAGCTATGTGGCCTACCACCCTTTTCCCAGCAACTGCCACCAACGAGATGGTAAGCGCGTTCGCATCTCGCAGTGCATCAATAATGAACGATTCCGTTTGGTTACTAACTGCAAGAGTCTCAAAAGCGGCTTTCGTGATCTCCGATATTGCTTTGATGTCCGACTCGGTCTCATTGCGGATAACGATGTCCATTGTCCTGCTCACACCTTCCTTTGATCATTTCTAGCGCCATGTGTGCTGGCAATAAAGACATTGCGACTTATGAACACAGAGCATCTCGCCGCATTTCGGGCATCTCCACCTTTCCTTTTCGTTTCTTATGAAATGCCTTATGCCGAATTTTCTGATGTTCTCAAGATTGCTGATCATGCTCATGCCGTACTTGGTTCTATAACGCTTATCCAAATGGTTCAGCCTATCGCAGGGGAAGCTGTCACAAGCAAAGCAGTACTTGGCTTTGGCGCTGTCCATCTTCTCGCAGTTCTTGATTCGACATACGACGCAGGATTTCGATTTGAGGCTGTCGTCACCCCGGCAGCCCGGGCATGGTTTCTGATCTCTTGTGAATGCGCTGCAGAGACGGCAATTCATTCCACAGGGAGCGATTAGCTTCGTGGAAATTGCGGTTGTCTTTGTCGATCTTTTTGATATCATGATAAGATCCGACACTATAGGCCAAGCGCTGTTAATAATTTGCTGGATGCAATCCGAAGTTTCGTTTCATCTCCCTCTCTACAATCGAAACAGTTTCGGTATTTCATGTACGTTGGAAGATTTGTGGAATATAAATAAAGTGGGAATAATATTTCTTGGTCAGTATCCCGACACCTTATCCATGCGATATTAAACTCTTCCTTGCACACCTTTGACTTCAAATAATCCGGCGAGAAGAACGCGACAACCTTTCTGCATTTATCCAAGCTTTCGAATATCTGCGGCTGCCATGGTGAACCAATATCTATATCCTTTCGATCAAGAAATATCCGAATATTCGGATGGGCCCGAATGAGCTCCTTTTCAAAGAGTTCCATCTCTCTGTTGTTCTCTCTTGCGTAACTGATGAACACATCATATTCGATCTCAGTTTGGCTAAGAAGGTTCCGATTGTTGATATAAAGTCTTCCGTTGAGAGAAGACCTTAATCGCTTCTCTGCCTTGCTGGTCTGAATATGCGACGATTTTGATGCAATCCAAGGGCAAGCCTTTTTCCATCCATTGGATTGCTGCATCCAACAGCGGAATGAGCATAGTCGATATCGTGTAGCCCTGAGATCCTGCTGCAACAATTGGCATTGCGATGGAAGAAATGTCTGAATTTTCCCCAAGAATAGGAGTCAAGGCACGAAAAATATCGCCTACGAGTTCAGGTGGCTCACCGCGAGCCATCGGCTCGAAGCACAAAATTCTTCTAAAGCGGAGTCCAGGATTTGGCTGGCTAATCTCATGTGAAAGCCAACAGGAGAAATCATGCCGTAGATCTTTTTCCTTTGATTGAGCCAATGCGGCCACCGATAAGCCCTTCTTGTAAAGAGCACCAATGAGCGACGTATTCGTAGGAAGGTAATCGTCTGGAAAGGCCGAGACAACCAGGAGATCTACCGCTTCATCTGGGCGTAGCGTTGTCAAATCCCCTTGATATAGTTCAATTCTTTTTCCTTCTTTGCCACGAATAGAGATTTCATCTAGGAGTTTCATCTCTAAACCTCCTTTACTTTGGCTAATTCATTAAGTGCAGGCAGCCTGATATGGCGCTATCCTTTGGCTGAAAGCCGTCCGGTTGGTGCATTGTTGGGCTTTTAATCAGGTAAAACCAGATTTCCCTGATCGAGTTGAAGAAGGGGATTGCAAGCCACTTCCCATGGATGCCCATCTGGATCTGCGAAATATCCTGAATAGCCACCCCAATCAGCTTTTCTGGCAGACTTAAGAATGGTGCCACCAGATTTGACGGCTTGAGATAAAATCAAGTCCACTTCTTCGCGAGTTGCTACGTTTTGAGCAAGAGTAATGCCTCCAAAACCACCCGAATCCTTTACGTTGGCATCTTTTGCTAGCAATTCTCTTGGATATAAGGCCAATGCCGTGCCGGTGCTCAATTTAAATATCTCAAAGTCACCTGCACTTGCGCTCGATAAGGGCCACCCAAGGCCATCTCGATAGAACTTAACCGCTTTATCCAGATCTCGAACTCCTAATGTGATGATGTTTAGCCGTGGTTGCATATCTTAACTCCTTTAGTCTAACGGGAAGTTGATCGGGAGCCCGATTTTCGGGCGATCCGCTCCAATGGCTTGTTGGCGGCTCTCATTGTCGTTTCTCTAAAACCACGAGCCGGACCTTTGGCGACAGGTCTTCCTCACGGCACTCTCGATATCCAAGCCTTTGGTAGAGGCGGATGTTGTGAATGCTCTTGGTGCCTGTAAACAATTCAAATCGTTCTGCACGGGAAAAGACGGCTTCAATTCTTCCCATCAGTAATGTACCGATCCCTTTTCCCTGGTAATCGGGGTGAACGATCAGTCTGCCGATCTGGCAAGTACCGCAATCGATAGACGCTCTCACTGAACCGATGATTCTGTCTGCACAAACCGCCTTTAGGAAGACCTTGGTTTCAAACTCAGAAATCGTCTCAGGAAGGTTTTCTGTGAGAGGCGGGATAGTCCAGTCATCATTTAATTTTGCTTCACTTTGGTAAGCCATCTTTTGCAATGCAAGAATCTCAGCGGCATCCTCTTGGCTTGCCTGAACTACTTGTGTGTCCATCCTTTCCTCTTTGCGCCAACGTTACTCCTGAGCATTCCTAGTGAGGCCGTCCGCTGCATCGCTGGGATATGCTCCGGGAGACTGTTCGGTGCCTCTGTGCTTTCTTCGGATGCCCCACTTAAAGGTCTTTGGGAGTTTCCCCGGTCTGACCCAGAGGACAGCACCAGCCTTTAAGCTGAATTCATACTCCCACGGTTTGGCGTCTTTGGGCCTTGGTGTGATGTCCGCCGGAAGGTACGGCTTGAGGGCTGGATGCTCGACCCAGTGAGGTTCGGTGTTCTCAAAACGCGTCCATCCCAAACCCGCATCACAGAGCTGCCAGAGGGTTCCATCTTGCATCTCGAAAACGAGGGGCTTTACTCCATCCGGCAAATCGAACTCCCATACCCGAACGAGACGTTGCTTTTGATTCAGTTTCTTCTTTCGTTCCTTTACTACATCCTTGCCCGGGAGGGGTTCCATGACCTCGCCTGAAAGGAATCGCGCAATGGAGGCCTGAAGAATGTCATCTGTAATACCAAGTTCATTTTGTCTCTTGTGAAACCACGCAGTTGTCTCTTCATCCAACCGGCTGAAGATCGCTGTGTAGCCGTCGAGTTCTTCAATGAGTTGCTGAATGTTATCCGCCCGAAACATCAGCTGCGCTCGGTCGAACCAAAAATGATGGGCAAGGAAGTTCCTTTTCTCTCGCACTTCTTCCAATCGGATCGAATACTCGGCTGGAATCCTGCCAGCCAGTTCGGTGATCACCTGGCCAAGGGTCAGGGAGAACGCATTGGCGAAGTGTTCCTCGACGCGTGGACGTGTGATCATATCCCTCCGTGGGAGATCGGACATCGCTAGGATAATGCACAGCCCTCGGTGCAGGACTTCGCTATGGTAGTATGCGAGACCAAAGTGTGCGTACATTTCCCGCACGAGATCATCGGTTGGCTCATTGATAACAACCATCGTGCAACCTCTCTTGATATATACCGCCTCAATAAAGTGTAGGGCGGTGTCTTTCAAGCTGCTTCGCGCGTTCAGTTCCAAGAACAGTTTTGATTTGATCAGGCGACATGACCCAGAGCTCAGAGACTTTAGTTGCGCCAGCTCCAATTAAAGCAAGATACTCGCCCCTCCCAAGAGACACCGGGAGGCGAAGCAGGTCCAGCGCTTTCGCTGGAATCCCAGTCTCCAGCTGACGGAGCAGAGCATCCGTCACCTCAGGATCGGGTGTATCAGCGGGAGCAAGCATGGAGGTAATTTGGAAGGCCGACCGCAAATGGAATCGAGTTGTATCTGAAATGGCCCGAATGTTGCCTCCAGTCAGACCTTGATACGGATTGATTGTGTAACTCTTTTCCATTTCGTTGATTGGCACACCATTGATCCAGTCCCATAGAATGCAAGCGCGCTTGGTTCGAGCATAATACATCCAAGTATCTCCCGCGCGCAGCTGGAGTGCCGTCACTATACCATTTCCGAAACGAATTGCTGCCTCGTGAGGCCATTTAGACTCACGCTGCCCCTTCCTGAAGAGCGGCGTATATTGAGCATCAAGTTCTGGCAAGGCTTGAACAAGCGCCATGAGTTTTTCAGGTGAGATACCGGTAGATGCGGTTTTCCGTAAAATTTCTACAAGCCTGAGCGCTGATTCTAATGTTAATGACGACGAACCGCATGCTTTTCCGAGCAGGGTGAGTGAAAGCATATTTTTGTCTCGCTCGAGTAATCCGTCCGCCAACATTCGAGGCACTAGATTAGCAAGCTGAGTTTCTTGACGCTTTTGCCACCCTGGATCATTCAGGGCACGCAAGTAGCCACCATAGGTATTAGCAATCACGCCAATTAGCTCATCCTCTCGGATGCCTTGGATTTGAGCAAGGAGGCGTAGGACCCACGTTCCTACCTCCTCTTCCTTGAATGAGGATGTTACTGGCTCAGGATTGGCCAACACATACTTACTGAATAATTGCTGACGCTGGAGAGGCGATTCGGCAAAGATAATAGCCGTTCCAGTTTCTCGAAAACCAAGTCGTCCAGCTCGACCGGCCATGTTTTTTACATCAGCGACTGAAAATGTGGTTCCTTCCCAAGGATAACCGTGTTCGACTATGATCACGGTGGATGCTGGCGTATTGACACCCGCGGCAACGGTGGTTGTTGCTGCAAGAACCTTCACAGGACTATCCGGATCACGAAAAGCACGTTCCACGAGGACACGTTCATCTCGAGTCAAGTTAGTGTTATGGAACGCTGTACCCCCTCCAAGGGCTCTGCGCAGCCCAGCAGAAGCGCCAGACAGATCATGCGTAGGTAGCGAATTAATGACCGATGTTGCAGGCTGCAGACCAAGTTCTTTTGCAAGGTAGTTTGCGCATCCCTCTGTGGAACCACGCTGATTTCTGAATATAAGGACCTTCTCCCCGGCATTCTGGTCAGTCAAAAGGGCACGAACCAGGGGGACTATCACATCTTGGGAGCTAGGACTTTTCCCTCTCTGAAGGATCCGATTATGTGGAAGGAGCTGTTTAGTCAGGTGTTCGCCTTCAACGCTGAGATACTCATAAGTCCCGCTTCGATCAAGTACGCCTATTTGCAGCGGAATGGGCCGGGAATCGGATGTGAGGGCCTTCACGTCAAGCCACTCATGAAAATGATTCAGGTTCCCGATTGTGGCCGACAAAAGAATGAGTTGTGGTTGAATGCCCCACTGACGAGCCGCGCGGAGATAGGTTAATAGTAACTCGACAGAGATTCCCCGGTGCGAGTCGGAAATAAACTGCGCCTCATCAAGCACTACTAGACCAAGGCGATGGAGAATTGGAGGATGCCCGACAGCAAGTGCGAGGAACATCTCAAAAGTCAATATAGCAATGTCAAACTTTCCCTTTAGGAATGCACTGGTTTGGTCAAGGTAGTCCCCACTACATCGGATCACCCGTAGACCCAATCTGTTAGAGTAGATCGCATCGAAGTCCTCGTACTTTTCGTTAACTAGGGCGCGATATGGCAGCAGGAAGACCACCTTCAGTCCCTCCGAAATTGCACGAATTGCAGCCATTTCGCCAACGAACGTCTTCCCGGCGCTGGTAGGAGCGACGACCAGCACTGATGCTCTATCGAGGACTTGGTATTCGTTAGCAGCCATTATTTGCAAATCATTAAGTCCATCGGGGAAGCGTTCTGCCCAAACGTCTAACACTGCTTTGGAGATGCCAGCTGCAGCAAGATCATAGACGTTCGCCGAGACGTGCATAGCGATAGTCTCAGGGAAAGCATCCCTAAACTTCTCACCCCGATGTAAGGCAGGGAGAGTCAAACCGCCATCAATCATTCCAAACAGAACGGGGGTTTGGGTTATCCCCATAGCAGCAGCATCAGCTCGAACAATGGCCAGCACCTTATCCAGTGCAGAAACAAGACTAATGGTTCCTTCTGTCTGTATTAGCACATCGATCAAGGCTTTCGTCAGCAATCCATGGCGCCGAGTAGGATGCTCGTAGGCCGGTTCATCTAGGCCAGCAGCTGTGATCATCAAGCGGCCACTACCTGAGAAGCTCTCAGAGTCAAAAGGCAGGTCCCGGCTTGTCGGGCTATCGTCTAGAACACGAGCCGGAGCACCTCCACTGAAACAACAATCGAGAATACAGACTACAGCTCTAGCCTTTGATTCCTTGAACTGACGAGCAAGATCGCTCATCGCGATGGTAGATGCATTATAATCGCCTGACGTCGTGTCATGAGCAACGAGACGATGATCATGTGTTCCGTGACCGGCAAAGGTCAGAATTACCAGATCGTCTGATTCCGCCGAACCTAGAGTCTCGTTTATCGCACGTTGTATGTTCTCGATAGTGGCTTCCTGATTCAAAAGCCTTTCACAATCGGCATCTTGTAGAGTATCAGAGAATAGCGCCCAAAGCGCTATTGCATCTCGTGCTGCTCCCACAAGATCGGGAATTTGTGGGTCTATGTGACGATCAATCCCTATGAATTTTGCCTTGATCATTCAATTTTCTCACTCCGGCCAACGACTGGCATCACCGGCTGCATTAAGCTGTTCGCTGGATGCCTTGGTTGAACTATCTTTAGGTCCTTTGCTCATTTCTACCGCCACGTGTGCTGGCAATAAAGACATTGTGGCTTGTGACACAGAATATCTCACCGCACTCAGGGCTTCTCCACCTTTCTTTTTCGTTTGTAAGAGGCCAGGGCATTTTGCGCTCATGTCATTTCAACTCCTTGCATTTGGAAAGTGTGCGCCACATTCTGCTGTACAAGCGAAGCGCGTCCGGCAAAATGATCAAGCTGGAACTGCTCAAGCATCTGCTGCCTTCATAAATGCGCCAAAATACTCAGCGCGACCTGTCTTGAATAACCCGTACCAAGCTTCCAACACTGGTGTTGTATAAATATCGAGGCGCTTAAAAATATGATACGCAAAGTCAACAGGAGCCGTCCCTGGCGCTGTGATGAGATCTTTATCGGTGAAAGCTGACGCATCTTCATAAAGTTCAGCCCCGAGGTAATGTGTTGCAGCCAGGTATTCGCGAGAATTACTCGTATGGCGCCGGGTATCAAGCAAACCCCCACGAGCAAGGCCAGCGGTAGCGCCACAAATCGCTGCCACAGGTATGCCAGAATCAAGAAACATGCGGGCAACCTCAATTGCTTGGGCGTTCTTGCCTTCATCCCAAGTGCTGCCGCCAGGCATTATGAACATGGCGCTACCCTTTGGGGAAAGCTCTTCGAGTGCCAGGTCGGGCTGAATACAGATCCCGCCCATGCTCACAACCGGTGTTCTTCTCAGCGCCACGCTACGGATTCGGTAGCTCCCTGGATTCCTTTGAAACTGCGGATTGTTTATCCCAGCTATTGCGTAGCCTGCTTCCCAATCTGACAAACTGTCGAATACGAAAAGATGTACATCTTGTTGTCTCATTTGCATTCTCCCTGACACTCAGGACAATAATAGCAGGCCCCTCCCAAGTAGGACATCTTCTCCACTATAGTTCCACACTCAGGACAAGGCCGTCCTGCTGCTGTCTTGTCCATTATTCGCTTGTATTTGCCTCGATTCCCATTTAGATCTGTTTCGTCATTTCTGCCGCCCTGCCGTATCACTTCATCCACAGTTTTCACAATGGCTTCATGTAGATTCTTGATTTGAGCCTTGCTCAAGCTGGATATGGACTGCTTTGGATGGAGCTGTGCCTTGAACATGATATCCTGAGCGATCGAGTTCCCAAGTCCAGGCATCAATTGATCTTGGGTGAGCAGTCCTTTCACAGATCTACTTCCTTCGTTTGCACATTCCTCGATGAGCGCTGATAGGTATGCCAGACTGAACTTCTGATCAACTGGAGTGGTCCGCATGCCTTTGATGTGTTGCCGTTCCAGCTCCTTTCCTTCCTCATAAAGCTCCATTGCGCCCCACATTTGAGTAGTTGCTGAGAGAACGCTACCATCATCGAAATGAAGTGAAAGATGATACTTCTTCGGCAGCTCCGATTCTGATTCATGCAGCATGATCCTGCCGCCGCACTCTCCAAAAACAAGCAGATAGCCTGGCTGGATTGGGATGAATAGCCATCTTCCCCTGCAATAGGCAAGTCCAGTGGTCTTTCCTTTGACAATGGCGGCAAACTCATCTGGCAATCGATTGTACCAGACGAACTTATGCGGAGAGTTGCCTAAGGTTCCATTGACGATACGCTTGCCTGAAAGGCTTTCACCCATTTGGCGAGCCAGGGTAACATACTCAGGGATCTCGAACATCCAGTATCTCCTTTTAAGCCAGCACTTGATACCAACTGTTTCTCTCTAGCATCTGCCCTATGCCAGACCAACGACCAAGATCATCGGCTTCATTTGTGTGGCCGTCCTCAAGAGTGATCCCTCCAAACTCCTCGAAGTCTTAAACGCAAGCATCCTTGGCGATCAAATGGCGGGGATAAAGGGCCAATGCCGTGCCAGTGCTCAGCTTGAATATGGCAAAGTCTCCTACACTCATGCTCGATAAGGGCCATCCAAGGCCATCCGGTAGAACTGGATGGCTTTATTCAGATCTCGAACTCCCAATGTGACGATGTTTAGTCGTGGCTGCATATCTTTGCACCTTTAGGTCAATGTGTCGCTCCGCAGGCGATATCAGCGATCTGATGGTGTCGGTTGTTTGGCACTCATTTCATTCCAATGGCTTTAAAAAAATGCATGTGTTTAGCTTTTTCTATCATGGCATTGCCTCCAGTCGACCGTTGAAGTTCGACGTGGACAGAGAATTGCTTTCTGTACTGCTTCGCTGTCAGGATGAAAATGGGCTTTCACGGTTCCTCTCTTGTGCCGGACATTTGTCATAACCAGGCGCTGTTCTCATTAACGATCTGGTGATTGTCATTGTTATATCTCTCTGTAGATATCACCTAGTACTTTGCCTGTTTTCGGCGCTGCGATCTGGCAATATATACCGCCCCAGTTAAGTACGTGACCAACCGGTTAACGCCAACCTGAAATAGATCGCGTGCGGTAGCGTCAGGAGGTGGGGAAGCATAAGCAATTCTATGCCACTGCAAGCTCTTGCACCACCCTCGAATTTCGTCTTCCTCAAAGGAGGTTTTTAAATTGTGAGCAAACCTGTTTCGTATCTTGGCTGCGAGCTGGAGGTCATCTTTGATTGGTTTTGGGATGAGACCAAGGCAAAAGGAAAGTTTTATTTTGGCACTGAAAGTTCCTAGAGGCCCCTGGTCGTGTTTAAACAGCTTTTCAACTTCTTTTTCGTCATCCAAAAAGAACTCTCTAAGAATGTGCTCCAGAAGCAAATCAAGAAACGAAACACCAACTATTGCAACAGCTCTTTCGTTTTTTTCTTCGTAATCAAACAGATTTGAGAACTGTAGCAGCATCGCATGAGATTCGAAATACCTTTCCAGCGCTTTTCCAGTAATCAAGGATTCCTGGAAGGATTCATCTGATTCCCATTGTTCAGTCATTCCAATTGAGTCCTCCACTTCACCTGCCGCCGACTCTGGTGAGATTGAATTTTTGCTTTTCGTCTTTCGATGGCATTGGTTTGATTTATTGCCATCTGTATTATTTTAATTTTTCCGCTTGTCTTTCCAATTTCATCAAGGAGACTATCGCGTTCTAACCAACTCACCTCTCTTCCCGCAAAGAAAATCATATCCAGAAATCCTTATATATGAATAAGTAGTTTGATTCAGTATTGGATCACCATGGTAGGCTGTGCCGATGCTGGATAAAGAACTGCCAATGATCTCACGCAAAAGATTGCCCCAACCTCAGCCGGAGGAGAAAGCTCCTGCCAAGACAATAGCGCTTGCTGCGAAGCAGAAAATACTCTTGTCCGGTTTTATGGTGACAGAAGCATTGCCAGAGAGCGATGTCTCCAGGTATGCGCTCAGGTAAGAAAGATAGACGAAGAGGATTTGACTGCCGAGATAAAGGTCTTTAAAGCTGTAGCGGATGTGACCCGCCTCAAGATTCTCAAGCTTCTCAGCGCTGGAGAGCTTTGCATTGGTGAGCTAATGCTGGCTCTGAAAAGACCGCAGTCCTCCATTTCTCATAATCTCTCCATACTTGAGGACGCAGGCCTTGTAAAAGAGAGAAAGGAGGGAAAATGGTGTCGCTACAGGATCTCGGATGGGGCAGTCACTGATATGCTCGGCTTAGCCGGACAGCTTAAGAGAAAAATGATTGATTTGCTAAATGGGGTGGACGATATGGTTGGAGGACAGGCAGACGTTAAGCTCGTGAGCAATGCCATGGCCAACGCCACGAGAAGAAAGATCATGGCCATGCTGGTTGAGAAAGAGAGAACTAGAGCTGAGGTCGAGCAGGCAGCGGGAGCCAGCATGCTCGACTATCACCTGCAAATGCTGCAGCAGGCGGGCCTTGCCGATATCAAGGAGGGAGAAATCGTCCTGACCGATTTCGGCAAGAATTTCATGGAGACGAAGACCGAAAAGCCCGCCGAGGCCAGGAAGGACCTTTCCGGGACGCTGCCCCTCAAGATCACACAGGTGCGGCAGCTTCTCCCGTGCATTGCCGATACCTCCAAGTTTCGCATCATCGCCCGGATGGAGCCGCAGCTCGGCGGCGCCCTGAAGCTGTTGGAGCCCATATTTCCGCGGGCCAGATACTCGGATAGGATCGGGGCTCTCATCATCCAGAAGGGCAATGTCCTCATCACCCTCTACTCTACGGGCAACGTGACCATGACCATGATCAGCAGCGAGGCTGAGGCCGGGGCAGTTTTGGAAAGCCTGAAAGAGACCATCAATAAAGCCATTGCCAGCGGCGTTACGCCCGTGCCCAGGGAGAAGGTTATGGTGGATCACGCCGAGATCTACAAATATCTGCCCAAGACCGACTGCAAGATCTGTGGCGAGCAGAGCTGCTACGCCTTTGCCATCCGGCTGGTTGCGGGGGAGGCAGCTTTAGAGAAGTGCACGCCTCTACTGGAACCCAAGTTCGCCACCAGCCTGGAAACGCTGCGAGCCCTGCGAGAGTATTTGTAAGCGGTATTGGGAATTTGTAGTAATATTAATAGCAGTAGTGATGATATTAGGAGATGTTTGTGATATATGGGGAACGACGCATGGGCACCTTGACCATCATCCTCACGGACGGGCCCTACATCTCCCAGTATGCTGAGATGGCCTACAAGATTGCTAAAGCGGCGAGCGCAAAAGCGCACAGGGTAAATATCTTTCTCTACCTGGATGCGGTTCATATCCCCAAGGCCGACCAGAATCCTGCCTTTTTTGCCAATGCAGGAAAGCTCTTAGCTGAGCTGGCCCGGCTGGGGGTAAAGGTGGAGGCCTGCCCCAGGTGCGCCACGGCGCGCGGCTATGCGCCCGAGGGCGGAAAGAGCGAGGACTATGTGGAGGGGATCAAGATCACCAGCCTCTACCGCCTGGCAGAGATGCTGGAGGAAAGCGACAGGGTAGTGGCTCTAACAAGATAAATGCGTTTAAGACGATCCATCCAGAACTTTTGCAGGAGTTGTCCTCCCCAAATCAGTGCCGTCAAAATCGCGATCGTAGCTCACCAAATTTAATATGTATTTTTCTGCAACTGCATATTGATAGGCATCATCAAAATCCAAATTGAATCTCTGCGCCACATTCACAACATCATCCATATCATCAATACCCAGACGCAATAATCTTATGCCACCGACATCGAACAAATCCATCAAAGAATGAATAAACTCTACATGCATCTTTCGCCGCAGCATGATTACGCCAATTGAATATAAAGAGAACTCCGATATGTAGAGATTGACAGGAGGAACGCTTTGAAGCATCTTCTCCACGTCGTTTGCATTTTCTTGATCAAGGAGAAACTCCAGTAAGATATTCGTATCCAAGAGATACATCAACTGCTCCACCAATCGAGAGCCTTGTGTTGCAGTTCTACTGAAGTGTACTCGTCTTTCATATCACGTAAGGCGCCCCTCCAATCTAGCTTCATGCGGCCTTTGTGCTTTCTTACCTTTTTTTCCAGCAAGAACTGCACATAATCCTCGACCTCTTGCTGAAGATCGGGTGGGAGCTCCTGGACCATCTCGGCAATCCTGCTCATGTCTCTCGCCTCAAAGTATGGATGGAAATCTAGTTATTCATGCTTTAAATATGTTCTATTTGTGAGATCTTTTTTCTTTCTCCTGGACAGCGCCCCCTACGGCAGCGAGAAGGCGTTCGGCCTGCTTAATGCGGCAGCGGTGAGCAGCAAGATGGATGTAGCTGTGGGCCTTTACGGGGACGGCGTCTACCTGGCCCTGGCCGGTCAGGACAGCAGAGCTTTAGGGCTGCCCAATCACTCCGACATCCTTTACGCCTATCCGGAGATGAGGATCTTAGCACATGAACTATCCCTGGCGGATCGAGGCCTCATGAGCGCCAGCCTGGTGGAGAGAGTGGAGCTAATGGATGAAGAGATGTTCTTAGAGGAGATGCTGGAATCGGATAGCATTATACTATTATGAGGATATTTCTTTTAACAAAAACGCCCCAGAGCGAGCGCACAAAACTATGCCTGCGACTCCTGGCCAGTTCCGAGGATGCTGTGGTCTATCTGGCCGGGGATGGAGTCTATAATCTGCTGGGCCGGGACGAGCCCGGCGGCATCCGCCAAGCGGCTAACCAGGCAGATAAAGTTTTGACTGTACTCGTTCCCATGCATAGAATCCTAGCCTGCCGGGAAGACCTGGAAGCGAGGGGCATCTCTGCTGATGGGAAGGCAACCGTGCCATCTGATTTTTACGAGAGTCTGTTGGACGACATGATGCAGGAAGGCAGCCGGATCTATACCTTCTAGTTCTGTGCGTCCTTTGTGAGCTTTGTGATCTTTGTGGTGAAAACGTCGTTAGCCACTGGTTAACCTATTCATTTTTCCCCTCAGCCCTTGATCAGGCCCTCGTCGCAGAACACCTTCCTAGCCTCCTCAAACGACATGTCGGATTGAGGAATTATGATATCCGAGGGGAGGATCTCCACCGGATCAAGGGGCTTTGCCAGTTCTTTAATGGTGGATATCAAATTGGCCAGATCCCTGGCATACTCTTCTTTGTTGCCCTGGGAGACATGTTTTACAATTTTGTTGTCGATCTTGTTTACTCTGTCCAGCAGATTGTCGTCCAGCCGAAACTGCCCATCACCTAAGATCCTGATGATCATTTCTTTATCTCCTCCTTCATTTTGGCCAGCATATCATTGACGCTGCTCTCTGCCTTTACTTTGGCAAGTTCCCTGTCCAGATCGTCGCTGCCGGAGTAATCGGTTAGCGTTCCCGATTCGAGAAGCTCGTCTAAGGCTGCCGAACGAGCTTTCATGTTTTCCGTCTTCTCCTCTGCCCTCTGTACGGCCATGCCCACATCGGCCATTTCCTCGCTGATGCCTGTCACGGATTCGGTGATCTTTACCTGGGCATCTGCTGCAGAATACTGGGCTTTAATGGTCTCCTTCTTGGTGCGGAAGGACTCCACCTTGACTGCCAGGCGGCTCTCGGCGTCCATGAGCTTCTGCTGCTGGTCTTGCAGGTCTGCGATCTGCTGGTCGAGCGTGGACGATTGCGCCTGCAGCGAGGCCTTGTTCTCCAGAGCCTTTCGAGCCAAATCCTCGCGGCCCGCCTGCAATGCCTCTTTGGCCTGACCGTCCAGCTTGTCCAGGCCCATCTGCAGCTTGGCCTTTTGCAGCTCGAGTCTCTTCTTGGAGGTAGTGACCTCGGCCACGCCCCTTTTAACATTTTGCAGGAGCTGAAGCTGTTTTTCGTAGGACACGTCCAGGGTCTCCCTGGGATCCTCGATCTTGTCCATGATCTTGTTCATCTTTGCCTGCACAACGGTGCTCATACGATCTAAGAAACCCATATCATACACTCCTTAAGTTCAATGATATTCTCCCAACTATTTATAGGCTGCTCGAAGGTTGGTCTGGAGTGCAGTATTGTGTGTTTAAAAAAAAAAAAATTATGGCTCTTCGTTTCCCCGAGTGGCTTTCTGGAGTGCGGCCTGACCCGCTATTACGTATGCCTTTTTGAGCAAGCCAGCCAAATTGGCCCGGCCAATGGAGATGGGGGCTTCTCCAAGTATTTTCAGGACTGCGTTCTCTACCGACGGGCTCCTGGGATTGATCACCAGCAAATCAAGCTCTTTTCCATTTTGCCAGAAACAATCCAGGCACTCTTCCAGAGGCTTGGCCTTATCCTCGATGAGGGAGAAAGAGATAGAATCGGGAGAGGAGCGAGAGATAGAGCGTTCGGATTCTTCTTTCGCCCCGGCAGAGCGGAAACTACGCAGGGCCTCGACGATCTCCTCTTTGGATTTGCCCCTAAGCCTGAAGATCAGGAAAGGATCACGATCGAACTGCTCAGCTAAAAGATAATAGACCGCAGCTATGTGCTTGCAGGGGTTGGACCAATCCGGACAGGAGCAATCCGTCAACAGATCCGCGCCCTTCCTGGGAAAGAGAGATATGCCGCAATCGGAAAATGCTTCCTCGATTGTTTGCGGCATCTCCCCGGAGAGCAGGCGGGCTGAGAATACCGCTTTAGAAGCCATGGCAGCTATGGCTTTTTCCCACTCTTCCGAGGATAGGGGCGAAAGCTTTATCGATACATCATAGGGATTTGGAAATGAGCCCTGCACACGGGCCTGCACCACTCCCGGCTCGACATCGATGGAGATGACCTGGCCTTTTCGGGCATAGCTTTTACCACGCGTCAATCGGGCGCCCATATCGAAGGACTCGAGAACACTGACCCAACGCTTTGACCACCAGGTCTCTCCGATGGAGCCGCGCTTGCTTTTGGCCTTCAGGCCGTTCTTGACCGCCTTTGGCGAAGTCTTTTCGTAGTAATTCCAATAAGGGCTCATTTATCATCATCCCCGTTGCTCAGGGCATCCCGCCGCAAGGAGATCATATCTCTTAACGCCTCATTGGAAAGCTCCGTCAGCCAGGACTCACCGGTACCTATTACCGATTCCGCCAGGGCCTTCTTCTGCTCGATCATCCTGTCTATCTGCTCTTCCAGAGTGCCGAGACACACGAACTTGTGGACAAAGACGTTCTTCTTCTGACCGATACGAAAGGCGCGATCGGTTGCCTGATTTTCCACGGCAGGGTTCCACCATCGATCAAAGTGAAAGACGTGACTCGCTCGGGTCAGGTTGAGGCCAGAGCCGCCCGCCTTTAAAGAGAGTATGAATAGGGGCGATCCACCCGCCTGGAACCTCTGGACCATATCATCTCTCTGCTTTCGGTTGGTTCCTCCGTGCAAGAACAGGGCCTCGACTCCCAGCTTCTCCTGAAGATGGTGTCTGAGCATGGCCCCCATTCCGGCATACTGGGTGAAGATCAAAGCACTGTCGCCACCGGCTAAGACCTCATAAAGCATCTCCTCCAGACGGGAGAGCTTTCCTGAACGGCCCGCCAGAGCACTTGCGTCCTGCAAGAAGAGGGCAGGGTGGTTACAGATCTGCTTCAGCTTGGTCAGAGCGGCCAGGATCATACCTCTGCGTTCTATCCCGTCCAGCGATTCTATGCGGCTGAGCATCTCCTCGACCACGGCGGCATAAAGCGATGCCTGCTCCGCGGTGAGATTGTAGTTGACCCGCATCTCATTCTTCTCAGGCAGATCCTGGATAACAGTTGGATCGGTCTTGAGCCGCCGCAGGACAAAAGGCTGAATTATGGAGCGCAGCGCCTCGGAGCAGCTCTTATTTTTGTATTTTTCAATAGGCAGCACGAAATTCTTGCGGAAAGATTGAAAAGACCCCAGGTAGCCGGGATTGAGAAAATCCATGATAGACCATAGCTCGGAGAGCCTGTTCTCGACGGGAGTTCCAGTGAGAGCGATCTTCTGCCCCGAATGGAGCCGTTTTATGGACTGGGTCTGCCGGGCGGCCTGGTTCTTGATGTTCTGGGCCTCATCCAGGATCACATGGCTCCAGGTGACGGCAGACAGATGCTCCTCATCCCTCTGGGCAAGAGCATAGGTGGTTATGACCACGTCTTTCTTTGTTACCTCTTGCAGGAAGCCGGGACCTGCGAGACGATTGTGGCCGTGATGCACCAGGATCCGCAGGCTGGGGGCAAAACGCTCCAGCTCCTTTTGCCAGTTGCCGGCCACGGACATGGGACAGATGAGAAGAGCCGGCTGGAGGGGGTCTTTGGACCTATCTTCATGCTCTCGTTCACGCAGGAGAAAAGCTATCAGCTCCACGGTCTTTCCCAGGCCCATATCGTCCGCCAGACAGGCTCCGAGGCCTATCCGGTGCAGGTATTCCAGCCAGGAGACGCCCCGTAGCTGGTAAGGGCGTAGTGTGCCCTGGAACTCTTGGGGCGGCAAGACCTCCTCCAGACTGCCGGGATTGGCTAGGGCTTTAAGCATTTGTTCGATCTGGCCCTCTGCCTGAACACCGAGAACGGGTAGGGTTGAATCAACATCGGGAAGGCTCTGGCCGGGAAGGCTTTGGCCCAGGCGAAGAGCCACAGCCAGGGTCATCTCTCGGTCCTGGTTCTTCTGGAAGAAGGCAATGGCGGCCTCGATCTCTGTGGAGCGAAGCTCCATCCACTCACCTCTTATCTGGATGAGGGGGACCTTGAGGCGGGACAGCTCGGCGAACTCGGCCTTGGTGAGGATATCGCCGCCTAAGGAGAGCTGCCAGTCGTAACTGACCAGGGAGTCGAGCCCGAAGAAGGCCGGACCGACCTGGCCCTCTTTTTTAACCGCACCTTTGAGCTGCAGCTTTATGCCCAGGCGCGAATCGGGCTTCTCCCACCAGGAGGGCAGCAGCACCCCGAAACCATTCTGCTCCAGGAGAGGAGCCGACTCCCGCAGGAAGGAATAGGCCTCCTCGGTTTGCATCTCCAGGCCGGTGGGGCGGGCGCTCTCCAGGCACTTCTCCATCAGAGGAACGACCCTAGATGCTTTGCCAAGGTCGGCCAGGAGCTGCTCTTGAGGATTTTTGAGCCGTCTCTTGAGGAAGGTGAGGGCACGAGATTTGGTCTGCCATACCTCTTTTGCAGGAACCAGCAGGCTTCTGTCATCCTTGGCCTGGAGGAAGAAAGCGAGACACCAGGCGGTTTTTTCAAGGACTGGTGCTTCCAGGCGAAAGCAGGTGCGAAAAGGAATGTCCTCAATTTTAGGATGGATTTGTGAGACCCAGGAATCCATCTTTAAAGAGAAGGAGGCCAGATCCGGGGCAGGGGCAGACAGGTCCGTCTCCTGGCAGGTGAGGGCGGAGAGGAATTGAATCGGCAGCGGGACAATCTTGGGCTTACGGCCTCGCTTAGCAGGCAGGAGACAAACCCCGTTCAGGCTGCTATGCACCAGTGCGTCCACAGCGATGTTCACGAAGCTGTGGACCAGGCGGAAGGGGGTGGCCATAGGGGCCTGTTCAGACGATGGGAGAGGCAGGGACGACAGACCACGACAACTGGGCGGCAGGGACCGGCTGAAGATATTGAGACGCTCTTGATCCGGCTCGTCAATCACCGCATTCCAGAGGGCTCTGTTTTTCCGGACGGCGGGCACAAACTGCTCACGCGATACTAGCTCCAGAGAAAAAAGGGCCAGCTGTGACCAGAAGAGCAGAGAGGCGGCATAAGTTGTGCCCGAAGGTGGATGGGTGGGCAATTCCAGGAGAAGATCGAGAGCGGGGCCGGGTTCCAGGGCCAGGGTCGGGACGGAGTAGGTGCCCAGTAGATATGGTTTTTCAGATAGGTAGTCCTCCCGCAAAAGCCAGGGTGAGGGAAGAGGTCCAGAAATACCTGCAGGAAGGCGAAGAGACAGTGCTTCCACCCGGCAGCCGTCGCCTTCCTCGGGTAAGAATTGTGAAAAAAGCTTCTTGAGCTCTAAACCTGGCAGGGCAAAAGGATGGGGATGAGCCAATGGATGCTTTTTCCTGCGACCATCGGATTTGCCGGCAGAGAGGGGCAGAGCTGAGGATTCGGCCCATATGTAGAAAGTTTCCGTGTCCCAGAGAGAGTGTAAGACCTGCATATCTTCGAGCCTTCGCAAGCGATGTAATCGAATCGATACTAGTTAGTAGGATCGCTGTGTGTTGCCTGGCATCTGAAGCTGAAAGTATTGCCACTTTCGTAGTTCATCGTCAAGAGATACGTGTCCCCAGATTCAACAGAGAAAGTGCCGGAGCCGTTTACCAGATCTGCCTCGTCCCAGCCTTCAAAGGAGAAAATTAACTTCAGACTTTCTTCATCCTTCTCGAATTGTCCATCGATGTAGCCATCCTGGGTGCCAAACTGATAGCTTCCCGCAACCATGTTTTTTTCATCCAATTGTATCAGAAGATGTGGGTCAGGAGACTGGCTGAGATAATCTTCCACCATATCCACGGCCTCGATGACTTTCCATTTACCTCTGAATTCGCTTTCTATAACCATCTGGATCCTCCATGAGAATTGTCGGTGATCTTTGCAGTCAATGGGATATGGCTTTTTCGCCCAAATCTAATGCAGTATCTTCCCGGCCAGGGTTATGTGCACCTCTTTGGTCTTGCCCTTCTGCAACAGATGCAAAGCCCCAAGCCCGCCGCGCGTGTCAAACTCTGGTTGTAAACCTGGGGTTTACCGAATATGTAAAAATGATGATTTGCCAGCCGGATATTACATAAGTTTTAAGATGTCAAAGCGCGTACTTAACGGCATGATTTGGAAAGCCAGGAGATTAGTAATTCGGATAGCCTTATCACTGGCGATTCTTGCAATATTTGCCGTCAATGCCTGCGCCATCATTGATGGAGGCTCGGGACTATCCGCGGACCAGCTCATTGATTTCAGCAATGGGATTTACATCCCCAATAACGGTATACCGGAAAACCCAGCGGCGGCGAGGAAGCTGTGGAGCGAGGAGCGCGGCATCAATTTCACCATGCCCGGCAATCTACCGGAAAACGGCACCAATCCGCAGCCGTCCCGAAGTTCTGTGAAAACCGGCGAGGCACTGGAATATCAGACAGCAAGTACCGTGAGCTCAGGCCAGGCTAAAGCCGCATCATCGGCAGAGCCAGACGTGTCGGCTAGGTTGCCGGCAATATCGCAGACTACATCTCCGACAGTAAGCAAAGCCGGAAACTGGTCCTTCCGGCTTAGAGACAGCAAGAACAGATTCCTGGCACTCACGCTTTTCCAGTCAGAGAATGCAGTTTTCGGAACGGGAAACATAAATGACGGCGGCGATACCATGAAGGCCTCAGCTTCCGGTTCAGTTTCTGTTGATAAATTGAGTTTGGATGTGATATCCTCTGGAACCGTAAACCTTTACCATCTCAGGCTCAACCTGAGTGGCAACTCCGCCTCCGGTGAATACAGGGCGTTTTCGACTAAAGGCAATCCCTGGACGGGGATTGTGGAAGGAGTGCTAGCTGCAAAATAATAAATGAAAGTCATCAATGCGACGATAGAGCCAAATACAAAGAATTACGGATTATGACTATATGAAACAGTTGACAGCTTATGTCTCAGGCAAGGTCCAGAAGACTGGATACCGTGCCAGGGTCACGGATATCGCCCGAGCTTTGGGCTTTAAAGGATTCGTGGAAAACCTGGACGACGGCAGAGTGAGGATTGTAGCTGAGGGAGACGAAGATCGGCTGAAGTGGTTTGAAGAAGCTATCGATATTAGGAATACCCTAATCCAAGTTTCGACCATCGAAAAAGAGTATTCCTCTGCGGTTGGCAAAGTCTCTAAGTTCTATAAATTGGTGGACATTGGGGAAACAGATACCAGGTTGGACACAGCTGCCGTTCACCTAAAAGATTTGATCGTTGCCGTTAATAATCTGGGTGACAAGCTAGGCGGCAAGCTGGATATATTGATCGAAAAGCAAGATCATATGATCGAAAAGCAAGATCAAATGCTCAGTGGTCAAAGAGAAATGATTGATTCGCAGCAGGATCTTCTTGATGAGGTCAAGGAATCCAGAAATGATCTAAAAGGCTACCTGGATCAGAGGTTCGAGAAGCTGGAGGACGAGGTAGTCGAGATGAGAGCCGCATTGAGAGTGAAAGGAATCATCTAGCCACGGCTTGACAACGTGCTGCCTAAGATAATTTTTTATTATACTCAAGATTATTCCCATTAATAAGCCTTTTATCTTGTCCGGCATATCTCCTCTTCATGCCATCCCTTTCCATCCATGCCGGCGGCCTGCAGCTTAATAATCCTATCCTGCTGGCGGCAGGCATCCTGGGCACCACCGGTGCCTCTCTTTGTCGTGCCGCAATAGCTGGCGCAGGCGGCGTGGTCACCAAATCCGTGGGATCCTTGCCGCGGGAGGGCCACCCCGGTCCCACCATTGTTCATGTGGACGGTGGCCTTCTCAATGCCATGGGCCTGCCCAATCCTTCCTACAAAGACTTTCAGGACGAGATCGATACAGCTCGCAAAGGCGGGGTGCCCGTCATCGCCAGCATATTCGGATCTTTTGCCGCAGAGTTCGCTCAGATCGCTCGCAGCCTGAAGGCCGACGCCTTCGAGCTGAACCTCTCCTGCCCCCATGCCGAGAAGTACGGCAGCGAGCTTGGTCGCTATCCCGATCTGGTGGAATCCGTCACTGGAGCCGTGAAGGCAGCGGCAGATGTGCCGGTCTGGGTCAAGCTGACTCCGAACACGGCCGATATCCTGGAGCTGGGCCTGGCGGCGCAGCGGGGCGGAGCTGACGCCATAGTAGCCATAAACACTCTCAAGGCCATGGCCATTGATATCGAGACCGGTTACCCCATCCTGGGCAATCGCTTTGGCGGCCTGTCGGGTTCTGCCATCAAACCGGTGGCCGTGCGCTGCGTCTACGAGCTGGCCGGGCGCCTGGAGATTCCGGTGATTGGCGTAGGCGGCGTCACTACCTGGGAGGACGCCGTGGAGATGATCATGGCCGGAGCCTCGGCGGTGCAGGTGGGAACAGCTCTTCTCAGGGGCTACGGGGTCTTCGAGGATATCACAACTGGTCTATCCCGCTACCTGGAGAGAAAATCGTTGACACTGGAGGAATTACGCGGCCTGGCAGGGAGGAGACGCTCATGAAACCCATAAACTGCATCATAGAAGAAGTGCGCTCGGAGGCTCCTCTGATCAGGACCTTTTGGCTGGATAGGAACCTTGACCCGGCACCAGGGCAGTACGTCATGGTCTGGATCAGAGGCGTGGATGAGATTCCCATGAGCTTCTCGGGCCCTGATACCATAACGGTGCAGTCGGTAGGCGAGGCTTCTGCCGCGCTCTTTAGCTTGGGCAGAGGAAGCAGCATCGGGTTACGCGGCCCTCTGGGCAATGGCTTTGTCCTGCGGGGCAAGAGCATTCTGCTCATAGGCGGGGGCGTGGGCACTGCCCCTCTAGCTTTTTTGGGCGAGCAGGCCAAAAGCGCTAGCATGAGGGTTACCTCCCTGCTCGGCTTTCGCTGCAAAGAAGACCTCATCTTCCGGGATCGATTTGAGGCTCTGGGAGATACTATTATCACCACCGATGACGGCTCCCTGGGCATACACGGCCGCGCTGCCGCCGGGCTAAAAGAGCTAAACTTATTCGATTACGATCAGATCTACCTTTGCGGCCCGGAGATGATGATGTGGGACATAATTTCCCGAACCCAGGAGCACGCCAAAAAGACCCAGGCCTGCATCAACCGCTACTTCAAGTGCGCGGCAGGCATCTGCGGCTCCTGCTGCCTGGACCCGGATGGCCTGCGGGTCTGTGTGGAAGGGCCGGTCGTAATGGCCGACCGACTGCTGGAGAGCGAGTTTGGGCGATATCGGCGGGGCCCCACCGGTGGCAAGGGTCCATGCAAAGGATGAAAGGAGAGATGGTTAAAAATGATAGTTCGATTCATGCTTGATGGCATAGTTCGGGGAGGATCGTACAGCAAAGAGAATGGCATAATCTCCAGGGGAGAGGTGCTAAGATTGGACGAAGTATTCCTTCTGCCTCCCTGCCAGCCGACGAAGATCGTCTGCGTGGGCTTAAATTACGTAAAGCATGCAGAGGAACTGAAGATGCCCCTACCCGAGGAGCCCATTCTATTCTTAAAGCCCCCGTCTGCCATCCTGGACCCGGACGGGCATATCGTCTATCCTGCTTCCAGCAGCCAGGTGGACTACGAAGGCGAGCTGGCGGTAGTTATTGGAAAGCGCTGCAAGAATATCCAGGCAGAAGAGGCGGAGAAGTACATCCTGGGCTACACCTGTTTCAACGATGTGACGGCCCGTGATCTGCAGCGCAAAGATGGTCAGTGGACGCGAGCCAAGAGCTTCGACACCTTTGCCCCCTTCGGCCCCTGGATCGCTAAGATCGATCCCTCGGACGCAGATATTGAGACACGCATCAACGGAAAGACGGTGCAGATGTCGAACACCTCCGATCTGATATTCGACGTGCCGAAATTGGTGCAGTTCATAAGCGGCGTCATGACTCTTGAGCCGGGCGATGTGATTGCCACGGGCACGCCCCCAGGCGTGGGGCCGCTGAAAAAGGGAGATGCCGTGGAAGTAGCGATCGAGGGAATTGGGGTTCTGAGGAACTTTGTGGTGTAGCTGAGGGGCGTTGCCGGCAGGGAGCTGGCAAGAGGCTCTCAAGGCAAACGGATGCGGCGCACCCGCGCCAGCAAACTAAGCGGGTATTGCGTTTAAAAGAAGGATCGTTGAATGCAGGAGAGCATAACACATACTGAGGAAACAACCAAATAGCTTGACGATACATATCAAAGATGACTATGAAGCTGAAAGTTAAGATTACCGGTCCAAAAGTGCATGGGGTAGGCTATAGGCCATATCTTACTGAGTTAGCTATGCGCCTGGCACTCAGAGGCTTTGAAGTCTACAATGATGATGAAGAAGGGCAACAGGTAGTAATTGCCCTGGTCGAAGGCGATGAACAAAGAATCGCAAAGTTCTATAATTCAGCCATGAAGGAATGGCCACAGCTCGCCACTGTGGATAATGTGAAATCCGAGGACTTCGCCGACGATATCTCGCCGTTGTGGCAATTTGCATCGATAAACACGGCATCTCAAATGAATAAGGGCATACCACTCCTTTTAGCGGTGAAAGATAATACCGACGCGACACTGGAAGAGATCAAAGCATTGCGCAAAACCACTGATGCAACACTGGAAGAGATCAAAGCAGTGCGGAAGAATACCGACACAATTCCCCAGGTACTGGAAGAAATCAAAGGCATGAGGGAAGAAATTCAACCAGGATATGCCAGGCAAATGCAGACCGATGTCAGAGCGATAAAAGAACGTCTAGGGATGCACTGAGTTTGCCACTAATCCAGAAAGAGGCCAGGGCTAATAGCTGGTGGCAATTCTGGAAGAGGTGGATCGTACAGCACTCGATAACGGCATGATCTTCAGGAGATGAAGATGCCCCTTCCAGAGGAGCCCATTCTCTTCTTAAGCTTCAACGATGTGGCGGCCCGCGATCTCTAGCGCGAGGATGGCCAGTGGACGCGTGCCAGGAGCTTCGACACCTTTGCCCCCTTCGGCCCCTGGATCGCCAAAATCGATCCCTCTGGCGCAGATATTGAGACACGCGTCAACGGAAAGGTGATGCAGTTCATAAGCAGCGTCATGACTCTTGAGCCGGGTGATGTGATTGCCACGGGCACGCCCCCGGGCGTGGGGCCGCTGCAAAGAGGAGATGCGGTGGAAGTAGCGATCGAGGGAATTGGGGTTCTTAAGAATTTTGTGGTGTAGCAAGATTGAGGAAACAACCAAATAGCTTGACGATACATATCAAAGATGACTATGAAGCTGAAAGTTAAGATTACCGGTCCCAAAGTGCATGATGTAGGCTACAGATACTTTCTGATGAGCAACGCCATAGACTTGGGTCTCAAAGGCTTTCACGCTCGCAATAGGACGGGCGAGAAGGAGCCGGAGGTAACAGCCCTGGTCGAAGGCGATGAAGAAACAATCGCAGATTTTAAGAAGCTGGTAGAGACCCAAAAACCTGACCATTCCCAAGTATCGAGCATTGTCTTTGAGGACTATGAGGGCGATATTATGAGGACCAGCGAGTATGCCTATGTTTGCACAACTATACAGCTAAACAAGGCAATCCCGCTACTCCTGGATATGAGAGACAACCTCAAAGAGATGACGGGTGATCTGAAAGAGTTGAAGGGTGATATGAAAGCAGTGCGGAAGAATACCGATATCATCCCTCAAATCGGGGAAGACATCAAGGCCGTGAAAGCGAATATGAGTGAGGTCACGGAAGAGATCAAAGGCATGAGGGAAGACATTCAACCAGGATATGCCAGGCAAATGCAGGCCGATGTCAGAGCGATAAAGGAACGCTTGTGTATGCAGTGAGCTTGCCGCGAATCCAGAAAGAGGCCAGGGCCAATAGCTGGTTGGCAATTCTGGTGGAGGTGAGTAGCATGAACGATTTTTTCCCATTAATTTTAACGCTATCAGGTGCGATTGTAGGCGGTTTGATAGGTTTCTTCAGTGCATGGCACGCAGGCGTCAGAAGACAAAATTATGAACTGAAAAAAGAAGCATATTATGCTTTTCTTAAGCTAGATCCATTGGTCATCGGTTAAGCCCATAAATTGTCTCGGAATCTCTCCCGATTAACATGCGGATCAAGGGCCTGACTGCCATAAATTTCGTATTTAGTCGTAATTATATCTTTTACGCCCAGGTAGCAAAGGACCTCGTGCAGAATCTCATGCGAGGATTCAACAAATACATTGCTCCACCTCATCTGGGTGAATCGAGCTATTTGCTTATCTGGATTAAGTTTTCTAACAATATTATAAATTTCCTTGCTAAGTATCATCGTCAAGATGGAGATCCAAATAAAAGCTTTGATAACCTGTTCATTCGTGGTTTCAACTATGTCCAGTTGATATTTGCTTTTTAGCTCCTTAAATACCAATTCTATTTCCCAGCGACCTCTATACAGGTCCGCAATATCCTTTGCAGTCAAGAGTTCATCAGAGATATTGGTGATATATACGTGATATTTTTCGTCATCTTGATTATAAATAGCTATAAGACGAAATTCTTCCATTATCAACTCTCTTTTTCTCTTCCCACCCGTTTTTATATATTGAATTTCTACTTTTGCGTCTAATATTTCTTTATTAAGTCCTTTTAATATTTCAGATAGTTTTAAACCTTTGATTTTCTCTTTGTCTAATTTGCATCCTTTGTTTAAGCTCAAAATCCTAGGATTTGCATTTGATTTCATTCTAGAAACGAAGTAGCCGCCCTTCTCTTGAATTTTTGAAAACAAACCATATTTATAAAATCCAAGATCAATTAAAATAATCCTATCTCTTATCCATGACCCAATTCTCAAGGTTTTCACATCACTTGTTCGTTCCGGAATAATCGAAACGCTTTTTGGCCCATTTGCCTTTACGCTTACCAATACATTGACTTTTACTCCTGCAGCTACTGTTCTAGATCGAGCGGCCGGCCATTTTTCTGCCAGCACCTTATTCAGGCGTATTACTGTGCTGTCCTGAATAAAAACATCCAAAAAACAATTAAGGCGCGAGTCAAGCGATCTACATGAATCTCTAGCAAGTTGTTTCATTCCATGAATAACGCATTCATGAAGGAACGCTACAAGTTCAGGCGTAAATCGATAATACCAGCTGGAATCAGATATCGTCTTGTTTCTTGCTTTTTCATACATTCTCTTCATACCAGCGAGAGTTCTTAGCAAAGAAACTCCATACCCTAAAGAAATAACCCAGAAAAAGACTTCTGGCTGTATCTTTCTTTCTCTTTTAATAAAATTAGTTCTTTTGGCAGTCTCGCGAAGCCATGCTACAGAAAACATCATGCATAAGCTCTTCGCAAAAATGTCTTCCTCAATGCATGCTTTTTCATCGGTCATCCTTGCTATCTCTCCTCTAAGAAATGGATTACTTTTAAAGTATAAAAAAGAATTTATGAGTTATTTCAATTCAGAAATATCAAACAAATTATTCTTATAAAAACCCTTAACCGATGACCGATGAAGCTAGATCGCGCACATCTACCATCAGCACCAAGTCTATTGGAGAAGGAATATTTCTTTGCCAAAAGTAGCATTGAACTTTGGGGAAGTAAGAAAGTTGAGGAAATAGTTGAAGAAATGGAGCAGAACGGGTTGTGGAAAAATTCCAGCTATTTTTCAAGACGCATCAAGGAGGATTTTTTGCCCGCAATAAAAGAGGATCTTTCAAAACCATGGTGGAATTTTTGGTGATTAGCTTAAGACCGATAAATGCCATCTTTATAACTAATCCAATATGGTAATATTAAATCCGTTGTATAAGACGTATGTGATCGACCTCTGCTCTCTTCTGTCAGGTATGAGATCCATGGATTGAAGAAGTCTTGGAAACAACCAAATAGCTTGCCGATACATATCAAGGGTGACATGAAGCAGCAAGCCAAGATCACCGGTCCCAAAGTGCATGATGTGGGCTATCGCGTATTCCTGATGGAGGCGGCAATGAATTGCGGGGTGCACAGGATTTCTGCCTACTGGTGGGAAGAAGACAGCCCGCAAACACTCATCTGCCTGGTTGAGGGAGATGAGGCAAGAATCGCCGCCTTCCAGAAGTTCATAAAGAGCCATAAGCCGGAGCATGCTGAGGTATCGGCTTTCGCTTGGGAAGATTACGATGGCGAAGAAGTAATGCATATCAGCGAATTTGCGCAGATCTGCACTTGCATGATCCTTCAAAAGCTATTTGTGTAGACGATTTCTTTGAAGAACGCGTGGTCGATGAACTGACAACAACGCATACATGCAAGAAGAAATCAACGCGGTTAGCCAATGCTCTAAAATTCATTGAAATATTTGATATTAAACCAAACAAGTTGCGACTCTTGAAACATGGTTAGTGGAGTATGGGTGATCGTCCATATGTGTGGATGACAGAACAAAGCGAGAAGTTTCTATAGCCAGAGGATGATGGTTTCCACTGGAAATAGAGTGAAGACGACGGCGCACTCCGATGCAAGCATCGGGGCATCCAAGGCGCCGCCTTACTCTCACGATCAGGATGGGACTATCCTTAGGGCCCAGCGGTTGAGCTTGCCCTCATCCCTTCCGGCCAGGTCGGCGGCCTTAAGCTTCCACTGGCCTTTGATGGGCTCACCGGCGAGTTTCTTCAGCCCTGGGGTTGTGATGGCTGTGTATGTCTTGATAATATTATCGAGACCGGCTCCCTCTCTTTTATGCAAATCTACAATTGTGCCCTTTGGAGAAATCAGCGATATCATGAGATCTCCTATGTAGGTATGGGTTATATCGAGAGACACCTCCACTTCGTTCACATTCCCATTTGCATCTGATACCATGATTCGGGTGATTCCCGCAGGGACTTTATCGGGTATCTTGGCCGAGGGGCTCTCCTGCAGCTCGATCACATTGTTTTTCTGACCTTCTGCCTCGATGCTCCAGCTTCTGAGTACGCCCTCATCGCGGGCTGCAAGGTCCTGGACCTGAAGAGTCCAATTGCCTCTGAGCGTCTGGCTCAATAAGTTTTGCAGCTCGGGCGCAGAAGCGATATCGAATGTCGTCTTCAGGTTATCCGAGCTTGCACCTACTCTATCATGCAGGACTGCGCTTGTACCAGATGGTGATGTCAAGACCAGTCTTAGATCTCCTCTGTAGGTGTGATCTATATCTACACCCACTTTAATGGATGATACAGTAATGACGTCTTCGAAAGCGATGACATCCGTGATGCCAAGCTGGCTATTGTCGGGGATAATCTTATTGGGGCTGGATGTTTTGCAAAATTTATTCCCTTTGCCAGCCAGTTTGAATTTCATCTCGTTTCCTGGATTGCCAATCTCGGATATTTCAAGGCCGGATAAGCTACCATCCCACCATCTGCTATTCGGCGCAGTTGAGTATCCGAAGTTGGGATTGACCCCTGCGCTGAAAAGGTCCTGAGGATCGCCATCGTTGGCCATATGTTCAAGATCAAAGCGGTTATCAGCCTGCTCCAGGGAGCATTCGTAGTGCTTTCCTGGCAGCATCTCTTCATAGTCATTGCTGCCCAGTTCTTCAACGTGCCAGATTGCAAGTCCTGAAGATGGCAGGGAAATATCTCTATTCTCTTTGATCCGATTCTCGATAATGAAGTACTCGGTCTGGCTCTTAGGCCATACGTAAAAGTCGTTGATTCCTGCCTTTACGGTGTTGACTCCTTCCAGAATGAGGTTGGTCACCTTGTCTGCCCACCCGGCCCTGTACTTCAAATAGGCTCCGATCTGGGTTGGGTTCCCGTTGTCAGGCCCTCCCCAGCACATAAGGCAGAACAGGCCCACGCCGTTTGATTGAGGCTTCTGGCCCGGATCATCAAGGCCGTAATCGTAAAGGTCAGGGAAGTCGCAGACCATATGGCCGTTCTCATGGCAGAAGGTTGCCAGCTTTAGCTGATTGCTCATATCGGTGATCTGGTAGTCGTTGAATTTCTTGCCATTCCCGATATCGAAGGGAGTCTCAAGGTACCATGAGTGCGGCCAGAGACCTTCCGCCCATTCATTTGTCCTCGGTCCGGCGTAGAAGACATTCAGAGCAAAAATGTATCCTTTATCATCTGTGCTCAGTCCAATGAAATCGAATCCCTTCTGCTTCAGATCTGTGAGGGCTTCCACAATTAGCTCTCGAGCTCTGATTGGGCATTCGACGTTGGGGTCAGTGTAGTAGTCTTTCGGCTTCTTTGCGATATAATAGGGTGTAACGATATTTGTATACTTGAGCTTGCCTGTGGAGACATCGTAGAAATAATCGTATACTGATCCCTTGTTCTCGAAGGCGTTGTAGCCCTGCTTGTTGCAAAAGTTCTCGACCTCGGACTTCTGGATAGTGCCCTGAACATCAGGGAACTGGATGAGCAGGCAAAGCCCAACATAATCTCCTTTCGTAAACTGCGGTGGCGGAGCCCTGAAGACGCCACGCGACATCATGGCCATGCTTTTTGCAGCCCTTGCCTCCTCCCTTCTCTCTTGCCAACGGCTTTTCGAACCTAGTCGACTGAATGCCAGACTGCTTCTCTCCATATGGGTCTCCTTGGAGCTACGCAGGTGCTTTGGCAAGCCTTGGACCTTAGGGTCTTCTAGCCCTACCCTAAGCCCAGAAGGCGCGAGGGATGTCCCATCATCTGAGAGCTTAGCATACTCATGAAATCCTGTAAGCGGATTCTTTATGACGGTATATCCATCGAGGGTTTCAAAGAGCGCTCTGCTCTGATCGCCCCAGCCCTTCAATTTGATCTTTCTTCCGTCCGACTGAGTGAACTCGAATTCTTCTCCGTGAAATGGGTATGGCATAATTATCTCCTTATTCTATAATTAACAATTATGGACATATAAATGTTTTGTATAGGTAAAATAAATTTTATATTATTTCTAATTAATTAATTAATTAATGTTGGGAAAAAATCTTAGCACGATTTTTGTTGGCTTAACACTCCAATTGAATTTTACGTTGTAGGCTGCTTAGTAATAATATTAAAATAAAAATTTTTAGTGAAACGGCGGAGGTGTACTCACGCAGCAAGCTGCCGGGTATTGCGTTTAAAAATAAATTACCTTCAGCCCCTCGTTATCCACCTTTGTCTCGATGGCAATCTCCAGCCCCAAAGGCTCGATCAACTTTGCTACCTCCTCCCGGCTCCTGTCGGTTACAATGGCAATGGAGGGGCCTACCGAGCTCATGCCCACGAATTCCAGGCCCACCTCGCGAAGCCTGCTCATCTGCCGGTAGATCTCAAAGCCGTGGTGCTCCACCTCGGCCCTCTTCGAGCCGCGAAACTCTATTTCCCAGACGACATCTCCTACCTTTTTCAGGTCGCCCTTCTCAAGAGCAGGGATGAGATCCATGAGCAGAAGATAGGCTTTCAGTTCTCGGTCCTGATAATCCAGGTTCCTCGCCCGGTTCATAAGCAGGTCAAACTCCGCCCTTCCCGCCGATGAGACGACGGTAGGTGGTATGGTGACAAAGACGTTTTTACCTTCGGCAAAACGGTGGCGGTAGGCCAGCGCCAGCTCGTCGCCGGTAATGACCATGCCTCCGTAGGTGGCAGCCGCAGGGCCCACGCCCGTCTCAAAGCCGCTGGTCACCCGTCCGTCCTCCGTCTCCTCTACATAGTTGTGACCCAAAAGCAGGCGGATCTGCTCAGAGCTCAGTGGGGATCCTAAAGCAGCGTTCAATGCGTGGCCCAGGGCCAGGAGCACCGATCCGGTCGAGCCCAGGCCGACGTGCTTTCTTTCGTGGTCCGAGATCACAATCTTAAAGCCGCCCTCATAATGCACCGTCTTCTTAAAGACCTCTGCAAAATGACGGATAATGGGCTCACGCGAGTAATCGATGTCAAGGCCGGAGGCGGTGCACTCAACCTTCGCGGAGCAGTAGATCTGCAGGGCAAAGCCCACGCCTCCGCCGCCCGGCCGATTAGGAGCAAAGCGGTTCATGTCCAGCACAGTGAGATGAATGCGACCAGGGGCTGTTGCCTTTACTACTCCGACATGGGGCATGAGTTGGTAGTCTTTTTCGAATCCCAGTGTGTGGATGCATTCACCGGGGAGAAAGGGCTGGAAATCATACTCCACCAGGTCCAGATCCCCGCCTCTAATCTTCATTTTAGCCAAGACTGCTCACCTAATCTTCAGATCGGTCTATCAAAATAGATGCTCTTTCCTGAGGCTTTGAGGGGCAATCCATAGGCTACGCTGCAGCCCTCCAGCCAGTTCAGGGAGAGTGCGGCCACTCCTGCCGTGAACATGACGCGGTTATCGACATTGTGCAGGCTGGCCGTCTTGGCAGCCGAGCCCAGAGCTATGCCAAGGTCAGCCATCTTGATGACGCAGTTGGGGCCGTGGAAGGGCTTTTCCGGCTCTTTCTCCAGGAACGGTTTTTGTGCTTCTTGCATCTCTTTGCAGGTGGCATAGCCGCATCCTCCGCAGTCCAGGCCTACGCTGTCTATGGCTTTGCTGCCCAAGAGAAGGCACGCATCGCTCTTTTCCAGGTTGCCTGCGTCCCGCAAAAAGAATTTGATGCCCCGCGCCTCTCCCAGACGGCGCAGCTCTCGAGAAAGCTCCACCAGTTCTTCGCCTATTACTACTCTTATTACTATGGAGTCCATGGCCCCGGCCTTTGGGCGCGGTGCGCGCCGAGAGGGCCATCAGCTCAGCTACCATTTCCACGGCTTTGAAGGTCATGAAAAGAGGATAAACGGATTCGTATTTATAGGATTCTTTATTCGGTCAATGCCGATCGTCCACGACGGTATACTCGTCAATGTCAATGATTTGATCCTTTTGCTTCTTGCTGCTCGCGCCCGGACTTTCTTCACTTCCCTTCATCATGGCCAGCAGAAGGGCAGCGAGGGCTGAGAGTGCCGCAGGCCCGGAAAAACCGCTTCGCTTGGCAAACCAGAGTAACGCTAATTCTGCGATACCCTTGAAAAGACCTGTAAGAAAATTGGACCGGCTGCTGCCTGGCACCGACTTTACCAAATTGGAGAAAAATGCCATTATTCTTGACCTTGTCGATGGCCGGAGGGTCCATTTCACCAATTTGACCAGCGTGACTATTAAAGCACCCCGGACCGCTTTGTTGAGCAGAACAGCGCGAATAACGGTTTTTATCAACGTTGCCAGAATTCCCATCAGGAATAATTACTGCTTGCACTGATATATTATCTATCGGTTTGAAATCTCTCCGGCCAGATCATTCTCTCTTTACTTCTCTGTTTTATCATCTCTTCTGCATCGACAACTGTGATGCCAAAGACCTCAGCCAGGATCTCCTGGGCGGCATGAAGCTTCATATCTATTAAGTCATCACCGCTTATTCGCGAATTTTCGCGAGGCACAATGGGTTTTTTCTTCGCTTTGCCCATGTTGCCCAGGACTTTAGCCATATAGGAAATACCACTGCATACATTTGATATAAATATGATTGCCCGTGATTGGATTGAATCAATATGTCGGAGAAGTTCGTTATAACCGGGGGCGCGGGTTTCATAGGCTCCAACCTGGCCGAGTACCTATCGAAAGACAATGATGTGCTTGTCATCGATGATCTCTCTACAGGCAAGATGGAAAACCTGGCCGGCCTGGATGTGGCATTCCTAAAGGGAAGCTTAACCGATCTGTTGCTGTTAAAAGAGGCCTTTGCCGGTGCAACTTGCGTCTTTCATCAGGCGGCTATAGCCTCGGTCAAAAAGAGCGTGGAAGATCCTCTGCGTACTAATGCTGCGGGCATCGATGGAACTCTTAATGTGCTGATTGCAGCCAGAGATGCCGGAGTAAACCGCGTGGTGCAGGCCTCCTCGGCGGCAGTCTACGGCAGCTCACCAGAGCTTCCCAAAAAGGAGGATATGCTGCCCGAGCCAATGTCGCCCTATGCCGTCTCCAAGCTTGCCGCCGAACACTATGCCCGCGTCTTCCAGGAACTGTACGGCCTGAAGACCGTATCCCTGCGCTATTTCAATGTCTTTGGCCCCAAGCAAGACCCCTCATCCGAATATTCGGGAGTGATATCCAGGTTCATCTCCGCTCTCCAGAGTGATGAACAGCCTGTGATCTACGGAGACGGGGAGCAGACTCGCGACTTTGTCTACGTTAATGATGTAGTCTTCGCGAATATTCTCGCCAGCCGGGCTCTGCCCGGTGTTTATAACATCGCTTGTGCAAAGAGCATCAGCCTGAATACCCTGGTAAAGGTGATCGGCAAGATCCTGGCAAAAGAGGTCCGGCCCAGATATGAATCCGCCCGAACAGGAGACATCAAGCACTCGCTGGCCGATATCAACCGGGCGAAAGGGATGGGCTATTTTCCCAAATACGATCTCGAAGAGGCTCTCCTAGAAACGATCGAATGGTTCAAAAAATAAAATTATTTCTTAAAATAGAATCCGCAGGTTTGAATATTATTTATATCCTCGGGAGTCAGCGGGAAGGCCTTGCATATGCTGGGCCGAATACCGTATACCCTACAGCGCTTGTTTTTGGCATCGTGAGCGAGGCACAATTCACAGCATTTGCCGCATCGGACACACTCTCCGCACCTCTTAACCTGCCACGCCAAAACCTGGCTATTCTGTAGGTACCAGACAATCCTTCTTCTAATCCATCCGTCTAACATGGAAAACCTGCTCATGGACGCTGTGATACCGGCGCATTTTAAGCTCGCGCTTCAGCTTCGAAATCTGAGCCACGGAAACGGTTAAAAAGATTACGGCCCGCGGCTCATTGTGGGGCCAGAGGGTTTGTCCATAGGTTTATCTCAATGTAGCGAGATATGAAATGCGATCAAAATTTCAGGTGATGCAATAATGAAGAGCCTTAAAGGCACCAAGACCGAGAAAAATCTGATGACAGCATTTGCCGGAGAATCACAGGCCCGAAATAGATATTCATTCTTTGCCTCTCAGGCAAAAAAAGAGGGCTATGAGCAGATTGCTGCCATATTCCTGGACACAGCCGACAATGAAAAAGAGCACGCAAAAGTACTTTTCAAGCTGCTGGAAGGCGGAGAAGCAGAAGTTTTCGCACGTTTTCCCGCAGGAGTCATTGCAGATACTATTGCAAATCTAAAGGGTGCAGCAGAAGGCGAACGATATGAATACGCAGAAATGTATCCATCCTTTGCAGAGACTGCCAGGTCAGAGGGCTTTCCAGAGATTGCTACAACCTTCCTCAACATAGCCGCCGCCGAAAAAGGGCATGAAAGAAGGTACCTCTCCCTGAAAAAGAATCTCGATGGGGGCGCAGTCTTCAAGAGAGACGACAAGGTAGTCTGGAGATGCCGCAATTGCGGATACCTACATGAGGGAAATGCTGCTCCGGAGGAGTGTCCAGCCTGCAAGCATGAACAGGCATACTTTGAGGTCTTTGGCGAGGTCTATTGAGAAATAGCACAGCATATTTATGCCACGGCACAGATGGTTGATTTGGAGAATGGAATGAAACGAATGATATTGGTTATGGTGGTGCTGATAGCTCTGGTCATTTTGGCACAAAGCAAACCATTAGTCAACCTGGGGGGCAGAGATGGAAGTCTGATCTTAGGCGGATTGACCAACAATTCGACCATCAATTCATCGTTCAACCTCTCAGAGAAGGCTTCTGCCCTGCTTCTTGGCGGAGACGATGGAAACCTATTGCTGCAAAATCTGACAAATGCCTCAAAAAATCTCTCCGATTGGGGTTCTAAGCCCCCTAAGGCACCATTGCCCCCCAATTATGACCCTAAGATGGAAAAGACGGTCGCGATACTCAGAGCGAATCATGGATTTTGAGGAAATTAGATGAGAGATTCATTGGTCGCAATTACCTGCATATGCGTCAGCTTGATATGCATACCACTATCGTATGGATTTCAAAGTGTAGGTGAGGACTTTGGCACTTCATGGCTGGAGAATTACGGAACCAAGCCGGTAAGTACCCTGGAAATTGCCAACGGTCTATGGAACTGGGGCAGTGCGCCCAAGGGATTCGGGCTTCATAACGGCACCCTCTACCCACCGGGAACTGAACCTCAATGGTACTATCCCAATAGCTATTCGGACTACAATCCGATCATCATAAATCGAACGGGTTCAAGCGAATTTCCATCCCAGAATAGCTTAAACGTAGATCCATGGCTGCTGGCCCAACTCTCGGGAAGGCCTGTGACTCTGGTCAAAGAGCCAAAGGGCACTCTATTTTAAAAAAAAAAAATTAAATGACGGCGTATTCCGCCGCCTCGTCCAGCTGCTCCTGTATGCGGAGAAGCTGGTTGTACTTGGCCGTCCTCTCGGAACGGGCCGGCGCACCGGTCTTGAGCAGCTCGCAGCCCAGAGCTACAGCCACATCGGCAAGAGCCGAGTCCTCTGTCTCTGCCGAACGATGGGAGGCCATGACCTTCCAGCCCGCCCGGAAGGCCATGCGTGCCGCATCAAAGGCCTCGGAGACGGATCCGATCTGGTTGAGCTTGAGCAGCAGGGCATTGCCGGCATGCATCTTGATGCCCTTCTCCAGGCGCTTTATGTTGGTGACATAAAGGTCGTCTCCAACTATTATCGTGCCCGGCAGCTTCGCCGTAAGCTCGGCAAAGCTGTCATACGCCTCCTCCTCGAAGGGGTCTTCCAGCAGAATAATGGGGTAGGTCTTGACCAGATCGACATAGTAATCGATCAGCTCTCCGGGCGTGAGCCGATTTCCGTCCACGGAGTAGCCGCCTTCCATGTAGAAGCTGGAGGCTGCCGAGTCGAGACCAATCTTAATCTCATCGCCATAGCCGCTGACATCAAGAGCGCTCATGATGGCGTCCAGGGCATCGCGGGTCCTCACCAGCGGCGGTGCATAGCCACCTTCGTAGCCGACGTTGGTTGCGCCCACACCGTACTTGCCCTTTAAAATCTTGCCCAGAGCATGATAGGTCTCAACAGCCATGCGCAGGCCCTCGGAAAATGTCCTGGCCCCGGTGGGCTGAATCATGAACTCCTGGATGGAGAGCTCATTGCCGGCATGCTGACCACCGTTGAGGACGTTGAAGGAAGGAATGGGCAGACGAGAGGTATTCACTCCGCCCAGGTATTTGTAGAGCGGCATTTCCGCGGAGGAGGCTGCCGCCTTGGCCACGGCTATAGAGACGCCTAAAATGGCATTGGCACCCAGATTGGACTTATTGGGCGTGCCGTCCATCTCGATCATGAAATCATCGATCTCCCTTTGAGCGGAGGCATTCATGCCCAGCATCTCGGGGAGCTATAACCTCATTGACATTCTTGACGGCCTTGAGGACGCCCTTGCCGCCATATCTGTCTCCTCCATCGCGTAGCTCCAGAGCCTCGTGCGTGCCTGTGGACGCGCCTGAGGGCACAGCCGCGCGCCCAAAACCGCAGCAGGTGTAAACATCAACCTCTATCGTCGGGTTTCCTCGTGAGTCAAGGATCTCACGAGCATGAATTTTCTCAATCTGAAATGACATGCTATACCACGCTAGCCACTTGGAAGGCTTCTTTATTAAGGTTGGCGTGCCCGAATAAGATTGCAGTAATAGAAATTTATAAAAAAGAAGATTAGCCTGAGCCAAAAGCCCAGGCATCTTACACCTTAAATGCTTATGCCTTCATCAGATGTGTTCAGATCCCAGTCTGGCGGCTGCCATCCGTCATACCTGGTCGTTCTCGGAGCCACTCCCGTCTCCCTCACATCTATGTAGGCAGATGCATCGGCAGAACCGCTGCCCGATCCATCCAGCGCGCTGGTATCCACGTGCACCTTATTGGTATAAGCCCCATTTCTTGCCGCACGCATGCTGTACTCAATGGTTAGCAGTTCACCAGGCAGCAGATTTGCGAAATTCCAGTGGATGTAGATTCGAGTCAATGCTGTATGGCTCAACTGAAGAATTCAGTAGTCTCATATCTCCTGGAATCTCGTCGGTAACCTTTGCTGCCAGCTGCTCTTGGCATTGTTCCTGAGCATAATGGTGTAGTGCACCACAGTCGGGTCCACTGGAGTCCAATTGTGCATTCTTTTCCACAGACACCTCGGGCGCACAGCAGCCTAACCATGCAGAGTCCAGGCTCGTACAATTGGTTGAAGATACCAGTGCTCCGCCCGTAACTCCGCTGGCCACGACGCAATTGAGCACGTTGTCGGGCGCATACTCAGTGATGTTCAGCTTCAGAGTTAATGGTCAGGCTGTTGCCAATGCCCAGATGCAGTATGGTCCAGTTGGCATCGGTTGCCGAAAGTGCCGACGGCTTGACCGAGGAACTGATGTACTGCGTTCCCGACGGGAAGAGATCCCAGACATATACAGGAGCCAGAGCGCGATTACCGTCATTGGTTACAGTTATGATGTAATCAGCGACTGTCGAATTGATCCGATTGAACCATTCGCATACTTCATCTCGGCCTTCCTTGGTCACGGTAATATGCGGATAGTCGTACTTCGAGACGCCGGTCATGAGAATATGCCGCGTCAGGCTGAATTCGCCGACATAGCGCTCCTCATTGTCTACCTCATCCGTGCCATTTATACCGACCGACTGTTGCCCTGAAATCGGCAACACCATTGAAGGTGGCATTGGTCTTCATCTCGTTTAGGCCGAGAGCTATGGAATCCTTCTTCAAATACTCCAGAGATGAGAACTTCTCGCTGATGATAGTAGCGGGAGCCGTGCCGTTATCGGGAGTGATGCACGTGTTACTCAATCGCGCCACCTGTTGAGCTATTGGCAGCGACTATAGACGCCTCCACGCAGAGTGCCGCTCTTGGACCACATTCCCTCATTCCACTTCATGTCCTGGTTTGCCAGGACGGAGGGAGAGTAGTTGTAGCTGCTCGGTTTATGAGCAACCTCGATATCCTTCGCCATATAATTGGTGAAGGTATCTACTATCTCCTCGCTCTTGTATGAGCCGGTTCCAGACTCGTAGGTTCTCTGGCTGTCTGCGCACCCTCTTGTCTGCAGCCACGAAGCCTTCTCCAGATGCAGCCTTCTTGGTTACAACGTTCTTGCCGTATTCATCAAATGATTCGTTGATGCTGAATTGGCCGCTGTAATCCTCCTGGCTCTCAAAGATGGGTTTCTTCTTGGGTCCATCTTCCGGTGAGGCCTTCTTGAAGAAGCCAATGCTGCCCTTGCCGGTGAAGCTCGAGTCCACCATCATCTTCGAGCCGTTCTCGTCCATCTTGACGTACGAATCGCGGTCTACGTTGGTGGCATAGCGGTAGGTCTCATGCATGACGGTGCCGGTGATGTGGTTCTTGGCCCGGCTCTCCTCAGTCCACTTGGAGGCGTAATTGAGGCCATTGTTGCCGGGCAGCTCGAAGGTCGTCGGATAGTAGCTGGCAGAGACGTTCTTTAGCGATTCGATGGATTTGTTCTCCCATTTGAGATTTGTTATCTCTTCAGAGCTGTAATCACCGCTTCCGTGTTCCCTGGTCTGCAATTCCGTGCCTATGTCCTGGATGGTTACGCCGGTACAGGTACTATTGGTCACCATCGTACTCAGGCCAAATCTTGGCAGTAACATAGACGCAATTGTTAACCGCGTAGGGACCGACTGCTGTAGATAGGTCGTTATTCACATTGACGAAGCCCTTTCCCATCCACAGATTGTTCCAGGTCGAAGGTTGTTTTGACCTTGGGCATCCTGGCCACTATGATAATCTCGATGCATTCCTCGGGCGCGATACTAGCATAATGTACCACAGGCCATCTTCGCTTGGTTCCGGATAGCTGGCCACGATTTCAACAGGATTCTGGAAGACATCTTTGACTATTACATCCTCCAGGGGCAGGAATTCCATGAAGTTGCAGACGGTGATGGTATAGGTGATCTCCTCTCCCGGCCGGTACGTTTTCTTATCCGAAGTCTTGGTTATGAAGAAGGGGACCGCCTTGGCCTCGACACTGGCCTTGGCCTTGCTCCTAACGACATCTCCTCCACCCCGGGGAACGGCTGTAACCTCGACCACGTTTTCCAGGTCACCCATTACCGTCCCATCTATCTCGGCTTGCATCATGATAGTTATCGAATCGCCCGAATTCAGGCAGCCCAGATCTGGCCAATCCACCCTGTAGGGCTTTGTGAGGTTGCCGCCGTGATCGTCCCCGAGGTACTCGAGGCCGTCAGGAAGTATATCCACCATAGACACATTACAGAGATCGGCTAAGCCGTTGTTTGTGACAACGATAGTGAAGTTGATCTTCGTGCCCGGTGTTCCTTCTGTCGGGGAGGCAGTCTTGGTGATATTTATGCTTGCGGATTTAGCCGTGACGGGAGCGTTGGCCGTAGCTGTGACATTGGTGCCGCCGTTCTTGGGTTTGCCTTCCACGGTAACCGTATTCAGAAGTGTTTTGTCTTCATTTGTGACAATTTGGCCGTTGAGGGTAGCCAGGAGCCTGCTATCGCCGGCAGATAGTGACCCGATATCGGAGATAGACATATTCTGGCCAGCCATTATCCAGCCAGCGCTGTCTGTCGGAATCAGGCCGGTATCGAAGATATCACTCACGAACACATGTTCCAGATCTATGGTGCCCGTGTTTTTAACCTCGATACTGTAAACCAATGGAGCTCCCTCTGACCCGATGCCACCTGACGGAGAGGTCAGAGTCTTGACCACCGAGATTCCTGGTTCTTTGACCAAGACGGATGCATCATCAGAATCGGTAACATTCTGCCCGCCATTTATGGGGCTGGCATCGACTGTGACGGTGTTGTAGAGGTCGACCGTTGTAGTCGCTGTGACCTGGCCGTAGAGGGTTAAGGTCTTGCTCTGGCCTATAATCAACGGGCCGATGTCACTCTGGTTCATGAACTGGCCGTTCATAGACCAGCCGCTGCTTGTCGTCGGGATCAAGCCGGCATCGAAGAGATCCCAGACAAAGACATGTTCTAGGTCGATTACACCGTTGTTCGTAACCTCGATGCTGTAGGTCAGAGCGGTACCATCGGTGCCTTTGCCATCTGTCGGAACGGTTAAGGTCTTCTCGACGTTGATGCTCGGGGCATTAACTGCGACCAGGGCATTGTCCGTATCTGTGACATTCTGGCCGCCGTTCTTCGGTCTGGCATCGACTGTGACGGTGTTGTAGAGGTCGAACGTTGTAGTCGCTGTGACCTGGCCGTAGAGGGTTAAGGTCTTGCTCTGGCCTATAATCAACGGGCCGATGTCACTCTGGTTCATGAACTGGCCGTTCATCGACCAGCCGCTGCTTGTCGTCGGGATCAAGCCGGCATCGAAGAGATCCCAGACAAAGACGTTATCAAGGTCGATTTCGCCGTCGTTGGTTACGACTATGCTGAATGTCAATGGAGTGCCGACTGAGCCTTTGCCATCTGTCGGAACGGTTAAGGTCTTCTCGACGTTGATGCTCGGGGCATTAACTGCGACCAGGGCATTGTCCGTATCTGTGACATTCTGGCCGCCGTTCTTCGGTCTGGCATCGACTGTGACGGTGTTGTAGAGGTCGAACGTTGTAGTCGCTGTGACCTGGCCGTAGAGGGTTAAGGTCTTGCTCTGGCCTATAATCAACGGGCCGATGTCACTCTGGTTCATGAACTGGCCGTTCATCGACCAGCCGCTGCTTGTCGTCGGGATCAAGCCGGCATCGAAGAGATCCCAGACAAAGACGTTATCAAGGTCGATTTCGCCGTCGTTGGTTACGACTATGCTGAATGTCAATGGAGTGCCGACTGAGCCTTTGCCATCTGTCGGAACGGTTAAGGTCTTCTCGACGTTGATGCTCGGGGCTTTAACTGCGACCAGGGCATTGTCCGTATCTGTGACATTCTTGCCGCCGTTCTTCGGTCTGGCATCGACTGTGACGGTGTTGTAGAGGTCGAACGTTGTAGTCGCTGTGACCTGGCCGTAGAGGGTTAAGGTCTTGCTCTGGCCTATAGTCAACGGGCCGATGTCACTCTGGTTCATGAACTGGCCGTTCATCGACCAGCCGCTGCTTGTCGTCGGGATCAAGCCGGCATCGAAGAGATCCCAGACAAAGACGTTATCAAGGTCGATTTCGCCGTCGTTGGTTACGACTATGCTGAATGTCAATGGAGTGCCGACTGAGCCTTTGCCATCTGTCGGAACGGTTAAGGTCTTCTCGACGTTGATGCTCGGGGCTTTAACTGCGACCAGGGCATTGTCCGTATCTGTGACATTCTGGCCGCCGTTCTTCGGTCTGGCATCGACTGTGACGGTGTTGTAGAGGTCGAACGTTGTAGTCGCTGTGACCTGGCCGTAGAGGGTTAAGGTCTTGCTCTGGCCTATAGTCAACGGGCCGATGTCACTCTGGTTCATGAACTGGCCGTTCATCGACCAGCCGCTGCTTGTCGTCGGGATCAAGCCGGCATCGAAGAGATCCCAGACAAAGACGTTATCAAGGTCGATTTCGCCGTCGTTGGTTACGACTATGCTGAATGTCAATGGAGTGCCGACTGAGCCTTTGCCATCTGTCGGAACGGTTAAGGTCTTCTCGACGTTGATGCTCGGGGCTTTAACTGCGACCAGGGCATTGTCCGTATCTGTGACATTCTTGCCGCCGTTCTTCGGTCTGGCATCGACTGTGACGGTGTTGTAGAGGTCGAACGTTGTAGTCGCTGTGACCTGGCCGTAGAGGGTTAAGGTCTTGCTCTGGCCTATAATCAACGGGCCGATGTCACTCTGGTTCATGAACTGGCCGTTCATCGACCAGCCGCTGCTTGTCGTCGGGATCAAGCCGGCATCGAAGAGATCCCAGACAAAGACGTTATCAAGGTCGATTTCGCCGTCGTTGGTTACGACTATGCTGAATGTCAATGGAGTGCCGACTGAGCCTTTGCCATCTGTCGGAACGGTTAAGGTCTTCTCGACGTTGATGCTCGGCTCAAGCGCCTGTTACATCTTCTTGTGTGGTATTGGTGACGTTGTCACCAATCGTGGGTTTACCATCCACAAATACATCATTGGTCAAAGTCACGATGCCACTCACCGGGCCGTCAATGGTGGCATTGACCCACAACTTCTTGCTGGCAGCAGACATCAAGAGAGCCAATATCAGACCAATAGACATTCTGTCCGACAGCGTGGCCGCCAGGCGATGAGCTGGAATAGGTCAAGCCAGAAGGCAGAGTATCTTGAACAAAGATATTGGTTAAGGTATATATTCCCTGAATTGGTAACAGTTAAGGTAAAATTGATATATGCACCGGGAGCACCTTGATCTGGAAGCGCACTCTTTGTCACGACAATGTTCGGCTTTTTGGCCTCAACAGTTACCGTTGTAGTCTCAGTTGTATTTTCCTTCCGAAGGTTATAGCCTTTGCTGGTTGCACTATTGACCAAAGTCCCAAGTTTATTCCCGTCGAACTCTGCCACAACCTGCACATCGAAGCTTTCAGTTGGATTTAGTTCTTTGTTAAAGGAGGCACTTAAGTTGCTCCAGTAGATGGTAGTGGTTAAATCCGGATTAAAAGTAACCAATGATGCAGCCGGATTCGCGGATACGAAGGTTAAGCCCTTAGGCAGGGTATCATTTAGCTCAGTACGATTAAGCAACGCAGTGCCTGTATTTGTTACTTTTATATTGAATGTGGTTTGAGAGTGCGCGACTCCCTCAGAGGGAGTGGCAGTCTTAACGATAGTGCTATCGGTTGTATAATCGATCGCTTACCGTAAAGTCAGCAATTCCGGCAACTTTTTTAATTCCCCCCCAGGAAGGGATAGCAGACGCAGAAGCATAATCATTGATCTCAGGATTCTTATGGATTTCGACCGGCGCCCAAGGATATCCTCTTGAACTACGGTATAGGTCACGGTTCCTGTAGCCTTCTCGCCAGGAGGCACTGTAGTACGATTGAGGGTTATCACATGATCGACTGCCGTTGGGTGATAATTGTATCTTCAACGGAGAGATCTTTGATTGTAAAGCCGTTTTTATTTGTCACTTCAAAGGTATAAACTAATATTCTGTCCAATGGGATATCCTAAATAGGATGGAGGATCGGATGGGAGCTTCTTTCAATCTAAAGGTGCCGGTAAATCCCAAATTGACAGCCCAGGAGGAAGTGGCAGATGTTACAGTCCCGCCGCCGGCCTTATTGCCAGTAGCATAGGCAGTATTTACCAATCTAGGCATGTTGGACTCATTTATTACATGATTAACAAGTTTTACTCCAGAACTTCCGAGCGGATAGATCTCCAAAGCATGATGCTGCCCAATTGACTGTCGTGAATGACAATGCCTGTCAAATCTACGCCTATCGTTGTTCGTTAATGCATAATTATATGTAATGTTATCTCCAAAATAGGCATTAGAAGGACCGGTCTTGTTTAATTGAAGGCCCAGAGCAGCATCGGTAAATATAAAGAACAGAAAAGCCAGGAGTATAATTAATAACAAATTCTTATTAAAGTTATTGAGTATTCTGTCAATATATAAAAATTTTGATTCAAATTTACACGAAACCGCTATTTTTCCAGTTCTTAATACCATGATCTTCCTCCCATTTATCGAAATGTTTAAAGTTGCGATACTACATAAATGATTCGGAGAAAGAATCATAGTACCAAAAAAGCGGACTATTCCTTCCGAATAAATTAGACAAATAATAGATAAAAATTAATACTGATTGATTTACATATACGAATGGGTCAACATTAAATTAACATTGCATTAATAAAAAATATATACATATTCATCTATAGATTACATTAAATTCTCCAGATGGGCAAATCCACCTATAATAGAGCCTACATTCGCGACGTGCTCAAAGAACTGAGCACTGATATGAATGCGATAGAACTGAAAGATCATCCTAAGTGGTTGCATTTGCAGAAATATTGTCGAGCAGATTTTGCTTTGGTCATATTCTCGAATCCGGAAATGCCCAGACTTACTATAAAGCTGGCATTATTAGAGAATACATCTTTGCCTTCGCACTTGGCCGAGCTTCTCGCAGAATTGATCAGGACGCCAGGGACATCAGATATATCAATCTGGTAGGGGATGCTCACCGCATAGCTCTCACCGGCTTTTAGAGTGCTCTGATTTAGCGGAATTATGCCCAGATGATCATCCACGAGAACGAGATCGCTCAGAGTCTCGGTTCCATTGTTCTCAAGACGAAAATTGTAGACAATCGTATCTCCTAGATAAGCAGACATCGTGCTACAGTTCTTGGTCAAACTAAGTCCGGGCATAGCCAGAGAAGGCAAAGACAAAAGGATGAATATAAAGGCCAGAAGATATCCATCCCCTCACATAGGCATCGTATTTATTCATAATACATCAGACTCCATCAATTATCTTTATTTCGGTTCAATGCTATTTCTGCCATACAGTTAAAGCCTATGGTCAAAAAATATTCGGACGAATACGCTGATCTGTGAGGTGGCAAGCCGGCAAATTGCTTCCACCAATGATAAAGACCCCTATCCATCATGTCTGGCAATATCGCGAGTATGCCCTCAACGTAAGATTTTTTCTATTCTTTGAGCGCCTGCTTGATTCGGCTCTGTGAGGTGGCATAGGAAAGCCGGACATAATTGTTCCCACCCGGACCAAAGGCCGACCCGGGCGTGGCCGCGATGAGAGCATCTTTGAGCAGCCTATCGGTGAACGCATCCCCGCCGCCGAACTGCAGATACATCCGGGAAAACATAGAAGGCCCCCCCAGGCACATTGCAGGGTATTCCCAAATCCTTCAGGCCTGCGACCAGCATATCGCGACGCGTCCGAAACTCCGTCACCATAGAAGCGATCTCATCCTGCGGCCCCTGCATCGCGGCAACTCCCGCACTCTGCACAAATGTTGTGGCCTGGGATACGGAGTGAGAAAGTAGTCTGATTACCCATTTCATGGTCTCTTTGGGGCCGGTAAGGTACCCCAGACGCCATCCCGTCATGGCATAAACCTTGGAGAAACCGTTAATGGTCACGGTTCTGTCCTCCATTCCCGGCATTGAACCTATGCTGATGTGCTCGTGATCATAAATTATCTTCTCGTAGATCTCATCGGAAATGACAAACAGATTGTGATCCACAGCCAGATCGCGAATCTCCTCCAACACCTTGCGATCGAATACGGATCCTGTGGGATTGGAGGGAGAGTTGACAATGATGAGCCGCGTCTTGGAATTGATGCTTTCCGCGATATTCTGCGGCATAAAATTGCTATCCACTCTTGCCCCAGGCGACGCGCCCTCCGGCAAAGGCTACACAGGGCTCATAGCTCACCCAGGAAGGCCCGATGAGAAGGCATTCATCGCCCTCCGAGAGGAGCGCCTGAATAGCGGCAAATACGGCCATCTTGGCACCCGGAGTCACAACGACATCATCTGCAGTCACATTAAGCGAATTTTCCCGGACTAGTTTATCGGCAATGGCCCGCCGCAGCTCGGGAATTCCCCCAGTAGGAGCATAGCGCGTCTCGCCCTTTCTGATGGAGCTACAGCCCGCCTCGACAATATGCTTAGGGGTATCAAAATCCGGCTCACCCACACCCATATCTATGATGTCCAGGCCGCCGGCAGCCAGCTTCTTGGCCATAGCCGAGATCTTCAAGGTGGTCGATTCTTGAATAGAGGCCATTCGCTCAGAGACCATATGGCTAAACACCACCCAGATTCTGCAAGAGCTTGACCGCCGCCTCGACCGCCCGCTTGGCATAATCCACCCTTTTGTGGGCATCAGGCCGGGACATCTTGGGACCGGTGATGCCCAGAGTTACCGGCTTGTCATACTCTAATGACAGATCCATCAGCTTTCGGGCCGCTTGCGAGACCACAATTTCATCATGAGCGGTCTCCCCCTGAATGACGCAGCCGATGGTCACGACCGCATCGATGTCCTCGCGACGAAGCAGCTTCTTCACCACGAGGGGCATGTCATAAACGCCAGGAACATAAATGACAGTAGCGACCTCTGCTCCCAGGAACCGGGCATGCTCTCTGCCCAAAAGCTCCATCTGATAGGTGATGTCCCTATTGAACTCCGAGACTACGAAACCAAGTCTTGCCATAAGCTCCAAACCCCGTTAAAAGTAGGCACCTTCCTTCCTTGCTTCTCTAATAAACCCATCGATTCACTTAACGATCAAAACGCATTTATTCTCGGCAATTGTCCGATGACGAGATGCTCTATGACCCTAATTTATCTTAACGGAAAGTTTGTTCCGGCGGAACAGGCTGCGGTTTCGGTCTTTGATCACGGATTTCTCTATGGAGACGGAGTCTTCGAGGGGATAAGGGCCTATGGAGGGCGCGTCTTCCGGCTCGAGGATCACGTCAGAAGGCTCTTCGACTCGGCAAAGGCCATCTTGCTCTGCGTTCCTATGAGCCAGGAGGAGATGTGCGAGGCAATCCTGGAGACGCTGAGGAAGAATAATCTGCGTGATGCTTATATCCGGCCCATTGTCACCCGAGGCTTCGGAGACCTGGGCCTTGATCCCAATAAGTGCAGCCTGGCTTCGGTCATCATCATTGCCGTCGAGTGGGGGGCAATGTACGGAGACCTTTACGAGGTCGGCCTCACGGCAATCAGCGTCGCTGTGCGCAGAAATTCGCCGGACAGCCTGCCGCCCAACATCAAGAGCCTCAACTATCTGAACAATATCCTGGCAAAGATTGAGGCCAATATCAAAGGCGGCAATGAGGCCATCATCCTCGATTCCCGGGGATTGCTGTCGGAAGGAAGCGGAGACAATATATTCGTCATTAAAGGCGGTAAGATCTACACACCCTTTACCGTAAACAATCTCAAGGGCATAACCAGGGAAGCAGTCATGGAGCTGGCCAAAGCTGGCGGCAATGAAATCCTGGAGAGGGATCTGGGCCTGTTCGACCTTTACACGGCAGACGAGGTCTTCGTTACAGGCACAGCAGCAGAGGTTGCGCCCGTTACGAAGGTCGACGGCAGGGTCGTAGGCGACGGCAAGCCCGGAAAGATCACAAAGGATCTCATGGCGGCCTTCAAAGAGCTGACCATGACCACGGGCACAACCATATTCAAGTAGGCTGAAGGTGAAAGAACGAGGGACTTTTCCCTCATTTTAATACCTTTTTAGTATTCAATCGGCCAGTATCCGAACGAAAATGCTTCTCTGTCTGGGGCCATCCAATTCGAAGAAGAGTATCCTCTGCCAAGTCCCCATAGCCAGTCTCCCCTCCTCAACGGGAATTATGACGCTATTTCCGAGCATGGTTGCCTGCAAATGGGCATGGGCATTGCCGTCGCCTTGATCGTGCTGGTAGAAGCCATGTGCATTCGTGAAGATTTTTTAAGGGGAGGATCCGGGCCGATTCATCTTGAGGGGATGGATGAAATAAAAATTGCTTAAGAAATCCCGGACCCATCTAAAGCGTATCGCTGATCATATATAAATTTTACTATATAACGCTTTGAGAATTTAATATGATAGGATCTTACCTTTATGCTTTGCCAGCGGATTGAAAAATATAAATGACAAAACTATATCATTACATAAAAATATCGGCGCTTTTTTTCTAACGGATGTTTCCGATTTCATTGTCAATGTTAGCTATCGAAGAATAGATGCTTAGACAGATTTTCTTGCCATTCATCAGATGCTATGATGTAAAAGTTTAAATGTTATTAAATAAATTTAAATTGTATAATAGAAACAATAAAACAAAAATTGTTAAATGAAAATTATTAAATGACGAAAATTTAATGAAAAAAAATTAATTATAAAAAATTGATTTTATGTTTTGCACATGGTAATGAAAAATAAATAGATGATGCTGCAGAGAAAGGCACCTTTCCGGCGATCCTCTCGATGATCCGGTCGGAAATGGCCAGCGGCCTGCATTTTTTGTCATTTATGGAGTACTCGTGCTCCGTTCCTATTGCTTTTGTCATAACTTAGTCGGAAAGCTGGATCTGTGCCACAAGATCCGTCTCCGGCTCCTCAATCTTCAAGATCTCCGCCATCTCTGAAGCGGGAATGCTGTTTACCAGATGCATGATATTCTCCAAGAAAGTGAGGATAGGTCAAGCATTAATTCAAGACAGCCTGTTTCATAACGTCCATCAAAAAGCCCCGCCCGAGCATCCTGCAGCCCCCGGGCACGAGCGCACGCTCGCACCCGCAAGCGGGGGCCCGCCAGAGAGCATGCCGGACGCTCCAATTGCATTATGAAGTAAACAATTTCAGGACTATAAAATATTCATTGGACAAATGGGCGGCGGCGCACCAGCATCGCAAGCTGCGAGGCATTCATTTAAAAATAAAAAGAGATAGGCTGCTGATTTCCTAGCAATCTATGCCGTCGCAAACAGGGCGATCTCTTTCAGGCACGGGATTTTCATGGAACTTGATGGTCTTCTCAGCCTCGAATGTTCCGGAGAACATCTCGTGGGCTTTGATATCCTTGTAGAATATCTTGTGCATGGAAGCATCCGTTCCCCATGTGCCGTTAAAGGAATTCCTGGTCTCGAGACCGATCAGGTGGGCCGGATTATTACCCATGAGTGCAGCCACCCGTGCAGTGTCCCTTCCCGCATCCTTGAGCTCCTTGATGAGCTGCTCAGGAGTTATGGTGTGCGTGGTCTGTGCCATGTACTGGGCATATTCCTGTGGATAGTACAATGCCAGAAGCTGCAGGTAGTCCTGGTTGACAGGCATTACCGGCTCTTGAGGATTGTAGGGCGTGGTTGAGACAAAGAACGATGTTTGATCCTTTTCCATCTCATAAACAGCGAAAGATTCCTGGATCTTCGCACCTATGCCGCCATAAAACGCCTTGGAATGCAGGAACTTGGCACCCATAAGAGGCGTGTCCTTGCTGGCATAAGTGAGCTTAGTGTTCTCGAATAAATTGAGCTGGGACTCATTTCCGCCATTTGCTGAGGATATATTTCTCAGCAGCTTATCGGAATTCTGCGAGTAAGCATGCTCCTGATCAAGCTCAAAGTCGCCGTCTCCGGCCATGTTGTTGAAGTACTCCAGAGCGATCTTCTTATCGACTATTGAGGTACTGACATCGATAACGCCGCTTCCGGATACCTTCTGTGCTTCACAAAACTGTTCGTACTGTACTGGCGGCACCAATGGTGGATTCGCCAATGCGGTACAGCAGCATAGCATTAGAATTAAAGCTGTCGCTATTACTACTCCCTTCATACTAATTCACCCCTATACTCTATCGAGTATACGAAGAATTTGTCTTAAAGGGATATAAACATATCGAAAGAAATTATCATATGGATATTCAAGAGAATGATCGTAGTTATAATAGAGATAATAGTATTGAAAACGAAACCGAAACTCTGTAAAAATAACCATGATGCATTCAGATTTAATCCAATGACACACACATCATTACAAAATAATTTTAGCTTTCATTCGCGAAGCTATCCGCAAACAACATAATATTAGTATTAATAAATTGAATTTTCTAATATCACAGGAAAAATAAGAAGTTGATGATCAATTAGACTTGATACTTAAAGATCTATCACCTAAGCAATTCAGCCATTTACATTTTTTTAAAAAGTTTATTACAATATAAATTAATTAGTATATCTGAAATGCATAAGTTTTTAAAGGTAACTGAACATATTAGTTACAAAATATGTGTTACAGTGAATAATAGAATATGGATATGCATTCTGCTATGCCTGGCGATTGGATGGGGAATTTATGCTGCTGGATCTTATGTCTAGCCAGGAGATTCTGATATAGGACAACAGCTTTTGCCTTGGGTTCCGCCGCCTGCAAATCCGACAAGTTTTGCTTCGGCTGCACTGACTGGATTTTACTTCATGAACCTTGCTGGGGGAGTAGGATACGATATTGACGATCCTGTCTATGTAAAAGCTGCAGCTCTGCCAATAACAAATACAAATGACATAAGGGTAACCACAAATGCGGGTTTCCAAGCTGGATCAAGGGTATCGCTTAACGATCCAGACGCGAGCAGGCCTCTAACACCATTCTTTTCGATTATTCCGGCCATATTTGCACCTGCCGGCGGCCCTACATTTACCACGCCAGGTGGTCCGATAGCTCAATTGTCATTCTTCAACGCAAATGGTAATAACCAAGGACTACTTGCGGCAATATATGACGATGGAGATGTAGTGTACTTCTATGTAAATCCAGTAAACGTCGTTTCACCTAACGACATACGTCTATATTAAAAATATTTTTATTTTTTTTTAAAATTTTTTTATATATTATTTATACATAAATTCAAGTATTAACAATAGCATAGCCATATGAGGTTATGATGTTGAAAGATTGCGGCCCCAGCAAAGACGAATACATGGCCATTCCCCCAGCCAACCGCCTCCTCTCCGAGAAAAGCCCCTACCTCCTCCAGCACGCCTTTAACCCCGTGCAATGGTACCCCTGGTGCGAAGAAGCCTTTGCCAAAGCCCAAAAGGAGGATAAGCCCATCTTCCTCTCCGTGGGCTACTCCACCTGCCACTGGTGCCATGTCATGGCTCACGAGTCATTTGAGGACGAGGTCGTCGCCGCCCTCATGAACCAGGCCTTCATCTGCATAAAGGTGGACCGAGAAGAGAGGCCGGACATAGACCAGATGTACATGACATTCGCGCAGTCCATGACAGGCCGAGGCGGCTGGCCTCTTACTATTATCATGACCCCGGAGAAAAAGCCATTCTTCGCCGCCACCTACATCCCCAAGACCGGGCGCGCTGGCCAGGCAGGAATGATGGAGATCATCCCCCGGATCAAAGAGCTCTGGGTGAAAAATAGAGATGAGCTTTTGGAATCAGCCGACAATATTTTGGATTATCTCAAGCAGACACAAAGCCAGCCGCGAGCCTTGGCCGCGAATTTAGATGCTTCATTTCTTGCCCGTGGGTACGCGGCCCTGGCCTCCATTTACGATCCCCAAAACGGGGGGTTCGGAACGGCCCCCAAGTTTCCATCGCCACATAACCTCTTCTTCCTGCTACGCTATTGGCATAGGACCGAGGACAAACATGCTCTGCAAATGGTCGAGGCCACACTGCAGGCCATGCGGATGGGCGGGATCTACGATCACGTGGGAAACGGATTTCATAGATACTCGACGGATGGGCAGTGGCTTGTTCCCCATTTCGAGAAGATGCTCTATGACCAGGCGCTAATGACCATAGCCTACATCGAGGCTTATCAGGCCACCGGAAAAGAGGAGTACGCCAGAACGGCACGCGAAATCCTGGAGTATGTGCTGCGGGACATGACCGCACCTCAAGGAGGCTTTTTCTCAGCGGAAGACGCAGACAGCGAGGGAGAGGAGGGCAAGTTCTATGTCTGGACGGCAGAGGAACTGAAAGAGACTCTCGATAAAGAGGAGTTCAAGCTCTTCATCCGGCTCTTCGATGTGCATGAGAGCGGAAACTTCGAGAAAGGAGGGAACATCCTCTGCCTGAGGTCTTCGCTTGTCGATGCCGCATCCGTCCTGAAGATGAGCGAGCCGGATCTCTATGAGCGACAAGAGTTGATAAGAGCAAAGCTCTTTCTTGCCCGGGAGAAGAGAGTTCATCCATTAAAGGACGACAAGATCCTCACTGACTGGAATGGATTGATGATCTCGGCGCTGGCCAAAGCCGCGCAGGCCCTGCCTGAGGCAAATGGCGCAAAGTATGCAAGAGCGGCAATAAAGGCGGCCGATTTTATCCTGAAAGAGATGCAGACGACGAAAGGTCGATTGCTGCATCGCTACCGGGGCGAGGCAGCCATTTTTGCCAATCTCGATGATTATGCCTTCCTGATCTGGGGATTGATCGATCTTTACGAGACCGTCTTTGATGTCAAGTACCTGAAGGCAGCGTTGCAATTGAACCAGACCATGATGCGGCATTTCTGGGACAAGGATCAGGGCGGCTTTTTCTTTTCTGCAGATGATGCCGAGGCCCTATTGCTTCGCAAAAAGGAGTTTTATGACGGTGCGATTCCCTCAGGAAATTCCATCGCATTGCTTTGCCTTCTCCGGCTCATGCACCTTTGCAAAGGAACGGAGCTGGAAGAGAGAGCCTGGGATCTGGCGCGTAGCTTCGCCGCAACAGATGGTCAGCCCCTGGGCCATTCCATGCTGCTTTGCTCCCTGGACTATTTGCTCGGGCCGGCATCCGAGATCGCTCTGGTGGGAAGTATGCAGGATGCCGGCGTAATCGAGATGCTGCAAGCCTTACGATCTCGCTATCTTCCGAACAAATCCGTCGTCCTGGTATGCGGAGAAGAAATTGGAGAGATTGCGCCATTCACAACAAATTTGGCCCAAATAGAGGGAAAGATAGCCGCCTACGTCTGCACTGATCATGTCTGCAGTCTTCCCGTAACAAGCCGGAAAGAGATGATGAAGCTAATCGCGTAGATCCGACAATGATAAATACTACCAGCCAGGTAGTAGGGCCTGAGGAGATCCAAATTTCTGAGAATGAAATGGCATCCGATTTGGACCGGCACCGTAGTCTAAATAAGCACCGTAGGGTATCCTACGCAGAAAAAACAACAAGCATGTCTATTTTCTCACACGCAGGTCATGCGGTGATTCTTTAATGAACAAACGAAGAGAGCACATTCCTAAGAAGGATATCATGTACACGTTGAAAGAAGATAACTCCCAATATATTGTAAATGAGAGTTACTTCTACAAGACCGAGCCGTACTATACCATCGTCACGAACGAGAATGAAGGCATCAAAACCACGCCCAGTAGCAGCGATGTACTGGATGCCTATATCGTTCCCATCTGTCTGGAGAAGGCGAAGCTGGCAGGTATCCCGGTCTGCGACTGGTTAATATCCAACCAGTACGTCTCGCTCCCGGCTATAGTCTACGGCTTGAACTACTTCTCCACGCCCTCCGACCACTTTCTCATCAGCGACCTGGAAGCAGCGAAGAAGGTCATCAAGCATGTCACCAATCATGGAAGGTATCCCTTCTGCTATCAGAAGATAAGCGAAACCTCATCCGTGGCGAAATGCGTATCCATCTTCGGCAAGACCATAAACTGCTGTGAACCTGCGAAATCGCTGGCTGAGAAGATCTATGAGGTCTTTCGGCTGCCGTTAGTGGAGGTAGTACTGGTCAAGGATGAGTCGGGTTGCCGATTATCTTCCCTGGCACCCGTGAAATATTCGCAATTATCGAAGGATGAAACGGAAATGTTAAAGGACCTTCTGGACAAGAGGGTGAGGCGCTTTGAGTAAACTAGGCATCTTCGTCAATCGGCAGACGTTAAGCAGCTCTCTGCAGCTCACGGCCGTAGTAAAATGCCGGGACGTGGCTGAGAGCATGGGCCACACTGCCGAGTTCATCTTCCCCGTGGACATCAAAAAAATACCCAGGCTGGATGCGCTCTTCATTCGCGCCAACACCGATCCCATGAACATCACCTATGTGGCGGCCAGGATGGCGCAAATGTACGGCGTACCGGTGATAGACGACCCCAGCTCTATCCAGATCTGTGCAGACAAAATCAACATGTACATGCACCTCATGAAGAAAAATGTCTCCATGCCCAGGACTAAGTTTCTAAAGAAGAAGGAGCTGGATGAGGTTTTAGCCGCACAGCTCTTCGAGGAGCTGGGCATGCCCCTGGTGCTAAAAGAGCCATCCACGTCCTTCTCGGTCCGGGTAGAGAAGGTCTCATCCGTAGACGAGCTATTGAAAATCGCCAGGAGGTTCTTCAAGCTCTCCGACTGGATTGTGGTGCAGGAGTACATCGAGAGCAGGTTTGACTGGAGAGTGGGTGTCATCAACGGGCAGCTACTTTATGCCTGTCGCTACATAATCCCCTCGGAGACCTTCAAGATCCAGGCCTCCGTGAACGGCCACATCGTCTACTGCGATGTGGAGAGCGTGCCGGCCGATCAGGTCCCGCCCGAGGTTATTGAGCTGGGACGTGAGGCAGGCAATGCCATTGGCAAAGGAATGTATGGTGTGGACATCAAAGAGAGCAACGGAAAGCTCTACGTCATTGAGGTCAATGACAATCCTTCCCTGGATGGAGGTGAGGATGCCCATTATCCGGACATGTTCCAAAAGATCATCTCCTATCTGATGACAGGAGACGCATGCAGCTATGCCGATGAACTATCCAATAAGATCTCCCATCCGCACGACTTTGAAGGTGAGTACGGTCTGGGAGCTGCCGCTGGCATGTCCAATCCATCTGCCCTGACAGAAAACGAGGTCTGCTCCTACAAGATTGATTTCTAGAGAGAGATGATATTCTGATGGAAGATTACCTGTGTGAAGCCATAAGCCAGGCCTGCAGCGAATGCCATCTGGATGGAGGCTGCTGCTTTGAGGCGAGACCCCCTTTAAGCCGGGAGAGAATCGACATATTGCAGAAAAACGGCGTGGCAGAGGACGCTGTAGAGTTTGCCGGATATATGAGGCTACGCCTGAAGCAGGATGGGTTTTGCGTGCTCTTTAAGAATGGAAAATGCAGCATTCACTCCATCAAGCCTGAGACCTGCATAGCCGGACCCTTTACCTTTGATATCAAGGACAACGTACTGCAGATCTTCCTTAAGAGAGAGAGCATCTGCCCCATGGTACGATTTCTCAAGGCCAATCGAAAAGCCTACGACGGACTATTCGAGACCTCTGTGGAGAATATCATGCATCTGGTAAACAGCATTCCCGCTTCAGAGATGGCGGAGATCTTGAAGATTGAGGAGCCGGAGACGGATCTTGTGTCGGAGATCCAACTTTCCGATTGAATCATGAAAAAAACAATGCATAAGGCGCTTAGAGCTTCATCGCCCATAGGAACGGAGCACGAGTACTCCATAAATGACAAAAAATGCAGGCCGCTGGCCATTTCCGACCGGATCATCGAGAGGATCGCCGGAAAGGTGCAGAACGAAGTGGCTTTTGGGGGGATACTGGTCTCCAAGGAGCTGCAAAAGCATGCCATCGAGCTGATCCCAGCCAGGCCGGGGAACCTTTTCTTTTTGGAAAGCAATCTTTACCAGGGCCTCTCTGAGCTGTACCGGGCCACCAATCATGAGTACGGCTTTATGGGTCTGGGAATGCATCCGCTGCTGAAATTGGATGAAACGACCTACTGGGATCATGATGAACAGGAGTATTATCAGGCATACGACCGGCTTTTCAATATCAAGCAGCATGGCTGGCTGAATATTCAGGCCCTGCAGATCAACATTCCTTACGCAGGCAAGGAGGAGCTGGTGGCTATGTTCAACAAGATTCGCTCGCTCATGCCTTATCTCGTCGCCGTATCCGCCTCCTCGCCCATGGTGGAGGGAAAGCTTACCACTTACATGGACAACCGGCTGGTTTATTACCGGCAAAACCAGGCGGCCATACCTTCGATCTGCCACTTCATTCTGCCAGAAAAGTTGGAGAGCGTGCACGATTATGTGCAGATAAACCGGCAGATCTACTCTGAGCTGAAGAAATGCGGGGCGGAGATTCTCTGCAGAGAGTGGGTCAATTCCAGAGGCGTGATTGTGCGCTTTACGAGAAAGTGCCTGGAGGTCAAAGCCATCGATGAGCAGGAATGCCTGCATTCGGACATGGCGTTCTCGGCCTTTTTGCTGGCGCTGCTTCGAACCGACCTCGCGCTGGAGGAGGATGAGAGCCGTCTTCTGGCCATGCTGGAAGATGCCATGCGCTGCGGCGTAGCCGGGATGCGCCCGGAGCTGGAGAGGCTGCTCGCTGCGGCGGAAAAGAGCGCAACTGTTGAAGAGATGCGATATCTCCCCCTCGTGGCAAAAAGGATCGAGCAGGGTAGCCTGGCGGAAATCATGGTGCAAAAGCTAAAGGAAGAAACAGACGGCAGGATCGAACCGATACTGGAGCAGATGCAGTGGTGCCTGAAGGAGAACAGGCCCTACTTTGCAGAGATGGAGAGATGCGGCTAGGCGAAGCAAATGAATAACAAGGCAGCGACGCCGTTTTCCTGGCCCGCCTGCCCGGGTTGGCCATTCCATGTCATCTAGGAGGAGCTGATGAGCGGACAGCTTCATTCTAACGATCTGATAAAAAAATCTGCATATCCAGAAAACGCCGCAGTTAATCGAAGTATTGGCGGCCAGACTCCTGAAGAATACGTGACTCACTGGAGAATAAAATTGGGTCGTGACAAGTTAGATAATTGTAACTTTGACTCAATTTTGAGGAGTCACGCAATAAATCCTGAAATTCTAGCAACTAAGGAATGCAAAAATAAGTGGGATGATTTTGTTGTAGATAGAAGGGAACGCCTTCGCCAATTAATTGAATCTGCTTGTGGAGGGGTTTTCCAGTCATTTGATGATAGCGAATAGAATAGGAGGAATTAACCGAGCTTGCTGATGCATCCGGCAAGCTATGCATCCACATGCGTAGAATTGAACAGAATTTCAGAGCATAAGGACCCTGAGCTACTACAGGCTATGCAAGAGGTCGACTAGAACTGGTAGAACCAGAAGGTTAAAGATTTAAACGTCATAAAATATCGCCAAGGTATTTAGGAAATAGGAGATGTTAAGACATGAGTGCTTCACAAGTCATTGAATGCATATACGAAGAGGGCGTCTTCAAGCCTTTGCATGAAGTTAAAATTAAAGAAGGCACAAAATTAAAAATCAAGGTGGAAAAGATAGACTTATCTGAATATCGCGGTATGTTTGGCAAGGCCTCCGCAGAAAGACTTCAAGAACTGGAAGGAGATGCCTACCTTTGATTTTCGTCGACACAAATGTTATTTATAATATTATATTTGAGACCAAATTCACAGACCGTGCTCTGAGATTCTTAGAAACATGCCAGGAACTTGTAACATCAGCAACCGTTATCCATGAATTGATCTATGTGTCCATCCGCGATCTCTGCGAAGAACGCTATGGAACAAAAAATAATTCCTCGTATCGAAAAATAATAGCGACTAAAGGATATGCCCCATTTCAAAAAGATATTGATCGTCTTTTCCAATTTGTCGAGAACAGTAGCATTTCTCTTATTCCCGTTAATAATGATCTGGAAGATTGGAAAGAGATTTTGTTAAAATACAAGCTATTGCCCTACGATGCTCTGATAGCTTCAACCTGTATGTCTAATGGGATAACGAAGATCGCTACTTTCGATAGGGATTTTAATAGAGTAGATTTTTTGAAGATAGTCGATATGACCTAATTTTAGATCGCCCCCAGGAGCACGAGGCCCGCCGGCACGTAGCGAGCCCTTCCGGGGCACGCAGGAGAAGCTAGTACAGCCAGGCCTAATTAAATTAAAGCCATGATTGTGAGGGGACAATGTGCCTTGCCTTTGTGAACGGCTGACCGTTCTTTGCGCCTTAACGTAGGATTCAACCAAGGTCCGGTTTCACGCGAAGGCGCGAAGCCGCGAAGTCAAAATGCGGCCAAAAAACGGCCAGGAGCTACAGTCCGTGGCTCTTCAGCCCCAGGATCTCATCGACCTTAACGCCCACCAGCTTCCAGACGGAGCTCTTCTCTCCCTGCAGCAAGACCTCCACCGGCTCCTTTGGCGAATGGCCCAGAGCAGAGAGGACATTGGAGGAGAGAGCTTTGCTTTTTATCAGGTGCACAAACATCTCTCTCACCGCCATTCTTTGCCCGGCATCCTCCACCTGTACCAGCTGCCCGGGCAGGGCCACGAAGCTGAAGGCGGAAAGATCAGGAGAATAATGCTCTATCTCCACAGTCACAAAGGGATTATCCCGGAAGTACTGCACCTTCTTTCCGTAGTTAGTGGAAAGGAAATACATGAACCGGCCATCAAACACATAAATAAATGGGGCAATGTAAGGATGCGTCTCGCCTTTGAAAGCAATGCGGCAGACGTATTGCTCCACCACCAATCGGTCGTACTCCGCCTTTCCCATGCGCGGCATCTTGAATACATCTTCGGGCATTTCAGTCTCCTCCGCCAGAGCGGTCGCATAGAATCCGTTTGAGACATGTTAAGGATTTCGAAGAGATTACTTTCGCCCCGCACGCATATCGGTTATAAATCAGATTGTACGTTGTAACCCTAATGGTCACCCTGGAGAAGATTGCCCACCTGGCAGAAGAGTGCAGATTCGACTCAATGGGCCCGGCCCAAAGCTCAGCCGTGGTGGACGTGGACAGAAAGAAGCTTCGCACCCTGGGAGAGGGCACACGCCATGACGTCTGCGCGTCTACCTTCTCGCCACGCGAGACTCCATTGCCCGGAATTTGCCACGCCTTCACTAAGGACGGCAGATGCGTCAGCCTCTTCAAGACCCTTTACACCAACCACTGCACCCATCAGTGCAGCTACTGCACCAATGCCGCGAACTGCAATAATAAATCCAAAGCCTTCTCCTATACCCCGGAAGAGCTGGCCAGGATCACCCTTTCCCTTTACCGGTCGAATTATATTGAAGGGCTCTTTCTCAGCTCCGGCGCGGGCCGGGATGAGGATCAAGTCACGGAAAGAATGGTAGAGACCGTGCGGCTCTTGCGCCAAAAGCATGCTTTTTCCGGATACATTCATCTCAAGGTCCTGCCCGGCAGTGCGCGCTCGCACATCCAGGAAGCCACCCTGCTGGCGGACCGGGTCAGCATAAATTTGGAGGCGGCATCCGCCTCGCACATGAGCGAGATGTGTGCCACCAAGAGCTATGAGAACGATATTCTGCAAAGGCAAAGATACATCCGTGATATTTTATCCGAAACCAAGAACTCCAAGGCCATTCTGCCGGCCGGCCAGACTACGCAGCTAGTGGTAGGTGCAACCGGGGAGAGCGATGAGGAGATCTTCAAAAGAGTTCTTTATGAGTACAAAGAAATTGGGGTGAAGAGGGCCTACTACAGCGCTTTTTCTCCTCAGCGAGGCACACCGTTTGAGAACAGGAAGGCCCAGCCGCTCTGGCGAGAGCACCGCCTCTACCAGATGGACTGGCTCTATCGTGTGTATCACTTTAAGCCAGGCGAAATCCGTCATGCCTTTAATGAGAATGGCTTTCTTGGCAATGCCGATCCCAAGATGGCCATCGCCAGGGAGTTTATGGACAAACCCCTGGACCCAAATACGGCCGCATTCCGGGAGTTGTTGAGAGTGCCTGGCATCGGCCCAAAGAGCGCACAAAAGATAGTGGCCTTCCGTAAAAGGCAGCCAATTGTTGCTAAAGCAGAGCTGGCGGCCATGGGTATCCGCATCAAGAGAGCCGCGCCCTTTCTCAAGATCAACGGCTGGAGAGATCCAACTCTGGAGATGTGGCAGGCTTGAAGATTCCGGACAACTTCCTCTACTACCTCTCCCTGCATGAAAACTGCAATGAAAGGCTTCTCGCCAGAGCAGGGAATCTCACACCAGAGGAGGTGGAAGTCTGCATTCATCCAGAAGTTGCTCGCATAAAAAAGATGGTCTATGCCGTTTTGGGAGAGACGCACCGGATGAAGGCATTTGTGAGATTGCAGCCCCTGGGCGCACGAGTGCTTTATGGCTTTTTCAAGCCCAGGCACAAAATTGAAGAACACATCTGCGACACTCTCGCCCGCAGGAACGCCGGGATAATAGTAGTTCTGGGAAACGGAAGCGATAGCTGGATATCGCTTTGCCGGGAGGGCAGGATCTGGCGGGATCATAGTGGAGGGATGGCCGAGACCCTGGAGAGGCTAAAGTCGGCCTTGCATTGCAACGAGGATGAATCCAGTGAGGATCGGTCCAGTGTGGAAGGCCTCTGGCAGGTCTACTACGACAGCCAGTACTGTCCCGAAAGAAAGAATTTGGCGGCATTTAAGAGGCAAATGCCCAGAAGAGATCAGGAGGCTGCAGGACTGCGGCTGGGGCAAAATAAGAAAAATGCTACCCTCGAAGATTTTCTGAGCGAAGGTTGATTGTAAGAGTCGATGTCTTCATTCCTGATCTTATATCACAGATCAACGATCGGCCCAAAAATTATTCTCGGAGCCAGGATGAACTAATGTATCCTGGCTCCTTGGCGGTTGGCTAAATTCTATTTACCTGCTCACAGCTTTAAGATCCAGTTTGGTTGTCTGGTTCCTGTATGCCATGACTGAAGAAGGTATAACGCTGTAATTTGATGACTGAGCCCCGATGCTATGCTGTGATGGCACAACCTTTACCCGGTAATTGCCAAGGGAGTCTGTCATTACCCTCGTAGGGTTATAATCCACCGTTATCTCAGCGAAGGCCACTCCCACACCATTCTTCTGATCATATACTCTGCCCTCAATAAAGCCGAATGTCTCTTCTAGAACATTAATTGAAGGTGGCGTTATTGACATGTTAAGATCCTGGGCTTGCGTGGGGGTCATCGGGCCGGCAGCTACGTGGATGCTGCTCAGCAGACCCTCTGTTACATCGTGGGGATACGTCGAGGCGACATTCACAAGCACTGTGCCAACAGAGACCGGGCCGCACTCACAGTCCTTGCTGTCCAGCCAGTACTGGGACTGATAGAACATAAGACTGGGAGAAACGTTACCCATGCTGGCGAAAGGCGTTCCCGAGAGCAAGAAACCGTCCATGTTGTCGATGACCATCTCCTCGGGAGCAGTGACGTTAATGCCTCTGAGTGCCATTTGCATAGCTGCGATCTCCTCGTTCACTCCTATAATTGAGGGTGTGAGATTGTTGTATTGAGTTATGCTTATGGATGCACCGGTTGTATTATCCGTTTTTATCACAAGCGGATAGATGGTAGCAAAAGGATAGACCGCCGGATCTGGTGTCTGGATCTGATATCTCATATCAGTGTTCATATTGAAAGATACTGCATAAGGTCCGAGCTGATGCGTCTCTGGAGCTGCTACATCTACATGTTCTGGCTCCGTTAAACCTGGTGGAACCTGGGCAAACACATCCACAACGACAACGTTGCTCGGCTGGCTGTTCACCACAAAGTATAGCATGTGTCTTCCAACCTTGTCAGCATTGAAGTTCATAGTGTTATAACCCTGGTTGAACTGGTAAGTATTGTACTTCGAACTGGTTGTATCAGTCTGGGTCGTCTCATAGAAGCCCGCCGGTCCTTCAACGGGTGCGTAAGCGATTAGCTGCAACCAGGTTCCGACAGGGCTTACCACATACTGTGTCCAATTTGTTGCTCCCTGAATCCAGAGGTCGTTGGTATTGGATGGCACTGTGGATGAATACTGAGTGAATGGCAACCCAACACCGGCACCGTAGTATACAGTGGAAGGTGTTTTCTGCACTATATCGAACTTGGTGGGATTGCTTATTATTCCACCCACAACAGGCATACCGATGGTTGTATAGTACTCAGTATAGGGAGAGAACGTTGTGTAGCTATACGGTTGGCTAAAGAAGGAACCACCCGAGGTGTACCAGGGGAAGGAGGGAACGGGCGTATCTAGCCACTGGAGCATGCCAGCCAGCCCCGGATCAGAATTTGTACGGGAGTATACTTGGCCCATGTTGGGGCTAATCCAATCACCGCGAGATCCCATTGAGTTGCCACTGGAGCCTGTGCCCAGTGGGTCCTGTGCGAATGCCACAACTGCAAGGCAAACGAGCACAGCCATACACAATAAAATTTTGCTATATTTCATGTTCGCACCTACTATTGCATAAATCAGCGTATCAGATTTTAAAAAATGGATGTATTTATATAGAGTTATTTCAGTGCCTCAGTTACATTATTTCTTATGTGAAGCTTTCGGCTTTTCCGTTTCAGTTTTTTTATGTTCCGTCTTTTTCCTTACATCAGCTTTTGCCTTCTTGGCATCAGGCTTCTTCTCTGTATTATCATCTATCATATTTTGAATCCACCTTCCGTGATTCCAAATCTAATAGGATGTTTCTAGATAAAAAGCTTATGGTATCAAAATATTAAAGTGCTATAATCTATGCACATACAAATTTAAGGCATTTCTGAATATAATATAGCATCACGCCTAAAGACGGGAAACTGCACAAGATTAATTGATCAAATAAAATTATCAAATATAAAAAAAGTTATAACAATATCTCACGATCGCCTCTTTCGCAGCGCCACCGCTGCCAGACCGATCAATGGCATAGCAGTTAGTGCCAGGAAGGCTATCAGAGCTTGTGGCCTTGAGATGCAGAGATGTGTTTTTGCTGCTCTTGGCAGCCGTCCCCTCAATTTATCTCTTGCGCTCTCGCGGATCTTTTGCCGAAAATGCTTCCACTCTTAGAGGGCAGTAAGCTTGCTGCCACGGCCAGGATGGGACCCATGATCAACCCCGAGCCTGCCAGCAGGGCCAAAGTTCCAAGGACTGCCAGAAGGACTCTTTGCAGTATCCCCGCCTCACCTCTGGCCAGACGAATGGTTGCCACACCCAAGAATGCATGCAAAACGACGAACGCCACTGTGATGTACACCTCCGGCCCAAAGGGAGCGCGAGTAAGATTGAAGACCATCTGGGTGAAGACGGAGGCGCTGCTGGCCAGGAAGAGAAAACCGGCCAGAGATCCGGCCAGGCAAAATGAGGTGCGACGCGAGCCGCGCCAGAAGAAGAGGAGAGCTAATATCTCGGCTACCAGGTAGGGAATGAGGATAATCCCCAGGCTCTGGCCCTCCCAGAGGTAAACGGATATGAGCCGCAGAGGCGTGGTAATCCTCTCCAAGAAGCCGAACTCCTCCCGATAGCCCACCGCCAGGCCGTAATGTCCGAGAGTGCTATTTGGGAATTCTTTGTTATTACTGATATCATTAACAACACTACTATTACTATAATTACTATAAACCGCCGCATAGTAGCGGGCCGATTTTGGAGCAGATATGTTTATCTCCGCGATTTCTTGGAAACTGCTGGGACCGAAGGGCTCGTAGACGGCACCATCAGCGCCCTTGCTGTTCGCAGCCAGAATTTTCAGGCCCAAAGCAACCCGCGGCAGAACTAACTGCCTCGGTGGCAGCACACTCGTATTCAATCCCGGACCCAGGAGCGCCAGGGCGGGAAGAAAATCCTTTTCTTTCGCATCGGAGGACTTGAAAAGAGAGAGATAAATTCGTTCGCCCTCCTCCAGATCGAAGCTGTAGTAATGCACCACATCCTTCTCAAGAGAGCCATAAACCGCCCAGGACTTACCCGGATCGGATATATGCATGGATGAAGAGATGTTCTCATTTCCTCCGGCCATGAGGGGCACGTGGGCAGAAGCTGGATAAGCAAGGCCAAGCATGACCAGCAAAGCGACGAAGAAGATGGGGCTTGATTTCACAGATACACTTAACACCCGATCGGTATTCAATTTTTCGGCCTTGCCCATGAAAAGATCCTGCCAATAAATTTATCTTTAAGCCCGGCTATAACTTCGCTGTTGAAAAGAGTGGAGGTTAAGTGATGTTCAAAAAAATTGGTACAATTCTGAGCCTTTTGTTCATAGCAGCAGTGCTGTGCACGATCTCAGGCTTCGCCCAGGTTAGCGGGGCGGCAAAAATGGGAGTTAACGATGCGGCCAGCGAGCTGAGCCTCAAAGAATTCGCTGCGGCCATGGACGGCGCGGGACTGGCGGATACTCTGAATAACCAGGGTGTGCTCATAATCGGCCCCGGGTCCTTCGTGATCTTCGCGCCCAGCGATGAGGCCTTTGCAGCAGTTACTGATGTTGACATGAACTCCATCAAGGAGAACGCTACCGAGCTGAAAAGGATACTCAGCTATCACATCGTCTGGAATGACGGGCGCTTTGAAAACATCTCCGAGCTCTCCTCAGCAAAAACACTGCAAGGGGAGAATTTGACCATTGATAACACCGCCGGCATGAAAATAAATGGAGCCAATGTCACAGCGTCCAAGAGCTACGACAACGGCACCATCTATGTGATCGACAAAGTGCTGCTACCAGAGACCGCTTCCAGCCAGGGTGTGGCTGAAGCAGCCAATGATCTGGGCGCCAAAAAGTTCGCTTCCGCTATCAATTCCGCAGGACTGGCAGAGACACTCAACGGCCAAGGATTGATGGGATTTGTTAGTTTAGCTGGCGGGCCCTTTACGGTATTCGCCCCAAGCGACGGAGCATTTGACAATGCCAAAGCATCCCTGGATGCCATCAGCAAGAAAAATGCAGGCATGATGAACCTACTGTCCTACCATATGGTGGATGCCAAGAACCTGCTCAACATGACCGAAACTAATTCCGCCAAGACCATGCAGGGAGACTCACTGGCAGTCGATCTAAACATGGGCTTGGTGGGCGGTGCCAATGTCTTGAAGTCCGAGAGATATGCTAACGGCATTGTCTACGTCATAGACCAGGTGCTTGTGCCCATAAGGCTCACCATGTAAAGAAATAGATAGATTCATTCTTTTTTCGAGATCGAGGAATTTATTATCGCGATCCAATTTTTTGATTTTTTATGTTTATGATTTGATACAAATGGCAAACGGTGATTTAGACCTGAAATTAAGCTGTGCCTTTGACGGAATTTATGACACACAAAACGGAATTGCCGTCTTCAAGATGCTGATAGACGGTAACTGGCGAAGTAGCGAGAGAGGAGAGCTGCTGGACGTTCATACCCCAATCGACGGCAGCATCTAGCTGCCGCCAAATGCGTCCAAGGATCGTTAAAGTTTGCAGGGCAGAGGTGCGATGCCGTAAGCGCCATCCTGGCCACAGAGCCAATAGCTGAAACCTTAAGCGTTAAGATAGTTACAGAGGTTGACAAATGGAAACTGGGCGATCCCAGGGACCCATCAGTCACCATCGGCCCAGTCATTAGCCTTCGGGCTGCAGCCAGCATAAATGACCTGGTCAAGGATGCCGTAACAAATGGAGCCCAGCTATTGAGGGGTGGCAAATTCCAGAGCACATACTTTGAGCCCACGGTACTTGACTATGTTCCCCCGCATGCAAAAATTGCCAGAGAAGAGATCTTTGGGCCAGTGATCAGCATTATCCGCTGCAAGGACGAGCAAGAGGCTCTGAATTTTGCCCGACAATCTAATTTCGGCCTGGAGTCATGCGTCTTTACCAGGGACTTCTCCCGCATGTGGCGCGTGGCGAGGGCCCTGGAAAGCAGAAGGGCACGAATCTGCCCACTATTTTTTTAGGGGGCACGTCCTCGATTTCCAGCCGGCCATGCCTCCTAAAATGACGGACAAGCTCTTCCAGCCCCGCGCCTTTAGAAAGCTTGCCGCCACCATGGATCGCATGCCGCTGCCGCAGAAGATGTATACTTCCATATCTTTAGGCACCTCGTCCAAACTCTTTGCGATGGCAGTGATGGGAATATGCTGTGCTTTTTCGATTTTGCCGTCTTTCAAAAGCTCACTTTCAGATCTGACATCCAAAATCCAAGAAGGCTCACCCTCATCAAGCAAGCGGCAGAGCTCTTGCACGGTAAGCGTTCTGACGGCAGACGACTCCAATCCTGACATATGCCAGTTCAGCATGCCTCCCGCCAAAAATCCGGCTATGTCATCGAACCCCAGGCGCAGGAGAATGACAGCTATGTTCTCGACAAAATTGCCCTCGCCAACGAGAAGGATGGGCCGGTCGTAGCTAAGAAACCAGCCGGCAAAGCTGGCTAAACCCTCCTGCCAGATGGATTGGGAGCCGGGAACGTGAGCAGCACCGAAGGCCAGCTCCTGGCGCGTGTCCAGAATCTGAGCATTCTGCTTCTCGGAAAGGGCAAAAAAGCTCCTGGCATCCAGGGGCTGGGGAGACGACAGGGCTCCGAGTATCGGCCTGCCTTCCAGATTCACCTTTTCCATGCGGCGGAAATAGGGAGGCCTACCCGGTTGGCTCTTTATTATTGAGGCCACAAACTGCTCTTGGCTCTTTACCTGCAGCCTGGCATTGTGCTTTTTCTCTAGACCAATGGTAGTCCAGAGGCGCTCGGCAATTAACTCGCCGCACACTGACCCAGACCCGTGCGCCGGGCAAAGGATGACCTCGTCGCCCAGAGGCAGCAGCCGCTTGAAGAGGCTCTCGTAAAGCAGTCCGGCGTTTTCCGCGGCCAAATCTTTGCCCATCAGATCGATTCGGCCCACCTCTCCGGCAAAGAGAGTGTCCCCGCAAAAGAGCATCCAGGGAATGCCGGACGGATCGCGTAGTAGGTAACTCATGCTTCCCGGAGTGTGGCCGGGCGTGGCAATGGCCTCGACCTCCAGGCGGCCCACCTTCCATTTCTGGCCGGCTGTGACAGGCTGTCCGTACTGGTATTCCCATTGACCGTCGGCATGCCAGACCTGTGCCCCCGTCCGTCCGGCCAGCTCCATCGATCCCACAAAATAATCCTCATTCCTGTGCGTCTCCAGGACGTGAGCTATTCTCATGCCCGCCTCGATGGCCATTTTTAGGTAGACATCAACGTCTCTTCTGGGATCGATTACCAGGGCCTGGTTCTTGTCGCCCACCAGATAGGAGTAATGAGCAAGGCCCGCAGAAACAATTCTTTCCAGGAGCAATTATTACACCCTCTTTTTAAGAAGATTTACTATTGCATCTCCTGCAATTGAAGACATCATCTGCGCTGAGAAGCACCGGTTTTGGGGGATAAATATCATAACTTCCGCCACAGCAATTGAGCCAGCCGTCTTTAAAGCTATTTCTAGAGTAGCTGTTGTTAATAGCAAAATTTTTGGATATATGATATGTGCCAATGTATTCCTCATCGATCTCTATGGCCGGATTTTTCCAAGCATGGCCATCGCTTCCTGAAAGCACACCGATATCGACCTTGCCGTTCGTGACGGTTTCATCGATCTGCATCTTTGTTGTGGCGAAGTTGATAGTCTCGTAATCGCCCCGCATGCTACTGGAAGTGACCGCATATTCCGTTCTCCCTGAAACTTCCTCTGCAGAGCCTACCTCGTGACTCATTGACGTGGCGGAATTGGCATTAAAAAGCTCTGTTCGGCTGCCGATTTTAGTGCCAATAGCAATAGGATGGGATGAATAGTAGCCGCTTCCTACAGAAAGGTCCACGGGAGCGCTGGTGATTATGTTTTGGCCGATAAAAGAGATCGATGAATTATTGTAAGATGAATTGCCCTGGATAAAATCTTCAGAAACGGAATCCTCAGAAAACGCGGTAGCTACACCTGTTGCCGCAAGCAAGAACATGACTGATGAGGATAATAATAACACAATAATTCTATTTTGCATTGTTGTAAGCACCCTTTTAATATCGAATGCTATGCTTATATTTGAATCGGTCGGAGCAGAGGCAAACTTCAGGGATTGAGCCTCCAGATGGTGTAATTGAGAAAAGCTGCAAAGCTCACCCAGAGGATGTAAGGAACTAAGAGCAGGGCCGCATTTTTGCTGATGGACCAAAACCGTATGATGCATTGCAGTATGAGAAGCCAGAGGACCACAATTACTATGACTGCAACCAGGGGAGACTGCAAACCAAAAAATGCATAGGACCAGAGAATATTGACCAGGAGCTGGGCTGCAAATACGCCCAAGGCAATTTTGCCGTTCGTGCTGCTTATCCCATTCCCCCATATCAAAAAAAGAGACAGGCCCATGAGGACAAAGAGGCCGATCCAGACGGCAGATATGATCAATCCTGGCGGCGCAAACCAGGGCTTAACAAGGGTCGGATACCAGGTAGTAACCGAACTGGCGGTAAATACCGAGCCTATGACTCCGGCGCTCTGGCATATAGCTATGCATAAGATGAGCCTGGCAAGCTCCCTCAACGTTATGGAATTCATCAGCCAAACCTTGCCTTTTTTTGCGCTGCAAATTTTTGAAATCCTTGCTTTCTATAAGCCGATCTTGGATATATTTATTTCTGTTCACTGCTTTGCCGTGGCGGCCGTTAGGCTGGTCACATTTGATTTGGTGAAGAAGCCGTCAAAATCGCCATATCGATGAATATACTCTAAAACCAGGAGCGTATTTTTAGATGGCTGGCTGAAGATCTGCTTCAGCCCTTCCTCTGGAGAGCCTACCAAATCGAGGAGGAACTTCATTCCGTCTCGTCTCAGAGCTTCCACCGTCGCAACAGTTGCTGATGAACTTCTCTGTGGGCCCGGAGGCTTCCTGGCTGACAAATGGAGTAATACCGGAGGTGAAGACCATAGCAAAGTCCGAAGAGGAGAGGCGGGCTACGCTGGTGATGGAATTGAGGCTTTTCACATAAATGGCGAAATCAAAACTGTAGTTGGTGAGCCGCATGAACTCCAGTATGGCAGGATCGCGATCCTGAGCCCTGACCCGGGTGGCGGCGTGGTCCAGCCAGCGGATATTACGGGGGTGAGAGGAACTGGCAAATGAACTGGGCTTTTCCATATTCCAGTCAATACGTTGGCTTTCTGGAGAAGAATAGATGCATCTCTCGCCCTTCCATTCGATGAATCCCAGAGAATTTCCGGTAAACTTGGAAGGCATTGTCTGGATAAAATAGTAGTTGTCAAAATCGAGTATTTCGCTCTGGAATTTTACATCTGCCCGGGATTGCAGGGATACATACCTCTCGATATCAGAGGTCTCAAAGACAAATGTCTCCAGACGGGTGTTTCGCAAATCACGGGTCTGCGGTGCGACATTGATCTCCCGGAAGGGATTGCTGCCCTTAAGCCGGGAGCGGATGAGGAAATCTGCCGAACGAAACTGGGCCGAGCCAGGGACTTTGAGAACAGAGGTTCTATGGGTTGTATCCATAAATGCCTCCTGAAACTGAAGGCCGCTATATCTGATGAACTCCTCGACGGCTGCTTTTTGCAGATGCGGCTCGGTGTTGATGATTACTGCCTGAAGGCCGCCCACCAGGCCCTCCCGCCCAAAGAGCCTTCGCTCTTCCATGATGCGGTACGCCCCTCTTCTCAAAATTTCATCACTATTTTGCAGATCCATTTTTCATACCTCTTCATCTTCCGCTCGCCAAGAGGGGCTAACTATGCAAATGAATTTTAGAATAATGTCACCAGTATTTAGGATATGTTTTCAGCCGATGAGGAAGAGATGCCGCGCCGGGCTGCAATATGGCATGGTCGAAGCTGTAGGGAAGGTCCAGCCCTTCCCGGCCAGGATGAAGAAGCTCGCAGACAGAAGTATTATCCGCCGCCTGAAAGTATCTGCATTTTGCCAAATCTTTTATGATCATTTTAGGAGGCTCCCTTCCTTAATCCATTTCCCTTAATTGCCATTACTACTACATAAGGAGAGCATTTATCTCAGTTGGGGTGAGAAAGAGGGCAAATGCGCCTGATAGAGATATTTTATTCCATACAGGGCGAGGGCCCGGCCATGGGAAGGCCGGCCACCTTCGTTCGGCTGGCCGGCTGCAACCTATGTTGTGAGGGATGCGACACAGACGATAAGCCAGCCATGGAATTATCCGTTCCTGATGTGCTGGCGAGCCTTCAAGGCAATAGAGTAGTCATCACGGGAGGAGAGCCCACCCTGCAGATGAGGGAGCTGTCGGAATTGATATCACGGCTTAAGACCCAGGAAAAAGAGATTCACATTGAGACCAATGGCACCAACCTCATTCCAGAAGAGATCCTGAAAAAGATTAATTACGCGGTTGTCAGCCCAAAGCACGGATCGGATTTCCATCTCGACTTTTGGGCCGGCAAAAAGAATGTCCACCTCAAATTTGTTTTGGGCAAAGCTCCCTGGTGCTGGACCTCTGCACTGTTAGAGGATATTGTCCCCTCCCTGGTGAAGGAGAGGGTCTGGATTATGGCCTACGGCACAGACCAGGATATGCCCGGAGCGCGAGTGGCCTGGGATCTGTCGCTACGTCTGGGCATCAACTATTCCGACCGGCTGCATATCCGGCTGAAGAGAAGATAGATTAAGAGAAGATAGATTCGTCCTCAGCCACGAATGCTCTCTAAGCACGCTTCTGCCTCACGAAATACAAAGGCCCTTTCATCCGGTCCCAGCCCCAGCTTTGCCATCCGGAGCAGACCCTGGCCCATGAAGAAGGGAAGGACGCGTGTGATGGCATAAAACTCAGGTTCATTGCCGGCATATCGCCAGAGATAATGGCCGATGTAAGGCTCAGCATTCCTGCCACCCCCCCGGTGAAAGGCAAAATAGAACTTAAGCTCAGCAGCAACAATGCCCAGATCGTGCACGGGATTGAAGTGCTCCCTCGAACTTTCCAGGTCCAGCATATAGACCTTGCTCTGGCTAAACAGGTAATTCATAGGATTTGCATCACCATGCACCCGGCAGCCATGGGACCTATTCAGAAACGGACTATGCCACCATTCTCCCAGAAGACGGTTAAATTTGGTTCTGGTTACATTGTCCAGACGAAGCTGATCCAAATTTTTATGAAACCCAGCGAATACCTTTTCTTTCCTGTATTCGCTTCTTGTTTGATCGTGCAGCCTTCTTTGCAGTGATGCAATGGCAGTGAGCCGGTCGTACAGTCCGTCACCCCGTTTCAGGTATTTGTAGAAAGATTTGCCCTGGATATATTCCGTAACCAAGGCACAGTGAAAATCCCTGTGCATGGCCAGGGGCCGGGGAATATCAACCAGCGTCTCGATTTTCTTGAGAGTATAATACTCATTTTCCATAGCCTGGACGGGATCGTACCTTCTCGTACCGCTCAAATGCTCGCCATAGAACTTGGCGACCACGCTTAATCCAGACGAGGGAAATTCATAGCGGCAGACAGTATGCGAGGCGGGCATAACCTTGTAGACATTGACTTTGCCGCCCCGATTCCCGATCCTCTCGCCCAGCACCGCCACCAGCCATTCCCGAAAGGCGTTTCCAGGACCCAAAGTGTCTACATACTTTTCACTTGCCATTTTGTCCAATCCCATTTATCAGCTCAGCCTAACAACGTCCAGACTTCTTCGATATGCATAGCCCTCATGCCCAACCGGGAGGACGGAACAATGTCATTCTCGAAGCTGTCGCCGATGCACATGATCTCCTCCGGCTCTCTGCCCATCAGTTTGGCCGCCTCAAGGAAGATCCTGGGGTCGGGCTTTTTGTGTCCGAAATCTGAGGAGAAGATCACATGAGTGAACTGCTCGTAAAGACCGAAATATCTCATCTCCTGCTCTGAGAACGACCTCTGGCCGTTGGAGACAATGACCTTGGGGTAGCTTTTCAGCTCTTGCAATAGGTGCAGGCTTTGAGGAAATAGCTGCAATCGGCGCAGTGATCCGGCCCGAAAAGCGCGAGCCGTCTCTACTCCCAGTCGATCCTCGTCGATGTCCCGGAGGGCATGGCTCTTGCAGATTCTGGCGAAGATCTCCTCCACCCGGATCTCAGGATACTTCTCCCACTTAGTTTCCATCCCCTCCTTAGCCATTCGCATGTAATCATTCAACAGATCCTCTGCTGAGATCTTAACGCCCTGGTAGATCAGCCACTTGCTGACAGCCTCATAGGTATTGATGCTCTCCTCATCGGTATCGATGTCAATCAAGGTGTTATAAAGGTCGAATATAATTCCCTTGATTCCCAAAATTCCCTTATCCTCCAGCTTCACCATTTTCTAGCCTCGCCCTAAGGACCCGAAAAAGTTCCCCATCATATTTTATAAGAACACCGCACCTTTATAAAATAGTCGCATATAGATAGATCTTCGATCATTGAGGGGATGGATCCGCCCGCCGGGAGTAGTCAAAAGAGTTTGGCCGGGCGGTCTAAATCATAGTAGTACCTGCGGCTATGAGTAGATTTGCCGCGCGGAGCGAAAGTGTTGGAGGCTGAAATTCATGAGAACCATTGAGATCGAGATTATAGGAAAGGGAAAGGCCATGGCAAAGCTGGACGAGAGGAATCCCAAGATAAGAGAGGCTTTCTTTAAGGCGTTGCCCATGGAGGGTGTAGCCGTCCTCTGGGGCGAAGAGGTCTATTTCGATGTGCCTTTGCAGATGGACAATGAAAATACATCGCCCACCGCAGCCGCGGGCGACATCTGCTACTGGTCGCCGGGCCCGGCCTTTTGCATCTTCTTTGGCAAGACCCAGCCCTATTCGTCTGTGAACCATATCGGGAAGATCACACAGGGACTGGAGATATTCAAAAGCGTGGCCGCAGGAGACCGGATAGTGTTGAGGAGAAGGTGAGTGATCGCCGTTCTTCGTGAGTCCTTCGTGCGCTCTGTGTCTGCGGTGGTGGTAGTACCGTCAGACATTGGTTATAACCAGTGGCTAACGACGTTTTCACCACAGAGACACCACAGTTCACAGAGAACGCACAGAGACGAACTAACAACTGAAAAAACATAGTAACCTGAGGTTAGCAACTGGAAATAGCGAAGAGCCGGAAAAGAACCAGCCATCAAGAGCCGTGCGCGGCGAACGCGCGGCCCTCCGGGCGGGCTCGCGCGCGCGGGGGCGGGGAAAAAAAGGCAAAAGGAGAAGAGGCAGGTTCAGACTCTCCGTCTTAATCACTTTCCGAAATAGGCAGCGACTTTCTTGAGTTCTTCTCGAATAGGGATGCCTTGCGGACACTTCTTCTCACATTCTTCGCACTCCTGGCATTGGGATGCAAATCCTGGGATTCCTGATAGCATGCCTCCCAGGAAGCCGTAATTGACGCTTGCAACTTCAGGGGCATCGAACATGCAACCCTGATTATACATTTCAAAGCATTCAGGTATGCTAACGTTAGAGGGACAAGGCATGCAATATCTGCAACCTGTGCAGGGTACTTTGATACGCCTCTTATACTCAGCTTCCGCCTCCCCAAATAGGTTCTGTTCTTCTTTTGAGAGCGAATTTGGAAAGCCATTCTCTGCATAGGCGACATTCTTTTCAACCTGCTCCAAGGAAGACATACCAGATAAAACAACACTCACCTCTGGATGGTTCCAAACCCATCGCAATGCCCATTCAGAAAGGCTTCTCCGAACAGGAGCCTTTTCCCATATTTTGTTGATGGCAGAAATTTCCTTGGTGAGCATACCGCCTCGAAGAGGCTCCATGACTACGATTCCAAGCCCACGATCCGCAGCATATCTGAGTCCTTCTGTTCCTGCTTGGTTTTGTTCGTCCGTGAAGTTGTATTGGATCAGGCAGAAAGTCCAATGGTAGGCATCTACAATCTCCTTGAATAACGCCAATTCATCATGAAACGAGAAACCCGCATATTTGATCCTTCCATCGGCAATAGCATCATCCAGGAAGTCGGTAATGCCTAATGACATCAGGTTCTCCCAGAAAGGTTTCATGAGTCCATGAACCAGATAGAAATCAATATGATCGGTCTGTAGCCGCTTTAGCTGCTCATTTAGATAATGATCCATATCGGCGCGAGATTTGATGAGCCAACTAGGAAGCTTTGTAGCAAGGAACACCTTCTCGCGATATCCGCCCTGCAAAGCTCTACCGAGGAATGGCTCGCTCTCTCCTTTGTGGTAAGGGTAGGCAGTATCAACGTAATTCACGCCGTGGTCAATGGCATATCTGAGCATTTTTGTCGCCTGTTTTTCGTCGATGTCGCCGCCTTTTGTGACTGGTAAGCGCATGCATCCGAAGCCGAGGATGGAGAGATCCGACACCACATTATTCATCCGTCTATAGAGCATAATCTCATCCTTATGTTTCCTTAATGCTTATACATTTCCGGTCATCCTTGCCGCACGATACCGCCAGAAAATAGCCTGCCAACAAGAGCCGTGCGAAGCAAACGCGCGCCCCTCCGGGCGGGCTAGCGCGCGTGGGCGGGGGAAGCGACAAAATGGGATCTGGCTTGATTTCGCCCCGGTAATTGCTCCCGCCGCGAGAGCGATCGATCGTGGCTTTGCATGTAAAGTCCCTAAAAAGAGGGACTTAATTTGCAAGCCTCCGACTTAATTTGCAGACACAATTTTCGCGTTCTTGGTTGATGCATTCATGTGGCGGTTATCGCGGGGAGCTTCCCAAAGACGTGTTACTAGAGATGTTTTAGAAAAACGATTTTTTTTAACTGCGTATTTGATTCATATCCTCCCAAAAAGTACTTTAGTGTCTGCATGAATATAGAAGCATATGGCAGACGACTCCAGTTCATCTGAGAATCCGACGGGACGCAAGTCAGAATTGTACAGGGAAATAACTCCTGATTCTTTTTGGGGATATATCAGGCCAGGCCATTTAGAAGCAACCTTTTTCACAACGCAACTTGATACAATTAGCTCAATAATAGGCAGTAAACAAAAAGGACCAGAGTTCATTGCAGAAATAAATATAAAATTTACACCTCAAATAGCGAAGCAATTTGCGTTTTGGATTGTGGAGAGGTTGATCCTTTATAATAAATTGTATGGAGAAATCCTGTTGGATAAACATGTAGATCCAGCGGATTTAAAGATATCAGAAGATGTTAAATCGAAATTCGATGAACTTCTTAGAACCGTATGACTTGGATTGAGGCATAATGTCAGGAGCCATTTGTGAAAAACAGTACATATCATCTGTAAACAGCGGCGGCGGTTCCGAAGAGAAGAGTTCCGCAGATGGTGGAATCAGATCAAGAATAGTCACCGTCGGCGAATATTATTATGGTAAAAATCATAAGATGTTGTTTGGCAGTTATCGCAGCGGGAAGGTGAATGCAATGTCAGGAATCACAGAACTACCCATAGAACTCTATATAACATCGATGTGTTGGAATCTTCCTAAAATGATGGATGAAATAATCGAGTGCAACCTAGATCTTGGGCATATAGACATGGCAAATTTAAATAAAAAAATGATGATGATTGTGAGTAAAACACCTTATGAGATATTGAGCACACTCAATGAGAACAGGGGGGAGTTAAAAAGACGTATTGAGAAGATAATGCTAATAGAATCAGCGGTTTCTGCTTTCGGAGAGTTGTCTCCAGAACAAGCAAATAAATTCGAATAGTAATATAATAAAGAGTGCTTGAATGAATTGCCTAATAGACTCTAATATTGTTATCTTCATCCTGAGAGGGAATGAAAAATTAAAATCAGAACTGGAGCAGGCCATTTTTGATGGCAGAGACGTTTGTATAAGTACGATAACATATTACGAAACGAAAAGAAAGATCGTGGTATTAGGTAATCCTCTAAAGCAGGTGGCGGCGTTTGAAATTTTTATAAAAACTCTTAAAATATTATCGTTTACACAACAAACTGCGGATATAGCGTCTGAAATTTTTGCAAAATTGAAATCCAAAGGAACCCCAATAAGTTCATGTGACGTGTTGATAGGCGCGACCGCTATTGAGAAAGATTTGCTAGTTATCTCCGAAGACGGACATTTTGATTATATAGAGGGTATTAAGCGCGAGAAATGGAATATGTTCTAATTATCCGGTCTCGCATTCAAAACTCCTCTTCAACATCTTCATTCATTTATTCTCTCTATCGATAATCGATCCCAACTCCCGCTGCCTTCGCGGAGGTTGTCCCATCGCGCCCATATGCAGCCTTATGTATTCGCCGACTCTATTTTGACCCCCCTATATAAGGAAAAGCCGATTCGTTTTTGACCCCCCCCCAAGAAGGAAAGCCTCTCCTCTCCAAGTATGCTGAGAGGTGGGCTCTAAGGTGAAAACGATGGCAGATATACGTAGAATCGTCGATTTGTACGAACTCTATGGTTCTTACAAAAAAGTAGCCCGCGAACTGAGCATATCCCTGAATACCGCTAAAAAGTACTTGCGTAGGGTAAATGATGTACAGGAGGGATCAGTTGAAGAGATCCTGCCCAAGGATAGGAAGATCATCCAGCCTTCTCGCGTCCTAACAGAGATCGTACGCCAAAAGATCCGCCAGTATCTTGAGTCGAACCTGGAAAAACCACGAAAACAGCGACTCACTGCCAAACGAATTTGGGAGCTTCTCGTCCGAGATGGCCACAAAATCGGTTACACCAGCGTTAAAGATGAAGTGGTCCGCTGGAAACGCACCAATGCTCCCCGAGAGGTGTTCATCCTGCAAGAGCCGCGCGTTGGTCAGCGTGCTGAATTTGACTGGGGTGAAGTCCATCTCAGTATCGAAGGGATCTGCTTGAAATTCTATCTTGCAGTGTTCGTACTTCCCTTCTCACTCTATCGATTTGCTCGACTCTACCCACGGTCTACCAGGTTGGAGGTGATCCAGGCCCACATCGAATTTTTCCATGAGATTGGCGCAGTTCCTGAAACAATTTTCTATGACAGGATGAGCGTGGTATATGATTCGCAGAAACAGAAATTGAACGACAGTTTTCTGGAGTATTCCATGCATTCCGGTTTCCGTCCATGTGTCTGCAATCCGGCCTCGCCTCAGGAGAAGGGAACCGATGAAGAAAGTGTCGGCTACATCCGGAGAGTTGCCTTTGGCGAACGAAGCTCGTTCAAGTCAATCGAAGAGGCGATGAAATGGCTCAGTACGTGCCTCGCCGAGATTAACGCCCGTCCAGTCTATCGTCGTCCGAATGTGCCGGTTCAAGGTCTCGTTCAAGAGAGAGAACTGATGCACCCCCTGCCGACACTTGAGTATGAGAACTACGAACTGAAACGGGCTGCCATATCTCGCTATTCGCTGGTGAAATGTGACGGGAACTTCTACTCAGTTCCAGACACGTATCGTCCCAGGCAGATCACACTGAAATTATTGGTTGACAGGATAGCGCTCCTCGATGGGAACGATGTTATTGCATCCCATCGCAGGTTAGCCGGGAAACAGCAGTACTCACTGGACATAACCCATTACATCAAAACATTTCATCGCAAGCCCGGCGCACTTCCAAATGCCAGGGTTCTGGCTCAAATGGATGAGCTGATCTTGGACCTTTTCAACCGGTACTACCTCGATGATCCAAAAGAATTCCTACCGGTTCTTGACCTGATGCTTGAGACTTCGACTGAGGCGCTTTCTCACGCCCTGACCACCCTGAAGAAACAGAACATCTCCCCAACTTATGATACGCTCCGGTTCTTCCTTAACCAGACAGTGGATCAGAAGGTGGAGCCGTTTGCCTTATATGCTGAATTTGAGGTCACGCAGCCGGATCTTGTCGCTTTTGATCAACTGATGGAGGGATAAGCTATGGACATGACGCTTGCAGACCTATGCAAACAGTTGCGGGTGAACGGGGTTTACGCCTATGTGCAGGAGTACCAGCCCAATAATCCTGACCTGGAACGGTTCTTGAAATCGGCACTCCAGGCAGAAATCGATAAAAGGCACATAAATCGTCAGATGAAGTCACTTCGCAAGGCTGGTTTTCCGACGAAGAAACGGTTCGAAGACCTAGTGCTTGATAACCTCCCGCAAGATGGGAGAGATGCTCTTCCTGCATTGAAAGCCCTCACGTTCATCAAGGAGAAAAGGAATGCCATTCTCATCGGAAATTCAGGAACAGGGAAAACACATTTGGCGATTGCAGTTGGAATACTCGCATGTGAGCAGAATTATCGGGTGTCTTTTCGCACGGCAGCAGGTTTGATCAATGAGATGGTTGAAGCGCGAAACGAGAACAAGCTCTCTCTTTATCTCCGGCAGTTCAAGAAGATCGACCTCCTGATTCTCGATGAACTCGGGTATGTCACATTCGACCTTGCCGGCGCGGAACTGCTTTTTCAGTTGCTGGCAACGCGATATGAGACGATGAGTACTATTATTACGTCGAATCTGGCGTTCTCAGACTGGGTAAAGGTGTTCCATGATAGAGCCCTTACCGCAGCGATTCTTGATAGGATCACCCATCACGCGCTGATCCTGAACATGAACGGACAGAGTTTTCGGAGAAGGTAGTGAGACGTGAGCTTTATCCTAAACTCCTGCCTTTGCAGTAACCATTTTTCGTATTGAACTCTTCAGTCATCGAACTTACCGAAGGATTTATATACTATTATGGTTATTACTCTTAGCTATGACGTATCTGGTCAAGCAGAAGATTCGCGGGCATACTTACGTTTATGAAGCCGAAAATTTTTGGGACCCTGAGAAGAAGCAATCCAGGCAAAAACGCAATTATCTTGGCGTCTGGGATGAGACTTCAGGAAAGCTCATTCCAAAGGTCGCAGAACGTGATGTCAAGACTACAAAATCATTGGGTCCTGCTTATCTTCTTGATTCTGTGGGCAATGAAATCCAGCTTAGGAAGAAGCTCTCGGAAGCGTTTGGAAAGGACGGAGATTTGATTCTCGCTGTTGCGATGAGCAGGTTGCTGCATCAGACCTCTCTTAAGAACCTTAACCACGTTCTAGATGACTCGTTTCTTCCGGAGATGTACTCACTAAAAGAGACATTCAGCTCTCAGTGGCTCTCAAGTTTCCTGGAGCGATTATCCACAAAAGAAGCCGCTATGACCACCTTCTACAACTCCTTGATAGCTGGCGAAGACGAGACGCTAATATTCGATATCACATCGCTCTCCTCAGCCTCGCGAAATATCGATTGGTTAGAATGGGGATACAACCGCGATGGCTTGGACCTGCCTCAAGTCAACCTGGGATTGGTGCTTTCACTGAACAATCACTTACCACTTTATTTCAAGTTGTTTCCGGGAAGCATCAACGATGTTGTGACTTTGAAGAATCTTGTGGCTGAAATAAAAGCATTTGGCATTGCAAAAAGTCTCTTCATTCTGGATAGAGGATTCTATAGCGAGAGCAATATTAAAGAAATGACTGCCGAGAATATTGATTTCATTCTTCCGCTTCCGTTTAGCGTTAATATCGGCAAGGGTCTTATCAGTGAGACGAACAAGGATATCGAAAATCCTGCCAATGCAAAGAGGTTCGGCGGTGACATATTCTATGTCTTGGAAAGCGAGGTCCTGATTGGTGAAGTCAATGCTTATGGATATGTCCTGTTCAATAAAAAACGAGAAGGCTCAGAGACAAATTCGTTCTACAACAGACTGATCGATATCGAATCAGCACTCAATGGAAAAGAGTTTAAAAACCCGATCGGAGAATTCAAGAGAACAGCAGGCAATTTTGAAAGATACTTGGAGTGCATTGTCGAGGGAAAAACGATCCACCTTCGCCGGAGAATAAATGCCATATCGCAGGCTTCAAACCGATTTGGCAAGACAATTCTTCTTTCAGCTACCAAACGAAGATGGGACGAAGTGCTTTCACTCTATCGCGAAAGGGATGAAGTCGAGAAGAAGTTTGATGATCTGAAGAATGAGCTTGAGGCTATGCCTCTGAGAGTACATAAGATTGAAACGCTTCAGGGCTTGCTATTCATTTTCTTCGTATCGTTGATCATGAGGGCGATATTGCTAAGAAAGGCCAGAGAGTCGGAGCTGCTTGATAAAAAATCCATTGAAGAGATTCTCTTGGAACTGGGAAAGCTCAGGGCAGTTAAAGTCGGCGGCAAATGGAGGTTAACGGAGATCTCAAAAAAACAGAGAACGATCCTGGAGAAGATGATGATTGGAATTCCCATCGAGGCTAACCTGGTTATTAAAAGGGCCGGAGTTTAGGCTTTATACACAAGGAGGTTGGTTAGCTTAAATAGGGGGTCAAAATCGGATCGGCGCGGGGGGTCAATTTTGGCGCGGCGAAAACAGCCCTTATGAGGTTGTAATAGATCTGGTTCATGGGAATAATGTGCTTGCCCGGTGCAAGAATTTCCGCCGCGATAAACGAAATCCGGGCAATCGCACATCATTCCGTTTGGCGTTGCTTTGACTTCGTAGAATCCACTTCATGATTGGGATTTTACGTTAAATGAATGGTCGTTGACCTTCTTAATCTGATTTCCCAGATCAACGATTGCCTTTCCCCGTTCTTCTCTATGATTTTGCATCTAGCGGATGAAACTAAACGATTGAAGTACGATAAATTCTTGAAGCTATAACGCTGCAAATTTTTATATACAATATTTTTTATTACATCGGGAGCGCGGAGAGTCACGAATACCCCGACCTTTAGGTTGGGGATGAAGTGAACCCTCGCACGTAATTTGTGCTCACTTAAACCGATAAGCTGGAATTCGAAAGCAGAGTTTCGATTGCACAGATCAGGGAGACCAGGCAAAGAAGACTCGATGATTTCTGATCTCCAGCTAACCGGGCGTGCGTGCGGCCCCGAAGCATACCCCATCCCTTTAGGTTTGGGGTGGCCGCACGCAGTTTGATTCATTAAATTTATTTGAGCCATATCTTTTTATATATCTCCTCAAAATCATCTAGTTTATCTTGAAAACTTAATTGAAAATGAGTATTGAATAAATATGCGGAGTTTGCTAGCGACTGAATTCCAAATATAATTGCTCCTGCTCCTTTGAACTTTCTCTTCTCCAGATCATTAAATAATCGATTATCCACAAATTTGAATGCACCCCCGATACCTTGCGGTGTCCAATGTGTCCATTGCGATAAGCATCCATATAATTTTTCGTAGTATTTTATATCTGGATCAACTAAATGTAATTTTTTTAGTTCTTCAACTATTTCCGGAACATTCTTACTTGGCCAACCTTTAATGAAAGGATCAGGTGACAGCACTTTCCCTTGTCCCAAAAAATCAATCGCTTTTTTGGTTAAAAATAAATGAGCATACTCTTGTACTCCTCTAAGCGTAACTTTTTTAGTTTCCTTATCGATAATTTCATTGAAATAATTCATTTTTCTATATCCTTCAATATATTCATATGCAAACCATTTAAGCGGGCGTTTTTCTTCCTTAGGACCATTAACCAACCATGATAGAAGGCACATACCTTCAAATGAAGATCGAACTATAATTTCCGCGGCGGCGCACCCGCGCAGCAAGCTGCGGGGCATCCGAGGCGCCGCCGCATGAAGGTTGAACCAGGTTAAGCTGATCCAAACCTAGGTTGAATACGTATGCCCTTTATCCCCGATGCAAGCATCGGGGTATTGCGATAAAAATAAGGCAACAGTCTTGCATTATCTTGCGATGCATCCACATGGGCAGCTATATGCAAAATTTAAGAGCAATATGACACAGCTTTTAAATCTAGTAGCTAAAACCTTTAAATACGAGAAGCTGCATCGCATAAAATGGCAGCGAATCAGAAAAAAGCCAGAATCACTATCCACTGCTTAAAGGCATATCAAAATATCAAAGTCATAGAGCGGCTGTGGTCCAGCGGTTATGACATAGGCTTCCCAAGCCTGTAACCCGGGTTCGAATCCCGGCAGCCGCAAGTTTTCTTATCCGTAGAGATTCGAAAAGAAGAACTACTTTAAGCGCGTAATATCCAATCCATGAGCGGCGACGACGATGATCTATTAGCATTCTTGAAGGGCTTTGGTTTCGATGAGGAAGAACTGAATGCGGTTTCAGAAGAACTCGATTCCTTCAGGGCGAATCCCGGCACTACCATTGAGCGGTACATGAACAGTGTCATCAACACCATCGAAGAAGAAAATCGACACGACTTTCTGAAAGGCATATTGGTGGGCGTGGCCATCCGTAAGGCTGTGGAAGCCCTGGAACAGCCGGACCTGACCGAGGAAGAGAAGCGAATCAACCTGGAAATCGAGAAGCTTGGGTTTCGCGGATAGATTGTGGGCCGGAATCTCAATTTCCGGACTAAAGCTGCTCTTTTTTCAGCAGCATAACGCTGCTCTCAAACAGCTCCTTGCCGCTGCCCGTATTCCACCAGGCGTATTTATCTACGCCGCCCGTATTGTGGCAGAGCTCATTGATGTCTTTAAACGTCTTCTCATAGCTCTTGTACTCGGGCATTGTGGGACAGATGGAATCGGCTTTCATCATATCTGCACTGGGATCCACATACATGCTCTCGCCCTGCTGATTTTTCACCAGGAGCCAGACATGGCTATTGCCCTGATTTCGGAAATTATCGCTGTAGGCAAAGCTCACATTAAAGCCCCGATTCTTAAGATACCATTGGTAGTAGGCAGCTTTCATTGGGATATTCAGGCTCCTTGCATCCGGTTTGATGCTGGTGGCAAAGCGGACCAGTTCAATGGGGCTGTCCATGTCGGCGGCCTGCTGGCTTAAATAATAGTTATCGGGAATGCCTGCCGACATGTAGCTCTCTCTAAATGGCGATGATTTGGGACCCGCGGAAAAAAATATTGCACCTGCGATCAGTACCATTGCAATTATTATGAGCCAGGACTTGTTGGTTATGCGCATCACCTCAACTGTCTAGTACAACGAGGCCGAAATAAACCTTTGTTTGACTTCGCGGCTTCGCGCCTTCGCGTGAAAACGGACCCGGTTGAATCCTACGTTAAGGCGCAAAGAACGATCAGCAGTTCACAAAGGCAAAAGGACAATCATTGCTTTAATTAGGCCCGGCTGTACTAGACCTCGTATCTCTTTAAATATGACTCGATGTACTTGCCTACCTTCTCGCCCCGGTAAATGCCCGCATGCCCCTCGCAGAGCACATCCGCCCGCAGAGCCAGCAGCTTTTGCATGGAAAGGCGCCACTTCTTTAGATCCGAGCCCCAGGCAGACGAGAACGGCCCGTGGATGTCCTGTCCAAATAAGACCCGCCCGTCCTTAGTATCGATGTAAACCGATATGCTGCCGGGCGTATGCCCAGGCGTGTGCAGGAAATTGAACTCCAAATCACCGTAGGTATGCTTTTCCGCCTCGCCCTTGAGGAGCGTGTCTACCAAGACCGGTTTGTAGTCCACACCGTACATACTGGCCGCAGTAAGAACGTTGTTCTCGCCCTCAATTCCTGCCCGGTCCAGTTCGTGGGCAATTATCTTAGAACCGTAGCGCTCCTTCCAGACGAAAAGGCCGCCGATATGATCGATATGGCAGTGAGTGGCAATTATGTTCCAGACTCCGGCCGACTCAAAGCCCAGCGACCGGATATTCTCCTCGATTCTTCTCATCCCTTGGCCTACTCCGCAGTCGATGAGCACCAACTCTGATCCGGCATCCACCAGATAGACGAAAGCGTCTTCGGGCGCAGAGATGGTCCGATCCTCCTACGACATAGACGCGATCACAAACGGCCTTTGCTTTGCTCATTGATCTCCGCTTCAAGAACGGTCATAACCTGCAAAAACTCAGTTTTCAGCCTTTGCGCCAACTCTTTTGCCCCTTCCAATGAATTGGACCGCCCCATCATCTCCAGTTCCTTGGCCAGGGCCGAAAGACGCATCGCACCTACGTAAGCGCTGCTCGACTTCAGACTGTGGGCAGCCATGTGCAGCCCCTTGGCGTCATCGTTTTCCACAGACTGCATAATGGCATTTACCTTATCCGGCGAATGCTTGATGAAAAGACCACCCACCTCGGCGACTGATATCAGGATCTCCCTCATCTTGCAGTTCTCGAAGGCTGGCCAGCACCGACCGATCGATCACATCGCAGAAAACGTCTCCTCCTTCTTTCATTCTCCTACCCTCCCCGCCCGCAGCCATGATTTTTAGCAGAGCTGCTGGACAGCTCTCTTACATGTTACGTACTATTTATTCTTAACATTTCTTAATTTTTATCAAACATTATTCTTATTCTTTTTGATGCTCCGGGCAAAAGTAGCTGGTCCTCCCGCCGATCTTTTCGTGCCGGAGAAGAGCACCATCCCGAGGGCACCTGCCCCCTGGATGGCGGTGGGGCAGGAGATAGGAATCGGGCAGCTTTGACAGATCGGCATCTGTGGAAAGGGCCGTCTTCAACACCTCCTGAATAGATGAATAGAGGGCTATAAGCTGCTCAATTGTCAGGCCGCGAGTTTTCGGACAGATGCCCGCCTGAAAAAGTGCCTCATCCGCATAAAGATTACCGAGACCTGCCACAAGATTCTGATTGAGCAAAGCCGGTTTGATCAGGCCCTTTCTGCCGCTCATGATCTTTATAAAGCCATCCCGTGTCAAGCAGCAGGGCATCCGGTCCGATCTTTCGCTCCACTAAAAAGGCTTCGGGACTTTTCGCGAGGCCTACCTCGCCAAAGATCCTGGGATCATCGAAGGCCAGGCGGTGGCCGTTTTCAAAGGAAATAAGCAGGCGGGTGTGACGCGGCTCCTCTGCCCCGCTTTCCAGGTAGATCAGACCTTCCCGTGAGGCCCAGATGAAGCGTCAGCCAGAGCGAATCGTGCAGCTTCAAAAAGAGCCTCTTGCCGTGCCGCGAAGCAGAGTGAAACTGCTTGCCCGGCCAGGGCCTCCTCTAACTCCCTCGCCGATACCCTGGCCAGGATGCGCCCGTCCTTGACCTTTGCCGCCTGAATGGTCTGGTGCAGCGCTGTGGCCTGCAAGTACCTGCGAGCCATCTCCACTTCAGGAAGTTCGGGCATAATTTCGATGACGGCTCGATGATTCGAGATCTTATCTTCGCTCCGAGGCCATCAGATATCCTCCAAAGCTTGCTCCCCAGAGGATCACCGGATAAACGATCATCCTTTCCATGCCGCCCGGCCCCAGTCCCAGGTGGATTCCAAGCACAAACATTGCCAGGGAGCCTAAAGTTAACCCTCCCAGAAAGATAACCGCGATGGACATGGGAAATCTTAGCAGGGCAAAGGATAAGATTTCAGATAATCCGCCAAATACAAAAGTAATGCCGGCAAAGATCTCGTGGTAAGGTCTCATATTTTCAGGGAAAAGGCCGACGACCATCGCTCCCATGCCGGTCAAGATCAAGAGAATCGTGAATATTTTATTTCTATGAAAAGAATGAAATGTAATTGCCGAGAGAGTGATCAGCAGACCCAGGACGATGATGGAGCTGTTGAAGATGGATGCAGTGGAGCCGATACCAAGATCGCTTATCATATTATTGGACATGCTGTAGCCGGGATAAAGTGCCTCACAGATGAGCGTGACTTCCTCCCCACCCTAAAGGATGGGGCTTCCTGCTTCGACGAACCGGCGCTTACTTTGGACATAGGCCAAAGCCGGAGGTCGGTTCTCCACAGGCTATCCCCCTCAGTCCGAGGGTTCTGATTCCCATGCTTGCATTGAGATCTCTGCAGATTATTAGACCACACCGAGAGCAGATATGCACCCTATCTTTTAGCTTCTTGGACACGATCTCGCCACAAGCGGAACATCTTTGGCTAGTGTTATAGGGATTAACCAATACCACGGTTTTGCCAGCTCTTTCAGCCTTGCTCACCGTGAAGCGTATTAGCTTTCCCCATGATACATCCTGAATATGCTTTGCCAGACAATGGTTCTTAAGCATACTCTGGATGCTCAGATCTTCGAATATGATTCTGTCAGCCGAGTTTACCAGTTTCCTTGATACCTGATGCAAAAACTCCTCGCGAAGGTTGGTTACCCTCTTTGCGATCCGGGCCAACTTTGTCTGGGCTTTCTTCCGGTTATTGGAACCCGGCTTCTTGCGGTGCAACGATTTATTGGCAGCCCGATTCTTCTTCTCAGCTTGGACTTGGTACTTTGGATAGTCGAAGTACTGACCATCCGAAGTTACGGCTGCATGAGTGATGCCAAGGTCTACTCCGATCGCGGTCTTGGTCTCTCGCTTGATTGGATTCTCAAGCTCGGTCGTAAATATGACATACCATGCATTTGTCTTATCTCGCTTGATGGAACAGGTTTTGATCCTGCCCACAATAGGCCTATGCTCAAAGGTTCTAATGCCGCCGGAAATTTTTGACAGTATCAGCCTGGTGCCGTTCAGCTTAAATCCTGACTGAGGATAGGTAATCGAGCTGTAACGGTTAATGGACTTGAACCTGGGGTAGCCTTTTTTTCGAGCCCCTTCGCGAACTCTTCGAAAGAAGTTATCAAAGGATTTCTGAAGCCTCCTCAAGACATCCTGTTCGACCTGAGAATGGACGGCATTGAGGTAAGGATTGGACTGTTTCTCAAAGACCAGCAAAGCTGCCTGATCTTCGTAAGATCTGGTTATGCCTTCGCGTTCCCAGGCATTTTTGCGATCCGCAAGTGCTTTATTCCAAAGATGCCTGCAGGTATCCAGCGTTAAGGCCAATTGTGCTTCTTGTTGCCTGTTTGGATATAGCCGGAACTTGTAGGCCGTTTTCATATCAACTTAATGTGGTCGGTCCATGCTATATTAAGTCAATTCGTGCGCAGCGAAAGTAATCATGACAGTGGTACGATTCATCCCCAGCCTGAAGTCTGGGGTCTTCTCTACCCCTGTACCCCAACAAGATAAAGATGAGAAATTGAGAGGCTCCCACGAAGGAAAGCAATCCGGCAAAACGTTTCGAATACATAGATTATGTTTAACTGCATAAATTAATATATAAAGCTATTGATGACGCCTCTTTGAGCAATCAGCAATCCCCTAAAGCGCCGCATTTTCCAGGGCATCCTGGCAAACGCATGGCCTTTGCTCAGGAATTTTTTGCGCGGCCAGATAGATTATCTCCCCAACAGTTTCCTCCGACTTTTTCATAATATCGGCGATCTCTGAGATGGCGAGGACACTTTCGCCCGCCATTCCCGCGGCGGGATTGGTGACGATGCAAAGCGATGCATAACAGAGAGCGGCCTCCCTGGCCAGGACTACCTCGGGATAGCCGGTCATGCCCACCACATCCCCGAACTGGCGCATCATTCTGATCTGGGCAGGCGACTCCAGGTGCGGGCCCTCGGCGCAGACGTAGACGCCTTTCGCGACCTGCTGGCCAATCGAGCGGGCCGCCTCAGCCAGAGAAGCGCGAAGCCTTGGGCAATAGGGCCGGCTCATATCCACGTGAACGGCTTTATCTTCAAAGAAGGTATTGGGCCGGCATTTGGTGAACTCCACAAAGTCGCTCGGCAAAAAGATGCTGCCCATGGGGTGCCCGGCCATGCTGCCTACGGTGTTGGTGGAGATGACCGTGCTTGCGCCCGATATCCTGGCGGCGGAGATGATGGCCCGGTAGTTGACTTTGTGGGGAGGGAGGTGATTGCCGCCATGGCGGGAGATGAAGACAATCTTTTGTCCCCTCATCCGGCTGCGGACAATGGGCACTTTGCCATAGGGTGTATCCACCTCGTCCGCCAGCCCTTCCAGGGCATAGCCCACACCTCCGATGACGGCCAGATCATAATTCATTTCAGGGCGTTTCTTTGAGCTTGATCTGGATTTCCAGCTCTTTTTTGCGGAACTTGTACTGCAGCTCCACCTTAATCGGCTGCATGGGATTGACTCCAAGAGACCATGTGCTCGCTGATGCCTCTACCCTGCCACCTGCCTCAATCTCTTGGGCCAATTCCCTGAGCAGAGTCGATGCTTCCGAATTGGTCAAATAGACATCTTGCTCAAAATCTTCCGGACCTATTGGGCTGCCGGAGGATTTTCCCAGTCGTCCTGTAATTTTTACCAATTATCTCACCCATATAGCATTGGCTCGATCCTATAAATGGTAAATGGTTTGGGAGAAGAGAATATGCACAGAAAAATTGAGATAGATAAAAAAAAAGTTTCAGATCGGCGGCATAAGCGGTGGCCGGAAGACGCCCTTCTCTGTGATCAGGCCGGATACCAATTCCAGCGGCGTGGCATCGAAGGCCGGATTGTAGACTTCGATGCCCTGGGGCGCGAGGCGCGTGCCCGCCAGGGAGCAGATCTCCTCCGCATCGCGCTCTTCCACCACAATGTCCTCTTCCTGGTGCAGGCAATCGAAGGTGGAGAGCGGCGCTGCCACGTAGAAGGGGATTTTATGATACCTGGCCAAAACAGCGTGACTGTAGGTGCCGATCTTGTTGAAGACGGCATCCCTGGTGATGCGGTCGGCACCCACTATGACCTTATCGATTTTGCCCTTCCTCATCAGGCTGCCGGACATGCCCTCGCAGATGAGCGTGACCGGTATTTCGTCCTCTGTCAGCTCCCAGGCGGTCAGACGTGATCCCTGGTGCATAGGCCTAGTCTCGCAGGCGTAGACATGGATATGCTTGCCTGCGGCAACTGCGGATCGGATGACGCCCAAAGCCGTTCCCCAGCCCACGCAGGCCAGCCTTCCGGCATTGCAGTGAGTGAGGACATTGTCTCCGTCATCCAATAGCCGGGCCCCGTTCTTGCCCAGGAGCTTATTGATCTGCACATCTTCCCGGGCGATCTCCTCCGCCTCACGAAGAGCTGCCATACGAATATCTTCCGCCGTCTCCTGAAGGGCCGCCGCCCGCATGACTCGATCCACGCCCCAGGAGAGGTTAATGGCGGTAGGGCGCGAGCCCTTGATCATATGGGCGGCAGTCTCCAGCTCATCCATCAACTCCTGTGCGTTGCAGGCCCGGGAGAGCTCTGCTGCCAGCGCTATCCCATAGCCACCAGCGGCACCAAGAGCCGGCGCGCCACGCACGCGCAGGGTCTTGATCGCTTCGATGAGCTGCCGGACGCTTTTTATGCAGATGGGCAAAAGCTCGCCAGGCAGACGGGTCTGATCGATCAGCCACAGGCCGCCGTCCCACCAGATGGTTTTCGATTCACACTTGTCATTCAATCTCATCAAACTCATATTCCTCCCACCCCCGCTCCCCCAGCAGCACCTCGAATTCGGGCGGCGTAAGAATGGGTATTCGATATTTGGCAGCATCATCGAGCGCCACCCTGGGGCAGGCCGTAGATACTGCGGCCTCCGCTCCCAGGTTGAGCAGCCGGTCCGGCTCGATATTGTCCAGATAAACCAGGAACATCTCCCGGCCGGTGGACTCTCCCAAGGCCTTCAGCCTTGTTGCCAGCTCCATCCGTTTCTGTCCGGGCTTCTTGGAAACCAGGATAGCGAAGCGCTTCGCCTCCCTGGCCCGGGTGATGGCTCCAAAGCGCCGCAGCAGCATGGGGTCGGTATCGATCTCCGATACCTCGCCGGTAGCCGGATCTGCGATTACTACTCTCTTGCCTGTGGCCAGGGCGATGCCCAGAGGATGAAACTGTCCTGTGCCGATGAAGAGATACTCCTCCACATCCAGGGCCCGGGCCGTGCTGTAGCTGCAGCCCAAAACCTGGCCAGCTTGCCTTACCCGGCCCCCTGCCGGCCCGACGACGCCATGGATGCCATGCTTCTTGAGGGCCTCTAATGCCTGGTCGAGCTTGTGCACATGCTGGATAGTAGTAGTAACGCCCACCTTCCTGGCCTTGAGGAACATGGCTGCCTTCTCGACCACGTCTCTCAGGTCCTCTTTCATCCTGGCCTCCAGAAAGATGACATTATCCGGCCCCTCCAAAAGCTGTGCATGGCCCAGATGGAGCATCAGATCCACCTCCAGGGCCAGCTGCATGTCCACGTCGCAGGCCCCAAAGCAGGGATCCCCCGAGATAATGACACGGGCTCCCGTCTTCTCCTCAATATGTCGAGCCAGTGCGGGCATGGCCCTCTTCAGACCCTCCGGAGCCTGAAGGCCCACAAGGCGCGCCCCGCTCTCTTGGATAAGATCTATGGCTTTATCCAGATCAAGGTCGTAGCCGGAGAAGCCAGAGTTAGAACCAGCGGTCGAGTGTGCTCTGGCCACGTTTGTATTCCTCCTCCAGCCTTCCCGCCGTCTTTTCCACTCTCTCCCTATCAAAGTCCCGCTCTTCTACCAGGAAAGAGACGATCTCATCCACGCGGGGCTTTTTCATCCTGACCTCATAATCGTCCGTAACATTGGGATGAAGGAAGAATTCCCGAATCTGTGCGAAGCAGTCGATCTTCTCCTCCTGCTCGGCCAGAATGGATTCCAGATCTCCCTTCTCCCGGATCAGCTTTAAAGCCGTCTTTGGGCCGACCCGAGTTAAGCCGCGGTTGTAGTCGGTGCCGCACATGATGCCGACCTCCACGAGCTGCTTTCGGCTGATGCCCAGGCGGGCCAGCCCTTCCTCCAGATCGATAATCTCAGGCTCCACATCCACGTAAATGTTCTTCTTGGGAAGCTTCCGCTTGCCGGTGATGGCCAGGTTCCTCACTACCAAGGGAGCGCCAAAGAGAAGCGAATCATAGTCCTGGCTGCCCACCAGTTCGACGTCGCCCCTTGCGCACATGCGAGCTGCCTGCGCTTCGCCTTCCGATGGGGCCTGAATGACGGGAAGCCCCATGGCTAAAATAAGCCTTCTTCCGTCCTCCAGGATCTCGGAGTTGATGCGGGAGGCCGCCTGAGCATACTTGAATCCATCCTGGCCGGCGGCCTTTGCCTCTTCCCAGGCGGCTGCCGCCTTATCCCTTGCCTCTGACCTCTGGGCAAGCGTTTCTGCCTTAAAGGAGGGCGGCTCTCCGTCGAAGATAAAAGCCACCTTGACCCCGGCCTCAATGAGATTGGTAGTGCGGTACAATAAACCGGATAGATGCGAGGTCACCCTTCCCTGGCTGTCCATGAGCGGCGTGCCGTCCTTTTGCCGGATTATGCTCAGGAACTGGTAGAGGGTGTTGAAGGCATCGATCGCCACCCATCTTCCGGAGAGATCCTTTATCTTGATCTTCTTTCTATGCAGCAGGTCTCCCAAATCAACGCCCATGGTTTATCCCTTGTTGCTCCTCCATGATAAATCCTCCATTCTTGCCTGAAGATCCTGATAATAATGCTTTAAATACCAGTTTTGCGAAGATACACATTTGGAGTGTTATTCATGATCGAGATTACAGAGGCGGCAGCAAATATGATAAAGAATAGCCTGGTGGAAGGCAAAGTGATCAGGATGTTCCTGGCGGCTATTGATTCTACCGGCGCGAATTATGGTCTGGCTTTGGGTGACGAGGAAGTAGGTGATAAGGTCTTTGAGAGCAGGGGCATAAAGGTCTACATGAACCCAGAAGATACTGAAATGCTCAGCGAGACTATAATTGATTATGTGGACGACGATCGGGGAACAGGTTTCATCATTCGGGGTCCAGAAGATGAAGTATCCGGTTGTGATTCATGTGGCAATGTCGATAGCTGCGAGCATGATCACAGCAGTTGCGACCACGACCATGACCACAGCGGCTGCGGGCACGATCACGGCGACTGCGGTTGCAGCTAGTCATTTCTCAAATTTTTTTATTAATCGTAACCAAGCTAATCGCAATCCTTAAATATGATACGTGTTAGCATGGAGCATGTTAGCATTTACGGGATGATACGATTTGGGTGAGATTGGCAAGAGAGTAAGAATTGAAAGGATAATGGACAGAGACAGCGGGAACACAGTCATAATTCCACTGGACCATGGCATATCCGTCGGTCCCATCAAGGGACTGGTCGACCTGCCGGAAATGGTAAACAAGGTGGCCAAGGGTGGGGCCAATGCCGTTCTCCAGCAGAAGGGAATGGTCCGGCATGGACATCGCGGCTACGGTCGAGATGTCGGCCTGATTGTGCACATGAGCGCCTCCACATCCCTCGGCCCCGATCCCAACAACAAGGTGCAGGTCTGCCTGGTGGAGGAGTGCCTGAAGATGGGTGCTGATGCCGTATCCGTTCACATCAACATCGGCTCTGAGACCGAGTCCGATCAGCTCAGCATACTGGGTTGTGTTAGCGAGCGCTGTGACTTCTGGGGCATGCCGCTCATAGCCATGATGTACCCGCGCGGCAAAGCCATCTTGAACCCCAATGATGTGGAGGTCGTGGCCCATGCCGCCCGGGCCGGAGCGGAACTTGGCGCGGATATCGTCAAGACCAACTACACTGGCGATATCGATTCCTTCCGGCGCGTGGTAGAGGGCTGTCCGGTGCCTGTGGTCATCGCCGGCGGGCCCAAGACCGAGACGGACATGGAGTTCCTGCAAATGATCGAGGGAGCCCTGCAGGCGGGCGCGCGGGGCGTGGCCATCGGCAGAAATGTCTTCCAGGCCAGCGACCCTGTGAAGATGACCATGGCCATTGCGGCTATTGTCAACAAGGGCAAGACGGCAAAAGAGGCCATCAAGATCCTGGGTTGATGCAAAGTCTCAGGAGCCTCTGGGGAATTGGGGAGGAATTTTTAGTCATCCTCCTCGTCTTCTTCTGATCATTTTCATCTCTTCCGAAAATTGCTGCTGTGAGATCAGCGTTATTCTTAATTTCCGGGATTTTGTTGTATTTCTTCTTGGTCTGAATCCCAAAGAGGCAGCACGTTCGGCGGCAAATCATGATACTAATACGAGGTAGCTCTTATGAGCGATAAAGAAGAAATGGAGCCGATTATGCATGGAGGGGATTAGCATGGCAATATTATAGCTTATCTGGTCTGGTCAAAGAAGAATGCCACGAATAGTCCATCGTTTCGGCAATACTAAGCAAGGGGATAGAGGAATCAATTAGGGATGTGTCCTTCTTCAGATTTGAGAGAGCCAATAATGTTAAGGGGGCAGAACACTTAAATAGAAGAAATAAATCGAAGGAGTGATTAATGGTGGTGAAGTCATATTATATAGTTGCATCTATTACATGGATTTTTACTCGGTTCTTGCATCAAATATATTAACATTTCTCTCCATATTTATTGCTATAGTAATATACTTATGGCAGCTTCAATCTAAGAAAAATGATGAACTTAGAAAGGATATTAACAAATTAATTGAATCAATAAATTATTTTAATCATATCTTTGATAGGGCAGTTCCGTTTATTATCGCAAGGCGATCCTCTGATGAATTGGATAGCATGGTTCATGAAGTAATAACTAAATATTGGCTTTGGAAAAAAGGAAACCAAATAGACGATCTCGGGTATTTTCTGAGAGAATTGAATACGCTTCAAAGTAGAATTCACTCAGATCTAATTCATAAACTGGATGGTTACGATATAAAAGACGAATATAATAATAATAATAATTATATTTATTCATTGGGTGTGGATAATTATGAGTCATTTATGCAGGAGGTTTATCCTTTTTTAGACAAGGCCGAAGGGATTTATACAAGCATCGTAGGAATTGTTAATGAAAATAAATTAAATTGGTCCGAGTTTTATGAGAGTGAAGACTATCAGAAGAATCTTGGTGAATTCTATAATAAATATTGGGATGTATTATTAGATATCAGGGATAAGTCAATTGACATAGATAAACAGATGTGCATATATAAACAGAACATTCTAACTTCATTAGTAGATTCCTCTGCATCTGTAAGGTGGATTTATTTATCGATATGTCTAATTTTTATATTCGGATTATTAGTGCCTCTTTATATGATACAGCCTAATCATTTAAAACTCTTGCCATGCGATTATGTTTTTTATATTGTAATATTCCTTTTAATTGTCTCTTTAGCATGCCCATTTATTTCATATTTAAAGAGGCATAGATATGAGACAGTGATTTAAGAAACTCAAACCGAAAGACGGTCCCGGTAGGTTAAATGAAAAAAAATGTTTACGCTTCCGCCTCTCCCATCAGCCTGTCCACCAGCCACTCTGGCTCGAACTTCACCAGGTCGGGATAGGTCTGGCCCACACCCAAAAAGAGCACAGGCTTGCCGGTGATGTAGGCGATGGAGATCGCGGAGCCGCCCTTGGCGTCGGCATCCGTCTTGGTAAGAATGGAGCCGTCGATGGGCACAGACTCGTTGAAGAGGCGCGCCCTCTCCACGGCATCGTTTCCGGCTATTGCTTCATCCACGAAGATGAGCAGATCGGGCTTGGTCACGCGCACAATCTTTCTCATCTGATCCATGAGATTGATGTTGGTGTGCAGCCTTCCCGCCGTATCCGCCAGCACCACATCCTTGTTGTGCGCCTTGGCATACTCGACGGCATCGAAGATCACAGCCGCCGGGTCGCCGCCCGTCTTGTGCTTGACGACTTTAAGTCCCAGGCTGCCTCCGTGCACTTCCAGCTGCTCAATGGCACCGGCTCGGAAGGTATCGCCCGCCGCCAGGACCACTGAGTAGCTCTGGTTCATCAGGTACCTGGCCACCTTGGCGATGCTGGTTGTCTTTCCCGTGCCGTTCACACCCACGAAAAGAATCTTGACCGGTTTTTCTTTGCTCTTGATGTACTCGTCAAAGTCCAGGTAATTCCTGGAAAGAATCGTTAAAAGGGCATTTCGTAGCGACTGCTCGGCGAGAGCGCCAGTGTCAGCGCCAATCTTCCTCTTCTTTCCCACCAGATCGCTCTTAACCTCTCTGATGATCTCTTCCGCTACAGGCAGGGCCACGTCGCTCTCCATGAGAGCCATCTCAAGGGCCCACATGGGCTCCACAAGGTCCTTCTCTTCCAGGATTATTTCCTGCTCGAATATCAGGCTCTTGGCCTTTTCCAGGAAGGAGAACCGGCTCTTGGGCTTGCCGTTGGCCTCGGCCTTTTCCGGAAACAGAGGAGCCTTGGCCGGGGACGCGCTGGATAGATTTGCACCGGACCCGGGAGACTTTTCCTGGGCAGCATTTTTTTCTGCTGGCGAGAGTGCCTTGGCTTCGCTTCCTAATGTATCTTTATCACCGGGCTTGTCTTCTTTCTTTCCAGCTATCTTCTCGGCCAGGGAGACCTTCTCGGCAATTTTAGAGGACAGAGCCTCTTTGAAGCCGGAGAGCTTCTCCTTGAAGCGACTAAACAACCCTTTCGCTCCCCGGGCCGTGCTGATGCGAATTAGCGCTCTCTTCAAATTGCTGCATTATGGCCTGGATCTTCTGCATCTCTTGATCGATCTTGGCAAGAACTTCATTAAGCTTTTTAGATCCTTCAAGAACTTCGGCCTTTCTGACCTTCAGAATATCCTTAGCCTCGGTTGCGGTCTTTTCAATGCTAACGCCCGCGCCTACATTCAAGACTACTTTCTCCTTAGAGGCGAGATTTCCATGGATAAAAGACCCGGATCCTATGGGAACTAGGATTTCCTGTCCTACCTGTGCTGTGTCCAGGGCCTCTACTGCAAGCAGCGCCCTTTCCAGGCCCTCAGCCGTCATCTGTGTCAGACTGAGCTGTTGCATGATGCCGTCCGCCTGAGCCTGATATTGCTGATATGCGGCCAGGAGTCTTCTGACTTCCTCCTCGCCTCCAGGAGCGCTACTCAACAGCCAACACCTCGTCTATCTTGATGAGGTCCCTCTTCAGGCCGTGTTGGCTTCCCATGAGGGAATAGACTTTATTTACGGCATTTTTCTCGTTCTGGCTCTCAACAACCTTGCTAAAGGGCAGCCAGGTCTTGCCGACAAGTCCTCCCTTGTACTTTCCTTTGATCTCGAATTTGCTCACTATTCCACCCCTACTCTATTCATCATTCATTAAACCAGAAAACCTAGTGCGTCCTCGATGCGCCCCAGCTCTGGGCCGGAAGTCCCTGTACCTGCGAAGTAACCATGGCTGTTGGCCAGCACTCCCGAGCCCACCAGCGGAGAGCCGAGGTTCACTGTGCCCACGTCCACAGGCAGACCGAAGAGCCCCTCTAAGACGGCGATCTCCTCTTCACAGATGCGTGGGTGCACAAGAAGCCCTTTATTGGTTGCAACTCCCGCCATCCCCACGGTCTTCAGGCCACCGATAGTGCCTTTCTCCAACTTTACGCCTAAAGTTTGCTCTATCGTTTCGCAGGCCTTGCTAGACAGCTCCGGATGGACCAAAGCAGCGCTGTCGTTGACCAAAATCACATTGCCCGCGGCATTGATCCTGGCCGGCAGTCTTGCAACCTGGCCGTGTTCGCGAAGAACCTTGAGCTCCTCACTGCCTGCGTGATGGGTTACCACGAAGCCGTTGCTATTGGCCGCGACCAGGGACCCTAAGACGGAGCCTACACCGGCCAGTACCCGCACGGACGGCACTTTCAGCCCGGCCTCGAGTAATTGCCGATCGACTTCGCCCACTTCCTGCGGCACGAGTAGAACCTTATCCGTGCATTTGGCAAATACACCGAGAAGGCTGCTTCCTGCTATCTTTAATCGTTTATCTGTCACCAGCAAACTCCGCCTCAACCCCGCCGTCTTCGAACTTGACCGCGCGTACCCTTACGCGCCGGGGAGGCTTCATATCGCCTCTGGCCCAGATGACTTCACTCAGGCCGGGGTCGATCTTTATATTTTTCTTTTCCACCTTCATATGCCGGGCGAGGTAGGTTCTAATCTCGGTTATGGCCCGGTTGGACCTTCTGTAAATGGGAGCGCACTTGACTATACCCAGGGGTATGGTGTAAACTCGTTCTGTGTCCGCCATGTCTATCTCTCTAAGCTGCTTCTTCTCCAATGTCGTCTCTTGGGATGAGTGACTACTTTCCTCATGGTCTTGACAATGACCCAGGAGGGCACCCTACGATTCTGATTGAACGCCTTGGCAAGCCTGATCTTCTTGCCCTTTAATTTCTTGGACAAATCTCTTCCTCCGGATAACTCTGGTGTGCGTATGATTGGAGGGGAAGATCTCATCGACCTTAGCCTGGCCGCACCTCTCTTTTAGCGCATATCTCAGGCCCACCTCGAAGTCTGAGGCAGGATACCTCTCGGATAGCTCTTCCTCGAAGTCCAAATAGCGCGAGGCCATGGCCCGGATCGTCTTTTGACCCAGGCCCGCCAGGGGTCTTAAGTATTGCATATGCAACCGGTCTTCCAGGCTTCGGATGGCGCTAACGCCCATTTTGGGTGCGCGATCATCCCGCCTCGTCCCGTCCGCCACAAATTCGCACTCTTTAGCTACAGTTTCTACTGCAATTGGATGAACATAATTGAGAGCATCATTGGGATAGCCCGTGCAAAGCAGTATCTCCAGGGACCGCTCCAGGACGCTATCTTCAAAGACCACCCTCCTATGGGGATGGTCAAGCTCTTGTGCTGCATCAGCCGCTCTCTTCCAGGTTTCATCATGGCCGAAGCTGAAGGTGACAAGCTCTATCTCGTCAAAGAACGGTTCGAGAAGAAGAGCCGCCAAGCTGCTATCTTTTCCGCCCGAAAATAAGACTGCAACCTTCATGAACTGCCTACAGCTTCAGCCGCTTTATCTCCTGGTTATGGTGATGTCTCTCTTCGTGGGCTGAGCCTGCTTGAGGATCGCCTTGAGTTGCTCGTCGGTGATTGCGCCCCTCAGCCTGCCGCTTTGAGCAAGCATGATGAGCTGGCCTTCAATCTGAGTGACGAACTCAGGCTTGGTCATGCGTATCGCATTGAGCCGTTCCCGTGCTTCAGGTGTTAGGATGGTCCTCATCAGGTTTGCCTTTTTGGACTCCATCTCCTGCTGGGCCTGCTCCTGCTGAGCCGCAGCCATCTGCGAATCCATTTGCTGTTTTTGGATCTGGTCCATCCTCTTTTGTCTTAAATTTGCAAGCTCATCATCAGCCATACTTTTTTCAGTCCTCGCCTAAGCTTTATGCCGAATCGGCAGCAGGTTCTGCTGCAGGTGCCGCCGAGCCTTGCATCTGGCTTCTCACCTTATGGGCTACCCCATCAAGGTATGCCTGACCCGCGGGAGTCATTTGGCGCCCTTTCTTTAGCTTCTTCACGTAGCCGGCCTTCTCCAGCTGCTGCAGGGACTCTCTTGCTACTGAGCCGCTGCCCTTGCAGAAGAATCCTGTAGCTACACCCTTGCGATGCTTTCCGCCGTAGAAGCTTCTAAGGCGGGAAACGCCCACCGGGCCGTCGATATATATTCTGCGCAATACTGATGCGCACCGCACAAACCACCAGTCGGGGTTTGTGGGCGGCATCTCCCTATTTACCCCAGTCTTAGCAAACTCAGCCCATTCCGGGGGCTGAACCTTGCCTGCCGCCTTTAGCTCTTCGGCTACGGCAGCTATCAAGTCATGGGGAGGTACGTCGTAAACAGTTGTCAAATCCTTCAATCCTCCGAGATGATAAGGAACAAACCAGAACCCTTACGCAGAAACAAGTATAAATGCTTTTTCCGAGCGATACGAATTTTGGAGTGCTTCTTTTGTTCTCTTAGCTTAATAACTTAGCTCTCCGGGAAGAGAACATCTCCGCATCGGCCAATGATGTTCAAGAGATAATCACTTCTCTTATTGTGTCATGGATTACCGTGCAAATTTATTTGCGCGTCATGCGCATATTTCGCCAAATATGTCGCACAAACTAATTTGTGCGTCACGGATGACGCGCAAATTCGCTGCAAGCTGTAATTCTTGCCAGCTCCTGCTATTTGGGCAGAAGCATTCCAGAATCAGAACAATGATTTGTGTCGCATGTATGAGATGAAAGCGTTTTTGTGTCGCACAGACCAGCCATCCCTGAGACACAAATCAAATCCTGTATCCGCGTCGGATTAATCATTCTGCCCGCCAGATCCTTCTCAAGCCCAGGATCCAGTCCACCATCGCCTGCCTGGCCAACTCTCTGTCCGCAAGCTCCTTTTCCTGGTGGGCGATGTACTCGTTTCGGAAGGAATAGATCCTGTCAACCGTATCCAGCAAATCCGTTTTTGCCGCATCGACAAATGCAGCCTTTACGGCAGAGAAGATCCCGCCGGGAGGCGTTTTGGGATTTTTGGCATAATCCAGGCACCACTTCAAGAGCCCCATGGGCATGACACCGTCATTCTCGATCAGCGTCCTCAACAAGTTGTTCTCCTGTCTCTTGTAAAAGCTCTGGTCGCGGGGATGAAGGACGGAAAGGTCCGGCTCAAAGAAGCGCTCCCGTTTCCTGGCGTCTTCTGGAATGTGACTCTTTCAGGGTGGAGATGATGAAGGCCTTGGCAGCTTCATCAATAGAGCCCAGGAGGGGCGTGAAGACGGCGGCGTAGGATACGTCGCTCTTCTTTTCCAGGAAGGCGAAGAGGGCGATGGCTTCCTGTATGCCTTTTCTTGCATTTGGGCGGGAGTTGGTTGAGATCCTTTTCTGCGATAAACTCGTCCGTCGTGAGCTTCTCCAAATTGCCCTTCTCCAGGCTGCAGTGCGAAGCGCAAGCTATCCAGTCATCTGCTGCCTGGATCTTGAGTGGCACATCGATTTCCACTCGGCCTTGGCTTCTGTTACATATCTGTGCATCATTTAAATTATTCGAAGTCCCGCTGACGAAATCGAAAGCAGAGGTGTGGTAGAGGCATCCGCAGAGAACTGGGCTCTTGGTGTAAGTCCCAGGGAGCCCCTTAAGGTCGAAGTGCAGTATAAACACAATCCAAGCAGGAGGGAGCTTGAATTCCAGGTAACGCTCAAGGAGAATCCCAGAAGATCCGTGGAAATCTTCTCACCAAAAATCATATCATTGAGTTCTTAAAGAGACAGATCTGATGGGAACAACCGAAGACATTCATACAACATGCGTTTTTTGCGGCTGTGGGTGCGGTCTGGTCCTGCATTTGAATGAAGGACAGATCCTGAAGGCCTCACCGGAGGTTTTGCATCCAGTGTCCAGGGGTCGGTTATGCATCAAGGGTCGCCATGCCTGGGAGTTCCCAGGTCATGAAGACCGCTTGCGTTTCCCTCTGGTCAGGAAGGGCGGATCTCTGGTTAGATCCTCATGGAGAGAGGCCCTGTCCCTTTCGCTCGGCAGACTCAATGAGATCAAAAAAGCCGATCCGGCCTCACTGGGCGTACTCACCTCGGCCAAGGGCACCAATGAGGAGAATTACTTGTTGATGAAGCTGGCGCGCTCGGCCCTTCAGACCAACAATGTAGACAACGTGGCGCGTCTCTGTCACGCCCCTACGGTGGTGGGCCTCAACCGAACATTAGGCTGCGGGGCAATGACCAACTCCATCCGGAGTATCACCGAGGCTCAATGCATTCTTATGGTCGGATCCAACACCACCGATCACCACACCATGTTTGTCCCTTATGTCAGGCTGGCCAGAAAGCAGGGGGCGAAGATGATCGTGGTTGATCCGCGCCGCACAAGCATGGCCCGCATGGCCGACATTCACCTTGCCCCCAATCCAGGAACCGACCTCGCCTGGATCAACGCTTTTCTCCACGTCATCTTCAAAGAAGGGCTGGAGGACCAAGAGTTCATATCCGGTAGGACCGAAGGGCTGCATGAGCTGATGCAGGTTGTGGAGAGGTTTTCTCCCGATAAAGCAGAGGCTATAACCGGCATTCCTGCTGCAAAGATCAGGGAGGCAGCTCTTGCCTATGGGTCAGCAGACCGGGGAGCTATCGCCTATGCTATGGGCATAACCCAGCATAAATCCGGAACTAATAACGTCCAGGGTCTGGCCAACCTGGCCCTGGCCACCGGAAATATAGGACGTGAAGGAACCGGGCTTTATCCTCTGAGAGGCCATCAGAATGTGCAGGGAGCATGTGATATGGGAGCGCTGCCCGGAGTTTATACCGGATACCAGCAGGTGGCTGTAGCCAGGGAGAAGTTCGAGAGCGCCTGGGGCCTCTCTCTTCCCGATAAGCCTGGAATGACGTCACTGCAGATGATGCAGGCTGCCAGGGACGGGCAGCTAAAGGGGCTGATCATAGTAGGTGAGAATCCCATGCTCAGCTATCCGAACAGCACTGAGATCAAAAAGGCCCTGGAGTCGCTGGAGTTCCTGCTGGTCTGGGACATATTTCCCACCGAGACCTCCGTGATGGCCGATGTCGTACTCCCTGGAGCATCATTTGTCGAGAAGGATGGCACTTTTACATCTATGGAACGCAGGGTGCAAAGGGTCAGACAGGCCGTAGCGCCTCCTGGAGAGGCTCAGCCGGAGTGGAAGGTCCTCTCTCAAATGATGCGTTTGTCAGGCCTCTTCGGAGAATACAGCTCCCCGTCCCAGATAATGGATGAGATCGCCTCCCTTACGCCCACATACGGCGGAATCAGCTATAACAGGCTGGATATTATGGGCGGCCTTCAATGGCCGTGTCCTCACCCCGGCCATCCTGGGACGGCCATAATGCACGTTCATAGATTTCCGAGGGGCAAAGCCAAATTCAGGCCGGCCGAGTATCAGGACGCCTATGAAACCGTAGACAGCGAGTTCCCTTTGCTGCTGATTACGGGACGAAGCGGCCACAGGTTTCATACTGATACCATGACCAGACGTGCCAATATGCCGGAGGCGGCATTGCCTGCTCCGGCGGTGGAGATCAATCCTAAGGATGCAGAGAGATTAGGGATAGGTGATGGTGAAGCGGTCATCGTTAAGACGAGGCGGGGTCAGATAGCGATAGGAGCCACTATAACGGATAATGTGCAGCAGGGAACGATATTCATCCCCTTTCATTTCAGCCAGGCACCTGCCAATATCCTTACCGGTTGGGCAGTGGACCCATTGTCAGGAACCCCTGAGCTTAAAGTATCGGCGTCCAGGATAATTAGGGTGCAATGACATCAAGATGGATGCCAATTATCCTAATTTCCTGCCTGCTTGAGGGATTTGAATGATATGGGAATTATTATATGCCGTAATTCCCGCCGTCATTTTGTTCCTCTACGGCATTGAGAATTTCTCGGAAGAGGTGCGGCATGTGGCCGGCGAGCGCTTCCGGACTGTGCTGCAGAAGGCGACCAAGACGCCCTTGCGTGGCGCTCTTGCCGGTGCGGCGGTCACGGCCATAGTTCAGTCCAGCACTGCCACCACCATCATATCCATTGGCCTCGTTAACGCAGGAGCGATATCTTTCATAAATTCCCTGGGGCTCATAATAGGCGCAAACATAGGCACAACCCTCACCGCCCAGCTTGTTGCCTTCAAATTGACGGCATTCGCCCCGCTATTTGTGATCCTTGGATTTGCAGCCAGCCTGATTCGCGGCCCCTATAGAGCCTATGGCAAGCCGGTCTTCTACTTTGGGTTGGTCTTCTACAGCCTGAATCTGATCTCGTCTATCGTTGCCCCATTGCAGGGAAATCCCGAAGTGCTATCCCTCTTATCCATGACCGACAGCATATTCGCGGCAATTGTAATCGGCTTTGTCATAACCAACATATTCCAGTCCAGCTCAGTTACCGCCGGCCTGATTGTGGTCATGGCGCAAAGCGGCCTGATCACGCCTGCCCAGGCCATACCGGTAATACTGGGCGCCAATATCGGCACAACAACCACCGGTCTTGTCATCTCCCTCTCCATGAACACGGCGGCAAAGCGATCGGCAGTAGCTCAGTTTCTATTCAATTTCCTGGGTGTCCTGTTCTTCCTGCCGTTTATAGGCAATTTTACCATGCTCATCGAAGGCATCGGGGGAACGGAGGCCATGCAGGTGGCAAATGCCCATCTCATCTTTAACTTTACATCAGCCATCATATTTCTGCTGGCCGTGCGGCCTTTTTCCAGCTTGATCATGAGGCTGCTGCCGCAAAAGGACGGCGAGATTGTATTTGTAACCGATCATATCTCTTCAAAGCTTCCTGAAGACATATCACAGGCCATCTTACTGGTGGAACTGGAGATCGTGCACCTGCTCAAGATCTTCAAGGACATATTTGAGAGCACCATGCAGGTTGCAGCCGGAAAGCATGAAATGTGCACCAGGATTGAGCATTCCAGGGACTATGTCGATTATCTGCACTCTCAGATCATGGCCGCTGTTGTCTCTCTGACCAATCGGGAGATATCCGTGGAAGACGCAGTTCATGTCGCCATTCTGGCGCGGGTATCGGATCTGTGTGGATTGATGGCTCAGCAGATGGTCTCCATGTCCAGAAGGTTCGCATCCATTTATGAGAAGAAAGCAGAACTATCCCCGGACTCTTACAGGGGAATTGAAGATATGGCATCTCCCTGCCGGGAAAACATAGAATATCTTATAAATGCCTTCCCGCAGATGCCGGAGGATGTTGATAGAAATATGCGCTCCAACGATGAGCTTTTGCGCTGGACCCTCAATTGGAACTATAAGACCTACCTCATCAGGCTGGCGGCAAAGAGCACTACCGGCGGCACTTTCTCTGAGATCCTCTTCTCTTTTGAGAGAATCGGCTCCATAATTCGTGAACTGAGAAAGACCTGCATATCGATGGGCATCCCCGCTTCCGCACTGAACGTTCCCGATCTCATAAAACCGCCCCATCTGGATGAAGGGGTTGGAGATGATGATGTGTCGAAAGATTAAAATTTTCTACCGTCCATTGAGAACTTGTTTTTGCGGATGACAGGTGCTGGAAATGATACTTAAAGCAGTGTTTTTGGGATTGGAAGCAGGAGGCAAAGCAGTTGCCGCAATGAATGTGCAAGACGCTGAGCGCTTGGGAGTTTTAAGCCTCGCCAGGATTACGATTCGGTTTAATGGAGTAGAGCAGGCCGCGATAGTTCATTCATCCACTGAGCTCATGCAGCCGGGTTGCATAGGGGTCTGCAGAAAGGTTTGGACCGGCCTCGGCCTGAAGGAAGGCTTGGATGTCGAAGTGGAGATAGCTACATTTCCTGATTCGCACAGCTTCGGCCTGGATTTGGACGAGGCAACCAATCTCTCCATGGCCATGTTCAGAACCGGCAGTTCGATGAAACTGGACAGAGAGGTAGTCGTCGACAAACACTCCATTGGAGGGGTGCCCGGAGACAAGACGACTCTGCTGGTGGTTCCGATTATTGCGGCCTGCGGGCTAACGATACCAAAAACCTCTTCCGGGGCCATCACTTCGCCGGCAGGTACTGCTGATCGGGCTAAAGTCCTTATGCCGGTCGACCTGAATATGGCTGAGATGCAGGAGGTAGTGGTAAAAACCAATGGCTGCATCGTTTGGGGAGGTTCAGTCCATCTTGCCCCTGCAGATGATATCTTTGTAAAGGTCGAATATCCTCTGTCTATAGATCCTCTGCTGCTGCCATCCATTATGAGCAAGAAGAAAGCCGTCGGAGCAAACCTCCTGGTCGTCGACATCCCCTGCGGCAGAGGAGCTAAAGTGAAGACTATCGGTGAGGCGGATCTTCTGGCCAAGGATTTTTTGGAGATCGGCAGCCGCCTGGGAATAAAAGTGAGATGCGCGGTCACCTACGGCGAGCAGCCGATAGGCTACGCGGTAGGTCCTGCTCTAGAGGCGAAGGAGGCCCTGCAAGCTCTGATGGGGAGAGGATCTCCTTTGGACCTGATTGAAAAAGCAACTGATATTGCGGGAATGATCCTGGAGCTGGCAGGAAAAAGCGACGGCAAGAGAATTGCCGCAGAGGCTCTAAGATCCGGAAAGGCTGAGCAGAAGATGAGAGAGATAATTGCGGCGCAGGGAGGAGATCCAAAAATAACTCCTGAAGAAATCGCTATCGCAGATCACCAATTCACATTCCAATCCGACAATCCGTTTTTGCCGCATCGATAAATGCAGCCTTTATCGCAGAGAAGATCCCACCAGGAGGAGTTTTGGGATTTTTGGCATAATCGAGGCACCACTTCAGCAGGCCCATGGGCATGACACCGTCATTCTCGATCAGCGTCCTCAACAAGTTGCTCTCTTGTCTTTTGTAGAAGCTCTGGTCGCGGGGATGAAGGACGGAAAGGTCCGGCTCAAAGAAGCGCTCCCGTTTCCTGGCGTCTTTTGGAATGAACTCTTTCAGGGTGGAGATGATGAATGCCTTGATAGCTTCATCAAGGTAGCCCAGGAGGGGCGTGAAGAAGGCGGCGTAGGAAACATCGCTCTTCTTTTCCAGGAAGGCGAAGAGGGCGATGGCTTCCAGTATGCCTTTTCTTGCATTTGGGCGGGAGTTGGTTGAGATCCTTTTCTGCGATAAACTCGTCCGTCGTGAGATTCTCCAAATTGCCTTTCTCAAGGCTTAGAGGAGCCTCGATCTTTTCAGAAATCAGGCTCTGCTTGGCGGGCTCGCAGAGCGATTCGAGCGTCTCCAGACGGGTGTAATCGATCTATGCAAAGACTTCCTGAGGAACGTAAAGATAGCTCCACTCCAGGCTGCTGTGCGAGGCGCACGCTACCCAGGCATCTGCCGCCCGGGGCAGGCTGCCCCGGCCTAGGTCCCACGCTGCGGCGGCGACCGTACTCATCTGGGAGAGAGGATGGGAATTGTCGGGGCAAAAGCGGACTGGGTCAAGCATGGGGAAGAGGCTCCTTGGACTTATGCCAGAGACTAAAAATCCTCACGCATGCCTGCTCACAAACAGGTCTCCGAAGATCTCCTCTTGCTCCAGCCATACCTGCTTTCTCTGGGCCATGAAGAGCAGAGAGACGTAGTTGGTAACCCCATCCTCAGTCTTGCTGTTTTTGCTGTTTATTTCCTGGAAGGTGACGGTCTTCGTCTCCATGAACATGTCGTCCAAGATGGGGCCGAGCGCCTTGATTCTGTCCTCGATTCCCTCGTCGTGGGACACATCCAGGGCTTTTTCCTCGGTACTGGGCCACCTCTCCCGCATGGCCTTCCTTCTGCCCACCATCTCCGCCTTCTTCAGCTCCGAGATCAGCTCGTCCAATGTTACAGGCCGCTTGGTGTGCCTTCGTCACCGGAGGGCGGGGCAGATTCTCTTCAATCTCCTCTTCCTGCTCATCCACGATCTCCTCCATCTCCGGCTCGGGCTCTTCCCTCCTTTTGCTCTTCCATGGAGTCGGACTTCATGCGCAGGAGGATGCTGGCGTAAAGCAGAGTTCGGGCGGGAATGCGCAGGTCCCTCTTCTCCAGAGAGTCGATGTACTGCAAGAACTTCTCGGTGGCCTTGGCGATGTCGATATCCCAGGGATCGATCTCTCCACTCTTGGCCAGCTCCACCAAAACCTCAGCCGGCTCTCCGAATTCGAACTCCTCGTCGCTCATTTTCGCCTCAGCTTGTGCAGATGCCGGTCACGGTGGTGATGTTGTTCTCCTGCATGGTCACGCCCAGGGTGTACTTGGACTGCAGTATCATGGGCTTTCGTAAGGATACTACTATGAACTGGGCCTTGGAAGAGATCTTCTTGATCAGCTTGGCCACTCGTTCCACATTGGCCCCATCCAGGAACATATCGATCTCATCCATGGCATAGAAGGGAGCAGGCCGGTACATCTGAATGGAGAAGATAAATGAGAGGGCAGTCAGGCTCTTCTCCCCGCCGGACATGGCCTCCAGGCGGTGCAGGGACTTGCCGGCGGGCCGGGCCTTGATGGTCATGCCTGCTGCCAGGGGATCTTCTGGATTTTCCAGGACCAGATCGCCCTCGCCCTTGGAAAGCTCCTGGAAGATCTGCTTGAAGTTCTTGTTGATCTCAGTGAAGCTGGCCAGGAATGCCTCCCTCTTCATCTGATCGTACTTTTCCAGCTTGTCGATGATCGCTTCGCGCTCCTGGAGAGAGTGGTCCTTCTCTCTGCCAGGAAGTCGTAGCGCGTCTTGACATGATCATATTCCTGGATGGCCAGCATGTTCACCGGCTCCAGATCCCGCATGGCCTGCTCCAGAGCTTTGATCTTCTCGGCCACGGTCTCGCTGTTGGGCGGCTCCTGAGAGGAGTCAACTCCGCGAGCCCTCAATTTGCGATGCGCAGATCATTGACTTTGGACAGAGATGGATTCTCTGGCAGTAGGCCGTGGCATTCTTGCGGGCCTCAATTCTGTCCCTCTCCCTCTCCGCCAGGTCTATCTCTCTTTGCAGGGCCAGCGTCTTTTCCAGAAGCTCTCCACGCACTCCCTTCAAGCCGTGCAGCTCTCCTTCAATCTCCGCCTCACGTGCCTGGGAGAGTGAGAGCAACTCATTCAGGTCCACAATTTGCGCGGCTGCTGCATCTTTTTTGGCCAGCGCCTCCGCCTTCTGGCCGTCCAGTGATTCTCTTCTGGCCGCAAGCTCCGCCAGCTTCTCTCTGCCGCTCTCCTCTCGGATCTTGTCCTTGAGAATCTCGGCATCAATGCCGTTCAGCCTATCTTGCAGACGCTTGATCTCCAAACTGGCAGCATCCGCCTTCTTGTTCAGTCCGGGAATTTCCGAGCCCTTCAGCTCGCCATCCAGTTTGTCGATCTTCTGCTGCACATCGGCCAATGTTTCTTCCGAGATCCTGATCTCGCCCTCCAGAAGGCCAAGCTGCTCCTTGAAGCTTATAGACTCGCCCTCCATGGCCAGCAGACGCTCGCGCTTCTCTAAAATCGACTTATCCAGGCGCGGCCGGGACGAGACAATCTCGTCTATCTGGAAGGTCTTCTTGGATATGACCCGGTTCAGCTCCTCCACCTCACGGGAGAGGCGGGATATCTGCTCTTCGATTCTATCCAGCTTATCGAGCCTTGTGCGTGCGCTCGCTTTCGGCATTGGCGATCTTCTCAGACAGCTCCAAAAGCTTCGTCTTCTCTTCTGCCGCAAACTTCATCTTGGAGCGATAGTGGCCGCCGGTCATGGCTCCCGACTTCTCCACCAGGTCCCCTTCCAATGTGACCATACGATACCGGCCCATGAGCGGACGGGCAAAAACGAGGCTCTCTACCACCAGAGTATCCCGGAAGACATACCAGAAAGCGGCCAGGAACTTGGGATCGAAGTCCACCAGGTTGAGAGCATAATCCACCACACCGGCATGATTGGGCCGGGTGGAGAGGCTGCCTTTGTCCAGCTTGTTCAAAGGCAAAAAGGTGGCCCGCCCGATCTGCGACCTCTTCAGATACTCAATGGCAGCAGAGGCATCCAGATCATTGTCGGCCACGATGCTCTGCAGGCGCGCTCCCGCCGCCACCTCAAGAGCCGAAGAGTAGCGCGATGCCACGTTGCCAAGCTCGGCAATGGTTCCGTAAAGGCCTTGCAGCATCTGCCTCTTGATGGCAGAGCGAATCGCCTCCACCGCCCGGCTGTATCCGGCCTTGTCCTCGGCGGCCCTCATGCGCCCGTCGCTCTTGGCAAACTCTCCCTGCAGCCTTTGCAGCTCTCTTTCCGCCTCGGAGATCTCCCGGCGCAGCCGCAGGCGCCCGCTCTCCAGGTCATCCCGGTCCCGCTCCATCTCCATGGCCTGGCTGTTAAAGGCAGCCAGCTCCACTTTCAGCTTTTCCGTCTCATGATCGAGGCCTGCCAGCGTGTCAAGCGCCTCTTTGATGCCGGAGGAAAGCTCCTCCCTTTCCAGGCCGCCCCGCCTCGTGGCATCCAGCAGCCGGTCCCTCTCCCGCACCAGGTCGCCAAGCTTTGATTTGGACTCCTCCCGAATCTGCCGGACGCGGGAGAGTTCATCCCGGAGCAGGGAGAATTTTGCATCCGCCTGGGAGAGGCTGGCCTGTGCGGCTGCCTGTTGCTCTATCTGATCATCCAGTTCCCCTCGCAGGCTGGCGCCGCGTAGTCTTGCATCTCTTATCTTTTCGGCTAACGATTCCAGCTCGGCAGAGAGGCTGCCCATCTGAATGAAGCAGCTCTTCTGCTGCCCATCCATCTCAGAGATGGCCTTTTCCGTCATCTCGATGCGAGCGGCCTCACGGGAGATCTCCCCTTTCAGCTCCTCGATCCTGCGTTTAACAGAGATCTGCTCATCCTCTCCTTTGTGGGTGATCTCCGAGCTTATGGACTGCAGCTTCTCATCAAGTGCTGAAAGCTCTGTTTTCTTGCTCTCCGACCTTTCCAGAAGCGTCTGATTCTTGACATCAAGTGAATTGATCTCTTCATCCAGGCCGGCCAGCTCCATTGATGCCTCTTTGAGCCTGGCCAGGAGCAGAAAAGCCTCCTGTCTGGATGAGCTCCTCCCGGTGCGCCTGGTAAGAGTGGGCACGGTCCCGCTCCGCCTTAAGCCGGGCGAGCTGGGATGCAACCTCCTCCAAGATCACATCGACGCGACCGATGCGCTCTCGCACCACATCCAGCTCTTCCATGGCCTTCTTCTTCTTCTCATCAAACTCGGCGACACCGGCAATCTCATCTATGATCTTTCTGCGTTCTACCGGTGTCATCTCGATGATGCGCGTCACATCGCCCTGCATGACTATGTTGTAGCTCTCCGGGGTTATGCCTGCCTTGGCCAGCAGATCCAGCAGTTCAGCCTGACCGCAGGTCTTTCCATTAAAATAATAAGAAGAGGCATATTTGTCGCCTTTGACCTTTATCTTCCTGGACACCTCAATGAGATCTTGATCCAGGGGAAAGAGGCGGCTGGTATTGTCCAGCTTGACGGTAACCTGGGCAAAGTCCGGATTCTTGCCGTTATCGCCCCGGTAGATGAGGTCGGGCAGCCTCTCCGCGCGCATGGCTCGCGAGCTGGAAAGGCAGAGGGCGAAGAGCAGAGCATCAACGATATTGGACTTGCCGCTACCGTTGGGCCCGGTAACGGTCACAAAATCGTTCTTCAGAGGAACCCGGACGCTCTTGCCGAATGACTTGAAGTTCTTGAGTTCGACCTCTTTAATGTACAAAGGTTACCTCCGATCGCATCATTTTTCTTCGCAATCTGTCTTTCTTATAGGGTGTTGAAAGTTTCGCTCCATTAATCTTTGCGCCCGGCTCCCGGCTGAGCCATCTTCTCCCTCTGCAGCCCATAAATCATCCAGCTAATACTTTAACTTAAGCATGTATTCGAGGATGTATATATTGTTTTCCCATTTATGATCTGCTCTTGGGTCCATCTGCATCATCTCATGTGGCTAATATCTCTCGATAGATTATTAGTCCAACTTGACTTTGAGGGCTTTAAAGAGATGGGGATTGGTGGCTCTGGAGTGGATCAATAAGCTCCCAGATCCCTCAATCGTCCACCCTCTTCGCCAGGCCGTTCTCCACCATGACCCGAACCGATCCATAGCCCTTCAAGGCCGGCCTGAAGACGGGCCCGGAATTGGCCATTTGTGCCCTGACATATTCTCCTTGGTGGGAGTATTGTCAGGCATTGGTTAATAACCAGCGTCTAACGACGTTTTCACCACAGAGACACAGAGATCACAGAGGACGCACAGAGACGAACTAACAACTGGAAAAAATAACCTCAGGTTAGCTACGGGAGATAGCGAAGAGCCCATTATTTTTCCTGCAATGAAAACTCAGAGATGTTCAGGAACCAGTAGCCTTCTCGATATACCGGATCGCTTCCGGTTATTACTATCTTCTTTTTAAATATGGGGCCATCGGCGACAAAGGTATGAAACTCTCCATTCTCGCCACAGGGATCGACAGAGCTATTGGCCTCGTTCAAATCAGCTATAAATTTGTCATCAATCCTGCGGCCCAGCCACTCCTTTCCCAGCAGGCCGTCTTTGACGCTGACCAAAATCACCCAAAATCCGGCATCGATGATCTCATTTATGATTTTCTCGGAGTTCTGTTTCCAGAGTGGCAGAATCAGATCGATATCCAGATCATGGCAGATCCTGTCCACCAGCGGCTTATGGGTTTCGATGTGACCGAAAACGGCGGCGTCAATTCCTTCACCCCGCGCCCGCAGCTCCAGGGCTGCCTTCTTGAACTCCTCCTCGTAAGAGTAAAAGTCGCGCTGCAAGAGGGGGAGGCCGAGGGCCTGGGCCTGAGCCCGGATGAGGGCGGGGTTGAGCTCATGAGAGCCGGTCTTCTTCTGGTTGGTGAAATGCAGGAGATGGGTGATGTTGTAGCCGTCGTTCATGACTTTGTAGCAGGAGAGGCAACCGTCCTTGCCGCCCGTCCAGGAGACGACGGCGTTTTTTGGTGTGGAGTTGTTGGAGTTCATCGGAATGGGTTTGGCACAAGGTGGTCATCAAATCTTCGGGCGGGGTAAAGAAGGGAAGAAGAAAGGGGGGGTCAAATGCATTTTCAATGGTCTCATGAAGACAGTATCTCCATCATTCTAAGTTATAATAACCATGTGATCGACTCAAGATCGATATAATTAGTCCTAAATAGAAAAAAATCGGTGAGACGGGCGATTTATTATTAAAAAATACGCACATTCACGTTGATCTGAATTGTTCTATATCGTTTAAGACATCAATAATTTCCGTAGGGATTTCTTCATTTTTTGTAGATTTGATTAATTCGTTTATCGTAAAAGAGACCCCAAGTTCTTTTTGCATTGCTGTATTCAAACACGATAATACGATTTTTCCTGGAACCAATTTTACTAATTCTTCAACGGAATTCATTTTCTTTCGAATATCCTTTGAGCACTCTTTATTTTCCACAGAAATTGGCTTCTTATTCATTTTATGCCTTGATATGGATTCTTGGCTCGAACTAACAATATCCTCAATGCAATCGTTGCATATTCGATAAAAATTAGAATCTATTATCTTATCATATGTACTTAATAGATCTGTTTTGTTTCGTTTCAACAATTTATATTCAGTTATTCTTTTAATAACATCTAAATTAATCAAATAATTCTCAATTTCTTTTCTCTCCCAAAAATACAAGTAGCTACAAACTGTACAAACATCTTCCCTTCAAGACTCTGATCCGACGAGACCAGAGCACGGCGCATGTTCAGGCGTTCCTTGAGGTTGCCGAAGGCCTTTTCTACAACATCTTTGTTGCGGTAGAGTTCAAGAGCGGTAACCGTATCCATTGTCTCATTGGTGATCAGAGCAAAGAAACCATAATAGCGCTTGGCATTTCTGACGTTCTCTTCCCTGACCGTTACCTGTGTTCCCCGTTTGGGCGTTGTCTTGATGTTGAAATACTTCTGGTAGAGCTTCTCATGTTCGGGGACACGTTTGCCAGATTCCAGTTCCTGTTTCAGTGCAAACAATCGACGGTCAAAGGCCTTCTCATTCTCAGCCGCTTTATCGATGTTGTAGTAATAGTGAATGTAAAGGCGACGTGATTCCTGGACAGTTTCTCCCTTGTACGGATGCTCCTGAATATAATTCCAGGTAGTTCTAACTGTTCGGCAATAGAGCTCGTAATCCTCGTTGTAATGCTCAAAGCTCCTAAACGTATCGTAGATGGCGTCCAACTCTTTTCGAACAAAGGCTAGAGACATCCGGACAGACGAAAGGAACTTCACATGCTTCCTGTACAAGCAGTTGATGTTGTATTCACTATAAAATCCACGGTCCATGACTAGCTTTACCTTTGAATAACCAAGGATATTCAGTTCTTCAAGCAGATGACGTACTGTTTTGGCATCAGGGATATTACCCGCGAGTTTTCTGTAATAGAAAGGAAGGTTTGACTCTTGCCCGAATACCAGGGCCACATTCAACTGAGGCAGCCTGTCATTCTCTTTGTTAAAGCCAAACTGTACTTGTCGGAGGGTTTCTGAGTAACTGGACAAGGTGGTTGTATCATAGGCCCAGAACTCTTTTTCCAACCTTCTTTTTCCCTGAAGGGTGAAAAACCGTTGTTTGTCTTCTTCGGTGATGCTAGCAAACAGCTCGCTGCTACGTTGTGAGGTGATGTTTTCCTCATAAGGATGCTTATGAAGGATTCCCCACTTCTCAAAGCGATATAGCGGTGTGCTGTCTTCAAGGATCAGGTAGTAGGCGATGGACAGGATTTGTTTGTAAGTGTCAGGGAAACACCGTTTAAGGTCATGGGTGATCCCCAATTGCTCGCAGATCGCATCCAGCAGGTAGGTGGCCCCATAAAAGGATCGATGGGCTATCTCAGATGCCTTGGGTCCACGTTTGGCAGGTACCTTAGCATCTTGTTTCTTTAGGTTTCTTCCATCAGTAGGGACAATTTCTCCAGTTTCTTTATCCACCCGCCCAATTAAGGTGCGCCTGGCACGTGATTGTTTCTTTTCTTTGTCCCAGTATGATACGGATTGATAGGCATAGGTGATGCCTGATCGTTTATCTGTCTGATTGACAATTGCCGCCATGCAAGTTTTCCCCCTCGTTATGTATAATGTAACACATAACGATGATAAACTTAACGCTCTGATAAACGAGAACCTTTTGAAATTTCAAGGAATCAACGCTCTAATAAGCGATGAACTTTTAAAATTTCAAGGAATATAAACTCAAGCATTACCGGGCTCGTTATGGGTCAACGGGAATCTAGGTTCTTTCGTAAGCAGGGTCTCTCTAGGTTCAACTGGTCCTAAAAAAGGAATTACTCCAATTTTAAATTGAAAATGTTTTTTAATGATCGATGATTTTTGGAGGTTAATCCCTTCTGCAGTGGCAAAATGCAAATAAATCTTAAATTCAGGACTTACAGTTAAAAATGCAGATCCTCCACCTGAAAACTTTATCCTCATATTCGTATTTATATTACTATACTCATTGTGTATGTTGTCAATTCTAAAGGGTAAAGATGAATCTTTGATTATATATCCATATCTATCAATTTCAGAAATATACTCAGGATTTCTCTTTATTCCGCTCCTCCATGCCGCGTCTAGCAACTGTAAAGATTTAATTATTGTTGATTTTCCAGAATTATTGGGACCAACTAATATATTGAACTGGGAGAGCGCTAATGAGAATCTCTTATATGCCATATAATTTTCGAAAGAAAGTGATTGAATTATCATCGTGAACTCCTGGCAGATAAGTGCTCACTAAGACAATGATATATATTCTTTGTTGTTATTTTCAGCAATTCGTTTACTAGACATAAAATAATTTGGTGAAGATTATTGAAAAATGAACAAATCCTCCGATCCATCCTCGTCAAATCCCAATACATCCTCAATCCACCACCCTCGCCACCCCGTCCTCCACCCTGACCATCACCGATCCGTAGCCCTTCAGTGCCGGCCTGAAGAAGCGCCAGGAATTGGCCATCTGCGCCCTGACCAGTGGATCGTAGTAATCAATATCCCAGGAGCCGTTCTGTGAGGTGGCGTTTATGGCCACGGCATAGGCTCTCCAGCGAAAGAGCTTGATTTGAGGCAGCTTTTCGGCAGCACCTATGGCTATTTTCGCCTGCGTTATGCTGGAGGCCACAGTTATTTTGGCAAAGGCCGAGCTGTTGGTGGCTTTTCCATTAAGAGAGTCGTACCCATAAACCAGGAACTGAATGCCGTCATTCTCCAAAATGACCCACGAGAAGAGATTGGAATCCGGGTAGACATCTTCATTCTGGCCGTTAAAGAGGCTCTCCGCAGCCGCTTTCCCTTCAATTCTTATCCCGCCCATGATCAAGAAAAAGACCAAAAATATAATAAATAAATTTTTATTAAACTTTATCCGGTGCCTTTCCCTTACCAGCACGGCCAAAACCAGGAGGCTGGCGATCAGCATAATCGGCTCGATCTGGGAAAAAATGTTGGCCGAATACCTGACAGCCTGCCAGGGATAGAAGAGAGGAACGCCTCTCGTCGTGGTATAGTCCACAAAGAGGTGGAGGAGAACACCGGCATAGACAAAGGCCATGCTGGTGGCGGAAAAGTCAAGATCAAATTTGATGAACCGGGCAAGAAAGCTCTTAATCTGCTCCCGAGAGGCGAGATATAAAATAAGCAGAGCGAAGAAAAAGCCAAAGAAAATAGTATGGGTGATCCCTCTGTGCACCAGGAGAAGAGAGGTCGGATAGACGTTATTGATCCAGGCGATGAGAAAATCCAGGTCTGGAGCGATGCCGCCCAGCACCAGGGCTGCGAGAAGCTTTTTATCCAGACAAAGAAAGCTGCCCAGGATATAGGCCAGCAATGCATGGGAAAAGAAGTCCATTAGATTATTTCCTTGATCATTTGGGCTATTTTCCTCTTGTGGCCAGCAATTGTGCATGCCATTTTTGGCTCTTCGCTATTTTAGTTACTATGGTTTTCCAGTTGTTAGCTAGTTGCTCTGTGCGTTCTCTGTGAGCTGTGGTGTCTCTGTGGTGGAATAGTCGTTAGCCACTGGTTATAACCAAATGGCTGACGGTACTACCACCACCGCAGACACAGAGCGCACAAAGGAATCACAGAGGACTCGATTATTCTATTTACCCCGCTCGAAATAGCCGGAAACCCAAGTTCGGATCATTGCTTATTCAATACTCTGGTTGCTCAGCAATCTGCCTGCCACGAGAACTTTTTTGCCAGCCAGGATTATCTGCAGATCGGTTGGCGTGTCTGTCTGCTGTGCTGTTTGGTTGATGTTTTCGGAAAGAACCGTGGTCTGATTGGTCTGCAAGCTCGAATTCAAGGCTAAATCGGGCAGCACGGTTACATCAGGCGTTGATACCGGGTAGGGCATGATCATCAGGCATGGTCCCTGGCCGCTCTCTCGCGGCAGGAAGGATATCTCCGCGCTGCTGTTGCTGATAGCCTCCAGGAGGAAGGATATTTTGTCTCCCTTTGCCCTGGCATCCCTCAGCTTTTGGGAGACATCAAAGGCAAAGATGCTATCGCCATCGGTGTTGCTGCTCATGGCAGTGGCATCGTTCTTCTTGATGATATTCCAGGCAGGCAGGATATTGACCAGAAATGTGGTGTAGTCCGAGCTTTCATCCCAATCTGAACCGATGGACATCAATGCCACCATGACGGAATCTTTTTGCTTCTGCATGGATGCGGCTTTAAGCACCAGAATCGCAACATCGTTATCTGTGATATTAAGGCCGGAAATATCAAACTGAATTACAGGAGCGCCGGGATAGCTGATCATTTCGGTCTCGTTGTAACCCGTCACATCGACGGCACATAGAAGCGTCTCGGTCTGATTGTAAACAGAGACTCTATTCTCTCCCATGCTGATGTAAACATCCTCTGAGGCCGTAATGGTGGTCACATTTTCCTCTGCATTGCAGAGCGCATTGCCGGCGAGCAGTGTCGCCAGCAGCAAAAGTATTATCCCCCTTCTAAGCATAAACTCTCATCCCCTTCTTTTCCGTAATCTATCTTTGCCATTCATATTTAAATTTTTAGATTCAGTTTTAGTTTCAGTTTACATGAAATCTGCCAGGCCCGTCTGTTTGGCCTTGTCATTCTTGAAGAGAGAGTTGATCTCGATCTTCAAAAGCTGCAGCCTCTGCTTGGTGTAGCTGCTCACATCGTACTCCTCGGCCACCTTTATGGAGACTTCCAGATATTTCCGAACGCTGCCCTCATGCACCGTGAGGATTATCCTGCCGCCGCACTTGGGACAGGTCTCTTTCAAGGGAGGACGCCGGAATTTGGCCCCGCACTTCACACACCTCACCTTCTGCTTGGAGAAGGCATGCAGATTGCCGATCAGATCGGGCAGAAAGTGAGAGTTGATGACCCGCTCGGCTACATCCTGCTCATCCACTGCCCGGATCATGCGCGCCAGCTCCAGCTGGGCATCCATCTTGTCGACCATGGTCTCCAGGGTCTTGTAGGCGCTGTACTTGGGGCCGGCGGCTATATCCGTGGTACTGTGGCTGAAATTGAAGCCCTCGTACTGGCCATCGAGCCCAGCCGCTTGGAGACCAGATCAAATTTCGCCTCCAGGTCTTTGGGATTGGCACCTAGGAGGGTGGCCTCATAAAACTCCAGAGGGTAGACGCGCGTCAGATCGAGGTTATGAGCCTCTTTGTCCACCTCGGAAGGATTGAGGATGGTGGTCATGACCAGGCAGGCGTCCATCTTTCCTCCCCGTTTGGCAGGAAGGTAGGACATGGAAAAGTTGAGCAGCGCATCCATGAGCAGCATCACGCAGTCCTCATCGCCGTCGCAGTTGCGGCGCTTGGCGGCATGAAAGAAGGGATGGCCAAAGCCGGCTGAGGCCGTGCTGTAGCCGATGAGGCGGCAGAGCACGCCTGCCGAGGTGTGGGGAGCGAGGCCCACCATGAGAGTGCCGATCAGGTCCGCCGGAGTCAATGCATTGTAGTAAGGCGCAAGGCCGTAGAACTTGACGAGAAGCTCATCCACGAACTTGGCCACTTTGAGGAGATATTCCCCGGCATCCCCGGCTAAAATGATGTCCTGCACGCGTAGCTCGCAGACCTGATCCGCCGCTGTCAGCGGCCTGCCGTGCATGTCCTGTGTGTAGCCCAAACTGCACAGAATCTCCGGGCTGGTGCCGATCTCATCCGGGCGGAAATGAGTGAGAGGCAGATCGGTGAGATCGTACCTCACCGTGCCGTCTTTGAAGATGTTTATGCCGTGCTTGGCACGCAGTATGCCTTTCTCCAGAGGCTCGGGAGTCTTATCCCGGGAGGAGAGGCCGAGGACGCCCTTGAGCGACTCCGGCTCGCGCTCGCCCAAACGCTCCAGCGCCTGGTGATACAGCTTCTTTACGTCGATCTGCATCTTGGCAACGGCCGTCGTATCTTTGCCGCATTTGGGGCACTTATCCGGGGCGGGAATGTTGCATTTGGGGCAGACTCTCTTTTTTTCTGTATGGCCGCCGCACTCGCAGCGAAAGGCAAAGCCCACCTTGCCGCAGTCTTTGCATACTCTCCGCTCGATCTCCACATTGATGATGCCGGTGGTATTGCTTGTGGAGTGCTTGGCAGCCTCTTGAATGGACCTTGATTTGCCGCCTTCTTCTCCTGCCGGAAAGAGCACATGCGGCGGTGGGCGCATCAGCCTTTTATCCGATTTCTCGGGCCGGCCCATGCGAGCACCGATGCGCGTGGGAGCCCGGGCGCGAACAACCAGGCCGGAGAGTCTGTTGACAGCGTCCAGTGCAACGCACTCTTTATTTTCTGCGTCTGCATTATCGCCTTCTGACTTTTCATCTCCGGTACTGTCCGGCCATCTGAACACTGCATTTTTTCAGGCGCTCGCCATCCGGCTCCAAACCCAGGCAGAGCAAGAGAGGCAACGGATCTTCGATGATTATTTTCCCCTCTCTAACCTTATGGAGGACCAGCAGCGTCTCCAGGGCCTCCTTGGCAGGCAAGGGAAGCCTGAGGGTTCCGGATTCAAGACGGCCTTCTGAGAATACCAGAGAGACAAGACTCTCAAACTCCGGCATAGAAAGATCATGCCAGAGATAGGTATGAGCCGGATGCAGGGGCACGCCGTATTCTCGGGATAAAGCTATGGCTTCCTGTCCGCTGATCTTCTCTTTGCCGGCGGGGTTGCCGCCCGCTTTCAATAGCTCCTCTGCCCACCACTCAAAGACATAAGAGGCAGGAGCCAGGGGCCGGTTGTTCTCCAGGAACTCACCGTAGCTGATTAAAATTTCGCCTATGTCTAAAATATTGGAGACGTGGGCTTTAAGCGCCGCATGAATGGTCCTGGGATCTTTGCAGCTTTTGGGCATCCATTCCAGGATATCCTGATCGGAATCGAAGCGAACCACATCGCCGTTTAAGAGTCTCACCGTCGGCCCCTCGATGGAGCTGACGGGAGCCACCGCCGCTGCTTTTCCCGGCTGCTCCACCTTGATCTGGGTTCCGGCAGCCATGAACTGACCCAAAAGCAGCATGCTGGCGGGATTGATGCCGGCGGCGGCAAGGCCCGTATTTCTGGCCCGCCCGTAACGCAGCCGAAAGCCGCCTGGCCGGGAGGGATGGGAAAATACGGGACGCCCCGCAATCAGGTCTCGCAAAAACTTGGGGGATGAGTCTCCGCCTTCCTTTTTGCCGCTGGCCAGAGAATCGAGCCACTCCCAGCCGGTGATGCCCAGTTTTGCGACATGCTTCTTGAGCTTGGGCCTCTTCAGGGCGATGCCCTCCGCTGAGACCAGAGCGATGCCGCCCCGCACGCGGTTGGTCTCGATTCTGGGAAGGTCGCGGTATCCTGAGACCTCTTCTTCCTCGGTGGGCTCGCCCTCGATGCAGATGGGGCAGTTACGCACAATGATTCGAATCTCGTCGTCCGAGGGGGAATACTGGAGGCCAGCCACGCGCTTGTAAAGGCCGATCTCCTCAACATAGCGCTCCACCTCTTCGGGCCTTGGTTTCCAGGGAGCGATGCCCACAGCCCTCCTCACATAATCGGCCACGAGAACGGAGAGTGCCTGGGCGGTTCCGCCCGCGGAACGAATGGGACCGGCGTAGTAGACCTTGAGATATTCTGTTCCATCATCGTTCTTCCCCAGGTCCACGCGAGCGATTCCTTCAATGGGCGCTGCCACCACGCCCTCGGTTAGCAGGGCAACCGATGTACGGATGGCGTTTTCCACGGACTGGATCTTGGTGGCGCCTTTTCCCAGACGCCCTTCTGCGAAATCAATACCGATGGCCAGAGCTGCTTCTTCCCGGCTCATGCCCTTCTCTTCCAGCTCCCGAATACGGACAGCAATGCCGGGAATGCCTATCAGCTTCTCCACTCTTTCCGCCAGGTCCACGGCCAGCGGTATCTCCACCTCGGTGCTGGGGTCCAATCCCTGGCTACGTGCGGCCTGGGCTATGTCCATGGCGTTTTTAAGACCCAGTTGTAAATGCTCGAAGTATTCGGAATTCTTCATTTCGACTCTTTGTCTTCCACTCATCTTTTGCTCTTCAACCTTCGTACTTCAATCTCATTGCTCGTCTCCCCATAGCTTGAGACCCGTGACTAGAATCAGGTACTCTTTTCAGGGGCAGGCCGGAAAGCTCCTGCAAATAAAGCTCGGCGGCAAAGATGGTGCCAGAGGTCAGGTGGCCGCCCCAGGTCCTTCCCGTCCCGTCCGATAGAACGGCATGAGCATGCACAAAGGGCCGGCCGTCCCGCATGGATATATTTCCGGAGCAAGAGGCCAATTCCACGGGCTCTTCCAGGGAAAACGTGCCGTACTCGTGAGAAAGCTGATCGTAGTAGCCAAGTTCCGCCCGCGAGAGGGCACCGATGGCGCTTAAAGCGCCCGTCTCAATTCCATTCTCCTCTGCCAGATTGGTGATCTGGCTGATGATATCCGCACCATGGTCGAGCCTGGCAAGAAAGATGCGGCCCTGTTTGAACTCCCTGATCATAATTAACCAACCCCTGTCACCCTCAGTGTCTCATAAGATCATAATGCTTTCGAAGGACGGCAATTACTGGAAAAAGGATGTACAGGCACTGATAGCAGCATGTTGGAAAGTGAAAAACGGTTTTCTCTACTTTTAAGGATCTTATTAAAACGGGAACTTATTAACCATAAGAGGGCTATTGATGCTTTTTTGATCCAACTTATGAACATTTATTACCTTTCAACCCCTCGGCTTCGCGTGTGGCGATGCCACAACATATATCGTTTGCAGGGATTAAAGCTAGATTCATTTATTATTATTATTTATTCAGTCGCAGATTTTCAATAGCTATAGAAACTTTAAAAAATTCTTTGTGACATTTTTCCACTGGAGTTTTTCCCTGCAGAGATTATTCTCCCCAGAACGCGGGACTTTTCATTCTTAGCCAGGAGTTTAAGAACCTTGCGGCCCCTCAAAGCGTCATCTATTTTTGATCAAAGCCGCAAGATTCTGCAATGAATCTGGAGTCTCTGGCATCCCAGCTGCGAGGATTTGTAGGCATCACTCGCAAAAAGCAGATAGGTAGCCTCATGCAATTCTTTCCCATAGAGTCAGAGCGCATCATCGCCGCCTTTGGTGAGGATGCGGCAGTTATTGACGATGGGGAGGAGGTCATGCTCCTGGCTGCGGACGGCATCTGGTCCAAGCTCATGGAGGTCGATCCGGAGTGGTCCGGCTACTGTTCCGTTCTGGTCAATGTGCACGATATCGCGGCCATGGGCGGCTGGCCGGTGGCCATGGTGGATGTGCTCTCCGTGGACAACCAGGAGATTATGGAAAAAGTCCTGCGAGGCATGAAGACCGCAATTGAGAAGTTTCATGTGCCCATTATCGGCGGCCACCTGCATCCGGACACGCCTTACAGCGCTCTGGACGTGGCAATTCTTGGCAAGGCCAAGAAGAGCGGCGTCATTCTAAGCAGTACGGCCAGGGCGGGCGAGGTAGTAGTAGCGGCTGCAGATATGGATGGCCGGCCCCATCCCAAATTCGCTATAAACTTCGACTCCACCAGCTTCAAGGACAGCAAGACTCTGCTCATGCAGCTAGGCAGTATGCAGGAACTGGGCGAGAGGGGGCTCGTTAAGGCCGGAAAAGATATCAGCAATCCGGGACTGCTGGGGACCCTGGGCATGCTGCTGGAGACAAGCCGGGTGGGCGCCGTTGTGGATGTAGAGGCCATAGCCGTTCCTGCGGGCCTGGATCTGGCAAGCTGGCTGAAGATGTATCCGGGAATGGGCTTTGTCGTAACCGCTAAACCTGAGAATGCAGAGGCGGTCTTGGAGGTATTCGAAAGGCGCGGCCTGACGGCAAGGGTGATAGGACGGGTGACACAGGAGAGGAAGCTCGTCATTCGTCAGGGGTCGGAAGAGATTGTCCTTTTCGATCTGGAAAAGGAGTGCGTAACCGGAATTCACTGATATGGACTCTAACTTTGTGCGCTCACTACAGGAAAAGGCCAGATCCAGGCATGCTCGCATCGGCATTGGCATCTGGAATGCAGACGCAGAGCTGATCGCCTCCCTGCAGTCGGCCACGAAATATGCCGATCTGCTCCTGGTGGGCGATCCCTGCTGCGACTGCGCCCTGAATTATGTCGCCTGCAAAGAGCCCTGGAAGGAGCTGGTGCACCTTTTGGCCGAGGGCGAGATCGATGGGGCGGTGAGGGGAAACCTGCCAGCGGGAAGGACCATGCGGGCCGTTGCAGAGCAGTTTCAGATCCGCGTGCGGCGTCTGGCCCTGCTGGAGCTGTCCGGCTGGGCCTTCCTGCTGGGGCCGGTGGGCATCGATGAAGGCGAAACTGTGTCGGACCGCCTCGAGCTCTTGCTGGGAGGAGCGAAATTCCTGCAGGGCATGGGCCTGGCGGCGAAGGCGGGCGTACTCTCGGGCGGGCGGATGGAGGACATGGGCCGGTGCGAGCGCGTGGACCGAAGTCTTCTGGAAGGCGAGCTGATCGCTGAGATGGCGCGGGAAGCGGGCCTGGCGACGAAGCACAAAGGGATACTGATTGAAAGCTGCCGGGGAGACGACATCGTCATCGCACCAGATGGCATTTGCGGCAACCTCATCTTCCGAACGCTATTACTATTATGCAAGGCCCAGTCCTATGGCGCGCCGGTGCTGATGGACAAGGTCTTCGTGGACTCCAGCCGGGCCAGGGGCGGGTTCGATGGGCCGGTGATGCTGGCGAGTGCTATGACGGGGATGAGGGAGATGGATAGGGAATAGAATATCATGCAAGCGAGCCTCCTTTCAATCCGAGGATATATTGATAACCAGCGAATTCGACCATCCTGAAGAGGCTCCTTTATCATCGAGGGCCATGGCTTTGACCTGGTATGTTCCGGCCTGGCTCCATTTGTGAGATACGCTTTCCTTCTTTCCGGATTCAATGAAGACCAAACCGGTCCAAGAAGTGGTTTTATCTCCCCAGTCGAAGATATACTCGGTTTCATCTCTGTCAGGGTCGGATGCGAATGAAGTGTAAGTATATGCGGCCCAAGCATAGACCGATCCGGGACCGGATGGTTTGGAGGGGTTATCGGGAGGAGAATTTATGATGACATTTTGCGCCTTTGACCATGCAGAGACAGCACCCCTTTCGTCAACGGCATTGGCTCTGATCCGGTATGTTCCGGCTTTCTTCCAGGTATGATTCGCGCTCGCTTTTGCACCGGAGACGAGAAAGCCAGTGATCGATTCCGTTCCATCACCCCAATCAAGGGTATACATCATTCTGTCTCCGTCCGGATCATGGGAGGATACGGTATAATTATTGTTGGAGCCAGGCCTGCTCGAAACCGGGCCGGATGGCGCTTTGGGGTTGTCTGGCGGCGTATTTATGGTGATGTTGAGCGGCTTCGACCATTCGGAGGACGCGCCCTTGCTATTCGGCTGTGTCTCCCCCAATCGAAGGTGAACTTGACTTGATCTGCATCCGGATCGATGGTGTTGGTGGAATAGCTATAGGATACAGCAGGGACGCCATTGGTCGATCCGGTGGGGATATTCGGTATTTCAGGAGGATTATTATGAATTTCGACATATATCAATGGTCCCAGCCAATAGGGCACGATGCCCACGTACCCCGTCCATTGCAGTAATCGGCTTGCATTGAAAACGGATCCCGAGGAGGCATAACTCACATTTTCAGTGCATGGAGATCCTTGAGAAAATATGATGGATGACAACAGCACGCCCATTATGATTAAAAGCCTTATCTTGTGGCCAAATGTTATCTGGTGCACAAAGGGGTTATTAATAGGAATAGTATTTAAATTTTTCTACAGACATTGCAATCTCCTTATGGCAGAGGTCATGAACAATATCCCGAAAATAGTCTTTTCGAAGACCCTGCAAAGCGTTGAGGAAGGTCCTCGTTGGAAAAACATCAAGCTCTTTCATGAAATTGACCTGGGAGAAATGATTAGACTGAAAGAGCAAGAGGGCAAAGGTATTGCAATATTGGGAAGCGGCACCATAATACAACAGTTTGCCAATCTCGGCCTTATTGACGAATGCATACTCCAGGTCAATCCTGTTATCTTTGGTGCAGGCAAAAACTTATTTGCAGATGTAGAAAAGATGGACCTGAAGCTGCTCGAAGCAAGAAAGTTCAAGAATGGAATCGTATGGCTCCGCTATCAGCCGATAAAGTAATGCCGGACTGAAAAAACAAATTTGAACATAAATTTTGTCGCGGGCCACATCATCTTCTAAACGCTGCTTCTATAATTCGGGGCGCAATTCGGGGTGCATCCCTAGCTGGCCGGTGCTGATAGACCGTTATCTTTCATGGACTCCGGTAGGGCCCAGGGGCGGGTTCGACGGGCTGGATGATGCCGGCAAGCGCCAGAGCGGGGATGATGGGGAAGTATACGACCATGGAAAATCCGTCCGCCAATTGAAAAATATGGTGTCTCATTGGTTGAAATACCAACATTTAAATCTTTGGATTCTTCAACACATAAAGGCTACTATTAATAGTAGTAAGAGTATTATTGTTATATAGCGAATCTATATAGGAGAATGGCTTATGAAAAGATATTTGCTTATATTGATGTTGCTTCTTGTCATTAGCTCGTCCAGCATAGCTGCCAAGGATAATGATCAGGGCAAAGGTAATGGAAAGGACAAAGAACAATCGTATTCCCCCGGAAATAGTGGCTCTGGAAATTCCAATGACCAGGGCAAAGATGATGGAAAGGACAAAGAATCGGATGCCTCTGGAAAAGGTGGCTCTGCATATACCATAAATATCAAGGATGATTCATTTAAGCCCTCAATTCTGCTGGTGCCCCCAGGATCAATTGTAACATGGCATAACCAGGATGGAAAGGTACATGTATTAAGCAGCAACGGACAATTCGATTCGGTGGTCATAAATCCAGGCAAAAAGTTCTCGTTTTATTTCGGCACTTTTGGCGATTACACTTTTAGCCTCATGAATACAGCAATAAGCGGCACGATAAAGGTGACCGTTACCACAGAAACGTCATCATCTCTCGGCCAAACCATAATTGCTGGATCTACCAGCCAGTCTTCTACTAAAAAATCCAGCAGTGAAGTTCAGACTCAAGCCACCATGCAGCAAGACACATCCTCGCAAGTTGGCCAAAAGATCAGTTCGAATTCCATCTTGCAGTATTCCCAGTATTATTCTATGTCGTCTTCGGTTGCTGCAAGCACCCACATCATCGCGCCTCAGAAATATTCGATACAGATTACTCCCTCCAAACTCTACTTCGGTTACCAGATGCATGAGGTGCCATACTCTCAGTACCAGACTTATGCCACATATACAGGAGGCAATTCCCTGTGGATACGGGGTGCCACAAGCTGGACGCAGTACGCCGTAGTTCCACAAGGATCCAGTCTGTCCCTCTTGGCAACAACTTCCCCCGGAGGCAATGGATACCTATATGAGATTAATCCCAATGGAATACTGTCCAAGAACAGCTTCAACTTCTTCCCAGGAAACAGCCAGATAGGCTTCAATGCAGGTGAAATCGGGCAACACATACTGCTCTTCGTTATTGGCGGTCAAGTGAGTAATTCGATAGTCATCGATGTTACGAGCTACAATCCGCCATACCAACAGCCAGTTCCTGCCTATCCTCCAACTCAGACTCTGCCACCAGTAACAACACCGTCTCCAACTTATGGGGACACGCCTGTTACAATTGTGTCCCAAGGTATGCGTGGATATCAAGTATTTTTGGATGGCACAATAATCGGCACTGAAGGTACGATTGGAGATGCTCTGGACGGAAGGTTCAGCTTTAATGTTGTTGGTAATCAGAACCATGACATTAGAGTCTATGATGGTCAGTTTAACTACCCTAAGACCATGTTCTTCCAAAGGGGAGTCCTAAAGATAATCAACGTGGAACCAGGAACCGCGGTCTATGTTTAGATTACCACATCTTTTTTAGACTTAGAAAATGGAAGTGATAGAATCTAATAGTATGAATAGCAGGATTGCCTATATTTGGGATATATTGAAAGCAGCTTCTATGCAGATATCTATTTGGCGATAGGAGATGCATATGATTGAGCAGTTTGACGTTCACGTGCGGCGTTTAGCCTGCGGGAGGTATCCGGCTGGGCCTTCCTGCTGGGGACGGTGGGCATCGATGAGGGCGAGAGCATGCAAGACCAGCTGGAGCTGCTGCTGCTGGGGGGAGCGAAATTCATGCCGGGCATGGGCGTCGTGCCCCAGGGGGCCGTGCTCCGGCGGGCGGATGGAGGACCGGGGGCCGGGTGGTTTTTCCGGTAACCTCATCTTCCGCACGCTATTACTATTATGCGGCGCATAGTCCTACGGCGCGCCGAAGCTGGATGTATTTTTTTTCGATTGTGAAAATCGCTCACAAGAGGTTCACGAACTCTTCGACAGTCAATCCTGCCAGCCCGATTAGTCCTCTTAGAGTTCCTCTATCCAGCTCATCGTGAAGCGGGACAGAAAGGATAACGATCGAGTCCGGTTTAGTCATAATCATGTGGCTGCTTTTTTGTCTGGAAATAATCCAACCAGCTCTGCTGAAGGCCTTGACTGCTTTCTTCCCTGATATCTTAGGCAGCTTAGACATCAGACGACAACTTCCACCATTTGTTTGCCATTAATCGCCTTAACCCTTTCCTCCATCACTTCCAGACAGCCTTCAATGGCCTCTTTGATATTGTCCAGGGCCTCATCCATGGTCTTTCCCTGGGAGATGCAGCCGGGAATAGACGGACATTCCACAACAAGCCAGCCGTCTTCTCCTTCGCTGATCAGAACCTTTAGCCTCATCTAAATCCTCGATTAACATTTCATTTATTAGATGATAAGTCTTCTGCAAATGCACACGATTGAGTAGTTTGACGTTCACGTGCGGCGTTTAGCCTGCGGGAGGTATCCGGCTAGGCCTTCCTGCTGGGGCCGGTGGGCATCGATGAGGGCGAGAGCATGTCGGACCGGCTGGAGCTGCTTCTGGGGGGAGCGAAATTCATGCCGGGCATGGGCGTCGTGCACCAGGGGGCCGTGCTCCGGCGGGCGGATGGAGGACCGGGGGCCGGGTGCGAGCGCGTGGACCGAAAGCCTGGCGGAAGGCGAGCTGATCGCCGCCCCGGCCCAGGAAGCGGGCCTGCAGGCTCGCCACAAAAGGATACTGATTGAGGGCTGCCGGGAGGGCGACAATCGTCATCGTGCCTGAGGGTTTTTCCGGTAACCTCATCTTCCGCACGCTATTACTATTATGCGGCGCAGAGTCCTATGGCGCGCCGGTGCTGGGACCCGGGTCTATCGTGGCCTCCAGCCGAGCGAGGGGCGGGTTCGACGGGACGGTGATGCTTGCCTCAGGCTTTTTCTTCAGGAAGAACAAAAACGTCCACCAGGCCGGTGATAACCTCTTCTACAAGATGAGACACGGTCCTTCTTCTTTGCAGGGCCAGCTTCTCTAGTCTGGAGAAGGCAGGCAGCGGCAGCTCGACAAGTACTCGACACATTTTCTCACCTTTTTCAAAGGCCTGCCAGCGAGCTTCCGATTGCTCTGCATCCTGGATGGCGTCTGCAGCTGATAGCACCTCTTCTTCCGGCTCGTGTGGTGCATAAATTTTTTTCATTTCGGATTGTAGTGCTGAAATCAGCGGACCTGTATTGCTGACGGCAACTCTTGGGCTCATGTGTGTCATAGGGTTCCTTGCTCAACAAATATTGCATATCTTCCTATAAAAAATCATTTGCTACCTGTTCTCTTAGCTAGGTTGGGAGATGGCGATGATAATTAAACCCAGGGTTACGGAATTTAACCACAGAGGCACAGAGTGCACAGAGGACGAACGACGGAGAACTACTGGGGTGCCGTAGAGGGGGAACCTGTTTGCGGAAGGACCATGCGACACTGGACAAGCAGTTTCAGATCCGCGTGCTGAGTTTGGCCTTGCTTGAGCTATCCGGCTGGGCCTTCCTGCTGGGGGCCGGTGCGAGCGGGTGGATAGGACCCTGCTGGAAGGCGACAATCGCCATGGCGCCGGATGGCATTTGCAGCAGTCTCATCTTCCGGACGCTATTACTATTATGCGACGCAGAGTCCTACGGGGCGCCGGTGCCGGGACTCGGGTTCTTCGTTGTCTCCAGCCGGGCCAGGGGCGGGTTCGACGGCACGGTGATGCTGGCGAGAGTCGGGGCGGGGATGAATGAGACGAATGGGGATAAGTAAACACTAGGAGGAGATTATGCTCTATCGAAGAATGAATAAAATTGCGTCAGATCTCACCATTATTAGCTTCGAATGCATGCGTCTGCCCGTCTCCAAAGACGGGAATATCGAGGAAAAACAGGCTACGCAGATGCTCAGATATGCCATTGACTGAAATCAAGACGTCTCGCTATCATTAAATACCAGTAACAAATCAGTTTTTAGATCTGGATGATTGTGTTCACTTGCTGTGCTAGCAGAAGCAATAAATTATGTCTTGGTCTCAGAAAGTGCGTAGCATTAATTTCGCCTTTCCATGCAATAGGGCCACAGCCTGAGATATATCAACCCCAGATTCTTTTGCGAAGCTGAAGAATTCGGGAATATCGGTCATTCTAAATTATGCAATGATTATGTTAGTCTACATATCGCAATAATTTTTTCTGGAAAATTTTATTTTTTAAAGATATCTAAAAAGCTATTTATATCATATCTGAGTTCAACTTCAACATACAAAGAGGGATGCTAACGATCAATCTATTGGTATTGCTCTTCATCTTCGCAATATGCTTCCCATTGTCCCCTGCCGTGAGCGAGTGTTATGACGTTGAGAATGGGAACGGATTGGGATGGAGTTATTCTGGGCCATTATGGCACCCAGATGCAAAACAAGCCCATTCAGGATCTCATTCAATGATATCGGGAGATATTTCGCTCTTGGGAAAAAGTTTAATATCAAGAGTTGTGCAAGGGCCCGTCGATATAAGCTTTTGGTGGAAAATAAAAAATCCATCTCATGCACCGTTGAATCTAAATGGACTTTTCTTTCTTGTTAACGGAACCGTTCAACGATCATGCAATTCTACTCAATGGATTGACGAGTATTATTCAATACCAAACGGGACATCGATAATAGAATGGAAATTAATAAAAACTGATCCCAACTGGGAGGGATTAGGCTGGATAGATGACGCTTGTATTGTTCCAATATCGATTATAAACGATAGTAAATATTCGGTGACGGAAGCTTCTCAAGCGATAAATAATAGTTCTTACAATCGGCTGCTTTCTGAAGTAGTAGTAGATGCGAACCTACAAGAAGATTATCCAGAATTGCATAAATGGAGAGATGTTGAGTTTGGAGTCGAAGATGCCTATCGAAGCGGTATCAATAATATTCAGATAAATAAAGGAAATTATTATATTAATAATACTATTTATTTGTACAAGCCGCTGCGTATTAGAGGGGAAACTAAAGGAAATGTCATTTTAAATCCAATGAATCACAAAAAGATAATAGCAATGTCTATAAAATCCAAAAATTGTCTCATTGAAAATATATCTTTTGATGGTTTTCCAATATCAATTGACATACTAGGTTTTAATACTGAAATATCAAATAACATATTTAACAATACAGAAAATGCAATACTTGCCTTTATTTCAAATAATATTGATATTAGTGGCAATATATTTAATATTAGTAGAGGCAATGATTGCTGTAGTATGTATTTAATTTATACAAATGGTGGGAAAATCGATAATAATACTCTTGCTGGCCAGGAAGGCATCTATATGCAAGAATGTGAAAATATTATTATTGAAGATAACAATTTGTCAGAGATTGAAGGGGGGCGCATAAGATTGTATGGTTGCAAAGACGTCTCAGTATATCACAATAATTTAAAAGAATGTAGTGAAGAATGTGTCTTTGATGATACTGGAAAAAATCAATGGATTCATAACTATTGGGGATGTTCGCAGTGCTTAAGTGATTTGTGCACAAGTATTTCTGGAACTAGGAAATACTGTGATTTATATGATAGCAAGATTTATGATCCTCATCCAATTTGCAGAGATGCATGGCAATATTAGGATAGATCTAGAATGATTAAAATAAGTAATAAAATTATCAAATCAATTTTTATTATTTTTTTACTAATAGAGATTTTCAGTTATTTAAGTTTGGGAGCTTTTCCAGCAATAGGTGGCTTGGATAAGAAAAACGGGGGCGTTCCTTCACAGGGATCTTCGGGTTCTGGATCAATATCTACCTATACGCAAAAGGCGCAACAAGAAGAAAAGGTATTTTTTATGTCATATTCTTTAGATGATGAAGAATTTTTCGCAGGCAAAAATATAACGATTCAATTTTTAATTATAAATACACTTGATTCAACTATAAAATTTGAGAGTTTGACAAGCGTATTTCCACTGGGATTTGTATTCGTTGGATGCAATCCATTAGAAAACACCAAACCCGAAAATTCGAGTAATACTGTATATATTAAAACGGTTGGACCGTCCGGCATAAAAGCATCTTCTTATGTTTATTGTAATTATACGATAAAATCAATGTATCCTAAAAATTATGTATTGCGCCCTGCAATACTAAAGTATAGCCAAGGTAGTATAACTAAAAATATTTCTTCAGATCTAGTTTATTTGAAAATAAAAAATAGGCTTCCTGAGATCTTAAACATGTCGATAGAACCTACTCCCATTAGAAATAATCCGTTTTTTGGAAGACTATTCGGGTATAATAAGGGAATTATCCATGTCAATCTAAAGGATCCTGATAATTATGATGAGGTTAAATATGAATTATGGTCTAATATTGATGGATTGATATACAAATCAGGCTTTTCTAAGAATAATACTACTTGCTTAGATATTAGTCACCGTGACTTCTCAATTGGGGAGCATACAATTAGATTAAAATCTATAGATAATTATGGAGGAATGACCGAGCATGAGATGTCGTTAACTGTTTTACCCAACTATTTTTCTGGATATCTAATGCTTTTTGGTATCGGTACCATTATTGCACTATGTGCTATTATCAATACATTTAAATTAGATCCTCAATTTACCAATAAATGGTGCGGCTGGGTTTGTCGGAATCGATTTTTTAGATTTTGGTGCAAAAGGACAGGCAGATGGTACCCATGGAATATCTATTTACCGATATTATTATTTAGTATAATTATTTATAATTTGATATTCTTATAAAAACTTTTACTAGATGTTAAATTATATCGCATTTAGCAAATAGTGATAATATAGCTTTCCCTTGCGATCCCTCGCTGTTCTGATTGGATATGGGGTAAAGTTTAATAATATTTTTTGTTGAATTATTATTCGTGACTCGATCCCATAAAGACCTACTTAACTTAAACTTGCATTGAATCATCAAGATCCTTGGTGTATCAAATCAATTGAATATAATTCAGCAATGCAGAAATGCGGCTGGACATAAATATCGATTTTACGGCTGGCAGGCGATTTGAATGCACAATATGCAAAACATCGAACAATTGCATTCTTGGAGGGATATATATAATTGATTATGCAGAAACTAAAATATCCAATGGAGTGTTGGAATAACAAGGCTTATCTGGCATTGCCATCCGGACAGATCCCCCAGAAAAAGCTATAGGGAAAAGCTATAATTACCCGAAAACCCCCTCCAGAAACTGAGAGAAGGAGAGAATAATGTCGGAGGATCAGAAAGCAGTCTACAGCCGGGCACCGGAGATCTTCAAGAAGCTGCGGCGCGAGATCGACAAAGTCATAGTCGGCCAGAATGTGGCCATCGAGCAGCTCCTGATTGCCATCCTGGCCGGAGGCCATGCCCTCCTGGAGAGCAACCCCGGGCTGGCGAAGACGCTGCTGGTGAAGACCACGGCCTCCTGCCTGGGCCTTGATTACAGCCGGATTCAATGCACTCCGGACCTTATGCCTGCCGACATCACCGGCACCACCATCATCGAAGAGATCGATAAAGGCAAAAAGTTCCGCTTCGAGGCAGGACCCGTCTTCTCCAACATCGTCCTGGCCGACGAGATCAACCGGGCATCTCCCAAGACGCAAAGCGCTCTTCTGGAAGCCATGCAGGAAAAGCAGGTAACTGTGGGAAACAAGACCTATCTTCTCGATAAGCCTTTCTTTATCCTGGCCACGCAAAACCCAATCGAGATGGAAGGCACCTTCCCTCTGCCCGAAGCACAACTGGATCGATTCCTCCTAAAAATTTTCATGGAATATCCCACTCAGAAAGAGGAGCTGGAAATTCTGGAGAGATACACCATTCGCGGTGAGCCGAGCGTGGAACCTGTAGTCAGCAAGGAAGAGGTGATAGCGCTGCAGCAGCTGTGCCGCGACATACCCGTTTCCGATGATCTGAAGGCAGCGACCGTGAATCTTGTGCTGGCCACGCGCCAGTGGGAAGGCGTCCAGTACGGCGCCAGCCCCAGGGCCACCATCGGCCTCATCCTCTCCGCCAAGGCCAGGGCCTTCCTGCAGGGCAGAAATTATGTCTCCAAAGAGGATCTGCATGTCATGGCCTATCCAGTCTTGCGGCACCGCATCATCCTGGGCTTTGAGGCAGAGAGAAAGGGTCTCACCCGCGACCAGGTGGTAACGGACATTCTAAAGAGCCAGTCGCTCTGAGAAATATATCTTTAGGTCTTTTAATAATCAGGACAAATCATGGATACAGAGTTCTTCAAAGAGCTGGAGAAGTTCTCCCTGCTCGTCAAGAAGCGGGTATCGACCGCCTACAGCGGAGGCAGAAAGTCCCTGCGCTTCGGTCACGGCATCAGCCCCGTCGGCTACCGGGAGTACCGCAAGGGAGACGACTTCAAGCTGGTGGACTGGAAGGTCTACGGTCGAACTGAGAAGCTCTACATCCGGGAGCACGAGGAGGAGAGAAGCCTGGTGGTGCACGTCCTTCTGGACGGCAGCGCCAGCATGGATTACGAGGGAAAATTCGGATATGCGGCGCGCCTGGCAGTCGGCTTTGCCTATCTCGCCACCATGGAAAATGAGAAGTATGCCATATCGCTTTTCTGCAATAAGCTCTATCCGGCTGAGCCCAAGCGGGGAAGAAGAAATCTCTTTCAAACCATCGCTCTGCTGGATGGGATCACTCCCCGCGGTGGCACAGGCCTGCTTGCCGTTGCCGATCAGGTGGAGTCGCTCCTCAAAACGACCAGCCTGGTGGTGCTGATATCCGACCTGCTGGGCGAGACGGATGATGTCCTGTCCAGCATCTACCGGCTGTCCGGGCATGAGCTGGTGGTAATTCAAGTACTGGCACCGCAAGAGACGGAGCTACGCTTCGGAGGCGATGTCAAATTCGTGGATCTGGAGAGCGGCCTGCCCCTCATCACCCGCGTAACTGAGGATGAGCGAAAGGAGTATCTGAGAAGCATGGCAGAGCACAACGATCGCATCCGGGCAGCATGCAGCCAGGTTGGGGCGGATTACTTCCTTGTGAAAACGGACAGGCCCATCTTCGAGGCCTTTTCCGAGATGCTCAGCCACGCTGTGATCTGGAAGACGTAGTTCGTAGTCGTTTGTTATAACCAGTGACTGACGACGTTTTCACCACAGAGACACCACAGTTCACAGAAGGACGCACAGAGACGAACTAAGAACTAGATAACTTGAGGCTAGTCACTGGAATGTTAATGAATTCAAATAATCGCAAAATCAAGCTTGGTTACGGCCAAGGATGCCTCGATCTGGTGGTAGGCGTTGGGGCAGAGGTAGTCTTGGCCGAGGAGCTTCCCGCCGCGCCCCCCGGTGAGGTGGAAAGATCGATTGATCATGCCGCGGGAAGAAGCCTGGATGACTTTGCAGGCTCTAAATCGGCCAGCATTCTGGTCAGCGACATCACCCGGCCCGCTCCCAGCCACCTCATGCTTCCCCCCCTAATTAGGAGGCTCAAAGATCTGGGCATTACCGATCTGAAAATCGTCTTTGCTCTGGGCACGCACCGCAGGATGACGGCTGAGGAAGAGCGCTTGCTCCTGCGCGGCTGCACCAGTTTGCCCTACATGCAGCACGACCCAACGAATTGCGTATATTTGGGCGAGACCGGACGGGGAACGCCTGTGGAGATACTGGAGAGTGTTGCCTCCTCGGATCTGATCGTAGCCACTGGAAATATCGAATATCACTATTATGCCGGCTACAGCGGCGGAGGCAAGGCCGTCCTGCCCGGAGTCAGCTCGGAGCGTTCTGTCATCAAGAACCATGAGCTGATGAGAGAAGCAAACTCAATTACGGGTAGATTGGACAGCCCGGTGCGCCAGGACATGGAGGACGCGGCCAAAATTGCCGGGCTGGACTTTATTTTGAATGTCGTTCTCAATGGCAAAAAGGAGATAGTGCAGTCGGTTGCAGGTGACTTTATCTCCGCTCACCGCACCGGCGCCGCTACTGTGGATCGCATGTACCGGCGAGCCGTGCGGCAGGCCGAGATCGTTGTGACCTGTGCTGGCGGCAGACCCAAAGACCTCAATCTCTTCCAGGCGCAAAAAGCACTGGACAATGCCAAGAATGCCGCCCTGCCGGGAGGAAGCATCATCCTGGTGGCGGAGTGCTGCGAAGGGCTGGGCCACCCCGTCTTCGAGCGCTGGGCAAGGGAAGCGACATCTGCGAAAGATTGCTGGGAGCGCTTTGGCCGGGAATATGAGTTTGGCGGGCACAAGGCCGCCTTCCTGGCCAAAGAGTCCATGCAGCATCACCTGATCCTGGTATCCGCTCTGCCCAGAGATCGGGCAAAGATGTGCTTCATGACTCCTGCGGCTACTCTTGCGGAGGCTCTAGAGCTGGCCAGAACCAGGCAGGGCAAAGACGCACGCATGCTGGTCATGCCGCATGGGAATCTGACGCTGGCGGTGGCGAAATAATTTATTATCTAATCCGACTTTCCCACCTTCTCCAGAGCTTCTCTCAGCTCCTCCATCTTCACCGGCTTGCTGATGTAGTCATCCATTCCGGCAGCAAGGCATTGCTCCCGATCTCCTTGCAAAGTATAGGCGGTCATGGCGATTATCTTGGGCTGCATTGCACCAGGCAGACTGCTGCGAATGGATCTTGTAGCCTCCAGCCCATCCATTTCCGGCATCTGGATGTCCATGAGGATCACATCATAGGATTTTTGCTCTAAAATTTTCAGCACATCATTGCCGTTGACGGCCACATCAGCCTTATACCCCAGATGATTGAGCATGGCTAATGCCACTTTTTGGTTGACTGGATTGTCCTCGGCCAGAAGAATGCGAAGATTTTGGTTTCCAGCAGGAGGCAAAGCCGTTTCCCTCTGCGGCTCTATTGATTCTTCCCTTTCCCCAAAAATGCGCAGCAATGCACTGCCAATCTGCGCTTCTTTGACCGGCTTGGTTAAGAAGGCTTTGATTTTGGCCTGCATTGTTGCCTTATCTCCAAAAAAGCCGACCTCGATCACAGGCAATGATTGCAGATCCGGTAGGCTCAATCTTTCCGCCAGAAGTGGCCATTTTGAGATATCGACATCAGCGATAACTACATCGTACTTCTCCCGTTCCAGCAGCTTGCCGGCTTCCCAGTCCGAACCGGGCTTTGCCGCAGACATGGCAAAATAGCGAAGATGATTGGCCAGCATCTCTCTTCCTGCCTCTTTTCCGACTGCGATAAGTGCCTTCTTGCCATTTAATCTGGAATAATCTCCGGCATCTTGATCAATGGCCGCGCCCTCTGTGTTTTTTTCAGGTATGGTGAAATGAAATTGAGATCCTACACCGGTTTTGCTCTCCGCCCAGATTCGACCGCCCATCAGCTCGACCAACCGGCTGCTAATGGCCAGACCCAGGCCGGTTCCGTCATACCTGCGGGCAAGTGATGAATCTACCTGGCTGAAGGGGAGAAATAGCCGGGACATGCGATCCTCTGGGATGCCAATCCCAGTATCGCTGACTGTGAAGTGATATGCGTTTTCTTTTTCCTCCATTGCCACGAAGACTGTGACCTCTCCCGATTCGGTAAACTTGATGGCATTGTTAGCCAGGTTTACAAGAACCTGCCCCAGACGCAAGGCATCGCCATTCATTTTCCGTGGTACATCGCTTGCCATAACATAAGCCAGCTCCAATCGTTTCTCAGCGGCAATGGCTGCAACCTGATCGAGAGAGGTCTCCAGAACCTCCCGCAAATCGAATGAAAGGTCCACAATATCCATTTTCCTGGCATCGATCTTGGAAAAATCCAGTATCTCGTTGATGATGCAAAGCAGGGAAAGGCCGCTGCTGCGAATGGTCTTTACATAATCTCTCTTTACCGGATCAAGATCGCTCTCCAAGAGCAGGTCCGTCATGCCGATGACGGCATTAAGGGGCGTTCTTATCTCATGGCTCACATTGGCGGTGAACTCAGCTTTCGCTTTGGCCGAGGCCTCGGCAGCGTCCCTGGCCCGGACCAGCTCCTCCTCCATCTTCTTCTGCTCGGTTATGTCTATGCAAACACCCAGAGCCGCATAAAACTCACCTGATTCGTTGAGCAGGGGATATATGGAATACATTGCAGGAAACGTCTCCAGGTTATGTCTCACAAATGTTCTAAACCCAGAGAGTGTTGTTTCTTTTCTCATGCGGCGAGCCGCTTCCAACAATTTATCGCGATCCTCCGGGACAAGCAGCAATGAAACCGGTTTTCCTAAGACCTCTTGACGAAGGTAGCCGAAGCACTTCTCTGCACCCGGAGAGAACTCGATAATGGTGGGCGTCTGACTTCTGACATCGGCGATGATAAACGAGACATTCTTAGCAGCTTCAAAAATAGCTTTTAAATGCCTATCCCTCTCCAGTAAAGCCTTTTCCGCTCTTTTCCGTTCAGTCAGCTCATTATTCAGATCTGCTGTTTTCTTTATTACCATCTTGTTCAGGAAGTCCTGTCTGCCGGCCACCAGGTAAAAAAGGCCGATTAAAAGTCCAATAATTATCAAGCCTACCATTTGGGCGATTCTCAGAGGCACTTGTACTGAGTCAATCCATCCGCCTGCCGGCACCCCTGCCATCTCCCAGTAGCCGTCTGGCAGCTCTACTCTATGGATCACGGGATCGGATTGGAATACTATGCTATCGCCCAGAAATACTTGCCCGTTGCCATCTCTTAATGCCATATTCAGGCCGCTCGTGGTGTTGTTCAATCCCGCCGCTTGCAGCACCGGCGGGATATCGACCGTTATCATGACTATTCCCCAGAACGTATCATTCTCATAAACGGCTTTTCTGGCCACAAGCCCCAGGCCGCCTCTCCTCATCTCATGAGGATTGGTGATAACCAGGCGATGGGTGTCAATGGCTTTTTGCACATCCTCCCTAAAGCCGGGGAAAATATCCTGGAAGAGGCTGCGTCCGATCATGGCTTCATAATCGAGTGCCGGATATACGTACCGAAAGACTCCATTTGGCGCTACGGCAAGATTGCGAATGCCGTTGGTGCTGGAATAGATATGCTCTGCGAATATCTCAAACTCATCATCCAAGGCGGATTTGGGCGATCTGATCTCCGCCTGAACAAAGGCATGCAGGCCTTCCAGCAATTCCAGGCGCTGAGAAATGGCCATGGCTAAAGAGTTGCCCTGTGGATCAAGCTGGCCGGCAACGCGCGTTCGCTCATCAGTTACAAGCTGGGCCTGATACCAAAGGCTTGCCTGCCACCAGATCAGTAATAAAACAATAGCAAGCAGAGCTGTCTGGAACTGAGTCTTTCTCATTGAACTTCCTTTTCACGGGCAGGAGTTCTATTCTCCTCTCTACCCTCTTTAACTATTGTCGGATAAACTATTTCCGCTCATAAATCCTGGGCAATGAGTGAATGTGGCCTGAGGAACAGACTCGCGGTCGGCTAATGGATGGAATGGGTACGGCATTCTTCAATAATCCCGTAGTGGTAAGGAGATTTCTGCCGGACGACTCTGGAGGCAGCTTTAGAGATCGACCGGGAGGTCTTCGGCGGATATGATCCGGCCATCTTCTCGGCCTTTTATGAATACCATGGCGGCAGCTCTCTTGTCGCAGAGGTGAGTGGAATTGTGGCAGGCTTCGTCCTGGGATTCAAGCATACTCCTTTCGAGGGGAGAGTCTTCTGGCTGGCCGTAAGGCCGGGCTTTCAGAGCCGTAGCATAGGCATGAGGCTTATGCTGGAGGTTTTACAGATCTTCCGGCAGATGGGAGCACTCAGCGTCACCCTGGAGGTGAGGGTGAGCAATAAAAAGGCCCAGTCGCTCTATTCCATGCTGGGTTTTCGTATGCTCGGCATCTGTCCTGCTTACTATAGTGACGGTGAGGCGGCCATCATCATGAAGATGCGACTGTAAGCACATCGGTTTGTTGTTATTATTATTATTATTACTCCACGCCGCGAGCCGTCAGGCGAAAATCCGCCGCGATCCCTTCCGGGGAAGAGCGGTGCTTCATGAGCCGGGCGCGTCGCAAACCTTCTCCTTTCTTCTCCAAAAAGATGATGGCCTTGCAGATGTGCTCCAGGCCCGTGCCGCCTATTGGCCGCAGCGAGTTGTTCTCAATGTCCATGTAAACCTGATTGGTTATTACTACGGGAATCCTGTGCCTGCGAGCAATCTCCTGTAGCTCGGAGAGCTGGACGGTTAATGTTCGGCGAATCGAACGGTTATCATCTGCCTCCAGAAGCACACGGTAAAGGGATGTTGCCGAATCGAGAATTATCAGGCCTAAATCCCGGCCGGCGATCTTAGAGGCCTCGCGAATGGCTATGGCCTGCTGTTCCAGGCTCATGGGCTCAAAGATCATGATCTTCGCGGCCATCTCTTCTGCGCCCGGGCCGGCGATCTGTTTGAACCTCTCTCCTGAAAAGCCCTCCGTATCTATGAATATGACGCGTAGCCCCCGAGCTACGGCCTGCACCGCCAGTTGCATGACAATGTTGCTTTTTCCCGTGCCTGCCTCCCCGTAAAGCTGGGTTATTATGCCCGATTCAAATCCCCCGCTTAAGAGAAGATCCAGGCTCTGGCAGCCGGAAGGCAAACGGTCAAGCATGAGCGATCACAAATCACCTATCTTACATGAGTAAATCTATCGATCCTATCCATGAGCCGGTCCATGGCCTCTCGCTCCCTGGGACCGCCACAGCGGTCGATGATCCTTTGCATCTTCATCAGCTCCTCGAAATAGGAATCGGTGCGAAGAGCCAAATACCTGGTGGCAGCAACCGCCGCTTCGATCACAAGATTTGCCCCCCGGTTGCAGGCGCGAAAGTCTCTATGCAAAACCTCACCCTTAACCAGCTCCACCTTGGCGATGATAATATCCGTGGCAAAGGTCTCGCATTTAAAGAGCCCCCAGGCTTCTGCCTCTTTTAGGATGGGCAATTCTTCCCGGCGCGTGAAATATTCCGCTTCAAGGTCTTCTATTGCCGTCTCCGCGAAGAGCCAGGCATCATGGCTGATATTGGCCACAAACCACCCATTGATCAGGATGTTTTCGTAGGTATGAGTTCCCAAGAAAAGCCGCACATAAAGGCTCTCACCATCTCTGATGATGCCTAGAGGCGCGGCATTGATCCTGCCCGCGTTCTCCGTAGTTGCGATTACCTCGTTTATGCCGCCAAGTATTCCCAGTTCATCTAAACCTTCATTTCCATAAAGCATTTTTAAGACCTCAAACCCCTCAGAAGGGAGATAAATAAAGATGCTGCAATCAGGTCCGCTGTGGACCCGGGATTTATGTCCTGTGCCAGAAGAGAGCGATCCAGCTCATGAGCCATGCCAAGGGTGTCATCCCGGAGCGCCTCGCTTGCCTGCCGCGAGACCCGTTGGGCCGTCTCCTCCCCAAATTTGGCGCAAATCAGGCTGTCGGGCACCTCGGCCAGCGCCTCCAGGAAGGTTCTGACCACGCCGTCGTTTTGGCCCCATCGGCGGATTTGCTCGGCCAATCGATCTCCGAGCAGAAATGAGCGCTCATAATTGGTGGACCATTCGCGAGCCACAATGTCGTGCTTGGAGGAGAGCCTCATCAGCTCTAACAGAGTCTTGCCGCTCTCCCGAACGGCTTTCTCCCAGTTCCGATCATTCAGGCTGAAACTGTCCACCTCGGCCACTCTGGCTTTGGCCTTCTCGAAGGCGCTGTAAAAGTCGATGGCATCGATTACGGTGGTCTTTTCCAGGACCCTTCTTAGCTCTCTATGCAATTCGCCGGAATTTCCGGCAGCGATAGCTATGGGTATCATGAGGACCAGAGAGCCAAAGTGAGTGTTGCTGTTCAAATTCCACGTCTGCCAGGCCTCCACGCCTTCCAGAATAAGCGAGCCCACGCTCCCTCTGCCGTTGGCGGCTTTGCGAAAGACGGGGTAAGCGGAAACGGCGCTCGTCAGGAAATGATGAAATCCGATATCGGAAAAGTCGTGGCAGCGATCCACATTGCCGGGCTTGGGACTGGAGGAAAGCTCAAAGAGCATAGCCAGCACGGCGCACTGGGCCACGCGTTCAGGATTCATGACTTATCTGGGGGATTCAGGAAAGAAGCTCTTCTGCCAGCTTCTTTTTCAGCTCCATATATTCCTTTCCCGAAAGCCCGATTCTGGCTAATGCAGCGTCACGCAGATAGCATTGCTTGCTCTTCTTGCAGCACCACACAAGGCTTCCAAAGCAGGTTCCTTCGCCCTTCTCCAGAGGGGTACCCTTGGCAAAGGAGAGCTTCTTTTGTATAAACTCATCCGGCGACATGCCTGCCTTTTTAAGAGCGCCGAGGACCGGGCAATTCTTGACGGGAGGACAGCAGAAGGCCAGGCCGCGCAGGTCGCCGCCCGCGCAGATGTGCTTGGGTGCATTGCACCAGCCGCTCAAAGAATCGTACTCCTGCATGGCTCCGGAGAGCCATTGTGCGAACTCGGGGTCCGCTCCACGCATAGATACAACGTCCGCACCCATGACCAGCAGGTTCCTGGCATCTTCAAACTCGCCGATATCAGCCAGGGCCATAATTACTGGACCTCTGCTGTCTTTTGCCTTCTTGACCATTTTTGGTCCGGCTCCATTCAGGCCGCGCAGATCGAGGTGAATTATGTCCAGCTCGCTCTCATTGAGCTTTTCTAAAAGGGCATTGGATAGGTCTTCCGGCCTTATCCTCAGGGAGAGGGTGACGCCGCAGCTCTTCAGGCGCGAAATGAGTTCCAAGAGGCGAATAGGGTCGCGAATCTTGGAAAGCCGGAGGTCGAGCAGACAGAGATTCTTGCTTGCGAGCCGGGCCGCCTCCAGGAGGGGCTCATCCTTGGAACAGGTTGCTGACAGTCCAAAGGCTCCTGTTCCTTTCTGGCTGATTGTTTCTAAACTGGCCTGCATCTCCTCGAGAGGGACTTCATCCAGATCGAAGCCATCCAGCAAGAGCAAGCCCGCCGCATCGTTAAAGTCGGGCTTGTTATGTGAAGAAATAACGGCAATGGGATTATCGATATGCAGATATCCTACTTCAAGCATCGGAGCTTAATGTCCTCCATGAAGATATCAGCCTTTCGCTGCTATTATTTTAAGTTATATTTTATTTATCCTGTTAACCATCGTAGCTTAAGCTCGATCTCTGCCATTCTTTATATCCCAGAAAATCCTAAGGCTTAACGATGATACCATGGTGACCTTCAAAGTAGATGCAGATGCGCGGGCAACAATCCAGGGATCGGAGGACCAGGAGAAGCACCCAATAGTGGCCAAGGTAAAAGGAACGGGAAAGGATGGGGCTTTGAATGTGCAGGTCTCCGGGGAAGAAGCCAGTCCCATATCGGCACGGATATCCGGCGATTCCAGGAGTCCCATCGCTGTGGGGCCCATAGAGGTTGCACCCATCACCATAATTCCTAATTTAGAATCGGTAGCAAAGACTATTGATTTTGGCGCTCTTATCGGTGCATTCACAAATTTGTCTCAGGGGATCAAGGTGGAGGTCGCTAATTCTGGTGCGCCCCTGACCATTTCCCTGGGAAAGATCCCTGTGGATTTGACTATCTCGGTTTCTTCTCCTGCCTCGGAGATGGTCTTCAAGGTGGAGATCAAAGGGACTGTAGGTGAGAACTTAAATTAATTTCATTCGATTTTCCTTTTCTTCCATTCGCCATAAGCTTCGTTCGCAACTGGGATCAGGGATACTACGATTATCGCAAAGATTATAAGGGTTAAAAACTCGCCCGAATTAGGAAGGATATTGCCGAGAATATAGCCGGCTCCAATGAGAAGTAGGCACCAGAAAATACCACCCAATGCATTGTAGGTAACGAATGTGGGATAATCCATGCGCCCTGTTCCGGCAAGTATCGGAGCGAAGGTGCGCACTACCGGTACAAACCTGGCCAGCACGATTGCTTTCTTGCCGTGCAACATATAGAACCTCTCCGCCTTCTCCATATAAACCGGATTTCTAAAGAAAGTGCCCGGCTTAGAAAAGAATGCAGCACCAAACCTTTTTCCAGTCCAATAGCCGACCTGATCACCCAGAAATGCACAGATGATCGATCCGAATATAATTGTGTAAATATCGAGATGCCCGTTAGCCGCAACTATTCCTGCCGTGAAAAGAAGCGAGTCTCCCGGCAAAAAAAAGCCGAAGAACAGACCGGACTCGGCGAACACGAAGCCGAATAGTGCGAAATAGCCGAATGTGCGGAGGATTTCTTCGATGGAAAAGATCATGCAGCCACTACAATTGCTCTATTGTATAGAAGCCTTTTGGATTAGAAAGGAATGCTTTTTCATTTAAGATGCATCAAAAAAATATGCACGTCATTATTAAATATTTGGATAGCTTATAATGTATTAAGCATAGCTTAGCTAGTATACACTACCAAAAAATATAAATATTATCACCACACACATTAGCCTATATTGAAGGATGTATGGGGTGAGATAATCAAAAAAGTAGGCGTTATATTGGTGTTGGCTATGGCTATGCTCTCGGTTCATGTAATGGCGCAGGGCATAGTCGGCAACGGAGTTGTGGATATCCTTGGAAGAAATGGAGGGATATTTGAGACGGAAGGATCTGCTTTCAAGTTCCCGGAAAGGCAGGATACAAACATCGATAGTTTGACTGTTGGTGATGATAGAGCACTGGCTATTGGGCACATCTGGCAAAAGAGACCCATTGCCACGGCTACCAATAACCTGGAGATCAAGAAGAATCAGGATTCCGGGAATTGCAGTCCCTGCGGGGAAACCTCGTGCCTTGATTCATGCACCAAAGTTAACATAGAGACGATCAAGGCAGGCAATCGGGAGGCAATGGCTTATGGACCAGCATCTGCTGCTAACTACATCAAGATCGTAACCAATCAGCAGTAGCTATTACCTTAATCTCCTGGATTTTTCCAGGACTTCTTTCAGGGGGGCGGCCAGCTCTAAGATGGCTTCGATAGTCATCGGCTCTCCATCAAAGGATAACGCGTATTGTCCTGCCGGTTCGATGATGAGCATAGCGAGAGGCGTGATCTGGATTGCCTGGCCCCAGTCCTCCTGGGTCTTTAGAACAAAGATTCTCATCACGGGCCAGATGGTTCTGTCGCCCGCTTTTATCTCCTTGCCCACCAGAACCCGCATATCCATATTCTCCAAAGTTATGCCCACCCCAACGTTTCTTTTAAGAGCAACCTTATCTCCCTCACTCGCATGACCTGGATCACGGCAAAGACGGCCCACAGCAGTCTGGCCTCCATCGCGGCTACGAGTTCACCCTCCAGCCGCTCTCCCTCAAACCAGGGCTCAATGAAGATCCTGGCCGGAAAAAGGCCGAGCGCTGATGCCAAAAACCAGAGGTAGCCACTGATAATCGCAGTTTGGGCGGGATCGTCCAGGCCAAAACATAATCTGCCGGAGATATTTTTAAAGTGGATTGACTTGAGCAGATCCCAGAGAATTTTCGCCAGGGCTGGAGCGGCATTAATCAGAGATTGGATACCGGGGGGCCGAACGGCGCCTGTTTTTTGATTATCGATTTCGCTTCTTTCCTCTCTTCCCATCTCCTCCTCGTAGGACTTTCTCGCCTCAATGGTTCGATCTTTCGTTCCGGATGCCTCTTTCCAGTTGGACGCCAGCAAATCACCGGCGGATTGGGGGGAAATCTCTGCTTTCATTAAAGTAAGCCCGAGCCAGTCCAGCCTAATACTACCCCCGATCAGTGGTCCCTTCTTGCCGATATTCAGGGAAAGATGAAATGGGGCGAGGAGAAGAAAAGCTAAAAGAATGATAAATAACAAGAAAAATACGGCTAGATAATAAAACTGCATCCTTGAAGCCTCTTATCAGTTCTATTTTCTCTATGGGCCATTAATTTCTCCATTAAGATATGAGCGGTGTCGGATAACGATTCCCCTGGTGGTGACAAGGGGACAACCTTCACGCCCTGTGGCCCCAAGATTCCTTTGAAGACGATCACCACGGCAACGGGATAGACGCCCACTCCCCCGACCGATCTGCATCCTGCCGGGCTCTCTTTGCCTGCATCCAGGCCCGTCTGGCCAATATCAGTGCCAAAGCCCATGCCCATCTTTGTGATCGGTATTATGATCTTGTCCTCTAACTCAATCGGCTCGCATATTAACTGGGCACAGAGAGCTTCGAATCGTTCATCAAGAGTGGCTTTTATGGCATCAACGCCGGGCATCTATATCTCATCAAATAACTATATTTTCTGGATATATACGTTTTTCTCTTCGGAACAGGAGGCATTTTCAATTATTCCGGAAACGTCCGCCGTATCTCTGGATACTGCCCAGGCCCAGCTTCCAAAACCGCCATGAGCATTAACTCCTCTTACCCACTCATCCAAGAATTTGCGCTTGGTCTTATCCACCTGGGCGTCTATTCCCTTAACCTCCAGAACCAGATGGACGCCACCGTTCAAACGAATGATATAGTCCGGCCAGTATTTCTTTATCAATCCCTGGAAGATATTCGATGGCATCATTGAGGCCGAAGTCGCTCACGATCCAGGAAAATAGGGCCTCCTCCGATGTCTTTTTGCCGGATGGGGCAAAAGGAGTGGCTGTGAAGTCATAGCAGGCCAAAATCCCGCGGGCCTGGTGAATCTTATCCAGGTCGCCCACCCATTTGGTCGCCTCCTCGATATCCTCTTTCTTGAGGCCCTTGACCTTGGATTCGGAAGGCAGACGCCAGGCATGATGAGCTTCATCGTTTATCACTACTATGAGAAGAAAAACTTGAGCGATCTTTGCAGAGGATCGCGCCAATGGTCTAGGAGGCGTTTGGTGATGCCGGTCACGCCCGGATATCCTGCCTCCTGCCAGATTTTGACGCGGGAGCGGATCTGGTTTATCAGAGGAAGCTCGATGAAGATGCCCGGATCGTCAAAGGTGCGGGAGGCAACGGATGCCACGATGTAACCGGCGGAGCGGCGTCCCTCCTTGAGTGCAAAGGTACGAGTCTCCCGGACGTAGGAGTAATGCTGCCTGGGCTCTTCATAAGGAGAGGTGATGAGCATCCATTAAGTTGGACTTTCCCGAGGCGTTGGCGCCCACCAGAAAGACGCGCGGCCCCAGGGTGACGTCCACCGAGGTGAAGTTCTTCCAGTTCTTCAAAATCAGGCGGGAGACGATCATCTTATTTCACTTCCATAATTCTCAGGCTCTCGATGCCCCGGTCGTCGATGATGGTGCGCGGATCGATCCGCTCATGCACGTGCAGGGAAACGGTGGGAACTAAAAAGGAGGTGTGCTCCGCCTTTCCCGCCCAGACGAGCTGGGGATCGAGATGCGGATCGTGAGCGTAGCTGCGGCTGCCTTCCTCCTGGTCGGTTTCAGGCGTGACCCTGGCCCACGGGCGGGTTGTTGAGCCGCTGCTTATCTTTGTGCTCGTAGATCTCGATGGGCTTTTTGTCCGGCTTATGGGCGCTGGTCATTTCGGTTCGGGTCTCCCTCTCTGCACAGGCCTTAGACAATGTGAGACGAAAAACGTTTCGGAAGGATTATAATCCGAGAGAGCTACAATTCATACCGATGATGATTGCCAAGGCTCTTCGCATCGAAAACACTTACATCCATATCCAGGATATCAGCATCGAGTTTTCGCCGGGATTAGGGGAATTATCAAGCTTTCGCAAGATTAGCGGTCCGGATGAGATAGGTGAACGCCTGGACGATGGAATTGAAATCCTCAAACAGATGGCCTCCAGCCTGAATAGAAGTCAACTACCGCGTCCTGAAGGGCGCGGCTTGCCTCTCTGCACAAAATCAGGAGGCTTAAGGGTGGCTGACTCGTCATGCTGACTACATTGTGGCGGGTTCTACCGCTGGCACCCCACTTACCGAAAGAAGCGTCCTCTGTCATACAATCAGCTAGACCAGTTACCCGGCCTCATGCGTTCGGTAAGTTGTTTTGTCCCCTTGCGTCTGAGCGATTTGGTGATGAAGCTGTTTTATCCCTTCTGAGTGAGGGTGCCCTACCGTTTCAGGTATCGCTCTGCCGGATCATGCAAAACACAGATCAGAAGATGTATTTGTGAGCATAAATACTTTACGGGACCGCCCAATTCCTCCCCACCCTAAAGGATGGGGACTCCTTGGGCAACGAGTTGAAAAGAAAATGGATCATTCCCTCGATAAGCAGGATCAAATGCTCGATAAGCAAGAGACTACTATCGGAGAAATTAGTGGACAGAGGAATGACTTGAAGACCTACATGGATATGAGGTTTGAGCGCATCGAATCGAAACAGATCTTACTGAACTGAAAGAATTGAAAACGGCACTGAAAGAGAAAGGCTTTATTTAATATTTTTCAACATCCATCCATAAACTGCCCTGGTTTCTAAAAAATTTTTAAAAAATATGATCCTGCAAGTCCGCTCGACCTGCAGGCATTTCTTCTCCCGTCTAATCCGTGGCCAGTATGTGCCCGATGATCCTGCCGTAAGCAGGTCTCGCTATGAATGTGCCCAGGATCACACCCAGGATGATAATGAGTGCAAATCCGGTGAGCGAGCCAAAGCCCATGACAAGCAACGGCAGCATAGCCACAACCGTTGTAGCGGCAGCTCCCATTATGATCATGAAAGCCTTGGAGAGCCGGGCCAAATAGACCTTGTTGGTTGTGGCGACAACATTGCCTACCCCTGCTTTCTCAGCCGCGTCAGCTGCCCTCTCCTTGATGCTGCGCCCGACAGTTGATACCGCCGCCTCGCCGCCTTTCATCAGCTCATCGGTGATGATGACCAGCTGATCCACGCCTGTGCCTATCACCATGATGATGCCGGCCAGGCTTGCCAGATCTAGCTGCCAGCCGGCTACTGCCCAGACGCCCAGCATCATTACGACCTCGAAAAAGGAGGTTGTCACCATAGGCAGGACAATCCTTCTCTCCCGGTAGCGGTAGTAAATCATGCCGGCTACGGCCATGAGAGCAATCAGCCCGGCTATGACCATTTGAATCTTAAACTGCCTGCCCAAAGCTGCCGATACCTGACCGGAGCCGACAACCTCGACATTTACCGGCAGGGCGCCTTCTCGCAGGTGGATGTAAAGCTCTTTAGCCTTAACTGAGCCTGCATCGCCTCCACCTACTGTTGCCTGCATGCTTCGGGAGGGAGCCTTCTGCAGACTGCTTGCCAGCTCGGGGGCGAGAGGAGCGGAAAAGATCTCATCCTTATCCAGGTACATGGATATGTAATGGTCCTCGGGTCTCTTGGTGGCATCCGAATCGATCGATGCCTTCTGGAAGACCAAGGCTCCCTCTTCCGAAAGAACAAAGGGAACTCCCCACCCACCATCTCTTGGGTCGGGAATCTCCACCGACTCCACAGCATCTCCGTAGAGCACATGCATGCTCTGGTTGTTCTCGGTCTGGATTCTTATCTCGAACTTGCCGGGCTTGCCCACTACCTCCTGGGCAGCGGCTACATCCATTCCGGCCAGATCTATGAGGATGTACTTATTATCTACAACTCTTACCTTTATGTCCTGCAGTCCCAGGCGGTTGAGCTTGTTGTCCAAGACGTTCTTGGTCTCGTCCACAGTCTCCTTGGACACGCCCATTACAAATGCGTCTTCGCCGGGGGGCACAATGCCGCCCACCGGTGCTAAGAGAGCATTGAGCGATTCCCGGGTAACATTGGTCCGGATCTCATAGCGGATGGGTGCGACTGCAACATTGAGCTGGACATCTGCATCCAAATTCTTCTTGAGGTAATTGATGATAATCGTCTCAGGAGCAGCCATTATTGTGATCTTGGTGCTGTTATCTCCTTTTGCAATTTTCGAACCTATGTAGCCGAGATCATCTGCAAGCGTAGGATCGACAATTCCCGGCACCGTCACCACATAGCTCTGTCCGTGCTTCTCTACGGAGGAGTTATTAAATTGCATTTCCAGAATCTTTTCCGGCGAGACATCGATTTGCGCCTCCGCGCCTTGCAATTGCAGTTGCAGATATGAGCCGCCTTCCAGATCCAGCCCGAACTTCAGACCGAAAAAGCCTATGGAAATGATGGCCAAAGCCACGAACACCGCATACAATACGACCCTTCGATCCTTGGATAATTCCTCGAATAGGCTCATCTTCTCTGCCCCCGTGCCGCCTTCTTCGGTCTATTCAAGTACCATCTGAGCCCCTGGGCATTGGTGATCCAGGTGTTTAGGATATCCGCAGCCAGGCCGAATATGAGAACCGTGCTCATATCAGCAATGATGTCCATTCTGGTGAATGACGGTACTATGAGATACAGGAAGTTTGAGATAATTATGAGGGATATTACCGCACCAATGGAGGTCCCGGCCATGGTCAGGCCCGTTCCCATTGCTCCTTTGATCTTCTCTTCCACGCTGCCCTTACGCTTCAACACCCTCATGGATAGCAGGATATCGGTATCAACAGAATAACCGATGAGCATGAGAAGTGCAGCCACCGTTCCCAGTGAGAGCGGTACGCCCGTAAAGTTCATGGAAGCTGCTGCCGTCAAAATGTCGGCCAGCGCACTGACCACTATCAGCAGAGAAACAATAGGTTCCCTGAACACCAGGAAGACCACGATGGCCATCAATAGGAACGAAAGAGGAAGGTACCTGATGACCTGCGCCTGAAGCTCCTTGCTGTAAATCGGTCCTATGTGCCTGATCTCCGGACTATCGAAATTGTTATTGGCCAGCTTGACCAGATCGGCATACTGCGATTCGCTCATGGGGCCGAACTGGAGCATATATCTGCTGCCGACGTTTCTTATGTCCACCAGAGGATAAGAAGCAAATTCTGCCGCCACTTTTTCTTCTGAATCCATCGAAGGCACTGTGACAAGAGTGCCTCCTGTAAACTCTATCCCCAGCTTCACAGGTGAGCCTGTGGCAAGATAGGTCGCGCCCAAGCTGATAAGTGCTAATAGTATGATGGCGATAGGAACCAGCATTATCTGCTTGGGTGGGTACTTAGAAACTATGTCCTCCAATTCCATGTTATTCTCCTCGAACTTCCTCTATATTTAAACCCACCACATAATATTGCTTTGCGAATATGAATATTTCAATCTATTTACGGCTTGTCGTCAAAGTTGCCTTTCATAGCTCGCCGTCCAAGCCCGACATTCGTCAAACCTTTTCCCATTTCTTAAGGTTCGCCACCTGAGAAAGGGTCTTGCCGCGCCGGATCTCCTCATAGAGCCTGCTTTCCATCTTCTCCACTTCGTTGGCTCTCCTGGCGATCTCGTAGGCCCTCTCTTTGGGTATGACCACGACTCCGCTATCGTCTCCTACAATGTAGTCTCCGGGGCGCACCGTCTGGCCGCCACAGGTGATCTCGGAGTTGATCTCGCCCATGCCTTTGGGGTCACCGGCATTGGGCGTGATCCCAGAGGAGAATATGGGGTAGTTAAGAGCTCTGATCTCATCCACATCCCGCACGGCTCCATCTATTACCACGCCTTCAATTCCCTTATTCTTGCTGCTCAAAGTGGCGAGACCGCCCCAGGGCGCGATAAAGTTGCTGCCGTTGTAGATCACCAGCACATCTCCCGGTCCGCAAAGGTCGATGGCCTCCACGGGCTTGGCCCAGTCCCCGGCAAAGGTCTGCACGGTTATTGCCCTGCCTACGATCTTGCTGCCTTGATTGATGGGAAGGATGCCGCGCATGGCTCCTTTGCGGTGCATGGCATCGGAGATGTTGGGAGCCGATACCTTTCGCAAAATGGCCACCATCTCCTCCTCCAGGCTCATTTTTGGAGCGGCGCTGATCTTTGCATGGTCTATTGCTTCGCGAATCTTGCGGGCGGATGCGGTCACATCGGCGCTTCTCACAATGCTTCCGCCCACAATGACGATAGCAGCACCGCTGGCGATAGCCTCGGCACCTGTGAGGGCATCTATGCCGCCCGCTGCCGCCACGGGAGTTTTGACCTCTCTTACGATCTCTTTCAGGAAATCGACTGTGTCGCGACCGGTCATCTGCTGGTCGATGCCTACGTGAACGCAGATGTAGTCCACACCAAGAGTATCCAGCTCGCGAGAACGCTTAACCGGATCAGGAACGGTGAGAAGATCCATCATGATCTGCACGCCGTATTTTCGTGCCGCTCGCAGGGCATCCTCGATGGTGGAGTTGTCGGAGGCGGCAAGCAATGCCACTATATCGGCTCCGGCTTTGGCTGCCATCTCCACCTCCATGGCCCCGGTGTCCACGGTCTTCATATCGGCTACGATTTTGGTGCCGGGCAGGGCCTTCTTCATCTCGCGCACGGCATTCATGCCCTCGCTCTTGATGAGAGGTGTTCCTGCCTCAATCCAGTCTGCGCCGCCCGAGACTGCCTCTTTGGCTATCTGAATTGATCTGTCCAGCTCCAGAAGATCCAGTGCCACCTGTAGAATGGGTTTAATATGACATCACCACACATCAGCACACATTAGTATACATCAGCACAATCTAAGTAAAAAGGTGCATGGTATATAAAATGAAGCTGGCAGATATTTCTGAGATAGAGCTTGATGACGATCCTTTTCGGCCTCACAGCCTGACCTTCACCAAGCTGCACGGAAACGGCAACGACTTCATCCTGGTAGATGAGATGGGGCAAAGCCAGGTAGCTGAGAGCGAGAAGAGAAGGTTTGCCATTGCCCTCTGTCACCGCCACTATGGCATAGGTGCGGATGGGGTTTTGTTCCTGACCAACAGCTCGCGAGCGGCCACGAGCATGAGGCTTATTCAGCCGGACGGCTCAGAAGCAGAGATGTGCGGCAACGGCATACGCTGCCTGGCCAAATATGCCTGGGACACGGGATATGTGGGCGAGTTCTTCGATGTGGAAACCCTGGCCGGCATAATTCCCGTGCAGGTTCGAGAGATGGATGGTGCCTTTTGGGCCAAGGTGGATATGGGGGTGCCAAGGTTCGACCGGCCTTCCATACCGGCCTATGGCTCTGGCGAGCTTATCTCAGAAGAGATGGAAGGCTGCAAGGTATCGGCGGTCAACACTGGTGTCCCCCATGCCGTTGTTTTCGTCGAGGACATGGATTTTGACATCCGCGAAGCAGCATTGCTCATAAGGCACAATAGCCTCTTTCCGGAAGGGGTAAATGTGAATTTTGTCAAGATCGGCCCGCCTTTGGAGATCAGAACTTTCGAGCGGGGTGTGGAAGGGGAGACCCTCTCCTGCGGCACAGGGTCCGTGGCTGCCGCTTGTGTGGCCCGCCGCCTGGGACTGGTGGATGATGAAGTCCAGGTGCAGACCAGAAGCGGACCTTTGCTGATAACTTTCGAAGATGGCAAAGCCTTCATGGAAGGACCGGCGGTAACAGTCTGCTCGGGCGAGATTTCTGAAGAATACCTGTGGAATCTCTCCATGCAGCCGTGAGAGAATTATTGAGGCAAAGATGAAGGCAAAAGGGGCGTTCTCGAGGCTGATGATACTCATCATTTCTCTCATTTTTGTTCTCAGCATTGCTGTGAGCCCGGCCTATGCCGAGCATTATGTGATGGAGATCGGCAGCAAGAGCAATCCCAATGCCCATCTTTTCTCTTACGACCAGAAGTTTCGGGAGAGCACCAATCTGCACAACTATCCCATGAGGGTGAGCGCATCCAAGGAGTTTACCGATGCCACCCGTCTCTCTACTAAGATGGAACTATTGGCTCTGCCCAATCTCACGGAGATGACCATAGATGCAGACTTCATCGGCATTGGCCGCATCGGCTACCTGGTGCTGGATCCGGAGACCGGGGACATAAAGGACGAGGTCTCGCGCATCAATCACATGTTTGTGGGCAACTTTTCCATTGATGAGAAGATAATTGTGGCCAAGGATCACATGTGCGAGGACGGGTATCTGCCCTGCGCGTGATATATAAATTAAATTTTATAGAAAGATCTATGATTGGAAACTGAAGGGAGCTTTGCAGCCAGATCGGCCCTAACCAGTCTTTTTTGACCTTATCGGCTCATTGCCAGAGGACCATGCAAAAGCCCATAGCAGTCCTCAACTCAGTTCCTCATTAACTCGATTAATGGATTTGTGATTTCGGAAGAACCGGGACTGGGATATGCCTCAAATATTTAGATGCTTTTTTAGCATCTCGCTCAGTTCCTCCATCTTAACCGGCTTACTGATATAGTCATCCATGCCGGCCTCAAGGCACTTCTCCCTATCTCCCTTGAGCGCATATGCGGTTATGGCGATTATCAACATTTTGTTGTGCCAGCGCTGGCGAATTATGCGAGTGGCCTCCAGGCCATTCATTTCGGGCATCCTTACATCCATGAGCACAACATCGTAGCTTCCCACTTCAAGAGCCTGCAAAGCCTCCTTTCCATTGGATACCGCATGTGCTTGATAGCCCAGTCGTTTTAGCATGGAAAGTATGACCTTTTGATTTGATACATTGTCTTCAGCTATAAGCACTCTCAGTTCCTCATGGCCGCTTCTTTTTGCAGTTAGCTCATCATCGATGGCGGCTATGGATTGCTCGGCAAGCGCGGCTTTTAGGGCATTGAAGAGATCGGTTTGCCTGACGGGCTTGGCCAAAGTGCTTGTAAAAAGCTGTGGTCTGATTCGTTGGCCGGCGAATGTCAGAGCTACTATTGGCAATGCCTTTTTGATCTTGAGTATCTCTTCCTCTAAGGAGAGGACGTTATCTATTGTGCTGATATCCAGGAGAGCAATGTCAAAGGGATCAATACTCCTTATCAATCCCAGAGCTTCTTCAACCCCTGCGCAGGTTATCGGAATCATGCCCCATTCAGCGGTTTGCATTTCTAGGATACCACGAATGGTTGCATTTCCTTCTGCGATGATTATGCGCGTTCCATCAAGCGGCAGCTGTATCCCGCTTAAAAGAGAAATATTGGGAACAGGTTTCGTTTTGATGGTGAAATGGAATGTCGAACCCTCCCCCAAATTGCTCTCTGCCCAGAGCCTTCCACTCATTAGTTCCACTAACTCTCTGTTGGATAAACTCGTGTCAGCGACCTTGCTTTTTCTCTTCTTTAGCTCTTCGGGCGTGCCACATGAGTTGAAAAGCCGGTCTAATTTATCCGCTGGGATACCGATGCCGGTATCTTTGATCTCAAAGTGAATCTCGTATAAGGGATCAAGATGTACAGAAGATACTGACACATCAATCTCTCCCTTATCGGTGAACTCGACGGCGCTGCTAAGCAAATTGATGAGAATTTGTTGAAGCTTCTTCGGGTCACCGATTATTACATCCGGCGAAATTCCATCTATCTTGTATGCCAGATCCAGCCCCTTCGCCGTTGCCTTTTCAGCGACTGACTGCAGAGCATCCTCAATGCAATTGCGCAGATTAAATGTCCTAATTTCCAGATCCGTCTTATCTCGCTCTATTTTTGAGAAGTCGAGAAAATCGTTTACAATTGTCATCAGAGCATCTGAAGATATTCTGATGGTCTCAACGAAATCTCTCTGCTCCGCAGTCATATTCTCTTCAAGTAGCAGGCTTGTCATGCCCACTATGGCATTCATGGGCATACGAATGTCAAAGCTCATATCTGTCATGAATTTTTTGTATGTCTTTAGCAGTTCAATTACACTTTTTTCATCATTTATGCGATATCTCTTTTTCCTTCCAACTTTCTCATGGGATAATATTTTGCGATCTTCTAAGATGTTGATGTATTTTGAGGCCGTGGAATGGCTCATTGACAATCTTTGCGCGATCTGAGAAAATGTGGATCCAGGTGACTCGACCAATATGAGGATTATATCTCGAAAACGCTTCTGCTGCAATAATTGGGTCAATGCCCTCTCCTCTGGCTTGAGTTTGCCTGAGACAAAATATATTTTTAAGTTATATTGCTTTTGGCTAACAATTAATCCATTTTTCTCTAACTGATCAAGATGATATCTCAAAGTACTGAGGCTTATTTTAAGTTCCCTTGCGATTTTCCTCAGGTGAGAGCCAGGGTTATTCGAGATATAGGCGAAAATCTTATCTCTATTATCAAGTACAATGTTCTCTTGCATGTCGTCTCTGTCGTTTCCTTCCAATGAATATATATTTATTTATTTTTTAATTTATTTCTGATGAAGTCACATAGCTGCAACCCAGGCTGTGAACCTCTTCTGTTATAGATATTTTGTGGTCAATTTCCATAAGTCCAAAATAGGAGAGGACAAAATGGCAAGTAGGCTGGCCGCTAGTATTAACGGACCGCGATGTGGCCATGGTAAGTAGGTGCGCTTCCGGTTAAGAGGCGTTCCGATTCTTTTTTCAACCATTGTAAACCACCTGCACAAACCGCTCCTGTATACGATACCGATGAAACTGCTCAGACACCGCTTCCTTCCTCAGGAAATCCAAACGCTGATTAATTTTATCAACTTCATAGTTCATCTTCGAGATCCTATCCGAAAGCAGCTGACGTCTTTTGATAAGTGCCTCCCATTCTTCCATGTATTTTCACCACCGAATTTACGTCTTCTTATTGGCATCTGACTTGCATCCATATAATTGATACATCTGCATGTATTCGCCGACTCTATTTTGACCCCCCTATATAAGGAAAAGCCGATTCGTTTTTGACCCCCCCCAAGAAGGAAAGCCTCTCCTCTCCAAGTATGCTGAGAGGTGGGCTCTAAGGTGAAAACGATGGCAGATATACGTAGAATCGTCGATTTGTACGAACTCTATGGTTCCTACAAAAAAGTAGCCCGCGAACTGAGCATATCCCTGAATACCGCTAAAAAGTACTTGCGTAGGGTAAATGATGTACAGGAGGGATCAGTTGAAGAGATCCTGCCCAAGGATAGGAAGATCATCCAGCCTTCTCGCGTCCTAACAGAGATCGTACGCCAAAAGATCCGCCAGTATCTTGAGTCGAACCTGGAAAAACCACGAAAACAGCGACTCACTGCCAAACGAATTTGGGAGCTTCTCGTCCGAGATGGCCACAAAATCGGTTACACCAGCGTTAAAGATGAAGTGGTCCGCTGGAAACGCACCAATGCTCCCCGAGAGGTGTTCATCCTGCAAGAGCCGCGCGTTGGTCAGCGTGCTGAATTTGACTGGGGTGAAGTCCATCTCAGTATCGAAGGGATCTGCTTGAAATTCTATCTTGCAGTGTTCGTACTTCCCTTCTCACTCTATCGATTTGCTCGACTCTACCCACGGTCTACCAGGTTGGAGGTGATCCAGGCCCACATCGAATTTTTCCATGAGATTGGCGCAGTTCCTGAAACAATTTTCTATGACAGGATGAGCGTGGTATATGATTCTCAGAAACAGAAATTGAACGACAGTTTTCTGGAGTATTCCATGCATTCCGGTTTCCGTCCATGTGTCTGCAATCCGGCCTCGCCTCAGGAGAAGGGAACCGATGAAGAAAGTGTCGGCTACATCCGGAGAGTTGCCTTTGGCGAACGAAGCTCGTTCGAGTCAATCGAAGAGGCGATGAAATGGCTCAGTACGTGCCTCGCCGAGATTAACGCCCGTCCAGTCTATCGTCGTCCGAATGTGCCGGTTCAAGGTCTCGTTCAAGAGAGAGAACTGATGCACCCCCTGCCGACACTTGAGTATGAGAACTGCGAACTGAAACGGGCTGCCATATCTCGCTATTCGCTGGTGAAATGTGACGGGAACTTCTACTCAGTTCCAGACACGTATCGTCCCAGGCAGATCACACTGAAATTATTGGTTGACAGGATAGCGCTCCTCGATGGGAACGATGTTATTGCATCCCATCGCAGGTTAGCCGGGAAACAGCAGTACTCACTGGACATAACCCATTACATCAAAACATTTCATCGCAAGCCCGGCGCACTTCCAAATGCCAGGGTTCTGGCTCAAATGGATGAGCTGATCTTGGACCTTTTCAACCGGTACTACCTCGATGATCCAAAAGAATTCCTACCGGTTCTTGACCTGATGCTTGAGACTTCGACTGAGGCGCTTTCTCACGCCCTGACCACCCTGAAGAAACAGAACATCTCCCCAACTTATGATACGCTCCGGTTCTTCCTTAACCAGACAGTGGATCAGAAGGTGGAGCCGTTTGCCTTATATGCTGAATTTGAGGTCACGCAGCCGGATCTTGTCGCTTTTGATCAACTGATGGAGGGATAAGCTATGGACATGACGCTTGCAGACCTATGCAAACAGTTGCGGGTGAACGGGGTTTACGCCTATGTGCAGGAGTACCAGCCCAATAATCCTGACCTGGAACGGTTCTTGAAATCGGCACTCCAGGCAGAAATCGATAAAAGGCACATAAATCGTCAGATGAAGTCACTTCGCAAGGCTGGTTTTCCGACGAAGAAACGGTTCGAAGACCTAGTGCTTGATAACCTCCCGCAAGATGGGAGAGATGCTCTTCCTGCATTGAAAGCCCTCACGTTCATCAAGGAGAAAAGGAATGCCATTCTCATCGGAAATTCAGGAACAGGGAAAACACATTTGGCGATTGCAGTTGGAATACTCGCATGTGAGCAGAATTATCGGGTGTCTTTTCGCACGGCAGCAGGTTTGATCAATGAGATGGTTGAAGCGCGAAACGAGAACAAGCTCTCTCTTTATCTCCGGCAGTTCAAGAAGATCGACCTCCTGATTCTCGATGAACTCGGGTATGTCACATTCGACCTTGCCGGCGCGGAACTGCTTTTTCAGTTGCTGGCAACGCGATATGAGACGATGAGTACTATTATTACGTCGAATCTGGCGTTCTCAGACTGGGTAAAGGTGTTCCATGATAGAGCCCTTACCGCAGCGATTCTTGATAGGATCACCCATCACGCGCTGATCCTGAACATGAACGGACAGAGTTTTCGGAGAAGGTAGTGAGACGTGAGCTTTATACACAAGGAGGTTGGTTAGCTTAAATAGGGGGTCAAAATCGGATCGGCGCGGGGGGTCAATTTTGGCGCGGCGAAAACATCTGCATAAGCTCTTTATGGCACATATTGAGAATTATAGTACAAAGTATAAACCATCAAATTAACCCGGTCGGGAATTTTTCCAGCCAAGGTCTTAAGGAACGGGATGGCAAAACCATGCCTCTCCGGGGCATAGGAAATTTACGATTGGGGCTTTGCGAAACCTTTGTGATATCATGACACAAATTAGAAACTATAGCAAAAAGGCGAACATAATTTTTAAAGTGGGAAGGCATTGGACATAATCCAAGATATCAGTCAATCTTGCGGCGGCGGACTGTAGCTAGCGACGAGAGGTGGGTGTCTCTTTAAGGCCATTGTTGGTCCTTGGCAATAGTAAAATGCGATTAAAGAGAGAGACACTCACCCACTCCAGCGTTATAGGAGATCAATATACATTTACACTTGTCCCGAAGGGACTATTTTCTCCATTTGCTTTTCCAACCAGGCGGCCATCTCCTCAATTGACCCCATATTTTCATTTATAGGCTTGCCCGTACCCAAACGCGCAAATTTAAGATCCCCATGCTCAATGACTAAATCGTCATTCACGATTGCGATTTCTAAGTCATATCGTATCCATTTTCCAGATTCTAGGACGACTTCCCAGGGTCCCTCCGTCCTCGGAAGCAATTCTCCGATATCCGGCATGAAGAGAACCCCTCCCGAAAAATTAGAACTTTTTACTTTTATGAACATCCGTTTTGGTAAGACGCCTTGGCTAAACAGTTCGATTATACGTTGCTCCGAACCCTGTCCCATGCGCTGACCTACGATTCTCCAATAACATGTTTGATCTCGACCGGATCTTTGGCGAGGCCCGTCCCATCCCGGAATAGTATTCATATTATCTCCTGAAGATCGCTCTTCATTTCTGCTCATCAGATTATTCAGAGTGCTTGCAGGAATGGCTGCAAAGGCATTATCGTCGGGTGCAAAGACAGTAAACGGCCCGGAATGAGTTCCCAGAGTTCCCCTTCCCTCAATCTTTATGGTCATTTATTGTCAACTCCTAAAATTTATCCAACTTTGAGTTTTCGCGTTCTTCATTCCCATTGCAGCTTGAGCCGGGCTTCTATCCTACGCATGTTCCATTTTTTTTATTAATACTGGAGAGAAGAGGAGAGGAGACAGATTCTCTCCAGACCCGGAGGTTAGCCCGACAACAACATAAAAAGCGCTAAATCTATTTAAATTGTTATGACACAAAATGAGAATAGTAGTACAAAGCGCGAACAATTATTGAAATAAATTATCTAAAATGGCGGCCAATTCGTTCATCTTGATCGGCTTGCTAATATAATCGTCCATGCCTGCCTCGATGCATTTCTCTCGATCACCTTGCAGAGCATAGGCGGTGATGGCTATTATCTTCGGTCCATTGTCCGGCCAGCGTTGGCGAATGATTCGAGTGGCTTGCAGTCCATCCATCTCCGGCATCCGAAGATCCATGAGCACCACATCGTAAGGCTGGCGTTCCAGAGCCTGCAGAACCTCAATGCCGTTGGAAACTACATCTGCCCTATAACCGAAGCGTTTTAGCATTTGTATGGCTACTTTTTGGCCGCTTACATTGTCCTCTGCCAGAAGTATTCGCAATGTATTCTTTTGGATTTCCTTATCTACCGCTTTTACTTGGTCCGACTTTTGGGCGAGGCGCATGGAAACGATGTTTGTCAGCATCCTGTGCAGCTGAGAGGGCTTGATGGGTTTTGTCAAGTATGCATGATCAGTCGGCAGATGTGGTCCAATCGAGGTGAGTATTACCAGTGAAAGAGTCTTGTTGTACCTGCGAATCTCATCCGCCAATGTAAGGCCATCCATATCCTTCATATCCATATCCAGGATGGCGACATCAAAGGCATTTCCTCTTCGAATCCAGTCCAGCGCCTCCTGGCTTATCGATGCAATCAGGGGGACCATCCCCCACGAATAAATATTGGCTCCTAAGATATGGCGATTAGTCCTGTTGTCGTTTACTATGAGCACCTGCTTGCCAACCAAGTGAGGCTGATATGCGACAAGATGCTCCTTTAGATCGCTCGGCGCAGTTTCTGCTTTGATGGTGAAATGAAAAGTCGAGCCCTTTCCCGGCTCCGACTCAGCCCAGATCTCGCCTTCCATTAATTCCACGAGATTCTTGCTGATGGCCAGACCGAGACCGGTTCCGCCGTAATTGCAGGTCGCAGCGGCATCAACCTGACTGAAAGGTATGAACAGATGAGCCATTTGATCCTGAGAAATCCCGATTCCCGTATCTGAAACCGCAAAATGGACCTCAGAAGTGCTATTGGTTTCTTTGCCTGAGACCGATAGCTTGATCTCGCCGTTCTCTGTAAATTTGACCGCATTGCTTAGCAGGTTGCTCAGGATCTGTCTGAGCCGGTTGGGGTCACCGATAATAACATTAGGAACGCTTTTATCGATGATGTAAGCCAGGTTCAATCCCTTCTCACTCGCCTTGCAGGCCACAAGATCAAGAGCCTCCTCGACGCAGTTTCCGAGGTCGAAAGGCTGATCTTCCAGAATAACCTTGTCTTCTTGCATCTTGGAGAAGTCGAGGATATCGTTGATGATGACCATGAGCGCATCTCCGCTCATTCTGATTGTCTCTGTGAAGTCTCTCTGTTCGGGATTCAGAGTTTCGTCATCCAAGAGAAGAGAGGTCATGCCTATGACGGCGTTCATGGGCGTTCGGATCTCGTGGCTCATGTTGGCCATGAAATCGGATTTGGCTTGGGCTGCAGCCTCGGCTGCATCTTTGGCCTCCATAAGAGCTTCCTCTGCGCGCCTGTGCTCTTCGATCTCCACCAGCAACTCTTCATTCGTGCATTCCAGTTCCTCTTTGGCCAGTGTTAGATCGGCAGTTCTCTCTTGCACTCTTAGCTCAAGCTCATCTTTATGCTTCTGCTCGGTCAGGTCGGTGACGACAACGCAAAATGCTTTCTGGGATTCTGAAAGACTTAGGGAATTAATGGAAATATAAACCGGCAAAATGCTTTCATCCTTAGCTTTAATGGTCAGTTCCACTCTGCCCAGATTTTGCAAAATAGCTCTGAACTCTGCATAATCCGCTTGCGGGATGAATTGGTAAATGGATGAGCCGATCACTTTTTCGAGAGAAGTCTTCAGCATATCTGCAAAGTGTTGGTTGCAATAGAGAATGGTCCCTTCTGAGGTCATGGTGACCGCGCCGTCATTCATGGCCTCAATGAGAACACGGTAAGCACGATCCGCCCCTTCCAGAGTAAAGATCTGATCTCCTTCGGGTCTGGAAACGACGAGGGCGTCAACCTCACCGCGACTTATGGCCCGCAGAAGCTCCCGGTACTCACTCAGAGATCTGTATAGCTCCTCGTTCTCGGTTAAGATCTCCTCATAAGACTTAGTCATAATAGTCCTCAGTCATCCTTTCGTTTTCTGGGGTTTCACCTCTTGCAGGGGATCGACGGTTTCTGCCGTACTGATGTGCAAATCCATTCCTACCAGAACTCTCCCCGTGTCCGACATACTACCAACCAGCTTTCTTAGGGGCGGTGGAAGCTCTTTGATGAGTGTCGGCGCGGCCACAATTTGCCCGTCTTTGGCGAGAATGGGCTGCTGGTAAACATCAATCACTTCGAGCTGATATCTGCCTTCCAGGTACGTCTCGCATATGCGCTTGATGTTTTCAATAGCCTGAAGAGACATTAGGGCTCATGCCTGCGACAAAAAGACGTAGTACATACTTTTCCTGACCCAGCCGCTTGAGTGCTTCCTCAAACTCCCGGGTCGTGTCTTTCTGCTCGTTCATAAGAAACTCTCGTTTTCAATCAACCGACTTTTGCTATGCCGGCCTTAGATCAAGACCTACTAAAACCTTCTCGGTATTGGATAGGTCGCCTATAATCTTCTTTAAGGGTGGCGGCAGCTGCCTTACCAGAGTGGGGATGGCCAGGATCTGATCTCCCTTAGCAAGCTGAGGTTTCTCCAGCAGGTCTATTACCTCTATTTTATATCTGCCTGCCAGGTGCTCCTCGCAGATCTTCTTGAGATTGGCAAAGGCAGCAAGGCTCTTCCTGGTCTGACCTGCCACATAGAGCCTCAGTATGTAGACATTTTCTCCCTGCCCCATGCCTGACTCAACTGTTTCTGCTCCTTCTTGCATTTTGGTCTCCTCAGCTTCCTTTCGAGTGGCTATCAGCCTTTCTCAAACGTGCCATGTCCGTGTGGCTCTCATCTATGGCTTCACGCTTGAGTTCCTCCCCCCCAACTAATTTTTTCAGCTCATTTTCTTCCGTCTCGAACTCTGAACGAAGTGTCAGCAATCTGTTCATCCAGTGATCTCAGCCTTTTCTCCAAATCGCGCTTCTTGCGTTCTGTCTCTTGCTGTTGAGCCAGGGCTTCAGCTTTCTCCCGAGCCTCCACAACTGCTCTTGAGGAGCCCATGAGAAGTCCTCCTGTCTCGCCCAGATAAACATCTGTCAGCTTTACGCCCTCGTCTGTGATCAGGTACTCGCGTATCTGGTTGGAGTGCGCCATGCCACGAGACTTCACAACTGACAAGCCACGATTGCGTTCATCGCCCCAACTCAAACATCCGCAGTCTGATCCAGGTATCCATCAGAGAAGAGATTCCCTGGCCAGGATTGCCCATCAACCTCGCTATCCATCAGGCTGGTAGAGAGCGCGGTAATACCCCTGTTTTTGAGGTAATCGATCAACCTTGTCAGCATGAACTTCACATCGGTTTCTGTTCCGACGTTCGTCAGGTTCGAGATGGGATCGATGATCACCACATTAGGCTGGAACTTGTCGATGATCTTTCGCATCTCCAACAGATGCATCTCAATACCTTTAGCCATCGGCCTTGAGGCGTGGATCTGCAGGAGACCTGCGTTAATACATGAATTGAAGTCGATGCCGATAGAACCCATGTTGCGGCAGATTTGGCTGGGCGACTCCTCGAAGGCGAAGTAAAGGCAGCGCTCATGTCGGCGGCATGCAGCATCTACAAAATGAGCCGCCAAGCTGGTCTTACCAGTGCCTGCCGTTCCTGAGATCAATATGCTGCTCCCGCAAAAGTAACCTTTTTCCCCCAGCATATTGTCAAGCCGCTCAATTCCGGTAGATATCCTCTCTGTGGACGCGGTATGCTCCAGCCCGAGGGATGTTATGGGCAGAACAGAGATGCCGTCTTCCTCTATGAGAAAGGGATACTCATTCGTGCCGTGCTTCGAGCCGCGGTACTTGACGATGCGAAGCCTCCTGGTGGCGATCTGCTGCTCCATGCGGTTGTCGAGGAGTATAACGCAATCGGCAACGTACTCCTCCAGGCCGAAGCGTGTCAGTGTGTTATCGCCACGCTCACCGGTTACGATGGCCGTTACTCCTTTGCTCTTCAGCCATCTGAAGAGCCTTCGAAGCTCTGAACGCAAAATGGCATAATTCTTAAACCCTGCAAACAACACCTCAATAGTGTCCAGGACCACACGCTTGGCTCCGATGGAGTCGATGGCAGATCCCAGGCGGATGAAGAGACCTTCTAAATCATATTCCCCCGTCTCCTCAATCTCGGAGCTGTCGATGTAGATGTAATCTATGAGGATCTTATTTCTAGCCGTTAGGTCTGCCAGGTCGGTTCCCAGGGAGGCGAAGTTCTTGGTCAGCTCCTCGGCGCTCTCCTCAAAGGCTACATAGACTCCTGGTTCATCATATTTGAGGGCCCCCTGCGCGAGGAACTGCATGGAAATCAGAGTCTTGCCTGAGCCTGCTCCCCCTGCTATTAGAGTAGGACGTCCTTTAGGAAGCCCACCATCAGTGATCTCATCTAAGCCGTTGATCCCCGTAGGGGATTTCTTTAAACCAGCAGAATTGATGTCAGTAGTATTCGCCTGCGTCATGATCATTCCATATTATTTACTTTTTTGTTTTCAAGCAATTGAGATCCGACATTTTGCATTTGGCCTCATCTGTTTATAAATGGAAGAACTTGCTCATATCTTATATAGATAACGTACTAAAGACGTATTACGCCACCATACGGATCGAATTTTGGATATATCACGATACTTTGCCCAATCGAGCCATACAACCTGCTTGTCACTCGTTGGTCGCCATGACATTGACGGAAATCATGGATGATTCAATCAGTTCAAATTACCTTCCTGCTCTAGAAAATAATGTTCGTGCTTTGTGCTATATTTCTCAACTTGTGTCATAATATTTTTAATACTTTGAGTTCCTTACAAGTAATAGTACAAGACATTCATACCACCTTCCGAGACTGCAGAGCCAGAACCTCATTCACGGCTATCTGGGTCGATGATTGTCAAAATCTGTATTAGCTAATAATAGATCGAGGATATATATATGGTACTTTGTGGACATTGCCGGGAAAATGTAACGCCCAAGATGTATTTAACATGGAAGGGCTTTATTCATGGTCTAGTCGTCTTCTATTTGATATATATTATCACAAAGGTTCCCCATTGCCCCAACTGCAATTTTCCTATGTCCCGGAGAAGCATGGTTTTTGCCCTCCATCCCCCAAAGCAGCTTATCAAATTGGCGAGGATATGTATATTACAACTGATTCATTTTAAGGAGGGGGCAATATCCGCTTCTCGGAGATACAATATAAATCGCAAATTCTATCCATCCCAGAATTTCGGAAGTATGGACCCACACCAAACTACATCTTTCAATAAGATGGCCAATGAAGTTCATAGCTCTATTGGTTTACGAAGCTATCTATTTAAGTAGTGCTATAAGTTTAGGTGATAATTTATGATTAAAGCTATGAATCTTACGTATCTGAAAATTTAGGTGCCAAAATCGTTTTATGCAATAACATCCTATAATAGATTAGGTTTAATCAAAGGAGGAATAAAAAAATGGCAAGTGAAAATATAGAGAAGGCAAAGGCCGATGTAAAGAAAGGTGTGGCTGATTTGGAGAAGGCAGGGAGTTATTTAAAGGCTGATATAGAATCTGGTGTGGAAAAGGCCAAGGCAAGTTTGGGGCATAGTGAACTTGGGAAGAAAGTAGAATATGCCAAGGCAGACATAAAGGCTGACGTGGAGAAGTCAAAGGCGGAAATAAAACATGCGTCCGCTGATGCAAAAGCAAATGCAGATGAAGAAAAGGCTAGGATAGATCGAGCAAGAAAAACCTGATGAGATGAAATATCAGATTAAGATATGTGGAATAGTTAGGTTTGAATAGCAAAAGAGGATGCAAGGATGGCAGACTTAATTTATTTGGCAGTAGTGTTCTTTGTAATAGCTCTGATACTCGGAATAATGGGATCACGAGGTGCCGGCATATCGATGGATATCGCCAAATGGCTGATAATTGTATTTATCATTCTGGCGGTACTGTCGCTCATATTCGGTGGAGGCATATTACATATGATATTACCGCTGACAATTTAGATTGCAAAATATTTGGCTTTGGCCATATTATTGAAAATGCTTAAGGACAAGAGAGTGATTTGCATATATAAGAAACGAGGTTAGGTATGAAAAAAATATTATTGATTATGCTTATTGCCACAATGATGCTCACAGCATTCCTGGCTCTAAGCGCAGCAGAGGATGTAACTAAATCAACTACGAGTACGACTACAACTCCCTCTCCCGATGTTACCAAATCAACCACAACTACCACGACTCCTGGCTCCGATGCTACCAAATCAACTACAACTACTACGACTCCTAGCTCCGAGCCACCAACCACAACTAGATCAACATCTACGACTACCTCTACTCCTGGCTTCGAGGCAACCTTTGCCGTAGCCGGAATTCTTGCAGTTACTTTCATAGCTTTGAGGAGGAGACACTAGGAATATCTTAATTTTTTAATATTATAAGAGGCAATATTTGTCTTAGGTGAAACGAACTATGATAAAAAGACTTATAAAAATATTGTTCACGCTTGGGACTATTATCCCCCTAATCTTGGTCCTGGCGAGAAAGATGCACAATGCGGTGAAAAAGAATTAAATTTCTTAGATAAGATAACCGATTGAGGTGATAATTTTGAAAAAAGAAGAATTTATGCGGCAGATAGAAGGCTGTAAGCTTCCAGCGATCTTTGATCAAGGTCTATTGAATCGTGCTTCCGAGATGTTCGGCAAATGGGGTATGACCACACATATGGACGAGAAGGAGCACCTTTTTAAGAGTTCGGGACTGGCACTTAAACCCGAAGATAGCGATGCCGTGAAGACGGAAAAAGAGGCACTGCGTTGTGTATGCGAGAAGATGATGGACTCAAATCTGAATAGGAATGACGCAGCGGTGATCATCAAGAATTTCAATAATATCAAAGATCCGGAATTTGAGTGGAGCAAAGAATAGAACCGCCCCCATAATTTTATAAAATTATCTTCATTGCTTGAATGAGTGAGGTTATTTTGAGTTCCGCTCTTCTATTTATCGAATTTGTATGTGCATACTTATGGCACTTTAATTTTTTGATACCAAAAGCTTTTTATTCGATGGCGTCCTACTGTATCTAGAAGCATTAAAGGAGGATTAAAAATATGATAGATGACAATGAAGAGATGAAACCTGAAGCCAAGAAGGCGAAGGCTGACGTAGGGAAAAAGACGGAACATGTAAAAAAAGAATCGGAAAAGTCGAAAGCTTCACATAAAAAATAAGATGGATGGGGCATTGAAACAAACATTATTTATATGATTCAGGCAAGTCCGGAAAAGAAGAAGTAAGAATTATCATAAAATATATTGGAGTGATTTTATGGAAAACATTTATGGTGGCGGACTAATTGGTCTTGTGGTTCTGATCATCTTGATCATCGTTCTACTAAGGATAATATGAATGCTGGTGCTATCACCAAATCGGCAAAGGCTTAATCCAATGCCAAGGTAATCGCCGATATGGACAAGGCACAAGCCAATTTCATGGAGGCAAAAGCAGAGAATAAGAGAGTTGAAGAGATGAAGATGGCTGATAAACATAGGATGAAGCTAATTGCAACTTAACATTAATTTTGCAAATTAATATTGTGCCTCTTTAGCTTTGACCTTACATCGTTTTTCGTAAATCTCCATTTTACAGTAGTTTTTTTGCGTTAAGTTCCTGTGCCCACGCGGAAGCCTCTTTAATTAGTGTATCTATGTCACCAATCCGATCAAAGATCTAGAAGTTCATGGCGAGGTTTATTCTCTACAGTTCACACTTTGTACTGTAATTCTCAATATGTGCCATAAACAACTAATACAATAACATCATAATAGTATTTGGAAACACAAACGGAGGAAAAAAATGACGAAAGAAGTGGAAGCACAGCTTAAGCAGCTAGATATAGAGATGGCGAAAGCTAAAACCCAGGGCGAAAAAGATATGATCACAGAGCGCCAGGACGAACTCAAACGCCAATTATCCGGCCATCCGAAAAAGACGGAGCCTGCGAAGACAGAAGCGGAAAAGCCGAAAGCTTCCCATAAAAAATAAGAGGGCTGAGTCACTGAAATAAGCGGCACGCAATTAATACAGGCAGATCCTAGATGGGATTTCAAAAGCCTTTGACATCCTTTCGATATCTTCCTGGCCTCCTCGTATCTTTTTTGATCATATGGAAATCTAAGAATCCGGTTTAGGCAATAGTTTGGTGATAAAATGAAATATAGTAAAATTTTGCTCTGTATGGCTGTGCTCGTCTGCCTTGCATTTCAGGCATTAGCACAATCCGATCCGCTAGGCGAAAATTCTGCTAGCGGAACAATGGGATCTAGCGGAGATTATATTAGTCCCAACATGGGACAAATGTACCGCGGTACAAGTGATCCGGGGCTGGCTGGCATGCTGCAATGGCTCGATACGCCTGTCCCCAACTTCCCCTGGTACACTAGCGGTGGAGCCTTTTATAGCCAAGAGGTTCCCGTAACCACGTTCTCACCATTTACCGAGTACTATGCAACCACCGGTACGCCTGTGGTAGGCGGGATAATAAGCAATCCTACCAAGTTCGATATAACCCAGAAAACACCATCCACTGTATACTACGGTGCCGGTGTTGGGTTGCCATACACCCAGTATGCATCCACAGTGCCATCCAAGACCAATGACCTATGGGTTCAGGGAGCAACAAACTGGACACAGTATGTGGTAAGCCCAGTCGGAACATGGCTGCAGCTAATAGCTTATGCACCCATTGAAGGACCGGCAGGTTTCTATGAGATGACCCAGACCGATACAACCAGTTCGAAGTACAAGACTTATCAGTTCAACCAGGGCTATAACACCATGAACTTCTATGCCGAAAAGGTGGGAAGACACATGCTATACTTTGTGGTGAACAACCAGCCCAGCAACGTGGTCGTTGTGGATGTGTTTGCAAAAGCAGCTGCTGGAAACGCGGGGGTAAGCGTTTATCCGGCAACACAACAGAGACCGGTAACCGTTCTTGGTAATGCAAACGGCTTTACTACTACAACTACATCATCAAATGGACTAACCACCACTACATCTAACGGCCAGACCACCATTACGCCCGCTGGTCAGACTGCGACAACATCCAATGGAGCTTACCAAACAACGACCGGCTCCGATGGAACTACTGTCATATCCAACAACGGCCAGATGACGACGACAAGCTCCGGTTGAACTGCTGTCCAATTCATTCAACCCGGATCAAATGAGAAAGGGAGAGTGAGGCCGGAGGAACTCCAACACGGGCGTGATGGGAGTTTCCGAAGACTGACACTTTGTCAATTTTTTAATTTAGAACCAATAGCAATCAACTAAATTAGAATTGGGATAATGTTGGTTTTGTATCCCTTGATTCCGGTTTTTTCATTATGCATCCTGAGTGAGTCGATATTTTTTTCAGCACCTCTGCCAGTTCCTCTATTCTAACTGGTTTGCTGATATAATCGTCCATGCCGGCATCAAGGCACCTCTCCCGATCGCCTCGCAGAGCATAGGCAGTGATGGCTATTACCTTCGGCCCGTTATTCGGCCAGCGCTGGCGGATTATGCGGGTAGCCTCCAGGCCATCCATCTCAGGCATCCTCAAATCCATTAGCACCAGACTATAATACTGGCGTTCCAGGGCCTGCAGAGCTTCAATTCCATTGGCGACCACATCCACAGTGCAGCCCAGGCGTTTAATCATCTGACGCACTACTTTCTGGCTGGACACATTGTCCTCAGCCAGAAGCATGTGCATCGGCCTGATCTGAATCTTCTGGTTTACCTCGCCAAATTGAGCTGACTTTCGAGTGAGTACAGAATTCAAAACCTTGTGAAGCTGAGCGGATTTGATGGGCTTGATCAAGTATGCATCAATGATATCTGAAGCCATTTGATGATCTATGTTGGTTAGCAGAACCAAGGGCACGGTCTTATCGATTTTTCTAATCTCTTTGGCTAATGCCCCCCCATCCATTTTTGGCAAATCGATGTCCAGCATAGCCACATCAAAGTGTCTTCCTCTTTTAATCCAGTTGAGAGCGTCCTGGCTGTTCGATGCAATGATAGGCACCATGCCCCAGGAATAAGCGTATTCCCCCAAGACGCGACGGTTGGATTTATTGTCATTAACTATCAGAACATTTTTGCCTGCAAGCGGAGACTGAGCACCCAGCAATTGATTGTCGGGCTGTATTGGCGCAATCGGAGCAATAATTGTGAAATGGAAGGCGGATCCCTTGCCAAACTCGGATTCTACCCAAATTCTTCCTTCCATGAGTTCGACCAGTTTCTTAGCTATGACCAGGCCCAGACCAGTTCCGCCGTATTCGCGCGTTATTGATGTATCCACCTGGCTGAATGGCTGGAAAAGACGGTCCATCTTTTCATTGGATATGCCTATACCTGTATCTACAATCGCGAAATGTATCTCATAATTGCCATCGAGCTGATGGCCTGATACATTGAGTTTGACCTCACCACTTTCTGTAAACTTGACTGCATTGCCCAGCAGATTGAGCAGAATCTGGCGCAGCCTGTTAGGGTCACCGGTTATGTTTTCTGGAACGGTTCTGTCAATGGTAACGGCCAGGTTCAGGCGCTTCTCGGTAGCACAGGCTGATACCAGGTCGATAGATTCCTCGATACAGCTATGCAGGTTAAAGGGCTGCTCCTCCAGCACCACTCTTTCCTGTTCCATTTTGGAGAAGTCCAGGATGTCGTTTATAACCACCATCAACGCATCCCCGCTGATCCTGATGGTCTCAATAAAGTCCTTCTGTTCATCATTTAGAGATTCATCATAGAGCAGGAGGCTGGTCATGCCTAAAACAGCATTCATGGGAGTGCGGATCTCATGGCTCATGTTGGCCATGAAATTGGATTTGGCCTGCGTTGCCTCCTCTGCGGCCTCCTTGGCCTGCATAAGCTGTTGATTGATCTTTACAAGATCGGCGGTTCTTTCCTGGACCTTCTGCTCCAGCACGTCCCTGGACCTGCGTAAGTGTCTCTTCAACCAGCTTGAGCCGGGTCACGTCCGCACCGGCGATGACAGCGCCACGCACATGGCCCTCGGCATCGAATAGGGGCATGGCGCTCTCTATCAGATGGACAGTCTTTCCGTCAGGGAAGATGAGGTCCAGTCTCTCACCCATCACAGGCTTACCTGTGGCAGTGGCGACCTGGGCGGGCATTTCTTCCGGCTTCAGCTCTGCGCCTTTTTTGAAAACCTTGTATGTGATAGCGGCGTCTTCAGTCGAAGCGCTGAGAGAGACATTGCCTCCCAGTGGAGCTTTCAAGATCTGATCGGCATAAGCATTGCCGGTAATTCGGATGCACTTCGGATCGTGTGCGATCCAGATGGCGACGGGCACTGCATCCAACACTACCTGCAGTTCTGCGATTCTGTCCGCGAGCTCGAGGGCAAGACGCTTGAGGGCAGTTTCCGCAAGCTTTCGATCTGTAATGTCCTGGCCCTGGGCTATTGTAGCAATGATCCTTGTTCCGTTCCCGTCATAGATGTTGGCCGAATTCCATAAGACGGTTCGTATGGATCCGTCCGCATTGAGAATAGGGATCTCGACTACTTCCCAGCGTTCTCCAGACAGAGTGCGGCGGATATGCTCCAGAGATTCTAGGCTGCTGCTCTCTGGGAAGAGTATGTCCAGAGGCTCTCCAATGGCCTCTGCAGCTCTGATTCCAGTCAATCTCTCGAAAGCATTGTTAAATCTGGTGATCCTGAATGAGGGGTCCCAGACGATGATAGGAGCATTGGCATAGTCGATCAGGCTCTCCAGATAATCCTGCGTTTCATGGAGCGCTTCTTCGGCCTTCTTGCTCTCTGTTATGTCGATGGCGGCGATCCGGCACGCTCTACCGTTCATCGAGCCTTCTTCAGAGACGATACCCTCAATGCGAGCATAAACTGTGGGCTTTCCATTCTTCAGGAGGTTGAGCTCGCACGTTTGCTTGACGGAGGTCTCAAACGCTTTTTTGCAGAAATCATCAAAAAACGGATGGTCTCTGGGTGCAATAGACAACCGAAAGTGCCTGCCGTTCATCAGGCTACGCCTCTCTGTACCCAGGAGTTTGGCTCCCGCCAGGTTGACCTCCTGGATCAGTCCCTGCGCATCGAAAGAAAACAATGCGATGGGCGCAAAGTCGTAGAGGTCGGAGTACTTCATCAGAGCATTTTCCGTCTCCAGCTTGGCGAGCTTCAGCTCTTCGTTTTGTATCTCCAATTCAATCTGGTGGACCTGTAGCTCGTGAACCAGAGCCCGGGCATCTTTGCCTTCCCCCTCAAAGCCGCGAAGATCGCTTCTGCTGCCCATCAAATGCACCTCTGCCTTGTGACGCAGGTCACCGTTCTGATTCAATTCGGCTTTCTCATTCTTCATGGTCTTTTTCTCTTGTGATTTCAGGACTGATCTTTTCGATCCGTGATGTCTTCTATTGCGAGCAGAATCCATTGCGATTGGCGGTCCGCCTGCACTATTTGCCGGGCATTGAGGAGCATCCTCTTGCGACCGATCCTCGGGAATTCATGCTCCATCAGAAAATCCTCAACCTGGGTGTTTTTAGGAAGCATTTTATCCAGAAGCTGGCGGAGAGCGGGGATGTCCCACTGCCGATTTCCCAGGTCGTAAAGGAGCTGCCCTTCGATCTCCTGGGGCGTCACCTGAAATGTCCTGTAGAAAGCGGGATTGGCCGAAACAACTCTCAGGTCGCCGTTTAGCACCACCAGCGGTTCCCTAACCGTACTGATGATGCCCTCTGCATACTTTGTGCGCTCCATCATGAGATCGGTCATCTTTTTTAATTCTGTGATGCTGGAGAATGTGATCACAACGCCATCGATGATATTATTAGCCGTTCGGTAGGGGATGATGCGCATCATATACCAGGTACCATCCCTGGTCTGCACCTGAGTTTCCTTGAACACCAGCGTCTGCAGTACATTCAACACATCTTGGATCAGATCTTTGTACTCAAGGTTGGTTACTATATCTGTGATTGGACGCCCGGCGTCGCTCTGGATGAGGTTAGCGATCTTCGTAGCATAAGGCGTGAACCGTTTGATTTTGAGGTTGTTGTCCAGAAATATGGTCGGAATTTGCATGCTGTCGAGGAGGTTTTTCATATCGTTGTTGGTATTGAACAGCTCATCATTCTTGGACACTAGCTCTGCATTAAGGGTTATCAGTTCCTCGTTGAGGGATTGCAGCTCCTCTTTTGAGGTTATCATCTCCTCATTGATGCTCTGCATCTCTTCGTTGGTCGATTGCAGCTCCTCATTCGCGGACTTTAGCTCTTCCTGGGAAGTCTCCATCTCTTCAACGACACTCTGAAGATGCTCTTTCGTGGATTGCAGCTCTATCTCTAGCTTGCCGTTGATGGCCTCCAGCCTGGAAGGAGATCTTAATTTTTTCTTGGAGGAATGAGCCTCCTCTGCGAGCATCTCTGCGGGCATTTCCACGTCCTCAAACAGGACCATCATGAGCCCGCGCATCACCTCTGGCTCCTCGAAAGGACTGACCGTGAGGTTGACCACCTGCTCGGACCCGTCCGTCTTGATGCGCAGGCCCTTAATGGTTGTCTTCGTCTTCTCGGTCATCACTTTACGGATGAGCATTCCTATCTCAGATCTCAGGCCCTCACGCGCCATGGCATAGATGTTCAAATTCGCTTTTCCGACTGGCGGTTCCAGGTATTTCCCCGTACGCCTGGTAAGGTAAAGGATGTCTCCTTTGTCGTTGATGAGCACCACAGGAGGTGCGATGGTCTGAAGGATGAACGTCTGGGCTATTTCGATGACGCTGGCATCGGAAATCTTTGGTGTACTTGCCATGCCTGGCCTGCGGACTTCAAAAGGCAGCCGCGATGTGGGGAATTCGACCAGCCCTTTGCGGGCGATGAGCGTCTCCCTTCGCTTGAAGACCTTCCATTTGTTGTCCAGCGGAGAGAAGAGATCGGTGTAGACTCCTATGGACTCGGAAGAGCCGATGAAGAGAAATCCTTCCGGATTCAGGGAGTAGTGGAAGAGTGGAAAGAGCTTCTTTTGCGTCCCGGAGTTCAGATAAATGAGAAGGTTTCGGCAGCTTAGCAGGTCCAGATTGGTGAACGGCGGGTCGATGAGAACGTTCTGCTGCGCAAAGATGATTAAATCCCTGATCTCTTTCTTTATGCGATAATGATTGTCCTCTTCTGTAAAAAATCGCTGCAAACGCTCCTGTGACATATCTGCGACGATTGTTGCAGGGTAAGTACCCTGGCGAGCAAAGTCGATAGCATCTTTGGCTATGTCCGTTGCATAGATCTGGATCTTGAAATTGCCTCTGGGCAACAGATCATCCAGGCACTCTCTGAGAGCGATGGCGATGGAATACGCTTCCTCGCCGGTGGAGCAGCCGACCACCCAGACGCGTATGGGCTCTCCCACTTTCTTGGTCTTCAGAAGCTCAAAAATTACCTTCTCTTTCAGGACAACAAAAGCATCCGGTTCCCTGAAAAAACTGGTGACGCCGATCAGAAGCTCTTTGAAAAGCAGATCGATCTCGGGTGAATTCTCCTGAAGGTAGCGGACGTACCGAGTTATATTATTAATTTGATGAATGTTCATCCGCCGTTCAATCCGGCGGAGAATTGTGCTCTTTTTGTAGAGGCTGAAGTCGTTTCCGGTTTGAGCCCGGATAAGGACGAATATCTTTTGCAGTGCGCCAGTGGTTTTCTTCTCGGCAGGAAGCAGCTCTCCGGTCATTCTGTAGGCGTGATTCACATACCCAAGCAGCTTTGCAGGCAGTTCGTTGGCCGGTGCTACATAATCAATGAGACCGGTATTGATGGCGCTCTGGGGCATTCCGTCGTACTTGGCCGAATTTACCTCCTGCACCATCGCCATACCCAGCTTCTCTTTGATGGCTTTCAACCCAAGGGTGCCGTCCGTTCCCATTCCAGAGAAAATGATGCATATGCTATTCGCTCCCTGGTCATCGGCCAGGTGCTTGAAAAAGAAATCGATGGGCGCCCGAAATCCCCTCGGCATGGAGGGCTCCAGTAGCTGGAGAGTTCCATGCAGGATGGACATGTCCTTGTTTGGCGGGATCACATAGACATGGTTTTGTTGGACTTTCATCCCGTCCTCTGCTTGAAGGACCTTCATGGTCGTGACGCGCGCGAGCAGCTCCGGCAAGATGCCTTTGTGAGTTGGGTCTAGATGGGAAACGAGCACAAAGGCCAGTCCGGTATCCTCCGGCATGTTTTGAAAGAATTGCTCAAAAGCCTCCAGAGAGCCGGCCGACCCGCCCATTGCCACGATATAGAAAGCCTTCTTTTGGTCCTTCTTGTGGGGTGCGCTCTCTTTCGGCAGAGGTGCAGGTGATGTCTTGATGACGCCATCATTTTTTGGATCTTTATCTTCTGGTTTCATGCCAAGTTCTCCCTTTTTCCCATGCATTATCTCGCTTTTCGTGCTGTATTTCCTCTGCCAGCTTGATTTTGAGTCTTATCGTTTTCCCATAGTTGATGCAATAAATAAGTATTCCTTTTGGTAAGAGAGCATCGCTCCTCGGCTGAACCGACTTTTTTGAACGCTCGCCTGCAGGTCGTTCTAGTAGATATCATCGCCCACGATATTTGAAAAAATAGGTAGCCACCAACAAAGTGGATGCATTCAGTTGATTTTATCGATTGCGTTGTGGCCATAGTGAATAGGGAGCACTGGGAAGAGGCGTAAGGAGTGCATTTTCAACGGCTTGTGCATTCTTTGCCTCTTTTGTATAAGCTGACTTTATGCCTGCTTCTATGGCCCGTACCGTCGAAATATTCCAGTTGTAAAGACGTGCATCGTAGTACAGGTTCAGTAAAGCACCATCTTCTGTGCCAGCCTGCCCGACAGTGTCCAAGAAATTTTCAACATATTCCTTGTTCACTCCACGATGTGATGCAAAATTCTCTATCTCATTAATTGACAATGAATGCATTTTAGGAAACCTCCTGCACAAACCTATATTTGTGGTTCACTACACTGGTAATTGGCACATTTGTATAAGCTCTTTATGGCACATATTGAGAATTATAGTACAAAATGTGAACTATCGTGACACAATTGCATTGTTAGTGGTGGTGATCGGTGATGGATCTAAAATCGAATTCATAAGATATAGATGTTTGACTAAAAATATTAGCACATCTCTAGTACAGCCGGGCCGAAATAAACCAGTGTTTTAACTTCGCGGCTTCGCGCCTTCGCGTGAAACCGGACCCTGTCGAATCTCATGCGAAGCCGCGAAGAACGATCAGCCGTTCACAGAGGCACATTATCCTCCCACAATCATGGCTTCAATTAGGCCCGGCTGTACTAGCTACCAAGCTGCCTGCCTACCGTTGCATCCATAAGCGCCAGAAATTCCTCTTTGGCCTGGGGCGGAATGGTCGCCCCGGCGGCGACGTTGTGCCCCCCGCCCACGCCTCCCACAGCATGGGCAGAGCGCGACAGGGCATCGGCCAGATCCAAGCCTGAGCGGACCAGGTCCTGTGTGCCTCGCGCCGAGACTTTTAGCTCCCCTTTCGCAGTCAGGGCAAAGGCCAGGATGGGCCTGGAGCGATCTCCCATCTGAAAGCTCATGCCGGCCACGATGCCTACGATGGTGTCCAAAATGGCATTTCCTGCATCAAAGTACTGGATGCTTTTCAGGGTAGTGATGCCTTTCACGCGTACGAGCTTCAGGCCGTTTACCAGGTTCTGGCGGTGTTGGGCAAGCAGCCTCTGCGCCTCGCTAAAGGCTTTGTCCCTGTCGCCCATGCAGACCGAGAGGCCCACGCCGGCATGACCGTAACGAGCGGTAGCATTGAGAAGAGTCGAATATTCGCTGGCGTCCCGAAGCTCCGTTCCCTCCTGCTCGCCTAAAAGGATGTAGACCTCGCCGATCAAGCGCTCCAGCTTGACATTGGAAATGCCGCTTCGTAGACCCTTCTTAAGAACCGCGGTGACAAAGCCGGCCTTCTCCTCTTGAGATAAATCGATCCAGCGCCGCCACTTCTCTCCGCTCAGGCGTATGCCGATCTCCCTCAGAAAGGCGATGCAAGCGTCCTCATTTCCAGAAAGGCCGGGCAGGTAGGGGTCCTGGGAGTACTCCAGCATCTTGTAGACAGGACGGGTCTGTCTGCCGAAGAATTTGATGTCGCGAGAGAAGGATAAGGCCCCAGCCTTTGATCCTATCTCCAGGAGGTGACGGTTGATGCCTACCATCTGGCCATGTGCCATGTCTTGCAGATCCCCCACCGCCCCCACCACCGCTAAAGCTGCCAGATCATCATTGCCTCCGGGGGTGGACGCCAGCGCCCTTGCCAATAGGAAAGCAGTTCCGCTGCCGGAGAGCTGTGTTGCCCCATCCGCGCCTACCAGATGGGGATTGATGTGGGCTATGGGGCGGGCCTCACAGACAACGGGCCTGTGATGATCGGCAACAACGGCCAGAAGGCGATGGTCGCATATCTGCTGAATCATGGCGCTGCCAAGATCCGTAAAAATGACCAGATCGGCACCATGATCTGCAACCTCGTCTAAAGCAGCCTCATCAAGCTGGCGGAAAAATTTGGGCTGGAAGTCTAGGCCGCGCCTCTCCAGGGCAGTGCAGACTATAGCCGCTGCCGTGAGCCCATCGGCATCCACGTGAGAGACGACGAGAAGATTCTTTTTCGTCTTGATCACATCAGCAGGGCTCTTGCATAACTCGCACAGCTCGCGAAACTTCCCGGCGATCTCTTGGGTGTCTTGCATATCTATCGTATTAGGTTTATTTTTGCGGCCCAGGTCGTCCCCAGCAGACGGAAGCTTCCTTTTCTTTTGGTCATCTGAGGATAGTCGCGAATAGTAATATCGTGGGTGGTCGGTATCTTTGTAAAAAGGAACTGATCTAGGATGGAGACGTTCTCGGAGTTGTTGCTGACAAAGACATATTTGTTCATAACCTCGCCGCTTCCCCGCACCCTTCCGGTGGCCAGCGTACTCTCCTCGGATCCCATCTTAAAATCGGTCATTACCGTCCCAGTACCTACAACGTTATGGTTGTAATCAATATCCATATTTGTAGAGGCGGCATATGCCCCGGCCATCACCATCGTCAGAGCCAAAATCAGTAAAGCTAGAGGGAACGGAGCGGAATTGAGCTGAAGCGGAAGAGAGTCTCTTTTTTTCATGTTTTCATTGCCTGGATCTCGTTTATCTTAATCCTTATTTAAGCCTGCGGAATATTGCTGCCCGTCATCGAGCCGTCTTCGGGCAGGGCATTATTATATGGCTGAGAAAGGTCGCATTGATCATAATGACTGCTCAAGAGACCATGCCGCCAATCAGCCAGCTCGACATCGCACCCACGGCAGCTCTCATCCTGGGGCTGCAGCTTCCGAAACAAGACGGCCGTCCAATTGATTTTGTAGTAGCCTGGGGCTGCAAAAATGTCGCGCTCATCATTATCGACAGCCTGGGCTATGATTTATTGATGTGGCTCTTGCCAACTCTTGAGAACATGAGAGCTTTGAGTATTGCGGGGCAGCTCTTGCCCATAACCGCCGTCTCCAATCACACCACTGTGGCCATTGCCAGCATCCTATGCGGACTGTTGCCGGAGCACCACGGAATTTTCGATAAGGCCGGCGCTAAAGAGTCCCGCATCAAGAGCTTGCCGGAGATAGCAGCCGCGTCAGGCCAAAAGTGCGCGGTAATAATGGAGCAAAATGGAGCCGACGTTTACCAGGATCTGATTGAGATAGTGCACGGCATACCGGACAGCATCCCTTCGCGGGACTTCGACAGGGAGGCTTGCCGCATGACCTGCCAGGCACTTTTAGAGAGGCCTAGGCTTCTTGTCTCCTACTTCATAGGAATTGATAAGAGCATTCATCAGGGCCGGGGTCAGGAAGGTATAAGGGAGGCGGCTTTGCTTATTGATTGCTGCATAGGTGAGACTGTAGGAACGGCAAATGACGAGACATTATTCATCATCTGCGGAGACCATCCTATACACGCCGGGCCTCTAAAAAGAACCAGAGAGCCTTACTGCGTGGCGATGATCCTGGCAAGAGGAAAAGCGCAAAAATGAGGTTCTAACGGCCTTTCGATAAGTTTAAATGCCGTAAGTGGATAACATGTGTTCAATGGATGAAGATCTTTCTGAGGTTTTTCAATTAATTGCCGAAGATGAACGCAAGCGCAGGTATCTTAAGGAGGTCGGCGACTGGCTTGTAGAAGAATATTTCGAACTTCGTCAAGCGTCTTAATCATTTGATTTTCCTTTATTTAAATTTCTGGGCATGTTGTGCGGCAACTTCGCGCGCATTAATTCACAATGTTTTTTGAGAATAGGGCGGATTTCCGGGTAATTTTCCCATAATTTCCGTATCGGTTGGTCGTTGTGAAATGGTTTCACAAGGGTATTATGTCCTCCGCGCATAGACATAGGGCCTAATGATAGCTATTATTATGATAGTATTCGCCCGAAAATTCTTTTCACAACACATTATAATGCATTTTCCCTGTCTTAAGCATACCTTGTGAAATACTATTCTGAATACTATTAGGGCTTTATTTCAAAAAATAACTTTAAATATGAGTTTTAAGCTATTAAACACAACTACCAACTATTGGAAAGGTTTATATATCTCAAAACACAGGTTAATAGTGTGCCAAAATGGCCAGACAACCTGTCTGAATACATCGAGATAGGATGGCTAAAGAGGGCTTATTCATCTGAGGGGATGGATGGACCTTGGCAATATATCAGTGCAGTAAGGGGAGCGTATCGGGTGGATTAATCTGATGTATCGGCTCTATTTATTCCACACAATTGTGGAAGAGTTGCATCGTCTGGAAAATGTTCGCCTTTGTGAAAGCATAACGTCACTGTAAGGGATGGCATGAGGGGTAGCAATGAAGGGGGAAATCGAAGCCTTAAATGGCATTTTCGGTATCCAGCGAAATGCTTCACAGCAATACACTTTCTTGCATAGATGGCACAAGGGGTAGCAAAAGGGAGTATCGTATCGGATCTGGATACAATGCATCTGTCTACAGACTGTTCACTGTCGGAAAGGGACGACAAAATAGCTCAGGCCTGATGCAGACGATGAATTGCTTGGCCGGTGAAATCCTCGTTGTCGGAAAGGGACGACCATGAGGATCAAAAGGGAACGGCTGAGACGGGATCTGATATGAATTGTTGAATAGGCTGTGAAAGCAATGTCTTTCACAGTCCTGTCGAAAATTGGGGATGGCACGAGAATAAAAGTAGTTGGCTATGAAGAGGGGAAAATTATGAGAGGGCACATCAAATTGTTTATGCTGCAGATGAACCTGGAGAGGTCCAGGCTGCCTAAAAATGCTGCAATGACAGAAAATGTCGGCTTTGTCTCCTGTCGGGATGCAGCTTCCTCTATGCAACGCATATTCCTTCCTTCTTTAAAGATAATATCCGGTAGATGATTGAAGGGGATTTAAAATGAGGATCCGGATAGAGATAGAAGACAAGAACCTTAAATCCTCCCATGAGTTTGAGTCGCAAAACATGGATGGAGAGGCTTTAAGAGACAGGATCATTGGCTTTCTGTCAGCTTCCGGTGTCTTTGAGGGCAGAGGGGAGAGCATTGCATCAGCCACAACTGCTCGTGATTATAGCAGCGGAACGCTCATGGACCGACTGGAAAGCTTCATCCGACGTGAGTTTACCAATGCCTGGTTCACAACCCAGGAATTAAGAGAGCAATATGAGACCGTAGCCGATGATATAAAGCTCTCCACAGTCTCCACCTATCTATCCCGCATGAATCACGACGGTCTGCTGGATAAGAGAGGGAATAGAAATAACCGGCAGTACAGATTGATGGAGATCATCGAGCAGGAGACGGTATCGCAGCATAATTATCAAAGCTATGAGAAAAAGAGAGTAGAAAGCAGATGAAAAAATAGCCAGATCGGAAAATATCTAATGGATCTTTCCCACCACCATTTATACATTCTTTGCCATAGATTTCCGGTCCGGCTCCTCTGCTCCAGAGCAGCAGTCTTTTGCAGCATTTTATGCAAATTTTATATTTTATATACCCCTATTTTGGCCGGTTTGGTTGAGACGTGCCTCAGTTAGATTGATGGCCTACCTGGCGTTTGAATTCTTTGCATCCATCACTAAGACTCCTTCAAAGGCACGAAGAGCTTCTTGGTATCTATTTTGGGCCACCAATGTCAGGCCCTTGTAATATTGGGCATCAATATTTTGCGGCTGCAGCAAGGCTACGTTCTCAAAGCTCTGCAAAGCCTCATCAAGCTTTCCACTCTGATTTTGCGCCAGTCCCTGTTCCATCCAGGCGGCAGCATCCGACGAGTTTAACCGGGTGGCATTCCGGAAAGCATCTGCCGATTGGCTGTATGCGGCCCAAAGAGTAGTACACCTGGCCCAGATTATACCAGACGTCCTCATGAGATGAATCTGCCCGGCATGCCTTTTCCAGGCTCCTGGCAGCCTCATCGTACCGGCCAATAGAGGCCTGCATGCTTCCCAGATTGGACCAGGCTGCATAGTTTCCCGGATTTACGGATACGATCTCTTGGAAACATTTTAGGGCAGGAGAGCTGTTGCCCAGAGCTGCCAGCGCCAGTCCCTTGCCTAGCCATGCATCGACATCAGATGGATCCAGGCTCAGGGATCGATCAAAGAGAGGCAGAGATCTGTTGTACTCTCCATTGGCTGCGAATGCATTGCCCTGTCCCCGGTAGCCGCGGGCGCTGGGATCAAATGCGGTAGCCTGCTCGTAATAGTGAAGGGCACCACTGTAGTTGCCCCTTTCGTAAAGCACGTCACCCATGCCCAGGAGAGCAGCCACGCTTTTCGGCTGGATGGCAAGAGCCCGCTGGTAGCTTTGCCGGGCGAGATCAACATCCTTGCCGCACAGCTGTGCATTGCCGCGCCCTGCCCAGGCGGCGGCGTTATTTTCATCCAGTGAGAGTATCTGGTCATACGAATGCAGAGCTGATTTGCAGTCCGCCATTGAATATTGAATCCCGGCTTCTCCCAATAATGCCCGAATATTTTGCCGGTCAATTTCAATAACTTTTTCATACAGTGGCAATGCCTTATCAGGGAGGTCATTTTGCTGGAAAGCGTCTCCCCTGCCCAGCATTGCCCGCACGTTGCCGGGCTCTAGAGCAAGGACGCGACCATAGGCCAGCATTGCGCCGGTCAGATCGTTTTGCTCCAAGAGCACATCTCCCTTACCAAGCAATGCTACCGTATTATCTGGCTCCAGGAAAAGAGCCTGATCATAGCACTGCAGAGCCTGCACTTTCTCACCCAGTTGATGGAGTGCCTCTCCTTTTCCCAGCAGGGCAGGAACGTTTTTTGAATCCTGGGACAGAGCACTGGTAAAGCTTTGCAGAGCAAAGGGATAATCATGCAGCAGAAGGAAGCTGTATCCATTGCCCAGCAATGCCCGAAGATCATGGGGATCAATTTTCAGAGCCTGAGAAAATGCCAGCCGAGAGGAGTTGTAGTCCTGCCGGGCATAAAGGGCCTCAGCCTTTCCCAGCATTGATGCCAGATCGCTGGAGTTATGCAAAAGTGCCGCCTCGTAGGACTCTAACGCGCTATCGTATTCCAGGAGAGCAAGCTTTGCATCGCCCATGCCTCGCAAGGCGGCTACATTTCCTTTTTCCTTCTCTAATACCAGGGAAAAACATTGCACTGCCTCCTGGTACTTTGCGTTTTCCAGCAAGAGACTGCCTTTGCCAAGCAGAGTCTCTGTATTATTATCATCCAGCTTTAATGCCTTGTTGTAGCTTTGCAGGGCGCCTTTATAGTTTTGCAGCTTCTCCAAAACCCGTGCCTTTTCATTCAACAAGGCGATATTCTCCGGGTCCAGACGCAGGGCAGAGTCGAAAAATAGCCCGGCCATTCTATATTTCCCTGTCATGGCCAGGATCTGTCCTTTTAATGCCAGGGCGGGGAGGCTGGACTGATTGATTTCTATTGCCCGATCCAGTGAATCGATGGCCTCGGACTGCCTGCCCAGTCGGGAGAGCATCTGTCCTTTGAGCAGCCAGGCTTCAAACTGGCTGGCATCAAGCTCAAGGGATTTGTTGAGGCTCTCTAAAGCCAGAGAATACGAGCCGTTCCTGCTCTGGTTTTTCGCCAGCTCAAAATAATGGGCGATATTCTGAGATCTCCCTAACTTTTTGCTGGGAAGCGTTCCCTGATTCGGCCTCCTTCATCCTGACGGTACGTTCCGCCGATGCCCTCTCTTTTCCGGCCAGTGCGCCCGGGTCCAAAGGTAAAAGGACAAGCGCTGTTTCGTAACTCTTTATAGCATCTGAGATGAGACCGTCGCGCAAAAGCTGATCACCTTTGATCGTCAGAGCCCTGACCAAACCGGACACTGCCACATCACTTTGCGGTGCAAAGCGGGAGGCTTCCCTGAAATATTCAATTGCCTGGGAGACATTTCCCGCGGTCAATGCTTTTTCGCCCAGGCCCACCAGGGCCAGAGCCTTGCCATCCTTGCCCTCCTTTTCCTCCTTGCCCATCTCATCGGATGAATTGCCGGCCAGGATCTCGTCATAGCAGGCCAGGGCCAACTCAAATCTACCCAGCCGGTTCAAAGCGTCTCCCTTTAGCATCAGCGCCCGGATATTTTTCGGATCAATGGCAATAGCCGCATTGCTATTATTATAAGCCGCCTCAAATTTGCCTTCCTTCAAAAGAGCCGAACTGTGAGCCAGCAGCACTCTAACCTGGCCCACCTTGCCGGCATCTGTCCTGCCGTAAAGAGAGGCGTTCTTGAAGCTTTGCAATGCCTCATCATAGCTTTCCAGGGCAAGAGATGCATTGGCCTTGCCCAGCCACGCCTCGGCCAGATTTGCCCGCAAGCCCAAGGCCCGCTCGTAGCTCTGCCGGGCTTCGCCCCACTCACCGGCCAGCTCTTTGGCCCTGCCGTCCTCCAGCCAGAGCTGGGCATTTTTGTCATCTTTTCCCAGGGCATAATTGAAGCACAACTCGGCCATCTTGTACCGGCCCAGCCGGGAGAGGGCAATGCCTTTGCCACCCCAGGCCGATGCATTTTCGGGATCGATCTTTATGGCCCGGTCAAAGCTTTCGATGGCTAGCGGAAAGCTGCCGTTTAAAAGAGAAGCCTGGCCATTTTCCAGCCAGTAGGCAGCACTATCTTGAGTTTCGGCGGATGCGGGAAGGAAGAGCAGCAGCATACAGGCTAGTATGGCGTAAGAACGCATCAACAACGGGAGGGAAGAGGACTTTTGCAAAGCAATCACTGTTCTAGAGAGAATCGCATATGGGATATATTACCAGCGCCTTTAGCGGTGCTCTTGAGGTGCTCCTCAAACACCAAAGGGCATGTCGTCTCATCACAGGGGGAAACTAAATAAGATTGTAAAGCTAACCAATAAACTAATGTTTTTACTTCGCGCCTTCGCGTGAAACCGGAGCCGGTTGAATCTCACGCGAAGCCTCGACGGGCGCGAAGAACGGTCATCCGTTCACAACGGCAAGGCACATTATCCTCTCACAATCATGGCTTTGATTAGGCCTGGCTGTACTAGCGATCTGCTTCATGGCGGCTCAGGCTAAATATTTAAAGGACGAGCTGAGAAAGACGACTCAGAAAACTTGAATGCCTCAGTGTTTTAGATTATCTGAAAAGTTGCTGCTCGTTCTTTTATCATAATAATATTACTTCAACAGGATCGCCGTCCTCCAGCCCCAACGCTCGACGCAGCTGCACAGGCGCTATGACCTCGATCAGCTCCGGAGGATAGCGACTCTTCTCGGGCCGGACCACAGCGGCCTCGATGCCGTTTATTTTGATGCGGTAGCACTTGCATTCGCCAAAGCTCTTGCCCTCTTCGGCAAAGCCCTCGATCCGGATCGCTGGCTGCTCCGCTGGGAAGGGCTCCTCCAGCCGCACGTTCAGGGTGCCGGGAAAGGGGACAAAGCCCAGTTTCTCCACGAACTGGCGGCTGTAGCCCTCGCGGGTGAGGAAGTACTGGCCCTGCCCCAGGCCCGACGCAATTTTTCCGCGCATTAAATCGACCTGCTCGCTCTCAAATGCATCAGGAATCTTCGATTGGAGCTCCCTTTCCAAGAACACGCAGCGTTTCAATATAGACTTCGATGGCCTCTTCAGCCATCAGAACAGCTTCTTTTGCATTCTTTCCGAAGGTATGGCATCCTGGAAGCGAAGGCACCGAAGCGATATAAACGCCCTCTTCAGGGTCTCTTTCTATTATTATGCGATATTTCGGGGGCATCATCAATCCATCTATTGAAAGATCTTTTATTTCTTCATCTCAAATGTGGAGTTGGAAATGAGCGATCATCGGCCAAGCTCTTCTTCAAGAGTTCGGAGATCCTTTTTAGCATCATCAGCTGTGTAGTCCAGAGGAATTCCCCTCTCGCTGAGCAGCATAAGCATCTCCCACTTGCTCCTGGCCCCGGCCAGCTCCGCTGCTTTGCCCAGGGAGAGCCTGCCTTCACGGTAGAGCTCCACTGCTAAAGAGCGCTTTCTATACTTCTCTCGTGCAATTCTGTTGCCCTCTTCCTCGACATCCTTTTCAAGCTTATCGAGATCCACTATCTTGGCCTCTTTTATAACGCCTTCCAATATGGTTCGTAGGTCCTTCTTCTTCAGAAGCATCGACTCGCTTGTGGCTACGCCTATGACAAACTCGTCGCCTGGGCTCATTTTAAGCCTGGCTATCAAATCGGCAGGGAGCACGATCCTGCCCTCGTTATCAATCTTTGCCGTGGACATAGGCTTTTCATTCACCTTGCATTTTATAGCTCTGCTAATGATATTAATTTATTGGCATTGCTGAGCTGAAATTGGCATTGCTGAGCTGAAGCGAGAGTGACGTAAGATGGTGTTTTGATGGGGGATGTGAAGAAGGCGACGAAATCCACGGCTACAGAATATCGGCAAAAGAAAGAAAGCTCGAATGGATGCCAATGCGATAGGGAAAATTTGGAGGAAGAGGCGTTTTTCGGAGGACGCATTCCAGCATCTTTGACAGGGAAAGATGGGTGCTGGTGGCAGGCGGATGGCTCGCGGCAGGGATGGCGTGAGGGCCTGGAGGCCGGAGGAGCTACAGCCCCTCGAAATGAGAACGGATACATTCAAGGCTAAAGACGAGATCATGAGTTTTATCCTTTTTAAAAATATGCTCAACACAATCCAGCTCGCTATTAATTAAGTCGCTACTGATGGCAGCTAGTAGATTTATGCCTCTTACTTCCACTACATCAGGTATGCTATTTACTATATTTCTCTGACAATCAAATTTACTCTTAATAGCTGAAATAGCAGATGATTTGTTTTCAGGCTTCTCGTAGTCTCCATGCAACCTCAGATCATGGAATAGTCCTGTCTTAGTCTGTTTGGAAATGTGCGTATAATAGGATTCGAAATCGGCTATCCTATTGGGCAAATAAATTCGTACTAATTCATTTGCCTTATTAAACCAAGCCTCATAATCGGCGGCAAGTCCCCTCATTCGCATTTTCTGTGAGTCATTTGGGCTGAATACGTAGACATAATAATATGAATCCGGTTCAATAGAAAAATTCCACGTCTTCCGTTCTTGCCGCTTCATTTCAATTTCATCAACCAGTTGGATGGCTTCATTTTCAATATCATTTGCATTTGACTCTAATAGTTTTACTTCCCGTTTAATTGCTCCTGTGTGAGACATTAATCCTCTCCAGCTCAAAACCGCATTTTTCGAGCACTCTGCCCAATTTTTCCCGCGAGATACAAGGCAATTTAGGCATTGGCTTCAACTGCAACAGTGAATATCATTGCATCATCCGTTTCGACCGGCACTTTCTCGCCACGGGCAATCATGCATTCAATGAAGCCCTCTATGGCTTCCTTTGCGTTTTCCAGAGCCTCTTCGACGGTATGCCCAAAGGTCATGCAGCCGGGGAGCGACGGCACAATCACGGTATATGTCCCATCCTCCTCTTTTCTGAGAAGAATTTTGTAATTAAGAGCAGTCATTGCTATACCTTCCGCCCTCTTTGCACACCCTTCCTCACAATCGTGTAAATGGACTGCACGGTATTCCCGATAAAAAACCGCGGCGGCGTCCGCTTGCCCACCACCCGTGTCTGCCCGGCCCGGATGGCCGCCACTGCCTCCTCTGCATCCGCTGCCTCGATCTCAGTCACACCCAGCCCCACCGTGGCGGCAAAGTGCGAGTCGCTTCCCGCCACCATGGGCAGGCCTAGCTTCTTGGCGTTCCTCCGGGCCCGAGCATTGGCTATGCCGAAGAGGTGCTTGGAGTTGTAGACCTCCACGGCATCACAGTCCGGTATGCGTCCGATGGCATGCCGGAAGGGATGGTAAGGATGAGGAACGATAGTAATGCCACCTTGCTCGCGGGCCATCTCCGCCGTCTCCTCCGGGCTCCTGCCCCGGGGCGGCAGCTCCTGCACTCCCAAAACCAACAGGTGGCCCTCGGCGGTGGTGACCTCTCCGCCAGGAATTAGGATCATATCCAACTTCTCATCCCGGATGATCTTCATGGCTTTTAGAGAGCCCTGCAGAGTGTCGTGATCGGTTATGGACAGGCCGGCCAATCCGCGGCGCACGGCGGCGCGGAGAATGGTCCTGACCTCATCGCGGCCGTCGGAACAGTTGGAATGCACATGCAGATCAAATCTCATCTTCGCTACTACCCGCTAATTTCTGGCACGGTCAGATAGCCGCTCAGGGCCGAGGCCGCCGCTGTGGCAGGGCTTGTCAGATAAACCAGTCCTCCTTTGCCCATCCGCCCTGGAAAATTGCGGTTGGAGGTGGAGACGCATACTTCCCCTTCCGCCAGTACGCCCATGTGCGCACCCAGGCAGGGGCCGCATCCCGGCGGACCGATCATCGCCCCCGCTTCCACCAGCGTCTGGATGATGCCGCATTGCAATGCCGCCAGCAGAACCTCTCGCGAGGCGGGGATGACCAGAGTTCTCGCGATAACCCGCTTTCCCTTCAGGATGCGTGCCGCCATCTCCAGATCCTCCAGCCTTCCGTTGGTGCAGGTGCCTATGAAGACCTGATCGACCTCCAGGCCATCCAGCTCCGAGACAGGCCGAACATTGTCCACCCGGTAGGGCACGGCTACCTGCGGCTCTAAATCAGTTATGTCGTACTCGTATTCATAATCGTATGAACCGGGATCTGAGAGCACTGGCTTGTAAGGCTGGCGCGCCCGGCCCGCCAGCCAGGCATCCGTCTTTTTGTCGGGCGGAACTATTGTGGCCTTGGCCCCCATCTCCACACCCAAATTGCACAGCGTCATCCTGCCGGATATGCTCAGGTCCTCAATGACCGGTCCGATGTACTCGACGGTCTTGTAGGTCGCTCCGTCAGCGCCCTGCTTGCCTATTATCATGAGCGCAATGTCCTTGGCGGATACGTTGGGCCTGAGAGAACCAGAAATCCACACGGCTATGGTCTCGGGCACCTTGAACCACAAACGCCCGCGAGAATAGATCTCGGCCATGTCCGTGGCCCCCACACCCGTGCCAAACGCCCCCAGGGCCCCATAGGTGCAGGAATGAGAATCGGCCCCTACCAACAGGAGTCCGGGCAAGGCAAAGCCCTGCTCGGGAAAGACTTGATGGCAGACTCCAAAGCCGCAGTCAAAAAAGTTGCTGATATTCTGCTCTTTCGCCCAGGCCCGCACATCCTTTTGTAGCTCAGCCGCCGTCTCATTGTTGGCAGGAACGATATGGTCGAAGGGTATGACAATCCTTTCCGGGTCCCATACCTTCTCCGAGCCCATCTCCTGGAAAGCCTTGATGGCCAGGACACTTGTTCCGTCATGAGACATGACGTAATCCACGCCTGCCTCAAGAATCTCCCCCGGCTCCACCAAATTAGCGGAACCGGAGGCCCGTGAAAAGATTTTTTGGCTTATCGTTCCAGTCGCCATTTTTACCGCCCGCCTCAGGGCTTAAACGGCGATCCTATCACTTAAGCTCGACGCTTGCATTCAATGTCCTCCGGGGAAGGCATAATGTAAGCGATATCCTCGGCAGGATGGCGGTAGAGCCGCGAGCCTAACCGCTTTTGATCCAGGATATGCCCGATCAGGCCGATGCTTCTGCCCAGGGCAAACAGCCCATTGAGATAGCCCAGACGCACCACCTCATCGATCTCTGCCTTGCTGAAGGCTCCGCAGGAGGTCATCAGATCCAGGAAGAGAATGCCTATGCAGCCATCCACATTCAAGATCAGATTTCCCTTCTTGGCCGTGGTAAGCTCCTCCACCTGCAGGGCGTAATTGAGCAGCTCTGTGCTCGGGAAGTTCGCCCTGGCGTAGCTTATGAGCAATTGCACGCGCTTGTCCGGGTTCTTGACGCTCTTGATCTTGTGGCCGATGCCCGGGATGTTGATGCCCTTCCTCTTCATGTCGCTGACAAACTGCTCGGGCGTCAGATCCGCCTCTTTAGCGTGCTTGAATTCGCGAGCAGCATCGTCGATGGCTCCACCGAAGCGCGGGCCGATGGTCAAGAGGCCGCTGCATAGTGATGATATGAGGTCTTTTCCGGCGCATGAAGCCACAATGGCGTTGTGGGCCCCGGATACGGCCGGGCCATGGTCGGCCACGATCTGCAAGACCAACTCAATGAACCCGGCGGCATAGTCGGGCAGCTCCTTCTTAAACCAGAGCAGTCCGATGACCCCACCAATGCCCATCTTCTCATCCATAACAGCGGAGAGCTTCTTTCCGGCATAGAGCACCTCCTCTCCGCTGTCGTCAGATATGGTGCAGATGAATGTGGTCGGCTTTCTGATGTCGCCGGAAGCCAACGCTTTGCTGTAGTCCGCCGGAATTTTTGGTGCCTCCGGCTCAATGAGTGGCAATACTGTGCCCTGGGAGAGTAGCGTCTCGTATACCTGTCGCACCGTATCGCCATAGCCGTCGAATGATGTGGGAACATAGGCACCCGCCTCACGGAATGCTTCATTCTTGGCCTGAGCTGTCTCCTTGTGAGTATCGGCCTTAGCTCCGGCATGGCCGAATTGAACGCTGGCGGGAAGCACGGGCGAGCAGGTCCCCGTCACCCAGGCTACCAGCGGCTTTTTGATCTTGCCCTCTTTCAGGGCGGAAATGATCCTGTACTCGTCCTCGCCGCCCAGTTCTCCCAGGCAGGCAATCATCTTGATGGCGGGATTTTCCTCATAGCGCAGAATGTGGTCGAGCATGGTCGAGCCGGGATAGCGATCTCCGCCAATGGCCACACCTTCGTAAACGCCGTCTGAGTTTCGGGAGATGATGTTGAAGGCCTCATTGAGCATGCCACCCGATTTGGAGACAAAACCAACACATCCCGGCCGGTAGAGCTTGGAGGCGATGATGTTCTCAATGGTTCCTGCGGTATTGCCGATACGAAAAGCTCCCGCAGTCATGCCTCCTACCGTTGCCGGACCGATGATGATCTTGCCCTGCTTTTTGGCCGTGGCGCTCATGATCCGCGACTGCCTCTCCGGCACCCCTTCGGCAATGACTGCCACAACGCGAATGCTTTTCTCTGCTATTGCCTCCATGGTGGTATCGAAGGCGGAACGGTGCGAAGCGAAGTTGACCATCACATCAGCCTCAGGATAGGCTTTGGCTGCCAGGGAGATGCTCCTGTACATGGGCAGGATGATCTCTTTGCTTCCCCAAAAGGCCTTGTGAATGCCGGCTCGACTGGGATTGATGATGGCAGAGATGCTCGGATCGGGGCGATTGCAGATGTAATCGAAGTCCAGCATGCGCTGGATGGCATTGGTCTGATAGCCGTAGACGAAGGCTTTCGTGTTTCTATCAAAGAGAACGTGATTCTGGCTCATGTCGATGCACCATCCAATGCCAGGGGAACAATTCTGGTCATATGCGTCTCAGGTCCGTATACTTCAATGGGCACGCCCAGCCTTCCGCCAACACTACGCATGAGCTTCAGGCCCTGCTCATAATTGGGGCCGCCTCTCCTCACATAAATCTTGACGCCCGCATCCTGTAGCTTTTGCTGGTACTCCTCTAAAGCCATGACCACGCCCTTGAAGGTCTTGGCCACATCTGTGAAGTTGGCAATAGCGCCTCCGATGAGAAGCATCTTTCCGCGGGGGTCAATGCGACGCGTTATCAGGTCCAAAATGGTCCTGGTGTAGTAGTAAGTCTCCTCGGTATTGGGATCGCCGCTGTATTCGCCGTAATTGGCCATCTCCTTGGCAAAGCCCAGATCGCAGATGGTATCGGCGTAGATCACGCTCGCCCCGCCTCCGGCCACCATGGTCCAGACCCTTCCTTCCGGATTTAAAATGGTCAGCTTCAAAGAAGCTCCCGTCTTTGAATCAAGATCCTTGATGAACTGCTCTTCCTTGGACAGGCTTCTGCCGAAGGGCTCGGGGAAAGCAGAGACCTGACCATCTTTTCCTCTGCCAGTACTCCTCGGCATCATCAAGCTTGGCCACCATATCCAAAGGCACAATTGAGCCATTATGGAAGGTAAATGGATTGATCTCCAGATAGGAAAAGCCCGTTTCTGCATAAAAGCGCCACAAAGCCTTGACGAAATTCTCAATGGCGGTGCTCTTTTCCCCAAGGTCCTTTGGCAACCTGGACTTGATATCAACGCCATCTATTCCGGCCAGTACATCGACATCAAAACGAACTACTTTATCCCAATTCTCCTCCACAAAGACGCCGCCTTGCATGGAGAAGAAAATGTTGTCGCCATCGCTGTTCGAGCTGATGGCCACATAAAGCTCCTCTATGTGGGGTATGAAGGGTTCAATTAAGAAATGGGATAGCCTGCCGGTTATGTCTCCAACTGCGACCAATGCACCCATGTTCTCCTGAAGGAATTCCTTCGCCCCATCCCAATCTGCATCCAGAAGAACCAGCCCGTGCTTGCCCCTCTTTCCAAAGAGCTGATCCGGCTTGACGACTAGCCTTGCCGTCTTCAGCCAGGGATGAGTTGATGCCAACTCCTCCAGATCGGTCTCTGGTCCTACAAGGGCGAGTTCGCCCTTATAGGAGAATTCATTGAGGTACTGGGGAAGGAATCCGGCCAGCAAACGCTTTGCATCGTACTCCCTAATGCCTCTTTGTGCCATGTTCAAAACCACCTTCGCCGCCTTAATGATTTTCTTATTTACAAACCTTTCTAAAGGAAAAAGCCTAAAATGGCTCTTGAATGGCGAAATACTTCCGGGAGACCGGCATACTATGAAGTGTCCTGTTTGCAAAAAAGGCTGCATTCAGCCTGCAATAGAGGTTCTGGCAGAGATCGAGCAAAGGTACCCGGCCTGCCCCGCATGCGCGCCAGAGCCCAATTTAGACAAAACCGCAGGCTCAAAGCTTCTTTTGGAAAGGGTGGAAAGGTGCAGATCCTGCGGCAAAGCAACGCTTGATGGCGTAATGCTCGATGCCCTGCGCCTGCTACAAAGCTACGGTCTGCGCGATGAAGATGCAACGTTGCGCTCCGTGGGCTCGCCGCTCATTGAGGTCGGCTATCCCCTGGCCTACTCGCCCCGGCTTGGGCCCAGGAGCCTGATACTTTCCGGTGACAGGTACAGCAAAGAGGCTGCCGAGGCGATGCTAGAGCAAATTCCGGAGATCAAGGGAGTGATTCTGAGCCGGGGCGTTGCCGGAGTGATCGCCAGAGGGAAAAAGCCCCAGGAGAATGTGCTAATGGCCGGCTGCGACATGCGCGCCGACATCTCTCAGAGCCTCTTTGGGGAAACGGTGATATACAAAAGCCAGTCGCGAATACACATCGAATTTTCCCGGCAGAGCGCCCCCAAGATGAGAATTTTGGAGCAGCTATATTTGCAAGGAAAGCTTCGCGATGTGGTGGATGGGCTCGCGGGTCCGGGAACACTGGGGCTGATGTGCGTTTTAGCCGGGGCCAAGCGCGTGGTGCTCAATGATGCCTGGCTTGCCAGCGTGCAAAACGTGCTGCTCAATCTGGAAGTTAATAGAAGCTTGCTTGGAATCGATGAGATAGAGTATCCGGAAACTTCCAGGAGCACCGTGGGAAAGCAGCCGGTGCTCGTCGGTCGCGCCCATGGGGCCTGTGAGATCGAGGTCTATCACGGCGACCTTTTGAGGCTCTTTTCCAGAGCGCGGCCCGCCGACATTTGTCTGATCGATCACTTTCCCGGTGCTAATACGGCGGAGCTGGAGAGGGCCTGTAGCTGCTGTAAAGAGATAGTAATCGTGTAAATAATGATAGAGCAATAATTGAGGAACGATGGAAGAATAACAATTAGTGGGACAGCGCGGATTCGAACCGCGGTCCAAGAGTCCCAAACCCTCGAGGATAGACCAGGCTACCCCACTGTCCCAAAATGCAGTAGGCCTACTGGTCTGTGGTCTTTAAAAGGCTTTTGCTAGGCATTTTCCTGGTCCGACCATCAAAGCATTGCGATTCGAGATAAACCTAATCACAACCTTTTTAAATCCTGCTTTGATAGGGACATCTCATGGGAAAGACAGGAAGCATAGTATGGGTCAAGATTAAGGGTAGAAAGGGTCAGATCCGGCAGGTTACTAAGGCCGAGGCCACTCACAAGAAGCCCGGTCCAATGCAAAGATATACTGCAGCAGGTTCTAGAGTCAAGAAGATAAAGAGATCTGCTGAAGGCTACTCAAATCAGAACATGATCTCCCAGGACGTAGTCTTGGTTCGCTACGGGGAGATCACACTAAAAGATAGCTGGACCAGGCAGAACTGGGAACGCATTTTAGCAGGCAATATAGCTTTTTCCTTGCATCGAGCCGGGGTGGAGCATAGAATGGAACGGGGCGAGGGCAGGATCTTCGTCCATACCTCTGACTCCCGGGCAAGCGAGATTGCGGCACGGGTTTTTGGAGTAGTCTCAACCAGCCCCGCCATAACTGTAGCTTCCGATCTGGAAGAGATAAGCCGGGCGGCAGCGGAGCTGGCAGGCCTGGCCAAGCCGAGCACTTTTGCCATCCGGCCCAGGCGCTCAGGGGTCTCATTCTCCAGCGAACAGATCGGACGGGTCGTTGGCGAAGCGGTTAGAGTTGCGACGCTCTCCTCTGTGGACCTGGATAAGCCGGAACTGGAGATCTTCGTTGAGGCCAGGAAGGATCGAACCCTCATCTTCACAAAGGTTGTGAAGGGCGTGGGCGGCCTGCCTCTGGGCTCGCAGGGCAAGATGTTAGTGCTCATTTCCGGTGGCATTGACTCGCCGGTTGCCGCCTGGATGATGATGAAGAGGGGCTGTCCGGTCACTCTCCTGCATTTCGACTCCCGGCCTTATGCCGATGCCATAGACCAGTCCATGAGATGCGCAAAGGTTTTGGTGGACTGGACGGCAGGCAGGAAGATTGATTTTATCACTATTCCCATCAGCCGGGGAATTGAGAAAATAGCATCTCACTATCCTAGAGCCACTTGCGTTCTCTGCCGGCGCTTGATGTATCGCATAGCTACAGAGGTCATGGAGAGGCAAGGGTGCCTGGGCATTGTCACCGGCTATTCCATGGGTCAGGTGGCCTCGCAGACCGCAGATAACATCCTGGCTGAGCAGGCAGCGATCGGTGTTCCAGTCTTCCATCCGCTCATCTCTATGGACAAAACGGAGATCACTGATCTGGCCAGAAAGGTAGGCACCTACGGCATTGCCGCAGAGACCAAATCCTGCACTGCCGTGCCCAGCAAGCCCATGACACGGGCCAAGAAGGACGAGATCCTCCTGGCAGAAGAAGAACTGGGGCTCCGGGAAATAGCCAGGGCTCTGGTCAAAGAGATGACGGTAACCAGAATCGGATACCAGGATATTGACGTACGGCAAGAAGGCCAGGAATGATTTGTCCGTTAGTAATATCAACAGTCATTATTGATAATATCTGATCATATTCTTGCTAATCGTTAATGTATCAACAGCTATTTGTTATGGATGATATTATTAGAACTAAAATAATACACCTTTTTTCAAGATTTATGCCACAATTTCGACAGCAATCTTAGACAAATAAAGCCGCAAAACATAAATATTTAAAGAAGATAGTATGGATATCAATGGCAAATTAATTGATAGAGATTGATTTAGAGTTCCCTTGGAATTTGCATCACGGGAATATGATGAACAATCTACATTGATCACATTTATCGCGATCCCGCAAGGAAGGAAAGAATATTGGAAAATGCATTAATTTTAATCACAAGTTTCGGGGAGATAAGGATGGCTGAAGATAAAAGAAGTTCCAAAAAAGATGTAAAGGGCACGATGACCGTTCAGGAGGCAGGCAGAAAAGGCGGCATGAAGACTGCTCAAACTCATGGCAAGGATTTTTATGAAGAAATCGGCCACAAGGGCGGCCAGAGGGTCAAAGAACTCATTGAAGAAGGAAAGAGATCCAAGGCACTGAGCAAAGAGAAGCAGTAGCGCCTTTTATTGCAGGATCGCAGTCCCAAGTCCTGGTAAAGGTAGATTATTTGCCGCTTTGCTGGGATCGGCATCTTGGCCAGGCGCACGGGCTTGCAGATATAATCATCCTTGTACTATCTATTTCTCTTTATTTATTCTCATCTTGGACTCGATAGATACATCCTTATCCAGGCGGTAATCGATATGAACCGTGGTTATTATTCTCTGCACGCCCATCTTTGCCAGCTTTTTATTCGCCATCTCGATCACACTAAAGAGCTGCTCAAAGCTGCTTGCCTCAATGACTGTAGACATAGGTCCGGCAGCAAATTTAATCCCGGACTGTCTCAAAAGCTCATGCACGGCCCGCACATAATGGGAGGCACTGGTTCCCGTGCCCATGGGAATGGTGGCGAAGTCTGCTACAATCATAGTAGTATATTAATTTGCAAAGTATAGAAAAGTTTTGAAACGATGCCATCAGGCCGGAATCGGTCCGGACCGAATGGCGCCAATCAAGCCCGCGGGAGAAGAGCAAGAAGCTTCTTTGCCGAGGCTACCGGGTCCTCTGCCTCGTAGATCGATCTGCCCGCGATTAAATAGTCCGCGCCCGCCCGCAGAGCCGCGCCAGCGGAGCCGCCCTGGGCGCCTACGCCAGGCGAGATGATAATCTGCTCTCCGATGATGGAACGGATCAGCTTAATTCTATCCGGGCGCGTGGCCGGGGCAACCACACCGGCTGCGCCCACCTCCACCGCCAGCCGGGCCATCTTCTCGGCCATGGGCGCCATAAACAGCTCCGCGCCGGGGTGGCTCATCTCTGTTACCACATAGAGATCGGCCCCGTGCTCTGCAGCACTCTTGGCGCAGGCAAGAAGAGAGTCCTTTCCAGGGAAGGCCTGAGCGATGATGCCGCAGGCTCCCGCGCCCAGCACCGCCTGGCAGATGAGCCGGTTGGTGTTGGGTATGTCGGCCACTTTCAGGTCGGCGATGACCGGCAGAGTGGTAGCGATCTTTGTTACGATTCCGAGGCCGGCGGAGAGAATAAGGGGATAGCCGATCTTGATGGCGTCGAAATAGCCGCAAAGCTTCTCGGCGAGCGAAAGAGCCTGCTCCCGGGTTGTGACATCCAGTGCCAGGATCAGCCTTGTCTTTTTCTTCATGTATTCAGATTCCCTAAATGCAGCCGTCGATCAGCACCACAGCCTCTCTTAGATCGCCCACTACCTCGCGCCCAGAGCGTTCTCCCTTGCGATCCAGAAAGAGCGCATCAAGACCTGCATCCAGGGGCGACTCGTAGTCGTAATTGTAGTGATCTCCGATGTGCAGAACCTCAAAGGGCTTGGCACCCATGTGGGCACAGACCGTGCCGTAGATGAGAGGCGATTTCTTTACCTCCCGGAAATCTGAGGTAGCGGAGAAGGTCTCGCTGAAGTAGTCGGAAAGACCTTCCAGCTCGATGTCGATGAACTCGCGAGCAGCGTTGGACGTCACCACCAGACTCATAGTTTTCGGCGAGAAGATCCAGCACCTCCTGCACCTCAGGATAGGTCTCGATCTCGTCCTCGTACATCTGCAAGAGGTCGTCCTTGCCAACCTTTAGCCCGAACCTCTCGATCCAGTACATGAGGTCGTACCACTCCAGCCGATCGCTGCCGATCTTCGTGTACTCGCCGACAACGTAACTCTTGGCAACGGGAAAGTCCAGGCCGGTCTTTTCGGCGTAAAGCATAGGCATGCCTTCCATCCAGACCTTGTCCACGAACCTGGAGTTGACCAGGGTGCCGTCCATGTCCAGGGATATGACGCGAATCATCTAATTCTCCGGTTGAAGAGATATGAGTCGCTCTATGGGTTATTATTCTTTTTGGGCCAAAATGATATTTAATCGAATCTGATTTTTTTACGACTGCCGTAAAGTTTATATTCGTCATATGTCGTGGTACGTCGCATGCCGTAAATCGGGGTGGAGAATTGGGGTGGGGAGAGTGGAGCTTATTTGCCCCAGTTATTTGACTTCGGTCGCCTTCGGCGTTTACCGAAGAAAAAGGAGAGCGATTTCATGAAACGGAATAATAAGTTAGCGAAAGCCAGGTTCGTTATTGTGTTGATGGCCCTGGCCATGCTGTGCGTTTCTGCTGCGGCAGAGGAGAAGACTGCAGGCTACTGGATTAATAAAGGCAATGATCTGGTCGAAAGCGGGTCCTTTGAAGAAGCTCTCACGGATTACAACAAAGCCATTCAGATAGATCCTGAGAACCTTGATGCATGGAATCGCAAAGCTGAGATTCTCTATTCATTGGATCTGCAGGCTTATATAAAAGTCCTGAACCTTAGCGAGATGAGGCTGGCAAAGAATCCACAGGACGCCAGGGCATGGCAGGCTCAATCAGTTGCGCTGGCCAGTCTGGGAAGGCAGGAGGAGGCCAACCAGTCCTTACAGAAAGCCCTTGAGATCTACGACCAGGAGATACGAGAGAATCCAGAGAATGACACTGCTTGGTTTTATAAGGCGGAGCTGACGGCCAATAGGACCGAGGCCCTTGTGGCCTACGATAAAGTGATCGAGTTGAACGGTTCTATGAAGGTCTATGCTTTGCTCACCAAGGGCAATATTCTCTTGAATCTTGGGAAATCTGACGAGGCCATTGCAGCCGTCGACAAAGCCATTCAATTGGACCCAATGAATTTCCAGGCATGGGAAGAGATGGCCCTTGATTACTATGTCCTTGGGAAATACAACGAGTCTCTAACTGCCTATGAGAAGCTGACCGAGATCATGCCCGAGAATGCTCTTGTCTGGAAGGGCAAAGGCGATGTTCTCAAGACGTTGGGCCGTCAGGCGGAGGCGGATGCTTCCTTCGCTAAAGCCAAGGAGCTGGGGTATCAGTGATGATGCCCGCCAATTTTTTTGGATCTTAAATGAAAGCAAATGGAGAGTGGGTAAATTGAAAAGAAGGAACGCCTGGAATACAGCAAAAGAAGCCGAGGGGCCGTCAAAAAAAGTAGTAGGATCAAAATATATTCTTGCTCTGCTGGCTCTGGTAGCGCTGTGCGTCTGTGCCACAGCACAGGAGAATACAGCAGAAGGCTGGTACAAGAAAGGGCTGGAACTGGAGCTGAGCGACTCCCGTGAAAAGGCAGTGCAGGCCTACGATAAGGCCATCCAGCTCGACCCTCAAAATCCAAAGTACTGGAACAACAAGGCATTTAACTTGTGGCTCCTGCATCGGAATCAGGAGGCCAATCAGGCCTCGGAAAAGGCGCTTGAACTTTACAACGATACCCTCCAGGAGAATCCTAAAGACATCGATAGCTGGATGGGAAAAGCCCAGGTTTTCAATAATCTGGCGTGGGCAGACATAGCTGGACCCAGGGAAACTTACAGGGAAGCTGCACTGTATTCTTATGACCAGGTCCTCCAGATCGATCCCCTGAATTCAACCGCATTCTCTCTCAAGGGCGGTGCTCTCTTCGAGCTGGGGAGGCATGCAGAGGCGATAGAGGCAATAGACAGAGCCCTGAAGATAGGATTCCCGCCCTCTCAGGAGTGGATGGCAGAAGGCACATTGCAGATAAAGGGCCTCGCCCTGGCGGCTCTCGGAAAGGAGAACGAATCAGAGAAGTCCTACCAGGAGACTCTGAAGGTCTTTGATGAAGACATTGAGAAAGCCGGCACCCCTGAGAATCTGTCACAGGCCTGGCTCTCCAAAGGCTTCATTCTGCAGGAGCAGGGCAAATACGAGGAGTCCATCAAGGCGCTGGATAACGCCACTGATGCCAATCCCAAGAACGAGATGGCCTGGAGGGTTAAGGGCTTCATGCTGGCGAACTGGCTGGGCAGGTATCAGGAAGGACTGGCAGCTTTAGATAAGGCTCTGGATATCAATCCTTCTGCCGATGTCTGGGAAGCAAAGGCCAGGGTCTTCAACGAACTGGGCAGATACGATGAAGCCCTGGAGGCTTCCGACAGTGCTCTGGTGCTGAACAAGAATCTCACCCGGACGTGGCTGGTCAAAGGTCATGCCCTGCGGGGACTCGGCAAACACCAGGAGGCTCTGGATGCCTATGCCCAGGCCGAGAACACTTACGACGAACAGCTCTGGGGTGGAAGAGGATTCTCCTTGGCTCAGCTAAACAGGAGCGATGAAGCTGCTGAGGCTTTTAACAAATCCCTCAACGCCAGCCAGAAGGTTTTGGAAAAGGACAACAAGTCGGCCTATGCCTGGTTCTGGAAGGGAGAGGCCCTTCGAGGCCTGGGCCGATATCAGGAGGCACTGGAGGCCTACGATCGTTCCCTGGAGATCGGACCAGAGAAGGCGATCTCTGCCTGGAGGGGCAAGGGCTTTGTGCTGAAGTCTCTCGGCCGCTACTCCGATGCAGATGCAGCCTTTGCAGAGGCCAAAGAGCAGGGGTATCAGGGATGATCCACCTTCCTTTTTCCGAGCTAAATAGAGGTCTGTAAATGAAAGCAAGATTTGTCGTTGCATTGTTAGCGATAGCTATGCTCTGCGCCTGTGCTTTGGCGCAGGAGGAGACCGCAGATTCCTGGTTCAAAAAAGGCCAGGAACAGGGCAGAAATGGCTCTTACGAAGAGGCTGTCAAAGCTTACGATAACGCTCTGGAACGGGAACCAACTAATGCAGAAGCGTGGCTCGGCAAGGGCACAGTCCTCAGCCTTTGGGCCGGTTCGATAAATGATGAAAGCCTTTATGAGGATGCCATCAAGTCCTTTGATAAGGCAATTGAGCTGGACCCCCAGCAGAATAGGGGCCGGTTGGTCAAAGCCAATGCGTTGCTCAATCTGGGCAGATATAACGAGTCCTTAAAGATCTTTGATGAAGCTATTGAGGCCGCTTCGCAGAACTTTGAAAAGGCCCAGATCTGGTTTGAAAAGGCTCATCTTTTTGCTGAACAGGGCAACTATAATGAGACTACAGAAGCTTTAGAAAAGGTCTTTGAGCTGGCCCCGCAAGATATTGATCTATGGATTAACGGAGGCATCCTGCTCTCGGCAGTTCTGGGCAGAAACGATGATGCCCTCAAGTATTACGAAAGTGCTATCCAGATCGATCCCGAAAACAAATTGGCCTGGATCAACAAAGCCAGCGCACTAACAAGGCTTAACAGGACAGGCGAAGCCACAAGAGCCTACCAAGAAGCCCTGAATATCACCAACAAAACACTGGCGGGCGATCCTGAAAACTCGAACCTATGGGCCGAGAAGGGGTTGCTGCTGCACAACGTGGGCAACTCTGAAGAGGCAGTCAAAGCATTTGCCAATGTCACCCGTATCGATCCCATGGATGAAACCTCCTGGAAGATGATGGGTGTCCTCCTGGCCAGCGAGCTGCACAGGTACGATGAGGCTGCTTTGGCGTTTGACAAAGCCCTGCAAGCAAATCGCGAAGATGGGCAGGTGTGGACCCTAAAAGCTGATGCCCTGAAGGCCCTGGGCAAGAGCGCCGAGGCAAAGGCAGCCTATGCCCGAGCCAAGGAGCTTGGATATAAGGGCTAACCATTCCTTTTTTTAAAAGCACCTAATGTAGATTCCTTCGAGTCCGAAAGATGCTTGTATCTCCTGCTCGTCTTTGGATTCATGCGCAATTTCATCGTCGTCGGTCACAAAGCCACCACTGCACCCAACTTCTCCTTAGAAGACATCCCCGGCACCTCCGGCCGCCTGGACATCCTCTGCCGCGCCGTCACTGCCGCCTTCGTTATCTCGCATGGTATTCGAAAGGACGTTTGCGTCTACCTGGTGCTGCTGGGCGGGGAAGTTCCCAAGACCATTCAGCTCCGCGGCGAGACGCTGCGCCACCTCAATCCGGATGAGCGCACCACAGCCGCTTTGCTCAAGAAAGCCCTGGCCGTGCCTGCTACAGCGGAGTGGGCCATGTCCACGTCAGGAATCTTCGTTCGCACCGGCGGCCTCGTAGAGCTGATGGCCGATCTGGAGGATGCGAAATTGATCTACCTGCGCGAGGATGGTGCGGACATTCGCGGCCTTGATTCCGGCAGTCTTTCCGGTGAGGCGGCCTTCATCCTGGGAGACCACACAGGCATGACGCCGGAAGAGGAGGCTCTGATCGAGCAGGCTGGGGCAAAGGTTGTCTCCCTGGGTCCGACCAGCCTGCACGCCGACCACTGCATAGTTCTCTTAAACTGGTTCCTGGACACCAACGTATTTATGCCAGGATGATGATAATATATGACTGAATGAATGGATGCAATTGCAGAGTTAAATCGAAGAGCCCGATTATTGCAGTGATATTGAACCTTCTAATCGCTGGACTTGGCCATGTTTATTTGGGTTACACCAAGCGAGGAATAGTCCTGTTCCTATTGACGGTGCTGATAGCAGTCATCAGCTCGGGATTGGGATGGATCGTGGGCGTAATCCTCTGCTCATACGATGCCTGGCAGCTTGCCAAGAATAGACCTGCGCCCTTCGACTTCCTGGGGAAATATATCGACGAATAAGAGATCGCTTAGTTGTATAAAGCATTGCAGTTATAAGCCTTGAAGGGCAAGTTGAAGTAGAATGAGAAAGGCAGACGCAAAAGAGCCATTACAGCCACTCGCAGAGGTGTTTGGCCATCTTGTGAATGATCAAACAAGCAAAGCGGATCGGTATCGATCTCTCCGTCTTTGTCCTTTTAATAATAAAGTTCCAAATTGCACCAAGGACAAAGCAAAGAATCCACTTGGTGTATGCAGCATTTATTAATACGACAAGCCAGTCATCACCTGTCCCATAAGGTTTCGTGAAGAATGGATAATTACCGGAGACGCTGCATCATTTTTCTTTGGAAAGGAAGCGACGTGGAGTTCCTTGACAGAGGTCAGGCTAAATGATGCCAACGGCAAAACAGCAGGAAATATCGATGTTGTCCTTGTCGCTTATGACGAATGTGGAAAGGTTTACGACTTCGGCGCTCTTGAGATCCAGGCAGTCTACATTTCCGGAAATGTGCGCGATCCTTTTGAGTATTATATGAAAGATCCATCAGGTCGCTCACTCATGAATTGGTCAGGCGAGCCCAATTATCCCAGACCGGACTTCTTTTCTTCATTATGCGAACGACTGGTTCCACAGCTTCTTTTTAAAAGCAGTATCATTCATAGCTGGAAAAAGAAAACCGCGGTGGCTCTGAGCAAGGATTTCTTTGATACCTTACCGCCAATGAAACGCATAAGCAAAGACGAGGCGGATATAGCATGGCTGGTCTATGATCTGTAAGATCGTCGATCATTGCGGCCAGGAGAGGTATGTTCTCGAAAAGGTCGAAGAAGTTTATACGCAATTTGAGGCTTCAATGCAATCGATTACTACTCCCTCGCCCGGCAAAATTGACGATTTCATAAAAATCCTTCAAGATAAGCTCGATGAGGATCTTGAAACGGCTCCGGTCAACGGTACTATCGAAATGGTTTTTTGATCAATTGCAAGCTCTAATAAACCATAAGTGTGAACAGAAGATATGAAGAGTCATTATGAGCGAAGACAATTTTGAGAATCCAGAGAATCCCAAAGACAACATCCTTGACACGGCCCGAAAGATCATCAGCTTCGGCCCCATCTGCGACAATTGCCTGGGCCGCCAGTTCGCCATGCTCTCCACCGGCCTTACCAATGCCGAGCGCGGGCGCTCCCTCAAGACGGCCCTGGCCATGCAGGCCGCCGTCGATGACGATCGCGCCTTGCTTGAAGAGCTGGCCCCTTCCTTCCGATCGGCGCGCCTCAAACTGGGCCGCAAAGACGAGGAGGATGCCCGTTGCACAGTCTGCCTGGGCGAGATGGCCCCCCCAAATCTGGACGCCTGGGCGGACAAAGCGGCTGCTGCCATCGCGGGCCGGGAGATCGATACCCTGGTGGTGGGGACAAGGATGTCCGGCCTTCTCTCTGAGAACGAGGAGTTGCTGCTGGTGGACGGCGGCTCCACCCACGCCGAACCCTTCAAGTCGGAGCTGAATCGCGAAGTGGGAAAGAGGCTTTCCATCCAGACAGGGAAGACGGTTGATTTGAAGAACCCGGATGTGGTAGTTCACCTCAATTTGGAAAAAGGCGAGGTGGAGCTGCAAATCGCGTCTCTCTTCATTCGCGGGCGCTACAAAAAGCTCGTGCGCGGCATTCCCCAGACACGCTGGCCCTGTCGCGAATGTCGCGGCCGCGGCTGCCCGCGTTGCGAGGGCACGGGCAAAATGTACCCCGAGTCCGTAGATGAACTGATCCGCCCGGCAGTGATGGCGGCAACCGCAGCCGAAGACACCGTTTTTCACGGCGCAGGTCGCGAGGACATCGACGCCCGCATGATGGGCACCGGCCGTCCCTTCATCGTGGAGGCGGTGCGCCCCCTCATCAGGACAATCGATCTGGCCGCACTGGAGGCAGAGATCAACCGTCGCGCTGCCGGCAAAGTAGAGGTCCTGGGCCTCGCCAATGCACATTCCTCTATGGTCGAGAAGATCAAAGAGGCCACATTTGAGAAGACTTACTCCGCCCTGGTTAGGCTTGGTGCCGAGGTTTCAGAAGAAAAGCTTAAATCTGTCCTGAAAGAATTGGAAGGGCCGATCGATCAGCGTACGCCAAATCGCGTGTCTCACCGAAGGGCAGATAAAGTCAGGGTGAGGAAAGTTCATAGCGCTGATCTACTAGAGGTTGCGGGCAACTTGGTTCGCATAAATATCAGAGGCGACAGCGGTCTGTATATCAAGGAGCTGATCTCCGGAGACGGAGGCAGAACCCGCCCGAACCTCGCAGAAATCCTTAAAGTCGACGCGATCGTCGAAGAATTAGATGTAATAGATGTAGGTGGAGAATCAGATGGCACATCATCACGGAATGCGGAAGAAGTCAAGAGACAAGCTGAGCAGGACAGTCAGGGCTAGGGGCAAATCCTCGGTAGTCAGGGCGATTCAGGAGTTCGAGACGGGCGCAATGGTCCATGTGATCATCGATCCGAGCGTACACAAGGGTATGCCTCACCCCAGGTTCCACGGAAAGACGGGCGAGGTTGTAGGAACAAGAGGTAGAGCCTTTGTCCTGAAGGTCACTGATGGCGACGCCACCAAGACCTTGATCACATTACCAGAACATCTGACGGCACAAAAATAGATGATTGTCAAAAGCGTATTGCAGGAGGACATCCTGACCATGGCGGAGGTCAGGGAGATCCTAGACCAGATCCGGCTGAAGCGAGCCGATGAAGAGGAACTGGGTTACGAACTGCGCCGGGCCATCAGACATGCAGAGCTCTTTAGCAAGGGCACTGCAAAAGAAAGCCTGGCAATGGTAGCGGAGCTCATGAAGCTGGAAAAGATGAACAAGGTAATTGCCGTAAAGATCGCCGATGTCAGGCCCGTCACGAAGGATGAACTGAGGGCGATTTATGCCAAGGAACGGTTCACCTTAAGCGAAGAAGAGCTCAACAGTATTTTAGAGATAGTATTCAGGGGGTAAAGGCACATGCCTGAGGGGAGACCGCCGAAGAGAGAAGAGGTAGCTAGGATTCTCGATTACCTCCCCTATGGACGTACTCCTGACTCCAGGAGCTACCAAAAGCAACCACTTATCCAGGCCGTAGGAGAAGCCAACTTCGTTCTCATGGAGATGACACCCAAGGAGGATGTAGTTCCTACAGCCGGAACTCGAGTCTACATCGGCAGCGGTAGTCGTGATATCATAGACCATGTCAATCGCAGAATCGACTATTCGGAGCTGTCTAACAACGCCAAGCTTGAGCTAACTTATCAGATTGTGAGCATAGTCCTGGAAAATGAAGCCCGATTCATTCGCTACTTTAACGAGGCCGGACCCATCACCACGCGTATGCACGCTCTGGAGCTATTGCCTGGGATTGGCAAAAAGCTGATGTGGGCGGTGCTCAATGAGCGCAAGAAAGGAGTTTTCAAGAACTTTGCCGATCTGATGGAGCGGGTGAAGGGGTTGCACAATCCCGAGAAGATCATCTACAGGCGCGTCGAGGACGAGCTGATGGATGACAAAATCAAATACCGCGTCTTTACCACAATGCCCCGCGCGAGATGAAGCTGGGGCAGCATTTTCTCATGGATCGCGCTGCCATATCGCGCATCGCGAACTATGCCGATCTGGGACCGCAGGACAATGTGCTGGAGATTGGACCGGGGTCTGGAAATCTCACCGAGGAGCTGGCCTCTCGAGCCGGCCATGTTTGTGCGGTGGAGATAGATCCCGATCTGGCCGCGCAGCTTTCCGGCCGCTTTTCTAACGTTCAGGTGATAATGGGCGATGCACTGAAGGTACAGCTTCCTCATTACAATAAGATCGTCTCCAATTTTCCCTATCAGATCTCGTCTAAGATCACCTACCGTTTGCTCTCCCGGCCCTTTGAGACGGCAGTTTTGATGTACCAGTGGGAGTTTGCAGAGCGCATGGCAGCAGTCGTGGGAAGCAAGGAGTACGGCCGTCTGGCCATGGTCGCGGGCTTCTTCTGCCGGATCGAGATTTTGGAGAAGGTCTCCAAGATGGCCTTTCGACCTGTGCCCCAGGTTGACTCAGCAGTCGTGCGGCTACAGCCCCGATCGGATCGGCCTCTGGCAGACGGGGCGGATTTCATGAGGCTGGCCGAGGGGCTCTTCAACAATAGACGCAAAAAAGTAAAGAAGGGCCTGGCGGCATTGGGAGCAGGGCCGCGGGCAATAGCAAAGCTGGATGCTGCCCTTTTGGAGAGACGGCCGGAGGATCTAACGCCGGATGAGGCGGCAAGCCTTGTCGGGGCCATATCCAGGAAATAATCCTGATGAGAGTGTACATCCCAAATGTCCGATGCCAAATCCAGCAAGAATATATTACTATTAGGATTCGTGAGCCTGCTTAACGACATCAGCAGCGAGATCATTCAGCCCATTCTCCCGCTCTTTATCGCCTCTTTGGGAGGCGGCTCCATGGCCGTTGGTCTCATCGGCGGCATAAGCGACGGCTTGCCCAGCCTGCTCAAGGTTCTGGCAGGATACTGGTCCGACCGGCTGGGCAAGAGAAAGCCGCTGGTGGTAGCCGGTTATGTACTTTCGGCGGTGGGCAAGCTCTTTTTACCCGCGGCCACTACCTGGCAGCAAGTCTTCCTGCTCAAGACCCTGGAGAGAAGCGGCAAAGGAGTGCGCTCTGCTCCCAGGGATGCCATGATCTCCGAGTCGGCCGAAGATGGCAGGCGGGGAAGAGGCTTTGGGCTGCATAGAGCCATGGACTCCACGGGAGCGGTCATCGGTTCGATGCTGGCCTATCTTCTCTGGCAGGACGGCATGAGCTACAGCTCCATATTCATGGTGGCGGGGGTACTGTCCGTGCTGGCTCTGCTTCCTTTCTACCGTGTAAAAGAGAGCTTTCGGGCTCCGAGCTGCATGGTCAGACTGAAGCTCTCCGATCTTTCGCCGGAGCTATGCCGCTTCCTGGGTCTTGCCGGCCTTTTCGCTTTAGGCAACTTCAGCTACATGTTCTTCATCCTGCGCGCCCAGGGGCTTTTTTCCGGGGCAGAGGCGGTGGCCGCACCTCTTCTGCTTTATGCGCTCTTCAACTTGGTCTACGCCCTCCTGGCGCTACCAGTTGGTATCTGGTCGGACCGGGTGGGCCGGAGAAAAGTCCTGGCCCTGGGATACGCCCTCTTTGCCCTGACTGCCCTGGGATTTGCCTTCGTCACCTCGTTAGCGGGCTTGATCGCACTCTTTGCCCTATACGGGCTGGTCTACGCACTGGTGGACGGCTCAGAAAGAGCTTATGTATCCGACCTGAGCATCGCCAGTATGCGCGGCAGCTCTCTGGGGATTTATTACGGAGCCATTGGTGTGGCGGCTATTTTATCCAGCCTCCTGGCCGGAGCCCTCTGGGCCTGGTGGGGGGCAGAGGCGACATTCATCTTCGGGGCGGGTGCGGCGGCGCTGGCGGCGGTGGGGCTGCAGGGGATGAAAAAGACGGACGCTTTGGCAATGCCTTAAATAAAACGATGCATAAGTATTAACCATGTCCATGGAAGATACGCAAAAGCGGCTGAAGGAATTACTATCCAAAGGTGTGTCTGAAGAGCTAATGCTCCGGCAGCTCAGCCTGGCGGATGGATGCGGGCTCAAAGTATTCTGCGAGCAGCAGATCGTTCCCGGCACAGAAAAGAAGATACACCGCTGGTGCGGATATATCACTCACTGCGACGACCCTGCGGAGAGCATACCTGAGACCGTCTACGGTACCTGGATGGATGGGGGCTGCCCGGGAAAGTGATTAGATATTCTTATCAGTGAGGAGAGACATTATATTTTTATGGATTTCAATGTTAAAGTAAAAGAGGACCCAAAATTAACATCCCTCACAGAAATCGACCTGCACTCTCTGGCAGAGATAAGAGATACGAAGGATACCTTCCTGACAATCTATTTTGGAACTACGGGGGGGGATCGTGACCAATCCTTTGTAGCATCAAGGCTGAATATCATTCAGAAAGCCATGCCAAAAGATCTATTGGAGGCTTTTCAAGAGACGCTTGGCATGGTAGAGGCCGCTCTGTCAGCACCAGGCATAAAAGGTGAACGTGGCCGGGTCATCTTTGCCTCAGCCACAGCCGGCTTCCTGCACGTCTACAGATTGAGCGTGGAACCGGAGCCGCTCGTTGTTTATGATAGCTCGCCATTTCTTCTCCCCCTGGCAAAGCTCAAGGAAGAGTACGAGGACTACGGCCTTTTGCTCATCGACTCTCAGGAGGCCAGGCTCTTTTTGGTGAGGTCTAACTTGCTGGAGGAGAACGAGAATGCCTCCATAGACCTCATGAACAAGCACAAGAAAGGAGGTTGGAGCCAGATGCGCTACAATCGCCTCAGAAGGGGGCAGATCGATTCATTTTTCACCCAGCTTATAGAAGATTTGCAGAAGAACGAAGATCTGACCAAGATGCGTGGCCTGGTGGTGGCCGGTCCGGGCGAGGCCAAGGGCCAGCTTATAGAGATGATGCCTCAAGCCCTGAAGGATAAGGTCATAGGAACTGTGGATCTCTCGATGGATGCATCCTCGAAAGACCTGTTGAATCTAGGCAAGGATTTTACCCATGAGGAACAGCTTTCCCGGGAAAAAGTTCTGGCTGAAAGGCTGAAAGAGGCCGTGCTGCGCGGTCATCATGCTGCCTATGGCCTGGCGGAAGTTGGGAATGCTCTGAAGGAAGGGCGAGTGAACTGTCTTTTGATCTCAGAGGGCTTTACTCTGCCTGGAATGATATGCACAAGCTGCCAACAAATCGATTCAGAGGGAGATAAGTGCCCCACCTGTGGTGGGGAGGCGGCGGCACTCAGCCTGGAGAGCCTATATGAGCTGGCAGAGAGAATGGACGCTGAAGTGGTTTTAGTAGAGGACGACGCTTTCCTGGAAAGCCTTGGGAATATAGGGGCAATACTAAGGTACTGAAAGGATTTCCCATGGAAAACCACATGAAACCAAAATCAGGAGGCGATTATCCACCTCCCTTAGATGGCCTTTTCTGGCCGACCTTTTTCCCAGAAATGTCAGCGATCTCACGCATAAGAGCATTCTTCCGGCTGCTCTCTTTCAGGTGATAAAAGGCATCCACAATTGCAGCGACCCGATCCGTTAAATGCTCTTCCTTAAATGAAGGTGCCTGGCAGGACTTTTCCTGACTTGATCCCCTCTTTCTGCATTCACCTTCCTGATACAACTCCTGGTTGATCAGAAGATGATAAATGAGACAGATAAGTTTCCTGGCCACGGCGATGATTGCTACGTTACGCTCCTTCTTTTTAATCAATCTCTGGAAGAATCTGGACAGCGCCGTCTTATTCATATTTGATATGGTCTGGGCCGCTTGGACAAGTATAACTCTGATGTGCTTGGAACCCCTCTTTGTAATTCCACATTTTTTCTTCTTGCCTGCAGATTCGTTTTCTCCAGGATTGAGGCCACACCATTTTGCGAGCTGCTCCGGAGTCTTAAAATCACGATAGTTGCCAATCTCCGACAGTATGACCGATGCAGATGTGAATCCAATTCCAGGGATCGACATGACTATGGCCAGATCTTTGCTCTTTTGCTGAACTCGTTTCAGAACCTCAAGGCTTAGCTTCTCCATTTTGGATTCGAGATTGTCAAGGATTTCCAGAGCATCTATTAAGAGCATTCTGCTTGTATCGTTAAGACCATTTTCGAGTGCTGATCTAATCAGGTCTTGCTTCTTCCTTATCTTTCCGGAGGGTATGCCTTTCAAGATCTCTTCGATGGGCTTCTCTTCAGCTAGACCGTTCAGGATATATCTGCCGGACTTGCAGAATATGTCGTTCATGGTAGAACTGAGTTTAATGCCGCTTGATGAGAGATATTTATGTATGCGATTCCGGAACTGAGTTCGTGTCTTGACATATCCGGACCTGGCTCGCGTCATCATCCTAAGGTCTCGATCCTCGTCGGTAAATACGCGAGACCTTTTGATTTGACCGTTCAAGCAAAGGGTTGCGATTCGGTTTGAGTCTTTAGAGTCGGATTTGTCATTTGGAATGGTTTTTATCTGCAATGGATTGGCTACAATTGTGTCTATGGTTTTGCTCAAGGCATCATAAATCGGCATCCAATAGACACCAGTAGCTTCAAATGCCACTTGTTCGCATTTGTTGGCAACCAGCCAGTTCCGGAATCTCTTAAGCTCAGCTTTTGTTGTCCCAAAATTCTCTCGAATTGGCAGCACATCATCGCCGGTTATTGTGGCAACGATCAGATCTTTATGGACATCTGCTCCGCAAACTCTATCTCTTCGTTTGTTCATACACGTCTCTGCCTGATATGGGCAGATGATCTTTCCCTGAGATGGGATAATTTCCCATACGCGTTCTACGACGCAGTCCCGTATTCGGGGGGATCTTGGCTTGTTTCAATCACGGGATCAAGCGTCCCATAAACCTGTCAGCCTTCACTGCCCATATCCGGGCTTAACGTGACCGGATAACAATATGTGGTTTTCCATCCGTCACGTGTGAGCCCCTGCCTGGGCTCATGGGCGTTTCAATAGTGGGGCAAGAATTGCCCCTGCTTTTTCCCTCACATCCCCAGGCGGATGTGCTTTGTTTCCAGATAGGCCTCCAGCCCCCAGTGCCCCAGCTCCCTTCCTAAGCCGCTCTCCTTCCACCCGCCAAAGGGCGCTTGCAGGTCCACCACGTTGTTCACATTAACTCCGATGCCTCCCGCCTCCAGCCCTTCTGCAGCACGTAGCGCCGTCTTGAGGTCATTGGTAAAGACGTAGGCGGCCAGGCCGTACTCGCTATCGTTAGCGAGAGCTACGGCCTCCTCCAGCGTCTTGAATTTCATGATGGGAGCCACCGGCCCGAAGGTCTCCTCTCGCATAACTCGCATGCTGTGGTCAGCTTCGCCCAGCACCGTTGGTAGGAAGAAGTAACCCTTCAGATAAGCTTCGCCCCTCGGCTCGCTGCCGCCCGAAAGAAGCTCTGCCCCTTTTTCAAGCGCGTCGGCCACGTGCTCTTTGGTCCTCTCCCTTTGCGCCCGACTGAACATGGGCCCCAGATCCACATCCGGCAGCATACCATCGCCGATCTTGAGCCGCTCGGCTCGCCGGACCAATTGCTCTGTGAACGGTTCGGCCACCTCTTCCGCCACATAAATTCGATTGACACTGATGCAGATCTGGCCCATGTTGGAGAAGGCCCTCTGGGCGGCCGCTGTGGCGGCGGCCTCTAGGTCGACATCAGCGCAGACGATGAAGGGCGACTGGCCGCCCAGCTCCAGGGAAACGCGCTTGATGTGCGCTGCGGCGTGGGCCATAATCTCGCGACCGGTCTGTGTCTCGCCGGTAAAGGCGATCTTTCGGGAGATGGGATTTTGCACCAATTCCGCGCCCACCTCGCTTCCCGGCCCGTGCACTACGTTCGCCGCGCCCGGGGGCAGGCCAGCTTCGCTCACCGCCCGCACAAACTCTGTAGCCGCCAGTGGAGCCTTGCTGGGTGGCTTGGCCACGAAGGTGCAGCCCGCGGCAAGGCAGGGGCCGACCTTCCAGGCCAAAAGATCCACGGGAAAGTTCCAGGGGGTGATGAGAGCGGCAACGCCCACCGGCTGCCGGAGCACGATGCTGCGGCTGTGCGAGGAAGTGATCCACTCGCCAAAGTTTCTTTTGCCTTCTTCAGCGTAAAAATCGAGGACGTCCGCCGAGGAGAGCAACTCCATTTTAGCGTTTTTGAGGGGCTTGCCCATCTCCAGAGTCAGCAGCCTGGCTATTTGCTCGGCTCGCTGCCGTACTAAGTGCGCAGCAGCATGCAAGATCTTAGCCCGCTCTTGGCTGGAGGTTGCAGACCAGATGGGAAAAGCCTTCTTAGCCGCCTGCAAGGCCTGGCAAGCATCCAGGCGCGTGCCCACGGCCACTTGAGCCACAGGCTCCTGGTTGGCCGGGTTGTAGATGATTTCAACTTTGCCGGATAAGGAGGCGACATCTTCTCCGTTGATGAGCATTTGTGATTGGTGCATAAACGACCTCTTAGTTGCTTGTCTCTGCTACTCACGAGGATCTATAATTTTGCTTTTTCATCGGCCAAGGTATTATTAATATTAAGGGTATTATATGACAGTAAAAGATAAGAAACTGTATGACTCTCGGAGAGATGAAATATGATGAGAGTTGCCGAGCTGAAGCGAAACCGCTGAAAAAGTATTTAGGCTTGAATGGCAAGCGTGTTCTCGATGCAGCCGCCAAGAAAAGGGGGATGTGCCCTCTGAACGACGATCTCTGGGTCATCTCCTTCCTGGGCAAAGATCGACCGGGACTGATTCGCGATATCCTGGAGGAACCTGCCCAGCAGAACGTAAATATCGTGGATATGGATCAGCGGGTGATGCAGGGCATATTCGTCATGTCTGTGGTAGCTGATTTTGCCAATGCGCATGTCACCGCCAGCGAGCTTGAGGCATGGCTGCAAAGGAAGGCCGACGATCTCGGCATTCAATTCAATTTCCTGCCCCTGGGCCAGTACCGGGGCCGGCGCAAATCGAAGAAGAGCCTGCATGTCGTCACTATTTTGGCCAAAGACCGGCCGGGCATCATCCGCGATGCGGCAAACGTGGCTGCTGGAAATGAGATCAATATCGAAAGGGCATCTGTCACGGCCCGGGGGGATCTCATCTCCATTGAATTTCTCATGGACTTTTCCGATTGCGATGAGGATGATTGCAAAGCCAGGCTCAAGAAGGATTGCGAGTTTCTCGGCCTTGATGTGGTGATTCAGGATCTGGGGCGCTCTCGCAAAGAGAAGCGGCTTATCGTTTTTGACATGGACATGACCATTGTCGATTTCGAGATTATCAACAAGCTGGCCGGATTTGCTGGAGTGGACGAGCAGGTAAAAGCGATAACTGAGATGGCCATGAACGGGGAGATGGACTTCAAGGAGTCGCTGCGCCAGAGGGTGCGCCTCCTCAAGGGAATGCCAGAGAGAACCTTGCAGGAGATCGCTTCCGATCTGCGTCTTACCCCCGGATCGGAGGAGCTGCTACATCACCTAAAGCATGTGGGCTACAAGATCGCACTCATCAGCGGCGGATTTACCTATTTTACCGATGTGCTCAAAGAGCAGCTCGGCTTTGACTACACCTTTGCCAATGAACTGAAGATTGAGAACGGCTTTCTCACCGGCGAGATCAAGGGAGATATCATCGATGCCGAGGCCAAGGGGCGCATCATCTACCGGCTGGCGGAGCTGGAGAATATCAGTTCGGACAATATTGTGGCCGTGGGCGACGGAGCCAACGACTGCCTCATGATCAAGAACGCCGGCCTTGGTGTGGCCTTTAATGCCAAAGAGGTTCTAAAGAAGGTATCCGATGGGTCACTGTCCCGAGAGAACCTGCTGGGGCTGCTTAATGTTCTGGGCCTGGCGGATAAGGATAAAGAGATGCCTTAATTTTTAGTTGTAGCTATTTAACCAGTCCTTATGGGAGTGAAGGACGCTTTTGATGCTGCGGATGGCAGTTTGGTTATCCATGACGCCGTCATCAAATAGAATCGGATCGTAGCCTTACCCACAATCAAATTGCTTGCGTCCACCCCACCCTAAAGAAGGGGTATGCTTCGGGCCGCACGCCCGGATCGCGGGAACTCAGAAATCGTGGAGTCTTCGTTGCCTGAATCCTCTTGATCTAGGAGAAACTTGGAAAGTAGCTTGGCCTTTTCGGACGCATAGCAGCCCGATAGACCATGAGGCTTTCCAAGCTGAAAAGTGAAGCCGAAATAGTGAGGCATATCTTAGTTATCTAACCAGCTATCCGCGAGCAATGGCAAGGCCGGATCACCTCAACGCCGCCAGGCATGCGCCCGGGCACAAGGCTGCGCACGGTGGCCGGGGCAGCGGGGTACGCGGGCATGCGGAAAATGGGGCGGAGGATATGGGCGCTCGAATTGGGATTAGCTTTATCAATAAATATGCGCAAGTAGTATGCAAATGAAAACCCTAATTCAAATCCATAAGGAAGGGAAATATTTCGTTGCAATTGACTTGATAACAAACGTGGCCGATCAAGGATTGACAGAAAGTGAAGCCGTTTCTAATTTAAAAAAGGGACTTCTGGAGCACTACCAGGTTCTTTTAGAGCTGGCACCTAAAGGACGAAAGCTCTCTTTTCTGGAAATCGAGGTAGAAGGCAAGCTTGCCCAGGCTTCCGGCAATCTCGGCTAAAGCGGCCATCAAGGCTCTGGATCATTTTGGATTTAAGATCTATCGCCAGACCGGCAGCCATATCCATCTCTGGAATGCGGAAAGAAATCTTGTCGTGACCGTGCCTAATCACCCAGAGCTGGCGAAGGGCACATTGATCTCGATTATGAAGCAAGCGAAGCTGGAAAGAAAAGAATTCATTGCCGCCTTAAAGGAATAACCAAAGGTCACGGCAAGCCCTCGCCTGCCGCCGCCAGGGGGCGCGCCCGGGCACGAGGCTGCGCACGGGGGCCGGGCCTGGGGCTGCGGCGACGTCGCCAGGACGGACCTTGCCAGGCAGGCGATCGTGTCCGGGAGCATGGGCCCTGTCGGGCCGAGACACGGGCTCACGCGAAGACGCGAAGTTCCGGCATCATTGACCGCGAGAGCGGTAGCATTGAATCAGCAATTAAGTTCTGGACAAAATTTATATGATCTTGCATTAAACTTCTAGTCATGGTAAGAAAAGGAAGAGACCTAGAATTATTGGTGGCGCTCTTGGAAAACCATCTAGGGCTTCTAGGAATCGAAGTGAGATCTCCGGACTATATCCCTGATAAGGATACATCGCAACTGCGCGAGGTCGATATATCTTTAAGAAGCCAAATCGGCTCATCAAATATTTTAGTTATTGTAGAATGCAGAGATCGTAAGGGTGATGAAGATGTCACATGGATTGAGCAACTTTCAAGAAAACGAGAAAGTGTAGGAGCCGACAAAGCAGTTGCTGTATCATCGTCGGGTTTCTCTGATCCAGCAATTATCAAAGCGTCGAAAGAAAATATAGAATTACGAATTTTGGATAAAATTGACCCTGCAGAAATTGGAAAATGGTTTGAGGACAAAGAAGGAATTCATTTAAGCAGCAATGTTTTATTTAAGGATCTTTCTTTTACGCTTTCCGATGGAACGAAGATTGATGGCAAGGGAATTGATATAAATTCGCCAATATTTAAAAGGAAAAAAGACGGAAAGGAGTTATCTTTAAGAGATTTTTGGATTGAAGTGCCTAGACCCATATTTTATGCAGGCGTACCTGAAGATGGAACGCCTGTTGAGAGGAGAATTAAAGTTAATTACGTATTGGAAGGAGAGACCCATCCTAAAGATGCCATTGAAGAATTAGATAATCTGCAACTTATTACGAGTTGCGGGATAATGGATTTAAAAGAAATAGATATCCTAGCAGACTTGTCATTGGATGCCGAGAAAGTACCATTGAAGGCTAAACAATATAAAAGAAGCAATGGTACAATTGCAGAGATTCTCGAATTCGAATATGAAACCAAAGGGAGAAAACATGCAATAGCGATTATGGGCAATCCAAAGTCTGATAAAAAGGATATATGCCTGCTACCTAAAGATCATAATGATCCCGAAATGACTGATATATCTTTTAAGGCGACAAAGCCAGGAGAAACTACGAGCAAAGAATATTACGTGCGTCTTGGCAAGAAGAAATAAATTTTGCATTTGACGCTGCAAACCTTGGCTTATGCTAATAGTAATCCGGGAGCCCATGCTCCTGTTGTCGTTACAAAAAGAAATTTAGGTAAATATGGCAGCGATCTGCATCTTGGCCCTCTCGGGCGCATAGCAGCCCCATCGACTGCCGCAGCATCGCTAAGTCGGATTAAGATAATAGTAATTAGGGAGCCCTAGCCCCAGTTAAAGTTACAAAAGAGATAAGTTAGGTGAGCACGGCAGCGATCTGCAGCTTGGCCTTCTCGGGCGCATAGCAGCCCCATCGACCGTGCAGCAATGCTAAGTTGGATTGATACAATAGTAATTATGGAGTTCTAGCTCCAGTTAAAGATAGAAAAGAAAGTTAGGTGAGCACGGCAGCGATCTACAGCCTGGCCTTTTAGGGCGCAATGGCCCCATCGACCGTGCCGCATGGCTAAATAGTAATAGTAATCCAATCAATTAAATCAAGCTTTGCGAAAATAGATTAAATTAGGTGAGCACGGCAGCGATCTGCAGTTCCCGAGAGCTCGCGCATCTGAGTACAGTGCAGAACGTGGACAGGCTTATCTTCTGAGTTCGGAATGGGTTCAGGAGTTTCCCTGTCGCTATGGCCGCCATGCTCGATTCCAAGTACCGGAATCGAACCGGTTTAATCCACCCTGGGTTGTCCCAGGGTTCTTGGGTATCGTGCTTTAAGCTTTGCGACCAGATTTCGCCCGAGTTTAGCGGAGCGCTGCGGAGTTGTTAGTTGCTGCGAGCTGAACACCTCGTTGCCTTGGTGCTTACACACCAGCTCTATCAAACTCGTCTTTTACGAGTACTCTAAGCGGTCTCTTTTCAGGAGCGGTTTCGGGCTTAGATGCTTTCAGCCCTTATCCGCGAACACGTAGCTGCTCGGCATGCCTTGCCAGACAGCCGATAGACCAGAGGTGTCGTTAGCTTGTTCCTCTCGTACTAAAGCTAACTTCCCCTCAGACCGCAATACACCCCTAACAGATAGTAACCGACCTGTCTCACGACGGTCTAAACCCAGCTCACGATCTCCTTTAATAGGCGAACAACCTCACCCTTGGCCGCTGCTGCACGGCCAGGATGGAAAGAACCGACATCGAGGTAGCAAGCCACCGGGTCGATATGTGCTCTTGCCGGTGACGACTCTGTTATCCCCGGGGTAGCTTTTCTGTCATCTAACGCTCTCACCAAGAGAGCTGAGAGGTTCGCTAAGCCCGACTTTCGTCTTGTCACCTCTTGCTATGCAAGGTAACATCAGGCTGACTTATGCCTTTACACTCTTCGTTGGGTTTCCGACCCAACTGAGTCAACCTTAGGGCGCCCTTGATATCTTTTCAAGGGCGTGGCGCCCCACCCAAACTGCCCACCTACCGAGGTCCTCTTCTCAGAGTTAGGGCGGTAGCTCCGAAAGGGTAGTATTCCAAGGGCGACTCCACTCGAACTGGCGCCCGAGTTTCGACGTCTCCTACCTATGCTCTACAATCAGAACCACAACCCAACGGCAGGCTGCAGTAAAGCTCCACGGGGTCTTCACTTCCCATTAGGGGTCTCCAGACTCTGCACTGGAATGTAAGGTTCACCGGGTACCAGCTAGGGACAGTGGGACTCTCATTGATCCATTCATGCAAGCCGCCAATTAAGCGGCAAGGTACTACGCTACCTTAAGAGGGTCATAGTTACCCCCGCCGTTGACAGGCCCTTCTTCCCGTTGAACCGGGTTTTCAGGTACCTGCACTGGGCAGGATTCAGTGATTGTACTAGTCCTTACGGATTCGCAATCACCTATGTTGTTATTAGACAGTTAGAGTCCCCTCGTCGCTGCGACCTGCTTCTTGCAAAGCAGGCACCACTTATCCCGAAGTTACGTGGCTATTTTGCCGAATTCCCTTAGCTAGCATATGCCGACACGCCTTAGCCTTCTCAGCTTGGGGCACCTGTGTTGGTTCTCGGTACGGACTTTCAACTCCCTTTTCACGGACTCCTGGAATTTGCCAACTTACGTCATCACGTTTTCGTCTGTTTCTCGCCATTACGGCTCTCCGCAGACTTCTGCGCTTGAACGCCCTGGCGCGAACGCTTGACATATCCGGAAGCGTCAGTTTTATCGTTGAAAGGTACAGGAATATTAACCTGTTTCCCATTTGGCGTACTCCGATTAAGGTACGTCTTAGGACCGACTGACCCTCGGCTGACGAACATTGCCGAGGAACCCTGGCCCATACGGCGATCGGGATTCTCACCCGACTTTGCTGCTACTGCTACCAGGATTTTCGTCTCTACGCGGTCCACACCTCTTCACAGAGATGCTTCTGCCCACGCAGAGCGCCTCCCTACTAGATCACCTTGCGGTGCTCCGTGGTATCGGTAATCGGCTTAGCCCCGTCCATTTTCGGGGCCCTGGATCTCGACTGGTGAGCTGTTACGCACTCTTTAAAGGATAGCTGCTTCTAAGCTAACCTCCCAGTTGTTTATGACCCAGGACACCCTTAAGTGTTGACACTTGGCCGATACTTGGGGACCTTAACCACGGTCAGGGTTGTCTCCCTCACGGACTAGAAGCTTACCCCCCAGCCCGGACTGCCGGTCTTCTTCGACGACGGCGGTTTTGGAGTTTGACAAGAGAACAGACCCTTTCGGGTCCGGCTTCCCCAATCAGTGCTCTACTCCGCCGACTATCTCAGACCAGGTCATACTGCGATATGTTTCGGGAGGAACCAGCTATTTCCGACCTCGATTGGACTTTCACCCCTAGACGCAGGTCACGAGAGCGATTTGCATATCAACATCTCTAACGATCCTCCACGCAGCTTTCGCCACGCTTCGACCTACCAACGCCTAGATCGCCCGGCTTCGGGTCGCATACGGGCGACTGCACGCACTTGTATACGTCGCGCCTCTTTTCATGCGCGCTTGTCGCTTTCGCTACGGCTTCCTCTGTAAAAGAATTAGCCTCGCCGCCAATATGCACTCCCTGGTTCGTTCTTCAAAACGCATGTTAGAACGCCGGCAACTCCTTTCGTACTGCGGCCTTGCAGCCGTTTCCTTCAAGGAGAAGATCCTTGCGCGCCCTAACGCACTATCGCCAGCCAATTTCAGGCTCTTTGCACCTCCCTATTTGGGGTACTTTTCAGCTTTCGTTCACACTACTACTGCGCTATCGGTCTCAAGATGTATTTAGCCTTGGAGGTTGGTGACCCCCAATTTCCCGCGCGATTTCCGACGCACGGTACTCAAGACACGGCCCCGGTCTTGACAAATTACGACTACGTGGCTCTCACACTCTATGGCAGGCCATTCCAGGCCACTTCGACTTCTCTATCAAGACGTTTGGACCGGCTTATAACACCACATCTCCCTTGCGGGATTCGGTTTAGGCTGTTCCGCTTTCACTCGCCGTTAATAACGGAATCTCGTTTGATTTCTCTTCCTGTCCCTACTAAGATGTTTCAATCCGGGACGTTCCCGATCCTTACGGATCAGTCCGAAGACTAGGATTTCCCATTTGGACATCCTCGGTTCAATGGCTCCATGCGCCTCGCCGAGGCTTATCGCAGCTTGGCACGTCCTTCGTCAGCACTTGAGCCGAGCCATCCCCTGGCTGGCATAAGCAGCTTATGCCCCACTAAACTCAGTGAGCGTCTGGTCGCAAAGCTTGTGCACGGCATCATCGGACCACCCCGTCAATGAGTGGACCTTCGCCCTTCCACATCGAGTCTGCCTCAATGTGTGCATATTAATTGGACTTGCTGGGATTCGAACCCAGGGCCTCCGCCTTGCAAAGGCGGCGCTCTACCAGCTGAGCTACAAGCCCGGGTTCTACGCCCAGCTAATAATCATAAATAGCTGGCTAATTTCTCTTTTTGGTCTCGGTCGACATTTTCAGCTTCCAACTGGTTAAGGGGTGGGTATGACTTTACGCATACCCATAACTTTAGGAGGTGATCCAGCCGCAGATTCCCCTACGGCTACCTTGTTACGACTTAACCCCCCTTGCAAAGCCCAAATTCGAACGCCTCCGAAGGAAGCGCTCTCATTCAGACCCTACTCGGGTGGTTTGACGGGCGGTGTGTGCAAGGAGCAGGGACGTATTCACCGCGTTCTGTTGAAACGCGATTACTACGGATTCCAGCTTCATGAGGGCGAGTTGCAGCCCTCAATCCGAACTAAGATTGGCTTTAGGAGATTTCCATCCCCTTTCGGGGTAGATACCCATTGTACCAACCATTGTAGCTCGCGTGTAGCCCGGGATATTCGGGGCATACTGACCTACCGTTGCCCATTCCTTCCTCCGCTTTAGCAGCGGCGGTCCCCACAGTGTACCCGTCACTCCGGAGAGTACGCTGGCAACTGTGGGCGTGGGTCTCGCTCGTTGCCTGACTTAACAGGATGCTTCACAGTACGAACTGACGACGGCCATGCACCACCTCTCAGCTAATCCGGCAAAGTCTTCAGCCTGGCCTTCATATTGCTGTCGGTCCCGGTAAGATTTCCGGCGTTGAATCCAATTAAACCGCAAGCTCCACCCGTTGTGGTGCTCCCCCGCCAATTCCTTTAAGTTTCAGCCTTGCGGCCGTACTTCCCAGGTGGCTCGCTTCACGGCTTCCCTACGGCACCGACAACGGTCGCACCGTTGCCGACACCTAGCGAGTATCGTTTACGGCTAGGACTACCCGGGTATCTAATCCGGTTCGTGCCCCTAGCTTTCGTCCCTTGCCGTCAGGTCCGTTCTGGTGAGACGCCTTCGCCACTGGTGGTCCTTCAAGGATTACAAGATTTCACCCCTACCCCTGAAGTACCTCTCACCTCTCCCGGCCTCGAGCCAGACAGTATCTCCTGAAAGCCTGACAGTTAAGCTGCCAGATTTCCCAAGAGACTTATCCGGCCGGCTACAGACCCTTTAGACCCAATAATAACGGTTACCACTCGAGCCGCCGGTGTTACCGCGGCGGCTGGCACCGGTCTTGCCCGGCCCTTGCTATGCAATGCTTTTTAGGCATCACGACAGCCAGATTTGTAACCTGGCACTCGAGGTCCCCTTATCGCTGTTTCCAGCATTGTAAAGTTTTCGCGCCTGCTGCACCCCGTAGGGCCTGGATTCGTGTCTCAGAATCCATCTCCGGGCTCTTGCTCTCACAACCCGTACCCGTCGTAGGCTAGTAGGTACGCTACACCCACTACTACCTGATAGGCCGCAGATCCATCCTTGAGCGCCGGAGCTTTGGATCTCGATGCATTCCAGCAGTCGAGATCTATCGGGTATTATACCCAGTTTCCCGGGTTTATTCCCATCTCAAGGGTAGGTTATCCACGTGTTACTGAGCAGTACGCCATGTATTGCTACATTCGACTCGCATGGCTTAGTCGAACCTCGATAGCAGTAACCTCTGGCAGGATCAACCAGAATTCTCTAGGAAGGTTTAAACTTAAATGATGTTATTTCCGATAACCAGTCGGAATTGGCTGAGTCGCCAAGACCAATGTCAGACACGAAAAAACTCGCGTCTCCATTCTTTGTTTTAATCGCAACTTTCAACCCAGACCTTTCGATCAAATCTGGTCTAGCTCGTGGGTTGCGACGCCTCATCGGCCCAATTCTGTACGCATTACTACTATTTAAAGCTTGCCTTTCAGCAAACCTTTTCTGCGCCCATTATTGGACTAACTTCAAAGGAGTTCGTGCTATTTATATCTTTCGGCTCATTCGGACTTGCCCAGGAAGGGAAATCGCGAAATGGACCCGAAAAATTGAACCCTTTTCGGCAGCCTTTGTGATCGAAGTTCGTATTTAAAGATTTTGCTCCACCATCACCCCCAGGTTTTGATCAGGAGGCTGATGCAAGATCGCGAACTCATCGCATCGGCCTTCAACTCTAATAGATGATGGGTATTTAAAGATAGCGCACAAAAAAAGAGGGGAATCAAGCGATGTGATTTTAAATAATATTAATTATATTAAAATATTCCAGACAGCTAT
>CAWDNX010000002.1:0-98850 GCA_963803855.1 Methanotrichaceae archaeon
CTTTCCATAATCATCCTCACTTTGCAGATAGTCTCTCATGAATTACACAATCAACGTAGATTGCATCCAGACCGATTGCCAGACTTCCATCTTTAAAATTAGTTAAAAATATATAATCATCTATATCATATAATTTCTTAGATACTTTGCCCGTGTTTGGAAGGTATCTACAAAATAATCCAGCCGCTTTAATATTATTTACGATCCGGGATATATCCAAATGGTCATTGGGATCATTGTAATTCTTCACTATGGGCAATATTCCATAGATCTTCCCAGGTCGGCGTTCTTCCTCAGGTAGATCCATTTGTTCTGGATTTCGACCCGCGAAGGATACATGTCTGGGTTTATCAATTAGATTGTTGATTCTCGCATAGCCAAAAACTCTTTTTGATACCTCTTCAATCTTTTTATGGTGCTCTTCAGGGACCATTTTTATAAATTGTTTTTTTGAGAAAACATCCATATTCGCCCAACGCATTAGGAAAAACGCATTATATGTGCCGAATTTATTATTATTCTGAATCATAATAAGCGATATCGATCCCATTGCCTCTAAAACTACTCAAGCTCATCCATCAGTTCGAGCAATTCAGATTTCGTGGATTTCTCTAGATATCCTACACTATCTATAATTTTTTTGCTATCCATCTCAACATCCGCAAAATAATGTTCTCGAATAAGTTCCAAGCCACTGCGGAAATAATTGTCTCTTTTGTCGGAGGGCAAACCTCCTGTTAATGGTGGGAACTTATGATCATTTCGTATGCTTTTTGCCTCGTCTACACCAATGCCATATGTGTTTTTATAGATATATTCATATGCTTCAAGATATCCGTATCTCCAACGGAAATTACCCTCGATTTTAGGGTCATTCATGGTCTTTCGAAGGTTCTCCTCTAATTGCTGGCGGGATAGTCGTTCAAAATTCTTAAAATGGTCCACTACGCCTGACGGCGCAAAACATATTGACTTATACTCCACACCTTGCATGGGATTTCTAAGCCTTCCAAATCGCTGCAAGAACTCGCTAACATTATGGCCAGAAAAAACTAAACGCTGAATAGCAGAATCGCCTTTAAAATCAATTCCTACTTCTACGGCTTTGTTTCCAACCAAAACATCAAAGGAATCTGCCATAGAGTCTCTTCTGAGACCACTGCGTTCGCAGACGTTCCAGCAAGTCTCTTTGCGAAGTACATCGCTGATAAGAGTAACCTCATGAGCACTATCAAAAATAATAGCCATCCGGTTGTTGCCTTTGAATTTCTGAAGCCAATTTAGATCGGCTAATAGCATCTCTCCAGCCATGAAACGAGGTGCATGGCGAAATTCAAGTTCAACCCTTGGCATAATGGACTTTTCATCTACAATTTTGCTGTTGATAGTGCTTTTTTCAGTATCAACAAGTGTTCCTCCAAGAACGTTTTTTATTTTTGATTCGATATTTTCATTGGGTGTTGCACTCAGAAAAATGAATTTTCGCATAGCTGTGCCTTCAGTGCAAAGGATATCGTGCAACATGAAAAGAATTATGTCTGATTGACGCATGTCGTACAGGTGAAACTCATCGAAGACTACGGTATTAATTAGGCCCTTGAAGACTGAATTGATATATTTATCATAATAATATCCTTTTAGTGCGTATATAAAAATATCTGGGTTTGTTACGATGATACCTCCGCTCTTACGGGCCATTTTATGCACTATGTCTGTCAGAATCTCGCCCTTGGTCATCCTGTAAGATCGCTTATCTTTCATTAGGCCCAAAGTTTCCGCAGTTACAAATTCTATTTGCTTGTTGGATTTCAAGGAGTCTTTGAGATTTTTGAGGGATCGATATTGGTCTTCAGCCAGTGCATTTGTCGGATAGAGAGCGATTACGACGCCTAAGTCGTTCTCCTTCAAAGCAGGGACTGCCCAGGCATCCGTTTTCCCGGAACCTGTTGGTGACGTTATAAAAAGAAAGAACTCCTCAGAATTGCGTATCGTGTCCCTTGCAATGATCTGATGCTTAAACGGCAAATGATCGCCAATCAATGGTTCGTCATCATATCGAGGAATGGAAAGTTCATCAATAATCAATTTCGCATCCTCCTAAGAAAACGCACATTTATTGGCAGTACATCTTTAGAACCCAATTTTATATATTTGCCGGAGAAACGTCCTTTCTGGAGGACATCAAATGGTTGCATCCTCTTGAATGATATATCTCCCAAGGGAACCGATTCAAGGTCATCGATGAGTACAGGATGTGTTGTTTTGTATTCACCGTCTGAAATGGATGCAACTACTTCTTCCCACTCTACCAGTGCTTTGCATCTTTTTTTGCCAAGCCGCACGTATGAAGGCATATCCGGCTTGGACCCATCGAAGGTCAGCACATAGAATAGGAACCTTGCTCCCGGTTGAATTTGCTTCCTGGCACTATAGCGTCCCGTGGGGGTGTTGGCATCAGAATCTGCATTTGATAGGTTGTTGGATTGCACATAGTCATCGCTCCGCGAGTTATTCAATTCGGTCGTGAATTCTGGTTTATTGATTACTTTCGCAGGTGTCACATAGACTGTCTCAAAGAGCGACTCTGTATCGACAATGTATGTCGGATTTTGTTTTACGGAACCACGACCTCTTTTTGCAGGAAAATTTATATAATTTCCTTTGGCGTACCCAAGAGCATAGTATAACGCAGTGTTAAGGATAATCGGCTCAGTCGTGAAGTTATCTCCTGGTTCCACTGATGCAAAGAATAACTCGCTCATGAGCTCTAGCGTGCCTTTAAACGCTCGAATTCCATTTTTGTGTGGTAGTAGGCTACTACTACCACTCGTTTGTGTTTGATTTGCACATGGAGGCATTTTTATCTCTCTAAGCGCTTAAAAATGTGCCTATCTTTGCGATTTGGTCCGACAATATTGATTGAATCACCTTATCGTCGCGAATATCTTCAAGAATTTTCGAACTCTGGGCTTCATCAAATTTTAAATAATCGATGCGTTGTTTGTTAGAAAGCGATTCAAATACCTTTGTTGCCACAGCCTTAATCTCATCCGTAGGCAACGTATCTCGATACATGACTTCTTTCAGCCGTTCATCAATGTTTTTGCTATAGTTAGTGTCCTTTTCATCGAGTCCCTGCTTAGCAAGCGTGAGGGCAATCTCTCTAGCTACCTCCAGGCTTGAAGGACCTTCTCGATGGCCAGCGTAAATGCCAAGTATATGATTTTGAGTCTTTCCGAAACGTGTTGTAGTTGCTCCATAGCGCGAATTTCTGTCGGTTACATTTAGGAAGAATAATACCTCTTCAGCGGTTACATCTTTAAGAGTGACCACGCAAGGGAATAGAGTACCTTCCTTAAAGAAATCTGGTTCACGAATCGCAGAAGTAGCTTCTTTCGCATAATCATCTCCAGGTGCGTTCTGGAAAAACTCATCTACGATTGCACTCAGTGCTCTTATGGTGTATGACTCATCATACATAACTCGCGAAGTTATGCTCATACCTCCCTCCGAGGCAGCACTTCCGAATAGTGCACACTCTGGGCATCTCTGGCACATTTCGTTTACTTTCATGGTACAGCCTTTCCAACCATTTTTGTCCATGACTTTACCCATTTCATCAGAGATTAGCGTGCGCTGAAGCGCTTTAGCCTTTCTTCGGTCGCTAGCCACCTGTTTGCGGCCAAATAGCTTTCCTACGGTTTCTTCAATGCCTCCGACACGGACCACTGCTGAATTAGCTTCTATTCCGTCAGTCGTAAAACGGGCTGCACTTTTTAGTTCTCTTAATATCAATACGCTTACGTAATTCTCTTTTGGTTTCTTTTCTGGTTTTTCCAGTGTGAATGGCTTTAAAGCGTTTTTAAATTCAGTTAAGCTCATTTTCTCAGTGTCACTCATGTTTTGCCTCCTGTCCTCTCAATGATTCAACTTCGGCTTTTGCGGCTTTAAAAGCAGCATCCCTCTGGTAAAGGGTAGCTGCATAAAATCCATCCGAAAGATCATTGGACTTCTGCTTCAGTTTCCCTGGTTGGCCATCAGCTATTTTATAAAAAGCCAGGTCTACAAATGATTCAGCAAATCTTAATGTCCTCTCTGGATGATACATTCCCGATTTATAGTAAAATTGATCATCACCCGCACGCCTCATCATCTTCAATAGACTTCCTGCCACAGCGTCAACATAATCTTCTCGCTTGAAGTCGCCGTGTTTTTTAGCTTTAATTGCCTTCACTGATTCTCTAAACAATCTTTCTATTCGATGAGGCTCGTAGCCTTTTGGTATTGCAACTTTTAAACCAAGATCAGCAAGTTCGTGAATTGAATTCGCAGTCATCTCATTGCCTCCTAATCTATCCATTTTTATCGCTTGATCTATTAGGCCAATTGGAGCATTTTCATCATCTTCTGAGACTCCTTTTGCTTTTTTTATGAAAATGCCGTCCTTATTGCCTTTTTGATACTTACGTTGTATCTCTTTCAAAATGGCACTGCCTGGAAAGAGTTTGGTTCTTATTTTTTGCAGGTGCTTTGGCATTAGTCCATCGTCAAGCTCATACTCGTAACCTAAGCTTATGACCAGGGATGCCAAAGAAATTGCATTTTGAAGTTCTGACAAACGAATTCGATCTCCAAATATTCGTTTAACAGATGCATAAGGTGATTCTAATTTTACAAATTCCTTGAATTCATCCCCATTAGTCATACAGATTGGGTTTTCGCCAACAATAATACGGCATCCAGTTGCTGCTGCAAGTATCATGCCCAGGTATGCACCCATAAACCAATATTCCGTATCATTTTTTCGTGATTTGTTGAAAATTATGTCGAAAGTCGAAAATAAGCCCTTGAAACCCTTTCCGGAATATCTTAGCATTTTCTGGCCGTAATCTGATACAAGGTCCTTAGTTAGAATTTGGTATCTAGGAACTTCTGAGGAAATCATATTTTGCGCGATAGCTCTAATATTAGTTTGGGAATCTCCATCAAACATTCCAAGAACCTCTGAAAATATCTCACTGAGAAGCGGCGTGTAGAAGTGATCTGGTATAAGTTTATAATATATTTTTTTGTCGCCACCTTTCACCGCATGTCCCATGCGCCTGAGTCCAAGTTCGATTACTACTGGTTCTGAGACTTCAAGTTTTGGTTTTGTCTGTGGTGGGCCGATAGGTAGTCGATTTGAATAAGTGTAACCTAACATACTCAATGGTTGAGATGGAATGCTCGGAAACTTTGAATCGTAAATGGTGTCGTTACTTAATTTGCATATGCCAGTGCCTTTTAAATATGCATCAAATTTATTTTGTTTATTTTCAAATGCACCATATGCCATAGATCCATTGAATTCGAGATTTTCTGATATCCAAACGAGCATCTTCTCTTTATACGGATATAAATACATTGATTCCAATTTGTTCCAATCTTCAACAGAAACTTTGCTCTTGTAAATATCTATTAACCCCTCAAGATATTTTATTTTATCTAAATTGGGAGTAATGTTCTTGAAAGCCACGCCGTTTACATCACGATCAAGAAGGTCACGAGCAATTGCATACGAATAATTCCAGAAGCCCCCAACTTTGTGATGATCATCATCAGTTTTCTCTGAGTATGTGGATAGTTTCTCAGTCAGTTCGCTATTTAATCCAAACAATTTGCAGGTCTCTGTTACTGCGTTTTCAGTTTCTAATGCATGCAGTTTAATCAAGGGTTCGATGAACTGCATTCGTATGCCCGAAATGGCTCTCGAATATGGTATTATCTCTCCGCTCCAGCCAATATCAATGCCAAAGTCCTCATTTATATGGTGTCTGTATCCAACCTGACTTGTCATCAAGCCCGTTCCATTAATTTCGATTTTTGAATAATTTACTTTCACGCCGTCAATTTCTATCTCTTGAGGCAAAAGTGTGTACTTTCCTTCTTTTCGTTCTGCACTTGAGCAATGAATTACCACATTCCCAACCTTAATCTCTTTATCATCGGCTTTTATGCTCTTGATCGCATCTGAAGGAATCTCGATAAACTTGGCAGGCGGATATTGCATATCTGGCTCATTGACATCAATTGTAATTGTATTATTTTTAACATCAATTGAAACTTTGCGATTTTTGGTATCTTCTTCAATCACAGACGATGCCATGAATGCAGAGAGAATACCCCTTAAATCAGAATAGAAGAAATTAACATTATCAAATTTATACAATCCTTTGCTACCTTGTACCGTTTTATTTTTTTGAAGCTCTTTAGGATCCCGAATCGCAATATGAGCATCATTCAGTTTTTCCTTAAATTCATCATAAATATTTTCGATATCATGCGCTGACTCCAGTTTGCATACAGTTCCCTCTCGTCCAATATAGACAATCCCTCGTTCAAATATCAGAAGCGGAATTAAGCCTTGCTCTCTTGCCCAAGACGAGACACCTGTGTGAACAAGATTAGAAAGTATTCCTGTAGATTCATTAAATTTGTGATAATAAAAGTCAAGGCCATCTGTTATCTGATCCAATTGCTTTTGCATGGATTCTGTGGCACACGGCGCTTCGATGCTAGCAAGGGTATCTGCGATATCAGTCCACGGTTTTAATAACATGAATCTAGACGATAGATTCGAATGAAATCCTATACTTCTATGTTGTGCTACAGATACTGATTGATAATCATGCGCGCTTAGCCCAGGCGCAAAATCAAATAGTCCAAATTTGTTGGCCCACTCAGAGGCTTCTTCTTGCGAGATATCGAATTGCTCCTTCCAGTCCTTATTCGTCAATTTATGAAGTTCGTGTGCAACAAAGAGTGCAACTGCTTCTTTCAGTTTCGATTTATCCAATGGATATAAGTCAAGTTTATCAAGCGCTTCATTGAGTTCTATGATCGCCCAAACACCGTTTCTAAGGTGACTAACCATAGGCTGGTCGACTTTTCCCATCTCAACACTCTTTGCTGGCATGTAAGCAACCCCTGAATCCAGCAATTTTGGATCGACCTGCTCGTAGTATTCTACAAGAACATCGTATGAATTGGATATGTTGATCGTTGGTAACGATTCCCTATGCTTCCTAATCTCTTCTGCCGATATTGTTGGTTCTGGTCGTCTAATCGTCATTACCTCACCACCTCCCCCACCGTCACCTTCGCCGCTCCTTCCCCGCGTGCGCCCGCGTACCCGTGGGCGTTCCAGGCCCGCGCCCCCGCGCCCGTACCCGTCCTCGCGCCCGCGGGCGTGCCCCCGGCCACGTTCCTGCCAGAGCCCGCGAACCTCTGCTTTTGGTTAGGCCCAACTTTCTCCATCTTTCTCGCCATCAAAGCAGAGCCCGGTTGATCCTCTTCGCCAAAAAGCAGATCGAATTCGAGGAACCGATGTGTGATGAGCGCAAACCTCTTAGCCATCGATACCACAGTAACATCCGAAGTCATATAAACCTGTCGATAGGTGCAATTGATTCACATTCATGCAATCATGGTACTCCGTATTCATGCCAGTGCAATCTTGACGAATCCCTATCATAGAAAAACATAATAATCTCCGTGTTCGTCCTCTGTGCGCTCTGTGCCTCTGTGGTTATATTCCGTAACCTTGGGTTTAATTATCGCTACCAACTCCTTACTTAGCTTCTTCACCTGTACTTCATTGCAAACTCAGACTCGGACATGCTCAGGAACTGTATTCCCTCTACCAGACTGATGAATGCAGGAACCAGTGTCCAGCAGAAAACCAGGTAGATCAACCCCATTCCTGTTCTGCCCAGGTAGAACTTGTGCGCACCGATGCCCCCCAGAAACAGAGCCAGCAGGGCTGCAGTTGTCTTGTTATGTTCGCTGCCGACAGTTGTTGCAGTCCTGACTCCGCACTTGGGGCAGACCTCCGCCTTGGCACTGATCTTGGCACCGCATTCACTACAAAATTTACTGGATTGCGGCACATTTTCAGAGGCAACGGGCGCAGCTACCGGTATAGCTGCGGGTGCTGGCGATGCAGCAGGTTCTGTTGTTTTTATTGACGTTTCATTAAATTCGTTAGTATTTATATTATTAGCTTCTTGCAAATCAACCACCTCTCCGTCTATATGCAAAAAATGCCTATAGATCTTTAAAGGGCGGCCAGCCGTAAGACTGACAACAGGCATCTGCTGACCAATGATGGCCAGGGGCTTCGATGCCCAGGGCTAGTATCGAAATGTATTAACGTTCCATTTTTTCCCTCGGTCCCTGGATCAGTTAATGTTAATGAATGTCTTTTTCATTACCTAAACGTCCCCCCGCTCCTACACCCACACCAACTCCCTCGCCCACAGCCACCGCCCCGCACCCACGGGCGACTGCGCTCCCTACCCCGCTGTACTCTGCAAATTTTGCCAGGGCCACAATTCCGTTCCGCAGGCCCTCCGGGGCGTTCCTGGTGAATGTGTACTGGCAGCGTCCTGTGAATCCCTGCCTCATAATGGGCCTCGCGTGCCCTTTGACCTTGTCGAAGACCGTGTTTACTACTATGCTGTGCGTCTCGTAGACGAGCGGCTTCTCGATCATGAAGCGGGCCATATCGTCTCGCTCCATGCTCATCTTCATCTCTATCCGGGCAGACTGCGTTCCACTTGGACAAGAGCGAGTGAAAGACCGCCTCTCGGTGCGGGAACATCTCGTAAACCTTGGTGTTTTTGTACTGGATGCAGGTGGGCGATTTGAACTGAAAATCAAGACACGGATCTTTGATCCCCCCTGCGGAGAAAATCAGATCCTCGAAGCTCGCCGTAGAGCTGGCCAGCTCCTCCACTCTCAGCTCTCCCTTCTCCAGCCTCAGATTTCGCTCTTTCAAAACCAGCGGTGCAATGATGGAGCGGAAGATCTCGACCTCCTTTGCATCCGTTATCCCCACCGCCAGACCGTACCTCTCTCCCACATCGACGACCTTGTGCATGGCCCGCTCCGAGCGACGGAAGCGTCCCTCCAGCGGCCCCAGGGAGATGGAGCTGATGGGCGAGTCGTGCGTGTGTTTGGCAATCGCAGAGTCGCCCTCCTGCATGACGTGAAGCAGAGCCGAGTAGAGCTGGTAGCCCTCGCTGTAAGGCATCTCAAAGGCCGCCTCGGGGCGCAGGTGCAGTGTGATCTTTTGCGGCATCACTTCTGCATTACATTCCCTCGCATTTAAACCTGTCGATTATTGCATTAATTTCACAATCCTGCAACTAAAAGCTTCTGCCCTCCAATACCTGCAAGGAAAATCATTATGATCCAAAATCCAGGTTAATCGTCGTCTCCGTTCGTTCGTCCTCTGTGCGCTCTGCGACTCTGTGGTTCTATTCCGTAAATCACCAGGGTTTAATTATTCAGCTACTATCACCAATACCGTCCAGCACTTGAGCCTCTCAGAGGGTACAGTCTCACCGTCTTCTGGCCCGCCTAGCCTGTTCATGGCCCTGAATCTGGTGAAGACAGGCAAGATAAAACAGTGTAGTCCCGAAACCTTCTTGGTGTCCTTGCTGTATTACGCAAATACATGAAATCCGCAAGCTGTGACCATAAAGGCACGTCCGCAGATTCAGATTAAAAATCGGTATCGTGTGACAGGATCTGCCTGAATTAGATGACAGATCATGGACACCAAGAAACATTCGGGACTACATATCTCAGCAATCTTTCCGAAAAATATTACTACTAGATAAGCGGCTTAAAAGGGACAGACTTGTTCTCTTCGTCCGGGCAATCTTCATTTAGCCACTCTAAGTCGCCATCGCTCAATTGGTCTATGACAGACATCTAAGTAAGCCCCTTTATCCCTGACGATATGCCTTTCCCGCATAATTTCAACTGCCATTTCATCTCCTACTCATGCATCTGCTTTCTATCTATTTAATCCTTTAGACAAATGGATTTTTGTAGAATATGATCCAAAATCCAGGTTAATCGTGGTCTCCGTTCGTTCGTCCTCTGTGCGCTCTGCGACTCTGTGGTTCTATTCCGTAAATCACCAGGGTTTAATTATTCAGCTACGATTATTAACCGCAGAGTCGAATCCGGTGCAGATGGACAGGACGACAGATAATTCTTAAAGGAAAAGATGCAATTAAGATATGATGCCTGTGAAAGTGAGATATGAAGACAATAAATCAAATGCTGATAGAATCGTAGGCCTTCTAAAAGACATCGATATGGATTCTGTTGATCTTCAACATGCAGCAAGAGATCTCTGGGTAACAAAGATTCTATCTGATTGATAGCAATGAAAAATTCGTCTTTGTGCCTTTGTGTCTTTGTGGTGATAGTCCGTAAACCAATGGTTAAAATTAGCACCTATGAATATAATCCTGAAAAGCAAACGGGATCCCACCAGCTACTACTACCAATACCGCCCGGCGCTTGAGCCTCTCCAGTGGCGACGCCCTCCCACCGTGTGGCCCCCCGTACTCGTGCCCCTGGGCCCGACCGGCCATTTGCAGCATCATGCAATTATCACATGGAAAAGCATTTATGCATTAATTCAGTATCATTGCATAATGAAAACCTACATCTCCCTTTCAGGCTTCGATTCCTCCCAGATCGTATCCCTGATTGTGAAATACGGAGTGGAGGGCAATGACCGCATCATCCTCATCCGTCCCGAAGTGGAGCTGGACACGCGCGGCGAGCTGACGGTGCAGGCCATCCGGGACCTCTCCCGCCAAATCGACAGCTCCATTGATCTGCAGATCCACCGTGTCAATCACCGGGATTTTGAGGGCATGGTGGTCTCTCTAAAAGCTCTTCTGGAGAAGGCCGAAGGCCAGGTCATCGCCAACCTCTCCGGCGGGCCGCGGGAGATCTTCCTGGCCTTTGCAATCGCCTGCCTCTCCTCATCCGGGAAGATCTTCAAGACCACCAGCTACAGCGATATCGATCGGAGCCTCCATGAGGTCACCCTGCCTAATATCACTGCTGTTCTGGAAGACCGGCAAAAGAGGATTTTAAAGGACGTAAGCATGAATCAGCCTACTACTATTACCGATATCGCAAAGCGCCTCAATGTCTCGGAGAGCACCGTCTCCCGCCAGGTGGCCCGGCTGGCCGATCTTGGCGCTTTGCATCTGCTGCAAAAGGGCAAGACCAAAGAGGTAAGAATAACCCTGACCGGGAAGATACTGCTTTAAGCAATCAGACTGACAATACCTCTACCATGAAAGTCCTCCTGGTCACGGGCAGACTGGCAGAAGCCCAGGTCAGATCTTTTGCAGAAGATGCGGATGTGCTGGTGGCCGATGTAGAGGTAGCCGCCTTCATCACACCCGAGCTGTTGCTGTGCGCCTCTCCTCAGGGCTACGACCTCATCTTGATTCCCGGCGCCATAACTGCTGATTTTCGGGAAGCGGAGCGTGCCTTAGGTGCCAAGATTCGCCTGGGGCCCAAGCACGCGGCAGACCTGAAGGAGGTGCTACATCACCTTGCGGGTGGGAAGATCGAGCTCTCCCGCACCGTTCCTGCTTGCCGGCTCTTGGAGCGGAAATATGAGAGAGCGGGCTCAAAGGCGAGATGGAGAGGCTGGAGGCCGGGGCCGGCGCGCCGCTTCTGATCAAGGATGTCAAGATTGGGGGCAGCTCTCGCATGAAGGTTCTGGCCGAGATCGTCGATGCCACGCGCTGCAGCCCTGCGGCGTTGACGAAAAGGATCCGCTACTATGAGGAGCAGGGCGCGGATATGATTGACCTTGGTATCCCGCTTGATGGCGATCCAAATCAGGTGAAAGCCGCGCTGCAAATCGCCCGAAAGGCCACAAATCTTCCCATAAGCATTGATACCATCAAGAGCGAGTTGATCCTGGCGGGCCTGCGAGGCCGGGGCCGATCTGCTTCTCAGCTTAAACGCCGGCAATCTTCCCCTGGTAGGCGAGGCGGTGGCCAGGGCGGGCACGCCGGCCGTGATCATTCCCGGCCCCGGTTCCATAAGTTTGGAGGAGAACCTGGCTTTGGCAGAGGAGATGGGAATAACCGTTATCGCGGATCCTGTTCTCGACCCGCCTCTGCAAGGAATGGCCGTTTCGCTGCAAAGGTACAGGCTCTTCTCGCAGGATCATCCCGATATTCCTCTCTTTTTTGGAGCGGGCAATGTTACTGAGCTATTGGATGCAGATACCGTCGGCGTCAATGCCCTTTTAGCCGCCCTTGGTGCAGAGATGCAGGCATCTATTCTCTTCACACCGGAGTTCAGCGCCAAAGCGGCAGGAAGCGTGCACGAACTTGCCCTGGCTTCGAGAATGATGCTGCTGGCCCGACAGCGTGAGCACGCCTCCCAAAGACCTGGGCCTCGACCTTCTCATCTTGAAGGAGAAGCGACACCTGCCGGAGGAAGCCATGCCCGAAACGTTCCTGCAAGCAAAAGAAGGTCACAAATATGAGCCGGACGGCTGTGGAAGCTTCAGGATATTTCTCGCCCGGGGATCGATTACTGGCTCAAAACGGCAGTGAAACTGTGGCGGGAAGGAATGCTCGCGACATCCTCAATACACTCATCGAGACGGGGTTTGGTCAGCCGCCTGGACCATGCAGGATACCTCGGTCGCGAACTGGAGAGGGCAGAGATCGCTCTTCGCCTGAAAAGAAGCTATGTTCAGGATGAACCTCTCTGGTCCTCGGAGAAACGTTAAATATTTGGTCTCGCGACATAGGTGCGGATGAAATCTACGGCTAAGGCTTTTGCTATCTTTGTAGGCGTTATCATGGTACTGTCTGTCTTTGCAGGTTTCGTGATGATGGGCGGCAACCAGAACGAGAACGTTGTTGTGCCATCGGGCAATGACTCTTTGCAGACCTTTGGGAGTACAGGGCCGCTTAGTGGAATGGGACTTTGGGGGACTGCAGGATGCCCTGCAGATGTCTCCGGAGAGCACCGTCATGGCATACTGGATCAACCTGAGTGCATCGCAGAATCTGACGCAGGCCGCAACTGCAGCTCTGCCCCAGTCCCTGGGCCTCAGCTACGGAAGCCAGATTTACAGCACCAAGATTGAAAAGCTGGCTCATGTCAATTTCAATGGTACCTGGACGGAGTTTCACGAGATTAAGCCCTACTCGGTAGGCTACAATGGCCTGGTAATTCCCTATCTCGATTACATGATGATTCCGGCAGGAACCGATTACGCAATCGTGTATGGAAAGCCGTCTCTCTTCGGGACGCAGGACTCTGTACGGCAGGGTCATAGATGTGATCACAGGAGGCCTGTCCGCAGAGAGCTTCACTCTAATCGGTGATGAGCAAGCTGACCTGCAGGTGGCGGCTCTGGGCAGTGGCGGCAAGGGCATGCCCCTCTCCGGAGGATACAAGGAATTTTACCTGGGCGTAAAAGTAGCAAAAAGCCAGGATCAGGGCTTTGATCTGTTTGCCCGGTATTTGCAGCCCCAGACAGAGTGTGGTCAGCAAGGCAGGGGAAATCGCTGCGAAAAACAATCTCAGCTCTTCAACTATTGGCTCCGAGATGGAAATATCCGGACTTGTGGCCCGGGAAAATCTGCAGAATGTGCTGATGGCTCTTCTCGGGCCGTAGCGCAACCTTTTTACATATGGAGCTAATGGCTGATCTAATCTGAATCGTCTAATTCGTTTAGGCGTTTTTGCGATGAATGATGATGGGCAAGCTGCCCGGAAGGAGATTAAATTATGGCAAGACCAATATTCGTAAGATTTGATGTTCCAGCAGAGCTGGCCACCATGTCTCTTGAGGCCCTCGAAATGGCCCGTGATACAGGCAGAATAAAGAAGGGAACCAACGAGGCCACCAAGGCCATCGAGCGCGGTGTGGCTCGCCTGGTTATTGTCGGCGAAGATGTTACCCCTCCTGAGATTGTGGCACATATTCCAGCTCTTTGCGAAGAGAAGAAGACACCTTATATCTATGTCAAGAAGCAGAGCGAACTTGGAGCTGCTGCAGGCCTTAGCGTAAAGAGCGCCGCTGCGGCAATCGTGGAGCCTGGAAAGGCAAAAGAGTTGCTTGATGAAATCGTCCAGAAAGTGGCAGCTTTGAAGTAGGTGAGATCCGATGGAGGATGAGAACGGAGTAGCGGCAGAGGTTATCGAGGTCATCGGCGTTACCGGCATGCATGGTGAGGCAACGCAGATCAAGTGCCGTATCCTGGAGGGCAACAACAAGGGCCGCATTATCACCAGGAATTGCATGGGACCTATCCGCATGGGCGATGTCATGATGCTGCTCGAGACTGCCAGAGAAGCCAAGAAGCTTACCAGCAGGTGAAGGAAGATGGAAGCGAGAAAGTGTTCCTTTTGCAGTAAGACCATCGAGCCGGGCACGGGCAAGCTTTATGCCAAAAAAGACGGCACGGTATTTTACTTTTGCTCAGCTAAGTGCGAGAATAACGTAGCCCTTGGCCGTGTAACGAGAAAAACCAAGTGGGCCAGAAAGGGGGCATAAGCCCTGGCGGAGTTAGAGCGAACCTTTGTCATGGTAAAGCCCGATGGTGTGCAGCGCGCTCTCATTGGCAAGATACTCCAGCGCATCGAGGAGAAAGGCTTCAAGATAGTGGCTATGAAGCTCGCTCTAATGCCGGTGGAGAAGGCCAAAGAGCACTACGTGGAGCACGTAGGCAAGAAGTTTTACCAGGATCTGGTAGATTTCATCACCTCCGGCCCCTGTGTCTCTATGGTAATTGAGGGGCGGGGCGCTATTACGGCCATGAGAAAGATGAACGGCGCTACCAATCCGGTAGATGCCATCTCTGGAACTATTCGAGGGGATCTGGCCATTGAGACCGGACGAAATGTGGTGCACGGCTCGGATTCGACCGCATCCGCGACTCGCGAGATAGCGCTGCATTTTTGCTCTGACGAACTGGTAGCCTACAAGCGAATAGATGAAGAATGGCTCTACGAGTGAGATCAGGCAGGAAGCATTTCTGCCTCCTCTCATCGGAGCTTTTAAATTCATAAGAATGAAACGTAATTTTTAGACTTACTTCTTTCAGGGCGCGACCCGTATGCAACCGAAGTCCAAAAAAGCCGGTAAAGCGAAGGACGACGAGTCCAACCTCAGAACACCCATAGTAGTGGTGATGGGGCATGTGGACCACGGCAAGACCTCTCTTTTAGATAAGATCAGGGGAACGGCTGTTGCCAAGGGCGAAGCCGGGCTGATCACCCAGCACATTGGAGCCACAGAGGTTCCGCTAAGCGTGATCCAGGAGTTTTGTGGATCGCATTTCGGCAAAGAGATGCAGATTCCCGGGCTGCTGTTCATCGACACGCCGGGGCATCATGCTTTCACCTCTATGCGGAGTAGAGGCGGCTCTCTGGCTGATTTAGCCGTGCTGATTGTGGACGTAAACGAGGGCTTCCAGCCCCAGACCATCGAGTCGCTGGCCATTCTCAAGCGCTTTAAGACTCCCTTTGTCGTCGCCGCCAACAAGATGGATCGCATCGGCGGCTGGCATCCTGTAGCCAACGCTCCCTTTGCCAAGAGCATCAAGGTGCAAAATGAAAGAGTAACCGGGGTGCTGGATACAAGGATCTACGAGCTGGTGGGTGAGCTCTATAAACGCGGATTTGACGGGGATCGGTATGATCGAATCACCGACTTCACCAAAACAATTGGAATTGTGCCCATCAGCGCTATCACCGGTGAAGGGGTACCTGATATTCTCATGATTTTGGTAGGGCTGGCGCAGAGATTTTTGAAGGAAAATCTGAAGCTAACTGCTACCGGTCCTGGTGTGGGCACAATCTTAGAGGTAAAAGAGGAGAAGGGTCTGGGCACGACCTTAGACGTTATCCTCTACAACGGCGAATTCAACTCGGGCGATACGGTAATTGTGGGCACGGCCCATGAGCCTATCGTCACAAAGATAAGAGCCCTGCTAAAACCCAAGCCTCTGACGGAGATTCGAAGCGAGGAGAGATTTCTGCCGGTAAAGCATGTGGCTGCTGCGTCTGGAGTGAAGATCGCGGCACCCAAATTGGAGAACGCTCTGGCAGGATCAACCATTCGGGTGGTGTACCTGTGCTGGAAGAGGTGGAGGCCCTTTCCATGGAGCTGAAGTCCGAGCTCGAAGCGGTGCGTATCGATGCCGAGAGCGAGGGCGTGATCCTAAAAGCAGATGCTATAGGCTCGCTGGAAGCCCTGGTGGGCGAGCTAAAGGCCAAGAACATAGCCATCCATCATGCTGATGTAGGGCCCGTTTCCCGGAGGGATGTGATCCGCGCTTCGGCCATCAAAGACCCCCTGCTCTCCGCGATTTTAGCCTTTAATGTGGAAATCTTGCCTGATGCCATCAGCGAGATTCAGAAGACCAATGTACCAGCATTTTGCAGCGATATCATCTACACCATTCTGGAGAACTATGAGCAATGGACGGAAGAGCAGAAGATGCGCATCGAGCAGGAGCGGCTTGAGGCAGTCATCCGGCCCGGTGCCGTCCGTATTTTGCCGGACTGCGTCTTCCGCCAGTCCAGGCCGGCCATTGTGGGTGTGCAGATCATAGGCGGTGTGGTCAGAACCCATGTCAACTTGATGAGAGAAGACGGTGCCAATGTGGGTGAGATCAGGGGAATCCAGGCGCGCAATGAAAACGTCGGCTCCGCGACCGTCGGGCAGGAAGTGGCCATATCCATCGACGGACCCACAGTAGGCCGCCAGATCCATGAGGGCGATATCCTCTATGTCAACATTCCTGAGAAGCATGCTCGCATTGTGGAGCTGGAGCTGAAGCCCAAGCTGGCGGAGGACGAGCGCGAGGTGCTGGAGAATTTCCTGGATATCAAACGCAAGAAGGACCCCTTCTGGGGAAGATAAAGGTGTTTTAAATCGCGCTGGATGAGATCATAATTCCGCTGCTGGCCGTCGGGCTGGCCGAGATGGGCGACAAGACGCAGCTATCTATTCTGCTGCTCTCTTCTCGGACGCGAGAATACTTCCGGCTTCTCCTGGGAGTGATGCTGGCCTTTTTGCTGGCGGACGGATTTGCCATCCTGGTGGGCTCCTGGGTGACGAATGTCATTCCCGTACATCTGGTAAAGCTCGTCCAGCGGATTAGTGTTTATACTATTTGGCATATTGATACTGAAAGGAGATCAGGATGAGGAGGCGGAGAGCAACCTTTCCGCTAAGAGGGCTTTTGTATCGGGATTCTCTATGATCTTCCTGTCGGAGTGGGGGGACAAGACCCAGATCGCTTCCGCCCTCTTTGCTACGGAATACAATCCTCAAATGGTTTTCATCGGCGTCATGATTGCGCTCTTGATTCTATCCATCATGGCCATATTCCTGGGCAAGTATCTATCGAGCAGGATCGATCGCAGAGTGATTACCAGAGTAGGTGGCGTCGTATTCTTGCTGATCGGCCTGTCTTTCCTGCTCTCTGCCGTCACATCGTCTGCGTTTGCCGATATGCTTTGAAAAAAAAGTTGTCATTTTGAATACCCCGCAGATCAGCTGCGGGTATTCAAAATGAGATCAAAGGATTATCTCAATGTCCAGTTCTTCTGCCAGCTCTTTGTAGCGGTTCCTGATAGTAACCTCAGTCACGCCCGCCACATCGGCTACCTCGCGCTGCGTCCTTCTGTCTCCGCAGAGGATGGAGGCGATGTAGATGGCGGCAGCGGCCACGCCCGTGGGCCCGCGCCCGCTGGTGAGCTCCTTCTCTGCTGCCTGGCGCAGGATCTCAATTCCCTTGGCCTGCACCTCGCCCTTCAGATTCAGACCGGAGCAGAAGCGGGGGATGTAGTCAATGGGGCTTGTCGGCATGAGCTTGAGTGCCAGCTCGCGGGAGACAAATCTGTAGGTCCTGCCGATCTCCTTTCGAGAAACCCTGGATACTTCAGCGATCTCGTCCAGGGTGCGGGGCACGTTGCACTGCCGGCAAGCGGCATAAAGCGCTGCTGCGGCCACGCCCTCAATGCTCCGCCCGCGAATGAGGTTCTTGTCCACGGCTTTTCTGTAGACAACAGCTGCCGTCTCTCGCACGTTTCTGGAAAGACCCAGGGCAGACGCCATTCTGTCCAATTCAGAGAGCGCGAAGGCCAGGTTTCTCTCCGTGGCATTGCTGACCCTGATGCGGCGTTGCCACTTTCTCAGCCGGTACAGTTGGGCGCGGTTCTTGGAGGATATGGTCTTGCCGTAGGAGTCCCTGTTCCTCCAGTCGATCATGGTGGAGAGGCCCTTGTCGTGGATGGTGTAGGTCATGGGCGCTCCCACCCGAGACCTCTTCATGCGCTGGTCGTGGTCGAAGGCTCTCCACTCCGGCCCCTGGTCGATGAAATTCTCGTCGATGACCAGACCGCAATCTGAGCAGACCAGCTCGGCGCGCTCATAGTCGCGCACGAGGGTGTGGCTCTTGCACTCCGGACACTCCACCGTGAACTTCTCGAACTCGTCTACCTTCTCTTTCTCGCGCTTGAGCCGGGTCCTTTCTTTGAGCTTTTCCGGCTCCGCCCTCTCTATCTCTCTCAGCTTCTCAATCTCTTCCACTTGCTATCTCTCCCCGGCGCCTCGTCGATATAGAGCTTATTTCCGACGTGGGCAGCGGCATCTACACCTCTATTTGGTCGAACGATGATGTACGGATGATTAATGGGGCCGAATATATCGAAAACCTTTCCGACTCTGGTCCTCTTCTGATCTACAACCCAGGAATTAGTTCTGGGGATATTGGTCTCGCTTCCAACAATCTGCTCGCTCTGGAGAATCAATTTATTCTGTACAACATGAAGAGCGGTGCCTAATCTCTTCAAGAGGCCACCTCATCTATATAGATGCAGAACTAATATTTAAGCCTTCCGAAAACCATTTATAAATGTCTATTTCAGGGGGAGGAGGTGGGTGGCCGCCTAAAGGTTTATCAACCCTCGTCCAGTAACCTACTATGTAATGTTCGAACAGCTTCCAACCGTACCCACATCAGAAGAGCTTTTAAATAAGTCCTTTAGGCGTGCCTCTCGCGCTACAGATGACGAGTCCATGGTGCAAAACGCCGGCAATATCCTCTCTGACAATCTCAGCAATCCTGATCAAGAAATTCCCCTCCTTTGAGAATCTGCCGCCCTTCTACAGAGAGATGGCAGACATAATCGCAGGTGTGGATCGCATCCGCATCAGCCTGTCTCGCCTGAGTTGGGCTTCCCGACAGATAAGACTGATCTCAAAAGAGTATGTAGGCACTATTAGAAGGTCTCGCGGTCTGGACACCACCCCTGCCCGAAAGTCGGCCTTTGGACGCTACTCTTCGGTCATGAGGTCCATTGAGAAAGATCTGCTATTCTTGAATGAAGCTCGCAACCTTCTGCGCAAGATGCCTACCATAAACCCGGCGGTGCCGACCATTCTCATCGCCGGCTACCCCAATGTGGGCAAGTCAAGCTTCATTGTGCGAGTCACTGGGGCGCGGCCCGAGATCGCCATGTATCCATTTACCACGCGGGGCATCTTTGTAGGCCACTTCATGCGGGGCGATCAAAAGTATCAGGTCGTGGATACGCCCGGGCTGCTTGACCGACCCATGGAAGAGAGAAATGAGATTGAGCGGCAGACGGTAGCCGCCTTGAGCCATCTGCAAGGAGTGGTTCTCTTTATCCTGGACCCCAGTGAGCACTGCGGCTATCTTATCGATTCACAGCTTTCTCTGGCCGAAGATCTCAAGAACTGGCTAACGCTGCCTGTTCTGGTTGTGGCCAATAAGGCAGACATATTGAGATTTGGAGCAGATAAAGATATGCTGCACATGTCCACCGAGACCGGCGAGGGCGTAAATGAGGTGCTGGATAAGCTAGTCTGCCTGCTTGATGCCATGCCGCCCTATGTTGCTCCGGAGCCTGATCCGGAAGAAGAATATATGGTTCCCAGCCGGAGAACGTAAAGCCGCTCGAAAAAGCATCCCTCTTCGGCCACCACCTCAGCGGTTAGCCCGGCAGAGGCGGCCGTTCTCCGCACCTCTGTGAGCCCGGTAAGGCTTGATATGAGCAGCAGTGCTCTACCACCAGGCCGCAGATGCACAGCCAGATCCTCGATAAATCGATCCACCGTCTGCCGGCCATTCTCGCCTCCGTCCAGGGCATAGTCTGTCCATTGACCAGTCCTTTCCTCCGGCTCAGTAGGCAGATATGGTGCGTTGAAGAGTATCAGGTCGAACTTTACTTTGATTCCCCGCAGCAGATCCGCTCTTATGACCTCGATTCCCCTGGCCCTGGCCGCCCGGACGGCATGGGGATTTAGATCTGTGGCCAGGAGGCGGGCCACCTTTGGCCCCAGCTCCTGGGAGATGAAGCCGCTGCCGCAGCCAACCTCCAGCACGCTGTCCGCGGGCCTGGCCTCGCATAATGCGGCTCTGAGGAGCAGATAGGTATCCTCGGCGGGCTGGTAGACTTCTTCATTATTGATTGGGGCAGTGGCGGTCATTGAGTGGATGCTCATTTTGTCGGAGGGAAAATAAACCTTGGCTTTATATTCCCGTATCGGGGCAATCGACATACTGTGTTTTCTGCCAAAGGTGACTCAAAAATTAAGAAGACTCGAGTGTGAAGTCCCGAAAAAATTTATGCCACCATTAACTATATCAGATAGAACGTTACAATATTTTGGAGAGTTGGTACAAAGGAAGAATGCAAAATTTGTCCCTTATGCAATGGGTTTTCTGTAATCGATGCAATTGCGACGCGAGTATGCATTCCACTTATGTTATCGTTAAATCTAGCAAGATAGGTGGAATGAAAAGGGCTATGAGGGCTTGATTCCCAAATATGCAGGTGGCCGACCGTCGAAGCTTACAGATGATCAAAAAGTACAGCTAGTTCAACTTCTTAAGCAAAATGATACCTGGACTACAGAAGAGGTTAGGGAGCTTATATTTAAAGAATTCATTGTAGAATATACAAATAAACAGATCCGAGTGAAACGGCGGCGGCGCACCCACGCAGCAAGCTGCGGGGCATCCGAGACGCCGCCGCATGAAAACGCAACCAGGTTAAGCTGATCCAAACCTCAGTTGAATACGTATGCACTTTATCCCAGCCGCAGCAAGCTGCGGGGTATTGCGTTTTAAAATCAAATGGCATGCTCAGAATTACAGCACTCGATAACAATAATGGTTATAATTTATAAAATTATAGGAGCGGATCTAATCTTCGACCCACTCAAATTTTGTATCTTTGATATTATTGAAATTCTTAATGATCACTACTGCGTCTTTCCTATTTAGCTGAGAGTTCATCATCTTCTCGCACACACAACGCAGTGCCTCTTTTTCTTTCTTTAGAGCATCGCTATCTTCTGGTTTGGGAGCAAGTCCAGAACTCTTAAAAAGGTGCTCCTTTTCGTCCATTTGTCTGCTCATACCCCATTTGCTGAACATCACAGAAGCATTGTCCAAAAGATTTTGATCAAACATTTCGGGAAGCCTGCAACCCTCTATCAGCAGCATGAATTCGTCTTTCTTCAAAATGATCACTCCAATCCATCTGTACCTAAGAAATTTCCTTCTTTCACAACACTGTGAATATCTCTCGCCAGGACCAAGAGTAGCGGGACAATAGTACCTAGCGCGAACAATATTTTTAGAAGTTTCCAAATCATAGTCCTTTCACCTAAATACAAACACTGCTCTCATATTTTTAAAAAATTTTGAAAATCTTAGTGTTTTCTCCTCAACGCAATGAAGGTCACTGCCAGAATCCCGGCTACAGCAAAGGTTGCTTCGAAGCCTGGAGTCGTAGTAGTTGTGGTTGATTTACTCGTAGTTGTAGGCTCGGAGCTGGGTGTCGTGGTAGTTGTAGTTGATTTGGTAGCATCGGAGCTAGGATTCGTGGTAGTTGTGGTTGATTTGGTAACATCGGGAGCTGGGGTTGTAGTCGTACTCGTAGTTGATTTAGTTACATCCTCTGCTGTGCTTAGAGCCAGGAATGCTGTGAGCATCATTGTGGTTATAAGCATAAGCAATAATATTTTTTTCATATCTAACCTCTTTTCTCTTTTCTGTCCATTCAGCGATTTCTTGCTCGATCTGCCCTAGCCTTTTCTTCATCAGCATTTGCCTCTGTATCAGCGGACGCATGTTTTATTTCCGCGTTTGACTTCTTAATATCAGCCTTTATGTCTGCCTTGGCATATTCTACTTTCTTCCCAAGTTCACTATGCCCCAAACTAGCTTTGGCTTTTTCCACACCAGATTCTATATCTGCCTTTAGATAACTGCCCGCCTTCTCTAAATCAGCCACACCCTTCTTTACATCGGTCTTTGCCTTCTCTACATTTTCGCTTGCCAATTTGATACCTCCTTTCATGAACCAAATATACTATAGGATGTTATTGCATAAAAAGATTTTGGTACCTAAATTTTAATATATGCATAGTTTATAAATACAAATGCATCGTTATTAGGTCGTGGGTGAAAGTTACTGAAAAGCGTTCTCCAAAGAGACATGGCATAAAATCGAGGCAAAATTATCTCAAGAGAACATGCTCTGATGGGCACTTTCTAGAAATCAAGTGATTTTCAACTTTTCTAACGACCATGATTGCACACATCTTCCTATTGCAACTAAAGTTTGGCGCAATTTCGTATCACATACTAAAATTGTTGTGTTTGTATCATAGCATTCTCTATGGGATTGTTGGTTGCAGGAGCGCCATCGAATAATTGAAAGATCATAAGATGTTGCCAATCCTTCTCGATTTGATTTAATCTTTTCTGAATTATAATTTTAAAATCGTTCATTTTATTTATTAATTCATTCAAATTTTTCTTAGCATCGTATAAATTTCTTGTTTCCATATTCTTATGATTTCTTCTTCGTTCCTTCTCCAAACCATGAACAAATTTTTTAAACCATTTTTGAGCCTCTTCTAGCCATTCCTTATACGTCTTTTCGCCTCGTTTTTTTATCTCTTGCTCTTCTTCAATCAGACATGAAAGCCATTGTATTTCCGATGTCCGATCATAGAATATATTTAACATCATATATTTTAGTAGTTCTTCTTCGATTGTTGTCTTTTTCGGAAAATCATTGACAATGAGCTGGCTTTGATGAAACAAACAAAATTGATGGGCCACTCGATTTCCAAAAATTTTCTTGAATAGTTTATCATAGCCTCTATAAAGATCAGTTACTATAAATATTGGTTTATGTACGTAGAGGTTTCTTCGAAGGAAATCCTCGATGGTTGCCCCATCTTTTGAGTCGAATAACTCATCTGCAATCACTTGTTTCGTCCTGTAATCGAAAAGAGTTAGTCGGTATTTCTGACATCTATCTGCCTTGGGGTGCTGCTCATCATAGTGAACAAATTGGACATCCTCTAATTTTGGAATCTCCATATTATCTGTCGCAGATGTGATCATCGTGCAAATGGTGTCCTTGCTGCGCGGATAGATGTAGTTCGATACTTTCTGGATTACATCAAGAGAGACATTATTAACCCTTAGGAGCTGACAAAGACCGCTAAATAATCCGAAAAATGTGCTCGTCGCGTTCTCCCAAAACCCATGTTCTTCCTCAATATTTTTGCCGCAATTGGGACACAGATATTTGCCTATTTTAGCATCGCCGAGCAGCTTCTTCGTATGATTATTGAAGCCATTATGGTCCATGGATGTCCCACAATTATTACATAATGGTGGTATAATTTTGCGGAAGATTCCATCCGAAGTGTACTCGTAGTCGTCCGAATATTTCTCGAAAATCGCTTTCAACTGTTCGGCGAAGGGAAAGTTTTTCATGGTAAGTTGTATTTGTGTCATTGAAGGATCTCACAGGGTACATCTCGCTTGAAGATTAAAATATTTTCGGTTGGATGTATCCTGCCTTCACTTTATCACTGGATTTCTCGATTGTGCCGTGGCGTGAGATCTATCCCTCTTTTAAGGAGGCTCAAAGAGATAACCCTGTCGTCAGAAGTTCTTCTAAACTTCAGTCTCGAAAGATCATGAATTACGGCTTTTGTGCCAAATGCACCAATGCATAACTTCTCCAAGAAGCTATCATCAGCTTTGAACGAGCGGCGAACGGCCATTTATCAAGTTCTCCTTAGATCCTGCGCTAGATTTATGCAACTAATGATCAAAAAGACTTTGGTATGCATTAGTGGCGGAGAGGGTCGAAAAAATTTGATATGGTAAGAGCCAACTATGTCTTCATTCAATATCCAGGCTATCGCCATTATCCGCCCGCCTGCTTTCTGCCTCAGTTTGGTGGCCTCGCCCCCCATCTAACCCCGCGTGCACACGCGTACTCGGGTGGACAGGAGGCCCGAGCGGACCGGGGTTGCCAGCGAGCAGTCATTCTAGATTTGTCCGCACATCTTCTCTACCACAGCAAGAATCCAGCATACCTCGCCGCATAAACCACGCCCACCACTATCACCAGCAGCCCGAAGAATTTGGTGGTCCAGGCCCCGATGGAGACATATTTCTCTCCGATCCTTCCCCCCACCGCCCGAGAGAAGGTGGCAATGGGAATGATGGGCACTCCATGCCCTATTCCGAAGATGAAGAGCATCACGCCTCCCGCCAGGGGGGTGATATTTTGCGAGGCCAGCCAGATCAATACCGGCAGAACCATGGAGAGAGCACAGGGTGCCCAGCCCAGGGCAAAGAAGATGCCTAAGGTGAAGGCGCCAATGAAAGAGGAGTGCTTGAATAGCGAAATGGAGGCCTCAACCGACCTTTGCAGCAGGCTCTTGTGGGTATCACAGTACTCTCCTTCTCCTCGATAGCGCCTAATTCGAGAGGTTACGGGCTCTAAGATCTCATCCAGGGGCTTGAGGTTGCTGATGCCAAGCGTGATCATGATCAGGCCGGCCATCAGGTCGAAGACCCTGGAGTCTCTTATGAACAGGCCCACCTGAGAGATGAACAGCCCCAGCACAAAGAAGACGACGCCCATGCCTAAGGTAAAAGCAATGCCGATCATGAAGCCCTCTCTTGAGGTGGAGACGCTCTTTCTCAGATATTCATCCTTCTTTCTTATGGTCATGACATAAGAGAATACAGCGATCATGAGAGCTATGGAGCAGGGGGCAAGCGATGTCAGTATGCCCAGCAAGAACATGCCGAATGCCGACACCTCTTGCCGGAAGACCTCCCCCTCCAGGCCCTTCCACGCTTCGCCGTTCACATCTTGCAGCCTCTGGTAAAGCTTCTCGGCACTCTGCACGCCGTCTAACACGCCTTCACCCACCCGGTAGACGTGATAGACTGCGGCGATATTGCCCTCTTTGTCGATCAGCAGGAGAGTGGGGTTGGAGGAGCCTCCTCTTACATTCCAGTAGTCGAGATATTTGCCGGCGATGGTGTATGGCTCAATATCCTCGGCCCAGGGCCAGGTGATATTGACCTTCCACCACTTCTCAGCCAGAGATTTGCCGTCACGCGAGTAGGAATTCTTCCGCATGTTTACTGTGGCTATCTGGACGGCGGGGTGCATGGCCTTGAGTTTTGCCAGCTCCTCTACCTGTCCTTTCAGGGACTCTTCGCATTCCACGCAGAGCGGAATCTCGATGTTGGTGATATGCAGGATGAGGGACGCACCCAAAAAGTCGGAAAGAGAGAAGTTCTTACCGTCCACTCCGACTGCCGTGAACTGTGGGGCCTTTATGGCATCGGCGGCAAAGGCAGGGCTGGAAAAGACAGAAAGGCAAGCCAAGGCGAAAAGGAGGATAAAAGCTGCTGAATGCAGCTTCTTTTTGCTAGTTTTGGCAATTATGGTATCACTCTCAGATCCATGCGGCACTATTTTGCTTGTAGTAGTAGATGGAGTCCTTCACGTAAGCATCGATCTCTTTCCTGGCTCATGGCATCAATCTCACTATGCCAGGCTACATCCACGGCCCCATCCGGGCCTTTGGCCAGGGTGATGAAGATTGTCGTTGGAACATACTGGGCTCCACCTGCCGGATTATAGACATCCAGGATACCAATGGCCTTATCGTAGCCGCTTCCTTCCGCCAGAATATCGTAGTATTCGAGATCGCCGCTAAAGCTCTCTGCAGCCGCTTTAATTCTGGGCGTCTGGGTCAGGCAGGGCACGCAGTTGCTGCTATGAATCAGGATGAGCATCGGCTTCTCCTTAAGAGCTTTCAAAACCCAGTCCGGATGTTTTACCGCCGAGCCGGAGTTTTCATGCTGATCGGGATATGTCGTCCACCAGTCGTCATCGCCTGAACCTACGGTATGCTCCGGACTGTAGCTATTCCAATCCAGGGATTGGGCCGTGTCTGATGCTGCGAATCCGGCAATCGAAATGGCCGCCATTGCCGTTAATACCAATAATGCGAAATTCTTGAACTCACTCTGCATGATTTTAACCCCCGAAATATCGTCTGCTCTTTTCATCGGCTAAATATTTAGAGCTTGTCTTTAATTGGCCTGAGAACTCATTAGGGACCTTGTGAATCCAGTTTGGCGAAAGATCGATAAGACCATGGAAAAATTGCGCCTGCTTCCGGCCTCTTGCATCCACAGCATAGAAACATTAACAAGTACCAGGATGTGATGATCATATTTATTGTTTTTGGGCGAAAATATTCTGAAAAAAAGAAGGAATAATGGAAGACGAGGCCTTAAGACTTCGGCCTCGTCTAAATCTTCTACCCTCACGGCCCCTTTAGCAGTCCCAGTTCGATCAGCTCTCTAATCCTCTTATCGACAGCTCTGGCTATATCATCCTTATCCGGTTCGTGGCCATTGCTTTTGAAATCACCTTCCGTCTTGGCTTCCTTATAAAATATCCTCAACGGATTGTGGAAGAATGGCTTCTCTCCATCCCTCAGCCTTCTTCTGGCCTCCTTCAGCTCAAAGGCAAAACCGCTCGTCTTGCCAAAACCGTCTTTGCCCATGCCCTCCGGCCCAAAGAAGAACATCTTAAGAGCCTCCTTGGAGGCCTCAGTCAGCCTGACCTGCTCGGCCGGCTTGCCATCTTTTTTGCCCTTTTCTTCTTGTTTGCCTTCATAAAACAGATCTTCCGGATGCTGGCTCATGTACTGCAAAGCCTGAGAGATCACCATGCAAAATCTATTTTCCAGCGTGCCCACCTTCAGGTAGGCCTTGGGATCGTCTCCATAGGGATTTCTCAGCAGAATCAATATCTCATTATTTCCCTCACCCATCTTCCTGGACGGCCATATGCTTTCCGGCACGATGCCCGTCTCCCTGGAGAGAATCTCTCTTATCTTATCCGAATCAATGAAACCTCGGCAGAAGACGAAGGCAAAGTCCGCCTTTTCCGGAGAGCAGCCAAAGAGCTTTCCCTCTTCGCTCAGCGCTTTCTTGATAAGGGCCTCCTCAGGATTGGCGCTCCTGGGCAGCGAGGCGAAGAGGGGCACAAATATTGGTGGCCTGGAGAGGCCGCCGGATGAGTGCTGTGCTACTGCCTGGCTGGGAGGGATCTCTTCGGGATAGTCTCGTGCCGCCACCAGGGGCTGCATCATCTTATGAATGAATTTGTTGGCTGAAACGTAATCATTTCCATATCTTTCCAATAGAATCTCATTATCGACGATGATGACTCCATTGGCACCACTGCCCTTGGTGAGAAGATCGTAAATGGCGCTTATCGCCGCCAGGTTCCTTCTTGCGCTCTTTGAAAACTGAGCCTTGTCTGCATAGTCACCAGGTTCGGTCAATATGCCCAGTGCAAAAACAGGGTATTCCGCTTTGTCCTTCATTTCGGATATGGTTGATGATCGGATTGATGAATCCGGTTCCTGTTCCTCCGCCAAAGGAGACCACAAAGAGGATGCCATCGCACTCTCCTTCTCCCAGTGTTGTGAAGTCTCTTATGGCATTCCAGGCACTGTCGAATATGGGATTGGGAGCCTGGTATGGCCATTTCCACCCATTGATTCAACCATCTCTTTATTCATGGTTTGGGCAACGATGGCCTGGATCTCTTTATCCGTATCAAAGATTTCAAATATTGCCTTAAGATATTGGGCATCTCTAACAAAGCCCTGCTTCTTTACATCATATCCATATTTTTCCTTGACAGCGACATGAACCGCACAGCCATCAGCCACCGCGTCATGAGGGATGTAAAAGCAGGGGTAGCATCCTTCCTCCATGTCTCCGAAGAAATGCTGGATATTCTTAGCATCATTCTTATCAGCTTCCAGCCATATTCCCTGTATCTTGCCAGGAGAGAGATATTCAGCTCCTGTTATGTGAGAGAGAAGACTGAAATCCAGATCCTCATTTCCCAAAAACTCCTGGGTTATTTTTCCACCGGCTCCGCCAATGCCAACAATGCATAGTCTCATCTTCTCGCCTCCCAGGCCTCTCTATAAATAGGCATGACAAGTACTCCGGCCGATACAACCAAAAGCATCAGGCTCAAAAGTTCGGCAGGCTGCGAATGGGCCGGATAAATGGTTCCGATATAGGCAGATAGCATTACGGAGATGCATAAGGCAATGACCGTCATGCCGATCATTTTCTTCACGGCTTTGGAGATGGAATAAAAGCTATACAATTCCATTAGCTTTAATTCTCTGCGATCTTCAGGAAGCTTATCGAGTAAGAGAATAATCGCCGCCGCAAAACCGGCTGCCAGAATGCCGAAGATGCCAAATCCCCAGTTACGGGAGGCCAATTCGGCGATATCCATGTAGCTGAAGGGAAGGATGGTCGGAACCAGCAGGTAAAGATAGGCTACGGCCACAAAGAGCATTATCCATGCTGCCAGGGCTAGAGCTGTGAAGTTTGAGCCCTGCGGGACAGTCATCTCTTTATAAAGAAGTGCCTTAGAGACATCTTTTTTATGCTGCAGGATGGCCATAAGCTTGTGGACACGATTTAGGTTATTAATGTGCAAAATTGCTGCAAAGATCAGCAATAATGCCAGGAGCAATGTGCCTGCGGGAAATAGGCTATTCATTGCAGTTGAGATATCTATGGGCATTCCTAGTCCCTCCTCAGCATTTTAAGAACTTTGCCGGCAAAGCTTCCACCAGATTTGCCCTTGCGTTCTTGTTTCTTGCTCTTCTTGTCCCCTGCTTTGCCTGATGCGCTTTCATGAGACTCAATTCCTTTTTTAAGCTTTCTTTCTATGAAAAAGCTACCCATTAGTATCAGGAAAAGCATCGGTACTAAATTCAGGACCATTACCGGATTATAGATACTGTAGGGCACGATCTTGCCGTTGATCTGAACACCCGTCTGCTCCATGGCGTCCTTGCCGCTCTGATCATACTCCGAGTACTTCACTCTGTAATAAAAAGTCTGCCCGGCATCGGTAACCTGGAAGGGTTTGGTGTTATTGAAGTTCACCTCGACGGGATCGGGTCCAATTCTGACAGTCTTCGTCTCCACTGTATTCCATTCATTGTTACCGGTCCTGGTGCTCAGGGTAAAGGCTACGTCGTACGTCTTCAGGGTTCAGATTCTTTACTCTCAGATTGAATCCGTACTTCTCCCACCAGTAATAATTCTCGCTGGTAGAGGAAAAGCCCAGCTTATCCACGGAGAGCTTTGGACCCTTGCGGATATTGGGTCCTTTTAATGGATCTGCAGGATCTTTGCTGATGAAATCAATGCCATCATCATAGCTGTAGTAGTAGGTAAAGTTCTTGCCTGCGTCAGCCTCTTTAAAGAATCCATATTCATTGGCCTTGAAGCTGACAGGACCTGGCTTCATGTTCAGTGTTTCATTCTTCAGCTCGACACCATTCTCATCAAGGATGTGCAGCGTCACATTGAGCAAATCTCCATCTGCATCGGCAATATCAGCCTTGTACTCGATGGGATCATTATACCTTACAAGGCCCCCTGGGAGTTACATCGAAGTCGCTCATGACCGGCAGGCTGTTCGTTACATTGAAGACCAGTTCCGAGTAGTAAGGCGGTTTCAACCCGGAGTAGCTTGCCGTGCTCCATTTATTGACGCCGTCGCTCACATTGGCGCGCACCTTTACCACGCCCACATTCTTGAGGTAGGAAAAGGATGGCAGCATGCCCCAGATTCTCAAGGTGGTGTTGGTTGTTTCGCTGTACTCGTTGGTCTGAATCTTCTCCGGCCAGGAGTTGATGCGCTCGTACTTACTCGAACCCGGCTCTTTTACCTCCAGATAAAGATCGAGCATGCGCCGCATCTCCAGGGGATTGTTATTGGTGGCAACCGTTATGATCTCCAGCGGCTGATTTCGGCTGACTGTGGTATTGTTTCCTTTGTAATACATCAGCACGACTGGCATTTGGTATTCTTCGCTTGTGATCGGATCCTTCCACAATAAGGTCCGCAGCTCCTCGAACTTGGCAGGCTTGCTCTTCTTTCCGTCCTTCACGGTCTGTAATCAATCTATCGATATCGATCTGCCTGCTGCCGCCTCCTCCGCCACCCGATGAGACGGAAGGCGTCCCGCTGTCGCCTCCACCGCCAGACTCGTCCGCGGGCCCAGGACCTCTCCGCCCAGGGTCGATCCGGAAATCAGCAACAAAGCTAGTATTGCAGCAATCAGCCACTTAAGCATAGTCTACCTCAAACTCGTAAGCATAGTGCTTGGGATACTTCTCCCACTTCAGGGCTTTCCATTCCTGGTTCGAGGATTCATAGGTCCTCTTGTCTCCTTTCAGCCAATTGACATTGTTCTTGGTATAAGCCAGAGCAACATTGACCTTGGGCAGACTTGACCTCACCTCAAGCTGATAGGTGTAATTCTTGCCCTGTGCGATTGCTTGCTCATTTCTCAGGTTCACATCAATGGTCGGCCCAACGAACTCGCCCAGATTCTCGCTGTAAGCCAGCAGTCTGTACTTTGTCTCTCCCAGGAAGGGCTCCTGGAATGGCAGACCTGCGAAATTGACCTTGAATACAATCTTGGTCTTGGAGGCATCATAAGTCTGGCTGCCGGCATAGAGCCATGATTCAGAGGATGGATCGTAGACCTCCAGCTTGACCTCTTTCATGTTGCCTGCCAGGGGCTTCATGAACTGCACGGTGATGGTGTACATGTATACCCTGGATATCTCACCCAGGAGCGGGTGGTTATGTAAAGAGGACCGTGGGTCGGGCTTATTGTGGCGTTTATGAAGCTCACCGGCTCAATGCTCGGGCCTTCGAAGATGTCTGAGGCTGACAATCCGCTGCTAAATCTGTACTTTGCCATTCCGTAATGCGATCCATCAATCACGACCTCCGGCCAGCAGAGGACTTGAGATGTGCCGTTGTAGGGAATAGTTCCCTGCGAGATCCATTTGGTTGAGCCGGGCTCCTGCGTGAAAAGCTCCACATCATAATTTTTCAGATTGGATGTCACATTCACACAATAAGCGAATCCGGTGAAGATCGAGCCGTTGGCAGGTGTAACAGATGCCTGATCAAATTTAATTATTTCTTCTTTCTTTTTTACTTCCGTTTTCATAACCCTCATGCTCTGCTCCGGGAAAGCGATCTTGCCGCCTGCGATCTCAGGATGCAGGTAGCGCAGCGATAAGGTATGGTTTCCGGCGTTATCGATGCCGAAGGGAATGGACCAGGTGTAAGCGTACCTCTGCCCGCTCAGGAAGGTCCCTTTGACCTCCTCGGTGAAGTTCATCTTTGGGCCGTTGATGCTCAAGGCCACAGCGCCCGGTCCCAGGGGACTGTCCACTATTGCCTTTACCACCTGATAAACGGGGAGCATCCTCAGTCACATAAAGTATCGGTGTATAGTCCAGTGATACCAGTTCCGGTTTGCCGCCACTGATAAGCGGTCCCGAATATACCTCCGATTCGAATCTCGCTCCGGCAAATCCGGCCACAAAGCGGTAGCTAGCCTGTTTTCCTTCTGCCTCGGCGCATTTGTATTTGAAGGGCCTGGCAGTGAGATTGACAAGGCTCTCGCCGCTCGTTGCCGTGCCGGAAGGCTCGCTCCACCCACTCCTTGGCTGCAGGGATTATAGACCTCCAGTGCCACCTTCATCTCGACGCTGCTCTTCACAGGCACCGAGTAGGTATAGGTATCATTCCATTTGCCTTTTACAGGCGACACGGTCGCATCGCCAAAGTTGATTGATATTGCTTTAACATCAATCGACTTTTCTGCCAGCCGAAACTCCGCGGCAAGACTGGAATGCTTGTAGCTGATCGTGTAATTGAAACTCTTGCCTATATCTGTCTCCTCGAAGGGCAGGCTCCAATCGTACCGATACCGATTGCCGCCCAGAGCTATTCCCTGGCTTGTCTCATCGATGCTCTTTTCCGGGCCCTCCAGCCGGAGGACGGCCTGGCCCTGGCCGCGCTGCGTATTCCACTACAGCCGCAATGCTGCTGGAAGATTCGCTGCCCTCGGAGACATAGACCACGGGATCGCTGTCCAGGGAGATGAGGACGGGCTTGCCTCCTTCGAAGGTCGGGCCCTGGTAGGGCTTTGAGAAGTAATCATTTCCGGCAAAGCTGGCCTTGAAACGATACTTGGCTCCTTCCTGCTGCATCTCTTTGCATTCATAGCCAAAGGGCGAAAGAGTCCAGTTGAGCCATGATGACTGATGCCGTCGCTTTCTGGGCCCCCTTGTCCGTCCATTCGCTGCTGCAGGGATCGTAGGTCTGCAGCCGGACTTCGAGAGGTACGATGGTGGTATCGATCTTCAGGGAATAGGTGTAGCTGTCGTTCCACTAGGCCTGTAGTTGGGGACACAAGTCCCTGGGAAAACTGCACGGAAAGCGGTGCGACTCTAATGATTTTGTCCTCGAAGGCATACCTTCCGCCTTCCAAGCGTTGGGTGGACAAAGGATAATGCTAGAGTGTAGTTGTTATTGATATGCCGGTCGTCGAAAGCGACCTGCCACTTGTACTGATACCTGTTGCCTCCCAGAGGCACTCCCTTTTCCGTCAAGTTCAGGTCCTGATCCGGGCCCGACAGCAGGAAATTCATATCTCCGACACCCTTGGAGAAGGTAACTGTGGCAATTATATCCTGAGTGGTGCTCTCGCCGGCCCGCACATAAACGGTTGAGGGATATTGCAGGTCCAGTTTGGGAATCTCTTCCACTACTTTGAAGCTGATGTTGGACTTTTCGGCCTGGTAATCCCAGTTTTCGTTCTTGTACACCACTTTGGCCTGGAAGGGTGCATTCTTGGCGAGCTGCACATCGCTCCGGTTGAAGAGGGCCGGGATATTATCATTGGTCCACTCGTAGACCAGGCTGCTGCCCCGCACAACGGGCTCAGATGAGGCATAAGTCATCTCGCCTTTCTGGGGATGGCTGATTATCAGGCTGGCCACGCTGCCGTCCGGGGTGCCTCCCACCATCTTGGCCCCGGCGTCCTTGACGTAAGCCTGAATGGTGAAGTTGGTATAATCCAGTAGCTTGGGAACAGCTAACTTTTTCGAGAACGGGATTGTAGGGCTGAAGAGAGATGTTGTAGGGTCCATAGGTCAGGGGGTCAAGCTTGAGGTTGTTGTAGACCAGCTTGAAAGTGAACTCTCCGCCATTTCTGTAACTGGATAGATCCTCAGCCACAGTGCAGGAGTATGTGCTCTTTCCCGAGGACTGGCAAGAAACGTCGGCTGTGGTCCAGCTCCTGGAATCAGCCGTACCCAGCGGACCTGTGATCTCCAGATGGCATGTCGGCTTGGGGTTTAGCCCGTCCATGTCTTTGAAACCGGCTGAGACTGCGATCCCCTGGAAGAAATAAGGTTTCTTCTCAAAGCTGGGGGTGCCGGTTAATGTGGGCGGCTGGACGATAGGGCCTTTTATTCTGGCAGTTTTTGCGACCTGCTGACCGCCTGCATAGAAGATAAATTCAAAGGTAGGCATTGCTGGTGCGGGCTATGCCGAATCTATCCTTGAAGCTGTAGGGCCCGAAGACGAAAGAGGTTTTACTCATGCCCGTTTGGCTGGGAGAGGATTCTGAGTAAACCAACTGACTTTAGGTCGTAGATATTCAGTTTCAGGCTGAATTTGGTGACGGCAATGACGCCTACTTTGCTGGCTGCCTCCTCGCTCATCCATACCTGAGCGGAGTAGGTGAAATCCTCATAGCCATATTCTGGAGTTACCACAGCGCTTCTGATTTCATAGCCGCTCTGGGCCGCACATGGTGCGGCAAGGGATAAAGCAGAAATTATGCTTACTAATAATAGCAATAATGTGAGATTAAGTTGCTCTCTTCCTACTTTCTTGCATAGTGATAAGCCCCGATTTGATAATTCAGTGCGCATTTCTGCCTTTAGTCTCACTCAACAGCTTCGACCCCCATGAAATCAAGAATATATTCTACTGCATGCATACCTACTTATAAAGTCTTTTTGCCCTTTTGGGATGGCGTATTCTCACCAAATTAAGACTGTGATGTTTCATCTGCTGAGAAATGCCCAGTTCTTGGCCCAAAAAAAGAAGAATGAATGCTATTTATCGGCTTATCAACTTTCCAGCACCTTGCTCGCCGCCTCGACTCCGGCGCCGCATGAGGCGATCTTCCCTTCCTTGACCAGGATCAGCTCCAAAGTCTGGATGGTTCGCAGGATGTCGCTGGAAGAGCACATGCCCATGGTGCCGATGCGAAAGATCTTGCCCTTGATGCAGGTCCTGCCCGCCGGATACTATTACGCCCTGCTTTTTCATGCCGCCGCGCAGCTTGTCGTCCGTGACGCCCTCGGGCATCTTCATGGCGGTGACGGTATTGGAGTAGTGGGTGTGCTCATTCACCTGGGGGAAGAGCTCGATGCCCAGCGCCTTAGCCGCGGAGCGAACCGACTCCGCCTGCTTCGCCGTTCTGGCCCGGCGGGCGGCAAAGCCCTCCTCGGCTGCCATGTGCAGGGACTCCTGCATGGCAAAGAACAGCGACACAGCCGGGGTAAAGGGCGTCTGAGGCTGGCTCTTTCGCACGTTCTTCAGGTGCGCCTTCAGGTCGGAGTAGTAGCTGGCGCTCTTGGGCAGGAAACGCTCCTCTGCCTTCGGAGAGGTGGAGACCACGGCCAGGCCCGGTGGCACGGCCAGAGCCTTTTGCGAGCCGGTGATGGCAATGTCTATGCCCCACTCGTCTGTGAAGAACTCGTTGCCGCCGATGGAGGATATGCCGTCTACGATAAAGACTGCATCATGCTTCCTGGCCAGCTTGCCTACCTCTTTGGCAGGGTTGGTGAGGCCCACCGATGTCTCATTGTGAACCATGGCCACGGCCTTGGCGCCCTCTTCCAGCGCGGCCTCTATCTTGTCCAGGTCGAAGGGAGTGCCCCATTCGAACTTCACGGGAATGGCTTTGCCATATCGCTCGCCAATCTCGGTGAACCGCTCGCCGAACTTGCCATTGGATATGGTTACGATCTTGTCGTCATGGCCGATGAGGCCGGCAACAGCGGCGTCCATGCCCACTGTGCCGCTTCCGGTCATTACTACTATATCGTTCTTGGTCTCGAAGAACTGCTTGAGAAGTTTGCAGCAGTCGCTGTAAATCACGCTAAAGTCACCGCTCCGGTGGCTGATCATAGGCTTGGACAGGGCGCGTAGAACGCGAGGCGCGACCTTGACCGGCCCTGGAATCATGAGCAAAGTATCCTCTATATCCATGAGATCCCTTCTTCTTTGCGCCTTTAGTTTCAGGCAGCCTATATAAAACTAGCTTTTATACGCTGCGCCGTTGCCCAGCTATGCCTGGCGCAGGGCGGAAGACACCGGTTTTCCTTCACCCATTCGTTCAAGAAATTTATGGTATCCTGATCGTGGGGATAGCCGCTGCCAATCTTGCAGTGCATGGCTTCCTCCAGCTCCCGCATGGATGCATCCCGTCGCACTTTGGCCAGGATGGAGGCAGCGGAGACGACTTGGTGACGCTGGTCGGCTTTGTGCTCGGCCACAAGGTCCATGGTGGTTTTGCTCGCGGCCTTCACTCGATCTCTGAACCTTTCTGCATTTACATCGGCGGCATCGAGAATAGCCCGGTCGGCATGCAGCTTTGCCACAACCGTTGAGAAGCTCCTCACCATGATATCGTTCATGGTCATAACAAGTCGAAGCTCATCGATGACCTGGGCCTTCACCTCCAGGATATATTGGTCGGTGGCAATCCCAAAGATCTTTCTGGCCAGTATCTCTCTTTTCGCCGGCGCGAGAAGCTTGGAGTCCTTGACCCCAAAGCCAGCCAGATCGAAGAGCCTATCCTCCTCGATTACCAGGCCGGCCACGAACATGGAGCCGATGACGGGGCCTTTGCCGGCTTCGTCTGCGCCCAGGAGCAACATAAGGATGCACTAGCACTTTCTGATACATTAAGTAAGCGACCAGGCCCAAGAATAAGCCCGAAAAATCCCGCTCCTAAAAGCTGTCTCCAGCCAACGGCGCGGCGAGAAGATTTGCGCGCCCGGCAAGATCACGATGTTGGATGAGTGGATTTTAGCATGGGATGGACTTATTTTGCTGGAAAAATGCATGACGCCTCTTTTTCTTCTCACCAGAACTGCGCCTTTTTGTACGCAAGCTTTATAAGCTAGAGTAAAGTCATTGAGTATATCCCAAATGCAGCGGGGTAGGGTAGTCAGGATATCCCGACGGGCTCATAACCCGTAGATCAGTAGTTCAAATCTACTCCCCGCTATAATTTTACCTAAAGAAATGAGACCAATTTAACTTTTGGATTAGACTCATTAATGATATTGATTTTCTTAAAATTTTTGCGTACCAGTGACCACACCCTGGTGAAAGCCTGACCACGACCCTAGTGCACCATAACATTAATTTTGCAACTTAGTGCCTGTTCAGCTTTGACCTTGCATCGTTTTTAGTGAATTTCCATTTTATAGTAGCTTTTTTTACGTTACGTTCTTGCGCCCACACCGACGTCTCCTTGATTAGTGTATCTATGTCGCCAATCCGCCGATCAAGACATTGCTTTGATAAGGCTGAGAGTTTTATCTCAGCCATATTGAGCCAGCTCCCTTTCTTTGGGGTATAATAGTATTCGAACATTTTAGCCAGATCAAATGCCTCTTCCGGCGCAAAAGCATTATAGAATGAAGCAGGAGTATGCGTGTTGAGATTGTCTTGGACCAGTCGTATGGATTCTGCATCGTTCTGTGTTCCATGACGCGAAGCAACCTTTTTCCTTCATGCGGATCAATAGCAACAAGTACGCAACATGTACCGTTGCGAACATATTCATAATGCTCCTTCTTCGGACTGCCAGGTTTCATAGGTACAGGCACTAAGACATCGCCGATCAGTTGGCAAGGCCTCTCGTCGAAACAGACCATCGGATGCCTTGGATCATGTGGCTGCTCATATAGAGTCAATACATTTTCCATGTTCCAGATATATTCGCTTGTCATGCTCCCTATGCACCATCGCTGTTTGAGCCATGGCTTTATCTCATTTTTTTTAATGCTCTGCAAACGCTCATTCCTGAGATCGAGTCAATTTCCCCCAGCTCAACAAGCTTGTCGGCCAATAAATTCATCGTCCATCTCGATCTTCCTTCCGGCGGATTTGAGCAAGCAAGGCCAGTCAGTTTAGCTTCAACTCGCGCATCTATTTTTGCAGGTGCACCACTGCGCGGTTTTTCATTCAATGCAGATTCCAGACCACCCTCGCAGAATCTCTTTCTTACCCTCACGGTTGTCGTTCTGCTCACCTTCAAGGCATTTCCGATCTCGGCATCTGATTGACCTTCGTCGGCCAGGAGCAGTATTCTTGCACGAGTCAAGCTTCTTGCGGACGATTCTCCATAACGGATGTACTGATTCAGCCCGTCTCGTTCTTCCTCTTTCAATTTCACACGGAATACTGTTTTTCTCGCCACAATCTATATTCTATACATTTTATAAGATTTAAGACTTTCGTTATGGTGCACTAGACCGACCAGAAGGCAAACATCGCACTGCACTACCACTCAATAATTGCCTCTTTATCATTTCACCATTTGTATCTTATTCATACTTTACATTATGTAAAAATGGTCTAAGTATATCTTTTTACGGCAAAAGTTCTTAAACTTACACGTAGTAGTATTCCATCATGACAGCAGTCTTAAAGCTACTAAGGCCTCGCAGAGGGGACATTGCAGGGCACTTCCGGAAAGATGGAAGAGCTTAGAGCTGCAGACGGCCAAGGAGATCCTGGCCGAGGTCTTTGTATCCGATCTCGAGGTGGACGAGATGATAGCAAATCGCTTTTCAGATTGCCCTGAATGCCGGAAAGAAATGGGGCTATGGCCGCAGGAGTTCCAGCTGGAGGAGTGAGGTTCACCGAAAGTCGCATGCCCACAGGATCTTTGAAGGTGGATATTAGATCAGGACGCGACAGTTCACACTAGAAGCGGAGAAATACAAAATGACTACTTTCGGATTCATCGGCACCGGCCATCTGGGAAGCATGCTGGTCAAGAAGTTCGTGGAGACTGGAGCCATCGAGGCGGAGCAGATCCTGGCCAGCAACCGGACAGCGGAGAAGGTGGAGCGGCTGGCTGAGGCTACCGGCATCCGCTCGGCGAGCAATCGCGTTGTGGCAGAGCGTTCCGATGTGATCTTCATCTGCGTTCGGCCTCTGGAGGTCAGGGACGTACTCAGCGACGTCACCTACCTGCTCAATTCCCAGAAGCTGGTCGTCTCAGTGGCCGGGGATGTGTCGCTGGAAAAACTGCAGGGCCTGTGCGCGGCCCGACTGGCCCGCGCCTTTCCCAGCATGGCCTCTGAGAAGCTGCAGGGCGTGACTCTGCTCGTTTTCGGGGATAATACAACTGCAGAAGACCAGCGGCTTATTGCCGATCTCTTCCATGCCATCGGCCAGGCTGTAGAGGTCGAGGAGAAGGACTTTGCCGTGCTGGCCGACCTGACCAGCTCCGCTCCCGGCTACTTCGCTGCCCTCATGCGTGAGTTCGTGCTGGCCGCGGAAAGAAGGGGGATCTCGCCGGAGCTGGCGGAGCGCCTGGTCAAGCAGACCCTGCTCGGCACGGCCCTGCTCCTGGAGGAGGAGAGCTTTGCCGGGCTGATCGAGAGCGTGGCCACGAAGGGAGGGATCACAGAGGCTGGTGTAAAGGTCATCCAGCGCGAGGCACCCGGCATGTTCGACCAGCTTTTCCAGGCCACGGAGGATCGGCACGAGCAGGTCAGAAAGAAAATAGACGGACAGGGATAAATGAAGTAGTAATATTTTTTAAGTTATATAATTTTTTAGTTTTTAACTATCACAACCATATCATTCGAAAGGTATAAATATCAAGCTTATCACTAACTACAAGTTAGTATCATCATGTAGGCAATGCTCAGATAGCAATCAACTCTCAGAGGAACAGACTAAAAAATTACTTAAGCTTAACATGTACATACACCTTGGAGGATTTTGATGGCAGGAGAAATCACACTTAAAGTCATTGAAGCACGTCCCACTGATGTCGGACGTGGCATCGCTCGCATAGATCCGGCCGTATTTAGCGAGATGGGCTGGCAGGCCGGAGACGTGGTCAGCATTCATGGAAAGAAGAAGACTGCGGCACTGCTCTGGCCCGGCTATCCCGAGGACATGGGAACGGGCATCGTGCGCCTGGACGGCAACACCCGCCGAAACGCAGGGGCAAGCATAGATGACAAGGTGCCTGTGAAGATAGCCCAGGCGGCAGCGGCAGAATCGGTGACCTTTGCTCCCACCGTGCCCCTGCGCATTACCGGCGCTGAGGCCTATCTGCAAAGATACATGGAAGGGCGGGTCATCACCAGAGGTGACATCATTGAGATCCCTGTCATGGGCAGAAAGATCGAGCTCATGGCCACGCGCGTCTCTCCCTCCCGAGAAGCGGCAGTGATCGGTGACAAGACCAGGATCGAGATGTCGGATAAGCCCGCCAAGGAAGAGAAAAAGGGGCCCCACATCAGCTACGAGGACATCGGCGGCCTGTCTGCCGAGATCAAGAAGGTGCGGGAGATGATTGAGCTGCCCATGAAGCACCCGGAGCTCTTTGAGCGGCTGGGCGTGGAAGCGCCCAAAGGGCGTGCTTGCTCTACGGCCCGCCCGGCACCGGCAAGACATTGCTCGCCAAGGCTCTGGCCTCCGAGACCAATGCTCACTTCGAGACTCTGAGCGGCCCGGAGATCATGTCCAAGTACTACGGCGAGTCCGAGGAGAAGCTGCGCAGTCTCTTCAAGACGGCTGAGGAGCAGGCGCCTTCCATCATCCTCATCGATGAGATCGACTCCATCGCCCCCAAGAGAGAAGAGGTGACGGGCGAGGTGGAGCGGCGCGTAGTGGCTCAGATGCTGGCCCTCATGGACGGCATGGAGACGCGCGGCAAAGTGGTGGTCATCGGTGCGACCAACCGGCCCGACTCCCTGGACCCGGCGCTGCGACGCCCGGGCAGATTCGACAGGGAGATTGAAATCGGCGTTCCCAACCGGCAGTCCCGTCTGGAGGTCTTGCAGATCCACACCCGCAACATGCCTCTCGCCAAAGATGTGAACCAGGAGAAGCTGGCCGATGTGACGCACGGCTTCGTGGGCGCTGATCTTGCGGCACTAGCACGCGAGGCAGGCATGCGCGCCATCCGGCGAGTCTTGCCTGAAATCGACCTGGAGGTTGAATCCATACCAGCCGAGACCCTGAATAAGATCGAGGTCAACAACGACGACTTCCTGGAGGCGCTGCGCGAGATGGAGCCTTCCGCCATGCGTGAGGTCATGGTGGAGTCGCCCAATGTGCACTGGGATGATATCGGAGGTCTTGCCGATGTCAAGCAGCAGCTCATCGAGTCCGTGGAGTGGCCGCTCACCTATGCCAAGCTCTTCACTCACATGGATGCCAGGGCCCCCAAGGGCATACTGCTCTACGGCCCGCCCGGCACTGGCAAGACCATGCTGGCCAAGGCGGTAGCAACTGAGAGCCAGGCCAACTTCATCAGCATCAAGGGCCCGGAGTTTCTCAGCAAGTGGGTGGGCGAGTCCGAGAAGGCGGTGCGTGAGACCTTCCGGAAGGCCCGTCAGGCAGCGCCTTCCGTGATCTTCCTGGATGAGATCGACTCCATTGCCCCGGCGCGGGGCGGATCGACCAGCGACTCGCACGTCACGGAGCGCGTCATATCGCAGATCCTGACTGAACTTGACGGCCTTGAGTCTCTGAACAGCGTCATGGTAATTGCGGCCACCAACCGGCCGGACATCATCGATTCGGCGCTCCTGCGACCGGGGCGCTTTGACCGGCTCATCGAGATCGGTCTGCCGGACGAGCAGGCCCGCCGGGAGATCCTGAAGATCCACACCGCCAAAAAGCCCCTGGCCGATGATGTCAAGATCGAGGATCTGGCTAAGAGGACCGAGGAGTTCTCCGGAGCCGACCTGGGTGCACTGGTAGGCGAGGCGGTAATGCTGGCCATCCGGGAGTGCGTCCTGGGCGGAAAGGCGAAGGCTGATGCGCAGTTCTGCGAGTACAAACTGGAAAACAAGCACTTTGAAGCGGCCTTGAAGACGGTCAAGCCCACCGCCTCCGAGGCGGACATCTACAAGAGGTTTGCCTGAGCCAAGACGTTATCCTAGGACAAGCCTGGGGACCTGAGGCCGGACATTTCCGGCCTTCCGGTCCGATTTCTCTTTTTTTCTTAACATATTATTATAATATTAACCACGAAGCGCACAAAGTTCACAAAGGGCAACTCTTTTACTCCATGATCTCCTTTCCATGGCCATGAAGGATTTTGCCAAGATAGTTCCCTGCCTGGATGTCAAGGTAGTGGATGGCCAGCCCTCTGTTGTAAAGGGCGTCAAGTTCGTGGACCTGAAAAGGCAGGGCGACCCGGTAGAGTTTGCCAAGCGTTATCAAGAGCAGGGTGCGGATGAGCTGGTCTTTTTGGACATCACCGCCTCCCATGAGGGCAGAAAGACCATGGTGGATGTGGCCCGCAAAGTCGCCGATGCGGTGGACATACCCTTTGCCGTGGGCGGGGGCATCAGCAGCCTGGAGGGCATAAAGCAGATACTGGATGCGGGAGCCGACAAGGTGGGCATCAACACCGCTGCGGTCAAGAATCCCGATTTCGTAAAGGAAGCGGCTGCTGCTTTTGGATCGAGCTGCATCACTTTAGCGGTCGATGCCCGGCGCAACCCGCAAATCGTTCCCGGCGTTAATGTCTATGAGATGGAGGACGGCACAAAAGCCTGGTTTGAGCTGGTAATTTATGGTGGTCGAAAGCCCGTAGGCATCGATGCTATCGATTGGTGTCGCAAGATGGAGAACTACGGTGCAGGAGAGCTGCTCCCTACAAGCATGGACCGGGATGGAACCAATATCGGATACGACCTTCCCCTCACCAAAGCCATCTGCGACGCAGTGAGCATACCGGTAATTGCCAGCGGCGGAGCCTCTACTCCCCAGCATATTCTGGAGGCTTTCACCGTGGCCAAGGCAGAGGCGGCTCTGGCGGCAGGCATGTTCCACAGAGGCGAGTACACTGTGGGCCAGGTGAAGGACTATCTTGAGGCTAAAGGGATCAATGTAAGGCGATAAAAAGTAATCAGGAATAGTACCGTCCTATCATCGCCGTGCTGGGTGCAGTGGCGAGCGGCAATACGACTGTTTTCAACGCGGAGCACGTGCGCCGCAAGGAGACGGACCGGCTGCACACCATGGCTATGGAGCTCTCTAAAAAGGGCGCCGACATCCGGAAGCGGCCGGACGGGCCCATGCGAGCGCGAGCGGAAAGCTGCACGAGGCTTGCCATCATGACCAAGAGCGCGGGATCATCATGGAACTGATGAAAGAAAAGAGCGGTTTAAAAAAAAATGGTTTTATCAGGGCAGTATGTCATCCGTCTTCAAACATAGATTCTATCTTTTCCATCCGCCTCCTGGGCTAAATTAGGGTCGTTGCCGAACGGCAATATCGTCCGGCTGCCCGGGGCGGGCTAGCTCAGCGAGGCCGAAGTAAACCAATGCTATGACTTCGCGGCTTCGCGCCTTCGCGTAAAACCGTCCTCGGTTGAATCTCATGGCTTTAATTGGGCCAAGCTGTACTAGCCCGCTCCTGCTTGCCCGACAACCGCAACTGGGCGCTCGCGAAGTATGCCTACGACGCTTGGAGTGCTGGAAAGAAACTTATGCTGTCAAAAGAAGCAACCTCAGATGGAAACCATAATCGTTGATAAGGATCTCTGCACCCGTTGTGGGATCTGTTCGGCAGTCTGCCCAATGGCTATCATTGATCCTGGGGAGGAGAGCATCCTTCCCAAAGTAAGGAATGAAAAAGCAGTCATGTGCCTCCAGTGCGGGCACTGTGAGGCTTTCTGCCCATCCCAGGCGCTGCTCTTAAACCTGCGGCCCGATGAAAGGCTGCCCCTGCCGGAGGGTGCCGGCACCGTTTCTCCAGGGACAATCGAGTTCTATCTCAAGAAACGAAGGTCTGTGCGGCATTTCACCAGTGATCCTGTGCCAAAGGACAAGATCCTCGAAATCCTGGATATTGCCCGGTACGCGGCCTCGGGAAGCAACGGCCAGCCGGTGCAGTGGCTGGTTGTCCATGATCCTCTGAAGGTGAAAAAGATCGCCGGGCTGACCATTGAATGGATGAAGACTCTCCTGAACACCGCCCATCCCATGAGCGGCTACGTACCGATGTTTATTGCCACCTGGGAACAGGGACAGGATGTAATCTGCCGGGGCGCTCCTCACCTGCTCTTCGCCCATATCCCAGAGGGGAACCCAGTTGCATCGGTCGATGCTATCATTGCGCTGACGCATTTTGATGTCGCTGCGCCTGCATTCGGCATCGGCACCTGCTGGGCGGGATTCGTCGCCATGGCGGCCATCTCTTATGGACCGCTCCAGAAAGAACTAGGCCTGCCCGCGGGACGGAAATGTGCCTACGCCATGATGTTCGGCCACCCGCAGTACAGGGTTCTCGGGATCCCTCGCAGGAAAAACCTTGTGGTAATGTGGCAGTAAACCCTGGCCTGCCTGAAAATACAGAAAGGAGCACGATAATTATCATGATAGATCCCTTGAAAGATATCGACTGGAATCTTGTCTGGAAGGGCCAGATGAAGAGGAACAGGGATTCAAGCCCCGGCCGGGACTGTGCTCGCATTTGGGAGAGCCGGGAGAGCGCCCTCTCCTTCTGGAATATGTGCCGGCAGGAACGAAGCCGCATTGACAAGACCGTATGGGAAACGGATATCACACAAGAGTCACGCGTCCTGGATATCGGCGCCGGGCCGGGCACGCTGGCCATTCCCTTCGCCCAAAAGGTGGCGCACGTCACTGCCGTGGAGCCGGCAGAGGGCATGTGCAGCGTCATGAGAGAAAAGATGGCTGAGTTTGGCGTTAAAAATATCTCCATAGTGCAGAAGCGCTGGGAGGATGTGGACGTGGAAAAGGATCTGCAGCCTCCTTACGATGTTGTAATTGCCTCCTTCTCTCTGGGCATGCAAGACATCCAGGCAGCCATTGAGAAGATGATGCAGGCATCATCAAAGTACGTTTATCTCTATCACTTTGCCGGGCCGACCTCCTGGGACCGGCAGTGGCAGGAGCTATGGCCCAGGCTGCATGGCCGGGCGTACCAGACAGGCCCAAAGTGCGATGTGCTCTACAATGTGCTCTACCAGATGGGCATCTACCCGCACATCAGGACCTTCCGGCTGGAGCACAGCTCGCACTACCAATCACTTGATGAGGCTGTGCAGGCGATCGCGCCCCAGGCTCATGCGGAGGCGGAGGAGCAGAAGGGGATATTGAGAGAGTATCAATATTTGGGGGATCTATGAAGATAATTCAGATATCTCCTTATTTCCCACCCCACACAGGCGGAGTGGAGTATCATGTAAAAGAGCTGGCGGACGGCCTTGCCAGAAGGGGGCACCAGGTTAGCGTTGCCTCGTCTTGCGGAAGATGGACCGGCGAGCTAGTTCGCATACCGAGCATTGACTTATTTTATTCACCTATGCCAATTAAGGTACCTAAATTTGAGGCTGATGTCTATCACAGCCATATCCCTAGCCCTCTCTTTGCTTTCATGCTTCGTAGTGCATCGCCACATGTTGTTACCTACCACAACGATGTGGTGGTTCCAAAAATGATAAATGGGCATGCCATGCCCCGTCCATTCGCCGCTGCTTTAGAGAGAATTAATGAGTTGCTGGTCCGGCCCGTTCTGGAGGAGGCAAAGATCGTAATAGCCACCACAAAGAGCTATGCAGAGACCTCACCCATTCTGAAAGACTACCTTCACAAGGTAAAAATTGTGCCCAATGCGGTGAATGTCTCTCTTTACCCTACAAGTTCGAAAGAAGGAGAACTATGTGCTCTACGCGGGCAGAATGCTCAGCTACAAGGGAATTGAATCTTTGCTCTTTGCCATGAGCGAGGTGCAAAAGAGTGCGGATCTGGACCTGCTGCTGGTTGGAGACGGCTACGATCGCAGCCGGTTAGAGGAGATGGCCACAAAGCTGCATGTCCGGGCAAAGTTCACAGGAAGGCTGGAGCGAAGCATGTTTATAGATACAATCTCCCGAGCTGAAATACTTGTCTTGCCGACCCAAAACCGCCTGGAGGCCTTCGGCATCGTTCTCCTGGAAGCCATGGCCTGCGAGACGCCAGTCCTCGCCTTTGACACACCTGGTGTAAACGAGGTGGCAAAGAATGGTGGCATGGTCTACTCCAGCACAGAGGAACTCTGTGAGCAAATCCAGGAGCTTCATGAAAACGAGCCGCGAAGAACGTGCCTCGGGCATAAGGGCAGGGGGGCGGTGGAGGAGCATTACTCCTGGAAGAGAGTGCTTGATTGCATGGAATCGGTCTATCGCGAGGTTGCATGAAGAGGGAATTTGAGCTTAAAGTTTAAAGATGAAAGGGTAAAGGCCGCGTTATTAGCAACGGTCATGAGCCTGGTTTCAATTATTCTTATATTAAAATTTACAGGAACCAATATAAGCTGGAAGATGCTCTCCGTTGTCCAGGGGCGATTTTTGATCCTGGGGCTTGTCCTGCATATGTTCTCCTGGATCTTTTATGCAGTCAGGCTCAAGCTCCTCACCTCTCTCGCCGGCCATGAAATAAGTTTTCGTCTCTCGCTTATATCAACACTGGCGTCAAATTTCCTTGCGGCACTCACTCCCTCTTCCGCAGGAGGTGAGCCTTTGCGCATCAAGATCCTGGCAGACGACGGCATGAGCTACGGCAGCGCAACGGCTGTTGCGGTGGGCGAGCGGTTGCTGGACAGCATTTTCTTCGTAGCAGCCCTGGCTTTATTTCTTATTTTCTCCGACTTTTTGACCGGTTTCGGTCTGAAGATAGGGGCCTTTTTCGTCGTCCTTCTCGTCCTGCTCTTGACATTTCTCTGGCAGCTTGTCAGACGGCCGGAGAGAATTGCCGGATTTATGTTGTGGCTGAAAAAGAAGACCGGCAACAGACCCATTATCTTTTCTTTAGAGCGAGAGATCTGGCTCTTTCGCGAAGCTGGCATTCAACTGGCCAAAGAGACATTGCGCCGCACGCCGGTCATGGCGGGTCTAACCGCTCTCATCTGGATGTGTGATTTTTTGGTGCCCTCCGCCCTGCTAATCGGCATGGGAGCAGATCCTAAATTCCTTCTCTCCATTACATCCCAGATTATCCTGGCCATAATTGCCATCCTGCCCCTGACTCCGGGGGGCAGCGGCGTGGCCGAGCTATCCATGAGCTATCTCTACTCCATGTTTGTGCCGCCTGCATTGCTGGGACCTCTGGTCATCCTCTGGCGTGTCGTTACCTACTTCTCCAACATTGTGGTGGGGGCGGCCTTTGCCGGAGCTTCGATTAACTGCATGAAGAAAAAATAGAAGGTTTATCCTGTAGCAATGAGCAGCATCAGCAGCACCGACATCCTTACAGCCACGCTGATGCCTGTGGATATTATCACCAGGGAGAGGCCCAGCCTCATGCCGAAGACCGAGGTGTAATTGGGCAGAAGCGAGCGGAGAGAGTAGAAGGGGAGCATGAACAGGCTGCCCAGCATGAGGACGATGAGGGCTTTTGTCTCCGATATGCCGCCGTTTTGGATCAGAGGCCCCAGCAGGGCGATGCCTGCCTTGGGACTGGCCACATAAATGGTGAGCGGGATTATCGTCTCCGGGGGAACGGCAAAAAAATTGGCCAGGGGTATGACATCTAACGATTGCAGAATGCCTTCCCGGCTTAAGTACAAGACCAGGAAAGTCATGATGAAGTAGAGCCCTGCGATCCTGAGGAATATGCGGGTCTGTCCTCGCAGGGATTTTTTGGCTGCCTCACTTAAATTTTTGCGTGCCTGGGGAGGGAGTGGCGGCAGCGGCGGCAGCGATGCGTACAGGGCAGAAGACAGCGGATAAATCCGCGGGAAGATAGGCCCGGCCCAGGACCAGGACCAGTGCCAGTTTTATGAGTCCTGTAGCGATAGAGATAACGGCATAAGCCCCGCCCACGAAGATGCCCAGAACCGGAATCACAAAAGCCAGTTGGTAGGTGAAAAGCTCCCGGAAGTAGACGGGAACGCTGTTCATGATGGCACTTAAGAATGCCTGGCGCTCGGTCAGCTGTCCCTCCGCCAACAGTCTGGCGATCACGGTATTGGCCGCCAGGGCTGAACCCAGGCTGATGACAAAGGTTGAGGCCGACACGGCAGGCAGGTGCGATATGGAAATGAGCGGCCTGGCTAGATGGGAGATGCGCTGGAAGGTCCCCATCTCCACCATGAGGCCGGTGAGAAAGAGCATGATAAAGACGGTTATCATAGTAGAGACGGTATCGTCGAGCGTTTGCAGAAGTAGATCGAGCATTATCAAGTCCTTTCTCTTAAAATCTCTTGGTGGTATTTTATAATTTTCGGTTCTTTTGCTGTGTTGTGTAGTCCCGAAACCTTTGACTTTATATACAGAAGAATAAAATGAGGAAAATCATGAATTCAAATAGAAAAACAGCAATAATTGTGGGAGCATTGTATATTATTGGTACGGTTGCAGGCATGTTAGGTGAAATTTTTGGACCTAATCTAGATGCTATCAATTTATTTGTATCCAATCTTAAAAAAGTATAATGAAGCTTTAGCCCTTGGGCACGTTGTTTTCAGGACTATTGAATATTATATCGATCAAAACTCACTCCTCGATGGTTATCAGGGTGGGGTCTTATTGGTACCACATTGTATTTAGGATCAGGCTTTTTACCTCTGTTCGGCCATGATCCACGTTCCACGATCTATCTCCTTATGGATGTTCCAACATTCCTACAAGAAATGGTTCTTGCGGTATGGCTGATAGTAAAAGGATTCAATTCGGTCAACACAGCAGGTTCTTTGATGGCCAAATAGAGAGATTTAAATCCGGCAAGGTTACAGGTAACATAAGATCATGAGATCGTTTTCGCCTCGCATGGCCGCCCGGGCGCTCTGGCAGATGAGGGTGCGAAGGAGGCCCTTTGTGCTCTCCCACGGCATAAATGCTTCGCTGCAACCTGAGCTGCAGCTTTTGCGAGTACTGGAGGCACAAAGGCCGGGAGATGAGCACGCCCCAGATCCTGCACATGCTGGATGAGGCGCACGACTTTGGCATAGGCGTTTACAATGCCTGGACGGTGGAGCCGCTGCTGCGAGAGGATCTGCCCGAAATTCTCAGCCATGCCAAGGACCTGGGGCTGACAACCTCGCTCATCACCAACGGCCTGCTCTTGCTCAAAAGGGCCGGAGAGCTGACTGATCTGGACCTGCTCTCCGTCTCAGTGGACGGCATCAAGAGTTACAAAGAGCTGCGGGGCATCGATCTGGCGGACGTCCTGGAGGGCATCCGGGCGGCGCAGCAGGCGGGCCACGAGATTTTGATGAATTGCTGTCATTTCCGGCAAAAATGTGGGCGAGCTGGAGGATCTGGTGCACCTGGCAAAGTCGCTGGGGTGCTGGATATCTTTTGAGCCCATGCATGAGTCCTTCGGCATTGAGGAGAAGGTGTGGGGCTCTTTGAGGATACGCGATATTCCTGCATACGAGGAGGCGTTGGATCGGCTGATAGATCTGAAGAGAAGCGGAGCGCCTATCATCAACTCCGTGACCTACCTAAAAATGATAAGGGACCTGGAGCCGCGATTTAATTGCCATGCCAGCGACATCATTTTGCATGTGGCGGCAGACGGCAGCGTGGATTGCTGCCGCGTGCACCAGGAGCCGCTGGGCAATGTCTCCGAGGGACTGGCAAAGGTGTGGCAGTCGTCCCAAGAGAGGCGCAGGGAGATCGTCCAGGAGTGCGAAGGTTGTCTGTTCTTCGGATATGTGGAGAACAGCCTGCTCTACGATTTTGTGCCTGAAGTGCTGGCGCATTACGAATGGATTTAGAATCCGCTGCTTACTCTCATTATCTTTGTCTCTTTCCAGTTGTCTCCTGCCCCATCCGCCGGTCTGGTTCAACTCGCGGGGTTAAGGGGTCAAGGAGTCCCCATCCTTTAGGGTGGGGAGGAATTGGACCCCTTAAATGATTACTTTCACCTACAACAGATTGATATAGTATCAGGTGAATGTACTTAATCATGCAGCTCACAAAAACCATTATCTTGAAACTTGATTCGCTAGATAACGATCTAGCCGAGCTGCTAAAAGCCTTCTCGCAAGGCATGAATTACACCTCGCAATTCGTGTTTGACATCGGCAAGCCTGTCGGGGGCGGCCAGATCCAAAAAGCCACATACAGGCATCTACGAAACAATCTTAACCTGAAATCTCAGATGGCTTGTAACGTAGCTCGCCAGGTGTCGGGAGCTTACAAAACGCTGCAAAGTCAGATCGACAAAAAGGAATCTGAATGGCAACTCCTAGATTTCGATCCAACCTCGGCCACATTCTCGTTTGAACGCGATTTCACGTTATCCAGGGACACCCTGAGCATAACCACATTAGCGGGCCGCAAGAGATATAAGATCCTGAATTACCAGTACGCTCAGAAATACCTAGACGGATCTTGGAACTATCTGGCATCCAAACTTTGTTTACACAAAGACGGAGCTTACTTTTTCCATCTGGCCTGTGAGAAGGATATTCCAGACAAGAATATAGTTGATGCAACTACTTTCATGGGCGTTGATGTCGGCATAAATTGTCTAGCTGTTGCCTCGACGACTGACAAGGAATGCAAATTCTTTGCAGGCGGCGAGATTAAGAATCACCGAAACATTAGATCCAAGGAACGCCGGAGACTTCAGAAGGCGGGCGGTCGCTATTTGGGCACTCGATCTAGCATGAGACTTCTACAGAAGTTATCTGGTCGAGAGACACGGTTTATGACTGCCATGAATCATAATGTATCTAAAAAACTCGTTCAGTTCGCAATGCAAAATGAAGTCTCCGTAATCGGTATGGAAGATTTGACCGGTATTAGGAAGAGAACGGAAAGCAAAGTATCCAAAGAGTTTAGGTACGAGCATTCCAGTTGGGCATTTCGACAGCTACAAGGCTTTGTGGAATACAAAGCCAAAGAAGCCGGGATAGTTGTAATCTACGTGAATCCTGAATTTACTTCCCAAACCTGCCCTAGATGTAACCACATCAGCCGAAATAACCGGAAGGTCCTAGCTTTCCGATGCGAAAAATGCGGTTACGAAACCCATGCCGATAGAGTTGGTGCAATGAATATTGAGCACCGAACACGAGACTTGAGGTATATCCTTGAGTCTCAGGGCGGTTTAGTCAGCCCGCCAGACGCGACACGACTTTTTACGTAGTCGCAAGCCACGTCCTTCTGGGCGTGGTAGTTGACTATCTCCATTTCGTTGTCAGAGGTGATATTCAGCAGCAATGAACCAGTCGCACTCAAATTGCTTTTTGGGACATCAATCCAGTTCAGACTCACAGTATTGCCTTCCATGGTGCCATTGGCGACACTGGTCCAGCCTGGATTCACATTGGACGACTCGCACAGCCACCACACGGAATTATCGATCTGCCGGATATAAATATCCACATCTGGGAGAACTTTCTAGTCTCCCGTCAAGTCCACTGCCATAGCTGTCGAGCTCAGAACAGTGGACAATACTAAGAGCCAATAGAGTTTGTTCATTTTTCAGTCACCTAAACTTTATTAAGCATTATTGTTTATTACCATTTTCATCTACGATATTTTTGTTACAGTTTTGGTAGATTACTATTAATATTACTACTATGCCATTGATCAACTCGCCCAAATCTATTTTATCGGCTTTTCTCCTCTTGCCTGTGCTTTTTGCCTTCGGGCCTCTTGTTTCTCTTTCTTCTTGTTCACCGTAGTCGTGCTCGCTGCATCCTTTTTAAATAAGTTGATCATTGAATTGCTCCCTCGCATACTTCACTATTAATATGGTATCATTGGTGCTGCTCATATTAATTTGTTCGCTTATGATCACTTTTAAGGTCAAAACCGCCGGAGCATGGATAGATTCACTATGGCGAATAGCAGAAGCGAAAAGGACATAATGATGAGCCCAGTGCGAATGGATTTTATTTTGAACCGCTGACTAATCGCCGCCAACACCAAAACCGTTGCCAGAAAGACTGTGTTTAGCACATAATCGTCGGCGATGGCTCTGGCTTTTGTACCCTGGTTAAACTTGCTCATGGATTCGCGGCTTAAGTTGCCTGCTTCCTCCATCTTGGAGCTTTTGTATCCGGGCATGTAGGTCGGCCCGATTGGAGCGTCACTGTTATTGAATGGATCTGTTTTTTTCCACATATCGAAGGCATTTTTATACTCAGGCAGAAAACGGCGTTCGTAGAATTGAGCTATCTTCTTATTTCCTTCTATATTGGCATTAAGCCAGGCGTTGAGAGTGTTTGTATTGTATATGTGCTCATGACCCGCAAGTGTGGCCAGACTTGCTGCTTCGAGGTTAAGACCATTCGCTTCACCATAAAGCTCTGCCTGATGTCCATTCCACTGGGCGGCCTGAAAGCCGCTCCAGGCAGTAGCCAGTGCGACCATGGCTATGATAATGGCTTCCAGGATCTCGATTGTAAACTCCAAGCTAGATGATTGCTGCGTGTCAACGGTAATCCAAAATTCCTCAATTATTGAGTCTTAAGGAAGGGATATAAACTATTGGGATGAGTATACTCTTATCAAAGATAATTAAAGCCCTGCTATGGACCGATAGAGGTGTTTAAATGAATATGCGAATGCTCTACGTCTTGGTGGGAATAGGTATTCTCACTCTTGGAATCGGGTATGGACAGGATGAAGCTCCAAGCAGTAAACTTTCCGGCAATTGGTGGATTACCTATACATAACCCGATGTCGGGATCACAACCTGGTATATGACAATATAAAAGGATTATACAGCCATATTGTATAAATCATCTGCAATGTTAGTAACTGTAGCCAATATCAATTTTGATGTGCAACCGAGATATGCAGAACTTGGTACGGCGTTCCTGAAAATAGCAATATCGCCACAATTTCCGGCATATGGACCAAAGACGGAGGAAATACCTGGTTCGGGGACAATATGAATTGGGATGATCATCCGGGTAGGCCTTCTAGCATAAATATGGTAAGGATTAAAAGTTAAGGGGTGTTGAAATGGAGATAACGTTTCACTCATTGTTTTTGTGGAGCTCGCCATCGGAGCTCTGTGTCTGCGGTGGTGATAGTTCGTAAACCCCTGGTTAAAATTCGCGTGGAGCTGATGGGCGAGTCGTGCGTGTATTTGGCTATAGCAGAGTCGCCTTCCCCCATGACGCAAAGACTATTGCACTCCAATACGACAAGACGCGCTAACGCGCACCAGGAAAACAGAGAGAGCAGTCGTGCCTGCCAAGATCTTTCTTGGATGGATGGCAACGGAATTATTCAGGTCTCACCACATGCCCAATGCGGCACTTTATAAAGAGTGATTGAAGATACGTGCGTATGAAGTCCACAATAGATATCGTGAACGTGGTGGCATCTACCAAGCTGGCGGAAGCGTTCGACCTGCCCAAGATCGAAGCCGATCTGGAGGGCGCGGTGTACAACAAGAAAAAGTTTCCCGGTCTCGTCTACAGAGTCAAGGCCCCTAAAGCTGCTTTTCTCATATTCACTTCCGGCAAGATAGTATGCACCGGATCCAAGAACATCGAGGATGTTCGAACGGTCATCATTACCCTGGCCAAGACGCTCAAGTCTATCGGCTTCGAGAAGATCGATATGGAGCCCGAGATCCACGTTCAGAATATTGTGGCCTCCGCGGATCTGAAGACGGACTTGAACTTAAACGCCGTCGCCCTGGGCCTGGGCCTGGAGAACATCGAGTACGAGCCGGAGCAGTTTCCGGGGCTGGTTTACAGGATCAAGCAGCCCAAGGTAGTTGTGCTCATCTTCAGCTCCGGCAAACTGGTGATCACGGGCGGCAAATCGCCGGAGGAGTGCGAAGAAGGCGCGCAGATCGTTAGGAGGCAGCTTGAGAACATGGGGCTACTTTAAGCACTTCTAAGGATTTCATTATACTACGCAAGCTTGCTCTGTAGATGCGCCGCCGTTTCACTTTATGCAGTTTAAACTTCAAAATATTTCCAATAAATATAGATTTGGCGGCCCTTCCGTCCTTCCCGGCTGCTCGCGCACAAGACCCCGTTGCCTTGCAGAGCGCGAGATTGAGGGATGGACAAGATAGAACCATTCTTTAAGTTTTCTTTCACTTTCGCCCCGCACCCGGCTCGCCCTCATATCTTCGTAGCTCCAGCCTTTAAGCATGGACTTCGAGCTTCTTCCCACAGTCTCCCTCCGGTCCCGGTCCTTCAATGCCTTGACGGCCCCCAGGGAGATGTTCATCCAGGCCCTGAACCGCAACCTGAACCTGCAACGGTTCAAGGTGCTCTACGTCACAGGCAACTCCTCTGCTATCCTATCCAGGCTAGACCGCAGGTTTGAGGCCCTGGAAATCCGCAGGGGATTTACCGTCTTCCAGCTCATGACCATCCTGGAGGAGGCTCACCATTCGTTGATTCTCATCGAGCACGACCCTCTCCTCTACGAGGACGCCAAAGAGATGACCGAGTACGTCTCCCATGCTCTCTGCGATGCCGCAAAGGAGGCCGCCGTGCTGCTCTACGCCCCGGGGATTGACTCTTTCTTCGAGGACCTGGTGCAGAATGCCGACCGGGTGTTCCACTTTGAGGAAGGCCCCCGTGAAATTCCACGGCTGACGGCCAAAGCCCACCCGCGGGCCAGGGAGAACCAGAGAACTCTGGAGGCATATTCATGAGCTGGCCCTGGAAGCGGCAGGGTGCGATCGAGCCCAGACGGGTGGCGGTCAGCATTGGGGCTATGGAACTGGAGACGGCCAAGGAGATCCTGGCGGAGGTCTTCCACACCCGTCCCGGCGAAGTGGAAGAGATGATCAATAGCAGGCTGGAGGAAAGGAGCTGGGATGAAGTGAATAAAGTGAATAATATCTGTCCGGAGAAGCGCGAGGAAAAACTATGGCCGGCGACGTTCTCTGTTGGTGAATAGTCATGGGACGAAGTTTCGAGAGCGTGAGAATGGGCGTGAAGGATGTCTCTGCCAGATGGCTGAAGGCCAGCCGGGCTCTGAAGAAGGAGGACCAGATTTACGGGCAAAGGGTGGCACAGATGGCCCAGAAGCACTCCAGCGAGGCATTCTATGCGCTGGATGACCCGCTGGAGGCGGCGGTGTTTTCGGTGCTGGTGGATATGATGAAGGTGAGGGCTGAGGATAAGTTCGAGAAGGGCAAGACCGCATAGTTACTGAAGAGATGAAGATGCGCTTAATGATGGCGAAAGTTGTACGTCTCGATTTATATAATTATGAATCACGGCCATGGGGAGCTTCAAGAGTCAACTACCACGCCCTAAAGGACGTGGCTTGCGGCTCCGCAAAAATTCGGGCTGCGATGGGCATGTTGACAGCTACCCTTGCTCTGATATTCAGAGCGGCATTGTAGTCAGCCGGTAGAGAGAAGCCGCAGCTACTACAAACAAAATCCTCCCTTGTAGGACGATTGGATTTGGAGATATGATGACAGGAGCTACATTCTTGAGAGGTATAGGCAGGATCAATGTAGGCAACCGGCACACCAGCAATAGCTGCCTTGTAGCTGATAAACTGCCTAAGCTGATCAAATCCCCAAGAAAGATTTTTGCGTCTCTCGGCCCTCTTAACCGTCGTGCTCTTCCGAATTCCCTTAAGATCTTCAAGGGCGATAGTAGAAGAAGTGTCTTTGGCCTTCGCAACCATCTTTTTGGAGATGCAATGATTTGTATCACATCTAAATCGGGATTCACGTGTTCCAATCTTCTTGAGATGTCTTACCAGAGAAAACTTCTCCGGTGGAATCAACTGCGATGTTCTTGACTCCAAGATCGATACCAAGAACATCAATTGGATTAATAGGATACTCTTTCGGAGCATCGACAACAACAGCCAAATAGAAAGCATTGTCCTTGAAAATCAAATCTACCTGTCCTCTTGGTTGAATCATCTTTGGAGCATGGTATTTGCAAATCCGAACCGGCAAAATAAGCCTACCTTCCAAGGTAAGCAAAGATACTCGATCAAGCCCTTTCCAACTCAAAATACGTTGGTCATAAGGCATAGCGCCATCAATATCAAAAGTAGGCTTGATGGACTTATCTCTCTTATAAGCCTCCACTGTCTTGGAAATGGCTCTAACGGCCATCTGAGCAGACAAGCTATATCGTTCTCTGATCGGATAATAGACAGTTTTCTGCAATTCAATTTTGTTGGCAAGATGCATATCAAAAGCAGTATTGGCTATGTCATTGCAGGCTGCATTAAACTGATGCATAGTCTTATGGAGAACTTCGGCTTGCTCCAACGTAGTTTCAACCTTGACCATAAGCGTTTGCATCAGTGTATTGAGGGCATAGTTCTATGAGTATAAATAACTACCTACGAAACGAGACCGCCCAATTCCTCCCCACACTAAAGGATGGGGCCTCCTTGGGCAACGAGGTGAAAACGTTGATGAGTCAAGGCAAAAGCTCTTTGATGATGGCCTTAATATCTTCCTTTTTCTTGAAGTTGAGAGAAATCTGATCCCCATAGCATGTAGGTTTCAGATTCAAGAATCCTTCTTTGATTGCCGCTTCAATAACCTCTTTAGCAGTCCCTAATCCATGACTGGGTATGCCCTTCAAAGCATTTTCCTTGCTGGTATGAACAGGACCCCATTTGCCGCGTCTATCCAGCTTATCAAATATGGTGGCTCTTATTTTTTCGATCTCTGCGGAATCTTTAAGGCGTTTAGCCATTCGTCTGCCAAATGGTCGAAAAGAGATTTAAATGTATCGATTGTTCAATATTTTATACATCGATGAAAAGATTTATTTAGCTAAAATACTAACAAGTGTTTAAAAGCCCATATCATTTAGTGATGCTCAATGGAAGGCGAGCCCAATCATGTACCAAACAACTCACTCAGAAGATCATGAAGAGACATTATTCCTTCGGACTCTTGGCATTAAAAGCCCAGTGTTCAGGATCTTAGACTTCCTGATGGACAACAAGGTTTACGATTATTCAAAAACCGATATAGCAAAGGGTGCTGGAATCAGCCGAACAACCTTATCTTCAGCCTGGGAAAACTTAGAGAAAAATGGCCTGGTAAGTGAGACGCGAGAAGTTGGAAGAGCAAAGATGTATAAATTGAATCTGAAAAGCCCAGTGGTCCTGAAATTCATAGAGCTGGATAATGCCATCTGTGAACTTTATAGAAACCGGTTGGAGGATCAAGAGGACTCAAAAGACCTGCAAGATAACAAGCTACATGGATTATTTTCAGGGCCGCCATCAAAGCCCTTCCGGGCACGAACACGTGGGCTGAAGCCAAGTGCCAAGAATTTCGGCGGCCTTGCCGCAAGGCGACCGGCTCCCGCCCGCGGGCCTGGGGCCGCCTAGCCGGGAGGCTGTGCCCAGGGCCGTACGCCGTTCGCGCTTGCCTGCGCCCGGATCAAGCCCGGATGCGATCATTTTTTACATCATATCTTCAGTGCTACCTGACCCACAGTCCCACGGGCCTCCCGCGCCCCCGAGCACGAGTGCACGCGCGCGCCAGCGGGCCCGGCCGGGCGTGCAGCCGGACGAGATGCAAAGGCAAAGCAAGAAGTAGCGCCACTCTATTATCTCACTCAAGGAGTCGTTCGATCGCCTCAGAGATGCTCCAAACCTCAATCAGCCCCTCTTCACTTATGCGCCTGAAATGGACATCATTGGTGATCAAAATTGCTCCGGTGTGCAGGCAGGTTGCAGCATGAACGATATCTGCGCTTTCGCTGGATGGAAAGAAGGGCTTACATGACAGGATGTCCTCTTCAGACTGCTCTATTATTACCAGCTTGCCAAGAAGGATTTCCAGGAACGCATCGGCTTCGAACTTTTTTGCATATTTCTCGTATTCCGAGACGAGGATGTCGTCAGCGACCAGCTCCCATGAACCGTCCAGGAGCCTCAAGAATAGCTCCGTGCTCTTCGTGTTTCCACGTTTTACAGCAGCAATGAACAGATTGGTATCAATTAAGAACCTTGTACTTTTGCCGGGCAAGCTTATTGGCCTCTTCTTCGATCTCAGCTTCGAACTTATCCAGATCAACGTTTTTGGCTTTTTCGATTATCTCATCCAGCAAGGATTTCAAATCGATTTTTTTTAGCACAATGGCATCAGGTCCCAGTTCATCCACTGCGAACTCGTCGCCGGGATTTATGCCCAGCCTGCGGCGGAGATCATTTGGAAGAACCACTCTTCCTTTATCATCAACTTTCGTGAACGGCATCGATTATCAATCCCACTAATGGGAGTATTCATGTTTAAGCTTTTGGATAGGACGGTTTGCTTCTCATGATTAGCGGTTCGTCATCGTCCTTCAATGCAAGGGAGCAGTGATGCCCGACTGATTAAGATCACTCCACCTAAACCCTGGCGAGGCTGCGGCATGGGGCCGTGCTCCCGCCCGCGGGCCTGTTGCCGCCTGGCCGTGAGGCTGCCCAGGGCCGAACGCCACGCGCGCGAGCGCGCGGGCCCAGCCGGGTGTGCAGCCGCGTACCACTTCCTCCGCCCAGAGGAGATGGAGTTGATAGTCAGGGTGCTTGAAAACAGGATCCAGAAATGCGATTAAAGTAGATCCAGCAGCTCTTCGAGGCTTATATCGGCATCATTCAAAATTGCGTGCAATGTGCCTTTGCGAAGGTCTTTGCTATGAAATGGAACAACTGCAATCTTTTCCGTTCGCTGATTATAGTAATAGTAATGGCTCCCTCTGACTCGTATCAACTCAAATCCAGCTTTCTCCAAAGACCTGGCAAGCTTTTGGGGTGTTATTACAGGGAGTTTAGGCATGGGCTTCAACGGATACTGTGTACTCCAAAACATCGTTATCTGTTGGCACTTTTTTCCCCAAATCTATCAAAGTTTCAATATAGCCTTCTATCGCCTCTTTGGCCATGGAAATGGCTTCCTCGACAGTCTCACCAAAGGTAACACATCCAGCCAAAGCAGGCACTATCACAGTATAGCCGCCTTCCTCTTCTTTTTCGAGCCTGATTCGGTAATTCAGAGTCTTCATTACATTATCATAGGCTGTTTTGCTTATTCAACTTTTAGGTCCCTCTGCCTGCACAATCCCCTACTCTTGGGCAGCAACTACCTTCGCCACCGAGCACGAGTGCACGTGCGCGCGAGCGGGCCCAGTCGGGCATGCAGCAGAGAGCGTGTTTGGCTTTGGGATGTTCGGCCATGTCAACGGAGGCAAGGGCGGTCAATATTTGCGATAGATAGTGCTCCTATCGCCCACGTCAATAACGTAGATGGCGAGAACCTCGTCATTGACGCTCAAAATAATACGGTAATCTCCAACTCGATATGAGTAAATGGGAACCCCAAATGAACCTTTTAACTTTTTTATATAACGTTTGGGATCGAGTAGAGCACCAGGAACATCAGGATGACTCCAGCATCATCCGAATCTCCTGGCTGGTTAAATATCGGCCTTCTTTGAGATCATTCAAAGCCTCAGCTATCCTTTCTTGGGTATCCTGATCCAAAGGCTCTTCCTCAAGGGCAATGCCGGCAATACGGTCAATTACGTCGCTGTAGCTCTCTTCCGGGTGGAGCTTGAGATGATCCAGCCTATCCTTGACCTTAGGATTTATCTCAACCAGCAATGAAGCAGTTGACATATTACTAACATTCGTCTTCAAGGCTAAAAATGTAGCGAAATTTCTGCTGAAGGCCAAGAAGGAGCAGGAAGATCTCAGTCGCATCTGCCTAGAATCGCGGCGACCTTGCCGCAAGGCGACCAGCTTCCGCCCGCGGACCTGTTGCCGCCTGGCCGTGAGGCTGCCCAGGGCCACGGCCCGAGCCCGCAAGCGGGCCCGCTTGTGCGACCGGTGGGCCGATTGAGCATTGTCTAATCAGCCGCGATATTCTTCTAAACCTCGACGAAGTCCGACAGTCTCATCTGTCCTCTTTGCCCAGATTCCATGATCCTCCGGAAGTTCTCCTCCAGAACCTTTTGCCTCTGCCTGATGATCAGTTCCACAAAGACAGCTACCATTTCCGCATATCTCTCTTCATTGCCGTGCCTGAGGGCCAGGAGATACTCGGCTCGGTCCTTGCCTAAGAATAGCAGTTTCGGGTAAGGCGGCTTGCTTCTCATGAGTAGATAGTTGAACAGTTCCCGGCCCACCCGTCCGTTGCCATCAGTAAAGGGATGGATCATCTCGAAATGGTAGTGAAAGAGCACCGCCTCCTCAAAAGGATGGGCTCCGGCAACCATATTATTATAATAACATTCAATTATTTTTCCCAGCTCGTCCTCAATCTCAAACGATGGCGTCAGTGCCTGGTCACAGCCGCTTATGCCGATAAGATCGGTGCGACGGAAGGTGCCTGCTGATTCGTGGTCGATATTGTTCATGATCAAGGTGTGCAGGCCCTTGATGTAGCGTTGACTCAGTGGACCACGATGCCGATTCCGGTAGTCTATAACCCTTCGGAAGTTCTGGACCTCGTTGATCTCTCGCAGGCTCTTTTTTTCGGGCAGGAGACCACCATAAAGAAGGTCGCGGGTATCTCCTAAAGTTAAGGTGTTCCCCTCGATGGCTGTTGTGCCCTGCACGTAATTTATCTCGAATTCCTCTTCGTACTTTCTCTTTTCATCAGTTGTTAGAATCTCAGTGAAGGCTTTGTAGGTATAACGCATCAGTTCCAGCCGCTCTGACATCCCTTCACCGAGATATCTGGTGGAGTATCTGGCACAGCTCAGGCGCGAGGCCTTCTCCACTGCGTTAGTCTCGATCTCCAGCGCCAGACTTATACTCAGGCTTTTCAGTTCTCCTGGCGAAAGAGCAGAGCTTCCAATATACTTTCTGACCTTGGCGTTTTTCTTGCCTATTTTTATGTCTTTGACCAGATAGTATTTCTCTGCACCATCTTTGCATATCTGTCTTTCCAGGCGATAACTGCTTTGCAGCACAGAATATGTGGATGATTTATACCTTTATCAATTTTTCCTAAAAAAAGTCGTCATACGACTTTTCGTCCCGGCAGTAGCGCATCACATTCGAATAAAATAAAATTATAAATTAGAGCTCAGTAGGTGCTGAGCTCTCCTCTAAACAGCATCTGCTGCAGCTTGGGAATATTGGCCAGCCAATCGTCCAAAATCTCCGTGGCCCCCGCCTCCAGGTTCTTCATGTCCACGCCATCTTTGGGCACGATCTGCACGCTGGCGATATGCGGCTCGTCGATGGGCTTGCCGATCTGCGAGAGCATTTTGATGTAGACCTCTTCAATGCCCTGCACCTCGGCGGCTATCTGCCGGGCTGCCTCCGTGGAGAGAAGGTTGTAGATCTTGCCCACATGGTTGATGGGATTCTTGCCGCAGGTGGCTTCCAGGCTCATGGGTCGATTGGGTGTGATCATTCCATTGGCCCTGTTTCCTCGCCCTACCGCCCCATCGTCTCCCATCTCGGCGGATGTGCCGGTGACCGTGATGTAGACCGATCCCTGCTCGATGTTGTCGGCCACATTCATCTGCGCATTTACTTTTCGCGGCGTGAACTCTTTGGCGTACTGAACGATATGATCCACGATGGCGCTCTTCGTGTCCACATACTCCTTGAGGTTCGCGACATGCCGATCAACCATGGCGCAGGCGATGGTCAGATTGATGACATCTCCCTGGCGCATGCCCATGACCTTGATATCCTCGCCTATGGCCGGAACGCTCTTCTTGAGCCTCATCAATTCACGCTCGGTATTGAAGACGATGTTCTCCGTCTCGGAGAGAGGCGCATATCCCACGCCAAAAGATGTGTCGTTGGCGGAGGGGACCTTGCGGCCGAATACGTCCCGAAGGTCGGATGAGCCCATGCCGATCTTGGCATCAAGGATGACGTGATTGTTGACGTCCAGGTTGGAGAGCGATTCGCTCAAGAGCTTTCTCCCTGCCTTGATGGCGATGGTGTCCACCGGAATCTCCACTTCCTTGAAGACCCTGGTGGCACGGCCAGTAAGAAGAATGTAAAGAGGGCAGATGACCTCGCCGCCTCCAAAAGCGGGCTTGGACCGGCCGGCTACAATCTGCGTCTTGTCGGTGTTGTGATGCAGAACCGCTCCAAATCTATCAAGGTATTCCTGGCAAAGGGCCCGGCTGATGGACTCAGCCAGGCCGTCCGCCACGCTGTCCGGGTGTCCAATGCCCTTGCGTTCTACCAGCTCGATTTCTTGCTGCTCCAACGGTCTTTGATTGAGGCGTTCAACCTTGATATTTCTCTTCATGACCAATCCTCTGAATGATAGTATTACGAATCTCTGAAGCCTTGATGATTTCCAATATCATATTAAGGCTTTGCACTGCTTACTGCGTGAGTCCCACGCGCCACTTCAGCATCCGATCCTCTACGACATAACGGAAGGTGCGATCGATGGCCAGGCCCAGCAGACCCAGCACAATCATGTACATGAATACCTCATCCATGCGGTAATGGCCGTAAGAGTCCCATATCTTGAATCCGAGACCATTCTTGCTCACCCCGAACATCTCGGCAGCCACAAGACACATCCAGGCAATTCCCATAGCAATCCTTATGCCGGCAGCGATGGAGGGCAAAGCGTAAGGCAGAGCGACATATCTGATCAGATCGCTATCCTTAGTTGCACCCAAAACTTTCGCCGATTCGACATACACCCGGGGCAGGCTCTTGAAACCCAAATAGGTGTTGATCAAGATGGGAAAGACAGCTCCAATGAAGATAATAAAACCTGCTGCGATGTTGGTTATGCCAAACCAGATTATAGCAAATGGAATCCAGGCCAGTGGCGGTATGGGACGCAATATCTCGACAATGGGATCCAAAATATTGTCAAAAAGCTTGAACCATCCCATGATCATTCCGACTGGCAGAGCAATTATCAGACCGCCCGCCATGCCGATGGCAAAATGAAGCGAGCTTACCGGCAGGTCCTCGGTGAGAATCGACCACCAGTTATCCATAAAAGCGGCTATTACCTGGAAAAAACTGGGCAACGTCAATTGGTCATTGACCAGAAAGGCAGCAGACTGCCAGATTGCTATCAATCCAAAAATGGAAAGGGCGGAAATGCCCTGATTTCTCAGGACATTCAAGGTCCTACTGACTTTTCTCTGCACCCAACACCTTCTCGTAGAGACTGGTATCAAAGAGATCCTTCTCGGTCAGCTCCCTCTTGGTATACTTCATCTCGTAGTTGACTTTTGCGTACTCGACGGTCGAGGGCACCTGAACGTGCGGATCGCTGACCCACTTGCCATCCCAGTTCTTTACGGAATGCTGTATTTCCGTGATGTTTGCTTTGGTCTTCTTGGCGTATATCTGTGCGGCCTCTTCTGGGTTGGCATTGATGTAGTCGGTCGCCTTGATATGAGTCTTGATGATCTGCTCGACCAATTCCGGCTGCTCTTTGATGAGCTTGTCCGTGACCACCAGGCTGCAGCAGGCGTGGTTCGGCCACATCTCGCCCGAGGCTACTGCATGTTTGCCCTTGCCTTTCAGCACAATTATGGAAGGCGCAGGATGCGGCAGGAAGACACCATCGATCTTGCCTGCGGACAGTGCACTGATAGCAGGTCCCGGGTCCATGGCTTTGATATCGACCTGTGAGACATCCACCCCCTTTTCCATAAGCCATTTCTTCATGACTGTGTCCTGAATAGATCCGGGCGGGAATGTGCCTATAGTTAGGCCTGCTAGCGAAGCGGGTCCATTGTAGACCAGATCCGGTCTCAGGACCAAATCGGAGCCGTTGATATTGACGGCAGCCACGATCTTGGCGGGCAATCCCGCAGATATGGCAGAAATGGGCGGCGCGGTTCCCACATAAGCCATGTCCAGCTCCCCGGCGACCATGGCTTGCATCTCCGGAACTCCTGTGGGGAACTCAAACTCCTTGATATTGGTTATGCCGAAAGGCAATAGATCTTCAGCCCACCAGCCCTTTTCGGATGCGACCATCTCTGCGATCTGATGGGTACTGGGCTGGTACCCTATGCGCAGGGTAGAAATCTTGCCGGACATATTCTCTTGGAGGGAGACATTCTCCTTCTTCTCCGGAGCCGAGATGCAGCCCAGCGACATCACTACCACAGCCGCCAGAATGGCCATAATTATGAATTTCTTCAAATGCGATCACCTGAGTTATCGACTTTGCCCACAGCAGAGAAAGATCGGTATAAAGCAGTTTCCAGCCACAAGGCATTATTTTCACAGAATGGATAATAAGCAGAAATAATCCTACAATAGTATTAATAGGAGCTGGACGCGGGCGAAAAGCGTTTCTAGAAATAGATGTAGTGCCAATCCAAGGAGGCAGTGGGTTGACAATGGTTGGATCCTATTCTGATATATTGAAAAAGGTTATGCAGGGCGAGGCCGTCGTTATCACGGCAAAGGAAGTCGCCGAGCTGGTTTTATCAGGCGAAACGTCCCGGCTCTCCGAGGTCGATGTTGTCACTACTGCCACCCGAGCCGTGATGAGCGGCACCTACGCCGTCCTCTCCTTTCCCGTGGCCAGAGCCGGCATCGTTTCTCCGGGCCAGGAGGGTCTGGATCAACGGCATAGCCGCACAGGTCGGGCCCTGTCCCAATGAGAACCTGGGCGTATTGGATTTGATGGTCCTGGGAACGGCCCACAGCCAGGATCGGCAAAATTACGGGGGCGGCCACCTCTTTCGCGATCTGGTGGAGAGAAAGAAAGTTCACGTCGATGTGGAGACTGATGATGGACGCACGCCTGCAGGCCGATGTCGGACTGGATGAGATGCCCTATGCCCGGCTCTTTGGATCGCGCCATGCCTTCAAGAACTACTCGGCCTTCGTTAATGCGGGAGCACAGCCGGTTGGCACCATCTTTCACTCCCGCGGCTTTGCCCCCCACTGCCGGGAGGCGACATTCTCCGGCTGCGGCCGGATAAATCCCCTGAAAAATGATCCGCTTTTGGAGAGCATAGGCATGGGAACTCGCATTCTCATGAACGGCGCCGAAGGGTTTGTCCTCGGCACAGGCACCCGCAGCAGCAAAGAGCGGCCCAATCTGTCCGGCTTTGCCGATATGCATAAAATGGTACCGGAGCTGATGGGCGGCTTTGTCACCTCCGCCGGCCCGGAGTGCATCTGCTCCTGGGCTGTCGCCATACCCGTTATCAGCAAGACGATTCTGGAGGAGATTGCCCGGCCCGACCGGGGCATTGTATCTGCCTGTAAACGATGTCAACAGCAGGACGGTCATCGGCCAGGCCGACTACGGCGATGTCTGGACGGATGTGGACCTGGAGGTAAAGTTTGAACCGGAGAACTGCTCGGGCTGCTCGGGCTGCTCGCCCTGCAAAGTGGAGGAGGCATGCCCCATGAGGGCGGTAAAGAGCGAAGGCGGGCAGAGTGCGCCGGAATGAGGCTTTATGCTTTCACTGCGGCCTGTGCGCCAGCGTCTGCCCATCGGCAGTCTTCTCCTGCCGCCTGGGGGCCATCCGGCTGAAGACGGACGGTGCAGCGTCAAGACCATCCCCGTGGTGCTGCGCCAATCGGATCGGCTGCGGGCCATAAGGCTCACAGAGGATCTGAAGAGCAGGATCATAAACGGCTCTTTCCGGATGGCGGAGCCGGTCGAGCGCATCGGATGAAACGGACCTAATTAAAGCCATCTTTACGTGAGATTTAAAAAGGGTCCGGCTTCACGCGAAGGCGCGAAGCCGCGAAGTCCTGAAAATGGTTTTACTTAGGCCTCGCCGTACTCACTGAGATTTAGGATGAACCTCTCGAGGATCTCTTCTGGCGAGAGGCTGATGATGGGCACAGTGGCATTGCCCTCCTCGACCTTTACTATTACTACTACTTCCTGACCGAGCAAGTGCTTCGGAGCCAAGTTCTCGGCTCGTTCGACCATGCTCCACCTTCTTGACGCCCGCCGCTTTCGCCAGGGCGAAGAGGTCAGTGCCAAGGTGGGTGCAGGTGGGCTGCGATCCGGTGGAGCCATAGCAGCAGTTGTCCAGGATCACCAGCAGATAATTCTCGGGCGCATGATGAGCGATGGTGGCCAGCGTCCCCATATTCATGAGCACCGAGCCGTCTCCGTCCAGGACCATTACCTTTCTCTCGGGAAGCGCCAGGGCCAGGCCCAGACCAATGGAGGAGGCGAGCCCCATGGAGCCAAGCATGTAGAAGTTTTCCGGGCGATCTTTAACCGAGAAAAGCTCCCGGCTGGGAAAGCCGATGTTAGAGATCAGCAGGGCGCCGCAGGCCTCCGCCGCCTCTGCCGCCAGAGCGATGGCTTCGATGCGCTTCATCTTCCCCTCCAGAACTCCAAGTCCAAGAGCACAGCCACGGGCCTGCGGTCCGCAGCCGCCTGGCTCCAGGCCTTTGCCACCGTCTCCTCCGCCTCTGCCGGGCTGGGCTCAAAATGAGGAATGGTCATGGCGTCGAGCAGGGGCACGGTGAGCCGGCCCATGGGCACCTGACCGATAACCTGCTCGCCTTTGCCGCCCCGGTGGCTGATGATCATGAGCAGAGGAATGCCGTAGAGGATATTCAGCGACGCCAGGGCATTGATGCTGTTTCCCAGGCCCGAGTTTTGCATTAGCAATGCAGGCCTGCTGCCTGCCATCCAGGCCCCGGCGCAAATTCCCACACCTTCCTCCTCGCGGGTAACGGGCACGTGGATGATCTCTGGGTCGTCACTAACCAGAGCGAGCAGCTCCTGCAAGTTGACGCAGGGCACAGAGGTCGCGAAGTTGATGCCGGCGCGCTTCATGCCCTGATAGACGGCGAGGCTGGGATTCATTTGTATTCCCATTATCGCGCCAGGCAAAAAAAGCCTCGCTGGCCATGCGAAGAATTTTATTGAGAAAATCCCCCATCAATGATTGGAAAATGGAAAATGATTAGGGAACGAGAAATGAAAAGAGATATTCAAAGCCTGAAGAGATGGCTGGGTATAGCCCTGGTCGTTGCCTCCTTTGCATTTTATGGATGCCTCCTGCTCGTGCCGCTCACCTCTTTCTCCACGGAAAGAAAGATAGCACTGTCTACCTTGCTGGTCATTTTGGGGGAGGGGTCTTTCTGGCTGGCGGTCATCATCCTGGGGCGAGAGGCGATAGCCAAATATCGAAGCTTCGATTGGCGAACTTAGGTTTTCCGGGTGGCTGAAAAAACCTTAAACATGAGATTATCGTCGCGGGCCAGGATCATTTGGGTCCGGCCCAAAATGGTTATATCTTTATTTCCCTTCTTTTTGATCATGAATAAGATCTCAAAATTAGTGGCGCTTCTCGGCATCTTCTTATTGCTGACCTTCGTTGCCAACTCTCAGATGAACCGGGACAGCCCCTTCTTAGGAAGCAAGCTTCCCAAGACCGATGATCAGAACATGATGGGCCAAGGCAGGCAGTCCGCGTCCCCTATCATGCTCTCTGAGACCTTCAACAATCAAGCCGTCTCCGACTTGTCGATATCCGCAGATCAGAACAATACCAACTGCAATCAGGTCTCATTCCTGCTGACATTGACTGCATCCCCCAGCGGCTCCACCGGATATCAGCCGGTAAAGGTGAGAGTACTGGAAAACCGCCAGGGCACGCCCACCGCGGTTGCTGAACTGATTCTTCTCATGCCGGTCACGGGCGGCTCGCTGCATGAGACCATCGGCTTTTCCAGCACAACTTCCGAGATCGGTGGCAGCCGTACAAACGAGATCACTGTGACGGCAGATCCGGATAATCAAATCCCGGAGACCAATGAGAGAAATAATGGCCTGACGATTAGCGGAACCTGCCAGAGTTAGGTGCAAAGATGATTTATTTTCAAAGAGAAGGGGCAGGTTAATAAGTAGTGGCTGCTTAAGATTAATGGATGGAAATGTCTGAAGATGAAAAGTCCACTACAAGACAATCATTGCCGCAATTTATTCCCAAATTCAAAGGCAAGAAAGTCGTGATTCGTCTGCTCTCAGGAGGCCAGCCAGTCACTGGAACTATTGACTCGTTCAACTCTTATGAGATTCTCCTCTTGACCGCGAAGGGCGAGATATTGGTCTTCAAGCACGCCATTGCCACGATCGAGATCGTGGATGAGCCGCGAGGATATAAGCCAGGCCTGTAGTTTTTTAAAATAATATGAGAACATCCATTAGCTTTATCCCCACTATTGGGGAAAGGCCAACGGATCTAAATTTTTCATTGCGGATATGAATATGATTATTTACTATTGGCTGCCAATAAGAGCTACATGAGCCTGAAGGTCACAATGCTAGGGACGGGCGTGGGAGTCCCCCAGCCCGGTCGCTCCCAGGCGGCGGTATTGGTGGAGAACGATCAGACTCTGCTCCTGGACTGCGGAGCGGGCACTCTCCTGCGCCTGGACGAGGTGGGAGTCGATCTGGAGGCGCTGGACACGGTGGTGCTCACGCACCTTCATTTGGACCACGTCTCCGATCTGCTGGCCCTGGCCAATGCCCGTTATCTAGCCGATATGCCCGGCCTGCAAATCTTCGGGCCGCAGGGCACAGAGGTCTATTTTAGGATCGCCAAGAGCGTCTACCCCAACCTTATGAAGATGAGTGTGGCGGTGCAGGAGCTTAAACCCATGGATTCTTTCACCCTGAAGGGTTTTGACATCTTTGCCGAGGAGGCGCGCCACAGCGTGACGGCTCTCGCCTACCGCCTGGAGGCAGAGGAAAAGGTAGTGGTCTACTCCGGAGACACTGAGCCCTGCCCGCGCGTGGCAGCTCTGGCGAAGGAGGCCGACCTGCTCATTCACGAGTGCTCATTTCCTGAACCCTTTGATGTCACCAACCACACGACGCCCAAAAAACTGGGCAGCATGATCAAGAACCTGGGCGTTAAGCGCGTGGTACTCACCCACCTCTACCCACAGGCACAGGGATGCGAGGACGAGATGGCCGAACAGGTGATTGAGCGGTCCGGAGCGCCCACCATTGTGGGCTGGGATATGATGAGCGTGGTGATTTAACGTCTTTGATCGTAACCATCCTACCATCTCGACACCCAAGCTTTTTTTCAGATCACCCTCGTTCCAGTCCACTCTCCCGACCAGCCCTCAGTTGAGCCATACCTCCAGTTGCCGCTGAAGTTCTGGCAGTCCTCGGAGAGCATGAACTCAAGGTCACCGCCGTCGTTGGGCTCGGATCTGGTTGGTGCATCAAACCATTTGCCTGTCAGTCGCTCTCCTTCTGCTTTGCCTCTGACGAAGCCCCAATCAGTAGTGTAGACGCCTTCCACCAAATCATCTGTCTCTTGCAGGTCCAGTAGCCCGAAACTGGTCTCCCAGATGCCTGACCACGTGCATTTTTCCGTCGATGGGAAAACGTCCGGGATCTTCACGGTTATCCGATAGGCACCCGAGTCGTTTTCCGCGAGATAGTGGAATTCCTCTGCAGAATCAAAGATTATTGGTGAGCCTTCTCCCCAGGAGAGACCGCCCAGGAACGTCCAGGGATTTAGGTGCCGGCTATCATCAATTGCCACAAATTCTGCTTTGCCTCCATCGTTGGCGATATAGACGACATGCTTTGCGTCCTGGCTGAAGACCGGGCCGGATCTGATCCCCTGTCCATACCAGTCATAAAGGTAGGACCGATCCTCACGGCCATCGACTACGACCAATTGAACATCAACTCCCTCCCGATTGTCTTTGGCCACGTAAGCCAAACGGCCGCCCATGCCGAAGGTCATGCCCCATACATCCCTATACCTGGTGCCCACCCCCCCATCAAGGACCACAAACTTGCCATCCTTATCTTTGGCTGTATAGGCTAGATGATCATCATCCGGGCTGAAAACTGGATCATTGATCTCATCATAAATCCTGCCTTCGACTCCGTCAAGCACCATCATGAATCCCCCCTCTTGCACTTTGGCCCAGTAAGCCGTTCTGCTGCCGTCCGGGCTGAATACCCTCTGGCTCACGCGATTGTCTTTGCCCAGATCCATTTCCTCTCCGTCCAGGACGATGTAGCAGGGATCTTTGGCGTAACCGGCACTGCGGGAATATGCCCACCGGCTGCCGTCGGGGCTAACGACCGGGAAGGCCCCCATCTGATCCTGAATCGTTCCATCTACAACCACTTAGTTGGTGCCTTCTTTGACTATGGTGTAGAGCACATGCTGCCCGGCAGAGCTGATGATGGGATCACCTGTTGTGCTCTCATAGGGGCCCTCTTCCCGTCCATCTACTACTACTACCACTTGGTCGCCTTTATCTGCCATGTAGGCATATCTTCCGCCACCTTGACTGAAGACGATTTTGTAGATCTCGTCGTACTTCTGCCCTTCCAAGCCGTCCAGCACAGCGATCCGTTTGTCGCCCACGAGCACTTTATAGGCGTAATGTTCCCCATTAGGACTGAAAACGAAGTCCCGGACATTCTCATAGACTGATTCTTTGATCCTGTCCTCCGGTCCAGCAATTGCATAGTACTCTTCCGCATCTGTTTTCAGGGAATAGACAATTCTTGTGCCGTCCGGGCTGGATGTGCCTCCTTTTTGGTCGTCTATCTTCTGGGCGGAGAACATGGAAACTGTGTCTGGAGCTACATCGTTCCCATCCCCTTTGTCTCATTCTTTCCTGCGAATGACGACATCAGGGTCCTGAAGTTCTTTGATCGCTTTTTCTACCGGATCCAATGCGGACTGTTCCGAGCTTCCGGCATCAATTGAACCCTCCAGTGTGGATGAGATTTCCTTTGAGCCGGATTGCAGAGAGGCAATGGCTGCGCCTGTTTGCAGCTCGCCGGTCACCTTGCTGCCGCGGCTTATGGCGATATTCTGGAAGGAGACGAGATCCAATCCCGTCTTATTCTCTGGCGTTATGATGTCCAGGTCCAACTCCCCGGAACCGGTGCCGCTGATGGTGAACTGGTAATTTTCATCCAGGGGAAGCCGGTAGATCTCCACCTCGCCGGATGTCAGCACCTCAACTCCCGTGATCTCGTTGATCATCCGGCCGTCTTTAATTCCCTTGCTCTTTCCTTGCGAGTCTGTGAACAGGGCATCTGCGGGACAGCGCACTACTATCAAGGCTTTCTTGAGGCTGTGCAGGATACCGGCCTGGCCGAAAATGCTTTTCTTTAAGCCGGGGACGAGAGCATTGGCCTCATTCAGATCTATCTCGCTGTGGGCCTTAGCGGCACTGATTACGTTGGGTGTGTCCCATTTGTAGCCCATGAATTCTGGATTGCCCCAATTGTTTGTATTGAGAATAAAGTATATTTGGAGCATGGGGTGAGGGGGCTGGACAGATGCGGCAGGGAAGTTGGGATAGAAGCATGTCAAATAAAGCAAATGTAAAACTCTATGAGTACAAATCAAGGCATACCATCAATTTTCCGAGTGATTTTGTCAGAGATAGTCTGTTCCCGTTTAAAGTTGGAGAGGAATTAGTCGCGAGAATTGAAGAGGGAAAAGTGGTGATTGAGAGGAAAGTTGGAAATTAGAGATTATTTATATTCCAAGTAATTTATTATTTGCTGTTAATACGCGAATGCCACAATCCTTAAAATCTCCATCATGGGTTACCAACATAAATCCATGTTTCTCGCACAATTTAGCATATGTAATATCATTGAAATCAGAATTTGTTTCTTTATATTCGATTAATTGATTGGGCAGGTTGAGAAAGTTATAGTTTAAATCACAAAACTTTGCATCACTTAATATCTTGTTAACGTTTATTACTATTTCACGTGCAGTATCTCTACCTTTAGAAGATTCTCGAAAAATTTTATAATTATTTTTGTTTTTCTCTCTTTTTATTGGGGGTACATTTCGCTCATATTCTAAGTGTCCGAATACATTTATAAATTCTGAAAGTATAAATGCATCTAGAAAAATTTTACTACCACTGGCACGCATTTTTTCAAATGCGTTAGTGTAAAATTTTCTGAAATATTTGTTATCAAACGGATACATACCGTAATATACATAAATACAAATATTAGTATCTATAAAAAGCTTTTCATCTTTGACAAAATCGTGCTTTCGGATATCTTCTATTTGACTAGTCATTATCTTCGCCAAGCACGTTGTTCATATTTAATTCGAAGTAATAAGGATCTTTTAAAAAATCCTTAACTCTATCAAGAACCATCTCAAGTATAAATTTATCATCTTCTGAGAGGCCACGTATAATTACTCTTTTTTCTATTTCATCTTCGGTGAATCCACTTTGATATAATCGTCCTATTGCAGATTCCAAAAACGCAGAACTTATCTCGGTAATATTTCTAAATGATACAAATACTCTCTTTCCACCATGTAGCGTATCTACTATCGCCTGATACAACACCATTCCAGTTTCGTCGGAGACACAGAATTGGCTGTTAGCTATTTTTATGGCACTTATGTAATTCATAGACCCTGCACTCATAGTACCCATATCCATAATATAAACATCTTCATTATTTGTAGGTTGTGGCTGTAAATTCTTTAATTGCTTCCCAAACTGCGACGAAGTTCGATTGTCTAATCTAAGTCCCACGATTTCGGGAACACTTTTCACAACAGAACAATACTGTAACAGAGTATCATAGCATGACTTAATTCCTGTTGTGGCAACTGCTTTCATTTCGGTTAAATACATTGAAGTTGATTGATTTCGGGTCTCACTCAATGTACTTCCTCCACAGGCGAGCCAAATTTCCTTAGGAATACCCAAACGGTCCAAATCAACGGTCTACAAACATTATCTACGGCTTCAATAAGTTTCCCTTCAGTTAACTCATCGAATGATATTTCAATGCCGAATTGTATTGATTCAAAATTGTTTCCGTCGGGTTCCATTATGAATGATGCAGGGGCAAAAATCAAATCTCTTTTAAGATTCCAGATAAAATCTGCCTTCTCATCTGCGTGCAATTGGTTTAGATCTTCTTTGTGTTTAGGATCTAACTCAATCTTTGAAATAACGATAATAGACCTAAATAAATTTTTTGGGTGCAATATAGTGATACCAACTTGTGTTGCTGTTTTGCCATTAAATTGAAAGTCATTATCTTCTGAATCAACTTCTTGAGTAAGGAGATCTCTGCCTTTCATCCACGCGCCAATTTTTGCCTTTGCCTCTTGAACATCATTTACGGACATGAAAAGTGATCTCCACCTTAGTAGTGTCATGTACGTCATCGGATATGCGTATAAAGGTTTGTATTTTCACATAAAATAATTGCATATACATTAATTTAATATTATATATAGTTTTGGGTATAAGAGTTCAAGGAAATCTAATGAGTTTTTTGCCTCACTCTCACTTCTTAGATAAGTCCAGCTACCGAGTTTTGACAGGTGTTTCGGAAAGGGCGGAGATACCGACAACTTGACAGAACCTTTTTCGGGATTCAACTCGCGTACCTTCTCATAGCTTTCGTTAGCTTCATTGTATCTGCCAATTTTCTGCAGGGCGTAAGCTCTCTCCTCCCAGGCCCGGACGTTGGATTGATTGCGCGAGAGGATGTCATCGTATGATTCCACAGCTTTGTCCCATCGTCCCATGCTTCCGGCAATGTCCGCGTTGTTAAAATTATCCTGATCCCGGCCTGCGTCTCCCTTCAGATAATCTTCCGCCCCCAAGAAAAGAAGGCTGGCAAACATGAGGATGATCGTTGACAGAGCAATTCCGACAAAAATCGCGCCTACAAATAGTGCCTGATCGATGGGTTTCCTATCAGCACCATCCACAATTTCGCTGCCCTGACCAAACAGGGCCCGCAATCGCTCTGGAGTGATCAAGGCCAGGAGACCGGCGACTGTGAGCAGCACGCCCGGAGGTATCCACATAACCCATCCTAGAAAGCCTGAGAAAGGAATCCAGGCAATGTACCCCACGGGAAAGCCCAAGAGTCCGCTGCCGAGGAGAAGCCACGCGGCTCTTTTCCGGTTTCTGGTGTAAAGAAATGCGCCCGCAATCCCAGCCAGGCCCAGCAGCAGGAATACAACGCCTCCGGCCTGGCCCAACTCGCTCCAGCCAGAAGGGATGTGGGATGACGAGAGCCCGATTAGCGAGGCTAAGAGATCCAAGGCTGAGATGAGCAATGCTGCCAGCCCTCCCAGGAAGGCCAGGGTTTGGATGATGAGCCTGCCCAGGCGATCGCTATCTTCCTGATGTCCCCCTGTTGCCATGGCTTTCAATTTCTTCTCATCTTCTTGCATGTCCATTTTATTACCACCGAGAGCTAAATATGAGGTTGACTTGTCCTTCTTGTATCCGCCAATTCGAATTTGACCCCTCACGCCAATCCGATTTTGATCCACTCTTAAGAGGCTAATCATTCTCATCATGTATAAAGTTCACGTCTCGCTACCTTCTTCTGAAGCTCTTTCCGTTCATGTTCAATATCAATGCGTGATGGGTAATCCTATCGAGAATTGCCGCCGTTAGAGTCCGATCATGAAATACCTTCACCCAATCGGAAAATGACAGATTCGATGTGATGATAGTACTCATAGTCTCGTATCGCGTGGCAAGCAACTGAAAGAGCAACTCAGCTGCTGTGAGATCAAAAGTAACATACCCAAGCTCATCGATTATGAGAAGATCAATTTTTCTAAACTGCTTAATATAAACAGAGAGCCGATTTTCGTTTCTTGCCTCAACCATCTCATTGATCAAACCCGCTGCAGTGCGAAATGCAACTCGATAATTTTCCTCACAAGCCCGGATTCCTACAGCGATTGCCAAATGAGTCTTGCCTGTTCCAGAATTGCCAATGAGAATGATATTTCGACGCTCCTTGAGGAAATCAAGTGCTTTCAACGCAGGGACAGTTTCTCGACCATCTTGCGGTAGATCATCCATTATCAGATCCTCAAACATCTTCTTTGTGGGAAATCCCGCGAGACTGAGCGATCTCATCTGGCGATTCATCCTCCTTTTATCAAGTTCTGCCTGAAGCGCATATATCAGGAATTCCTGCAGGTCATCATTATCTGGCGAATATTCTTGCACATAGCTGTAGACTCCGCTCAGCTTCAATTGCTTGCATAGGTCTTTAAGAGTCAAGTCCACAGCTCACCCCTCCATAAAGTGATCAAAAACAGCAAGATCCGGCTCAGATACTTCAAAACCTCCTTTGAAGGCAAAAGGCTCAACCATCGGAACATCCGTCTGATGAAGGAAGAAACGGATGCTGTCGCACGTTGGATGGATATTTTGCTTGTTTAGGATGGCAAGAGTCGAGGAGAATGCCTCCGGCGATGTCTCTCTCATCAGATCAAGAATCGGCAGAAATTTCTTAGGATCATCTCGATAATAGTAGTTGAACATGTTTTGTATGAGTTCATCTGCTTGAGCCAGAACCTTGGAATTTGCCAGCGCACCAGGTTTGCGATGAAATGTCTTGATGTAATGAGTTATATCCAGAGAGTACTTCTGCTTCCCGGTTATCCTGCGATGGGATGCAATGACCGCATTTCCATCAAGAAATTCGATCCGGTCAACGAGTATCTTCAAAGTAATATATCTTGGACGATATGTATCTGGGATCGAGTAGTAGTTCACGTCATATTTTACCAGCGAATATCGGGATATTGTGGCACGTTTCAGTTCATAGTTCTCATATTCCAGTGTTGGCAATGGATGCATCAAGGCTCGCTCTTGATCAAGTCCTTGGACCGGAACTTTCGAACGACGATAAACCGGATGTGTGTTAATCTCGCCAAGTCTTATCTTGAGCCACTGCGTAGCCTCTCCGAGTGATGCAAACATACTTCTTTCGCCGAATGTGGCTCGTCTAACATAGCCCACACTCTCTTCGTCTGTACCCTTCTCGTTAGGCGAAGCGGGATTGCAGACGCAGGGGTGAAAACCAAAGTGCATGGATAACTCTAGAAACTTATCATTGAACTGTCCTTTTTGAGAATCATATACTGTAGCCATTCTGTAATAGAATATAGATTCTGGAACTGAGCCGATCTCATGGAAAAAGTCAATGTGAGCCTGAACAACTTCCAGATGTGTCGACCTATGATAAAGGCGAGCAAATCGATAGAGCGAAAATGGCAGGACGAAGACTGCGAGATTAAGTTTCTGCCACGTTCCACCAATGTTGAGTGTAACCTCGCCCCAATCGAATTCAGCACGCTGACCAACACGAGGCTCCTGCAATATGAACACCTCTCGTGGTGCATTGGTGCGTTTCCAGCGAGCGACTTCATTTTTAACACTGGAATAGCTGATTTTATGGCCCTCTTCGATGAGAAGTTCCCAAATTCGTTTGGCAGTGATGCGTTGCTTCTTGGGGCGGCTTAAATTTGATTCGAGATGCTCATGGATCTTCTGCCGAACAGGTTCTGTGAGGACTCGCGACGGCTGAATGATTTCTCGGTTTTTGGGAAGGATCTCGTCGGCCAGGCCATCTTGTACTTCCTTGACCTTAAGCACGTACTTCTTTACAGTATTTCTGGAGATCTTGAGTTCGCGGGCTACTCGTCTGTAGGATTTATAAAGATCGTAGAGATCGACGATTCTGCTTATATCTGCCATCAATTTCACCCTAATGCCCACCTCTCGAAATACTTGGAGAGGGAAGGCTTTCCTTCTTAGGGTGGATCAAAAACGAATTGGCGTTTCCTTAAATAGACGGGTCAAAATTGAGTTGGCGAAAACACCTTCTCATTTCCTACATTTCATGATCTTTCTATCCACTTAATATTATCGTTTGCAGCTATTCCGACAGGACTGAACGAGGATCTGGTCAGGGATTATGCGGATCGCTTAATCCGGCCCGGAGAAGATGGCCGTAGCAATGAAGAAGTATTTGCCCATGGATTTCTCATTTGATATCTTTGCGGAGTAGGAACGCACAGCGTGACTGCTCTCGCTTACCGTCTGATGGTGAAGATGATGGTGGTTGTCAACTCAGGAGACAACGAGCCCTGCCCGCGTGCGGCTGCCTTGGCGAAGGGGGACGATCTGCTCTAGCACAAGTGCTCTTTTTCCGAGCCGTTCGATGTCATCGACCACAGAGCTTCTTGCAATCTGATGGAGCGCCTCTTGGCTCAGGGGCTAGCAGGTGGGTTCGTGCTCCTGTACCCGCAGGTGCAAGGATTTAGGATAATATAACAGAGATCGGTGGACAATTGTCCGGTCCAATCGCATGGGCGACAAGCTTAAAGTCTTCAAACGGATCGTAATTAAATGCAGGTAGTTAATCAAGAGAATTGACTCAATGAATCTATTTGCGGGTGGACGATATGTATTACACTAATACTTTGGATAATATAGAAAAAGGTTACAAGTGGCTTGAAACGGAGGTGCTAGCTGAATTAGAACCAAGTGCATTAAACAAAAAAATAGTAGAAGAAAAACAAAAAAATTATAATCCCTGGAGCGAAGAATCAATTGAAGTGTTAAATATAAAATTAAAAGGAAAATATCACTCATCAGATATATTGCCATTTTTCACATTAGGATGCTGCAATATTAATATAGCAACTGAGTTTAGAAAAGCTTCAGAAAGTGATGATTTTTGGACAAATTTAGGAGCCGATTCAATGTTTCATGGCACAGAAGGCGGGCTCCATATAGCTTATCAGTTTCATGAATTTGGTATTTCATCCAACCGTAATTTTGTCGAAGTATTCAGCAACTGCAAGAGAGAACAGACGGTAGAAGGGAATTACTGGAATAGTTTCGATCATGTAGGATTCTTGAGACTAGCAATAGCTATGGAACCTTATGGTGAAGCTACAAGAAATGCATTAAAATTCAGCATTCAAAATGATCATCATTTATCAGATCCCTTTGAGTGTAGCGTTTTTATCTTGGCACTAATGGAGCTTGATTATAATAAGTACACAAGAATCATTAATGATGGAATTAGATTTCTAAAAAATAACCAAAACGAAGACGGAAGCTGGGGCCATTTTCCTTTTAGAAACACCCATAATATTAGGTACACGAATAATATTAGAGACACCTATTATGCTCTTAAGGCGATCTGCAGGTCGAATGGCATCTCTAATAACTGTGTGATCAACGGTTTGAAATATCTAATGAATCAGCAGCATAATTCAGGTGCGTGGGGATATTTCTCAGAGAAAAACGGTTTTATGGCCTCAATTGAGGAAAGTTGTTTTGCCCTTCTTAGCTTAATACAAACTGCACCACCAAGCTCAATAAGCTATGAAGAATTGAAATTCAAAGATATTCTATACAAACAACAAAAAGCTGCTTATAAACCATATTTTATTCACACATCTCCAATATATGGAAAAGAGCGGCCCATAAGAGAGATTTATGATAAAATTAAAGAAGAACTAAGAAGCGCAAAACAAAACATAAGAATTGTTTCTCCATATATCGATATGTATTATGAAGATATAATTAATATAAGACTTCAAAATCCACAAGTTGATATACGAATTATAACCAGACCAAGGAGAGATATTAAGGGAGCTCGAGAACGAATAGCAAAAAATGTCCTAGATCTCTTAAATATTTCCATTTCTGGAAACCTACGAACACAAGAACTAATTCATTCAAGGCTAATGATAATTGATGAGAAATGGGTCCTTATCTCCTCAGCTGATTTGACAAGAGAAAGCTTGGTCGATGAATTCAATGCGGGAATATTTACACAGGATGAGGAAACCGTTAAGAGGTGCATAGATTATTTTGATAATATCTGGGGAGAATCAGATAAGCTAAGTCAATCATAAAGATATATATAAATTAAAAATCAACCTGCGTGCGGCCACCCCACCCTAAAGGGATGGGGTATGCTTCGGGCCGCACGCACGCCCGGTTAGCTGGAGATCAGAAATCATCGAGTCTTATTTGCCTGGTCTCCCTGATCTGTGCATTGAAAATCTGCTTTCGAATTCCAGCTTATCGGTTTAAGTGAGCACAAATAACGTGCGAGGGTTCACTTCATCCCCAACCTGAAGGTCGGGGTATTCGTGACCCTCCGCGCTCCTGATGTAATAAAATAATTAAGCCACCTGTTTCCCCGCCGCCGGTCCCCACATGGCGTTGTAGATCTCCGTGATCTTGACCACGGCGCAGCTCTTGGCCGGCAGCTTGTTGTTGATGCCATGCACCCAGGCCCGCATGGCCTCATAGTCCGGCCCTTCCTTGGTCACAGTGACATTGCCCTTGATCTGGAAGGACTTCTTGGTATCTACGTTGTAGCAGAGAATGGAGATCTTGGGATTCTCGGCCAGGTTCTGGGCGGTCTTGTAGAAGAAGTTGTCCGCGAGCATGATCGTCTCATCGTCTATGATCTTCATCAGTCCCACAAATACCACATTGGGCATGCCGGCCTTGCTGGCTGTGGCAATGGGTATGGGCTTTTGCTTCTCCAGGGTCTCGCGAACTTCCGCTGACATCTTTACCATTTTTAAATCACCTTGGGGATAGTTAAGGTCAAGCATTCCATAAATACTTGCGCGTCAAAATTATAATGGCGTCATCGCCTGGGAAAAGACGTTTTGCGTGGCTGTTACATTATAAAAAGTCCTGACCCGCCCCCCCGGATACACAACCGAGAATCGGGCAATGCTTTCTTTCAGGGGCTTGTCCTTGCTGCCGAAAGGCATGGAATCGAAGAGATAATAGCCGCTATTATATTTGCCCGCACCCACTACCAGCAGGGCCGCGCCTTCAATATCCGCCTTTATGAGCATAATATCGCTGTATCCTCCCAGGAAAGATATCAATTCCGGCTCCAGATATCTGCATCCCAGAGCTGATACATAGAAGCGAGTAAAAGGATCCAGGGTGTAGTTCAGCTCAAAAGTGGCGTTTTCGCCCTCGAGACGCATGGTCACTTCCTTTATGTCGAGATACTCGATGCCAGCGGCTGAACCGGCAAAGAGAGTAAAAAAGAGAAAAATTGCAGCTATGCGGCGCATCCTTCACCCATACATCTTAAGGATCGACGGCAGGAACAAAACCAGTCCCATTATGGCAAGAAATGCTAGAAATAAGAGCTGCTGCTTTCTTTGAGCCGATTTGAACTTCGACTCGCATAGCTCGTCGCAGAAGTTCTCGTCCGGACGCACGGCATTGCCGCAGACCATGCAGTGTTTATGCGGCATAATATCTGTCATCCTATCACCATAAACGGCTTTAGAAGAGAGAGTAAATAAGGTTTTGCCCTGACCACCTCCGCTCTTGGGCAGGGAAAAGTGGCTCTGCCTGTTGTCATGCTTGTGATATATATTACTTTTAAAATAACATAATTAACACAATCATACAGTTTGGTATTTTTCGGGGCGGTCCTTCTTTCAATGAAGAAAAAATTCGGGGTTTATTTTTCCACTGGAAATAAGGGGGTTGATCGTGAGGATATTTTGCCCAGATTTTGCATTAACTATAAAAGGTTCCGGGCAAATCAACATCTCATGCTTAGAATTCCGATGATCATCTTCATGGCCTTGCTCATCTGGCTTATGCCAATCGAAGGAGCAAGAACGTATATCGTTGACGACAGCGGCTTTGCCAATTTTAATACCATTCAGGAGGCCGTTGTTGCTGCCAGTAATGGAGATACCATATACATCAAGCCTGGCGAGTATAATGAAGAGGTAATCCTGAACAAGAGCCTGACGCTAATGCCCCTCACCGGCGAGAACGGGCCTATCATCCTCAAAGGAGATGGCCTGGAAACTGGGATCACCATAACCGCAGATGACTGCTCTTTGCAGGGGCTAACCATGCAGGACTTTACCGGGCCGGCGATATATGTTCAATCCAGTCGAAACTCCATCAAAGAAAACGTGTTGAAAAACGCCAATCCGGCCATACTGGTGCGCGGCTCTCATGGGAACACCATTGCCGAAAACACAATAATGGACAGCCAGGGAGCAGTGGCCCTTTGGGAGAACTCCACAGAAAACCAGGTTTTTGAAAACGATATCTTTGGCTGCAATGTGTCCATTGTCGTGCGGGATGCTGCAAAAAATAAAATCATTAATAACAAAATATCTGATGCTTACTGGGGTATCTGGCTTGATCATGCCGGGAACTGCCTGATCGAAAGCAACGAAATACAAAGCAAAAGATACGGCATGTGGGTTTTAAACAGCAGCTACGTTAATATTTCCCAAAATAAAATCAGCATCCGAGGTTCTGCCTCCGGCATCGCACAAGGCATAAACCTCGCGAATGCCAGTGGAACTATATTGCAGGGTAATGTTATCAATGACGCGGCTTTCGGCCTGCTCATTTTAAGCAGTAATAACAACAAACTGATGGATAACGCAATTTTCCGCAGCACAAATGCCGTTTTTATCAAGGACTCAGACTTGGAGGAGCTGAAAAATAACAGCATTAAAGCGACGGAATACGGCATAAGGATGGAAAACTCCAGCCGAAATTCCTTGCATCAAAACAAGATAGAAAACGGCACCGTTGGCTTTGACCTGGGCACAAGCAAACAGAACAATATTTCCGAAAACCAGCTCTCTGGCATAACGGACACCGCGGTACAGATTACATCCTCTAACGAAAACATCCTCTCCGGCAATCGGTTCACAGATAGTTCTAAAGGGATCATCTTATTGGAATCAGCCGCTAATAAGCTGGTGGCTAATCGCTTCCAGAATGTAGAGTGGAGCCTTTACATAGAGGCTGAGACAAAGGAGGGCTTTAATAATTCCATAGATGAATCCAATGTAGTGGATCTAGTCCCCATAGTCTATCTCTTTAGCCGTTTTGGCGAGCAGATTCAGGATAGGGATATTGCTCACCTCACATTAGCGTACTGTGAAAATGTAACTGTAAAGAATACGGCCATCACCAACGATGCCATATTCCTCTTCGATTCAAAGAATAACCGGATCCTGGAGAACAACATCACCGGGAGCTTTGGCATGCGTCTTGTGCAGTCCAATGAAAATGAGATATCAGGCAATCGCCTGATTGGCAATAAATTTAGCGGCATGTTCCTGTATGCCTCGGATTTGAATCAAATTGCCGGAAATAATGCCTCGCATAACAGCCAGAACGGCATATCGCTCCTATCCTGCAACCAGAACATCATTCGCGACAATGTGGCAAATGAAAATGCAGCCACAGGTATCTGGCTAAACCTCTCCCATGATAACCAGGTATATCAAAATAACATCAGCCGCAATCCTCTCGGCCTGCAGGTAATGCTCTCTACAGGAAACAAAATATTCCACAATAACTTCCTAGGCAATGAGGAGCATTCGCAGGATATTGGCGGCAGCAATAGCTGGGACGGGGGCAATGTCACAGGCGGAAACTACTGGAAGGGTCACGTGGCCAAAGGCAATCCCAGTTTGGATTGGCCAAGGATGATCAAAGGCGGAAGCATGCTGGACAGCTATCCCTTCCAGGATGAGAGCGGCTGGCTGAGGGCAGCCGCCGCTTGAAGCCGCAATACTTAAGATGATGAAGAAATAAGGAGTTGTATATGGCAAAGAATAAGAATGAAGGCAGCGGTCTTCAGTCATCAGCAGGCCTCATGAGATACTTCGAGGCGGATGATACTGCAATAAAGCTTAATCCTAAGATGGTGCTGGGAGCCTGTATCGGTGCAGGCGCAGTAGTAATGGGACTGAATATCGCCTTTGGCCTCTGGCCTTAGACGATATTGTTTCTACTACTTTATTTGCAGGATTTTGACCGAATTGATAAATCGTTCTGTGGCTTCTTGACTATAGGTGGAGAGAATCAATCCTACTGCCGTGGATGCCAGAACACCGCCCGGTCGATCCAGGTGATATTCTACAGGGTAGACCGCAATGTAGACAGGCTCATTCATTGGACACTTCAGGCCGCGGGCAAATATCCCCGATCGACCGTCTATCACTCTCTTTGTTACGTTGATATCCTTGCATACTTTGGATTTGGTGAGGGTACCGTTGACAAGGTCCATCAAGCTGGATTGGTTGATTAGAGATGCATCGCCCTTGGAGTACATTATGACCGATACCTTCAAAATCTTGGTCTTATCGGAGGGCGACGCCAGAGTCAATGCATCTGTCGCGATGGCCGTTTTTCCAGAGGTGCTGTCTCCATGCGACACGCTGCTTTGGTACTCGTCCATCTCCGACCAGTTGAAGGCAACCTTCCACTTGCCAGAGTCCTCGGAGACGGAAGTGACAGACAATTCATCCATCATAAAACCATGTACCTGCATGGTTAGAAAGAGTGCCAGACAAAGCGCCAGGCCAAGCAAAAAAGGAGTTGAGGAGTATCTGTCTTTTTCCAATATCACTATTATCACCTACAGTGGAGCCATCCTGGGCAATATGTCGGGATTGATTCCCTTTGCCAGCGTTGTAACATCCTTGAATCGGCTCTCGCTCTTCGCGAAAGCAGTCTTTTCGCTCTCTTCGCTGGCATTAGACTCATTCTTCTGCTCTGTACTCGGTAGCTTCGTCTGGACTGCCGGCAAGGGAGCTGTTGTGACCACGGCTGAGGTGTAGCTGGATGTATCCGGGCTGATCAATGTAGCAGTGAAATCACCCCGGCTGGCTTTTCCGTTGCTGTCCGATCTGATGAAAAATCCCAACATGCTGTCGCCTTCCAAGCTAGCGCTTATGTAGATGGCTGCCAGCGCCTCGCCCTCCAAGGCAGCCAGGGAGAAGGAGACGGCATTTGCAGAAAGAGACCCCGCCAGGGCTCCATTCCAGGGATTTTCGCCCTCGAATTTGGCCACGCCGAATACAGATTGATCTGATTGGTTCAAGGCCATGACGATCTCCTTTTCTCCTAAAGTGGCTTTCCAGATGCCATGCGCGCCGGCCGAAGCCGTGGACATGTCCTCTTTTGTCGTCGCATTATTTTCCATAGATGTTGAATTCTGAGCCGGTACCAAATATGTGGACAGAGAGAGTGTCAAAAGAAGAAGAATTGCCACTAAACCAAAATTTCGGATCATCAAGCCCCAAACCTCCATTATAATCATTTGAGCCAGGTCTAATTGGGCCCTTATCATATTAATATAGATTGCCAAAGCGATCCCACAAGCTAAATATATGAATTGAACTTATTGGAGAATGATGGACATACTTCAAGCCCAGATAGGCGGAGAATTCGCCAGTACTCTGATCAATAATATCTGGTTTCTCTTATTCATATTTCTCTTTCTGGTCCCCATGGTGCAGAGGTCCTACTTGCAGACGGCAAGAAAGAGCGTCCTGGCAAAGCTTGGCAAGGCGCGGGGCACGCAGGTCATAACCCTCATCCACCGCCAGGAGACCATCAGCTTTCTTGGCATCCCTTTGGCCCGCTACATTGATATTGATGACAGCGAGCGGGTTTTAAGGGCCATTCGCGCGGCGCAAAAGGATGTGCCCATCGACATCATACTGCATACACCGGGAGGGCTGGCTCTGGCAGCCACGCAAATCGCCATGGCGCTAAAGGCCCATCCCGCCAAAAAGACGGTAATTGTGCCCCACTACGCCATGAGCGGCGGAACTCTCATCGCTTTTGCCGCCGACAAAATAATCATGGACCCTCACGCGGCCTTAGGTCCTGTGGACCCGCAATTAGGAGATATGCAGGGCAGTTATCCGGCCACATCGCTCCTGGCAGTCGTCGGCAAGAAGAAGATCGATGAGATAGATGACAGGACTCTTATCTTTGCCGAGGAGGCGCGAAAAGCCATGAACCAGATGAGAAAGTCTCTTGAAAAAAATCCTGGATGGAAAGTGCGGCGGCGAGAAGATGGACATCATCAGTAGAGGAGTTCGTCTCGGGAAAATATACTCACGACCATCCCTTTATGGCCGAGCAGGCCCAATCTCTCCTGGGCGAATGCGTAGAGACTGATGTCCCGGAAGAGGTCTATGCCCTGATGGACTTATACCGCATGGAAGCGGGAAGGAGCCGTCCGGGTGTGGAGTATGTGCCCCTGATGAAGCATTAGGGGGCGTTCAATATTGCATATCTACCGATCCCATCCTGAAGCAGCCCGGCAGGCATCGGCTTCTTTTCAGCTACAGCGCCAGTTTATGGCCCTTCTCCAGCTTTTGTATCTGCTCTTCGCCTTTGTCGGCCAGTTCTATGAGTTTATCGATTTCCACTTTAATTTTAGGCAGAGCTTCCTGTTTATAGGTGCTGATGGAATCAAACGCTTCCATTGACATCGGCAAAGGCCTTCTTCAGCGTCTCGACAGAGATATTGGGCTGCATTGATTTTATCTGGATTTCCGCCCCTTGTCCTTTCAGCGTTTCCGCGTTTTTCAGGATTAAAAAATCCGTCATCTCTTTGAGCATTTGAATCTTCGTCAGGACAATCTTCTGGTTATAGAGTGCGCTGGCAACCATCACTGAGGTCCGCAAAGCGTTAATCGTCACATTTTGGGCCCTTTCTACCCCGCGAATCAGTTCCTTATTATTTCTGATCACAAGCTCTGTCGCCATTACGCCCTGCTGATTGACGACGATCACCTGCTGTATATCCATGGACCGCTGCCGAAGCGGAAAGAGAACCTCTTCGGTGACAAATTTAACCTTTTCCTGGTCTTCGTTCCTGGCTTTGGCCATTTCGATTTGCTTTTCAATCGTTTCATCCATCAGGCAGCCGATCTGGATCTCTTTCATCAGCTTTTTGGTCAAATCGCGCATTGCCTGCTGCTCAGATTCCAGAGTAGTATTATCATTTTTCAGGGTTTTTTTTCCTTTGTCCAAAGAGACCATGATATCAGCAATCACAGATTCTGCTTTCTGGTATTTGGCAAAATAGGCCCTGACCGGGTCAAACAGCTTGCCTAAAATGCCGGTCCTGGTGAAATCAATCAGACTGGGGTCCAGATCTCTTAATTCCCGCTGCAAATCCACCAAACCTTTTGCCACAAGGCTGCCATCATCCCCGTCTTTGGAAAGCTGCCCGACTTTCATCTGCAGCAAAGAATTTTTGGCTTTCGAGCGTTTTATTGTTTCAGCGCCAAGAGACTCGATTGACTTGATGACATCCCTCTTTTTAGGAAACTCATCGTCATCTAATTTCCATAATATATTCAGCATTTTCTTTCGCTAACTCCCGAATCAGGGATACTTCTTTCGGTACTGGTTTCACCTGCTCCAGTACCTCCTTCTTGATCTCCGCTTCATCGGGCACTTCCATGGTAAAGGCCATTCTTACTTCCTCCTGTATTATAGATCTCAGACATGGAACACTTTGGAAAGTTTATAACCAACGTCATCGCTATCGGCGTTAATACAGACACCCTCAGTTATGGCGGAGATCTTTTCTAACTCAGGGATATTTGCATTATAGCCAATTGTGTTTATGGGCATTCCAAGATGCATCCACGATGCCTTTAATTTCGTCCAGCGAATGGCCTCGTATTGGATTTGCCGTCGCTGAGAAGGAAGATCTTCGGTTTTAGATTGGGATTTGCATTAGGACCTATGGCCTTCTGATCTATGAGCATCTTCATGGCGATCGCAATGGCATCGAAGGTTGCAGTGCTGCCGCCTGCCTGCAAATCAGTAACCGCTCCGGCAAACAGAGACCTCTGCATCAGATCGAATTTGGCAATCGGCAGATCGATATTGACATCGTTGGAATATGATATCAGGCCAATCAGATTGTCCTCGCCGATATAGTATTGACCATCGATCAATGAACGTCTCAAATTATTCAGCGGTTCGCCGTCCATGCTGCCGGAGACATCGGCCACAAATACTGCACAAATAGGTTTACCGACGTTTTTCTTTTCTTTCCAGATTTTTTGGGCCTGGATGATCACATCACCGCTGACGGCTCCTGCTTCGGATTGGTATTCATTAAGGCCATTAAAACCATATTCAGTGGCCAGGTTCTGGTACTTTTCCTGTTGGCTGAATTCAACGAATTTATTCAGGATCTTCATTTTATCCGCAGATAGTTCGCCGATCGCATACATCGGATTGTCATGTCTGACTCCAAAGGGTATGAATTCGTAGGACCTGATATCCGGTGTATTCATATAGGTCTGGTATTCCAGGATAAGACCGTCCAGTTTACCTGATTTGGCTGATTCCCTCAATTGCAGAGTGGTATAGGCGACCACAGGAATATTGGCCTGGAAGCTCTCAAATCCTGCTATTGCTTTTTCGCTCAATAGGTTGCTGCTGTCAGAAGGTCTGCAAAGCTGAAATCAAGAAGTTCAGCCCGGTTGAACTGGCAAAAGGATTGGTGTAGCCCATCACCAGTTCCTTGTTCGCGACAGCATCGATAATCGTCTTGATATTGATTGTCACCGTATTTGGCTGCCAGCTCGTCCTTCTTGGCTTTGGTGAGCAGTATCCCGGCCACATTTCCGGCAAGTCTTTTTTGCACTAACTGGGCTTTAACCCCTTGGGAGACGATCATCTCGCCCCAGAGTTCATTGGACGGAGTATAGGCATCCGGCAAATAATTCCTGGAAGTAATATAATCGGCACCATCTCCGGAAGGGATTCCTCTGAGCTTTACCGATACACTTTTGCCGTCAATCATTATTGCTGCGTTATTGAAGTCTCTGGCCACTTCTGTCAGCCAGCCGTCAGTGCCGCTTGCCGGCTTTTTCCGTTGAGGAGAATATTTCGATGTAGCTTGGCTGTGCTTTCGTTCACCTGCGGCGGGTATTCTGGATTGATATCGGGCAAGATGTCGTTTCAGTGTCGGGAGGGGTTAAGGCATATCCGGGTACCGGCAGATGCGAGACTGTATTCACATTGATGTCTTCGATGATGGAATTTAGTGCTTCAACCGCTTCTTCTTGGCTCATATTCGGCTTGTTTCACCCCATTTGGCCTCGGTCGTCAGGTCATCAATCGACCAATAGACTATGATAAATACTACAACTGCCGCTCCAATTATCTTCAAAAATACTTTTTTGTCGCGTTCGCTCACCATGTTGATATTTCCCTCCACACCTCAATTCCTATAGTTCTGTAATCTGTTTAATCAGAATATCGAACTCTTCGATCATTTTATCCCATTGGATGCTATCCAGGCAATCCATGTTTGAGATCTCAAGCAGCATCTTATCGAGCATCAGAAGGATCTGTTCATTATATTCAGTGGCAGATTTAATAGAAGTGACATATTTATTAAAGACTTCTTTCTTATCCTCACTGATTTGCTGCGAAACGTTCCCTGGCTCCGATTTTATCTAAATCATCGAATGTATCTAATTTATTGAGAATAATTTGGATATTCATAAAGAATGCATTCTTCAACTCGGCGACTGGCCGGCAAGAAATTTTTCGATAGGTGATCTCTGAGCCATCGAATTTCTGCTCAAGGAGATCTCGGATTTTTTTATTCTTTCTCTGCAGTCGCGCAATCTGATCGATCGCCAGGTTAATGGTCTTCTTCGAATGTTTTGAGCCCACGATGCTTATTCAATGCTTTAATTAATCTTCCGGCGTGTGGAATCGGTGATCTTTCAGGTTCAGGCAAAGAGCCTATAATTGCCGTAGATTACCCCGACGGCGCTTAAGAAGATGATTGTAATGCCAAAGGCCGTTGCCAATGTACTAGCCCCGAACAACTCTATTCCGAGCAATCCTGGCGATAAGGTAATTATGTCGGCGGCGGCAATGCCTAAATTCAGGCCCAATATTTTAATCTGCTTTTTTCTTTCCGGATTGTTGCATAGCTTATCTGCGGCGGCACTCAGCGTGGACTCGATGACCAGGATAGCCACATTGCTCTCTGGATTATTGCTGCTTTCGCCTCTCGCCATTGCCCACTCCACAATGATAGATGGTCATCATTAGAGTACCCAGCGAAATAGTTTTTGGATGGATTTTTATTTACCAGAAGTTGGGGCACGGCCCTGGCATCGTATCTCCTGGCCCTGGCCCAGATCCAATCTAATTCGCGATGATATTCGCCGACTGGGACATGATATCTACATCGGCCAGCCGCCCTTCTACTTCCATGGAATCCCCGAATATGCCTTCCATAAGCACCTTGCCGTTGTGGGCCATGAGCCTGACTACGCCTTCCATGGCCTTTTCGCGAGAGTTGCCCTTCAAAATGTAGACTGTAAGTTCGCACATAAATCCTCCTAAAATAATAATAGTAATAATAAGGCGGGCCCGGCGGGATTCGAACCCGCGACCCCCGGGTTAGAAGCCCGGTGCTATATCCTGGCTAAGCCACGGGCCCGCAAATGGATTTTAGCCGCCCTTGGGCGGCATCTGACCTAATGCCATTTTGAGCTGCTCTTGAAGCTGAGTGAACCGGCCCTGAATGCGCTCTTCCTGATTGGCCATGTTCTTTTTCCGGATTTCATTCATATCCTTCTTCTCTTTCAGCTCTTCTATCAGCTTCTGCTTATCAGCTTTAAAGAGAAGCTCCCCGACGCCCTTGTATATAACGGCATCGTCTGCGCTCTTCTCCAGTTCCTTCAACGCCGCCTCAGTCTCCCTGATCAGACCTTCGATCTGGCCCTTCTGAGCCATGACAGCCTGAGCTTGCTGCTGGAGCTGCTGGAGCTGAGCCAACTGATTTTGTATCTGCGGAGGCAATTCGCCACTCATAAACTCACCATCTCAAATGCGATCTTAACCAACCTGATCCAGGTATTTAAAGCTGCCCGGAGAGAGACTGTATCCTCGCCCCGGATCTCCAATCGAATAGAACCGTCTTCCAGGCCCAGTAATACATTGGACCTATGCAGCTCGTCTCCAAGTTCGGGCAGAAGTGCCTGATAGATCACATCCGGCATGATGGCTTTCAAACACGAACTGTGCACAACCCTTCATGTCTTTCAGCCTGAATTTGGCCTGGCCCTCATCTATGAAATCGATATTACCAGGTGCAACCCAGATTATGCGCCCCTGAGCCGGAACGGCCTCGCAAAGCCACTCCAGCTCAAAGAACTGTGCAATTGATTGAGCAACCATGCCTTTGCCGGCAACCTTCGGCACGCTCCATCTTGAGCCGTCTTGCTTCCGTTTCTCCTGAGAGCCGGAAGCTCAATTGCTCCTCTCTTTCCGAGGAGCGCTTGACCAGACCGGCCGGATTGCCGTGGTCCTCTATCACCACCAGCCAGGTTTCGTCCTCTCCTGTCTTTTGCTTTCCCCGATTCACATAAGGCAGAGACAGGAACGAGGCCATGGCTCTAGCAAACCTTCTCGCCTTGCTGGAAGGATCGCGCGAGGTGGTGACGATCATCAGACGGCTTGCATCTTCTTGACCGTGGTGGGCCGCTCCTTCATCAGGATCCTATGCCCACAATACGGACAGCGTATGCCGCTGTACTCGTAATCAACCTCCACAGTCTTCTTGCATCTGGTGCACTTATAAGCCATCTTCTAAGCCGCCTCAAGGGTCTTCTTGAGAGACCTTATCACTGAACGGCCCAGAGACGTCTCCGGCAGGAAAGAGCCGCCAGCAAAGGTGTAGCCGCATTTGCTGCAGCTCCAGATGGCTGTACTTGTTCTTCTTACTCTATTCCTATTGCACGAGGGGCAGTCATACGAAGCCTTGCTCTTTTCTTCCAAATCTGCCACTTGCTTTCGCGATTTGCGGCCGTACCTGGGACCAAACCGGGCTGCGGACCTGCTCTTCCTTCCTTTTGTAGTCTGCTTTGCCATGATCGTAACTTCCGTTTATGCTTCCAGAAACTTTTCCCGGATTTCTTTCGCTTTCTCACATGCTATATCAATGATGCGGTAGACCTGCTCAGGTTTAAGCATTCCCGTGCCGCTCTTCTGTGAGCCGCAGATATTGCCGTTCATCGTAGATATAATTGTGAGACGTGTGTTGGCGATAGCCTCTTCATCCACACCTGGATCAAACATCAAGACGTCATTGAACTCAATGGCCGTCGTAGCTATGGGAATATCTCTTATGGGCAAGATGTAGTCCTCGCCCAGGCCATACCGAGCTGCAGGCACTTTAGTGGACATTAGCGCGGCGATAGCGCCCAGCGACGCGGCATCGAGGATATTTCCGCAGTCATCCAGGATATGCACATCTATGAATATGATCCAGACCTGCTTGCCGGGTACAATGCAAAGCGCCTCCAGATCCACTGCCTTGGATTCGCGCACGCCGCGATCCACGAGGCGCGCCAGCTCAATTCCCACCTCATTGGGCGGACCCGGCTCAAAGGAAGGTGAGGCAAGCGGCACCAGCTCGGCATTGGTGATGATGACACCCTTATTGGGCGTATCCTGGAAAGGTTCTCCGGGCTGCATCTTCACGCCCACCAGCACCTGGCTGGAGCCCAGTTTCACCAGGGCACTGCCTTCCGCCTTGCGGATCACATCTCTCTGGATGGATATCTCCCGGTACTGATCAAAGGTACGGCCGTCGATTCTCTCTCCTTTGAGCAGCAGGTTGTAAATAAAGTCCTTTTTTATCTCGGAGATGACGTTAGTCACAGACATGCACCTCCTCTCGCCCGGGCTGTTCTACCATCTGGCTGTATTTCTTCACCAGGGCATCTCTTTGCAGCTCGTAGATGTCTCTCGCACCCTTCATGGCCATCTCCACTGCTCTCTGAAACTCGTCCGGGGTGAGGCCGCCGTCCATCTGCAGCAAGGTGATGTCCCCGTTGGGAGTCATGGCAATGGGCAGGTCTGCCTGGCCGAAGTTGTCTTCCTCTTTCATGGGATCAAGAATTATGGTATCTGCCACTTTTCCCGCAGCACAGGACGATATCATGCTCTTCATGGGTATCCCTGCATCAGCTAGAGCCACTGCCGCTGCATTTATACCGGCAGTCCTGGTTCCCGCATCGGCTTGAAGCACCTCTACAAAGACGTCTATGACCGATCGGGGGAAGAAACTGGTCAGTATGACAGGCTCCAGTGCCTCCCGGCTGACCTTGGAAAGCTCTTGAGACCTTCTGTCCGGCCCCGGTCGTTTTCGGTCCTCAACGGAGAAGGAGGCCATATTGTACCGGTAGCGCACAATAGCCCGGGTTGCTTCCTGCAAGTGTCTGGGATGTACCTCCCTGGGCCCGTATACTGCCGCAATGACCTTATTTCCACCCATCTCGATGTAGCATGAACCGTCTGCTCTGGCCAGGACTCCCACCTCGATTTTCACAGGTCGGAGCTGATCTGCCTTTCGGCCATCCAGGCGCAGTCCATCTTTGAAAAATGATATATCAGTCTCATCCATAGCGATCAACTTCTGGCCCCTTTCTCCGTCTTTAGGAAGTCCACAATCCGGTCCGTGAGACCATTGGTATGGGCTTCCCTCTCAATCAGAGTTATGGTCTTCAGAGCCAGATCCATATCCTCTGTCCCCCCGTGGATCCAGATTCTGCCGTTCTGGCCAACGAAGATGTTACAGTTTACCTCTTTCTTCAGCATGCTGATCATGGAGCCGCCCTTGCCTATGAGCCTGGGAACTCTTGTATGGCTTATCTCGATGACCTGGCCGGCCTTGATCAGGCCGAGCTTTTTATCGTTCAAAGTAAGCTCCACCTTCATAGTAGGATCTACTTCCGTCACCCGAGTCATGATAGAGCTGCCAATGTGCAAATGCTTGGACATCTCTTCCGATTCGATCCTTTTTGGGAACTCAGAGATGTGCAGCAGCCCATCGTAGGGCGAGTTTATATCCACGATCCAATTGGAGAAGGTTATATCCTTCACCACGCCTATGACGTTGTCCCCCGGTACGGGTACATACTTTCCCGCCAGGGGTATGACATTTATCTTATCCCTAAAGTTCGCAAGACCATATAGCAAGGAGTAGACGCTTCCATTCTTTACATACGTCCCCTCGCCCGCCCTCTTGGCATCCTCAGAGAGAAGATCACCTGGTACTACCACCTTGCGATCCATGCGCTTTTAACTCCCATCCTCAATGCTTAAGAAGCTTCGTCTCAGCTTCGCCTTTGGTCAGCCGGTTAATGAGGGCGTAGAATTCTGTCTGCATGCCCGCCGGTATCTCGACCACGCCAATCCAAGAGCCATCGTTCTGCCATGCCTCACGACTGAGCTTGCCGTAGGCTGCAACCTCGCCGTACGCCTTGGGAGCATACGCGGAATGGATTTTAACTGCCACCTCCACCAACTCGAATCTTATGGGGATGAGGGGCCGGATGGCCTTCATGGCGATCTTGACCAACTCATCGATGGATTTCGTGGGGTCGATATTGACGCGAGCCTCGGTCATGGCCTGCTCGATTCTTCCAGGCGGATGAGGTGTTTTGGTCTGGGGATTGATAGCATTTCTGGCTATGACCTCGATGACCTGGCGACGTTTATTCTCGATGAACTGCTTTCTCTGCTCAGCCGTCAGGCTGATCTCGCCCTTTTTGATGATGATCTCGGCAATGGGCAGGACTTCCAACGTGCCGAAGGCCTTTTGCAGATCTTCTTCCGGGCTTCTGTCTCCGCGGGAGGCATTTTCAAAGATATCCTCTACAGCCAGGATATCTTCCAGGTTGACGCGCTCACCCCTCTTCAAGGCCAAGGCTCCATCGGGATCCACTAAAACCTCAAAGGTGGTTCCGTGGGTCTTGAGTCTGGCAGGAACTGCGTCATCCAGTCTGACCATTCCTATGCCTCTCCTTTTTCTCCCTTCTCTCCCTTCTCAACTTTGCCGGCGGCAACGGCAGCCTTCATACGTTCAACATAAGTGGCGACTTCATTCTCCGTTAACTTGTAAAACTTCTTGTCGCCCAGTTTGATGATGCCAATCTCTGTTGTGGCCGCTTCTACCTTGCCTTCCGCAGCCTTATAGAGCGCCTCCAGGCCCAATAGCACGGCCTCATCCATTGCGAGGTCTTCTCTATACTTCTCCTCGAAGACCTCCATCACAGATGATCTGCCAGCTCCAATGCCCGTTGCCTTGTATTCCAATAAAGCGCCGGACGGGTCGGTCTCAAAGAGGCGAGTTCTATCCTCCTCTGCGCCAATGATAAGCAGCGCCGTTCCAAAGGGCCGGACTCCGCCGTACTGAGTATATTGCTGCTTGAAGTCGCAGATCTTCTTGGCCAGGGCCTCTACACCAATGGGCTCGTCGTAGACCAGCCGGTTTATCTGGCTCTCTACCCTGGATCTGTCGATCAGGACTCTGGCGTCTGCTACCAGGCCAGAAGTGGCGGCACCGATGTGCGTGTCTATCTGAAAGATCTTCTCAATGGACTTGGGCTCCATGAGCCGGCTGGTGATTCTCTTGTCTACCAGTACAGCCACGCCATCTTTTGACTTGATGCCCACAGCCGTCGTTCCTCTCCGCACGGCCTCGCGGGCATATTCAACTTGAAATAATCTGCCGTCAGGGCTGAATACGGTAATAGCCCTGTCATAACCCATCTGCGGTGCCATCTGCATCCTCGTGTCCTCCACTTAAATCAAAAGAGGTCAGCCCCAAATATTGGGTGTCTGATCCTATGCACTTATTGCGATCGTCCGGACATAGATCGACTTTTACACCATGAGTGCGGATAATACACCCGGAAACGTCTTTCAGTTCGATTCTTCTTTTGTCGCTTTCAGCACATATTTTACTCAGTCTTGGTAAATACTTTTCTGTAGCGGATTTGATTGTTCCCGAGACGCCTTTTGTATGGAGAGCGACTCGAATCCCGTGAATGGAATGAACCGTGGCCAATGTTGCCCGTGTCTCCTGAACACTGATATGGGAAAAACGGATCAGGCCATAGCGGCCATTGAAAGCGATCATTTTGAGATGGTTTTTCGCTGCTCCCGCGTCGCCGAAAAGGGAAAACTGAGATGAGTTAATCTCGCTCATCAGATCTTTAGGCGAAATTTCGCCTTCCGACACAAGCTCGAAGATCATGTACCGTCTTCTGCCTCGCAGCACGGGAAGTCTGCTTCTCATAGGAGCTCTACTCCCGGGCCCACCCATTTTCTGCGATTGAGTGCCAGCAGTATTCCCGACCGAGAGAGAGCTTCCTTTGCCTCATCCTGCTCAAAGCCCGCCACCTCTGCCATAGCGACCAGGTCACGGGGAGAATGCAGGTCAAGGTGAGAATTCGCGCTCGCGGTGATAACCGGGTGTAGCTCGAACTTTCTCACAAGCTGCAGATTGCGGCGAACAGCTTGCAGCCAGCGAGAACGCGAGGCACCCCTTAGGTGCACCAGGCCACTCAGGTCAAAGCCGATGGAGACCTGATTTAGCTTGGCGGCTCGGGCTGTGGCGATGCCTAAAGGACGCCGTACGTCGCAGGGATGCATGAGAAGGTCCACATTGGGATCTTCAGAGGCCGCCCGGATTGTCTCCTCCGATCCGGCCCGAACCACGATAAATGGATATCTGGAACGCAGAGCAGAGATGCGGCTTTTCAGCGCCTTGCTGCCAGGCGCCGTCACCTCTACACCGACGGCCACTTCGATCCCCTTGATCATCTCGGCTGCCTGGGGCATGAAGATCCTGCCCGGCTCAGAGTTGCAGATGATTATGCCCTGATAGCCCAGTCCCTTTGCAGTCAGGGCCATGCGGCTGGCAGAGGCCGCACCTTCAGGAAAGGCGTTCAAGCATTCGAAAAAACTCATATGAGCTCGCTGATAATCTTCAAGGCCGACTCGCGACGGGCGGGATAGGTCTTGACGAGAACGGTTGTGTCCAGGGCATCCTTGGAGTCGGTCAGGCGCAGCAGGCCTTTGTAGGCGGACTGTTTGTCCAGGCGCAGGTGGAAGTGGCTTTCGCCCTCCAACCGGTCCGGGATCTCCCGGCGAAGCTTTGCCAGGTCTTCAGTTGGAAGCTGCTCGCGAAGAATTTGAAAGAAGGCGGCAGCCTCACGCTTGCGCAGCTCCGCCTCCAGTATTTTTATCTCGTTTCCGAAATGGCCTTCTGCAGTAACTCCTGATATCCGATCCAGAGGAACGAAGACGGCGAGCGCCTCGCGCACGCGGCCCTCGTCTTCCGTTGCTGCCACAAAGGCCCGGAAAGAGACCTTGTCAATCACTTACTTTCCTTTTCCGTCGTGAGCTCTGATGCTCGGGCGAGTCTTCTCAGTGCCGAAGCCCTTGTGCCTCTGGCCTCTGCCCTTGCGACCGGCGGATGGTTTTGCCGCGCACGGCCCTGCCGCGATGAACATCATTGCAGACCCAGTTAAGGTTCTTGTCGTTCATGATGGATGGAGCGCACGGGTCCACCAAAATGACCTCGTAGAACTTCTGCTTGCCGTCCTCGGCCACCCAGTAAGAGTTGAGAACTTCCATGTTGCGGAACCTTCTGCCGGCTCTTTCCTCAGCGATCCTCTGAATGGACTTGCCCATGCTGATGGCGTTCACGCCCATCTTGCTGGTCTTTCGGTTCCTCTCGTAACGGGACTTCCTGCGGCCGCCGCGTCTTACCTTGACACGTGCCATGACAATGCCCTGCTTGGCCTTGTAGCCGAGCGCCCGCGCCCTGTCCAGGCGGGTGGGCTTATCGATCCTCTGCACGGTGCTTTCCTGGCGCCAGGCCTTGAGCCTGTCCTGCCGCAGTGCGCCAACGTATCCCTCTCGAGGAGAGGACCAGGCATCACTGATATAACTGTAAAAAGACTTCATTTCTTTTCACCCATACCGGTTCGACCCAAAACGGGTCACATTCCGGAACTAAAGGGGGGAAGAGGTGATAGGAGATAAAGGTTTGGGAGGGGAGAGAAGGCGTTTAGTGGAAATCTAGGAACTCTTTTCCTTTTTTGTGACTTTAAAAGATTCCCTTTCAACGTACTTGACTACCTTATCCATTGCATCTCTTCCAATTTCCTTTTCAGCAGCTAACACAGGAATCGAGGCCAATTTTAAAAATATTTCAGGATATAATTTTCCAAATAAAGTTACATCCACTTTTCGTGTTTTTTTCGTAATTAATTTGAGCTCATACAATCCTTGCTCACTTATTCTAAGCGTCTTTGCAGTCTCAATACAAGTCTCGTATTCTCGTTTTAGATTTAGAATTTGTTTTTGAAGTTTTAAAATCTGCAGGTGAATTGTAAACGCATTCTCCAAAAAATTTTCGTTATTGTTGGCGTTATTCAATTTTTGAATCTGGTTAACAATGACACCACCCCCGTTAATCATTTCATAGTTAATATCTAATTTTTTAATTCGGCTTCTTATTGCACCAGGTTGTCTTTGAAGTTGATCCGCGATTTCAGGCACATTCTGCCCTAATCGAGCTAATTGAATCAGTCTATTATCCTCATCTTCACTCCAATATTCATAAGCTCTCGGATAAGCTGCTTTTATTTTGGCTAGATTTTCGCTATAATGGCAGACTTGCTCATTTGTTGTCCTGACAACCTCCGGAGTGATAGCATTAAATGAATTCGAGGCCATAGGCTCTTGAGGATTAACACGCATATTTGCCGTTGATCTCTTCGCAAGCTCTCTATCAGCAAGTTCGAAGTCTGCAAAGATACGTTCATTAAGATAATCTGGGAAAGAGTAGATTCCGTTAATTTGCAGATAACATCTATCCGGATATTTTTCCCAATCACCTCTTGCTAATCCGATACGAATAAATATCATTTCAGCCTTTCGTAGTTTTTCTGCTACGAATTCGGATGCATCTTTAGCATCCATCATTTTCCGGAAATATAAATAATCCAAAAAATATCGAAAAGATAGGTCAGTGACCGCTAACCTATATCGTGCGTCTGAACGATCTGCAAAAGAAATGCGATAATCAAACTTGGTCTCCCCAGGGCCATAAAATACCTCTAAAATGTTAGGTCTACTAATAGTCCCTAAAGAACGTTCACCTTCACCGGCTTTTATAAACCATCCAGGTCCACTAAAGATTTCAGCTCCAAAGATATCATTCACATATCTGTCATCGATCTCAGCTAAAAAGGATCTCTTTTCATCGGATGTGAGCATTCCATGATTGGTGCAATATGATGAGCGCAAAATCCGATCTTCAGTATGGGGCTTTTTGGGAGTTATTTTGGCACATGAATCAAAATCGAATTCGACGATGGAAAATGGTTGAATTATAACTTGGTTGTCTTTGTACAACCAGCCTTTAGTTAAGCCACCAGTCTCGAAAATTGGACGAACACAAACTTCCTCGTCCAAATATCCAGCAATACATATTCTATTTCCCCCCATTTGAGTTAAATCCGTAACTATTATCGAATCGCCCATATATTTCCTCAATTTAAATGATATGAATAATTTCAGTCCCGCCCCAATGAGACGCAAATCTCTCGGCAACAAGTCGTCGATGACACTTTCCGGGTTCGGATTCACTGCAAAGCAAGCAACAGGTCTTAACCTCAAAAAATTTTCGATCCAGACTCTGAGGAATCCTCCTTTCCTCCATTAATTTTTCAAATTTACATTCATAATTATTCCAATTTTTATTTTCTCTATATTCAGATAAAATTTCTTTGGTCGGAGCCAAGAGGATCATGTGATGATATTCGCAAGCAATCAGTGTCAAAAGAAAATATGAAATATCTTCTTGCTTTGTAAAACCTGCTAGTTGTCCTTTTGGATTAAGTCTAATATCAATGAGCCGCTCAATGCCATTATTCTGAAGTAAATTAAAGAAATTTTTGGCAGATTTTTTTGCAAAACCGATTGTATAGATCTTCATTATTACCTCAAACAAAATCGAAAAGACTTTTTTGTTTCTCTTGTGAACATATAAGACTTTTGGAACTTTTATCGAATTTAGCTTCGTCTAGGTTACCTTCTCTGCGGATATGCCTGATAATTATTCCTTTCTCAGATAATGTCTTAGCTAATAAATGATGCCTATGACAACGAATAGGATCTTCTTCGCTGCACATAATTACGGTTCCCTGTTCTTTTGATCGTGATATGAGGCGAGAAAGCTCACTCTTAAACCAATTGCGTTTAGCGACTTCATTGTAATCAACCTGTTCCAAGTAATTTGCCTTGCCTTCTGGAATTTTCCCACTTTTATAGCACGTCGGATCTTTTGGGCGTCCACCTAAGCAATCGCCCGCGTACCAATATCCAATATCAGAGTTTGCTAAATACAACGAGAGGTTTTTGCGATTAAACTGAGGAACGTAGCTACTGTAAGGTGAGCTACGAACATCGACAAGCAACTTTATTTTATGCATTCTCAATAAATCTACTAATTCACTAGCAGATTTATTGCTGTGGCCTATTGTGTAGATTTCATATATTTCTTCCTGTGAGGCCATTAACCCTCCTGCTCAAATTGTAGATGTGATCATGCGACGATTTATGTCTTATTCTTTTCGATGCAATTTGATTACCATGGCGACTTTGAATACCCTCTGTACGCTCTGTGGTGGCCCGCCGTACCCCTATTAAAATAATCCGCTAATGAGTAGCAGCCAATTTATCGCTTTCCAAAATCCCACGCCCGGAAGACCGCCCCGCCAAGCCCACAGGCGGCTGCCCACGCGGGCACAAGCGCCCCCGCCCGAGCGCACGCACGCGCGCGGTGCCGATCCTTTTCTCGTGTTGCCAAGGTGTGGAATCGCATCTTTGTACGCGCAGACATCATTGAGTAGTATTATATGCAAATAGGACTAAGTAAATCCTGATGAAACGCCTTTATGACTACACAATAGTGCTCCGCCCTGAAGACAACGGCACCTATGCAGCCTACGTCCCTGCTATTCCAGGTTGCCACTCCTGGGGCCACTGAT
>CAWDNX010000003.1:0-332723 GCA_963803855.1 Methanotrichaceae archaeon
CGGCAGGCTCATCTCTTCGGCAGGATAGGCAATGCAGAAGATCCAGCCAAGTGTAGCTATGCGCGAGAAAGCCACATATCCGTCCCCATTCCCCAGCCCCACCACATTGGAACCGAAGCTTTCTCTTAACATGTCTTTGCCCAGCGCCCTGACCTCAGGGTTGGTGGATTCAAAGAGATTATCCGCTACGAAGAGGTCTTTCAGATCATTTTCCGGCTTATTTTTTGGCCGGTATATTATCAGGCCGGACGAATCCATAATAAAGGGATATCCTCTTCCCTTCAAGGATGACAGGTCGCTGTAAATCGGAGATAAAGATACATCCATTCCCGCGATGCCTGCAAACTTATCGCCCCGAAAGAAAGGAGTGGTAACGGTAATTGCATAATCTCCCTTACCATCCACATAGGGCCCGGTCCAGATGGTTTTCTTCTTTTGCTTGGCCTGAGTATAATAGGGCATATCCTTGTAACTAAAGGGCGCCGTGTTACTGAGAGTCTTATTGTTGTAAGGCCATACAGCCAGCACCCCATCCTCGGTTCCGATATATGATAGGTACAATGATGATTTGGCCTTGTGAAGTGCTTGCATAATCCTGGCCGGAGCACAAAGGGATCTTACGGTAGCATCTCTTATCTCAGAAGTTGTCTGGTTAGAACCGATTGGTGCAACCCATATTCCAGGAGGGGTACAGCTCTCGTTTGCAGAACCGTCGGCCACATAGCCGGCGACAAGTTCGTTCTCAGAAGCAATACGCTCGAAGAACTCGTCATACTGGCGGGCCTTCGCGATAGCGAGCTGCACCTGATCGGCATCGCCTTGACCGACCGCCAGAGCAGAGCGGTTCAAGGATGTGCTGAGGCTGGTGATATTGCTTTGGACGTCCATTGATGCCTGGTTCATCTCCACTAAAGATATGATCCCTAGAATTACCATAGGTAGCAGAGCAAAAGCTACCAGAACCACCAGGAGCTTTCCCCTTAATCCATCGATGCCAGCCATTTTCCATTCCATTGACCTGGGTGGTATAAACTCTTTTCAGCATTCATTGCAAAAACTATTTATTGGTACTATCCGAATAAATATTGTGAAAGGGCCCTATGAATTTCTCCAGCCCCTGAAGAGGCTGACAAAGGCTATACCACCGCTTTGAAAGGACCTTGTGGGCAATGAACACCGCAATACTGTCCATCGCCGTTTACGCCCTGGCAGAGATTATCGGCCTTCCCGGCTTTATGAGCTTCTATTATCAGGACGTCCCACTCCTCGCGGCATCACCCGCCGTTCTCTCCATAATCCTCGGCCTGGCCGGGGCCACGCTTATCAAGAGACGGAAAAAGGCAGATATCTTTCCGCTCTTGGGGCCAGAGCTTTCCGAGAAAGCCCGCACGGCTTACGACAATCGCGAAGTCGATTCTCTGCCCATGCAAAACCTGGCCAATGAGACCAAAGTAAGCCTGAATAAAATCAAGCCCTCTGAAATTCTCAATTCACGACAGATAAGCGGCAGGGCATTTGCCATAGTACTCATATCAGGTGCAGCCATTCTCTTAGCCCAGAGCGAAATTGTCACTCCATCGGATTTCCAGTCTCTCGCTGATCTGAGGGACAAAGCCCTTTCCGCTTTTGAGAATGTTAGGCCGGCAGAAAGCACAAATCAGGAAATAAACCTCACCGGCAACCTCTTCGGCAATCCCTCTCTCGCCGTCTTAAATGAGAACAAGATGGAAATTATGCTTTATCCGGGAATAGGAGCCGGATCTCTGGCCAGAAATACACAGCCCGTGGAGCGTGTCTTCCAGCAATCCCAGGCAGGAGAGGCAGCCGCAGTTCCCTCTGAGCTCTATATCGAGAGCCTTCCTCCCGAAAACAAAGATATAATCAAGAAATACTTCACGATTCTTTCCCAATTACCTTTTTGATCCTGCCTTTGCAAGACCTATTATCTCCGCCAAAAGAGCTTTTCCCTCTTGCGAAGAGAAGAGCGGAATCTCCCAATCCACAGCCACCCGCCCATTTTTGCGGTAGACCATTACGCCTCGCCTCTCCCATGCTGGGCTCTTAGCCAGATTTATGCCCCTCTGGAATACCAGCTCGTGAATCTCTGACTCCTTTAACCCTAGTAGCTTCTCCATGGCCTGCGTCCCATTGAGCCCATCCTCTCGCAGCATGTAAAAGCCATAGGAAAAGATATGATTTCTCCAGGTTTCATCCTGCCGCTCCGCGAGGTAGCTGCATATCTCCGCCTGGCAAAGAGGGATCGTCCGGCAGTCCATGGAAACGGGCCTATGAAGGTCCAGGGAAAGGGCTGCAGAGAGAAAGCCCGCGACCAAAGAATCAATCTTTTCCACCCTTCCGGCAAAGAGCGCATCAAGAAATACAAGGCTGATCTCATCCGAGAATGTAAAGGCCAAAACGGGCACGGGCCCAAAATCCATAAAGAAGCGTTCCACAGCGCCTGCCATCGACCGGGCAAAATCGATGTCATAGGGCTTAATGCTTTCCGCCAGTACCTTTTTGAAGCCCCTTCCGTCCGCCCTCACTACCAGGGGCGCGCGGGCACGTAGGCCGGAATAAATCTCCCAGCTAGTCGACTTTGCGCTGATCCTTTGCATTTCGAGTCAGGTGCCGGATGATTATGATATCGCCCACTGCAGTAACCCAGCGATAGGGTATTACGATCCCCTTGCCCTTCTGATCAAACAGCTCCCGGTTCACGTCCCCCAGGGCCAGCCCGCTCACCACGCCGTTCTCAGGGTCAAGAACTGCGTCTTCCACCCTGCCCACAAAGATGCCATTTTGAGTATAGACATCCTGGTCCAGGAGCGATGTGATCTCTACATTCATCTAGAATCCCATAATAAAATTCGTGTATTAGATATTAACTTTGCGATGGACTCCACAATAGGCTCGCGGGCTGCAAAAGCATTATATTTCGCTCCTGCAAATCCGTGTCAAGGGGTGAAAGGAAAGATGTTGGTGGTTGGGATCAGCGGCAGTCCAAGAAAGGCAGGCAATACCGAGTTTCTGCTTAATGAAGCCCTGGCTGTGGCCAAAGAGAGGGGCTTTGAGACGGAGAGGCTGCTCATTTCCGAGATGAAGGTAGATTTTTGCAATGACTGCGGAGATTGCAGCAAAGGAAAATCCTGTCCCAAAGAGGACGATATGGAGAGAATCCTAACCGCGCTCCAGAAGGCAGACGGCATCATCGTGGCCTCGCCGGTCTATTTCGGAAGCGTAACTGCTCAGCTAAAGGCCGTCTTCGACAGAACCATTCCCCTACGCAGGCAGGGCTCTCATCTTAAGGATAAAGTCGGCTGCGCCATCAGCGTTGGGGGAGCCCGAAACGGCGGCCAGGAGAAGGCGCTGGAGACGGCGCACGCCTGGATGCACATCCACGGCATGGTAGTAGTAGGCGATGATGCCCATTTCGGAGGCATTGCCGTTCGGCCCGCGGCTGAGGATCGCATCGGCAGGAAGACTGTCGTCGCGAGCGCCAACAAATTATGCGATCTGCTGGAAAGACTGGAAAAGAAAAAGAGCTGCTGGGGCGGAGATTGAGACAAAAATATCAATGACAGCAAAAACCGGGAGGCGATATTAGCTCTGGTCCAGTCAATGGTGCTCATAGTATTGGTTGCATATTATTGGTCGCAGATAAATTGTTTTTTGATTGGCTCCCGTTCGCATCCAAGCCTGACACCCAATTAAGCACCTCTCGTGCGCCTGCGCGTAGGGCGAGCTTTCCTCGCTCCAGAAGACAGGCATGGTCTCCGATGCAGGCCACATCTCCCAGGTCATGGGTGACTATGATGCAGGGAACACCGCAAGCATTAATTGTCTCTCTCAATTCTTTTCTCATAACCGTTTGCTTCCTAACATCCAAGGCTGAAAGCGGCTCGTCGAGCAAGAGGAGGCGAGGTTCGATAACGAGCGCTCTTGCCAGAGCTACTCTCTGCTTCTGACCGCCCGAGACGTCAGCAGCCTTTGCCTTCCGAATCTCCCACAGCTCTGCAGCTTCCAGATGCTCTTTCACCAGGTATTTGATTTCGCCCGCCGGCATCCTCCGGGCGCGCAGTCCAAAGGCCACGTTGTCGTAGACACTCATGTGGGGAAAGAGGGCGTAGCTTTGAAAGACATATCCAATGCCTCTAGCCTCGGGAGGGACATTTGTCCCTTTGTCGGATTCATAAAGCACTCTGCCATCCAACGCAATCTTCCCTTCATCAGGATTATCGAGCCCCGCCACCAGGTTTAGCAGTGTGGTCTTTCCACATCCGTTATCACCCACTAACATGAGGATCTCACCACTGGCCACATCCAGCTTTACCTCTAGCTCAAAATCCCGTAGCCTCTTTCGGATATCAATTTCTAACATTTTTATACACCCGCCGGGTCAGGATCTTTACCAGAACTATGACCACAAAGGAGATTGCTACCAGGATTATTGCCAGGCATAGTGATACATCCAAATCACCCTGCATAGCGGTATAAATGGCCAGGGGCATGGTCTGGGTACGACCTTGGAAATTTCCGGCAAACATGATGGTGGCTCCGAACTCACCCAGCGAGCGAGCAAAGGCCATTATTGCACCGGAGATGAGGCCGTTCATGGCTATAGGCAATATAACATGAAAGAAGGTGTAGACCCGAGAGGCACCTAAAGTGCGGGCTGCATTCTCGAAGGCCAAATCCACGTCCTCAAAGCTCGTCCTGGCCTGGCGGATGTAAAAGGGCGAGGAGACGAAGACCTGAGCTATGATCACCGCCAGAGTAGTGAAAGCTATGCTAATCCCCAGGGCGTTCAGGTGATGTCCCACGATCCCCATCCTGCCGAAGGCCATGAGCAGGGCAATTCCGGCCACCGCAGGAGGCATGATCACAGGCAGATCGATCAGAGAGTCGGCCAGCTCTTTTCCGAAATAATTGAAGCGAGCACTGACGTAGGCTATGGGTGTGCCCATGATTACGACCGTAATGGTAGTTATGGCAGAGGTAATTAGACTGAGCCGGAGCGCATCCATTACGATTGGATCGTGCAGAGATCTGAGGATAGTTTCCGGTGGGCTCTTGAGGAAGAGCGCAACTACGGGCAGAGCTATGAAGGCCATGGCTAAGGCCAGCAAAAGGGCCAAACCCGTTTTCAGAGCCGCTTCTCGGGTCCTGGAGGGGACGCCGATGGTTTCATGTTCCTGATTTATAATCTCTGCAAGATTTCGTTCACCGAAATGGTAAAGATCAGCCTGATTGGAAGCCATCGATCACTCCGTTGAAGAGAACTATCCGGTTAAGCTGCTGCTTTTGCAGCTGGTGCTGTAGCTGTTCCTTCGGATTTGACAGGCTGGCTTTCCACCGGAGCAAAGCCGTATCTTTCCAGGACCGCCTTACCCTCATCCGATATTACCAGATCCATGAACTCCTGACTCTCTGTCGGATACCTGGATTCCAGCAATATTCCCATGGGATACTCGGCGATGATATTGTATTCATCCGGGATGTCTATCTTATCCACCTTGTTTGCCAGATCCTCAGTGATATCCGAGACATATGCAAATCCGACATCAGCCTCTCCCAGAGCCACTTTGGTCACCACGTAATTGACATTGGTCTCCTGGGATATGACATTGGCCAGCACCTTTGTCTTATAGTCCGGACCATATGAGGAATTATTGCCAAGATTACTTATGATCTGCAGGGCATAGTCTCCCACCGGCACATCCTTCGTTCCCATGACGATTTTGAGGCCGGGCTTGGCGAGGTCTGAGAGGTTGCCGATCTTAGCCGGGTTATCCTTGGGAACGACGAGCAAGAGCTTGTTTCTTGTAAAGACGACGACGCTGCTGTTGTTCATCAGCCCGCCATTCTTTAAGGAATTCATCTGCTTCTTGTTGGCAGAGGCGAAGACATCAGCGTAAGCTCCGTTCTCGATTTGAGTGCGAAGCGCTTGCGAACCATCGAAATTGAATACTACAATGATGCTGGTTTCATTCTTATACATCTGTCCTATCTCGCCAAAAGCGCCAGTCAGTGACGCGGCAGTAAAGACGGTGATTTCTTTTGGCTCTTCGGCCAATCCTGCAGACGAGGCCAAAACCAAGACTGCAATCAAGGCTAACAATATATGGTTCGTGATCATTGTGTTCTTCCTCCTGAGTTGTCGCTATTGCATGGTTGGCTAGAGAGGGCCTATGTAAACACATATGCTTACTTTTCTTCAATTAGCAATCATTTATGTAAAACACGTTAAACCTTTCGCTCTGGCTAACGAAATTTCCACCTGGCTCAGATCAGGATAAGCGAGAACTGACCGGTCGAGCTACTTAATGGCGGCCTCATGGCCGTAGTGATTGATCATGATCTTAATCGCACGCCGTGAGCCAAGTGATTTTCTCTATGCGTATAGCGCATGCCTTATACTCAGGTGTCTTTGCTTGAGGATCCAGGGCAGCGTTGGTAAGAAGGTTAGTGAGAACATCCTGGTAATGGAAGGACATAAAGGCGACGCCACGCGATGATTTATCGGTGACTCTTGCTTTTGTCCTAACAACGCCCCGCCTGGAACTGACTCGAACCATCTCTCCGTCCTCAACTCCAAGCTCTTTTGCATCCGCAGGGCTTATTTCTATCGTTTCCTCAGGCCACATTCGCATGATTCCACTGGAGCGCCGGGTCATTGAGCCGCAGTTGTAATGCTCTCTCCGCCTACCAGTGGTAAGAATCAATGGATAATCAGAATCGGTCTGCTCGGCTGGGGATTTGTGTTCCACAGCGTTAAATTTTCCGAGGCCCCGGCTGAATCTCCCAACATGCAGAGTCTCTGTGCCTTGGTGTTCAGTAGACGGACAGGGCCACTGCAGCCCCCTGCTGCCAAGCCGCGCGAAACTTACACCTGCAAACATAGGTGCCAGAGAGGCAATTTCATCCATAATCTCCGAAGGGTGACTATAGTTCATCGGATAACCCATTTTTTGGGCAATAAGGCAAATTGTTTGCCAGTTTTCCAGGCCACAAATTGCAGGTATAGCTTTTTGCACCCGTTGAATGCGCCGCTCACCATTGGTAAAGGTTCCGTCACACTCTGCAAAGCTGGCAGCAGGCAGGATAACGTCTGCATAGTTGGTAGTCTCGGTAGGAAATATCTCCTGGACAACAAGGAAATCGAGGGCTTTAAGTGAAGCACGGACCTGATTGGTATCGGGATCAGTCTGAGCAGGATCTTCCCCCAGGATATAAAGCCCCTTGATTCCTCCTTTCGCAACACGCTCTAACATTTGAGTGGAGGTCTGACCAGGAGTTGCAGGCAACTTGACCTTCCAGGCATGTTCAAATTTGGACTGTAGATTGGGGTCCGCTACCGGCTGATAACCAACATAAACATTGGGTAGAGCCCCCATATCACATGCCCCCTGAACGTTATTCTGCCCACGAAGAGGCATAACCCCAGTCGACTGGCGTCCCACATTACCCGTTAGCATAGCCAGGTTGCCTAAGGACATTACATTGGCGGTTCCCGTAATATGCTCAGTCATTCCCAGGCTATAGATGATCATTGCCTTTTCCGCCTTAGCATAGAGTCGGGCGGCTTTTATGATATCTTCCTCAGCAACTCCGGTTATCCTGGCGGCCCTTTCCGGCGGATATTCCATAGCCACCTTCCGGAATTCCTCGAAGCCCTCTGTACGCCCGGCAATAAAGTCACTGTCTTCCAGCCCTTCCCGGAGGATGATATTCATCATTCCATTCAGCAGAGCGATATTAGTTCCCGGCTTTAGGTTAAGCCAGACCGATGCCATGTCGACCAGCTCGATCTTACGAGGGTCAGCCACAATGATCTTTGCACCCTTGGAAGCTGCCTTAATCATCTTCAGACTTACAATAGGATGAGCTTCGGTAGTATTGGAACCGATAACAAAGAGGACATCCGCATCTTCAATCTGGTCAAAGGAATTGGTAGCGGCTCCGCTGCCAAAGCATGCCGCTAGCCCTGTTACAGAAGGAGCATGGCAGACTCGCGCGCAGTTGTCCACATTGTTGGTACGAAACACCGCCCGTGCAAGCTTCTGCACCAGGTAGTTCTCTTCATTGGTGCACCTGGAAGAGGAAAGCGCTCCCAGTGAATCAGGACCGTATTCGTCTCTGATCTCAGTGAACCTCCTGGCAATCAAGTCAAGTGCTTCTTCCCAACTGGCCTCTTCAAGTTTGCCGCTGCGTCTTATCAGGGGTGTGGTCAAACGGTCAGGATGATGGACGATCTCTTCCAGGCCAAAATGGCCTTTTACGCATGCATGCCCCCGATTTACTGGGCCTTCTCTATCCGGAGAGATCGATATAATTCTGTCTTCTTTGACTCTAATCTCTAATCGGCAGCCAACACCACAGTAGGGACAAATGGTAGACACCGTCTTCTCTGGCCGGACCCATTTCTCAGACCGGGCGTAGAGGGCACCGGTTGGGCAGACATCTACACATGCGCCGCAGAACTTGCAGTCTGAGTCCTGCAGGGACTCGGGGCCGATCCAATGCATGCGGTGAAAATCAGGATTGCTGGACAGCACCCCCACCCCACGCACCTCCTGACAAGTTCGCATGCAGCGACCGCACATGATGCAGAGGCTGTAATTGCGATCGAAGAATGGCTCTCTCAAAACCGGCATATTCTTAAAAGAGATCTGATATCTGACATTTTCCAGGCCGACGAACTGAACCGCTTCCTGCAGCTCACACTTCTCATTTTTGGGGCAGTACTTGCAGCCCACGGTCACCGGAAATTTGCGCATGCATTCGCGCAGGTCGCTACATTCATTCTTCCTATCGCAAAACAGACAACTGGTGGGATGATTGGTGAGGGCTAAGAGCATCTCCAGGGTATTTCTTCTCATCTCCTGCAGCTCTTCTGTCTTGGTCTGCACCACCATTCCCTCTTCAGCAAGAGTGTTGCAGGCAGTAGGATAGCGATCCAGGCCTTTTACAGAAACAATGCACAGCTTGCAAGAGCCGATCGGTTTTAAGTCCGGGTGGTCACAAAGTGATGGTACATAAGATCCCGCTTTGCGGGCTGCATCGAGAATGGTGGCACCCTCTGGGACCACTGCCTCTCGGTCATCGATGGTCAGTCTAATTTCCAACATATTCCCAACCGCGCCTGGCATTGAAGAGATTTTTGGTTAACGACTTTGGTTACATTCAATTGTTAAATAAACCTTTGTGCAAACATCTTTAACCCATTACAAACATAGCCAAAGCCACAGGCAGGGAGAGGATGAAAGAGGTATTACTGGAATCCAGAGATGACAAGCAGCATGTCTATCTGCCAGAGAAGTGCATCGGCTGTGGATCATGCGTCCAGATTTGCCCCAAGAGAGAGTTGGTCATCGGCTCCGTGGGCGCTGTTGCCCGCGGACTGATTGATAAAGATTTTATTGAGAAGAGGAGGAGCAAAGCTTGCGTCTTATGCGCTCTGTGCGCCCGTGTCTGCCCCACCGGTGCCCTGGAGCTCAGGACGGCAGGCAAGGCTGAGAAGGATGAGTCCTATCTAAGCGTGGCTCTTCAGGCTACGACGGTAAATGATAATTGTGTGCATTGTGGTCTATGCGTCGATGTCTGCCCTCAGTCCTGCATTGAGGTTACTGACAGGCACCTGGCGGAAGACGGCAGCCTGAGAATGGAAGGCAAGACCATTATCGACCTCAACCGGTGCGTGCATTGCGGATGGTGCGCCCAGATCTGCCCCACGAGAGCGATCACCTACCAAAAGCCATTCGCCGGTCATTTTTCGCGAAATGAGAGCGTCTGCCAGGCATGTCGGACATGCGTTCATACATGTCCAGCCAACGCTCTTTTCAATGAGGAAGGAAAGGCTGGGGAGATCGTGGAGAAGGTGACCCACAGAGAAGATGCTTGCATCTTCTGCGGCGCATGCGAAATGGCCTGCCCTGTGGCAGCCATAGTTGTTCAGAAGACCGCGATCATCCCGGAGATGAAAGGAAAGAAAGCTATCGAGAAGAAACTGACTCTTCCAGCTCCCCGGCCCACATTGACATCAATTCTCAAGACCGACGAGGATGCCTGTCTTGGCTGCGGAAACTGTGTCATAGCCTGTCCGGTCAATGCCCTCTCCGATCCCTATCTCGCCGCCGGGCACCTCAATGAGCTGGACAAAAAACCGCTGCTGGAGGTATTGAACGGCACCGTCCGGGTGGTGAACCAGGAAGTCTGCGGCTCCTGCGCCACATGCAGCATGATCTGCCCGGTACAGGCCATATGGCTGGAGAAGCGGGAGGTGGCCTGAGAATGGCTGACGCTACTGGTACTACTATTATTAAAAATGGGTACGTATTCGATCCCCTTAATGCAATAAATGGCGATGTTAAGGACATTTTTATAAAGAACGGAAAGGTAGTCTCCAGCCTCACCAGCGCGGAGCAGAGGGACGCTACGATCATCGATGCCACGGGAAAGACAGTCATGCCCGGAGGTGTAGACTCCCACTCCCATGTGGCAGGAGCCAAGGTCAATGCCGGCCGTCTCATGCGCCCCGAGGATCATTATAAATCAGTGAGGACGAAGACCGGGATCACACATTGTGGTAGTGGCTACACCGTCCCTTCCGTTTACAAGCAGGGTTACGACTATGCCGCCATGGGCTATACCACGGTCTTTGAAGCGGCTATGCCTCCTCTGGAGGCCCGCCACACCCATGAAGAGATGCGCTCCACTCCCATTCTGGATATGGGCGCCTACATGGTCTTCGGCAACAACTGGTTTATCATGCGTTACCTGAAAGAGGGAGATGTAGAGAAAGCTGCCGCTTACGTCGCCTGGATGATGAGGACGCACAAGGCCTACGGCATCAAATGCGTCAACCCGGCCGGTGTGGAAAATTGGGGCTGGGCCAAGAATGTGCATGGCCTGGACGAGCCCAATATTCACTTCGAGGTCACGCCCAGAGAGCTCATCCGGGGCCTGGCGGAGGTCAATGAGATGCTGGGCCTGCCCATGTCGCTGCATCTTCATACCAACAACCTGGGACACCCAGGAAACTGGGAGATCACCAGAGACTCATTGGCGATCCCTTCGGACATCAAGCCCTGCCAAAAGACTGGTGTCGAATGGGCAGAGACAAAGATGAACTCCCATCGAAAGCAATCCGTCTACCTGGCCCACGCCCAGTTCAGCGCCTTCGGAGGCACCTCCTGGAGAGATTTCCAGTCAGGTGTAGCCGGCTTGGTGGATTATGTAAATAAATGCGACCATGTAGTAATCGACAACGGCGCCGTTCCATTTGGCCCGGCCACAGCCATGACAGGGGACGGCCCAGCAATTCACGACCTGTACATGCTTTCCGGCCAGAAGTGGTCCAATACCGATGTGGAAATGGAGTGCGGCTCCGGGGTGATACCATTCGTTTACCTGAAAAGCAGCCCCATAAGCAGCATCCAATGGGCCATGGGCCTGGAGCTGTTACTGCTCATTAACGATCCCTGGAAGACCATCATGACCACTGACCATCCCAATGGTGGAGTATTCACTCAATATCCGCAAGTGATGACCTGGCTTATGTCCAAGAAGGCCAGAGATGACACAGCCAGGGAATGCCACAAGTGGGCTTATGATAAATCAAGCCTCGGAGGCGTGGAACGGGAGATGAACCTCTACGAAATGGCCATTTTGACCAGGGCCAATCCCGCCTGCACCATCGGCATGGCCTACCGCAAAGGCCACCTCGGTGTGGGTGCGGACGGTGATGTCACGGTCTATGATATCGACCCGAGCAAACTGAATCTGAATGACACGACGACTTTGACGGCCCGGTTGGCTCGTCCGGATTTCACTGTGAAGGATGGCCGGATTGTAGCCAGGCGAGGCGAGATCGTGGCTGTCCCGGAAGGCAGGAGGTATTACTGCAAGCCTTATGTTGACGATGCCTTGGAAAAAGAGATGCTCGCTGATGTCAAGGACTGGTTCAAGTACTACACCGTAGGCTTTGCTAACTACCCCGTGCCGGAAAAGTATCTGAAAAATCCGGTAGCCATCCCTGTCCACGCTGACGGGGCAGAAGCCCTGGCGAGGAGGTGAAGGTATGGCAGAGATTCTTCTGAGATGCAAAGGCAGCATTGGAATCATGGTTGAGGCTGAGGTTATCAGCCCCGACATATTTGCAGGAAAGAAGAAAGAGGAGATAGAGGGACTGCTCGTCTGGCAGGGACAGAAGCCTCTTCCTTTGAGCGATTTTTTCGATGTGGATGTGAGCGGAGCAGGATTGCCCGAGGACGCGAGACCAGATGAGATAAACATCCTCATCGAGGGGGATGTCTCCCGTGTCAAGCGCATCGGCGAGGGCATGAAGTCGGGCAGGATAGAGATCCACGGCTCGGCGGGCATGCACCTGGGTGCAGAGATGGCAGGAGGCAGCATCCTCGTACAGGGGGATGCCGGGTCTTGGGCGGCCAGAGAGATGAAAGGCGGACTGTTGCACATTGCCGGCAGCACCGTAGATCACGTCGGCTCTGCCTACCGAGGAAGCTGGCGGGGCATGACAGGTGGCCTGATAACGATAGGTGGCAACGCCAGAAGCCAGCTAGGAGGAGGGCTGGCCGGAGGGCAGATAGTAGTCTCTGGCAATGTGGAAAACTTCTGCGGAATTCGTCAGAACGGGGGGCTTATCACAATAATGGGATCTGCTATGCGAGGCACCGGGGCTGAGATGAGTGGAGGCACAATTGCCGTCTGCGGAGAGATCAGGCAATTTTCCCCCGGTTTTGTTGAGGCAGGCCGGGAAGAAAATCCAAAGCAAGGAGACGTGCAGCTAGAGGGATGGTATGCTAAGTTTACAGGAGACTTTGCCCTCAGCAAGAATCCCAAAGGTTCGCTATACTACAGGGAGAGCTAGAGCATGCAGGCAATGCTCAATTTCGCTGATTTTTCAGGAGTGGCAGATGATATGATAGAGTTTCTGCTTAATACCGGAAGCACCATTGAGGAGGGCAGGCTGGCCAAAGGCGGAAGCAAGCTCACCGAGGAGTACACCCAGGAATGTGCCGTTTGCGAGATGAATCCAGTGGATTTTCAGGCATTGGGTACGCCACAAAGGGTATTGATATCCACCACGGACGGCCGGCATAATGTATCGGTTTACGCCTACGCTGCAGACTCAGTAGAGCCTGGTCAGATCTTCATGCCCCGAGCAATTTGGGCCAATGTGGTTGTGGATCCAGAGACTTTCTCCACCGGCTCGCCTCTCTACAAGGGCTCTCCCGTGCGAGTGCAGCCTACGCTGGAAGATGTATTGAATGCCAAAGATCTGACCATGAAGCTTTATGCAAGAGGCAGATGATGGTAATGATAGCATCAGAGACATCAAAGAACATCATCTGTCCGGTCTGCGGGGCCTCCTGCGACGACATCCAGGTGAAGCTATCCAAAGAGAGCATCACCGTTAAGAATGCCTGCAAGATGGGCAACGCCAAGTTCCAGGAGATTGTAAGCAGCCACAGAATCCGCCAGCCACTTCTCCGGGAAAAGAAAATATTCCGGCCTGCTCGTTGGGAGGAGGCCATAGAGAGGACGGCAGAGATTCTTGTAGCAGCCAAGCGCCCTCTCATCTTTATGGGAAGCGAGACCTCTTGCGAGGCCATGGAGGTGGGCCTGCATCTAGGCGAGTTCCTGGGCGCAGTCGTTGATTCAAACTCCACCGTCTGCCACGGGCCCACTGCCATGGGCATCCAGGAAGCTGGACGCGTGGGTGCAACTGCCGGCCAGAGCAAATCGCGATCCGACCTGGCCGTTTACTGGGGCTCCAATCCCCTGGAGTCCATGCCCAGACACATGTCGCGCTATGCAGTTTACCCGCGAGGCTACTGGACCAGACGAGGCAGGTTCGATCGCACCGTTATCACAGTCGATCCGAGAAAGAGCATCACTGCAGAGAATTCCGATATTCATATTCAGCTTAAACCCAACACCGATTATGAGCTTCTAGCTGGTCTTTTAACCCTCCTGCATGGCAAGAGGCCGCACCCATCCATAGAAGAAGTAACCGGCGTCTCCATCACCCAGATGGAAGAGATGCTTGAGCTGATGTTGGGCTGCAACTTCGGCTCCATCTACGTGGGTTTGGGGATCGCTTCATCCTACGGCAAACACAGAAATGCAGAAGCTGCGCTCAATCTTGTCAAAGAGCTGAATGCTCACACCAAGTTCGTGATCGGTGCCCTGAGGGGCCATTGCAATGTGGCTGGCTTCAACCAGATCGCCTCATATCTCTATGGCTTTCCTTTCGGTCTGGATTTTTCGCGCGGCTATCCTCGATACAATCCGGGTGAGTACACGGCGGTAGATCTGCTCAGGGATAGAGATGTGGATGGCGCTCTAATCGTCTCCGCGGATCTGGTCTCGCATTTTCCGGCGGCATGTGCCGAGTATTTGGCAAAGATCCCTGTGGCCTGCATCGATATAGCACCCTGTCCTACTACCATGATCTCGGATGTGGTATTGCCAGGCGTGATCGATGCCATGGAGTGCGACGGGACCTTCTACCGACTGGACGACGTTCCGATTTATTTCCAGCCCTTTACGAAATCGCCCTTCAGCTTTACAGAGAGCAACGAAGATACTATGAAACAGATCTTCGCAAAAGTAAAAAGCTTGAAGAGCGGATAGTTGGAGGCAGATGAGGCAGCAGCAGGGTTGAATCCTGCGTTAAGGCGCAAAGAACGATCAGCCGTTCAATATCCCTATCTTTTTACCAGTTCGAGCAGGCAATATTGATAGGGCAAGCCCTCGGGTTTTTCATAGAACCTGTCCCGCAGCCGTCGATAAATGTCTTCGATCAGCTCTTGGTTATCTGCGTGTAGTCCGATACGCATCGACGATTCACTCCAGGCCCTGACTACATGGGCCAGGGTCGCGGCAAGTGCGGACCGTTCCTGTGGGTCGTCCAGCCTGTCCTTTGCCTTGCTAAAATAGGCGCACGGAATGGTCAAGGGATCAACGGCGTTGACGGCAAAACAACGCCGAAGATCGTCTTCATCCAGCAAACCTGACATTTCATGAGGCGAGGCAAAGTAATCCGGTATAAAAATAGCATTTAGCTCCGCTTTGGAAAGCTTTTTCTCCGCACATAACTCCTGGCAAATGTCCCGGAGGTTGTTATATCCAGGCGATGCCGGCCACCGGTCGTCTCCCAGATTGGCAAGGTTGGCCAGAAACAAAGCTCCCCCCTTAACCAGCGACACCCGGCATTCCTGCAAAAACGACCGCCAATCAGCTTTCCATTTTTCCGCAAATTTTCTGCTGTTCCGGATCAGAGAGCTGGTTGGGCTGTATGCAGAGGGGATGCAAAAAATAATCAGGTCCAACCGTTTGGGCATTCATCCAGTGCAGCGCAGTTGAGGAAAAACCGATCTGAAGTTTACCTGTTATCTCAGGAAATGGTTCATAAAAGGACCGCTGGATGTATTGGGCCTCTACGTGCTTTAATTTCGCTAATGCCGAAGTTGCCCAGAACGCCATTGAAATTCGCCGGATCCGCCAGATCAATATAGACTAATTTGATGGAAAGCTGGGGATTCACCTCGTGAATCTGGCAGATGACGGCTTCAAACAACTCGCTCGAATTCACACCGTCTGCGGCGCCGTAATCGACGATCACAAACATCTCGTCTGCACTCATGGCAGCGATCTTTGGCGAGATACGCCTGATGTAAGAGGCCATCCTGGGCAGTACCTCTGCATTCACCGCACGGGCCGTATCTGAAATCTGGCTGTAATCTTCGGTCATTGTCGGCGAATATTGTTGTGATGCGTTCTCCATGGGCTTTTACCTCATAACTGATATGGAAGCTTTATTATCTAATAAATTGAGATGATAAGACATGTTCATGAAGAGGCATGTGCTCACCATGCGGGAGTTCTCCCGAGAGGAGATCGACTCCGTCCTCGATCTGGCCGCATCCCTGGAGCCTTATGCGCGAGGCCGGAAGAGCGATATGATGGCGGGCAAAATACTGGGTCTTCTTTTTTTTGAGCCCTCCACGCGCACACGCATGTCATTTGAGACGGCCATGAATCGGCTGGGCGGCAGCGTCATCAACCTGGGGCCCGCCGAGGGGTCGTCCATCTCCAAGGGCGAATCGCTGGCGGACACCGTGCGGGTCATTGGCGGCTACGCTGATGCTCTGGTCATCCGTCATCCCAAAGAGGGCTCGGCCCGCCTCGCCTCCCAGTTCTCACCTGTGCCCGTGCTCAACGCCGGCGATGGAGCCGGGCATCATCCCACCCAGACGCTTTTGGACCTTTACACCATCAAAAAAGAGAGCCATCTGGAGAATTTGAGCATTGCTCTGGTGGGCGACCTGAAGTATGGTCGCACCGTTCACTCTCTGGCCTATGCCCTCTCGCTCTTCGGAGCCGATATTACTCTGGTGTCTCCCGCAAGCTTGAGAATGCCCGATCCCATAAAGGCGGATCTCTCCAGCAAGGGCACCGGCGTTCGCGAGACCTGTGACCTGGGAGAGGTGATCAACAACGTGGATGTGCTTTACATGACCCGCATTCAGCGCGAGAGGTTCCCGGACCCGGTGGAGTATAAAAAGGTGGCCAGCAGCTACCGGATCACACCCGAGTTCCTGGCCGGAGCCAGAGAGGACCTCATTGTCATGCATCCTTTGCCGCGGGTGGACGAGATTGCTCCCTCCGTGGATGAGACGCCGCACGCCCGCTACTTCCAGCAGTCCTTTTACGGCGTACCCGTTCGCATGGCTCTTCTTAAAATGCTTATCGGCAAAGGTGCTTAAAAATGTCCGAGATCAAAGATGAGCCAAAGGGACTTAGAGTAAAGCCCATCAACAACGGAACGGTGATTGACCACATTGCCGGAGGCCAGGCGCTAAATGTTCTCAAGATCCTGGGGATCGCCGGCACCACAGACGCCACAGTTTCCGTGGTCATGAACGTGGAGAGCAGGAAGCTATGCAAAAAGGATATCGTCAAGGTCGAGGACCGGGAGCTGTTGGAGAGGGAAGTGAACAGGATCGCATTAATTGCCCCGGCCGCATCTATCAATATCATACGGGACGGCAAAGTCATTGAAAAGCGAACTGTGGATCTGCCCGATGAGATCGTGGGCGTGGTGCGCTGCCAGAATCCCAACTGCATCTCTAATACCATCGAGCCCATCAAATCCAGGATGCTTGTCAAGACCAAAAACCCAGTCTTGCTGCGCTGCCTCTATTGCGAGCAGCCCCTCACCGACAGAATAGCAGAATACTTAATCTAAACGAATGCGAAAGTATAAATCAGGTTTGGGGCATTGTCTTGCCCCGGATTAAATGAAGATTCACCGAAAGGTTTGGATGGAGTAAAAGATGACTGTGAAAAATGGCGATTTCATCAGAATTGATTACACAGAGAGCGTTGAAGGGCAGGTAATTGCTGCCACCGATAAGGACGTGGCGACGGAAAAAGGAATCTATAACGAAGAGGGCCAGTATGGGCCGCACCTCATAGTAATTGGCGCAGGCCAGCTCGTAAAGGGCTTCGAAGAAGATATTATCGGAAAAGAGATCGGCTACTGTGGCAAGGTGGAGATACCACCCGAGGGCGCCTTCGGACTGCGGGACCCCAAGAAAACTGAGATCGTTCCCATAAACCAGTTTAAGGAAAAAAAGCCCGTTCCCGGCATGCGCGTAGGCATAGACAATAAGGTTGGAACCGTCACCAGAGTATTCGGACGAAAGGTGAGCGTTGACTTCAACCACCCCCTGGTCGATAGGACCATCGTCTATGAGTACAAGATCAATGAATTCATAGAGGACCGGCAAGAGAAGCTCAAAGCCCTCATCAAGACCTTTGCCCGCATGGATCTTGAAGCGGAAATAAAAGATGATGTGGCTATAATTACCGTTCTTTGGGAGCTCTCCTACTACAAGGAATGGCTCATGATCAGGCGCGGCCTGGCGGATATGATCATCCATCACCTGGAGCTGAAAGAGGTGGACTATGTCGAGAAGCACACAGGCGAACGTGTCACGTCCGAACTCATCTCGCCACCAGCAAAGGAGCCTGCCGCAGAAGTAACAAAACCCGAAGAGTTGAAGTCTGAAGAGACAACAACAGCCTGATAGGGCATTTTTTTTGAATAATTATTTTTTTTTATTATTAATTAAAATATAATAAAAAATAGCTGATCCCCAGCATCAGGATTTTTCAGCATCTGAATAACACTTTATTCATGTTTAAAGGAGATACTGCTACCGGAACCTCTTTCCGGCAGCCTTCTATGAAATCTCCAGATATTTAGAAAAAGTATCCGCCATGATAATACCAGGACCAGCTATTGGAATAGTAGTAACTCGCTCCGCCCCATCCATAGACATTGGCTCCATACCAGGGGTCATAGACTACCGAATCGTAGTAGTAGGGATAAGTGGGATAGACTACAGGTGCTGGCGCTGTGTAATAGTAGTTCGGATAGGTGTACGAATATGCCGGATACCAGTAGTTTGAGTAATAATAAGGATAACTCCAGCTGTAGGTGTACGAATAGCCACCCGGATTCAACCAATCGTAATATCCATGGCCGCCGAAATCATGATTACCGCCATCGTAACCGTCATGACCGCCACCATAAGGTGCAGAATCATAATTACCAGCTCCATCATCATCAAATGCAGCGCCTACTGCAACTAGCATTCCCAGCGCCAGGATTGACAACATCAGTTTTATTGAGTTAATTTAGATTCCTCCAAATACCATTGTTCATTTGCTTAATATTAAAAGGTGATTTTTATGTAGATATCACCTAATGTCTATATGAACCCTCTATGCAGCAGTAGATACTGAAAACGCCCTTTGCAGGACACGGATGGAAAGAACCCATTAAAGACCCGGATTTTACTGCCCAAAAAATAATAAAAGCACTGAATTTGCGGCGGCATACCATTCTTTCCCTGTCCGGCATCTTTGCCCGGCAAGAGGTCCGCATAGCCCACGAACCGCGCGACAATGCTCATGACTGGTTGATGAGAGATGACTGGTTGATGGGAGGGGACATGTTATCCGGGTCTATAGACACGCCTTCCTCTTTGGGCACCTCGACATGCAGGGTGTAAAGCATATACGTGATGATCTCCTTGGGAAAGGTAGATATGACGCGGCAGTCGGTCCTTCCGCGATATACTCCATCCTCGTAGACTTTTGCATCCGGTGAGTAAATGGCCGCGACGACAAGATCACCCTCCTGGTATTGTCCCTGCCCCAAAAACTGTCGTTCAAACCTGAAATTGCCCAGCACCCCCGGCTTCCCGTCTATCGAACGCTGATAGAGATTGGGCTTATCCCCCCCCGCATTTAAAAGAGCGCTGTACACAATATATTCATTAGCAGAAATATTGGCCACCATGGGCTCTTCATAACGGGTCAGGATCAGCCAGGCATAGTAATCGGCGCTGTCTATGGTAAGGTTGTACCTGGCAAAATTCACACCAAGAGTGGTGACACCGCTAGAAGGTGCCTCAACAACGACACGGTACTCCATGGTAGTATTCATATCAAAAGAGACATTGTAGGGCCCAACCGGTCCTGATTCGTAAGCTGCAAAGGCTGGCGCCGCAAGACTAAGCACCAGGAGCAGAATTAATTCTATTGGCACTGATTTCATTGCGGCCTGGTTTTGTTGCCGAATCCATTTCATCCTTTTGGTGGAACCATCCGCCCAAGAGGCTATGTCCTGACGGCAGGATGTCTCTTTTTGCGTGGCGTCTCGAAATCTCTCTAAAGACTGCGGCTTTACCCGATGAGACAGCCGGGCCGGGCCCGCCCGAGCGGCCAATGGCACCCGCAGGCACGCACGCGCGTGGGAAGCTGCTGCCTATGCCCTGGCTGCCAAATACCTGAACTCGCCTTCATCATTTGTTAGAGCTTTAAAGGCAAGAAAAAGAACGCCAGACCCAGTATGCCGTACACCGCCAGCAGCATGGCTCCTTCCAGCCAGTTGGACTCTCCATCCAAAGAGACCAGGGCTGAGATCATGGACGCAGCCGTGAGAGCGATCAGCTCCAGCTGATTGAACTGCAGCGTAAGGGGACTGTCCCAGGAGCAGCGAGACGAAGACCAGCACCGGCGTCACGAAGAGAGCGATCTGCAGGCTGGAGCCCAGGGAAATCGAGAGACTGAGGTCCATTTTATTCTGCCGGGCTGCCTGGACGGCGACCAGGTGCTCAGCCACGTTGCCGATGATGGGCACGATGATTATTCCTACGAAAAAGGGCGTGAGGCCCAGGATAGCCGTGACCGCCTCTACCGATGCTACCAAAAGCTCGCTCATCAGGACGATGCCGATCATGGAGAAGCCCATGATGGCTAATGCCTTGTTCGTACTCCAGACATGGACGGGTAGGGCTTCTCTTACGGTTACGGGATCACAATTTTCCCGAAGAACAGCTCCTCAAAGTGTAGATGATGAAGAGCATATAGAGGATCAGCATGGCTGCCGCAGAGGTCAGGCTCAGCTCCTCAACGAGCCTGGCGTTTGGGATGTAGAGGCTGAAGAGGGAGGGCACGCTCATGGCGATCAGGGCCAGAATGGTCATGGTGGCATCCGTATCCACCTGCTCTTCGGTCGAACATTTGCCTGCCGTTCTTTAGGCCGCCAAAAAACATGGAAAAGCCCAGGACCAGGAGAAGGTTGCCCAGAATGGAGCCGGTGATGGAGGCTAATACCAGTTGCATCTGCCCGGCACGAATGGCCGCCAGTGTGATGATCAGCTCGGCGGCATTGCCGAAGGTGGCATTGAGAAGCCCGCCTATGCGCGGGCCGGTCTTCTCTGCCAAAACTTCGGTGGCCTCGCCCAGGATCTTTGCCAGTGGAATGATAGCCAGAGCTGAGGCGGCAAAGACGAAGATCTCACCTATGCCGGCAAAATGCGCCAGCAGGGCAACCGGCAAGAAGAGGAGCAGCAATTGTAGTACGCGCATCGGATAGGCCTCACTTCAGCAAGTGAACACTTTGTGTGTCCAGACGTAATTAAATCTCTCCATCGCAGCATCTATTAATAACACAGGCTGAAGAGTAGAAAGAGTGTGAATCAGAGATTTTCAGAGGTTATTATGCAGAAACTCCCTGTTAAACGAAAGCTTTCCGAGATCCTGGCAGAGATAGGTCAAGATGACGCTTTAGCTGACCGAATTGAGGCCGCGTCCAAAGAGATGCGTCAATCAAAAATGCGAGAAGTAGATCTGTGATGCTGTACTTGATACCACCATCCGGATTGGTGGTCATTTCATATTGAATATGAATGAAGCAGAGCTACGTCGCATGCGGGCCCCGCCCCGAGCGGCCACGTGCGCTCGCAGGCACGCACGCGCGCGGGAGACTGCGAGGCAGCATAGTCAACTATTGCGAAATACATTTAAGTTTGCAGGCAAAGGAGTGGAATGGTTGATACACTAATGGAAAAGCTGCATTTGCCTATTCTTATTGAAATCGATGAAGACGGCTTATACATAGTTAGCTGCCCTCTATTCAAGGGATGTCACTCCTGGGGAGAGACTATAGATGATGCCATGAAGAACATAACAGAGGTCATTGAGATGTGTCTGGAAGAGACAAAGATGGAGAACCTCAATACCTGTGATTGACGCCCAGGAACTCTTGAGATGTACTCGGACTTTAGATGCAGATAGGAAACTCTTCCAAGTAAAGTTGCGTCGCCTCTTCGAGGTTCAGAGTCGCTTCCTCGATAGTTGCCCCCTGGCTCGCAGTTCCTACTTCAGGACACTTTGCAACAAACATGTCCTCTTCTCGATGGATGACGGCTGTAAATGTATGCATATCTTTTCCATTAAATATGGGCCTTCATTCTAATTAAAGACCTTGCATGCAGCCATTTTGAGGCAAGCCCCGCATAACTTTGCGGCCTCCGGCACCTCTTCCCGCGCTTGCGCCCCCCCGCCTCGCAACGATTCCGACTACTAAGATCGATCGAAGTAGTAACACCAAATGTTGGAGTCTATGAAGATCAGGCGTTCCATATTTTCTTTACCTCAAGAGGATCGATCTTCGAACTCCCAACGCAGCCTCTCAATTCCTTCTTGAATTGGATGTTGGCAATTATCGGCGTAATTACCACATTTCCGTCTTCAAGCCTCACTTCCACCTCATCTCCATCCTTCAGACCAGCTTGTTGGATGATATTCGTGGGGATGGGAAGCATATTACCATCAAGTTTAGCTTTGGTCATCGACTCATCTCTACAACGCATTGTGTGTCCAAACATAATTAAATCTCTCTAAGGACAGCGGCTTTGTCCGAGGGCCGACTCCGCAGGCGTAACCGGGCCCGTCCGAGCGGCCACGTGCGCTCGCAGGTGCACGCGCGCGTGAGACTGCAAGGCAGCAATTCAAGATCATGGCTCTGGCAAGTATCTGACAAATGGGAAGATTTAATATTCTGCCCGGAAAGGTAGGTGTGGTCTTGAATATGATTGAGGCGGAAAATACTGCGATAAGCTCCATTCAAAATGACCTGAGGACGCTCGGTAATAAAGTCGATAGAATGGAGGGGATGCTTGAGACGCTCATAGATATCTATACAGACACATTTTATGTGGTCAAGGATGAGTATGTCGAAAAGCTGCAGAAGATTCGCCTGGAAGGCAAGTTTGAGGAGTTCTCAGATCTGGAAAGCTTGAAGAGATCGCTAGAGGAAGACTGAGGATGCCGGGCTACAGGCTCCTTATCGAAGAGGTTCTGAAGGCTCGCTTGAAGAAGCTATCCAAGAAGAACAGGCCACTTTATGATGCAGTGCTGGCAAAAGCAAAGGAGATCCTGGAAAATCCCACGCACTATAAACCATTGAGGCATGATTTAAAAGGGCTGAGACGAGTTCATCTGGAGAAGTCGTTTGTTTTGGTCTTCGAAGTAGATGAGGAAAACAGAGCAATAACGTTGGTAGATCTCCGGCATCATGATGATATCTACAGAAGAAAGTGATAAGAGATTTCCTGTCGAGATCGAAGCCAGCCTTCTGGGACTCTTTGGCGAGCAGTGGAGACGAGTTATGGCCCGGAGGGCCAGCTCCTCAGACGCAGCCGGGCCCGCCCAAGCGGTCACGTGCGCTTGCGGGCAAGGGAGCGTGGGAGGGATGATTGAGAAATGTCACGGCAACGCCCACTCCTCAGCAATTATGTAGCCATCAGAATTCAAGTTAGGCCATTCTAACACCTGTCAGCTGAGCATACTGGCCCTAGACAGCTATCAATGAGACAGTTGATTGATCGCATTTCATCTTTCGTTCAAGAAATTGATTCTATCAAGGTTGCGGCGAAAGATTCATGAATGCATAAATAGTCGTAACAGCAGATTGCGAGATGTACATAATGACTACATTCGAAAATAATAAAGAAGATTTGCGGCCAATACTAGAAGAAATAAGGAAATCAGAGATCAAACTTCCAGATTTCCAGCGAGCTTGGATTTGGGATGATGAACATGCCAGAAGTCTATTGGCTAGTGTCTCTCTCTCGTATCCAATTGGTGCATTCATGATGCTAGAGACTGGAAACAGCGAAGTCACTTTCAGTACACGTAGCCTAACCGGGGTCGATACAATAAATAAGAGGCCGAAAAAGCTCATCCTCGATGGTCAGCAACGTCTAACTGCACTCTTTCAGTCACTATATTCGAAAAAACCAGTTGAAGTATTGAAAACAGGTAGCAAAACGAAATATATAAAGTGTTATTACTATATAGATATCGCAAAATCATTAAGTAATGAAGAAGAAAGAGAAGAAGCAATTAATGGTTATCCTGAGAAATTAAATCCAGAGAACGAATACGAAGACGGTTTGTTTCCGCTTTGCGAAATATTTAATTATCCTGAGTGGAGAGATAAATGCAATAAACATTGTAATCATAAAGATGAAAAGATCAATATGCTCCGAAAATTTGAGCAAAGCGTTATCAGTTGTTTTATTGGCTACCAAGTGCCAGTAATAATGCTAAAAAAAGAAACGCCTCTTGAAGCTATTTGCCGAGTTTTCGAAAAGGTCAATACAAATAGAGTTGAATTGAATATCTTTGACTTATTGACCGCGAGATATGCGGCGTATAGATTTAATCTCAGAGACGATTGGAAGGATAGAGAAATTTATCTTAAAAAACATAAAATATATAATAATATTAGCAATATAGAGTTTCTTAAGACGGTAACCCTCTTGGCAACTTGGGACCGATTACAGATATATTCCACTAGCAGATCGTTAGAAAAGTCTCCAGAAAATGCTCCCGCGATAAGTTGCAAGCGGAAAGATATGTTCAATTTATCCCTTAATGAATATAAAAAAAATGCACAATTTGCTGAAAGGGGATTTGAAAAGGCAGCTATCTTGCTGCATGAGTTAAAGATATTCAAAGAACAAGCTATTCCATATAGAACACAACTTATACCCTTAGCTGCTATATTAGGCGTCCTGGGAGATGAAACTGATGAAGCAGGAGTTAGGGAAAAAATCAATCAATGGTATTGGTGTGGTGTCTTTGGTGAACTATACGGAAGCGCAGTTGAAAGCAGGTTTGCTAAGGATCTGCCAGAAGTAGTAAAATGGATTCATGGTGGATCAGAGCCTAGTACTGTGGAAGAATCAAAGTTCATTCCATCACGTTTGCGCAAATTAAAATATTTGCAGAGTGCTGCGTACAAAGGGGTACATACTCTTCTTATCAAATCTGGTTGCCAAGATTTCTTCAGAGGTGGGCCAATCAACGAAATTGTTTATTTCGAAGAGGAAATCGATATACATCACATATTTCCAAAAGAATGGTGCAATAATAATGGAATAGATCAGGATAGACGGGACTGTATAGTCAATAAGTCACCATTATCTAAGAAGTCACATAAAAAAATTGGCCGTAAACCACCAAGTGAATATTTGCGTGATATTAGAAAAGCTGCAAAAATTGCGAAACCAAAACGGATGAATGAAATTTTGGAATCCCACTTAATCGACCCCATAAAAATAGAATCTAATAATTTTAACGCATTCTTCGAAAAGAGGGAACGAAAAATACTTGATCTTATTGAAGATGCAATGGGCAAGCCAGTGATAGGTGGGGTAGCTACACCGATTTATGAATCAATGGATGACGAAGTAGATTCTGAGGAATCAATATAGCTGTAAGGGTAATGCAAGTGTGATATGTAATGATACCAAAACATTTGTTGATATTGCCATGCTCCAAAAGAAAAAAAAATGAGGAAAATGCCATAGCTTTGGACATGTATGATGGGCCATTTTATCGAATCCTAAGAAAATATAATTATAATGAAATAGATATAGTCATAATATCTGCCAAATATGGGTTAATCAAATCTAACGAATTGATCTCCTATTACGATCAGAGGATGACGGCGGAGAGAGCAAAAGAGATCGCCAGTGAAACAAGATCGAGATTAGAAGTAGTCCTTTCCAGCAATAAATATAAAAGCATATTCATAAATCTTGGAAAAACTTATATGCTTGCGCTGGATGACAGTCAAGATGTGCTTGAGGGACATAATGCTTATTGGGTGAAGGGAAGAATTGGAGAGAGACTTCACCAACTCAAGAGTTGGTTATGTCTAATCAGATCTGAAGAGGTTCTTACCTCATGATCGATAATCTAGAATTTGTGAGAGCGGTCGATAATATATTGCATAGGGATATTAGCTTGGAAGGCAATCGCGAGCATAATATTCCTATATGTGCCCCTTCAAACCAATCGTTGTCTGTCGTCGCAGGGCCTGGAAGTGGTAAAACAACCGTAATTGTTTTAAAAGTTCTTAAGCTCATTCTCGTAGATAATATAGAGCCTTCACTTATATTAGTAACTACATTTACTAGGAAAGCCGCATCTGAGTTGAGATCGAGAATTCTGGGATGGGGAGACAGATTAAGGCAGGCTCTTCTCGATGATGAACGATATTCAAGAATTCATACAGCACTCGGAGATTTAGACTTTAATGGAATTAAAACAGGTACACTTGATAGTATCTTAGAAGAAGCGCTTAGCGATAATCGAGACCCAGGTACCCCCCCACCTACTGTTATTGATGCTTTTGTATCAAACGCATTAATGTTAGATCCAGGAATTTTCAATGAGGGCAGATATAATAATCGAGATCTTCACAATTATATATTATACTTGTGTGAGGGGAACTCGTTTGGACTTAATACACCCAAGAAATGTAAAATATTAAAAGATATAAATGACAGAATTCACCATGATCAAGTTGATATAGAACGATTAAGGCAAGATCATAGGCATGATGGTGCGCGTATCGCCTATGACGCCATTCATGATTATAACCAGGAGCTGGAAGAGAGGCTCCTTTTCGATTTTGCTGGCCTTGAAGCTGAGTTTCTAAGACAACTACGATTAAGAAGCTTAGATACATTTTTAAGAGACGTAAAATTTATTTTAATAGATGAATATCAAGATACAAATCTGCTACAAGAGCAGATCTATTTTGAAATTGCCGAAGCAGCAATAAATAATGGTGGAAGTATTACCGTTGTAGGAGACGATGATCAATCCCTTTATCGTTTCCGCGGGGCAACAGTAGATCTATTCCGAGATTTTCCGATGAGAATCTTCAATCAAAAGAGCATCCTTACACAGCTTACATATTTGACGCGTAACTATAGATCTACACCGAATATAGTATGTTTTTGCAACAATTTCATTTTGCTGGACAATATATTTCAAGAAGCGCGTGTTCAAGATAAGCCCAGAATAACCCCCTTTAGGCCTGGCGATTTCACAGATTACCCTGTATTAGGAATCTTTCGTGATAATATAAATATATTAGCTAGAGATATATCTAATTTCGTCCATAGAATCATCCATGGAGATGGTTATCAAATAGTTGATTCCAGAGGAAACCACATTACAATCAGAATTAATCCCATATCAGGCTCTGCTGCAGATATTGCAATATTGTGTAGTTCCCCACAAGAGTTGAATTATAAGAACGAACCGAGGTTGCCCCGATTATTGCGCGATGCATTAAGCGAGTTAGATCCAACAACCCTTGTTTTCAATCCCAGAGGACAAAACTTGGAACGGATTCCAGAGATTCAGTTACTCTGTGGATTAATATTAGAGTGTATCGATCCAAACGCGTCAGTCCAAAATAGCATTGATAGATTACCTCAAAATGTGGCTACGATTTTTTTTAATTGGAGATCTATTGCTCAAGATTATTCAGGCAGGAGGGGTAATGAAGACCTAACACGATTCATAAGGGCCTGGCAGACAAGGACACCCCTAAGAAGAGCAAGATGGGAAACAAGACAAATTGCTTTTATTGATTTAATATATAAATTAGTTACTTGGATACCCAGCATGCAAGATGATATCGAAGGTTTAGTATATCTTGAAGCACTAACAAGGACTGTAACTCAAGCGGCACTATTCTGCAGCTTTAGAGCTTCAGTCATTTGCGATCGGGATAACCAAGATTTAGAGCGGGCATCTATCCGGGAGGCAATTCGTAAAATCTTTGCTCCCATCGCAATGGGCGCTATAGAAATTAATGAAGATTTACTTGACACCTTGCCACGGGATAGAATAAATATTATGTCAACCCACCAAGCAAAGGGATTGGAATTTCCATTAGTTATCGTAGATGTAGGTTCTGAATTCAAGATGAATCACCGTATGCAGGCATTCAAGCGCTTTCCAATTAGTGGAGGTGAGACTTGTGTGATGGAGGAAGATCTTAGGCGATACTCCGCATTAGACTTGCCAACTCGATCAAATAGAGATAGAGCATTCGATGATTTGATACGACACTATTTTGTATCGTATAGCAGAGCCCAAGATCTCTTGGTATTGGTGGGATTAAACTCTAACCTGCGTGGCGGAATACCAAATATCGCAACCGGATGGGATAGGAGCGAAAATTGGCATTGGCAGGGATTAAATAATATAACACTTCTCTAAACGCGAGGATAAAAATATATGCCGCTATCATCACGACCCACACCATATATAATTCCAGAATATAGTTTAACCGGTGATTTATTATCATACCTTACCTGTGGTCTTCAATATAGATACCATAACAAAGGCTCGCTTCCGCCCTCTACTCCAGTCCAATTATGGTTTGGAGAGTTTATACATGGTGTAATGGAGGAAGCATACCGAGATTGGAATAATAATAAACGAAGATTTCCGTGGACCTGGAACCCGGAAATACGCAATATAGAGCTACAGATTGACAGGAGATTAAGGGCAAGAGGGCTTAATCCTCCTCCCAGACTTTTTTGCCCATACAATGCAGGCGATACAAATCAAGGGGTTTGCCCTGACATCAATCACCCCCATCAGCTTATTGCTAGTAGAAGAGCAGAATCAGCAATTAATACCTGGGGTTCACACTTATTTCCACTAATAGATGATTGGGAAGTTAGGCTAAAGGGCATAAGGCCAATGCCCAATTACGAAGAGGGAGTTAGTAGATCTAATTATTATGGGATAACAGGAATAATTGATGTAATAAGTTCTGTGAATCTTCAGAATGCTCCATCAGGGAACTTAGTTCTTCATTACTTGCATAATAACTCACAAATACAAGACATCATAGGCAGCTTAACTACTCCTGAATATGAGATCATCATAGATTACAAAGGTATGCGAAGGCCGCCATCTAATGATCCGAGTAATAGAACCTGGCAATATCATGAATGGCAAATATTGACCTATGCGTGGCTTCGCTCAAAACAGCCAGGAGCAAGGCGAGTGGTCGCAGGATTGCTTTTTTATTTCAACGAGCTTGTGCCCCTAAGAGATGATATAGCAAGTTTGAAAAAGGAAATAGTTAGAAACCAAACTGATGTGATACCGACGGGATTAGATCTCAAGGCAATTCGCAATTGGAGAAGTAGCGCTCTGTTACCTAATCTTTCGACTACGCTAAAAGAACAAAGATCGATTAGAATCATTCCTGTCAATAATATTTCGATAGCCAGAAGCCTTGATAATTTTGATGGAGTAGTAGTGGATATCGAGAATTCCGTTTTGGGAGAATTAAGGGGGAGTCCAGTTAGAAATTGCTGGATAAGTACACCCGTTGAGCGGACATGTGATGCTTGTGATTTTAAGACATTTTGCCCCAACCCAGCCGGAAATTACGCACCAACGGTCCCATAAGATATGCAATTAAAATACTTTTTGCCAGATTGGGAAGATCGCCTGGATCCAGATTTTGATTTTATTAACGATAAGTATTCGATAGGACATATAAAAGACCCGTATGCTAACGATTCTTATGCGCACCAATTGCTGGATTATCCACCCTATGATGGATTGCTAATAAGCTTAAGCATATTTGAATCGAAGTTAAAGCTCGTAAATCTGAATGATGCGCCTAAGATTAGGGACCGAGAAAATATTAGGACCTATCTCAAGATACCGAGAAATTCGAAATTAAAAGTGATGGGCGATTGCGGAGCATTTAGCTATGTTGATAAAAAGGAACCACCGTTGCCATTTTATAGTGTAGAAAATATAGCCACTATTTATGAAAAACTAGGGTTCGATTACGGAGTATCGGTTGATCATTTAGTTATGGATTACATTCTCACGAAGGATAAAGAAACTGGTAAGAGAAAAAAAAGATTTCTCAGCGAAGAAGAAAAAAATGATAGGATTAAAATTACAATAAGAAATGCCGAAAAATTTAAGGTATTCTGTGAAGACAACAAGTACAATTTTGTACCAATTGGCGTGGCCCAAGGCTATGATACAAAGACATATATTGAATCAGTCAACTCCTTAATCAATTTGGGATATGCATATTTGGCAATTGGTGGACTGGTACAATATAATTCTGAATTTATCCTAAATCTTTTAAAGGAATTGCGGCCTTTTATTAAAGAGAGAAAAGTGCATTTATTTGGAATTTTAAGGCCGAAGCATCTAAAGACATTTGAAGAAATGGGGATTTCAAGTTTCGATAGCGCGTCCTTTTTTCGAAAGGCTTGGCTTAAGTCGGAACAAAATTATCTCTCTGCGGATGGGAAATGGTATTCTGCGATACGTGTCCCACAATCATCCAATCCCAGGCTTATGAAAAATGCGGACTTAAACGGATTCTCATCTGAGGATTTAAAGAAAATGGAAAAAAATGCGTTGCATGCTTTAATCCAGTATGAGGACGGAAAAATAGATATTAATTGTGCACTAAGCACCATTTTAGAATATGATAACCTACTTCTTCGGGGAACAAGCGATGTTAAAAATTTAAGACCTCGATACATGCGTACCCTTTTAGATAAGCCTTGGAAATCCTGTAATTGCAGCTTATGTAAAAAGCTTGGAATTCATATTGTAATATTCAGGGGATGTAATCGTAATAAACGAAGAGGTTTCCATAATGTCTGGGTATTTAGACAACTCTCACAGAGCGAAGAACAAAAAAATAATTTGATTGACACCATGTTTGTAGAGTCTCCACACACCAAATCAGATGGATCGCAATTTCATGATGCTCACCATCGAGGATAATGATAATAGTTTCATGGGTTAGCAGGTACCCCTAAGTTAAGATAGCTCCTGCATCATCTCTCACGTCCCGCAGCTCTCCCCCTCTTCGCCCTCGTGGCTCTCCTCCTTGACATCCTCCGGCTTGATCTTGCCGATCTTCACCCAGTAGTTCTTGATGGCCGCATGCAGCGCGTCAGCGCCCAGGTTAGAGCAGTGCATCTTCTGGGGCGGCAAGCCTCCCAGCTCGTCTGCCACATCCTTGCGGGTGATCAGCATGGCCTCGTCCAGGGTCTTGCCCTTGGCCATCTCTGTGACCATGCTGGAGACGGCTATGGCCGAGCCGCAGCCGAAGGTCCTGAATTTGATGTCGTCTATTTTGTCTTCCTTGACGGTGATGAATATCTCCATGAGATCGCCGCAGACGGGATTGCCCACCTGTCCGTATCCGTCCGGGTTCTCGATCACCCCCACATTCCGAGGGTTCATGAAGTGTTCCATAACTTCCTTGGAGTAACCAATCTGTGCCATTTCTTTTCACCTTTAAAGCGGAGAGAGAGCCCTCAGCCTTTCTACTGTCTTTTTCGTCGCATTGGCGATTGGCAGGTATCTGATCGGGATTGTTCTGCCTGCCCAGCGTCATGATCATGGAGCCATGCGCCTGCTCATGTCTTAAGCCTATGGCCAGAAGCACATGAGAGGGCTCCAAAGTGCGTGAGGAGCAGGCCGAGCCCGTGGATACCTGAATGTTGAACATGGCATCCATGGTGAGGAGAATGCTCTCCCCCTCAATGCGGCTGAAGCGGAAGCTGGCGTGATGCGGGAGCCGCTTCGTGGGATGACCGGTGAGGTACGACTCCTCGATCTTGAGGATCTCCTTGATCAGACCATCCCGGATGGCCTGCAGTCGCTGGCTTTCCTCTGCCTTCTCCAGCTTCGCCAGCCTTGCCGCCTCGCCAAATCCCGCCAGAGCATAGAGATTTTCGGTGCCGGGCACCAGACCCTTCTCCTGACCGCCGCCGAAAATTACCGGCTGAATGCGAACGCCCGGTTTGACGTACAGCGCGCCCGCCCCCTGCGGACCGTAAAGATCGTTCGAGGAAAGGGTGAGCAGATCGATGCCGTCCTTTTGCACATCGATAGGGATCTTGCCCGCCGCGGCAGCGCCGTCCACGTGCAGAAACTGCCCTTTCTCGTGCACAAGATCGCTCACCTCTTTTATGGGCTGAATGGTTCCAATCTCGCTGTTGGCGTACATCACCGAGGTGAGGACGGTCTCCTTGCAAAGCAGTCCCTCCAGGACCGCCAGATCGATAATGCCCATGCCGTCCACCGGAACCAGGGCGAGGTCAAAGCCGCCCTTCTTCAAATCTTTCAGGGGATTAAGCACGGAGATGTGCTCAATTTGGCTAGCCAGCAGCTTCTTGCCTTTAGCGGCGCTTCGTAGAGCAGCTCCCCGAATGGCCAGGTTGTTGGCCTCGGTGACGCCTGCTGTGAAGACAATGCTCTCCGGGCTTTCTGCATTTATCAGCTCCGCCACTTTCGCCCGCGCCTCCTCCAGAGCCGCCTTTGCCGCCAGGCCCCGGGAATGCAGAGCCGAAGGATTGCCAAAATCATTGCTTAGATAGCGCTCTGCAAATTCGGTAACCCTGGGGTCCAGGGGAGACGCAGACTGGTAGTCTAGATAAATTCCGCACATATCAGATCCCTAATATATCTAGAAGCTGATCGTCGAGTCTGCATCCAGCGCCAGGTCATTTAATGTTCCGGCTCCGGCAATTTTTGCCTCGGGTATGAAGTCGCCCCGGGCCATGCCAAGGAGCTGTGTGCTCTGCTCGCAGATGTACATCTTCACACCGGAGGCGAGGGCCTGGTCGATAACCTCTTTGAGAGAAGGAAAGCTTCCTATCTTGATCTTCTCCGCCTCGCCGGTCTTCATGGCGGTTATGCCCTTGATCATGAAGAATATAGAGGCTTCCACATCCATCGCCTGAGCCGTCATGCCCAGGATAAAGGGCGCGTAAAGTCTTTCCGGCGTATCCAGGCCGCTGGTCTGAACGTATAGGATCTTGCTCATAATGATATCACCATCATTCACTATTTTCCGCGCTCTTACTTCTTCCTTCTTATCCAGAAGGTAATGATATTTCCGGACTTCTCCATCCGGAGGACCTCATGGCCCGCTCGCTTGGCCCAGCGGGAGATGTCTTCCTCGGCAGCAGGGTCGTCCGCTTCTACTTTCAAGACTTGCCCCACTTCTATGTTCTCAATCTCTTCCTTGGTCTTCGCGATGGGCATGGGGCAAAAGAGGCCCACACAGTCCAGCTCAGCATCCGGTTTCATCTCATCATTCATCTTGATTTGCACCTCGAATGGCTAATAGTATTGATATTGGTTTCTTCGGCCAAATATCTATTCCCTCAATGCTTTAAGATTGATCTAAAAGATGCAGCGTTGCAAGAGATAGTCTCCCGAAGTTTTTATAACTGATTATTACCATAATAAAAAGGACAAACATGATGACCGATTTTTCAACTCTTGTGGGCGGAATTGCCGGTGACGGCATAAATGAGGCAGGCCTTACAGTGGCTCGCCTCTTTTGCCGCCTTGGCTATCACATTTACATGTACTACGACTATCCCTCCCTCATCAGAGGCGGACATAATTTCTCAATAGTACGGGCTTCCAGACAAAAGATCGCCGCTCACATGGACCAGATCGATGTCCTGATAGCTCTTAACCAGGAGACTGTAGAAAAGCACACGAGCCGTCTCAAGGATAGCTCCTTTGTGATTTACGATGCAGATAAGGTAAAACTTGACGACACAATGCATAGGGGCTTTGGCCTTACTATTACCCAGATCCTTAAGGAGGCGAATGCGCCTGCGGTCATGAAGAATACCTGCATAATAGGCGGATACTGCAAGGTTGTGGGCATAGATTGGCCCATCCTGGAAGATGTCTTAAAGAAACATATCCCAAAGATGTTGGAGCTGAATATACAGGTGGCACGGCAGGGCTACGACCAGGCGACAGAGTTCTGTCACATAGATAGTCGTGCAGATCGTGAAGATAGTCATTTGGAAAAGCAAACCCAAGAACTTCATCCCATCATAACCGGCAACCAGGCCATCAGCCTGGGACTGATCAAAGCCGGCCTTATGGCTTACGTGGCCTATCCCATGACACCTTCATCAAGCGTGCTGGACTTCATGGCAAAATTTGGTCCAGAGTTCGGCCTCAAGGTGATTCATCCGGAAAGTGAGATTGCAGTGATGCTCATGGCAGAAGGTTTCGCCTATGCCGGGGTTAAAGCGGCCGTCGGGACGTCGGGCGGCGGATTTTGCCTCATGACCGAGGGGCTCAGCCTGGCCGGCATGGCGGAGATGCCGGTGGTAGTGGTAATGGCCCAGAGAACGGGACCATCCACGGGTCTTCCCACCTACACGGCACAGGGTGATCTGCATTTCGTCCTCAACGCCGGTCAGGGAGAGTTTCCCAGGTTTATAGTCGCACCGGGAGACGCCGAGGAGGCTTATTACTGGGCGGGCGTGGCCCTGAATTTGGCCTGGAAGTATCAGGTGCAATCGTTCATTCTAACCGACAAGATCGTCAGCGAGAGCCAGTACAGCTTTGACATAGATCTGGCAGGTGACTTGACCGGCGTGCTGGAAGGACAAACAGAACAGTTTCCCTTGCTCTGGGATGGACAGGGCAAGTACAAACGCTACCGTTACACGGATACGGGCGTCTCGCCTCTCGCCTTTCCCCCCCAAAAGGGGCAGGCGATTAAGACGGACAGCTACACTCACGACGAAGACGGCATAACCTCTGAGGACCCCCAAATAACCAGAGAGACCAGCGACAAACGCCAGAGAAAAGGCCAATTCCTGGCCGCGGATCTGGAGGGATACGAGACTGTGAAGGTCTTTGGAGACAAAAAGAGCAAGACCGCTCTGCTCTGCTGGGGTTCGAATAAAGGGGTATGCATGGAGGCGGCCCTAAAATTGGGAATTCGGATGATTCAGGTGCTGGTTCTTTCGCCCTTCCCGGAAAGAAAGCTAAAGGATGCCCTGCAAGGGGTAGAGCGGCTCCTGGCAGTAGAGTGCAACTCCACGGGTCAACTGGCCAGGCTGGCCGGCTTTTATGGCATCAAGATCCAGGAACATGACCGAATTTTGAAGTATGACGGCAGACCTTTTTCCGTGGAAGATCTTCTGGCACAGCTGGGGAGGGCTCTGGCGAATATGAATCCTAAAGATCTGGCTACCACTGCTAAGAACACCTGGTGCCCCGGCTGCGGCAACTTCTCCATCCTGAGCGCCATGAGAATGGTTCTGGCAGAACTGGACAGCGAAGGCTTTCCCGTAGAAAACGTCGTCCTGGTCTCCGGCATCGGCTGCCACGCCAAGATTGTGGACTACATGAATGTGAACAGCTTCTATTCCATTCACGGCCGAACGATGCCTGCGGCTTCGGCCATAAAGATTGCCAATCCCGATTTAAAGGTGATCTGCTTTTCCGGAGATGGTGATAGCCTGGCGGAAGGACTTGATCATCTCATCTTCGCCGCCAAGAGGAACATCGATCTTACACTGATCCTGCACGACAACCGCGTCTACGGCCTGACCACCGGCCAGTACACGCCCACATCACCCCAGGGCTTCAAGGGCAAGTCCACGCCCGCTGGCACAAGGGAGCATCCCATGAACCCGCTCGATCTGATGCTGGTTCGCGGAGCGTCTTACATTGCCCGGGGCTACACGCACGGCATTGAGCAGCTGCAGACGCTCTTTAAGGAAGCGATACTGCACAAGGGTTTCTCCTTTGTGGATGTTCTCCAGGTCTGCGTCTCTTACAACAATCTATATGAGAGCTACAATAAATGGACCTACACCGTGCAGGGAAACGATGCCTCAAGCTTCGAGGAGGCGCAAAAGATCATTCGCTCCTGGAACTATGACCGCTCCGAGGTTCCTATTCCCCTGGGCAAGTTCTACCAGATTGATGCAGAGCGTTTTGATCAGTCATTTCCAGCAATATCGGCCAAATTTATCGGAAAGAGACGGCAAAATAAAGACGCTGCTGGAAAATTTCATCTAGAAGGTGAATGAAAAAATGGATAAGTATGTTTGTAAGGTTTGCGGATACATCTACGATCCGGAAAAGGGAGATTCCACCTCCGGCATCGCTCCAGGAACGGCATTCGAGGACCTTCCCGATGATTGGATCTGTCCGGAATGCGGCGTGGGAAAAGAACAATTTGAGAAGGCAAATTAGAATGAATAGAATTGAGGACTAAGGTGCATTGCCATGCTCAGCGAAAAGATGAATGAAGCTTTGAATGTTCAGGCGAATAGGGAATTGTACTCCTCCTATCTCTATCTCTCCATGTCCTATTATTTCGAGTCTATAAATATGAAGGGCTTTGCCCATTGGATGAGACTGCAGGCCGGCGAAGAGCTGGTTCATACCATGAAGATGCTCGACTACGTGGCAGGAAGAGGCGGCAGAGCAAAGATGCTGGCCGTGGAGGCTCCTCAGTTCACCTGGGACCTCGCCTCTGCAGGCCTTCCAGCATGTCTGGGATCATGAGCGCGTGGTGACCGGGCTCATTCAAACCCTTGTCAAGGTGGCCGAGAAGGAGTTGGACGAGGCGACGAAAGAGTTCTTGCAGTGGTACATCAAGGAGCAGGTGGAAGAGGAGGAGTCCTCGGACAATGTACTGAACAAAGTCAAAGCGGCGGGAAATGACAGGGTACTTTAGAGGCGGCGGATAGAGCTGCTGGGACAGAGAAGCTTCAAGTTCCCCAGGGGATTTGAGATATTTCCCTAAAGTGGGTTCTATAGTCAGAAAGATTAGAAATTTACAGGAAATAAAAAGTATGACAGAAATGAAGATAACTGTGAGCAAGAATGGTCCATATATCGTGACCGGCATTGTCCCCCTCACTACCTCGGAGATTTGCAACGATGATGAGGGCTACTGCCGGACCTGGCGGGAAGTTAAGAGATACCCCATGCAGGAAAAGTATGCACTCTGTCGGTGCGGCCACTCGAAGAATAAACCCTTCTGCGATGGGACTCATGCAAAGATCTCCTTTGAAGGAACCGAGGCCAGGAGACCATGTGCCCTTTGACGAAAACAGCAGAAATTAATCCGTGGTCCTGCACTGACATTGGCAGATAATGAGCATCTTTGCGTCCATGCCAGGTTCTGCATGCGAGCCGGTGGGATCTGGAATCTGGTAAAGCATCCAGAAAACCAGGAAGATAGGGAGATTGCCATAGAAGAAGCATGCAACTGCCCCTCGGGTCGGCTGGTGATAACGGATAATGAAAGCGGGAAGACGATTGAGCCCGAATTGGATAAGTCCATTGTCGTTATCGAATACCCGCCAAGGGGTGAGCACGGGCCGCTCTGGGTGCGAGGAGGCATACCCATCGAATCAGCGAACGGCAAACTGTACGAGATCCGAAACCGCGTCACCCTTTGCAGGTGCGGAAGATCGCAGAATAAACCGTTTTGTGACGGCAGCCATATCTAAGCTTTCGCCTTCTGCTGGCGGACAAAGTGGTCCCAATTGCAGCTGCTCCTCCAGCCGGTTTTGCCGGTCGAGCAGCCTGCTGACCACGCGCAGCATGGGATCGGGCAGAAGGGCATAGTTCAGATCCGTTCCTGTGGCAGAGCACTAGGGCTCGGCAATTCTTCCCGGCACACCCACTACGGTGGCTCCGGCAGGGACGGGCCGAACCACCACGAAGCTTGCGCCGATCTTGGCACCTTTTCCCAGGAGGTTGAAGTGCTCAACCTTGGCCACCACGGGCAGACGCTACATCCGGGCGCATTCTACCGTGACTTCCTCCCCACCCTAAAGGATGGGGCTTCCTGCTTCGACGAACCGGCGCTTACTTTGGGCATAGGCCAAAGCCGGAGGTCGGTTCTCCACAGGCTATCCCCCTCAGTCCGAGGGTTCTGATTATCATGCTTGCATTGAGATCTCTGCAGATTATTAGACCACACCGAGAGCAGATATGCACCCTATCTTTTAGCTTCTTGGGCACATTCTCACCACAAGCGGAACATCTTTGGCTAGTGTTATAGGGATTAGCCAATACCACGGTTTTGCCAGCTCTTTCAGCCTTGCTCACCGTGAAGCGTATTAGCTTTCCTCATGATGCAAAAACTCCTCGCGAAGGTTGGTTACCCTCTTTGCGATCCTGGCCAACTTTGTCTGGGCTTTCTTCCGGTTATTGGAACCGAGCTTCTTGCGGTGCAACGATTTATTGGCAGTTCGATTCTTCTTCTCAGCTTGGACATGGTACTTTGGATAGTCGAAGTACTGACCGTCCGAAGTTACGGCTGCATGAGTGATGCCAAGGTCTACTCCGATCGCGGTCTTGGGCTTCAGCTTGGTTGGATTCTCAAGCTCGGTCGTAAATATGACATACCATGCATTTGTCTTATCTCGCTTGATGGAACAGGTTTTGATCCTGCCCACAATAGGCCTATGCTCAAAGGTTCTAATGCCGCCGGAAATTTTTGACAGTATCAGCCTGGTGCCGTTCAGCTTAAATCCTGACTGAGGATAGGTAATCGAGCTGTAACGGTTAATGGACTTGAACCGGGGGTAGCCTTTTTTTCGAGCCCCTTCGCGAACTCTTCGAAAGAAGTTATCAAAGGATTTCTGAAGCCTCCTCAAGACATCCTGTTCGACCTGAGAATGGACGGCATTGAGGTATGGATTAGACTGTTTCTCAAAGACCAGCAAAGCTGCCTGATCTTCGTAAGATCGGGTTATGCCTTCGCGTTCCCAGGCATTTTTGCGATCTGCAAGTGCTTTATTCCAAAGGTGCCTGCAGGTATCCAGCGTTAAGGCCAATTGTGCTTCTTGTTGCCTGTTTGGGTATAGCCGGAACTTGTAGGCCGTTTTCATATTAACTTAATGTGGTCGGTCCATGCTATATTAAGTCAATTAGTGCGCAGCGAAAGTAATCATGACAGGGGTACGATTCATCCCCAGCCTGAAGTCTGGGGTCTTCTCTACCCCTGTACCCCAACAAGATAAATTATTGTTGCCCGAATGCATATTATGTTCTTCATCTTGGAACAAGAGAGTGACAAGGCCAGGCGGGCCCGACTGCCAGGCTATCGCTCGGGGGCACAGGAGGCCGATCGGGCCTGAGATCCAGGTGGCGCATGCCTGCGGACTTTGCAGCTTTTCGGGGCGCTGGATTTTGGAAATGATAACGATTCGCGATTACTATTAGCGGTTAATTATAACCATACGACCAATGATCCCACCACAGAGGCTCAGAGCGCACAGAGACTTTTTTTAGCTGAGATCAAATGCAGTCCTCCGGCTTGACGATCCCTGCGCACTACCGGAAGCAGCGCCGGACAGCCGCAAGGGCGCGCTCTGCGCCGCTCGGGTCCCGGCTGCTGCTCGTGGCCGTCGCCCATGATCCGGGCCGTTCGGGCCTGGCGGCGCGGTCGTCGGGCCGGAGGCCAGTTGGGCCGAAGTGACTGGTGGAGAGGACTCCGGCTGAGGCAATTTTCAAGGTGCTGGGTTTTAGGAAGCTGTGGTGATTTGCGGTTACTATTAGACGATAATTATAGCCGAACAATTACGAATATTACCGCAGAGGCGCAGAGCACGCGGAGGACGAACGAACGGAGACGACTATTGCTCAGGAGCAGTGCACTTTTTAAAATGTGATTGCTGCCGATGCCCATGGTCCCGGCTGCCGCCCGTGGGCCCAGCCTGGGCGGCGATGTCATCAGGGCGGGATGGATTGCATGACAAGCGCTTGCATTAGGGGGCAGGGGTCCGGTTGGGCATGACGCCTTTCGATGCAATTTGTCTTTTAGTTAACTTTTAATAGCATGCTGTACATAAATTAACGGGAACCGAATAATAATTACTATGGGGTTAATCATGTCTGTAGAGGTTTCTGTAAGCTCGGCCAAAAAGAATCTCGAAGATATTCTAGCGAAGCTATCTCCCGGTGAGACAGCAACTCTTATCGGCCCTGAGGGCAGACCCTTGGCTGTACTGGTTCCACTAAGATCTTCTGAGGATGAGGCAGCGGAAATTGACTGGGATGCAGAGTGGCAGGCCTTGGCCCATGAAATCGATTCCGCATGGAAGAGCGAGAAGAGCGCTTTGGAGATTCTTGCCGAGATGAGGAGATGAAACTGACAATTGATGCCAGCGTCTTTGTCTCTGCAGCCCGACCTTCTGAAAAACAATACCCTCTGAGCTACAGGTTTCTGCATAGGGTGAAAGGATCAAAAATATTCTGCCCCACTCTTGTGCTTGCCGAGTGTGGGGCGGCTATTGCCAGGCCGACTGGAGACTCGCTTTTATCCGGGAGGCTGGTCAATCTCATAAAGCATTTCCCAGGGATGACACAGGTTCCTCTGGACCTGCCTCTTGCCCTTCGTGCAGCAGAGATTGCCATTGAAAATCGCCTTCGTGGCGCGGATGCCGTTTATGTTTCTGTTGCTGAGGATTTCGAGGCCGTTTTGGTTTCATGGGATGGAGAGATGTTAGAACGCTGTCCGGAATCAGTGCTAGCGATGAGCCCTGAAAAATGGCTGGAAAACGCCCCAAGGACTGGAGGGCGGGAATAAGATCATTTCAGGGAGAATCTTCGGTTAAGCAATACTTGCACGCTACCGGCAGCAACGCCGGGCAGCCGCAGGGCCGCGCTCTGTGCCGCTCGGGTCCCGGCTGCTGCTCGTGGCTAGCCGCCGAGGGGCCGTCCAGCCAGGTTGCGCGATCGTCTGGGCGAGCTGGCTTGTCTGACAAGAACCCTCGGTAGGTTGACTGTCAAGGCCGAGGCCGCCAGAATGATGGTGAACCGTCCTATTTTATGAGCCTGCAAAAATCATCTTCAGTTATTCCCAATTGCTTGAGAATTTCGTAGAAAAGCCAGCTTCCAATCTCGCTATTGCCATGTATTGGAATCGTAGTCGCTCGGCCATTGGGATGCTTCCATCTGGCGTGGCTGCCTTTTTGCCTCACCATCTGGAACCCGAGCTTCTTGGCCGCTTTCTGCAGGTCCTTAGCTTTGGCAGGCATGAGTAGCTTTTACTTCTACATCTGATGGAAGCATGCGCCCTTCTTCTCTGTACTCTTCCTCGATCATTTCGAAGACGTTTATCAACTCGGTTTGTGCCTCCTCGGAAGTTTGGCCCAAGGCATGACAGCCCGGAATTGCAGGTACGTAGGCCACGAATGTACCATTGTCTTCGGGACGAAGTATTACCGTGTAGTCATAAAGACGTTTCATTGGAAATCACTTAATCCCTATTTGCATATAATACTACCCAATGGTGAAGTGTACCCACTGTGGTGATTAAACGTTGCACTTCTAGGCGGGCCCCGGTCTTCCCAGAGGAAAGCCGCCCGTGGGCCATCCGAACTTGTGATGCGGTCGTCCGGGCGGGCTGGCTATCCTGGCAAGCGCTCGGACAAGGGGGCAGGGGGCCGGTCGGGCCTGAGAGCCATGTGTGCTGGCCTCCGGCAAGGGGCGTTTTCCGGGGCACAGGATTGGGGAAACAATGGCCGTTTGTTAATAATATTTGCAGATAATTATAACCATACAACTAATAATCCCACCACAGAGGCACAGAGCGCACGGAGGACGAACGGACGGAGACGACTATTGCTCTGAAGCAAGTGCACTTTTTTGAATGTGGTTGCTTTCGGCTCTCGGCTACGTTCGTGGCTCGCTGCCATCGAGCCGGACTGGCTTGCAGCGATTTTGTCAGGGCGGGCTGGAGGCCAGTCGGGCCTGAGGGCCAGGAGGAGCTGGAGGAGCTGGACTCCGGCTGAGGCAATTTTCAGGGTGCTGGGTTTTGGGAAGCTGTGGTGATTTGCGGTTACGATTAGACGATAATTGTAGCCGAACAATTGCGAATATAACCGCAGAGGCGCAGAGCACGCGTAGGACGAGCGAACGGAGACGACTATTGCTCAGAAGCAGTGCGCTTTTTTTATGGATCTGCAGACTGCTTGACTGAAGAGATCTTCAACCTAGCCAAAGCTTAATGAATGATCTCTGCTATTATTATGAAATGGAGCATGAATCTAAATGAGCGCTAGGACTCTGAAGATCCCGGAAGAGATTGTCAATGCTCTTCGGGTTCCACCTGATGATATAGAATCTGAGCTTTACAAAGAGTTAGCTCTGGCACTTTACCTGCGAGGGATGCTTTCTTCTGGAAAAGCCTCTGCTCTCAGTGGCCTGACTCGTCTTCAGTTCGAAGATCTTCTCGGTCAGCGTAAAGTCAAGCGGCACTACGGGGAAGAAGAGCTGCAAGAGGATCTAAGATATGCCGGGTGCAATCAGTGATTCTTCAACGCTGATTCATCTGGCAAAGATCGGGCATCTGCACCTCTTGCGTGAGTTTCATAAAAAGATTTTCATAGCACCGGCCGTTTGGAAAGAGGTAGTGCAGGAAGGTCGAGAATGGCCAGGCTCCTCTGAGGTAGATCAGGGAAGGCAAGCTGGATGGATAGAAGTCATTGATCCGGCAAATCGACCTCTTATCAATCTTCTACAAAAGGATTTGCATGAAGGCGAATCCGAGACCATAGCTCTCGCTGTTCAGCTAACTGCAGATGTTGTATTTCTGGACGAGAGCGAGGCTAGAAGGACAGCCAGAGTCTATGGATTGAACATAACCGGCGTGATTGGTATCTTGATCAGAGCCAGGCGAGAAGGAAGAATACCATCTCTCCGAGAAGAACTTGATAGGCTAAGAAATGATGCCGGTTTCTGGATAGGGGATGATGTCTACAAAAAGGCCTTGCACGCTTCTGGAGAGGATAAAGACTGAAAAGAATAAGCCAATCGACCGTGGTTGATGCCGGCGCTCGTGCAAAGGGGGGCAGGAGGCCGGTCGGGCCTAAGAGCTAGGTGTGCTGGCCTTCGGTTCGCTATTACTATTAACGGATAATCATATCCAGCAACTACGGACCAAACCACAAAGGCACGAAGGCACAAAGGACGCACAAAGATTCGATGCATTCTACAGCTTTGCGATTCTTGCAGGCCACCGGCAGCAGCGCCGGGCAGCCGCAAGGCCGCGCTCTGAGACACTCGGGTTCCGGCTGCTGCTTGTGGCCGCCGCCCGTGGGCCGGGCCGGTCGGGCCTGGTTTCGGGTGGCGCTTTCGTTCGGATAAGGAGATTTTTCGGCGCCGGCTAAGAGCTAGGAAACCAGAAACCGCTAAAAGGACGAATCTGAATTATTTAAATCAAACTGCGTGCGGCCACCCCACCCTAAAGGGATGGGGTATGCTTCGGGCCGCACGCACGCCCGGTTAGCTGGAGATCAGAAACCATCGAGTCTTCTTTGCCTGGTCTCCCTGATCTGTGCAATTGAAACGCTGCTTTCGAATTCCAGCTTATCGGTTTAAGTGAGCACAAATAACGTGCGAGGGTTCACTTCATCCCCAACCTGAAGGTCGGGGTATTCGTGACCCTCCGCACTCCCGATGTAATCATATTCTATTGAATCTTCAAGATTGGTTTTATTGGCAAATGCTTCCTTTGAATCAACCTTCTCTTTGGTCACCGATTGTGGATACGGTTTGGATTGGCTGACTGACATGAATGGCCTCTCTATTTATGGCATGTTGCTTCTTAGAATATATCCCTTTGCCAGGAATAAAATTTTTATGTTCTTCATCTTGGGACAGGCAGTAGCAAGGCCAGGCGGGCCAGCATGCACGCGCGCAGGCTCGCCCTCGGGGACGCAGGAGGCCGGTCGGGCCTGAGGGCCAGGTGGAGCTGGACTCCGGCTGAGGCAATTTTCAGGTTGCTGGGTTTTAGGAAGCTGTGGTGATTTGCGGTTACTATTATACGATAACTATAGCCGAACAATTGCGAATATAACCGCAGAGGCGCAGAGCACGCGGAGGACGAACGAACGGAGACGACTATTGCTCAGAAGCAGTGCGCTTTTTTGAATGTGGTTGCTGCCGGCACTCGGGTCCCGGCTGCGCTCGTGGCCACCGCCTGTGGGCCGGGCCGTCCGGGCTTGCGGCGATGTCGTCAGGGCGGGCTGGATTGCCTGACAAGCGCTCGCACTCGGGAGCAGGGGCCGGTCGGGCCTGAGAACCAGGTGGCGCATGCCTTCGGCTCGCTATTACTATTAGCTGATAATTATATCCAGCAACTACGGACCAAACCACAAAGGCACGAAGGCACAAAGGACGCACAAAGACGCTTAAAAATAATCTCTGTGACAGATCCCATATCATCAATTGTTGCGGCCCTTTCGCCAGGCGGGCCCGCATGCACTAGGCGCTCGTGCTCGGGCACGCAGGAGGCCGGTCGGGCCTGAGGAACAAGAGCAGGCTCAGCCTGGATGAGGTAAATTATTCAATGAGTTAAATAAACCTAGGCTGCAACGTACTGCCGGATCTCGACTTGTGCTCCTGTGTTTGCTCTTTCCTCAGCATCCTTAAGCAGCTCGGCTGTAACCGCCTCACTGATATACGCCTCTCCGCAATTGGGGCAGACTTGAGCAGGAACGCATTTTACTACCATTGTCAAACAATCTCGCTCAAAGGTAATTGTGGTTGTTCCGGGCTTAGTGGATGCCTTTTTACAGATAACGCATTTCATTAAATCCTCTTCCTGCATTCCAGGTCCCATTCCGAGGGATCGGGCTCGTAGACTGTGATTACTATTATCTCCTCGTCGAGGCAATTGTTGGCTGCTACTACATGAATCAGGCGACCCTTATAACTTCCCAGGATCAGGCAACTTGGGTAGGGTGTGTCATCTGGATATTCTTCAATCACCTCTCCGGTCTCCAGCACATATCGAACTTCTTCTGCGATGACTTTCCGCTCGAACATCCGCTGGACAGCGTGAAGACGATAGGTGATTTTTTCGTTACTCATAGCCAGGCCATCATTAATTTTAGCTGTCGTCTCATCCCATAAACTTTCCTGTCTAGAAATCACTTGACTGCTGCTCCTCGTAACTCGCCGCTCGTGGGCCCAGCCAGGGCGGCGATGTTGTCAGGACGGACTGGCTTGCCTGGTAAGCGCTCGTGCCCGGAGGCATGGGGCTGGTCGGGCCAAGATCACGGGTTCACGCGAAGGCGCATAGGCGCGAAGTTCCGATGAGAAAGGATAATTTTTGCCTGAGCCCTCGGGCCGCGTCGGTGGAGCCGTTTCTAGGCAAAGGCCATCCGGGGCCACAGCCGCCGTCCGCCAGGCGGGCCCGCATGCACGCAGGTGCTCGCACTCGGGATCGTGAGGCCGGTCGGGCCTGAGGGCCAGGAGAGCCTGCCTCCGACAAGAGCAGTTCTCCTGGCGCGGGATTTTTGGAAACAGTGGCCGTTTGTTAATAATATTAGCTGATAATTATAACCAGACAACTAACGATCCCACCACAGAGACACAGAGCGCACGGAGGACGCACAGAGACTTTTTAGCAGAGAGATCCGATGCAGTCCTCCGGCTTTACGATCCTTGCTGGCTACCGGCAGCAGCTCCGAGCAGCCACAGGGGCCGTGGTTGCTGCCAGCGATAGGGTCCAAGGCTCTTGCTCCTGGTCGCTGCCTGTTGGCCGAGCGGTCTGAGCTCAAGCAGACATCAGCCAGGCTTGACCCGTGCGCACGATCTGGCCCAATATTCGAGATTTGTTTGTGATTTTGGCGTTTCGTGATTCGGAGCCAGAACCTTAAATCCAATATTCTTGAGACGATCTAGTTGAGCTTCTTCCTTCTCAGACGGATTAGGGATAGCCCATATAATCAGCCTCCTGGGACGGGAACTTGCGACATACGCTAGTCGAGCTGCTTCGGAAGCGGGATCATCAAGCCACTGTGTCCAATAACCGTCATTTGTTCCGCTCTTATTACGAGATGAGACTAGCATCAGTGCTTCCAATGTTTCCCCTTTTACGTTGTGAATTGTCGTTATCCGCAAAGGTGTTTGAGCAGAGGAATAAGATAACAAACCACTCAAAACTTGATCTTTGCTTTTACCCTTTGGAGCGGGAAAGTCACTCGCAACCAACTGATGAAAAACACAATCTGACAAAGATGCTCCGAAAGTGTTGGCGCTAGTGCTTAGGTATTGATGTAATCTGTTCCTAGTGATTTTTGTCCAATTGGTCCAAGTTTGCTCTAAGTCCGAGAGTATCTCATCTTGGCAACATTCGCTCAAGACTGCAGCCAAAAACAGGCGCCATATCATGGCAGAATTCACAGACTCAGGCCGATAGTAACTCCGAGAATTGGTCGATTCCCTAAGGAAGAATTTTTCAGAGACAAAGCGTCCAAATAATTTGAGCGCTTCCCTTGTCGCTTGTCGACACCCCGTCTTCCAAAGGTGGATGGCCATTGCCAGTCTTTCTTGATAATTCTCGATTTGCCCGCGGTCTGCAGGTCTCATCCTGGAAACGTTTGCCCGACTCCTGGTTACGACAGTAGAACATTTTTTGTCGATTCCTAATTGTTCCAGATAGTCACAAAACCAATCCGGCGATTTCATCAAATTTTTTTTCTCGAAAGATATGCAGACACATGGGCTCTCTAGTTGTTTGCTTTCGTGTATAGACTTGACGTTGTCTTTTTTGCCAACTAGAGCGTCACACAGGTCGGCAATCGGTTGACAGTTCCGATAGTTGTTCGACAGGGATTGGGTGCCGAATTTCCGTTCCTGCGTGTATTCCTCCACTTTTTCGGGTGCGACTTTTTTGAATTCATAGATGGCCTGATTGAGATCACCAACGAAGTGTAGTGCAGTTCCATGCGATCGCATTTTGTCCAGTATCTGCATCTGTATCCAAGAAAGGTCCTGGCACTCGTCCACAATGATAAGAGGAAAACGAAGAGAAAGGAATCTTGCAAGCCCGGGTCTCTTTGACAGGAGTTTGTGGCAAATACACTCAATATCTTGATAAGTGGCAAAACCATTACTCAGGAATGCATTCTTCTTTTCTGAAAAGCCTTTGCGCATGTAATCCAATGTGAGCCATTCTTTATCTCGCCGAAATTGAGCAAATGCAGGATAATCATAATAGTCACTATCTGGTAATGGTGCGCTTCGTGGACCAGGAATAATAATATCCCATCTCTGTTCTTCAGGATCCCATTGGATATTATTCACGTATAGTGGCATTGATGCGCCATTACCATGCAAAAATGATGTATCCAGCTTGTATGCATTTAGCCAGCCATCTATTGAAGTTGTGTCAACGAGTCGAATAGAGCGATCTTGATCCTTCCCATCGTAACCTGTTATAATGTGGGCAAAAGGATGTGCGATATATCCATGCAACCAACGATCAATGGTTCCAATGAAATGTGGAAATCCAATCTTCGCAACTTCACCGAATTGACTTACGCGTTTCTCGATGACCTCGGCTGCATTATTGGTGAACGTCAGAACGGCGATGCCTCCTGGTGTCTTAGCCCACTTCGACATTTCGTAAGCAGCCTTCATCCCGATAACTTCTGTTTTGCCGCTGCCAGGACACGCTTTGAGAAAAACGCAATCCTCTATTGATGACAGTACATAGTCCAGTTGCTCGTTTGAGTTCCGCGCAATTCGGCAGGTTTCACACTCGTTGCACAATGGATTGGTCGCCCCATTAGTGGCACGGCATTCCGATGGCGATATCGCAGGTGATTTGCCACAGATAGAATGAGCAAGAACTTCTATTTTTTCATCACGATTCATCCGGGTTGCCCCCACAAGCCCAAATGATTGCTTTGCATATGTACCATGGAACAACAATAATTTCTTCATGCGAAGCCAGTCGGGCAGCCAACGCTTGTGCAAACTCGCCTTTGTCAATATGTTCGAGCAAATACATTGATGCATCCGCACGATTGCCTTCCTCTGCGATGTTCCAGTCTTTCAGGTTGAATTCTTCATAGCTACTTCGGATAGGTCCATTGGTATCCACAAGTGACAATGCCACAGGGATCAACACTTTCAAGTTGCTTCCTTCCATGGCAAGATCATATTCGAAGGTCTTAAGCGAGCCTGAATACAACCTAGACCACTTTGATTTTTTTACGATCTCCTTAAGTTTAAGCGCAGGGTTCGTCCCAGGCACGGGATTAGATGGGGTCGGCTTTGAATCTGTTAAAGGATCGTTGTCCGTAATTCCTGCACAACGCACTGGAATGCTCTCAGAACCATTTTCGTCAAGGTCAGCAAATAGCTGCATAAAATGCTCAAAGTATATGCCATTCATATTGATGACCGACACCCCGCAATCCTCCAAAGTTTCCGGCAGTTCATCGTATTTATCCAGCACAATCTTCGCAAGTTCAGGCAATAGCATAGCCTCCGCAATACCCTCAACGAGAATAATCCCTTTGGCAAATAGCAAGGTAGACTTCGTGGTGTCGAGCCATCGATTCAGAAATGCCTTGCTGTGATCGTTTAGACCACAAGAACACAATGCAATAGCCTTTGGCGTCTTCTTATCCATGACACATAGCTGGATTACGGTATCTAGGGAAACTGATGAGGCGAGAACGGGAGAATGAGTTGTGACGATGACTTGGACATTTCCATTTCGGGCGGTACTTTCAAGGTACTTGAGTAAACGAATTTGGAGTTGAGGGTGCAAGTGGGCCTCAGGTTCTTCAATCAGAAGCACACTAAAATAATCTTCTCCTGTATCAGAGAGTTCGGCGAGGACAGTGGCTAGATAGAGCAGGTTGTTATAGCCAAGACTGTTTTCCACGAGCGTCCTGAAATCTTCTGAAGAAGCAACGTTAATGTCTGGGAAAAAAAGCAGCCTAAGGCTTTCCGCGATCCTGTTGAAATTAACTTCGCTGAATTGGATATGTGTATCCTGGCCGAAGATTGGACCAAAAGATTCGCGCAGTCGTGCCCGAATCAGCCCGTTTGCCTTGGCGATTACTCCATCCTCATCTTCTGAAAGTTTCCTATTAAAGTCGCGAACATTCTCTTCAATCGGGAGAAGCTCGCCTTTTTTCTTTGCCTCCTGAATTGCTTGACGGTGAAGGTTTTTCAGGAGTCTTGCCAACCTGGAAGACCTTCCTTCAGATAGTCTGGCTTCTGCATCGCGAAGAGGTGGAAGGTAAACGCAGTTGATCGAATCGAACAATTCCCACTCGAACATGCTTGCTTGCGAGACTCCGCCCCAAAGTGTTCGTTTGTAGTGACCTCGATGATTCTGTTTGTTATCCACAAGCAATGTCAGCGAGGCATCTCCATTCTCATCCGACCAGGGCAAGAAAGCGACATGCTCCTTATCAGACAAGTCGGCGAATCCTGCTCGAAGACGAAAGGGTTGCGCCGATTTTAGAGAGCGATCAAAGGGACGGTGGAAATCAGATTCGTTGACTGGTGTGTGGCCAAATTCATCCTCTCTGAGAAGAAGGCGAATAGCGTCAATGATAGCAGTTTTACCCGACGCGTTTTCTCCCACAATCACGTTCAAGCCTTTTTGTAAGGAAACGGAAAATGGTTCCCGAAACCCCTTATAGCCCTCAATATGGAGTTCACGAAGATACATTTGGAATCTCCTTTTATTCTATGCTCTCACCAGTTGCTCCGCTGATACAAGCGTGAGGTTAAAGAGAAAAGGATTATGCTGTCCATCTCATGGATCACTCCTGTGCCGTTCTCTGCGCTTCGTGCCCTTCGTGGTGAAAGTCCGCAAATCGCAGGTTTAAAACTCGTTGTGATCTACTCTGCAAATTGCCCTTTGGCTCGGGCTCGACTGCAAGAGTTAGCTCATCCCCATCGAGTGTCTGCCACGCTGGGGCTTTGAATGCCATTCTCTCCCGCCGCCAGTGGCTTTGCCAGCAGCTTTCCCGCGAAGAAGTCCTTCATTATCACATCGATCTCTCTTGATATCTCCAGCGTGTATTCGACCTCGCCGCAGGCATCGCAGATAAGAGCCGGAACATCTTTGATAACTACGATCTCATTTCCAACCCTGGCCATAAAATCATGCCTGCCTTCACGCATCTTGCCTGAGCAACGGCAGCAATCATGGGCATCCGAATTCATCTGCACCACCTCATTCAGATATATGATAAAATATCGCTAAAGGATCAATATGATCTCTTTAGAAACTCAATGACACCATTCAATTTTCTGTCCAAATATAAATATAGATTATCAACATTAATACGAATAAAATGCTTTTCGGATTTAAATGGATCGTGCTCCAATCTTTTTATATTATCTATATCTAAAAAACTAAAATAATCCTCCGCAATCTCTCTATAGCTTCCATCATGTTTGATGAGTTCATGAGGTCTCCATTGTTTGAAGGCCCATGTACTTGGTGCTTCTAGTATTTGATATATTATAAGCGAAAAAATAAAAATAGGTGCAATCAAGACAAAAAGACTAAAAGGTATCCTCTCATTTAGCAAAATAAGAGATATATAAATTAAAACAAAGGATGATATAAAAAATAGATATAGTAAAGCTCTAAGAAACCTGTTAAAGCGTATCCGATTCCACTGGTCGGTATATATTTTTATCCAGAACTTGGTTTCTTTATAATTTAATTCTTTATTTGCAATTTTTATAATAAGATTATCTAATATATTTGAAGCTTGATTTATTTTTCTATCTATTAAAAATAATAAAATCGAGGCAACAATACCCACTAATGCAAGTACCCCACCAAATACGTAGGAAAAGAGATCTGAATAGTCCTTATCCTCGCATAATATAAATTCAATCATATAAATCAACAAAAAAGGAAGCTCTATCTAAGCCATGTAGCCGAATCGTACAAGCTTTCTACTTTTCCATCAGTTTTCGCAAAGGCTACATATGCTAATGTGGCATTTTTTTCAATCTTTTTTTTCCCGCTTAAACATATTGCATGCATAATTAAATGTCCTTGCCAGCCAGGATGAATAAAACCTGGGAAAACCATGATGCCCCTTGATGCGAAGTCCTGCGATCCAAATAATACCCCTATAATATCGTGGTCACAATCGCTGTTTGGGACACGTTTGAGATCAACTTCTTCCTTAGACCAAAATGTAATATGAGCAGGATAATCAAATCCACCAATAAAGCCACCTTCATAGTACTTAGCTACATTGAAATCAGTTTGCCCCTCTTCATATTTTTTTGCGATATGCAATTTCATAGTATTTGCTTTTAACTCGTAATCAGGTCTAAAAAATCTCAGTTCCTTTATTTGCGTGTCAGTCAAAAACATAATACAACCCTTTGATGACTTTATTATATGGGCTTTTGGGCTTGTTATTACTTAAATTTTACTGAAAATCTCCTTGTCAGGTATTCCAAGAAACCTCATCTAATTAATGACGACCACGAAATCTCACAGCTACGAACCCAATCGAAAGTTGCAGGTATTCGAATCAAAACCAGAGAACTACTAGTGCGGATCTTCCAGAATAACGCTGTAGATCTGCATTTTTCGCTAAATTCACTAGATATAAATCGCTGGCCTCCCCGGCCCCGCCTGGCGGCTCTCGCCCTTGTTCCGCCCCCGGCTCATTCGCCTTGCAGCAGCTTTCCCGCGCTATTTAAACCGCCGTCTCCGTGTTCGTTCTCTGTGCGCTTCTCTCGCCTCTGTGGTTTTATTCCGTCGGCCCCAGGTACAGCACCCGAGGCCAACAGTCTTCAGCCATCTCTTCACTCGATATAAATCGCCGGTCTCCCCGGTTCCGCCTGGCGGCTTTTGCCCTTGGGGTCCTCTCCCGCCTCGTCTGCCGAGCAGATCTCCACCGGCACGCCCATGGCCAAAGCCAAGTACGCCTTCTCCCTGGAAAGCGTCTCGAACTCGTCCAGCCCCAGCGCCTCTGCCGAGAGCGAGTGAGCCGCCTTGGCCAGCTTCATGGCATATTTGGGCATGTCCTTCTTGTGCGGTGCGATCAGCGGGGATGACATGGCTTCTTTCATGAAAGGCCCCATGTCTGCTTTCTTGGACTCTAGAAAGTCCAGGAACATCCTTAGCATCTCCTTCTTCCAGGCTGGCGAAGTGTAGAGCGTGATCTTCGCAGGCGTGGCTTTGGTGACGCTCACAATCTCCTGCACGTCCTTCAAGGTGCGCTCCAGCAGATCCTCCGCCTTCTCCGCCTGCGGATCGATGAGAGCCGCATCCGCCACCGGCCACTGGGCCAACGATGCGTAGCCCTCTCCCAGGCCCGCCGCCCACAGCTCCTCGCAGACGTGGGGCGTGAAGGGCGACATCATGCGCACCCAGGCCGACAGGACCGCGCGAAGCTGGCTCTTGCCCCCGCGCCTCTGGTACCAGCGCAGATCATTGAAGAGCAGGTAGAAGGCGTTCTGCAGCGCCCTTCTGGTCTGGATGTTTTCCAGTGCCTCTGTGGCCTCGGCGATGCGCCTTTGCAGCCGGGAGAGCATCCAGCGATCGATGAGCGTTTTCTCCGCGCATTCGTCGATGCTGCTGTCGGCCAAAATCTCCCGTGCTAAATTGTAGAACCTCTCCATATGGGCATAGGTGGCCTCTACTGCATCATTTCTCCAGTCCACGTCCGCCGTCCCTTCCGCATTGCCCAGGATGTAGAGCCGCGTCACATCCGCCCCGTTTTCAGCGACGGCCTGGCGCAAAGTGAGAATCGGCCCCTTGGACTTGGACATCTTCTTGCCCTCCAGGGAGACGAAGCCGTTGACGGCAATGGCCTGGGGCCAGAGCCTCTCCGGGAAGATGGCCACATGATGGTAGAGGAAGAAGAGCAGGTGGTTGGCGACCAGGTCCTTACCAGAGGTACGCAGATCTACCGGATACCAGTAACCGAAGTCGTCGTGTATCTTCTGCACCGTCTCCTGCGGGATGCCCGTCCGGGCTGCAATGCTGGCGGCGTCGCCGTTATTCATGAAGACGTACTCGAAGAACTCAGCAGGGAGCTGATCTATCTTCATCCCGGCGTTCACATACTTGGCCAGAATGTAGTAGGCCATGTAAATGGTGCTGTCACCCAGCGACTCGATGAGCCATTCCTTGTCCCAGGGAAGATGAGTGCCGAGTCCCTTCCTGCGGGCGCAGGCCTTGTCCTTGAGCCAGTCCACCTTGTTTATGAACTCCACCCGAAACTCCTCAGGTATGATCTTCATGCCTGCCAGGCAGCGCAGCACATTGGCCTTCCACTCCACATCGGAGTACTCCAGGAACCACTGGTCTCGCACCATCATGATGACGCAGCGCGTGCCGCAGCGGCAGATGACCGGCATCTCGGAAAACTCGTAGAAGATCTCGGCCATGCCCTGCTCCATCAGATCGGCCAGGAGAACGTCCTTGATTTTGGAGACGGCGATTCCGGCGTACTTGCCCGTGTTGGCCTTGAGAACGCCGTTATGAAACTCGCGCCGGTAGACCATTTTAGTGGCATCCTCTGCCTTGGGGTCGTTCTGGTCTAAGACCCTCAGCTCGTTCACGGCTTCAACCGCGGGCAGCTCTCCATATCCGGGCGACTCAATCAGGGAGATGAATTTGATGGCCCGCAGGTCCTCGGTGATGCCGTAATTGCTCAGGTCTTTGCCGTACAGATCCTTGAGCGCCAGATAATCGTAAGGTGCATGAGCCGGAACGGACATGACGATTCCTGAGCCGTTGTCCGGTTCCACGAATCCTGCGGGCAGCACGAGAACCTCGGTGCCCGTCAGCGGATTAGTGACCCTCTTGCCGATCAATTCCTTTCCCGAGATCTCCCCGATCAAAGCTACGGTCCGGTCTGTGAAGGTCAGCTTTTCGTAGGCCTCTTTGGATACCACCCAGGTCTCCTCGTTCACTTTGGCCAGGACATAATTAACATCCGGGTTGAGCCAGAGGTTGACCACTCCGAAAACAGTCTCCGGACGCAGTGTGGCGCAGGGCAGGATTTTGTCGCCCATTCGGAACTTGATCAGGGAAAAGTCCATGATGGTGGCATCCTCGCCCTTGAGAATGTCGTGATCCTCCACCGGGTTTCGATCATGCGGGCACCAGCGCACGGGATGGCTGCCCTTGACCACATAATCCAGGCGGCGCAAAATTCCGTACTGCCACTCGATGAACTTGCTGTAAGCCGGATCGGTGGTGGTAAACTCCCGCCTCCAGTCGATGGAGTAGCCGATGGACTGCATGGCCGCCTTCGCCTGGCGACGGAAGTAGAGCACAATCTTCTCCGGCGTGTTTAATGAGGAGAGCTCCTCTTCAGGAATGCCGTGCAGCTTGGTGTAAACGTCCCAGATCAGTGGATCGCGTTTGGCAATGAGCTCGGACAGACCGACTATGGGCGTTCCCGTGGCATGAAAGGCCATGGGAAAGAGAACGTTCTTGCCCTGCATGCGCTTGAAGCGCGCCACGGCGTCGCCAATGGTGAAGGTGCGCGTATGCCCGGCATGCAAATTTCCATTGAGATAAGGATAAGGAATGGTTAAAAAGAACTTCGTTCTGGAGTCGGGCTCGGGCTGAAAGACCGCTTTGTCCTCCCAGGTCTTCTGCCACTTGGCCTCGATCTCCTTAGCAGAATAATTTTCCAGCAACTTGAATTCCCTCCGGAATATATGTATAATAATCCAGTGACCCCTCACTCGCCCATTCTCTCCAGCCGCACCACGGCCTCTTCTATCCGCGGCGTAGGTTGAGTGATGGAAAACCTGACGTAGCCCTCGCCATACTGGCCGAAGCCCACTCCGGGCGTGGCCACGATGCCCGTCTTATCTAAGAGACGCCCGGCATATTCGATGGAGCTCCCTCCTACAAAGGCCCAGAGGTAGAGCGTGGCGCGCGGCTTTTCCAATTGCAGTCCCTGGTTCCTGAGGGCCTTGTAGAGAATATCAATTCGGTGCTGGTAGACCTTCCTGATATCGTCCACAATCTCCTTCGGGCTATTTAAGGCCACAATTCCCGCATCCTGCACTGCCCCAAAAGTTCCCGAGTCGATGTTGCTCTTGATCTTGCCTATGCCGGCCACAACATCGCTGTTCCCCACCACCGAGCCGATCCTCCAGCCGGTCATGTTGTATGTTTTGGAGAGCGAATGAAACTCCACCGCCACATCCCTCGCGCCCTCTAATTCCAGAAGGGACAGCGACCTTTCTCCATCGTAGTAGGTCTCAGAGTAGGGATTATCGTGCATGACGATGATATGGTAGTCGTTAGCGAAATCGATTACCTTCTTGAAGAAGCTCCTGTCCGCCGAAGCGCCGATGGGATTGTTGGGGTAGTTGAGAAACATGATCTTAGCCCGCCGGGCGTCAGCGGGAGCGATGGCCTCCAGGTCGGGCAGAAATTTGTTCTCCCGAAGAAGCGGCATGAGCACTGGTTCGCCTCCGGCAAAGACGGTGGCCGTATGGTAAACCGGATAGGCGGGATCGGGCACCAAGGCCGCGTCTCCAGGATTGATGAAGGCCAGGGGCGCATGAGCAATGCCCTCCTTGGAGCCGATCAAAGTGAGAACCTCCTTTGTCGGGTCCAGGTCGACGTTAAATGTCCGCTTGTACCAGTCCGCCACAGCTCTTCGGAAGGCTAGCTTGCCCTCGTAGGAGGGATACTGGTGATTGGATGGGTCACTGGCCGCCTTATTCAGGGCTTTGACGATGTGCTCAGGCGTCGGCAAATCGGGGTCGCCCACGCTCAGGTCGATTACATCCACGCCTCTTGCTCGTGCTTCTTGTTTTGCTTTGTCGATGGCGGCAAAGAGATATGGCGGGAGATTTTTTATCCGATCGGCATACATTAGTTTCTCTCCATGGATGATGCATTTATATGATTGTGACTACTTTCACGTAGTATTTAAGATTAGAGGAGCATGGAGACACAGATGCTGGAGATAAAGGACCTTGCCTCATGGCTTTCCCCGGAGGCCGTCAAGCTTTATGAGGAGCGTGGCTATAAAGAGCTCTATCCGCCTCAGGCCGAAGCTCTGGAAAGGGGCCTTCTCGATGGCAAGAGCATGCTACTGGCCATGTCCACCGCCTCCGGCAAGACCCTGCTGGCAGAACTTGCCATGCTCAAAGCCGCCCTGCAAGGCCGCCGCTCCCTTTACATAGTCCCTCTGCGCGCCCTGGCCACGGAGAAGTATGATTCTTTTAAAAAGTTCAGGACTCTGGGTGTCTCTGTCGGCATCAGCACTGGCGACTTTGACAAGAGAGACGAGCGCCTGGGTAAAAATCTGATTATAATCGCCACCTCCGAGAAGGCCGACTCTCTCATGAGAAACGGGGCCTCCTGGGTGCGAGACCTGTCCGTCCTGGTAGTGGATGAGATACACCTGCTTAATGACGTGGGTCGCGGCCCCACCCTGGAGATGACCATCACTAAGCTAATCCACTGCAATCCCAATTTGCAGGTCATTGGCCTATCCGCCACCGTGGCCAACGGCCGGGAGATAGCTGCCTGGCTGAAGGCGGATTTGGTAAGCAGCGACTGGCGTCCCATTCGCTTGCGAGAGGGCGTTATCTGCAATGGATCGCAGGTCTTCTCTGATGGCATAGTCCCCCTGTTGGCTATGAAGGATGAGGCCCTGGCTCTGGTTAAGGATACCCTCTCCCAGTCGGCCCAGATCCTCATCTTCGAGAATTCCAGGAAGAATGCCGAAGCTGCCGCTTCGCGGCTCTGCAGCCTGATCTCTGCCGATGCGGCCACTGAGAGTCTTTCTTTGAGCATTCTTGCCACAGGCGAGAGCGAGACAGCAGTGCGCCTCGCCTCCTGTGTCTCTCGCGGCGTTGCCTTCCACCACGCCGGCCTCCTGTCCGAGCAACGGCGACTGGTGGAGCAGGGCTTTCGTGAAAACAAGATTAAGGTCATAGCCAGTACTCCCACCCTGGCCGCGGGCCTGAACCTGCCTGCCAGAAGAGTGCTCATCAAGAGCTACAAGAGATATGAGTACGGCAGGGGAATGACGCCCATTTCCGTCATCGAGTACCGCCAGATGGCCGGGCGTGCCGGTCGTCCCGGGCTTGATCCTTATGGCGAATCCTTTCTGATGGCCAAGAGTGTTTCCGAGATGCAGGAGCTCTTGGAGCACTACATCCACGGCACCCCGGAAGAGATCTGGTCGAAGCTGGCCAGCGAGAGCGCTCTTAGGACCCATCTGCTCTCCACATTTGCCGCCGGTTTCGCCAAAAATGAACCGGAGCTAAAAGCCTTCATCGCCACCACATTTTATGCCCATCAGCAGGATCCCTGGCATCTGGATGTCACACTGGAAAAGGTACTCGACTTTTTGTTGGATAACGGCATGATCCAGGGCAGAGATGAGGGCGATCTCCTGCCCACCAGGCTCGGCTCTCTGGTCTCCAAGCTCTACATCGATCCTATGAGCGCCGTTATCATGATGGAAAATCTGGGGAAACATAGAGCAATCGATAATTTGGACAAATTCACCAGTGCCTTAGAACAGTACCTGGCGGAACGGAAAAGGCCTTGTGACCTTGGCCTCATTCACCTCATTACCATGACTCCTGATATGAATCTGCTCTATATCCAGGCCGCAGACGTATGGGTGGAGGAGTTCATCGATCAGCACCAGTTGGAGCTATATGATGAGGACAACTACGACTATCTGCTCCGCGAGGCCAAGACGTCATCCATGCTCATGGACTGGATCGGCGAGGTGCATGAGGAGCAGATTGCTAGCAGATATCACATAGGACCGGGAGACATTCACCGCTCGGCTGAGACGGCGGAGTGGCTCATGCATTCTTTAGCCGAGCTTTCCAAGCATCTTGAATTGGGCATAACCTTCAAAGCAGAGCAACTGGCAGAGCGCATTCACTATGGTGCCGGCAGGGATCTTCTGGCTTTGCTAAACCTGAAAGGAATAGGCCGCGTCCGGGCCAGGAAGCTCTATTTGTCGGGCATAACCAGCATAGAAAAGCTGTTGGCCGCGAGCCCTACCGAGGTGGTCCGCCTCCTCGGCCCCAAGATTGCCGAGAAAGTCATCTCTCAGCTCAAAAAAGAAGGAAATGAGGAGATACAGCCTTGAAGTGGCTCAAAAATATTTTTGGGAATAAGCTGGCCAAAGAAGAATCGGCCATCCTGCAGCTTGCAAAAATTAATTCCTGGCTGGAAGAGAGAGAGAAGGAATCCGATTTTACCATGCGTTGCAAAGAGATCTATGGCCGTATGGATGATGTGGCGAAGGTCCTTTCTAAAGACATATCCGCCCTGGAATCGGCCAGTGCGAATGAGGACACGCCGCCCAAGCTTCTGCGGGCGGGCCTGGCAGCAAGAAGCGAGGTCGTAAAGCAGCTTGAAACGCTTTCTGAGAAGCTGATGCCGCCCAAAAAAAAGGATCCGGATTCTGCTTTTCAGCATCATTGGGCGCTTGTCAAAGGACTGGAGAGGACGGTGACCACCTTCGGCAGAGCGCAGAGTTATGTAGCAGCTCTCTTTCCCAGGAACATCGAATGCATCAAATCAGACCTGACACAAATCAGCCGGTTGCTGGTTGATTTGGAGACGGAAATTTGCAAAAAGAGAACGCTGGCAGAGGAGAGTTGGTACTCCCGAGAGCTGGCTGAAAGGCTGCAAAAAGAGCTATCGGGCATCGATGATCTGAAAAAGAAAACCCTGCATAATGAAGCGACGCATTCGGAGATAACCCTCCGGTTATCCGGCCTGGAAGAGGTGACAAAGAAACTGGAGGCAAGTGATGTTGGGAAAAAGACGGAAGAGCTGAAGAGAATCTTGGAGAAGAAGAAAGAGGAAAAATCTCAGCTAGAGGATGAATTGAATGATCTTATTGCACCTCTAACCAAAGCACTGGCCAGAATGATGAAGCAAGGATCAAGTGATAGAATCAATCTGCAACATAAAAACGTCTTTGAGCAACTCTGTGTGTCACCCTCCATCGTGCAAGATAAGGACATTACCGGATCTCTAAAGGAACTGCAAAGCCATCTGGCAACTTTAGGTCTGAAGGACAAAAAGAAGGAAAAGATTCTCGATCATATCGACCTGCTCATAAAGAGAAGGTCGCTGGAAAATGCCAGGGCCAGGCTGCAAGGAATCGTTGAGGAGATCTTGGAGAATGAGTCTCAGATTAAAGACCAGAGCCGCGAGGGTCATCGTCTGAAAGAGGAGATGAGCCAGGCCAGAAAAAGCAAAAAGAGCCTGGAGTTGGCCTTAGATCAAGCCAAAAAAGATCTGGCTTCATTAGAGAAAAAGGCCGCCTCAGATGAGTTAGAGCTGGAAGAGAGGCTGACCAGGATTAGAGGTGGGCCGATAAAACTTGATATTTCCCCTGGACGGAAATGAAGGTCAATTTCGGGGGGATTGTTCCTCTTTCCACAGTCGATTGGCTGGGGCGCGCCGCAATGGTCGTATTCTTGCGAGGCTGCCCCTTGCGCTGCCCCCATTGCCACAACCAGATGCTACAGACTGGAGAACGCGTTGTCGCTCTTCATACGATTGCGTCTCGCATTGTATCTGAGGTCAAGGGCTTTCCAGCGGCCCGCTGGGCCTGGATTAGGATCGACGCCCATCCTATGCAGATCAACCTTGAAGATGCATCACAACGGGCCAGCAGCAAGCCGTTCGTTAATGCCCTTGTCTTATCCGGAGGCGAGCCGCTCCTCCAGCCGCAAGCCTGCGCCGGGCTCTTTCGCCTGGCCAGGAGCCTGCATCTGGCCACGGGCCTGGAGACCTCGGGCTGCTTTCCGGTTCATCTGGAAACATTGCTGGCAAAAGGACTGGTGGATAAGGTATTCCTCGATCTCAAGACTGCTCTTCTGGAGCCGGATTACGAAAAGGCCACAGGCAGAGCCGGCATGGCGATGCAGGTGGCAGAGAGCCTTGAGATATGCTTTAAAATGGGGGTGGAACTGGATGTGCGCAGCACGATCTTTCCAAATATGCCGTCCTCTTCCCAGTTGGTGAAGATTGCCGACACGCTCTGCTACTTGTTGGCGCGATATCCGGAAAATCGCCTGGAAAGCATGATCTTGCAACAGGGATTGCCGCGAGAGGAGGAGGCCAGGTTTGAGCCGGTCTCGATAGAGGCTTTAGAAGAGATGGCCAAAGCTTGCGAGATTGCCTGCGGGGCAGAGCTTAAGGTCCGGATTCGAGCCGCTCCCAAGATAACCTGGAAAATAATAAATGGTGAATAAGATGAAGATCATCGGTTTTGTGGGCCTGCCTGGTTCAGGCAAGGGGGAAGCTTCTCAGATTGCCAGGCAGCATGGTTTGGCGGTAGTGGTCATGGGAGACGTCATCCGCCAGGAAGCGGTCAGGCAGGGCCTGGAGCCTACCGACCAAAATTTGGGCCGCATCGGCAATGCCTTGCGAGCCTCTCATGGCCCGGATGCTGTGGCCAAAATTACTTTTGAGAGGGCAATAGCTACGGGAAAGGATTTAGTAGTGGTAGATGGTCTGCGCTCCCGAGAGGAGGCGGACTTCTTTCGCTTAAATGCCGATGAGTTTCACCTGGTAGAGGTCTGTGCACCGGTGGAAGCGCGGCTGAAATGGCTGACGGCGCGGGGCCGACCCGACGATCCGGGTAAGAGCCCGGCAAACGATGGCAAGGAGACAGACGAGGATGTGAAGATCATCTCCTCTTGTGGGGAGCCGGACAGCCTGGCGGCCGACGCTCTCGAGCAGAGGGAATGCCGGGAGATGGGATGGGGCATGAGCGAGGCCATGAAGATCGCCGACCTGAAGCTTACAAATGACGGCAACCTGGATGATTTTCGTGAAGATGTAAAGAGACTGCTGGGCCTTTTAGTGGCAGATACTTCTCATAATTCGCTCCTCCGCGAAAAATCCGGAGCTGAAAGATAAAAATGACAAACCTCGCTAAATTCGGTGAGTAATTACCATTCAGCGATCTTTCCCATTCGCTTCGTTTTCCATCTCCATCCTGGCATCTTTCAGTTTTCTGATGCTGATGTAGTACTGAGCCAGCAGGACTAAACCCGTCAGAGCCAGGATGGCCAAAATAATCATCAATGCCTGGGGGGCACTTCTCCGGTAATAGTTGACCTCGATGTACGAAATTTGCGTGGTATTATTCCAGGTGAGAATGCTGCCGGAATTATCCTCCACGAATTCGTCCGGCGCCGGCCTGGCTATGCCCAGGCTCCGTTCTCCCGTTGTGAAGCCCTCCGGCAGAATTATGCGTAGCGGGACATGATCTCTAATGGGAAGAATGAACTGCTGGCCCGGCAGATGCATGGTGTAGATCAGCCTTCCTTTGATTGGCCTTGCAAAGGTCAGGCTGTAGATATGGTCTCCCCGCATGAATCGATAGCTGCTGTTGAAGGTGACGTTCTTGCCCGATTCGTCAAAAAGCGTCATATTCTCCGTCTTCTCAAACAGAGTGAGATTTATTTGGCTGGAATTGATGGGCACAGTGATCAATGCCTCTTTCTCCCCCAGATGATAGGTAGTGCCGTTAAACTGTGCGCCGGAAGATATCATGCATATGGCCGTCAGGGCGAGCAGGGCCCAGGTGCCCAATTTAAGAAGATAATCGTACATCGTTTGCGGCTGCTATGCACTACAGCTATTTGAATTTTCACCAGGGCCAGGGATACCGCTGTTCCCGCCAGGCACATCTACACATCACCCCTGGCCGCCACTAAAACGTTTTTTGGGCACAAAAGTTAATTAATTGCACACCATAAGGAGGGAAGAGGTTTTTGATTTGAAGAGATTTGATGCCATACTGGAAAAAGATATATCCGGTTATGATGGCGAATTTTCCCAGCTAATTCACCAGGCTCCGGCCCTCTACAAAATGATGACCAGGCTCCTGGATGACCGGGCTCTTCCCAGGTCGATGTCGCCGCTGGTTATTGCTGCTATTGCATATTTTATCCTTCCTGAGGACATCATCCCTGAGGAGAAATACGGCCCAATCGGCTATGTGGATGATATCTACCTTTGCGCGTTTGTTGCCAATGAGGTTGCCAAGGAATCAGCCTCGACTGACATCCTGGCCAGAAATTGGGAGGGAAAGTTGCCGGTCGCCACACTGGTAAAAGAGATACTCGATCGCGAGAAAGAGCTGATAGGAGACAAGAAAGATCGTATAATGCAGTACATAGGCTACGATCAACTGGGATTGTCCCAAACCGATAGCATCGATTAGTCTTGGCCGGTACTTTCCGGGCTAACCCTTCCCGGAGGACCGGTACGGGCGCCTCATCTGTTCGCCGCATAATAGGCAGGTGGTGGTCAGGACGCCTTCGCGAAGCCTAACCCTCGTCGCTGCCGGTGAGAGAAAGCTGCCGCAGTGTCTGCAAAAGAGCCTTTTCAGCGGGCGGGGCATTCTTACTCTGGTGCGGGTGCAAATCTTCCTGGCGATCTGCACATATCTGTCGCTCCTCTCCGGGTGGGCGGCATGCGCTACCGCTGCCAGCTCAAAAAGTCTCTCCATACGCTGTAAGGCCAGATCTCTGGTTTTGTGGCTGTCCTTTCTCCGTCTCACGGGCTATTCCTTGCAGAGAAGGGTATTATTAAACTATTTGATCGGCTGATATCCGGCCTGCTATCCAAAATCCCTGCAAAATAGCTTCGTGCGTTCGTCCTCTGTGCGCTCTGCGACTCTGCGGTTCAATTCCTTAACCGCTGGTTATAATTATCAGGCTCTAAGTGTTTTGGAAAACTTATTTCTATATGCGTGAGAGATCTGCCATTGAATGCCCGCCAAACCCCTTTCCCTCAAGATCACCCCGGAGATGGAGGAGTACATCCTCGCCCGCTCTACTGATCTACGCGTCGCCACCACCTGTGAAGGGCCACTGATGTTTTCCATCAGAATCAGCCCCCCTAAGGCGACAGATCACGTAATATTAGTAGGAGAGCGTAAGATCTATGTTTCTGCCGTCCAGGCGCCCCATATCAAATCCATCGACGACAAGATGCTGCCCCGCTGCGCCCTGGAGAAGAAACGGCAGTGAATCTTGAGTTCATTTTGGCAATATGAAATAAAGTTTAGCGGCTGTCCAGCCACTTTCTTAGAGCCCTCATGGAGCCGGCGCGGTGGGAGATTCTGTTCTTCTCCGCAATCTCCATCTCCCCCAAACTCACGTCGCCCACATAAAAGATGGGATCATAGCCAAAGCCCTTCTTGCCCCGCGCCTCAAAGCCAATCTGCCCCTGCACCTCTCCTGAGAACATTACTGTCTCCATGCCCGGCTCAGCGTAGGCGACCACCGATTTGAAGTAAGCTGATCGATTCTCCAGGGCCCCCATGAGCCGCAGTATCCCGGCGTTGCCTATGGTCTTTTGCACATACGCGGAATAAACGCCCGGAAATCCTTGCAGAGCATCTACGAAAAGGCCCGCATCCTCGAGCATCACCGCCCCCTCTAAGCGGGCTGCGACCTCTAACATGCCATAAAGAGCCACCTCTTCCAAAGTGTCTGCCTGAATTTCGGCGTAGCCGATATCCCTTTGCTCGAGATCCCCGAATATTGCCTGCGCCTCAGCGTACTTTCCCTTGTTGCTGGTCACAAAATAGATCATTTCTAATCCCGCTAACTTTTCCTCATGTTCTTTTCGGCTTCCACTTCCAGCCTTACCATCCCGACATGAACATTTCCCTCGTCATCGAGAGGATGTACCCGGATATACCGATCAACCACTTCGCTGATAAAATCCATTCGCAAACCCTCTGGTATTTTTTCAATGTATGGCAGCCATGTAGCCTTGAACCAGGAGATCAAACCCTCTCGTCCCCTCTGGACCATATCCTTTGCTACCAGCTCCACCCTCAAGACGCTCAGGCCGGCACGTTCAAGCCAGGTCCGATACTCGTCAGGGCAAAAGAAGCCATAAGGAAACCTGAAACCTTCGAAGTACCCGGACCATTTCTCCTCAGAAATGAGCCCATTTACAACCTCCAGGATCGCGGCGGCATTGCCCCTGCCTCCAAACTGCATTAGGACCTTACCATCATTCTTGAGGCTGCGTTTGATCCCTTCCAGAACCGGTCCATGATCCAGCACCCAATGGAGGCATGCAAAAGAGAGAACGAGATCGAACTCATCTTCATACTTTAATTCCGAAGCGTCTCCATATTGAAAGGATAGGTTAGGCTGGATCAAAGGCGGAAACCGAAGCCTGGCGAAGCCAAGCATCTCCACGGAGTTGTCGAGGCCCATGACAGATCCCCTGGGGACGAGGAGTGCCATCTCCGCTGTGATTTTGCCATCTCCACATCCGATATCGAGAATCCGTTCATCTCCTCTGATAGAGATTTTGGATAGAAGTTCCTGTGCCCATTTCTGCTGGGCAGAGGAACTCTTCTCATATACTTTAGGGTCCCATCTGTGCATCACTAACCTCCTCTACAGTTTTGCTTCTTCTTGAGATAAAGGCTTAACCGATGAAGATTTGGCCGAACCGCTTATCTAACGCGATCTATTTAACTCAAGGGCAACGTTTTTAGATGCCTAGCATAAAGTAGCAGTGGTAAATGCGAATCTGGTGAGATAAAAATGGATCTGGGTGACAGAATCTCCGTTAAGAGGGACGGCACATCCTTCGAGGGCGTGCTTATGCCTTCCCGACGCGAAGGATACTTGGTTATAAAGCTGGACAACGGCTACAATATCGGCCTATGTACCGCTAAGTGTGAGCTACAGCTCCTGCAAAAGCGCCCGGAAAGTTTGCCACAACAGAAGATCAGGCCTTTGCCGGTGAGAGAGGGCCTTCCCCAGGTTTCCATTCTATCCACAGGAGGAACGATTGCCAGCAAGGTCGATTACCGCACGGGAGCCGTCACCAGCCAGTTCTCCGCCGGCGAGATCATATCCGCCATCCCGGAGCTGGAGGAGATCGCCAACTACCGAGCCCGCGTCATCTATCAGATCTTGAGCGAGAACATGCGCGCCGAATACTGGATAAAGCTCGCACAATCTGTGGCAGAGGAGATATCTGCAGGCGCACAGGGCGTGATCATAACCCACGGCACAGATACCATGATGTATACCGCTGCGGCGCTCTCCTTTATGCTCCGAACGCCCGTGCCCGTAGTCATCGTCGGCTCGCAGAGGAGCTCCGACCGGCCCAGCAGCGATGCCTCCATGAATGCCGTCTGTGCGGCAAGCGTTGCCATCAGCGACATTGCCGAGGTCTGTGTGGTGATGCACGGCACAACCAGCGACGATTACTGCACCATCCACCGCGGCACACGTGTCCGGAAGATGCACACCTCTCGCCGGGACGCCTTCCAGAGCATAAACCAGGCGCCTCTTGGAAAGGTAGACTACCTCACCAGAAAGATCCAGACCTTCCAGCCCTACCGCCGGAGGGGCGAGGTGAAGCTGGAGGTTATGGACAAGCTTGAGCCCCAATGCGCCCTGGTCAAGTACACGCCGGGATCTTCGCCGGAGATCATGAACTACTACATCGATAAGGGCTATCGCGGCATCGTCCTCGAGGGCACGGGCTTAGGTCATGTGGCATCCGACTGGATAGACAGCATTAAGAGGGCCACAGAGGAGAATATCCCCGTGGTGGTAACCTCACAATGCCTGCGGGGCAGGATATGCGATCGGGTATACGATACAGGACGCGACATGCTGGACGGCGGAGCAATTGAGGGCGAAGATATGCTGCCCGAGGTGGCCCTGGTCAAACTCATGTGGACCGTCGCAAATGCAAAAAGTCTGGAAGATATCCGCACGCTCATGAAGAGGCCTCTGGCCAAAGAGATGTCTTTCTCCACGCCCATCACGGTGTAAGGGCGGCAGCCAAGGCCAAACCTTATAAGCAAGGTGCATAGTAGCACCAATCTCAGGATTATCGGAGGAATTTCGTTTTGACACGCAAGCCAGCAAGCATGTATAGAAGGAGGGAACGGCCCTACACGCGCAGAAAATACATGGGCGGCGTTCCTGGAAGCAAAGTAGTGCACTATGATATGGGAAATTTGACTGAAGATTTTCCCATCCAGATCACTTTAGTGGTCAAGGAACCCTGCCAGATCAGGCATACCGCTCTTGAAGCAGCCAGAGTTGCAGCCAACCGTTTCCTTATGAAAACGGCAGGCAGAACCAGCTTCCACCTCAAGTTGCGTACTTATCCCCACCATGTCATCCGAGAAAATAAGCAGGCTACGGGTGCAGGCGCCGACCGTGTCTCCAGCGGCATGAGGATGGCTTTCGGCAAGGCTGTGGGAACTGCAGCCAGGGTCGAGGCAGGCCAGAAGCTCTTTACCGTGGGAGTACCCCTTACATACCTTAACGACGCCAAGGTGGCATTGACAAGAGCCGGGCATAAATTGCCGACACCGATTCAGATCATAATAGAGTCGGGTCAAGAGTTGATAAAATAATTAAGGTATCTGGATGGATGACTATTTAGCGGGCCTGGATCGGGCCATGAAGAAGATGCCGGCCACTCGGGTGTCCAAAGAGCGGTTCGTCATACCTTCCGTCAAGGTCTTTTACGAAGGCAAGACCACCGTACTGGAGAACTTCGGGGCCATCGCGGACACACTAAATCGCGAACCTGAGCACCTCATGAAATATCTGCTCCAGGAGATGGGCACAGCGGGCAAGATCGAAGGGCAGCGCGGCGTCTTTCAGGGAAAGTTCGGCGAGACTGCCATCGCCCGCCAGATAGAGTCCTACTTCGAGGAGTATGTAGTCTGCACAGAGTGCAGGCTGCCCGACACTCACCTTCTCAAGAGCGATCGTGTTCTGACGCTCAAGTGCGATGCCTGCGGCGCTCACCGACCGGTGAGAAAGAGAAAGGCTGCCACGATCGTGCAGAAGGATGTCATCGAAGAGGGTGAGACTTATGAGCTACGCATTGAGTCCGTGGGCAACAAGGGCGACGGCATAGCCAAGGTGGACAAGTATCTCATATTCGTGCCCAGTGCCGTCAAAGGCGAGATCGTCAAGGCCAAGATCAAGAAGATCAGCGGAACTTTGGCCTTCGCCGAGGTTGTGGAGCGAACCGGCAAGGTGCCTTAGATGGAAGAGAAGATCACCCTCACTTTTACGGAGGAGAACAAGTATCTGCTTGATTTCTCCCCGCCGGCCTTCTGGATGGAATATGCTAGTGGCTATGGTGGTCTTCCCTGGACTGAGATCAGTGAGGAGAGGACGGCGATTGTCGCCGTGAACTACTCCTATCTACTTGATCTCCTGGTTCAGGCCAGGCTCTACCGCCTCAGCAAGATGCCTTTTGACGAGCGATTTCAATAGAATGCCATCAATGCAAGGCTACGTCATTCGTGGCCTACCAATCATCAAGGAAGGCGACGATATTGCCTTGCTGGTCAAATCTCTTTTTGATTTTCAAGATGGTGATGTGCTCTGTCTGGCCAGTACCGTCGTGGCCAAGTCGGAGGGCCGTTTCCGGGAGCTGGAAAGCTATCATCCCACGGTAAGAGCCGCCCTGATTGCCGGAAAAGTCGGCAAAGACCCCAGATTCGTGCAGGCGGTCCTGGACGAATCGGTGGAGGTCTTGCTCGACCAACCCTTTCTGCTGGCAGTGACCCGTTTTGGTCATGTGGGCGTTAACGCCGGGATTGATCAGTCCAACGTAGGAGACGCCCGGATACTGCTGCTGCCCGAAAACCCCCGCGCCAGTGCGGTGCGGCTGCGCAAAGAGTTAGGAAAGGACTGCGCCGTAATCATCACTGATACCTGCGGCCGGCCCTTTCGCGCGGGCGTGGCGGGTGTGGCTGTGGGCTGGGCAGGGATCGCAGCTCTTCGCGACTGGCGTGGGGTGCAAGACCTGCACGGCAAGGCCCTGGAGATCACCTTAGAAGCCATTGTAGACGAGATCGCAGCAATGGCCAATCTGCTCATGGGCGAGGCAGGAGACGGGACACCGGCTGTTGTTTTTCGTGGATTGAAGTACCCTCGCGGCGGCGACGGCTCGGTCTTCATGGATGAGGACAAAGATGTGATCCGGCCTCGCCTGAAGAGTTAAGGTTTTATCAGAGCTTGTTAGAGATGTTCTTTCGTGGGACAGCCAATACACATGGTAATTCCTTTCAAGAACCAGGGGGCAAAGAGCAGGCTGGCGTCTGTTCTCACACCCCAAGAGCGGCAGCTCTTGTCATTTGCCATGCTGAAGGATGTCTTGCATGCAGTTTTGGGCCTGGGCTGGGCGACGGTCCTCTCCCGACCTAGGCTGGACGCCGCGAAGGTCGGCTACGATGTTGAGATTGTAGAATCCGAACTGGATCTGAATGATGCCCTCAATGCATTTATCGCCGATGAGGCTATGCAAGGATGGCCATCGGACATTCTGATCGTCATGGCCGATCTGGCTCTTTTGACACAAAAAGACGTAGCGGGTATTCTGAGCTGTCCGGGCGATGTGGTACTCTGTCCGGGACGGGGGGGGGGCACCAATATGATCCTAATCAGGGCCCCCGGGTTTCGCACCTGCTACCAGGGGCTGAGTTTTCCCAAGCATCTGGCCTGCGCCCAGCAGGCGGGCCTTGAGGTATCCGTCTTCGAGTCCTTCCGGGCGGGATCTGACATCGATTGCCCGGAGGATCTGGCCGAGGTGCTGCTGCATGGTCGAGGGGAGGCGAGAGTGCTTCTGGAGAAGATGGGATTTTCCGTTTACGAAAAAAGGAGAGGTGGTGGCGGAGGCATTGGAAGGATCTAATTGCTTCATCAATCGCCAAATCGTTATCTTACTCTTTTTGGGCAACGATGATGATAGAGTAAGAGCCGTCCACATCCTCGACCGTAGGATAGGCCGCGACATAAGAGAGCCATCGCATCATTTCCAGCGAATGCATGCTCGGCTCATCACCAAGCTTTCGCATGATTCGCTTGGCATTGGACAGTTGCTGTTCTCTTCGGAAGAGCGCTTTGGACCAGGACTGGCCCAGCCGGTAGATCACCTGCATTTCGTTTTGTGCCACCAGCCGGGAGAGCGAGGCGAAATTAAACCATTGTTTGTGGGACTTGTTTCTGGGAAGACCGCTACTGTCGCCGGACTCGGAAAGGACATTGGGGACCGAGCAGATAAAAAAACCGCCCGGCTGCAGGATTTTGGAGAACTGGGCTATCGTCCGAAAGGGATCGAGCAGATGCTCCAGGGTCTCGAAGCTGACCACAGCCGCAGCGCTGCCCTCTTCTATTTCGGGAGACAACTCTTCTTCATCCAGGTCTTTATGGAGAAAATGCAGGTTTGGCATTTTATGCCTCTGGCGGGCCGATTCCATCAGAGTCCGATTCTTGTCAACGCCAACAACCTTCCCCGCCACACTGCATAACTGTGCAGTTCCGTATCCCAGGCCGCAGGAGATATCGGCCACAAGATCCGGCTTATGCGATCTTAAAAAATCAGTGGCAAAGAGGTAGCGACCCAGGTACTCGGCTTTGCGCCAGAGGTTGGAGTCGTTGGCATCAAAAGGATCTATCTGATCAAGACCGCTTCCGCTATACGCCGAATATGAGGACATACGATCATTATTTATTGATTGAGCCTAAAAAACGTTTTCATGAAGGTTCTTGCAATAAACGGCAGCCCTCACATGGATGAGGGAAATACGGCTATGATCCTCAATCCCTTTCTGGATGGTATGAAGGAAGCAGGCAGCGAAGTGGAAGTTTTCTACACCAGGAAGCTGAAGATCGGAGCCTGCAATGGAGACATGAGCTGCTGGTTTGTAAACCCCGGTACCTGTGGCCAGAAGGATGACATGCAGATGCTGCTGCCCAAGATTAAAGAAGCGGATGTCATCGTCTGGGCCAGCCCAGTTTACTATGCAGGCGTGACCGGTCCCCTGAAAAACCTGATAGACAGGCAACTGTCCATCCATGATATGGGAGGCCTGAGTGCAAAGAAGCAGAAGATCGTTCTCGTTTCCACCTGCGGCGCCTGGGAGCTGTCCATGTTCGACCCAATGCTCCTGCAGATGAAGGCCATCTACACCAGGCCGGACGAAAGCAGTGACTTCGCGGGAGCTTTGCTGCGCCCCATGGCAGAAGGTGTAAAAGAGATGGTAAAGGCGGGGGAGACGGGATTGGTGGACGGAATTTTTCGGGCTGCTAAAGAAGCAGGCCGCCAGCTAGTGAAAGAAGGCATTATCTCCGAGGAACTGCAAAAACAGGTGAGCCGGGAGCTGATGCCTCGCGATGCCTACTACAAAGCGGCCCAGATGATGATGGAGCAGGCGCAAAAAGCCATAAAAAAATAGGAAGGACGGAGCTGAAAAACCTTTTTCTTCAGCTCTTCTTGGGACGGACCACCATCACAGGGCTTAATGCCTGGCGGGCCACATCAAAGGTAGTGCTTCCTACGCGAATCTGCCGGCTCCAGCTCTTACCCACAGAGCCCATCATAATCAGGGAGACATCCTGGCTTTTGGCCAAATTCAGGATCTCCTCTGCAGGGTGGCCCATTAGGACATGCACAGTGATCTTTTTGCCCTGGCCTGCCAACTCAACACGTAGCAGGTTCAGCCTCTTTGCCGCCTCATCGAAATCATTTTCTTTGGAGATCACATGCACCAGCAAGATCTCCCGGACGCCCGGCAGATCCCTGGCCAGAGATATTGCCTGCTGCCCTGCATCGGAGAAGTCGGAGGTGAGCATCACTTTAGAAAATATGTCCCGGCAGAACATCTCATGCTCACCGTCTTTGCCGCCCTCCAGGATCTTGTGGCGGATGATGAGCAGATCGGTTTGGCCCTTTCTCAGCACCTCGGTGGAGACGGACCCCAGGAGCATGCCCTCTACCAGCCCTTTGCCCTGCGCGCCCATGCAGATGAGTGAGGCCTTCTCCTCCGCTGCCGTCTTAATAATGGCCTCGCCCACACTGCCTCCTTCTATCAGATCCAGGCCCGATTTGGGCAGCAGCCTCTTCATATCCACCCCGTCCGCGCCGCTCATCGGTTCCACGATGATCCTCAAAAGCGGCCGGACAGAGAGGCCTTTCTCGCCCAGATGGGAAAGGTGATCGGCCTGCTCGGCAAGCCTGGTATCTGCCTCATCGATAAGAGAGTCGTAGCTCCATCCTTTCTTCTCCAGGTTCATGGGATTGCCGCCGTCCACGACATTAAGAAGCACGACCTCTTCTATGCCCGGCATGTCCGCCAGGCACTCTTGCATCTTGTGGGCATAGCTGGAGAAGTCGGTGGGAACGAGAACTTTTTTGAACATAGTCTTTCCTCTCTTCTCTCTTCAACTACAAAATATATCAATTTGGTGATGTTTTTAGATTTTCAGCCCCCCCTTTGCGTAGAGGTCCTCAGCCACCTGCAAGAGGCCGTCTCCCAATACCTCTCCCCCGTAGTCAGGCAGGATTGTAATGCGCTTTTCCCGGTAGCGGTCCCTTAGCTCCTGGATGTAAGCGGTCTGGGATGCCTTCTTCTCCCGGCAAAAGCGGCAGTCGCAGTCCTTGATCACGTGGTTGATGATAATGGAAGAGACAGAAACTCCGTGCGACTCTACCGTCTCAATCAGGCGTCGGCTCTCCTCCACAGCCGCTTTCTCGGGGATGGTAACAATAGTGATGCTGGCTGTCTCCGGATCGAGCAGGACATTACGCATGGTCTCGGCTTTCTGGCGCATGGTCCGAACTTCAGAAAGTATGCTGTCGCCAAACCCCGGCTGCAGAAGGTCGAGCACCCCCATCCATCTATTTCTCATGCCCAGCACTTTTGTGACAAATCCGGTGGTGATGGAGGGCAGTTGCAGCAAAGGCAGGACCATGGCGGTTGGCGCCGAGTCTATGACCACAAAGTCGTACTGCTTCTCCACGTAGATGTCGTTTAATTTGTCCATGAAGATCAGTTCGGAGACGCCGGGCATGTTCCCGAAGTCTTCCGGTTTTACCTCCACCTCGAAGAGGCCGAAGAGAGCTGTGAAGATGTTCTTGTACCTGCGAAAGAAGCCTCGCGCCTCCTCGGCCAGATCGGGCTCATAGGCATAGAGATGCTCGCGGATCTTTCTTGGCTTGCTGCCCAGATCGATGTCGAAGATGTCCGAGAGCGAGTGGGCCGGGTCCATGGAGAAGACCAGGGTATCCTTGCCCTGATGCGCTTTCCAGATGCCGGAAGCTGCCGAGCAGACGCTTTTGCCCACGCCTCCTTTGCCGGCCACATAAATCAGTTTCATCGGGTCCCCAATCTTCCCGGGGGGATTTAATGTTTTGCGCTGCAACAAAAGGTTTTTCTACTTTCACTACATTTTATTAGACTTAATTATAAAAGGGGGCGAAAGGTTTGAGAGAGCAAATTATTCTGATCAGCATACTTATCCTGTGGGCATCTGCAGCACATAGGCGCGCGTAAGCGATCAGGCGACCGGCCTGGACATCCTGGGAAGCCGGGCGAACAATACTACGATCATAGCACCGGACGGCATGCCGGTCGAAGTGAATATCATCGGCAGCACAGCCAGCAACATCCAGATCGGCTACCCGGCAGAAGTGGTCAACAAGAAATTGGAAAAGAGTGCGGTCCATGCGGCGAGGAAAAATGCTATGAAACCCCATGGGACGACTTCAAGAGGCCGCTATGCTACCCATGGAGTTCGTATATTCCCACCAGATATAACCGGCCGCTCATTAAAAAAGATCCGGCATACATAAGCACGCGCCAAAGATCCTCACCTTGGGGAGTGTGACAACAAAAGCATAAGTTTAAAAGTATTATTTTTATCTTCTTTTTATACATTTTCCCATGACAGTCTCGGATTTATTCCCGGCAATTGCCATCATTTAATCAAATTTTTTTCTAATAATGCTCTGAGGAATACGAGACTTATCGACCCGAAAGATATTTCTACTTCCTGTATATATAAAACATAGGTTAAATATGTTTAGCTCAAATGAGAAATTTGCTGGAGGGGAATGGTGTTGAGGAAATCAATTCTATTGGCTTTAGCGCTGATGCTATCGGCTTGCAGTGCCTATGCATTTGGCGGTCCAGGATCTATAGTTGTGGATATCGTGGGAAGCGTAACCGATAATACAAAGATCACGTCATCCGGCATGGAAAAAGTGGAGCTGGAGATCATCGGAAGCGAGGCAAATAATACAATTATCTCTCCACCTGAGAAGGTTGTAATATGCCCAAAACATATCTGCCCTGACACAATTTATCCTGAGTGTGAAAAGACGAAAACAAGGAGAAACGTTATCCCTGGGAGAATATGCATCTGGGAGTCGATGCCTGGTATGGCACTTTCTGGTACACAGATATCAATATGCCGAAGTGGCCCCAATTCTAGATCGGGAAACCTGAAGCATCATGTCATTTAAAACCAAATTAACTTTTTTAATAATAACTTTCTAAATTCTATCCCATGAAGAGTTGAGGGAATAAAACGGCCCAGGGTGAGGGGATGGCTAAGGGTAGCAGAAAAGCCCTGGAGCCGTTTCATTGTCTTGGTTTTGTTCTTACATAATATTAATAATAACAATGTAATCATCATAGTATTTAACTCTTTCGATATTCAAATTCAGTTATCTTTTGATGGCATAGCACTCATCGATTTAGGCCAATGAAAGTGATTAAATACACCCTGGATTTACCTCAAATAGATCCATGCATAATTCCAGCAAGACATTCTCTCCCGGCAAGAGCGAGCTATTCTGGTGCGAAAATTGCAGCATTCCCCTTCTGGCGGAAAGATGCTCCACCTGCCATAGCTTTGGCCGCAAAATAGAGCTCGCGCCGCCAGGCGACATCCGTCTCTGTTCCAGGGCGGCAAAAGAGCTTCTCTCTTTGCTTTTCACTCAAAATTACGGCTATGCAGATTTCCTGGAAGGCAGGATAATCTTGCTCAATAAGATTGCCGGATTGGACCGTCGCGATCAGGTGATCCTGGAAGGTCGCCACATCGCAACGCTCTGGTTTGATGTCACAGCCGGCTGCCACAAGCTGGATTTAGAGACTTCTGGCGCAGCCCTGCTTTCCGAGCAGAGCAAAGAAAGGCCTGGTTGTATGTGACGACTCAATATTAAGAGGCCACATAAAGGGCAAGTGGCTGGCAGAGGAGAAGATCATAAGCGGGCCATCTGCCCGGGAAGAAGGCCAAAACGTCGTCCTGAAAATAGGAAAATTTTCCGGCGTGGGCGTGGTTAGCAAAAAGGCAGACGGCTCTCCGTCCATTCGCATCAAGGATGTGACGAAGAGTGATTTTACCCTTCAGCGAAAAGAGGCCATCCCTGCAGGATATAGTCTCCGCCAATGAGCAGAACTCTAAAAGACCTGGAGAAGGCGGCAATAAGTGAGATCAAGAAATATCTGTCCAAAAACCGGCTTCCTGTAAACGTCTCCTTCAGCGGGGGAAAAGACAGCCTGGCCTGCCTTTGCCTTGCCCAAAAAATACTCTCCCGGCCAGAGGTTCTCTTCATCAACACCGGTCTGGAATTTCCCGAGACCGTGGAATATGTGCATAAGCTGTGCGCTGCCCAGAAGCTGCGGCTGCAAGAGATCAAAGGAGAGAGCGACTTTTTTGAGCAGGTGAAGAGCTTCGGCCCCCCTGCCAAAGATTTTCGCTGGTGCTGCAAGACCAACAAGCTGGGACCAATGACTGCTTTTCTTAAAGAGCACTACCCCAGGGGCTGCGTGACAATTGATGGGCGGCGCATCTACGAATCCTTCAACCGTTCTACCATCAAGGCCGTGGAGAGAAATCCCTACGTTCCCAGCCAAACCACGCTGGCGCCCATTAGAAATTGGCGGGCGCTGGAGGTCATGCTCTACATCTACTGGAATAAGATGCAGCCAAATCCGCTTTATGAGGAGGACTTCGAGCGCATAGGCTGCTGGCTGTGCCCAGCCGCGCTGCAATCTGAGTTTGCCAGCCTGAAAGTAACGCATCCCCAGCTTTATGACCGGTGGACGGCCTCTCTAAAGGAATGGGCGGACGAGAATAAGCTGGATAAGAGATACATCGATTGGGGTTTTTGGCGCTGGAAGAGGCATCCTCCCAAGATGCTGGAGATGGCAAAGGAGCACAATATAAACCTTCAAGTCAGGTGCTGCCGGGAAAGAAAAAATCACTTTGCAGGCACTGCGAGGCCGATCGCCCTGCGGTCTGGAGTACTCCATCGAAGCGACTCTATGCGCTCCCCAGAATCATCCCTTTTCCTACGTTGCCGCGGCCCTTAATATTTTGGGCGAGGTGAAATATGAGGAAGATCTGGGGGCAGCGGTGATAAAGACCGAAAAAGGAAGGGTCACCGTCTTTGCCAACGGACACATCATGATCATTGCCGGCAAAGAGCAGGCGGAGGAGCTGCTGCGAGATGTCTGCGAGACGGTCCTTCGCGCCCAGATGTGCACGAGATGCAAGATCTGCGAGAAGAACTGCCCTCGAGGGGCAATTACCGTGGCAGAGACCATAACAATTGATGTGAAATTGTGCAATCACTGCAAAAAGTGCGCCAAAGGCTGCATTGCTGCCGACCGGGCCGCGAAGATCTATGCCAGGCTTGCCGGAGCAGAGACGATATCCCGGATTTCCTCTTGATTTCGGGAGTGATTTATGCCCATTTACCAGTACGACTTGGAACCCATCTGCTTGAACCAACCAGTGCGACTATATCTATCTCGGCATCGAGTGACCACCTGCTAAAGCTGTGCCTCAGCAGATGCAGCGTGATCCTCTTTCGCTATAAGATGTGGAATGCCCGCCAGAGAGATCGGCGAGCGATATTCATCTATATCTTGCCGCGTTTTGGCTTCTGGTTTTTTTCTCCATCAAGCTTCTTCGCTTTCTGATCCTTCTTGCTCACTTTTTCTCTCTCAATTCCGTCACCTTGTTGCATATTTTATGTCACCTCACTTGATCCTTTAGTCATTTCAGCCAATACGATAAATGCCAGTTGTAGCCAAGGATGCATGACCCAGCTGATCCTGGAGATCCCCCCACAGGTACACCGCGATCAAGGCTCCAGACCGCCTTCGAGGCAGCAACCTATGAGACACGTAGCTATGCCCTTGAAAAAATAAAACTTCAGGGCTTCATAAGCTCTCTTCCCAGGGAGAAAGCTTTGCCAATGAATCTTCCCACGCCATTATATTTGCGCCCCTCCGGAGAAAACAGAACTGGTCGAATCTTCTCAATATCCGGCAGACCATCGGCTCCCAGACACGACTCGTCAGCCTTGACATCCAGGATCTCGCCGATGAACTCGGTGTGGAGACCGATTTCAACGAAGCGATGCAGCTTGCACTCAATAGCTACCGGAAATTCCTTTACCAGCGGCGCATCTACTCAGTTCGCTTTTTAGCGGTGTCAAACCACTTGCTGCAAACTTATCCACGTCTCTACCTGAGACCAAGCCGAAATAGTCCGCATGCTTGGCGTAATCCTCTGAGGGTAGGCATACGGTGAATGCCTTGCGATTCATGATGTTGCCATAGGTATAGGTAGCTTTCCGAAGAGAAACGGCAATGCATGGTGGACTGGAGCAGCAGATACCAACCCATGCAGCCGTCATTACATTTGGCTTTCCGGTAGGGTCATAGGTCCCAATCACGCATAGTGGCGTGGGATAAAGAAGGGTCTTCGCCCCCAGCGACTTTTTCATCATTACCATCTCCATGGACTTGTTAGGGTTTCTATGAAATAGCAAGTCAGCTATCCCCACTAAAGAATTGACAGAAACTATAAATCTTCTGGCGTACTCTATTAGTTTCGCCACTTTGCGAAGTGTTCCCGGTTTTAGATTTCGGTGGGACAAAACCCCAGTCGCGGAACTGGAACAGGAGGACATACGAGGGATGCTGACAGAACTGGAAGATAAGAGAGGCAAACTCAGGCAGGAGTCCCTTGCCTTCAAGGATCGAAGAAGCCAACTGAACGCTGAAGCAAGCAAATGGGCCGCCAAGCGAAATGAGCTCAACAAGGCCACCCAAGAGCTGATTGACAAGGCCTATGAGTTCAAGAAGCTGAGGGACGAGAGCAACAAGAATGTGGCACAGTCCAAAAAGAAGAGGGATGAGTCCAACGAGAAAATCAACCAGCTCTCTGCAAAGATAGACGATATCCGAAAGAAGCACAACCTCACCGGTGAGCGCTCCATTAGAGATCCGCGCGGCGAGATAGATCTTCTGGAGTTTCGGCAACAAACGGAGGTTTTAAGCCCGGATAAAGAGAAGCAGCTGGTCGATAAAATTGCTGCTCTGCGTGCAGAGTTAAAAGGAAGAAAAGAGCAGCTTGAGAAGAACGAAGAGCTGAGGAAGCTTCTCGATGAAGAGCAAGCCTTGAGAGATCAGGCATCTAGTTACCACGATCAAGTAATCAAGTTCGCGGAAATGGCCCAGGAATACCACGATCAGATGATTGGTGCCTTCAAAGAAGCCGATCAGACTCGTGCCGAAGCCGATGCCGCTCAAAAGGAGTTCTTGAAGGCTCAGTGACTTATCATCGATATTTTTTGTACATCAGTATGTCTATAAACACAATCAACGAACTATCCGGTATTCCTGCTATCCATCTTCAAATTAAAAAGCTGGCTTTGCAGTTATCCCTGGGCGAGAGAGAGGTTTTAGCCACAGTAGAGTTGCTGGACAGCGGCGCAACGCTTCCCTTCATTGCCAGATACCGAAAAGAGGCCACAGGAAATCTGGATGAGGTGGCAATTGCCAGGATTCGTGATCAACTCTATAAAAATCGACAGCTCGAAGAGAGACGGGACGCCATCTTGCATTCTCTGGCCAAACGGGAGCTGCTCACAGCGGATCTGCAAGCCAAGCTGCAGGCAGCCGACACTCTGGCCCGTCTGGAGGACATTTACCTTCCCTTCCGGCCCAAGAGGAAGACCCGGGCCACTGTGGCGAAAGAGCGCGGCCTGGAGCCGCTGGCTAAGAGGATCTTCGCTCAGGACCAGAGCCGCCAGGACCCGGAGAAAGCTGGCATTATCCTTTGTGGATGCCGAGAAGGGTGTCGCCTCGGCAAAAGAGGCCCTGGCCGGGGCAAGGGACATCATGGCCGAGTGGATGAGCGAGGATGCAGAGGCGCGACTTCGCATGAGGGCCCTCTATCAATCGCAGGGCTGTCCTCCGGTCCGTGGCAGTTGCCGGAAAGAGGAGAATCGTCTGATGCGAAAGACGACGCAAAATTCAGGGACTATCTGGACTATTCCGAAGCCCTCACCAGGGCAAGCCCGCACAGGCTCCTGGCCATGCTGCGAGGAGCGCGGGCGGGCGCGCTCAGCCTGCATGTAGCTCCGGCTGAGGAGGACGGGCCTGGCGGTTTTAGAGGAACTCTTCATAAAGGGAAGCGGTCCGGCCTCAGATCAGGTGATGCAGGCAGCAGAGGACGGCTACCGGCGGCTCCTTGCCCCCTCCATGGAAAATGAGACGCTAGCGGCGGCACGCGCCCATGCCGAGGAGAAAGCCATCGAGGTCTTTTCCGAAAACCTGCGCCAGGTTCTCCTGGATCCCCCTCTGGGACAAAAGTGCGTCCTGGCCGTTGATCCGGGACTACGTACGGGCTGCAAGCTGGCTGTGCTCGATCGCCTGGGCCGGCTGCAAGAGAGCCATGTGATTTACCCCCATGACACTCAGAAGAAGAGGGAGGAAGCGGCAGCCCTGGTGGGTGCGATCTGCAAGAAGAAAGGCATCGAGGTGATTGCCGTGGGCAACGGCACGGCGGGCAGAGAGACGCAGGCCTTCTTGCAGAGCCTGCGGCTGGAGCCGCCAATCATGATGGTCAACGAATCGGGGGCATCGGTTTATTCTACGTCGGATGTGGCCCGGCAGGAGTTTCCCCATGAGGATGCCACTGTGCGCGGCACGGTCTCCATTGGGCGGCGGCTCATGGACCCGCTGGCAGAACTGGTCAAGATCGAGCCCAAGGCCATAGGCGTCGGCCAGTACCAGCATGACGTGGACCAGCCGGCGCTGCGGCGCGCTTTGGACGATGTGGTCTCTTCCTGCTGTAAACCTGGTGGGAGTGGATGTGAATGCCGCCAGCCGGGAGCTTCTGGCTTACGTCTCCGGTCTGGGGCCCAAGCTGGCCGAGGCGGTGGTGAAGTACAGAAATGAGCATGGCCTCTTTGGCTCGCGCCAGGATCTGCACAAAGTGCCGCGCCTGGGGCCCAAGGCCTTCGAGCAGGCAGCGGGATTTTTGCGCATTCGTGATAGCAACAATCCCCTGGACGGCACGGCGGTGCATCCGGAGAGCTACCCTCTGGTGGAGCGGATGGCGGGCGATTTGGGCGTCACCGTCAAAGAGCTGATGCAAAATGAGAGCCTCCTGAAAAAGCTGGACCCAAAGAAATACATCAGCGAGAAAGCGGGCGCTGCCACGCTGCAGGACATTTTGGAGGAGCTGTCCCGGCCGGGCCGCGATCCCAGAGCGGAGTTTGAGGCCTTTAGCTTTGCTCCGGGAATTGAGAAGATGGAGGATCTCAAGGTGGGCATGAAGCTGCCGGGCATTGTGACCAATGTCACCGCCTTCGGGGCCTTCGTGGACATTGGCGTGCATCAGGACGGGCTGGTGCATATCAGCCAGCTTCGGGATGGCTACGTGAAGAATCCCACCGACGTGGTGAAGGCCAGGCAGAAGGTCACGGTCAGGGTGCTGGATGTGGATCTGGAGAGGAAGAGGATATCGCTTTCGATGAAAAAATCAGACTGAGGCGAAATCCTTAAATATCGGCGAACGATTACAGTCTAATTCGGCAAAAGTCGAAGACCATCATTTATATCCCTCCTACACTAAGACTTTTGCCTCCCTCCTATTCATCGCGGCATCAGATCTCTTGCGCTTCTCTCTCGCCCACATTCCAGCATAATCTCCTGCGCCCTTGGCAAAGGCTGCATCTGCCTCGGCCTCTCTGCCCAACGCCATGAGAGCAAGGCCCTTGCTGTTCCAGGCCCTGGCATGCCTGGCATCGATCTCAATGGCCCTATCAATATCCTCGATAGCTTCTGCGTACCGGCTCAGGCGCCGCAGAGCCTCGCCCCGGCTGACCCAGGCATCGGCATTTAGCGGATCGATCTGAAGCGCCCGGTCGAAATGCGCTACAGCCTCATCGTATCTGTGCAGCTTGGCCAGAGCTGCGCCTTTGTTGTTCCAGAACTCGCCTCTCTCCGGCTGCAAGGCGATGGACCGGTCAAAGCAATCCAGGGCCGCTTCGTAGTCGCCCATATTTCCCAGAGCTGCGCCTCGATTGCTCCATACCCTGGCACCATTGGGATTCAGCTCAAGGGCTTCTATCATAATAATCGACGGCCTCCTGATACCTTCCCAGCCTGTCCAGAATTACGCCTTTGTTGTACCAGGCTCTCACGTAGCTGGGATCTGTCCTGATGATGGCGTCAAAATATGCTAGGGCCTCCGCGTATCTCTTTTGTTTGTAGAAAACAACGCCTTTGTTGTTCTGTGCATCAGTGTAATGTGGATCTATCTCAAGGGCAGCATCAAAGGATAGAATGGCCTCCTCATGCCGGCCCAGTCGGCATAAGGCCAGACCCCTGCGGTTCCATAGCGTTGCGTCTTTTGCATCTGTCTCTATGGCTTTATCATAAAATGAGAGGGCTTCATCGAATTTGCCTTTCTGGTATAGAACATCTGCTTTTTCTGCCAGGGAAACATCATCCATGATAAGCACCGCCAGATTGATGTGAGAAGATAACTCCTCGTGGGTGAACTTAGTTTAATGGTTCAACATGGATTATCTTCCCATGGGATACGGGCCATTAGAACTTAATTGGATGGGACTGATAAATCCGTTGCGCTTCTCTAAGTTGTCGCTTCTGCTGCGGTGTGACGGAGTAGGTTTCCTCGCTCTGCAAAAATACTTTTGCGTCCTCTTCGCTCAGAGTTAAACCGAGCCGTAGTGCCTTGGCCATATTGCGCACATCTCCTTTGTCCATATTATCTTGGTATTAGGTATTACCAGGCACTTGAGCCGTCGAAGATTAATCACTCTTCCGAGGAAATCCGCTACAGGATAATTTGTTTAGAATACCCTGCAACTCTGCTGTGGGGGGTGCGCAGCCACAATTTGATTTATGCGTTACGCACTCATGGTCAGCTCTACCTGTCCGGCTGCAATCGGCTTGGACAGAAGTCGTCCGGCTCGGAATGAGGCTATGATCACGTCGATCTTCTCAGAGACCGCCGGGGTAATGTATGACTCATCGCAAAGATCGCACATCCATGCCGGAACATTCCTGATAACGATTACTTCATTGTCGATCTCCACAATATGCTTTGTGAAGCCTTTCTGCAATTTCCCTCGCCCGCATGAGCATGTATCAGGGATCAGTTCGATTTCCTCGTCTTGTGGTCTATCCATTTTTCCTCATCCGGCCAGTACACGGTAATTATTCTCGCGTGATTCTTGCAGAGAGCGACTACGGCGTGACAGTGACAATCCGCCACAGTGCCTAATATCAAAGCTGATGGACACGGCTCGCTGTCCGGGTATTCCTCGATTATATCGATCGCCAAGAGCCTTCTTTTTTATACTCTGCCGTCCATATATCCCGGAGGGAAGAATTGTTATGACTATCACTACGAGGCTCTTTGGAAAGTCGGGCCCGCCCGTCACTCAGGTGGGCCTGGGCGGGGAGGGCGTGCTGCGCACCCACGGGCGCGAGCCGGAGGCCAAAGCCGTGATCGAGCAGGCTGCCGCCCAAGGCATAACCTACTTCGACTCGGCCCAGGCCTACGCAGGCAGCCAGGGCTACTATGGCAATTTTTGGCGCAGCCACCAGGAGCTGCGCTCCGGCATCTTTCAGACCAGCAAGTCCGCCGCCCGAGACTATCAGGGGCGCCAAGGCCGATCTGGCAGAGTCCCTGGAGATCATGGGCCTGGATCGCCTGGACCTGTGGCAGATTCACGATCTACGGACCCGCCAGGATATCGAGGAGATCGAGGGGCCGGGCGGTGCCTTGCGGGCGTTTGTGGAGGCCAGAGACGCCGGACTGGTGCGCTTTTTGGGCGTCACCGGCCACCATGCCCCCAAAATCCTGGAGCACGCTGTGAAAAACTGGCCGGTGGACAGCGTTCTCATGCCCGTCAACCCAGCGGAAGCCGTCCTGGGCGGATTTCTGGACAGGGTCATGGCCGCTGCCCAGGATCGTGGCCTCGCCGTTATCGGCATGAAGGTGCTGGGCGGCTCACACTACATCTCCCCAGAGGACGGGGTGACGGCGGAGCTGCTCCTGCGCTTTGCCCTTTCCCGGGAGATCAGCACGGCAATTGTGGGCTGCAAAAGCGCCAGGGAGGTGCAGGCGCTGGCCCAGGTGGGCAGCGAGTTTCAGCCCCTGGCGGCAGAGGAGGAGAAGAAGCTGCTGGAGCTGTTCCGGCCCCATGCCAGGAGACTGGCGTACTACCGGGGGGTGATTTAGGAGAAGAAGGCACTTGAGATTATTTGCTATTTTATCGATTCGTGTTAACTTCCTAGTACGTGTTTAGCTCCCGATAAATCATTCCTAAATTTACCACAAAATGTTTTTAGACCAGAAAAATTAAATAATATGAAGATAATACATATTCATTAGGAGTATGCACGAAGAAGAGACAATTAAGCAACCTCAAGAGCGGATCAAACAATTAGAGCTTGAGAATGAGTTGCTTAAGGCAAGATTAGGTGAGATTGAGCCGCTTAAGGCTAAGATCTGCGAGCTTGTATTATCGAGGAAATCCCTGAACCTCAACCGATCATTGTCACTGAATACAAAATTGCGCATTACAGATGTCCCTGCTGCCGGAAAGAAGTTGTTGCAAGCGATCCTGGCTGTCCGCATGAAGGCAAATTCGGAAAACAACGTAATTGCGCATGCGACAATGTTAAAATATGATGGTAGAATGCCTCACAGAAAGATACACGACGCAATGATGAGACTATTCGGTCTGAAAATAAGTCCTGCTACGATACTTGATTTAACCCGTCGCGCTGCTGATGCGGTTCAATCAGAATATGATGCGATTCTAAAGAAGATTCGAGGCGCTCCGATCCTGTATGTGGATGAAACGTCAATTCATGTCCAGGGAGAAAGACATTGGATCTGGACCTTTTCCACACCATCGGAGTCTTTTTTCGTGATTCGGAAGAGCCGAGGCATGAAGGTTCTGACGGAAGTCTTAACTCGGAAATTCAAGGGAATAATCGTATGCGACGGTTGGAAACCTTATGCCAGGTTCACAAATCGCATTCAGCGATGTTGGGCACATCTTCTTCGAGAGTCAAAAGAGATTTCAGAGAAGTTCGAGGAAGCTATTCCGCTACATAACATGCTCAAAGAGCTCTACGAGATACTAACCGAGGCTTTGGAAAACGATCCACCGCCAAAAGTCAGAAAGAATTTATGGAAATTGGCGCGAAAAGTGCTTCGGCAATGGATCAGGAAAGAGTATTCTGTCGAGAAAGTCCGGAAATTCATCGGGAAAATCAACAATGGGTTTGACTACTGGTTCACTTTTATTATCAATCCGGATGTAGAGCCGACCAATAATCGAGCAGAGAGAGCGTTGCGACCCCATGATTGGCAAAGAGATGACTTCCAGAATGGACCGCAGGTTGATCTTTTCAATCACAAAGCCTCCTCCACTTGGCGAATCTAGCCGAGCTCTGGTTTGGTAAATCTTAGCACACATCTCCCCTCTCCCCGGCAGATCCTCTCCTCCCGCTCGAATCCGATCTCCCAGACCACTCCTTCCGCAAACTCGCTCGCCCACACCGAGTTTTCCACCATGCAGATGAGATCGCTCACCTTCTCCGAAAGATTCCCGCGCCCCGACTTTACCATCAGATCATGCCAGGGGCACCTCTTGACGATCACGGCAAAGCCCTCACTTCGCGGCTCTATCTCATACTCGAAGCCCTCCAGGGCCAGGCGGACGGAGAGAGCCTGCTCCAGCCCCTCAAGGCCCCCAGGCAGTTGCATCATGCCCTTGAGGGTACGGGCCTGAATCTTGGGCAGAACCTTCCAGACGGCCTCGTCCAGCCGCAAGGCCTCATCAAAGCCCAGCCTCTCCTCGACCTTCATAAACCACAGCCCATCCACAGCCGTGTAGGACCGCCGGAAGTACTCCGCCTTCTGCTCCTCTGTCAAGCGGGTCATGCTCCCTGCCTCCCATCCGGTCTCCCATCCGGCCTCTCCTGCGGCGCTGCCGCTCCAGCCTTCCGTCCCGCCTTGAAGATGGCCTTGCACGATTGCATGGAGCGGTGGCATTTTTCCGCCTTCTCTCGCATCTCATGGGCGCCTGGATCGCCCTCTCTCTCCAGCTCTTCCGACCTGGCCCTGTAAATCTTAAAGGCCTTCTTGTAAGCCTTGAGCGCCTTCTTGCTGCATTCCTCTTTATCCAACACCTCCGAAAAAGTTACATAAGCAAAGGCCAAGTCCCTGAGAATATCGGCGTGCTCCAGGGTGGCCGTTTCCAGCGTGTAATATTCTAGGGCACGCTCGTAGACATCGATGGCTTTTTGGCAGTTTTCCGCCCTGTCCTCCATCTCAGCTAAAGTGATGAAGCTGTAGCCCAGATTCTTGAGAGCATCGGCGTGATCTGCCGGGCTCGTTCGTTCATAGATTCTGATGGCGGCCTGGCAGGCCTGTATTGCCCGCCGGCAGTTCTCCTGTCTTTCCTCGACCTCGGCCAGAGCCGAATAAGCTGCCCAGAGCAAGATCTGCACCTCAGCAGACTCCTCTGGATAGCGGGACACTTTATAGATCTGCAAAGCTTCGAGAGCGGCAGATACGGCCTTCTTGCAGTCTTCCGCTTTGGCTTCGTCTGAGATTTCCATATCCGCCAGCATTATGGCCGTCATGGCCAGATCCTGGCAGCAGGAAGCAATTTGCAGGGGCTGGGCGGCCCAGATCCTGTAAGAATGCAGCCTCTCCTCACAGGCCTGCAGAGCCAGAGCGCAGTTCTCGGCCCGATACTCGATATCGGCTAAGGTAAGATAGGCCAGCCAGAGGCTGCCTTTGGCTTCGCCATAATCCTCGGGAGAGTCTTCCAGAGAAAAGACAGAGATAGCCTTTTGAGCTGCCAGGATGGCCTTCATGCAGTTAACGGTTTTATCCACTCTCTGCCCCTCTGTAAGATAGACATTGGCCAGATTATTTTGAACTGTTGCATAAAGCCGGGGGAACTCTTCCAGAGAATAGATCTGCAGAGCATTGCGGTAAGCCTCCAGTGCTCGCCGGCAGTTCTCCAGGCACCCTTGCTCGCCACATTCTTCTGCCACTTCATCTTCTTCGGCCAGGGCGAGGTAAGCATTACCGAGATTGTTCTCCGAAGCGGCGTAGGCCTGCGGCTGCTCCTCCTTTGTTCTGTAGAGCAGTGCCTCTTTGCAGGCAGCAAGAGCCAGCCGGCAGTTTCCGGCCTTGTCCTCGGTCTCGGAAAGGGAGAGATAGGCTATGGCCAGATTGTTTTTCATAGCTGCATATTGCAAGGGACTATGGTCCGGAGAATAAACCAGGATGGCTTCCTGATAAGCTAGAATGGCTTTTTTGCAGCTTCTTGCATGATCGGCAGCATTTGCAGCCTGGGCCAGCGTCAGATGGCAGCTTCCCAGGTTGGCCATCGTTGCCGCAAATTGCAGGGGGCTATCTTTGAGATTGTAGACGCGTAGCGCAGCTATGCAGGCCTCTAATGCCCTTTTGCCGTTTTCTGGCCGGCTCTCCAGCTCCGCCAGTTTTCGGTAGGCTCCACCTAGATCTTTTTGAATAGAAGCATGCTCTTCTGGAAAGGCGGTTAAAGAAAAGAAGGGCAGGGATTCTTCCCAGCAAATGGTAGACTGCTTGAGGTTTTGGGCTCGATTTTCGATGTCTGCCAAAGCGGTATAGGCGAAGCCGAGGCCTCTCATGACTTTGGCGCGAGGAATTGGGTAGCGCTCCAGAGTATAAACGAGCAGAGCTTTTTCATAGGCGGCAATGGCGCATTCGCAGATCAACAAATCATTTTTTTGCTTGATTATTTCCAGGCAATTGTCGCCGATCTTTCTTTGTATGTTGCTCTGCTGCACATGGTCCATCTCGAAGGCCAGCATCTTCTCGTATACGATCAGGGCCTTTTCATATTCTGAATTGAGATGCATTTTTTGCTCTGCAATGGCGAATCGCCTCCTTTTGTTTTTCCCGGTGGATACAAATCCAGATGGATATCGCCGCTACTTCTAATCTTCGCCCACTAACTTATTTAAAATACAGAAAGTGTTAAATCAGATGAGATTAGATAGTGTAGTAGAAAAGATTATTATCATTAACGATGATGTTGATAAGAGTTCTGCCAAAACCAAAACCGGAGAGTTCAGGTCCTAAACCTCCTTCCTGAACCTCTCCCACCTCATTATATTCCTTAAATCATCTAATTACCACGACATCCAGGAGGAGCAAGATAGCTCCCAAAAAACCTACTATGGTGATTATCGTCTCAGTATTTATCTCTGGGTTATGCACGGGCCATGCGCTAAGCAGATCTAGGATATATAGGTTTCCGGAGATGAGGGCTTTTTAGGCACCTAACAGATCTCGGTCGTGTACTCGTATCATTGAATTGGTATCCTGAATGCCATTAGCTCCTTGATAGTCCATACATGATCAGTCAGTCCTTCTGCCATCGCAGGTGTTCTTTGCATCCATTTCTTCCTTCCTTGATCAATTCTTCGCCGAAGTGACTTATGTGGCTTGACAAAGTTGTACCAGGCTTGGAAAAAGTCCAGGGCATGAGTATGCCGCCCCAAGATCTTGCTGCAATTCATGCTCTTGCGTATGAATCGAGCCAATGAATTGCGAATTGTGAGATTCAGCCGCTCAATATATGCCGTATTGATCTTTCCTCCAGAATCGGCACCAAGTAACTGCATTACCTCTTTCGGATCACCATAAACAACACGTTGTATTACCTCAACGAGTCGTCCTTTCTCTCTTTTCTTGCATACCTTTGCGTACTTCAGGTTTGGGTAAGGAACCAGTATAGGATCAGGCTTTCTTCCGATTCCGCAGTAAGGCGGCGTCTCAAGAAAACCATAAACATTGAGAAGCCCTTCCTCGAAAAGATCCCAGTTATCTGAAGTAAATACAGGAATAGGCGAATCAATTGCGCGACGTCTTTCAATATCGCCAAATAATTCGATACAATCCTCTGCAGTGCTTGCCAGCGAGATCAACCCACTTACATATTGTGCCCTTATCATGCCCCGAAATCCGCGCAGCTCCACGAATGCTTCCTTTCTCTGGAATCATAGCTAGTGTTCGGCAGACCTCATCAATCGGAGTGTTAAGGCCGAAGAACGGCGTTCCATGAGTCTCGCTAAAACAATGGCCGCAGGTTCTGCATTTGAGAAGCGCTCTGTTGTCCTTCCCGTATCGTTCTTTCAAAACTATGTTTTCTGCACCCTTTTTTCCGAAGTCAGGACAATCCTTCTGCCAGCACTAAAATAGCGAAACATCAAGATTCGAATTCATCGCTACCCCAACGTATTAATTGATGAGGTAATATTAAAATCTTTCAGTTAAGAAAGTACACGACCCATGACTGGAATCCGTTGTTATTGGCTTGAATCTCTTCTTTTTGCACAGAAGGTTATCTTGTCGCATCAGTTTCAGAACCCGCTTGCGGTTAACCTCAAAGCCGCGATTTTGGAGTTCTGCCGTTATCCTCCTGTAACCGTACCCAGTAAATTCTAGAGCGATCTCTTGAATCTGATTTTTTAGATCCATATTCACAAGGCTTTTTTTAAAAGCTCGATCTCGGCATGAGCTTGGCCGAGCAGCCTCTCAAGTTCTGCAATCCTTGCCTGGTCCTTATACTGATTTCCATTACCGCTAAACGCTTTTTCGGGATTCTCGGCCAGCTCTTCTCTCCACCGAGAGGGCAGGCCTGGATGGATGCTATGCTCGCGGGCGATCTGAGCCAGAGGTTTGCCACTCTCAAGTTCAGCTACTACTGATATCTTGAATGCTCGGTCGTAGCGCCGCCTCGTCTTTTTCATGTACTTCCCTCCATGAGTTGATGTTGCTTAACTCATTGTCCACTCGGAGGGGTTCACTCCATCCTTTGCCTCTGCTTCTGCCTAACAATAACTATTTGAGCTCATAATACAATCATCTATTAATGCTTAAAACGTATCGCTACAGGCTCAAACCTACAAAATCTCAGGTTACTATCTTAGAACGGCAACTTGAGCTTTGCAGATTTGTCTATAATGATACGCTTGCATATCGAAAGAATGCGTGGGAATTTAAGCAAAGAACGGTTAAACGATTTGAGACTCAGGATAGATTACCTCAACTGAAGCTGGAGGTACCCGAACTCAGGGATGTCCATTCACTGGTTCTTCAGAATGTAGCTCTCAGGGTGGAACTGGCGTTCAAAGCGTTCTTCCGAAGAGTCAAGGCAGGAGAAGAACCAGGGTTTCCAAGGTTCAAAGGAAAGAGTAGATACGATAGCATCACGTACTCCCAATCCGGTTTTGAGTTGGATTCTGAAATGCTCCATCTCTCCAAGATTGGAGATATCAAGATCAAGCTGCATAGGCCAATTGTTGGTAAGATTAAGAGCTGTACTATTCGCAGAATGCCAACTGGCAAATGGTTCGCTTGCTTCTCTGTCGAGATGGGAGATATCCCACGGCCTCCTTGGAAAGATGGATCTGTTGTAGGAATCGATGTAGGCTTGGCGAGCTTTGCCACCCTCTCGAATGGCGAGAAGATTGATAATCCTAGATTCTTCCGAGAAGATGAGTTGGCATTAGCCAAAGCACAAAGCAAACGCGATAAGCTTCCTAAAGGATCTTCTCTCAGACGAAAAGCGTCCAAAGTAGTGACTAGAATTCATGAAAGAATCGGAGACAAAAGAACCGATTTCTCCAATCAGGTTAGTCGCCAATTGGTAAACTGTTTCGGCGTAATAGTCTTTGAAGATCTTGATATTCAGAATATGCTCAAGAATCATCACCTAGCAAAATCCATCTCGGACGTTGCATGGGGAATGCTGGTAAAAGCAATCGAGAGCAAAGCAGCATACGCTGGCTCTAAGGTTGTCCTGGTTGATCCCAAGTACATTGATAGTCAAAAAAGATCTCTCTGAAAGAATCCATAACTGCTCGGAATGTGGCTTGACTATGGACAGAGATCTCAATGCAGCAATCAACATTCTCAGACTGGGGATGCAGTCTGTTCGCAAAAGCGATAGAAGCCCCGTCCTTTAGGGCGGGGTGCGTTCACTAGCTTACAGATCTCTTAATAGGTGAGGTTGGCATGAACAAGAAATTTGTGGCCTTATTGCTATTGCCAGCTATGTTGCTGGTAGCACCAATTTGCTTAGCACAATCGGATCATGATAACGAACAGGTCTGGCTTCCACCCAGTTGGGTTTTTGGTAGTGGATACACCCCATATGATTATCCTGGTAGTGTGGGCGGCTGGGGGTACGATCCATTTTCCTATTATAGCCACCAAGGGAAAACCTATAACCCATACCGTTATTCCAATTACTACTATCCCGGTAGTACCTGGTATCCGTCCTATTATGGATACAACTACAACTATCCGTACACTTATCGCAATTATTGGTATCCATACATTTACCATAGCGGTTACTGGTGGTCTTGATCATCTCCAGATCTGCTTACCACATTTTTTCGGTATCTTTTCCACGCCCGGCTTTAGGGATGGTGGGTTGATCGAGTAGATGGGTATAGCTTGATTCATCGATGGATTCTTGACGAAGCATTGCTCAGTAGGTGATGCCGCTTATGGGAATCTCTGTGGGAAGGTAGCGGCTCCGGCAAGCGTGCTCCCGCGTCCCCGCGTGCGTGCGGGCCTGGGGGCGGGCGGATCTGAATTGACCCCCCAACGCCCCCTCTTCATCTTTTTTGCTCAATCCTTTGGATCATCGGATACATGTTCAGGTACATGGGCGGAAAATTGCGGTTTTCATACTTCTGAATGAGGATAGATTATGGCCTTTTTCCAGAGGAATGATGCGTAGTTCCTGAGAAGGGATAATCATATCAAATTAGAAAGGATGCTCTTTATAGAGCTTGATGGCTTCCTTGAACATTTCGATCTGTTCCTTGGTGGCCTTTGGATTCCTGAGATCTTCCAGGAACTCTTTCGCATCTTCGCCTTCCAGTACCAGCCCTAGTTCTATGGGATGAGCCATCTTTAAAACCTCTGCCAAATGTTGGATATTCAATTTTCTTAAGACTTTGCAGTAATCGACTGGCGAAGCTTTGCCAGGCTTGAGGTTAGCAAAAGCTGCTTGACAGAATCAAAGATTGTCTGCGATTGGCTCTGTAAATCCGCTTGGCTTCCTTAAACATGGCTAACTGTCCTGGCGTAAATGCAGTGATCTCCTCGTTTTTCCAGAACTCCTTTGCTGCTTCTCCTTCGAGAACCAGGCCGATTGTGACTGGTTTTGCCATTCTTTGCACCATCCTCCTGAATTCAATTATGTGCCGCTATTATTTAATGGCAATCGATCTTTGGAGGAAAACCTGAAGATTGAGCGTTGAAGCCGGTCAGGCTGCAGAAATCGATGGCTGAGATTATCGGCTTTGCCTGCAAAGCAGTCCTGACGGGGCGCGCTCCCGCGTCCCCGCGCGCGCGTGCAGGCCTGGGGGCGCGTGGCCAGAGGAGAGGCCGGGCCGGAGAGCGATCTGGACATTCTGGTGGTGATGGAACCGGGAAAATGCCTATTGGATCATGTAGCCCTCATGCAGGACCTCGAAGACCTCCTGCAAAGAAAGGTGGATGTGGTCAGCGAAAGAGCACTGCACTGGTACATTCGGGACAAAGTGCTTGCCGAGGCTATTTCTCTCTGAAAGTTGCGAAAATCCTTAACCTCTTCTCAGTATCCGCATGCAATTGGCCAATCGATCTTTCTTCGCTGCCAAAAGTTCCTCCGTGCTAAAAGGACACTTAACAAGATCAATGAAATCTCTGGTGTTGAGGCCAAGCTCTTTTGCCATAGCGCTTATCAGAGGTGAGCCGATATCCTGATTCTTCCCGTGGCTTAGAAAAGTAGCAGCTTCTTTCTTTCCATCAACATAAAGGATAAAGTACCTGTGATCAGTGTGGCTGCGACGAAAGCCCTTCTTGGCAAGTCCTGCTTCGATCTCATCTTGGCTTAACGCTGCCGCCATCAGCTCACCGAAAACAATTCCAAAAGAAGATCTCTCTGCATCTTGCCTGTCTCACCCAGCTCTTGCTCAGGACAAAGGACGTACTCAATCCAAAGGAAGTTGATGTATTCAAATAGCCTCTGCCGAGCCTCCAGAAAATCCTGAGAGCATCCTACTGCATCGAGAGGAGACAGACTGACAGACCATAAGCCTTCATCGTAATCCACTTGAAGGTTGGTGATTCTGAGGGGAACGAACTTCCTGACGCCCACCTTGAATTCCCGCAAAGGGTGCCTTTCCAAGAATTCTATTGTTAATGGTTGAGCAGCCATTATTTCCTAAATCCGCTCGCTCCATATTTTAATTTTCCGCAAGGATGAGATAAAATGCCTCACCCTCACCTTCTCCCTATCCTCTCCACCCCGCCCGCTCTCGCCAGGTACAGCTCGTCCAGGTTGTCGAATATGCCGTGCTCCACCACTCCCGGAATGGGGCTGATTTTCGCAGCCAGGCCCTTCGGATCCTCGATCACCCCAAAGTCCACATCCATCACGAAGTTGCCGTTGTCCGTGATCACCGGCCCGTCCTTCATCTTGCCCAGTCGCAGCACCGGCTTTCCGCCCAGCTCCGTCAGCCGTCGCTCCACCAGCCGGAAAGCAAAGGGCAGGACCTCCACCGGCACCGGCCAGGTGAGCTTTTCCACATACTTGCTCTCATCGGCTACTATTACGAACCGCCGCGCAGAGCAGGCCACCACCTTCTCTCGCGTGTGCGCCGCTCCCCCGCCCTTGATGACGTACAGGTTGTGCGTCCACCTGATCGGCTCCGTCGATGGCCAGATCCAGCACAGGGTGCGAATTGAGCGTGGTCAGCTTTATCCCGGAGGCGATGGCCAGATTCTCGGCCTGAAAGGAGGTGGGAACTCCCCAGAAAGTCCAGGCCCTCCTCTTTCACTCTTTCGCCCAGCCGCTTGATGGTCCAGGCAACGGTGGAGCCCGTGCCCAGGCCCACCACCATGCCGCTCTTCACCAGCTCTGCAGCCGCTTCACCGGCAAGCCTTTTGGCATCCGCATTGGCAGAAACATCTTTCATGAAGCCTCTAAATTATCCCAGTTAATCGAGTTCTCTGTGCGTCCTCTGTGAACTCTGTGTCTTCTGTGGTGGGATTCGTAAACCCGGTTAAACGCTTCACTCATTGGATTTTCTTAGCTCACGATCTCGCTCTTCACCGTGGTGAACACCGGTCCACGCAGGTCCATCTTGTGCTTGTAGCTGGTGATGTACCTCTCCAGAGCTGGATGGATCTTGATGTTGATATCACCAGGGCTTCTCACGATGCGGGCGCGCGTCTCCGACTCCTTGCCGGCCATGGTGGCCACCTCGATCTCGTAGGCGGCCAGCGCGGCAAAGGCATCGATGTACTTGATGCCCGTGGTCACGCCCTCGTTAAAGGCCTCCTCCCAGCGGGAGGTGTGGGGAATGCCCATGATGTTCTGCTTATGCACCACGATCTCGTTTTGGGCAGCCGGGCCGCACAGCTTGGTGTTCTCCTCCGGCTCGACCACGGAGACCTTGACTTTTCGTCCGAAGAGCTCCCCCTCCCAGGCCGTAAACTGGCAGGGCGAGGTCGTCTCCCCGTGCTCGGTAGAGACGGCCACCACTGCCTCGGCTATGGCCTGACCGGCGGGCGTCGTGGGCAGCTTCTCGACCGATATCATCTGCGCCATCTCGCGGGCGGAAAGCTGCCAGTTGGTCTGGAACTGCGGATAAGAGAGGGCCCGCATATCCTGAGAGTTATGCAGTATCATGGCCAGCCTCTCCACACCCAGCCCCAGGTTCATGACCGGATAGGGAATGTCGTACTGCGACAGAGCTGTGGGCGAGTAGATGCCGAAGGTGGCCACCTCCACCCAGCCCGCTCGTGTACTTCGTGGCCGAGCCGACCAGGCCTGGATGGTAGGCATAGACCTCGATCTGCGTTCCCGGCGTGTAGTACTTGCTTCTCTTGTCGTCCGGCCGGAACTGAAACTTCTCAAAGCCAAACTGGCTGAGCAGGCCGTCGGCAACGGCTTTTCCATCCTCTACGCTTACCTCTTCACCCATGATCACGCAGCTTGCCGAATAGTAGCTCATCAGCCGTGCCGCATCCTCCGCCTGCTCGCGCCGGAAGCAGCGGTCCACAGAGAAGAGCTTGAGCGGCAGCTTTGCTGCGGTGATGAAGATTGGAGAGCGACAAAAACCATCCTGAGGTCATGTGGCTTCGCAGCGTGCGCGTCGTGGCCTCGGCCTTCAGCTCCCGAAACTCAGGAAATACCTTCTCCAGGACGACGGAGATGAGAGCATCGTGCGCTCCGAGAGCGCTGGCGATCTCCTGTACCAGGTCGTCGCCTTCCACCTTGCCCTTCTTGTAGCCGTGCAGAATCTGGCGCAGGGCCTCCGCCTCTTCCCCGGAAATCTCCCTGCCCAGAAGGGCATTTACCTGAGAGATCCTCTCATCAGACATGCCGATATCCGGCCGCGGCAGGCCGGCCAGGTAAAAGCAGCGATCCAGCACGGCCAGCGCCTCCGAGCCGAACTGGCGGTAAACATCCGATGCCTCGACCATCACCGGGTTCATGGCCTCGGAGAAGCCCAGGCGGATGTAGGCCTCTCGAAGCTTCTGAACGGTGTCGAATATGGGGTGCACTGTCCCAAAAGAATAGCTATTTCTGGGATATCTCTCGTTTAGGGAAGGCTTGCCGAGATACTCCTTCCCCTGCTGCCAGGCCTTATCGAAATCCTCTTTGGCAGCCTCTTTAATCATGCTGGGATCAAACTTCATGCTTTGTAGCTCCAGGAAATTGGTCTTTTCTTTGTGCGTCCTTTGTGGCTTTGTGCTTGGTTTTTTTAGGTAGGAATGTGGGATTAGAGCTTACTACCACCCTCACCACAAAGACACAAAGGCACAAAGACGACTCTATTATTCTATTACCCTCTATTTTTTGGGCAGCTCACGGAAACTGCAGAGCGATTCCTGCATCTTGGCCAGCTCCAGAGCATTGGTGAGGTCTCCGCGCGTCCTCTCCAGCATGCTCCTGGCCAGGTCGCTCTTGCGGCGCAGGCCGCGGGTTATGGCATCCGGATAATCGAAGAGCATGAGCAGGTAATAAATCTCCTCGATGACGCCCAGGAAGTACTCGCCTTCCGCTGCTCTGCCCGGCGCGAATGAGGTCCAGAATATGACGACGCAGCTCTCCGGTGACGTCTCCCAGGCCCGCCAGATAGTTGACGGGCTCGACTCCCACCTCGTCGGCGGTCAGGATCTGACGGCGTGTGGTGATGGAATAGACACACCTGGCTTCCGCATACTCCTGCTCCGCTCCGTCCACAAATCCGGCGTAGCGCACATCCTGGTGATCCATCAGTACCTCCCGAATTCTCTCCAGTCCAATGGCCGCCTCGCCCATGAGCTTCTCTGCAGAGGCCAGGTCATTTCTATGCACGGACCGGATGGAGGAAGAGCAGAGGCGAATAACCTCGCGGGAGAGACGATAGGCCTCTTCTCGGGCACGGTCTTTGCAGTCAAAGCCGTCCAGCATGCTTTTAGATAAATTATCGAAGATTGACATTGTTGTCTCTCAGTCGAGGTTCATCATCTTCTTCAGGCGATTTACGGATCTTTGTCCCTCCTCTAAAGAGCGGGACTCTGTGACAATGCGGCCTTTATAATCCTTTAAGGCCGCAGCAACCTTTTTCCAGGGGACGGTGCCGTTTCCCACCGGCAGGTGCTCGTCTCTCTCTCCGTGATTGTCGTGCACATGAGTGTGAATCATCTTGTCCTTAAGACGGCAGGAAGCTCTCTACATTTCCATTGGTATTGGCATGGCCCACATCAAAAATAAAGCCCACATTCTCCCGGTCCACCGTCTCTATTATCCCCATAACCTCTTCCGGCCGGCGGCCTAAAATGGCAGGCATGTTGACCATGTTCTCCACGGCAATTCTCATGTCCAGATTCTGGGCATGATCGCAGATCTGCTGGATGCCCAGGATGCTCTGCGACCAGGCGGCATCGGGCATATGCATTCCCAGAGGCGAGAAGTGGCCGGGATGAAGCACGGCCAGGCGGGCAAAGTCGCTGGCAAGATCCAGGCAGCTTTTCATCTGCCGCACCGTCTCCTCCCAGATGGGCTGGTTGACGGAGGCCAAATTCAGGTCGGAGTAGGGCAGGTGAATGGTAATAATAAGGTCGGTAGTCTCGACGATCTGTTTTGCCTCGGCCAGGTTCTCTCGTGTTAGCTTCTGCTTTCCTTCGTTTACGATCTCCCAGCCGCTGTAGCCCAGATCTTTCAGTTGATAGGCCCAGTCAAAGGGCCTGTCCACCAGTTTGCTGGAGGAGAAGCTAAACATCCGCTCCTTCCTGCTCAGGCTTCCTGCCCGCATCTCGCTCAGGTCAATCTCTCGGACCGGCACGCCGTTCTCGGTCTCGGGCGCCAGCCAATTGATAACGCTCTCGCCTCCCGTGATCTGCACATGCAGTGATCCCAGGGCCTCCTCTTCCGGAGGAAAGCTCACAAATCCCATCAATGCGGCTTGCTTGCTGAGCAGGAAGGCTGTGGTATTGCCCACCAGTGTGCGCAGCATTACCTTTCGGGCCGTGTCCAAAATCTCTTGCCTTCTCAAAAGCTCATGCAGCGTCTTCAGGCTATCCGGGCCGTTGTAGGCCTCAATCTTGTCGGCGCGAATGTCCATGATCAGACCGGGAAAGATGTTCTCAATGGCCGATACGACTTTCTCCACGCGTTCCGTGGGCCGAACCGATGAGCAAATAGTAACCTCGATCGTTCTCATCGCCCCTAGGTGTGGCTGGTCTTGTATCTGAGGATGGCAGCAATCCCGCCAAAGGCCTTGTAAAGCTGCTCACCCTCCTCAAACTCCGTGGAGATGATTTTGACCTCTGCTTTACTCTGATCTGCCAGCTTGGATAGTTCGGAGACTATATCCTCTTCTCCGGTGATGGTTAGAGTACCCCCGCACTTCAGGCAGTTGCCCAGTGACGCAGATGCCCTCGAGCGGGTTTGATTGTCGGAAAAGTCGCAGCTTCTGCTGGTGCATTCGATCTTAGCTCGCGTCTTTCTCAGATCCTCAGAGAGAAGAAGTATCTCCACTGCCCCAAGCTCCAGGTTATGGCGAACCTCATTATCACCGTAAGCCGCCAGACCTTTGTCGGAAACCAGCTCCTTCATGAAGCGGCGCATGAGCATTTTGTCTTGCGTCACCTCTAAATCGGAGAGTTGATCTTGAGCGGCATCCACCAGCTCGTACAATCCAGATTCGTCGGTATAAGAGACATCCAGGGCGCCCAGAACCTTCTTTCTGCAGCTCGTGATGCAAAAAGCCCCCCTCCACAAACTCTTCTTTGGTAGGTGAAGGCCCGCCTACCAAGATGCCCTGCAGATCCTTGGCATCGATGGCCAGGAATGCTTCGTTGGCCGATTCTCCTATTCGTTTGTAAAATTCGTGGATGGCGATGAGACGCAGTTGCTGGAACCTGTGGCTGGACTGGCCACCTTTTCTCTGCTTGCCCGGCACGGTAGAGGTGAGGTGCTTTATAGGTTCTGTGTATTTGCCCTTTAAAATGCCAATGGCCGCCTCGCGCCGGTCCAGTACGATAAGCCCGAAGGTCTTTTTGTCGGCCAGCATCTCCTCCAGCGGCCCCAGTAGAAATGAAGAATCACAGTGGTATCGGTAGGTTACCAGGGGGTCGGGCGGCTCTAAAGCTACGCTGTACATCTCAGTTCGATTGGCTCCGGCATCCACGCTGCCGATGAATATGACTACTCCGTTGGCAGGAGGCTTGGGGATGAGCTTAAGTCGGGACATGGCCGACTCAAGGGAGCCCTGCACGGAAAGTCTGGTGACACGAGATTTTATGTTGGCTGCCTGCCCGTACTCTTCACGTAGCTGGCTTGTGACATCATAGATCTGCTTATCGGGGGGAATATAGAGCGAAATTAGCTCCGTCCCTCGACCCGTCTTGCTTCTCAGGCCATCGAGAAGACGCTTAAATTCATATTTTTCCTGTGCAGTGAACTCCATCGGGAATCTCCCAAAAACACTCACGGCCAAGATATAAAAGGCTTCTTCAAGAGGAGAATTATAAAGCCTGAATAGAAATCGCAAAATTCGATAGTATTCAAAAACTATATAAAGATATAAGTTATCATATAATCTATGAATCAATTAGTCGTTCTCCAGGAAATTTATGCATCTTTTTCTAAAGGAGGTGATGGTCTACAAAAAATCGATATTAAGGCCATCGAAGGTAGTTGTCCTGAACACTTAGGCAAATTGCTGGAAAGCTCCCGAAAGGGCAGAATCGACGAGGATGTTTGCCGCGAACTTTCTCTTAAGCTCCAAGATGTTTATGAGATCAAGCGGCTCGGCGATATCTGCCGCAGGGCGGATCTGCCAAGTCTCGCCATAAATACATACAACAGGGCCCTGTCTCTCTGCCGCGATCCGATTCTGCGACCGGTGCTACAGAATAACCTGGGTCAAGCCTTTGTCCATCAGGGAGATCTGGCGAAAGCTGCTTTCTACTATCAGAAGGCCGCCGACTGCTTTGCCAGGGAAGGGGATCATATCGGCCTTGCCCATGTATTGGGGAATTTGGGCTCAGCCTACCGGAAGAGCGGGGAATGGGACAAAGCCATAGAGCACTGTTACCGCAGCCTGAAGACCTTCGAGGAGAAGGGTGACGATCTCGGCATCGCTCAGATGACGGGAAGCCTCGGCCGGATCTATGCCGATATGGGAGAGAAGGAGCTTGCTGCCCGATACTTCGAGAGAAGCCTGACCGACTTTCAGAGACTGGGCGATAAAAGGAGCGCTGCCTGGGTGCTGGACCGGCTGGGAAGAATTGCCGGCCAGAGAATGGACTGGGATAAGGCACTGTGCTACTTCAATTCCAGTCTCTCTTTGTTCGAAGAGCAAGGCGAAAGTCAGAGCCAGGGAATTGTTCTATCCAACCTGGGACGCATCTACCTGCAGATGGGGCAGGCAACTGCGGCTCGCGAACCTCTGGAGAGAGCCGTTCTGCTCATTTCCCGTCAAATGAAGCCCGGTTATCAGAATGCACTCTATTGCCTGGCGAAAACTTACAGCTCCCTGGCAAAAAATTGCCTGCAAGAAGAACCGGGCCGATCATCCAGCCGGCAGCAAAGACAGGAGGCCTCCCAGCTATTCGTCCTGGCTGCTAACCGTTATCATGAGCTGGCATCTACCCTTGAGCAAGGCCAGGCCGAGATCAAGGTGGCCGAGGCAATGGCAAAGAGCCGGTCCTATCTGGTAAGGCTCTGCGGGGATGTTCAGGGCGAGGAGGCGCTGATACTGGTGGATAGGGCCCAGACCTTCCTGGACAATGCAGCTCTAAATGCCAGTGATGGCAATAAAGCCGGGATCCTGGGCCTGCAAAGAATCATCGCCGGCATGAAGGAAGTCCACAGCATTGGCCTTTTAGCAAACGATTCCTTAATGCTGACCCGCGCCCAGAACAATGCCTCGGAGTATCTCATGGGAGGGGCCCAGGGGTGGTCATCAGAGGAGGCGGGGGAGGAGGCAGGCGGCTTTCTTTGCCTGGCCCTGAAAAATATCATAGATGTGCAAAAATCAGGAAGAGATGCGTCCGAGAAGCTGCAGGCAGCAGCCGTGGCTTTGCGCCATGCAGAAAAGAATTTAGATGGGAAAGAAAGCAGCGCAAATAGGATTGCACAGGCCGCAGAAATCCTGGAGGGGCCGGCAGCAAACGTAAGCCTGCAATGCCAAGCGGCCCTGCAACTTATTGCCGGGGCCATGGTTAGCAATTCGCTAAACAAAATCGATGATAGTAATAGCATATTCACCTGGGATGAGTCTGTGTATCTCTTGCCAGTGACCGAAAAGGGTGAATTTGTGGTTAATATCAAGATAAATGATCTGCATGAGCCAGAGTTGGAACCCATAGCAAAGACGGACCTGCCGGTCCTGGAGATCTCAAAGGAGGGGTATGTGGCAAAAGACCTGATCCTGGCGGATGGCTGGCTGGTCCCAATCAAAGCCGACTTGGCCTGCAAGAGTTACGGCCAGCTTCTCTTGCCGCCCATTAGGCAGCAATTCCGGGAAAGTAAAGAAATGCCGCTAAAACCAGAGGACGGGAGAGAGGAGCCGCACGAAAGGGCACTAACAGATGCAAATGAAGTGAGAAATAAAGTGCTGAATAATGAGCAGCTAGAGTTTTGCGAAGCCGTCCCAGATGCCGAAATAGAGATCGAGTCTCAAGAAAGCCCCTTCAGCCGCTCGAAAGCCTTATTCCTCCTCAAGGTTATGACGGTTCTCTTGGTGATGCTGCTGGCAATAGAGGCAATACTATACTTGATATAGGCCGCAGTATCATGCCTGCCTGGCAAATATGAAGAGAAAGCAGCTTGAGATGATGCTGGAGCGGCTGGAGGGCTTTAGTCGGCCCTCTTTTCAAAGGGAGCAGTATGCCACGCCCGCATGCGTCGCCGCAGAGATGCTTTTCCTGGCAGGAATGCGCAAAGAGCTTGGTACCGTCTGTGACCTGGGCTGCGGGACGGGCGTGCTGGCCATAGGCGCGGCCCTACTGGGCGCGAGGGCCATTGGCGTGGAGATCGACGGCGATGCTTTGGCCATAGCCAGGAGAAATGCAGAAAAGTTAAACGTGGATGTGGACTTCATCCGCGCCGATGTGAGGACGCTGGCTCTCAAGGGCATCGATACTGTGGTCATGAATCCGCCCTTTGGAGCCCAGAAGGCGAGTGCTGGAGACCGCGCTTTTCTTTGCATTGCCCAAAAAATCGCCAAGACGATCTACTCTCTGCATAATCAGGGAAGCGAAGCATTCATGAGAAGCTTTATGAAACCCTGCACGGTGCAGGAGGTCTATCGCATTTCCTTTCCCTTGAAGAGATGCTTTGAGTTTCATAGCCAAGATGTCAAGGTCATTGAGGTTGAGCTATATAGAATAACATGCTAGGATGCCAGACTTTAGATACTAGTAGCACTATCAATTCTAGGTGCTAGTGATGATACTGGATTTATATAGAGGAATCATAGAGGAATTATGATGGACGGTAGCTTTGTACTTCCTGGAGATGTGGTGGGATCGACCGAGGAGTTTGTTCCCGGAGACTGCACCTACGCTCGGGCAGGAACGATTTTTGCATCTACGGCTGGCCTGGTCAAGATCGATTCGAGAGCCAGATCCGCGAGTGTCATACCCAAGACCAATGCTCCTGTAAAACTCTCTCAGGGTGATATCGTGGTGGGGGAGGTAATTGATCTCAAGGACAGTCTGGTCATAGTCTCGCTGGCCTTCAAGAAGGGGCATGAGGACAGACCCATCTCAGATGAGGAGGCGACCATTCACATATCCAATGTGAGAAACTCCTATGTCAAAGACCTGCGTCACCTCTTCTCGCTCCGCGATATTCTTAAGGCCAAGATCATCGACGAGAGACAGATGAGGCTTGCTACGGGCGACGAGGATCTGGGCGTTATCAAGGCCTACTGCACTCGTTGTCTTGCGGGCCTGGTCAAGAAAGAAAGCAAATTGGTCTGCCCCAATTGCGCCAATACTGAGACGCGCAAGATGAGCTCAGCCTACGGTCTGGGAGTGGTATGATGAATTTGAAGATTATTAAGAAGACGGAGAATCAGGCCATTATCGAGTTTGTGGGGGAAGGGCATACCATCTTGAACCTGCTGCGAACCGAACTTTTGGCTGATGAAAGGGTGCTGATGGCCACCTACGACACCAAATTTCCCATCATGGACAACCCCGTTTTCCGGCTCACGACCTCTGGTGTAGACCCCATAGTTGTTTTGAGAGAAGCTACTGGACGCATCATCGGCCAGTGCGAGGAGTTTTCCAGGCAGTATGCAGAGGCTGTAAAGTAGTTGGATGAAAATCCGGCTTTCAGTCTGCCTCCCGGCAGGCTTTTCGCCGGCCGCATTTATTTCTCGTTATGGATTTTCTTCAGTGCAATCGCTCGATAAGATCATTGGGATTCATCAACCCCAGTCTTTGCCAGATGATGTAGATCCCCAGAAACATGCCGGCTATGCCGCCAAGGTTGGCCATAACGCTCACCAGTAAGACTTTAAAGAGTCTGTTTTGTCTCATCTGATCAAGGCTTCTCATCCTGCTAAGCCTCCTGAGATCTCCTACCGTCGGTTTCTGCTTCCACGCCTCCACCGTTCCTGCAAACAAACCTGCTGCAACAAATGGAATCAGAGTTGTCAACCAGGCCACCATGAGCGCAGTCAGGGCCGAAAGAGGATGCCCTCGGGCCAGGATCACTCCTAGTGCACTCAGGCCTCCTGTTATCGCGAACCAGATCAAGAAGGCCAGCACAGTTTTTCCGCTGGACTGTGCATTTACCAGGACCAGCGCCATGGCTGCCAGGACCAGCAATGTTAGAGCTGCCCCCAGGATCTTGACCGGCGAGACCTTTCTGCCTGGCACTTCCCCGGTTTCCAGCCTTTTAGTTCCAGCCTCAAGATTGTCCAGTGCCTCCTTTATCCTCTCTACATGACCAGCATCAACCACAAACAGTACACTTCCCTCTCTGGAGAGTTGGAAGAGCTTTTCTGCAAGGTATGAATCATGCTCCGTCTTTAATGCATCAGACGCTTCTGGAGAGATCTGGCCAAGATCTGAGATCATCTGCGAGGCGGCATCATTTGAGATAAGGCAGTCTTCCTGGATTCTGTCCTTTTGCTTATTCATTTTGACCTGGATCGTAAAGCACAAGAGCCCCAGCTTATCCCGAAAACTCATGCTGCTGCAAAAACGTTCCAGAATCGCACTCTCATTTCCGTCCAGTGATTCCAGGCGGGCGTCTGCTTTATCTGCTGCTGCAAATGCCGCCAGGTTCTTCGATCCCGGCTTAGTGTTTCCATTGTCCCCTATTTTCTCATACCTGCTGGCCATGAGCATCTGCACCAGGAGCAGAAGAATTTTGCTGCCGTTGAGAAGCTCATGTATCTTGAGCTCCTCTTCTGCATCCTCTTGGCCAGTTCTGGATTCATGGCAGTCGCAGCAAAGCTCAAATGCCACTATATCGGGCTTCAACTCGCGGGGTTAAGGGGTCAAGGAGTCCCCATCCTTTGGGGTGGGGAGGAATTGGACCCCTTACATGAGTACTTTCACCCGCAACAGATTGATATAAGTATCAGGTGAATATACTTAATCATGCAGCTCACAAAGACCATTATCCTGAAGCTAGATGTACCGGACAACGATCTAGCTGAGCTGCTTAAATCCTTCTCGCAAGGCATGAATTATGTCTCGCAAATCGTGTTTGACATCGGCAAGCCCATCGGGAGCAGCCAGATCCAAAAAGCCACATACAGGCATCTACGAAACAATCTTAACCTGAAATCTCAGATGGCTTGTAACGTAGCTCGCCAGGTGTCGGGAGCTTACAAAACGCTGCAAAGTCAGATCGACAAAAAGGAATCTGAATGGCAACTCCTAGATTTCGATCCAACCTCGGCCACATTCTCGTTTGAACGCGATTTCACGTTATCCAGGGACACCCTGAGCATAACCACATTGGTGGGACGCAAAAGATACAAGCTCCTGAATTATCAGTACGCTCAGAAATACCTGGACGCATCTTGGAACTATCTGGCATCCAAACTTTGTTTACACAAAGACGGAGCTTACTTTTTCCATCTGGCCTGTGAGAAGGATATTCCAGACAAGAATATAGTTGATGCAACTACTTTCATGGGCGTTGATGTCGGCATAAATTGTCTAGCTGTTGCCTCGACGACTGACAAGGAATGCAAATTCTTTGCAGGCGGCGAGATTAAGAATCACCGAAACATTAGATCCAAGGAACGCCGGAGACTTCAGAAGGCGGGCGGTCGCTATTTGGGCACTCGATCTAGCATGAGACTTCTACAGAAGTTATCTGGTCGAGAGACACGGTTTATGACTGCCATGAATCATAATGTATCTAAAAAACTCGTTCAGTTCGCAATGCAAAATGAAGTCTCCGTAATCGGTATGGAAGATTTGACCGGTATTAGGAAGAGAACGGAAAGCAAAGTATCCAAAGAGTTTAGGTACGAGCATTCCAGTTGGGCATTTCGACAGCTTCAAGGCTTTGTGGAATACAAAGCCAAAGAAGCCGGGATAGTTGTAATCTACGTGAATCCTGAATTTACTTCCCAAACCTGCCCAAGATGTAACCACATCAGCCGAAATAACCGGAAGGGCCTAGCCTTCCGATGCGAAAAATGCGGTTACGAAACCCATGCCGATAGAGTTGGTGCAATGAATATTGAGCACCGAACACGAGACTTGAGGTATATCCTTGAGTCTCAGGGCGGTTTAGTCAGCCCGCCAGACGCGACACGACTTTTTACGTAGTCGCAAGCCACGTTCTTCAGGGCGTGGTAGTTGACTTCCTCAATTGCTCTGGCAGCTTGGGCGGTCTCGATGATTGTTATTTTATTTTTTTCTAGATTCTTCAAAGTTGGTAACCTTGTGAGACAATAACGACGATAGTCTTTTAAGTTTGCGCTTGCGATTGGCCATTTGTCGAAATAAATATGCAGCAGTCATCACATATTTAATATAGCAATAGATTGCAACTATAAGAAAATGCGATAACTAAGTTCGAAAGGGGATACACTGCTGGCTAAGAATTTTGATATAAACACCGCTAAAGGCCTATCGGTTGCCGAGGCTGCAAAACTGCTACAAGAGGTAGGCTACAACGAATTGCCTTCAGCCAAACCTCGCACGATCTTAGCCATTGCTCTGGAGGTTATTAAGGAGCCTATGTTTCTCCTACTGGTAGCTGGCGGACTGGTTTATCTATTGCTCGGTGATCTCCAGGAGGCCTTGATGCTGCTGGGCTTCGTTTTGGTTGTCATGGGCATTACTTTTTTCCAGGAACGCAAGACTGAGCGCGCCCTGGAGTCTTTACGAGACCTTTCCAGCCCGCGTGCCCTGGTGATTCGAGACGGTGAGGATAAAAGAATAGCTGGAAGGGATGTTGTTCCTGGAGACCTTATCGTTCTTGCAGAGGGCGATCGTGTGCCTGCAGATGCCGTATTGCTGAGCAGCACTAACCTTTCCGCGGATGAATCACTTCTCACAGGCGAATCTGTCTCTGTACGAAAGATATGCTGCGAGAACACAGAACCAGCAACTGTTATGGCAAGACCTGGTGGGGATGATTTACCCTTCGTCTACTCGGGAAGTCTCATTGTGCAGGGACAGGGCGTGGCAGTGGTCCAGGCCACGGGAATTAACACGGAGATTGGCAAGATTGGAAAGGCTTTGCAGAAAGTCACATCAGAGAAGACGGCGCTGCAAAAAGAGACTAATCTGCTTGTACGAAACCTGGCCATACTTGGCCTGAGCCTATGCTTAATTGTAGTAATTATCTACGGCATGACCAGAGGCGACTGGCTGCAGGGGCTCCTGGCCGGCATAACGATGGCCATGGCCGTGCTGCCTGAGGAGTTTCCTGTAGTTTTGACCATATTTCTGGCCTTGGGTGCATGGAGAATCTCGCAGAGCAACGTCTTGACCAGGCGCGTTCCCACAATAGAGACACTCGGTTCGGCCACAGTTCTGTGTGTTGATAAAACAGGAACTCTGACCATGAACCAAATGAAGGTGAAGAAGATATTCGCAGGCTGCGAGTTCTTCGACCTGGATGGCAAAGAATCTTTGCCGGATGCTATTCATGAGGTAATTGAATTTTCCATTCTGGCCAGTCAGATCGATCCCTTCGATCCCATGGAGAAGGCCTTCCGAAAACTGGGCGAGGACTACCTGGCAAAGACAGAGCACATGCACAGGGACTGGGAACTGGTTAAAGAGTACCCGCTATCAAAGAAGCTGCTGGCCATGTCTCGGGTCTGGAGATCGCCTTCTGGAAAAGAGTATGTAATCGCGGCCAAAGGAGCGCCCGAGGCCATAGTAGAAATGTGCCACTTCGACGTGAATCGGCAAGAGGAGCTTTCCCGGGCGGTTCAGGTTATGGCCGGTGAGGGCATGCGGGTCCTGGGCGTTGCCACAGCTCCCTTCCAAGAGACGGATTTGCCGGATGGACAGCACGAATTCGATTTCAAATTCCTGGGCCTGATCGGCATGGAGGATCCGGTGCGTCCGGGCGTTCCTCAGGCTATCAAGGAGTGCTATTCGGCAGGAATAAGAGTAGTAATGATAACAGGAGACAATCCCGGCACCGCTCAGGCTATCGCCAGACAGATCGGATTTCCCTCGGATCAGGTAATTACCGGCCCCGAGTTAGAGAAATTAAGCGATAGGGAACTTGAGAATCAAGTCCGTGATGTTTCCATCTTCTCCCGGGTTATGCCGGAGCAGAAGCTGAGGCTGGTCCTGGCCTTAAAGGCTAACGGAGAGGTTGTGGCCATGACCGGCGACGGCGTGAACGATGCGCCAGCCCTCAAAGCTGCCAATATTGGAATTGCCATGGGTAAGAGGGGTACGGATGTTGCCCGCGAGGCGGCATCTCTGGTTCTCCTGGACGACGACTTCTCGTCAATAGTCAAAGCAGTGAGGCTAGGCCGCAGGATCTTCGACAATATCAAAAAGGCCATGGCCTATATCCTGGCCATCCATGTGCCTATCGCAGGCATGTCGCTTATTCCCGTGCTCCTGGAGTGGCCGTTAATCTTCTTCCCGATTCATGTGGTATTTCTTGAACTCATCATCGATCCTGCCTGCTCAATTGCTTTTGAGGCCGAACCCGAGGAAAATGATGTAATGCAGCGCCGGCCACGCGATCCAAATAAGCCTCTGTTTAGCCGGAGCACATTGGGCATTAGCTTGCTTCAGGGAATCAGCGTTCTTATCATAGTCCTGGCAGTCTTCGCCGTAACACTTTATCGTGGTCAGGGCGAATCTGAGGCCAGAGCCATGACTTATACTACGCTCGTCATTGCCAACCTTAGCCTGATACTGGCAAATAGGTCCTGGTCCCGGACAATTTTAGAGACCATGAGCACTCCCAATCCCGCTATCTGGTGGGTAGTTGGAGGGGCCCTTGCTTTCCTGGCACTGGCACTCTATGTCCCCTTTATCACAGAACTATTCGGCTTTGCCCAACTGCATCTCATCGATATCGCCATTTGTTTCATGGCAGGGATAGCGAGCGTTCTATGGTTTGAAGGACTGAAGATCATCGATAGAAAGCGAGGAATTATCCCTTGAGTGACAGGAACAGCTTGGCTATTGCCACCTAGACTTTTTCCATCAGGCCCATATTATATCCGATTTTTCCGATTTTTCAGAAAAGCTTATATTCTCAGAAAACAACGCAATTGCTACAATGACCTGAGGCGCAAAAGTGACCACAAAAGATGAGAATGAATCCTGCTGCCAGCCAAGCGAGATAAGCAGTTGCAGCGTAGAGTCGATTGTAACCATAGACGAGAGAGGACAGATGGTGCTTCCCAAAGAGATCCGGGAGAGAGCAAAGATTAAGCCGGGAGACAAGCTGGCTTTGCTCAGCCTGGAGAAAGACGGCAAGGTCTGCTGCCTATCTTTGATCAAGGTGGAAGAGCTGGAAGGCATGGTCAAATCCCGGCTGGGTCCGGTAATAAACGAGGCTTTTAAGGAATAGGAGGTGGAAAAGATGAATGATCAAGAGCTGAAGAATGCGGTAAAAGAGAGCTACTCGCGTGTGGCAAAGAACGCAACATCTTGCTGTTCGTCAGGCTGCTGTGGATCGGTTAAGCCCCAGCAGATCAGCAAGAAGGTCGGTTACACCGATGAGCAGATAGAGGCCGTGCCCGAGGGATCGAACCTGGGGCTTGGCTGCGGAAATCCGATTGCATTTGCTTCCTTAAAAGAGGGCGAGACCGTCCTGGACCTGGGATCGGGAGCCGGATTTGATTGCTTTCTGGCATCGAAGACCGTCGGGCCGCGGGGCAAGGTCATCGGCGTCGATATGACTGAGGAGATGGTGACGCGGGCAAGAGCCAATGCCGTCAAGGGTGGCTACAGCAATGTGGAGTTTCGACTTGGTGAGATCGAGGCCCTGCCAGTCGAGGATAATACAGTCGACGTCATCATCTCCAACTGCGTCATCAACCTGGTGCCGGACAAGGAGAAGGCCTTCCAGGAGGCGTTTAGAGTTCTTCGGCCCGGCGGCAGGCTGATGGTCTCGGATATCGTCCTTTTGAAAGGACTTCCTGATTTCGTCAAGCAATCGATTAAGGCTTACGTGGGATGCATCGCGGGAGCCCTCCCGAAGGATAAGTATCTGGACGCCATAAAGTCTGCGGGATTCAAAGACGTCTCTGTAGTGCAGGAGTCCATCTTCCCCCTGGACTGCATGACCAATGATCCCACCGGTCAGGCGATTCTAAAGAGTTTGGATGGATCTGCGGAAGATATCAAAAAAGTTGAGGGCTGCATATCCAGCGTAAAGGTGAGCGGCTTCAAGCTATGATCGAGATAGACGGCTCCTTTGGAGAAGGCGGCGGCCAGATCGTGCGCACAGCCGTGGCTCTTTCTGCAGTGACGGGAAAGCCCGTGCGCATAACCAGGATCCGGCAGGGCCGGTCCAAACCCGGCCTGGCGGCACAGCATGCCCGGGCCATAACGGCATTAGCCGCAATTTGCGATGCCAGGACATCTGGAGCGACGCCTGGATCTTCCGAGATCGTTTTCACGCCGGGAGAGATTCGGGGCGGCAGGCACAGGGTGGAGATTGGAACCGCAGGTAGCGTGACATTGCTCATGCAGTGCCTTTTGCCGGCGCTGCTGCGGGCCGATGCGCCTTCTTCTTTGCAAATTCATGGAGGAACGGATGTGCAATGGTCTCCTGCTGTTGACTATTTTAAAAATGTATTTTTGCCTGCTCTATCCTTTTTTGGGGCCAGGGTGAGCCTGGAGGTTTTACAGAGAGGATACTATCCCCGAGGCCAGGGCGAGGTGCTCTTAGAGGTCGAGCCGGCAAAGCTGAAGGCCTCTCATCTGAAAAGTATGGCTTGTGATGCCGCGCAGATTATTCAGAATATACAGAATACTGTGCAGGGAGTGTCTCACTGCTCGAACCTGCCCGAGCACGTGGCTGCCAGGCAGGCCGATTCGGCGGCAGAGGCACTAGCGCAGGCGGGCTTTTCCTCTCAAATATCTCGTGAGGCTCTGCGGTTGCCCTCTTTGGGAAGCGGCATCACACTCTGGTCCGGCTGCAAAGGGGCGAGCAGTCTTGGCGAGATGGGGCTGCCGGCGGAAAAAGTGGGCAGAAGGGCGGCAGAGGAGCTGATTATTGAGCTAAAATCCCCTGCCCGTGTGGATGTGCACCTGGCCGACCAGCTCATTCCCTATCTGGCCCTGGCTGGAGGAAGCTGCACGGTGCGGGAGATTTCTCTGCACGCCAGGACCAACATCTGGACGGTCGGGCATTTCCTGGATGCAAAAATCGAGATCAAAGAGGAGAACGGGCTCTTTCGGATGGAGAGCGTCCTTGGGCAATGAGCTTGGGGATCGTTTAATCTTCCTCAAAGCTAAATTGCTTGAACTTAAGGGTCCTACAGTTCTCGGATACGGTTCTAAGGGTCTTTTCACCCGCCCCGCTCGGAATATCAGCCTCGATCTCCATAGTAACCTTGACTTTTGCCCCAATTTCCAGTTCAAGATGTTGAATGACAGCTTCAGCGATGTTACCGGCATCTCTCCCCGCTCTCTTCGGATCCAGTTCCACGGTACCGAAGAATCGACGGACCTTTTTAGGTGCTTGAATGACCTCTTTTTCGTCTCTAGATGTGTTCTTCACTTCCTTCTTTCTGCTATCGTCTTGTGTCTTTCCCTCGCGTACTGCCTTAGCCTTTGCATCATCGTCGATCTGCGCCTGGGCTACATCCGGTTTGACAAGGAGACTTTCGCCGTCGTCATTTATTGTGCTTCGACCCGTTCCAAATACCAATCCAAGATATCTTCCGTCCTCGTTTAACCGATCGGCATAGCCAAAGTAATCCTGGCCGACAAGCCCGGACGAAATCGCATTCAAGAGAACATCCTCGTTAGCCAGACGGGGCAAGTAGAGATATGTGCAGAAGTATCCCCACAGCTTGCGGATACTTACGTGAGGTACGTCTTTCCAGAGCAGTCTCTCCAGTTCCATCAGCAGGCGGGCCGAAGACCATTTAACTATCAGTTGCTCATCGGCCAATAGCCTCTTGCTGACCTTTTCCGGGAGCAATTCCTTATCGGAGTTGTTAATCCTGGCAAAAATCCATGTTATGCCAGCTTCATCGGGTCGCTCTTGTGTTGGAACCAATAGCCAGATGAAGGTCTCTGTCATTCTTGAGCTGACTGCTTCCTCGGAACGCTTTATTCCATCTTTGACCTGTTGTCTCTGGAAGGAATCGAGGTTAAGTGTGTCTGTGTCTTTCTCAATAGACCTCCAGGCCAATAGCTGCCGTACTGAGTGGCGTAGCTCATAAAGGCGCTCGCTATCTGGGGCAACGAAGACCAGCATATTTCTGTAGATTCTTGGTCCCGCTCCCCTCTCGCTTAATATTTTCGACGCTTGATCAAGCGCCGAGCTTGGTGATCCTTTCTTGGAGCTGTGGGAATATTCCGGTCCCAGGATCACGAGCCTTGCCTCCATCTCATCGTTCACGTCGGCTGAGGTGGAGGGAGCGATGTGTTGAAAAGCAAAGCTGCCGGAGCCCTGTCTCACCCTGAGCCTATTGACGATCTCTAAATCAACATCTTCCGGACGGCGCAGAAGATCCTCGGCTCTGTCCGCAGCTTCTCGGTTTACGCTGGGCTTGGTATCAAACCAGTATCTGCTATCATTGCCGAAGAGATAGGTGAGCTGCTCGCTCATTCTCCGCAGGGCATCTCCAAAGGTCGCCGGCACCTCTCCTGGCTGGACGCAGCCGAGCTTGATTCTCAGCTCCTCCAGGCCGCGCACCTTTTGGGCTCCCACTGAAGGAGCACTGCCGATGAAAACAGTCCTTGAGACGCGCCGGCAGGCAGAGTAGCGGCCCAGGTTAGGATTGTCCCTATCGATGGCAATGGGCTTGCTGGTAGGACCGTCAATATCGGTATCAATGATGGGACCCCAGCTATCTGGAAGATTCCTGGTGATCTCGAAGCGGACATCGGCGCTGTCCAACGGCAGAGTCCCAGGCATGATGAGCAGGGATTTGTCGTTGCGCTCCCAAAGATCGTGGATAACCGCTGCCATGAGCCGTAGCACGCCGCGAGTGCGCTGGAATCGCTCCAGAGTAGACCAGTCCTGGTAAAGCCGGTCGAAAAGCTCGGGATGAATGGGATAGCAGTCCTTCAGCCTGCGCTCGTAGTCGGAATCGGCGCAGTCTCGGGGAAATTCGCCCCGGTTCTGACGGTAGAGTTCGGCGAAGGCTCGGCAGACGGCGTCCCTGGATACATAATCGGTCATGGGCTCAAAGAGCCGCCGACGGACGATGGAGAAGCTCTCTTCGGCATTGGCGGGCCTCCAGACGGCCTCGACCCGGCCAAAGATGTTCTGGATGCGCCGGAGGGCCTCCTGACCTGCGTCTCCTCCGATCTCGGCATTGGAGGCGGGGATGCTGGCCACAACCAATGCTCTCTCGGCTCTCTTGGCAGCCTCGGTCAGGGCCTGGACAAAGGTCATATTGGCCTCAAAAGTCCCCGCGGACAGCCTGGTCTCGTGCTCGGAGCGCGGCTGGTAGAGATTGCGCAAAAATGCGATCCACTCATCGATCAGGATCAAGGCAGGACTGAAGCGTTCGAACAGCTCTTTGAGAGTGTCGGAGCCGGGACTGGTGCCGGTAGCATCATTCTCGGCGACCATGCTGTAACCCTCCAGGCCGCCCAGTTGATAGGCCATCTCTCCCCAGAGAGTGTTGACCTTAATTCCTTCCGGCTTGGTTGTGCCCAGAGCCACATTCAGTTTGGTGCCCACAAGAACCGCTCTGTGAGCCACGGGAAGTCGCTCGATACCTAGTTCACTAAGCACCTGCTCAAAGCCCTGAATCTTGCCGGGAGTGAGGTCCCCGCCTGCCAGATGGTAGAGAGCGATCATGCTGTGCGTCTTGCCGCCGCCGAAGTTGGTTTGCAGCTCAACCACGGGATCGCTGGATAGGCCGGAGAGCCTCTTCAGTCCTAGCACCAGCAGATGCTTGAGGCCGTCTGTGATGTAGGTACGGCTGAAGAATTCCTCAGGATCACGGTACTCGTTTTCGGCCTCTCCAGTTACGACCTGAGATAGATCTGCGGCGAACTCAGCCTGGCGGTAGCGGCCGTTTGCAACATCTGGATGAGGCATGGCAATATCGCGCCAGGATTTAAGGCCTGCCAGGGGTCTTGACTCGGTGACGATCTCAGCGCTCTTCTTCAGCTCCCTTTTGGTCTCCTCTTCAAAGCGCTGGCGCATCATCTCCCTGGCGCTGGCCTGGATTGTCGCCGCCTCGGGCGAGGAGATCATCTCCAAAAGACGCTGCATGGTATCAAGAGCGCGGTAAGCGTCTTCTGTGGAAAAAGCCTGCTGATGAGCCCAGCGGTTTCGAACCTCCCGGAGTTCGCTGATGTAGCTTCTGCCGGTGTGTCCCAGCTTTGGCTGGAAGACCTCTCGGGACCAGTTCTCCCATATTATTACGAGCAGGGCCATGATGTCCAGCCGGGCGAACTTCTCCTCTTCCGTTCCTCCTGCCTGGGCTTCTGTGCCCATCCTCGACCCAAGGGTCTTCTCCACGCCATCTAAGAACCAGATGTTGCCAAAGAAGGCCTTCAGCTCCCTCTCCACAAAGGGCTGGATGCCTTTTTTAAGAATCTCCAGTCCTTTGCCGACCCGCTCGTGATTGCTAATTGCCAACTTCCTAACTCTCCTTTGAACTGAGATCTTTATATTATAATATTAAACTTCCCAACGGGGTGCAAATACTTCAAGCGCTTTTAGAGTTCTCTCCAGGCTGGGGGAATGCAGGCGTGCCTTTGAGGGGTTCCATGCCTCCCTGACAAAGGAAACCAGCCGTTCGTTGTATGCAGGGCCCTGCTTTGCAGTGCTCCTGATTCTAGGTAAAATATCCTCCCGAAGATCTCGCTTTCTTGAGATTCGGGCCAAATTGATCAGATGCGCCTTGGGATCGCTCAAATCATCGGGATTTTTTGGTAGTTTATCTCGGGCGATGCCAAGAAATTTGGCGAAACCAAAACGATCGGCAAGCAACCATGATTCTACTTCCCTTACCGCGATGCGAAAAATGAGATTGTGATTTCTCGCCACCGGCAACCATTCCCGAATCATCGAAGGAGCGCACTCCCTCGTATCCAGGTCAGTGAGGATCAGGTAGGGCATGCCTTTCGAAGCGTCATTAAATCCAAAGATATTTCTTTTTAGATAACCGTATCCGCGCCCGCTTAATTGTTTTCCGACACAAAAGCGCTTCTCCGAAGAGAGCAAGCTCGGGCTTTGAAGGAGTCGGAGGAGAACTTCCAGACTAAGGTCATCCTCGTATGCCAGATTGATGGGGATTTCGACAGTCAAATCAAATGCCCCACGAACTCAAGGCTCTCTGAGGATTGGTGATGGGAAGCAGGACGTCTGCAATACTTAAGCCACCCTCCAGAAGGTCGTTTATCTCTTTTTGCGAAGTTGCGACCTGAACCTCTGTACCCTCAGGTCCGGGTATGAGAAGCAAAACTTCCTCGCCGCCGATTCCTTTATCTGAAAGAAGATCAGGACTGTGGGTGCTCAACATTACTTGCCTTTTTGTCTGTCTTTGCAGCCTTGAGATCATAGGAGCAAGCTTATTTACTATCCCTGCGTTCAACGAAAGCTCAGGCTCTTCCAGTAAAAGAAGCGATTTTCCCTCCTGGAGCGACCAGAGAAGAGCAATTAAACGAAGAGTGCCATCAGAGAACTGATCCTCTCGTTGCTTTCCGGCTTTTGGCCGCCAGTGAGTATAGACTGCCTCAAGATGGGGGGCACCGGTTTCGTCCTTGATGAAAGAGAGCTCTTTGAGCTGAGGCACAACGTCGTGGAGTGCACTCTCGATCTTCTTCAGCCGGGAGCTTCTGGTCTTATCGCTCGTTTTAGCGAGGTCCTCCAGGAATCTTTTGCCAAAGGGATCGCCCGGCATATCCTGACCAGGGAATGCATCAGGATATCGAAGAAGCTGGGGGACGAGGTGCATGTACTGAATGGTGGTTAAGAAGGCAGCGATCTCTCTGAAGAGTACATTTGAGTTGATCTGCTCAAGGTGGGTCTGGGTAAGACGTTGAGCATCTTCTTTATCGTGCTCGTCGGGCCTGTCTATGATCAGCTCATTGCCCGACCAGACCTTCTCGTAAACCAAGATAGGACGACGCTTTCCTCCTTTTTCTTGGGTAATGCCGATAGCGTACTTCCATTTGACCGGCTCCTCAGAGGACTCGGCCAGATGGATCTCGACTTCGACATTTGAGCTTCTCCTGGCAGAGAGGCACCGGATCTTAGGAAGGCGTCCCCGGTCAGCTACTGCTTTCTGAAGACCGCCCCCATCCTTGGCGATGTCGCGGAGGAAGCGGAAGACATCCAGGAGGTTGGACTTGCCCGAGGCATTGGGGCCGACCAGGATAATCCTTTCCTGCAAAGGCACGTCTACGCTCTGGAAGTTGCGCCAGTTCTTCAGAATCAGCCGGGAGATGATCATCTATGGATATTACTATCTCGGAGTATTTTAACTCTCGGATTATTGAAAGCTATCCAGGCCCCTCTGAGCCTCTTTTTCCCGGGAAAGCTCGGAGAGCCTGGGCCAGAGCATCACCAGTGAGTTGTAGGCCAGAGCCTCCTGGCTCCAACTCTTCCGCTCGCAGATGGAGTAGAGCCGGTAGGCCAGGTCTCGGGCGTTCTGGGCGTGGCCTCCCAGTTTTTGCAGCAACGCTGCTGCGCCCGCTTCGCCCCGGCTCTCCAAAGCCAGGATCAGGTACTGCGTCGCTTCCCAGACGGTGAGGCGGCTGTCCGACTCCGGCGACCAGGAGGCATCCATCTCCTCCCTTTTCAGCAGCCGGGCCCTTCCCGCACCGGCCTTGAGGATTCCCGCCTGAATCATGCCGGAGACAGAGGTGTTCTTGGCTTTGGAGAGCGTCTCAGCATCACCAAAGGGGCCTTCGGTCATGCCGTACTGCTCGAACCAGGATAGAGCCCAGCGGGTGTCGGCATCGTACTCGCCTTCCTGTTCGGAGAGGTACTCGTCAAGATGGACATTGATCAGTTGCAAGGCCGTCCGCACGCGCATGGGCTCGCCGTCGGCCTCCAGGACTTTGCAGTAGCGGGAGAAGATGGACATGCCAGGGCCGATGGCCGCCTGGGCCAGGTCCACGGGGGCGATGTTGCCCTTTTGCAGTTGCCGCAGCGCCTCGGGCAGCTCCCGCTTCAGGGCGGAGAGAAACTCCCTGCGGGTGGCCACGGGCGCGTCTTCGGGGCGAGGGCGGCAGACGAGAACTATCGACGACGCAAGCGCATTTGTTCCTAAACTGTTATTTCTAACACTACGTTCGGTTCTTATTGGCCAAGTACCACTTATTGTGAAACCAGATTTTAGTAACCCCTCTATCATAGTTTCCCAACCCGTCGAGGTAAAAACCGCAGTTGAATTAACAGTTGAATTACCATCTCTTGCGAGATCTTTCTCTGCTTGCTTAAATGCATAGAAAACCGTTAAGGGGAAGTTTTTATTTTGGGCATCTCGCATATTCGCAAAAGAGTTCGCTAAACCCTCTTCAAAGAAACGTTTTGCTTCGTCCCTTCTTCCACCAAAACGATATGGTGATGCAATTAGCTCTTGTGATTTAGGGGTTAATAAAGTGCTGAATATCTCTGGATAAATCTTACCTAACATCCTCCTTAACCAAATATAAAAAAAATCTGAGAGATCCGCATAGCTTATGTTATCATAATATGGTGGATCTGTGGATATTATGGGACTTGATACTTCTGGAATGAATACGGCTGAGTCGAATTGGCTAGTTTTCCCTTTTAATAAGCAGGGCAACGAACTTATAACTTTGGTAACCCATTCTACGGCACCATTGAAGCTTCCAGCAGAATTGCTGAGGGGATTAGCCTCTGCGAAATCCCAAACCATAGGGATAGCTTGACGTGCGAACGTATCCCTTATGGCTTCCAACGATGTGATCCACGAACAAATAATCGAATTATAATCAATCAGCCTATCAACAGCTAAAGCAAGATATGTCAACACGGATTCGGCATATCCAGTATAATCTTTACTGCAACCATTAGAGGTGCTGCAATCACCACAAAACCTAGCTTCGGATTGGTCCTTAGATATGCGCTCACGAACATCGCTTATCAACTCACTAAACACAGTTAGAGAGACAAGTTGTCGAGGCGTAAAAAGATCTTTAAATTCAGTTAAACCGTAGCTTGTACACCAAATATTTCGGGGGTCGTAAGGTAATTTTTGTTCCGGTTCCCACGTGGGTCGTGCTAGCAATGCGGTTTTAATTTGTCCTTCATTTGGTGATAAATAAACACGACCTTTCTTTCCATCAGCAACTATAGCAATTAACTGGCTATTAAGCAGTCCCTTCATACCTTCATCTTTAATGTGTTCTTCCTCAGCTGATTGCCCGCATACCAAACAACGGAATTTTGCACCCCTGCCGATTTTTGGAGGAGGTAATGGTTGCCCTTTTCCAGTCCTAACCTCAAAATTAATGGTTTTGTCTTTAGGATTTAAAATATATTCAATCCATGCTTCTTTACCCAGTCTTTTTGAAAGCCAAAAAGTAGTCATCAGAGGCATCATCGCTCCGCAGGCTGGATTGGGGCACTTCACAGTCCTGGCCCACAGCCAGGCAATGACTGTGGCCTCACTGCCATCGGCAAGCTTGGCTTTCGGATAAAGGTGACCAATCCTCTTTTCGGCCTCATCCCGCATCCACTTTCCATAGTAGCGCACGTCCTCCGCCAGGCCCGAAGCCCCCGGCCAGTCCTGCCCCTCGATCTTCTTTTGCATATTCTTGCGCGCCTCAGGATTCACGGGCGGCATTCCGGCAAACTTGGGCGGAATCTCGATGAGGGCCTTGGTGATCAGCACCGCTACGGGATTCAGATCGCTGCCGTGCGCCTCCAGGCCCAGGCGCTGCGCTTCCAGGGGAATGGAGCCGCCGCCGCAAAAGGGATCGAGGACTGGTGGTGGATGGCCGTCCGTGGCCTTCAGGATCTCCTGGCGGGCTTCGTTCAAAACAATCTCATTGTTGGTGTTCTCCCAGAGAACCAGCCGCTCGATGATCCGGAAGAGCCGCTGCCGCTCCGTCTCCTGCGCCTCCTCGGTGGGAAACTCTTCGGGACGGCTGGAGGGATCGTCAACGATGGAGGCAAAGAGCACCGCTCGGCAGGCGGCCAAAGGCCGGCGCGCCCACCAGAGGTGCAGCGTGGAGGGATGGCCGTGGCGGATGGACTTCTCCCGAGCCGAGGCTACGTTGATGGCCTCCAGGGGCAGGGCGACCTCGATGAGCTTCTTGCGGTAGAGCGTAAAGGACCTCCTGAGTGTTAGTGTGATTCACATATATTGAAGTCTTCGGTAAGCTACTGTTGTTGCGCTGCCTAAATCCGCGATAAAAATGATATAAATTATAAAAAAAATAGTAATTGAACTGTTTTTAAAAACATTATAGGCTCATTTGTATTAATCGGATTTTTTGCCAGAGATTTTATTAGATAATTCACTCAATACTTTATCCATTGTTGCTTCAATGTTATCCTTTGTGAGCTTATTAACCTTTTCTAATGATCTGCCTTTCCAAGAATCCAAGCTAGCTTTTTCGATGGTATTTGCGGAACTACAAGATTTTTCCAAGTCAGTTTCTAATTCGTTCCGTAGTCCTTTGAAACCCTCATCTAATTTTTTAAGCTTTTCAATCAAAGGATCAAATTTAGATGTTTGCTTGAATAAAATAGGAATTATACCCAGTGTTTCGAACACTTTTTGATTAATTCGGGCGACTTCCATAACCAATTCGTTATATTCCATTTTATGTCTTTCAATTTCGCTTGATTCATATTCTTTATTCTCACACCATGATTGGTCTTTGGCAATTTTATGGGATCTATGATAAATATAATTTTGATTGAGTGAGACATAAACTTGAGCTAAAAGGAACTTCAAACCGAATAATTTGCAGTAAAGCTGTTGTTGCTTTGCTTTTAATGCAGACGCATCTTTTTGCCGTCCGAGAAAAACACTAGTGGCCAGTGTAATAATACCACCTAGTAATACTCCAAGCAGTGGAATAATCGACCCAGTCCATGAATCAGCACCTTTATCTGGTTGGACTATTGTAATATTTTCTATTGTAATATTTTCTCCCAATGTTAGTGGAAGAAAAATAAAAAAGACAAAAATAGATATTATCAAGACATTGCTTATTCTCGGAACCAGGCATGATATTTTATTATCAAAGATCGACATATTATGATCCCTAAAATTTCTATTGACATGTAGTCAACGTCATGCTATTTTAATCCTTTGGATGATTGGTGATCTATATTAAAAATTGATATAATATATTTAAATATTTCACTTAACAAATTTTAAAATACATTATCGCCATGCATATTTTTTATATTATATAACTGTGATGCTTGATCAAGTAGATCTCTAATAGCGTAATTCACGCTCTCCGCCCCGAAGTCCGGCTCCTTGCCAAACGGCCTTCGGGAATACCACAGCTCTGTCTGATCCCCATCCACCAGAACGATGGCCAGGATATAGTCTTCCGGCTTGTTCAGCCCGGTCAGGATCTCATTTTTGGTAATAGTAATTATATCCGCACCAGCAGTTCGGCCCTTGACCTCGATGAACCGCAGCCTTCCACCTTCCTGCGGCTCTGTATCCGGCCTTCTGGACTCTATGTCATAGCCGCAGTTCTCCCGACTCACATCCCTGGGCTCGTAGCCCTGCCGAGCTTCTGCCTGCATCACTATTCGCATGGCGATCTGCTCAATCCTGGCCCGTTCCGCGGCATTGACAGAAAGGCTCTCCTCACTCTTGCGTCCCATGCCCCTATCCAGATATCCCTGGGGCACCACCAGAGCGCCGCCCACAACCACCGGCGGCATAGGCGAGAGCCTTCTCTCCTGCTCCAGCTCAGTTATGCGCTTCTGAAGGCGGCCATCCAAATCATCCGCTCTTTGCTGAGCTTTGGCAGAATTGATTTTGGCATTGACCTTCCCGGCTCTTTCCTGCTCTCGGAGCTCATTGGCTCTATGATCCCAGTAGTTGATCTCCTTGGTGAGCCTGTCTTTGACCGCGATCAAGGTCTTGGTGATCAACTCTTCACGCCTCTCTTTCACCTCGCAGAGATGCTGAGGAACCAGGTGCTCCACAGCATAGGAATAGGCCATCTCCTCCAGCCCTTTGCAGATCCAGGCCTCTTTCATCAACGGCTTGATGATCTCCTGCTCCTCAATTGTCGCAGGCCGGTAGTCCAGATAAGGCGCATATCCGACGTTATTCGCCTCCTGGCCCGGTCCGATCTCCACAAACTGCATCCTCTTGGAGACTACCCTGTACTCTCCGGACTTGGTTGTCCTGGCGTCCTGGATGGAGTGCTCCAAATAAACCAGTGCCTTCGCCTTTTCTCCCGGATCGCCGGGGTCGATGAGAACAGCTCCGTTCTTCAGCAGATCCCTGTACCGCTCCAGAATAATGTCAATAACCGCATCCAAAAGAGGATGGCCAGGGCATACGAAAGCGGACAATGGCTTTCCCGGCACATTGATCATCTCCTTCTCGAAGCATATCCGCTCGTACCGCGTCAGCACGGCCTCTCCTGTTCCAATCATTCGGTCTCTATTTCTGATGACGGCAGGGACATGGCTGATCTCATAGCGCTTCGGTTCACGCTCCCGGATGCTTCCACCCAGCAGCTTGAAAGCCTCCAGGAAGAAAGATGCGATGAAATGAGGCTGCAATCTCCTTGCCAGAGCCCTCTCCATATCTTCTTTTATCTGCATGACCTGGCTTACGTCCATGCTGTCATGCACCAGGGCGTGTTCTTCTATCAGATCAATGAGCTGCTGCTTATCCAAAGCCTCGTCTACGACCTGATTTAGCCAGGCGCGAGCTTCTGGACTTTCGCCTTTCCTTATCGCTTTTATGAGCAGCTCTCGCAGCGATTTATTCTCAAATGTAACTTTTCCCAGGATGTTAAAGACCTTGCCGCCCAGAGCCAGGCTCTCCTCCTCCAGCTTTCGCAGCAAGAGATTGTAGACCTCGCCCTCTCGGGTCTCAGCAGCCACGAGATTCCAGAGGTGGCAGATCTCGGTCTGTCCTATCCTGTGAATCCGGCCAAAGCGTTGCTCCAGGCGGTTGGGATTCCAGGGCAGGTCGTAGTTGATCATAAGATGTGCCCTTTGAAGGTTGATGCCCTCACCGGCAGCATCAGTGGCTACTAATATCAGAATATCCTTATCCTGGGTGAATGCCTCTTTAGCTTTTTTCCTTTCCTCTCGACCCATGCCACCGTAAATGGTCGTAACAAATTCAGGATGCCCCAGTTGGTTTCTGATGCGTTCGGACAAATAGTTCAGAGTGTCCCGAAACTCTGTGAATATCACCAGCTTTCTTCTGTGGCCGTGAGCGTCGAACATCTCCGGATTGTTATCGAGAAGCTTGGACAGCTCATCCCATTTCCTGTCTTTCCCGCTGGCTCTGACCTTTCTGGCCAGACTCTCAAGGTCTCTTAGAGTGGATATCTCCATTTCCAGCTCAGCTATGGTCTGAGAAGCTGTGGCCTGATCCGTTACCTTCTCCTCGGTCTTCTCTATTTCCAGGTCGGGGGAATCCTCTAGATCCTCCATTTCCTCCTCGGTGAGACTGGGCAGATCCTTTGCGGACTCTATCCGTGCTTCAGAGCCACGCTTTTGCAATTTCTCTTCACGTAGCCGCTTCTCAAGGCGCTCTTTCCTGCGCAGCAAGGATTGATAGATCGCCTCCGGCGAGGAGGCCAATCGACGCTGCAATGTTGTGAGGGCAAAGCCAACCGTTCCTTTTCGTCCTTCGTTCTCCAGGGCATCGGCCCGGTTGAACTCTTCCCGGACATAATCTGTGACACGGGCATAGAGATCCGCTTCAATACTGGTGAGGCTATAGTTTACAGTGTAGGCGAGCCTCTGAGGAAATAGTCGTTTACCATCGAATTTGAGAAGATCCTCTTTCACCATGCGTCTCATCAAATCAGAGACATCGACGCTGTGCACGCCGTCGCGGAACTTTCCCTCAAATCGGTCCCCATCGAGCAGTGCCATGAAGAGTTGAAAGTCCTCTGGCTTGCCATTGTGCGGAGTCGCTGTCAGCAATAAAAAGTGCCTGGTAATTCTGGAAAGAAGCTTGCCCAGGTGATAGCGCCTGGTTTTTTTCACCTCGCCCCCAAAGAATGTGGCGGACATTTTATGAGCCTCATCGCAAATTATGAGATCCCAATCCGTCTGCTCAAGCTTGGCCTGTAGCTCATCATTGCGGCTGACGTGATCCAAACGCATGATGACCAGGTTCTTTTCAGCAAAGGGATTGCCGCTGCGAGAAGCCTCCACGGTCTCTTTGGTGATGATATCAAAAGGCAAATGGAATTTGCTGCCGAGCTCATCTTGCCACTGCTCCACCAGGCTGCCGGGAGCACAGATTAGGCACCGGTGCAGATCACCCCTGACCAAAAGCTCCTTGATGAGAAGCCCTGCCATGATGGTCTTGCCTGCACCGGGATCGTCGGCCAAAAGAAAGCGCAGCGGCTGGCGAGTAAGCATCTTAGCGTAAACAGCAGTTATCTGATGAGGTAATGGGTCTACGAGCGAGGTATTAACTGCGAGCAGTGGATCGAAAAGATACGCCATACGTATGCGGCGCGCCTCCGAGACCAGCCGGAACAATTTGCCGTCGGCATCGAAGGACCAAGGAAGGCCAACGGATGCAATCTCTAATATCGGCTCACGATCACGATATAAAAGCTCGCATCTTGGGCTGCCCGAGCTATCCTTGTAGGTCAACTCCACAACATTGGAGCCGTGCCATTTCGCCTGAATCACTGTGATGAGACCGTCGGGTAGTATGCCCTTGACCATTGCTCCTGGTGTGAGTTCCTCTAGTCGCGCCATGGTTAGTGTCACTTGAGATTTAATGTTTATAAGCTTTCTATCTTCTTCTCGTTGAGACTTTCGCTGACCCGTGGTCAGTAATAGTCGTCCTTCGCATTCTTACAAGGTAAACGCTATCTTCAACCTATTTTAGGGGAAAATTATTTATCACAAACAGGCATAATCGTAGAGGTTAGAACCCAAAAATTTCCGATTCGCAGAATCACAAAAACAAGAAGTCGTCTTTTCCGGGAAATGAAATGCAACTCAATGACGCACTGCAGAGACTATGCCAACTTCGGGCTCGATTAGATGATCTCAGGATCAAAAGCCAATCTGGCCCAGCCTGTCTATGCGAGACGCTATCCGATGCTTCCTTTGAGCTGCAAGCTATAGAAAAATTGCTTGACGAAAAAAGCAGCACAGATATTTCGCAGCACTATTTTCTGGAAATGATAATAAATTCTTTCACAGATCCTTTATTCGTCAAAGATAGACAGCACAGATACGTATTGATCAATGCCGCCGAAAGCAACTTTACCGGCCGAAAACATGAAGAAATGATCGGCAAGACAAGTAACGATTTTTTCCCCAAAGAGCAGGCGGACATTTTATGGGAAAAGGATGAAGAGGTCTTTGCCACAGGAAGAGAGAACGTAAATGAAGAAATTGTGACTGATGGCCGGGGCATTGTTCGAACCATGCTCACCAAGAAGACCTTATACGTAGATAAAGCCGGCAATCAGTTTCTGGTGGGCATTGCCAGAGACATCACAGAGAGCAAAAAGATCGAGGAGCAGCTAAAAAGGGCTCATGATGGACTGGAGAAGAGAGTCCTTGAGAGAACGACAGACATAGAAAAAGCCAACCAGGCATTAACGGATACCAGAGACTACCTCGATAAAATAATAAATTCTATTGGCGACCCGATTCATGTCAAGGATCGGCAGCACAGGGTAATTCTGGTCAACGATGCCGCATGCAAGCTCTTCGGCCGCTCAAGAGAGGAAATTTTGGGCAGGACCGCTTATGAGCTGTTCCCCTCTCAAGAGAATGCAGATATCTCCTGGCAGAAGGATGAGGAGGTATTTACCACGGGAGAGGAGAACGTAAACGAGGAGGCGAATACCTACGCTCCCGGCGTGATCTACACCGTCCTGGTTAAAAAGACGCTTTATATGGACAAATCAGGAAATAAGTTTCTAGTGGGAGTGACCCGAGATATCACCGACCGCAAGAGGGCGGAGGAGGCGTTGCGGGAGAGCGAGGAGCGCTACCGGCAGTTGTCCGAGGACATGCCTGTTTTCGTTTCGGCGTTTCTTCCCGACGGCACTGTGACCTATCTAAACAAGACGCTGGCGGCATGGGAGGACCTGGCCCCCGCCGAAATGATCGGGAGAAATTTCTACGAATTTCTGTCCCCTGACGACCAGGAAAAGGTCAGATCAATTCTTGGCGCGCTGACACCGCAGCAGCCCATTGAGACCCACGAGCAACGATATCTCAGGCGGGACGGCAGAGTGGTCTACCACGAGTGGACCAACCGGGCCTTTTTTGATGTGGTGGGCCAGCCCACCCGCTATCAAGCCGTCGGGTTGGACATCACTTCTCGCAAGCAGGCCGAGGAGGCGCTTCAGGAGAGCGAGATAAAGTATAGCCTGCTGATAAACAACGCTAACGATTCAATCATTGTCGCCCAAGACGGCCTTCTCAAGTTTGTCAATCCCAAGACGCTTAGCCTGTTGGGGGTATATTCGGAGCAGGAACTCATTGATAGACCATTTCCCCAATTCATCCACCCGGATGATAGGAGCATGGTGGTTGAAAATTACCGGCGACGAATCGCAAATGCGGCCGCACCGCCCCGGTACGCTTTCAGAGTGGTGACTCCAGAAGGCATTGTCAAATGGGTGGAAATCAATGCGACCTTGATTGAATGGCAAGGCAAACCAGCCACGTTGAATTTGCTCACAGACATCACCGACCGCAAGAAGGCGGAGGAAGCTCTTTTAGGATCGGAGCAGCGCTTAATGGATATCATTGATTTTCTGCCCGATGCTACCTTCGTCATCGATCGAGGGGGAAAGGTGGTAGCCTGGAACAGGGCCATCGAGGCCATGACCGGCATCTTAACCAAGGATATGATAGGGAAGGGCGATTATGAATATGCATTGCCCTTTTATGGATCTCGCCAGCCCATACTCATCGACCTGATTTTAAAAGCTGACCGAGAGATCGAGAGCAAATATGACCATATTGAGAAAAAAGGACGAGTTCTCAATGGAGAAGCCTACATGCCCAACATGCGAGGCGGAAGCGTCTACCTCATGGGCAGTGCTGCTGTTCTCTATGACTCTGCCGGCAATGTCTTTGGAGCCATAGAATCCATTCGCGACATCACAGAGCAAAAGCAGGCTGAAGACCTTCTCATTGAGGCAAAAGAGGCCGCAGAAGCGGCGGCCCGGTCAAAATCGGATTTTTTAGCCAACATGAGCCACGAGATCAGAACGCCTCTCAATGCCGTATTGGGTCTGACCGGATTGCTATTGAACACGGACTTGAATGCGCAAGAGAGGGATTATGTAGAGACGGTGAGAAGCTCCGGCAATACCTTGCTCTCGGTTATAAATGAGATACTGGACTTTTCCAAGATTGAAGGTGGGAAGATGGAGCTGGAGTGCCTGCCCTTCCATCTGCATGAATGCATTGCCGTGGCTGTAGATCTGGTAAAGGCGGCTGCAGATCAAAAAGGGCTGGTTATGAAATATGGCCTGGATGAAGCGATTCCGGCATATTTCAAGGGCGACGTTACCAGGCTTCGTCAGGTATTGGTCAACCTGCTCAGTAATGCTGTCAAATTCACGCATGCCGGGACGATCGAGATCTATGTGACAGCAAAGCCGATACAGACTACCAATAGCAGACTATATGAGCTTCATTTTTCCATTAGCGATACCGGCATTGGAATTCCTGATGAAAAGCTGGACAGACTATTTCAATCGTTCTCCCAGGTAGATTCCACCACCACACGAAAGTACGGCGGAACCGGCCTGGGCCTGGCCATCAGCCGTAGATTGGTGGAGCTGATGGGCGGCGAGATCTGGGTGGTCAGCAGGCCGAAATTGGGCTCCACCTTCCATTTTACAATTCCTGCCGAGGAGGCGGAAGAAATATCGATTCCCGTCGATTCTTGCGCCACGAGAGTAAAAACGCATCCCCGCCAAGGGAAGGCCGGAACGCTGCGCATTTTGCTGGCGGAAGACAACGCCATCAACCAGATGGTCGCCATTCAGATGCTAAAGAGGCTCGGCTATAGCGCAGATGTGGCAGGCAATGGTCTCGAGGTCCTGCAGGCAATAGAGCGCCAGCCCTATGATGTGGTTCTCATGGATGTGCAGATGCCGGAGATGGACGGCCTGATGGCCGCGCAGGAGATTCGCAAGCTATGGCCCAAGGGGCCCAGGATCATAGCCATCACCGCTTATGCCCTGAAAGGCGACCGGGAACGCTGCCTGGCCGCCGGCATGGACGATTACATCAGCAAGCCCATTGTGATCGAGGAGTTAAGAAGGGTTTTAGAAGATAGTAATAATAATTAAGGGATTCTGAGCAGGAGTGTACCCTTTCCCCATCACTCCTGCCCATGCGGTAAGGACAAGTCCCCACTCTCCTAACCCGCCGAATAGTCGATTATCGTCGAAGTTAATAACCCTTTTTTTCATGTAGAGGTTATGTGGATATGATCTAGGTCATTTATGATTGAGATAATTTTTTTGTCGAGCGAATCTTATTTCTACTGTTACATAAATACGTGGGTGTATGAGCAAGCCATTGCATTACAATCGATCACTAAATTTTATAATAATTGTTATTATTTTTTTCCAGATAGGTATATTTAGTTCCACCTGTCTCACAGATCTGGATTATCATCTCAGCAATCTGAAAAATGCTGATGCTTCCGTCTCTGCCAGACAGAGCTTTCATGGCGGCAGCAGTGCAGAGCTATCCATAAACAGCGAAGGAAATTATGCACGGATCTATATCTATCTGGACCCTCCGTTACCACTTGAAGATCTTGATCAGCTCAGCATGTGGATATATCCCGAATCAGGCGATGGAACTGTCCAAGTTGAGCTTTATTTTGACGGCGATGGGGACGACAGCTACGACAGCAAAAATCTCCAGGATGCAAGGATTCTCTCGCAAAAAAAATCATGCTCCGCGGTGGGAATGTCCAATCATACCTGGAATGAACTTGATGGTTTTGATCTGGAATATGAGAAGTATAAGGACGGAGAATTCCTTCCCGGAAGTCTTGATGACTGCAAGGACCGGCTAGAGGGAAAGAGAATTGTGAAAATTTACATTACGATTTATAAAGACATCAAGGTATCCGATACATCTGCATTTATCGATTACATTAAGATTGGCGACGAGATAATAAGTTTCGAGCCTCTGGAAAAGGAGGATGTAAAAGACGGCCCCTCTTCTGCGACCCCGGGAGGCCTGATGACCTACACCATAACCTATGGAAATAATCAGCTAGAACCTGCCGATCTGATCGTCAGAGAGGATTACGATCCGCGAACGGTGTTCATCGAGTCCTATCCGCCTCCCGATCCCGGCACCACCAACACCTGGACCTTCCCCAATCTTTTGCCGGGCGCGCATGGCCAGATTATCATAAAGATGAGGAGCCTTAAGCCCTCTGCTCGGGCCAGCATAGATGGCCAAGTTTCCGGCAAGGGCCTTATGTCCACAGAGGGCAAGCTCTCTACAGAGTTTGAAAGTTACCTGGTCACAAACAATGTACATATCCTGGCGGGCGAGTTCAACTTTTCGGGCATCAGCCACTACCAGAATCCGGCCTATAATCGGCTCGGTCCTGCAATACGGCGAGCATGGAGCAGGTGACTATCAGGCCGAGGAGCAACTGACATACAATTCGGTCAGCATCAACATAGAGCGCAACATCCTTGCCCATAGTTCTCCTGGCCTTCTCAATCTCTCCCAAAATCGTATCCCACTTCTCCTGCGAGGGGACTGGTCAGCAAATCTGCGGGCCGAGAACGACTACAGAGACATTCGCTGGAGCGATAGATACTACGAGGCTAAGAGCCTCAACCTCAGCTATAGAACGCAGCTGGGCAAGACCCTCATCCTATCTGGAGACAGACGCCCAGGTCCAGGGCCTGGCCGATCGCACCGCCTACTGGCCGCGCGGATTCACCGATACGCATCTGGCCGGCAACTTCACCTTGGCTGGCAAGGCCAGATGGAAGTGGGCTAACAAGACCGTAGGCCCGGAGAAGGAGTGGCTGGAGTGCATCTGCCCGATGGGGCAAGGAGAAACGATCTAATGACAACGTCTTGACTGCAAATTCTCCCATTAGGTTGGGAGGGCCGGAGGAAGGCCCTCCCCGAGGAGGTCCTAATGGCGAGCCCCAACACTCCCATCTCGCCAGTTTATCCATCTCTTTTATAATTTATAGCCCTATTTTTCATGTACGGGTCATATTAAGAACATCTAGATAAGCATGAATCATAACCGCAAGCCTATTATTCTCAAAGCCGGGCATGCTATTATGGCCATGAATGTGCAACGTTTCATAGAGGACGCCATCGAGGAAATCAGGCGCGACGTATTGGGACGCGCCATCATAGGTTTATCGGGAGGCGTGGACAGCTCGGTATGCGCCATGCTGGCCCATCGCGCCATCGGAGACCGGCTGGTTCCTGTTTATGTGGACTCGGGGCTCATGAGGCAGTTCGAGTCGGACCGAATCGAGCATCTCTTCCAGGGCATCGGCCTGGTGCGCGTGAATGCTCACGATCGGTTCCTCAATGCCTTGAAAGGGGTCACAGACCCGGAAGAGAAGAGGATGATTGTGGGTGAGACCTTCATCCGTGTCTTTGAGGAGGAGTCGCGCAAGATTGGAGGCGATTGCCTCATGCAGGGCACCATCTATCCGGACAGAATCGAGTCTGAGGGTGGCATCAAGGCTCACCACAATGTGGGAGGCTTGCCCCGTTGCATGGAATTCAAGACCATAATCGAGCCCCTGCGCGACCTGTACAAGGACGAGGTTCGTGTAGTGGCGAGGGCTCTGGGCCTTCCCCCGGAGATCAGCGAGAGGATGCCCTATCCTGGGCCTGGTTTGGCGGTACGGATCGTGGGCGAGGTCACATCCGAGAAGCTGGATGTTGTGCGCAAAGCCAATGCCATTGTGGAGGAAGAGGTCGAGAAATTCAGCCCCTGGCAGGCCTTCGCTGCGCTCCTCGGCAAAGCCACGGGTGTGAAAGGCGACGTCCGGATCTACGGCTGGGTGGTGGCCGTCCGTTCCGTCTCCTCCCGAGATGCCATGACGGCGGAAGCGATGGAGCTTCCCTGGGAGACGCTGAAGCGCATCTCCAGCCGCATCACTGGCGAGATTCCAACTGTGTCCAGGGTGGTCTACGACTTGACTCCCAAGCCGCCGGGGACAATCGAGTTCGAGTGAAGCTCTCTTGATGGCTCTGTGAGCGATCAACCAAAAACTCTTTTTGCAGTTGCTCTTTCAGATCGGCGACTCAAGTGGCCCGGAAAGATAAGCTGGGGCCAGTCCATTCGCAAGAGATGGAGGCACCCGAGGACCTCTGCGGCCTGGCCAGGAATTAGTCATGAACGACTGCTCTCACGCAAAAAACGCCCCTTTCGCGTAAGCCGGTATCTCTGTTTGCTGCTATGCGGCTTATCGGGCAGCGTCATTTCTATCAAGTCTTCCTTGATGGCCGGCAATAGGTATGCTTTTCTGAAGTGTTCGTCATCCTTCCGACCAAGAAGGCGCTGCAGATCTCGCCACTGCATATCCCCCACAAATGCCCCAAGCATCTGCAAGACTTCCGGGGTAACTTGCAGGGCAACTTCCTGGGTGACTTCCGGCAAGTTGCCTGTGTCCAAATTTCCAGTCGTTTTGGGAAAATATGCACCGCAATCCCTCCGGCGATCGCCGCCAGGTCCTGCAGAAGGAAGTCCGGGAGCTGGCCCGAGATGCCCGAGCCCTGCAGAAGGCCGCCCGTGCACCTGCGACTCGCCAGGAAGCAGAGAGGCTGCAAGGCGAGTCGGAGGCGGGGCAGATTCGTGTTATGCCCTTCCTCGCCTATCAAAAAGGAAATAGCTATTTATCACGAACATGATATGTAGATTCCAGAGCCTAGAAACCAATTGTCATCCACTTTCATAGCATGAGCGATCTTGAACTCATCTATGTTACCGTGAGCAGGGTTTGGGAAGATGAAGTAAGTAAATCCTTTCCCTTCCTTGGCAACATTGAGCGTGTTCCTGAGAGATGGGACGCCATTGGAATCGGTTACATCCAGCTTGTTTTTACCGATCCAATCGGGTTTGAATGGATGTGCAAGGCAAGTTCCATCGAAATCGTAAGCATAGATGTAGAGGTCTTTGCGGACAAATGAGCCGGTCTTATTGCTGAACTCATCGAGTGCGTTATCTTTGCCGTTCTCTTGGGCATAGGCCAAAGCAAACTCAACAAATGAGACGAGTTCGGTCTTGTTGGATGAGGTGATTAGTGATTCATTTGCCAAGCCCATCGATTCTTCTTTTGCCAAAGCCAAATGCATGAAGAAACCCGTCGCAGTCAACAGCGAGATTACTATAATTAGCACATTCCAGTTTTTCATCAATTTTAGTGTAGACGATTGCCTTCATGAAATACATTTGCCGCTCAAATTCATGCATAAGATGTTCACGCTCCCCTGGCCTACCCTCCTCCTGACTCATCTGGATCATGTCTTTACCGCGGGCCGGGCGTGGAAAATCTCCACCAGAGGATCCTGGGGCATCTCCGGCTCAAGAAACCTGCCGGTGGGAGTCGCGCGCCGGCGCGTAGAGCAGGATGGTGGCCTCCCTGGAGTTCAGGTTTTTTCCTTCCACACACCAGATTTTTCATTTTTCTCGTAAGATTTTTTGACTGCAGACCATGCAACTTTATGGGCCGTCTCCTCCCGAGAAGCATCTCCGATGCGATCTTCTGGATTTTTTGTACTCATTCCATGCATTGTTGAAAGCCTTTAAATAGATTTTTTTAGCATGTTCGCACAGATTTTTTTGCACGCTGGCAGGCAGATCCGTCTCATTCTTGGAAGGCAAATTTTTGCGAGGATATTGCTTGCGTCGTCGGTTAAGATAGACATGCATAGAATTAGGACTTGGAGCTTTTTTACGTCCAGTTTTGCGATAATAGCCCAAACCAATTTGCAACGGATTTTAATCATTTTTTAATTTTGGTACAATTACGGATTGTAAATAAAAACTAATATAATTTTTTAAAGAATTCTTAACCTATGACATATGGATTGGATACAGGACCCATAATCATTCTCATTATAAAATAAAGTTTCGATACACAACCTTTAATATCATGGGAACACATTCTAAAATTATAGAAATTAGGCACGCTCTGCGTTGTTATCTGCATTGCCTTTCGATAAAGATAACCGCATGAATTATTCGGAAGAGCAATTTACCATCTTAGGCTTGCCGCTCTTCAGACGAGTCATGGTTAAATCAAATAGACAAGTAAAGGAGATAGAATGACCCAAATTAATGCATGGGCCGCATTAGGCCCCAAAGAGAAGCTTGTTCCACACAAATTTGATCCAGGTCTGCTAAAAGCGGATGAGATAGAGGTCAAAGTCGAGCACTGCGGGCTCTGTCATTCGGACGTATCCGTCATCAACAACGATTGGGGACTATCTCAATATCCTCTGGTCCCTGGCCACGAAGTAGTTGGAAAGATTGTGGCTCTTGGGAACGCTGCAAAGAGATTTGAGATCGGAGAACGGGTTGGAATAGGCTGGAACTCCGAGAGCGACATGCACTGCCGGCAATGCCTTTCCGGAAATCATCACCTCTGCCCCAAGGTCGTTCCAACCATAATCGGGCACAGAGGCGGGTTTGCCGATCGCATCCGCGCTCAGTGGGAATGGGTGCTGCCGCTGCCGGAGACGCTAGACCCAAGCGCTGCCGGACCGCTGATGTGCGGCGGAATTACGGTCTTTGCTCCATTGGTTTTGAATAATATCGCTCCAACGGATCAAGTCGGCGTCGTGGGCATCGGTGGCCTCGGCCATATGGCGATTAAGTTTGCCAAGGCATGGGGCTGTGAAGTTACTGCCTTTACGCACAGCGCGTCTAAGTTGGAGGAAGCCAGGAAGCTTGGTGCAGACCATGTAGTTTCAAGTGTTGATGGCAATGCAATTCGCGCTTTGGCAGGAAAGCTTGATATGCTGCTGGTTACGGTAAATGTTCCGCTCGACTGGCAGGCATTCATCGGCACGCTAGCGCCCAACGGACGCTTGCACATCGTGGGCGCAGTGTTAGAACCGATCCCAATAGCAGCATTCGATCTTATAATGACTCAGCGCATCGTGACGGGCTCGCCTACCGGCTCACCGGTTATGATGGCCGAGATGCTCGAATTTGCGACACGGCATAAAATCCTGCCGACTGTTGAGCATTTCCCGATGTCCAAGATAAATGATGCTATTGCTCACCTCGTTGCCGGAAGGGCGCGATATCGTGTTGTTCTAGATGCCGATTTCAACTCGTTGCCCAAGGAGTCCCCATCTCTTCAGGGTGGGGAGGAATTGGGCGGTCCCGTGCGATAAGTATATTAACTATTGAGTTATATACACAATACTATGCTTCAGACCTTGTTGGTTAAGCTTGATCCCTCCCAAGAGCAATACAAGATGCTATCTGAAACAATGAAGAGGTTTAACGAAGCTTGTAATGAGATAGCTGAAACTGTCTTTGCTATCCATAGTGCCAACAAGATAGAAGTCCAAAAGACGGTTTATTATCCTATCCGGGAGAAATTCGGACTCTCTGCACAACTCACCATTCTTGCTATTCGTAAGGTCTGCGAAGCCTACAAGCGAGATAAGTCCATTAAACCAGAGTTTAGGCTCGATGGTGCTTTGGTCTACGATCAGAGGGTTCTTTCTTGGAAGGGGCTTGATAAAGTATCTATGGCAACTCTGCACGGCAGACAAATTGTCCCTACCAAGTTTGGAGACTATCAGAGTGCTAGAATGGATCGGATCAGAGGACAGGCAGACTTGATCCTTGTTAAAAGGATCTTTTACCTGTGCGTTGTGGTCGAAGTCTCCGAAGAGTCTCCTTATGATCCTAAAGGGGTTCTTGGTGTCGATCTTGGTATCAAGAACCTGGCTGTAGATAGCGATGGAGAAGTCCATTCCGGTGAGCAGACCACCAATACCAGAGAGCAACTTGATTCCCTCAAATCCAGACTCCAATCCAAAGGCACTAAATCCGCTAAACGCCATCTTAAGAAGCTCTCTGGTAGGATGGCGCGATTCTCCAAAGACGTTAACCATTGCGTTTCCAAGAAGCTTGTTACGAAAGCCAAAGGCACTCTCAGGTCTATTGCTCTTGAAGATCTCCAGGGCATTAGAGACAGAGTTACGGTTATGAAGGCACAGCGTCGCAACTTGCATACTTGGAATTTTGGGTTGCTTAGAATGTTTGTGGACTACAAAGCCAAGATTGCAGGTGTCCCGATGGTCTTTGTAGATCCCCGAAACACTTCCAGGACTTGCCCTTCATGCAGACATATCTCTAAGGAGAATAGACCTACCAGAGACGAATTTAGATGTGAGTCTTGCGGCTTCGCTGGTGCTGCGGACTACATCGCAGCTATGAACATAGCTTTTAGGGCTGTTGTCAGCCAGCCTATTGTGACGCGATTTTTTGCGCAGTCACAAGCCCCATCCTTTAGGGTGGGGTAGTTGACATAGGTATCAATAGGCGATCGGGTGCATCTACACCGCGCAGGGATTCGAATTCGATTATGTGGGCGTGATCTTCGGAAAGGATCGGGTATTGCTGACAAGGGGTCTGAAGGGCTGCTACGTGTATTTCATGGACAAGGATACAGAACGGTTCGTGAAAAGCAGGATGGAGAATTAGGCGCAGGATTGCGTTATCTGATACAGGAGAAAGCCACATCCTGGGCTACGACCCCCTCCCGGCAAGTCCCAGGATCTCTGCCGAGCGCCGCCCTCGCCAAGCGCCGCTCCCGCAGCCAGGCCCCGCATGCCCGCCAGCTCCCCCGTCCCTCCGGATCTGCGACGACGACAAGGGCGGCGCTGAGCTTGAGGTTCAGAGCCCGGTGCTGCTTGATGCGCTTGTCCATGTTCCAAGAATCACCAATGATCCATATTGCTTCTTTATCTCTTTTTGGGAAAGAAGATCCGCTCTATCCCCAGCTCCTCGGGCCAGCGCAGCTTCTAGCGTGCTCCTGGCGCCCGTGAGCGAGCGGCAGCAGCCGGGCCGGGAGGCCGAGCGCCTCATGGTCAACCCAAGCCCGAAATGCTTGCAGTCGCTCCCAATCCGAATAGTATCCGGACTAGACCAAGCTCATGAGCGGATATTTCTTTTCTGCGTCGTACTCCAGTTTGGCATTGACGACCTCGCCCTCGTAATCTATCTGCACCTCAGCAATTATCATGCGCCCCTCCAGCTCGCCATATCCAAAGAAGTTCTCCAACAACATCTGCCGGTTTATGCGAACGCTAACCTCCTTTACGTAAGGCTGCAGGGAGATACTCTCTTGCATGGCCTCTTCCAGGCCGGCTGCTGTCTTGAGGCTTACAGGCGCTCCTACGAACTGATGGTAGAGCGCGCCAAGCTTGATGCCCGCCTCAAAGGCGGCTATCTCCTTTTTCGTAGGCGTGAAATCACCACCGGACTGGTCAGATAAAGTGTGATAAGCGCTATGACTACAAGAGTGGCATAAAGAATATCGTGCTGGCGGAATAGGAACAATCCCACCACAAGAAAGATGCCGCCCAAGATAATCATGACGCGAAGATCTCTAATTTTGGGATAGGAGATGCTGCTTGTCATGAGCAGCGCCAAAAACAGCATGAGGACAATGGTGAGTGTCGGCCTGCCCAAAAGGACGCTGGCGGAAAGAGCTATGCCGGCGGCCGGAATGGGAAGCCCCTCAAAGAACGAATCGCTTTTGCCGGAGACGACATTAAATCTGGCCAGGCGCAGCGTCCCGCAGAGCAGGAAGAAAATGCCCACCGGCCAAATGTAGGAAGGAAGATGAAAGGCGGAGATGGCAAGAAAAACAGGTGCCGTGCCAAAGGAGATCAGGTCTGCTAAAGAGTCCAGGTTGGCGCCCAGGGGACTGCCGCCCACCTTTCTCGCCAAAAACCCATCCAGACCGTCGGCCATTGCTGCCAGAAGTATGAACACCACGGCATACTGGGGATAAATGCCGCCCCAAGCTCCGCCCGCGGCAAGAAGCGCCAGAAATCCGAAAACGACATTTAAAAGCGTGAATAAGTCCGGCAGCCGAATAACCCGGAAGACATTCATGAGCTCCTCACTGCAACCACCGTTTCTCCCGCCCTGACTTTGTCGCCATTATTTACCAACAGATTGTAGCCGCAGGGAATGCTAACTTCTACCCTCGATCCGAAACGGATCATACCAATTCTTTCTCCTCGCGAGACCTGATCACCGGGTTGGACGTAGCAGATGATCTTTCGGACCAGAGTTCCCGTTATCTGGCATAGCTCCATTTCACCGTCATCGGTCTCCAAATGCATCCTGTTCTGCTGATTCTTGCATGCTCGCCTCATAAAAGCAGGCCGATGAGTGCCTTTCCGGTATTCGATGTCGCGCACCACTCCATCGAGAGGCGCTCGATTTACATGCACATTGGAGGGACTCATAAAGATGGTAATCTTCTGCGGCGTGACCTGAATAATTTTTCCGTCGGCTGGCGAAAGCATGCCTTCCCCACCCGGAAGGCGATCCGGGTCCCGGTGAAAGAATATCATAAAAACAAATCCAGCTAAAGCTACGCCAGTCATGTACCAGTGTCCTGCCACGGCCAGCGCAGCACTGAGAAACATGGGCACCGATATCCATGCGGTGGAATTTCTTGCCAGCTTCATGCTGCGTCTCCTCTTCCCGGCTTGATCTCTCTGGCCAGCTCATCAATGATCGACAAAAGCTCCGGCAAGAGCAGGAATACCAGGTAAGATATGGCCAGGAGCGCTAATGTCGATCCTACTTTGGCAATTATATTATGAGCGATATCAAAGCTGCCTTCCCCAAACCAGCTCCATCCGTAGGCCATGAGTACAAATCCATTTCTCACAATGTTCAATAGATATATGGAGAATGTGGATGCAGCCAGCGCCGCCAGCTTGCGACCTACAGGCGCCTGCACCGACAAAATCACTCCGGCAAAAAGGGCAATGCTCTCAATGGCCGTGCAGGCCAGGATAATCTGCACCGACCGGCCGTTGAGGCTCATTATGTTCCAGCTCTCCATGATCACGGGTACGGAGAGGAATTGCAGCATCTTTGCAGTTACAAGGGTGGTAAATCCAATCAGCCAGACCTGAAGTGCCTGTACTTCGGCAAATGGAAAATAGATAATTCCACAGACGGCAGCCGCATAGCTTGCCCAATAGCATGCCTTAGATGAAAAGCCCCTTTTCATCACAATCCAGGCCATGTAGAAACTCAAGAGACCTGCCGCTAAAAAGAGGGCCACATTGAAGTAGTCCTCTATGGCCAGATAATGTTCTATCTGGCCGAGCCAGAAGAATGCAAAGAGGGCCCATCCGGGAACTGCGATACGGCTGATCCTGGTCAGGGCCGATGCTAGGAGTAGAACCAAGCTAATCCAGAGCAGATAGGAAACCAGCCATTCCAGCATCATCAATCCTAGAAGTACCACAGGTTTATTTAGCATTATCTACTTACATCTGATTTTAGGGTAGGGCCCTTGGATACATCGTTAGACAGGTTTGGTTGAATATGAATCGAAATATTTTAGTTATTATTTCTGCGGCATGCTTAATTTTAGCAGCCTTCTCATCGGCACAGGCAGCGAAGAATCCTTCTACAGCCGATCAGAAGATCGATCCAGAGCTTGCACAGCTTCTCTCTAAGCAAGGGGATGGACAGATCCAAGCGGAAAAGATCCCTGTAATTGTGATGCTCAAATCAGTCGTCCCTTCCCATCCAGACAGTCTTATCCCGGAGAACCTCATTTCTAACGACCTCACGGTTAGGTACCGGTATAGTCTCATTCCCGGCCTGGCAGGGGAGGCTACGGCTATTGCCATAAAAAAGATTGCAGAAAGCGACCTGGTATCGGGAATTTATTTTGATGGCAGAACACAAATATCTTCTGCCGATAATAATTCATCTCTCGGTGAATCTATCTATCTGAACGAATCGATCTCAACGGATGGATATATTTCTCCTGCTCAAATTATAAAGGCAGACCGCCTCTGGGAAAAGGGGATCGACGGTCAGGGAATAACCGTAGCGGTAATCGATTCCGGGATAGATAAAAATCACCCCGACCTGATCGGCAAGGTAGTAGCCGAGAAGAACTTCCTGGCAGATGAGATCACGGCAGACGATCTATTGGGACACGGAACAATGGTGGCCGGAATCATTGCCGGCTCAGGTGCAGCCTCCAATGGAAGGTATAAAGGAATTGCTCCCGGAGCAAAGCTGATCAGTGTCAAAGTGATCGATGGCAAAGGGGACGGCAAAGTTTCGGATATCATCGCTGGAATTGAGTGGGCCGTTTACAATGGGGCTGATGTCCTTAGCCTGAGCCTGGGTGGCATAAATCTTGGCGAGACCAACCCGCCCATAACCATGGCCGCGGACAACGCCGCTGGTGCCGGAGTCGTGGTCTGTGTGGCGGCGGGCAACCGCAACAGCAGCGAAACAGGTGGGCAGGTGGCTGGAACCTCCTCTCGCCAAGTAGGTCGCAGGACACCCGTAGAGTTATCCCAGGCCGACGGAGCCAAAAAGGATGTGTATTATCTCCTCGTCCCAATCGTCCTGGCTCTTCCGCCGGGCTTGATCGACTCCCCAGGTGATGGTGTAAAGGTCATCACTGTGGGAGCCACGGATGCGAAGGGTCATATCGCCGGCTTTTCCGGTTCAGGGCCCACCAGGGACGATCGGATCAAGCCCGACATTGTGGCACCGGGCGTTGATATCATCTCCATTGTGCCCGTCGGTGTGAAAAGGCCGAAATCCGTAGATATTTATTATTCTCAAGAGTCGGGCACCAGCCTATCCGCACCAGTAGCGTCGGGCATGGCTGCACTGCTCTTGCAGGCCAACAAAAACCTGAGCGCGGCAGGCGTCAAAGCGGCCATGACCCGGGGAGCAACAAAACTGAACAACACCCTTGGTGAAAGTTACGAAGAGTACTATCAAGGTGCAGGAATGCTGGATGCGCTTTCTTCTTATGATCTACTTTTGAATAAGAGTAATAATAGTAATAATAGTAATCTATGTGGGGTGATTCCGGATCGCTGGACCGCCGGTCGCTGGGCATACCTGCCGGCTGGAAAAGGAGTATATGTGGGGCTGGATACGGGCGCAGACAGGCCGCAAAAGAAGATATATGCTCTGGCTCCGGGCGATGAAGACTGGAATTTGCGCTTTGTGTTTTTCAGCGATCAGGAGATCAAAAACCTCAAAACATCGGTGCAGGGAGAAGTAGCCGATTGGGTAAGCCTGCAAACGTTGCCGGAAACGATTCTGGCCAACGGTCAGAAGGTATTTGGGGCTTCGATTACTGTGCCGCAGGACACCCTTCCAGGGCTTTATAGCGGCACCATTGAGTTCTCAAAAGAAAATGAGAATCTTCTCCAGATTCCCATCAGAGTGAATGTGGCCATGCCCTTGAATATCTCCCAGGGAGTTGCCAATAAGACAGGATCACTTATTGGAAACGAATGGCATTACTACTATCTGGAGATGAAGCCCGGAACCACTGAGTTTGAAGCATCTCTAACGTGGCAACAGGACACTAATCTCGATCTATTCCTCATCTCCCCCACCAGCGAGTATTACACCGATGAGAAGACCAGCCGACAGGAGAAAAAGAAGATACCGGCCCCTTCCTCGGGAAAATGGCTTATTGCCGTGCATAGTGAAAATGCATCGCAGGTGGCCAATTACACACTGCAGGTAGAACGATCTCAGTTGGAGACTTCTCCCATACGCTGGAGTCTGGAGTCTGCATCTGCCGGCACGAGCACGGAAACTCAGTTTGCACTGAGGAACCTTGGACGGTCTCTGCAAAACCTCAGCTACAGCGGGGTGATCGAGAACACCACTATCTGGGAGTTTGAGGGCCATGTGGGATATAAAGAAACATGGAATAGAACCGTAAATGTCACAAAGAGCACAAAAAAGATCGCAGCAGAGTTAAGCTCTGTTGGTGGCAGCAATGATAGCGAGGTTGCGCTTGTCTTCGAGAATCCCGAAGGCATTGCCACGGAGGAGAACGTGGCTTTAGGCTCAGGTGATATCGGTCCTGTGGAAATCAGCAATCCTATGTTGGGCAACTGGACGCTAAAGGTTTACGGATACAATGTTCCGAATGCGGGAGCGTCCTTTAGAGTTCGTGTCAAGGAATATGCAGAGGAAGAGTGGGCCTGGATCACAACCAGCGGCCCGGAGCGATTAGAGAGCGACTCCAACGGAATGGTCGAGGCCAATCTCACCATACCAGAAGGTACATCGCTTTCCCGGCTGGATGGATACATAAAAATCTCTTCAGACAGCCACACCTTTGAGATTCCGGTGAGCGTGACCATAGCTGGCAGCAGGCTGACGGGCCTGACAGAAGAAAAGGCAATTGATCGCGACAAGGACGGCCTCTTTGACGACCTGACTTTGGACTTTGGCCTGAACATCACAGCGCCCGGAGAGTTTCGGCTAAACGGGGCGCTGGTCGATTGCAGCGGCGGCTGGATTGGAACAATAGATCGCAGCTTTCTGCTCAAAGAGAGCGGAAGCATAATGGTCAATGCCAGCGGCACCGATATTTGGAGATATGGCAAGTGCGGGCCACTACGAATTCAAAACCTGATACTTTACGATAAGAGTGGAAGCTACATCGATCGGTTCGACAAAGAAATCACCATAAACCGGGAGCCAAAAGAGTTCCAGCCACCAGTCGCCTATCTCACAGGCGAGTATGTCAACCGGACGACCCCCGCCAGCATAGTCATCGGGGTAAATGTGACCGTCATCAAGCCCGGCCGGTACGAGCTGCAGGGCATCATTGTGGATGACGCCGGCGACGAAGTGGGAGAAGAGAGTGTAGAGAGCGATCTGTCCGCCGGCAATGTCACAATGCTGCTGCAGTTTGATCCCGCGCTCTTCAGGAGCCAGGGCGGGGTCTCCGCTGTGCATCTGGTGGATCTTGTCCTGAGTCGAGATGGAGGGGCACTGGAGAGAATAAATGATGCCTGGAGCTCGCAGGATATGGACCCGCAGGCATTTGAGGCCGGCACGGAGGCGAGGAGCAGTTCTTCCGGGCGATCTGTGGTCAAGCTGGGCGGAGCGGACGGGGTACGGCTGGAGAACGGCACGGCGGTCATATCCTGACTTGGGAATTAGGCTCACCACATAATTTCGCGCCTATGCACCTTCTCGCGTCTCTGCGGTTAATATTAGTAGCTGAATAATCAAACCCTGGGGGTTACGAAATTATACCACAGAGTCACAGAGCGCACGGAGAACGAAAGAAAGGAGACGACTATTAAAGTGGATTTTGAATCATAAAAGAATAGATTCAATTTTTCCGACAGTCCCCCACGCGTGCCCGCTCGCACTCGCGCGGGACGCAGGCTCGCCCCAGCGCCCGCAGGCGAGCGCACCCTCATGGGGAGCCTCCTCGAACCAGCAAAATCCAAAAAAACCATTTTTCCATAGAGCCTCCAATCTCGTCAACTGTTTCCATCGTGCCGTTTCCAAGCCTGCCCGGCGTCGAGGGTGCCCGGTCTCTCCCGCGCGCAACACCCGCGCGCGCGGCACTCCGGCAGATAGACGGCAGGAGGAAACGCAAACGGCCCCAAAGCACAAACCCCAGAAAACCGGAGGACGGACGCGGAGACTTTAATTCCGTCCAAGAGGAGAGATTAAAAACGTAGACTGGAATTGTAGCTTGCAAAGGATCTCAAATGTCGCTCTTTCACATAACTCGTCAATCAGGCATCCCATTGGTTGGGTGCATCTACTTCGGCGTGATCGACCGGGGCAGCAGCCTTCTGCAGATCAGGCCGAGCTGCGGCTGCAACCTGAGTTGCCCCTTCTGCTCGGTGGATGCGGGCCCGCACTCGCGCTCGCGGGTCACAGACTACCAGGTGGAGCTGGACTATCTGATGGAGGCGGTGGAGGAGATCGCTCCCTTCAAGGGGCCGGGAGTGGAGTGCCACATCGATTCACCAGGGGAGCCCATGCTCTATCCGGATATTGTGCCGTTGGTAGAGCGGCTCAAGGCCATAAAAGAGGTCAGCGTCGTTTCCATGCAGAGCAACGGCACTCTCTTTGATGAAGAGCGAATCCGGGCACTGGAAGAGGCCGGGTTGGACCGGATCAACCTTTCCATTCATTCTCTGCAGCCGGAGAAGGCGGCCTTCCTGGCGGGCATGCCCGGCTTTGACATTGAAAAGATAAAGCAGTCGGCAAAGAGCATTGCAGAAAGCAAGATCGACCTCATGATTGCGCCCGTTTTGATCCCAGGCATCAACGACGAGGATATGCCGGAGCTGATTTCGTTCGCCCGAGCGATCGGTGCGGGAAAGAGGTGGCCGCCCCTGGGGATTCAGAAGTTCGAGCACTACCGGCTGGGCCGATCACCAGGCAAGGTCAAGGCCCAGAACTGGTGGCAATTTTACAATCGCAGCATGAGCGAATGGGAGAAGCAGTTCTCGATACCGCTCCGCCTCAAGGCCCAGGATTTCAAGATTGAGAGGCGGCCCACTATCCCCACGGTCTTTGAGAAGAAAGAGAAGACATGGGTCGAGATCAAGGCACCGGGCTGGGTAAGCGGAGAACAGTTGGGCGTCGCGAAAAACCGGGTGGTCTCGGTGGTAGATTGCCCCATCAAGCAGGGCAGCGTGCGGGTGCAGATTGTGAGCAACAAACACAACATCTACGTGGCGGTGCCGTGTTAGATCTTTAGATTATTACTATCAGATAAGTCTTTAAGTTCAATGCCTGCAATCATTCATTCTCGAAGCCGGGTGAAGCGGGTGGAGCGGGCGTAGGTGGAGTAGCGGGCTAAGAAATAGCTAAACTGAAGGGAATAATTGAGAGATGATGAAATGACCATAATATTACGACCCCTATCACGGATTCTCCTGATAATGATAATAATATTATCTTCGAATATGCAGGTTAGCCTTGCTCAACCGGAGATTATTGCACGCCCTAGCATAGATGAACTTAAAGAAGAGATCGCAGGCAAACTCGACCTGGGAAATGAGTATATCGCGGACGTCGCCATGAATATGGCCGCGGAATATCCAGGGGAGTACAATATAAATCAGGTTAGCGAGATTTATAATACACTGGCAGGAAGCGGCGGCTGGCATTACCTAAGCGACCCTGCTTATGAAGACCGCTATCAAAATGCTAATAAGACCCTGCAGATGGGCAAGAAGGAAAATACTATCGGCCTGGGCAACTGCAACGACTTTGCCATACTCATGGCCTCCTTGATAGAATCCATTGGCGGATCAACGAGGATCATCTTTGCCTTTGATGATCAGAATGAAGTCAATCATGCCTTTGCAGAACTATATATTGGAAAGACTGGCGACCCTATTGTAAATACGACCCTGCAATGGCTGGAAAGAGAGTACTATCCTCAGAAAATTTCTGGAATTGAATATTTGGGGGATGAAGTATGGCTCAACCTGGACTGGGGCACGGACCCGGCCAGAGCCGCAAATCCGGGTGGAGCATTCTTCGGTGCCGGCAATCCGGCCGTTGATGGAGTGGTTATCTGGCAGTCGGAGACCAGAGATACTCCGGATATTGTTACAGTGATTGAGACGATGGATAGCATTGACGGCTGGAAGATTATTGCCGATGATCTCGGATCTACCATTAATATTACCTCCACACGGGGAGAGAAGAAAAACGGCATCGAAATCAGTTATGATCTCAAAGAAGACGGATTTGCAGGCATCAGCAAAGAGATCGATCCCAAGCTCCTCCAGGGGTCCAGCGGTCTGATGCTCTCATATTTCAGCATAGACAATCGAGACGTCCTGTACTTAAAATTAATTTACGATGACGGTACTGCTTTCAACGTATCCTGGGATCAAATAGTGACCGCTAAATGGGCTTACCAAAGAGCGCGGTTTGTTGATTTTGAGTGTTCCTCCCCGGCAGGCGACCTGTCGATAAATAACTCTGTCAACGATGATTCAGCCTTAGATATCAATAAGGTAAAAAGATTAGAGATCTTATTATACGGAAATGCCGGCGATATCGTTGGCCCGGGAAGCATTACCCTCGATGAACTTAGGGAATTGATGGCCATACCTTCCGGCTCGCCCTGGCTTTGGGTGGAGGAGCAGAGAAAGAAAGCAGTTGCCATGGATCTGGCATCTAAATCGGAGATGGCGTTTAATAAGGAAGTGCATATGACCTGGCAGGGAATGCCGAACATTCTGGTCGAGGGCACTGAGCTTGCAATCGAATCCCTCAGCAATTACGATACTCTTGCAGGCCAGCAGGCTCTGCTTCGCGGTTTGAAATCACTTCCCAGTCCCATGGCCCGATTTAAACACAATGGATCAGTGGTCTGCGTAGCTTTCAGTCCTGACGGCAAGCGTCTGGCATCCGCCTGCTATGATAATACATCGAGGCTTTGGGATGTTGAAAGAGGCAGAGAACTGGCGAAAATGGAGCATAGCTACTCGGTCGACTCAGTTGCCTTCAGTTCGGATGGAAGAAGACTGGCGACAACCACCGAAAATAATACTGCCTTTCTATGGGATGCAGATACAGGAAGAGAGTTGGTCAGGACACCTTACTCTGAATTTAGCTGCATTGCCCTCAGCCCGGATGGAGAGAGATTTGTTGCAGCCTACGATTCTACGGCAACTCTATGGGATGCAAAGACCGGCAAGGAACTTAAACAGATATATCATGACGGCAATGTTCTTTCGGCTGTATTCAGTCCTAATGGAAAAAGGCTTGCCACAGCCAGCAGAAGTCTGGCCAGGATATTTGATGCCTACTCCGGAGAAGAACTGGCAGCATTTCAGCTTAATTCCACTACAAAGAACGGCATTTCCTTCAGCCCGGACGGCAGCAGTGTTGCCATTGCCAGCGGCAATCAGGCAATAATTTGGGATGTGGTAACTGGATTAGAATCTGCCCGGATGCAGCATAATGACACGGTTATTTCCGTTGTCTTCAGTCCTGATGGAAGAAAGCTTGCCACTGCAAGTGATGATGGTACCGTAACGCTTTGGGACGCAAGGACTGGAAGGCAACTATTCAGGAAAGACCTGGATAATTCGATCAGACGCACTATATTTAGCTTTGATGGAATGAAATTAGCTGCTACATACAGCCGTGCAATAATAGTATTGGATGTAGAAAGCGGCCAAGAGCTAACCAGAATAGAGCACTCTGGTCCAAGTAAGTGCATTGAATTCAGTCCGGATAGCACAAAATTGACCACAGGAGGTGGGAAAAGTATTGGAGACGACAATTCTGCACAGCTATGGAATGCAGAAACCGGTGAAGAAATCCTTAAAATGAATCATATGGATTCAGTTGAAGATGTGGCCTTCAGTCCTGATGGAAAAATGATTGCATCCGCCGGAATCGACCAATCGGTGATTTTATGGGATATTCAAGTTCAAGAAACCAACACTAACATAGAGCTCAATATCTCAATAAATAATATAGCTTATAGTCCAGATGGGGAAAAATTAGCAGCAACAATCGGAAATCTAGGTGGAAATAGTGGCCAAGTTATCTTATGGGACGCACATAGCTACAAGGAGCTAGACATTAAATATTTTGATGATCAGGCCAACGTTGCGTCATTCAGTCCGAATGGAGAGATGATGGCGATTTCCTTCGCAGATGGTACAATAAGAATGTTGGATGTTCAAACATGGAAAGAACTGCATAAATTGGAAAATAACAGTGATGTAATAGCCATAAGGTTCAGCAGGGACGGAAGAAAGCTGGCATCAGCCAGTAATAATGGCATAGCAAGATTGTGGGATGTGCAGACCGGCAAAAAACTATTCGAGATAAAGCCGGAAGACTCAGTAAATTCGGCATCTTTTACACAAGATTGCAGAAAAGTAGCAATGGATAGCAGCAATAATTCTGCAAAGATATGGGATATTGAGGCCGGCAAGGAATTAGTTCAGTTGAAATGTGAGGGTCCGGTATTCTCGGTTGAATTTAGCCCAGACGGTAAGAAGCTGGCCACGGGAAGCGATGATCGCAGGGCAAGAATATGGAATGCTTTAACTGGAAAAGAGCTGGCAACGATGGATCATGATGATCTTGTTCTATTTTTGTCCTTCAGCCCGGACGGGAATAGGCTGGCCACAGGAAGCATGGATGCATCTGCCAGGATATGGAATGCACAGACCGGTGAAGAACTATCCAGATTACAGTATATCGGCTTAATGAGGGCAGCAGCCTTCAGCCCGGATGGCAGATGGATTGCCATAAAAAATTGGGGTGATATGTTGAGTATCTGGCCTGTGTCTTCCGGCGATCTGATATGTGAGGGCTGCAGTCGTCTGGCCTGCAATCTGACATCCGATGAATGGTGGAACCGGTATTGCCGGGACTGCGGAGACTTCTCCACCTCAAATATGCTTTCCGAACAGGCAAATCCAATACAAGCGAAAAGTATTTCGACCACATCAAATGAAATTAACTCAAACGCCTCCTGGAGCAAGGCCTTCGGAGGAACTGATTTAGAAGACGGCATGTCTGTTCAGCAGACGGATGACGGCGGGTACATCATGGCCGGGCTTACTCACTCCTATGGAGACGGGGGGGCATGGCTGGTCAAGGTCGATTCCGTAGGTAATAAGCTCTGGGACAGAGTATTTGGAAATTCTACCTTTGACTTTGCTTCGTCTGTTCAACAGACCGATGATGACGGATATATAGTTGCAGGACGCACCAACCTCGGGAAAGATGCCTGGCTGATGAAAACCGATGCTAATGGCAATAAGCTCTGGGAAAAGTCTTTCCAAGGCTGTTTTGGCGCACTCAACTCAGCAGACCCAGGATAGAGGATATATATTAGCGGGAACTGCAGACGGGGCGAGCGCCTGGCTGGTCAAGCTGGACGGCAATGGAAATGTGGTTTGGGAGAAGACTTTCGGTGATTCTGACATTATGGCAGAGGCAAATTGCGTCCGGCAAACCAAGGATGGCGGATATATTCTGGCCGGGACAAAAATTACTTACGATCAAATCGATTCCACAAAGAGCGCTGAGAAGGCCGTCTGGATCATCAAGACAGATGAGAATGGAGACAAAACCTGGAGCAAATCTTTCCGCAAATTTGGGGATGCAACCGGCCGCTCCGTTGTGGAGACATACGACGGCAATTATGTAGTAGCAGGGGACACTAAGTATGACGATGTGCAGGATAGCGACAGCGACATTTGGCTGATCAAAACGACCAACACTGGAGATCGTCTATGGGATAAGACATTTGGCGGACTGAACGATGATGTGGGCTATTCGGTTCAGCAAACCGGCGATGATGGATACATAATCGCAGGGAGCACAGAGTCCTTCGGGGCCGGAAATAGCGATCTTTGGCTGGTCAAGACTGCAGCCGACGGCAGTGAGCTATGGAATCGGTGCTTTGGCGGAACGGATTATGATTCGGGAGAATCTGCCCGGCTTACAAGCGATGGCGGATTCATCATTGTTGGCAGAACACGATCTTACGGTGCGGGGGATTCGGATTTCTATCTGGTTAAGAACGATGCCGGATAGAAAGGTTTTTATTCAACACCATAATAATTAGACCGCATGTTATGCACTGCAGCCTTAGCGTCTTTATGCGGTCGCATGATAATAAAGATGCTTTGCCTTCTAGCGGTAGCGTTAGTATTAGCCGAGGCACACGCGGAGGTGATAACCGTCTGCGGTTCAGGCTGCGATTACACAAATATATCTGCGGGAATAAATGCCGCCTATCCAGGGCAAACGGTTGAGGTCCACAGCGGCAGATATGTAGAGAACGTAATAGTAAAAAAACCCGTAATTCTCATGGGCAAGGATACTGGCAATGATAAGCCGGTTATTGACGCCAACTCCAGGGGCAACGGTGTTACCATTGGCGAAGACGGAGTCGTTTTGAAAGGATTTGAGATAAAAAATTCCAGAGGGAATCCTTTTTATCTGCGGGCAGGAATTTACGTGGATTCAAATGATAATCGAATTGAAAATAACTCAGTTATTGATAACGAAAATGGTATCTTTATAGAAGACGTCAATAATAATACAATTATGGGGAATTGGATACTCAACAATAAATATGGTATTAAAATAGTTTGCTCAAGATACAATACTATAAATTTGAATAACATTAGCAGCAATTTGGATAACAGGTATAGCAATAATCAAGGTCTTATTCTATCAAATTCCAGCAAAAATAGTCTCTCAGAAAACGAAATATCCAATAACTACTATGGATTAATGCTTAATTCCTCCAAGGGAAACACCTTGCGAAATAATAATATATACGACAACAAATTCAACTTCGGCGCAGATGAAGAAAACGACATCGATGCGGGTAATTTTGTGGACTTCAAACCTATATATTTCTTTAGGGATATTTCCAGCTTGGTCATCGACTCATCATCGAATTGCGGAGCTTTATGCTGCTTCGACTGCGATAATATTACTATAAAGGACATGTCGCTCACTAATAATCTATGCGGAATCTACTTTTATAACACAACAAATTCCACCCTGACGAACATAAGCCTTGTCAATAACTCATACGGAATGAGAATGATAGCCTCAAGAGACAATTCAATCGCCAAATGCGATGTCAACAGCAGTTATATGGACGGCATATCCCTGACGGCTTGCGAAGGCAATCTCTTGGAGCTAAATCTAATCAGAAACGCAGGCAACTTCGGCATGAGTATATCAGACTCCACCAGAAATACAATATCAAACAACCGAATAATCAATAATTCCAATGGATTGGAAGTTATATGGTCAAAGGATAATTCCTTAATTAAAAATAATGTGAGCCTAAATAAAAATATTGGAATTTACTTTGGGATGGCGGACTTTAGCAATATTTCATATAATGAACTCATAGGAAATTCTGTTAGCATGTTGTTATATTCTTCTTGGTATAATAATATTGCAGGCAATCTGATCCAACGCAATAGAAAAGGCATCCAGATCACATCCTCAAATGAGAACCGCCTCCATAACAATACCATATCCAGCAACGGTGTTGCAATTACGAAGGATCTATTTGATAATAATACTTACAAAAATATAGTGAATGATAACGAAAAGGACGAAGATATTATTCTCCCAGGAACAACCGGTTCACCCCCTGGATCGATTATTTTAAGAGATCCGATTAGCATCAATGTAGATTCCATTCCGAATAAAGCGATAGTATCTATTGATGGCTTTGAACGAGGCATGACCAATCTAACAATCAGTATCTTTGAAGGTCAGCACGAATTGGAATTGAGATGGAAAGATAATTATTATAATGAGAGCTTTGATACTGCGACAAAGACTGAGTTCGTGATAAATAGAATAAAATCATCGCAATAGCTTTATCGGAGAATTTATGCCAGATAAATCAAGCGAGAGTATCCAGGACAAATTCATCAGCAGAATTTCTCGCCGATATTATGCCTATGTACTTTTTATAGTTTTTATAATATACAGTATTTATGTCATTTTGATTTCGCTAAGCCCTGATCTAAGGAATTCCGATGTATCAAAGCAATATCTGATCATGGTAGAATCGGCCATAGCTACGGCCTACCTTCTTGGAGGTAATATCTTTCTCCTAGAGAAATTCAAAATAATAAAAGAAAATCTCAGCTACATTGCAGGAGATAAAAATAAAGATACTGCAAAACAGATAAATAGAATACAATTTATAATTATAATATTATTTTTATTAATAATTTTCGGCAGAGAAACAAAGGATCTGCGCCCTTACATTGACATGGGATTGGCCGTTTTTCTATTTGTAACCTATAATTTACTTGTTGGATTAATTATTATTATACTCCTTGGAAGTGTTTTGTGTATTATCATAAATATGTATAAGAGCCTCAGCAGCTTTGCAGAAAATCATGAAAAACATATCGAATCCCTAAGGCCCATATTACTTATTAATAGTAAAATTGAAATTATTAAAGATTGCATATCTAAATCAATTTTTTATTATTTTATTGGGATAACTCTTTTAATTCTAACATATAATAATCCCGTCTCCCAAGGTAAATATGAAATATTCATTCTTGCTATCCTCTTTCTTATCGGATTGGCTTTTTTCTTTGCATGCTTGGATTCTATAAAATGGATATGGAATTCTAGAAATGAATATGAAATAGAAGATATTAATAAACTAATCCAGGAGAATATGCTGGAGATCTCATCAATTATTAAAAAGAATGACTTTGCTAAAATGGCTCAATTGAGTTTTATCTCAAGCGGATTGGATATTCTCCGAAAGCAACGAGATGATCTGACTAGGATGGACAAAAAATTTTATGACTTGCGCACAATGGGCAGATTGATCGGAACTGTTTTGCTTTCATTATTAGGATTATTATCTAAGCCGGCGTTTGAGCTTTTTCTTAACGATCTCATTGCAGAAATCAGCCAAACGGCCGCTATAGCAGTCAATGCGCTCGCAGATATAACCAACAATGCAATCACTATCTTGGCAAACCATCTCTCGATCGCCACTCATATATCAAAGCTGATGTTATGAGTCCAATCTTGCGGTATGGCATTATGCTCATTGCAGCTATCCTGCTCATTAGCGGAGCAATGGCTGGCGTCGGTTCCTTGGCACCTGATACGGCCTTTCAATCCATAGACGACATCAGAGCTGAGGTCTCAGGGAAGCTGGATCTTGGCAATTCATTTATAGCTGATAATGCTATGACCATAGCCGCCGATTGCCCTGGCGAGTACAATATCAATCAAGTTAACGAAATTTATAAAAGTCTAACTAGCGGAGGATGGTTTTATTATTCTGATCCAAATAATAAAGACTCATTCCAGAATGCCAACCTGACTCTTCAGCGAGGCAAGATCAGCAACACCATCGGCAGAGGCGACTGCGACGACTTCGCTATTTTAGCTGCCTCACTTATTGATTCAATAGGTGGATCCACTAGGATTACATTTGCCTACGATATTCAGAATAAAAGGGCTCATGCCTATACGGAGGTATATCTAGGGGAAAGCGGGACTGCTCAATTGAATGCAATCATTAGCTGGCTCAAGGACGAGTACAGTGTGCAGAAAATTCCTGGAATAAATATATCCGACAATGAGGTTTGGCTGAACCTTGACTGGGGGACGGATCCCAATAAGGCGACTTATCTGGGCGCACCCTATTTTGGCGAAGGTGGTCAGAAAATAATTAGGGTGATCATATGGGAGACGGATCAAAAGGTCCCTCCAAAGATAGTTCCAACTATTGATTCTATGGATAGCACAGACGGTTGGGAGATTCTAACGGATGGAAATGGATCCGCCATCAACATAAGTTCAACTCCAGGAAAGAAGGGGAATGGCACACAGGTTTCTTATGATCTCAAAGAGGGAGGTTGGGTGGGGATTTCTAAAGAAGTCGATCCGATGATACTATCAGAATCCGTTGGATTAGGTTATTCCTATTTCAGCATTGAAAATCAATACCCAATAGAGGTTAGATTGGTTTACGATGATGCAACCGCGTTCAGTATTTTCGGCGATAAACCGGCAATTAATGCCTGGTCTTACCAGAGAGCGTTTTATAAGGATTTCAGGTATCTATATTCGGGAAAGAGGCAGCGGCTCAATAAACCTGAATTTGACCTACGAAAAGTTAAAAAAATAATGATTATCATTTCAAATCCATTCATGAATACCACTAGTTCTGGGATAGTGATAATCGACGAGATGAAGGGTGTGATGGCAATTCCATCCGGTTCTATCTGGGAAAAAGCTGAAGCGCAAAGAATTTTAGCTCAAGCGAATCAACTCGCGTTAGAGGCCGAAAGGCTCAGTCAGAGCCCAACCAGGAAACTTGAGAGCGTCCAAAAGGCAATAGAATCAATAAGGCTCAATCATACCTTTATAGCAGACCAAGTACTTCGTCGTGGTGTATCAACTATGGCAATGCCAGTTGCTCGAATGAATCATAATGATTCGGTCACGGATGTTGTGTTTAGCCATGACGGAAAACGTCTGGCGACCGCTAACTCGGATAAAACTGCTAGAGTATGGGATATCTCTTCAGGAAAAGAACTAGCCAGAATGTTGCATAAAGATCAGGTAATCTGCATTTCGTTCTGTCCAAATGATAGCATAATGGCTTCGGGTGATAATGAGGGGTCCATCAAAGCATGGAGTGCATCCTCTGGCCAAGAGCTGGCAAGCATGTCGCATGATGAAAGAGTCAATTCGATTGCATTTAGTCCGGACGGCAATAGGATTATCTCTGCTGGTCTTGATGGAACAACCAGGATATGGGATACATCCTCTGGAAAAGAGCTTGTAAGGATGGTACATAACAGGACTGTAAACTCCGCCGTCTTCAGCCCAGATGGAAGAACAGTTGCTTCGTGCAGCTCTGATAGCACCATCAGAATCTGGGATGCCGTTTACGGCGTGGAGCTGGCAAGGATGGTACATGATGCGATAGTCTATGCAATAGCGTTCAGTCCTGATGGGAGCAGGATTGCATCGGCCTCTTATGATATGACTGCAAGAGTTTGGGATGTGTTTTCCGGAATGGAGTTGGCCCGCATGAATCATAAATTTGGCGTCATTTCTATTGCCTTTAGTCCGGATGGAAGTAGAATTGCTTCAGGGAGTTTTGATGGCGATGCTATTGTTTGGGATGCTGCCTCCGGCGCAAAACTGGCTAATTTCGTTCATAAGGGATATGTAGATGCCGTCAAGTTCAGCCCTGATGGGAGCAAAGTTGCGGCTGCCAGCATGGATGCAACTGCCAGTGTTTGGGATGCTTTTTCAGGAGAAGAACTCTTTAGGCTGGATCATGAAGATCGTGTTATCGATATTGCGTTTAGTCCAGACGGGAATAGAGCTGCAACCGGAAGCTCTGATAAGACTGCCATAGTCTGGGACCTTGAGGCCGGAAATGACGCAATCAATATTGTGCATTCTGATATCATTAATTCTATTGACTTCAGCCCTAATGGAATGAAGTTGGCCGCAGCAAGCGAAGATAATACTGCAAGAATATGGGATGCGTATACTGGGAAAGCTCTGGTAAGCCTAAAGCATGACAAACCCGTCCGGTGTGTCGCCTTCAGTCCGGATGGCGACAGGATAGCTACCGCAAGTGAGGATTATTCAGCAAGGATATGGAATTCATCTTCTGGCGAAGAAATAGTTCGAATGAATCAAACATGGGTAGTTAATGCAATTGCCTTCAGTCCAGATGGAAAGAAGGTGGCAACGAGTAGCAGTGATAATTACGCGGTAATCTGGAATTCTTCTTCTGGTATAAAGCTATCCGAGATGAAACATACCGGGCCAGTTATGGCAGTCGCCTTCAGCCCGGATGGCATGAGAGTAGCTACTGCAGATAGTAATGCTAGGATATGGATTGCATCGACCGGCAAAGAGGATTTCAGGATAGACTCAGGTGGCTCGGTGACAGATGTTGCTTTCAGTCCAGATGGAAGCAAGATCGCTACTGCCAGCGACGATAATACCGCGAGGATATGGGATGCATATACTGGAAAAGAGCTAAAAAAGTTGGTGCATGATAATTGGGTGACATCCATCGCCTTCAGTTCAGATGGGAGCAAGCTGGCCACAATTAGTGTTTTTAATACGCCGCGAATATGGGATACCGCCTCAGGGCAAGAACTGGTCAGGATGATCCAAGGCAATTTTTGCGACTCAATTTCTATCAGCCCAGATGGCAATCGCCTGGCAGCCGCATGCGGTAATTCAATCTATATCTGGCCTCTTCGCTCAGAGGATCTGATTTGTCAAGCTTGCAGCCGCTTGTCTTTTAACCTTACACCAGAGAATTGGTGGGAAAAAAATTGCGGCAAATGCGCCGATAAAAAGGACGCTCGTTAGGTTTTTGCGCTTTGGAGATAGTGAGTGCTGCTTTGTTTCACGAGAGATCTTGGGGACTTTGCCCTTGACCAGTGGCCGTTTTCAAATCAGAATTTTGGACTGAATCAGACGCATTTAATTTCCTACCATAGAACGAAAAGTTTATAGTATCCTGGGAAGATTGTGCTATTGGAGGCATGAGTGCGTATAATTATCTTGGTTATTTAAAAATTTGCGCGCAATTAGTTCTTAATGAGCTGATTATGCTAGGATGACTAGGCATTGAAAGATGTATCTCATCAAGCCAATATAGAATATGGAGATGCACTATATGGAATACAAAAACATACAGAATACTATATAATTGCTGAAAATGAGGTATTCTATGAATAAACCGCGAAAGCCAACTTGGTTATTGGCGCTTAGCATCATAGCAATCTTTCTTGCGTTGCCTCAATTGCTTGGCCAGACGGTACCCCTCAGAGATGATGTATCACTTGCCACCAATACTTACGTGACAAATCCAAGAGATCATCCCATTGACTGTCAGGACCTTGCGAATTACTTGGACTGCACCACCAGCAAGAGCGCAGACATAGTATTCGTTTTTGACACCACTGGCAGCATGGATGAAGAGATAAGCGATATGAAGGAGATCTCAAAAGAGTTCGCAGATAACCTGGCAACAAATGGGATAGACGCAAAGCTCGGGCTCACTGAATTTAGGGATTTCCAAGTGACTTGTGGAGAGGACTATTGTGGATCAGATGGTGATTTCCCGTACCTGATATATAATAGTGGTCATTTGACAGGAGACTCAATTGAATTCAAATCGTGGATCGATAACCTCTATGCAAATGGCGGTGGAGATGAGCCGGAGGCAATTCTTGCAGCCTTGAAACATACGGCAACCGATCAGGTTTGGCGAGGAGAAGATGTCAACAAGATTGTGATTCTTATAACCGATTCAGACCCTCACCCTAACGGAGATTGCTGCAACCAGGAAGGAGATACCTTCGAGGAAGTGGTCTCAGACTTAACAAATGGCGGCATCAAGGTATTTGTCGTAGGTCCTGATACGGAACCTATGACTTCATTGGCATATGACACAGGCGGAAAGTTCTATGAAATTCGATCTGGCATTACCTTAAGGAATATTCTCAATGAAATATCCGAAAAGATTAAATGCAATTTTAATATTAAGGTAGAAATCACCGGAGATGGGAATAGACTGAAAGTCCGTGCGACATTAACCGGAAAAAATGATATTATTTTACCACCTATTTCCGGACAAACGGATGTATGGATGTGGGTGACCTGTTCTAATGGAGAGGATCGGAGATTTGATCTAGAATATAATGACTCCAGCGCCGAATATTGCGCCGATATCGAACAGGATTGCATTGATGAAGGAAAGCTTGATGCTGCATTTTATGCCAAGTTATGTGAATGGAGTGCTGTTAAGCTCTTTAATGGCATAGAAGTGGAATTTGCCCCGGTTGACGTAGGGGACATGATTTGGGCTGACAAGAACAGGAATGGCCTCCAGGACATCGGAGAAATGGGGCTTGCAGGTGTGACTGTTGCCCTGCTGGACTCCAAAAAAAAATCAACTGGATTGACAACGGCTACAGACTCTAACGGCAATTACCATTTCAACAAAATTAAGCCCGGAAATTACTATATCCAGGTCTCGGCTCCAGGAGGTTATATCTTCAGCCCGCGAGAAAAGGGTGCAGACAGAGAAAAAGACAGCAATTCCGATTCCGATGGCATGACTGGACCGGTGATTCTCAAGGAGAAAAGCGATAACAGCATAGATGTTGGTTTAATTCTGACATCTTGTATAGGGGATTTGGTCTGGGTCGACAAGAATGGCAACGGCATCGAAGACACAGATGAAAACGGAAGAGCCGGAGTAACAATAGCCTTACTGGACTCTAATAAAAATTCAACAGGATTAACAACAACCACCGATTTCAACGGTAATTACCATTTCAACGGTCTTGAGCCTGGAGACTATTATGTCCAGTTCACAGCTCCAGGAGGATACATAATAAGTTCTAAGAAACATGACACTTACATAGAAAAGGATAGCAATCTGAGTTCCGACAGCATAGAAGGCCCAGTAACTCTTACGGATAGATGCGACAATAGCATAGATGCCGGCTTAATCCCGAATGATTGCATACGCGGCAGAGTCTGGGTTGATACGAATAAAAACGGCCTGAAGGATGCCGATGAAAACGGAAAAATCGATGTAATGGCAGCTATTCTAGACTCTGATATGAATCCAACTGAATTGACAACAGCCACGGACTTAAACGGCAATTACCATTTCAACAACCTAGAGCCTGGAACCTATTATGTTCAATTCAAGGCTCCGTATGGATATATCTTGAGCCAGCAGATGCTGAGCAATTATGCAGAAGGGGATTTCTATCCAGGTTCCTATGGAGTCACCGGTCCAGTCGTCTTGACGGATGGCTGCGATAATAGTGTAGACATGGCAATCCTTCCTCTATGCATGAATGGCATTTATGTAGAGGAGAATTCTGGGAACGATCTGATCAACTACTCTGCAATGATCCAACTATCTGCTGCGAATTTTCCGGCAGTGTCCGAAAAAGAAGTAGCTCATATATTCTTCTCGGATAGCGCTGAGAGATCGCTTCCATACTGGATAGAAGAATGGAACGTCGGAGAGAAAATTGCTAAAATATGGGTTAAGGTGCCTTTTATACCAGCAAAAAATGAGACCGAAATTGTATTTCAATATTATACTGAAGATTCCAGAAACAGTGCTACTAAAGATCTGCAAGGTTCCGGAAGTTCTGTCTTTGAATTCTTTGATGATTTCATGGGTAGTGCACTAAATACTAATAAATGGACAACCCAAAAAGAATCGAATGGATCTATTACCAAACTAGATGGATTTCTTCAAGTTCATGCCGACGCAAGATCCCTATCCTCCGCAGACCTGATTCTTAAGGAGAATTTCGGCCCGGGCAATGCCATGAGATTCCGGGCCAACATCTCTGAAGGACAGAGCTATGATCGCAAAGGCTTGGGATTTATGAATACCAATGTCGGAAAAGACACCAACCGAGTTGGAGCTTCAGTATATTGGAGGGGGCAGGATACGGATCTATTTGCCCATCATATCTTTCCGATCTCAGAGAAAAATATTTTAGATGTCAAAATCCAGAGAGCAAAATCTAACTATGAAGGGTCTTTCAATACATGGGAAGTGAAATGGCTCGATTCGGAGATCCGCTTTGGCTTGAATTCTCAAGAATTTCGGCAAGACACGCGCGGAAAGCCCCTCAATGGGATTTCACCACGCTTCAGCCTCAACACAACCCTAACATCGCTTTCGTCTGACATCTTCGTAGATTGGGTTTTTGTCAGGAAATGTATTGCCAAGGAGCCCACTACTCGATTTGGCCAAAGGATCTGTATGAATTAGGAGGATATACCGGATGAATAACTTGATAAAAGAAATGGCTTTGATTGCTATTCTTATGCTTTCTCTTGGGATCTGCTGCGGCTCTGAGTATGCAGAAATAAGAAGTCCTGTAGGAGATGTGAACGTCGGATCAACATATGAGTGGGGGCCAAAAAAAGCGAACAGCGAGTTCTATGGTTTTTACTACGATATCAATGACGACTTCGGCACTGAATCTATGATTCTGACGATCTCCGAAGCCAACGCTCTCGACGGAAGCTCTCGTCCGACCGGTATTCAATATACTACAGAAAAACAGCTGAAGCGCTTCCAACAGAGGGATTGGGGATCTTATGACTGCATTGGATATCTGGGCGAGAAATATTTTGCAGGCTATATTGAAAATCAAGATCCAGACGTTGCATCCTATCTAGCATCAGAATCTGAAAGAAAAAACCCGCTTGCCAATGATCAGCTTACTAGAGTTCTAATCGATGATGATACCGAGAAGACAGTGGCCGCGAGCTCCTCAATAGATCTTATGGAGGGCTATGATCTCAAAGTTACGTCTATTGATATGAATAGCAAAAAGATATACTTAGAGCTGCATAAAGACGGTGCACCTGTTGATTCCAAAGTTGTTGTTCCTGAAACAGAGAATTCCAAAGTAAGTGATAGGACCTATTACTACATGAAGGATTCAGGGGACCTCAAAGGTCTGATAACGATAGCAGTTCATTTCAAGAATGCATTTCACGGGTCGGATCGAGATCTTGCCTCAGTGGATGGCGTCTTTCAGCTCTCTGAAAAGCCAGAATCGGTCAAGACTGGAATGAAATATGACAGGATGAGCATCTCTAAGGTTGATCCCACCTACGGAATGATCACCATGGAAAACCTGGATAATACCATTATTCTGGGCAAAAATATGGATCTTGGACTAATGAGAGGGATCAGATTGAGGACCGCGGACGACAGTGTCGCCGATGATACTCGTCCCCTAAGATTCTTCATCTACAAAAAAATTACCGAACCAGGATCATATCTGATAAATGGCCGAGCTGAAGATATCATAGACGGACGACAAGTATCCTGGAATTACGACAACTTCCCAGGATTTTACTATGATCTAGACAATGATCTGGGAAGAGAAGAGCTGGAGATTCGGATCTCCGGTGATTTAGAGGATGGGGTTTTGAATCCGGGAGACGTGGTCTATAAAGCCACCGCTCAGAGTACAACCTTCGATTTCGCGGATTGGGGCAAGTACTACGTAATAGGGTTCCTCGGCGAGAAGTACTTTGCAGGATATGTCACAACGCCAGATGAAGATCACACTAGATTCCTATGGGGTGCTTCAGATAATTCAAATCTGATCTCTTATGACGTTCTCTCAAGAGTCCTGATAGACAAAGAAGAAGATGCTAATACGACTCTTGGGGCTGGTTCTACATATCCTTTGAAAGAGGACTATGAGCTAAGAATAAGAGAGATAGATGTTGAAGGAAAGAAGGTTTTAGTGGCTCTTGCCAAGAACGGCAGAGAGATCGACCAGTCCGTCGTGGAGTTCGCAGTCAATCCGACCTATCGGTATGAAAAGAATCTGGACGGAGCGGATAAGCTTGTGATCATCGCCGTGCGCTTCAAGGAGCTTCTCTCCAGCCAGGAGATAGACCTAGCAGAGCTGAAGGCCATCTGGCAGATCTCGGAGGATGTAATCAAGGTTGGATCTGGCACGGATCTGAGCAGGGTTATGGCTATAGATTCTGTGAATTCGAATGAGGGACAGATGGCCATAGAGGCCAGAAATGTGGAAAGCACGATGCGTCTCGGAAAAGATAAAACCATTGCCTTGATGGCAGATTATTACATAAAGACTGCTGATCAAGAGGAAGTGAGCCAGAGCAATCCTCTAAGGTTCTTTGTTTTTAAGGGAGTTACTGTGGCAGATAATGGTGGATTCGTGGCCCCTCAGGAGCAACTAATGGATGAGGCCTATCCAGTCCCACCAGAAGAAAAGCCTGCCGAGAAGAAAACCCCCGGATTCCTGGCGTCTTTTGCAGGAGTATGTATGCTAATTGCTTTGAGGATTGTGAAAAGAACCGATACTATGCGGCGATAAAGGAAAAGAGATCGCGATCTGAGGGCTGCCTGAAAATATTCAACTGGTTCATTGGGAGGGACGCCATCTCTTTTTCACCGCAAGGCTTGCACTTGGCCACCTCAAATATCCCTGGACATGCGCGAGAGCCGGTTGATCAGCCATTTGGTGAGAAATCCCGTCAGGAAGCAGATGAACATGATGGAAAACTCCCGGCTCTCTGAGCTGCCGTCCATGGCGATAAAGCCGGAGCTGACGAACAGATAGGCCATGTAGCCGAAGACCATGGCCAGCAGCGGTATGGCCATGTACCAGAGTCTCTTGTAGCGCGAGGCCATGCCGTAGCGGCGCAGGTCGTCGGCAATCCCCGTCAGTATCTGGGCCGAGGAGCCCAGGCCCGCGAAGAACGAGGACCAGAGGGGCACGCCCAGAACGCTTACCTCGGAGAATCTGGTGATCAAAAAGCTGAAGAGAATGATGGCCAGAGAGGCAAAGATCACGGCATAAATGCCGTAGAGCTTGAAGAAGTAAGAGAGGGTGCGCAGGCTATGAAATCGGGAGCCTTTGATCTTGATCTTGGAATCGTTGATGGCAGAGGTAAGCTCGTACCTGGCCCGATCGCAGTAGAGGAATGACTCGGAGAGGTTCTCCTTGTTGAACTCCTTTAAGGCCAGGACGTAAAAGTCATAGCTGTCTTTTATGTCGATGGAACTTCGATGGGCTGCCTGAAGCATGCGGTCCAGCCTCTTGAGGTCTACTTCCACCTCAGAGTATGATTGCGGGATAGAACAGGCTTTAGAGTCAGTGTCCACAACTAAATGAGTAATTGGATTAATATAAATAGTTTTCGTGCAACAAAAAAAGCACATAACATATTAAAAATAATTTTTCTTGATTTGAATTTTTGGTTGTCTGAGAAAAATCATAATATATCTCGATTGGACTTTCCCTCCACATAAAATAATAATATAATTACTATTGGATCATACTATCGCCACCTTCCTCGCAGCTCTTATCTGATGAAGAAGTTTCTCCTTAAGCGATCCATTATGCCTTTTATTGGCAGAGGATGCGGTGGTATACTCGGGCAATGCTATCATATGGATCTCTTCGATCATGCTCTCGGCAATATTGCAGCATTCGTCCATGCCGCGATCCAGGGCGGAGCGCTTTTCTTTAACAACTTCTTTCATACGTTTAGATAATTCGTCTTCATTAAAAAATTTTTCCCTTGTTAAAAATGCAGACTGTCTTCAAAAAATCCTAAAAATCGATCAATTATGCAGACGGAAGCTGCGGGCGCTGGGCCGCCATACTTTAAATACTCCGTGGAATAATTATATGCTATGCTTGATGATCAGATCTTCTGTCCTACCTGTGGTGCCGATACGGAGCATACAATGATCAAATCCGGCCAGGAGAATCTAGTGCGCTGTGTTGAATGCGAGACGGTTCATTCCGTGCAGGTAGAGCGCGAGCGGCTGGTCAATCTCAAAGTCATAGTGAGCAATGACGAGCAATCTATGCCATACTATATCCGAATCCCGGCTAAAGATGTGCTGCACGTCGGAGATGAGCTTTTGGTGGACGACCCTGCCAAAGATGTGGTCATGACCGAAATCTCATCTCTGGAGACGGATAGGAGGGTCAGCAGCGCTCCTGCTGAGACTGTAAAGGCCGTCTGGGCAAGGGCCACGGACGATGTGCCCCTCAAGATCTCAGTCTATCGAAACGGCAACACCCATTCGTTCAAGATCCTCGTTGCCGGGGATGAGGTCTTTGAGGTTGGGGAAGCCCGAAAAGTGGAAGGATTCAAATTCGTGATTGTTAAGATGAAGCTGCGCGGCGAGGGTTTTGCAGATATGGCTGAGGCCAAAGACATACAACGAGTTTGGGGTCGAGAGCTTTGAACAGAGAGCAACTCTTGGACAGCCTGCAGGACAGCGTAAACGAATCTGTCATTTCAGCCATGTCGCGCGTTCCAAGAGAGCTCTTTCTCCCTGTTGCACTCAAAAGCCGGGCATACGACGACACACCTCTTCCCATAGGCCTGAACCAGACCATCTCCGCTCCTCACATGGTGGCCATAATGTGCGATCTTCTCGATCTGCAGCCGGGAATGACCGTCCTGGAGGTGGGGGGAGGAAGCGGCTATCATGCCGCGGTGATGGCGGCAATGGTAGGCTCCACTGGCATGGTATATTCTGTAGAGCGCATGCCGGAGCTGGTAGCGATGGCCAAAAGGAATCTGGAAAACGCCGGCATAACCAATGTGACCATGATCGAGACCGACGGAAGCCTCGGCTTGCCGGTGCATGCACCTTACGATCGCATAAGCGTGGCTGCCACCGCTCCCAGAATTCCCGAGTCGCTCAAGCAGCAGCTGCGGGTGGGCGGAAAAATGGTCCTTCCTGTGGGCCGGGATTATCAGGATCTTTATCTGGTGACAAGGAAGAACGGCTTTTGTGTGGAGGAGAAGATGGGCGTGATCTTCGTTCCGCTCATTGGAGAAGAGGGTTTCAAAGAAAAGATCTAATATATTCGCGGTTACGATTGCCACTTTAAGATGAAGCCCTTAGCAATCATAATCATGGACGGCTTCGGCATAAGCCCAATAGTTGAGGGCAATGCCATAGCCAAGGCGCATAAGCCCAACTTAGAACGGTTCTGGAAGAATTACCCGACGACCACTCTGGCCGCTTCGGGCCTGGCTGTGGGTTTGCCGCGCGGCCAGATGGGCAACTCTGAGGTTGGACACCTCAACATGGGGGGCGGCAGGATCGTCTACCAGGACTACACCAGAATCAGTCTGGCGGTTCTGCAGGGCACCATGGCCGAAAATGTGGTTTTGCTTCAGGCTATGGAAAAGGCAAAAGGCGCCAGGCTGCATCTGATCGGCCTCTTATCGGACGGCGGAGTGCACAGCCACAACACCCACCTTTATGCGCTTTTGCAGATGGCTGCGAAAATGGGCCTGGAGAATGTTTATGTGCACGCTGTTTTGGACGGCAGGGATGTGCCTCCCCGAAGTGCGCTCGCTTATTTGCAGGAGCTCGAAGAGAAGTTTCAGCAGATCGACACGGGCAAGGTGGCCACGCTCTCCGGTCGTTACTACACCATGGACAGAGACAAACGCTGGGAGAGGGTGGAGAAGGCCTACCGCTGCCTCACAATTGGCGAGGGGATGCGAGCCGCTACAGCCAGGGAAGCGGTGGAAAACGGCTACCTGCGAGGTGAGAATGACGAATTTCTTCTGCCGACCCTGGTAGACGAAAAGGGACTGGTGCAGGATAGGGACAGCATTATTTTCTTCAATTTCCGGCCGGACAGAGCCCGTGAGATCACCAGGGCCTTCGTGGATAAGGATTTTCAGGGCTTTGCCCAGAAGCCGATGCAGGTTTTTTACACCTGTATGACCCGGTACGATGCCACATTAAACGTGCCCATTGCCTTCCCTCTGCAAAACCTGGACGACACTCTTGGCCAGGTGATAAGCCGCGCCTGCCTCCACCAACTGCGCATAGCTGAGACGGAGAAATATGCTCATGTCACTTACTTCTTTAACGGCGGAAAAGAAGAACCCAATCCAGGAGAAGACCGCGCCCTCATACCGTCTCCCAAAGTGGCCACCTACGACTTAATGCCGGAGATGAGCGCCTTCCTGGTTCGGGATGAGGTGATGGCACAGATTGACAGCGGCAAGTATGACCTCATCGTGCTCAATTTTGCCAATCCCGATATGGTGGGCCACACCGGCATATTCGAGGCCGCTGTGCAAGCGGTCGAGGTGGTGGACGGCTGCGTGGGGATAGTTGTGGATGAGATCCTCAGGAAGGGTGGCGTCGTGCTGCTCACTGCTGATCATGGCAATGCAGAGAAGATGATCGATCTGACCTCCGGCCAGCCGCATACCGCTCACACCACCAATCCCGTGCCCTTCTCGCTGATAATTAATGACGGCCAAAAGTACAGCCTGCGTGAGGACGGTATTTTGGCCGATATTGCGCCCACGGTATTGCAGCTCCTGCATATCCCCCAGCCGAAAGCGATTGATGGAAAGAGCCTCATCAGATAGGAAGACCAAAATGGTGAAAGTGCCACAGAAATACGAAGAATGCATTTACTGGAAGGACCAGGAGGAAGGCTTTCTTGGCTATTGCCTGCATCCCACAGCTCGATCGGGTGCGCCGTGCATTCTGAATGCTGAAGACTATTGCCCTCTTCGGGACCCGGCAATGGTCCAGGAGCCGGCATCTGTCCGTAAATGCTTGATCTGTGGCAATACCATGAGTTCGGATGAGTATGAGGCTAACGGCTGCGTTTTCTGTGGTTCCAATGCCGGGCCTCTATTCTGTTCGGAATCTTATGATGTGCGCTACAGGGAGTGAAGAAGGGCGCTGGACTCTTGGCCGGTCAGATGCTAGTTGGAAGGTGAGGAATCTTCAACTGGTTGTATCTGGATACAGCGTTCCAGTGATTTAATCCGCGATTTCAGCTAGTGTCTCTTCTCCCAGCATCTGTTCGATGATGCGGTTATTCACGTTCTCAAACGCTTCTATGAATCCTGAGTTCTCATTGAGCGCATAGTAATTAGCGTTGCCGTGTTTGCTTGTTATCTTCAACACGTTCCATTTCAGGAGCTTTTTTACCACGTTATTTAATGCTTGGCGAGAAACATCAGTTCCTCGTGCCATATCGCTGATATTGAACTCTAATCCATTCATGGGCAAAAGGAACTGAATGACTCTTAGCTCGCTGGTATCTCCAAAAATCTTCTCGAATGGCGCAGACACGGTTAATCCTCCACAGACTCATGCTATATAGAATTATTGACATGCCTGTAAATTCATCTTTCCAAGGCCAACTTCCGAATAGTAAGCAAGCATATATCTCTCGTATGCTTGGTACAATAAAGCCATGGCTCTCAGGATGCTGCACCACGATTCTGAGGCAAAAGCAGCCTATGCCAAAGCACGAGAACTAGGATACAGCGGAACCATGACACTAATGGAAATGACTGCATAGTGATTTGGTTGTGCATGCAAACTGCCAGCATGCATCTCTTTTTTCAGATAGAAGGACAAGGATGGCAAGAATCGCAGCTATCATCATCATCTGCATAGCATCTCGGAAAGCATTTAATAGGCCGTAGTGGCTTATTAGGTCTATTTTATGAAGGAATGCAAGATGCCCGAAATTATCCCCTCGCCCGATCCCAACTACCTCATGGATCTGCTAAAAAAAATCATCAGTTTTAAGACCGTCGCCCCTCCGGGCAGCAATTATCAGGAGATCGTGGACTGGCTCGTCCCCATCTTTCGGGAGATGGGCTTTGCCACGCAAAAGATGGTCATGCCGAAGGACGTCTTCGCGGCAAAATGCAGTGACCGGCAGTTAGTGGGCGATCGCTTCAACCTTCGCGCCGATCTTTCCGTAGGTGCGGAAAAGACGCTGGTGATCTATGCCCATCTGGATGTGGTGCCTGCAGAAGGAAACTGGGATAGCGATCCCTTCCAGGCGGTAGCGAAGAACGGAAGGATCTATGGCCGGGGCGTCTCCGACTGCAAGGGATCGATCGCTGCCTTAATTGCCGCTTTGAAGGTGCTCCTGGAGAGCGGCAAGCCCAAGTACAATCTCTCGGTTCTCTTAACCACGGATGAGGAGGTGGGCGGCTACTCCGGCCTGTGCTATCTCACTGATTTGGGACAGGTGAAGGGAGACCTGATGCTCTGCATGGATGGCTTTTCCGATGACGTGGTGATCGGCAGCAACGGCATCATAACCTGGGATGTGGTGGTGCACGGTAGATCTTCGCACAGCGGCTCCAGTTTCCTGGGGATAAATGCCGTGGAGAGATCGATACCGGTCATGGATGCACTCATGAACCTCAAGAAGGTGGTGCAGGCCAGACGATCTCTTCTGCCCGCCAGCACCGCCCTGGAAGCCGTTGGAAAGAAGAACCTCATGCCCATACTCAATATTACTATGATCAACGGTGGCATCAAAGAGAACATTGTGCCGGACAGGTGCACTCTGCGCGGCGACCGGCGGGTGATACCGGAAGAGAGCATGGACGAGGCCATGGCGGAGATAGAGAGGACCCTAAAACCGCTGGATATCGACTTCGATCTCAAGTTTTATCCCGGCTATCCGCCCATGAGCGTGAATCCGGATCACCCCTGGGTCTTGGAGGTGAGGGAAGCGGTGCAAAGAGGCATGGGCTTTTTCCCCCGTCTCTCCGGAGCCCAGGGGAGCTTGGATCAGGCCTATGCCACAGAGAAGACGAATATCCCCACCTGCGTCTTTGGAGTGGGCCGGCAACTGGAGAGCAATATCCACGGCCTGAACGAGAACGTGCGCGTGGCTGATTTGAATGGATTCGCGAGATTTTTAATTGAACTGCTGCGCGCCTGAAAGCAGATGAGATAAATGAAAGTGATCTCCGTAGTAGGGACCAAGAAGACGGGCAAGACCACACTGGTGGCCGCCCTGGTTGCCTCGCTGGCCAAGCACGGCAAGGTGGGCACCATCAAGAACATGGCCGGCCATCCTGTGGACTGGGGCGACACCAAGCGCCACTTCGATGCCGGAGCGGATGTGGTCATTGGCCTCGGAGAAGCGCGCCTCAAGGTGACGCGGGAGCCCGGAGATTTGGAATCTGCCCTGGCTGAACTGGAGGCGGCGGGGGTGAACTTCTGCGTGGTGGAGGGCTTCAAGCACAGCATTCTACCCAAGATCGTCATGGCCGATATTGAGGTGACAAATGTTGTGCGAAGGGTGAGGCTTGCACAGGTGGATGAGGCGCTCGTCGAAGAACTGGCCGAGACGGTAAGGGGAATGGAGGACTACTGCGCCCTTGAGATATGAAGCCCATGGACAGAAAACTTAAACATGAGAAGCTACATCCACCAATTCGTAGGAGATGAAATAAAATGGCTGATTGCGAACTATGTACCCGTGCACGACCGTTGCTCTTTCCCATAAAGGCCCCTGTCCACAACCTCACCTACCCCGAGGGCGCATACAAGGGCGTATGCGACATCTGCCTGGATAACCTGGAGAAGGGCTGGCAGGAGCGCTTTGGGGCAAAGCCGGAAGAGAAAAAATAAAATTATAAAACATTTTTCGCATAATCGCGCAGAGCTTGCGCCGTAGCTTTGGCTCTAGCGCTGGATGGCAGATCATGAGGATGCAAAAAGAGGAGAAGATAGTAGTAGTATTGCTCCTCATGGCCCTGGGATCTTTGGCGGTGGCTTTCTGGTCTTTTGGCCCTGAAGACGATGCGTTGGCTGGCGTCAATAATGATGATTCCGGCACGAAGAAAGAGGCAAGCCTTTCTGTGGATGGCCTGGTACTGGAGAAGAAGCCTACCAAGAGTGGCGGCAACCTAATTATCAGGCTGGACTCAACGCCTCTGCCTATTTTTATTCCATCGAAAGCAGGGGCTGGAGAGATTCAAGACAAGGTGAATTTAGGCGATCGCGTCCGGATCAAGGGTACTGTATCCTCTTTTCAAGGAAATGACGAGATCATTGTGGGTCGGGCGACAGATGTAGTTTCTATTGAGAGTAAATAATTAGCTTTTTTGTATATTTTACTCGGATTTGTGCTTGCCTTGTCATTCCAAATGTCTTAGACAAATTAAATATAGTAAAACAACGAAGGTGTAATAATGAAAAGCTCCTAAAGATATCAATAATGCGTTCGTTGAAAATGATCTGATGGGGAATAACTATGCAGAAGATAAGGAATGGGGCTTCAACGGTCTTCTTTCTTTTTGTGAGTTCATTGATCATTGCGAGTGCATTTATAAGCATTCTAGCAAAAGCAACAACTTTATCAGATATGCCGAATTTTTTGACGTATGCGCTAATTTTTATACTAATAGTTTTATTAATACCCTCTATTATTTTTATCTATCTTAGGCCATTGCATAAGAAAGGGTCAACTTCCGTTATAGTATTTCTTCTTGGCATTGACGTTATTCTAATTTCGCTCCTCATTCTTCGCATGGCTGACCAGGCCTTTGGAGAAACCATATTAGACCTGTTCTTTGGAGGAGCCAAAGACTTATCACAATTTTCTCTATGGGCAATGTTGGGCGCATCCATTGTCTTCGTTTTATTAATACTATTTCTTCTCGGAATTATATTATTTATTTCCCGATATACTATTTTCTCCCCTGCCCAATTCTTATTATTGTGGATATTCAGATGGCTGGGAAAGATCTACCGCTTCTTGGCTAGTGGATGCCCGGCACCAGTAATAAGACTAGCAGATGTAGCAATCATAGTCTGGTTGACAGAGAAAGCCTACAATATCCTGATTGCATCCAGCTCAAGAATAGTAATCGATGGCACGTCCCAGATCAACGGGGCCATATCTAACGTCACATATCTTGGTGCAAGGTATAGGCAAGGATCGTTGCTGGACGGACCATTTGACGGGTTATTGCTCAATATGGATTCGACAAAGGGAGTAATATTATATTGGAATTATTTTGGAGATAACTTTTTCTATGCAATTATATCAAGCATAATAACAACTATATGGTTTCATTGGGAGAAGATCCTAGTAATCTGGTTTCTTTTAGAAGTAATATTGTTTGTCATGAAAGCATCCAATCAATTGTCAATTGAGGCGGAAGATTTCACAAATTCTCTCCCGCGACAAACCAAAACGGATGATAAAGCTGCAAAGGGCGCCGACAAAGATGGACCTAGTCTTAGTGGGCTGGCTGACCTACTGGCAACAAATCTCAATAGGATAAGCGAATTATATCGAGATGTAGATGAGCAACGCGCCATAGGATCAGAATCCGGGGCAGGCAGGCCTGTCGAAGCCACCCTTAAATCGGGAGAAATAGGAGAAATTCTAAAGAGTTCAGCCAGCGAAAAATCGGCGATTGGACTTGGCCCAATAAGCATCCCCATGGAGTCCATCACTGGTATGATCGGGCGCTTGATGCAGGGACCAAGGATAACTATCGGATTGCATAAGACTAAAGACACAACGAAGGTGAACGGAGATATCTTTTACCTGACCGCAACCATGACGGGAGGTGAGCCATATAGCTGGGTTGTTAATGAGCAGCCATCCTTGGATGGTAACTCAGAAACCCGAACTATTGACGATATGGTCGATGAGCTCTCACACCGGATTTTCGCAAAGCTGGCCTTTGGAGAACCTGGTAAAGTGGTACCCTGGAAAGCGGTTTGGAATTTCAATGAAGGTCTTCGAGCTTATCGTGATTGTCTGCATTCTATCAAAAAACGACAATATTACTTAAAGGATGCTGAGAAGCACTTCATCAACGCAGCCGAAGAGGAGGATGACTCCATTAAAGCCTATTACAATTTAGGAGTTGTCTATACTGAACTCCAGCAATTCGACTCTGCCGAGGTCGCGTTCTCCAAGGCCATTAAGAAAAATCCCAATGGATGGGAGGCATATTATGCCCTGGGGCTTAATATTTATAATAGAGCAAGAGACCAAGAGGAGCTTTCTCATTCGTATCATGATAGTGAGCTTTTTTCCCGTTGCAAGAAATCGATTAAAGAACAGTATAATAAAGTTGTTGATTTGGGCGACTATATAATTGAGTTGAAAGAGAAAGAGGCATACTTCATATCGAGGGATTATCAATGTCTGGCAAAAGCATATAATCTGAACGGAGATGCCCGGAGCCATCTGGCCAGGATTGATGAAAATAAACGAGAGCTTATCTGTTCAGTTAAGACTGGCGAGGATATGTCTGAAGTCCAAGAGAGAGATAATATAAATAATGATAAGGCAAACGATTCGCTAAATCACTGCAAAAAGGCGGCGTATTATTCCTGGTTGGCATTGTTTGAAGCAGAATTTTGGGAGGATGATGTATCTGATGCCAGGAAGCTAGTTAGTGAGTGTTTAATTGATTTGGCTGATCTATATTTGTTAAAGCAAAATAATTTTAATGCAAGAAAATCTCTTGAACAAGCCATCAGCGTGAATCCCTCTGATTCCAATTTACATCTTTATCTAGGCAAAGCCTATTGTTTGCATTTGGACTATGAGGCTGCCAAAAAGATCTTCGAATTTGGCTCGAAAATGGCACCGGAGGATGCCAGGTTCAAGGCCTGTCTTGGATGTGTCTATAATAAATTAGGGGACAAAGAAAGAGCGTTTCAATTATTCGATAGTATCATGGTTTATGGTCCTGATGCATGCAGTGTCGCCTTAAAAGTGGCGGCAAAAGTCTACGAGTCGGTGGAGGAATTTGATCAATGCCGACGTCTGGAAAATGCTTCCTTTTTGGCAAGATTAAAGGATGATGCCAAGAAAGGCGATTCAATTATCCCTTGTCTCAAGATGATGCTTGAATGTGGCGGAATTGAGGGAGACGCAAAGAACGTTCAAGATTGGAAACGTGCCAACGCTTCCGCAACATTAATCAAATTATTAGATAATTTAGACTCAATGGATCTCGATAGTAATGAAACTAAGAAAATTTACGAAAATTACATCAAAGGCATCATTGACAATGATTATTTGAAACCGGAATTTGTTAATGGGTGGGAAAAAGCACAGGTTCTTTATTCGCGCTGTTATTTATTATATATGTACTATAATTATAGGCGCGAATCGTTCCGAAAAGCCAGAGAGAGGTTGGATAGAAGTAAGTACTATTTGAAATTGGACAGAGAGGATGATGCCTGCAGATGTATCAGTGATTCAATTGAGTTGCTGGAAGAGAATCATATTCAAGAAATTAATGAAAGAATAAAAATTGCTAAAACGTATCTAGAGAACAGAACTCACAATACTATGTCAGCAATAAAAGAATTGGATGAACTATTTGATGAATTATATCAGAATAAAAAACTTGAATCTGAACGTTGTCTTACCAATGCCAAGAATGTGTTAAAATGCATATTAGATGCTTATAAATTTTTAAATTGTCGGTTAATGGGGGCAATTAACTGCAGGTCTAATGGCATCAATCTCGCAAAAGGTTCTTATAAAAATGAACAGATCTCTAATGCAGAACTCAATGTAATTAATTCACATATTAGAAAAGCAAGGGCGGATTTGAATTTTTCCATTAAAAAAGCGATCGATGAATCAAAAAAATCAATAGAAATATGCAGGACCGTGTATCTCTACAGGGCTATTGATGCCTATGCAAATTATGACACTTATATGGCAGAAGTGTTTATAGATGACTTCATAAAGAGGCTTGAAGAAATCAAGCAAATAATACCTAATTCAGACATTGTAGATATTTTTAAAAAAGATGTTTCAAGAAAATACTCCATGTATATTCAAGAATATTCTCAGCTTTTAATTGAATCCGGTCAGCTTTATCTTAGGATGAAAAAGCCAAAAGAAGCGGAAAATGCCTTCCAGGAAGCAATTGAGCTATTAAAGGATGAGCGTCCTCAGGATATAAAAAGCAGAAGCCTGTGGACGCTGCTCTCCAGATCGCAGAGTGAGCAGGGAAAAGAAATGTCTAATGCCCTCAAAGGAGCCCAAAAAGGAAGAATGGCTAACCCGCTGGGCTACGATGAGCGCAGTGAACTGGGCAGGATATTCTGCGACCTTGATGAGTTCGATTTTGGCCTACAAGAGCTGGATTATGCTCAATCATGGAAGCCTGACGAGCCCGAGATTCTGGTCAAGATGGGACGATCATATCTTAAACAGGCACAAAAATGCGGCGATAAAGAGCATCGTCAGAAAATCCTGACTGATGCCCGTCATAAACTTGATCAAGCCCTGAAGGTCTATGATAAATCTCTGATAATAAAGAGAGGAGTGGCTCGTTACTGGTTGGGCATGGTGCATTATGAGATGGGTGAATACAAGAAAGCAATACCGCATTTCAGAATTCTCTACAATGTTAGGTCCGCAAAGATCGATTCTGATAGAGACACGCTCATAATCGCTCTACGACTTGCATTGGCTTATCTTAAAGCGAAGTCATTCGATGAATCGTATAGACTGTTTGACATGATAATCGCGAGAAGAAATGACCTTGACGATTATGAGATTAGTGATATTCCCGGTGAAAAATATGATGATGCTATTTATTTTGAAGAGATAATAATTCAGGCTTGTTTGGGTAAATCGATCTCATGCATCGAACGCAATGGTGACCCTGATATTGCCTTATATAATGCTCTTCTTGCTAAAAAGTATATAGACTCCTCGGAATACTTCAATAATAGCCAAAATTGTAAAGAAGATTATCATGCAAGGATGCGCTACTGGGAAGCTGATTATGAAGATTGCATAGGCTGGATTCATTATGATCTGGGCCATGTGGATGAAGCGATAGGGTGGCTTGAGAACTCCGTCTCCAAAAAAGCCGGACCGTCTGTATATTTGCATCTAGCTATGGCATACGAAAGCAAAATGGATTTATGTAATCCCCAATCAAAGAGCGATTTGCTCATTGCCAGAAGGGCCTTGAAATGTTGCCGGCTGGCCAATGAATTGGATCTCAGAGATGAGTACAAGCAAGATTTAGAAGAGCTGAATATGAGGCTTCTTGAGAGATTAGCTGAAAAATCGCCTGTGAAAAACACGTGATGACGATCATAACGCTGCTCACTGACTTTGGCTCCTTTTACCCTGCGCAGATGAAGGGAGTGATCCTCTCCCGACTTGGGGATAAAGCCCAGGATATCACCTTCGTGGACATCGCCCACGACATCCCGCCCCAGGACGTGCGCGCCGGTGCTTTCGCCCTGCTCTCCAGTGCCCGCTACTTTCCTCCCGGCACCATCCACATCGGCGTGGTCGATCCCGGAGTGGGCACGGAAAGGCTGGGCCTGGTGGTGGAGAGCGGCGGACAGATCTTTGTGGGACCGGACAACGGCCTGCTCTTGCCTGCGGCGCGCAGTTTGGGCACGCCAGGCAATTCCCTCCTGGCCTACAGGATCACTTCTTTTGAGGTCCTGGGCCTGGGTTCGGCTCCTGTCTCCAACACCTTCCATGGCCGGGACGTCTTCGCACCTGTTGCCGCCCTGTTGGCCTTGGGCCAGAGTCCGGCGGGCATGGGCCCTCGGGTCCGGCCCAAAGACCTGAATTTCGGAGAGGCGAAGAAGACAGACAGGGGAGTCGAGGCCACGATCATCTATGTGGACGGCTTTGGCAACCTCATTCTGAATATGCGAAAGCTGCCGGCCTTCCCCGTGAAACTGATTGGGGTAAAGCTGAAAGCTTGTAGAACCTATGCCCAGGCGCGTCGGATCGAACCGCTTATAACCTTAGGCAGCCATGGCTTTGCAGAAATTGCGGTCAACGAGGGAAATGCCGCCGAGGCGTTCTGCCTCAAGGCCGGGGACCGCATCGAGCTGGAGGAGATTTGAGTTGTTTGGAATTGAGTTTGTGCCCGATGAATCGGTCTTGAAGATCGGCTATATGGCAAAGCTGGCAGAGGATGCTGGATTCAAAAATATCTGGATAACAGATCACTATAATAACCGGGATGTTTGGACCACTTTAGCCGTGCTCTCAATGATGACCAATAATATCAAACTGGGAACGGGCGTTACCAATCCCTACACCAGGAATGCGGCCATCATCGCCTCGTCCATCGCCTCCATAAATGAGCTGTCCGGCGGGCGGGCTATCCTTGGCATAGGCCCAGGGGACAAAGCCACCTTCGAAAAGATGGGCATCGACTGGGACAAGCCTCTCACCCGGGTCAAGGAATCAGTCCAGGCCATTCGCGCTTTCCTGGCCCGCGAACAGGTAAACCAGGCCGGTTTCAAAGGCGCGCAGATGGCTTTTGCCACCAGCAAAATCCCCATTTACATCGGCGCGCAGGGGCCGAAGATGCTGGAGCTGGCCGGAGCTATAGCGGACGGCGTGCTCATCAATGCCTCCCATCCCGAGGACTTCAAGTTCGCCGTGCCCATGATCAGGCAAGGGGCGGAAAAGGCAGGCCGAAAGCCGGACGATGTGCAGATTTGCGCTTATGCCAGCTTCAGCGCCGACAAAGATCCGGTCAAGGCCATTAATGCCTCCAAGATAGTGGTGGCCTTTATTGTGGCCGGATCGCCTGAGAACGTGTTAGATCGGCATGGAGTAGGCATGGATGAGGCGAAGACCATCTCCGAGGCCATTGCCAAATATGACTTCAAAGCGGCTATGGCGGCTGTGACGACAAAGATGACCGAGGCCTTCTCCGTCTCCGGTGCGCCCGCAGACTGCCGGGCACGGGTGGATGAGCTTCTCAAGACCGGCGTCACCCAGATCGTGGTGGGCTCGCCCATCGGTCCCAACAAGGAGAGCGCCATTAAGCTGATTGGAAAGCAGGTCATAGGCAAGTAGGTGGATTTGAAGTTCATGCGCGCACTCTACATTGGGCGCTTCCAGCCCTATCACCTGGGGCATCAGGCGGTTTTGGAGAAGATCGCAAAGGAGGTAGAGGAGATTGTGATAGTAATCGGCAGTGCCCAGGAGAGCCACACTCCCGAAAATCCCTTCACAGGCGGCGAGAGGATGGAGATGATTTATGCCGCTTTAAGCGAAAGCGATCTGAGAGAGCGCTGCATAGTCACGCCTTTGCAGGATATCAAACGAAACTCTGTATGGGCCTCTCACCTGCAATCCATGGTGCCTCGCTTTGATGTGGTCTATTCCAATAATCCTCTGGTGGTTCAGCTCATCGGCGAAGCGGGCATTCAGATAAGAAAGCCGCCCATGTACCAGAGAGACCTGTACTCCGGTACAGCCATCCGCAAGCTGATGAGGGAGAACTGTGACTGGTCTGGGCTGGTGCCGGCCACGGTGGCGGCATTCATAATGGAGAACGGCGGTGTGGGGCGTCTGATTTCCGTGTCGAAGAGCGACAGCTTTTAGCATTTGTCTTACCCAGGCAAAGAGATATAATGTAAGAAACAAATTATAAATGGATGAGAAGACTGACTGCCTTTATCTCAGGAACGGTCCAGAAGACTGGCTATCGAGCAAAGGTAGTAAACCTGGCAAATTTCCTTGGACTGAATGGATTTGTTCAAAACCTTCCCGACAACAGAGTAAAGGTTGTGGCCGAAGGTGATGAGTCTGCACTGGAGCGTTTTATCAATGATTTAAGGATCAAAGATTCTCTGATCGATGTGCATGGCATCGAAATTAATTACACTTCAGCCAGGGGAGACTTCATAAGATTTGAAAAGATGGTCGCCGAAGGTGAAACGGATCAGCGCTTGGACAAAGCAGCGGAACTGCTCAGTGATCTGATCGTTGTCAACAAGCAGATTGTCGCCCAATTAATAATAAATAATGAGGAGATCAAGGGCGTCCGGCAAGAGGTCAAGGGTTCTCGCGAAGACATACGATCCGTTTATGAAGAAGTGAAGGGTGTCCGCGAAGAGGTCAAAGGTTCTCGCGAAGATATACGAGCCGTTTATGAAGAAGTGAAGGGTGTCCGCGAAGAGGTCAAGAGTTCTCGCGAAGACATACGAGCCGTTTATGAAGAAGTGAAGGGTGTCCGCGAAGAAGTCAAGGGTTCTCGCGAAGACATACGAGCCGTTTATGAAGAAGTGAAGGGTGTCCGCGAAGAAGTCAAGGGTTCTCGCGAAGACATAAATAAAAGCATCCAGGATGTCCGCCAGGAGGTCAATTCCGTTGGCGAGATGATTGCAGAGAAGATCGATGATGCTCGAGAAGAGATTGCAGGTGAGGTCAAAGAGCTTCATTCTGATCTGAAAGATGATCTAAAAGAGAGACTCGTCCGAATGGAGGCCGATATCTCGCAGATAAAAGCCAGGATTGGCCTATAAGAAATCTACCATCTGATTTCCCGATACCTCCATTTTTTGTTCTCAATACTAAAAAATGCCCCGCATAATCCTCTCCGAGTCCGGATCCTTCCTCGGCAAGTCCGGCGAGCAGTTTCGCATCATCCGCAAGGACGAGCCGGTGGAGCTGATTTCCGCCCAGGAAGGTGGAGCCAGATCCCGGGTTCCGGGCAGCGGCATCTCCGTCTCCTTGAGTAATTATTTATCGGTCAACAGCACATTATGCAATATTGGGTGATATTATGAATTTTGAACACGTCGCAGGAAAAGATAAAGGCCAGATCAGGCTCTTTGCCCTGAGCACCTGCATCTGGTGCAAGAAGACCCGAGAGCTCTTATCATCGATGGGCGTGGCCTTCGACTACATTTATGTAGACCAGTTAAAAGGAGAGGAGAGAGCCGAGGCCGTAGCTGAGGTCAAAAAATACAATCCAAGCACCTCATTTCCCACGCTTTTAATCGGCGAGAAATGCATTGTGGGCCTCAGAGAAAAAGAGATCAAGGAGGCTTTGAGTTGATGGAAAAAGACTTTGCGAAGCCTACGGTCGAGGATGTGGACAAGTTATACTCTCGCCTGGATAAAGATGCTAAGCAGGGTGGATACAATCTCAATCCAGATGCCGATTTTGTGAGAGGCCTGATAAAAGGGCTCCTCATAAACGAGAAGCGATACGGCTACCGGGCCTGTCCTTGCCGCCTGGCTTCCGGTGACAAATCCGAGGACCTGGATCTTATCTGCCCCTGCGATTACAGAGATGCAGATGTTACTGAATTTGGCGCCTGCTACTGTGCGCTTTATGTCTCCAAAGCCGTCCTGTTGGGCAAACAGGAGCTGTCTTCCATTCCCGAGAGAAGGCTGCCTTCAGAAGAGAAGGAGAAGCTGCGGCAAAAGCAAAAAGCATCTGCAGAGGTGTTGGAAGCCGATATCGCAAAGGTGGCCTTCAAGCTTTCTCTGCCCGTGTGGAGGTGTACGGTCTGCGGCTATCTTTGCGCCCGAGATGGGCCTCCGGAAGTCTGTCCCATCTGCAAGGTCGGCAAGGAGAGATTCAAGCGGTTTATTTAAAGTTTTTTTCTTGAATGGTGTCTGAAGGTCAATTTATGGCAGGAAATAAGAAGGCTGAGCTGAAAGTTTCCGGCATGGTTTGCGCTGCCTGCACGCAGGCAATCGAGAAGGCTCTGCGTAGTTTAGACGGCGTCGCCTTAGCTTTTGTCAACCTGGGAACGGAGACTGCATCGGTAGAATACGATCCCGAGAAGCTCTGCCTTGCCGATCTGGAAAAGGCGGTAAGGGACGCGGGCTACGATGTGATCGATGAGAAGGTCGTGCTCAGAATAGGCGGCATGGTCTGCGCCATGTGCGTGGGTGCGCTGGAGAATGCTCTCAAGAAACTGGACGGCGTTGTGGAAGTGCGGGTGAACCTGGCGTCTGAAAAGGCCTATGTCACCTTCAATCCCGGCATGGTTGGCCTGGCAGATATGAAGAAGGCCGTTATTGATACCGGTTATCAATTACTGGGGCTCGAAGGCGAGGAAGCAATGGCTGAGCGGGAGAAGGAGGCGCTTGCCAGGGACCTGGCAGACAAGAAGAAGCGCATCATCATCGGCTTTGCCACCAGCCTCTTTCTCATGGCTGTGATGTACCTGCCTGTGCACAAAATCGTCCCTATGCAGATCGCCATGGCCGTTCCTAATTTCATGAGCCTTTTCATGCTCATCGTATCGGCTCCGGTCTTTGTTTATGTGAGCTACCCTATCTTTCGGGCCGCTCTGCGGGCGCTTTCTAACCGGAATCTGGATATGGACGTCATGTACGGCATGGGCATTGGCGTGGCCTATGGCTCCAGCATTCTGGGAACCTTTGGAATTGTGCTTACCGCGGATTTCATGTTCTATGAGACGGCAGTCATGCTGGCTTCTTTTCTCACGCTGGGCCGCTATTTAGAGGCCAGGGCCAAAGGCCGCACCTCGGAGGCCATCAAAAAGCTGGTGGGCCTTGTGCCCAAGAGAGCCACCATCCTCAGAGGACGGGCGGGAGATTGAGGTGTCCGTGGAAGAGGTGTTGGTGGGCGATTTGCTCATCGTAAAACCGGGCGAAAAGATTCCTGCGGACGGCTTGGTCACGGCGGGAGAGAGCTACGTGGATGAAGCCATGATCACGGGAGAGAGCGTTCCTGCCTTCAAAGAGCCGGGCAGCCGTGTGGTGGGCGGCACCCTCAACAAGAACGGCTCCTTCCAGTTCTCTGCTACACGCATAGGAAAAGAGACCGTCCTGGCCCGGATCATCGCGCTCGTTGAGATGGCGCAGGGGTCCAGGCCCGCCGTGCAGAGGATCGCCGACCGGGCGGTGGCCTATTTCATCCCCACTATCCTGGCAATCGCTGCGGCGTCATTTGTCTACTGGTATTTTGTGGCCCATAATACTCTGCTCTTCTCACTCACAGCACTCATATCCGTATTAGTGGTAGCCTGCCCCTGTGCTCTGGGCCTGGCCACTCCCACGGCCATTACGGTTGGCATTGGCCGGGGAGCAGAACTGGGCATACTCATCAAGAGCGGTGAAGCTCTGGAAGCCTCGGATAAGCTCAACGTTGTCGCCTTTGACAAGACCGGCACTCTGACGGTGGGCAGACCGGATGTCACAGACATGGCGGCCTTTGGTGTGGAGGAAAAGGAGATGCTGCGCCTGGCAGCTTCTGCAGAGCGGCCATCTGAACATCCCCTGGCGGAGGCGGTCGTCCGCAAAGCCCAGGAGCAGGGACTCGTTCTGGCCAGTGCGGAAAGATTCGAGGCCAGGCCGGGAAAAGGGGTGCTGGCCTTGGTAGAAGGCAGGCAGGTAGTGGCCGGAAACAGGATGCTTTTCACGGATTTGGGCATTGAAATTGTTCCAGAGCTGCTGGAAAAAGCTTCTGACTATGAAGAGCAGGGCAAAACCGCAGTGCTCATTGCCCTGGACGGACGGGCCTACGCAGTTCTGGCCATCTCCGACCTGCTCAAGGCATCTGCCCAGCAAGCTGTGTCTGATCTGCAGAGGATGAATTTGTCTGTGGTGATGATCACCGGCGACAATGCAAAAAGTGCAGCAGCCGTGGCCAACCAGCTGGGCATAAAAACGGTTCTCGCGCAGGTTTTGCCGGAAGATAAATCCAATGAGATCAAGAGGCTACAGCAGAGCGGGAGCAAAGTAGCCTTTGTGGGCGACGGCATCAATGACGCTCCGGCTCTGGCCCAGGCCGATGTGGGCATTGCCATTGGCAGCGGCACAGATGTGGCCATTGAGGCTGGCGAGATTGTACTGATGAAAGACGATCTCCTGGCCGTCGTGGCGGCCATAGAGCTCAGCCGCAAGGTGATCTCGCGAATCAAGCTGAACATCTTCTGGGCTTTTGCCTACAACGTGGCCCTGGTTCCCGTGGCGGCGGGCGCGCTCTATCCGGCATTCGGCATAACCTTCCGCCCGGAGCTGGCCGGCATGGCAATGGCCTTAAGCTCCGTCACAGTAATCTCCTTCTCGCTCCTGCTCAAAAAGTATATACCGCCGGCAATACAAAATAGAAACATAGGAGGCTAAAGAAAAATGGCAATAGATCCGATATGCAAGATGACTGTCGATGAGAAGACGGCCAAGCTCAAGAGCGAGTATAAAGGCAAGATGTACTACTTCTGCGCACCGGGCTGCAAGAAGGCCTTTGAGGACAATCCGGACAAGTATCTGGGGAGCTAGGCGCGGCGTGGGCTGCGCTTGAAATTGAAAGGCCAGCAAGCAGGCCAAAGGCGCCGTGGAGTTCGTCATGACCGGCAAGCTTCCGGAGGAGAGAAAGGCGTGCAGACGCTACGGCTTAAGCCCTATCTGTGCCGCTCCTTGGTGATCGATCCCCAGGACACGCAGACCGTTTACCGCCTCGCCTTCGCCGATTAACTGGCGACATCGGGCCGGCCCAGAAGCATTTCCAGTCGGTGCTGGAGAAGGGGGCACCCGAGGAGCTGCGCGGCCTGACCAGGAATGTGCGGTGGGAGATTGCCGCACGGGGGAACTGGCCAGTACTTGTACTCCTTGCCCTTCTTGCTCTCCCTCTTCACCCAGAAGACACTCAGCCCCACAACATTGGCCCGCCCGGATCTCTGCCGTGCTGCGCCCTCGCCCCGCGCAGCCTGTCGCCTCTCTCGCAGCCGGGCTCGGATGTCCGCCAGCTCCCCCCAGGCCCTCCTGCTCGGCGGCGGTAGCCAGAGCAGCGCCAAGCCTCCTGGCCTCGGCTCGAAGCGTATGAACTGGCCCTCTATAAATTGTCCATAACTCGGGCCATATCTCTAAAAATCAATATCAATATGCCCTATGAGCATTTCCATATCGTGTCCATAACTACATCTAACGGCCTGGCCGCGCCAGAACATAATGGGCACCTCTCCTGGTTCCTTCTTGCCGCAGAAGCCCTGCATCCTTCATCTTGCGCAGCACATATTTTGCCTTGATTTCATCGACTCCGAGAAGCAGCTGGCAGTCTGCCCTCTTTATGGAGCCGTGCTCTCTGATATATGCCAGGATACGCTCCTCATCGCTCATTGCCGGGGCGTTATAAAGTACGACCAAAAAGGAAGTTCTCTTGTCTTCAAATCTAGGTGGCTGCAGATTTGCTTTGCGCATAGCATCCAGCATGGCATCTATGCCGCTGCCCCTGTTCTCCACCAGGTGCACGTCTTCCATGAGTTGCACTAGCAGCAGGTTCCTGGTGGACTGGCCTTCTTTCAACTCGTCAACGGTGACACCGCCATAAAGCCCTCCTGGATTCTGGACCTCCAGGCGGTCGGCAAACATCCGCACCTGAATGTGGCTACCGCGCACGAAGTGGCTTGCAGTCCCCGTGGGTCGGCGGTCTGCCAGCTCCCTAGCCCGTTCGCCTTCAGGCCGCCAAGGCTACGAAATAAGAATTTCATGAGCAAACACGCACAAATTTCTCATAATACGTCAAGCTTATATAAATAATTGATAGATAATGAGATTATGTGGCTTAGCGAGAGTGAGATTGAGACCCTGGTGCTTATCGCCGGAGCAGAGCAAGCCCTGCATCCAGCGGACCTCTTCCTGGCCCTGAACCTTCGCCCAGAAACCCTCTCTCGAATAGTCACCAGCCTCGCAAATAAGGGCCTGTTGGAGCGAAAAGATAGAGAGATCGCTCTGGCCAGGACTCCTGCCGCAGAGTCCTTTAAAAGGCTCTACTTCGCCCATCGCGCCTCTCCCTTCTCGCTACTGTTTGCAGACAGACGAATTGATCTGCTCTCCCGAATAAAGAGCGAACAGAAGAGCGTCCAGGTGCTTGAGAAAGAGACAACCATCCCGAAAAAGACGATCTACCGCTATTTAAAAAGCCTCCTGCGCTTGGGCGCAGTGAAGCGCACCAAAAAGGACCGGGCCTATCTCTATTCCTTGAATAAAATCTTCTGGCCGGAGATCGAAGACTTCGTGGCTGCCATCCAGGAATACCAGGCCCTGCGTCTCGTGCCCAGTGAGGCCCTGCTCATCAAGAGCTACAGGGACAGCGTGCTCTTCAAGAGCATACGCCCGCAGGACGCCACGCTTACCTCTTTTTCCGCCTACGAGGACTACGGGATCGAGCTTTTCCTGCGGGATAATTACTACACCCTTCCCAAGAGGGAGCTGTCCATCCAGGAGATATTCATCCACTCCCTGGACTCGGCAGGCGAGCTGCAGCAGAAGCTTTTTTGCGTGCTGTTCTATCTCAAGAACAAAGATAAATTGGATGGAATCGATCATCCCATGATGAAGGATCTGAAAGCAGTGCTGCAGGGCGAGAGGATCAGAGACTATCCAACCCTGGAAGATATCGAGGACAGGACGGATCTCTATGATATCAAACTCTGACAAGATCTCCAGGCGAGAGGAGATAAACGAGCTGTTCGAGCAGCTCGGCCAGGTTCTATCAAAGCTCTAGTGTGAGTACAAGCCTCATCTCAGTGCCCCTCCGTGAGATTGGTCTAAGAACTCATAAGTTCCGTAACCTGTTCTCTCAATGCTCATCCTATTAAATAGTTTCAAAAGTTCTGGATAATCCTGGTACAGGGAAGAGCTTTTATTGAGCAATACCTGGGTGAGATCTGTTTCGTAAAGGATCGTTCCATCATCTGCTTTGCTCACCCATATATTGGAGTTTCCCGAAGGCTGGAACGAAGCTAAGACCCTTCCGAAAAACTGGCTGTTATTAAACATTAAGCTTACTGTTCCCATAAATGTTCCATTCTTGTCGAAGACGGGCATCTCTGAATCGATTGCATACAATCCTTCGACTGCCTTTATGAAATGGAAACCCGAATACAGCTTGGTATTGATTGTGTCATTCACATGCTTCTGCCGTCTCAAGTCTGTTCCCTTCACGCTTTCAAACGAAACGGGCTCAACCTCACGCACGGTGCCGTTGGCATCAATCGTGATGCAATCGATTACAGCAGTATCCACCATCGTGAGGTTTGACAGAATTGCCCGGGCAGCAGGCCCATCAATGCCTGTTTCTGAGAGGACGAGGCTGGCATCGGCGAGAGCAGTTTCGATTTTGGAAAGATTGGAGTTCACAGCATCAGAGGCAGATAGCAGCCTCCACAAAGGCTCTCCGCTTGTCCGGATGTTCGCCAGGCCCCCCCAGGTCCTCCTGCCAGCAGACCGCCCGCGCCCGGCTCTCCTGCCCGCCTACTCTGCCGGATCGGTCTTCCATCTACTGTAAAATTCCTGAAGATATTTAAGCCACAATCGCCATCGTACTACTACCATGGACAAATTCGATCTCATCGTCATCGGCACAGGCGCGGGAGCGCATGTGGCCTCCCAGGCTGCAAACGAAGGCATGCAAGTCGCGCTGCTGGATCAGGGCCCAGCGGGCGGCACCTGTCTGAACAACGGCTGCATCCCTTCCAAGATGCTCATCTATCCGGCGGATGTTATCAGGACCATCCAGGAAGCCGGAGCCGTGGGTGTGCATGCCGAGATCAATGAAATCGATTTTCCGGCCATAATGAGCCGCATGCACAAAGTGGTGGATAAAGCGCAGAGTAACCTGGAAGAGGCTTTTAAAGCCAAAGAGAATCTGACCTATTTTCAGGAAAGAGCGGAGTTCATCGACGATTATGTCTTGCAGGTGGGCGGCAAGACCATTACCGCACCAAAGATAGTAATCGCCACTGGCGCTCGGTCTCTCGTGCCGCCTATACCCGGCCTCCTGGAGGCGGGCTTCCTGGACAATGTCTCGCTATTGCGGCTGAAGGCTCCACCCCAGAGCCTGATCATCATTGGAGCGGGCTACATAGGCTGCGAATTCGGCCACTTCTTCTCGGCGCTGGGTTCAAAGGTCACCATCCTGGGGCGCGGCCCTCTGGTGCTCAAAGGCGAAGACCCGGAAGCGGCAGGATTGGTGCAAAAAGTGCTCTCCCTGTACATGCGCGTAGTCACGGGCCATGAGGTCGTCTCCGTCGAGAAAAAGGGCGACAAGAAGGTAGTCTCTGCCAAAAATATGGAGGACGGCAGTGTCCAGCAGTTTGAAGCAGACGAGATCCTCCTGGCAGCGGGACGCCGCTCCAACTCCGACTTGCTCCACCCTGAGAAGAGCGGCGTAAAGACAGACAGAAATGGCTGGATTATGGTGAATGAGTTTCTGGAGACCGGCAAAACGGATATCTGGGCAATTGGTGATGCCATCGGCAAGCACATGTTCCGGCATACGGCCAACTACGAGTCTGAGGTCGTCTCTCATAATCTGCTCCGCGCCAAAGATAGCGAGGACCGGGAAGCTGCCGACTACCACGCCGTGCCTTATGCCGTCTTCACCCACCCCCAGGTGGCAGGCGTGGGCATGAAAGAGGCGGAGGCGCTTGCCGCCGGACTAAAAGTGCTGATCGGGCGGGCCAAGTACATGGATGTGGCCAAGGGCGTGGCCATGGCCGAAGAGCACGGCCTGGTCAAAGTGGTACTGGAGGAGGAGACGGGACGCATCCTGGGAGCAACGGTTGTCGGCCCCATGGCGTCGGAGCTGGTGCAGCAGGTGGTCTACCTCATGAACACCGAGTACCAGGACTTAATGCCTGTAGTAAAATCGCAGGTGATTCATCCTACCATTAATGAGGTGCTGGTGCGCGCCTTTTCGGAGCTGGAGCATCCAATTCATCAGCATGGTACGAGCCAGTAGCCAGCGGATAAAGAGGAGCAGCATGCTGGCGGAAGATACTGGAGATTACCTGGGGCATGCTGGAAAGATTTTTTGTGGTGTATTAAAGATTATGATCAAAAAGTCAGTTCAATTATCGTTATGATCCTCCGCCAAGTGCAGTTTCAACTCTTCCTTCGATTCAAAGACCATTCGACAGATCTTGCATTTGAACTTGCTTTCTCCTTTGGATCCGGTGCCGGCCATTTCTAACACCTCGAATCGTGCTCCTCGATTGGATGTTATTGTTATTTTAGTTTTTCGTTGCGATTGGGCTAAATACTTTGCAGACCTAAATTTGATTATGGCTCAAAAATACCAGTGCACCATTTGCGGATATATTTACGATCCCGAAAAAGGGGATCCCGACTCTAAAATTGCTCCCGGAACCTCCTTTGCAGATCTGCCGGAGACATGGACCTGCCCGCAGTGCGGCGCCGCGAAGGATGATTTCAAAGAGATGAAATAGGACAAAAATCATGACGTTCACAAGAGAGATCAAACCCGGCGTCAAGTGGGTCGGAGCAATAGACTGGGATCGCAGGCTCTTTGATGCTTTAATTCCTCTGCCTGAAGGAACCAGCTACAACTCCTATCTGATCCAGGGCAGCGAGAAGACGGCACTTATTGACGCCGTGGACGAATCCATGGCCGGTGTGCTGCTGGGCAACCTGAGTGCTCTGGGCATAAAGAAGATCGACTACATCATCGCCCAGCATGCCGAACAGGACCATTCGGGAAGCCTTAAACGGCTGCTTGAGATTTACCCCGATGCTAAAGTGCTCGGCTCCGCCAAGTGTCTGGATCTGCTCATGCATTTTGGCCTGGTGGAGCAAAGATCAAGTGCAGGAGGCGAAAGACGGCGAGAAGATCTCTCTTGGCGACAAAAGCCTGCAGTTCATTCATGCTCCCTGGGTGCACTGGCCGGACACCATCTTCACCTATTTGGCCGAAGATCAAATACTTTTTACCTGCGATTTTCTGGGCTCCCATCTGGCCAGCAGCGACCTCTATGCCGGCGATGAAGCAGCCGTCTACAGGGCTGCCAAGAGGTATTATGCCGAGATCATGATGCCCTTCCGGCAGAACATTAACAAGCACCTGGCCAGGATTGAGGATCTGACAATTGCTGTCATCGCCACCAGCCACGGCCCGCTTTACGGCAGGCCCCGGTTTATATTGGATGCTTACCGCGATTGGGCCTCGGATCGAGTGAAAAACCAGGTGGTTTTGCCTTATGTTTCCATGCACGGGTCCACTCGCATCATGGTCGACTACCTGGTGGACGCTCTTATCTCCCGAGGAGTAGAAGTGAAGCGATTCGATCTCACTGACTACGACGTGGGAGAGCTGGCAAAGTCTCTGGTGGACGCGGCAACCGTGGTCATCGGCACGCCTACCATTCTGGCCGGAGCCCATCCCCTGGCGCTTTACGCAGCCATCCTGGCCAATGCCCTGCGGCCCAAGACAAGGTATGCCTCCATCATCGGCTCCTTTGGCTGGGGAGGCAAGATGCTGGAGCAGATCACCGTCGCCCTGCCCAATCTGAAGCTGCAATTCTTCGATCCGGTAGTCGCCAAAGGCCGCCCCAAAGAGGCAGATTTCCAGGCCCTGGACCGGCTGGCGGAGGAGATCGCTGCCAAGCACAAGGAACTGTGATGTAATTTGAGGCAAATTTAGGCAAAAGAGGATCTTGATTGAGCCATCTCTTCTCCCTTACATTCTGGTGCTGCTGGCCACAGGCATAGCTGTCGGTTTTTCCTGCGGATTGCTGGGCATCGGGGGCGGCTTTCTCATGGTGCCCGTGCAGATTTGGGTGCTGACCTCCACGGGAATCGATCCCACCCTGGCCACCAGGATAGCCTTTGGAACCTCTCTTGCCGTAGTTCTGCCCACGGCTCTGTCCGGATGCCGCGGCCACAGCTGTCGGGGCGTTGTTCTCTGGCGGCCAGGAATCATCATGGGCCTCTCCGGCCTGGTAGGAGCCTTTTTGGGAGGTAGCATTGCCGCTCATGCGCCCGGAGATTTGCTCAGGATGGCCTTCGGATTTGTGGTAATGTTTGGTGCGCTGAGAATGCTCTTTGCCAAAAGTATGCAGCCCAGGCGAGAGGCTTTGCTGGAAAAGTCAAGAGACTTCTGCATATGTTCTCTGGGGACTGGCTGTAGGAATCATTTCCGGTCTGACCGGGATTGGCGGGGGCGTGATCCTGGTGCCGGCCATGGTCATCGCCATGGGTTTTGGCATGTATCAGGCCATCGGCACCTCGTCGGTAACAATAGCCTTCAATGCCGTGGGTGGTGTCATAGCCTATGCCATTAACGGATGGGGCGTGCCCGGACTGCCTGCCTACTCTTTGGGCTACATCGATCTTCTGCAGTTTGCTCTGCTGGCGGGAGCAAGCATCTTTACGGCTTCGTGGGGCGTAAAGGTAGCCCACAGGCTGCCGGCGGAGAAGCTGAAGTACATCTTTGTGATGCTGATGATCTATATCGGGCTGAAGATGATTGGGGTCATGGGGTGGGTTGGATTGTGAAAAAAAGTTTCTAGATTATTCCTTTGGCTCTGAGGGCATCTTTGACATCGGACATATCGCTCTTGAGTTCGAAAACATCCGTTTTATCCAGGACGCGGTCCATTTTCTCATTTAGGCTGGCATTCATGTCTTTGACCTCGACGATAAGATCATCCTGTTTTTGCAGCATTGAGCCCATCTTGCCATCAATGCGGTCGATCTTCCCGCCGATCGTGTCAATTTTTTCACCTAGGTTATCGATCTTCCCGCCCATCGTGTCAATTTTTTCACCTAGGTTATCGATCTTCCCGCCGATCGTGTCAATTTTTTCACCTAGGTTATCGATCTTCCCGCCCATCGTGTCAATCTTTTCGCCGAGATTATCCATCCGTCGGCTGAGATTCGAATCCATGTTTTCAATGGCCTTGGTAACACCGTTTACAGCCAGGATCATGCTACCGATCGCCTCAACGCCTTTATCCAGCCTGGCATCTGTCTCGTCCTCATCAACAACTTTACCAAACCTGCTAAACTCGCCACCCGCTGGATAGTATGATTTCTCAATGGAGGAGACCTGGATAAGTGTATTCTTTATATCGATGGCACTTTCAAACCATTTTAGCTTCTCATCTTCGCCTTCAACGATGATCTTTACCCTGCCATCCTCCAGGTTCTCGACAATTCCTTTCAGGCCAAAGGCTTTCGCTGTCTGTGTGACTCTCTTTCGATAGCCTACCATCTGGACCCGGCCTGAGACACAGGCAATTAGGCGCTTCATTCAATAGGGTTTCAGACTTCTTCGTATTTGGCTTTATCCATGCAGATGACATTGGTTAGCTAAATAAAGGAGGATCGCATCTGGAAATGCCGTTCTAACCCAAGAATGAAGGAAATGCAGAGGTCAGATTAAATGGAGTATGTTCTTTCCCCCAAATCAGAGATCGATAGCCGTATAAAGACGTTGCAGTCCCAGATGTGCGACATGGACGGAGCACTCTTGTTTCATGCCGTAGACGTGTGCTACTTTTCCGGGACCGCTCAGGACGGGCTGGTCTACATTCCCAGAGACGGCGAGCCCGTGGTCATGATGAAGAGGAGCCTGGAGAGGGCAGTGCAGGAATCGCCCCTCGATGTGAGGCCGCTTAAAAACATGAGAAATTTGAAATCTGATCTGGGCATTTCAGCCAAAGCTACCGTCGGCCTGGAGATGGATGTGCTTCCCTGCAGCTTCTACTTCAAAGTGGACCGGGCTCTGGAAGACGCCAAATTCGTTGATGTTGCCGAAAAGATCAAGCACATCCGTTCTGTGAAGTCCTATTTTGAAGTGGGCCTGATAAAAGAGGCGGCCCGAATTTTGGAGGCCGGTTTTTCCTCAGTCCCAGACTTTTTGGAAGAAGGCATGAAAGAGGTAGACCTGATCTGCCGGATCGAGTCGGTGATGCGCTCCCTGGGCCATCAGGGGTCACTCCGATTTCGCAGGTTCAACAGCATTGTCCCCTTAGGCCATGTCATGTGCGGAGCGGAGGCGGCCTTTCCCAGCTTCCTGGCTTCGCCCAGCGGGGGGCGGGGCACCTCTTTAATATTTCCTCAGGGGGCAGGCTTTGCTAAGATAAAGAGAAACGAGCCGGTATTCGTGGACTGCGTGGGTATCTACAACGGGTATATCGCCGATGCTACCCGCATATTCTCCCTGGGCAAGCTGGAGGCGGGTCTGGAAGGCGCCTACCAAGCCGCCTGCCAAATCGAGGAGATCGTGGCCGGAGAGCTTGTCGCAGGCCGGACGGGAAGGGAATTGTTCGAGCTGTCCGAGACAACTGGTAAAACCCTGGGCTACCAGGACTTCTTAGGCGGGACCAATGGCAATAAATGCGGTTTTGTGGGCCACGGCGTAGGGTTAGAACTGGATGAGTACCCGGTGATCGGCCCCCTGGATCATGTGGTGCAGAGCAGCATGACCATCGCCATCGAGCCCAAGATAATTTATCCCGACAAGGGCGTGCTGGGAATAGAGGACACCTACTTGACTACGGCAGGCGCAGCCGTGTGCCTCACCAATATGCCGCGAGAGATCTGGCAGGTGTGAGGGATAGCAGCGGCTCAGAGATCATCTCGGCCAATCTACTTTCGTACAAGAAGCTTTTCAGCTTCATCCTTCATATCAGCCAGCGCTAATTTAACAAGCTCTTCAGATAAGCCAAGCTCTTCAGCAAGCTCTCTTGGAGTAGCTGCCTTGTGGTTTTCATTCTCTAACATGTGTTTAGCTTGAGCCAAATTCACCGTGCGCCTAATCTCAAGGAACTTTTTATAAAGCATATCCAATCCAAGGGCAGTCAATTGAGCCTCTACATTTTGTTTATCCATATTCTCACCTCTACTTAATACCTGTAATTTAGCCCGTTCTTATACATGTTGCAGTAGTCCTTGTGTGCAAGCAATCCGTCTATCTGAATGCCCAAAACTTATTTACCCTCCGGCAAAGTTGCTTTGGCCATGGAGATACTTGCCGATGTCGGTGGAAGACCTGGCCTGGATTGCAAAGGCTTTTGCAGCTACTGTTATTTCAAAGGAGTAAAAAGCGTCCCACCCTTCGGCTGCAAGTTTTGCATGCCCTTCCAGAAGGGCTGCGACTACTGCTCCCGCGCCATTGTGGAGGGCTATCCCGGCTTCAAGCCCATGGACGCCGTCGTTTTCGAGGTGGCGGGAAAGTGCATGGGCAGCATCCCAGATAAAGTCACCATCAGCGGCGGCGGGGATTTGAGCTGCTACCCCGACCTTCTGCCCCTGACCAAGATGCTCTCTCAGGGCATGGTGCCTATCGCTTTAGGCTACACCTCAGGAAAAGGCTTCAAGAGCGCAAATGATGCCGTCGCCCTGGTGGAGGCAGGCGTAACTGAGGTCTCCTTTACCGTCTTTTCCACTAACCCACAGCTACGCAGAAAGTACATGGGAGACAAAAATGCGGAAATTGCCATCGAGTGCCTTAAGATCTTCTGCCAGAGTTGCGAGGTTTATGGAGCCGCGGTTCTCATCCCCGGCGTCAACGACGGACCAGAGCTGGAGAAGACCTGCAGCGACCTGGAGGATATGGGTGCGAAAGGACTGATCCTGATGAGATTTGCCAACTCTCGCGAGCAGGGTCTGATCCTGGGCAATGCGCCTATCATGTCGGGCATAACGCCGCACTCGGTGGAAGAGTTTCAAAACATCGTTACAGAGACGGCAAAGAGGTATCGCTTGCGGGTAACGGGAACTCCTCTCTGGGATCCCATCACGGGAGCGCCCTTCGCCCTGGCCCGCCATCCGGAAAAGATCTCCACTCTTCCCCTCCTACGCAGAAGCGCCACCGTTATCACCAGCAGTATAGCCCTGCCCTTGCTGACTGCAGTCTTCCAGCAGATGGGAGAGAATGGGAAGGTCAACGTGGTGGGGGTCGACAAAGATGTGGGCTGCCTGATAACCATCGAGGATTTCATGAACCTGGATCTCAAAGAGGTCAAGGACACGGTTATCATTCCTGGGCGCACCCTGGCCCACGAGAAAGAGATTAAAAAGGCTCTTGGTCGCGACGGCCGGAACCGGATTGTGGCTCGGGGCCCGGACAGGCTCACAGTGGATGGAGAGATGAGCATCTCCATGACAACTGAAGAGGTCTTGGATCTGGAAATGGAGGCCTTCGGGGAGCTGATTGAAGCCATCAACGCTCTGGGGGTCTAGGCCGGAGGAAAGCCGCCAAGAATCATACAAGAATAGGTGATAATTATGGAAGAGGACTTTAAAGAAGCGGCGAAGTTTCATGGTCACGTCTGCCCGGGCCTGGCAATGGGCTATCGAGCAGCAAAGTATGCCAAAGAGCACTACCCCCGTTCCAAGGATGAGGAGCTGGTCTGCATTGCTGAGAACAAATCCTGCAGCGTGGATGCGGTGCAGTCGCTCCTGGGCTGCACAGCCGGCAAGGGCAATCTGATCTTTGTGGATAATGGAAAGCAGGTCTTCACCTTCTACTCTCGCGGTATGGATCGCGCCATGCGCATCTACTTCAAGGGCGATGTCTTCCAGGGGATGGATGCCCTGCGGCAGAAGGCGGCGACGGGAAATCTTTCTGGGGAAGAGAAGAAGGAGTTTGAGGGGCTGAGGGCTCGGGTCATCGAGGAGATCTTGAGCGGCAAAGACGAGGATCTGCTCTATGTGAAGGAAGTTGATATTCCCGCACCCGAGAAGGCCAAGATCTATCCCTCCCTCAAGTGCCAGGAGTGCGGGGAAGGCTTTATGGAGATACTGGGGCGGACGGCAGGCGGAAAGGTGCTCTGCAAGGAGTGCTTCGGAAAAATGGTGTGCTGAGGCGGGCGGATATTTTGCGGATCGCATACCAGCCGGGGAGGATGCTAACGCTTATCTATAACTATTAATAATAACTAGTGTGCCGGATCAAAAAAGGAGGAGACTGTCATGAGAAACCAATGCTATGGCATTATTCTTTTCAGCCTGGTCCTAATCGCAGTTCTGCCGGCCCAGGGAGGAACAGTAAGCATCAACACCCTTCAATATCCTGCAACGCCCGAGACCCTAACCGTGGGCGAGCGTGTGCCAATTGTGGTCAGCATCAATTACGCCAACCTGGCGCAGTCGACATTGAGCCTGCACCTCGCTTATGCCGATTATCCACCACGCTTTCAGAGTGGCGGCGAAACTACGGTCTCGGGCAGCGGCACCTATCTGTTCCCGCCCGCCGAGATTATGGTGCCAGCCAGCTATTCCATTCCCTCGGGATGGCCCGAATACATAAACGAGTGGCATCTCAAGGCGGAAATATGGAAGGGAGACCAGCTTGTGGCCGGCAGGTCATTCACACTGCTGGTTGAGAATCCAGAGTATAAACCGGACGTGGAGATCGGCAGCATCGAATACGTCGTCCCGCCCGATACGATTGCTGTAGGTGAAGAGAGCCTGGTCAAAGTGAACACAGTCTACTCCAATTTAGCCGCCGGAACCAAGATAGAGGCAACGCTGCGTGACCAATCGGGCATCATAGCCTCTCGTTCCAGCCGGGCCCTTTCCGGCAGCGGGGAATTGACCTTCAGCATGACCGTAAAGCCCAAGAGGGCGGGAGCCTGGCTTTTGGAAGCCGCTCTAGGAACGGGATCGGGCTCAATGCTTGTGGGGGATAAGAAGAGCTTCCAGATCAATGTGGTTAGTGGGTAAGAGATAAAAATATATGATCCACGAATATATGATCCACGAGCCGAGAAAACAGGGCGAAAGTTGCAAGAATGGGAGAGCCAACATCAGAAGCAATGAAGCCCGAAAACAAGACCCTGATCAAAGCCCTCCTGGAGAACGCCGATTCCCTGCAGGAGGACATCCTCGACGACACCGAAAAGATGCTGGGCACCGTGCCCTTCATCCTGCAGGTCATGGCCCGCCGACCAGAGTTCATGATCTTCTCCAGCCTGAAGGACTTCTACGCGTTGCGGCCCCAAAGCCTGGAGCCCAAGGTCGCGGAGCTTCTGGCTGTGGCCGCAGCCGCCAGTGCCGGCGCGGACAAGTGCCTGAAGGTGCACATGAGCGCGGCTGCCCGCGCGGGGGCGAGCGAGGACGAGATCCTGGATGCGGTGTTCATCGCCGCCATCATCGGGCAGACCAAGGTGCTGGCTTCGGCGCTACGCACCTTCCAGGAGTTTGAGAGCGGATCGAAAGAGAAGTAGAAATGGAGGTCTTTTATTTATCTCCGCGTTCGTCCTCCGTGCGCTCTGCGCCTCTGCGGTTTTATTCACGTAAACCCCAGGGTTAAATTATTCCGCTACTATTATTAACCGCAGAGACGCAGAGTTCGCAGAGACGCGAAATTTACCATATTACCAGCACTTGAAAGGAGCCGCATATTGCTCCTTAGTAATCGTCGTCTCCGTTCGTTCGTCCTTTGTGCGCTCTGCGCCTCTGTGGTTCTATTCCGTAAACCCAGGGTTAAATTATTCAGCTCCGAATACTAACCGCAGACGGCAGATATAAGCACGATTTTTACCTCAATTGCCCGAAAGCTTCATGGCTCTTGCCCCCCATGGAGAGCTTGAATGGTAGTAATACTATGCAACGACGGCGAGATCGAGGTGCCGGATGGCGAGATATGCCAGATCTGCGGCCAGGAGCTGGAAGAGTTTGACGAGGTCACGGGTACAGGCATTCACGGGTACTACCACTGGGTTTGCGTGAACCACGTGGATGCGTGAGCCGCTTCGGGCAGACGGAGGAGCGCGGGCGCGGGGCGCTTGTTGATGGCAAGATTCATAAACCAGCAGATGCTTGCAGTATCTTCGATCGGTCTCCCAAGGCAGATCGTAAGCGGGGATAACCAAGCCAGGCCAACGGTGATAGACTCAAGATCTATTCTCGCAGGAGTTCAAGGGTTCGAATCCCTTTCCCCGCATAAATCTTGTTTTATTGATAGCGATTTAGTCTTTATACACGTTACCTGCTATTTAAGATCACCAAGAAGTTGAGAATATCTCCATAATCGCGATAGAAATCTAATGATATCGGCGAGTCAACTACCCCACCCGAAAGGATGGGGCTTGTGACTGCACAAAAAATCGCGTCACAATAGGCTGGCTGATGGAGTGAACCCCTGATAGTAGACAGATAGTTAAGCAACGGTATTTAAAGCAAACATCCTCAAATGATCCGTATTCATTCAGTTCCCATTCCGGACCCACATCCAAAACTGGCATTAATTTCTACCAGCATATCCTCTTTCCTGGCGAATTCGCCGTAATAGTGCAACAATCACACATAATAAAACTAAGATTTAAATATTAGAAATTAATATGGCTTATGCCGAATGACACATCAAAAGCCACATGCACGCAAAAAGAAAGGAAAACGCCGGTCACATCCCCGGAAGATGAACACATTGAGACACGAGTTCGATCAAATCGTCCAAGGGTCGGAGGATTTGGCGCAGAGAACCCCTCTTCCGCTTGTCGTGATCGCGACCTATCTCAATCGTCTCGACTTCAAAGAGAGCATAAATCGTTATGTAAAATGGGACCCTGCTCAGTGGAAATATAGTCCCGGAGTTTTGGCACAGCTTCTGGTAATCGCGGTATTCATCCAGGCAAATAAAAAGATAGCATTAAGCCGGATTCGTCAAGTTTATGCTGGTATGGACCTTGAAATGTTAGCTGGTGAACCAGTTGAACCTGCAGAGTTGTCCGATGATCTATTTGCAACCATGCTGGATCGCCTCTGGTTGGCAGGATGCGAAAATTTTTTGAGTACAATAGCCTTGACGGTACGTATCGTATTTGATCTGCCTCCAAACTATGTTCTTCACTCGGACACCACCACTCACGTCTTGTATGGAGATTATGACTCATCAGAAGACGTTTCGGATCCGTCTCTTGTCCTCCCAACATACGGCTACAGCAAGGATAAACGGAATGATCTGAAACAGATCATGACGGGGATGGTGACTGATGGAGACGGACTCATCCGCTTCAGTCACGTCCTTGACGGGAACACGGCTGACTGCAAGTATAATCATCTGATGATAAAAACACTTCAGGAGGTGTACGGAGACGAATTCTATCGCTATACCTACATCGCGGACAGCAAAATGCGGAGTTGCCATAGATACTTTATCAAGCCCCTTCCAAGAAAGAACCCTCTGATCGTAGACCAAAGCACCATCGAGCCTAAACTCTGGTTTTATGGACTTATCTCGCTTGTAGGCTTCGCAGACCTTGCGGATAGCAAGAATAGTGAGTTGTGCAGAGAGTCCGAATTTCTCCCGGATAGGATAATACACCGTCTTTTGGACTTCTATCTTGTTGGCACTATGGATAGCAAAGACAGTTTCTGCTATCTCATTACAAGCTTCGTTAAACCTCTTCATTGTTTCAGATAGCATCTTATATTGCTCTTGGGAGGGATCAAGCTTAACCAACAAGGTCTGAAGCATAGTATTGTGTATATAACTCAATAGTTGATATACTTATCGCACGGGGGACCGCCCAATTCCTCCCCAACCTAAAGAGATGGGGACTCCTTGGGTAACAAGTTGAACGGAGTTGAAATACTTACAGTCCCGAAACCACATGCACATATACTTGTACCATCAATTAATAACTAGATAGTTCAATAGACCATAAGGTGAATTTGCTTTGAATCGTGGCCGACTTCTCGTCAAGATAAACCGAATCTGCGCCTGGATGCTTCTTATCTTCATGATCATCTTCCTTATCTCAGGATATGCCTGGTGGAACAGGACATTGCTGCCTTTGCAGCAGGCTATATCCATGCACACAGAGCTGGACTTATTTCTGGTCTTCTTCTTCCTGGTGCATGTGCTGATCAGCACCAGATTCGCTTTAGCACGCTGGAGGGTGGGCCACGGACAGATGGTCAATTTGCTGCTCATAGTAATCGGCATTCTATCATTCTGGTTTGTCCTTAGCATCCGCTAGAAGCTCTGAGGACGAAATGCACAGCGCAAAGCTTATTTAACCTAGCGTTACTAACTTAAAGTTTAATAAGTAAAAATCGAGTGATGATATTGGATCCGGTTGAGCTCTTAGATATCCTGGGGAACGAAAATAGGAGGCGTATACTTCAACTCCTCTCTTTTCGCCCTTTTTACTTCAATGAGATGGCCAAGCGACTGGATGTCGGACCAAAGGCGGTCATCGATCATCTGGTGATGCTGGAGAGAGCCGGCCTGGTGGAATGCTATCAGGACCAGGGAAGAAGAAAGTATTTCCGCATAGTCCGAAAGACAGTCCTGGAGGTGGCGGTCTCGCCTCATTCTTACGGTGTGCGAGCCTTTCTCTCCGAGGACGCACCAAAGATAGAAGATAACGAATTGGTCCAGGACATGAAGCTCTTACGCGACGAGCTCTCAACCCTGGAGGAAAAGAGGCTGAACTGCGTGCTCTCCTGGACCGGATCGAATCTCGAGAAATGGAGATCAAACATATAGCTTGCAGCGCGGCGAGAAGCTATGCGGCAAAACCAGCTGGAGGCGGAGATTCTGACGGCACTCCTCTCCGGCGATGCTGATGCAACGCATCTGGCCATGAGGCTGGAAGTTCCCGAGATTGTGGTAATAGATCGGCTAAAGAGGCTGGAAGAGCGCGAAGCTGTGCATTTGTTAGATCAGGAATGGAGCATCAGATAATGGAAAGGGAAGGAGCGAGCATAGAGCCGGTCGTAGATGTGCCGGAGAAAGTTGTCTCTCTGCAGCTTCGGGTTGCTGAAGCCTATCACAAAGATGCAGGAAAGGGCGTGGCCAGGATTGGAGCCGATGCTATTGACCTCCCTCTCCCTGGAAAACGGCGGGGTGGTGGAGATCAAAGGAAAAGATAAGGTCTACGCCATAGCCTGGCCCGGAAACCCTGATGATCCTCAGGATCTCATCAGAATTGACGGGAATACCCGCGCCAACCTGGGTGCGGGGATCGACAGCAAGGTCGTTGTCACCCGGGCCGAGGCAAGACCGGCCCGAAAGATCGTTGTCGCTCCTACGCGCCAGATCCGGCTCATGGGCGGGCCGCAGTACTTGCTTCGCATGCTGCAAGGAAGGGCAATTGTCAAGGGTGAGATGCTGCGCGTGGAGATGATCAATAGCAGCCTCAACCTGGCCGTGGTCAGCACAATGCCTGCCGGTGCGGTAATCGTAACTTCCGAGACGATCATCAGCATCACCAGAGAGACTTTAGAAGAGCTGGCACTGCAAGTGCGGGATATCTCCTACGAGGATATCGGCGGCCTTTCCCGCGAGATCAGAGAGATCAGGGAGATGATTGAAGTTCCACTGCGCCATCCGGAGCTTTTCTCTCGCCTGGGCATCAATCCACCTCGCGGGGTGCTGCTGCACGGACCGCCCGGCACGGGAAAGACGCTCATCGCCAGGGCCGTGGCCAGCGAGACCGATGCCAACTTCATATCCATCTCTGGTCCTGAGATCGTCTCCAAGTTTTATGGAGAAAGCGAGCAGCGGCTGCGCCAGATCTTCGAGGAGGCAGCCAAAGCCGCTCCCTCCATCATCTTCATCGATGAGATCGATTCCATCGCTCCCAAACGCGAAGAGGTGTCCGGCGACCTGGAGAGGCGTGTGGTGGCTCAGCTCCTGGCCCTTATGGACGGTCTTTCCTCCCGGGGAGAGGTAATAGTAATTGCAGCCACCAATAGGCCCAATGCCCTTGATCCTGCCATCCGCCGGGGCGGCCGTTTCGATAGGGAGATTGAGATAGGCATTCCCAGTAAAACCGGCCGGCTGGAGGTGCTGTATGTTCATACCAGGGGCATGCCTCTCGATGTGTCCCTGGACTTGAAAGAGATCGCAGATGCCACGCACGGCTTTGTGGGAGCGGACCTTTATGCTCTCTGCAAAGAGGCGGCCATGCGAACACTGGAGAGAGCGCTTCCCGACCTGGATGTGAGCGAGGATATACCGGCCGAGATCGTGGAGAGCCTTCGGGTTACCAAAGAGGATTTCAAAGAGGCTTTGAAGAAGATTGAGCCCTCCGCCATGAGAGAGGTATTCGTAGAGGTGGCGGAGGTGCACTGGGATGAGGTGGGCGGCCTGGAGGAAGTCAAGCAGTCGCTCATCGAGGCCGTGGAGTGGCCGCTCAAGTATCCGGAAGCCTTCGCGGCCGTGGGCGTTCGGCCCCCGCGCGGCATCCTTCTTTACGGCCTGCCGGGAACCGGCAAGACCCTCCTGGTAAGAGCGCTGGCTACGGAGAGCAATTTGAACTTCATCAGCGTCAAAGGCCCGGAACTGCTCAGCAAATGGGTGGGCGAATCGGAGCGTGCCGTGAGAGAGATCTTTCGCAAAGCCCGCCAGGCGGCTCCGGCCTTAGTATTCTTCGATGAGATCGACTCCATAGTTCCGAGCCGGGGCAGCGGATCGGATTCGAACGTGACAGAGCGAGTGGTCAGCCAATTCCTAACCGAGCTGGATGGGCTGGTAGAGCTCAAAGATGTGGTAATAGTAGCGGCAACCAACCGGCCGGACCTCCTGGACAGCTCAATGCTCCGTCCCGGCAGATTCGATCGTTTGATTTATATTCCCATGCCGGACATGCAGGCACGAAAGAGAATACTGGAGATTTATCTCTCCCGCATGGCCGCCTCCGGTGCCAATGCCCAGTGGCTGGCCGAGATGACAGAGGACTTTTCCGGTGCAGATTTAGAGATGCTCTGCCGGGAAGCGGGGATGCTTGCTTTAAAAGAGCATATAACGATCGGCATGAAAAGAGAAGAATTGATCATTGATAGGATACTGGTAACACGAGAGCATTTCCAAAGAGCGCATGAGCTTATTAAGCCCCATCTGTCCAAAGGCATGCGGGAAGAATACCTTAAAATGATTCGAGATTTCAAAGCTTAAAGGACCAAAATGAGTATGGATACAAAGCACCAGATATATAGTCAAGAAGGATTAAAAGACGATATGAGGGCCGAAAAATTGACTTCTGAAGACGAGTCGAAAGAGCTGCTTGGGGATATTGATTTCAACGATACCAGCAGCATAACCGTGCCTGAGAGCCTCATAGATCATGTGATCGGCCAGGATGAAGCCGTGGAAGTGATCAAAAAGGCGGCACGCCAGAGACGCCATGTCATGCTCATCGGATCGCCGGGAACAGGAAAATCCATGCTCGGCAAGGCCATGAGCGAGCTACTCCCCGTGGAAGAGCTACAGGATGTTCTGGTCTATGCCAATCCAGAGGATAACAACACTCCGCGCGTTCGCATCGTGCCTGCCGGCAGAGGCAAGCAGATAGTCGATGCCCAGAAGATGGAGGCCAGAAAGAAGGTCCAGACGCGCAATATGTTCTTAATGCTCATAGTAATGGCCTTGATAGTATATGCCTATTATACGGGACAGCTCCTCTTCGGAATCATTGCAGCAGCGCTCATATTCCTTTCACTGCGTTATATGCTGCCCAAAGAGGACGCCATGGTTCCCAAGCTCCTGGTGGACAACAACAACAAGAAGAAGGCACCTTATGTGGATGCCACCGGGGCACACGCCGGCGCCCTTCTGGGAGACGTCCGCCATGATCCCTTCCAGTCCGGAGGCCTGGAGACGCCATCCCATGAGCGGGTGGAATGCGGAGCCATTCACAAGGCCCACAAGGGAGTTCTCTTCATAGACGAGGTAAACACCCTGCGCCCGGAGTCACAGCAAAGCCTGCTTACGGCTCTGCAGGAGGGTGAGTATCCCATCACCGGCCAGAGCGAGAGAAGCTCTGGAGCACTGGTCAGAACGGAGCCCGTGCCCTGCAGCTTCATCATGATCCTGGCAGGAAATTTGGATGCCGTGCAGGGAATGCATCCTGCCTTGAGGTCACGCATCAAGGGCTACGGATATGAAGTCTACATGAGAGACAGCATGGACGACACCCTGGAGAACAGAAACAAGCTCATCAGATTCGTGGCCCAGGAGATTGTAAGAGACGGCAAGATACCGCACTTCAGCAGGGATGCGGTCTCGGAGATCATGCGGGAAGCCAAGAGGAGGTCGGGCAGGAAAGGGCCATCTCACACTGATGCTGCGAGACCTGGGCGGCCTGATCAGAGTATCCGGGGATGTAGCTCGTGCCAATGGTGCAAACCTGACCGAAGTGGATCATGTCATAGAGGCCAAGAAGATGGCAAGGTCCGTGGAGCAGCAGCTTGCAGACCGCTACATGGAGCGGCGCAAGGATTACAGCATGTTCCACTCCTCCGGGGACGAGGTGGGAAGAGTCAATGGTCTGGCCGTTATGGGCGACTCGGGAATTGTGCTGCCCATCATGGCCGAGATCACGCCGGCGCAGTCCAAGGATGAGGGCAAGATCATAGCCACAGGTAAATTGCAGGAGATTGCCAGAGAAGCTGTCACCAACGTCTCCGTGCTCATCAAGAAGTTCCTGGGTGAGGACATAACCAATAAGGATGTGCATATTCAGTTCATCGGCACCTACGAGGGCGTAGAGGGCGACAGCGCATCTATCTCCATTGCCACAGCAGTCATATCCGCTCTGGAAGGCGTGCCCGTCAAGCAGTCGGTGGCCATGACCGGCTCTCTGTCCGTGCGGGGAGATGTCATGCCTGTGGGAGGCGTGACACAGAAGATCGAGGCCGCGGCAAAAGCCGGCATCAAGACGGTACTCATACCCAAATCCAATATGGGCGATGTTCTCATTGACGAAGCCACCAAGGGCATGATCGAGATCATTCCCGTCTCCAATATGAGCGAGGTCTTCGAGTATGCCATGGGCGGGCAGAGGAATCGGCTGATCGAGAAGCTGAAGAGGTTTGCCACCGAAAAGAAGATCGGCATCATCCTGCCGGAGACCATCACCATCCCCAGCAGGAGCATCTGAAACCAAATGGCGCCGCAGTTCTACGACATTCGCATCCTTCGTGGCAGTAGGACCAGGATTGTCCTGGACAACGGCAAGCTGGAAGAGATAGCAGAGGCTCCCTTCCAGGGTGCGGCGGTGCGAGCTCTTCACGGGGGAGCGTGGGGTTTTGTGACCACGGACAATGTCGCAAACCTTGGGGAAGAGATCGATCTGGCCAAACGCATCGCCCGAAAGATCGACCGGCGCGAGGACCTCGTGCTGGCAGAGGCTCCGGCGGGCAGAAGCGTTGTGGTTCCAGTTAAAAAAGATCCCAAGAACCTTTCCCTGGAGGAGAAGGTGGCACTGCTGCGAGAGATTGAAGACGCAGCTAAAGTTAAGGGCGTCTCCTCCACCCAGGCCGTCTACGCAGAGATGGATTTTACCACGCATTACGAGAGCTCGGAGGGCCTGGATCTGGAGGCAAAGACGACGCGCATGGGCTTTGTCATCAGCGCCGTGGCCCACAGAAACGGGCTCTACCAGACGGACGGAGAGGGCCGGTCGGGCGTAGGAGGCCTGGAGCTCTTTGACCGGGAAGACCCCATTGCTCTGGCCAGAGGGGTTGGCGAGACGGCGGTAGCCCTTCTGGACGCGACGTTGCCCAAGGGCGGAACCTATCCCGTGATTCTCGATCAGGAGCTGGCCGGGGTCTTCGTTCATGAGGCGGTAGGCCATGCCACTGAGGGAGACATCATTTTAGAGGGCGACTCCTGTCTGGAAGGAATGCTGGGCCAGAAGATCGGCTCAGAAATGGTGACGGTCAAGGACGATCCCAGTTTGATGCAAAACGGCTACTACTCCTTTGACGATGAGGGAAGCCTGGCCCAGGAGACGGTTTTGGTGGAGAAGGGCATCCTTAAGTCGTATCTCAATTCTCGCGAGACGGCAGCGCGCCTGGGCGGTGTGCCGCGTAATGCCCGCGCCGAGGGCCTGGACCGGCCGGTGGTGCGCATGAGCAATACCTACATCGCCAACGGAGATTGGAAATTGGAAGAGATCCTGAGCGAGCTGGGAGACGGAGTCTACCTGGCCGGCAGCCGGGGCGGCCAGGTGAGCACTGGTGAAGGCGTCTTCCAGTTCAATGCCAAGAGAGGCTACCTGGTGGAAAAGGGCGAGAAGACGCGGCTTTTGCGGGACGTGTCCCTGTCCGGCAAGATTCTTGAGACCCTGCTGCATGTCCGGGCGGTGGGCAACGACCTCAAGTTCAACAGCGGACGCTGCGGAAAAGCAGGACAGCTCGTGCCCGTGAGCGACGGATCGCCGCACCTCCTGGTGGCCGAGGCGACGGTGGGCGGAGCGGGATAGCTCTTTTTCCTTTCTCAATTTATTATTATTATCCGCTCAATTGCAGCCATAAACTATTTCATATTAATAATCAACAAGGATTAACTGAGGTGCAAACAATGAAAACATGGCTTGTTCTCATTTTGATCGTGCTGAATGTGCTTTGTATTTCTGCTATGGGACAGGGCAGCGAAAATCCCTTTGGCTCAACATCCTCAGATCCGATATCATTAAAGGGAGATATCTATTACCTGCCAGAGGGGGCCTCGTCCCTTCCGGACTTCTCCGGCCTTAGCCCTGTTGGAAGCATATACGCAACGGTCCTGAATATCCCAACGCGATCATTCACATCCGGTTTTCCTGGAGTTACCGTCCAGGTTTGAGTGGTTTGCCATCAGATACACCGGCATCTTCAATGTTGAGACGGAAGGGGATTATGCATTCCGACTTGTTTCAGATGACGGTTCACGGCTTTTCATCGACGGTAAAAAGATCATCGAAAACGACGGCGTACATCCGACACAGAGCGTCTCCGGCAACGTTTACCTTGACAGTGGCCGGCATTCGATTGTTGTAGACTACTTCCAGGGACCCAGAGAAGAGATTGCACTGCAGCTCTTCTGGACTCCTCCTGGTGGGTCTGAGGTGATATCTGAGCCGACCTATGTGCCCAGACCACCGGAGAGCGGAGAGGGCACGGGTCTGTCTCAAGGGACGGGATCATCTCAAGGCGCAGTACCACTCGGAGCCTCAGGATACAGGTCCATCTGCCTCCGGATGCGCATGGTGCCCGGAGGACCTGACGGGTATAGACCTCACCGGGACCTGGAGCTGTGATGATGGCGGGATTTATTACATCACGCAGCGCGGGCATATTGTCTGGTGGAGCGGGGAGAGCTCGGCTGCTGACCCCGCATGGTCCAATGCCGCCCATGGACTTCTCAGCAATTGCGTGCTGGCTCTGGAGTACTCAGATGTTCCAAAGGGCAGTGCTACAGGATTTAGCACCCTGGTTCTCAATGTCTTATCCAACGATGAGATGCAGGCCAGAGAGAAGCCTCAGAGCTACTCAGGATCTCACTGGTGGAGAGTCGAAGGAACATAGGAATAACGTATAAGAAACGAACACGAGCTAATCCTGTTCTACCAAGGGGATATAGCCTGTAATACACATCTTTTTTTAGTTACACTCAAAAATCCCTTGCTTCTTGACCATTTTCCGAGTTCTTCTCCAGTTGTTAAGTTGTTAGTTAGTCGCTCTGTGCGTCCTCTGTGAACTCTGTGAGTTCTGTGGTGGAAACGTCGTTAGCCGCAGGTTAAACAAATGGCTGACGATACTACCACCATCGCAGACACGAGACACGCTCGGAGGACTCACAAAGGTGTGGATAATGTCAAATTCATTCAGGACACAATTGAGATCTTGATGTGTTCTCGGAGTATATCGCAGCGGCCCTGGCACGGGCCGAATATGAGGTTATCGACAATCCAGAGCGGTATTACGCCCATGTACCCGGCCTGGAAGGCGTGTGGGCAACCGGCGAGACCTTTGAGGATTGCCGAAAGGCTCAAGTTGACAAAAAAATGAGATAAGAATATCTGCGATTACACGCAGGGCAGCCAGTCAACGCTGATGGCTCCGCAGGTGGAGTTACCCCCGACTATTGCCCACTTGAAACCATCTTGTAGATCTTCCCCGTATCTCCTGTGGGTCCACCTACATCCGAAGTCAGGACATAAATCTCGCCCTCGTCGTCCTGACCCAAGGAGCGAATGTGCTCATTGATCCTTTCGCCTGGTCTGTCTGCGACACGAATCTCTTCCATCTTCCAGAGCCCTGCCCCGGCGGGTTTGGCCATGTAAAGCTTGCCGTCTATTTTGGCAAAACTGCTGGACCAATCGGCAAAGACGTAGCTTCCGGCAAGTTGCATGAGAGCCTTGCCTTCGTATAAGTAGCCGCCTACAACCACGGTGCGATTATTATGATCGTACTCGATCACGGGCCCCAGGAGCTGCTCACCTGTTCTTTACATTTACACTTTATTAGCTGCTATTCCGATATATAACTTTTCGAAAGAATTGAATGGGCCGGGATGATTAGGACCGTACTGATCCTCTGCAAACCCATACCCATCCGAGCGACCATGCGTCTGCCTGCCCGCGCGGGAGCCCGGCACAGATTAGACTTCGATCAATACGTTGTGCCTCTTAGAGAACTCTTTTAACGCTTCCTCTACAACTTCACTTTGGGCACGCAGGCTACTCTTTGTTTTTGCCGTATAAACCTTTAGAGTTTTGGCTATAGGTTCGGATAAGGTAAATGTGGTATTGGGCATTAATCCTTACTGAACGGGTCATGACGTATATATAGATTATGATACATATCAATTTATGCACCAAAAGCTTTATATTTAAAAATATCGTATTTAGACAACCGCAGAATAAGTCTAAATGGAGAATTTAAAATGCAAAATAAAAAAGATAAAAGAACAAAGGAAGTTGTTGCGAAAGCAACGTCTGATACAGGGAAGACAGTAGCATCTGGAAGCGCAGATGCAAAGAAAGGTGCAGTGGATTCAGGGAAGAAAGGGGCACCTGCAAAAGGTGACGCACGAAAAGGGTGGAAAAAGTAGGTAATAACAGCGCCCAAGCAAATAAAATAAGTCGTATCAAGCTGATTTCGGCAGGGATTTAAAAGGCGGTCTTAAGGGTGAGTTACTGAAGACCGCTAACAATTGACACTATGAGGCTTCTTCTGATAGTTGCCCTCTAGCTATCTATTCTAGCCAGTCAGGATAAAATCGATTGGCAAAAGGCTTTTATTTCATTAGCTGATTTTGTGTTTGTCTCGGAGACCTTTAAAGCTTTTTATATCTAAATTTTTGAGTACAAACGTTTATATATCTATAGATTAATGAATTTGGAATAATGCCTAAGACTACATTGACCCTATCCGAACCTATAGCCAAAACTCTAAAGGTTTATACGGCAAAAACAAAAAGTAGCCTGCGTGCCCAAAGTGAAGTTGTAGAGGAAGCGTTAAAAGAGTTCTTTGATAGGCACGGCGTTAAAGTTGAGGTATAATTATCAAATCGCATCGATAGACCAGCGATTCTAACTATGACGGTGACCCCGATCCACCCGCCACAGCCTGGTAGTGTGACGAGAGTGGATAGGCATCTGCTGCAACAACATATGGCTTTGGCCTATGCCCAAAGTAAGCGCCGGTTCGTCGAAGCAGGAAGCCCCATCCTTTTAGGGTGGGGAGGAAAGTCACTGTATGTACCGGCTTCGTTGACCCTGGCTAAGCCTGGGCAAACACATCCACAACGACCACATTGCTGGGCTGGTTGTTAACCACAAAGTAGAGCATGTGTCTTCCAATCTGGTCGGCGTTGAAGTTCATGGTGTTATAACCCTGGTTGAACTGATAAGTCTTGTACATCGAACTGGTTGTGTCGGTTTGGATCGTCTCATAGAAGCCTGCCGGTCCTTCAACAGGTGCATAGGCGATTAGTTGCAGCCAGGTTCCGACTGGGCTTACCACATATTGTGTCCAGTTTGTTGCTCCCTGGATCCAGAGGTCATTGGTCTTGGATGGCACTGTGGATGCATACTGGGTGTACGGCAACCCAACGCCGGCACCATAGTACACACTGGATGGTGTTTTCTTCGTTATATCGAACTTGGTAGGATTGCTTATTATCCCACCCACGACAGGCGTACCGGAGGTTACATAATACTCTCTGAAGGGCGAGAACGTGGTGCCGGGAACCGCTTGCTTATAAAAGGTAAGATCCGCACTGTACCAGGGGAAGTTGGAGACAGGAGCATCGAGCCACTGCAGCATGCTAGCTATCCCTGGGTCCGTCATCGAACGGTCATGACTTCTGACGTATCCACCATCCAGAGGATCTGCTCCCCCTGCAATACCCATCAACAGACACGCTACGAGCGTCGTCATACATAGCAAAATTTTGCGATATTTCATTTTAACACCTACTATTGCTTTAGACCTAATAGAATGCCCTTAAATAAAAAGCTTTTGGCACCAAAATATTAAAGTTCCATAAGCTACGCACATACAAATTATATAGATTTGAGTGAGGAATCAAAAATTTTTTTAAATACGGCTATTGCGATTCTAACTCTTGAAATGATATTTTAAAATAAAAAGATTTTAGTATCTATATTTTGAAGTACCATAATCTATATATGCTAAGAGCCTAATATGTAGTTTATAATGCCTAAAACTACATTGACACTGTCGGGGCCAGTGGCCAAAATGCTGAAGGTTTACACTGCACAGATTAAAAGTAGCTTGCGGGCTCAAAGCGAGGTGGTTGAAGAGGCATTATTAGAGTTCTTCGAGAAGCGCGGCTTTAAAATCAGGGACACAAAGCAAAAATAATGGCACACGGAAATACTATTATGTTTTATGCTTTGATTACCGTTTCCACGAGATCTTTTATATTATATGTTCACGCCTGCAAACTCGGAGTTTTGTCGAACAGGACAATAGTGAGATAGCACAATGTAGGGAAAGAGTTATCAATTAATTAAGGTAGATAGATTCATGTACGTAGGAGGAAGATTGAATTGAGTGATAATGTTTTGACAGAGAAAGATCTGGATGTGCAGGAGAAAAAGGTCTTTGGCCGAATCATAGATATGTGGAGCCTGGGAAGTGAGGAAGATCCCTACGCCCAAAGTACAGAGTCTGAAGTCATAAAATATTCCAAGACGGACGGACTTTCTGAGGAGCAGATTTTGAAGGTACTAAAGAACCTAGAGGAAAATAAACTGTTCCACATGGATGATGTGAATGGCAAAGCATATATCAAATATAATGTCGATGCGGTCCAAATAGTCAAAGAGCTTCAGAAAACTGAATATGTACATAGTAGAAAAAAGTTCATACCACCAGATCATTGAGAATTGTGTTAGAGACATCCTGTTCTGGCCAACTTCGAGATTTATGCACGGCCTGGAATTGTTAAATTTACACGGCTGTTCCAGGCTCTACGTTGATTATCTTTGACAACCCACTCTGGAAGTATATTCTCTTGGGATAATTGAACTGGCCGTCGAAAACCCTTATGTTTTGGTACATTTTTCCTTTAACGCTAAAGCCAAAAGTTCATGGTGTTATAACCTTAGTAGATTGCCTAAAAGAGGTATGCGAGACTGATAGTAGTAAGGCTCGACGGCCTAAATGCACCTGCTATCAACCCCACATCTTTGCGTCATTAATGCATTATCTCTAAGACATTGCATGCACGGGCTTCGTTGACCTGGCAAACACATCTACAACGACCGTATTGCTGGGCTGGTTGTTAACCACAAAGTAGAGCATGTGTCTTCCCACCTGATCAGCATTGAAGTTCATGGTGTTATAACCCTGGTTGAACTGATAGGTCTTGTACTTAGTACTGGTTGTGTCGGTCTGGGTAGTCTCATAAAAGCCTGCCGGTCCTTCAACGGGAGCATAGGCGATTAGTTGCAGCCAGGTTCCGACTGGGCTTACCACATATTGTGTCCAGTTTGTTGCTCCCTGGATCCAGAGGTCATTGGTATTGGATGGCACTGTGGATGCATACTGGGTAAATGGCAACCCTACACCGGCACCGTAGTAAACATTGGAAGGTGTTTTCTTCGTTATATCGAACTTGGTAGGATTGCTTATTATCCCACCCACTACAGGTGAACCGGTGGTTGTATAGTACTCTGTAAAGGGCGAGAAAGTGACCTCGCTATACTCTTGGCTGTAGAAGGAACCACCTGTTGTGTACCAGGGAAAATTGGGAACAGGCGTATCAAGCCACCGGAGCATGCTAGACAGCCCCGGATCGGAATTTGTACGGGTGGACGTGTGACCCATGTTGGGACTGATCCAATCTCCGCTAGATCCCATTGAGCTGCCACTGGAGCCTGCGCCCAGGGGATCCGCTGCCAATGCCGAAACTGCAAGGCAGACGAGCACCGTCATACATATCAAAATTTTGCTATATTTCATATTCACACCTACTGATTCTAGATCCAATAGGATGCCCTTGAATAAAAAGCTTTTGGTATTGAAATATTAAAATGCTATAAGCTACGCACATGCAAAGTTCAATAAATTAAAAATCGAGATCTAGCTCACTTCAGATGACCTTGTTCCCAAGGCACTCGATCATGAGCTGCTTACCATGAATAAAAAAAAACAGGGCAATCGATTTTTGATTCACCTGTGGATGGCTGTAACTGGATTTCAGCGGGAGCCCGTCGTTGTCTGAGTAGTTCCATCGGAGCTCGTGGTTGTTTGGTAAGTTCCGTCAGAGGTTGTCGTAGTCTGACCAATGGGTGTAATTGTGGTCTCGCCATTAGTTGTCGTGGTGGTTTGACCATTTTGTGTAGTTGTAGTAGTCAAGCCGTTTGGAATTTGGGATGAGCTTTCGCTCGTGCTGTAGCGCTCAGAGTTTGCAGCATTACCGAGAACTGTTACAGGCATCTGTTTTGCTGCGGGATAACTGCTTACCCCTGTGTTCCCTGCTGGTGCCTGTGCAAACACATCCACAACGACCACGTTGCTGGGCTGGTTATTCACCACAAAGTAGAGCATGTGTCTTCCAACCTTGTCAGCATTGAAGTTCATGGTGTTGTAACCCTGGTTGAACTGGTAAGTATTATACTTCGAACTGGTTGTGTCGGTCTGGGTCATCTCATAGAAGCCTGCTGGTCCTTTCGCGGGTGCGTAGGCAATTAGCTGCAACCAGGTTCCGACTGGGCTTACCACATACTGTGTCCAGTTTGTTGCTCCTTGAATCCAGAGGTCATTGGTCTTGGATGGCACTGTGGATGCATACTGGGTGAATGGTAACCCTACACCTGCACCGTAGTACACAGTGGAAGGTGTTTTCTGGGTTATATCGAACTTGGTTGGATTGCTTATAATCCCACCCACGACAGGAGTACCTGTGGTTGTATAGTACTCTGTGAAGGGCGAGAAAGTGACCTCGTTATACGGTTGGCTATAGAAGGAACCACCCGTAGTGTACCAGGGGAAGTTGGGAACAGGCGCATCGAGCCACTGCAACATGCCAGCCAGCCCCGGATCAGAGGTTGCACGGGTGGTGGACACTTGACCCATGTTAGGACTGATCCAATCTCCGCTCGATCCCATTGAGCTGCCACTGGTGCCAACACCTAGCGGGTCCTGTGCAAATGCCGAAACTGCAAGGCAGACGAGCACCGTTATACATATCAAAATTTTGCTATATTTCATTTTAACACCTACTTTGATTCTTGATTTCTTATTCCTTATGTGAGGCTTTCGCGTAGGTCACCGCCAGAAGCCCGGCTACGGCAAAGATCGAATCGAAGCCAGGAGTCGTGCTAGTCGCAGTTGCAGTAGTCGTACTAGTAGATTCGGAGGCTGGAGATGTGCTGGGAGATTTGCTAGTCGTAGTCGTAGTTGTAGTTGATTTGGCAGCATCGGGACGAGAAGAAGTGCCAGTCGCAGTTGCAGCCGATTTAGATACATCCTTAGCGACTGGTTGATCGAGCCACTGCACCATCCCACTCACCCCATCATCAGGAGGATTTTTATCACGAGACATTTGGCCCATGTTGGGATTAAGATAATCTCCGCTCGACCCCATTGTGCTGCTACTGGAACTTTCGCCTAATGGGTCTGATTGTGCGCATGCCTGAAACGCAAGGCTAACAAGCACCGTCATACATAACAAAATTTTGCTATATTCCATATTAACACCTACTAGATATGCAAGATTGATGGCATTGGGCCCTGATAGCCAAATGTACCTACCACCAATCTCAAATCTTATGCATTATCTCTAAGATATTACATGCACTATTGGCGGCGTTGATCCTGCAGGAGTTTGGGCAAACACATCCACAATGATCACATTGCTGGGCTGGCTGTCTACCACAAAGTAGAGCATGTGTCTTCCCACCTGGTCGGCATTGAAGTTCATGGTGTTATAACCCTGGTTGAACTGATAGGTCTTGTACATTGAACTGGTTGTGTCGGTCTGTATCATCTCATAGAATCCAGCCGGACCGTCATTGGGTGCATAAGCAATTAATTGCAGCCAGGTTCCGACTGGGCTAACCACATACTGTGTCCAGTTTGTTGCTCCCTGAATCCAGAGGTCGTTGGTCTTGGACGGCACTGTGGATGCATACTGGGTGAATGGCAACCCTATACCGGAACCGTAGTACACACTGACGGGTGTTTTCTGGGTTATATCGAACTTGATAGGATTGCTTATTATCCCACCCATTACAGGCATACCGGAGGTTACATAATACTCTGTAAAGGGCGAGAACGTGGTGTAGCTATATGCTTGGCTATAGAAGAATGAACCACCTGTTGTGTACCAGGGGAAGTTGGGGACAGGCGTATCGAGCCACTGCAGCATGCCAGCCAGCCCCGGATCAGAGTTTGCACGGGTGGACACTTGACCCATGTTGGGACTAATCCAATCTCCGCGAGGTCCCGTTGTGTTGCTTGGAGTCAAGTTGCTTGGAGTCAAGTTGCTTGGAGTCAAGTTGCTTGGAGTCAAGTTGCTTGGAGTCATGTTGCTTGGAGTCATGTTGCTTGGAGTCATGTTGCCAGGAGTCATGTTGCCAGGAGTCATGTTGCCAGGAGTCATGTTGCCAGGAGTCATGTTGCAGGAGCTTCAGGAGTCATGTTGCCAGGAGTCATGTTGCCAGGCTTGGAGTCATGTTGCCTGGAGTCATGTTGCCAGGAGTCATGTTGCCAGGAGTCATGTTGCCAGGAATGTGCGATAATGTTGCCAGGAGTAATGTTGCCTAGGAGTCATGTTGCCAGGAGTTAGGTTGCCAAGAGTCATGTTGCCTGGAGTCAGGTTGCTTGGACTATCCAATACTGCGCAAGCCTGAAACGCAAGGCATAAAAGCGCCGTCATAAACAGTAAAATTTTGCTATATTTCATATTAACACCTACTATTTCTCTAATCAGCTTCTTTGATTTCCTAATTAACTCATAGTTTTAAGAGGAAGGATAGGCAAATAGCGATAAGGATGTCAAGAGTTTCTTGAATCCCATCTCAAATCTGCCTGATCTCTTTATGCATTGTTTATTTCAGATCTTCAGCCGTCTTATTTCCTATGAGATCGTTTTTGATCGTGTCCCATCTTTTTCCCTACATCAGCCTTCGTCTTCTTGACATCAGTCGTCGTATCTACATTATCATCTATCATTTTTTGAATCCAACGTTTGTGATTCTAATTCTAATAGAATGTCATCGAATAAAAAGCTTTTGGTATCAAGATATTAAAATGCCATAAGCTATGCACATATAAATTCAGTAAATTAAAGTGCATCCGAACCGACGGCAAAAAATTGATATTACTTCCGAAACCCGTAACCATCTAAACCAACCGAGCTATGAACTTCGTTAGTCATCATATATATTACTCGATCCCTAAAATGGATCAGTTGTAATACATTCATCCTTGCCAATTTGATAAGCTGAGATGGGACGGCAAAAACCATGCTTCTCCGGGGCATAGGAAAATTGCAGTTTGGGCATTGTGGAATTTTTATTATTAGGTATATCAAATAGGATATGCCTAAACTGCAAATAAGTCCCTTCCTGGTTAAATACATCTTGGGCGTTACATTTTTCTGACAATATCCACAAAGTACCATATATCCTCAACCTATTATTACTAATACGGGTTTTAACAAATGATTGACATGGAGAATGTTTTCTCGCGTTTCAATTTAGCCTTTAATTGTTTATTTCAGCATCTCGATCATTTTCTGAATCCAAAGTTAGCGATTATAATTCCAATAAGATACCATTGAATAAAAAGCTTTTGGTACTAAGATATTAAAATACTAAAATCTATGCACATATAAAATTCTATAAAATAAATGCGGACCTAAAGACTGCATTGAACTTAGCCGAACCGGCGGCAAAAAAATGGGCCTGGCCGAGGACCTTGCACTCAAGGCGCTCGGTCTGGGTAATGAATATAATTTTTGGTGCGAATCTATCTTTCAACCCAATCAAATTTTGGACCTTTGATATTATTGAAATTCTTGATGATCACTACTGCGTCTTTCCTATTCAGCTGAGAGTTCATCATCTTCTCGCACACACAACGCAGTGCCTCTTTTTCCTTCTTGAAAGCATCGCTATCTTCGGATTTAGGAGCCAATCCAGAACTCTTAAAAAGGTGCTCCTTCTCGTTCATTTCTGTGCTCATACCCCATTTGCCGAACATCACCGAAGCGTTATCCAAAAGACTTTGATCAAACATCTCGGGAAGCTTGCAACCCTCTATCAGCCGCATAAATTCTTCTTTCTTCAAAATGATCACCTCTATGGAATTTAGGTCTTTTTCATCGCATTGTGGATCTTTCTCGCCAGTACCAAGGCGATGGGGATTACAGTCCCCAGCATGAACAATATTTTAATAAGCTTTTTTAACATAATCAGCTTCTTCTCCTCAAAGCTACAAAGGTCACCGCCAGGAGCCCGGCTACGGCAAATATTGCCTCGAAGCCAGGAGTTGTAGTCGTAGTCGTTGATTTGGTCGTGCTTGTAGGCTCGGTAGCAGGAGTCGAGCTGGTCGTAGTTGTAGTAGATTTGGTATCTTCCGCTGCTGCACTTAGGGCCATAAGCATCATTGTGGCAATAAGCACGGCTACTAATATCTTCTTCATATCAAAACCTCTTTTCTCATGTGAATATGCAAATCCTAGATTCAAAGCTGTAATATCGCCAAGTTGATTGAGCCGCCAAACAAAATCGATAGTACCGCCAGGATGATGAATACGATTATCAGCCACTTGGCAATATCCATCGATATGCCGGCACCTCGTGATCCCATTATTCCAAGTATCAGAGCTATTACAAAGAACACTATCCCCAAATAAAGTAAGTCCGCCATTTTTGTACACCTCGCTATATCAGCCTTCCTATTTTTCTATCTAACCTTCGCCTTCTCTGCATCTGCTCTTTCATGAGCCAGCTTATGATCTAAATCAGCCTTCGCCTTCTCTGCATCAGCCTTTATGTCAGCCTTTGCATAAGCTGCCTTCTTACCTAGCTCATCATCATTACCAAATTTGGCCTTCACCTTCTCTACATCAGCCTCTACCTCAGCCTTTGCATGAGACACAATATTCTCTAAATCAGAGAACGCCTTCTTGGCATCAGCCTTCATCGTCTCCACTTTTTTATTTGCCATTCTTTAATTCCACCTTTTAGTAATCTAAACATAGTAGGCGGCTATTGCATAAAAAGATTTTGGTACCTAAATTTTCAGATACATAAGATATATAAGCACGAAGCTTTATTATGGAGAGCCATGCAAAAAACCACATTGACATTATCCGAATCTGTGTCCAAAACGCTGAAGGTTTACACCGTAAAGTCCAAAAGCAGCTTGCGTGCGCAAAGCCTCGTGATCGAAGAGGCCTTAAAAGAATTCTTTGAGAGACACAATGTGAAGATAGAGGAGTAACCAAAGCGATTTTAATTGATGCTATGAAAATAAAAAAATACTATTTTTCTAGTGTCTTCTCCTCAGAGCTACGAAGGCTACTGCCAGGAGACCAGCTACGGCGAATGTTGTCTCGAAACCAGGAGTCGTAGTCGTAGTCGTTGATTTAGTCGTGCTTGTAGGCTCGGTGGCAGGAGTTGTGCTAGTTGTGGTTGTAGTTGATTTAGTTTCTTCCGCTGCTGCACTTAGAGCCATCAGCATCATTGTGGCAATAAGCATGGCCACTAATATCTTTTTCATTCAAAAAACCTCTTTTCTCGGGTGATATGCAATCCTAAATTCCAAGCTGTGCAAGCTGTAATACCGCCAAGTGGAATGAGCCACCTAATACAAGCGACAGTACAGCCAGGATGATGAATACGATTATCAGCCACTTAGCGATTTCCATCGATATGCCGACACCACGTACTCCCAATATTCCAAGTATCAGTGCTATTACAAAGAACACGAGAGCCAAATAGAGCAAGTCCGCCATTTATGTTTACCTCCTAAATATTGATGACTGTGTACATTCTCCCTTGTCTATTTCAGTGCATCATTCATCTTTTTTCCTATTTCAGCTCTCGCCTTTTCAGCATCAGCTTTTGCATAAGCTACCTTATTCTCGACATCAGCCTTCGCTTTCTCAGCATTAGCCTTTATGTCAGCCTTTGCATAAGCTATCTTCTTCTCGGCTTCATCATGCTCTAAATTGGCCTTTATCTTCTCCACATCAGCATTTACATCAGCTTTTGCATAAGCTACCTTGTTCCCTATGTCAGCCACTACTTTCTTAGTATCAGCTTTCGCCGTCTCTATTCGATCACTTGCCATTATTTAATTCCTCCATTTATGAATCCAAATTTAGTAGGATGTTATTACATAAAAAGCTTTTGGTACCCAAATTTTAAGACACACAAGATTTATAAACAGGAAGCCTCGTTATGATTTGTCATGCAAAAAACCACATTGACCCTATCCGAACCAGCATCTTTAGCAAGGCTGAGATTGTTCAAATGATGAACATGAGGGCGGCTACCCTTCAATCCTTAAAAATTATTTAGAGTTAGAAATATTCTCTTTTAGCATATCCTGGACCGCATTGAGAAAACCTTCGATCTTCTGATCAGTGATCAGATTTAAAAGCTCGGGATTCGCATCCATATAGGAGACATCTAATGCGGCTCCGCCCGGATGAGATAGAAACATTCGTATCTTGTTTTCATCAGTCTTAACTAAGTAAACCTGGGCCCTAAAAGGAAACGTTGGACTCCCAGAGAACTCTCCAATTGGGTATCGGACTTCAAAAGGCATCCTATGATTTAGTTTGGTCTCCAAATTCATTACCTTTTCTTTTACAGCCACACCGATGGCCTCATCCTGTCTTCTTGCGGCGGATAATTTTTCTTCATCGGCATCAAGTTTCTTTTCGTACTCGCTGCCCAACTCGTTAATCTTTTGCAGCTTATCTTCGATATCATTCATTGAATCACGTCTGTAAAGTTGCACACTTTGTTCTATTTAAAGCATGGCTATTATGTCAAATTGATACCATTTGATCAGCAACTGCCTTTTTAAACACAAGGTATATCTAGAATTAAAACAGTTAATATCTCACCATGTATCAAAACCGCAGATTTTACATAATATTCACGGCTATTATATTTGTTTTAATTATTTTTGCGATATATCTTAGCAAAGATTTTATTTCAACTATTCTTTTGAGCTTTCTGCTTGCATATATTTTGGACCCGGTCTTCATGTATTTCAGAAGGAACGTCGGTCACCATCGTCGGGCATCAGCTTTAGCTTCCATATTAATAATATTTTTTATATTAATATTTGTCGTCTTTGCAGCAGCCGATGCGCTCATAACGGAGATGTCGAATTTACTGGGCTTAGGTGGCGTAGCCTATCTTCAAATACAGGCAGCCTATTTTTCTAGTGCTGTTAATAGCTTTTCTCAGATGTACCTGCCCTCTTCGGTTGCAAATTATGTGAAGGGGATAGGCGACATTCCCACCGCCCTCATTATAATGGTTCAACCAGCTTTACAGGGCCAGATAATGAGCTTCGCCTCAAATCTGCCCATATACTTTACTCAGTTTCTGCTGGCTATATTCTTCACCTATTACTTCCTTGTTGACGGCAGAGGAATAATAAATGAATTTGTAGGGCTAATTTCTGAAAAGGAAGTAAGCACACATTTTATTCTAGAACTGGACCTTATCTACAAGAGCCTTTTCCGGGTATTCTTTCTCACATCCCTGCTTATCGGAATCATTGGGGCAATAGGGTTCCTCTTGCTCGGAATACCCTATCCTCTAATTTGGGGCATGATAATAGCTGTAGTCGCCCTGGTTCCATTGATAGGACCAGAAATGATCTTTGGGCCGATTGCCCTTTACTACCTGCTCACCCAAGACTATGCCACGGCCATAGCTCTATTGGTCTTCGGAGTGATCTTTCTCACCATAATCCCTAATAACATAATTCTTCCTCGCCTAGCATCAGCGCGCGCTTCAATCCATCCCCTCATAACCCTCATGGCATTTACAGCTCCGGTCTTTGTCATCGGAATAGTGGGTGTGATAGTTGGCCCCGCTGTCTACGGGTTCATACTGGCAGCTTATAGGACAATGATATACTTTAGAAAAGTAACTTTCGAAGTGGAACCAGCAGCTTCGCAGGACTGATAGCAGCACAAAAAAGATTTCTGAAATAAGCAAAAACAAGGTTAAGAATAATCATGATATTTGCGATGTATCGCCCATTTATAGGCGAGAATCAGAACCAACAGCAATATCGTGCCGATGATATAGCTGCCTAAAACATCGCTCGCCCAGTGTGCCCCAAGAAATATACGTGAAGGTCCGATCAGAACGATCAACGCACCGCAAATAGCGATAATGATGACTCGTGCCCGTCCCTTAAAATTTTTCCATGCTAGATAGGCGAATAACCCAAAAAAGACGACAAAAAATAGTACATGCCCGCTAGGATAACTGTATTCGTTGATAGTCTGCAATATACCAGTAGCATTTTGATTAAGAGGGAATGGACGTGTTCTATGGATAAGCTCCTTGAGTACAAAAGCCAGCAGCACGCTACTGGTTGTCGCCAGCATAAAGACCGCCTCTAACCATTGGCGCCTCAATGCAAAGGTCAGCATGGCCAAGGCAGTCAGCATCAATGCAATCGCAGCTTCGCCAATAGCACTAACCGCACTCATCAGCCAGTCGAAGAGTGGGCTGGCTTGTTCTTGCAACTCCTCGTAAGACTTCGCGTCGAAGGGCAAGACAGGGGACCAAGCTACCGCATACGAGAGCAGGAGCGCTAGCAAGAGTAGGAGCACAAATATGAGTGCCAGATCTCTATTACCGTATTTCCGTTCTAAGATTGCACTTATCATTTTTTTGGCGAATCCATTCCAAAGACGAGCAATGAAGTCGAATGAGGTCAAGGCACCCTCCAGGGCCATTTATCTCCATGACCACAGTTTTCAATTAGAAACACAATCTCGTCCAATCTGCCGGGAGCTTCTGGGTCTCCCAATACTCCGCTCGATTTTGGGCATATTTCGGATTCTATTTTTGCATTTAGAGAACTGGGTTCGAAGAGACCGTCTTCGATCTTTGCTACATATCTTTTTCCTAATGACAAGAGATCTTCTTTTTCTAGCAGAGGATTTTTTAGGGTCCCCCTTGCATCCACCAAATAATCCTCCTCATAATCCTGTTCTCGTGCGACACCTGTCCAATTGCTGGGGTCCTTCCTGGCCTCGGCAGGGTCGGCAGGTAGCCTGGGTGGCCTTATTTCCACAGCAGCCTTGTTTTTTCCATCGATGCTAATAGGCTTTATCTGTTTATCGGCATTCCACCAAGGATCTGGTATCAAGTAAGAGTTCTGTGTTTTGACTGCGTTCTCAAAGGCATCGAAGAATTGCCTCCCCCATCCGCCATTTGGATCGTTGAAATTGACCTGGCTTGGCCAGGCAATATCCGGAAATAGGACACGCCAAAGCCTGCGATAATGCTTTAAGACTAAGTCCTCATCTAAAACTGCACAATCAAGTTCGCTATCACAGGTGAAGGATCTACGGTTCAGGTTTGCCGAACCACATACCAATAGACTGCGATCATACATCTGAACTTTCGCATGACAGTAAATGCCGCCTGTTATTCGGGACGGGTGCCAGAGGTTATATACACCTACGCGCTCGAATTTACCGGAACCAAGCTTTAGGCCGTTAGTTAAATCATTGAGGGCAAGCTTCCTCGCATGGTGCACTTCACGAGGATGATTATCGGCATATGGTGGAAGCACTAAAATAACGCAAAGCTTTTTTTCCTTATCGTTTTTAATCCGGTGGTTAAGCAGTCTGGCGAGGGGCCTGCTAAAGAAGTATTGATCAAATATCCAGATCAATTCGTCCGCTGCCTGACATGCATTGGCGATTCCCGCCATGATTGTAAACTCCCCCCTCATGAACGGGGGCCTCTTGCGCTCTGTACGCAGGGGAATGGTACGCCACATCTGTACCAGAGATGAGCCCCCTGGCACAGGATCTACTTCCTTTGGCTCATTCAATCTCGTTATGTCATCATCCGTAATGGCCGTTTTTGAGCTGAAGATAATCTGATTATTACTGTTAAAGTGCAATCTTCCCCAGAATCCAGAGTCATGTACTTTTCCAGAGTCATGCCATCTTTCACAGAACTGCTCTTCGAGCGTCCTTATGATTGGTCCCTGAAGCTGTAGATGCTGATCATGCCAAATTTGATTGTCGTCACCATAGACTTCTTTCGGCAGATCAGGCTCCGGGCGCAAAGGCCCGGATACCTCTTTTAATGCATCATAAATTGTATCCAGGCTTTTCGGCCAGCGATGAGTCTTGTCTTCGCCATCGAAGACATGAGGGACATTTTTCCCTGATTGCCAGTCCCCACCCAAGAATTGAGGCGGATTAGATTGCATAAGAACGAGCAGATCGTCGAGCGTGGCATTCGGATCATATACATAGGGATGTGTGCCGTCTGGTGTGTCTCTTCTGGTGAATGCCAGATCTACCCCGCCACAATAAGCTACGTTTACATCACCCACGCGGATCACCATCATCTTTTGGTGATGGGTAGAGGTTAAGGGAGAAGCCACCCTCATGTCCAGAGCTACTACGCCTCGATCTTTGGCACTGGGATCATTCTTGCAGAGCCTTTCGCATTCCTTGCTCACAACTTCGGCTATGTAAAAGTGATCGCTAATGTGTGAACCGAGCCCTGCAATTATGGAGGCCCTTATCGGCAACCACAATAGTATCCTAACATTGATCCCGGCCTGCATTAGACGCAGGATAAATCCCAGCATGGTCTGATCCTTTATTGAAGAATCGCTCTCGTTCCAGGGGCGATTTTGGATAATCCAAGGATTATCATCGGACAGGTCTCTCAAGGGATTTAGTCGAAAATCGGCGATATATACATACCCTTTCTTGCCTTGTTTGGCTTCAAAAATCGCTGCTTCCAGGGATTCCCTCATCGCGGACAATGCCTCATACCCGCCAATCAGAGGGATGACATTGCAGTTTTCATCCCAAGGCATGCAATTACCCTGCCTTTTGGCCATGTATGTATCATCGCCCCAGGGACGCCCCCCTCCGTTTGGCGAAAACTTCAAGAACCACTTGTTTGGATCAGCGACCATTACTTACCACAGTCCTTTTTTTCTCTGATGTAAGGTAAATGCTATCTGGACTTAAAAAGCTTGATTTTCCAACCGGCACTACAGCATCCATCTATCTCGAATTAGATTTCGATCAACACGTTGTGCCTCTCAAAGAACTCTTTTAATGCTTCCTCTACAACTTCACTTTGGGCACGCATGCTGCTCTTTGTTTTTGCCGTATAAACCTTAAGCGTTTTGGCTATAGGTTCGGATAAGGTCAATGTAGTTTTGGGCATTAATCCCTGTCGAACAGGACATTACGTATATATAGATTATGACTTAGATCTATTTATGTACCAAAATATTTATATTTCGGCCACCGGGTAGCTGGCCCGTGATGCCCGATCCCTGCAAAAAGCCGCCCGCGCACCCGCAAGCCCGCCTGGAAGCGCAAAGGCTGCAAGGCGAGGCGGAGAAGGCCCTGGCACAGGCCCAGGCCCTCAAACTCCAGGCCAGGCGGGAGGATCTGACTGTGTGGCAGATGAGTAAGGTCAAGCAGAGCCGCAAGGGCTGCAAGACCTATACCTACTGGATGGCCTCCTGGCGCGAGGGCGGCAAGACGCGCAACGTCCACCTGGGGAGCAGCAGGAAGACGGATGCCGAAGCGGCCAGGCGGAAGGCCAGGGAGAGGAAGACGGAGGCGCTCCATGCTAATTGAACTGACCAGAGGAAAACACGCTATTGTTGATGTGAATGATGCGGATCTGGTGAGATCACGAAATCGTCCCGTGTAATCACCTCTAAAAGGGATAGCTGGAGGCAGCCTAAAGGGAGTAAGCACGAGGGGATGGCTGTCTCCAATTAACAAGTAGTAATAATAGTAGAAAAGACTCATCCGCGCGCCGCGAAAGTGATTTCTGACCACCCATAACAAGGCTGCCAAAAAACCTCTTGCTCTGCTCTACTTATGCTCATTGGCTGACCAGGAGGTATTAATAATCTCGATAAAGAAAATATTTATATGCGACTAATATATGTATATATCTTGAGGGATTATAATTAAACAAACTTCTGTCAAAGTGCTGGATAAAAAGGATCTGGAATTCGTCGAGGCACTGCGAAGCTTGGATGTGCCAAGAAACGTAGCCATGTTGATCACCTTTCTGGCGAACGTGAGCGAAGCAAACTCCAGAGAAATCGAAACGGCAACACGCATGAGACAGCCTGAAGTGAGCATAGCTATGCGTGCATTACGCTCAAATAACTGGGTAGAGGAGGGCGATATCAACGCAGAGGGAAAAGGTCGGCCCATGAAGGTCTACATGCTCAGTGTAACCCTCAATATGATCATACAGCACTATGAAGAAGAGAGAAATCGCGAATCGGCCAGGGCAATGGAGGCCATCCAAAGACTTAGGGAATTGACAACTACTTGATCAGAATGTAACTTCCGCCTTAACTATTTTTGCGCCCAGGCCCACTGCCTCCTCGACTGCTGCCAGGTCCTTCATCTGGAATATCCTATCTCCATCTCCGGCGCCAGGGGAAGGCCCTGCTTCAGGTGAGCCTGCACCGCCGAGGCTTCAGCACACCTGCGGGAATGGCTCAGCCTGCTAACCCTGCGATGAACGGCCAGCTCCCGGACGTTCGCCTCTACAAGCTCGTCCGTGTAGCTTCTGGCAACGCTTCGGGCCTTGGGTTAGGATGTGCAAGTTCTTCCGATACCTCAAAAGCTTTTTCTTAAATCACATTGACAATAAGTTGTTATGACGAATTCCACTGATGAATGGTTCGACAAGGGCAATGCATACTTTGCATTGGGCAAATATAAGGAGGCCATCAAATGCTATGACAAAGTTATCAAGATCGACCCCAAACGAGCGTTAGTTTGGACAGGGAAAGGCCATGCTTTGAATTTATTAGGCAAATACGAAGATGCGATCGAATGTTATGACAACGCTATCAAGATAAATTCTCATGATTCGAATACATGGACTATGAAAGGCCTTTCTCTCAGTGGATTAGGCCAACGCGACGATGCGATCAAGTGTTATGAAGAGGCCATTAGGATAAATCCACGAAATGCCCTTGCCTGGAAAGGAAAAGGCTCTGCTCTTGGTCTATTGGGTAAAGACGATGAGGCAATTAAAGACTTTGATAAGGCGATTGAGATTAACAAAAATGATGGTGAAGCCTGGTATGGCAAAGGCATCGGCCTTCAGAAACTTCATCGAGACTCTGAAGCTGAATCGGCATTTACTAAGGCGAAAGAGCTGGGATGTAAATTTTGATCCAAAGTTCATGCTCAAAGATCTGGATTTAAGAGATAACAATGACAATCCTGGTGGGCTGTAGTGGCTGGTCTTACGATGATTGGGTGGGGAAATTCTACCCACTCGAGCTGTCCAAAAGGAAGGGCGATTGGTTCTCTTACTATGCCCAATTCTTCAACACCGTGGAGATCAACAGCACATTCTACCGGCCTCCAGGCGAGCTACAGGTCCAGTCCTGGATAAAGAAGGCCAGGGATTTGAAGGGCTTTGAGTACTCCGTCAAAGTGCCCCAGCTCGTCACTCACAAGGCGCTCGTGGAGGGAGATCCGGAGAAGGCCATCTTCTGGGCTACCTCGTTCGAGAAGACCTGCGTGAAACCACTGGCAGAAGCAGGCCATTTGGGCGGCGTGCTGCTACAGCTATCCCCCTACTTCAAGAATGAAGATTCTGCTCTCGCAATATTGAAAGGCGTGCTGGATGCCGTTTCTCACGAAGAATACAACTACGCAGTCGAGTTTCGGCACAGGAGCTGGCTGGACGATAGCCACAAGGAGATAGATCCCGCAACGCTGGAGGCTCTGAGGGAGAGGAACGTCGCCAACGTCCTGATCGATGGCCCTGGGCAACATGCAGGCATGGAGCAGACTGCGGATCATGCCTACGTGCGCTTCCATGGCCGGAACTACGATATCTGGTATAAGGGCGAGGAGGAGGACGACCACAGGCTGAATAGATACGACTATCTCTACAAGAAGGAGCAACTTGAGCCCTGGGTGCCTCGCATCAAGGAGGCCGAGCTGAAGGCCGCCAAGGCGAGGGTGTACTTCAACAACCACGCAAGGTCCAAGTCTGTGAGGAACGCCTTTCTCTTGATGGACATGCTCTCGATAGAGCACAAGTCAAAAGAGATCCAGCTACATGACCAGTTCACGCTCGGGGAGTTTTAGTCTTGGATGCATTGTGGGTAATTCTCCATGTAGATTTGGATGCATTCTTTCCTTCCGTAGAAGTTCGACAGCACCCAGAATTGAAGGATAAGCCGGTAATTGTTGGAGCGGATCCAAAAGAAGGCAACGGCCGAGGCGTCGTTAGCAGCGCCTCTTATGAAGCCCGGAAGTTCGGCATCAGATCAGCCATGCCTATATCTAGAGCCTGGAAGCTGTGCCCGGAAGGCGTTTATCTGAGACCCCATTTCGACCTCTATATCCCGGCATCCAATAGCATAATGAAAAAATGTCACGATAATGGGGATTACGTTTTCATTGGTAAGAATCCTGTCAGTAGGGCAAATGCGATTGATTGTGACCGAAAACAGGATCGTTAGAATGTGGCGGCTACTGGACAGTCACGGTCTGAGGATCGTTCGCCGCACCGGCCTTAATACCTTCTGAGACCAGATCTGCATACAACTCTGATATCCCCCTCAGGGCCTTGAATCCTTTTTCCGTAATCATATAATCCCCCCGTTCATGCCTCTGTAATATCATCCCACTTTCCTGCAGTTTTTGCAGGTGGAAAAGCAAATTGCCGCCCCGAAGTCCAGTGAGTGCCGAAAGTGCGGAAAATGTCTTTGTCTCTTCGGAGAGGGCCTTCAACATCTGTAGCCTTTGCTTACTGCTCAATGCCTCAAGGATCTCGTTAACTACATTCTCCTCGGACAGATCCTTCAGCGACTCTTTTATCATGCCGTTATCTCGATAAACCCGAAGAGAGCGCATGAGGTCAATCTGTTTGTCAAAGAGCCTACCGGCCTCAGAGAAGCAGTTGCTGCATTGATCGTAGGGGGCCTTCTCCCTCATCAGCCTCATCTTCGATTGAGCGCCCTCGATGGACTCCTTGGATACCTTTCCCTCTCTGATCTGGCCGAGATTGGCTTTTAGGAGATCGTAAAACAAAGCTTTGCAGGCGGCCTTCATGTGGCAATCCTCCGCCATCTTGCTCTCCAGTCCGCTGTCTATCTCGCCTGTCGCGTATCCGATGACCACATCTGAAAAATCGCTCCTGCAATCGTTGAGGATCGATGGCAGATGCTGCTGGTTCGATCTTTCTATGAACTTCTTCATATCCTCATGCATATCGTCGAGCTTCGACCTGATGGCATCTATCTCGATTTGAAGGTTGCTTTGGAGGTCGTTTTGAAGGCCTTTTCCCATAATAAGATCCAGAACCGCTAATGTTAAAAAGGTTTCTATTTTGTATTTCACAGTTACTATAGTGCATTGGATTGTATCTTGTATATTATTATGACGCTAAAGTATATATTCATAACTCAAGAGATAGATGCATTGGTGAAAAACAATGAGCATAAAAGAAGAGATACATGCCCAGATCGAGGGCGCGCTGAAGAACGCCAGGTTTCCCATAAATACCCCAGAAGAACTTCTGGCAGCTCTGCCCCAGGGAGCGGCAACTAAATGCAAGGCAGGGGATGTTGAGCTTACTGCGGGAGACGCCGGAAAGGTATTGAAGGCAAGCGATTTCCCCTTCAAGAGCGCCAAACAGGTTGCCGATGTGATTGTTGAGAGAGCTGGACTTTAATTAATTTTTAAAATTTTTAAGTATTCAAAACTATATGTGTGGTGTTATAAATGTTCGTTCTAGGAGTAAGCGGCAGTCCCACGAGAAATGCAAATACAGATAAACTGGTGAAGGCAGTACTCAATTCTACTGGGCTGGATAGCGCCTTCGTGAAGCTCTCTGACCTAAATATAGGTCCCTGCAGAGCCTGCATGGCCTGCGTAAATACAAACCAGTGCGTCTTAAAGGATGACTTTCAGGAGATCGGCCCAATGGTAATGAAAGCTGATGCACTCATAGTCGGATCCCCCACGATTTTCGGGCTCCCAAGCGCTTTCACGAAGGCCTTCATGGAAAGACTTTATGCGTTCCGGCATGTAAATCTCCTCACCAAAGGAAAGGTAGGAGCAGCGCTCTCCGTAGGCTGCGCAGCCGAGAAGGATGTGGAGGCATGGCTTGGAAGGATTATGGCCTTTAGCGGAATGGATGTCGTGGGCACCATGAGCGCCAAGGGTACTCCCTGCTGCTTTGTTTGCGGATCGGGGGAGACCTGCAGCTATACGTCCTGGAATGCTTACAGCCCACAGGTCGCAGGAATGGATTTTGGGTGGGATGAGAACTATAAGGGCTATCTGGAAATTCTTCCCGACAACGTTCCTTATGTGAAGGGCTCGGCTAAGATTTTAAGGCATCATAGAAACGTGGAGGATGAGCCAGAGGTCATGGCAAGGGCTCGGGAGCTTGGGCAGGCCATAAGAACGAGGCTTGAAGATCGAAGAATGGCAAAAGGAGGAGAAGCTGCGACATGTATAAAGTAGTCGAAATGAGCGGAAAGGAGATGAAGGCAGAAAGCTTCGTTGATGTTTGCCTTGGTCAGAAAAAGCATTGCCTTTATTGATTCTGGATTTCACATTGTGGTGTCGCCCTATCCCAACGGAGAAGATCCCGCCCGAAGGATACTGGAGAGTGCCTGGGACTCTCCGGGAATGCCTGCAGATCCTCGGGGTGAGAGGACATCGACGCTGCCGAGAAGAAGGTCCGAAAGACCGGGCCGTTCAATCAGTGGAAGGAGACTGCCTGGCACCTCTGGCGGAAGGGCGAGATATGAGAGAGAGGAGACTCCTGGCGTGGGGGCGACAGGACGCGCAACGTGCACCTGGGGAGTGCCAGGAAGATGGATGGCGAGACGGCCAGGCAGAGGGCCAGGGAGATGAAGGCGTCCACGCAGTTTAGGATATATCTGTGATCCTTGTATCCACGGCAAAAGCCCTGGGGGAACTTGCAATGATGAACTCAATTAATAGAAAAGCAACATTAATGGCCCTTGCACTCATAAGTATGCTGCCTCTAGCGATGACGGGAGACTGCCTTACGAGCCCGGAGGGGCAGATGAATGTAAACGCCTCCGGGCCGGCACGGATGTTTCCAGAGTCTCCCGTTGTCGTGAATGACGGTGGCCTGGACGAGGCGCTCAAGATCTACTCGCCTTTTGTTTTGGACTGTTGGGAGATAGGCTGCCGGCCCTGCCAGCTTATCGAGCCAAAGATTTACCAGATGGCAGAGGATTTTAAGGGCCGGATCGTATTCGGCAAGCTATGTATCGATCGAAATCCCATAACTATTGGCAAGTATGGGGTATCAAGAACTCCAACCCTGCTTGTCTTCGAAAACGGCACTCTAGTGTATAAGCTGGTGGGCAATTATCCCCAAGAGGAGCTGGAGCACATAATTCTGACCGTCCTGCATATGCGATGAGGTCGCTTATCCCTTGTAGTCCCCGCCCACCAGCTCGCGAATGCGCTGTGCGATCTTGGGCTTATGCTGTATACAACTCAGGTTCTCGACGCGGCCGTCCAGACGATAAACGCCCTTAACAAAAGATCCGTTTGATTTCGGCATATCTCTGGGCGATAGTATCAACAACGATCAGTACAACGAACTAAGATGGTATTACATCTTCAAGTCCGAAGGGACATGGATTCAATCAATCTAATTTAAAAACGGGATTTGCCTGCTATACTTTCGAACCGAAGTCGAATATACAGGTCAAAGTCATTGTGCTCGATGATACCCAAAGGGAAAACGATCCAAATGTCCAAGGCTATGTGCATGGCTCTCTTGACCAGGAACGTTATGACTTGCCTGTAAAAGAACTTGATAAAGGTCAGTCTGAAGGTAAGCTTATGATCATCGCTGCGCACATACCGATCGGCGTGGAAAAAGCTGGTTCCTTTATCGGTTGGTGGTCCAACGCTTATGTCTCCGAGGAGAATCTGACTGCCAAACTGCATTCATATCCGAATCTCATCCTGTGGATCGCGGGACATCGTCATCTATCCGTTAGCGGTAGCGCCTACGGGTTCGTACAATGCAGAGCTTGTCAAACAATTGACTCAGGAAATGCAGGAGAAATTAAGGAGCAAGACCAGCCAATAGGCTGACCGCAGACATCGGCTGGGCTCGATCGGCCTGGCCTGTCGCCTCCTATCGACAATTGCCAAATGGGTCGTGTACTCATATCATTGAATTAGGCTTGGAAAAAGTCCAGGGCATTAGTATGCCGCCCCAAGATCTTGCTGCAATTCTTGCTCTTGCGTATGAATCGAGCCAATGAATTGCGAATTGTGAGATTCAGCCGCTCAATATATGCCGTATTGATCTTTCCTCCAGAATCGGCACCAAGTAACATCATTACCTCTTTGGGTCACCATAAACAACACGTTGCAGCGTCTCAAGAAAACCATAAACATTGAGAAGCCCTTCCTCGAAAGGATCCCAGTTATCTGAAGTAAATACAGGAATAGGCGAATCAATTGCGCGACGTCTTTCAATATCGCCAAATAATTCGATACAATCCTCTGCAGTTCTCTTTCCTTCGTGATGACTCAAAAAAAGTCGAGTGTCAGGTTTTATTGCAGTAAGGCTATAGACATCACCGCATTCTTTCGAATCGCTGACAGCGACGTTTTTCTCCTTTTTTTATATACGACCAGATCTCATCAACCTGCACGCGATCCAGGCGAAGTTCTTTCAAAAAATAATCCGTCACTTCTCTGCAGTGCTTGCCAGCGAGATCAACCCACTTACATATTGTGCCCTTATCATGCCCCGAAATCCGCGCAGCTCCAAGAATGCTTCCTTTCTCTGGAATCAGAGCTAGTGTTCGGCAGACCTCATCAATCGGAGTGTTAAGGCCGAAGAACGGCGTTCCATGAGTCTCGCTAAAACAATGGCCGCAGGTTCTGCATTTGAGAAGCGCTCTGTTGTCCTTCCCGTATCGTTCTTTCAAAACTATGTTTTCTGCACCCTTTTTTCCGAAGTCAGGACAATCCTTCTGCCAGCACCAAAATAGTGAAACATCAAGATTCGAATTCATCGCTACCCCAACGTATTAATTGATGAGGTAGTATTAAAATCTTTCAGTTAAGAAAGTACACGACCAAGAAAGTAAATGGGTATGTACATGGGCGCGTAAACCATGGAATAGGAGTACAGAGTTAAATCGAAAAACACGGGCATGGCAACATTTAAAAGCCGGAAAAGGGGCAAGAGCATAAGTGCAGGATATATACGATTGTTTATATAAATTGAAGATAAGATCAGCTAAATTAAATTCAGTGCATGGATAGGCATCGCAGCGCTGGGTTTGCCCAGAAAGATGAAAAGCTCAGCCAGAAGTATTAAAAATACCGGAAATATAAGATCAAGGTTATATCTAGTAATATCCTTTGCGTTCATCTTAATCCTGATTCGTTCTCTTGGCAGACTTAATAGCTTCTCCTCATATATCTAAACCTCTGTCGAAGACATAAAAAGCCATATATACTTTCTTAATCTCTTTTGTGGCGATGAGAGAAAAAAATATTCTGCTTTTGCTCCTTATATTTCCCATTAGTGTGACGGCATTAAGTAACTCTTCATTGACCTTTTCCAGCAACTCTCCGGGAATGGGTGCAATTAGCCTTGAAGGAAATGATACGCTATTAATGCCGAAGATGGGCTTTCCAGATGGCGATATTATGGTGGATTTTTTTTACAGTATTCCTGTTTATTCTTGCAACCAATCAATTATTGGCTCTTTTCTCTTTACCCATCAAGCGGGGGCGTCTAATATCTCTGTGTGCATATCTCCATTTGATCTCTCATCCTACCTCTCCGGCGATCGGGGGACACGTGGCTTTAGTGGAAAAGAATGCGCTAAGACTAACAATGGCACATCATTCCAGCTATCGAGTAGCAGCAGCGGCATGTATTCACTGAATTTTGAAAATAAATCAAATGTGCTCATGTCTATGCCTTTGCTGATAACAGAGGGACGAACCGTTCTGCAGATGCCAAGCATTGTAACGGCGGATGAGCCGTTTATTCAGGTGAAGATGAATACAACCGTGCCGGGCAATCAGAGCAAAATCTTTGCGGCGATTATGATATCTCGAAAAGATTATGAAAACGCAAGCCTTCGCATAGCCAAAAATAAGACCACAAACACCTTTGATCTTACTCTTTCCCTGTGCTCCAAATCTCTGCAGATACAGGGCCCGCCTAAGATCTCCTCCGAGCTTCTCATGAATCTGCTGCCCCTTCTGCCCGCAAACAGTGCCGTGGGCCTGCAGGAATCAACAGAACCGGGAGTCGATCTTATCCTATTGCCGGATAAATCCTGGGAGAAGGGTGAATATATATTGACGGGTGGTATATATTCACAGGGAAAGGGCTTGCTGGGCATAAAGCAGGGCGAGGTCGAGATAATTTGATTAGAAACCACTGGAAGGTCCCCCTAGATTAATCTCGTCGAAGCGAACGGATTCGTTGATCGCTTTGGCATTGATTGAATAGTTGCTGGTAGGGAAATCCGCTTGTGTTCAAGGCCAGATTGAATCTGCCGTTGATCAACAGCTTCTTGACCACTTTCATCTCTAGGGCCACCTGGGTGGCATTATCAATTGCATCTCCAAATATCTTGAATTGATATCTTCCTGGTGAGATCATATCATTCTCAATTCTCGCTGTTCCATCCTCGTCAGCCTTTGCTCGAGTTGAAATCCAGGTTCGTGGTAAAATTAGAGCCGCCTTCCACGGGATCTTTTTTCACGCCGACATTAAGGTTCTTCACATTGCTCGCCAGTACTGTGAAGTTGTTGGGCTTGCCCGGCATACGAATTCCTGGAAGATCATAGCTGTACCCATTCTTTGTTCCCGTGACCGTCCAGTTAGATGATATTGGTGGCATACTGGCTCCTACGATATCCATGCTGTATCTGCCCTTGAAAGACCGGAAGTATGCTACTAACCTGGATTGTAAGCAGTATCTCTCCCTTCCCGTCCCCTGAAAGGCTCTTCTCTGGCCATACCGGATCCACGAACTCTCTATAATCATAGGGATGGGTGACTGTTGCATCCATCACAATATCCACCATTGAAAGGTTCTCTATGACCGAGTCTCCTCTTACAAGTTGCAGCTCTTTGAGATGGTAAGTCCCATTGAACTTGTGCCGTTCAATGGTCTTACCGTCAAAATCCATATGCAAGATATTGGATCCTATCGGCAGCATTTCAGATCCTAAGGACCAGACCACATTCTTGCCATTGTCGTCGTACAGATATCCCATCACGCTATAGTTCCCTGGATCGTAAACCATAACTCCAACATCTACGGTCAGGTATTCGTAGAGCCCATCGTTATTTATGTCTGATCCGTAATCGGAATAGCTGCCTGTGAGCTTGGCCGTCTGGCGTTGCACAACATTTTATTATCGTAGTTAGTATTATATGTTTTAGTTATATATTTTTCATTAGATGTGTCTATCTCATTTCCATTTTCATCATAAAGAGATAGCCTTTCGAGGCGGTATGGTCCGGGCGATTTCAAATCAAAGAGATCAAACCTGATCTTATGGGCACCAATATTCAAGAAAGCCGCATTGTTAATCCTGATCTCTTCTCCATTTTGCACATTGTAGAGAACTCCTTTTGCAGAATAGTTTCCAGCCGCCTTAACGCTGACGCTTGCCTCAATGGTTATGTGGTCGTCGATCCCATCTTTATCTTCATCTGTTGCATAGTCGCTGAAAAGTCCGCTAAATTTGGCTGCGTACTGATCTCTCTCTTTATGTTCACAAGATGTGCGGTTATGCAGTAATCTTCATTGGCTGTTTGTTGATTTCCAGGGATAATCTTCATGATCCATCTACCTGCTATGGGTCTTTCTATCAAATACGTCTTGGATGTATTGCTCTCTTTGTAGGTTGCAGATGAATCTCTTTCGGGTTTTATCCATTCGCCGCTTGGCGTTTGAAGATTCAGATTTATTTTGCTTGCGCTATATCTCCAGACGAGCGCGAAGCTGGCTATAGATGTATCCGGCCCGATATTTATTGAATAAGTCAAATTATCTGTTGTAGATATAAAACCGCAAGCAGGAACGCCTGGGTCGATATCAACATCAACCGTCGCTGCTAGTGCACAGGAGATTGATAGGAAAAAAATTAGAAATATGATTCTGGGACTCATATCTCTCTTTGTCAATATTCTATATATAAAAGCTTAACTCCCTTCTACGCGGTTTTCGCTCACTCTGGTAGTGTTATCCTGATAGCTCATTGTTCTAATTCGTCTCAATAATTGGTATCAAATAGAGCCCAATAGGATTCCCCGACATACGGCACATTTTTCGCCGTGATCGTTGCGGTCCATTCTCCTGACTCTGGACTTGGCACGATATAGAATATCAGGCTATTATTCATACCATAGATTACCGGCAGTTGAGCGGTTGAGTCTATCTTAGTGCCGCTGGGTGAGGTCAGGGTAGCCTCCAGGCCGCTAGTATCATTAAACCAGACCAAGATGAATGAAAAAGATGATAAACTGTTGCCAGTGGTTGTATTCAACAATACCGTCTGCATGGCATATATCTGTCCATTCTCTGGAATATATGTGGGTATTTCTGATCCTACTTCAGCTAAATCTGCGGCAAAAGAAATAGACAAAATGCTGCCCAGCAGGACTACAGTAATTAGCACGAATCTTAAAGACACAATCCTTCACCACATATCAGGCCTTTATATGAACTCTCGTAGTTCTAGTTCTTGGATCAGGGTCCAACCAATAGCCGGTAATCACCCATTCGCCGACTTCTTCCCAAGCTTCCCCTTCTTGCGTGTATGGTTCCCCACTTTTCTCGCATAACAGGTTTACGCTGCATCGGGCCATTGGGGTGCAAGTCCTGATATAATGTCCTGTCGTATGGGTTTGATTGTATTGCATATACAAATTAAATGTTTTTCCAAGCATTGTAAAGGAATAAGCGATCTCGGTTTTTGTATTGGTGTCAGTATGATCTATGCGCTTGACATATTCCGTGCATTCTGTGGCACATGGTGTTATTCTGATCGCATCTTTGATTAAATCGTCTAATTTAGAACTGGATGCTGGGGATATGATTTTTGCACCTGGTCCATGGGTGGGAACAAAACTTTCAGCATCGGCTCCTGAAGTGGTTCCTGCCGCTATCGCACTTGGTGAGGCCACGAGGAAAACAATCAAGAGCACCATCATAAGATCCATAATTATCTGCAGGATTGTCTTACTCTCTTGTCTCGATTGTGCAACCATAAACCTCATTTCGATCTCTCCGGCGAACACCTTTAATGCCTTTCCTATCAATGTATAAAGAACTTTCCCTGTCCTCATTATATTATTATGTCTCGTTCTATTTCCTATCCCGCCGTTTATCAGCAAGTCGTTTACTACTTTCGAAAATAGGCCATGCATCTTTCTTCCAAAAAGAACAATGCCCATAGAATAGAGGGAAAAGTCTGAGATCTTGAGGCTCTCTTGAGGTGTCTGGCGAAGAAATGCTTCTACCTCTTTATACTTATGCCGTTTCAAAAGAAGCTCAAGTAGGATGTTGGTATCAAGAAGGTACATCTTGCTCTTCGTCCCACCAGTCAAGAATCTTATGCTGCAGCTCCACTGAAGAATACTGATCGCTCATATCTTCCAAGGCTCCAATCCAATCAAGCTTCAGATCACTTTTGGGCTTTTTTGCCCGCTTCTCGATCAGGAAGCTGATATAGTCCTCTGCCTCTTGGTGCAACTCTGGTGGAAGCTCTTTTATCAATTCTTCGAGGCCAGTCATCTTCAATTCCTTTCATTGAATTGATGTCTTGCACCCTGGATCAACCTTACGGAATATATGTTGTTAAATCTCACGTTAGCGATTTTGTAAGGGTTGGAATATGCCATAGCAAAAAAACATCTCTCCAGCTTGTCGATCCATGCGGGGCTACCGGCAGCCGCGCCCGGCAGCCTGTCGGGCATGTCGCCTCCTTTGCCGGAGTCCGCGGCTCTCGCTCCTGGGTCCGCCACCAGGGGCCGGGCCATCCGGGGTTGCGGTGCTGTCGTCTGAGCGGGCTGGCTTGCCTGACAAGCGCTCGTGTAAGGGGGGCCAGGAGAGGATGGAGTTCAACGAAGGAAGCTTTTTCGGAGATTGGATTTTTGGAGACGATGGCAGTTTGCTATTATTATTAGCATATAATTATAGCCGAACAATTACGAATATAACCACAGAGGCAGAGAGCGCACAGAGGACGAACGGACGGAGACGACTATTGCTCGCTCGTGGCCGCTGTCCGTGGGCCGAGCCGGGGTAAACAGTTTTTCAGGCGTTGGATTTTGGTAACGCCGGCATTTAGTTATTACTATTATCGGATAATTATATCCAGAAACTGCGGACCAAACCACAAAGGCACGAAGGCACAAAGGACGCGCAAAGAGATTCGAGGCAGTTCTCCAGCATCGCTATCCTTACGGGGCTGTGGGCAGCAGCGCCCGGTTGCCGCTCGACTGTGGCTGCCCGGCAAGCAGGGCTGCGTTCGTGGCCTGCCGCCCGTGGGTCGGGCCGTCCGGGTCAGGCTGCGCTATCGCTTGGGCTGGATTGCCTGACAAGCGATAAAGAGAATATCACAGCTTATAGCCAAGCAGATTCCAGTTGTTCAGCCACCATGTGAAAGTCAGCAGAGCCAGGACAACTGAGGTATAGTGAATTCGTCCTGTAAGACTCCAATAGCCCCTCCTCCAGGCCGAAGCGCAAAATGCCGTGCATGCCAGAGTAAGTATGGCGGTCATCAGGGGGATTGTCAGCACGGCTAAAAATGAGGCGGGCGTCGAGTATATTATCTCATTTATCTGGCTGGCCGAGGCAATAGACATCAGTCCTATTAAAAACAACAGGTTGAGCATGCTGGCTGCTCCCGCCAGCCATCGGGCCGCTCCGGCCATCCTCTCTGGCTTGGGCATCTCTTGTTTTGAAAGACAACGATTGGATATTGAGCGAAACGGCCAGATCAGGGTTGAAAGGAAGAGAAGAATGCAGACGGCAAGGATACCGAATGAAATGCCGGCTTCTTCATACCAGACTATCTTCTCAAAGGCGGTTGTAGGATTATTTTCAAAGAAAAGATAATTTATCTCACCCTTGCCGTCTTTGCCGAATACCAGTCTTTCTGAGGACGCCTGAGAACCTATGCCGTCTGCGGGCCAAAAGACCAAAGGTTCAACCTCGATCCATTGCTTTGCAGCCTGGCCTGGCCGGGCAATCGCCAGAGTACAATTTGGGCCGTTTGATACCTTTACCTGGGAAAAAAGAGTTCCCGCCTTCTCGAAGGTCGCAAAAGCGCTTCGATCCGGACGGTAGCTGCCTGCAAACCTGCTTAAGTTTTCCACGGAGCCGAAGAAGGATTTGGGCTTGCCAGCGGAGGCCGCAGTCGAATAGTAATGGTCCATAAAGGCTTGCAGGAGGTCTCGGCCTGCCTGCTCTTCGCTATCTCCGCTGGGGCTATTGTAGGAGACAAAGAGACCTAAGTTGTTTTCCGGCAGAAGCACAAGCTGCGTGTGGAAGAGAATGGTATCGCCTCCGTGCAAAATCAGGCTTTGATTGCTTAGCTCCTTCTCATAAAAGCCGTAAGCCATGCCGCTCACCTTCGGGTCGTTAGAAAAGAGCCGGCTGTGCATGCGTTGTGCTGTGGCCTCCTCCATTATACGTCTATCACCATAGCTGCCGTTTTGCAGATGAGCTATCATGAACCGGGCCATGTCCTCTGAGGTTGAGCTCATCGAGCCGGTCGGCCAGGGTTGCAGGAACTCAAAAGGCTCTTCTGAGAAGGCATTGTCTTTGTACAGGTAGCCCTTAGCCATGTATGAAGCCAGATTTGGCTGGGGCGGCTGCTTATAAGTGGTGTTTTTCATGTCAAGAGGCTGCAGGATATTCTCTTGCACATATTCCTCAAACGACTTTCCTGATACCTTTTCAACGAGATATGCCGCCAGGGCGGAGCCGTAGTTGGAGTAGGCGGTGACAACCCCAGGTGGGCGCACCCTGGCAGGCATCATATTCTTCAGATATTCCTCTTGTGCAATGATATCCGAAGCATTGTGAACAAATATTCGTCCGCCGGTCGCCAGATCCTCGAAGCCCGAGGTATGGGAGATGAGGCTCTTAAGAGTGATAGGCTCGGCAAAGGTTGCCGGAATCTGAAAGGCTTTGAGATAGATGTTGACATCAGCATCAAGATCCAGCTTGCCTTGCTCGACGAGCTGCATTACCGACGTCCAGATAAAGAGCTTGCTTACCGAGCCCACTCGAAAAAGGGTCTGATTGGCGACAACTTTCTGGCGTTTGTCGATATCCGCATATCCGTAGCCCTTGCAGAATATGACCCGTCCGTCTTTGACCACTGACACAGTAGCGCCAGGGATGTGATAAGCCATGATTTGGGCAGACACGACCCCATCCATAAAGGCCGCCAGCTCTTTTTCGTCTGTGGGGCCGTTGGAATATGAAGATGCATTAGAGGAGGCTGCAGGAGATGCATAAGCCATGCCGGCGAAAAGCAGAATAATCAATAAGCTTATCCATCGCGTAGCAGTAATCTTTCCTGGATCGGAATAATTGCAGAGCCTTGTCATAAAACCTCTATCGATAGTGTTGCCGGATTTTCTAATATCAATAACTATTGCACCCTTTAATCTTAATAAAGATGACACCTCTTGCTCCCGCTGCCATCCGGCAAGAGCTTTGGAGAGACACTTATGGAGCAGGACAGTCCTGCGTCCTGTGAGCCTGCCTGCCCGCGTGCGAGGGGCCCGATGTGCCTGCAAAGTGAAATATTTTGGGGCCAGCAGGCGAGAGTTGGGGGGTGAATAGTAATCGTGATAAGAATAGAAAGGGAGTATGAGCCTTCGGGGGCGAAAGGGGGTAACGCTTGGGGAAGGCTCCAATAGATCATGTGTATTTTTAACTATTTAAGTTTAATTAAATGTGCGTTGGCGCATTCCTGGCTAAAAATAGTCATCATAGTAATATCCTTATTCCTGATAGTAATAGCCCCATCCTAAACCAGAGCAATTTCAGATAGCTCCGTCTCTGCCAGCCTGGCCACCGCATAGGCCGGGAACACGTCCGATATTTCTGCCCCGTATTTCTCCGAGAGCCGCAGGCACTCCAGCCCCAGGAATGCCGCCGCCTGTGCGATCAGCTCCTCGCCGATCCCCGCCGCCGCCACCTTCGTCAGGCCGTGCTTCTCCGCCTGTCTTTTCATGGCCGCCACCAGAATCTTCTTCTGCATCTCGCAGGCCTGCTGGGCTATGGCCAAAGCCAGAGCTTCGCCGATCTCCTCCAGGTCGGCACACACAGTACGCGCCAGCCGGCGCAGCGCTGCCTCGCGATCCTTTCCCGCCCCGTCAGGGGTCTCGCATGAATAGCGCTCCTCTGAGATCCGGCCCAAAGCGAGGAAGGCGTCGGCCATGATGGCGAATAGCTCCGGCGCGAGCGGCACCTTTTGCCCTCCGATCATGGCCACGGGCAGCAGGGCATCCAGCCGCGTCCTTAACAGGCCCATGTAGACTAAATCGCCCCCGGCCAGGCGCAAGAAGTCCGTCTTTGCTGCCAGCGCTTCTCCCTTAATGGGGATGAGGTCGGTGGTGGTGCTGCCCATGTCCACAAAGAGGCATTCACCAATCTCGCGCGCCAGCAGGGCCGCGGAGGCAGACCAGTTGGCTGCAGCCAGCTCCAGGGGGTCGGTCCAGGCAAAACCGCTCGCGCCCCAGAAGTAGACGGGGCAGGAGAAAGCCCGCTTCACTGCGGCTGTTATTTTCTCGATGCCCTCTCTCTTGCAGGAGAAGCAGTCGGCCAATTCACCCGTAATGACGACCGCCACCGCTTGGGGCTCTTGCAGGGCCAAGTGTCTCAGCACCCCGTTCAGGGGCGAATTCTTCCAGAGGGGCAGGTAGACGCTTTTTGCAAATAGCCCGTCCGAGCTTGCGGCTTTGGTGTTGGCTCCACCGATATCCAGGCCCAGGATCATTGCGGCTCTTAAGACCATTCGAACCATAAAAGCTTTAGGTCGGAAGGTATCTTTAAGCCACCAACTTTCGGAGATCATGATCATGGCTGCCAAGGAGAAGTTTGCTGAGCCCACTTATCTGGAATGTGGATTCGGAGAGCTGGAGTATAAGGTCATAAAGTCGGAGATATGCTGCCGCTGCGGCACCTGCGAGGCCTTCTGCCCCAGAATTGAGCACGTTGAGAACAAGCCCGCTCTGGTAAATTACGATCCCCTCTGTGGCCTGTGCTTCACTTACTGCCCCAGGACCTTCCTGGACATGGGAGCAATGGAGTCCAAGTTATTCGGACGGACACGTAATGCGGACGAGGCCCTGGGAATCTACCAGAAGGCCGTTTCCGCGCAGGCCCAGGGGCCGGCGGCCCACGCGCAAGACGGTGGTGTGGCCACCGCTTTGCTGGTGGCGGCTCTGCAGTCGGGCGTGATCGACTGCGCCGTTGTCACAGACAGGGATGAAGAATGGAGAACGGTAGCTAGAGTGGCCACAACCGCAGAGGAGATTGTCGCCGCTGCCGGAACCAAATACACCATCTCCAACAGTGTCCAGGCTGTGAAAGCGGCTCTGGAGAAGGGCTACAAGAAGATCGGATTTGTGGGCACACCCTGTCAGATTCAGGGCTTACGAAAAGTCATGCTCCTGGAGGAGCCCTACCAGTTCGGCCAGGACAAGATCGCGCTCCTGGTCGGCCTCTTCTGCATGGAGAACTTCGACTACGATGCGCTCATGAAGGGCCTGGTGAATGGCAAATTCGGGCTTATGCCCAAGGATGTGGCGCGCTACGAGATCAAGAAGGGCATGTTCCGGGTAATCGACAAGACCGGCAAGGCTCACGAGGTCAAGATCGAGGAGACGGACGCGTTCACATTCGCGGGATGTGGTCCATGCTTTGACTTTGCCAGCGAGTTGGCCGACATCTCCGTGGGCAGTGTAGGCTCGAATGAAGGCTGGTCAACCGTTCTCACCCGCACAAATGCAGGCGAGAAGCTCTACGCTGCCACTCTGGCTGCGGGCGCGGTGCAGGAGAAGGCCGTCTCCGAGAAGGGCCTGGCTCTTGCTAAAAAGCTGGCCGCGGGAAAGGTCAAGCGCTTTGAGACTAAATCCGTCGAGATGAATGTGAGCGGCATCACCCGTTAATGGTAATAGGAAAGGACCACTGATTGAATATGCTCTCCGTTGGGCTGGCTGGAAAGCCTAATTCCGGCAAATCCACTTTTTTCAAGGCAGCGACCCTGGTAGAAGTGGATATTGCCAACTATCCGTTTACTACTATCGACGCCAACCACGGCGTTTCCTATGTGCGCGCCCCCTGTCCCTGCAGGGAATTGGGCATCAAGGAAGGCTGTGGCCGGTGCAAGGACGGCCAGCGTTTCATCGCCATCGAGCTGATTGACGTGGCCGGCCTGGTGCCCGATGCCCATTTGGGCAAGGGCCTGGGCAATGAGTTTTTGGACGCTCTGCGCGTAGCGGAAGTTGTAGTTCACGTGCTGGACGCCTCGGGTGGAACGGACCTGGAGGGCAATCCGATCGGGCTCGCCAACCACGATCCCGTCACAGATGTCAAGTTCCTGGAGTACGAGATCAGCATGTGGCTGAACGGCATTCTCAAGCGCAACTGGGACAAGTTGATGCGCAACTACAAGGGCGTGGGTGGCAAGCCCGAGCAGGTCCTCATGGAACAGATGGCTGGCGTCGGGGTCTCGGACAGCCAGGTCCGTCGTGCTGTGACGGAGATGAAGAAGGATCTGGGAAGCTGGAAGGATGAGGATGTGCTCCGTTTTGCCATGCTCCTGCGGGCCTACAGCAAACCCATGATTCTGGCCGCCAACAAGATGGACATAGCGCCTCCCGAGTTTGTGAAAAAGCTGCTGGCCTTAAAGAACGAGTTGGTAATACCGGTGAGCGGATCGGCTGAGATTGCGCTACGCATGGCCGAGAAGGCGGGGCTGATCAAGTACAAGCCTGGGGATGCCGACTTTGAGATCGTGGGCCAGCTAAACAAAGCCCAGACGGCGGGCCTGGAGAAGATCCGGGCGCTCATGAAGGAGTACGGGGGAACGGGGGTGCAAAAGTGCATCAACCGGGCCGTATTCGAGCTCCTGGATTACATCGTGCTCTATCCGGTGGAGGATGAGGGCAAGTTCACGGACAGAAAGGGCGTGATATTGCCTGATGCCTTCCTCATGAAGCGGGGCAGCACGGCGCGTGACCTCGCGTTCCGCGTCCATTCGGACATCGGTGAATCCTTCCTCTTCGCAATCGATGCCAAGACCAAGATGAGGCTGGGCGAGAAGCACGAGCTGAAGGACGGGGATGTTATCAAGATCGTGTCGACGAAGTGAAGGCTGAAAATTGACAAATCTCTATCGCTGCGTTTCATAACCATCATGCAGCGATAGTAGTATTATGGCTCGTCCACTAATTGCAGCACAACACCTTAAATAGAAGCTGGGCAATCCAACCAACCGATGCAGGCGCTTAGAATGATGCCGATTTTGTTTTCGATTTTCCTTTTATTCAGCCTCGCCGCTGCACAAATGCCTGCCTCATTCTACCAGGCTATGGAGAGTGTCAAGACTGAAGATACCCTTTGTGTCAAGAACTACGATGCCGGCGCGAGCGTCACCGAGTCTTACAAGGATTTTGAGCACCTGGAAAAGGAGACGGAGGTTGTCAGTCGCTCCTACAACACCTCCAACAACGGTAGGGACTACACGCGGGGCAATGCCTCCTTAGAGGTAAATCTAAATTCCAATGTCATCGGAAAGGCCCATATCGCCTGGCAGTCCAAAGACATGACGTCGGACCTCATGGGCCGCCATGCCACCTACAGCCGTGCCACTGAGGATCTGACGGGCGTATTTAGCATCGAGAAGTTCATACAGCTCTGGTCCAACAGCACGCTCGGTTCCGTCAGCCTGAATTGGCTGCCATGCAGCTAGATAACCTTGGCACGAAAATGCCTCTCTAAACTTCGTAAGGCCGTTCGATTATTAACCACAGAGGCGCAGAGTTCACAGAGACATGTAAACTTTTTTTATCTCCAGTCCAACAACTAAAAGCCTGGAAAATTGTTTCCGGGATAATCGTAGTTCTCCGTCAGTTCGTCCTCTGTGCGCTCTGTGCCTCTGTGGTTATTTTCCGTAAATCGTCGTCCTTAGCCATCGACTTAAGCTCACTCCTGACCTGAGGTCCCACACTTTTAGTCTTCGCTCTCGAAAGGATCAAATCCTTGTACATCTTTAGTCGTCCAGAAGGAATGCTCATGAAGGTTCTTGTCAGTGATTCATTAGCCGAGGAAGGCGTAAATAGGCTTTCTTCGGGAGCCGACGTTGATGTCATCACCAATCTCTCCCCAGAGGAGCTTATCGAGAAGATAAAGGATTACGATGCCCTGGTTATCCGTAGCGGAACCAAGGTCACGGCCGATGTCATCAAAGCCGCAGACCGGCTCAAGGTCATTGGCAGAGCCGGTGTGGGCATTGACAACGTGGATGTGGAGGCCGCCACGAAAAGGGGCATCATCGTGCTCAATACCCCGGGCGGAAATACTATCTCTGCTGCCGAGCACACCATTGCCATGATGATGGCCTTAGCCAGAAATATCCCCCAGGCCAATGCAGCGCTCCACAAGGGCGAGTGGAACCGCAAGAAGTACACCGGCGTCGAGTTCTTCAACAAGACCTTGGGCGTGGTGGGTCTTGGCCGGGTTGGCGCAGAGGTGGCGGCGCGCATGAAGTCTTTCGGCATGCAAATTCTGGCTTACGATCCCTTTGTTACAGAGGAGCGGGCCCGTGAGATGGGCATCACCCTGGGCGATCTGGATACGGTGCTTCGTGGCGGCGACTTCATCACCGTGCATACGCCCCTCACCAATGAGACGAGAAACCTCATCGACGAGGACGAGTTCAATATCATGAAGCCAGGCGTGCGCATAGTCAACTGCGCTCGGGGCGGGATCATCAACGAAGCCGCTCTGGCCAAAGCCGTAGCGGATGGAAAGGTGGCCGGAGCTGCCATAGATGTCTTCACCAAGGAGCCGCCCACCGGAAATCCCATGCTGGATCAGGAGAAGATCATAGTCACGCCTCACCTGGGAGCCTCGACCGCCGAGGCGCAGGTAAATGTGGCCCTGGCTGTGGCCGATCAGATCCTGGCCATCGCCAGAGGGGGCCTACCCACCAATGCCATCAACATGCCGGCCATCTCACCTGAGACTCTGGCCGTCATGGAGCCGTTCATGAAATTGGCCGAGAAGATGGGAGCATTGCTTGGCCAGCTTGTGGGAACGGGCTTTGATACTCTGGAGCTGATTTACAGCGGAACGCTGGCCGAGAAGGATGTCAGGCCCGTGACCATATCCGCCATCATTGGTCTCTTGGGCTGCTCTCATGGGAGACGGTTCCGTCAACTTCGTCAATGCCCAGAGGACACTCAAGGAGATGGGCGTCAAGCTCCTGGAGAGCAAGACTGAGTCTGCCAATGGATACAGCAATGCCATTACCCTGAAGCTGACCAAGAATGGCTCAGCGACAGTTGTGCAGGGCACAGTCTCCGGAAACAAGGAGAAGCGCATCGTTCAGCTCAATGAATACCATACCTACATCCCCTCAGAGGGAGATATGGTGATAGCCATCATCGAGGACCGGCCCAACATCATCGGCCCGTGCTGCGTGGTTCTGGGTGAGGGCAAGATCAACATCGGCGGAATGCATGTGGGCCGCATAGCGGCAGGCTTGCCCCAGCTCATGGTGCTGAGCGTGGATCATCTGGCAACCGATGAGATCATGAAGAAGCTATGTGCTGTGCCGGGAGTGACCAGCGCCAAGATGGTGGAGCTTTAAAAAAATTTGTATAGAAATCGATTCGGGAGATCTGGCGGGCGCGCTTTTCCCGCCAGTTTTTGGCTAGGCGGTGCGCCTCACAACTTTCTCATGAGGTTCATATAAAACATAGTTTTTTACATCATCAACAATATCTAAATAGATAATCTATCTTAGCCTGTCACCGACAGGTTGTAAGGTGGGTGTAAAAAAAATCGAGGCGAGAAGACATGATTAAGACTGATTTTCTGGTTAAAATAAGCATTTTGTTGCTACTTATGACGATATCTGCACAAGGTCAGCAGGACTTTGGTCAGACCTACACGGATAGTCAATATGTGAATGAAGCTTACCCATCAGATCAATACTCATCGACCGTACCTTCCGGAGCTCCGGTTCCTGTGGCGCCAAACAGCCCGCAAGAACTCGGCCTGCAGATACCATCAGAGTCAGCCACTTATACACAGGCTCCGCCCGCCACAGAGACCAGCAGGGCCTTGATTCCAGCTGATGCAATGCAGTACACTGGTGGACAGGTCACTGGCGATGTCCAGAAAGCCCAGTACTCTGTAGGCAATCCCTCTCAGTCCATGATGGTTATTCCTCAGGGCGCTGCAGCGACTAACAAGCTTTACGTATCTTATGTTCCTCAGACAGTTGCCGGCTGCCGGCTTTACGGCTGGCTGCCCATGTGGCTGCAGACCTCCGTCTCAGGTCCCATATGGTTTTATGAGTGGTATCCGAGCGGGCAGCTCAGCGTCAATTACCTGGGGATTGCTTCCGGGGGATGGCAGAAGAAATGGTTTAACGGAGATACACCAGGCTGGCACATACTGCAGTACCACTCTCGAGGCTGGAGCAACTACATTTACATCTACGTCTACGCCGCAAGCTCGGGCCGCTGGACCGATCAGGGGCCTTATGCGGGATCAACATCAACGACCACACCGTCCTACTCGGGAACGTCTGACTGTGACCCTGCGGTCAAGCTGGTTAAAGGGGTATGATGTTTACCTGGATGGAAAGTACATAGGAAAAGAGGGGAAAGGGTCCGATATTCTTGACGGAGTATACAGCTTCCGGGTGCCGGGCAACATGTGGCATACCATAGTGATAAGCAAGAACGGACAGAGCTATGATGAGACCGGCACCTTCGTGAGCGGCGCAGCCTACAGGTTTACCCTGTGATTAGGCAGCAGGATTTCTGCAGGCTGCGCTATTCTATTTTTTCCTCAACACGTGGCATGCTCCTCCGCCCTGCTTTTCAAAATAGTCCTGATGATACTCTTCCGCTGCATAGAATGTCGAGGCGGGGACGATTTGGGTTGTGGCCTTATTCACATAAACCCCGGTACGGTCGAAATCCTCTTTCGATCTCTCCGCCGCCTTCCTCTGTTCCTCGTTGTAGTAGAAGATGGCAGAGCGGTACTGCGTGCCCACATCCGGGCCCTGGCGGTTTTGTGTGGTGGGGTCATGCATCCTCCAGAAAAGAGAGAGCAGCTCTTCGTAGGACACAACACCGGGATCAAATTTTACCTGCACCGCCTCGGCGTGGCCAGTGATGCCGGTGCAAACCTGGCGGTAGATGGGATCTGGAGTTGTTCCGCCGGTGTAGCCCACCGTCGTCTCCACCACGCCCCTGGTCTGTTTGAAAAGAGATTCAACACCCCAGAAACAGCCGGCGGCAAAGGTGGCCGTTTGGAGATTTAAGCCGTTTGATTTTTCAAATAGCAACACATATTCGCCATAGCCTTCTTTTTCCAGATCCTCCGCCGGAATAAAGCGTAAAGATGCAGAATTGATGCAGTAGCGCTGTCCCGTGGGATCTGGCCCGTCATCGAATAAATGACCCAGGTGGCAATCGGCATTCTTGCTCTTCACCTCCACCCGATCCATGCCGTAGCTACTATCAACCTTGTTGATAACGTTTTCATCTTTCAAAGGCCTGGTGAAGCTGGGCCAGCCGGTTCCTGAATCGAATTTGTCCAGCGAGCTGAACAGCGGTTCGCCGGATACTACATCCACATAAATACCGGCCTTTTTGTTGTTCCAGAATTCGTTCTGGAAAGGCGGCTCGGTGCCGCATTGCTGGGTCACATGGAACTGAAGTGGAGTTAGTTTCTTTTTTATATTGCGCTTTGAATTATCTGCGGTCATTTTTATACCTCTATTTTTTTTTACGGTTTACCTAGATGCTCCTTTTAGGGATGGTCGATCTATGCAATTTCTGCAATCCCGGCCAAAGGTTCTGGGCCTAGCGCAGGTGAGGTTTTCTTTGCGAGTGAACTACCGTGTCCTGAAGGGCGCGGCTTCCCACTTCATCGCCAAAACTTGCCTCACAGATATGTGATGTAGAGATTTCGACTCGATGGGCGCTACGGGCTGTTCCATCCCTGAGATGAGTATGTTCCTGGAAGCATTGTAGTCTCGATTGCATGAGAAGTCGCAATAAGGGCACTCATGTACTCGTACCGACAGATCTTGTTCTGAGTATCATAGGTCTTGAGCTTGATGCCTTTTTCTTTCGCTTCATTCAGGTCTTTGAGAAGCCGATTATAGAGCCATCTACAAGCATCCAAATTCTCCGCTAACTTCCATTGAGTGATATTGCTCGGGAAGATGGGATACTTGTAGCTGATCATCAAACAAATACAGATATGCACACATAATATTTATATCAGTTGAGGGCGGCGTGAAAGTAATCATGGCAGGCAAAGGACTCCGCTTTCATCCCCACCCTGAAGGATGGGGACTTCCCGCTTCGTCCTTCGCAATCCTACAAGTTAAAACGAGGATCCTTGATTTATGTGATCGACTGTAGAAGTCCCGGGTGATCTGCCACGCGGGGCGCGTGCGGTCTCCCGCCTGGACGTGCGCGTGTCCGCGTGGGCCTGCTGCCCGGAAGTGCCGGGCCGGAGTAGACAGCTTTTCGGGCGCTGGATTTTGGTTACGCTGGCATTTCGCTATTACTATTAGCGGATAATTATAACCATACAACTAACGATTTCACCACAAGAGGCACAGAGGACGCACAGAGCACGCAAAGGACGAACGGACGGAAGATGACTATTACCACAAGAAAAATTTCGCTCATCTAGCTTTTTCGGATGCATGTCAATGGTCCTGTGCAAGTCATGCAAAAGCTTTTTCCGCCCGCTGGCTGCAAAGGAGGCCTCGGCAGGATAACAATAAATGAGCGCAATATCTTTTGAGATCTTAAGGCAGGATAAAGAGACACATGCCAGGCTGGGGCTGATTAAAACCAGACGAGGAGATATAGAAACGCCCTACCTGGTTCCTGTGGCAACAATGGGCAGCGTGAGAGCTTTGGGCTCCGACGATCTGCAGAGTTTAGGCGTGCAGTGCACCCTTGCCAATACCTACCATCTCCACCTGAATCCGGGCGATGAACTGATCGCAAGGTTTGGTGGGCTGCACCGGTTCATGGGGTTTGACCGCCCCCTGTTCACTGATTCCGGCGGCTTTCAGGCATTTTCCTTAGGCTTTGCCAGAGAGCATAACATCAGCAAGATCAGCAACATCTTCCCGCAAGATTACAGAAAAAAATATGATGATAGGGAAAACGAAAACGAGGGGCCTAAGGCGGCGAAGAAGGAGAATTTGACCAAGATCACAGATGAGGGCATCTCCTTCAAGTCCCTTGCCGACGGAGCCATGCATTTTTTGAACGCAGAAAAGTCGATGAAGATTCAGTCCAATCTTGGAACAGATATCATCATGGCATTTGATGAATGCACTTCCCCCCTCTCGGATTACGATTACACCAAGAAAGCAATGCATAGGACCCATAATTGGGCGGAAGAGTCCATTCGATACCACGATAAAAATCAAGCTCTTTATGGCATAATCCAGGGAGGATGGTTTGATGACTTAAGAAAGGAAAGCACACAGGCCATCTCTGAAAAGCCTTTTGACGGCATCGCCATTGGAGGCTCGCTGGGGAACAGCAAGCAGGATATGCATCAGGTCCTGGACTGGACCATTCCCAGACTGGATGACGACCGGCCGCGCCATCTCTTAGGCATAGGCGAAATCGACGACATATTTGAATGCGTGGCGCGAGGAATCGATACCTTCGACTGCGTCTCTCCCACCAGAATCGCTCGTCGAGGAAGCCTCTTGCTCTCGCCGCAGGCAGGTGGATCGCAGGAGAACAAGTTCCACATAAATATCAAAAATTTGCAATTCAAAGAGGACTGCCGGCCCGTCGATCCCAACTGCTCCTGCTCGACCTGCCGCACCTACTCCCGAGCCTACCTTCGCCATCTTTATGTCTCCCGGGAGCTGTCCTACTTCCGGTTGGCCACGCTTCACAATCTCCATTTTATGCTCCGCTTCATGGAAGAGATCAGGGAAAGCTTAAGAACAGGGACATTTGCGCATCTGAAAGAAAAATGGCTGACAAAGATTTAAAATGCAGATAAAGACCGAGGGCCAGGACGAATGTGAGGGCCAGAAGACGTTGAGAGCCAATGCCAGCAGGCAGAAGGGCGGCAAATTAGGGATTGATCGGACTCAGGCCACCATAATTCTCTCCGGCCTTTACCTCTTCTTCTCCCTGGCAGGCAACATCGCTGCCACCAAGGTCACCTACTTCGGCGGCCTGGTCATGGATGCCGGATTCATTTACTCTCTAACCTTCACCTGGCGCGACCTGATCCATAAGCAGCTCGGAGAGAAGGCGGCAGTCACCACTATCTGGCTGTCGGCAGCTGTCAACCTGCTCGCTGCACTTTATTTTCAGCTGGTGGTCCTGCTGCCGGCGCAGACGGATTGGGCGAATGGCGGAGGGCAGATTGCCTGGGAATTTCTCTTTTCCCTGCAGATGAGGATTGTACTGGCATCCATCCTCACGGCACTAATTGCCGAGCTGATTGACACGAAAGTCTATCAACTCTGGACTATGGGCGGCAGGGAAAAATGGCCGCAATGGACGCGGGTCTTCGCCTCCAATTCCGTCTCCATTCCCGTGGACAGTCTGCTCTTTCCCATCATCGCCTTTGCCGGGGTTATGGGTGCAGAGGGCTTGCAGCAGATGGTCTGGACCAACATTATCGTTAAAGCGCTGGTCACCGCGCTGGTCTTCTGGACGATCTATCTGGTGCCGGAAAAGCCAATCTATGGAGATGAGTAATCACAAATTTTATAAAACTGGCTTGAAGGTTTCATCCGGTCCTAAAGCTGACCAAAATCTCACTGCAAGAAGCACGAAAATGACCACCCCCATCATCTACTCCATCGTCGTCCTTGTACCCATCACCCCTGCCAAAGCCCGTTGCCCGATATCTCCGTGGCTCGCTCGTGCCCGCATGCCTGCGCGCCTGGGGCCGGGCATGGCGCGCCGCCGACCAGCACAGGCTCGCCCGCCAGCCGCTGCCCTGTTTGGTCAGTCGATCCGAGGCTTTGGCGCTGTCGTGACGGCCAGCCACATTCGGGATTGGCAGTTGGGCCCCAGTGGTGGATGTAACACTGTCCGAGGAGAAAAACAGAGGGATATTCTTCAGGCGCTAGACTTGTGTGCCTGAACTTTTCAGGTGGTTAGGTTTGGATCAGCTCAACCTGGTTTTGTTTTCATGCGGCTGCGCCTCGGATGCCCCCGCAGCTTGCTGCACGGGTGCGCCGCCGCCGTTTCACATTCACAGGATAGGTCCAGAGAGTCGCACATTATTTACCGTGACAACGCCCTTCGACACACCAGCAGGCACATTCAAGTATACGTCGTCTTCGTAGTCATAGACTCCGTTGCCGTTTACATCGAAGAAGCCCATCTTTGTAGTATCTGTGGCCGGCCCAAGGAAGCTCGCCAAGGGTGGCCAAGATACCAATTTATTTTGATCCTCGTCAAAATTTGTAACCTTTGTCCCGGCCATCAGCTCACCCATTGAACTCAATCTAACATCATTAGTTTGGATAAACTGGGCAGAAGGATCTTCCCACCTATTACCAGCAGATTCATCACCCCGGCGGGGGCCATCCTCCACTCTTTCATGAGGCTGAATCTTGATGAGCCAGGTTCCAAGAACGTGATAATAGTCTGCCTTTAAGCCGCGAACCACTTCAATGGCCAGTCCCCGCATTTCGCCGACTTTCCTTGGTCTTTTATCGAGGATTTTATCTGAAATAAACAATTTATAATTATCTGTAAATAGGGCAAAGCCTAATCCCGGTAAAGAGATCTCTCTGCCTCTGTAGGGAAGGCGCTCGCTAAAGCCTGTCATCATATTGGCTGAATTCTCAGAATCGTCACGATAAGAATAATCGGAATAATCGAAATGATGTAGGTAAACTGGATCATTAAGATCATATGCGCGACTGCCATGAATATCTAGGAAGCTGATTATCGAAGGCAGCTGCTTTATCGGCTTATTCATATCATAATCATGAAATGTCACCTTTGATCCGGCAGCCTGATCATCTAAGAAAGTCAGTCTTACGTCGTTGGCATTGGTTGTGCCGCTGGCAGAAGGCCCGATGTGCAGATAAACCGGGTCTCCTTCATCATATCCGGGAGTTCCGATATCCCAAAAGGCCATAGTTGTCTCAGCCGGAAGAGGAAAAAGGGGTCTGCCTATATCAGATTGATTCGGCAAGACTTTGCTGCCGAAAGGATAATCCGAACCGCTTGCTGGACTTACCATCACGATTATGCTTGCCAATAGAAGTGTCCATATCAAGCTCTTCCTTTCCGGCACAGACATCAGCTCACTCCTCCCATTTCATTCCATTAACACTTATTGAGCTTTAACTATTAATATTTTACTATATTTTACACTAAATATACATTAATTCTAATTCAGATGTTGCGGTTATATTCAGGGAGATTGATGGAAATGTTAGCGAGAAAAAAGGTTATTTCTTGGTGCTCGATGCATGACCCCTTTTACCCCAGCTGGTTGAAGTCTGAATAGGTGCGGTATTTCGGGCTGGCAGCTCGCCGGCGTGGGCATGCACCCGCACGTGGGCCAGGCGCGCCCAGGTGGGCCGGTGCCCTCGGGCCGGGGCTCTAGGCACTTTCGGAAGATATTTGCTTATCCATCAATCCCAGTGTTCACGTGCGCTGCGCTCTTGTATTCCTTGAAGCCCTCCAGCAATTGCCTGAATGTTGCAGGTTTGAATTTCTCAAAACTTTCTTCGTCCACGTAAATAAAGTCGTACTCAACCTTCGTCTGCACCCGGTTGATGTCTTCGCACCATTGCCGCAGACGCGCTATCTTTAGCGGCACATCCAAATCTTCCTGCCCTTTGGTTTCGACAATGACAATTCGCTTATCAGACAGCTTGACTATAAAATCGGGATAGTAGTTGGAGATGTCTCCGTTTGCGTTCACATAATCGAGCTTGAAATGGACGGCCAGGTAGTTCTTTCCGAAAGACACCACGTCGCTGCATCCATCCAGGAAGTTGGCAAATTCAAGCTCCAGTTGGCTGTCGCCAATGATGCGGTTAAAGACGCTTTTCTTCGGGACAATATAGCCTTGATCCTTGGCAACAAAAGGACGGGTCTTACGCAACTTGATCGTGTCCCGGATTTCAGCGTCGCCTTTGTCCCGAAAGGTCAGCATGTTGATTGCCCGCTTGAAGGTCTCAATCAGTGTCTTGGTGGCGGCCAGTTCTGAAAGGTTTCGTAATGTATTGGGGTCTTCCAGTTCTACGGAGCGGTCAAACAACTCCTCTTGCACAAACGCCTTTACCTTGCCATACAGCACATCATAGCCGCTGACCAGGCGCAGATCCTTCATGATGCTTTGTGCAAAGTAGCCGATCACGCTGCGATAGTCTGCAATGCCAGCCGTGTCGAGAATCGTGGTATGCGTAATCTCGCCGGTGGCGATGTCCTTGAATACGATTCTCCGCTGTTCTTCCTTACTAAACTGTCTAAATTCGATATGCTGCAACACCATTCCCTGCATATCCAAATCGGCCAGGCTCTTATACTCTCGATAGATTCTCGGGTTAAGAACAGGAATCTCGATATCTAATTCGTCGAGGTCTTTCTTTTTGTTCTCCTGGTCAACTTGTACCACCAGCGGAGTCTTCGGCCTCGTACCTTCGCCCATCGGCTTATGCTCCAGCACCACGCCTTCTGCCTGAATGGATTCCACGAACTCCATGAAGGCATTGGTGCCGACCACGCTGACGTACTCTTCCACATCGCCTGGATACATTTTGCGTAAACCCCGGCCCAGTGCCTGCTCGGGAAGGATGGTGCTCGTCGTAAAGGCACGCAGCCCCAGGATGGTGGTGACATTCTTCACGTCCCATCCCTCTTTGAGCATCATCACAGAAATGATGGCCTTGTAAGGGCTGTCCATCCCGTCAATCTCATTGGCTTGCCTGCGTAGTTTCTCCAGTTCGTCCTTATCCTTGCCCGTGGCTGCTTCGGAAATATCGCCGTTTTTCTTGGTGTGAATGACCAGAACGGCGTCTTTCAAGTCCGGGTAATTTCCCTCCAGATACTCGGCTGTGTCGTCACAGTTACGCGTATCGTCGGTCATGACAAACAGGATCGCCTTCTTGCCCATCTTTTCGTGTTCGGCATACGCTTTACGCCATTCGATCACGCCCAAATTGATATAGTCTGCGTATTTCTCGGTGTACGTGGCGCTCTGGCGCTCCTGCAATTTCGCGCGGCTGGCGGCGTCGGGCAGGACGGGATGCTTGACGACGTTTTGCATGATGGCCTCCACCAGCGGGTAATCGGTCACAGTCTGCACAAAAATCGCGCCGTTGTCGTGCTTGGGAGTGGCCGTCGTGTCCACCTGCATGCAAAGAGCCGCCCCCTTTTGCAGCAAGCGGTTATGGATGTCTTCGATTGCTTTGAACCAGGCCATGCGCGGATCGTGGATATGGTGCGCTTCGTCATTTAGCACCATCAACTCGTCAATATCCCGCACGATCATGCCCAGATCCACCTTGGAATCCGTGGTTGCGCCCTTAGGTCGCCGGCCCAAAAAATAGTCCCGCAGGTCTTCATCATCGGGCGACGGAGGAATGTCCTCGCCAGAATAAACCCGGTGGATGTTGGTCAGGAAGATATTGCCTGTAGGCTGGGTGATACGAACCTCGTCTTGCAGATGCAAAGTGAGTTGAAAATCGTCGCGCCAGTTGTGTCCATCAAACCCGTTATCCGGCAGCACAGGGTCCTCGAAGAAGATACGAGAGCCCTGGAAATCCCGGTAAATCCGGTCCAGGACGATGATGTTGGGCGTGATGACCAGGAAGTTTCGCGCCAGTTCAGATTCCGGCTCGTACAGCTTATGGTAAAAGCTCCACGCCAGCACCAGGCTGAGCACCTTGGTTTTGCCGCTGCCCGTCGCCATCTTTACCACGAACCGCCGCCAGGTCTCGTCGAACATCCCCCCGGACACAAGGCCGCCGGCATCAAAACGCATCAGATCGTGTTTGTCCTTAACGCCCACCACGTCGTAAAGGTAAACAATAGTCTCCACTGCTTCACGCTGGGCAAAGTAGTATTCAAACTCCGAATTGGTCCCGTCGGCCTTCGCCAGCAGGTGCGGCGTCTTGAACCACCAATTGAGAAGGCTCCTGCTCGTGTCCGCTGCGCCCGCGTACCCGCTGTCCCGAAACTCCTTCACTTTTTTGCGCAGCATCGGCACCAACGGCGGCATGAGCTTCTCCATGCTGCTTTCCCGCAAAGACTCATCGGCGGGAAACCAGCGGATGCCAGGATCGAGAATCGCGTGCGGTGATTGGGGAAAATCTTTATGCAGTGCCATATCAGTCACTCGATTTTCTTTCTTTTGGGCGTCTCAGCCTTCTCAAGTTCTTCTTGCTTTTTGGCCTGGATCTTCTTGATGCTTTCTGCCTTTGGCAAATCTTCGGGCATTGTGCCTCCCAATTCCTGGATGGTTTGTCGTACTTTTTGGCCGACTTTACGATGTGTCAGGTTCGCCGCGTTTTTCCCCAATACCCCGTCCCGGCGCAGTTTTTCCTCAGCTTGGGTTGCACGAAACAGGTTTGCCGCCAATTCCGTGCTGCCCATGTGATCGGCATCCTTGGCTGCATTTTCTTTTCGCGGTGGATGTCTTCCTGTTTCAGTCCGCCGTAAAGCCGGCTAACCCTGGACCGTTATGGCGGCGCATCTCTTCACGTAGTAATAGCCGCCGCTCATCCTCGATTTGCTCGTCAGCCAATTCCTGCCGCCGCGTCTGGATGGCAAAATAGGTTTGGCCATGCGCTACGATTTCTTTTTTGGGATCGGCGTTCTGGATCGCCAGGTAACAAGCGTAACGCGACAAGAGGATGGTTTTAACAGGCCGCTTTGACCCGCTGCCAAGGGTGACCATTTCGGTGACGTCAACGAAATGGTCTTCGATTCGGTTTCCACTGTTAAAACAAGACAGCTTGGCCTTCTCAACTACCGCTTCGAAATTGCGGTAATCTTCATACCCCAACACTGCCGCAAAGTCCCGGCTCGACCAAAACTCCGTTCCGACGTCGTTCGTCCGCTTTATCCGCTCGAAAGGCGACAGATGGCCCCCGTGGACCTTCTTGATTTCTTTGCTCATAGCCATTTTTCATCCCCCACGCTCACGTCCACAATCGTCATCGTGTCGTTGCCGAAGATGTCCACCACTTTGACAGCGATCTTGCGCCGTCCCGGCGTGCATTTGTGGGAGATGCTTTTCAGTTCCAGTGACCGGTCCTTCTTGGTGCGGAAGCTCTGCCACTCGTTCTCAAAGACGTAATCGCCAGTCCAGATCTCCGCCCAAACGCCAGTTTCCTCATCCTTCAGCCGGATGATCTCGCGTTTGCTTTCAAAGTCAAAGTCCACAGACCAGTAATCAATCCAGTCCGTCCATTGCTGGGTCAGCACTTCGCGGTTGACGATTCCGTTGGCGTCCTTGCTCACTTTCACAATCTGGCCCTTTTCCACCACGATCCGGCTGCCTTTGTTCTTGATGGCCGCCTCGGCATTGGCAATTGAGTCCTGCGAATAGAACACCGAAAAATCCGTCAGTTCCACCGCAATGCTGCATTCGCGTTTATTGGCGTTAATCAGCGGTTTGACCTCGATGTAGGACACATCGTGGAAGACCACCTGGTTCTTCTCCACCGCCCGCTTGTCGAACACCTCGGCTGGGATGTATTTGGGCGCGATGTCAATGCCCTTGGCCCGCGCCTCGTCCAGCACATTCGGGAACAGCCCCATCTCGAACTCAAAGCCCAGAATGTCCACTTTGGTGATGTGCTTCTTGCGGCATTCCAGGATGATCTCCTCGACGAACAACCGTGTCACCGGCAGGTTGACCGGTCCCACCGCCACCAGCCGCCCGGCCCGCTTGCCGTGGAAACAGGCAAAGCCCGTCGTCTTCTCTGCCCGGTAGGCCCGCAGGATCAGGTCAAGGAATGCTTCCTCCTTCTCCTCCATCTGCTTTTGCTGCTCCGCCGCTCGCAGGTTGGGGTTGATGCCAATGTAATGCTGCCGTTCGTATTTGCCCATGTTGAGAATCTCGAAGGCGCGGTAGTCTTTGCCTTCGGCCTTGAGCGCGCGCTGCACGCCGATCAGCCTTTTACGTGTGGTGTGGATGGCAAACTTACCCAGATCGGAGACGATCCACTTGCGCCCCAGCTTCTCGGCCACCGCCGCCGTGGTGCCCGAGCCGCAGAAGAAATCGGCGACGAGGTCGCCTTCGTTGGAGGAGGCTTTGATGATGCGCTCCAAGAGGGCTTCGGGTTTTTGGGTTTCGTATCTTGTGTCCTCGCTCGCTTGCGAGTTTACCGGTTTAATGTCCGACCAGATCGATTGGAGAGGGACACCTTTGGATTCATCCAGATAGCGCTTGTATCTCGCCATCCCAGATGAAGTGAAAACTATGCGTCCCTCTTTAATGAACGCCTCCATTTTGTCCTTGGTCCATCGCCATGTTCGGACATGGCCATTAACCTCATATCGGAGATTTGGACGGTCTTTATTCTGGTTTAAGCAGTTGTCGAGTGTGAATATACGCCCCGTTTTCTCTTCAACGTTAGTATAATGCGATTCGACTAGATCGTCGCTCACCGGTGTGTACTGTTGATTCCATACAGGGTCTTCATTTTTTCGGCAAAACAGGATTACATCGTGAGTTGCAGGGTAGTAATTTCCGTGACTTCGTGCAGCGACGCGTTGCCATATGAGTTCTCGTTCAAACCGGCCACGACCGAAAACTTCCTCAAGCAGCAATCTAACGTGGTGATTTACGTTCGGCCCGATATGAAGATAAATGCTGCCATCCTCCGCCAGCAGATCACGCATCAACACCAGCCGCTCGTAGATCATGGCAATGAAGGAATCCGCGCCTCTTGCCCCAGGTGTCGCGGTAGGCGATTTCTTCCAGAATGTTGGGCTTCTTGGTGAAGGTGTCTTCGCCGATTTCGATGTCCATCGAGAAATCAGCGCCCACGTCAAAGGGCGGATCGATGTAGATGAGTTTGAGGCCGCCCTGTTTCTCGATCTCCTCTCGTAGCGGGCCGTTCTTCAGCGAAGAGAGTATGAGCTTGTTGTCGCCCCAGATCAGCTTGTTCGTCCAGCCCTTGAGCTGGCGGCCCCGCGCGTCCAGGTCGAAGAGGGTCAACTGCCTGCCGGCGTCTGACGACTTTTCGGCACGCGGCTCGTCCACCTGCTCGATGACCTGGAAGGGCAGGACGATATTGCAGACATCGTTTGTCTTGCCGTTCCAGACCAGTTCCACCTCTCGCTTATCCTCAAAAAGCAAAAACCGGTACTTCTCCGGCAACGGCTTGTCCGCCTCGATAAAACGGACAATCTCCTGCTGTTCCTGTTCGGTCAGACGCATGTCGGCTCCTTTTGTCGCTATCTAAGTTCCTTGTCCCGTCCGATCTTGATGCTTTCGGTCGGTGATGTCCGTGTTCATGCAAAACCGGCTCGGCGTTCCTCTTGGATTTAGATTAACTCAGGCGGCAAGTTGTTGCTCATCGTCAAATCCAGCCAACTGATGAGCATTTCCGCCAGTTCTCTTCGCTTAACCGGCTTGGCAATGAAATCGTTCATTCCGGCTTGAATACACTTCTCCCGATCACCTTGCATGGCGAGAGCCGTCATGGCAATGATAGGAATGCCTGGATTGAGTGCCTTCGATCCTTGCCGGCGAATTATGCGTGTGGCCTCGTAACCGTCCATCTCAGGCATTTGGCAGTCCATCAGCACCAGGTCGTAGGGAGTGGTCTGGAGCGCATTGACGGCCTCCAGACCATTGGCCACAACATCTGCTTGCAGCCCCATCTTTCTGAGCAAGGCCTGGGCAACTTTCTGGTTTACGGGATTATCCTCCGCCACCAGAATGCGTATTTTGCGTTTGAGCGATCGGGATATCGCAGGCCTCTTTGCGATGTGATCTATCGCACCCTCTCCCTCAATTTCAGCAAGCCCCTCTGTAGATCCGGGCCTTAGCGACTGCTTCTCGAACACGGCCGTAAACCAGAAGGTGGAGCCTATGCCTTCCTCGCTTTCCACGCCGATCATGCCACCCATCAGCTCGGCAAGCTGCCGGGATATGGCCAGCCCCAGACCGGTTCCACCGTATTTGCGTGTTGTCGAACCGTCCACCTGAGAGAATGGTGAGAAGAGAATATCTTGCCGATTTGCCGGGATGCCGATGCCTGTATCCCGGACAGAGAAGCGAATTGTGACTTTTCGTTCGTCTTCGCTCTCCAGGTCGGCGCGAACCACTATCTCGCCCTTCTTTGTAAACTTCACGGCATTGCTTCCCAGATTGACTAAAATCTGGCGCAGCCTTCCTGGATCTCCGTGCAGTAACGACGGCACGGCAGGGTGCACCATAGAGACCAGCTCCAGCCCTTTCCCACGAGCGCCGACGGCCAGGAGATCGGCAGTATCTTTCAGCATGGAGCGCAGATCGAAGTCCAGCATTTCCATTTCCAGTTTGCGGGCTTCGATCTTGGAGAAGTCCAGGATGTCGTTAATGAGAGATAGAAGCATCTCGCCGCTCATATGGGCAATTTGTGCATATTCGTGCTGCTCAGCATTCAAATCCATATCCTGCAACAGTCCGGTCATGCCAATGACGCCGTTCAAAGGAGTGCGGATCTCATGGCTCATATTAGCCAGGAATTCGCTCTTGGCAGCGTTGGCCTGCCGAGCTTGCTTGGCCAATTCATTGGACTGTTCAATGGCAATTTCCAGATCGTTATTGGTTTGTTGCAGCTCTTCCTCCATGATTTTCCGCTCAGTAATATCGAACAGAAATACCGTTAGTCCGATGAAGGAATTGTCTTCTCCCCGGATGGGGCTGTAATGGTTCTCATAATAACGGCGCCGCAGATCGTTGTCTCCATATGCTTCAACAATAACCAGGTGCTCGCCTGCCAGGGCTCGATCAAAGCTGCACTTTGCTTTACTACGGTCAGAGGGATCTGTAATGTAATCAAGCATATTTGCCCCAATTTCAATGTCAACGCCCCAAATGGCCATCATGGTATTTTTATGATTTTGATTAAATGCCAGATATCTGTAGTCCTTATCCAACGCGAAAACGACAATATTATTGGGGCTTGCCATGATTGCCGCAAGCAGCGAATTTGATTGTTGAATCTGCGTCTTGGATCGTTTCAACTCTTCAAGATTTGACTTAATCTTTTCCTCTGTCCGCTTGCGCCCGGTGATATTTATAGCCACATGGACTATACCCTGGACACCGCCGTTTGCATCCTTGACGATCGAGCTTCTAGACAGCCAGGTCTTGCCATCCGGGGTCACAACCTCTCCTTCCTGAAAATGACCAGTGTTTGCCGCCTTCAATGCCGTGCATCCTGGACATGGCTCCTTGAGGGACTGGAGGATCTCGAAACAGTACTTTCCCTTCAGTTCGTCCATCGATAATCCGAGGGACGACTGCACTGCCTCGTTGACCCAGATGATACGCATGCAAGGATCCAGGTACTCCACAGCAACATGCTTCAAGCCGCTCAATATTGCCGCCTTCTCTTGCTCCGATGCTCTGAGCGCATACTCAGCATGCCTGCGATCGGTTATATCAAAAATGATACCCAGTAGGCCAATGAACTCTCCATTCGATCCCACCATCCGTCGGCCGCTCATAAATCCCCATAAATCGCCTCCATCCGCACGCAGATAATGTCGCTGTGTAGAAATTGTATCGATCCTATTTTCCATCAATGCTTGCATGCTTTTTGTTCCCTCCAAGCGTTCAAACGGATGAACAAAAGAGGGATACTTACTGCCGATCATTGTCTCCAGCGGGCAGGCAAACAGTTCGGCCATTCTCTGGTTGGCCTGTATGATTCTCCCATGGGGATCAACTATGATTATTCCTGCCGTGGATGTCTCGAAAATGGTCCTTAGTCTTAGTTCGCTCTCCCGCAATGCTTCCTCAGCCTTCTTGCGCTGCGTGACATCATTTATGACGCCGAAAAACATTCTTTTTGCAGGATCATATTCTGCCATTGAATGGATATCAAGGATCTGTCCATCTGATGGTCTCTGAATTTTGAATTCCACATTATACGGCCTTCCTTTCAGAACCAATTCTTGCAGAGCCTTGTTGAGACGCGCGCGGTATTCTGGCAGGGGAATTTTTTGCACATCAGACAGTGGCCACTCTTCGCCCCCCAATCCAAAAATGCATTTTGCTCCCTTTGAGGCGCGCATCTTTTTCTCGTCTAAAGATAGTTCCCAGTGGCCAAAACGGGCTATTTCCTCAGCCCTCATGAGGCGCTTCTCGCTCCCCTGAAGCGCCGCCTCTGCAGCCTTACGTTCAGTTACATCACGAATAGACTGGATAGCTCCCACAATATTGCCATAGCTATCATAAAGAGGAGAGACAATACCCCAGAGATATGCACCCTTACCATGATTAAGCTTTGGTGCAAAGGCCTCGGCAATTAATTGATTTCCTTTTCTAGAAATAGAAACATATTTATTTTCGAATTTTGACATTTCTTGGAAGATAAGATCTATGAGAATCGGCTGGGGTTCGCCAAAGAAAGGTACCGCATAGGCGTAACCGCTCTTGCCCACCATCTCCTCCTTTGGTACACCCGTCATAACCTCAATAGCATGATTCCAGGCGAGAACCATTCCATCCCGATTTACTGCAAATGTGGCGTCAGGCAGAAAATCGATGATATTGGCCAATAGTCGCTTTGATTCCTTGAATGCTTCTTCGACCTGCTTGCTGTCATCAATATCAATTGTAGTGCCAAAAATATTTATCCGGCCGTCGGGCTGGCAATGAGCAAAACTCCTGGAACGAACCCAAAGCGTCGTGCCGTCAGCCTTTCGCAAACGGTATTCTGCGGTTTTCTCCATTCCAGGCGTTCCTACGCATTCGGAAAGTATCTCCTGCATGGCTGGCAAGTCATCTGGATGGACATATGAAAAATATCTTTGGAAGCTGTTTCTGATGGTATCTTCCGGCAGGCCCAGCATCTTGTCCGCGACCGGTGAGATATAGGAATCTATGTTCAGCTTCTGAGAATCAACATCATAGCGCCATAAGATCTCGTATGTCATTGAGACGACCTGTTTAAACTTCGGCTTCTGCTCTCTTCGCTGCTTTATACGTCTTTCGGAAGATATTTTCATGCTATTCGGCTTTCCTGATTACCTTCTGCCTTAATTTCTGCCAGGGCTTCTCAGCCTTCCTACTCATGAGCATTTCCCACTTAATCACCACTATCCCAGGTGATCGGTGAGTTGATGCAAGCTCGTTATCCCTTAGACTTTTTGACCCTTGCCTGCAATAGTTCTATAAATAGTAATAAGAACAGTGAGAGCCGTTATGCCCGTCAATCCTAAAAGGGTAAGAGCCTTGACGAAAGAGAGCCAAGCAAAAGGCCCTGTGATCTACTGGATGAGCCGCGACCAGCGTGTTAACGACAACTGGGCTCTCTTCTATGCTCGGGAGCTGGCCCAAAAGCACGACTCGTATCAGGCAGTGGCCTATTGCCTGGTTCCCGAGTTTTTGGGTGCGACCGGCAGGCAGTACCGTTTTCTGCTGCAAGGGTTAAAAGTGGTGGAAAAGAACCTGCAGGCCCTGAATATTCCCTTTTACCTTCTCTTGGGCGATCCCGGCAAAGAGATCCCGCATTTGTTGAGCGAAATTGGCGCAGGAGCTCTGGTGTGCGACTTTTCTCCTCTGCGCCTGAATCGTGAATGGAAGGCTGCACTCGCTGGCGAGACGGAAATTCCCTTTTACGAGGTAGATGCCCACAACATCATTCCTTGCTGGGTTGCTTCACCCAAACAGGAGTGGGCTGCCTACAGCTTCCGTCCCAAAGTGAACCGTCTTCTATTTGTTTTTCTCGAGGAATTCCCGGCCATGCAAAAGAACCGGGAAACAAATTCGCCCACCGGGAAAGACGCTATCGAGAACGATTGGGCCGCCGCAGAAAGGAGCCTCAGAGCAGATGCATATTTCGATGCGGATGCTGCGCCAAAAGCAAAATGGCTCGTGCCGGGAGAGGCGGCAGCCATGAAGCTGCTTCGCCATTTCCTGGAGCATAAGCTGGACGGTTATGAAAGGGATAGAAATGATCCTAATATTGACGGCCAGTCCGGCCTTTCTCCTTATCTGCACTTTGGCCAGATCTCAACTCAGCGTATCGCCCTTGAGGTTTTGAAGAGCATGAAAGATGCGGGCGCATTTTTAGAGGAGCTGATAGTGCGAAAGGAATTGTCGGACAACTACTGCTACTACAACCAGCATTATGATGATATGCGGGGCTTTCCGGCCTGGGCAATAAAGAGCTTAGCTGAGCATGAAAATGACCGAAGAGAATACCTCTATACTCTGCAAGAACTGGAGAAGGCCCGCACCCACGACGACCTGTGGAATGCGGCCCAAAATGAGATGCTCCAAACAGGAAAGATGCACGGCTACATGAGGATGTACTGGGCCAAAAAGATCCTGGAGTGGACGGCGTCACCTGGGGCGGCGCTGCGGGCCGCCATCTACCTGAACGACCGGTATGAACTGGATGGCAGAGATGCAAACGGCTATGCGGGAATTGCCTGGAGCCTGGGCGGCGTTCACGATCGAGCCTGGAAGGAAAGGGCAATCTTTGGCAAGGTGCGCTACATGAACTACAAGGGGATAAAGAGCAAATTCGATGTGCTTTCTTACATAAACAAATGGAGTCTCTCTCATGAATAATAGCAATAATGTTCAGCCAGGCATTTGGTATTATGGCATGGCCGTGCTGGTAATTGTATTAGGATTTGCCGCATTTGCCGGATCCATCTACTCCGGCATAACGAACGCAGAAAGTGGCCTCTTGCAGATTGCAGCACCCGGAGCCGCGGACCTGTTTCTCAGAGAGCCGGGCGAATATATCATTTTCTACGAGAACAATAGCTACATGAACGGCACGCTCTACAGCACGAGCGAGCAAATATCGGGCCTGAAGATCCTTGTAAAAGAAAAAGCCACCGGCATTGATTTGGCCACCTATCCGGCCAAGAGCAGCTTCTCCTACAGTCTGGGCAGTCGGAGCGGACGGTCCATCATGGCCTTTACCACTCCGCGCGCCGGCATCTATCAGGTCAATGCGTCGTATTCGGAAAGAGCAGGGCCAAGAATCGTACTGGCTATAGGAAAAGGCATAGTTGAAGGCATATTTTCATCAATTATGATCTCCCTGGCGGCCCTATTCGGTTCTATCGTGATTGCGGCAGTAATTACCTTTGTTACTTATCGCAGAAGAAAAAAAGCATTTCTGAAGTTGGAAGAAGAAGAGCGATTAATAAGGGGAATTCCTTGAATGAGAATCTTATAACAATCGTTATCGGTAAGACCCATTCAAAGTATCGGATAAACTTAAGTAGCATTATGCCTGAATTAGGTAGCGGATCAACCTTACATTAAAGTGAGAATTATGGGGCATGATAGATTTGGCACCTTTTATCGAGATACGGGATCTGACAGTTCGATTCGGTGATGTTGTAGCTCTTCGCAATATAAATCTGGTTATAGAGGAGGGCGAATCGGTAGGAATCTTAGGCAGGAGCGGCTGCGGCAAGAGCGTCCTGATGCATGTCTTGCGCGGGGTGGAGTCATTTCCCGGCATGAGCGGAAGCGTGATCTTCCACGTGGCCAGATGTGAGAAATGCCGCCACGTAGAGCAGCCCAGCCATGTCGGAGAGAATTGCAAGTGTGGCGGAGTTCTGAGGCCGATGCAAGCCGATTTTGTGACACTGGATATAAACGATCCTCTTCGGCGCGACATTGTGAACAGAATCGCTATCATGCTGCAAAGAACCTTTGCCCTTTATGGTGATGAACGTGTGATAACAAACGTCATGCGGGCCGTGGAGGAGAAGGGAGACACCATGAGCATTCACCGCGCAGCGGACCTTTTAGATGAGGTAAACCTGTCCCACAGACTGATGCACGTGGCCAGAGAGCTGTCCGGCGGAGAAAAGCAGCGCGTCGTCCTGGCCCGCCAGCTTGCCAAGTCGCCCATGGTTCTCCTGGCCGACGAGCCGACAGGAACCCTCGATCCGGCTACGGCTAAAGTTGTGCACGAATCCATAAAACGTGCCGTCAAGGACTTCAATATGACCCTGGTCATCACCAGCCACTGGGAAGATGTCATGGTCGAGCTGACCGATAGAGCCATATTGCTGGATAACGGAGAGATAAGAGCAGAAGGCAAGCCCAAAGATATCGCGGCTCAGTTCCTGGCCATGGCTGGAACGCTTGGTAAGCGTGAAGATGTTGAAATGGGAGCGCCTATAATCAAGGCTAACAGCCTGGCAAAGAGATATATCAGCATCGATCGGGGCGTGGTGAAGGCCGTTGACAATGTCAGCCTGGAAGTAAAAGAAGGTGAGATCTTTGGCCTGGTTGGCGTTTCCGGTGGCGGCAAGACCACTCTTTCCAAGATGGTAAGCGGCATTATCACACCTACCGATGGCAGCATATTCGTGCGGGTAGGAGACGACTGGGTGGACATGACTGTGCTCGGATCTAATGGTCGCGGGCGGGCCACCAAATACATCGGCATTCTCCACCAGGAGTATACCCTTTACCCCTCTCGAAGCGTCATCGAGAACCTTACCGAGGCTATTGGACTCTCCCTGCCCTTCGAGCTGGCGGAGAGAAAGGCCATTCACACCCTTGAAACGGTGGGATTCACGGAGGATCAGGCAGATGCGGTCCTGGCCAAGATGCCGGACGAGCTTTCAGAGGGAGAGAGACATCGCGTGGCCATGGCACAGGTATTGATAAAGGAGCCGAGAATAGTAATTCTGGATGAGCCCACGGGAACTATGGATGCTATTACCAAGATTGAGGTTACGAGGTCCATCCTCAATGCCCGTCAGGAGCTGGGAGAGACATTCGTCATCGTCAGCCACGACATGGACTTCGTGAAAAATATCTGCGACCGAGCCATGCTTATGCGTGACGGGAAGGCGATTTTTACGGGTCTTCCCAGCGAAGTCTTAGCCAAGATCACAGAAGAGGAAGAGTTGGAGATGCTGGGGAGTTAATTTGAGAGTCTTCGTCGATGGCAGAGAGATCGAGCTATTGCCCGGAGCAGTGCTTGCGGATGCCCTGGGCAAAGCCGGCGCTAATCCTGCGAATGGCGCAATAGTAGGGGTAGTGAAAGGTCGAGGCGAGAAGAGCCGCCTGACCAATTCCTATTGGCTTAACACCAGCAAGGGCAAACTGAGAATAGAGCTAATTGATAGCGATCTGCAGAGGATCTGGCACGAGAACTTAGACAAAATATCGGGATCAACAGTTCGATGGGTCTCGCCGGACGGCATAGCCTTCGGTCCATTTGCTTCCACTCTCTCTTTTGAACGTGATGCCCAGGAATACAGCCGCTGGGAGGTTGTGCTTGGCGCAGCCGGATTTGACAGAAAGAACACTCAGATCATATTCATAAAGAGGAGGCATACGGCAGCCTACGGCACACCCAAGGATGGTGGGGTTCTCGGCCACGTGGTGGGCGGCAAAAATACTCTAGACCGGATGCAATCAGGCGACGAAATACAGAGCATCGAGCCCATTGTGGAATGGCAGGACATAACATCGAAACAGGCCACAACTGACATGACTTTACCCTTAGAAGAGGGAATGGAGATATTCACTAAAGTTGAGGCAGAGCTTATCGAAGATGCACCAATAGGCGCGGAATTTTTCCTGTCTCTGACTCGGGACGGCTGCTTTAAGGTCGATTCCGTCTCCAGCTCATATATTTCATCCGATCAGTTGCTCACCGTGCCCATAGTCTTCGAGCATCGTGAGCCTCGTCTGGAAGGAATTGTGACGGTAAGGACGGGCGGGCGAGGTTTAGGTAGGATCTTCGTCTACAAGCAGGACCGAACCTCGAATCCAGGCCACTCGGCGGTGGCAAGGATCACCTCCGGAATGGATATGATAAAGCTGGCAGGTCCCGGCCAGTTGATAACAATCAGTGTGTTGCCGGAGCGTGTCATGCTCATGGGCAGCAGCCTCAAAGACGCTCTTGTTCAGATGCAAGAAAGAGGCATCGAGACAGAAGTGGAAGGATACGAAGGGTTAGATGCCGTCGTGGTGAAGCAGGAGCCGGGAGAGACTATGGCGATTTTAAAGCACAAAAAGGTGCGCATTTTTTCGATCCCGCTCGCCCGTCTGGTATCTGTCCAGCTTTACAATGATCTGGCACCAAAGACTCTGGACTACTTCCGGCACGTGACCGGCCTTAAGGAGAGACCTGTGGGCCCCTTGCCTGTTTATTTTGTCTATGAGAATACTCTGCTCTTCAAACCGGAGATTGATGCCGTCAACTTAAAGGAACTGCTGCCTGAAAACAAGCCTACTGGACCCGTACCGGCTGGATCAATTGCTGTTTCCAACCAGGTTTCCAAGAAGATCGGCATGGTGGGAATGAAGCTCGTGGATGATAAGCGCTACGGCCCGTCCGGCGAGAAATTCGAGGCGACGAACATCATCGGCCGGGTACTGGAGCCGGAGAAGCTGAAAGATGTGTCGGAAGGGGAGACGATTTACATTAAGGAGGTGCGATGATGTTGGTCACCAAATATGTGATAACATCCTCTGAGTCGAATATCCTTCCCTCAGATATCGCCATGAAGATTTACGGTTCGAAATATGAAGTCACAGTCAAGGAGACCTGCTTTGGAGTCGTCATAAATGGCGAAGAAGAAGTGATAAATGCACTCGTAAAAGAGATTCGGGCTCTTGACCCTGCCGGCATATTCATCAAGGACCGGGGTTTTCCACCGGGCGATCCCCGGCGCTGCCGAGGTCGCAGAGGCGGAGGAGCAAGGCCCGGCTTTTATATGATCGAATCCGAGTCCAAGATGTTGCCCATGATCTCCAGGGCACTGGCCTCTGAGGGCATAGTTCCGGTCATTCCAAAAAAGAAGAAACCTCTTCCTATCAAGAGGCTGGAAGAGATAGTAAGAAATGGTTTATCCTGAGGTAAATCAATGGCAAAAGTTATAGTTTATCCTCCCACCAGCATGATACTCTACGACCTTGTGGAGCGGATGGGCCACAAGGCGCTTGTTGTTTCGGAAGCGGTGCGTAACCTCGTTACAGCAAGTGGGATCGAATCGCCGCCTTTGAATCTCACTCCCGAGGAGCCGAAGAAGGGGCTACGTTATGCGGCTGTGGATGTCCCTTCCGGCGTGCGGGGCCGGATGGCTCTGATTGGACCTATCATTGAGGAGGCAGAGGCTGCGATCATTGTAGAAGATCCGGGGTGGCTCACGGGCTGTTCGGGCTGCTCTCGAACCAATGAACTGGTGAGGTTGCTCATCAGGACCAAAGGAATTCCAGTGCTCGATTTATCCTATCCAACGAACGATGATGAGGCCAAGCACTTTGTGCAGAAGATCAGGACCTTTTTGGAGGGTTTAAAGTGATTCGCATTGCCCAGCTCTCCTGCGGTTCGGAGTACAGCGGCATTCAAAAAGAGATCGATCGCGCCGCGGAAACGGTAGGTGCAAAGATCATCTATCCCGAGGTATCAATGGATGATATCCTCAACGTGGAGAACACTTTTGGCGTTTCCGTCTCCTCCGGGGACCTCAACTTAGCCATGGCTCGTGCGGTTCGAATCGTGCAAAATCCCGATCTCGCTGATGCCGTAATTGTCATGACCTGCTTTCGCTGCGCCGAGGCTGCCATCATCCGATCGGAGATTAGAAAATTCATTCATGAGCACTCCAAGATTCCCGTCTTGAGCTACTCCTTCACGGAGAGAACGACGGCAGAGACGCTCCTTACTCGGATGGAAGCACTGGTTACCACCGTCAAGTACCGTGGCCTCCTGGCTCGTGAGAAGCAGACGGGCCTAACGGCAGGAATCGACTCCGGGTCCACCACTACCAAGTCGGTAGTGATGAGAGACAATGAGGTGATAGGCACCGGCTGGGTTCCCACTAACGAGGTCTTGAAAAGTGCCGAGGATGCTCTGCAAGCTGCCCTGAAGATGGCAAACGTGGCGAAAGAAGATATCGCCGCCATTGGCGTTACCGGCTACGGACGCTTTTTGGTGGGCAAGCACATTAACGCCAGGCTGATCCAGGAGGAGATAACCGTCAACTCCAAGGGAGCAGTCTTTTTGGCTGACGCCCAGAAGGGCACCGCCACAGTTATTGATATCGGCGGCATGGACAACAAGGCCATATCCGTGCAGGACGGCATTCCCGGTGGCTTTACCATGGGCGGAATATGTGCGGGAGCCTCGGGCAGGTTCCTGGAGCTGACCGCGAAGCGGCTTGGTGTCGATATCACAGAGCTGGGAAAGCTGGCTCTCAAAGGAGACTATAAAAATGTGGCCATGAACAGCTACTGCATAGTCTTTGGTACGCAAAGCCTGGTCAACAGCCTTGCCCTGGGCTGCAAACCGGAAGACGTGGCCATGGCTGCCTGCCATTCTGTGGCCGAGCAGGTCTACGAGCAGCAGTTGCAAGAGGTTGAGGTTAAGGAGCCGGTGATCATGGTAGGTGGAACCTCTCTCATTGAAGGACTGCCCAAAGCCATGGAAGAGCTTCTCCATGTTATGGTGACGGTTCCCAAGTATGCTCAGTACATCGGGGCAGTAGGTGCTGCGTTGCTCGTTTCGGGGCTGCTGGAGGACTGAGATGGACCCCATGGAGGTCTTCAAGATTGAGGTCACTGGCCAGGAGGAGTTCGGGGCTAAGAAGTACCGGGAGCTCATCATGGACATTTTGCAGGGCCTCGGCCTCATCCGGTCCATCGGCAGGCTTTATGTTTACGTGGACATACTTAAGCCGTACTTCGCGGTATACGGGCTTCTTCGCTCCGGAATTCCGCCGCTCACCGTCAAGGATGTGGGCGATGTTATGAAGGTGCAGGGCGGTTATCAGATCAAGATCAATGATGAGGAGCATATGGCTGATCTACTCCGGGTACTGGGGGAGCGCTATGGAAGGGAGAGGATAGAGCAACCGGCAAGGGACATTGTGATCATAGCCTCGGATACGTCACCTTCCGAGCTAATGGTCGCGGACCTGGAGGCAGAGTTCCTGCAAGATCTGACCGATGCCCTGGTGAGAGTGGCACCGGAAGGCTTTCGCAACCGTCGTAACGTTATGACCAAAGACAGCTTCTTTTTCATCGCCGCCGAGGAGAGCTTGACGCCGGAAATGGTATCTGAGATCAAAGAAAAGATCCGGGAGATGGAGAATGCTTGAGCCTGTGATGTTCACGGGAGGGTTGTACAAGCACGACCTGGTCGTGGAACTGGTAGAGGACCTGGGAGGCTACGTCCTGCAAAAGAATGTAACGCAGACCGAGATCATTCTTCTGATATTGGTTCCAACGGAAGATATGGCTATCTTGCAGGCACTTGCCAAGGAGCTACGCGGAGAACTGGTGCGTGCGCCGCTGGCCGGAACCGAGGTGGCGGTGGTAACGCCGACATTGGCCATTCACCATCTGCCTCATTCCGCTTGCGACATAGCCGAGTACCTGCGCCGCCATGGCTCCAAGACCAACATGCTGGGACTGGCCAGAGGCGTCGGTCGCGAGATCGCCCAGATCAATGAATATGAAACCGCTCTGATAAACGAGCATGATGCCGCCGTATTCATCTTCGGCAACTTCCAGGAGTGCATCAAGAAAAAGGAGAGCTTATACCGGAACATCAGCGTGCCCGTGGTGGTCACGGGCGGGCCACAGATCGAGGCCAAAGACCTTCCCTATGCCTTTGAGTATGTTTCGTCCATAGGAAGAGTGGCCCACCGGGCCCGCAAGGCTACGGAGATTGGAACTTTAGACCGGATCGTTGAATCCGTAGGCAGAGCCCTGGACAAGACGCGCTCCTCCATTGCCAAGGATCCGCTCACCACCTCGCCGCCTCGAGTCATGGACAGCATACGCGAGCAGGTGCCGGATGTGGAGTTCTCCTATTCGCCGCTTCCCATAGCCCTCAATCTGACCGGTGTTCGAGTGAAGCTGCCCTATGATGCTTACAAGGATGCAGTAAAAGATGTAACCTTCGATGAGGGTGTGTCGCTAGGCGAGATTGCCACCATCAAGCCGTCGCGGATGAAAGATTATATACTTGTGAGGATACTGTCCGCATCTGAAACCGGGTTTGTCTTCTAAGGCCCGGGAAAGGAGAGGTCATGAGCTTCGAGGATGATCTGGACGCCATTTTGGTCAAGGGGAAGGAGAAAGCAGCAGCGGATATCTTAAAAGCAGTGGAGATCACTTACGGTGAGATCCCCTATGTTTTTCAGTTCATGCAGGACAATCCTGAGATTCTCATCACCAAGGTGATGCACAACAACGCCATCCAAAGAAGCTCAACTCTGGATGCCAAGACCACTGAACTGATCTCGGTTGCCGTGTCGGCGGCCATGAGATGCAGCCACTGCCTGAAACTGCATATTCGCATCGCCTCCAATCTGGGCATTCCGGATGACCAGATTGCAGCCGCCGTGTTTCTGGCAGGAAACCTGGCCTCCGCCAGTGTGCTGGCTACAGCCACCCGCCATCTGGATAACGAACGGGAGGTCTGTCGGGTCTGCGAGATCGGAAGTGGTGCCTGCGAGATACATGGAGATAATAAAAATGAGTAAATGGATCTTTACTTTAATATTTTTTTTAAGGGGCATCATATATAATAGAATAATATTTCATCTAATATGACGACTACTATTAATATTCAATATGAAAATTCTAATTCTGCAGAAGCTGCAAATTGGTGGGAGAGCGCCGAAGATCATCGCTTCGCCCTGCAAGTCCTGCAGCTCCCGCTGCGGCGAAAGATGCTCAGTTTCATTGCCGGCAAAGTGAGGAGCAATGAGCGGATGGCAAAGGAGCTGGATCTTGGTGCTCCCCTGGCCGAGTATCACTTGCAGATGTTGGAAAAGGCTCTGGTGATCGAGCGTACAAAAGGCGGCTGGAGAGCTACGACCACTGGCCTGCTCTATCTGAAGAACGTGGAGGAGAGACACTGATTCTTCGCATCATCGCCGTAGGGCGACTCCGGGAGAAGTACTGGCAGGATGCGGCCGCAGATTTCGCCCGCCGCCTTCGTACCTATGCTCGCCTGGAGATGGTAGAGGTGCCTGAGGCGCATATTAAAGAGACGGCTTCCTTGGCCGAGGGGAAGTTAGCCATGCAAGAGGAGGCACTGGCCATTCTCGAAAAGCTGAAGCGGCATTGCGGTCCGGTGATCGCGCTGGACAGAAAGGGAAAAGCCCTCGACTCGCCTGAGCTGGCATCCTGGCTGCACAAGAATATTCTGGAAGGCAAGAGTGAGGCAGCTTTTGTTATAGGCGGGCCCCTCGGCCTGGCGCCGGAGGTTACACAGAGAGCGGACATTATTCTCTCCTTTTCCAGGATGACCTTCCCCCATCAGATGATGAGAATAATTCTTCTGGAGCAGATCTATCGAAGCTTTCGCATAATGCATGGTGAGCCGTATCACAAATAATAATGCTCAGGATTTGGAACGGCTGGCGGTTGCGTTGCCGTTTTCCTCCAGCTTCTCCATCGCATAAAGCTCGTAGCTGCCTAAAAGCTCGCTTTTGACAAGAGCCATATCCAGCCTGTAATCCTTCTTCTGCTGGATCAATTTTACATCCAGACTTATGCCCTCATCGGATATGGAGCCTGTGGCGGTGGCTGGACTATCCAAGCCCCCATCAAGAAGGGTGCCGTAACCTTGTAACCGATCGCCGGTCTGTATCAATATCAAATCAATTGTATCCTGCTCTGCAGGGCTCTTTTCCAGCATAACCCTCCACTTTCCGGCCAGGTCAATGGTGGGGGCCTTTTTCTCGACGATAGCCGCTTTTTCGCTATTCTCTACAGTCTCATTCTTCTCTTTCACCGTGCTGTCCTGATTTACAGTGGCACTGCTTCCTGTGGAGGACGCCACTGCATCCTCAAACATCGGATCTATCAGAAAGTCGGTATTATCTCGAATTACCCATTTTCCGCAGCCTCCAGCTCCCGATGCCGAAGAAGCGAGTATAGCTAAGAGCAATACCGTGCATACAATTAACTGGGTCTTCAATTATGATCCTCCTTTGCTGAGATTAAATTGATTCTGTTTTTTATCATGTTTAAGAGGCAAATCTGCTGGCTGTGGCATTTCCTTTGCCGATCAGTTCTTCGCCCGAGTACATTTCATAGCTTCCGGAGATGACTCTGTCTACCTTGACCAGATCGAGCTCGATACGCTTGTCTATCTTGTTACCGAATTTTGCAACTACTGTCTGTACATCGAGACTCATGCTATTCTTGGAAACAGAACCTTTGACGAGGACCTGAAGCTTGGTGTTCTGCTCATTGAGAGTCCCCATGCCCATGATGCTCTCTCCGGTCTGAATGATGCGCAGGGGGTTCAGAGTAGCGCCCTCTTTCTCCAGTTTTACCGTCCACTTGCCATCCACTTCCATAAACTCGGGCTCCTGAGGCTCGACCTCTACCGGCATAGTGGTGGCTGTTTCTACTACCGCCTGTGTAGTGGCCTGAGGCAGGGGCGTAGGTTTTGTTTCGGGCATTTGCATATTTGGCCCGCTGATGGTTGGGTTTATGCGCGACCTCTCGTCGGGCGCAAGTCTCGGCTTGTTTGAGATGGGGTCGGAGGTTTTTGATTCCGGATGACCATCCACCGCGGAGGATGCTGTACTGGAAACGGAGGTTGATGAAGCATTGGACGATGTAACAGCGGCAACTGCTGTTGATGCGACTGGAGTCATATCAAGTACTGCCGCAGTATCGCCATTTTGAGAATTTGCGGCAATGACGTAGCTTTGCACTTTGCTGTCTTCAATTCCAGCCGATCCGGCACGCATTACCTGTGACTTCAATCTGGTTTTCTCCTGCATCTGCTGTCTGTAGTATTCCAGGTCCAGGAGCTTTCGGCTATCCAGCCTGTCTCATCTGTTAGCTGTCCACTGGTCGCAGGTCCCATAAGCCGAAAATTGTAGAGCATCTTTTCATTACTGGGATTGGACGCCACAACCATCCAGACTATGACAGATCCCGGGCTTTGGGGACTGGGCTTGTCCGGATTTATGCTCTGGATCGTGGCATTTTTGTTCGCCTTGGCAACTTCTCCTAGAGTCACAACGGCCTTTGCCGGACTGGATTGTGTCGTCGATGATGCGCCGGACACACCCTGATTTTGGTTCTTGCTTACATAAAAGTCAGTATCACCAGATGTGTCACCCAGTGGGTTTGTGCCGCATCCCTCCGCTGCAAATGCCGTAGAGCTGAGCAAAAAGGGCATTGTCATCAGGCAAATGAGCACAGCTATGGAAAGAGACAATCTTTTGCACTTCATCTATCCTAAACCTCCACCATTCTCATAGTGAATCTGATTGCAACGGTTTAAAGCTTCCCCTTGGAACGTCATTCAACGAAATATCTTCTCATGCTTGTCCCTCGTTAGCTTTATCAATCATTAAAGATCTCGAAGTTAGAACGGCCTGAGAGGCCGAGGGTGATTGAGCATGAATGCGTGGGATCGATTTATTTGGTAAAATACGTTTTCTAGACACTACATTACGTGACGGTGAACAGACGCCAGGTGTATCACTTTGCATGGAAGAGAAGCTCGCCATCGCCCAGGGGCTTGATTCTCTGGGTGTGGATGTGATTGAAGCCGGCTCGGCCATGACCTCAGAGGGAGAACGCCTATCGATAAAAGCAGTTGCTGATTTTGGCCTTAAAGCGGAGATATGCAGCTACGTTCGAGCTTTGACTGCCGATATTGATACGGCATTAGCATGCGATGTAGATTCCGTCCATCTTGTGGTACCGGTATCGGATCTTCATATAGAGTGCAAGCTCAAATCCGACCGAAAATCGGTGATAAATAAGGCCGTGCAGGTGACAGAGTATGCTAAAGACCACGGCCTCATTGTGGAGCTCTCGGGAGAGGACGCCAGCCGCGCCGATCAGGATTACCTGGTCAGCCTTTACATGGCTGGAATTGAGGCAGGAGCCGATAGACTGGCTTTTTGTGATACAGTAGGCGTGCTGGTTCCCGAGGTGACGGGTGATATATTTTCCCGGCTGTCTCAATTGGGTGTGCCGATCAGCGTCCACTGCCACAACGACTTCGGCATGGCTACCGCCAACACCGTGGCGGCTCTTCGCGCCGGAGCCGCCCAGGCGCACGTGACAGTGAACGGCATAGGCGAGCGAGCCGGCAATGCCAGCCTGGAAGAAGTGGTCATGACCCTGGAATCCCTTTACAAAATCAACACCGGGATCAAATGCCAGGATATATACCAGCTCTCCCGTCTGGTCTCGCGAATGACCGGCCTTCCTATGGCCCCCAACAAATCAATTGTGGGGGAGAATGCCTTTACCCATGAGGCGGGCATTCATGTGCACGGGCTCTTGGCTGATACCAGGACCTACGAGCCGATACATCCGGAGACCGTGGGCAGGAAGAGGCGCATAGTGCTGGGCAAGCATGCCGGTCGGGCCTCAGTTGAACTGGCCTTGCGCGAGTTCGGACTCCTGGCAACCGAACAGCAGTTAGCTCAGATCGTGGCCAGGGTAAAGGAACTGGGCGATAAAGGCAAGCGTGTCTCTGATGCAGATTTGCAGACCATAGCCGACACCGTGCTCTCCATCCAGGTGGAGCCGAAGGTGAAGCTGCAAGAGGTGACAGTGGTAGCCGGCAATACGGTGACGCCTACGGCCTCGGTGAAGATACTGCTTAACGGGGCTATGAAGCTGGAAGCGGGAACCGGAGTCGGGCCGGTGGATGCGGCCATAAATGCCATAAGGCGGGCCATATCAGATGTGGCGGATGTGCGGCTAGAGGAGTATCATGTAGACGCCATAACAGGCGGAACGAATGCACTAGTAGAAGTATGGGTGACGATGGCAATGGCAGACAGGAAGATAACGGCTCGAGGAGCTGGCGCGGACATAATCATGGCATCGGTTGAAGCGGTGCTGGAGGGCATCAACCGGCTGATGCGACTGGAAGAGGAGGACAAAGCCAGATGTCTCAAAAGATGACTGGTGCTCAGGCGGTACTGGAGAGCCTGAAGAGAGAGGGCGTAGATGTAGTATTCGGGCTTCCCGGCGGTGTGCTGCTGCCTCTTTACGACGCCATCTACCAGTCCGATATTCGTCATATTCTGGTACGCCATGAGCAAGGTGCGGCGCATATGGCGGACGGATATGCCCGAGCTACAGGAAAGGTAGGAGTGTGCATTGCCACCTCCGGGCCCGGGGCCACCAACCTGGTCACCGGCATTGCTAATGCCTACATGGACTCCGTACCAATGGTTGCCATCACGGGCCAGGTGAACACCTGGCTGATTGGAAAGGACGCTTTTCAGGAAGCGGACATAACCGGGATCACTCTGCCTATTACCAAGCACAATTATTTGCTTAGAAGCGCCAAGGATATCACGCGCGTCTTCCGGGAGGCTTTCTACATAGCCCGAACCGGTCGCCCCGGACCGGTGCTGATCGATCTGCCTAGAGACGTGACCGTGGATGAGGTAGAGTTCACCTGGCCACAGGTAGATCTGCCCGGCTATCGCCCTTCCGTTAAGGCGCATGAGATGCAGATCAAGAAAGCAGCCAAAGCGCTCATGGAGGCGGAAAGACCCGTCATTTACGTGGGTGGCGGAGTGAAGTACGCTGCCGCACATCGCGAGCTCATCGAGCTGGCGACGAAGATCAACGCCCCGGTTACTACCACTCTCATGGGTATAGGTTGCTTTCCTGAGGACCATCCTCTGTCGCTGGGCATGCTGGGCATGCACGGCACAAAATACGCCAACTATGCCATTCAGGAGTCCGATCTCATTTTGGCGATCGGCGCGCGATTTGATGATCGCGTGACAGGCAAGATCTCCAGCTTTGCTCCAAGGGCCAAGATCGTTCATATCGATGTGGACCCGGCCGAGGTGGGCAAGAATGTGCGGGTGGACATTCCCGTGGTGGGGGATGCAAAGAATGCCCTGCAAGGACTCATAAAAGAGGTCAGCCCCAAGGGCCGAAGCGTTTGGAATGAGAAGACTGAGGGCTGGAAGAAGGAATATCCTCTGCGCTATATTCCGGATGATAATGTCATCAAGCCGCAGTATGTGATTGAGAAGCTGTGCGAGATTGCGCCAGACGCCATCATCACCACGGAGGTGGGGCAAAATCAGATGTGGGCAGCACAGTTCTTTGTGCATAAGGACCCGCAAAAGTTCATATCCAGCGGCGGTCTGGGCACAATGGGATACGGCTTTCCCGCAGCCATCGGGGCCAAGATGGGCCGGCCGGAGTGCGATGTCATCGACGTGGCCGGCGACGGAAGCTTCCTCATGAACAGCCAGGAGCTGGCAACTGCTGTCGTTAACGAAATTCCCGTGAAGGTGGCGGTGCTCAACAACGGCTGCCTGGGCATGGTCCGGCAGTGGCAGGAGCTGTTCTTTGAGAAGAGGTACTCGGCCACCATTCTGGGCCGCACCAGCCCTGATTTCGTGAAGCTGGCCGAGGCCTACGGGGCAGTGGGCCTGAGGGCCACCAAGCCCTCGGAGGTCGAATCGGTCATTCGCACCGCAATGGCCACGGACAGGCCGGTGGTCATGGACTTCATAGTCAACCCGGCGGAGAAGGTCTCGCCCATGGTACCGGCGGGAGCAACGCTTGGCGAAATTCTCGATCTGGAGTGGTGCGATGATGCACAGTCCTGCCATTTGGAGAAGATCTATGCAAAAGGCAGAAAGGATATCCTGGGCCAGGAGGGGTTCTAGATGAAGCACACCATTGCCGTCATTGTGGAGAACAAGTCCGGGGTGCTAACGCGCATCGCGGGCCTCTTCAGCCGCAGGTCCTTTAATATCGACAGCCTCTCGGTGGGAGCGACGGAAAATCCCGATTACTCGCGCATGACCATCACCGTGCATGGCGACAGAGATGTCCTGGAGCAGGTCATAAAGCAGCTCTCCAAGCTCATCAACGTCATTCGCGTCAGCGAGCTGGACCCGAGCGAGTCCATAGAAAGGGAGCTGGCCATCATCAAGGTGAGCGCAGACAAAGAGAGCCGAAGCGAGATCATGCAGATTGTGAACATCTTCCGGGCCAAGATCATCGATGTCTCGCACCGGTCCATGATCATTGAGGTTACGGGAGACGAGGAGAAGATCGATGCCATTGTTCAACTGCTGCGCCAGTTCGGCATAAAAGAGATAGCCCGCACCGGCAAGGTATCGATGGTGAGGGGCGCGAGGGTAGTCAAGGCTTAAGGATTCGAAGGCTGCCTGACAGAAAGGCAGCCTTCGAATCCATTATTTTTAAGGTTATTATTATTATATATGGAGGAATGAAATTTGGTTAAGATATACCATGAAAAGGATGCAGATTTGAGGGTATTGAAGGACAAGACCATCGCCATAGTGGGATGGGGCAATCAGGGCCACGCCCAGGGAGAGAACCTGAAGGACTCCGGGCTGGATGTCATCGCCGCCGATGTTCCCGGCTCCAAGGCCTGGAAGAGGGCAGAAGCGGATGGAGTGAAGGTCATGTCCGTGGCCGAAGCCGCCAAGAAGGCGGACTACATTCAGATCCTTCTGCCCGACGAGTATCAGGGCAAGATCTACCGGGAGCAGATCGCACCCTACATGGAAGAGGGCAAGACCCTGGGCTTCTCGCACGGCTTCAACATTCGCTACTTCCAGATTGTGCCGCCCGAGAACGTGGACGTGGTCATGATAGCGCCCAAGGGGCCGGGCGATCTGGTGCGCCGAACATACCAGGAAGGCAAGGGCGTGCCCTGTCTGGTGGCCATAGAGCAGGATGCCTCCGGATCGGCTCTGAAGAGAGCGCTGGCCTATGCCAAGGGCATCGGCGGCACAAGGGCCGGCGTCATTGAGACCACCTTTACCGAGGAGACGGAGACCGATCTGTTCGGCGAGCAGGTGGACCTGTGCGGCGGCGTGACGGAAATGATCAAGGCCTCCTTTGAGACGCTCGTGGACGCCGGCTACCAGCCGGAGATCGCCTACTTCGAGGCCTGCCACGAGCTGAAGCTGATTGTGGACCTGATCTACGAGGGCGGATTCATGCGCATGTGGAACAATGTCTCCAACACAGCCGAGTACGGAGGCATGACCCGCGGCCAGAGGATCATCAATGATGAGTCCCGGGCCGAGATGCAGGAGATTCTGTCCGAGATCCAGTCCGGCGAGTTCGCTCGCGAGTGGATTTTGGAGAGCCAGGCCGGCATGCCTGTCAAGAAGTCCCTGGAGAAGATGGAAGCCGAGCACCCCATTGAAACAGTGGGCGCTGAGCTGCGGGCCATGATGCCCTGGCTGCAGAAGAAGTAAGCTTTATATCATGGGAAGTTGTAGCATGGCGTCGGACGGGTGCGGCTACACCTGCGCCCGGACACGATGCCATGTTACCATGGCCTCGGGATAAACACGATTATAACCCAACAACAACTACATCACAGGAGGGAGGAGCAGTTCCAGAAGCGCGGCCCACGGGCCGCGTTTCGGGTGCTGTAATCTGCCGAATATTTTATGAGTTTTGAACTTGGTCGTTTATACACAAAATAAAAGGTAGTAAATACTTTGAATATTAATGATCTTTGGGATAATAGGGAACTTGTTTTATTCGCAATACAAGTATTATTATTTATAGTTCAAATTTTAAGTCTAGGTTTCCTGGGATTGTATGTATGGAAAACGTGGTAAATGGCCTCGTCCACCAGAGAATCGGCTAAAGCTTCTGAAAAAATGATAGAGGAAATGAAAGATGCAAGGAATCAAGAAAGCGCACCATATATTGTTCCATATATTAATATTAATAAGAACATGATGTTTTTTGGCATCAAAAATATTGGCAAAACTGTAGCAAAAAACATTAAATTGGAGATCGAGCCAGAGCTTAAGCAGCATATTGGAAATATCAAAGAGATATCGCTTATTAAAAATGGACTAAGTTCACTTCCCCCAGGACATGAGGTTGGAACTAGGTTTGCTGTGTCTCATATATATTTAAATAAAACGGATTCTCCTAAAAAATATTTAGTAAAGATTACTTTTCTTGGTGGATTAAGTAATGAACAAAGAAAATATGAATATGAGCAGATTCTCGATTTATCTGTTTATCTGGGTATAATTCCTGACGAAGATAAGCGGTTGAGTGATATCGTAAAAGAATTAGAAAATTTATCGAAAAATAATATAAAAATAGGCGAAAATTTAGAGAAAATTAATGAGAACCTTGTAGAAGGCATTTGGATAAAAAATCCAGATCTATTTATGCAAGATGGTAAAGGTGATTTGAAATCATGGAGATCAATTGCGATATCAAAATTAAGCGAATTAAAATTAATTTTATCATGGATGCTTAATGAATCAGATGACTTCCCGCCCAAGAATACACAAATCAGGATGAATCCTTTGGCTATGCAACTCTCGGTCATTTCTTCAAATTATTCTACAAATTTTAATTCTAAAATAAATGAGAGAATAATCTCATTAGTCCTAGAGATTATAAAATTTTCTGAATCTATGCATTTCGTTTATGGTAGGAAGCTCGAAGGATTCAATGAAGAAATAGATTAGCATAATGCTGCCATAGACGACTTGATAAAATTTATTGAAGCCAGCTCATAGAAGCAAAGCTGGAGACTGCCAGGATTTGTTTTTAAAAGTCTCTGTGCGTCCTTTGTGCGCTCTGTGAGCTTTGTGCTGAGACCGTTAGTTGTTATTTTATAGTTTTATACTAATAATAATAGCAGACCGCTCTCGTCTCCAAAATCCTGCCCCCAAAAAGAAGCCGCCTCAGCCGGAGTCCAGCTCTTCCTGGCCCCAGGCCCGACCGGCCTACCGCGCCCGAGTGCGAGCGCGTGCACATGCGGGCCAGTCCGTCCGGACGAGCGGCGCAGCCCAGGCTGGGCCCACAGGCGGCAGGACACGAGTGCAGCCGGGAGCCGGGCAGCCACGATCGAGCGGCAACCGGGCGCTGCTGCCCACAGCCCCGCAAGGAATGCAACGCTGGAGACAACCTTGAAGTCTGCCAAAACGTCTCTGTGCGCTTCTCGCACCTCTGCGTTTTTCTTCTCGTAACCTCAGATTTTAATTATCCAGCTACGATTATTAACCGCAGAGCCGCAGAGTTCGCAGAGCCCCGCAATCTACATATTTGTAAACACTTTAAAAAAAAGTGCACTGCATCTGAGCAATAGTCGTCTCCGTCCGTTCGTTCTCCGCGTGCTCTGCGTCTCTGCGGTTCGATCCGTAGCGGCTAGGTTATAATTTTCATCTCATAATAATAGTAAACGACGATGGTTTCCCAAAATCCGGACCCCTGGAAAAGCCGCCTCAACCGGAGTCCAGCTCCGCCTGACTCCAGGCCCGACCGGCCTTCCTGCCCGCCCAGATAACAGCGCAGCCCTGGCTGGGCCCACGGGCGACGAGCCACGAACGTAGCCGAGAGCCGAAAGCAACCACATTCAAAAAAGTGCACTTGCTTCAGAGAAATAGTCGTCTCCGTTCGTTCGTCCTCCGTGCGCTCTGTGGTGGGATTGTTAGTTGTATGGTTATAATTATCGGCTAATAGTAATAACGAAATGCCAGCGTAACCAAAATCCAGCGCCCGAAAAGCTGTCTACTCCGGCCCGGCTCTCCCTGGCCCTCAGGCCCGACCGGCCTCCCGCGCCCGAGTGTGAGCGCGTGCACATGCGGGCCCGCCTGGTGGACCGCGCCATTGTCCCCAGATGGCCTTTGCCGAGAAACGACTCCACCGACGCGGCCCGAGGGCTCTGGCGAAAAATTGTCCTTTTCTCATCGGAACTTCGCGCCTATAGCGCCTTCGCGTGAACCCGTGATCTCAGTCCGACCGGGCTCCTGCCCTCCCTGACAACAGCGCAGCAATCCCGGACGGCCCGGACCATCGGCAGCAGGCCACGAGCCAGAGCCGGGAGCCGGGCAAAGCGAATCATCAGCAAATCCCTGGAAGATTGAACGGATTTTTAAGAAGATAGGAAGCGAAAGGCTATAATCTTATCACTACTAATAACCTGGTTAATGTTTGGAGAATACATCTTGGCAGCTATGGAAAGGGCTACCTACGAAATCATCGATGACCCTAAGCCCTATTATGGCGAGGTTCCTGAATTGCAGGGCGTTTGGTCAACAGGTAAAACTCTCGAGGAATGTCGTAAGGAACTACAGAGCGTTATCGAGGGCTGGATTGCTTTAAAGCTGAGACTGGGTCATCCAATACCCGCAATAGGCGGCTATGTTATTAATGCGTCTGCGGAGCCGGTCTCCATTGTCGAATAAACTTTTGCCGGTTTCAAGACGTGAGCTGATTAAGCGATTGAGTAAATTGGGGTTTGTCGGTCCTTATCCCGGAGCAGATCATGAGTATATGTCCAGGGGGCTGGTAGAGACGCGCATTCCCAATCCTCATGGCAGCAATATCAGTGTGGATTTATTGCAGAGGATTCTGAAGCGAGCTGGAATCAGTCGTGAAGAATGGTTTGATGTCGCATAATTCTTTGTGCCTTTGTGGTTTGGTCCGTATTTTCTATATATAATTATAATATAATAGTAATAACGAAATGCCAGCGTAACCAAAATCCAGCGCCCGAAAAGCTGTTTCCTCCGGCCCGGCTCTTCCTGGCCCCAGGCCCGACCGGCCTCCCGCGCCCGAGTGCGAGCGCGTGCACATGTGGGCCCGCCTGGCGGACGGCGTCCTGTCCCCGGATGGCCTTTGCCGAGAAACGGCTCCACCGACGCGGCCCGAGAGCTCTGGAGAAAAATTGTCTTTTTCTCATCGGAACTTCGCGCCTTCGCGTGAACCCGTGATCTCAGCCCGACCAGCCTCCTGCCCGCCCGGTCCACGGGCAGCAGAACGCGAACAAGGCAGAAGACAGAGCGGTTAAATAGCTATGTTCTTGAATTAAGCCACCTGATATGAAACGCCGATGGCCTGAAACTCTCCCGTTTCCTGTCGCTCTAGTTTGGCTCTGATTCTTTCAAATCTTCTCACGGTCTCCTGTGAGTACAACCTCTCTCCGCAACGCAGGCACAACTCAGCGCTAACCTTCAGAACAGCAGTATTGACGCCTCCTCGCAGGACTTTTTCAACTTCCTTTTCTACCAGATCGCTACCACAGACAGGGCATCTTTCAAAAGGCATCGAATTCATTTCTTCCTCACTTTGCAGTCGATCCATCGACTTGGGTCAGGCCGATAGACTGTGATCAGGACTGCCCATTGCTTCTTTTCATTATAAGCCCAAACGCTGTGAACTGGATCGCCGCCAAAGGTTTGACCAAATATGAGAACGCTTGGGTAGGGTGAATCATCAAGGTATTCTTCAATAATAACTCCGTTTAAAGCCGAAAAATAGACCTCATCGAACTTGAGCCGGTCGGCATTGGCTTCTTCATAGGCATGATCGGTTATTCTGACTTTACCTACCTCAATGGCTTCTTTGATGTCGGCGAGTTCTACCTGGCCTTTTGCATTCACGAATTTGTAAATTCATATTATGATTATTAAAAGTTTATGTCAGCTTTTCATCCATGAGTGAAATATGCTACACAATGGATAGCCCACCCTGCCGAGAAAACCCTACTGAGACAGTACAAGCGTGAGCTTGGGCCCGCCCGGCCCCCTTTCACGAGCGCCTGTCAGGCAAGCCAGCCCGCCCAGACGACATCGCCGCAGCCCCGGACGGTCCGGCCCACGGGCGGCGGCCACGAACGCAGCCCTGCTTGCCGGGCAGCCACGGTCGAGCGGCAACCGGGCGCTGCTGCCCACAGCCCCGCAAGGAATGCAACGCTGGAGACAACCTTGAAGTCTGCCAAAACGTCTCTGTGCGCTTCTCGCACCTCTGCGTTTTTCTTCTCGTAACCTCAGATTTTAATTATCCAGCTACGATTATTAACCGCAGAGCCGCAGAGTTCGCAGAGCCCCGCAATCTACATATTTGTAAACACTTTAAAAAAAAGTGCACTGCATCTGAGCAATAGTCGTCTCCGTCCGTTCGTTCTCCGCGTGCTCTGCGTCTCTGCGGTTCGATCCGTAGCGGCTAGGTTATAATTTTCATCTCATAATAATAGTAAACGACGATGGTTTCCCAAAATCCGGACCCATGGAAAAGCCGCCTCAACCGGAGTCCAGCTCCGCCTGACTCCAGGCCCGACCGGCCTTCCTGCCCGCCCTGATAACAGCGCAGCCCTGGCTGGGCCCACGGGCGACGAGCCACGAACGTAGCCGAGAGCCGAAAGCAACCACATTCAAAAAAGTGCACTTGCTTCAGAGAAATAGTCGTCTCCGTTCGTTCGTCCTCCGTGCGCTCTGTGCCTCTGTGGTGGGATTGTTAGTTATATGGTTATAATTATCGGCTAATAGTAATAACGAAATGCCAGCGTAACCAAAATCCAGCGCCCGAAAAGCTGTCTACTCCGGCCCGGCTCTCCCTGGCCCTCAGGCCCGACCGGCCTCCCGCGCCCGAGTGTGAGCGCGTGCACATGCGGGCCCGCCTGGTGGACCGCGCCATTGTCCCCAGATGGCCTTTGCCGAGAAACGACTCCACCGACGCGGCCCGAGGGCTCTGGCGAAAAATTGTCCTTTTCTCATCGGAACTTCGCGCCTATAGCGCCTTCGCGTGAACCCGTGATCGTGGGCCGACCGGGCCTCCCGCTGACCAGCACGATCGCTTGCCTGGCAAGCCAGCCCGCCCGGACGACAGCGCAGCATTGCTCGGCCCACAGGCAGCAGGCACGAGCCAGAGCCGTAGACCCGAGAAAACATGTGACAACGGTCCGCTATTTATCATTTATCTCTTGCAGAATCTCCCTGATCTTAGCCTTTAAAACGGGCATATCAAGCTCTGCGGTCTCCCAGACTTGTTTGATATCAATTCCAAAATACTGATGCACGAGAATGTTTCTTAAGCCCACAATGTCGGCCCAAGGAATGTCCTGATTGCGTTCCGTCAACTCATCTGAGAGGTGATTCGAAGCTTCGCCAATAACCTGAAGATGATGAATTATCCAGACTTGCGTTCGTTCGTCTTCGGCAAAGGCCTGATAGCCAATAGATGCATACTTCTCAATCTTTTCTATGGCCTCATTAATATCACGGAGACGCTCCTTGTCATCCCTCAAAGGGGCACCGCCTCGTTCAGGACCCGGTCTCGAATCCTCTCTCGCAGGCCACGATCACTAACTACATCGACTTTGATTTTCAGTAAGGATTCAAGCTCTCGGATCATGGCTGAATGGCTAAGCAAAGTTGCTCCGGGAATAAACTCTACCAGGATATCTAGATCGCTCTTTAAGTCAGCCTCGCCTCTGGCAACGGATCCGAAGATTCTGACATTGCGAGCGCCATGCTTTGCAGCAATCTTTAGAATCTCCTCTCGCTTTTTATTTCGGAGATCTTCAATACGCATAAATAATTATTCGCCGTTCAAGAAGATCAAAGCTTCGATCCAGATGGTTTGCATAGCAGTTACATCTCTTTCTAAAGAATCCCGACACCCGAAAAGCCACCCGTCAGGCTCCAGCTCCGCATGACTTCCGGTCTGACCGGCCTTCCTGCCCGCCCTGATAACAGCGCAGCCCTGGCTGGGCCCACGGGCGACGAGCCACGAACGTAGCCGAGAGCCGAAAGCAACCACATTCAAAAAAGTGCACTTGCTTCAGAGAAATAGTCGTCTCCGTTCGTTCGTCCTCCGTGCGCTCTGTGCCTCTGTGGGGGGATTGTTAGTTGTATGGTTATAATTATCTGCTAATAGTAATAACGAAATGCCAGCGTAACCAAAATCCAGCGCCCGAAAAGCTGTCTACTCCGGCCCGGCTCTCCCTGGCCCTCAGGCCCGACCGGCCTCCCGCGCCCGAGTGCGAGCGCGTGCACATGCAGGCCCGCCTGGCGAACGGCGCCATTGTCCCCGGATGGCCCGGCCAACGGGCGGCTGGAACGAGCGCTGCCCGAGGCGAAGATGTGCTGGTGATGGGCGGACGGGGGAGCGGCAGAAAAATCTTATATACTTTTTAGATAAACATCATTGTATGTCAACTGCTGTTTATAGCGTTCGCATTGAAGACAGTATACGCAGGATGATGGATGAGATGTCTGATGTCAATTGGCAGGGAGAGATCAAGCAAACCGTGGAGAGAATGGTTCGGGAAAAGAAAAAAGAAAGGCTCCTGGCCGAGGCTCAGGAACTGTGGAAGCATCAAAAGCCCAATGCAATCGGTGCTGCACAGATGATACGGGAGGATCGAGATGCTTGATAAGGTAGCTTTGGATTCAAATATCCTGGCAGCTATGTTTTTCAAGGAGGATGCCTCTCAAAGAGCCCTGGACGCGGTCACCAAACCGGATTTGATCACTCTGGACCTGGCAGTGATTGAGGTTGGAAGCGTCGCCTGGAAACAGGTGACTGTATTCGGGAAGGACCGGGATCAAACTCTCAATGCTCTGCAGAAATGTCAGACCTTTATCTCCGAAGCGTGCGATGTCTTCAGAGCGCAGGATATGATGGCGAATGCGTATGATATTTCGATTGTTACTAGAGCGTCCTTTTATGATTCCCTCTTTTTAGCCCTGGCAGAAAAAGAGCAAGTCCCTCTATTGACTTTGGATAAGAAACTGTACAATAAAGCTAATTCTTCATTTAATGTGCAATTGATTTAGCGTGCATAATTGAGATATCGTGATGCGAGTCACGAACGCAGCCCTGCTTGCCGGGCAGCCACGGTCGAGCGGCAAACGGGCGCTGCTACCCACCCCGACCCGCCTCCCGCGCCCGAGTGCGAGCGCGTGCACATGCGGGCCCGCCTGGCAAGCGGCGACGCTAGCCACCGTACGGCAGCCACGAGCTGTGGTCTAAACCATGCGAAGAAAATGTCTATATCTCATCGACGATTATATTTCCTTGATGTTTGGTCTACTCAGACCAGGCGGGCCTGCGAGCGCCGGAAGGCCGGCCAGAGACATTTGGAACGCTAACTCGCAGTTTGAGCTTTCACTGGCTGTCCCTAACGAACTTCGGAGCCTGAAAGACTAATGCCAGTGAACGCTCCCCGCCCTAAAGGACGGGGCTTCTATCGCTTTTGCGAACAGACTGCATCCCCAGTCTGAGAATGTTGGTTGCTGCATTGAGATCTCTGTCCATAGTCAAGCCACATTCCGAGCAGTTATGGATTCTTTCAGAGAGATCTTTTTTGACTATCAATGTACTTGGGATCAACCAGGATAACCTTAGAGCCAGCATATGCTGCTTTGCTCTCGGTTACTTTTACCAGCATTCCCCATGCAACGTCCGATATGGATTTTGCCATGTGATGATTCTTAAGCATGCTCTGAATATCAAGATCTTCAAAGACTATTACGCCGAAACGGTTTACCAATTGGCGACTAACTTGATTGGAAAAATCAGCTCTATTGTCTCCGATTCTTTCATGAATTCTAGCCACCGCTTTGGACGCTTTTCGTCTGAGAGAAGATCCTTTAGGAAGCTTATCGCGTTTGCTTTGTGCTTTGGCTAATGCCAACTCATCTTCTCGGAAGAATCTAGGATTATCAATCTTCTCGCCATTTGATAGGGTGGCAAAGCTCGCCAAGCCTACATCGATTCCTACAACAGATCCATCTTTCCAAGGAGGCCTTGGGATATCTCCCATCTCGGCGGAGAAGCAAGCGAACCATTTGCCTGTTGGCATTCTGCGAATAGTACAGGTCTTAATCTTACCAACAATTGGCCTATGCAACTTGATCTTGATATCTCCAATCTTTGAGAGATGGAGCATTTCAGAATCCAACTCAAAACCAGATTGGGAGTACGTGATGCTATCGTATCTACTCTTTCCTTTGAACCTTGGAAACCCTGGTTCTTCTCCTGCCTTGACCCTTCGGAAGAACGCTTTGAACGCCAGTTCCACCCTAAGAGCTACATTCTGAAGAACCAGTGAATAGACATCCTTGAGTTCGGGAACCTCCAGCTTCAGTTGAGGTAATCTATCCTGAGTCTCAAATCGTTTGACAGTTCTTTGCTCAAGCTCCCAAGCATTCTTTCGATATGCAAGCGTATCATTATAGACAAATCTGCAAAGCTCAAGTTGCCGTTCTAAGATAGTAACCTGAGATTTTGTAGGTTTGAGCCTGTAGCGATACGTTTTAAGCATTGATATATAATTGTGTTATAAGGTAAAATAGTTATCGTTAGGCAGAAATCGGGGCAAAGGACTCCGCTTTCATCCTGTGGCTGACGTTGTCAGCCACTCCCCCGGGCTTGCAGTCCGGGAGACCACCCGGAAGGATGGGGACTTCCCGCTTCGTCCTTCGCAATCCTACAAGTTAAAAATTGCCAAATGCGAGGCGAAAGTAATCCGCAAAAAAAAGAAGAGCCGCCCAAATTGCCCCTATTTTGGCTTTTTTTTCTCTGGCTCTTGAAAGAGCTCATAGCCTCTCCTGCTCCTGCACGCTCGCAAGACTTTTTCGGCCTTTTGCATTTCGAATCTGCGCTCGCGTTTCATTTTCCTGTCTCTAGCTTCACTCATGATTTCACTTCCTTCTTTTTTAGCTTTGCCTTTTTTGTCATCGCTTTTTTGCTTTTGCCTGGGCTTCGGTTTTTGTCAGCCATATCATCATCTGCCGCGGACCAGGGTTTCGATATCTAGGGCCGTCCGAGCCGCCTGGTATATGCCACTTGATGCCTTCATTGCCAATCTCCTTCTAGTATATCTATTTTCTTGCAGGTAGTTCTACTTCAGAGCCATGGGGGACAAGACGAAAATGACGGTCACGGAGTGAGACTGGACTATGGGCCAAAGTCAAATGTTTCATCCTGGAAAATTTTCGTCAACTATCGCCCGGACATCATTCAACCAGGCTGCTCGCTGTTCATAAGTACTTGTCACTACCACGTTATAGGTCTTGCGGTGAAAGTCTATGTCGCCACATAACCCGAAGATGCAGTTCTTCCAAATCGTCTGCAGAGGATCGCCAAAAGCGTTTTGCTCCCTCTCGGGAAGGGTATTGGAGGTGTTGAAGACGATTGCCCGCCTGGCCAAAAGCCGTCCGCGAGGCGTTCCCTCGCCGCAGTCGCCTTCCAGGAACTCATGGGCAATACCTGGCCGCATGACCCTGTCCACCCAGCCTTTGAGGATGGCAGGCGGCATGCCCCACCAATTGGGATGAATTATTATTATCCCGTCTGCCATTGCTGTTTCCTGGCAGTGAACCCGGATCATGTCGTCAAGCGGCGCATCTTTGGCAATCTCTGCAGAGCGAAGGATGGGATCAAAGGATTCCAAGTAGAGGTCATGAAAAGCGACTTGATGGCCGTTTTGCATAAGCGTTTGCACTGATGCCTTGGCGATGGCGTGATTGAAGCTTCCCGGACGGGGGTGGGCGAGGATTACCGAGATTCTCATTAAATGGCCTTCATTTTGCTCTCCGCTTTAATATTTTCCGATAATATGCAATATCGACCACAAGATGATAGCTTCCCCTAGTCCTCCTGGCAGACGGCCATCGTCTGCGCCTTGACCTCCTGCATTTTCTCCTTTCCCACCAGCACCTCCACCAGCTTCAAGGCAAACTCCAGGGCCGTTCCCGGCGAGCGGCTGGTGATGAGGTTGCCGTCCACTACCACTCGCTCTTCACTAAAGTATGCGCAGGCCTCCACCTGGGCCTTGCCCGAAGGGCTGACCGTGGCCCTGCGGCCCTGCAGGACACCGGCCTTGATGAGAACCGAGGGAGCCGCGCATATCGCCGCGACAATTTTTCCAGCTCGATCCATCTCCCGTGCCATGTTTAGGATGCGCTCATCATTTCCCAGATTGATAAAACCCGGTGCGCCTCCGGGCAGGACCAGCCCGTCGAAGTCCCGATAGTCGATTTTTTCCAGGGTGGTGTCCGGCAGCACCTTGATTTTATGAGAGCCTTGCACCAGTCCCTCTTTCAATCCCGTCGTCACAACTTCCACATCAGCTCGTCGCAAAATGTCGATAACGCAAATCGCTTCGATCTCCTCGAAGCCCTCTGCCAGGGGAACTATTATTCTCATGATATCACCAATCGCAATTGTAATTAATAAAGACGCCCATCCGGCATTGCGACCATGATCTGCCTACGCTGCGGCCAATGCTGCCTTCATCTGGATATTTTTATCGTCAACCCCGCCAGCATTCTGGCAGACGGCAGCATCGATTCCGATGATCAAGAAGCCATGATCCTCAAGCCCGCAGGAGAGAGATGCCCCCATCTTGCCCTCCAGGCTGGCCAGGATGGCTGTCTGGCCGTTTGCACCATCCACCACCTGCCCTGCTACCGGGGATCGCCCTGCGAGCAGTTCGAGCAGCTCGGGCCGGAGGATGCGGTCTGCGTCATGAGCGGATACTTCCAGGCTCTGGCTGAAAAATGATTATTTTTCACCGCAGTGGCGTCCAGGAGCACGGAAATTGACATAGACCCCGTCCCTGCTCATCATATCACCCCCCAGCTCCCTCCCCGCTGGCCTGCGCACCCTCACGTGACCGCCCGCGGGCGCGCGTGTGCGCGTTCGGGCGGGTCCGGGCGCCGGGGGGGGCTTTGCGGTATCCGGGAAAAGAGGCTTTATGTGGGCCGGGCCATCACAGAATGCTGCAAAGAAAGCGAAAAAGATAATGATATTTTTGTAGAAAGAATTTAAATTCCTGGAGAGGCATCTTCAATTCACTGCACAGGAGCGAGGAGGGAAATGAGCAAGAAGGCCTTTGTCAGTTATTCGAGAAAGGATAGTGATTTTGTTCTCAGGTATGCGGGAAATCTAAAAGGAGATTTTGATCTATGGCTTGATCAGTGGGATATTCCGCATCTGAAGGAGGGCGATGCAGACTGGGATAAGGCAATTAACGATGCTATTCTGGATTGCAGCCATTTTCTAATCATTCTCTCTCCTCAATCGGTTGAGTCCAAGGAGGTTTTAGGGGAACTTCGACTGGCTCTGAACAAAGATAAAATTGTTGTTCCAGTCCTGTATCAGGGCTGCGAGGTCCCTCGCCAGTTATTGAGGATTCAGTATATCGATTTCGCCACCAGAGGCAAAGGCCCGGACGACTTTTCCTTGATCATCCAGACGCTCAGAAGGCTGAAGGACCAGAAGAATCTGCCTTTGGACGGGCCGCCCTTTCAGATCCCGGCTCCGCCCGGAGACTTCACCGGCCAGGAAGAGGAGATAGAAGAGACGCTGGAGCACTTCGATAAGGCCCTCGCCATCTCTTCCATTCAAGGATTAGGCGGAATCGGGAAAACCGATCTGGCCAAAAAATTGGCCCAGATATTGAAAGGCAAATTCCCGGATGGCCAGATAATGATCGATCTGATGGGAACTTATGAGCCTTCCCTCCCTCCTGTCGAGGCCATGAGGAAGGTTGTGCAGCTCTATGTTCCTGTGGAGCGTATGCCCAAAGAAGAGGACAGGATAAGAGGCCTCTATCAGTCTGTTCTGAGCAACAAGTATCTGCTTCTCCTTATGGATAATGCTCGTAATGGCGAGCAGGTCAAGCCCCTCCTTCCCCCGCCCAACTGTGCCGTTATCATCACTTCCAGGCAGGATATCGCTCTTCCGGGCATGCGGACCATCAGGCTCGATGAAATGAAGCCGGAAAAGTCGGTAGAGTTGCTGAAGAGGATTGTCCAGACCAGTAGGAACATCAATGGCATCAGTGACGACTGCTGGAAGGAGATCGCCCGGCTCTGCGGGAATCTGCCTTTAGCCCTGCGTCTGGCTGGCACATTCCTGGCCAATACCAGAGACCTGAGCCCGGAGGATTACGCCAGGAGCCTTCAGGATGAGAGGAGCAGGCTGGAGCGCATCGATAAGGGTAGCAAAGGGAGCGGAGAGATTGGCGTGCAGGCAAGTCTGCACCTGTCCTACTCCCGGCTGCCTCCGGAGGCCTCCAGGGTCTTTCGCATGCTCTCAATCTTTCCCCAGGACTTCGATTCCAAGGCGGAGGAGGGCATCTGTCAGGATGAAGATCATGAGCAGCTCAGCGAATTATTGCGCTGGAACCTGGTCGATTACCAAGATGGATCCAAACGCTACCGCCTTCATGACCTGGTGAGGATCTTTGCGTCTCACAAGCTGATGGAGATAGATGACGAGGCGGCGAGAAATGAGGCCATGCAGCGGCATGCTGAGCACTTCAGAGATGTGCTATCTTCTGCTACACAACTCTATAAAAAGGGAAATGCCCTGGCCGGATTGAATGCATTCGATCTGGAAAGGACGAACATTGAGTCAGCCTGGGCCTGGGCTAAAGAAAATCTGGCCAAAAGCAATGCTGCAGCGTCCACGTGTAGCTCTTTTCTCAATGCCCCATATTTGCTTGAACTGCGCCAGCATCCGAGAGAGCGCATTTCATGGCTGGAGACAGCTCTCTCTGCCGCTCGGCGGCTGAATGATCAAAGCATGGAGGGTGTGCATCTGGGTAACCTGGGCAATGCCAACGCCGCCCTTGGCGACGCCCATAAGGCCATCGAGTACTACGAGCAACACCTGACATTCGCCCGTGAGATCGGGGACCGAAGGGGCGAAGGTGCAGTGTTAGGCAACCTGGGCAATGACTACGCTGCCCTTGGCGACGCCCGCAAGGCTATCGATTACTACGAGGAGGTGCTAGCCATTGCCCGCGAGATCGGGGACCGAAGGGGCGAAGGTAGTGCGCTGGGCAACCTGGGCCTGGCCTACTCCGCCCTTGGCGACGCCCGCAAGGCTATCGATTACTACGAGGAGGTGCTAGCCATTGCCCGCGAGATCGGGGACCGAAGGGGCGAAGGTAATTCGCTGAGCAACCTGGGCCTGGCCTACTCCGCCCTTGGCGACGCCCGCAAGGCTATCGATTACTGCGAGCGGCATCTGGCCATCGCCTGCGAGATCGGGGACCGAAGGGGCGAAGGAAATGCCATGGGCAGCCTTGGCCTAGCCTACGCGGCCCTTGGCAACGCCCGCAAGGCCATCGAGTACTACGAGCAGGCGCTGGCCATCAGTCGCGAGATCGGGGACCAAAAGGGCGAAGGTAATGCGCTGGGCAGCCTTGGCCTGGCCTATGCCGACTTGGGCGACGCGCGCAAGGCCATCGAGTACTACGAGCAGCGTCTTGTCATCGCCCGCGAGATCAGGGACCGGAGGGGCGAAGGTAATGCGCTGGGCAACCTGGGCAGTGCCTACGCGGCCCTAGGCGACTTCCGCAAGGCCATCGAATACTCCGAGCAGGCGCTGGCCATCGCCGAGAAATCGGGGATCGAAGGGGCGAAGGTGCTGTGCTGTGCAACCTGGGCAGTACCTACGCCGCTCTTGGCAACTCCCGCAAGGCCATCGATTACTACGAGCAGGCGCTGGTCATTGATCGTGAGATCGGAGACCGAAGGGGCGAGGGTGCTGATCTGGGCAACCTGGGCAGCGCCTTCTGCAATCTAGGTGAGATTGACAGGGCTCTGAATTATTACCAGCAGCTTCTGAAGATCGCACAGGAGATAGGCGATCGCAATGGTGAAGCCAATTCGCTCTGGGGTCAGGCTATCTGCTTGAAAAAGAAAAATGATCCCGAGCAAGCCATCAAAAAAGCAAAAAATGCATTGAAGATCTTCGAGCGGATTGAATCGCCAAACGCATCGACCGTGCGGGATTTGCTGGCCGAATGGAGGAGTTGATAGACTCTGCTAATGCCGCGAAAACTCAGCGAAACTGAAGGTATGAAGCCATGATGCAAACCATTTTTCCATCAGGCCGCACTCTGATCGTGGGCGTAGGCGCGGACCTGCCTAATACGGTTGACGATGCTCAGGGACTAGCGGAAATTCTCAGAGATCCGGAACGCTGCGCCTATCCTGCTGAGCAGGTCTAGCTTCTTGTGAGCGAATCAGCCAACCGCTCCGGCATACTGGCAGGCCTAGACAGGCTCGCCCAGAGATCCAATGAAAATTCAACGGTCATCATCTACTTTTCCGGTCACGGCTATCATGTAAATTCCTCGATTGGCAAAGCCTACTATCTCATGCCCTTCGGCTACGATGTGGATCGATTGAAAAAGAAAGAGAAATCTAGGACCCTTTCTCCAGAGCTTCCGCCAGGCCCGGAACCTCCCCTGCTCCGGCTGGCACAGTCAGGTTGGATCCCGCAAAATCCTGGCCGATGGGCTGGAAGCTGCCGCCCAGGTGCTCTGCCAAAAATGCCTCGGCTATGGCGTAGAAGGAGAGCCTGTTCTCGGGACGGGCAAATCCGTGACCCTCGTCGGCGTAGAGCACATAGGTCACAGGAAGCCCCTTGGCCTGCATGGCTTTGACGATCTGGTCGGACTCATTCTGCTTGACGCGCGGATCGTTGGCTCCCTGGCCGATAAGCAGGGGCCGCTCAATTCGCTCCACATAATTGAGCGGTGAGCGTTCCTGTAGCAGCTTTCTGCCCGGCTCCGTCCGGAAGTCGCCCACCCTCTTGGTGAACTGCTCTATCTCCGGCTTCCAGTAGGGCGGAATGGTCTCCAGGAGCGTTATCAGGTTGGAGGGGCCCACGATGTCCACGGCGCAGGCAAAGGTCCTGGGGTGAAGGTCAAGCCGGCCAGAGCTGCATAGCCGCCGTAGCTTCCTCCCATGATGGCAATCTTCTCTGGATCGGCGATCTTCTGCTGCACAGACCAGTTAACGGCATCGATGAGGTCATCATGCATCTTCCTGCCCCACTCCAGGTTTCCGGCATTGATGAAATTCTTGCCAAGACCGGTAGAGCCGCGGAAGTTGACGCTCAAGACGGCGTAGCCCCGGTTGGCCAGCCACTGATGAATGGAATCAAAGCCCCAGTAGTCGCGGCCCCAGGGGCCTCCGTGCACGTACAAAACCATTGGTAGCGGCTCATCCGGCAGTCCATCGCCATTCTCATCGCTGTGCAGAGGCAAGGTGTAGTAGCAGACCATGTCCAGGCCGTCGCGCGTTTTTATGACGGCGGGAATCATCCTGGCCAGTGGCAGTCCCTCCAGCTTCTCTCTGTCTGTGAAGAGGAAAGAGGCCAGCTTTTTCTCACGGTCATAGCGGTAGTAGCGCGCCGGTCCATTGTCCTTGGTGAAGACGACAATCCATACCTTATCGTCCAGGCTGCGGCTTACTACCGACATGTCCCCTTCCTCCACCTATGCAGCAAATCGATATCCGGCTGGATGGACGGGTCCAGGATCTTCCATGCTATCCGATCGTAGTAGAATGCCACCGCCTGCACATTCTTCTCAGTGGGATGAATCATCATGCCCGTGAGGTCCGATTTGGGGTCTTCGGCCAAAAAAGAGCTCTCTTTCGTATGCAGATCGAGGGCATAAAGAGCAGCCGTATTTCTGCCTCTGCTATCGATAAGGTAAATGAGCTCATTGCTCTTATTAAATCCGGCAAAGCCGGTGGTGAGAGCGTCTTCCATCTCGATCTTCAGGAAGGTCTCCCAACTGCCGTTTTCGGCGGGCATGAATATCTCGCTTCCGCCGTCTGCCGTCATATTGCTGGCCAGTCTCACCTGGAAGTCGTTATCGATCTCAAAGCCGGAGAACTCTTTGTTCTCCAGGATTAGTGTCATGTTGCCTGTCTCGATATTGAGCCTGTAGAGATCGTGATACTCAGGGTCACGCTTATTCAGGGCGATGATAGCTTCATGAGGGTGATTGATGCTGATAGCCCTGATCTCGGCCCGAACACCTTCAAAAGGCGTGAGGTCCAGGATCTTGCCGCTGCGAAGATTGACGCTGTAAATGCGCCAGTTCTCGTCTCCATTGGCATCCTGCAGGTAGAGGATATGCTGGTTGGTGTAAGACCAGATGTAGCTTCTGATGCCGCGAGTAGGTGTCATTGGTCACAGGCTTTGCCGTCTCTGGCGAATCTGCCGGCCCCACCCAGATATTGAGCACTCCCGTCTTTCGGGGCCAGAAAGCTGATATTTGAGCCGTCCGGGCTGATTCTGGTGGTGATTCTGTCCGGATTGCCGAAGAGCAGATCCCTGGAAATAAGTGAGCTATTATTCCTATTCTGCTCTCCTGCCTTCGTATCCGCGCCACCCAAAGACGCCAGCAGGATAGTAAAAATGATAATAATAAGAAAATTTTTCATCGTCTAATCTCCTATTGCAGCATCTAAGGTCAAGCTCTTCCAGATATAAATAAATGGTCACACCATCTCGGTGGCTATGAGAAATCCAATGGCTCTTTCCGCCAGAGGGTATCTATGCACCAGTGCCTTGAACCTCTTGCCGTGATTAGGTTCAAGAAGATGGGCAAGCTCGTGCACAATCACATAATCCTCAACCCATTGGGGAAGATTGGCCAGCTTGCTGCTGATGAGAATCGTCCGAGCGGTACAATTGCATGACCCGCGCCTTCGCTCCTGGTTTGAAGAGTACAGAATGCTGTTCCAGCGTTAGAGACCCTTGAAAGTATCTGCTGTTTAGAAGGCTGGCTCTTTCATGCAGATGATCGTCATCCTTGGGATAGACCCTCTTCTCCAGTCGAGAACGCAGTTTTTCTATGTGACCTTGCAAAACGGCGTCCGAGATAGAGGCAGGTGCCAAAACCTCCATCTTTCCTCCCACCATCCTGGCCTGGATGGTCTTCTTGCGTCGCGCAGATCTCTTTATCAGAACCTCCAAAGCGATAGCCTCCCTGGTACACCAATGGTTCTCTGGCAGGCTATTAATAACTTTCTTTTTTGATGATAGTATATAAAAAATAACAAAGTTTATGAAAGCTCTGGTTCAAGAGCAGGGCAGCCAGTCCACGCTTATCTCCCCAGGAGGACTGCCTGACCAAAGCTGTATGAACTTCTCAATGGAGAATACCCCGGTCAGATCCTCCACGCTGCGGCCCAATAGCTGATGGCGGCCCATGCGAGAGCTGGTCGGATCGATTGATTGCCAGGCGATGTGGGCTTTGCCTATGACATTGGAGTTTATGCTGGCCTCAAGACCGCCTGCAGGGTTGCGGCTGGGCTGAAGTCCCGGCTGTCGCCCTGTCCCTGGCATCAGATGGATCGGATTGCATCCCATAAGCTCCAGTATTGACCTGTGTATTTCTCTGCAGATGCTCGATGTCAGTGTAAGCCTCGGTCAATGATGCGCCGGTGTCATAATTCTTGACGGTGAGGATATCCTTCTGGCCAGCGTTGTTCATGGCCTCTGCAAAGCTCAAGGGCATCCCTTGCACTCCGAAAATCAGAGCCGCTGCTGCGATCATCAGACAGATCTGCTTGAGCACTTCCCCAACACCTCAGATCGATGATTGTCGAACATTTATTTTAAGCTATTGCTCAATTTAATGAAATTGACGAAATTTGTTAGCTAAAAAATAATAAATTTGACCGGCTTACAGCATATCTTGCGTGCTCATGCTTGGAGCTGCCGGTCGTTCCTGATCCATGTCTTGCAGGGTTAACTCTCGGTTCTGCCGGGCAGCCTCATGGGAAGAGTCAAGGGTGATGGCTTTGCTAAAGCAGGTCAAAGCATCCTGATATCTTCCCATTTCCCGCAGGACGACGCCTTTGTTATTCCAGCCGGATGGGTCACGGGGCTTGACTTGAGTGGCTTTTTCAAAGCATTCCAGAGAGCCGGAAAGATCGCCTTCATTGGCCAGAGCCATGCCCTTTCCGATCAAGGCATCAAAATAAGATGGATTTGCCTGCAGGATCTGGTCGAAGATGGCAATGGCCTCGCTGTATTTATTCAATCCCTGAGAGAGCGCAATTGCCAGCAGGTTCAAAGACTCGGGATTAGAGGCGTTGATCTCAAGCGATTTATTAAAACAAGAGATGGCGTCATCAATTCTGCCCATGTTGGCCAGAGCTTTTCCTTTATTATTCCACAGGTCCGTGCTGTTCGGCTCCAGCTCCAGGGCCTTGTCATAGCTTGCAGCCGCTTTTTCATAGTCGCCGGATATGAAGTAGTCATTGGCCTGATCGGACCAGAACTTTGCCGATTCTCCCATTGCCGGCAGAACTAATATCGACGCCAGCACAGCGATAATAGTAATTGCATGTTTCATGGAAGGCTCTTCTTAAACGAAGGGGTAAATATCTCTACCCCTTGGTTTTGCGCAATTGCGAAAGAAATGTTAACTTAACCTAATCCGCCATTCATTTTTAATTTCATCCATGAACTTATTCCATTTTTTCGCCTGGTCAACCTTTCGCTTGATCAAGTTCTCCGCGCCGTATTCTGTCAGAGTGCCATGTTCTTTCTTCTTCAGGATATCCTTGAGGTCCAAAAGGGCTCTAATTATACTTGCAGCTTCATCGTGAAGCTCTATTGCCTGTTTTAGGCTCAGCTTTGTCGCTTTGAGATCTTCCTCGTCTTTCTTCTCCTTCTTATCCAATATCTCGATCAACTCGGTAATTTGCAGCCGCTCTTTCATCTGTTATCTCCTTTTCGTTGATCAATCTCCAGATGAGGCGTGCAGCTCAACCCGGCCCTGTCCGGCATGAATCTCGGGCGGCAGATCCTTTTCCGTCTGATGATACTTTTCCATCTCGCTTGATAGATCATTGCTATCGATCTGCATCTGTTCTGGTTCTTTAACTCCTACCCATACCAAGAAATGATGAAGACTGGCCAGTAGTTTTTTTCGTTCCGCTTCTGTCAGATAATCAGTAATGTCTTTTTTTTCAATTTCAGACATGAATCCTCTTTCTAATCGGGCGGCAAAAGTTTTATAGCTATGCATGCTATCCTTGATCTATGACACACGACAACCTCTGTGGGGAATCGTCTTCTACGACGTTCGTTCGCTTGTTGATGAAAAAGTTCGCATTTTTGACACCACTCTTCAGGGATGGCGAGCAGACTCCTGGCGTATCTCTCAACCAGGACGATAAGCTCAAGATCGCCAGGCAGCTTGATAAACTCGGTGTGAATGTTATCGAGGCTGGATTTCCCGTATCCTCCAAAGGTGAGTTTGACAGCGTCCGGCAGATAGCCAGAGAGGGCCTGCAAGCCCAGGTCTGCGGCCTCTCTCGCATTGTGAAAAAGGATGCTCAGGCCTGCCTTGATGCCGATGTGGGCATGGTGCATGTCTTTGTTCCTACCTCCGACATCCAGATAGCTCATACTATTAAGAAGAGCCATGACGAGATTGTGGCCGGAGCAATGGAGACGGTGCAGTTTGTCAAGGACAACGGCAGAACATGTCTCTTCTCTGCCATGGATGCCACCCGCACCTCGCCGCAGTTTTTGCATCGCATCTTCAAGGCAGTGGAAGAGGTGCACTGCGATATCATCAATATCCCAGACACGGTGGGAGTAGCAGCTCCTTCTGCCTTCTACCGTTTTGTCAAGGATATCTGCGATGATGTGAATATGGTAGTTGATGTGCACTGCCACAACGACTTCGGTCTGGCCGTGGCCAACAGCCTGGCGGCAGTGGAGGCGGGAGCCCGAGAGGTGCAGGTCTGCGTAAACGGTCTGGGCGAGAGGGCAGGCAACGCCAACCTGGCCGAGACGGTGATGAGCCTGCACGCCATTTATGGGGCTCGCACCAGCATAAAGACGGAATACCTGGTGGAGACGGGCCGCATGGTAGAGCGGCTCACCGAGGTTAAGATACCCATAACCGCGCCAATCGTGGGCGAGAATGCCTTCTCCCATGAGAGCGGCATACACAGCCACGGAGTTATTGAGAACAGCAAGACCTTTGAGCCCGGCATCATGACCCCGGAGATGGTAGGCCACAAGAGGCGCATAGTCCTGGGCAAGCACACGGGACGGCATGCCGTGGCCAAGGTGCTGGAGGAAGCGGGCTACCAGCCCACGGAAGAGCAGCTCCAGGAGATCCTGGAGAGGATCAAAGAGCTGGGCGACAAAGGAAAGCAGATCGCCAATATCGATCTTCAGACCATTGCCGATGTGGTGATCGGAGAGGTGGCCAAAGGCAGCCAGGCCGTGGTGCTCAAAGAGGTCTCGGTCATGACCGGCAATATCATCACACCCACGGCAACCGTAAGGGCCCTGGTGCGGGGCAAAGAGAAAGTTCTCGCCCATATCGGCGTGGGGCCGGTAGACGCTGCCGTAAATGCCGTGCAGGGTCTCCTGGACAGCGACACATCCATTCGCATCTGCGACTTTAGAATTGAAGCCATTAGCGGCGGGGCCGATGCCCTGGCGGAAGTGGTGATTGGAGTAGAGGACGACAGGGGACGCAGGGTCAGCGCCAAATCGGCCCGCGAGGATATAGTCATGGCCTCAGTGGAGGCCCTGGTCAGCGCCATAAATCGGTTGATGCTCCTCAATGCCGCAGCATGAACAGAAGAAGGCTTGAATTCCAAGCCTTCTACGTTTTTATCCGGCCATGTATTTTTCCACCTAATGCTCAAAGTGCATGTGCAGTTCGGTCTTGCCGTCTTTGGTCGAGAAGCTCATCTTATCCACGTACCTGCTCATGGTAAATGCTGCGAGAGCCAGCGCGCTCGCCTCTGCATCATGCATGGTGTCGATGCCGGGCATGGTGGTGGGAATATCAAAGGGCATACCCTCATAGACGGCTCGAACATCCAGGTTGAACTCATCGAACTGAACGCTCAGCGCGATCTTCTTTTCTGACAGACCCAGGAAGGGAGCCGCGTCCAGCAGCTCGTTCATAGCCGCGATGGCATTGAATATGACCTCTCGCCGTGCACCCCAGGCTGCCGCCCTGTTTTTCCATGACCTGAAATATCTTCTCCGAAGTATCTACGCTGGGGTCGATCTCAGACTCCATCTTCTGGCTGATGCCCATGCAAAAGAAGACATTGAGCACCACGGCGCAGATGGTGGCCAGTGCCAGAGACGACGACAGCAGGGGCTGTAGCATCGGGTCAACGCCAGCGTATAGTCCAGGCACGGCATCAAAACTGAGCCAGAAGATGAGCTACACCAAAAAAGATAATACCATCGAGACTAAAAATATGATTCTGGAGGAATCTCATCGATATATGTTCCTTTGCAAGGGGTAATCGATTCGCATTGCCACCTGGATTTCAAGCAGTTCAACAAAGATCGCGAAGCAGTACTGGACAGTGCCCGAAAATCCGGCGTAGTCCACATGATCAACTCGGGTGTGGACTATTCCACCAATGCCAAGTCCCTGGAGCTGGCCAAGAAGTATGATTTCATCTCCGCCACCCTGGGGCTTTCCCCCAATACTTTGCAGAGCATAAAAGAGCCGGAACTCGATATGCTTTTTAAGCAGATCGAAAACAATGCGGGCCAGGCCGTGGGCATCGGCGAGGCGGGGCTGGACTACTATCACTGCAAAGATGCTCCAACCAGGGAGCGCCAGGCAAAGGTCTTTAGCAGGGTCATTGAGCTCGCCAAATCCCTCGATTTGCCTCTGGTCATTCATTCCCGCGATGCCGAGCAGCCTGCTCTGGAAATGGTAAAGCACCTGGACAAGGTCGTATTCCACTGCTACAGCGGCACAATCGGAACTATGAAAGATGCCATTGATAGGGGATTTTATATTTCTCTGGCCACCAATCTCTGTCGGTCCGCACATCATCAGATCCTGGCTAAAAATGTATCACTGGACCGGCTGCTGGTGGAGACCGACAGCCCCTTCCTTTCGCCCCGGAGTGGCAGAAATGAACCCGCGTTTGTTACGGACTCTGTTCGGCTCATTGCCAGGATCAGAGGCATAGAGCCGCAAGAAATCGCCCGGATAACTGCGGATAATACCAAACGAATTTATAACATCTAATCCAAATCTATCAAGAAAGGGTCAACATGAATCGGATGCCAATACAGTTCGAGCATATCTTGAGTTACCTGGGCTCCAAGAAGGAGAAGGGGAGAAAGAAGATCGGACTGCTCGTAGATGGGCCCAATATGCTCAGAAAGGAGTTCCAGACGGATCTGGAAGAGATCCGGGACATCCTCAAGGATTACGGCGACATCAAGATGGGTAAGGTTTTCTTAAATCAGTACGCCTCGGAGAAACTGGTTGAAGCCGTGGAAAATCAGGGTTTTGAGCCGGTGATCTGCACCAGCGACGTGGATGTGAGAATGGCCGTAGAGGGTGTGGATATGATCTATAATCCCGTCATCGACACCCTGGCACTTGTCACCCGCGATGCCGATTTAAAACCGGTGCTCATGAAGGCTATGGAACACGGCAAGGAGACCATCATCTTCGGAGCGGAGCCCGGCTTCTCAGTGGCTCTGCGAAACTCCGCAGATTATGTCATAGTTCTTCGTAACGGCCAGTATGTACCGGAATAAATAAAATATTATTGTAAGGGAGCTAAATTGAAACCATTTCAGGCCATGACAGGTAGAAGGGAGGACAATAGATACCGGGATGAATGGGGAGAATCGCAAATACCAGTCAATGGCTGGCGGAGTTACATACCTTCCGGGCTGCCTGTGACCTATTCCGGTCTTATATTATTAGCATGCATCGTGGTATTCTTCATCAGCATCATTTTTCCTGAATTCGTGTACAACTATCTGGCTTTAAATCCGGATTATGTAATGCAAAGGCCCTGGACGCTCATAACGTATATGTTCGTGCATGCCGACTTCAACCACCTCTTCTGGAATATGCTCTTTCTCTTCTTCTTTGGCATGGAGCTGGAAAGGCGTGTGGGAGAGAACAAATTCCTGCAGATCTACATTTTCTCAGGGATAGTGGCAGCATTGGGCCAGATGATGATATCCAGCGGCTCCATGGTGGGAGCGAGCGGAGCTCTCTTCGGTGTGATGGGATGTCTGGCAATAATTGCTCCCGAGATTCGCATACTGCTCTTCTTCGTTATACCGATGAGCATTCGTGGTGCAGTCGTGCTATTCGCACTAATTGATTTCCTGACATTAGGTTCGGCAGACAACATCGCTCATATGGCTCATATCGTGGGGCTGTTGGTTGGACTGGCCTACGGGCAGGCGATGATGAGGGCGCCAAAATATTAATATCAGCTGTTGTTCTATCGTATAATTAATATTATTTATTGAAATGTTCGCTCAGGCCAGACAAATCACCTCAATTTTACTTCAATTAGTAAATTTGATTAATTAATTGTTGAGCATAGTATTGCAAAAAGTTAAGGCTTTATAGCTCAGTGCACGATTATATTAAATTAATATCCTTTGCAATGGACCAACCTGCATTTGGACCAATCTTTTTATACTTCAAGATACGTATTGAAAAAGGGAATGTAGCAAGAAGGCGATGCAAGAAAATGATGTCAATAGCAAAGGGATCGGTCGGTACAATTGTTGGTGAGACCAATCCATTAGCATTCAAGTTCATTATAAACAAAGAGGTAGGTCGAGGCACTTACATCAAGGCCAAAGCCGACGGGAGGGAATGGGCACTCGCCCAGGTGGAGGACATCAAACGGTCCAACTCTGCTTACAGCGTAAACCAGCTCAATGATGCCGCCCGAAATTATGATTCTAGAGAGATGATGATAGCCGAAGCCAGGGTTATCGGTGTGACAAGCAATGGCAAGCTGCATCTTCCCACCAGTCCTGCCCGGCCGGGAGATCCGGTCTTCATAGCCGACGAAAAACTGATCAAGGCAACTCTGGGCCTGGCCAAGGGAGATATGTACATCGGCATGCTGCGAGGCTATGATATCCGGGTGGAGCTGGACGCCAATACCCTGGTACAAAAGCACTGCAGCGTACTCGCCAAGACCGGTTCAGGAAAATCCTATACGGCTGCTGTGATTTTGGAAGAGCTTCTGGAAAGAAAAGTGGCTCTGCTCATCATCGATCCCCATGGCGAGTACGCCTCCATGAAGGAGCCCAACAAAGTGGGCGACTTTTCCAAATATAAGGTCAAGCCGCGCGGTTATGATGCCACCATCTACACACCGGGAGATATGGCCATGAACCCGAGAGCCGACCGGCCTTTTCGCTTTAACGGAATGAACATGTCTGCCCGAGAGGTGGCAAAGATGATTCCTCACGAGAGCAGCAGCAGCGGCCAGTTGGGATTGCTCTACGAGGCCGTCAGTGCCCTGCGGGCGGAGACGGATGCCTATACCCTGGAGGACGTCATCGAACAGGTAGTACGCAGCAATTCCAAGGTAAAGTGGAATTTAGTTGGTCAACTGGAGTCGCTCCTGGAGCTGGGGCTTTTCTCGGGAGCACAGACGCCGGTGGAGGAGCTTTTGCGACCGGGCAGGGCCGCAGTTATCGACATGACCGGCATCCTCCCTGAACTGCAGGCCATGATCGTATCTCGGCTTTTAACTGATGTCTTTGAGGCCAGAAAGCGCAGGCTGGTCTCGCCTGGAATGGTGGTGGTAGAGGAAGCCCACAACTACATCCCTGAACGGGGCACAGGAAACGCCGCTTCCACCAGCATTGTGCGCACCATTGCAGCGGAAGGCCGAAAGTTTGGCTTGGGGCTGATGATCATCAGCCAGAGACCGGCTCGTGTGGACAAGAACGTCATCTCTCAGTGCAACACTCAGATCATTATGAGGGTCACCAATCCCAATGACCTCAAGGCGCTCTCCAAAGGCCTGGAGGGAATGACCGGTGATCTGGAGGAAGAGATCAAGAGGCTGCCGGCGGGCGTGGCCATGCTGGTTAGTAATGAGATCGAAAGGCCCATCACCGTCGATATCCGGCCCAGGAAATCCAGACACGGGGGCGTGAGCACCCAGATCGTGATCAAAGAGAAAGCCGCTTCAGCGGGAGCGCGTGCTTCTCGGGGCGCGGAAAAAAGATCTGGCGCTCCCCCCGCGTCTCCTGCGGGAGCTAAAACAAAAAGACCCGGGGAGAAAAAGGCAAGCGGCCTATTAAAAAAGGTCTTTGGGGCGAGAAAGGCATAGGCATTGCGGCAGCGAAGCCGATCAGGTGGAGGCTGCTCATGATGTGTTTTCTCCTTGGCAAGCTGCTTTTCAAATTTGCTTCTGCTGGGTTCATCTCCTGCATTTTTTCCGCCAGGAAGGCCTGGAGAATCGTGCACTACATCAGATCGTTCCTGGCTTGCGATGAAATTGCCCGCTGCGTCTTTGGGTAGGCAGGCCTTTGCCAGGGGGCCCCGATCTCGGCGTGCTTGCCCTCGGCGTAGAGCAGCTGGCAGGGTCGGGGCGGGCGCGCGTGTGGGACGCTCGATGATATCTGGCTTTTGGGGATGACAGGCTAGGGAGCCTTTTTGAGCAATTTCTTGTCACTCGTTTTGGAGGACTGCCGCGCGCGGTGAAACGCGCGAGTATATCCTGGCGCCCTCAACGCCGGGCAGGCTTGGAGACTTGGCGGCGAAGCGGTTGATGGAGTGGGCAGGTTTTGTTTCAGCGAGTGCTCCATCAATTTTTATAAATATCTAAATATTCTCCAGTCGGGCCCGGCTGACCGACGGCTCGCTCATTGAACAGACTGCGCTTTAAGGCCAAGTCTGGCAAGAATTGTCCTTCTCTCGTCGGAACTTCGCGGCTTCGCGCCTTCGCATGAACCGGAATCCTGCGGGAAGCCAATTGCATCTTCCAAAAAATTATGAAAAGATCTCATCCACATTTTTGGGATGCATCACCACGAGCTGAAAAGCATCTGGAATTCTGTATTTCCTCAGGGTTTTATCTGTTGTTATGAGATAATCGAGATCATAAGCCATAGCATAGCCCAAATGAACCAAATCCGTTGGGCTCAGCCTGCTATCCCGAACAGATTCATCCATATACAGATTATAGCAAGCTACGGCCACAGCCTTGTTCGGGCGAAGAACGACGATATCTAATCCTTGCCAAAATCCAACCAGCTTATAGAGATCTTCAATACAGAATTTGCCCTCTCGTTCGCCGTTTTGCTCTCCTTGAAGGCACAAGCTGACGATTTCCGCAAATACCGACACGGGAATACAGAGCTCTACGCGGGGGTGTCCGCTCGCGCGGCTCAAAAATTTTTTATTTCTCGGGGGAAGATGTCCTTCTTTCTGAGCTCATCGCGATTGTGGTCAATGACAGCGTATAAGAAAATATCTGAATCTACAGCGATGCGCATTGTTTTTAGCCACCGAAAGCGCTCTGAATTTTTCTTACCATTGCTTCCTCTTCTTCTTCGGTTAAGGCCCAAACCACTCTACCGAATAAATCCGTGGCTCCTCCGTGTGGCAGAGGGTCCTTCTCGGAGTCAAAGAGTTGATCAAATGGAATTTTTGGCATTTTAGAGCACATCCACTATTGTCCTTGATCTTGGCATCATTCCCGTTATTATACTTATGGGCAGTTTGCCAGTCGTGAATTATTATTTACACTTTTCCTTCCACAATCCCGATCTCCTCTTCCGTCAGCCCGTACAGCCTGTACACCGTCGCATCGATCAGCTCATCCGTCTGCCTGATCCGCTCCCTCAAGGGCAGCAGCTTGCCCATCGACCCCTCGAACTCGGCCCGCAGCGCCTCCGCAGGCTCCCGTCTGGCCGGATCGATGGCCAGCTTCTTTCTGTTCTTCTTGAGCACCGCCAAAAAGCTCTCGTAATCGTGCTCGTAGTAGCTCTGCAGCTTTGGTCTTGGGCGTGAGGTCCTCCACCTTGGCCCCGACGTAGCTCTCCAGCCAGCCCAGGAAGCCCTTGACCTCCGTTTGCTTCTGCTTGTTCATCTCCAGCATCCTCTCCGCCAGGAAGGCCAGGAGATCGTGCACCACATCCGATTGTTCCTGGCTTGGCGATGAAGTTGCCAGCCTCGTCTTTGGGCAGGCAGGCATCCACCTGGGCCAGGATTTCGGCGTACTTGCCATCGGCGTAGAGCTGCTGCAGCTCCGCCCCCAGGCGGGCGCGCTCGGGCGCGGGGGTGGTGAAGAGAGACGGAATTGCTGGCATGCTTGCGATTTCCTGTGTGGATACATGGTTATTTGAACTTGTAAGCCGGAATCTCCATTCGTACAATTCCGAGTTGAGCATCGAAAGAAGAGCAGACTCCTTTGTCCCATTTATTATTAGGAAATAGGAAACACTATCAAAACAATATGACGGCGTAGGCAATACTGCAAAAATTAAGCGGCGCCAACTATCCAATGCAGCATTGCGCTGATAACCGATACGGTGTAATTTAGTATGAACAGCTTTTTCGCCTTTGATTTGAAGCTCATAATTCTGAACATTAATATATTTGTCTATACCCTGTCTAGCCTCGCTTATAAACTCATAGCGCTGAACATTTCCACCCCTCGTCACTTTTGGGCCCACAGACGGGTCAGTACTTAATAACGAGGCCAGGTTTGTTTCATTGATTTCTCCTTGATACGTTTGAATCAGATTTCCCATTAAACATAGTCGTGGAGACGACGAATATAGTTTTTTCACGATACTCACGGCTAGATTTGACGATAGCAAAGGAATTGGAAAAGAATCCCTATCAAGCATCTCTGCAAGATCTTCATCACAATCGTAACTCCCAGTTATTTCACTCAACAGGCGTCCAGGATGGACAATAACGGGAAACGATTTTTTGCTATGACCATGGCTTGAATTCCTAAATATGACGACGCAGGTCGGCAGCTTTGCTTCAGGAAAGACCCTTCTTGAGGGATCGTCTTTTTGAGGAAATGCGTCGATACTACTGATACTAAAATTTTTAATTAAATATTTTCTTAAATTAACAGTCTGTTGATCTGCAAGTAAAGACATGAGGAACTATGAAACCAAGCTCAGCACCAGAGCGGGCAATTGAACATGACCTTGCAACTATTAGGCGATATAAATCTATTTTCTTGCCTTGTGCGGGATTTAAATCGTTGTTTGACTTAATATAACCTAGGAAATCAGAAAGATCTTCTTCTCGCTCTTTCTCAGCCAGAACATCATACGGCGGATTCCCGATCACCACATCGAATCCCCGATTCTCCCCCTGGAACGCCTCCGGAAACTCCAGCTCCCAGTGGAAGAACCGCTTCTCCCGCCGCCAGCGCCTGCGCCCTTCTGAACCACTCCCGCTCCCGCAGGCCGGCCCAGTCCGGATACTTCTCCGGGCTCAGGTGGTTTTGCAGCTCGTAGTAATCGTCATCGCTCACTTTGTTGCCGAAGAAGGTGGACAGCCAGACATTGGAAAGCTCGTTCAGCCTGCGGGAGAGCTCCGACTCCTTGATCTGGCGGAACTGATCCTCTTTCCATTTGACCATCTGCAAATTGTCGTCCGGCAGCGCCGCCATGAGGCTGTACCTTTTGAGCAGCCCCTCCGTGTGGCTCTTCAGCCCAAAGCTCCAGAGCGGCGTCTGCTCCGCTATCCCGCCCGGGCAGGACCGTGAGCTTCTCCAGCTCCGCCCCGATGAGGCTGTTGCCGCATCTCAGGTGGTGGTCCAAAAAGCTCAGGGGCTTGTTGGAGGCAACTGTGGTCAGCCACAACGATAATTTGGCCAGCTCCACGGCCATGGGGTTGAGATCCACGCCGTAGATGCAGTTCCTGACCACTTCCCGGCGCGCCCAATGAATGTCGTTCTCCGCAATGTCTTCCGATTCCAGGTCCTCATGTCTGGCTATCTCTTTGGCATGAATTATCTCCCTGGCAATGTAATCCGTAGCCTCGACCAGGAAATGACCGGAGCCCATGGCCGGATCGAGAACCTTTAGGGAAAGCAGCTTCTTGAGAAGATCCTTCCGCAGCTCCTCAGACCAAATGGCTTCCTCCATCATCGGATCTATCAGCGGTGCAAGAGTGTTTTTCACCAGGTGCTTCACGATATATTCCGGTGTGTAGAAGGAGCCCGTGGCCTTTCTTTCCCCCTTATCCGTCACCAAATACAGGCCGCCCGCCTCAACGCTGTCTGAGAATTTCTTGCTCTTGCCGGCTTCGCCCGCCGGCAACCAGACTTCCTTGCCCTTTTCTTTGACGGCCACCATTGGCCCATCGGCCAGGTGCAGCTTGTACTCAAGAATGCCTTCATAGATCGATCCCAGGTGCCGAATATCCAGGGACGAATAATCAACGAAAACCATTTTTCCCTCGCCTGGGGAACGCGCCAGGAGGTCGATGGCCTCCGCCAGATACAGGTTTCCTATCTTCTTTCGAGTGAGAAAAGGATTTTTCGTGGGATCGAAGAGCCCGCCATTGTATGCCGGTATGTAGAACTCTTCCTTAGGATAACCGAAGGCTTCACTACCATCGTTTATGAGGCGGAACAGGTCCTTTAATCCCTCCCAGTAAGTGGATCTGACCGCCAGCATTGTCTCGCCCTGATCCATCTTTCCTGAGATTTCTTCCTTAAGCTTTCGTAGACTCATTTCCCGGTAGTGTTTGTTGTCTGTGTTGAGGAGCTTCCTGCTCTCGGCATAGAAGATGAAAAGCATTCGGTAGAGCAGGCGCATGGAGTTATCCTGCACATCTCTTATGTCTTCCAACGACTGGGACAGCGAGTTCGATTGCTCTGCATAAAAGCCTTCAGCCAAAACTTTCATTGCTTTATAGACATTCTCTTGCAGATCATTTCCAATCTTCTGGGCATATGCCGCGCTCTCCTCTCTTACTCTATCCAGGAAAGATGAACCGAGCGGGACTTGGGGAAAGGCTGCCAGCCGGAAGAAGAGATAAAAATACTTGAAAAGAGTGATAGTCGCCGCTCTCCTCGATCCTGTTGATCAGCAAAGGAAGATTTACCTCATAGTAACAGTCCATCTTGACGCTGGTGTCTTCGTGGTAAAGCCTCCACATTCTCCCGTTGGTGAGAATCGCCCACTTCGCAGGGGTTGCTCGCAGATAGTTGTCAATCTGATAGCTTGGGTTGGCCATGTCTCTCTGAGCTTTCCCCTGGCGGCTCTTGTCCAGGGCTACATTCCACGCTTTTGCATCCCCTACGACAACGGCCTTTTTATAGAAACCGTCTGAGTCTTTCTTGTGGGAATAAGCCTCATCCAGCGTCGATTTATCTGGAAAGAAGGCATAGTCGGGTTTCAGGGGGTCATGATGCACGCTTTCTTGAACCCCGTAATGATGACCGAGTTTGTCAAACACCGGCCTGATCAAATTGTGCTCCAGATCAGCCTCAACGTACCTTTCGAGATTTTTCCCTTTCCGCTCGAAGATCTCTTTTATTTGCAAGAATGTTTCACGGAGATGAGCATCATCATTCCATTCTGGAACCTTCTGGATCATATTCTCTACGTAATGATTTGAAAAAAGGCCGCTATTATTAAACACGTCCCCCGTATTGATTATCTCCGCAGATGCCGCCAAATATTTCTCCCTCGGATAGTCTCATCCATTGCTCACACGAAAAAGCTTGCGGAGGAAAATGCATGATCATCTATGCTCCTTCTCCTTCCCAAATCTTTATCATCTCAAAACCACATTTATCATCAATCATCATCCCGGACTTCCGGGCGGGAAGTAATCACCATGACGCTGAAAAATACTATCATTACCATCACCATGCTCCTCATCTGCACCGGATGGGCGGCTGGCGTGGACAACCCGCAAGGAAACAACCCGGTCTGCGGTCCATGCAGTTCGTACGGTCTGCAATTTAGCGGACCACTTGAGTATACCCCGTATCCGGAGCCAATCAATGTCGGGGCCCAGAATCCGGGGAATATCTATGTTGTTTACTCGGTCATAAACGAGGAAAACAGACCCTGGTGGACTGAGGCTACTGGAGTCTGGCAGGCCTGGGGCCCGCAAGAGTTTAAAAGCTGTAAAGGCTATGTCCTTAATTTCGGACCACTGGACACCGTCGGCATGACCGAAGGGCCGCTCCCATACTATGTCGAAGGAACTGCTGCATGGCTGCAAGCAGAGAACATCGATTACTTGGGAGAAAATTCCTATTCCTTCTGTATAGTATCACAAGGAAAGTTCCTTAGTGTTTGACGGGAGAGAAAAAAAATTCAATTTTTGGCAATCATCAAAAGAAAAAAAGGTTCCTCGCTGTTTCGCGTGGGTAATAGAATAATCGAGTCCTCTGTGCGTCCTCCGTGCGCTCTGTGTCTGCGGTGGTGGTAGTCCGTAAACCATTGGTTATAACCTGAGGTTAGCAAATGGAAATAGCGAAGAGCCGAAAAAAAGATCGTCCCTCGCTTCAGGCCGTCTTCATCCCGGCCGCTTCCTCCAGTCCCAGTTCCTTGATGGACTCATCTCTCATCTTGAACTTCTGGATCTTGCCGCTCACGGTCATGGGGAAGTCATCCACGAACTTGATGTACCTGGGAACTTTGAAGTGCGCGACCCTTCCCTTGCAAAAAGCCTTGATCTCCTCCGCACTGGCAAAGGCGCCCTTTTTGAGCTTGATCCAGGCCATGATCTCCTCGCCGTACTTTTTATCGGGCACGCCAATGACCTGCACATCGCTTATGGCCGGGTGGGTGTATAAAAACTCCTCTATCTCCCGCGGGTAGATGTTCTCTCCGCCCCGGATGACCATGTCCTTGAGCCGGCCCGTGATCTTGCAGTAGTCCTCATCGTCCAGGGTGCCCAGGTCGCCGGTGTGCAGCCAACCTTCCTTGTCCACGCACTGGTCGGTGGCCACCGGATTGTTGTAGTAGCAGCGCATGATCATGTAGCCGCGAGCACATATCTCACCGGTTTCGCCGCGCGAAACTATCTTGCCCGTCTTGGGGTCCACGATCTTCATCTCGGTATGCGGCATGGGCCTGCCGATGGTCGAGACCCTCTGCTCCAGGGAATCATCGGTGGAGGACATGGTGATGCCGGGCGAGGCCTCCGTCTGGCCGTAGGTGATCACCACCTCTCGCATATTCATGAGGGTGCTCACCTTCTTCATGAACTCAATGGGGCAGGGCGATCCAGCCATGATTCCCGTTCGCAAGCTGGAGAAATCGTATTTGGAAAAATCGGGGTGCTCTAGCTCCGCGATGAACATGGTGGGCACTCCGTGTACCGCAGTGCAGCGCTCCTTCTCGATGGCCGACATGACCAATACGGGATCGAAGTACTCGGCAGGCAGCACCATTGCCGCTCCGTGCGTCATGCAGGCCAAATTGGAGAGCACCATGCCAAAGCAATGGTAAAAGGGGACCGGTATGCAAAGCCGGTCAGTGTCCGTAAACTTCATGCACTCGCCGATGAAGTAGCCGTTGTTCAAGATGTTATGGTGCGTGAGAACCACGCCTTTCGGGAAACCGGTTGTGCCCGAAGTGTACTGAATGTTAATGGGATCGTCAAAGTCCAGGCTCTCTTCCCTCTCCTGCAAAATCTCATCCGGCACCTCATCTCCCTTTTTCAGCACATCATCCCAGGACCACATGCCCGGCTGCTTCTCGCCCCGGATCATCACTGCCGTTTGCAGGAATGGCAGCTTCTCGGAGTGAATCATGCCCGGCTGAGCCGTCCTGGCCTCGGGACAGACCGCGTAGAGCATCTGCACGTAGTCCGAGCTTTTGAAGCGGTCCATGAGCAGCAGGGCCTGTGCCTCCGACTGGCGCAGAGCATACTCCAGTTCGTGCGTCCGGTAGGCAGGGTTGATGTTCACCATGATGATGCCCGCTTTTGCCGTGGCAAACTGGGTGATGATCCATTCCGCCAGGTTTGTGGCCCATATAGCGAGGCGGTCGCCCTTCTTGAGTCCCAGAGCGATGAAACCCTTCGCGGCGCGGTCCAGTTCCTTTTGCAGTTCTCGATAGGTGTATCGCGTTCCCTGATGGATGGAGACAATTGCGTCGTTATCAGGGTATTTTTCCGCTATTTCATCGAACATATCGCCGATGGTCTTTCCAATAAGCGGTTTCTCCGAGCTGCGAAAAGCATAGCTGTGCGAGACTTTGCCTGGCATGAAGTTGCCTTTCAATCGCTAAGGGGATATAACAGTATCTTAAGGCAGGTTTCGCAAATGTGGAAATTAATGCCATAGATTCCTCACCATTTTGACCAACAGGTATATAATCTAGATTGATCTCTTAGAGAAGGTTACATTTTCGTCGATTCAAAGAGATTTGTTGAGATGTTTTTTGTAGCAAGTTCGATTCTTTGAATCGATCCAAAAGGTACGTGAATTAAATGTTTGAGAGAAAATATGAAAACAGCGGTAGCGGCAGCAGTGGCGGCTACAATAGTGGTCCCAGAGAAATGACAGACGTAACTTGCTCAGAATGCGGCAAGCAAACCCAGGTTCCCTTCAAGCCGGACGGATCCAGGCCGGTTTACTGCAGCGAGTGCTACCAGAAGCACAGACCTGCCAGGTCACCCGGAAGATATTAAACCGATTTGATTTGATCTATCTGTTTTAGCCATAAATCGGCTATGTGGGGCGACATTCTGCCCTGCAGGTTTCAACTTTTTGGCGTATTACAGCTTTGTCTTAGAGAACGCTCTTCTGAAAGCATTTGGCCGGGCGATGCTGATGCAAAATATATCGATACCTTTGTGGGGAACGAAAAAGGAGCAAGAGTCTCGACGGAAAATCGCGAAGCAAAATTGCTGCCCAAGGATTATAAATAGCTGAGGCTAATTCTAATTTATAAATGCCGTATATCGAAATAAGGAGCCAAAATGACCTGTGATCTTTGTACTAGAGCACCGGTGGGTGCATGCGTGGGCGAGACGTTCTGCTCGTCTCTCCATTTGACGGATGAGGACGCCTGTGGGCTGGCGGCTGAAATATGCCTATCCTGGTGGCAGAAGAGAGATGACGAGACTGTGATTGATGATCTGCTCTGGGAGATGTCGGAGAATCGAATTGATGAGCTGGCTTGTGATCCCAAAAAGGCCAGGGCGTATTTGGCTGAGAGGAGATTAGAGCGCTGATCCGGCTCTTGGCTCCTGTATTATTCTATTTCCTATTCGGATAAGGTCAATGCAGTTTTTTGCATCGCTCATCATAACGCGGCTTCGTGTTTGTATTTTTTATGTTTCCAAAAATTTAGGTGCCAAAATCTTATTATGCAATGCGACAGAAATGGCAGGCAACCGATATTCAACCACAGTACAGCTAACCCGGGTGTCGAGAATTGATTCTAAGCCAAAATCAAGTTCATAGGAAAATAAACCGTATCAAGGCACGCCTTGACAATAATGCCTTCCTAAGCCAATACAGCTCTGAGCAGCCGCTACATTCTGAGCTGTTCAGCACCGATCAACTGGTGCGGCATGCTAAGGCGCTGGCAGAACACCATGAGGTTGATCCAATACCCGGCAAGAACAGGCTTTTGCCAAGGCTGGCTGAGAACGAGGAAATCCTGCTGCAGTCATACGAGCTGCTAACAGAGGCCGCGGCATCGAACCTTCGGATTCCACCAGCTTCCGTGTGGCTGCTCGACAACTTCTACAAGATAGAAGAGCAGATCCGCTTGGCCAAGCGGCATCTGCCGAAAGGTTACAGCAAAGAGCTGCCGCATATGCAGAGAGGGCCCCTGGCCGGCTACCCGCGCATTTATGACCTTGTCAGGGAGCTGATCCTTCATACCGATGGTCGGGTGGATGCAGAAAGCCTAAAAAGCATCGTGGATGCTTATCAGACGATCACTGTGCTTAACCTGGGGGAGCTTTGGGCTGTTGCGATCATGCTCCGTCTGGCGTTGATTGAGAATATGCGGTGCATCTCTTTGCGAATTGCCAAGAGCAGGATTGACCGCAACCTGGCAGGTTACTGGGCAGATCAGGTCATTCTGGCGGCAGAGACAAAATCAAAGAGCATGATCGTTGTGGTGGCTGAACTGGCTGGCTTCGACCCACCAATGTCCAGTGCCTTTGTTGCTGAATTTGCCCGAAGGTTGGAAGGACAGGGCCATGCTCTGGCTCTACCGTTACTATGGATTGAAGAACGTCTATCTGAAAAAGGAAAGACCATCGGGCAGATGGTCCAGGAGGATATTCAGCAAGAAGCGGCAGATAAGATCTCCATAAGCAACAGCATTGGAAGCTTTCGTTTTCTTGAGTCCATGGACTGGAGGAAGTTTGTAGAGGGGACGAGTGCGGTCGAGAAGGCACTGCACCTGGATCCTGTTGGCATATATAGCCGGATGGACTTCGCAACTAAGGACCGTTACCGCCACACAGTTGAGAGGATCGCAAGGTACAGCTTGCATTCTGAGGAAGAGATCGCACTTTTGGCGGTAAAACTAGCCCAGGAGAGTGTTGAGTCGAAGGGTAGCGAAGATCGAAGTGCACACGTCGGGTTCTACTTGATAGATAAGGGGCTACCTGAGCTTGAAAGGACAGCCGGGATGAGCCTGTCGCTGATGGAGTCACTTAGCAGGACTATTTACCAGTTCCCTCTTCTCTGTTACCTCGGCGCGATAACGCTGGTTACAGCCCTTACCACCGCTACAGTACTGGGCCAGGCTTATGGGCTTGGATCGGGCGGATGGATGCTGGTCTTTGCTTCCATCTTCCTGGTGATCTGCATAAGCAGTCCTGCAGTCGGCCTGGTGAACTGGCTGGCGACTCTACTGGTCAGGCCTCATGCTCTCCCCAGAATGGACTTCTCTTCAGGCATTCCAGAAGAGCAGCGAACACTGGTGGTGGTACCATCTGTTCTGACCAGCCCGGAAAAAGTTATTGATCTACTGGAGGCTCTCGAGGTTCGATACCTGGCAAACCGGGATATAAACCTCCACTTCGGCCTTCTGACAGATCTTTGCGATGCCGAGCAGGAGGTCGTGCCTGAGGATGAGCATCTGCTAATCATGGCTCGTCAGGGAGTCGAGGCTCTGAATGAAAAGTACCCTGATGATATCTTCTTTCTCTTCCCCCGCCAGCGCATGTGTGACCCCAAGGAGGTGATCTGGAGGGGCTACGAGCGAAAAAGGGGCATACTCGGGGAGCTTAACTCTCTCTTACGAGGCGGATCTGAAAATAGCTTCTCCATAATTACAGGAGACGTATCGATCCTGCCCGGGATGAAGTACGTCATCACAGTTGACGAAGATACCAGGATGCCCTACGACTCTGCCCGGCGGCTGGTGGAGACCATAGCTCACCCTCTCAACTGCCCCAGGTTCGATGAGCATAAGCAATATGTCGCGGAGGGCTACAGCATACTCCATCCTCGACTGAGCTCAGGCATGCCTGAGGCAGACCGATCGAGGTTTGTGAGGCTCTTTGGAGGCGAGCCTGGAATTGATCCGTACACCCGCGAGGTCTCGGATGTCTACCAGGACATTTTCGGAGAAGGCTCCTTTACCGGCAAGGGAATCTACGATGTTGATGCCTTCTCGCAGTCTCTGGGTGGACGCTTTCCAGATAACCGCATCCTGAGTCATGATCTTCTGGAGGGTAGCTATGCCAGAGCGGCACTGGTCAGCGATGTGCAATTCTATGAGGACTATCCCTACCGCTACACCACTGACGTAGGCAGAAGGCACAGATGGATCAGGGGAGACTGGCAGATTGCAAGTTGGCTGCTCATGCGCGTGCCGGGGCCCGGTGGCATGGTCATGGATAACCCAATCTCAGGATTATCCCGGTGGAAGATCCTCGACAACCTTCGGCGCAGCCTGGTGAACCCGGCCCAGATTTTGCTTTTGTTATTGGCATGGTTGCTGCTGCTCCAGCCGAGCTTTTGGACCGCGGTGGTTGTAGGAGCGGTCCTGGCTCCATCGGTTCTAGCTTGCATCCGAGTGATCCTGAACAAGTCTGCCGAGCTGCCCCTGGATCAGCACCTGTATTCTGCCGGGAGAGCAATTGTCAGATACCTGGCCCAGGCAGGGCTCAGCCTGACCTTCCTGCCGTATGAGGCATTCTTCAGCTTGGATGCAGTTTTACGCGCCGGATGGAGAATGCTATTCACCCATAAGCTGCTGCTGGAATGGAACTCTTCGAGCAGCTCCAAGAGCAATGGAAAGAGTGATCTGGCGGGAATCTACCAGTCGATGTGGATAGCCCCGGCAGTATCCATTTCCATGGCCTCTTATCTTTCGTTTTGGCGTCCTGATGTTCTGTACATCGTCTGGCCGCTGCTGGTATCTTGGAGCCTCGCACCTGCTGTTGCCTGGTGGATCAGTCTGCCCCTTGACACACCCAAGGGAAAACTTGACGAGGATCAGACGATCTTCCTACGCAAGCTTTCTCGGAAGACATGGAAGTTCTTCGAGACATTCGTTGGGCCCATAAGCCACTGGCTTCCGCCGGACAACTATCAGGAGAACCCGCGTTCTGTGGTTGCCAACGGCACATCGCCCACGAATATGGGATTGTCGCTGTTGGCAAACCTGGCGGCATATGACTTTGGCTATATCTCCGCAGGAAAGCTGATAGAGCGCACTGCTGGATCCCTTCAGACCATGAAATTGCTGGAACGGTTCCAGGGCCATTTTTACAATTGGTACGATATTATGCTGCTAGAGCCAATGCAGCCCAAGTACATCTCAACGGTGGATAGCGGAAACCTGGCAGGCCATTTGCTGACTCTAGAGCAGGGGCTATTAGAGCTTCCTGATCAGAAGATTCTGACTCACCAGGTCTTTGACGGTCTTACGGATACGTTGTTTATTATTTTGGATATGGCATCTGAGACGAAAATCATGCCTATGCAGGTGCAGGACCAGATCCGTCAGTTCAAGAATGAGCTTATGTCGCCTCCTTCTACCCTTTTGGCTGCCTGGATGCTGCTCGACAAACAAGCAAGGGCAGTAACAGGGATAATAGATAGCTTGGGCCCAAAAGTAGATGAAAGTGTGAAGTCATGGCTCCAGGCGTATGAGTTGCAGATCCGGGACCATTCAGACGACTTGATGCAAACAGCTCCATGGCTAATGTTGCCTCTATGGGTGATGATCCATCCTATCAAGGAGGATGTCTTGACTCCAAACTTCGTCGAAGAGGCAAGAAGGATGGACGAACTGCATACAAAACTGCTCAAGCTTGACAGCATTCCATCTCTGCAGGAAGTGCCACAGATGGCTATGAAGCTCAAGCCTATGATTGACGAGATCCTTAGCAGCCTGCAGAGCGGGGAGGAGAGAGAATGGCTCCTTTCGCTCAAGCAAATGATCACACAGGCAGGCGAAAGAGCCGCCCAAAGGATTACCTCTATCGAGAAGCTTGCGCATGACTGCGGCGAGCTTGCTGAAATAAGATACGACCTCCTCTTCGATAAGTCACGTCGGCTTCTTGCCGTAGGCTACAACGTCGACGACCTCAGACGTGATGAGAGCTGCTATGATCTGCTGGCATCCGAAGCCAGGCTATCCAGCTTCGTTGCCATCGCCCAAGGGAGTCTTAAGCAAGAGCACTGGTTTGCCCTGGGTCGCATGCTTACCATCGCAGGCGGAGAGCTGGCTTTGCTCTCTTGGGGTGGAACCATGTTCGAGTATCTCATGCCGCAACTTATCATGCCTACCTACGAGAACACCCTCTTAAGCCAAACCTATAGAGCGATAGTCAGGCGACAAATAGAATACGGTGAACAGCGTGGCGTTCCCTGGGGCATCTCAGAGTCGGGCTACAACATGACAGATGTCAACCTGATTTACCAGTACCGCGCCTTCGGAGCGCCTGGCCTGGGGTTTAAGCGCGGGCTGATTGAGGATCTGGTGATCGCGCCTTACGCCTCAGCTCTGGCCCTGATGGTGGAACCGGCTGAGGCGTGCACCAACCTGCAGCGAATGGCTGCCGAGGGCAATCTTGGGCTATATGGTTTCTACGAGGCGATCGATTACACCTCATCGCGTCTTTCTCGGGACGAGACCAGTGCAACTGTGCTGTCCTTCATGGCCCACCACCAGGGCATGAGCTTCCTATCTCTGGCTTACGTGCTTTTAGACAGACCCATGCAAAGAAGGTTCATGGCCAATCCGATCTTCCAGGCTGCGGATCTGCTTCTCCAAGAAAGGGTTCCGAATGCTTTGCCCTTCTATCCCCATGCTTCTGAGGTTTCGGCAGCAATATGGAGGGCGGGCATGCTGGATAGGAGCGAGTCCCTGCGGGTCATCGATGATCCGAACACTCCCCTACCTGAGGTGCACCTGCTCTCGAATGGCAGATACAGCGTAATGGTCTCCGGTTCAGGCGGGGGCTACAGCAAGTGGAAGGATATCGCCGTTACTCGCTGGCATGGTGACCCCACCCGTGACAATGAAGGCATGTTCTTCTATATCCGTGACCTGGACAGCGGCGAGGTCTGGTCTGCAGGATATCACCCTGTGCTCAAAGACTTTGAGACTTACCAGGCGATCTTCCGGGGATCGATGGCAGAATTCTGGTCAAGGGTTTCGGATATTGATACCTATGCCGAAGTGGTCGTCTCCCCTGAGGATGATGTTGAGCTACGCAGCATCAGCGTCACCAACCGATCAATGAGAATGCGAAGGATAGAGCTGACCAGCTATGCCGAGGTCGTCTTGACGACCCCGGCAGCCGATGCGACACATCCCTCTTTCAGCAATCTCTTCGTAGAAACAAAGATCGTTCGCAAGAGATCTGCGATCCTCTGCACTCGCCGGCCAAGGTCAAAGGACGAGAGAACTCCCTGGATGCTGCACCTGATCGCAGCGGAGAAAATCGAGGTCGACGAAGTTTCCTATGAAACAGACCGCTTGAAGTTCATTGGACGAGGAAGAACTGCCGCAGATCCTGTGGCTTTGACGGGGTCATCAAAACTCTCAGATAGCGAAGGATCTGTCTTAGATCCCATCGTTGCCATCAGGTGCGTTGTCACGATCAATCCTGGAGAGACTTCACGGGTGAACTTCATCACAGGCATTGCAGAGACGCGAGATGCTGCCATAGAGCTGATCGATAAATACCACGACGTGCGCATGGCAGACCGTGTCTACGACTTGGCCTGGACTCACAACCAGATGATCATGCAGCAGCTCAACATCGCCGAGGCCGATATCCAGCTCTATGAGCGCCTTGTCAGTGCCATACTCTACACAAGCCCAACCTGGCGCGCCAGCCCGAGCGTTCTTTTGAGCAACCACAGTGGCCAGTCTGGCCTGTGGGCTTACCGCATCTCGGGCGACTATCCGATTGTACTGCTCAGGATAGGGGATCGATCTTGCATCGAGCTGGCGCACCAGCTCTTGAGGGCCCATGCTTACTGGCGCATGATGGGGCTGGCAGTGGATCTAGTGATCTGGAACGAAGACAACTCTGGATACAGACAGCATCTCCAGGACGATATTATGGGCCTGATTTCCTCTTGCACACAAGCCTGCACTCTGGACCGGCCGGGCGGCGTCTTTGTTTTGCATACGGATCAGATCTCTGATGAGGCCAGGATCCTGGTACAGGCCGTGGCCAAAGCCATCTTCACAGATGACCAGGGAACTTTTGAGGATCAGTTCGAACGCAAGTGTATGCTTTTGGGAGCCGTTCCTCTTTTAAAGCAAAAAAAGGCTGTTCGGGTCGAGAACTACGAGGCGGCTACGTCTACCGGCCGGGATCTGATCTTCTTCAATGGTCTTGGCGGGTTCACAAAGGACGGGCGTGAGTACATAATCCGGGTTGCTCCTGGACAAGCGACCCCAGCTCCTTGGTCGAATGTGATCTCAAACCCCAATTTCGGGACTGTAATCTCGGAGAGCGGCGGTGCATACACGTGGGGAGAGAACTCCCAGCAGTTCCGCCTCACTCCATGGTATAACGATCCGGTGAGCGATACCAGCGGCGAGGCTCTGTACATTCGAGATGAAGAGAGCGGAGCGTTCTGGTCGCCCACGGCATTGCCCGCCCGCGGCAAGACGCCTTACACCTGCAGGCACGGGTTCGGCTACAGCGTTTTCGAGCACAAAGAGAGTGGGATTTTGTCCGAACTGTGGGTATATGTGGCAATAGACGCTCCCATAAAGTTTTGCAGGCTCTTGGTCCGCAATGAGTCAGGCGTGTCCCGCAGGCTATCTGTGACCAGCTACATCGAGCTGGTGCTGGGAGAAACGCATTCTAAGACGGGTATGCACATTACCACAGAGATCGATCCCAGGACCGGGGCCCTCTTTGCCAGAAATGCGTACAACACGGATTTTCCCGGAAGGGTAGTCTTCCTGGATGTGAACGAGGAAGTGAGCAGCTTCTCTGGGGACAGGACCGAGTTCCTTGGCCGAAGTGGCCAGAATGCTCGCCCTGCCGCCCTGGCGCGTGAAAGGCTCTCCAACAGAGTTGGCGCGGCCATGGACCCATGCGCAGCCATGCAGGTCGTGATCGATCTGGCAGACGGGCAGGAGCGCGAGATCGTCTTCACGTTTGGCATTGGACGGGATACAAGCGACGCTCGTAGCTTAATTTTGCGTTTTCGCGGATCAGGTCCTGCAAGAAGTGCTCTTGAGGCTGTGTGGAGCTACTGGAACAGGACTCTAGGCGCGGTGCACGTGGAGACACCGGATAAGGCCATCAATGTACTTACGAACGGCTGGCTCCTCTACCAGACGTTAGCCTGCCGCATCTGGGCGCGCAGCGGATACTATCAGTCAAGCGGAGCATTTGGCTTTCGAGATCAACTGCAAGATGTTATGGCGCTGATATACACAGAGCCGCAGTTATTCCGAGAACATCTCTTGCGATGTGCGGCCCACCAGTTCCAGGAGGGAGACGTTTTGCACTGGTGGCATCCCCCCTCTGGACGCGGTGCGCGCACTCACAGCTCCGATGATTACCTCTGGCTGCCGCTGGCGGCTCACCGATACGTAACAGCTACTGGAGACACCGGCGTGCTTGACGAGCGCATCAAATTCATTGAGGGCAGGCTCGTAAAACCTGATGAAGAGGCTTATTGTGACCTTCCCACGAGGTCAGAGGAGTCCGGCACCCTTTACGAGCACTGTGTCAGGGCCATCAGGAAAGGTCTTTCGTTTGGCCAGCACGGCCTGCCCCTCATGGGTTCTGGAGACTGGAACGACAGCATGAACCGCGTGGGCTATCAGGGCAGAGGCGAGAGTGTCTGGCTGGCCTTCTTCCAGTACCATGTGCTTAACAAGTTCTCTGAGATTGCCCTTCTATGTGGCGATGCAGCTTTTGCAGATCAATGCCGCAGCCAGTCCTCCAATCTGCGCCAGAAGATCCAAGAGTTCGGATGGGATGGCCATTGGTACCTGCGTGCCTATTTCGATAACGGAGAGACCCTTGGGTCCGCTGCCAATGCGGAGTGCCAGATCGATTCTATCTCCCAGAGCTGGTCTGTTCTATCCGGCGGCGGAGATCCAGAGAGATCGAAGAAGGCTATGGAGGAAGTGGATCGCCTTCTGGTCAATAGAGATGCTTCGATGATACAGCTCCTGGGGCCGCCCTTCGATAAGTCCGACTCTGATCCCGGCTATATCAAAGGCTACGTTCCGGGAGTGAGAGAGAATGGCGGGCAGTATACCCATGCGGCTATTTGGGTGATTATGGCTTTTGCTGCCATGGGCGACAGCAACCGGGCCTGGGAGCTATTGTCTATTATCAACCCTGTAAACCATGGCTCGACCCCGGAGGAGGTTGCGATCTACATGGTGGAGCCATACGTCGTTGCAGCAGATGTCTATGCATTCCCGCCGCACACCGGGCACGGTGGATGGACCTGGTACACCGGAGCTGCAGGCTGGATGTATCGCCTCATAGTAGAATCGCTGCTTGGACTTAGGCTGGACGTTGACAGGCTACGTTTTACCCCCTGTCTTCCTGATGATTGGAATTCGTATCGCTTGCATTACCGCTACCGTGAGACATTCTACCACATCACGGTTATGCGGGCGGGGGCAGCGCAAAGCGTGACGGTTGACGGCCTGGTGCAGAGCGACGGGTCGGTTCACTTGGTCGATGATCAAAGGGAGCATTTCGTGGAGGTGACTTCCTCCCCACCCTAAAGGGATGGGGTATGCTTCGGGCCGCCCGCCCTCACGCCCGGTTTTATGCAATCCAGAAATCGTCGAGCTTTCTTTGAACTTGTTAATCAAATCTAAGAAGATATGAAAACCGGGCGAGGGTTCACTTCATCCCCAACTTCAAGGTTGGGATATTCGTGACCCTCCCCATCTCTTGATGGCAGGAAAGACGCCGCCCCTCACTTTCGCCTCGCCCCCTTGCCTCGCCCCTATATCCTCGCAGCCATTCATATCTTACCATGGATATCGAACTCCTCCCCACCGTCTCCCTGGCTCCCGAGACCAACAGCCTCCTCATCGCCTCCGTGGAGCTGCTGGCCGATGCCCTCAGGCAGACTTATTTATCCAAAGGTGACTCATCCATACCCAGGAAAGCAAGCGCATTCTCCCCATATTCGACGGGTGCATAATGGGATCCTTTCGAGGAAGGGCTTTTCAATGTTTATGGTTTTCTTGAGACGCCGCCTTACTGCGGAATCGGAAGAAAGCCTGATCCTATACTGGTTCCTTACCCAAACCTGAAGTACGCAAAGGTGTGCAAGAAAAGAGAGAAAGGACGACTCGTTGAGGTAATACAACGTGTTGTTTATGGTGATCCGAAAGAGGTAATGCAGTTACTTGGTGCCGATTCTGGAGGAAAGATCAATACGGCATATATTGAGCGGCTGAATCTCACAATTCGCAATTCATTGGCTCGATTCATACGCAAGAGCATGAATTGCAGCAAGATCTTGGGGCGGCATACTCATGCCCCGGACTTTTTCCAAGCCTGGTACAACTTTGTCAAGCCACATAAGTCACTTCGGCGAAGAATTGATCAAGGAAGGAAGAAATGGATGCAAAGAACACCTGCGATGGCAGAAGGACTGACTGATCATGTATGGACTATCAAGGAGCTAATGGCATTCAGGATACCAATTCAATGATACGAGTACACGACCACTTTCTTGTGAAGGACGGTTTTGTGGGCCGCTCGGAAGCAGGATTAACCATTAAAGGTTTTTTGTTTTATTTTCCCCTGGCCATTTCCGTGGGCTTTGCACTGGGTTGGGGCGAATATAATTTGATACATCCCCAACTGCTGACACCGGGCGCCAATATCAAAGATGTCTTGATCCTAGCTGTGACCATGATCTTCTTTGTAGGAATTGTGGAGGAATTCATATTCAGATCGTCTTTGCAAACTGTACTGGAAGAGAGGCTGGGTTCAATTGCGGGACTTCTGCTGGCAAGCGTAATATTCGGATTCATGCATAGCGGCTACCAATTGCCACAGGAGCTTCTTTACGTCTCTTTTGCCAGCGTCATCTTCGGGCTGCTCTTCTGGCTGACAAAGAGCCTGCCCATTATCGCTCTGGCGCACGGCGTTACTAATATCTCTTTATTTCTGGTGGTACCTCTGGAACCCCAGATCTTGATTTATTTTATCTTGGTCCCGGCCCCAATATTTGCGTTCTACGTCTACGTTTTCAAGTGGAAATCCGGCGTAGGTGGGAACTGAAAGATGCAAAAAGGAAACTGGCAGTACCGGTTTTAAAAAATCAATTTGATGTGGAAGCACTTATGTGCCTACAACATCTATAACTTTGTAGCTGACAATCAGGAAGAATGTGAGTACCATTGGCACAATGGCCAGATTCAACATGGTTGAAAGACGCTTATTCCATTGTGATGACGCGGACAGAATCTCTGAGGCACTGAGCAGAATAATAAGGCAGATGACACTTATAACGCTGATTTCAGAAACGCCAACCGTGGCAAAAGTGGTGACAACTGATGTAGTACTGGCTGCGCTCATGGTGCTGGCCGCGCTCATGGTACTGCTTACCGTACTCAACATGGATGATAGCATAATCGATCCCAATAATTGATATCAGATCAGCATCCAGGCTAATCCTCAACAACTTTGCTTGTATCTTTTCATCCTTCATATTTATAGATATCCCACAAGGAATTTGGATATTATTATATATAATACCTATAAATATATATATATATATATATATATATATATATATATATATATATATATATATATATCTAATCATATCTATATTGGATTGATAATTGAGCTGAAAGTTAACTTGCGCAACGGGCCAATCGGAGTATGGAATGGTGCCATCTCTTTTCTTTCTTGGAGTGAACCCCTCCGAGTGGACAATGAGTTAAGCAACATCAACTCATGGAGGGAAGTACATGAAAAAGACGAGGCGGCGCTACGACCGAGCATTCAAGATATCAGTAGTAGCTGAACTTGAGAGTGGCAAACCTCTTGCTCAGATCGCCCGCGAGCATAGCATCCATCCAGGCCTGCCCTCTCGGTGGAGAGAAGAGTTGGCCGAGAATCCCGAAAAAGCGTTTAGCGGTAATGGAAATCAGTATAAGGACCAGGCAAGGATTGCAGAACTTGAGAGGCTGCTCGGCCAGGCTCATGCCGAGATCGAGCTTTTAAAAAAAGCCTTCGCCATGACCCAAAAGAAGGTTCGGGAGGAGAGAATAAAACCGACGCTGAGGGACGGTATATGACTATCCAAGATGTCCTTTCAGACGGCCTTGTGTTGTCAATATCTCAATCCTGCCAGGCACTTGAGGTAAGTCGCAGCGGCTACTACAAATGGCGGATGCAGCCGGAAATGGTCCCATCTGTGAATATGGATCTAAGAAACCAGATTCAAGAGATCGCTCTGGAATTTACTGGCTACGGTTACAGGAGGATGACGGCAGAACTCCAAAATCGCGGCTTTGAGGTTAACCGCAAGCGGGTTCTGAGACTGATGCGACAAGATAACCTTCTGTGCAAAAAGAAGAGATTCAAGCCAATAACAACTGATTCCAGTCATGGATTGCCTGTATATCCAAACCTTCTGAAAAACGCCGAGATCAATGGACTGAACCAGGTTTGGGCTTCAGATATCACATATGTCCAGTTGTTACATGAGAACATCTATCTCGCGGTGATCCTGGATCTCTACAGCAGAAAATGCATCGGCTGGGAGCTGAGCAGAAACATAGACAGCCAACTGGCCATGAATGCTCTGGACAAGGCAATAGAAAATCGCTGGTCAGAATCTACTCATGAACTTGTTCATCATTCTGATCAGGGCGTTCAGTATGCATCCCACGATTATGTAGATTGTCTCAAAGAGCATAACATCCTGATCAGCATGTCCAGAAAAGGAAATCCATACGACAATGCATTTGCAGAGAGCTTTATCAAAACCCTAAAGGTCGAGGAGGTATATCTGAATGAATACGGAACATTTGAGGATGCCTATAAAAACATATGGCGTTTTATTGAGAAGGTGTACAACAAGAAGAGGCTGCATTCAGCTCTTGGCTATAGATCTCCAGAACAGTTCGAAGTGGAGTTTGCTTTAAATACCGTTGCTTAACTAACTGTCTACTATCAGGGGTGCAGTCCACCTTCCTGAGCGTGCCCGATGTGGGCCGGAAGGGCGCGGGAGTGCTGCGGGAGAAGCCCAACATCAACTGAAACAAGGACCGGGGCAATGACGTGGAGAGCGCGCCGTGGTATCATCGCTTTGGGGGCGATCGGATCAATGATTGCCATCTGAGCCTGAAGGAGAAGCGGGCTGCACGCAAAAGATAGCGGTAAATGGCGAAATAGAAAGCTTCATGGTCCTGCAAGGCCCGCCCGTGAGGATGAAACTGAGGGGAACGCAAGAGATCTGGTCGTGATGCGATGCTCGAAAGGATGCTCCGGCCCAAGGATTAAATCCAATAGCAACTAAAAGCATGCATCAAGAGATTGAGCTTGAAGCCAATTTATTGGAGAGATACAAGATGAACACAATTGCAAAATCATTAGGTTTTCAGGACCTCATTGATGCGGTTGAGTCTCTGCCATTGGAAGATCGATCACTCCTGGTGGAGATCGTAAACAAGCGCATCATAGAGAAGCGTCGTGCTGAACTGGTGTCCGAGGTTATGGCATCAAGAGATGCATTCAGGCAGGGCAATGTAAAACGCGGCACTGTTGAAGACCTCATGAAGGATCTGGCAGATTGATCACGGTTGTCTGGAGCCCCGGATTCAATAGATCATGCAAACGAATTCTTCGCCGCAGGCCGGATCTCAGAGAGAGAATTGAGCACGCTTTACACCTGATCTTTGAGAGGATAAAAGGGTCCCAGCTCTTTTTGGGTTGCCGGTCCGAGAATATTGGCAATAAACACCTTGAGCAGGTGCATATCTACATATAACATTTCGGGGTTGGCGTGGCTGTAGACCTCATCAGCAAACTGGTCGATGACCAGGAAACTGCTCCTCGGGATAGATGAATTCAGGCGTCTTGAGAGCCACTCTGAGAACTCCTTTACAAATACGCCGGAAGGCCCCAGAAATGTGTATGATATTGGATTCTCGCAGTGAGCTTGCTCCAGCTCTTTGACCAGATGATCGGTCTTTCCCGACAGAGCAGGTCCCCTGATGATATGCAGTTTCAGTCTATTCCCTCCCCGCTTTTCTGTATATGAGATACCTCCCTCAGGCGTACATCTCCCCGCGCTCCACCTCTCTAGAGGCCTTCTTACGTAGCTCCGTTCCCAATTTGGAATAGTACTTCATGGTGTCGGGCGTAACGGAAGGTCCAATCTCCTGGATTGCCGCCAGGAAATGCTTCTGGATGATCTTTTCTGCGGCCATATCTTCTCGCAGAGCCAGGCGCCCCGCTTTACGCACCACTGCGGCGATATCGGCTCCTGTGTACTGGTCAGTGAGATCGATCAGCTCGTCGATGTTGATATCATCCGACAGAGGTGCTTTTTTCAGGTGCACCTGGAAGATCTTTTGGCGTGACTCCCTGTCGGGAACAGGAGCCAGGATCAACTCGTCAAAACGTCCCGGCCGGAGCAGCGCCGGATCGATGATATCCGGCCGGTTGGTAGCTCCTATCACTACTACTCCGTGCAGCTCCTCCAGGCCGTCCATCTCGCTTAAGAGTTGATTGACAATGCGCTCTGTGACATGCGGCTCGCCTGCCCCACCGCCGCCACGTCTGGGCACCAGCGCATCCAGCTCGTCCAGGAAGATGATGGAAGGCGCCACCTGCCTTGCTTTTTTGAAGATCTCTTCCACTCTCTTCTCGCTCTCTCCATACCACTTGGAGAGGAGCGCAGATCCTTTGACGGTGATGAAGTTGGCCTCGCTCTCATTGGCCACGGCTTTGGCCAGCATGGTCTTGCCTGTGCCCGGCGGCCCGTAGAGCAGAATTCCCTTGGGAGCATCAATGCCCAGGCGGCGGAAGCTCTCCGCGTTTCTAAGCGGCCACTCCACTGCCTCCACCAGAAGCTGCTTGACATCTTCCAGGCCGCCAATGTCCTCCCAGCTCACATTTGGAACCTCTACCAAAATCTCTCGCATGGCGGAAGGGGAAACCTCTCGCATGGCTGCCTCAAAGTCATCCTTTTGCACAATGAGCCGGTCCAGAATCTCCTTGGGAATGGTCGGCTCTTCCAGATCGATCTCAGGAAGGATGCGGCGCAGGGCATTCATGGCCGCCTCCCGGCCCACGGCGGATATATCAGCGCCCACAAAGCCGTAGGTTCTCTTGGCAAAGTCCTCCAGGACCACATCCTCGTGCAAGGGCATGCCGCGCGTGTGGATCTGGAAGATTTCCATGCGTCCTTCCATATCAGGAACGCCAAGCTCAATTTCGCGGTCGAATCTGCCTGGCCGACGAAGAGCCATATCCAGCGCCTCAGGCCGGTTTGTGGAACCGATTACTATTACGTTCTTCCTCTCTTTCAGGCCGTCCATGAGGGATAAGAGCTGAGCCACAACGCGCCTTTCCACCTCGCCTGTGACTTCGCTTCTCTTGGGAGCGATGGAGTCCAGTTCATCCAGGAAGATGATGGCCGGGGTGTTCTTCTCCGCCTCTTCGAACAAATCCCGCAGCGCCTTTTCGCTCTCACCGTAATACTTGGACATGATCTCCGGGCCGTTGATGCTTATGAAGTAGGCCTCGCTCTCATTGGCCACGGCTTTGGCAAGCATGGTCTTTCCTGTGCCGGGCGGTCCGTGCAAGAGAACGCCCTTGGGTGGATCAATTCCCAGGCGATCAAAGAGCTCGGGATGCTTGAGGGGGAGCTCAATCATCTCCCTGACCTTGGTTATTACCGGCTTCAAGCCGCCAACGTCTTCGTAAACTACAGATGGCACAGAGCGCTCTGGTGTCTCCACGGCCTGAGGCAAGAGTTCAATGTCGGTTCCTTCCGTGATCTTGACAATTCCACCTGGGCTGGTGGAGATCACTCTTAGCTTGATCTCGCCCAGGCCAAAGGCTTGAGCCCCCAAAAAGCCGCGGAATATCTCCTCGAACATGGTCTCCCGGCCCATGGAGTCGGTGGGCGGCTTTCGGACGCTGGTGGTGGAGATGACATCTCCTCTTGTCAATGGCCGGCCATTGAAGACCTTGGTGAGGACGTCTCCTGGAGCAAAGATCTGCATTCCTTGCGTGACGGGAGCTAAGGTTACATGCTTGGCCTCGTTCCAGACCGCCTTTTTGACCTCTACATACTGGCCGATGCTCGTTCCGGCGTTGGATCTGATCAGGCCGTCCATCCTGATCATGTCTATGCCCTGATCATGGGAATAGGCACTGACAGCCAAAGCCGCCGTTGGCCTTGAACCTAACAGCTCCACGATATCTAAGGGACGTGCGCCTATTTTCTCCAGGAAATCCTCACCAATCCTGACTATGCCTTTTCCTACATCGCCCTGATTGGCCTCAGAAACCTTTAGCCTGACGCTTTCTCCTTCATTCATGTATTTCTTGCACCTGCTTTCTATTATGATTAACTTGTAGGATTGCGAAGGACGAATTTCGCTGACCGCTGGTCAGCGAGAGTTTCGACGAGAAGTCGAAACATCGGTAAGTCCCCATCCTTCAGGGTGGTCTCCCGGACTGCAAGCCCGGGGGAGTGGCTGACAACGTCAGCCACAGGATGAAAGTGGAGTCCTTTGCCCTTGAATTACTTTCGCTCTGCATGCATTTGATATAAATATCATCCCTTCATGCAAGCGTTCGTTGGTGACTTCCTCCCCACCCTAAAGGATGAGGCTTCCTGCTTCGACGAACCGGCGCTTACTTTGGGCATAGGCCAAAGCCGTAGGTCGGTTCTCCACAGGCTATCCCCCTCAGTCCGAGGGTTCTGATTCCCATGCTTGCATTGAGATCTCTGCAGATTATTAGACCACACCGAGAGCAGATATGCACCCTATCTTTTAGCTTCTTGGACACGATCTCGCCACAAGCGGAACATCTTTGGCTAGTGTTATAGGGGTTTACCAATACCACGGTTTTGCCAGCTCTTTCAGCCTTGCTCACCGTGAAGCGTATTAGCTTTCCCCATGATGCAAAAACTCCTCGCGAAGGTTGGTAACCCTCTTTGCGATCCTGGCCAACTTTGTCTGGGCTTTCTTCCGGTTATTGGAACCCGGCTTCTTGCGGTGCAACGATTTATTGGCAGCTCGATTCTTCTTCTCAGCTTGGACATGGTACTTTGGATAGTCGAAGTACTGACCGTCCGAAGTTACGGCTGCATGAGTGATGCCAAGGTCTACTCCGATCGCGGTCATGGGCTTCAGCTTGGTTGGATTCTCAAGCTCGGTCGTAAATATGACATACCATGCATTTGTCTTATCTCGCTTGATGGAACAGGTTTTGATCCTGCCCACAATAGGCCTATGCTCAAAGGTTCTTATGCCGCCGGAAATTTTTGACAGTATCAGCCTGGTGCCGTTCAGCTTGAACCCTGACTGGGGATAGGTAACCGAGCTGTAACGGTTAATGGACTTGAACCTGGGGTAGCCTTTTTTTCGAGCCCCTTCGCGAACTCTTCAGCATTGAGGTAAGGATTAGACTGTTTTTCAAAGACCAACAAAGCTGCCTGATCTTCGTAAGATCGGGTTATGCCTTCGCGTTCCCAGGCATTTTTGCGATCCGCAAGTGCTTTATTCCAAAGATGCCTGCAGGTATCCAGCGTTAAGGCCAATTGTGCTTCTTGTTGCCTGTTTGGATATAGCCGGAACTTGTAGGCCGTTTTCATATTAAATTAATATGGTCGTTCCATGCTATATTAAGTCAATTAGTGCGCAGCGAAAGTAATCATGACAGGGGTACGATTCATCCCCTGCCTGAAGTCTGGGGTCTTCTCTACCCCTGTACCCCAACAAGATAAAGGTAGATCCCAGGAACACTACAAAGCGGTGTTCCGCTTGTGGATGCATTGTGAAGAAAGACCTGTCTATTCGAGTGCATGAGTGCCCTTATTGCGGATTCTCATTCAATCGAGACTACAATGCTTCCAGGAACATACTTCTCACAGGGATGGAACAGCCCGTAGCGCCCATCGAGTCAAAACCTCTACATCACGTGTCTGTGATGCAAGTTTTGGCGATGAAGTGGGAAGCCATAATCGCAGCCCGACTTTTTGCGGAGCCGCAAGCCACGTCCTTTAGGGTGTGATAGTTGACTTCAAATCCGATGTGCAATGCGAGCATTTGACTGCCGCTTTGGGAATGCTTTCTTTGCAGAAGGGACACTCCTTGCTATTGGGCTCGATTGGTGCCGGCTTTTTCTTAGCTGCATTTACCTGGCGAATGAGCATGAATATGGCCAGTGCGACTATGAGGAAGTTGATGATGGCATTTATGAACAGACCATAATTGATAGTGGGTGCGGCTGCCGCCTGAGCCGCTGCCAGAGAGGCATAGGTCTTCCCATCCAGAACTATGAACAGATCGGCAAAGTTTATGCCGCCCATGATCATGCCGATGGGTGGCATGATGATGTCTTTTACCAGCGAATTGACAATGCCGCCAAAGGCTACGCCAATTATGATACCGACCGCCATGTCCAGAACATTGCCTTTCATGGCGAAATCCTTAAACTCACTAATAAATCCCATAATCCTAAACCCCGGTTAAAGATCCTGATTCCGTATTAATATTAGATGCTCAAATTATAAAATCTTTATGCAAGGATGGAAAAAACTTAGTAGAAAGAGGGCTATCCAAATCGTAATGAACGAATATTCAAAAAAAAAAATCAGATCCCGCTCTATTTCTTAATAAGGAGCGGAATTGCATCAAGCGCCTGGGGGTTGGCAACTGCCGATGTGTCTCCCAGAGCCTCTCCCAGTGCTTTGGCCTTGATGAGCGACCGGACCGGCATTCCTGCCTTGTTCCGGGGGATGTCGGCGACGAATATGACATCTGAAGGAATGGCGATGGGGCCCAAGGACTTTCGCACAAAGTTCTTGATATCTTTCTCCAAAGCGGCGTTTGGCTCTGCCTCGGGCTTCAAGACGGCAAATACCACAATGCTTTCGCCCTTCACCTTGTCCGGCTTGCCCACGACTGCCGCGGCGGCAACTGATGGGTGCATCTTCGCCGACGCCTCAACTTCGGCATTGGATATCCTGTGGCCCGCCACTTTGAGGACATCGTCTCCTCTTCCCAGAGCCCAGATGTATCCGTCCCCATCCACGCGGGCCTTGTCTCCAGAGAGATACTTGCCGGGAAAAGCATTCCAGTAGGTATCGAGGTACCCAGCCGGATCCTGGTAGACCTCTTTTAGCATGGAAGGCCAGGGCGTTGTTATGAGTATATTGCCGGTGCGGCCTGCGGGAACGCTTGCGCCGTTGTCATCCACTACCTCTACGTTGTAGCCGGGCAGAGCGAAGCTGGGCGAGCCGGGCATGAGCGGGGTTATGGGCAGGGGCGCTATGACATTCTGATGGCAGTAGGCGCGGTGTAGATCACAGAGACTCCGTAGTCCTCGATGATCTGGAACCACCGGCCGAAGTCAGGATAATCGGGCGATCCCTCGTACATGATGCTGGTGGCGCCAGACAGAGCGGCCCGTAGGCGATGTAAGAATGGCCGGTGATCCATCCGATATCAGCAGTACACCAGGCGATAGCCTCATCCGCCTGGGGCTTGGTGGCAATGGGCTTGCCCCGGCGGTAGGAGCCGTCGCAGGTGACCAGAATCTTTGGCTGGCAGTCCTCCAGACGGTCACGAATAGCCACTGCGTTGAGATAGCTCGAAATAGGTGATCTTGCGCACATCGCCTACGGGGGATAAGAAGGTCAAGCTGTATCCTTAACGATCTGCTCTGCTTTCAATCTTGGGCAGGTCGAACGCTTTCGCTGGTACAGCCAGATCTTGTTGGCTTAGTAACGTCCTTGTTCTGCATTTCCCATTGAGCTTTTGCGTTGCCTGCACTCTCTTCAAACGCCTTTGCCGCAGTTTGGAGTGCGTCAAGAGCTTCGGGCATACCTTCCTCGGTATCGGTGCTTACGACCAACATCGCGCCGACTTCGTTCGACATCATACATGCTATCTGGTAACAACCAATGCCCTCTGCGATATTGTTTTTAATGGCGTTTAGAATGGCTTGCAGTGCCTGCACAATCTTTTCGGGTTCTATCTGCATGGGGATGATTGCCTGCACGCCCGTTTCCAAATGGCACACACCCATACCAGGGCAAATGCTTGCTTTAACCGCTTCATCACTCATTTTATTCACTCCTTTCTTCTTGCTCAATAACTTGACGGCCTGCCCTGCCAAATCGAGGAGTTTGTCCAAACCATGGAAAAGATCTTCCTATTGATCGCGGCACTCAAACACATACGCCACCTCTCGCCAGGCCTTCTCCAGCAGCTTCCCGTAATATCCCGCATCGAACTTTGAAGCCGTCCTCTCCGGTTCCACCTCCCACTTTTTGGCGTCCTTCACCACGTAGCTTATCTCCATTCCCGGCGCCAGGGGAATGCCCTGCTTCAGGTGAGCCTGCACCGCCGAGGCCTCAGCACACCTGCGAGAATAGCTCAAGCGGCTCACTCTGCGATGAATGGCCAGCTCCCGGACATTCGCCTCTACAAGCTTGTCCATGTACCGCCTGCGCACTTCTCGGGCCTTGGGCTCTATCCACCTCAGCTCCTCCCGGCTCCTCGCCCCGGCCAGGACCTCGAACAGCTCCTGCTGCATGCGGAGCACGTACTCGGGCGTGTCTCCTTTGCGGGCCATCACGCCCCGGATCTTCATCTTGCCCGTGTCAAGTTTGCCAAAATAGCGGTTGTAGGCTCCTGAGCCGTCGGCCATGGGCAGGAAAGCGATCCAGTCGTAGGAGTCCACCTCCGTCAGGATGCCCGTCTCCCTCTCCACGGCCTCCTTGAAACTAGCCATGCTCTCGCCTATAACCCATAAACAGTCCACTATGCCATGCAGGACCTGGAAGTCCATGCTCTCGGCCAGCTCCTTGATCTGCACGAGCAGCTCTCTGGAGATTTCCGTGATCCGCTCATGGACCTGGATCTGGCCGAATTTGGCATTCCGATAGCCGGTGTAGCCGAAGCAGGTCACCAGCATCCATTTAAGGATAGAATCTATGCCGGCGTAATCCGGGTTGGTCTTCTTCAGTCTCTTGGTCTCGATGCGCAAATTGAGCAGAGAGGAGAGCACGGTGCAAAGAAAGCCCTTCAGCTCGGGGTCTCGAATGGTCTCAGGGGAGAGGTTGTACTTGACGATAATCGAGGGGTACAGGGATGTGAAATCGATCTGGTGAACCCGCTCGTACACGCCCGGTTCGGGCTGGAACATCATGCCTCCCTTGTCGCTGGCCCTCAGCTCCGATATGTTCCTCAGGCTCTCTGCATCTCTTTTTCTGAAGGGCACGGCTATGCCCCGGCGCAGGGCCTCGAAGACCTCGTAGCTGGAGATGAGCGTGCCGGGCGTGAAGCGGGAGGTAAGGTTAGGAGAAAGGCCGGAGAGCCGGGAGGCCATGAGGACGCCCTTCAGGCCGCTCTCGGCATAGACGAAGCTCTTGGCGGTGTCTATGAGAATGCGGCCCTCAGGGATGAGAGCGCCGTCCTTATGGTTGACTTTTCCATAGCTCCAATAGGATTTGGAGGCCATCGGCTTGAAGAAGCCAGTGCGGCTGATGGTGGGATCCAGGCCGTATCTTCTGGCCTTGCGAACCAGGAGTGGGACCCAGGTGTCCGCATGGGGACATAGGATCAGGTCGGGGTCATGGGCCTTGATGAGATCCAGGAGATCGGAGATGACCTGTCTCTCAGATCCTTCCAGCCTCTGCTTGCGACCATCCAGGATATCGATGCGTGAGATATCACCGGGCAACGCGGGGTCTCCGGCCACCTGTATTTCCAGGCGGGTCAAAGGGACCACGAAGTCGGGCGAGAACCGGGATTCGTCTCTGTCTCCACAGGGGAAGAGGTCGTGTTCGGCCAGATAGCGCTGGTCCTGGCGGACGTCCACGTTATAGAGCTCGGCGGCGTAGCGGGTCTGGATCTCGATTTTCTCGGCCACTTTTCGGCCAGCGTAGATCCTGAGGCCCTGGAAGGTGCCGAAGATGGTTCTGAAGCTGCACTCCTCCGCCTTGAAGCGGCTCTCCAGGGCCTCGATCATTTCCCGGTAGGCGGGTGGATCCTTGAGATGCATGTAGAACGAGGGTGGGTAGGCGGCGCAGGCTTTGGTTAGGCCCCTTTCCCGGCCCCAAAGCTCCACACAGCCCTTGTAGTAAGAGTCAAAAATCCACATACTGCGCCTCACCTCAAAGTCTCCACAGACTATCTTTTGCAGGCGGAGAAGATAAAGACGAGGCGGGTGGAGCGAATGTGATTGGCGGCCTAAAATTTTAATCGCCGCCTATGCCCAAGCCTAAATTCTTGGACACTGTGCAGATATACCCAGATCTAGCGATGAAGCTACTATGGCCTGAACCGATTTTGCAAATGCACTTCTCTAGAAAAGCTTTTCCACTTAAAGAGCCTGAACAAGTCACGCAGGCTATCGAAGGGCTTTTAACTGAAGCCTCCCAATCGGGAAGGCCATGGAGATTAGTATTAAGCATACGATTTTGTTTCTGGTAGTAATTTCATCCGTCTTCATCTCTCTTCCAGAGGCAAAAGGAGGTTGTGCGGGAGGTTGTGCAGTCTCCGGCGGCGGAGGTTCTTCATCCAGCTTCATGGGTGACCCGGCAGTCAATATCGATATGTCGAGCTTTGATGAGTTTGTCAGGGACAACCTTGGCGGCAACCCTACTAAATTACAGGCAAAATCGCTCTCGCAAGAAACGCCATTAAACACCAATTCATCCCTTAACCAAACCAGCAATGGTAATTCAAGTCAGAGCAGTTTTGTAGTCATGCCTCTAACCAATAACATGGTAAACACGACATCAGATAATAAAACAGTTAAATTAGGAGCCTTCGGAATGCAGGACAATAGATTGTCAACTCTAACTTCTGCCGCGTTCAATAACAATATATTCTAGGCTGAACCCGATACTTGCCAACATTAGATATAGAACTTGAACAGGCCAAGAAAGATTGATCATCAGTATGGGACGGGCACAGGAGCTTCCGGGCCCGCCTGCCCACGCTCGCGCGCGTGTCCGCCTGGCGCGCCCGAGAGCCCCATCTCGATTGTTCCAGAAGGCCCGATTGCCTGGCGGCAAGCTTTGCCCTTGAGCCGCTGGTTTGTGTCACAAAACTTAAATAATTTTTAAAACACTTATTATCATGAAAAGGATGAATAATAAATGAACCAGGGAGATACGAGAGACCTAATTGGTTTTACATCACCCGTCTCCAGGATCGATCTGCGCGTGGGCGGCGAGTATCAGAGCTGCATGCGATCACCCGACGGCAAGGACTTTTGGAGCAAAGGCATCTTTCGTGAAATCGTTGCGCCTGAGAGAAGGCAAGACGAAATTGACGGTCACAGATCTCTTCCAGAGCGTTGAGGACCGGGACGGCATGTTCAACTCAGGTATGAAAGAAGGGGCAACAGAAAGCATGGACCGCCTGGAAGAAATAGTCTTAAAAACTTTGAAGACGTAATGATAAATATCGAACAAGGAGGAAAGAAGAAATGTCCAGTATAGTACACTTTGAGATACCTGCGGATGATATGCAAAGGGCAAAAGCATTTTATTCCAACCTTTTTGGCTGGAAGATTGAAGGCATACCAGGCATGGATTATGCCATGATCGACGTTTTCGGCGCTCCCGGAGGAGGCATGATGAAGAGAATGCACCCGGAGCAACAAATTACAAACTACATCGGAGTGCCGTCGGTAGACGAATACGCAGCGAAAGTTGAAAAGCTGGGCGGCAAAATAATTGTTCCCAAGAAAGCCGTTCCCGGGATGGGGTATTTCATAATCTGTATTGATACTGAGAACAATGCCTTTGGTATCTGGGAGATGAGTCCCACAGCGAAGTAATGGCGCGATGAAGTAGAAGTTGTAGTCGTCTTAATCAGTTGTGAGCAAACGCCCAGGCAGCCAGCGCAGCCGCTCCTGGGCCCGCCTGCCCGCGCCCGCGCGTGCGAGCGTCCGCCTGGCGCCGGGAAGTACCTTCTCGATTAATACAAAGTGCTTAAGTCGTTGAATGATCTGGTTCCTCGCTGTTTCGAGTGGGTAATCGAATAATTAAAGGCCTCTGTGAGTCCTCCGTGCGCTCTGTGTCTCTGTGGTGGGATCGTTAGTTGCATGGTTATAATTATCCGCTAATATTAATAGGATCAGAAAAAAAAACTATGCAGAAAACTATAAAATGTAAGAACGAATGATAGTATTAAGGTGAATCAAGAATGAAAGAAGAAGTTTTCTTTGGCGAAGGCATGGCCAAGACCAAGACTGAATATCCCGACCTCTACAAAGCCATCGTTGGACTAAACGAGGCCATCTACAACGGCAAAGCCCTGGACTACAAGGCCCAGAAGCTGATTGCCATCGGCATCAATGCCGCCACCTCCGACGACCGGGCCACCAAGAAGCAGATGATGAGCGGCATGAAGGAGCTTGGCATCACCAAGGACGAGATTGTGGATGTCCTGAGAGTGGTTCTGCTAACTTCAGGAATGCCCCCCTTCACCAAGGGCATGAAGATATTGTATGAAATACTGGATAAATAGAAATTCGGCCCTTCGCAACATTTTTTGGGCAGGCCACAGACTTTTGATATTCCAGGGGGTGCGTAGCCCCCGGAATCGTCTTTGGGCGTACTTTGTAAGCTTTGTGCCTTTGTAGTGAGCGTATGCACACGATTCATTCCGTTATCGCCTTCTTTCGCAGCAATCGGTTGTAAGCGATGGCAAACCTGTGCGCTTCGTCTCTGATCTCCTGCACGTAGAGCGATGCCTTATCATTCTTCTTGATCTGCAACGGTCCGTCCAGTCCCGGTACGTAGATCTCCTCCTCACCCTTGGCCAGAGAGATGATGGGGATCTTCAGCCGCAGCTCTCTTAGCTCGGCCAGCGCAAAGGATAGCTGCCCCTTGCCACCATCGATAACAATGAGGTCAGGCAGCTCCAGGCTCCCCTCCTTCTGGCGAGTGTAGCGGCGTCGAACTATCTCAGCGATGGAGGCGAAATCATCCACGCCCTGCACGCCCTTGATTTTGAAGCGCCGGTAGTTGCTCTTGTCCGGCCTGCCTCCCCGAAACTGCACCATGGAGCCCACCGAAAAGGTACCGGCCAAGTGTGAGATGTCGAAACATTCGATGACCTGGGGAGTCTTGGGAAGACGAAGTGCCTCCTGCAGGGCCAGCATCTTCATTCTGTCACCAAAAAAGCCGATCTCCACATTCATTTTGGCCAGTTCCAAGAGCTCCTTTTTTTCACCCTGCTTGGGGACGGTGACGTGCACCTTTTTGCCCTTCACGTGGGAGAGAAAATCCACCAGAGACAGATCCAGCGGCTCTTCCATTATCAGCTCCTCAGGCGGCTCATGCTCCGAGTAGTACTGCACCAGGAACTCCTCCAGGAAGTTCTCGCTCTGGGCAAAGACGTAGTCCTCTTTTCCCTCTAAGGTGCCCCGGTAGACCTTGAATAGCATGAGAAAGACGCTGGAACCGTCCACCTGATAGCTGATAACGTCCTGATCGTACTTGCGGTTTTTCTCCACCTGCTGCCTCTCCTGCAGGTGCCGCAAAGCTGCGATCTCATCTCTTAGCTCCATTGCTCTCTCGAACTCCTGCCGGAGGGAGAGCTCTCTCATCTCCCTTTGCATAGATTCGACCAGCTCTCCCGTTTTGCCCCCCAGGGCCGAGGCTGCCCTTTTTACCCTGTCCCGGTAGTCCTCCTCTCCGATCTTGCCTAGACAGGGGGCCATGCAGTGACCCAGGTGGTAGCGCAGGCATGCACGCTTGGGCAGCCTTTTACAGGTACGTAGACCAAAGGTCTTGCGAAGAAGCTGATAGACGAATGTCCTCTCCCGGGCGGAGGTGAAGGGGCCGAAGAACGAGCCATCGCCAGTGGCCTTACGGGAGATTCTGATGCGCGGGAATCGCTCTTCTGTAAGCTCTATGCAGGCATAACGGGAGGAGTCTTTGAGCTTGATATTGTAGCGGGGCAGATGCTTCTTGATGAGGGTGTTTTCCAGCAGCAGCGCTTCGACCTCAGTGTTGGTGACGATATAGTCCACTGCCTTTGCGGCAAAGACGAGGGCCTCTGTCCTGGGACCGTGATCCAGCTTCTGAAAATAATTGGCGACCCGCTTCTTGAGATCTCGGGCTTTGCCTACGTAGATCACCTTGCCCTGGCTGTCTCTGAAGAGATAGCATCCGGGATTGTGGGGAAGAGAGTCGAGAGAGATCATGTCTATGGCCTGAAATGATTGAAGATCGCTTCATTATTCTGATGATCAAGCGATTATCGCACCACTTATGATCTTTGCCATTTCATTTTAACGTTATTAACAGCAAAGTTTAAACGTTTAAGCATAATTTGAGACACCTATGAAACGGATCAATGTTATGGTCTCAGATGAGGCCAAAGCAAAGCTGGTGGCATACCAGAAGCATTTCCGCCTGACTACCCAAGATGAGACTCTGGATAAGATCCTAACTCAGCTTGAAGTCCTGAAAGAGTAATCCTTTGCCTACACTGAGGTTACTATTTCTCGGATGGCTTCCTTTAAGTCCGGCAAGGTGCTCATGGTATAGATCATCTCAATATTCCCGCGCTGATGGTGTTCGACGATCTTCCTTAGGTCGCTAAGACGTCGATGCCAACCTATACCATCGGTTACGAAGAAGTAGTGGGTGTCTTTATCCTTAACTCTCAGGACCTTGAGGATATCCCCAAGTACATCGGTGAGCTTGCTGCCCGTCGCTTCATAACCCTTGGCCTCGATGATGATATGCGGTACTTCGCGAGAGGGGACCGAAAAGTCTGCTTTTGCCTGGGCTCCGGATCTACTAATGAAGTTACCACCACGATCAAAGGTTATGCCTATCTCATCCTTAAGCTCATTCAATATGCTCTCAACAGCATCCTCTAAGGTCGCTCCGCGCCTTTGCGCGGTCATGGCCCTCCCTCGCATATGACCATACCTGTCCCACAAAACATCCTGCAAGGTCCATCTATGAGATCTATGTGTCTCGATGGCATCGGCCAACCCAAGTTCTACAAGCGCCTCTGCGATCTTTTCGGGGCCATTTTTGCATTTGCTGCGGATGCTTGTGAAATCACCCTTTATATTTCTTGCTCCCATCTCGTTCGCGAATATATCCTGAGACATGTCCAGAAAAAGGCGGAAAACGTCTAATGCATACGGATATTCGACAAGAATTGTTTCGATAAGATCCTGATCGAGAGCAAAATCATCGATCCTTTCAACCACAAGTGTGATGGATTCCAACACTTTCCGGCCGTCATCATCCAACCACTTTGCAGGAATACGTTTCAGCTGTCCAAGAAGTTCCTCTAATGTCACTTGCCCAGTCATGGATTACTCCATTGACTCACGAACTCTGTACTCAGCTAAAGAGATATCGATCAGAGCCTCCCTCTCGATAAGCAACGATTGACCGATATTCAAGCGTCGCTTGATAACTGGTATAAGGTCCTCATTAATTTCATATCCTATGCTGTTTCTTTCCAGGTTTATCGCAGCTTTGATAGTCGTCCCTGATCCTGCAAAAGGATCTAAGATCGTGTCGCCTGCAAAAGAGTACATGCGGATGAGTCTATGTGGTACCTCTTCTGGAAAAACGGCACCATGTCCTTTGAACCATTCCGTTTCAGACTCTATTCGCCAGATCTTCTGGACATACTGTTTCCAGGTTTCCTTATCAATCTCGCTGGCTTTTTTGATTTCTGGATCCAGCTTGTTGCGCTTTCCTGGCTTTTTCAAAATAAATATGTACTCGAAGTACACATTATTGTAGATAGATGCAGGATACGGGTAAGAGCCAAGCAATGGCCCTCCAAAACAACGGTTAAACCCTTTATCCCAGATAAATGTGTCAAAAAGCCGGAATCCAATGTCCTGACAAAGCATGAGAAGATCAGCGGAAATCGGAACACGATATAAGCCATTCTCTTCCTCATAGAAGTATTTGCTTCGGATATCGGCAACATTTAAGCAGAATCTTCCGTCAGGGATTAGCACGCGCCAGATCTCGTTAAAGACATCTTGAATCATAGATCGATATGCTGCATAATCAAACTTTTGCCCCTTCTTCATCAACGTGGTCACATAGGGAGGACTGGTTATAACGCAGCCTACTGATTGATCAGGAACTTCTTTCATTTGCCTGGAGTTGCCAATATAGATCTTATGCGTAGTTTTCATCCATTCATCTCGCGGTCTAAGTTCTTTAGTTCTTGAGCATATAAGCTATCAACTTAGTGGCCGAAATTGTATTTAACGTTAACGTTGAAATAGTCTTCTGTTTGACGCATTACAGGCTTTAGTGTTAAATTCATGAGATTCCCCAAACAAATTACCTAAATTTTATAAAATAATATTAATGAGTTAAATCCTCGATAAAGGAAAATC
>CAWDNX010000004.1:0-145258 GCA_963803855.1 Methanotrichaceae archaeon
ATGAATTATCACCTTAGCGAAGCTGCGTGTGAGAAACAGCCCGCTCTTTCCGCCATGCCAGGACAGATCATATACTCCAGGCGACCTGACGAGGCCGAAGACATAGTCTCCTGGCCAGTAGAGCATCATATCCGATAACAGGTATTCCATATGGCCGTATCCTGGCAGCCAGTCTCCTTTTTTCAGGGTCAGACTAAGCCGCTCTCCCTCAGGAGTTAGAAGAAACGCGGAATCTATTCGAGGCGCAAAGATGCTAGAAGACATGGAAGGGTGCCCAAAGAAAGCATAACCCTTCACCAGGTCCCCTACAACTGCCTTGTCTTGGGCCTCGGCCCAGAGCATATGGTCGCTCATGCTTTCTCACCGAAGATAAGAAGCGTCTTTTTCTCCTCGTCTCCGGCCGTCTCAAGCATCAGAGTTCCGATATTGGTCAGTCCCGCGTCCTTTAGCATTTCCTCGATCTTATCCGGATCGGCTCCGTTGTAAAATGGCAGACTCTTTCCGATCTCTTCTCCGAAGTGATGGCTTCCGCTATGCGATCCCATGCGTGGAATGTCCACGATCACTTTGCCGCCCGGCCTTGTAACCCTGACCCACTCCCGCGCCGCTGCATATGGGTCGGACAGCGTCCAGATGACATGTCTGCTGACAACTGCGTCGAAGTCGTTGCTCTCCAGGGATAGCTTTTCTGCGTCCTCGACCTGGAACTGCACGGCGATATTGCAGGCTGTGGCTTTTTCTTTCGCCTGCGAGATCTTGCTAGTAGCCCAGTCGGCTCCGGTTACAATGTAGCCCATATTGGCTAGGAGAAGCGCCAGAAATCCTGTGCCCGTTCCGATATCCAGGATCTTCAGGCTCTTCTCGGCCCCCATTGCAGCCTCTTGCCATTCCCTGCCGCCACATGACCATTTCTGCCTCGGAATGCACGCCGTGAGCTGCCACTGCATCGTAGTTCTGATGAGAATTATCCCAAAATGCCCTGATCTTTTCTTTGATTTCAGATTTATTTGGCTCCATATCAGCCCCTAATCATTATCGTCGCATATCAAAAACCATTAAGAAATGTGAAGAATGCCGAGGCTTCCGCTTCTTCTGGTCGCACTGCAATCACGCTCTTTTCGTTCAATTGCTCCTATCACTACTCCGAGAGCGGATAAGCCCAGGTTCCGTCCACCTCGATTCCATGGAACTCTTGCAGATACTCCTTGTTCATCTCGATTCGGATCGAGATCCTCAAATAGATCCGGATGCAGCCACTTGGCAAAGAAAACATGCCCAATAATCCATCTGGGCCCAGTGATCAATGCTGTCGATGAGATAGACGTGGTTGTTCTGAACTGCAGTCAGATTCTTGAAGCCATCTCGCAGCACGATCATCGATGTACTTGTCCAGAAGAGCCTGAGATCATCCTCAGTCTTTCCAGGGCCGCTGTCAAATCCCTTCATGAGATCCATGAATATGAAGTCCGGATCTTTGGAGTGACCCATTCAGCGTCCACCTGGGCAACGATCCGTTGAGCTTGACGATCATCTGCCACATTCCTTCCGCCGCATCCTTCCACCACCATTCCGGCAGCATTGCTGGATGGGATGGCCTGCCACTTGCTGGACTCTGACATGTACTCGTAGTAGAAGGTCGGCATCTCCTCAGGCGAGATAGGTTCTTGGTGCGCTCCTCGACGACACCTGAATATTTTCAGTCCAGTCTATCAGCTTTTTGCTTGCTCCTCTTTTCCCAGGATCTGGCCAAGAATTCTCAGTTCGGGGATGCCATCTTGTCTGGTGGTGGCACTCATGACAATCACGGGAATGCCCGGCAGCTTGCTGGCGACCTCATCGGCATAGCTTGCGCCCGAAACCGGCAGAATGATCAGATTCGGCCTCAGCAGCAGTATCTCTTCATAGTTGACCTCTCCGGAATGAACCGATGCCTCCGGCACATCAGCGAGGCCGAACTCTGCCATTCGCTGATGAAACGCCGTATCCACGCCCACAATCATATCTCGGGCGCCCAGGGCCAGAAGAGCTTCAGTGGTTCGGTAGTCTGTGGGAATGATCCTCTCTACCGGCATGGGCATTGTGACTGTTCGGCCTACTGAGTCAAGGAGTGTGATGGAGTCCACTGTGCTGTTCAGTATCTGGTCTTTGGCATCATCTTCTGCAAAGGTCGGCAGTACTGCCACCAGCAGGATAGAACCGCCATCAACAGATAGCCGAGCATTTTTGAACATGCAATTTTTTCCATTTCATCACCTTTATCGATCTTTTCAACTTTGATTTCGCCGAAACTTGTTTTTTACAATGTGGTTTTATTGTAGCATATAATCATATTACTTAACACTTTCGTAACATTTAAGCAGAATATTTGTTTAATAAATATTAATAAATGCATCTAATTAGCAAAATATATGTTAAAGTTTTATACGATTTACCACAAATTTTTTATACATATTAATGAGACAAGTTGCACGAGCCAGGAAGGTGGATATGGAATGAGCAATTGAAATAGAGCAGCTCACCAAGGTCTATGACAACAAGGTAAACGCTCTGGACGGAGTCGATCTGACGGTTAAGGCCGCCGACACTTGCCCTGCTCGGCCCCAACGGATCGGGCAAGACCACCTTGATGCGGGTCTTGACCACCCAGTTCCGCCCCACGGCTGGCGTGGCGCGTGTCTTCGGCTATGATGTGGTGAAAGATGACGCCAAAGTCAGGAAGATCATCGGCTATGTGCCCCAGGAGATGAGCGTCTGGACCGATATCACCGGTTTCGAGAATCTGCTCATCTACGCCAAGATCTACGGCGTCTCCTCCGGCCAGAGAAAGAAGAGCATCTGGGAAGCGTTGCAGAGCATGGGCCTAGATGAGGTGGCAAACGGCCTTGTCAAGAAATACTCGGGCGGCATGATTCGCAGGCTGGAGATTGCCTGTGCCCTGCTGATCAAGCCCAGGATCCTCTTTCTGGACGAGCCTACTTTGGGCCTCGACCCTTCCGCCCGAAAGGCGGTCTGGGAGAATTTGAGATCGTTCAAGAAAGAGTGCGGCACCACGGTCTTCTTCAATACTCATTACATGGATGAGGCAGACCTATATTCTGATGAGGTCGCCATCATCAACAAGGGCAAAATCGTTAAATTCGGCACCGCCAGCGAACTCAAACACTCACTTCACGGCGAGATCATATCCATCAGCCTGGCGGACCGTGGAACTGATTCCAAGCATCCATCGGCAGCCGCAGCTCCTCCGAGACTGGAATCCAGGATCCTGGAGATGATCAAAGCTCTGAATTTAGTTGATGATGCCGTCGTTCATGACTTCGTCTTGGATGTAGTAGTCGAGGACGGCGAGGTTGCATTGCCCGCAATCATCGAAGTCCTGAGAAGCGAAGGAATCTCGCTGGAAAGTATCAGAGCGACGAGGCCGACGCTGGATGATGTATTTTTGAAGTATGCCGGAATGCGCCATGCAAAAGAATCAATCAGGTAACTACTATGGCGTTTAATGATTCAATGAGAGAAATGTTTGCCATGATCGAGCTTGAGATGAGGCGGGCTCAGGCACGACCGGACCGAGATTTACACCCGAGCCGTTCAGCCCATCCTATGGCTGACGGTCTATGGAACGGTCATGAGCCACGTGCGAGATATCCCCACCAACGGCATCCCGTATATCGATTATATCACTCCGGGCGTGTTGCTCCAATCCACCATCTTCGTTTCCGTCTTCTACGGACTCACCATCGTCTGGGAGAGGGAGACCGGGATCTTGAAGCGCCTGCTGGTGGCCCCCGCATCCAGATACGCCACGGTAATCGGCCGGGCAATTGCCTCTGGAGTCAGAGCTGTCGTCCAGGCTCTGATAATCTTCCCGGTGGCCATCTTGCTCGGTGTGAAGTTCATACCCAATCCTCTCTATATCATCGCCGCTTTCTTGATGTTGTTCCTGATCTCGGGTGGCTTCGCTGCTCTATCCATCTTCGTGGCATCGCTTATGAAGACCAGGGAGCGCTTCATGGGCATCGGCCAGGCCATGATCATGCCGCTCTTCTTCGCCAGCAATGCGCTTTATCCTATCGAGATGATGCCTCCGTTCCTGCAGTCCATAGCCTCCGTCAATCCCTTAACCTATGCAGTGGACGCGGTGAGAGGCTTGATGATAAGCGGAGATGTTGCAAATATCGCTGTAGACTTCATGGCCGTAATCATCTTTGATCTTCTGATTTTCGCGGTTGCATCTATCAGCTTCAGAAAGATCATCGAATGAAAACTGGTGTGACTTGGGACAATCTGCTCGGGCTGCCGAAGTACTCTATAGCTACTCGTGGTCCGTAATCGGGAAGCTCAGCCCTTTGCCCGTATCCGAACATCACCGGATTCTTCGGCCCTGGAAGGGTGCTTGGATGAAAAAAGTACCGGCGGGATAGATCTGGTCAAATGCCTGGAAATCTTCCAGGGCCCACTGAGCTGGCGCTCCTTCCTCCAGGAGCTGGTTTAGCAGGATTGGCACGAACGGAGTTGATGCGGTTTTCATGTTAAACAACTCATTATCGGTAGATTACTCATTTTCAGGTTTGGCCAAAAACTTTAAATCAAGTAATTCTGTCTTATATCCAATTGAGTTTAATTAACTTGATGCCGAAGACCCAGGACGTTGTGTAATTAACTGAGATGATGAACTTGATCTTGAAGTCGATAATATTATCTCTGGTCATGTTGCTGTTTTTCTGCTCTGTAACCCTGGCAGAAGAAAACACGACCAGTGCGGTGACTGTTACGGACGATCTCGGGCGGACGGTCAGCGTGGCCGAAACCCCGGCGAGAATAGTCTCGCTCTCACCTTCCAACACGGAGATCCTCTTTGCTCTCGGCCTGGGGGATCAAGTGGTAGGGGCGACGAAGTACTGCAATTATCCTCCTCTGGTGAAGGAGCTAAAGGACAGCGGAAAGATCGAGGTTGTGGGTGGGTACGTTGAACCGGATATCGAGAGGATTCTCACTTTGCATCCCGATCTGGTCCTGGCCGGCCAGAAGCACAGCAACGGGGCAGTCTCCCTGCTGGACAAAGAGGGCATTCCCACCTTTGTCGTCGATCCGAATAATCTCACCAGCATCATTCAATCCATAGAAAAGATCGGTAAGATCACGGGGAAGGAAGTAGAGTCATCCGAACTTTGCAGTCGGATGGAGTCCCGAATAAAAGCCGTATCGGACAAAGTCTCATCCCTTCCTAAAACGCGCGTACTTTACATTGTCTGGCATGATCCGGTTCGGACGGCAGGTGCGGGAACCTTCGAGGACGAGATCATCGAGAAGGCAGGGGGTGTGAACATCTTCCACGATCTGTCGGGATATGCTCAGGTAGATCCGGAAGCCATAGCTGTGCGAAATCCTGAGGTGATTATTGCCTGCTCAGGCATGGGAACCGGGGCGGACAAACCCATGCAATGGGCGGAAAAGGAACGCGGCTTGAATCAGACCGATGCCCGCAAGAATGGTCGGATCTATCAGGCAGAAGGAGATCTCATAACCCGCACCGGTCCCAGGATCGTGGATGGCCTGGAGATGTTTGCCAAGTTCATACATCCTGAGGCGTTCTGAGGCATTAGTCGTGAATCTCATGTCTGGCCATAATGCTGTACCCAGAGACCTGATGCCAGGTGCCTGCGAGAGAACCGATTTAAGGGAGCAGTACAGGCAGTACACAGGACGAAAGGTGCTCTTCTTCCTGGCCCTGATGTTGGCGATAGCTTTCCTGGCAGGGGTGGCGGTCACCCTCGGATCAGCAGAGGTCAGCATCATGGATGTTTACTCCTCCATCCTGGCCAGATTCTTCCCCGGACACTTTCATTCCACGGCCTTTACCGATATGATCGTCTGGGACCTGCGGCTGCACAGAGTCTTGATGAGCATTGTCGCCGGCATGGGCCTCGGCGTGGCCGGGGCTGTAATGCAGGGCATTCTCAAGAACCCACTGGCCAGCCCCTTCACTTTAGGCATCTCCTCCGCGGCCGGCTTCGGCGCAGCATTGGCCATCATCCTTGGTGCAGGCATTGTGGCAGGCTCCTGGCTTGTTATTGGCAATGCCTTCATCTTCGCCCTTCTCTCCGCCTTCGCCGTTTACGGCCTGGCCAAGTACAAAGGAATCTCTACTGAGACCATGATTTTGGCCGGCATCGCCATCATGTATCTTTTTTCGGCCCTAACATCCTTGCTGCAGTATAGGGGAAAGTCAGAGGAGGTTCATGAAGTGGTCTTCTGGATGATGGGCTCTTTGGGTCGCTCCTCTTGGGAGATCGTGGGTATGGTCATAACCATTCTGGTCCTTTGTCTGCCTTATCTCATCATCAAATCATGGGATCTCAACGCTCTCGGGGCTGGCGATGAGACTGCCCAGAGCCTGGGAGTGAATGTAGAGCGAACGAGGGTGATCTACATGATGCTCTCCTCGCTCATAACCGCCAGCATCATCAGCTTCACGGGAACCATCGGCTTCATAGACCTGGTCTCACCTCACATTACCAGGATGGCCATAGGCGGAGACCACCGGTTTCTTTTGCCCGGTTCCGCTCTTGTGGGCGCCTTGCTCTTGCTCGCGGCTGATACCGCTGCGCGAACCATTCTGGCCCCTGAGATCCTGCCCGTAGGAATCATGACCGCCCTCCTGGGAGTGCCGTTCTTCGTCTATCTGTTCATGAGGCGGAAGAAAGAGTTTTGGTGAAAGTGCAAAGCATTTGCAGAAGAGAAGCGCCCCGACCGAGCCGCAAACCCCAGGGCGGCCAATGGCAGATTGGCCAGGGCACATCATTCATCCCATTTCACTTTGGCAGGTGAGCAAAGCCAAGAGCATTATGGTAAAGGAGGCCTTTGCACTACGCACCTACATACCGAATGTTGTCTTACATAGTAATAAATCTTTTGCTAATAGTATGATTACATACATAATAGTATTTATATAATTATAAATTTCTTTATTTTGTGCTAATTAGTAAAGTTTAAGTAATACTTAATAAGTATTCACATCATTTGCGTAACAGGAGATACTATTAATATGAAATGCAAATTAATTATTTTCGCAGCATTGTTCCTAACCGTGGCTCTTTGTCTTCTATCAATGAGCGCCTGGTCACAATGCTCCGTTGGGGATGCTGCCATGCCGGCAAATATCACCAAGACCAATGTGAACGGCTCATTTAATTTCAGCAATCTCTCCGCAGGCTGCTATAACATCACAACTTACAGGATGATCCTGGGGGCCATGCACTTTCTGGGCGATGCTGTAGTTACCGTTCCTGAAAATAAGACCAATGTAAGCATAAAGATCGCGCGTTCAGATGAAGCACACTATGCCTGCTTCCAGAATGCAACTGTAAACCTCACGCCCGGAAATTACACACTAAAGGGGGTAGTACTGGGACCCAACCGGCCCGGAGCAGAGCCTGCCGAAATCCCCTACGAGGATACTCTGGTGAAGATCACTGCAGCAAGTTAGAGGAGGTTATGAAAGCGATGTCATCTCATTTGCAGCGTCTTTGCTCTTGGCCAGAGAAGGGGAACTTTTTATGAGGACCATCGACTCGCTTGCCCTCCTCCTTCTGTTCATTCTCATTATCCCCTGCCAGGCTCTGCCTACTGTTCCTGGTGATCTGGGCGGCGACCTGTTGATATCGGCTGAGGAGGTCAAGAGAGCTGAGGAGGCCTTTGGCCAGGGTAAGATCGCGGAAAAGGATTTGACTGAGATCAAACACATTCATGAAGCATATCCAATTACCGTTACCGATACGAAGGATAGGACCGTCACGATTTATCGGCCCATAAAAACGGTGGTATGCACCATCTCTCAGCACCTGGAAACTCTTCGCACCTTGAGGGTGCCTTCCAGCATGGTTGTGGGAGGGCCGGAGAACATCGACATCTACTCCATTTTTCCTGAGTTCAAAGCTCTGCCAACGGTTGGTAACTTCTATGAGCCCAATGTGGAAAAGATAATTGAGCTGAATCCTGATTTAGTGCTGGTTCATCCTGGTTCGGGCACGGGAACCTTTGGAGCTTACATAGGTCCGCTCCTGGAAAAGCTGGAAGGGGCAGGAATCACTGTGGCATGCTTCGCCTGTAGCAGGCCGGAGTGCTATGCAGAGGAGGTGCAAAAGCTGGGAATTTTATTCGAGCGAGAGAATGAATCAGAGGAGTTCGTGCATTTTTATGACGATGTGCTCGAATCCATTCGGGAGAAGATCAAGGACATTCCAGAGGGTGAGAGGCCCCTGGTTTACAGCGAGAACCGGCCCTATCGCGCCTCTTACAATGACGTGCCTCCCATCGAAAGTGCAGGAGGGCTAAGCATCTTCGCAGGAAAAGGAGAGGTTGAAGAGGTCAATCCCGAGGATGTAGTAACTGCCAATCCCGATGTGATCATTCGCATCCTGGGCGATGAAGACTACGACCGACGGACTGCCAGTGATACGGGAAAGCTGGAGGATGTGAGAAGAGAGATCATGAGCCGCCCGGAACTCAAGAACACTACCGCCGTGCGGGAAGACAGGGTGTTTCTCATCGCCTCACCCCTCTGGACATATATGCCTTTCAGCGGCTGCCGGCACTTTATTGGAGTTGCCTATCTTGCCAAATGGCTTCATCCGGATCTGTTTTCTGATCTTGATCCCCAGGCCCTCCACCAGAGATATCTGAAGGAGTTTCAGGGTCTGGATTACGACCTCAAGCAAAGGGGCATTCTTGTCTATCCAAAAGCGTGAGATCAAGATGCCTTACCTTTTTTATAATATAATATTCGGAGTATGATATACGCATGAAGATCACCTTTATCTCCACGGTTTCCACCGCTGGGCTGGCACAAGCCGCCGAGGAGCTCAAGCAGCAGTTCAATCTGCCCTTGCAGCTCAAAGTATACTATCCCAGGCAAATAGACGAGGAGCTGATCGACGACCAGGTGGTGAAAAGAGATCTGCAAACCTCAGATGCGGTCTGTGTGGACATCCGGGGCAGTGGAAGAGCTATTGATCTTGTCTACCAATCCCTGAAGGACGAAAAGAACATTGTGGTCAACCTCATGGCCCCCATGGGCAAGATGATGGAGATAACCAGGCTCGGCTCCTTCTCCGGCAGGAGTATGGCGAACAAGATCAGGCCCGATGATGCGCGCGATCCTGAGGAGGTCTGGAAGAAGATCCAACTGGCAGAAGGCCTGGTCAAGACGGCCGGTCGGATCATCCCTCTGGGCCGGGTGCGGGATGCAGGCAACTACGTGAGCATAGCCCGCTACTGGCGTTACGGTGGGAAAGAAAACTATAGAAATCTGTTGCTATTGCTGCTCCGGGACTATCTGAACTGCAGTCTGCCTAAAGCCAAAGAGCCATTGCAGTCCCCAGAATATGGTATTTTTCATCCAAAGCACGGCTATTTTCAGGAGATTGATATCTTTTGCAGGGCATCAGGATTTGACGAAGCACTTCCCACGGTAGGCGTTCTTTTTTACGGAAATATGCACTTCGACCAGTGCCAGAGCGTTCTGAAAGGCCTTATGGAAAATCTATTGGACTGCAACATTATCCCGGTATTCTCCGACGGAATTCACAACCATCGGGCCATGAAAAAATTCTTCTTCCGGGATGGCAGGCCCATTCTGGACGCTCTGGTCAATCTCACCTGGTTTCGGCTGAACGGGGGGCCCCTGGGCGGCAATCCGGAAAGGACGAGAAAGTTGCTAAGCGAGCTGAATGTGCCCGTCTTCGCTCCAGCCTGCATGTACAGTCGCAAGATCGAAGAGTGGAAAGCATCCCAAACGGGCCTTTCTCCTCTGGAGTCTATCATGGCCGTTATCTGGCCGGAGCTGGATGGATGCATCGAGCCCATCCCTTGCTGCGGCGTGCAGGATCTTTCTGTCGGCGACCTGCAGGCTTCAGAGGTAGCGGCTCTGCCGGATAGGGTGGAACGCATCGCTCTACGCATAAGAAGGTGGATGGAGCTAAAAAAGAAGAGCAATGCCCAAAAGCGCATTGCCATAATCATCTATAACTATCCGCCCGGTGAGGCCAACCTGGGCGTGGCTTCCTATCTGGATGTCTTTGCCAGCGTGCAGAGGATCTTAGAAGCTCTCCTGAATAAAGGCTATAGCGTAGTTATGCCGGAAAGAGAACTGCACCGGCTTTTCCAGGATTATGCTCTATTCAACACGGGCTCCTGGCACAGAGCCGAAGATGCCCTGAAAAAATGCTTTTCCCTAGACAAGGCAGATTACCTGAATTTTTTCTCTTCTCTGCCAAAAAACATGCAGAGGGATGTAATAGAATCATGGGGAGTGGCACCGGGAAAGGTCATGGTGGCAGGCGAAAAGATCGTCATTCCCGGGCAGCAACTGGGCAATATATTCATTGGCATCCAGCCCGCCCGGCCTCCACTGGGCGAAGCCGATCTGGCCAGCGCTTCTCATGATAAGACCCGCCCACCTCATCACCAGTATCTGGCCTTCTACCACTGGCTGGAGGAGGTATGGAAAGCGGATCTGGTGGTGCATGTGGGAACGCACGGCCTGGCAGAATTTACCAAAGGAAAAGAGGTCGGACTATCTAAGGAGTGCTTTCCCGACCTTTTGATCGGCAGCATGCCCCACCTTTACTTCTACCATGTCGTCAATACTTCTGAGGTGGTAATTGCCAAGCGCAGGCTCTATGCAACTACCCTGGGCTACAACTCACCACCCTTTACCACATCCGATCTTTATGAGGGCTATGCAGAGCTGGAGGATCTCATCGATGAGTACAGCCAGGCCAGGCTGCATGGCGATTTGAGAGCAGATATTGTGCAGGAAAAGATTTTTCAGAAGGCGATAGATCTGAAAATTGAGGGCCGGGATGTGCCGGGCATCCATGATGAGCTCTACGAGATGAAGAGGCGCATTATTCCCAAAGGGCTGCACATCTTGGGCGAGATATATGAGCGCAAAGATCTGCAAAGCTTCTTTGAGTTCATCTTGAGGTATGACCGGGAGGGCATCAAGTCTTTAAACAGAATTCTGGCAGAGAGGAAAGGCTTGGACTATGACCAGGTCCTGCATAACCGGGAGCGCTTTGTAGAGGAGCTAAAAGAGATCGACAACATGGCCTCGCATCTTTGCGGCCTCTTCCTGGAAAAATCGCTGGACAGCGCTGTGATGGAGAGCGGCCTATCTTCCAGGGCCAGGGAAGAATTGAGAGAGACTTTAGGCTATGGCCTTGGTTTTCTGGAAAAATACTCATGCAACGATGGCGAAATCGCGGGTCTTCTGCGCGGCCTGGAGGCAGGATTTATTGAGCAAGCTGCCGGGGGCGACGTTATCCGCACACCTGAAATCCTTCCTACCGGCAGGAACCTGACCCAGTTTGACCCCAATCGCATACCCACACAGACCGCAATGCAACGTGGCCAGGAGATCGCAGAAAATACCATTTCCATTTACAGGGAGAAGGAGGCCAACTATCCAGAGACTGTAGGCGTCATTTTATGGGGTTTTGAGACTACCAAGACAGGGGGCGAATCCATTGGCCAGATTTTGAGCTATCTGGGGGTGCGCATAATCAGAGATGCCGGGTCCTGGGCACCGAGGCTGGAGGTCATCCCACTGCAGGAATTGGGGCGTCCCAGAGTAGATTGTCTGGTCAATATCTGCGGCTTTTTCCGGGATATGTTTCCAAATATCGTTCTCCTTTTAGACCGTGCCTTCAATCTGGTGGCAGAGCTTGACGAGCCCCCTGAGAAAAACTTCGTTCGCAGGCATTCCCTGAAAAATAAAGAAGAGTTCAAGTCGGCGAATCTGGACGAGAGAACTGCTCGAAAAATGGCCAACGGCAGAGTCTTCGGGCCAAGAGCAGGGGAGTATGGCACAAGGATGCTGCCCCTGCTCGAAGACTCCATCTGGAAGACGGAAGAAGAGCTGGCCGAGGTCTTCATTCAGTCCATGGATCACCTTTACGCCGAGAACCTGCATGCTGTTAAGAGTGATGAGCTCTACCGGGCCCTTCTCTCCCGCGTGGAGATGGTCTCTCAGGTCAGAGACACACATGATCGAGAGATTATAGACCTTGATCACTACTACGAGTTCTTCGGAGGCCTTTCCCGTGCTGTGCAGATGGAGAAGGGCGAGCCTGTGCGTATGCTCATCTCCGACACCACAGAGGAAGTCATTCGCACGGAGGATGTTGCCCGAGCAATTAACCGGGGTGCAAGAACCAGGCTCCTCAATCCTCGCTGGGCCAATGCCATGCTCTCCCACGAATTTCACGGTGCCCAGCAGATTGCCGATCGCGTAGAGAACATGCTCGGCCTGGCAGCTACCACGCACGCGGTGGAAAATTGGGTCTGGTCTGCCATCGCAAAGCGTTACATCTTCGACCGGGAGATGCAGGAAAAATTGGTGAAGAACAACAATTATGCCGCGGCAGAAGTGGCAGAGCGATTGCTTGAGGCGGAGAAGCGCGGCTACTGGCAGGCCACAAAAGAGGAAATGGAAAAGCTGCGAGCGGCATACCTGGATATGGAGGGTGAGATCGAAGAAGGACTGAGCAGAGTTGGTATTTAGCTATACTATTAAAATAATATTACTAATATTTTATATACATGTCCGCTCAATTACAGTATTAACAAGGAAACGGATGTGCTTATTCGTTCTACTTTGTTATTAAATCGGATTGAAGAATAATTTACCTTTTAATGCTACAAAATTAATCATAATTCAAATTGAATAAATATTTATGACATGCATGAATTGGTTTGAGGATGAAATCAAAATAGCAGTAATAAAAGATTATAGGCATTGTTCTAGAAATATATGAGAGATATGGCAATAGAAGCATTTATTAAGCTTGCATTTCTTATTCACTAACGCAGTTTAATACTAAGTAGTACAATAAAAATAATACTTATTACCTTGTGCATAAATATCTATATCATATCTTTGAAGATTGATCTAAATTCAAAGCAAGATCATTAATCAGAGCCATAGATCGCGTCAGGAGGAAGTCAATTGGTAGATATCACCATCAAAGACCTTACATTCAGCTACAACAGTCACAAGATCCTCGATGATCTCAATCTCGTTATCGAGAACTCAGAGATCTTGAGCCTGGTTGGGCCCAACGGCTCGGGAAAGACCACGCTCATCAAGTGCATCGATCGCATCCTCAAGCCCAGGGGCAGCATCCTTCTGGATGGCCTGGAACTGGAGAGAATGAGCCGCCAGGAGGTGGCCAGACAGATCGGCTATGTACCCCAGTCCAGCTCTACTCCCCTGGCCACCACGGTCTTTGATACGGTTCTCATGGGCAGAAGGCCGCACATCGGCTGGAGGGTCGCTGACTCTGACCTTGATAAGGTGGCCGAGGTTTTAGAGAGGCTGCACCTGGAAGATCTGGCCATGCGCGACTTTTCTCAGCTTTCCGGCGGCCAGAAGCAGAAGGTGCTCATCGCCCGGGCCCTGGCCCAGGAGCCGGCCGTGCTCCTGCTGGACGAGCCCACCTCCAATCTGGATATGCTCCATCAACTGGAGGTAATGGAGACCGTAAGCAGCCTGGTTAAAGAGAAGAAAATATCTGCGGTCATGGCCATTCACGATCTCAATTTAGCCTCCCGGTTCTCGGACAAACTGGTCATGCTAAAGGAAGGCAAGGTCTATGCCGCAGGTGAGCCAAAGGCCCTTCTTAGCAAGGCCAACATCAGCCGGGTTTACGGCATCGAGGCCATGGTCTTGAATGCACTGGGCAGGCCCTACATCGTTCCTCTGCATTCGCTTGGCGGGGGGTTGGCATGCGATTAGCGGCTTTTTGCTGGGCCAGCGATGTTGCTTTGCTTTTGCAGGCGGCCAGGGAGACGGGCATCCATCTGCAGGTCTGGGCCATCTCTGAGCTGAATGAGGAGAACCTGCAAGAGTGCATCAATTCTCTAAACGCCGCCCAGGCTATACTCCTGCATCCTTCTCGACAGGACAAGCTCTTCGAACGCGTTGTGGAGAAGATCGACCCGAAAATTCCCGTCATCTCCTTCGGCCTTGATCCGTCCCTGTGGTCCTTTTCCACCGTCTCCAGCAAGATCGTCTCTACGGCCAACGCCTATGTGCTCTACGGAGGAGAGGAAAATACGGCGAATATGATTCGCTACATCGGAAGAGAGGTTCTCGGCCACGATTATAGCTACGATCCGCCCCGAGAAAGACTCTGGCAGGGCCTCTACCATCCCGATTCCAGTGAGGCTTTTTCTAACGTAGCTGATTATTTAGAGTGGCGCGAAAGACGTCATGAGCACTGCGTGGGCATACTCTTCTTTCGCACCTACTGGGCCAATGGCGATCTTTGCATAGTCGACAGCCTCATCCGGGAGCTGGAAAAGGATGTAGATGTTCTGCCTGCCTTTTGCTTGGGCATGGGAGACCGGGACCTGGGGGCCAAATCCAGCGGTGAGGTAGTGGAAGAGTACTTTCTGGGAAGAGTGGACGGCGTCATCAATTTGCAGTCCATCTTTCACGTGGGAAGCGTAGAGCAGTCCGTCCAGGCACTGAAGCGACTGGACCGGCCGGTTTTCCATCCCCTCACCGTTTATCACAAGAGCGAAGAAGAGTGGCAAGAGGATGTGCACGGCCTTTCCAGCTCCGAGGTGGGCTGGACGGTGGCCCTCCCCGAGTTTGAGGGTCTCATTGAGCCCATCTTGGTCGGTGTCTCGGCCAGAGATGAGATTGCCGGAACGGAGTACGAGCGTCACCAGGACGTTATTGATCGCATCCAGAAGGTCGCCCGGCGTGTCAAAAGGTGGATAGCTCTGAAAAATAAACCGCCCTCCCAGAGGAAGGTGGCCATCATCCTGCACAACAATCCCTGCGCCTCGGCGGAGGCCACGGTGGGCTCGGGCGCTCATCTGGACACTTTGGAGAGCGTGGCGCGCATCCTGGCCAGCATGAAAGAGGCAGGCTACTGCATTGAAAATCCACCCGAGAGCGGAAAAGAGCTTATTTCCGCCATCATGGAGAGAAAAGCCATCTCTGAGTTTCGCTGGACGGCTGTGGAGGAGATCGTAAACAAGGGCGGTGCCCTGGCCATGGTTGGGAAAGAGGACTACCTGGCCTGGTTTATCACCTTGCCCAAGGACGCGCAAAAGAAGGTCTGCGATGCCTGGGGGCAGCCGCCCGGAGAGGAAAAGGATGGCGTGCCTCCTTCTATGGTCTTTGAGGGCAAGATGGTGATAACCGGAGTTGCCTATGGAAATGCCATCGTCTGCGTCCAGCCCAAGAGAGGCTGCGCCGGAGCGCGCTGCGACGGTCAGGTCTGCCGCATTCTGCATGACCCACAGGTCCCTCCGCCCCATCAGTATCTCGCCACCTATCACTGGATCGAGGAGAGCTTTGGGGCAGATGTCATGATCCATGTGGGAACGCATGGAAATATGGAATTTCTGCCCGGCAAGTCCGTGGCGCTTTCGGCAGGCTGCTTTCCCGATATAGCCGTGGGCGATGTTCCTTATCTTTACATCTACAACTCCGATAATCCGCCTGAGGGAGCTATAGCCAAGAGGAGAAGCTACGCGGTGATTGTGGATCACATGCAAACGACCATGACCGCCTCGGAGATCTACGGAGACCTGAAAGAGCTGGAGGATGCCATCGCCTCCTATAAGCAGAGCAAAATCTCGGAGAGGGGCCGGGCGCACGCTTTAGAGCATGTTATCATCGATCTGCTCAAGAAGACCAATTTAGCCGAGGAATTAAAGCTGGACGCACTCATGCAGTCCGGCGTATCCTTCGAGAGCATATTGGAAAAGGCGCACGACAAGATCTCGGAGATCTACACTACGCAAATTCCGGACGGCATGCATATCTTCGGCCAGGTGCCAGAAGGAGAGAAGCGCATCGATCTGATCTATGCCATTCTGCGCTTCGATTCGGAGATGAAAAAATTCCTCTCCGGGCTTATGGACCGGCCTGTTGCAGAAAAGGAGCAAGAGGCTTTAGCCAGACAGTTCATCAGCGCATTTCTGGCAGGGGATACGGATCCATCGGCACGCATCCTGGGTGATCTTCTCAAGAACCGGGACTCTGAGGCCATCTCCCTCTTGCAGGAAAAGGTCCTGGACCTCTCCCGAAGAATTGAGGCCTCGCAGGAGATGAAGAGCCTGCTGCACGGCATGGAGGGCGGTTTCATCGAGCCGGGCCCTTCCGGCCTGATCACGCGAGGAAAGCCGGATGTGCTGCCCACGGGCAGAAACTTCTACTCTCTGGACCCGGCCACTGTGCCGAGCATTGCCGCCTGGCGCGTGGGCAGGAAGCTCGCCCACCTGCTCATCACCAAGTACCAGGAAGAGAAGGGCAGGATTCCCGAGAACGTGGCCATGTACTGGATGGCCAGCGATATTATGTGGGCGGAGGGAGAGCAGCTTGCCCAGATGCTCTTTCTCCTGGGAGTGGAGCCGGTCTGGAAGGGCGGGCGGGTGACAGGGCTACAAAGTGTTGAGCCTGGCGGAGCTTGGTCGGCCCAGAATTGATATCACGGTGCGAGTTAGCGGCATCACCAGAGACTGCTTTTACAACTGCATTGAGCTTCTCGACTCTGCCATCCAAGAGGTGGCCGCCCTGGACGAGCCGGAGGATATGAACTTTATCCGCAAGCACTCCTTGCAGGGCAGCAGCCCCGCTCGCATCTTTGCCAGCCGACCGGGAACTTACGGCAACGGGGTGAACCTGGCCGTCTATGCCAGCGCCTGGAAAGAGGAGAAGGATCTGACGGATGTCTTCATGCAATGGAACAGTTATGCCTACGGCAAGGACGTCTTCGGACAGGAGGCCCCTCAAGCGCTTGCAGCACAGCTTAAGAGCGTGGACTTGACCTTCAACAAGACTGTTACCGATGAATACGACCTCTTGGGCTGCTGCTGCTACTTCGGCACCTATGGCGGCCTGACCAATGCCGCACGTGAGCTATCGGGCCATGAGGTCTCAACCTATTACGGGGATACCAGGGACAGGGAGAATGCTGATATCAGAACCCTGGCCGAGGAGGTGCGCCGCGTGGTTCGAACCCGTCTGCTCAATCCCAAATGGATCGAAGGCATGAAGCGGCACGGCTACAAGGGCGCAGGCGACATCTCCAAGCGGGTGGGCCGGGTCTATGGCTGGGAAGCGACCACGGAGGAAGTAGACGACTGGATATTCGACGACATCGCCAGGACCTTCATCCTGGATGAAGAGAACCGCAAGTTCTTCCAGGAGAACAATCCCTGGGCCATGGAAGAGATGGGCAGAAGGCTCCTGGAGGCTAGTTCGAGGGGCCTTTGGAAGGCCGATCAGGAGATTCTGGACGCCCTGAAATCCAGCTACCTGGAGATCGAAGGCTGGATGGAGGAGAAGATGGGAGAGATCGGAGGCAGCTTCCAGGGAGGAAGCATCGATGTCATGCCTTCCGAGCATGCCGGGAACCAGGCGAGGGCCTGGAGGGAGAAGATGTCGAAAGTCCAATGATACATTTTTTATTATCAAATATTTTTAGTTTCTATGGCAATCATCTTGCTCCGATCTGATAGATGTCATCTACAAACTCACATATTTCGTTCAACACAACCGGATCTTTCACCCAGATTCCGCCCTCGTAGTTGGCCTCTGTACCGCCTTTGGTAAGGTTGGCAGAGGTGACGATCGCTTCCTTTCGGTCCACCATGTAGATCTTGGCATGAAGCAAGGCTACCAGCACAACCTCCCCACCCAGGTCAGAGATCTCCTCCTGCAAATTGTCACTCAGGCCCAAAGAGTAGTCCGACTCGCTTCCTCGCATGAATACCCTCAGCTTTCCTCCCCCTCGGGAGAACTTTCGTAGTGGCCCTTTCATCCTGTTCCAGGTCTGCCTTTTTATCCAGGGTGACACTATTACTATCTCGAATTTGGCATCCTCCAGCATGCGGCGGAGTTCGTCCTCGAATGCATGCCGTCCCAGGGAAGAGAAGGTGCCCAGGAAAAGAACGCACGGATTTTTTTGAGATTTTGCGATGTAATCTTCCAAGAACTGCAGCCGTTGGGCGGAGGCATAATCCTGCGTCTGCTTGGACTCTCTTAAGCTCCTCTTCCAGTTCAGAGGCGCGTTCTTTCCACTTGAGCAATTGGGCAAAACCACGCTGGAGCTGATCAATGTTGCCTTCTTTTTTCCGCAGTTTATCCTGCCAGAGGAGCAGGTTTTTTTGCAATTGCCGGCAGTCTTCTTGCAGTCTCTTGCTCCGGCCTTCCTGGAGCTGGATGATGCATACTGAGAATATCGCCAACGCTAGAAAGATCAGCCATATCAAGTACTCATCCATTGCCATCGACCTTTAGAAAGAGTCTCTCTTGCAAGTTATATAAATATGGCGTAATCAATATGTATATATAATTGTGTTAAAATGGATGCATAACATAAATGAAAATAATTGATAAAAAAAGGGATTTCTGGCATTCCTCTGCCTAGAACATCCCCGGCGGCATGCCGCCCATTCCACCCATGCCGGGCGGCATTCCCATACCACCCATTCCGCCCATGCCTCCCATTCCTGGTGGCATTCCACCTGCACCACGCGGTGGCGGCGTCTTGGTCGAAGCCAGAACATCATCGATGCGCAGGATGAGGCAGGCGGCATCAGTTGCCGACAAAAGGGCCTGAATCTTGACGCGCAGCGGCTCGACCACGCCCAGCTTCAGCATGTCCTCGATCTCGCCGGTGTAGGCGTTAAGGCCCATGTTCTTGTTCGTGCCATGCCTGTTCTTCAGTTCGATAGCCTTGTCGATGGCATCAAAGCCGGCATTCTCGGCCAGGGTCTTGGGCACGATCTCCATGGCCTCGGCGAACTTGGTGACGGCCAGTTGCTCGCGGCCCTTTAAAGTGGATGCATACTCCCGCAGGCGCATGGAAAGCTCGATCTCAGGAGCTCCGCCGCCCGCCACCAGCTTGCCGTCCTCCACCACATCGGCCACGGCGTGAAGGGCATCGTCTAATGCTCTCTCCATACCGTTTAGGACCTGCTGAGTGCCGCCCCGCAGCAGAAGGGTTGCAGAATGGTTCTTGGTGCCGGTGACAAAGGTCATGATGCCGCTTCCCATGCGCTTCTCCTCTACCAGGGCGGCGGTGCCCAGATCGCTGGGACCTAGCTCATCCAGGCCCGTGACGATGTTAGCTCCCGTAGCTTTGGCCAGCTTGTCCATGTCCTTTTTGATGACGCGACGCAGAGCCAGAATTCCGGCGTTGGCCAGGTGATGCTGGGCCAGATCGTCGATGCCTTTTTGGCAGAAGACCACGGTGGCGCCGCTGGCGATCACTTTATCCGCAGCCTCTTTTATCCTCTGCTTCTCATGATCCATGAATAGCTGGAACTGAGTGGAAGAGGTGATCTGCAGCTCGGTCTTGGTCTCGGTTTCCTTGGATTCGATGGCTGTGGAGAGAAGAGCAATTTTGGCATTCACAACCTTGCGGGGCATGTTCTGGTGGACGATCTCCTTATCGATCGCTATGCCTTCAATGATCTGTGAATCCAGGGTGCTCTCGCCGACCTTCTTTTCCACATTGACCCGGTCCATGTCAAAGCTTTTCTTGCCGTTGTAGGTCTCAATGGCGTTGAGGACCAGGTCGACGGCATAACTGGCCATCTTGCTGTCCGGAGACTCGGCCAGCTTTCCGGTCATGGCCGTCTCGGCGATCCTCTCCAGGAGAGCGCGATCGTTTTCCGAGGCATCAATGGAGATGGATTTCACAATCTGTACGGCCTTTTCCGCAGCCATTCTGTACCCCTGCACAATCATGGTGGGGTGAACCTTCTGGTCTATGAGGACCTCGGCTTTCTTGAGCAGCTCGCCGGCCAGGACGGCCACGGTGGTGGTGCCGTCGCCTACCTCCTTATCCTGGGTCTTGGCAGCCTCGATAAGCATCTTAGCCGCGGGATGCTGTACATCCATCTCTTTTAAAATAGTCACGCCATCATTGGTGATGGTTACGTCTCCAAGGGAGTCCACCAGCAATTTGTCCATGCCTTTGGGGCCCAGGGTGCTCCTCACCGCATTGGCCACGGCGCGGGCAGCCATGATGTTATTCGAGATAGCATCTCTTCCCGACTCTCTGCGGGTGTCCCTTAAAATGATAATTGGCGATCCGCCCATTCCTGCCATTTTGATAATCCTCCAGTATTGCGATTTCTCAGGTTCACAGTATTTGATCTTCTATAAAAGAATTTCCCCAAAATACGACAGCATACGATTGTTCCAGGGCGTCCAATGATTGGCCGCGAGCATAAGGGCAGAAACTATAAGTACAGGAAGGTCATCAGTACCCATGCTAACCCAATCAGAGGAATCAAAAATGGTAAATGGAACAGTTAAGTTTTTCAACAGAGTCAAGAGCTTTGGATTCATAGCAGGCGACGATGGTAAGGACTATTTTGTACACGTTACTGGCCTGAAGCCCGGTGTCACTATCGATGAGGGTGACAAGGTAAGCTTCGAGGTCATTGAGGGCGAGAAAGGCCCCAAGGCTGACAAAGTAGATAAGCAGTAAACACTCGCAGTGATAGTATAGTAGAAAAATAGAAAGAAAAGCCGAAAGGCTTTTCTTTCTATTTTTCTATTATTATTAACTTTACTTTTTAGTCATATTTGCATAATTCTGTTTTGTATTTTCCTACTTCCTGCTGGCAACCTGGCAAAACCTTTTTCCTATCCTCTTTCTATGAAATGCGAGAGGAGATAGATGCGTTGTCTGCACCACCGGAGATAGTTGAGCTTGTAGAAAGATTTAGCAGCAGGATAAATGAGTATCACTCCAGCCAGTACAACGAGACGGAGCTACGGGGTGAGTTTGTAAATCCCTTCTTTGCGGCATTGGGCTGGGACGTGCACAACCAGCAGGGACTATCGAGCGACAGCAAAGAGGTGAAGCTGGAAGAGTCCATCCGCATGGAGGAGAGCATCAAGAATCCGGATTACAGCTTTCGATTAGGAAAAAGCCGCCGGTTCTTTGTGGAGACCAAAAAGCCCTCCATCAACATAGAGGGGGGTGTTTATCCTGCTTTCCAACTGCGCAGATACGCCTGGTCGGCGAGCCTTGCCGTCTCCATTCTCACGGACTTCGAGGAGTTTGCCGTCTACGATTGCCGGGCAGAGCCCAGCAAGACGGATAAATCCGGCAAAGGTCGCCTTCTCTACCTGCAGTACGACCAGTAAGTGGAGCGCTGGGATGAGATTGCTGCCCTCTTTTCCAAGGATGCGGTGCTTCGCGGATCGCTGGAAAGGTTTATCGAGTCGATACCGGAGAAGCGCGGCATCAAACGAGTGGACGCTGCCCTTCTGGAGGAGATCTCGCTCTGGCGCGAGGCCCTGGCCAGGAGCATTGCTCTCGGAAATCCGGCCCTCAGCCAGCGGGATTTGAACTTTTCCGTGCAGAGGACAATTGACCGGCTCCTATTTTTGCGCATTTGTGAGGACCGGGCCATCGAGGAGTACGGACGGCTCAAGACGCTGCTCAAGGTGGAAGGGGTCTACGCCCGGCTGCTCAAGCTCTTTGCCGAGGCGGACGAGCGTTACAACTCTGGCATCTTCCACTTCCAAAATTCTCCGACCCCGCTGATGTCGCCCGCCACGATCGCATGGTAGAGCTGGTGCAGTCCATGCTCGATCAACACAGACTCGCATCTGCCGGCACCGATCACGACAAGACGCTGCTCGCTCGCCAGATCGAGGCTACGGACCGGCAGATCGACAGGCTGGTGTACGAGCTTTACGGGCTAACGGAAGAGGAGATCGGGATTGTGGTGGACGGGACAAAATAGGGAAAAAGCAAATCTTTAATATGTAGTTGGATATATTAAGCTGACAAGAGGCAACTAAAGGTTGAGGCTGAAATGGAAGTGCAATATATTTATGATGAAGAAGGCAGACAGACTGGCGTCATTGTTCCCATCAATCTTTGGAACAAAATGAGCCATCTGGTCGAGTTGGACCAAAAGGGGAAAACCGATTGGGACCCATCGAAATACAGAGGAATGTACAAGGACCTGAAGGTAGATGTCAAAAAAGAGAGCGCTGCTTTGAGGGATGAATGGACAAGGGTATGAAAAGATATCTGCTTGACACAAATATTCTAATTGAGGCAAATTTAGTGATTTCTGATAGTAGGGCAAAGTATTTAGGATATCCTTGATATCAGTATATATTATGGCAGAGGGCGCGCCTGATATAAAACCAGAACTCAACCAAAGTTTTGATAGTGCTGTAGATCTAAATATCGTGGGAGATATTATGTCAAAGGTCCGTAGATGCCCACCAGAAACACCGGAAATTCTTGAAGACCAGGAAGCATTCATGGCACTATCCACTAAAGTTATCTTAGATCTTCTCGAAAACGAACCTGACACATATACAATCGACGATGTTAAGGTTCGATTTAGATGAGCAATAGCACTATTGAGACAATTAGGAGCCCCCCAACTGGTGCAGGCAATATCATCAAGGGTGATATAATCTGGGTTGATTTCCGATTCGTGAAGCCACTGATAGATATTGAAGGAAGAATAAAAGGGACAAGCAAAGAACGACCTGCGTTAGTAATATATAACGAAAGACGACAATTAGTTGTTGCATACATAACATCGAGGCTGTTGTTTGTCCCAGATCCTGCGGATGTCTCCGTTTTGGAAAACAATGCATCATTTGAGACAACTGGACTAAAAAATTCTTCGATTATAAAATTAGGTGTAGTCTACACGGTATCACGCGACGATGTTTTGGGCTGGATTGGATATGTTGATGATGCTTTGCGAGCAGAAATCAATGCGAAACTCGCTAAGTAATTTAGAATTTAATTATAATGGTCGAGAGCCCGACGGTCCGTTTCTGGGAGGTGGATTTGCTGCGAGGCGGGGCAATCGTCCTCATGGTTCTCTACCATCTGGTCTTCGATCTCGACTATTTTGCCGTCTACGATATTGATGTATCCTCCGGCTTCTGGCTGGCGGTGGCCCGCCTCACTGCCTCGCTCTTTTTGTTATTGGTCGGCCTCTCCCTCACCCTGAGCCACTCCCGGGCAAAGCTCTTGGGGCAGGAAGATCGATTTCGCCTGCGGCTCGTGAAGCGGAGCGCCTGGATTTTGGGCCTGGCCCTGGGCATTACCATCGTTACCTATCTCTTCATCGGAGGGGGCTTCATCGTCTTTGGAGTGCTGCACCTCATCGGCCTCTCGCTACTGCTGGCTTATCCATTTCTTCGGCTGCAAAGAGCGAGCATCATTTTCGGATTATTATTTATATTATTAGGAATATATTTACAGAACATCAGCGTCGGCTTTCCCTGGCTGCTCTGGCTGGGGCTGGCTCCGGCGGGCTTCTATTCGGTGGATTACTTTCCTGTGTTTCCCTGGTTGGGGGTGATTCTGGTGGGGATGGGGCTGGGAAGCCTGCTCTATCCCGGCTACCGGCGCGGGATTACGGTGCCGGATCTTTCTTCGTCGCCCTTTGTGAGGGGCCTGGCATTACTGGGAAGAAACTCGCTGACCGTCTATTTGGTTCATCAGCCGGTGATGATCGCTATTTTGTATCTCGGTGGTGTCTCGTTAACCTGGCATTAGAATCCGGGGATTGCTGCGCAAGACAAAAATAGCTGGGTGACGTCGGGAAGGATAACCATGAACGGACAACATAGGAAAGACATCCGCCCCGGCCTGACCGTGGACGTCGTCCTCAAGAACGACCAGCGCACCGGCAAAAGAACACGTGGCATCGTCAAAGAGCTGCTGACCAGTTCCCCCACCCATCCGCACGGCATCAAGGTGAGGCTGCAAGACGGCCAGGTGGGCCGGGTGCAGGAGATCATCGAATAACTTTTTATCTCACCATTTCCACACACCCTGCTCAATGGTAAAAGAAGTACATGCCGCACACATTCTGTGCAAGACGGAAAAGAAAGCAATCGAGGTTGCAGAAAAGCTGGCCACGGGGCAGGAAAACTTTGCCGAGATGGCTCGCAAATACTCGCTGTGCCCTTCCGGCAAAAACAGCGGCGACCTGGGCTGGTTTGGCAAGGGCAAAATGGCCCTGGAGTTTGAGAAGGCCGCCTTCGAGGGCGAGAAGGGCAAGATCCTGGGGCCGGTGAAGACCCAGTTCGGCTATCACCTGATCAAGGTCCTGGATAGAAAATAAAAGGCCTCTCCCAGGGAGGGCCAACAAGCCTTTTTTATCGATCCCGTATCTTTTGCATATCAGGCCCAGCTTTCTTCAGTTCCTCCTGGCCGCGCGTGAGATTGCCTTGCAGGATATCTTCCCGGGAACCGGATATCGCTGCAGATATGTTGTTCATCTCAATGGTAAAATTACCGTCGAACTTAATCGTCAGCGGCTTGTATTTGCTGTACTTTTTAGAAAAAGCCGCAAAGGCGCTCTCCAACTCTCCGTAATGCATCGTTGCATTATCACTCCTTCCCTGATCCAGGGAGTGCAGCGCCTGGTTATAGGACTCGTTTACAATGCCGAAATCCTCCAGAAAGATGTTCTTGGTCAGCACGGCGCTGGCATAGCTACCAGCTACAGCCAGCAGCAGGGCCACGACAACAAAGGCCGTCATGAGATTCTTGTCCTTGCGCCGGACGATCTCGCATCTGTTCCAGCCCAACAAGTTGTAAATGCTGCAAGTAGCCGTAGCCGCCTGAAGCAGCATCACCCCGGCGATCAGGTAAAGGGGGATCTGCCACTCCGTAGTTACCCAAAAGAAGGCCACAAGGATGCATATCTCTGCCAGAATTACCCTCAAAAGCCGGTCCATGATGCCCAGGTTCTTCATGAGGACGACTGTATTTGTTTGGGATTATAAGTCTTTGCGGCTAGCCAGAATTTGGAGGATGCCGATCCTATGCGATGCAGTCGCAACGGATGAAAGCGAAGTCCTTTGCCCCTGCTTCTGCCTAACAATAACTATTTGAGCTCATAATACAATCATCTATTAATGCTTAAAACGTATCGCTACAGGCTCAAACCTACAAAATCTCAGGTTACTATCTTAGAACGGCAACTTGAGCTTTGCAGATTTGTCTATAATGATACGCTTGCATATCGAAAGAATGCTTGGGAGCTTGAGCAAAGAACGGTCAAACGATTTGAGACTCAGGATCGATTACCTCAACTGAAGCTGGAGGTACCCGAACTCAAGGATGTCTATTCACTGGTTCTTCAGAATGTAGCTCTCAGGGTGGAACTGGCGTTCAAAGCGTTCTTCCGAAGGGTCAAGGCAGGAATCATCACCTGGCAAAATCCATCTCGGACGTTGCATGGGGAATGCTGGTAAAAGCAACCGAGAGCAAAGCAGCATACTCTGGCTCTAAGGTTGTCCTGGTTGATCCCAAGTACATTGATAGTCAAAAAAGATCTCTCTGAAAGAATCCATAACTGCTCGGAATGTGGCTTGACTATGGACCGAGATCTAAATGCAGCTATAAACATTCTGAGATTGGGGATGCAATCTCTTCGCAAAGGCGATAGAAGCCCCGTCCTTTAGGGCGGGGAGCGTTCACATAGTAGAAACGCTCAGAAAGGAGCATCTTTAGGAAATGGGTCCGTCTTATGTTTACCGCATCTGAAATCGCCCATAACAATCCTCTTGATTTCAAGGAAGTGTACGATATAAGCGCGCCGTTAAACACGGCGCCCGCTTATCCCGGAGATAGGCCGTACTTCCAGGAGTGGATGGCAAGGTTGGATAAAGGCGATGACTACAGTTTATCCGCCTTGGCCCTCAGCTCTCATGCAGGCACCCATCTGGACTTCCCGTACCATCTGCTAAAAAGCGGCAAGACCCAGGAACAGTATTCCTTGAAGCGCTTCATCATACCGGCCGAGGTCATCTCCATCCCGGGTGAGGGGCCGGTCCTGCCGTCCAGCTTGCCGGGCTGTAAGATTGATAAAGGTCAGGCTCTGCTCTTTAAGACCGGCAATTCCAAAGAGCATCTTATGTATCAAACCGCATTCTCGGAAGAGTCTGTCTACCTTTCGTTGGACTTGGCGCAACTTTGTGTTGCCAAAGAGGTCAGCCTGGTGGGAATCGACTGCCTCTCCGTGGATAAATATGGGGACGACTCAATGCCAGTGCATCGCACTCTTCTGGAAAATGATGTCCTCATCCTGGAAGGTATCGATCTTGCCGGTGTCCCAAGCGGCGGATACTCTCTCATCTGCCTTCCCCTGAGCGTAAAAGATGCAGAAGCTTCTCCGGTGCGAGCTGTCTTAGTAAGGTGATGATACGGACCCGCTGCATATGTTCCGATCCGCTCTGGAAGTCATGCATGAGGCGATCTGCCTTTGTGACCTGACCGGGGCTGTCCTTTACATGAATTCTGCGGCAAAGGAACTGACGGGAGGGCAGGAAGGATCTGCTTGCCATGAGATCAGCCGCCAAATCCTGATCGATTCCTGCCAGACTGCCTGCGGAAATATCAGACTAAACGGCAGGCTCCTCTATTATTCCATCTCACCTATGCCAAGTGATACACAGCCAGGCGGTTTTTTGGTCATCCTGAAAAGCACTCCCAAAGACGATCTGCGTAAAAGGGACAGGATATTGGCTGGTGCGGCTTTAGCCACAAACCAGTTACTGATCATAAGCGATTTGGACCCTGCCCTAAATCAAGCTTTGGAGATCCTAGGGTGTTCGGCGGATGTGGACCGGGTTTATATCTATGAGTGTTATGATACAGCAGCCGGGGAGCATTGGTGCAAATTGAGCTACGACTGGTTCAATGAGAGCTTCAAGTCTGAAAGAGGCCCCCCGTTTTCCCGCAGTCTACCTCACAGCATCCCTAACTTCTGGTATGAAAACCTTGCATCCGGCATGCCCCTTAAGGGATTTACCCGGGATCAGCCCCCGCAGGCGAGAGTGCTTTTGGAGCGGCTAAATGTGCTCTCTCTTTTAATGGTCCCTATCTTTATAAAAGACCGGTTCTGGGGATTCATAGGCTTCGATGATCTGAAAAGCGAACGGACATGGACCTGGGACGAGGTATCCATCTTGATGACATTCGCCGGGGCCATCGGCGCATCATTGGACCGAGGGGAGACGCAAGCAGCCTTAAGAGAAGGCGAAAAAAAGTATCGCGAGCTGGTGGAGAGCGCCAGCAGCATCATTATGAGAATGGACACATTCGGCAAAATCACATTCATTAATAAATATGCGGAGGAGTTCTTCGGCTACCAGCGAGCAACGATCATTGGTCGCAATGTAGTAGGCACCATTGTTCCGGCGATGGATTCTGAGGGCCGGGATCTGCGAAAGATGATTGAATGCATTGCAAAGAATCCCGAAGCTTATGAAGCGAATGTAAACGAGAATATGCGCTCTAATGACGAGAGGGTATGGATCTCCTGGACCAATAGACCAATACAAAATGATAACGGCGAAGTCGTGGAGGTCCTCTGCATCGGCAATGATCTGACTGAGAACAAGCGCTCTTCGGAGAGGCTCAAGAAAGCAGTGCATGACCTGCGCGAAACAAGGGACTATCTGGAGAATCTCATCGGACATGCCAATGCCCCCATTATCGTCTGGGACCCCTCCTTCAGGATTTCCAGGTTCAATTATGCCTTTGAGCGACTGACCGGCTACCTAGCTGAAGAAGTCATGGGTCGTCATCTGGACATCCTCTTTCCCGAAGTAAGTAGAGCCGCGTCTTCGACTTACATCGAAAAGACCCTCTCCGGCGAGCACTGGGACGCGGTTGAGATCCCCATTCAGAGAAAGGACGGAGTGGTTCGAACCGTGCTATGGAACTCGGCTACCATCTTTGATGAAACCGGCAAAAATTTAGTGGCCACCATAGCCCAGGGCCAGGACATAACTGAAAGAAAAGAGGCAGAGAGCCAGGTAATCTTTCAGGCTTCTTTGCTTGACCAGGTCAGAAACGCCGTAATTGCCACAGATCTCGAAGGCCGGATAATCTACTGGAACCATTTCTCAGAGGAACTCTATTTGTGGAAGGCGGATGAGGTGCTCGGCAAGAACATTGCACAGACCATTGTGCCGGAGGGGTTGCACGGTCTCATCAAAGGTGTAATCGAAGATATTATGCGCTACGGCTATCGAGAAAGCGAACTCATTGTGCAGAGAAAAGATGGCAGCTTGTTTCCGGCTTCTTATGTATTCAATGTGCTTAAAGATCAGCTAGGAAGAAGCATGGGATTTGTAGGCGTCTCCATCGATCTTACCGAGCGGAAAAAAGTGGAGCAGGATCTGCGCCTGGCCAAAGAGCGTGCCGAGTCGGCCACAAAGGCCAAGTCCGTCTTTTTAGCCAATATGAGCCACGAGATTCGCACGCCCATGAATGCAGTCATCGGCCTTACCGGTATTCTTCTTAATACAAATATCGATTCTGAGCAGCGAGATTGCATTGAAACCATCCGCAGCAGCGGGGACGCTCTTTTGGCTGTGATAAGCGATATCCTGGACTTCTCCAAGATAGAAGGCGGAATGCTGGATTTAGAAAATGAGCCCTTTGATCTGCAGCAATGCCTGGATGCATCTGTGAGTATGGTATCTTCGGCGGTCGCTGAGAAGGGTCTTAAGCTCAGCTCTAAGATAGATCCGACCGTCCCTCGCAGGCTTTTGGGAGACTTGACAAGGCTCAAGCAAATTTTGGTCAACCTGCTCGGCAATGCCGTCAAATTCACGGAAGGTGGAGAGATTTCTGTCAGCGTATCCTCCCTACCCAAAGACGAAAAATATGAGATTACGTTTGCGGTCAAGGATACCGGCATAGGCATAAGCAACGATCGCATGAGCCGCCTCTTTCAATCCTTCAGCCAGGTGGATGCCTCCACCACCCGCAAGTACGGCGGTACGGGATTAGGTCTGGCCATAAGCCGGAATCTGGCCGAGCTGATGGGAGGAAGAATTTGGGCAGAAAGCGAGTCTGGAAAGGGATCTGTCTTCTACTTCACCATTTCTGCTAAAGCCTCTGACCTATCCCCGGCAGAGCTGCAAGGAGCGCTCTTCCTGCCTGCTTTTGGCCAGGAACATTTTGCGAAAAAGCATCTATGCATATTGCTGGCTGAAGACAACGCCGTCAACCAGATGGTGGCAACACGCATGCTGGAGCGTCTGGGCTATAGAGCGGATATCGCAGCCAACGGCAAAGAGGTTTTAGGCGCACTGCAAAGCCATCCTTACGACGTGGTGCTCATGGACGTGCAGATGCCGGAGATGGACGGCCTGGAGGCCACGAAATGCATTCGTCGCATGCCGGGCCGCCAGCCCTACATCATTGCCATGACAGCCCACGCCATGAAAGGCGATCGAGAGGAATGCCTGGAGGCGGGCATGAACGATTATGTCTCAAAACCGGTGCGAATAGAAGATCTGCAGGCTGCCATAGAGCGAAGCCTGCCTATCGACAAGGACGAAACGCAGAAAGACGGCTGCAAGCCCTGATGCTAGGAAGCACTCCGGGCAGAGTAAACATCAAACCTAGGGAACAGGAGGAACGGTCCACGTCAGCCACATCATTTCCTAAATGATAGCTCACAAAGGCTCATGGAGCTAGACCCATTGGCTGACCAGGTCGATGATCTCCATAGTAGCCGCTTTCTCCCCCATTATATTCGCTCCACGCACGGCTTGCTCTCATATCTGTTAAGTTGCTATTCTCAATCATGGAAATTGAACTCCACCCGACTGTCTCTCTGCTCCCCAAAACCTTCAACGTCCTCGTTGCCCCGGTCGAGATGAAAATGCCCGGATCACAGGCCACCCTGGAGGTGTTCTCATGAGATTTTGGAAACGAAAAGCAAGCCTTGTCCAGCCCCAGCTGGTCAGCACAAAGCAACTGGAATTGGAAACTGCCAAAGAGATATTGTCGGAGATCTTTCACGCTTCGCCCATCGGATGTAGAAGACATGATCCATAGTAGGCTGGTGGAGCGGAGTTGCCGCCAGGAGTACGAGGAAGGTCTGTGGCCTGTTTCCTTCTGTCTGGGAGAGTGCTGCAATAGGGACGTAGCTTCGATAGCGTTAGAATGGGTGTGAAGAATGTCTCTGCAAGATGGCTGAATGCCAGCCGGGCTTTGAAGAAAGATGTACCCGATTTACGGTCAGAGGCTGGCAGAAATGGCCAAGAAGCACTCCAGCGGGTCGTCAAATGCATAGAACGCCTCGCTGGAAGCAGCGGTATTTTCCGTTTTGGTGGAGATGTTGAAGAAGATGGACGAGAACGAAAGATCGGGCAAGGAATCTATTTGCTCTCAAGAAAGATTGGACGAGTCACAGTGTCCGACGAAAGACTTAGATATATATACGTCCGTGTACATATAAGATCTTGAAATGGCAATGCTAATTGGAATGATGATTACGGTGGCGGGTGTCACTCTGCTCGCCAAGATATTGAAGGAAAGCATCTCGCTGCCGACAAACTTGAAAGGGGATCGTGAATCCAAGGGTCGTATCATTGAAATCGATGAGTACGAAATCTTAGATGAAAACCAGAATCAAGCATCTGAATGCTACAAAGTGAAGATCAATGATGGCTAGAGATGCTTGATATGCCTGCGACATTGGAAGACGCACTTGAGTATGCGATTAAGGCCCACAAGGGGCAGAAAGATAAGTCCAATTTGCCTTATATACTGCACCCTTTAAATGTAGGTCGCGGGTGAATGTTACTGAAAATCATCGCGAGAACCGGATGCAGGAGGTCCATTTTGGCAGTAAACGCCCATTACATCGCTTGTTAACGCTTTTCAGCAGCTCACGTACGCGACCGGAGGACGAATATCTGATCGGTATAATGACCCATGAAACTGTACTTGCTGCTCTTCTTAATAGCGAAGCTGAAGCCAAATTTCTGAAAGACATCGCGCAGGCAACTGGCTAGGAGATATACACATACTGATTGGATCAGAGCCGAACGCAGTCTCGCCAGAGTTCTAAGGATTCTGATCAAATGGGGTTGAGCTGCTCGTGACCATAGACAAAGAAATTATCGTGACTTCCTCCCCACCCTGGACTTCCTCAACCTGCTTCAGAAAGCGCCTCGCTTGCAGATGGTCCAGATACCGCCATCATATCATAAAACCATGTCCAAATCAAATGAGGTGTTCCTGGATATGCAGGGAGTCAAATTGCTGGAAGGAGATGTATGGGGTCATCGCAAGGACATTGACGAGTACTTCACCGTTGAAGATGCTACCATTGAAGAGATCCAATATCTTGCGAAAAGTGGCACAACCCTGGATGGAGTGGCAAATCAGATCCAAAAGAGGGCTAAAATCGGACCTGACCTCATCAAGTTCATCGCCAGCAACAAGATAACTGCTTGAAGCCCAAGCAGACATTTTTTTCCCTTCAAATCATTATTTTCCCGAACTAAGAAGTACACGCATTCATCTTGAAGCAACCCATGAAAAAGCATCCTGTCGCATGAGATGCATATATGACCAAAGTGCCCGAACCTAAAGCGTGTTGTGTCTCGGAGTATTGCAGCCCCTTGGAGTCAAGACCAGACGATTTGCGAGCTAGATGAGATTGGAACAAAAGATTAATTATCTCATCTCGCCATCAAGATTTTTAGTGAAAGGGAATTTGCTCTGTCTAATCGTCATCGGAGTTGCAGCCCTAGCATTAGTAGCGGGCTTTTTTTACAGTGTTAACGCGGCAGGTTATAGCCCTAATGGGCCATATTTTACTTCTGCCTATGGTCTTAGGCACCACATAAATGAAAGGTCTTTTGTAGATAAGGGATTTCTTTATGATGAGTCATCAACAGTAAGTGGTTCGGGAGAGATTTCCATAAAAGGATCATTTCACGATTATGCAGTGGATTCTAGCGGCTGGATGAAAGGTTCCGGATCAATCAACTTCGAATCTCTACGAAACATGAATAAGATTGGCAAAGAAGTTGACTTCTCCCAGAAGTCCGATCTGGTTTTTGCGGGAGGGCAACTCAAGAATAGCAAGAGCCTGAAACTACCACTATTCGAAAAAGGTATTGGTGCCAGTGTGAGCGAGAGGTTCAATCTAAGCCATGTGGACAAGAGTGAGACTAATACGATCAGGTCCATCAACCGCTTTAATAATACAATGTATTATGACACAGCACTGGCGTTTGAGGGGCTCTGGGATATCAAGAATATGCGAGGCTGGTCGATCAACATGAATCGAAGTGAGCAGTCCTATTCGGGGTCTTTCCAAACTCAAAAGAAGATTGAGTTCGATGATTCTGGCTCGATTAAGGTATTCAAGCACTTCTTCAGTTAACTGCAACGCTGGGCGCTAACTCACAAATAGCATGAGATTAAATTGAGAGCCAGGTATTAAAATATTGTCAGGTTATTTTGGAAGCTGAATACTAGTGAATGCTGCATTATGGCATTATTTGGCCGGGTGAACCAGAAATTTGGATTGGCCCCTACAACTTCCTTCCAACTGTTGCACAATAGATGACGAACTCATCCACTCCATCAATCTCAAGCAATCCGGCCATAAGCTCGTCGTCGAAAGCTCCAATTGCACAAGCGCCACAATTAATCTGCTCCGCCGCAAGATAGAGGTTCTGGCATACATGGCCGGCGTCTAGGTGAACTAACCGATAAGCTCGTTCGCTATACCTCCATGCCATGCGATAGATGACACAAGACCAGATGAAAGTTACAGCCGTGTCCTTCACTATGGCCTGCTTGAGACAGGCTTCCATGACCCGATCTGTCATGCCAGGGCTAATCTCGATGGGCATGAGACGATGGGAGAATGCCAAATAACGATAGAGTCCGGGCTCAAGGCCGCTAACTCGATTAACCAGCAAATAGGTCTCAAAGGCATGGCGGCCCCCGGCAGATGGAACATTACGAAAAGTGGCATATGGTTCATGCCGCTGTACGATCCCCTGCGTGCACCAGAGAAGGTAAGCGAGTTCCTGCAAGGTTAGAGGATCGCCGGCATACTCCCTGATCGACCTTCGCGATTCAATGGCAAAACGAAGCTCTAATGGTGGGGTGGATATTTCCACGGGCTGTGGCAGCGAAATGAACCTGACATCCTCTGGAACAGGCTTCTCAAGAGGAGGGGCTGGAAGCCCACGATACTGATCCGCGCGGGAAAGACGGTCATATCGGGTCATCTCCATGAATATTCGTCCAGTGGGCGGCATAGATCTTAGTTTCTCAATTTTAATATAATAAGGTCACGATGTTCAAAACCTATTGCGAAGCAAATTCACATCGACGTTGCTGCAAGAATGTTTGGAACTCGTGGACCAAAAATCCACAATGAGAGGTCGAGTGCTATACTTATATGCCCCGCAGCAGTACGTTCACGAGATGGCTCTCGTTAAGTCTCTTCATCGTCGACATAGATGACATCGCATAGTGCATCACCCCGCAATTCCAGAACAGATACTCTTAAGTGCAGTTACGGTATATTTGATTTACTTAAGGCAAAGTATGCCAGCAGGGCTTCCAGCTGAATTCTCTCGTTAGCGCCTTCCGTCATGCGAAAATCGATCTCTCCGATGCGGTCGATCAGTCTGACTTTGTCCCTGTCCGGTATATCCAGGTCCAGCATGGCCCGGTGAATCTGAACCACCACGTCCTGGCCGGAGAGCCCTTTGGAGAGCAGCAGATCGTCCAATGCCGCCCGCGCCCCCACGAAGTCTCCGGAAAGAGCCGTCTTTATGAAATCTCGAATCTCCTCGGGCTTGGCGGTGGATGTGATCTGGTAGATCGTCTCCTCGTCCACCTTATCGTTCAAAAGGGCAGCCGCCTGCAGAGCATTGATGGCTTTTCGCATATCTCCGCCGGCAACATATTCAATGGCATCAAGACCCTCGTCCGATACTATCAGCTTTTCCTCATCGGCGATGAATTTGATGCGCTTCTTGACGGCCGCGGCCGAGAGGGGCTTGAAGCGGTAGACGGCACAGCGAGACTGGATGGGCTCAATGATCTTGGAGGAATAGTTGCAGGATAGTATGAACCTGGTTGTGGCCGAGTAGCGCTCCATAGTGCGCCGCAGAGCGCTCTGAGCGTCGTTGGTCAGGGCATCGGCCTCGTCCAGAAATATTACTTTAAAATCGGCTACCCCGAGCGGTGCCATGCGGGCGAAGTCCTTGACCTTGTGGCGGATGATGTCTATGCCCCGCTCATCGCTGGCATTCAGCTCGATGAAATTGTTTCTCCAGGTCTCACCAAAGATCTCTTTGACGATGGAGATGGAGGCCGCCGTCTTGCCCACGCCCGGCGGCCCGGAGAACATAAGATGCGGCAGGTTTCTGGTCTTTACATAGGACTTGAGACGGCGGATTATCTCGTCCTGGCCCACAATGTCGTCCAGCTTTTCAGGCCGGTACTTCTCGATCCAGATCTCCTCTTTGATGGACAATTCCTCACTAACAAGTTTAGTGCTGTCATTATATCAATATTGCTGCAAGGTCCCAGGCTTTGCATTTAATGTAGGTTCTGCAACTAAGGTCCAATTCTTGCACCTAAAGTAAAGTCTTTATAGGATGGTTATATTTAATAAGACACTACAAGTGTGGCACAGAAGAGGGGCTTATGGACAAAACCTTTGCAGATACTGAGCCGAAACAAGTAAAACTTATTTCTAAGAAATCACCCGATTACAGGTTAGAATTCATCAATGGCGCAATGAGTAATATAACTCCACGTGGCGAGATCGTATGTGATTTTCATCTTGAGTTCAAAGATATGCCTAACGAGCAATTAGCAACAATTGGAGAAGGCGGAAAGGCAACGCTCTTGAATCTTCAAGAAAGTAGTCTCTTCACTAGAGATGTCAAATTTGGTGTAGTAATGAATGCACAATTCGCAAAAGACCTTGTTATATTACTTAATGATAGGATAAAAGAATGCGAAGAACGAGTTCTAGCAATTGACAAGAAAAGGCACGATGTCTTATGATAACATGGGATAATAGAATAAAACCCACCACAACAAGTAGAGAAACAATCCATCTGGAAAAGGCGGCAGTGGATCTGGTATGTGGTGCGGGGCAAATTCTCGTAATCGTGAATAACTCGGTTAACAGACCGACCCCATTCGCACTAGGCGCGGCCAAGAGTACCACAGAGGGCAACAGTGAGGATTCCATCATAGTTGGAACGCCTGCAATTTCTGAAACATTTAGGGCGAAACTGAGCATAAGTTCAGAAATCGAAGAACTCATCTCTGATGATGTGTATTTTGAATATGCATTGAATAGTATATTTAATTTAATCGATAATGCTCTCGATGGTATTGGACATATCTATCATGTAGGAGTAGCTCTAGACGTCGATCAAGATCTTCCGAGCTGGAGACGTGCTAATATCATAGTTGGAATTAATGGAATGGATTATCAAAGCATACTTAATTTATGGGATGACATAGGATTAGAAGTTGGAAGTTATTTGAAATCTCTCAGAAAAAATCCAATTTTCCCTCAGGAAAAAGCACTTAGATTATATAACTTTATTAATATTTCATTCACACCAGAAGGTAATATATGCCAGTAGACGGGACTGATTTTCTGAGATTAGCTGAGGGAATAATAAACGATGATAATGAAATCAGTTTTAGATGCTCAATGAGCCGTGCATATTATGGGGCATTCCATATTGCGAGAAAGCTCCTCGACTTAGACGAATATACCAGTCATGAGAAAGTAATTGCGGCAGTAAAGAGCGATAATTGGACGCTAGGGACAAAACTAGAAGATCTTTTTAAAAAGCGAAAGCATGCAGATTATAGATTGAGTTGGACAAACTTCGACAAGCCAGTTGCTTATTATCATATACAAGAATGCAAAGACGTGATTAGAAAAATTAAAAAATTATATACGAAGATAGACTAGATCACCCTATTCCACCCCGATACTTGGTATTCCTATTTTTCTTCGATGCTTTTTCGTTTCTCACGATCCCAAAAAGGCGATTTGCATTTTGGATTTGGACATACTTTAGGCGATTTGTTTGGATCTCTAGGATACCATTCATGATTGCATATAACGCGAAAGTTCGACGAAACCCTGAACTCCAAAAATTCAACTGCTCAAGTGAATGAAACTTCTAGCAGAAATTGTAGCCTGCCATCTCACAGCAGCAATCCATGAGATGTACGAAAATAGTGTCAATCCCGAATTCTTTCAACTAAAGTCTGATGTCTGCAACCAAAGTCCAGCTCAACGGGGACTTTAGGTGCAAAGCCTGCAAGGCAACAAAGGATAAATATAGATGTGTAACATGATGGGAAAGCGTTTTTTGGAGGATTTCCTGTGATCACCGAGGTGGCTGGGCAGTATAATGCAGAGGATCTGGAGAACCAGATCAGATTGTTGTGGGAAAGGGAAGAAACCTACCGCACGGTTAGGAAGCTTCGCGTGGGCGGCAAGAAGTTCTTCTTCGTGGACGGACCGCCCTACACCACGGGGCGCATTCACCTGGGCACCGCCTGGAACAAGGTGATCAAAGACTCGGTTCTGCGCTACAAGTCCATGAACTCTTTTGAGGTCAAGGACAGGGCGGGCTGGGATATGCATGGTCTACCCATCGAGGTCAAAGTAGAGGAGTCCTTCGGCTTTAGAAACAAGAAGGATATCGAGGCTTATGGCGTCGATAAGTTCATCGCCCGCTGCAAGGAGTTCGCCCTGCGTCAGAAGGACGACATGACGGCTCAGTTCAAGATCCTGGGGGCCTGGCTGGACTGGGAAGATCCCTACATGACGCTCAAGAACGAGTATCTGGAGGCGGCCTGGTGGACTCTAAAAAAGGCGCATGAGAATAACCTCCTGGAAAGAGGTTTGCGGGTGGTCAATTGGTGCCCGCGTTGTCAGACGGCCATTGCCGACTCCGAGGTGGAGTACTGGGATGAGACCGACTACTCCATCTATGTCAAATTCCCCGTGCTTGGCGAAGAGAATACCTACATTGTCATCTGGACCACCACGCCTTGGACCATTCCCGCCAACGTGGCCGTGGCGGTCAACCCCACCTTCCAATATTCCAAAGTGCGAGCCCGGAAGGATGGAAAGGCCGAGATCCTCATCATGGCCTCGGACCTGGTCGAGTCAGTGCTCAAGATCGGGCGCTATCAAGACTTTGAGCTGCTTTGTGCCCTATCCGCAGAGCAAATGCAAGAGCTCACATACAGTCACCCCCTGCACGCCCTGGTCCCCCGGCAAAAAGAGATTTTGCACAAGGTTTATGCAGCCGACTTCGTGACGGCAGAGAACACCGGCTGCGTGCACATCGCTCCCGGCCACGGTCTCGAGGACTACGAGCTGGGAATGAAACATCATATGGAGATCTTCTGCCCTGTGGGCGGAGATGGACGCTACACGGCCGAGGCAGGAGAGAAGTATCAGGGCCTGTATGTCAAGGAGGCAGATAGCGAAGTTATCGTCGATCTGGAGGAGCAGGATCGACTGCTGGCTTCGGGACGGCTAGCGCACCGCTACGGCCATTGCTGGCGTTGCAAGACGCCGATCATCTTCATCGCCACTAGCCAGTGGTTTTTGCGAATATCCGATCTGCGGGACAAGATGCTCGAAGAGGTCTCGCGCATAACCTGGTATCCGGAGTGGGCAGGATCGGCTCGCTTCTCGGACTGGATCAAGAATGCCCGCGACTGGTGCATCTCCCGGCAGAGATATTGGGGAATTCCCCTGCCCATCTGGACCTGCCCGGCCTGCGGCCATTTGGAGGTTATCGGCACTGCGGCAGAACTCGAGGAGAGAAGCTGTCAGAAGCTGGCTGATCTGCACCGGCCGGATGTGGACCATATCTTTTTGGATTGCCCATGCGGCGGCAAAATGGTACGCTCGCCGGATGTCTTTGATGTCTGGTTTGACAGCGCTGTAGCCTCCTGGGCCACCTTACGCTTCCCCAGCCACGAAGAAGAATTCAGGGACTGGTGGCCGGCTGATTTCATTACAGAAGGGCATGACCAGACGCGCGGCTGGTTCTACTCTCAACTGGGGGCCGCCATGGTCTCCTTTGGCAGAGCGCCTTACAAGAGCGTTCTCATGCACGGCTTTACCTTAGATGACCAGGGCAGAAAGATGTCCAAGAGCATAGGCAACATCGTCCAACCGGAGGAGGTTGTGCAGAAGTTTGGTGCCGACATACTGCGCTTTTATGTGCTGGGAGCCAATGCCCCCTGGGAGGACCTGCACTTCTCCTGGGATGCTGTGGAGAACACCAGCCGCATGCTCAACATCTTCTGGAATGCTTATCGCTTTGCCTTGCCCTACATGGTCCTGGATAAGTTCGATGCCGGCAAGGCGGATCTGTCCAGGTACGAGAGCAATCTACGCCCCGAGGATCGCTGGATTTTGTCCAGGGTAAACAGCCTGATTGAGGACGTCACAAAAGAGATGGAGGTCTACCAGTTGCATCGCATTGTTCGCTCCATCTCCGACTTCATACTGGAAGATCTCTCTCGCTGGTACATCCAAGCTGGTGCGGCCCCGCACCTGGATTGAGCAGGATAATCCGGACAAGCTCGCTGCCTACGCCACCATCTATGAAGTTTTAGTTAAACTCTCAAAGCTCATGGCTCCGTTCACGCCCTTCATCGCCGAGTCCATCTACCAGAATCTGGTAAAAGGCCTGGACGAGGGTGCACCGCAGTCGGTACACATGTGCCAGTGGCCCAAAGCCGATGCGGCGCGAATAGACAAGCATCTGGAAGAGAGCATGGCACTGGTAAGGGAGGTTTCCATGGCCGCTTCCAATGCCCGCCAGAAAGGAGGCCGCAAATTGCGTTGGCCGGTCTCAGAAATCTTGATAGCTCCGGCCCAGGAGGCCGTGGACCTGGGCGGCCTGGAAAATGTCCTTAAGGGCCAGACCAACTCCAAGAAGATTACAGTGCTCGCTGCCGGAGAAAAGCCAAAGATGGACCTGGAGATCGCTCCTGTTCATAAGAAGATAGGTCCGGTCTACAAGGGCGAAGCCAAGAATGTCGTCGAGGCCATAGCAGCCGCCAATCCCACGGAAGTCAAGAGGCAACTGGATGCAGGTGAAGCGACCATATCTTTCAGAGGAATGGAGTATAGAATAACCGCCGATATGGTGCAAATCAAGGAATTGCCGTCGCAAAATCTGCCTGCCGCAGAGTTTTCCCGAGGATTTGTCTTCGTGGACATCACCCTCACACCCGAACTGGAGGCGGAAGGGTATGCCCGAGAGATCATTCGCCGCATCCAGGATATGAGAAAAGAGCTGGATCTGCGCGTGGAAGATCAGATCCGGGCCATTGTCGATATCGAGAGCAAGCCGATCCTTGACTTAGCCCTGCAAAAGAAGGAGCATATTGCCGGCGAGGTTCGAGCTGCAAATTTCCAGTTGGGCCTGGGCCTGGAACTAGAGGGCAAGCTGGTTAAAGACTGGGATATAGAGGGAGTCTGTGTGAGAATCGGCATAGATCGGGCAGTATAAACCGAAAATAGGTGCGAGATCAATTTAGATCACAGGAGTTTTATAATATGAGTATGGAAGAAGATGTCATGGTGGCACCAGTTCCCGTCAGGGTCAAAGGGGTCTACATCGCCGAATCAGAAGGTAGCGCGCCTGTACCTGTGGTTCTCCTGGAGGATGACTTGGCAAGGATCGTGCCCATCTTTGTGGGGCTGTCTGAGGCCGTCTCCATTCATCATGCCCTTTCCGGGGAATTGTCGCCCCGGCCCATGACCCATGATCTCTTCATCTCCGTCCTGGAATGCCTTTCCGCCAGCATCACCAATGTGCTCATCGATGATCTGGAGGGAGGTATCTACTATGCTCGCATCACCATCAAGAGCGAGAGCAAACAGAGCGAGATAGATGCCCGGCCCTCTGACTGCCTGGCCCTGGCTCTGAGGAGTCGCACTCCCATCGAAGTGCAGGAGAAGGTAGTCCTGGAGTCAAAAATCAGCAAGAGCGATGTGGAGAAGCTGGTCAGCATAGACAACTATTTGCAGTAAATTCTGCACAAAGGTTATCTTCCCAAACCAGCAATCCTATTGTTATGACTGGGGATTTAGTGCTAACGCCTGTCGGTAACCGTTGGAGTGAACCCGCCCGTTATATTATGGGCGTGGTCCTGCTTTTGGCGGGGCTGTTCGTGGTTTATATTGGGCGATCGGCCATTCCTTTGGTGATATCTGCGGCGCTGCTGGCCTTGTTGGTTGATCCAATTATCCGGTTTTTGGCTGTGCGTCTGCGGATGAATAAAAATCTGGCAATTGTAATTACCTATTTGTTCGTGGTGGCCATGCTGCTGGTAGTTCCCTTGCTTTTGATCCAACCGCTGGTGGAGGCGGCTAATTTTGCCTTACAAATTGATCCAAGTCTGATTATACAGAGATTGAGCCAGATTGTACAATCCTTTTCAACTGATCTGCAAGCTCACCAGTGGCTGGCAAGCGTATTGAATCCTGCTCTTGATTCCCTGTTGACGGCCCTGAATTATTCAGCATCTTCAGCTGCGCCCGCTGTTCCCGCCATGCAAATGTCGGTTGCCGACTTGAGCAGCCGGCTAGGAAGCGCACTGGGCACCGTGGCAGGATTTTTGGGACCGACTTTTTCGGGGTTAGCTTCGGTATTGTTCACGCTGCTGATGGCGCTGCAAATGACCCTCACCGCGGGTGAGTTCAAAAATTGGTTTTCGGACCTGATTCCACCGGGCCATGGGCCGGAGTTGGCTCAGCTGTCCAGAAATATCCATATGACCTGGACCGGTTTCCTGCGTGGTCAAATGCAACTCATGCTGATAATAGGCCTGGTCACCTGGGTGGGAGGTTTTATTCTGGGATTGCCGCAGGCATTTTTCCTGGGCGTCATTGCCGGATTCATGGAGTTGATCCCCAATGTCGGCCCAATTCTCGCGGCTGTTCCTGCGGTTTTGATCGCCCTCTTATTTGGATCAACGCATCTGGCATTCAGCCACCTGAGTTTTGCGCTGGTGGTTGTCGGTTTTTACACGCTTGTCCAGTTGCTGGAAAATCAGTTCCTGGTGCCAAAGATCATGGGCGATGCTGTCGATCTTCCTCCCCTGATTGTGTTGATCGGTGTTATCGCCGGTGCCGGGGCATTCGGCATAATGGGGGCGCTCTTGGCTACACCGATGATCGCCACGGGAAAACTGATATTTCGTTATATTTATGGAAAGATCATGGTGGACTCCCTTGTGGCAGCACCGGTTGGATCGAAGCCGAATCAATAGCTCTTTGCTGATCTTCAGATCTAAGATCCTGTGTCACTGCCTCGCAATCGCTGTGACGAAGAAGATCTCCATCAGGTCTGACCCATCAAGATTTCGGACGAAAATCCTATTGAAGGTCGCACTAATATTATTCATGTATCCCCGGATGCTCTGAATATGGACTGCAAATAGTCGTAACTAACCGATAATTATACCATTGTTACCGACTTACTTGAATATCTTCTTTTCCATCATTCGGACATAATCCTTATATACGATAATAGTCGTATTCATGTTGTTCACAATTGTGATTGGCAAATTCAGGGTATTGCTTTGCATACCTTTGCCCGGCAAAAAAGTCGTTGATTGCCGCAATATAGACATCTGTATCTGAGCAAAACGAAAGGTGATAAATGTGAGATTTGGCACAATAACCGGATCATTGCTTCTGTTGCTATTGATATCTTTAGCCATGCAAACCGTCCTGGCCAGGGACGAACCTGCCGAGCTTAAGGCAGAAGATGTGAAGATCTCCGAAATTCTAGAGAATGAGACTGCCTATCACGCCAAGATGGTTGTGGTAGAAGGCAAGATCGAGCTGGAATGCGGTGCAGGCTGCTGGTTTGTCCTGAATGACGGCAAGGGGAGCATTTACGTTGATATTCTGCCCAATAACTTCGCCATACCCCAGAAGAGCGGCGAAGATGCCAGGGTCTATGGAGAGGTGACTCTAAAGAACGGCGATCCTCAGATCATCGGCAAGATGGTGTTGATCGGCGGAGAAGTTTATCAATGAACTTTTTTACCCTGGCGGCCAAGAACCTGATGCGAAGGAGGGGCAGAACCATGCTCACCGTTCTCGGTGTGGCCATTGCAGTATCCGTTCTCTTCAGCCTTCTGGCTCTGAATTCCGGTTATGAAAAGGAGCTCTCCAAAGAGGTAAACAGCCTGGGCGTCCATATTCTGGCTGTGCCCAAGGGCTGCCCCTACGAGGCGGCCTCTTTGATCATGCATGGCGGCGTGATTCCCAAGTACCTCTCCGATTCCGATTACCGGAATGTGAGCACAATTGCCGGTGTGAAGCTGGCTGCCCCCATGCTTTTGCACCAGTTTATGAAAAAGGACGAAAAGACCGGTGTCAGCACGCCGCACATCATCTACGGCATCAACATGGAAGAGACGAGAGTGCTCAAGCCCTGGTGGACGGTGGAGGGCAGATTCTTTTCCGATAATGAGACGGACGTCATGCTGGTGGGCCGGGGTCTGGCGGACAAGGAGAACCTGAGCGTAGGCCAGGTGCTGCCCGTGGGACCGAAGAAGGAGAACTTCACCATCGTAGGAATACTGGGCCGAACGGGCGACCAGGACGACCAGTTCCACTTCTTCCCCTTAAAAGAGGCGCAGCGCGTCTTCAATAAGCAGGGCATGATCACCACCATCGCCGTCAAGGTCGAAGATGTAAGCCGCATCGCCGCCGTCTCCCAGGAGATGGAGAAGATCCCGGACATCCAGGTGGTCACCATGACCCAGATCATGGGCACCATCATGAACCTGGCCGGCTCGGCCCGATCGCTCTTGCTTACGGTAATCGCCATTGCTCTTATCATCAGCGCTTTTGGCATCATCAACACTCTGCTCATGTCTGTAAATGAGCGGACGCGGGAGTTCGGCATGATGAAGGCCATTGGAGCCTCGGGCCTGGACATTGGCAAAATGGTGCTGGCGGAGACGGTCTTCATTACCCTAAGCGGCGGCATCCTGGGCACTGTGGCGGCGGTGGTGGGCTCAAGCCTAATTGAGAGCTTCGTGAAGGGCATGCTGCCCTACTCGCCGGGCGGATCGCTCATCTCTTACAGCCCGGAGTTGGTGGGCTTTGCCCTGGCCTTCTCAGTGCTGCTGGGCCTGGTCTGCGGCATTTATCCGGCCATTAAATCCTCAAGGCTCTCGCCCATGGAGGCTATCCGGGGTGGCTTTGAATGAGCGGCATAATTGAGGCCAAGGAACTATGCAAGGTCTACCGGCGGGGCAGAGAGGAGATTCAGGCCCTCAAGAACGTGGACTTTTGCCTTGAGGCGGGCGAGTTTGTCTCCATCATCGGCCCCTCCGGCTCGGGCAAGACCGCCCTCTTGAACATGCTGGGTTGCCTGGACACTCCCAGCAGCGGCAGCCTGCGGCTGAACGGCATCGAGATAGCGGGAAAAAAGGAGCGCGATCTGGTCAAGATTCGCCGGGAAAACATCGGATTTGTCTTCCAGCAGTTCTACCTCATGCCCACGCTCACGGCGCGGGAGAACATCGAACTGCCCCTGCTCTTTAGCAAAAAGAAACGCAGTGCGAAGAGGATCGATGAGGTATTGCAGATGGTGGGGCTGGCCGATCGGGGCGATCACCTGCCCGGACAGTTGTCGGGCGGCGAGATGCAGCGGGTGGCCATAGGCCGGGCTCTCATCAACGATCCCAAAATTGTGCTGGCGGACGAGCCCACAGGAAACCTGGACTCGGTCACTTCGGAGATGATCTTCTGCCTCTTTTCGGAGCTGAATAAGAGGGGTCTGACGCTGGTGGTAGTGACGCATAATCTGGATCTGGCCAGACGAGCAGAGAAGATGTACACCTTGCGGGACGGGCGGATCGTGAGCTGCGAGGAGAGGGCGTGTGCGGAGGGGATGTAGAAGTTTCTATATTGCCTTTCCTTTCGCCTGCCGCCTTTCCAGATAGCTTACGGCCAATAGCAAGACCGCCGAGACGGCCATGCCCAGCAGTGGATAGCTTTGACCGAGGAATAGGGCAGTAGTTCCCCCACCCACCAGCGCACAGAGCGCTCCGCCCGAGGTCAGGCCCAGCCGTTCTTTGTAAAATCCGGCAACGGTTGGCAGGAGCAGGCCGCTGGTAAAAATGGTATAGGCGATGAGCAGGGTCTTGATAATGCCGGGTAGCGAGATGGCCAGGAGGAGGGCACTGGATCCGATGAGCAAGACCATGATCCGGGAGATGTTCATCAGATGGGCCGATCTTGCCTCTGGCCTTGCCTTTTTGTAGATATCAAAGGTGAGGATGGATGTGACGGTCATGAGGCTTGTGTCCGCCGATGACATAAAAGCGGCCAGAAGAGCGGCGGCCACCAGCCCCACCATTCCCGGGGAGAGAAGGCCCGTCATGAGCGAAAGAATGGCCCCTTCCGGGGGGGAGGCAGGATAAAGAGACCGGGAGAACACGCCCAGGGATGTGATGATAAACGCCAGCGGTATGAGGATGATGGCCGCGAATAATGCCGAAATCTTTGCGTCTCTGGGACTGGGGGCGGAAAGCAGGCGTGAGTACATATCCGGGCCGACCAGATAGGCCGATCCCACTACTATTATCATGGATAATACCCCCCAGCCACCCATTTGAGCCGATGTGGGAAAGCTCTGGCTTAAAATAGGGCCCGGGCCGGCGGAACGAAGTGCCGCGAAAAATAAGATAACCATTCCGGTTATTATTATCAGAAACTGCACCAGATCAGTTCTCACTACCGAGCTTTGTCCTCCGTGCGCTGTGTAGAGAACGAATACCAGGGTGCAGGCAATCATAAATATTGTGCCGTCTCCTCCAAAGATGGCGCCTAGAACCTTGCCGGCAGCGGCTATCTGCACGGCAATCACGCCAACCCAGGAGACGGCGATGAGAAGCGAGGCGGCAGTCCTCACCCTCTCGCCATAAAAAGAGCCCACCAATTCAGGCAGAGTATAACATCCCTTGGACCGGATCTTCTCCGCAAAAAAAAGCGACAGGATTAGCATTCCTATGGTGCCGGAGATCATCCACCAGGCTCCTGGCAGACCGCTCCGAAAACCCAGGCCGGCCATGCCGATGGTGGAAGAGGCCCCCACAATTGTGGCACAAAAGGTGCCTGTGAGCAGGGCCTTTCGTAAGCTTCTGCCCGCCAGATGAAAATCCTCCAAACCTCGCAAGCGTAGCCCCCAGGCTCCAATCGTCAGCATGGCCAGCAGGTAAACCACTATTACGATGGCGGATTGATTCGTAACTACATCTCCCAGATTGTAAACTTGACCTAAAATATTGGTTGACAACATGACAAAGGCAATATAAATCTTTCCCCGAAAGCCAATGTGGTGCCTGGCAGGGTCTGCTTCGTAGGGAAAACAATATGAGATAGAATGTACAATCCAGAAATACAGAATGCATAACCTAGAGTGCATTAATTCCATTCAAAATATATCCTGGAAGGTGAAAATATATGCAGATGTTTGCAAAAGCGACATTGGTCTTGCTGGTAGCAGCATTATTGCTGCCTATGCTTGCTCTTGGCGTGGACGAGGTTGAGAAGCGTCCCGTAGAATCGGCTGCTGAGAATCTCTTTAACAAAGGCATCGGAAATGCGTGGGTGGGCGGCGATCCCTTTGCATCGAGCACGGGAACGGGCTACAACCAAATGCATGGCGTGGCAAGCCTCGATTCAGACTACCGGATCATTGGATATCTGAATGTGGCCTCCGGCTTAATTGTGGCAAGCGACAGCGGCAATAGCCTGCATTTCACTCCGGGTCCGGGCAATTATCCGGTTTACGGATGCTTCAAAGGCGACAAAATGATAGGGATTTTCATCGATTTTTACTTGTAGGATTGCGAAGGATATGTCGGGAAAACTGAGGGAGTATTTCAACAAGCAGCCGAGGCTTGGCGTCATAAGCACATCGAGTAAGGATGGGAAGGTAGATTGTGCCGTTTACGGCTCCCCGCAAATGATCGACGAAAAAACTGTTATCGTGGCATTTGCCAGGGGCCGCACCTTTGCCAACCTAGAGGAAAATCCCCATGCCGTATTCATGATAATGGAGCCAGGAGCGGGAATCCTTGATTGGAAAGGGATCCGGGTTTATCTGAAGATGTTGGAGTACGCCACCTCGGGGCCAAAGTTGGAAACGTACAAGAGCCAGATGGCCAGGGTTGTGGGCGAACAGGCGGCAGGGATGATTGCCGTGCTGGCAACCTTCGAAGTAACGGAAGTCCGGCCTCTGATCGATTTTGGGCAGGACTGGGACAAAGCAATCTGAAATGAGATTGATCTATGCCGTTTTCATCTTTCTTCTGGCATTGATGACATCAGCAAATTGTCAGCAGACCGCAGAAGGATGGCTTAGTGATCTAGATCCCAATCTTGTCGTTTCCTGGATCGAAAAAGGCGTTGCTCTCCATAACCTGAGCAGGTACGATGAGGCAGTTAGGGCTCTCGACGAGGCCATCAAGCTAGATCCCAATTATGCCGATGCCTGGAACACCAAAGGCGTTGTTCTCAGGAACCAGGGGCAGTCTCTCGATGACCTGGACATTGGTCTCGATGGCCAGGACAAGTACGATGAAGCCATGAAATGTTTTGATGAGGCCATCAGACTAAATCCCAACAATGCGATGGTCTGGCGTCAAAAAGGCGTTGCCCTTTATAAAATGGGCCGCGATACTGAGGCGGAAGCTGCCTATGTCAGAGCCAAGGAGCTGGAGTATGAAGGCTGATAACAGGTGCAATCGAAGACCCCTTTGGTACCGGTAATACAATCGTCTGCAGTGTGTGTAACCTGCAATCCATCACTTTTCTTTTGATATCGCAGATGCTTAGCTATCTCTCCACTCCCAGCTCCCCCAGCGCCTTCTCCACCCGCTCCGCTTCTCCCGGCCAGCCGCTCTTCTCCCGCCGCAATCCTTTCCAGCCGATCCTTGATCATGCGCTCCGTCTCCACAGGTGCCGGCCCGCCCGTGTTGGCCCGCAGGGCGACGTTGCTTCGTGGGTCCAGTGCCCTCTCCAGGTCTGCCTCAGAAAAGCCGCGCTCGCTCGCCCTAAACCCGGCCATCTCCAGAGCGATCTCGTCCAGCTCGGCCAGGCCCGGCCTTATGCCCGAGGCGGCAATGCGGCCCACGATGCTGTGCGCTGTGCGAAAGGGCATGCCGGTGATGCGCACTAACGAGTCGGCGATCTCCGTGGCTGTGGAAAAGCCCGCGCCTGAACTCGTCTCCAATCGCTCCAGGTTGAACTTGAGAGAGGAGACGCAGCCGTCCAGGATGCGCACCGTGCTTCTCGCCCAATCCAGGCTTCGCCACAGATGGGGCGTGACCTCCTGCAAGTCGCGGTTGTAGCTCAGAGGCAGGCCCTTGCAGATGGAGAGCGCAGCCATGAGGCTTCCCAAAACCGAGCCCGTCTTGCCGCGGGCCAGCTCCGCCGTGTCCGGGTTCTTCTTCTGGGGCATGATGGAGCTGGTGGAGGCGTAGAGGTTGTCCAGCTCCAGATATCCGAACTCGGAGGTGGACCACAGCACCAGCTCCTCGGCCAGGCGGCTCAGCGTTGACCATCAAAATGGACAGGTCTGCCAGGACCTCCAGGATAAAATCACGGGTGGACACGGCGTCCATGCTGTTTTCCACCAGGCCCTCAAAGCCCAAGAGATGGCAGGTCCTCTTCCGATCGATCTTAAAGCCGGTGGAGGCAAAGGCCGCCGCGCCCAGTGGGCTCTGATTAACCCGCTGGTAGGCGTCCTCCAAACGGGAGAAGTCTCGCCCGGCAGCATCGGCATGGGCCAGGAGATGATGAGCGAGCGTCGTGGGCTGGGCGTGCTGGGTGTGGGTAAATCCGGGAATGATTGTCTTTGTGTGCTTCTCCGCCAGCTTGACCAACGTTGCCGAGCAAGGAGAGCTGCTCCTGCATCAGATCCAGCATTTGGGCGCGCAGCGCCAGACGGATGCAGGTGGCCACCTCATCGTTCCTGGAGCGACCGGTGTGCATCCTGCCCCCTTCCGGGCCGACCTGTGCCAGGATGTGCGCCTCAATGGCCTCATGCACATCCTCACCTGCTGCCTAACGACTGCGATCCCGCTTGCATCAGATCGTCGAGGGCAGCTATGATCTTCGAGCAGACCTCCAACGAAATCAGGCCCTGCTCCTTGAGCATTACCAGGTGGGCTTTGTCCACCAGCAGATCGGCTTCGAAGATGCGCTCATCTGCCTTTCGGCTGGAAAGGTAGTCCAAGACATCCTGCCGGCTCTCTCCCAGACGTTGATCGCGAAACATGTCATCTCTTTTATGTTGTGTAGTTGGCGTTTACATTCACATACTCGTGGGTCAGGTCGCAGCCAAAGCCGCGCGCTTCTGCATTGCCTAGAGCAAGGTCGATATTGATGGTAATAGTATCCCCTTTCATGATCTCTTTGGCCTGATCTAAGACGCCATCCACGATGCGGCCCTTTTCTACCAGCGAGACCTTGAGGCTTCTTCCTTCCGGGCTTTTTCCTTCCAGGCCCAGAGTTATCTTGGTCGGATCCATCTCCGCCCCCGAGTATCCTACGGCGCAGATGATGCGGCCCCAGTTGGGATCGGCGCCATAGACAGCCGTCTTAACCAGGCTGCTGCGAGCTACCGCTTTGGCAGCCAGACGGGCGTCCTCAACGCTACGCGCGCCGCAGACAACGGTCTCAAAGTACTTGCTGGCGCCCTCGCCGTCCCGCGCCATCATGCGGGCCAGCTCCATGCAGACGTACCGCAGGGCTTCCCGGAAATCCGCCTCACGGCCGTTGGCTTTCCCCGTAGCCGTGAGGAGCACTGTGTCATTGGTGCTGGTGTCCCCGTCCACGGTAAGCATATTGAAGCTGTCTTGCACGGCATCGGCGAGGCATTCGTGCAATGTCTGCGCCGGGAAATTTGCGTCCGTGTAAAGGAAGCAGAGCATGGTGGCCACATTGGGCTCGATCATTCCCGCGCCCTTGACTATGCCGGCTACGCGTAGCCCCTCATGCTCTACTGCGATCTCTTTTACGCGAGTGTCCGTAGTCATGATGGCCCGCTCTGCTTCCGTGCTCGCTTCGCCGTTGCTGCGCAGCCTCACTTTGGCCTGTTCGAAAAGCTGGGAGACTAGCGGCAGATCCATGTAGCGGCCTATGACGCCCGTGGATGCCACGCCGATCTTCTTTTCATCCGTTTCCAGAAAACCGGCTAAAAGTCGGGCCATGGACCTTGCGTCCTCCAGTCCCCGCGGGCCGGTATAAGCATTGGCACAGCCGCTGTTGGCGATGACTCCGTCCAGATAGCCGCCTGCCAGATGCCGGGCCGTGACATCCAGCGGCGCAGCTCTCACCTTGTTGGTGGTGAACATGCCAGCAGCAGCTCCGGAGGCGGCAATCAGTGCCAGGCCGTATTTTCCCTGGCGCACACCGCAGGCTCGCACGCCGGGAACGGCACAGATGCCGCCCTCAATTCTCTGCATGCTGCATTCCCAGGCCGGATATGATGTCGCCCCTGGTCACTATGCCCACCAGCCGTCCGTCCTTCATCACCGGCAACCGGTTGATGCGGTGGCGGGTCATGATGCTTGCCGCCTCCTGCTACGGAGTCATCCGGTCCCACCTCATGCAAGTTGCCGCTCATGATATTGCCCACTTTCTTCTTGGGAATCTCCTCCAGGCTGGCATGCATCCTTTCCCACTTTACCAGATCTCGGAAGGGAATCTCGAAGACCTCGAAGGGGCTGGGAAGCCAGAGACCGCCTTCCTTCTCTTCCACAGATAAAAGGCGCAAAAGGTCCGATTCCGATACCACGCCCACCAGCTTCTCTCCATCCAGAACCGGCATGCCGCTGATCTTATTCTCGCGCAAAAGAAGGGCCGCCTCGCTCACAAGAGCTTCCGCCTGGACGGTGACGGGCTTGACGTTCATAACATCTCTGACTTTCATTTATTTTCACCTAATTTCCACATATTAATTCAGGGCGCCATGCCTGGGAACCACAGCCCAGTCTTCTCATCGAAGCCTGCCATAAGGTTCATGTTCTGAATGGCCTGGCCGGCCGCTCCCTTCACCAGGTTATCTATGGCGGATATGACCACCAGTCTATCGCTATCCAACTCCACCTCAAAGCTTATATCGCAGAAGTTGGAGCCGCGTACCGAGGACAATTTGGGAATGCCGTCCGCCATGCGAACGAAGGGGGCGTTTTTGTAAAACTCGCGGTAGATCGAGGCTACCTGGTTCTTATCCTGCAGCGTCTCAACGACGTCGGGGCGGGCGAATACATGGGCTGTGGTGAGGATGCCCCGCACAGAGGGGATGACGTGGGGAGTAAAGTTCACTTTTATACCTGGCGAAAGACGGGAGAGTTCCTGTTTGATCTCCGGGACGTGCCGGTGCGTGGTGAGCTTGTAGGGGATAATATTTTGCGACATATTGGGGTAGTGAGAGGTCTCGTGTGGGCTCCATTCCTGCACCGGAGATGCCTGACTTGGAATCATAGACCACCCGCTCCACCAGACCGGCCTTGGCCAGCGGGGCTACGGCCAATGTAGCTCCCGTGGGATAGCAGCCGGGATTGCCCACCAATTTAGCCCGCGCCACCTCGGGATGAAGCTCAGTCAGGCCGAAGACCGCCTCGCGGGGAGCGCGATGCTTTGTGGCATAGGTCTTCTCGAAGACGTCTGTCGGCAGGCGGTAGTCGGAAGACAGGTCAATGACCCGCGTGCCGCCGTCCAGTAGCTCGGGCACCCAGTCCATAGCTGTGCCGTGGGGAACTGCGGTAAAGACAATGTCGCAACGCTTTGCAACCTCTTCGCCACTGAGCGCCTCAAAGCTCTGAGAATAGATGCTCTTTAAGTGAGGATGAACTGTTGTTACGCTTTTTCCTGCCAGCTTTCGGGAGGTGACGGCTACAACCTTAACCTTTGGATGATTTGCCAGGAGGCGCAAGAGCTCCCCACCGGTGTAGCCCGAACCACCGACAATTCCTACATCTATCATAAATTCCCTCACGAGCTAATGATATAAATTCGCCACGCCCTAGCGGCAAAAGGAGGTCGAAAGCTCTGAGAGGCCGCGGGCTTTGTCCTCAATTCTTTCCCTTCCCTCCAGGACGGCCAGCCAGCGATCCGGAATCCAGCTGGAGCCCTGGGCCGCGCCGAAAAGGGAGCCTGCGATGGAGGCAATGGAGTCTGTGTCGCCCCCGCTGCTGGCGGCCATGACGAGCCCCTCCTCCGGCTCAAACCTCATGAAGCAGTAGAAGGCGGCGGGAACGGTCTCTGCGGCCAGGGGAGAGTTTCGGATCACGCCCAGGGCGTCCTCCGGCTTTCGGTCTAAGAGTTCCCCTATCCAGAGAAGCCTTTCTGCAAAATAGGTATCCAGGCGGCTGGCCTGGGAGGCGGCATTTCTCAAGATCGTCTTCGGAGGAAAGCCGTTTAAGGAGAGGGCCACGCCTACGGCAACAGCAACAGCCGCGGCCCGGGCTGCGGCAGAGGTGTGGGTGGGCAGGCTTTGCAGGTCGGCATAGCTCTTCACGATGTTCAGATTCGTGTGGTAGAGAAGGCCGATGGGCGCGGCCCGCATGGCAGCGCCGCAGGTGGGAATATTCAGGCCCGACTGCTGCCATGGCTTTCCTGCTGATCATGCTCTCCACGGCGGTGCGAGTGGCAAAGCCCACTCCCCGGTTGAGCCGCTCGTCCAACGTCCAGGTCGTGCCCCAGGCGGCCAGCTTCTCGGCAAATCTGTCCGGCGAGAAGCCCGAGGCATCAATGAGCGACTCGGCCAAAAGCAGCGTCTCTTCCGTGTCGTCAGTGAACTGGCCGGCCGATTAGGCCGCTGTGAAAGTGGCCCTCAGGCGCAGGCAACATCTCACGAACCATGCCAAATTTTGAGCTGATCTCTCGGGCAGTGTAGCCCTCCGTGGGCATTCCCAGGGCGTCGCCCACAGCCACGCCCAAAAGACAGCCCCGGAAGCGGTCCAATAAATCCATGAACGGATGAGCGGCGGCATGGGACTAATAACCATCGTAAATGCCCTTCCAGGAACCGACCAAAGGATTATTGCTGCTCCATTCCCACCGAGTTTCTCGTGGACTCTCACCTCAAAGCCTGGGACAAAGATTACGCCAGCCGGGGCCGCCTCTGGGGGGGCGCCGTTATGAATCTGCCCGTCCTTCCCGAGGGCTCGTTCGTCCTGGAACTGGGCTGCGGCAACGGCAAAACGCTCTCAGCGTTGCCCAGAGACTGGAAAATCGTCGCGTTGGACGTTTCCCCTCAGGCCCTGCACCTCGCCCGCCGTGTTCGGGCTGATGTCAACCATATCCAGGCCGACGCCGGTCGTTTGCCATTGCGGAGGGAGAGCTTCGAATCCGTTTTCGCCTTCCATGTGACCGGCCACCTGCTTGCCTCCGGCAGGCGCGCTCTGGCCCGCGAGGCAGCGCGCGTGCTCGTGCCCGGGGGAAGGCTCTTTTTCCGCGATTTCGCTGCAGAAGATATGCGGGCCGGACAGGGCGAAGAGGTGGAGACTGGAACATTTCGGCGGGGCAGTGGCATTCTCACCCACTACTTCACAAAAAGCGAGGTAGAGGAGCTCTTCTGCCTCCTTCAGCCCGTCTCCATCGCCACGCACTGCTGGAAGATGCGCGTAAAAGGAAAGGACCATAAGCGCGCCGAGGTGGAAGCGGTCTTTCTCAAGAGCTGATGTCCGGGAACGAGAACCGGCCGGGCACGAAGTTGGTAGCGTCCGCTTCTTGGAGCTCCACCTCCTGAATAGTGTAGTCTGTATCATCGGTCTCGAAGACCATGGGAGGAAAGAGTACATGATTGTACACTGTTTCAAAGTCTCCTGCGCTAGAATTCCATCCATTCCCAATGGTGAAATACAGGCTATACTCCCCATCTCTTATGCCGTCAATCTCGAGGGCATCCTTAGTCCGCAGATAAACTGCCACCTTGGGCTTGTCCCACCTGTCGGTAAGCACGGCCACGGTGTCCATGGTCCAGTTGTTGTAGATGACCAGCAATCCGTCCCCGTTCCTATTCATATCGCGGATGTAGGTTCCGGTCTCGGGGCGGTCGGCGGGCCGGGCTAGCGTACCTGAAACGCCAAATAATAATATAAGTATGATCAGGCACATTGTTTTTTGGCGCATGAAATCCCTTCTAAGCCGTTGATATACTTCCTGGTATTTATATTTTTGATCACGCCTGAGCTTAATTGCAGCGACTTTCTTTAGCAAGCCCGCCCGAGCATTTCTCTCACTTCTTCCCGGTTTAAGGCCTGGCGGTGCTTCTGGTCCCCCCATATCCGGCGGAAGGGGTAAAAATATTCGTATAGCTCGGGAATGTCTTTGGAGTATACTACTATGCCCTGTTCTATCACGGCCATCTTCAGGTAGAGCGGCAATAGCTCGAAGATGCGAAGGTCGTAGCGATCATCACGAATGGCGGCAATAGCTTCCCTCCATAGGGCGATTTTATCCTCCGCAGAAGGCGCAACTATGCAAATGTCAATGTCGCTCATCTCATGGCCCATTCCAGTGGCCCAAGATCCGAAAATGAGCACGCCCAGCACGTCCTCCTGTAGAAATGCCAGGTCCTTCTTGGCTTTCTCTATAATTGCCCTCTGATCCATAGCTCCACCATTTCTACGAAGTCGGACAGATCAGGAAGAAGGGCGTTTATGCTCTTCAGAGCTACGCGGTCGTCGGTCTGATTATAGCGGTGCACAAGACGATTTCGCAGGCCATTGGCCGCCGCGAGTGATGCCTTTGTTTTCCGATCGATTTTGTCGAGATCTTCGATGTTGCTGTAGTCATCTTTGGGGACCAAATTCAGATCCTTGCACATCATGGCAACTATGTCCATGCAAGCTTCGACAATCTCCTGGAAGGCCTTGTAGGTTGCCAGTTTGGTGCGATCGTCGTCCAAAAACTGGTCAGAGGAGAGATCTTGCACCCAGCTTTCGATCTGGTTGGATCTCTTGATTATGATGCAAGTTTTATCTTTGTACCGTTTGGCCCTTTCAATCTCCATCACATACACCACTGCTCATCAACTCTAGGGGCTTCTTTGAGTAGCAAAAAATATTGTTAAAATTAGACGGCGAATTAATCTACCCAAACATCGCCCCCATGCCTGCCTCTGCCGCCTCTGCCTCGTCCCGGAAAGCCTTGAGCAGCATCTCTCCTTCCTCGCCCAACAGCACCTTGGCCGGCGTATCGGCGAGCAGCTTCTGGGCTTCCAGGACCAGCTCATCCTTGGCTTTGATGTAGAGGCACATGCCCTCTTTTTCCAGACCCATGGCCTTGCACTCGCGCACCGTTGGCCCCAGCCGCTTCCAGAACTCCTCATCCAGCATCTTGGTCATGTCTTTGCTGCAATCCATCGCATAAGTGTAAACTAATTCCATTCTCAAATTCCTCCTAAAGATCCTGCATAGCTTTCTTGAGCATTTCCGTGCACTGGTCCATTAGCATTGCTGCCTGGACGACGTCCTCTGCCGCCTTCTCGCTCACCGCGGCAATCTGCACCCCCCTCTCTCGAAAAGAGGCGCTGTGGCTCTCGTTATGCTCTATCCAGTGATGCAATAAATGATTTACGGACTCTTTACTGAGATCTTTTTCCATTTCTCTATCGCCTTCGGTCGTCGTGGAGCGTGCTACGCAAAATAGTTTTTCATCGAATTGGTTTCCAAGCAGCCATACGAGTCAAGACCTCTTTTTTGGGTAGGCGTCTCCCGGCATTGAGCATTAGTTCAAGAGACGTGCAGCCCTTCGCTCCAGATATTGTGCCCTCCTCGATCATTGCATCGAGAAGCCACAGAGTTCCATGGTGCACTACACCTTCATTAGAGGCAGCTTTGCGCAAAGCCCCATCCCCGATGAGGAGCACGGCACTCTCCTGCATGGCCAGCACCAGAGCAAAAAAGTCCAGGCGGCCAGGGTGTTTAGGGGGTACTTCTTCACCAACTCCTCCACCTTTTGCACGCCCACTTCGGATAGCTCTGCCTCCACCAGGCCCAGGCCTTGAAGATTCCAGGAGTATGGCAAACGAAGCTCAAATAAGATAACATCGGGAATCATAAACGTCCAGGGAAGACGGAGCGCGTCAGAAGCTAACTCTACTGAGAGTAGGTCCATCAATACATTGCTATCAGCTACACACTTCAGCTAACCACTCTCCATGCTGCACTGCTTCTTTCGAAAGGAAAGTCTTTACTGGCTGCCCCAGCAACTCCCCTGCCCTCGTCTCTGAAATTACTTCATCTGCCATGGCGCCTCCGCATTTTGCTGTCCGCGATGTAGGTATAGCGATAGAATTCGTCTCCGTACACCTCCTGAAGTGTTTTTATCATCAGATGATTATACTTGCAGTCAGCCGTGTTCCCGTCAAGGACGTGACTGAAGCGGATGAGTCCGTCTCCATCAGTCACCATCCCCGTCATGATCTGTTTCAGATCATTCCGTTTATCCTTGCTGTAGCCGTATGTTGGGAGGACAAGAGACGGATCCGAAACGTCTTCTGATGAGTCATAATCTCCATACAAGACGTGAGAGGTGGTGTCCGAGTGAAGAACATAGTTTGGAGGCAGATCAAATACGATACGTACCGTCAAGGCTATTGTACTCAAAAAATTTTCGCATCCTGCCAACCAGAGGCGATCCAGCATGGTTGCAAATAGATCATCGGACAACTCTGCAGGTTCAACTGGTTCACCAGCTAACATTTCAAGGTCCATACCAGCATAAACTTGACGAATCCGGCTTAATGCTATCTTTTTATTTGCCTGGATGAATACCGCGATTACCAGAAGCTGTGCCAAAACTCCGGGACTATATTTCCACTGAGCAGGGTCCCATTTTACATAACGATTTATGCTCTCTTTGAAGTCGAGACGATTGAGATAGGTCGCGATCACGACAAGCGGAAGAGGGGTTCTCTGCGCCAAATCCTCCGACCCTTGGACGATTTGATCGAACTCGTGTCTCAATGTGTTCATCTTCCGGGGATGTGACCGGCGTTTTCCTTTCTTTTTGCGTGCATGTGGCTTTTGATGTGTCATTCGGCATAAGCCATATTAATTTCTAATATTTAAATCTTAGTTTTCGTATGTGTGATTGTTGCACTATTACGGCGAATTCTCCAGGAAAGAGGATATGCTGGTAGAAATTAATGCCAGTTTTGGATGTGGGTCCGGAATGGGAACTAAAAAGAAATGATGGATTGGTTAATGTGGGCAAGAGCTATAACACTGCAGAGTTCGCCGTTGAAAGCATCCGACAATGGTGGAATGTGATTGGAAAATACCATTATGCAGAGTGCAAAAAATTGCTCGTCTGTGCAGATGGCGGGGGAAGCAATGGTAGTCGAAACAGAAGCTGGAAATTCTTTTTGCAGGGATTTGGCGGACGAAATTGGAATAACAATAACTGTCTGTCATTTTCCGCCGGGGACAAGCAAATGGAATAAGATTGAGCATTGCATGTTCTCATTCATAAGCATGAATTGGCGAGGAAAGCCGTTGACCAGCTATGAAACGATTATCAAGCTAATCGGTTCAACCAAGACGAAGAAAGGACTTAGAATAGAGGCTCGCTTAGATGAAAAAGACTATGAAAAAGGAAAGAAGATCTTGGATGATAATATGGCACCACTAAAAATTATTTTTCATGAGTTATATCCTAATTGGAATTATTCGATTGAGCCGCGTACAAACTTGTCAAGATCAAGAATTATTGAGTAAATTATTTATCGTCAACCCCTTAGTACTCAATCTCACCCAGGCTGCGCTTGAGATAGGAAAGCAGCGTCATGCCCACGATCATGCAGATGGCCAGGCCAGAGAGCAGTTCCTCCCAGGATTGCCGGTGCGCCGTTAGGCCGTAGATTATGCCGCCGGAGAGCATTGTCAGCATCAGGGTTGCGATGAGCGACACCAGCATGGACCACATGATGGAACCCACCTCGTAGCGCTCGAAAAATGATGCGGAAAGGACGAACGATATTGCTGCTAATGTGAGAATTATGGATAAAGGCAATGACGAACCATAGCGGAACAACTGAATCAGTCCCAGGGCAAGAGCGATCATCACCAGCGATAGCAGGCCGGAAGCGAGGAACGCTTTTAAAATGTAATTGTCAAACCTTAGCTCCACACCTGTCCACCACTAGCTTTATAGGACTATATTGAATATAAAGATTGTGTATAGCTGCAATTCTAATCGGTCCCGTCTCCGCTCCCGGCTGACCAGCTTCCGGTCAGGCGTCCCTCCAGTGCCATCTTGCCCAGGTACGCTTCCACATCAGGCGCCAGAGGCGCGGGCCGTGTTCCCGCCAGGGGCGTTCCCGGCAAGGGCGTAAAGCGGTGCGCCCGCACTTTGCCGCCTTTGGCCACGATCCATCTGACCAGGTCAAGGGTCAGGCGCTGATCCGCGTCCGATTCCATTGGTAAGCCAAAGATCAGGTCCACCTGCGGCACAAGTCCATAATCCAGAGCCAGCTCGCAGGCCGTCTCGATTTCAGCGCGCCCGTGGCCCCGGCCAATGCTGCGCAAAACGGCCGGGCTGCCGGACTGACCGCCTAGGCTCAGGCTCTTATTGGCGCAGTATTTGACGATCAGCTCCAGAGCCGCAGGGGTGACGAACTCCGGCCGGACCTCGGAAGGGAATGTGCCGAAGTAAATGGGCTTTTTTTGCTCGGCCAGGACTTTGAGCAGGGCCTCGACCTTCTCCAGCCTTGGCCTGCGCCCATCTGAGCCGTAGGCCAGCGAGTTAGGAGAGGTGAAGCGGATATCCTTGTGGCGAAGGGCATATTTGGCGATGATCGGAATCGATCTGTGACGCATGCAGGTGCCGAAGAGGCGTGGCGTCTGGCAGTAAGTGCAGCCCCAGGGGCAGCCGCGCGAGATCTCCAGAGGCGCTAAGATCCTGGCGAAGGGCGGGTAAGAGTCCAAATCCACGGGCGACCTCTTTTCCGTGAATACAACCCGTCCCTGGCATTTGTAAGCGATGCCCTTGACGCCGGCCGGATCGCTGTCGTCTTCAATGGCCCGCAGCAATTCCGGCAGCGTCTCTTCTCCTTCACCTATCACTACGAAGTCGAAGTGCTCCAGCACCTCTTCGGGCAGAGCCGAGGGATGAGGGCCGCCTGCAATGTAGACTGCGTCCACCGCAGCGAGGCTAACTTCGCCGTAGACCTCCTCCGCCTGGGCGCTGGCAAAGCTGTAGAGCATGATGCCTTCCTTCGGCTCCCGGGCGATGCCTGCCTCTACCAGTGGCATCAGGGCGGCAATGCTGTAGGAGTTCTTGTTGTTGTAGCGAAACCATGTTTTGATTCGGTTCAAATATCTCTCATTCCTGCCAACTTTCTCCACGGGATCTCAGGATGCGCGATTCTCAAATCATCCGGACGATTCTTCACAGCCTCACCGATTATTTCAATCCTGCGGATAATCATGTCTTGCAGAGACGTTGAGGCGACACAATCTAGAAATCAAATGATTTATCGATTTTTCCAAGGCCATAATGATGCCTTACTGGCCCTGAAGATGTCCCCGGACGAATTGGGAAAGGAGCTAAGGTTAGCGGCTGCGGCAAAACTCTTTGAAATTGGAAAGCTATCATCTGGAGCGGCAGCTATGCTGATACCTTTCGCCTGACAGAAGAAGACATCAAGGCCGAGGCAGTTCTTGCCTAATATCTATTTAAACCGCTTGATAAATGACTTATCTATCCAGCTCTTCAGCGAGTAGATGAGCCGCGTCGGCACGCCGATGCAGGTCTTTCCCACCACACCCACGGCGCAGTCCGCACCTAAGGAAATGAGCGCCACCTGGCTGTCCGTGCTGGCCCGCACCGAATACCTCTCGATAGCCGCCCCTTTAATCAGGTTCCTGAAATGATGGGCCAGGTACTTGGCCTGTCGCTCCGCCTCCAGGCCGGTCTTGGTGGCTAGCCGTCCATCGACCTCTATCCAGGCGCAGTCGCCCATGGCAAAGACATTCCCTTGGGCGTTGAGGTGGGGGTCCACCAGTATCCAGCCGTTCTTCTTGGGCAGGTCCAGATCCTGGATGAAAGGAGAGGGCTTAACTCCTGCCGTCCAGATGGCCATGTCGCAGTCCAGGCAAGAGCCGTCCGTGAAACTGATACAGTCCTCTTTGACCTCAGCCACCTGGGTAGAGGTGAGGATGTTCACGCCCTTCTTGGAGAGCGCCTTTTCCACCAGCAACGATGTCTGAGGGGAGAACTGGGGTAGGACGCGCTCACGCGCCTCGATGATGTAGATGCTGGCGTCCAGGCTTTCTGCCAAAATAGAGGCGGCCTCCACGCCGGTGAGGCCGGAGCCCATGATCATGATGCGCTCAGGATAGTTATCCTCCACGAACCGGCGCGCCTTCTTGGTCTCCTCCAGGGTGTTGATGGAGAAGGTGTTCTCGACGCCCTTGATGCCAAAGTAGTTCTGAGCAGCGCCTGTCGCTACCACCACGTAGTCGAACTCGACACGCGATTTCTCGCAGACGACGGTGTTGTCTTCCAGGTAGAGGGCCCTCTCCCGGATATGTGTGGCTCCCACGCGTTCGCAAAAGGGCTTGAGGGGGGCCGCCAGATCCTGCAGCCTGGCCACTCCGCCCAGGTACTCGGGATAGAGGGCCTGCATCTCCACCTGCTTTTTGGGCTCGATCAATGTGAACTGCAGAGGGCAGGGCGAGGCTACTCTTATCAGCTCTGCACCGGCTATTCCTCCTCCAATGACAGCAACCTTCATGATCTCTTGGACCTCTTTATTTGGCGCATGGTCTTACTAATTCCTTGAATTCAGGTTGAAACAAATCGGTTATAAATGCATCGTGCTCGGCCTGCAAATTGCATACAATTTTATAATGGCATATTCATAACCGGCTGTTGAAATGATCACCATTTACTTCGACGGCCTGTGCTATCCCAAGAATCCCGGTGGCGTGGCCGCTTATGGCTACCTGGTATATCGGGACGGCGAGCCGATCTGGCGTGGATTTGGCGGCGTGGGCGAGGGCCGGGGCATGACCAACAACGTGGCCGAGTATGAGGCGTTGATGGCCGCAGCGCAGTGGCTGGTCGATGAGGGGATCGAGGACAGGATCCTCATCAAAGGCGACTCGGAACTGGTGATCAAGCAGATGAAAGGCCAGTACAAAGTGTCCTCCGCCACCTCCAAAAAGTACGTGCCCGAGATCAAGAGACTTCTGTTAGGAAAGGATGTGAGCTTCTCCTGGGTGCCGCGAGAGGAGAACGAGGAAGCGGACAAGCTCTCCCGGATGGGGTACGAGAGCTATTTGAAGCATAAAAAGAGAAGCTGAATTATAAGACCCTCCCTGATTACATTTTTTCCGAAAACTATATCTACAATTGCCGTAGTCCTCCTCATCCCACAAGTGAGGCTAGACGCGTGAAATGGCATTCAATTACAACCGATGAGGTCCTCTCCAGCCTGAAATCCGGGCAAAAGGGACTTAGCTCTGATGATGCGGCCAAGAGACTCTCCGAGTACGGCCCCAATCAACTGGAAAGCCCCTCCAAACCTTCGCCTTTGAAAATTTTCCTGGGCAAATTTAAAGATTACATGGTTTTAGTGCTGATTTTTGCCGCAGTGATCTCTTATTTCGCCGGCGAGAGCACCAATGCCTACGTTATTTTAGGAATAGTCATTCTCGTGGCGATCATCGGATTCTTCCAGGAGTATAAAGCGGAAAGGGCCATGGAGGCGCTCCGGGAGATGGTGGCCCCTGAGGCGGACGTCATGCGGGATGGCAAGATGAGCACCATCCCCGCCTCGGAACTTGTTCCTGGCGACATGGTCTTTCTGGAAGCAGGCGATAAGGTGCCGGCGGATGGAAGAATTATTGAATTGACTGCCTTGCAGGTCATTGAGGCCTCTTTAACCGGGGAATCGCTGCCCATTAAAAAGAGCACAGAGCAGTTGCTCGCAGATGCCGCTCTTGCTGACAGAAAGAATATGGTCTTCATGGGGACCATAGTCTCCTACGGCAACTGCAGAGTTGTGGCGACCGCCACGGGCCTTTCCACGGAACTGGGCAGAATCTCGGGCATGATAAAACAGAGGCAGGTCGATCCGCCCCTCAAGATAAAGCTGGAACAGCTGGCCAAGAGACAGGCCCTCCTGGTATTTGCCGTAGCTGCAATTGTCTTCGTGCTGGATGCTAGCCGGGGCTCGCCCATCATGGATTCCCTGGTAACCGCCATTGCTCTTGCCGTGGCTGGAGTGCCTGAAGCTCTTCCTTTTATTGTTACCCTGGCTTTAGCCTTCGGAACCCAGGCCATGGCCAAGAAGAACGCCATAATCAGAAGGCTTACTGCGGTCGAAACCCTGGGATCGACTACGGTGATCTGTACTGATAAGACCGGCACCCTCACTACCGGCGAGATGACGCTGCGAGAGATTCAAACCTTTAGAACCATCGATGTGCAGGGATCTGGCTACACTCCGGAGGGATCCTTTTCAGAGCAAGGCAGGATCATTGACCCCCAGGAAGATGATCTGGCCCGGCTTCTTAAGATTGGAACGCTTACAAACAATGCGGATATCGAGAAGGCAAACGGCAACTGGCGCATCGTGGGAGATCCAACGGAAGGAGCGATAATTGTTGCCGCCAAAAAGGCAGGCGTTCTGGATACGATCAGGAAGAGCTGCACCAGAATTGCGGAATATCCCTTTGATTCCGATCGCAGAAGGATGACAACTGTCGATGAAATGCCGGGCGAGGGCCGGATCGTATCCATGAAGGGCGCACCTGAGGCAGTGCTGGACAAATGCACCCGCATTGCCCATGCCCAGGGAGTTCGGCCTCTTACCGAAGAGGACAAAAGTGCCATTCTGGCCCGAGCTGACAGCATGGCCGGTCGTGCCCTGAGGGTTTTGGCCTTTGCCGACAAATCCCTGGGCAGTAGCGATCCTCTGGAAATGGATTATGTTGAAATGGATCTGATATTCGCCGGTCTTGCCGGCATGATGGACCCCCCCAGAAAAGAGGTAATGGATGCCATTTCCGTCAGCAAGATAGCAGGCATCAGGACGGTCATGATCACTGGTGACCACCGCCTCACGGCTAAAGCCATTGGCAAGGAACTGGATATTGGCAATGGGGAGGTCATTGAGGGAGCTGATCTGGAGAGGATGAGCGATGAAAAGCTGCAGGAGCGGATCGATGAGGTCTCGATATTTGCCAGGGTCACAGCCGAGCACAAGGTGCGCATAGTCGAGGCGCTGAAAAAGAGGGGCAACATCGTAGCCATGACGGGAGACGGTGTGAACGATGCTCCCGCGTTGAAGGCAGCAGACATCGGTATCGCCATGGGAAAGACGGGCACCGAGGTTACCAAGGAAGCATCGGATATGATCATAGCCGATGACAACTTCGCCACCATCGTCGGGGCAGTTCTGGAGGGCAGAAGGATCTACGACAACATAAGAAAGGGAACCAGTTACCTTCTGGCCGTCAGCTTTGCCGAGCTTGCTACGATCTTTATTGCTGTTGTTCTTGGCTATCCCATTCCTCTCCTGGCAGCGCAGATTCTCTGGATAAACGTCGTGGCAGAGGAGTTTCCGGCCATTGGCCTGGCGCTGGAGCCGGCACATGCACAGACCATGAAGAAGAAGCCGCGCGATCCCAGGGAGAGCATGCCGTCAAGAAGCCTGCTAATTTATACCCTGGGAATTGCAGCCGCGATCGTAACAGGCACACTCGGCCTTTACATGGCCTCGCTGGAGATGGGACAGGATCTGGGTTATGCCAGAACTATGGCCTTTGTGGGGCTGGGCTTTTTCGCGGTGTACAATGCCTATAGCAGCCGCTCTCTGGATGAGTCCATATTCAGAATGAATCCCTTTGGCAATAAGACTCTTCTCTTGGGGATCGCCGGATCGATAATCTCCATCCTTGCCGTGGTGTACATTCCCTTCATGCAGTCCATCTTCCAGACAGAGCCTCTGACATCCGAGAGCTGGGCTATGGTCCTGGGCGTCGGCCTGCTGGTGGTAGTGGCTGCCGAGGTCATGAAGAAAGTGCTGCCTGGACTACGAGCATAGGATAAACTTAAAGATTAAAGAGAAGATATTATCTGCTATGAACATAAAAACTGCAAAATCACGGGTCGCTGCTCGCATAGCACTTATCTTGCTCTTATCTTTACCTTTATTGGTACTCCCAGCCCTTGCATATGATTTTACGGGAACGGTCGAGAAAGTCACAGAGCCCAACGGCATGACGGTGAATATTACCCAACCCGGAACCTATGGATTGCAGGCAAAGGTCGAAGTTCTTCTCGATAAACCTCTGGCAAATCTTGTCTCCTTCAAGGGGAAAGAACTGCAATTCGAGATACTGGGACGTGATATTTTGGGACGGCCTGTATGTGAAGCTTATCTTAATGGGATTAACATTCGAAATGTATTCGACGGCTGGCAACCTCCAATTTATTACGGTTATCGTCAGAGCTACCCTGGCTGGGAATGGACAGGAATATATTATTTCCCATGCTATAATGGACAATGCCAATCATATTACCCGTACTTCTGACTTCCAATACCGTAAGAGTTTCAGGGAAGATATCATATAATCAGCAATTGCATCAAGCAAATAGTCGTGAATAGGAGGGAGGCAAAAGTTATCTTATGCAGGAGTTAGGAATTGCCCTCGACCTTTGCCAAATATTTCATACGGCAATCGACGTATTTAAGGCTATCGTTTCAGGTTTCAGGCACCCGGCGCTCCTGTGTAGAGAATGCGCAGAGAAAAATGAAGAACAGGCCGCCTTTCGGATTTTTCAGCGAATCCGCCTAAGAAGGCCAATCATCAGCATCTGGCAAGCGAGATGACATGACCAAGGATTGTATTCTGGCCGGGTCCATTGCCTTGGCCAGAGGTTTTCCCTTTTCTTGGCGCATCAATTGGTAGGCGATCTCCGGATCCACATTATATCTCTCCAGGTATTCACTTCGGGAAAGGTTGCCGCCCAGGCTGGAAACGTACATTGGACTGCCGACAATTGGTGAGATCTTTCCTACCGGCAAAATCCATTCAAAGCTCATTGGAAGATCGCAAAGCCAGTCCTCTTGACTATATTCTGGATCAAGAAGCACCTCTTTATCTTTTTCGTTCACTGAGCCACAATTTTTGCAGATGAATTTTATTTTCATGCTTCTACCTCAATTTCTTAGTATGAATTACTTGATGACAGTATATATAATTAACTAAACAAATCCAGATTTCCGATCGCTCTCGGCCCAAAAGCTACACCTACTTTGAGCGCATCAGACTATACTTGTGCTAAAGCCACATAACACCCTGGAAGAGGCCGTACTGGCCCGTCATGTTGTCTGGATGGAGAAGCGCAAGGTCTTGAAACAATACTGGGATTGGTGCTCTGTGCACAGCCGAGTGTTCGCAGCAATTGCCATCATCTCCCCACGCAGCCGCTATGCGGTAGTGGAGATGGACCTCTATGGTCTAGGAGCAGGTGGCCTGGATAGATATGCAGGCAGGGATATGCTGCGCATTGTGCTGGAGCAGCCTTTGAAAGCCGGGTCGATCTTCTTAGTGAGCCCAGTCTATGTTTCGGCATGCGTAATGGAAAAATCGGCAATAGCGTTTGCCATACGCATCAGCCGCAAAGCGCAAGAGGCACTATCCCTTGACCAGATAACTCATGAGGAATGGATTCACGGCGATCTTATGAGATCAGAAGTGGGCGGACGAAACAAGAGCGCTTTTGCGCCTATGAGCGGCCAGGCCCGGGCAGAGGTGATCGAGGCTCTCCTCAAGGATGATGAAGCAGCCATTAAGTAGCAATCCATAGAAAATTTCAGAGAGAGATGGTCTTGCGGAAATTGACAAGATGTCTTTAGAGCTTGATGTCACAAAGACCGGGGAGATCGCCATTTGGAGTAAGCAAGTAGACCTCTCCGTTAAGCTTGACATCAACATGGTTGCCCGCCGGGGTTGCATCATAATTATGGGTAACAAGGAAGAATGCCAGATCCTGAGAATTAATGCCTCGATCATCGAAAGAGGTGATAAGATTCTTTAAGCCGGAGATATTCTCGTTCTCGCCAAATGCCATTCCTGAGTTCAAAGAGACTGCAATTATGCAGATTGCCATCATTGTCTTCAACCATCTCATGGCAGACTACTTGGCACACGCAGGATATATAGAAGATTTAGAAGAGTATTTGCCCTAATAAGTCTGAATATGTTCAAATTTCAGCATGCTTGGCGATTATCGTTCTGGCGGCGTGTTTGGCAAGTGCTACGCAGTCCTCGCCTATTCGATTCGCCAGTGGCTCCTCCGGCTGGGGCCAGACCGTCGGCGCAGCCTCCGCTTTGGGCGGCTCTGCCACCACAGCCATTGTATTCTCGTCGCTGGCTTACACAACCCCCGTCACGTCCGCGCCCACCAGCTCCGCCGCGCACGCATCCGCCTGCGGGGCCCTCGCCAGCACGGGCGCGAGCGGCTGTTCTGCCGTGCCTGTACCGTGCCCGCCCAAATCAATATCCTCGAACTCCTCTGTCGCCCGGATCTTCATCACCTCCTCAAAGACAAATTCAGATCTATTTGCACTTGACTGTAAGAAACGCGTAGAAATTTAGTCGTAATGGTTTGAATAATAATATTTTAAATAATTTGTGTTGCCAATATCGCATAAAAAATGTATAATATTCTTACTTAGTATGCGTAACCGATATCCTTTTATAATTAAAGATGATTTCTATCGTTCGGTGAATTAATGCATATTCCTGATGGCTATTTAGGGCCTTATACCTACATTGCGTTTTGGGTCATAATGATCCCCATTTGGTACTATGCGGGAAAGAGGCTCAGTGCTGAGCTGAAGTCCAGACAAGTACCACTGCTCGCGATGGCCGCGGCCTTCTCATTTGTTATTATGATGTTCAACTTGCCCATTCCCGGAGGCAGCACCGGTCATGCCGTGGGTGGAGCCATAATCGCCATAGTAATAGGCCCCTGGGCTAGTGTCATAGCTATCTCTGTGGCTCTTGTGCTTCAGGCATTAATGTTCGGAGATGGAGGCATCACAGCTATCGCCGCTAACTGCTTTAACATGGCAGTTGCTATGCCTTTTTGCGCCTATTATATCTATAAATTTGCCAGCGGGAGTTCGGAGATCACTTCGTCCAGAAGGGTTATTGCTGCGGCTGTAGCGGGCTATATATCTCTCACATTTGCGGCCGCCCTGACCGGATTTGAGTTTGGCATACAGCCGTTGCTACACATAGGTGCCAATGGATTGCCGCTTTACATGCCCTATCCCTTGAGCGTGGCCATGCCGGCAATGATTCTAGAGCACGTCTTGGCTTTCGGATTCGTTGAAGCCATCGTTACGGCGCTCATTTTCTCCTACATCCAAAAGACGGATACATCCATTCTGTTTGGTGACAAGTCCCGGGCGAATAGTAACAAGTCTAACAAACCGGCAACTACCTGAGGTGAGAAACGTGGAAAAAATAGTAAAAAACTTTGCTAAAGGCTTGGTAGTATTGATAATCCTGGCGCCGCTCGGGCTCCTGGCAGTAGGCGAGACATTTGGCGAATGGTCGAATGAGGAGATTCACGAGAAACTGGGCTTTGTGCCTGCGGGTTTAGAGAGGCTCTCTTCGCTGTGGGGCGCACCCCTCGCGGATTACGCTTTCCCTAATGATGAATCTCAGACCGGTGCAATAACGGCATATATATTGTCCGGCATATTGGGCGTTGCTATTTGCGGCGGTCTTCTTTATTACGTAGGAAAAAAGATTGCCAAAAATTAAGGTTTAGTTATTATGATACCCGATTGGATGAATGAGGTAAATGCCGGTTCGCGCAAGTGTTCTGCCGCATCTCATGGCAAGAAGGGCTTTGTAGGAAAGACCATTGATGGTATTTTCGGCTTTTTAGAGGAGGCTTTTATATCGGAGAGCTTTTCTAAGCGGCGCGGCCTTCTACAGAGCCTGGACCCAAGAGCCAAGCTGGTTTCCATTCTGGCCGTAATATTTGCAACCAGCATGATTAGCGACCTTTGGGTACTGATCTTCATCTATGTGCTGACGCTGCTTTTTTCCCATCTTAGCAAGATCGAGGTGGGTTTTTTCATCAAGCGTGTCTGGCTCTTCATTCCCGTCTTTGCCGGCATTATCGCCGTGCCCATGATCTTCAATGTCTTTTTACCCGGCGATCCACTCATCCCGGTAGCGTACCTGGGGCCAGGAGCACACCTGGGGCCCTTTTCCCTGCCAGAGAGCATCTTCATAACTAAACAGGGGACTATGGCCGCGGTGATCTTCACCATGCGTGTGGCAACCTGCGTTTCTGCCGTAGTGCTGCTATTTCTTACCACACCGCAGCAGATCCTCTTCAAGTCCCTGCGCACAGTAGGGGTTCCCAAGCTCTATGTTCTCACGCTGCAGATGACCTATCGATACATCTTCCTGTTCATGGAATTGATACGAGAGATGTATGTTGCCAAGAAAGCTCGGACCATCAAATCCGGAGGATTAATTGATGAGCAGAAGTGGGTAGGAGGGCGCATAGGGTATACTCTTATCAGGTCTCTCTCCATGAGCGAAAAGGTACATATGGCCATGATGTCCAGAGGCTTTAACGGCGAAGTTCATATCATGCAGGAATTCAAAATGAAAAATCGCGATTATCTGGCAGGGGCAGTGGCAATATCTGCAAGCTTGGTTCTGGTGTTGATCTCCCAAAATGTCATCCGGGTATAAAAGTGGAATATCTCATGAAAACAATAAATGAAACAATATTTGATTTGAAAAATGTTTCTTACTCATATGTGGGAAAGATCGACGCACTGAAGGATGTATCCCTGAAGATAAACCGTGGAGAGCAGGTCACCATTATCGGCTCCAACGGCTGCGGCAAATCGACATTATTGGCCATTTTGGATGGGCTGGTTTATCCCAGCTCCGGCGAATTCTATGCCTTTGACAATCTGATCTGCGAAGAGGTCTTTGATGCCATTAAGGACAATGAATTTCGCACCTATTTTCGGACAAAGGTGGGATTCGTTTTTCAAAACTCAGATGTTCAGCTCTTCTCTTCTACGGTCTACGAGGAGATTGCCTTCGGACCACTGCAGCTTAACCTGCCGCTTGAAGAGGTCAAGACAAGGGTGGAAGATGTCATGGAGATGATGCAGATCGGCAAATTGCGCGATCGCTCACCTCATACTTTATCCGGGGGAGAGAAGAAGAAGGTGTGCATAGCTACCGTCCTGGTCAACAACCCCGATGTGCTCTTGCTGGATGAGCCTTCTGCTGGTCTCGACCCCAGAACTCAGCTCTGGCTGGTCGAGCTGCTTCAGGAGCTGGCGCATGCAGGCAAGACGGTGATAACGGCAACTCATGACCTGGAGATCATCGATCAGATCAGCAAGAGAGCCATCGTCATGGGCGAGGACCACAGCGTCAAGATGGACCGAGATGCAGAGAGCGTTCTTTCCGACTACGAGCTGTTGCTATCTTCCAATCTGGTGCACGAGCATACCCATCTGCACGGCAAGCTGGTGCATGAGCATCTGCATGTGCATGGAGTTGAACACAAGCATCATGATCACAAAGAGTGAGGTGATTTAATATTTTCCCAATAATTTTGCCAGGCTTCCGTGCATGGTGTGGATGTTCAGGCCGCGGCTGAGATACATCATGGGGCATTTTCCGAAAATGCACTGCATTTGCAGCTCTCTGCATTTCTGTTTAGCCTGATCGGTCTGTGTCCTCCAGTGGATCCAGCATTTTTTGATGCCTTTTTTATTGAGCTCAGCAATTACATTTTCCGTGTTTTCTTTTTTCACCCCGACAATGGCACAATCGACATATGACGGAAGGTCTGAGATGCAAAGCATCATCTCGTTGTCGGGGCTGTTCGACAAATCGACAACATAAACCCTCTTACCTCTCCTTACCAATTCGTCTATCGTCAATTTCATGGCCGGTTTGGTCTTATCTGTGATGATCGCAAAGCTATTATTTTCCCAGAATGACTCTTGCTCCAGCATATCACCCAACTCCACACCTAAAGATAAGAGCTCAAAGTATAAAGCTAAAGCAGCAGAAGGATGTTATGGTGAGAAATATTCCGGAAGAGATCCCCCTGGAATGGGCCAACGTGCCTGATATGCAAGGTGCCTGGATTATCTTGCAGCCCATAGAGGCAGATATGCAATTAGTGCAGTCGGGCCATCTCGTTAGCGGGACATATTGCAACTCAAAAATTGAGGGCACTATCGAAGGAGTTCTCCTTAAGGAGGGAGAAGACATCGTCTTTATAGGAAAATGGGCTGACCCTTTGGGCAGAGGCGACTTCAGTGTATTTATTCACAATCGCGAAAGTGCCGAGGTTGGCAGAACCTTTTTCCAGGGAAAATGGAAGCATTCTCAAAGTCAGATTTGGGACGGCGAGTTTGTGGGAGAAATGAGATAATGCAGATAACCGATCACATTAACGCCCTGAAAATCCCCTTTCAGATAACCGATCCGTCCGGCCAAAAAATTCCCAGATTCGTTTACGCCTTTCTTATTTACGGGGAAACGATTTGCCTTATCGACAGCGGGGTAGCCGGCTCTGAGAAGATCATTCTGGACTATCTGAAAAGAACCGGCAGAAGTCCAGAGGAGATCTCAACGCTCATCCTCACCCACGCTCACCCCGATCACATTGGTGCCGCCGCTGCCATCAAACGCATTTGTGGCTGCACCGTGGCGGCTCATGCTGGGGAAAAGGCATGGATCGAGGATGTGGACTTGCAAGCAAAAGAGCGCCCTGTTCCCGGCTTTCATTCCCTGGTGGGTGGATCGGTCCAGGTCGATCGCACCCTGCAAGACGGTGAGGTGCTGCATCTGGATGGTGATCTCGCTTTGCAGGTGCTGCACACGCCAGGCCATTCTCCCGGCTCCCTCTCCCTGTGGCTGGCTGAGGACGGCGCTCTCTTTTCGGCGGATGCGGTCCCCATTGCCGGAGATATGCCCATCTACCAGGATATTCTGGCATCCGTTCGCTCCATTGAGAAGCTTTCCGGCATTCCGGAAATCAAGCATCTTTTGGCGGCCTGGGATGAACCGCGCCGGGGCGGCGAAGCCTACCGCATCATGGATGAAGGGCTGCAATATCTGCAGCGCATTCACAGCAACGTTCTCAAGGTGGCTGGTGCAAATCCAAGGATCAGTCCTATGGAACTCTGCCTGCGCACCCTTGAGCTTTTGGGCCTGCCCCCAATCATGGCCAATCCTCTGGTGGCCACATCTTTTCAGGCCAGCTTGAAGGAAGAGATACGTGATCATCAGGATCTCCTAAAAATCTGAGCCGGGAAAGAGGTAGCATGAATGCGACTTATGAGGATGAGGATAAAATAATCTGGCTCAAAGATCGTGATTCTCGGGCCAGGATGGGCTATGTGCGGGAGAGTTGGCTGCTCTGCCCCATTCGCACCGGCCCGGTCAGAGCTTTGCCGGGCGAGATTCTCATCGGCTATGCTGTTTTGAAGAAAACTGTTGCTAAAAGCGATGAAAGGGGCTATTGCCGAAGGATCTTCACGCTCCTGCCCGTGGATCGGTTCTATGATCCCGATGGGATCTTCCGGAATTGTGCGCCGCCGAAAGCCGTCGATCCGCTTTTGGTCGAGGTTGGAAAGCCAAGCCGACGAATAGGCACCGAGCCGCAAAATTAACCGCAAAGATAAAAGCCTGCCGTGCTATGATAAAAGCAAGACTGTAGGGAGAGAACTGATGCCCATTAAGCTACGCATTGCCACCTTCAACCTCATGAACCTGGACGACCGGCGCGACCAATATCCTAGCCTTGAGGAACGCATACCCATCCTGAGGCCTCAGTTGGTTCGACTGGATGCAGACATTCTCTGTCTGCAAGAGGTCGGCGGCCAGCATGGGCAAAGCAGAAAGATGCACCTGGATGCCATGAACCGCTTGCTGGAATGCACGCCTTACGAGGGCTACAAGAGAGTCACCACCATCGATCCGGATACAAAAGAGGTCTTTGAGCATCACAACCTGGTCATACTCAGCCGCTACGATATTGTGGAGCACGACCAGTATCTGCACGAGTATGCCCCCTCGCCGCGCTACAAGAAGGTCACGGCGATTCCGGAGGAGAGCGAGGCGAAAGAGATCTCCTGGGAGAGGCCCATTTTGCACGCCAAAGTGCAGCTCCCCAACAACATGGTGGTGGATGTGATCAACCTGCATCTTAAGAGCCGCCGGCCCACCAACATTCAGGGGCACAAACTTTCCGATCGGACCTGGAAGACGGCCTCGGGCTGGGCGGAGGGCGTTTTTATCTCCAGCATGAAGCGCATCGGCCAGTCACTGGAGACGCGCATTCTAATCGACCATCTTTTCGATGCCGATCCGTGCGCTCTGATCGCCGTCTGCGGGGATTTCAACGAGGAGTTTGATGAGGTCTCCATCGAAGCCATCCGGGGCGATGTGGAGAACACGGGCAACATGGACCTGGCCATGCGAGTCATGGTTCCCACGGAGAGAAACATCCCCGAGCCGGCGCGCTACTCGCTCCTGCACAACGGCAAGGGCAAGATGCTCGACCACATCCTGGTCTCCAGGACCATGCTGGCCTACTTCCGGGGCTCCGAAGTGCATAACGAGCTATTGCATGACGAGTCCATAGTCTTCGCAAGCCGGATCTTCTATCCCGAGTCGGACCACGCTCCGGTGATCGCCCGTTTCGAGATGCCGGAGACGAAGATCAAGTGGTCTACGAAGGCGGACGGGAGTGAGAAGGGCATCGGTTGCATCAAGAGCGGGAAGGGGAAGTGCCAGTAGGAATGATGAAAAAGTTGACTGTCCCATATCAAAGTCCATGTATTTCAGATCCCACAGATTTCGCCCCCATGCTCCTCGTGGTGAGCAGCTCCAGGATTATGGCGCGATGCGTTCTCCCGTCGATGTTGTGCGCCTTCGCCACTGCGTCCCGCACAACACATAGGCGGCTTCCACTTAGGGAATCGTGCCGCTAAAGATGCTCAGCATGATGTTGCCGGAGTAAAGTCCGCTCCCGGATCGACCTTGACGCTCATGGCCTCGTGCACGCTTGCGGCATCCCGGCCGCTTGTGGCTTTGCCTATTGCGATATATCTCTTTAAGGAGCCCAGGATAACCACGATATCCCTGGGAATTTTAATGCATTTGGGCAGATGATGTTCTGCACTGTTCATTGCCAGCTTGCATCCGCCCCCTGAGCTCTTTCTGTTAGCGCATCTGCGATTGCAAAAGGTCACGGTTCTGAGCAGCACCTTTCCTACATCGATTGTGAGTGGCGGATCGGAGACACTTCGGGCATAAACGGCTACCGCCATGGCAAAAAAAGAGAGGTTCTCAATGGCTCCCTGTGACCATCTCCTGGATAGATATTTCATTATCCTGGGCGTGATCTCGACCTGGGCCTGCTCCACCAGAGCCCGATAGCCGGCAGCGGTGGGCATGAGCAGCACCTGATCGAATTCAAACACCTTGCCGGAAGCCCCGCTGTCCACCAATTTCGCAAAATGGCTGCCGTATCTATCCGAAAAATCTTCCATTCCACAATCTCTTTGCAGCCTATGCCTATATCTGCTTTTTCATCTTATTTCTCTCTTCCTTTTTTGCTCTCGCCCCCACCCGCCCGTCGGTCGCGCCGGTATCAGGCACCGCCTCCCTTCGCCGATGAGGTCTTCTCTTCCCGCCATCTGCAGACCCTCCTTGACCAGATCATAGTTATTGGGGTCCCGGTATTGCAGCATGGCCCGCTGAATTCTCTTCTCCCTGCCCCTGGGCACGTGCACGGGCGTGAGGGTGAAGGGGTCGAGGCCGGTGTAGTACATGGCAGTGGAGACGGTCATGGGCGTGGGGGTGAAGTCCTGCACCTGCTCCGTGTACATGCGATTGTCTCGCAGGTACTCCGCCAGCTCGACCATGTCCCTTACCGTGCAGCCGGGATGGCCGGACATGAGATAGGGCAGAAGGTACTGCTCCTTTCCTACCGCCCTGGAGGCGGCGGAGAAGCGCTCCCGGAAGGCATCCAAGACCTCGCGAGGGGGCTTATGCATGCACTTCTGTCACCGACGGGGAGATGTGCTCGGGAGCTATCTTGAGGTGACCGGAGACGTGATGCCGGCAAAGCTCCTCCAGATAAGGGGAATGGTCGGCCATTATCAGGTCGTGCCTGATCCCAGAGCCGATGAAGATCCTCTTCACTCCGGGAATTTTCCGCAGCCTGCGCAGCAAGATCGACCTGACGGGAATGGTCTTTGTCCAGGCTGGCGCAGTCGGCCGAGCAGAGTTTATCTGAGCAGGCTCCCTTCTTCCAGCGCGGACAGGAAAGGCCGTACATGTTGGCAGTCGGCCCGCCCACATCGGAAATGATGCCGTGAAAGCCCTTCATCTTTGTCAGCCTCGTCGCCTCGCGCAGAATGGAATCCTCGCTTCTGCTCTGCACAATCCTGCCCTGGTGGTGGGTCAGAGCGCAAAAGGAGCAGGATCCGAAGCATCCCCGGTGACTGGTGATGGAGAAGCGGACGGGCTCCAGGGCAGGAATGGGCTCGCGGTAAGAGGGATGAGCCTCGCGGGCGAAAGGCAGCTCATAAATGCGGTCCAATTCCTCAGTTCGCAGGGGCCGGGCGGGAGGGTTCTGGATGATGACCGTCTTGGGGTGAGGCTGGACGACCGCCCTGCCATGGAAAGGGTCCTGCTCCTGGTAGTGCAGGGCAAAAGCCTGGGCGTATTTTCTCTTGTCCGTGGAAACCTCTGCGAAGCCGGGAATGACCAGGCAGTCCTCGCGCGGGCTGCTGCTCCAGCGGCTGATCTCCTCCTTGACTGTGGTTCCGGCAACATCCCGGATCTCCTCAATTCTCTCGCCCTTCTCCAGCCTCAGGGCCACAGTCTCGCAGAGGATTCTCACCCATGCCGTAGATGATCAGATCCGCAGGCGCGTCGGCCAATATGGACTGACGCACCGAGTCAGACCAGTAATCGTAATGGGCAAAGCGACGCAAGCTGGCCTCGATCCCGCCCAAAATAATGGGCACGCCGGGAAAGAGGGCATGAACCTTGTTGGTGTAGACGATTGCTGCCCTGTCCGGCCGGAGAAGGGCTCCCCCGGGCGAATAGACATCACGAGCTGCGGCGCTTTAAGTTGGGCGTCAGGTTGTTCACCATCGAGTCAACGTTTCCCGAGGATATGCCGAAGAAGAGACGCGGTCGGCCCAGCTTGACAAAGTCCTCGTCCGCTCTCCAGTCGGGCTGGGCGATGATGCCCACGCTGTAGCCGGCATCCCAGAGCACCCGGCCGATGAGAGCAGCCGCAAAAGATGGATGATCAACGTAAGCGTCTCCGCTTATGAGAATGACATCAAACTGCTCTATCCCTAGCTTTCTTGCTTCCTGCAGGGACATGGGAAGAAAACGGGGCTGCTCTTTCATTGGCATATATACTGGCGTTCCTGCATCATAAAGCCTTCCGCATACTCCTAGGGTAAGTTTTAAGATTAGAAGAATGATAATAGTATCGGGGATAGGCAATGAAGCATAGAGCAAAGTATTTAGCAGTGCTGGCAGTAGCCATAATCTTTCTGTCATCACTGGCCATGGCCGCTACAATTAACGTTCGATCCGGAGAGAGCATCCAGGCAGCCATAAATGGGGCAAATTCCAGTGATACCATATCCGTTCAGAGCGGGGTTTATCGAGAGAGCCTGAACATAAGCAAACCGATCATCCTGGTGGGTATCGGCCGTCCGCTTCTGGACGGCGGCGCAATAAACAGTGCAATAATCCTTCAAGCCGACGGAGCAAGTGTATCGGGATTTGACATTAGAACCATGCGTCGCACAGGCATCCATGTCCTTTCCGATAATAATATTATAAAAACTAATACTATTAGTGGTTGCCTGGACGGCATTCGTCTGGATCATTCCCGCTCCAACAACATTTCCAGCAATAACATAAACAACAACACCAACGGCATCACCCTCTATGCATCCGAGCAAAATACAATCGCTAACAATAATGTCCGCGATAACAACATCAATGAAGAGAGCGATTGCGGCATATTTCTCGCCTATTCCAAAGATAATGTCATTCAGAATAACGATCTGATGAACAACGGCGACACCTCCCTATCGCTGCGATCGGCAAGCAGCAACACCCTGCGGGGCAACATCATCAGCTACAACGATTGGTACGGCATCTCCCTATCCGATTCCAGCAACCAAAATCTGATAGAAAAGAATAACGCTTTGCGAAATAGGGACGCTGGGATCTATCTGGACAGCTCTCGGGAGAACATCATCCGGGAGAACACGGCATCGGACAATTCTCGGGGCATTTATCTCTCCTATGACAGCAATGACAACGTCTTGCAGGACAACAATGTAACATTCAATGAGAAGGGATTGCAGCTGGCCGGTCACAGCAGCAATAACACTCTGCAAAATAATACGGCAATAAAGAACGGATACGGCATCTATCTATCCTTCTCCTCCGGCTGGAATCTGCTCTTTTCCAACCATCTCATCGACAATGGCTACAATGCTTACGACATGGGGCAGAGCAACCGCTGGGACAACGGCAGCCTGGGCAACTACTACAGCGATTTAGGGCGGATTTTCTATGTGCCGGGCGGGCCGGGGGTGGATCGACACCCTATGGCGGAGCCGTAATTGTAATAATATATATTTCGACGAAAAAAAGCAGAAATCCAGCCACACGATGCAAGGGCAGGCGCGCTTTTGCGCCTGCGTCGTGTGGCTTTTTCCCCTTAATTTAGATGAACTTGGGCCGCTCGGTGAGCTTCATGGGCAGCGGCAGTCTGCGCCAGGGTTTGCCGGCGGTCTCGGCGGTGACTCTTCTGCGCAGGTATTCCACAGTCATCTTGGACTTGGCAGGAGACTTGGGCGTGGATTCGGCGCGAATGGTAACGGAGAGCTTGCCGGATTCCAGCTCCTCGTCGCCTATCACCACTACGTAGGGTATCCACTCCCTGCCTGCATCGCGAATCTTCTTGCCTACGGTCTCGTCGCGGTCATCGATGTCCGTCCTAAACCCGAGCTCCGCTGGCGATCTCCAGGGCGCGGGCCTGGTGCCTCTCCGCCACGGGTATGACTCTGATCTGCGTGGGTGAGAGCCAGGTCTGCAGCATGGGAAGCTTGCCTTCCTCGGAGAGGCGGGCCGCTTTCTCCAGGAGGGCGTACATGACCCGCTCGATGGCTCCGGAGGGGGAGCAGTGCAGCAGAATGGGCTGCTGTTTCTCTCCGGCCTCATCGATGTAGGTGATGTCGTAGCGCTCCGCGTTCTCCACATCGATCTGCACTGTGGCCAGAGCGCTGGCCTTGTCCAGGGTGTCCACGAAGTTGAACTCGAACTTGAGCACGAAGTAAAAGAACCTCTCATCCCACATCTCGATGAGAACGGGCTTATGGACGATGTCCACCAGGCCCTCGATGAACTCGCGGTTCTCGTTGTAGAAGTCCTTGGTGAAGCGGATGGCCACCTCGTAGTCGGCCAGATCGATGCCCACCTCACTGAGGACGGAGATGCTGGCCAGGTACTGCTTTCTGAATTCCTCCATGGCGGAATTCATATCGCGGGCCAGGGTGTGCATATCGGGCATGGTAAAAGCTCTCAGGCGGCGGATGCCGACCAGTTCACCGCGCTGCTCGCGCCGGAAGGAGTATCGGGTGATCTCGAACATCTTGAGGGGCATGGCCTTGTAGGAGATGGACATGTCGTGGCCCATGAGAAACTGGCCAAAGCAGGCCGCGAATCTCAGGAAGAGCTTCTTCTTGTCGGAATCGATCTGATACTGCCGGGCCGGGAATCTGTCCAGGTACTTCTTGAGGGTGGGGTGCTCCATGTCGTACATGATGGGCGTCTCCACCTCCATGGCGCCCATATCCGATGCCTTGTCCAGTACATAGTTTTCCAGCAGCGATTTGATCATCCTGCCCTTGGGATAGAAGCGCATGTTGCCTGGATCGGAGCCCGGCTCGTAGTCGACCAGCTCCAAGCGCCTCATCAGTTCCACGTGCGGAGGAACTCTGTCCACGGCTCTGGCTTTGGAGATCTCGTAGTTGGTGAACTTCTGCAGGTTCTCGTGGCCCGTGAAGTCGAACTTGTCGGCATCAATCAGGTTGCCGTCTGGGTCGAGGACCTTCCAGTAGGATACGGCCTTGGCCTCGGACTTGAGGGCCTCGGAGACCACCTCGCCCTCCCCGAGCCTGATGGAACGGGACAGCTCGGAGAGGGGATGGCCCTTGCAGCTGATGGTAAAGGCCTTGTACCAGCCGAAGGGGGCGCGCATGACCTCGTAGTCGGGGGAGAGCGTCTCTTGCATGCCTTTGAGGATCCTTACCGCCGTCGCGGGAGTGGAGAGCTGAGAGCTCAGGTGCGCGTAGGGATAGAGCATGATGCGGGCGGCCTTCACCTGTTTGGCCACGTCCGTGATCTGCTTTACGCCTTCGGCTATGACCGCATCCGGGTCGTCCTCGTCGAACTTCTCCACGGCGATGAAGGCGCAGAGGGCTTCTTCCAGACCGGCCTTTCTTGGCCGAGTCATCGATTTCTTCCGCCATCTTCGTAGGCTTCTTGGCCTCGAACTCAATGAAATCAGAGTGGATTAAGAGTAATTGCAATAGGGGTCACCTGACGGTAAAAGGGATAAATGTGGATGTAATTCAATGTTTCCATGAGGCCCAAATACTGGAGCAGAGGGAAAAGTGCTGCCAGGGTTTTGTCTTTCTATGAAATCTTCCTGTTAAAAAATGTTAAAGAACGAAATAACAGATCGGTGACCACTCCCATGAATAAATTCACGGGCATCTACGGACTTTCACCGATGGTATGTGATCCCATACCAATTAGTTTGAGATGTTTTAGTTTGTCACTTGAGTCTTTTCAACTGCTGGCAACAAACCTGACATCTGACACTATGCGTTTTGAGGTTAAATAGATGTCTATAGCCCAGAAATCACAGTGGGGCACGATTCATCCCACCTCTGAAGAGGCGGGGATTCTCTGCCCCCGCACCCCGTCCTTTCTAAATTATCACCTTCGCGTTCTCTATCTTCACATCTTTTACTGGCTTGTCATTGGCTCCTTTCTTCACCTTGGCCATGGCGTCCACCACATCCATGCCCTCTATCACCTTGCCGAAGACCGGATGCTTGCTGTCCAGGAAGTTGTTGTCCACCAGGTTGATGAAGAACTGGCTGCCCCCGGTGTTGGGCCCGGCGTTGGCCATGCTGATGGTGCCGCGATCGTTCTTGTTCTTGCGGTTGAGCTCGTCCTTGATGGCATAGCCCGGTCCCCCACAGCCTGTGCCGGTAGGGTCTCCGCCCTGAATCATGAAGCCGTCTATGATGCGGTGAAAGATGACTCCGTCATAAAATCCTTTCTCAACCAGCTTTTGGAAGTTTCCTGATGTGATGGGCGTGTCCTCGTAAAGCTGCAATGTGATGTCGCCCATGCTGGTCATAAGCCGTACCTTAACTCCTTCTGCGCTTGATTTGCTTTCTGCCATTTTTTGTCATCTCCTGTTACTATGGTTTTCCGTTTTGTTAGTTCGTCTCTGTGCGTCCTTCTGTGAGCTATGTGAACTCTGTGGTTGAATCGTCGTTAGCCGCTGGTTATTACCAAACGGCTGACGATACTGCCATCACCGCAGACACAGAGCACACAAAGGACTCACATAGAACTCGATTATTCTATTACCCACTCGATACAACGAGGAGCCTTCCTTTTCAACTGCTAATTTTCATCGGCTATCATTACTATTACTAGTATTATAATAAACAAATAAAAATTTAAGAGACGATCTTCGCCTCTATTATCTTTACCTCGGTGAGCGGCCTGTCACTGGCGTCTTTCTGAACCTTGCCTATGGCGTCTACCACATCCATGCCCGCGATCACTTTTCCAAAAGCGGGATGCTTGCTGTCCAGGAAGCTGTTGTCCACCAGATTGATGAAGAACTGGCTGCCGCCCGTGTTCGCCCCGGAATTGGCCATGGCGATAGTGCCGCGATCGTTTCGGTTGTGATCTGTGAACTCATCAGCAATTTCGTAGCCCGGTCCGCCCATGCCTGTGCCCTCCGGATCTCCGCCCTGAATCATGAAGCCATCGATGACTCTGTGGAAGATTACTCCGTTGTAGAATCCCTTTTCCACCAGGCTCTTGAAATTTCCGGTCGTAATGGGCATGTCGTCGTTAAGTTGGATTGTGATGTTGCCCATGCTGGTATTCAAAAGAACTTTGGTCGCGCTATCCTCTCCTGCCGCGAAAGCAGAGCCTGCGGCCACGGCCAGCAACAGAATGCTGACGGCTAAATAGAATGTGTTTCTCTTCATCTAGATTTGCTATATCGATAATAAATTAAAGCCTTTCCCAGGAAGTCCCATGAGTTTAAAGCAGATCAATGAGATATGGCATCTTAGGCATCGTGTATACCTTGTCTTCAGGTTCCCATCGACCGCACATGATATACGTAGCATCTTCATTGAAACTGTGGGGCGAAATCGAGCCTCATCCTACGTCTTCATGGCCCGGCTCTCGTCAATCACGATGTAGTCCTTGATGGCCACCACTGAAGCAAAGGGTATGAGCACAAACTTTCCGTCTTCCCTGTACTTCATGCGGTTCAGCTCCTTGTTCGGCTTGACCAACAGATCCACCAGCTTTCCGGTCTGCACCTCAAAAATCATATCCTCCAGCTCGCCTAACACCATGCCGTCGATGTTTACGATCTCTTTTCCGGCAATGCTTCCCGAGAACACCTTTCCCATCCCCTCACCTTTCCCCATCATTTGATAAATGCATTATCTGTAGCCTATGAGCGAAGCAGGCTCCACCTTAATTCCGCCCTTGAACCTCTCGCTGATCCTCTCGTAGTAGCTGACCATGTTCTCCTCCACGCTCGGCCTGACCTTTTTCAAAGACTCGCGAAAGTGGTTCATCTCCACCTTCTCTCCATCCTCACGTAAGGCCAGCATGGCCGCCTCGCGACAGAGCGAGTCCAGGTCTGAGCCCACGTAGCCTTCTGTCAGCTCCGCCAGCTCCTCTAAGTTTACATCCTCGCCTTTGGGCATCTTCGCAGTCTTAATCTTAAGAATCTCATGTCGCCCTAATTTGTCGGGCGGCCCCACCAGGAGCATGCGATCGAACCTTCCCGACCGCAGAAGCGCCGGGTCCAGGATATCCGGCCGGTTGGTGGCGCCTATGACCACCACATCTTTGAGAGTCTCCAGGCCGTCCAACTCTGCTAAGAGCTGATTTACTACCCGCTCCATGACGTGGCTGCCTTCATCAGTGCCCCGCATGGGTGCAATGGAATCCAGCTCATCGAAGAATATGATTGAAGGAGAGACTTGCCTCGCTTTCCTGAAGATCTCCCGGATGGCTTTCTCCGACTCACCCACCCATTTGGAGAGCATCTGCGGACCGCGCACGCTGATGAAGTTGGCCGCCGTCTCGTTGGCCACCGCCTGGGCGATCATGGTCTTTCCTGTGCCCGGCGGCCCGTAGAGCAGAATTCCCTTGGGCGGGCGGATGCCCATCAGTCGGAACTTCTCCGGCTGCTTAAGGGGCCATTCGATGGCTTCGATCAGCTCCTGCTTGAGCGATCCCAGGCCACCCAGATCGCTCCACTGCACGCGCGGCACCTCCACCAAAACCTCTCGCATGCTGGAGGGCTCGATCTCCTTTAGAGCTTCCTCGAAGTCCTCTCCCATAACCAGCATCTTTTCCACGATCTCGGGAGGGATCTCGTCCTCGGTGGTCAGATCAGGCAGGTAGCGGCGTATAGCTCTCATGGCCGCCTCCTTGCAAAGGGCACTTATGTCGGCGCCCACAAAGCCGTGCATTCTGTCCGCCAGGCTCTCCAGGTTCACGTCTTCCGAGATGGGCATGCTGCGCATGTGGATCTGCAGGATCTCGATTCTTCCGGCCCGATCCGGAACTCCGATCTCGATCTCCCGGTCGAATCGGCCTGGCCGGCGCAGTGCCGGATCGATGGCCTCTTCCCGGTTGGTGGCACCGATCACCACCACCTGGCCCCTCTCCTTCAGGCCATCCATCATGGCCAGGAGCTGCGCCACCACGCGCCTCTCCACCTCGCCTGTGACCTCGCCTCGCTTGGGGGCGATGGAATCGATCTCGTCAATGAAGATAATGGAAGGAGCCGCCTTCTGAGCATCATCAAAGATCTCGCGCAGTCGCTGCTCGCTCTCACCGTAATACTTGGACATGATCTCGGGCCCGGCTATGGAGAAGAAATTGGCTCCGCACTCATTGGCCACTGCCTTGGCGATGAGCGTCTTTCCCGTGCCAGGCGGTCCGTAGAGCAGAACGCCCTTGGGCGGCTCGATGCCCAGCTTTTGGAATACCTCGGGATGCTTGATGGGCAGCTCAATTACCTCTCGCACCCGCTGCACTTCAGAACGCAGGCCGCCCACGTTCTCGTAGGTGGTTCCGGTGGCTTTGACGGAGCGAACGCTCTTGGCCGGCTTTTCCAGCAGCAAGATCTCGGTTTTTTCGCATATGATCACCACATCATCGGGATAAGTCTCTGTAACCACCAGCGGCACAGCCTCCATGCGCCCCACAAAAGGATGGGCCGCAGAGCTCATGATGGGGAGAATATCGCCTGCTACTACCGGTCGCTTCAGGGTCTGGCGGCGGATCATATCGGCCGCCTCATCTCCATAATGCATGTGAGAACCGGAGGGCGGAGCCAGGACGATACGCTGGGCGTCTGCGAACTTTGCTTTCCGAATCTTCACTCTGTCCCCTATGCCCACTCCCGCGTTCTGGCGAATGAAGCCGTCTATCCTGATGTAATCCTGAGACCAGTCTTGCCGGTCGGCGCGCCAGACCTTGGCTGCCGTCAGTCTCTTTCCTTCAATCTCAATGATGTCTCCAGGAGAGAGTCGCAACGTAAGAAGAGCATTGGGGTCCAGGCGAGCTATGCCCCGGGCTGAGTCATTGGGATAGGCTTTGGCCACCTTGAGAAGAATGTCTTTCACTTCCCGCACACCTGGTCTTTATTTTAACCCAAGCGATATAAGTTTATCCGACTTCGAAGCTAATTTTATTTGTGTAATTGATAGTAATATATTTAATATTTTTGGTAGCAAGAGGCAAGTGCCGTCATAGGTAACGCTTATATGGTAAATTTCACGTCTCTGCACCTTCTTGCGTCTCTGCGTTTAATATTCGCAGCGGAATAATCAAACCTTGGGGATTACTGAATAAAACCACAGAGTCGCAGAGCGCACAGAGGACGAACGAACGGAGACGACTATTAACATGGATTTTGAATAAGAGCACAAGAAAACCGATCGACGTGACTCGGAACGAATCGTGATAAAGATGATAAAGATAATCTAAATAAGGTCGCAGTAGAAGGAAGCTCTATGGTTATGTCTCCCTTGCAAGAACAGATCGCCGCCGCGCGCGGCGAAATCGAGGTCGATCTACTCCTGGCTGGGGGCAATGTGGCCAATGTTCTCTCTGGCGAGGTGTACCGGGCGGATGTGGCTATTCATAAAGGCTGGATAGTAGGCTTCGACTGCGCTGGCGCCAGACGGACCCTGGAGCTGGACGGCAAAATCATCGCGCCGGGATTTATCGACAGCCATGTGCATATCGAAAGCAGCATGGTCACTGTTCCCGAGTATGCGCGCGCCGTCGTGCCCAGGGGCACCACAACCGTTATCGCCGATCCGCATGAGATCGCTAATGTCTGGGGCGAGGCGGGCATTCGCTACATGCTGGAGTCCTCAAGAGATGTTCCCTTGAACGTTTTTATTATGCTCCCCTCTTGCGTTCCTGCCACCAATCTGGAGAGCGCAGGAGCGGCCCTGGGTGCTGACGCACTGGCCGGGCTGATGCAGGAGGAGCGGGTCCTGGGCCTGGCCGAGGTCATGAATTATCCGGGGGTCATCTTCCGTGATCCGGAAGTGATGAAGAAGCTGGCTCATGCTGGCGCAAGGCCCATAGACGGGCACGCTCCGTGCCTGACGGGCCGCGACCTCTCCGCCTACATCTCTGCCGGCATCCGGTCCGATCACGAGTGCACCACGATTGAGGAAGCCCGAGAGAAACTTCGCTCCGGGATGTACATCATGCTGCGAGAGGGCAGCGCTGCCAAGAATTTGCTCGATCTGCTGCCGCTGGTCAGCGCCAAGAACGCCCGCCGGTTCCTCTTCGTCTCGGACGACCGGCATCCCGCAGATATCCTGCGTGTTGGGCATATCGACTTCATGGTAAGGACGGCCATCGAGCAGGGCCTGGATCCCATCATCGCCCTGCAGATTGCCAGCCTCAATGCCGCCCAGTACTTCGGCCTCTCGGATTTGGGCGCTATCGCACCAGGCTACAGAGCGGACATCGTCGTTCTGGATGGGCTGAAGCATCCCCGCGCGGTTTTGGTCATCAAAGACGGAAAAGTGGTGGCAAAGGACGGCGAACTCATCGTCCCGCTAAAAGCTGCGGCCAATGTCGGGCATAAATCGATGCAGATCGGCCCGATTGGCCCGCGGTCTTTTGAGATAAAGGCAGAGAAGGGCCCCGCAAGGGTTATTGGCGTAGTTCCTCACCAGATCATCACAAAGGCTCTGCAGCTTTTGCCCAAAATTAAAGATGGAAAGGTCGTCTCCGACATAGACCGGGACATCCTGAAAATGGCGGTGGTGGAGAGGCACAAAGCCACAGGCAACGTGGGCCTGGGACTGGTGCAGGGCTTTGGCCTCGCCTCTGGCGCTCTGGCCTCCTCCGTGGCCCATGACTCGCACAACATCGTCGCCGTCGGCGTCAGCGATGAGGAGATGCTGGCCGCGGTAATGGCTGTCAAGCAGATGGGCGGCGGGCTGGTGGCGGTGGCAGATGGAAAGGTGCTGGCGAGCCTGCCTCTGCCCGTGGCCGGGCTGCTTTCCGAGAGAAACATGCGAGATGTGGCGGAGGGGATTGCGGAGTGCATTGCGGCCGCCGCCGGGCTGGGATGCAGGCTGGAGGACCCCTTCATGACGCTCTCCTTTCTATGCCTGCCGGTGATCCCGGAGCTGAAGCTGACGGATAGGGGGCTGGTGGATGTGAACGTCTTTCAGTTCGTTCCTTTGTTTTTGGGTCGTGAGTAACTAACCAGTTGGTATTTTGTGATAGGGAAACGTTAGAAGCTGCTCCCGGGACCATACGCGATCTATGAGCCCAGCATGCTTTGCGGGACAATTGTAATATGTTTTGCCTGTATCATCTTTATATTTCGAGGGCGTCGGGAAAGTATATAACTCTTACCAATTTAACTTAATGTTTGTTAATAATTAGTTCTGCATTAGAAATATACGTTATGCAGCGAAGCATTTATATCCTTTGGATTCTTATATTACTTAAAAATTCTAAATTGGAAGTGTTAATATGTTTCCGCGCAGGATACTACGCCAATCAAGCTTCGTGTTCGGACCGGATATCTACCGTAAACTGATACCTAAGGACCATATCCTATGCAAGATAAACAAATGCGTTGACTTCTCCTTCGTGAATAAAGCCTGCAGGGATCTATACTCAGAAAATCAGGGCAGACCAGTAAAAAATCTCCCTGAGACAATGTTCCGTTCAGCGATAGTCCAGTACCTGATGAACTATTCAGATAGAGAGATGGAACAAGCTGCCAGATATCATATTGTCATAAAATGGTTCCTAAGAATTCCCGTGGAAGACTCCTCATACGATCACAGTGCTCTGGGCGATTTCAGGGACCGGCTCGGTGAAGAGAGATGGAAAAAACTGTTCTTCATGATACTGAAACAGATAGAAGATGCGGGTTTTGCCAAAGGGAATCAATATGTGGATGCCACCCATGTAATTGCGAACATTGCAATACCAGGAACCATTGGCTTAATTCGACAGGGAATAAAAGCGCTAATGGAAGAAATAGAAAACGCCGATCCCAGGCTTTACGAAGAGATGGGTGGGAAAAAGATCGCTGATAAAAAAGAAAAAGTGCATACGCTGAAGCCTGAAGAAAAGAAAAAGAAGCTTGTTGAGGTAGTTGAAGAGGCAAGAGCAATTAAAGGCAAAGCCGATGAACTGGAATCGCCATCCGTCAAACAAAAAATTGAGCTGCTGAATCGGATACTGAATGAGAACACAGAAGAGAAAGATGGTGAGGTCCAGAAGAAAAAAGACCACGTAAAGGATAAATTGGTGAGCCTTGTGGATAAAGATGCACGCCATGGGGCAAAATCAGATAAAAAAACATTTACAGGATATAAAGCAAATGTAATGAAGTCCGAAGACGGATTTGTGACAAATATTGAAACCACACCAGGGAATACTTATGACGGCGATATCCTTCTGCCACTTGTTGATGAGATGACCGCAAACGGTTCTAAACCGGAAAAAGTCGCAGGAGATACTCATTATGGGAGTGCTGAAAACAGATTTCAGATGCTCCAGAGAAAGATAACGCTTGTGGCTCCCTTAAAGGAAGATTTCAATCCAGCAGGGCTTTTTTCTCAGCAGAAATTCAATCTGGACGAAACGGGGATAAGCTGCCCTGCCGGCAACAGGACGATGATTTCGAATTTTAACGAAAAAGAAGGGACAAAGACATTCTATTTCAAAAAAGAGATCTGTGGACAATGCGTTTTGAAAAACAAATGCACAAAACAGGAGAGAAGGACTGTTACAATAGGAAAACATCATGAACTAATTGTGGAGGCTAAAGAATACAATAAAACTCAGAATTTTAAGGACGATATGAAAGAGAGATCGCACATCGAGCCGAAGCATGCCGAGATGAAACGGTCACATGGTCTCGCAAGGGCGAAGTATTGGGGGCTACCGAAGGTGAATATCCAGTCAATCATTACCAGTATTACGGTTAATGTTAAGAGGCTTGCAAATGTTATCTGTAGCGGATGCTGTCTAAAAGCGTGCTAAAAATCAAGGAAATTGTGATAATATTGAGAATAATATTAGAGGATTGGTGCCTATTTTAGAAAATGATTCATACTTTTCTCAATAATACTCAAAATTAAGCTCCAAAGGACTAAAATCAAGGGCTAAACCGACGCCCTCATTTCAGAGATCGATGCGTTCTGCAAAAATTATAGTACGCAATATAAAGTGTCATCTGGTTATTCAATTCTTCTGTTTTTTTGGAGAATCCAATGGTCTTCCTTGAAATGCGATTGTTATCCTGTCTTAAAGTGAGATTTTGTCGTTCGATGTAATTGGTTGAGATCAACTTGGGATCGATATCATTTCCAAAAACGATCTTCTTGACAATTTTTTTAAGTCGAGATCCAGATCTCTCTTTTATGATTTGCCCATATTTAATAAAGCATTAGCTATTAATCTTGGCGATCTGGGCCGCCCCCTCTTCCCAGTCGATGGATATTTGATGATCTCATAATATTGATTTAAGAGAGCATTCTTGTAAAATTTTAAACCATCTGTAACAAAAAGCGGAATTGATGCAAGGCGTCTAGCAGTTTTAGCGACGAGTTGATTTGCAGTTTTCTGTGTTCTTGCCCCCACACAATGCGCTAATAGTAACCGGGATTTGCAGGCCATGCTCAGCCAGATCCATGTACCTTCATCTTCATATTCGTCTTTCTTGGGCAACGTTTTTTTCCCACGAACGTCCATAGCTCGTCCATTTCAACCTTCTCCGTCTCAACACGAGTTAGAGTTGATTCATTGACCTTTTCGCAATGGCTTGCCGCTTTCCCAGTCCATTTTCTAACCGTCACAGGGCAAACTTTAACTACTTCAGCTATTTTATTTACACTTAGGCCTTTGGTTGAAAGATCCAGTGCTAGTGTTATTTTTTCTGGGCTTGTTCGTAGACCATAGAAAACAGTGTTCTTCCGACTACAGAATACGAGTCCGCAAGCGCTACATATAAATTTTCTCACTCGTCCGCCGGACTTAATTTTAGATGTACCATTGCTCGTAACGTTACCCTTACCAGCAACTCCGTAGCAGGAGCATTTGGTATTGGGACAAGCTACGTCATTGAACTTAGGCTTTGGCCCTCTTTTCCCCATTGCTATCCCTTGTTGGATAGCATATGAATCTCACATATTTAATACCAACTGTATAGTCTTTCACGACCAAAAATTATGAATGACCCCTAATACTGTCTCTTGACCATGTAGTCGGCCAGCTCCAGAAGCGTTGCTTTTGCCTTTGAGTCGGGCAGGACTTGTAGAGCCAGCTTGCCCTTTTGCACCATCTCCTCCGCCCGGGATCTGGCGTACTCGATGCAGCCGCTCTTCTCCAGAAGGGAGATGGACTCTTGAATCTGCTCAGGCGTAGCATCCTTCTTGCCGAATACCTTTACAGGGACATCGTTCGCAAAAGCGTGGATCATGATCAATGTCTTCTTGGCCTCAATCAGGTCTCCGCCCTGCCGCTTTCCTGAGACCTTCTCGGGAGTGATGAGATCTATGACGTCATCTTGCAGTTGAAAGCCCATGCCGGTCAGCCTGCCAAATTCGTCCAGCGCAGCGACCACACTGGGAGCGGCCCCCGCCAAAAGCGCCCCCATGCCGGCCGAGGCACCGTAGAGAACGCCGGTCTTCTTCTCAATCATCTCCATGTACTCAGTCTCGGAGACGCGCTCTTTTGCCTCAAACTCCATGTCCAGCCACTGGCCTTCGCAAATGGCAGTGCAGGTCTTGGAGAGCAGATTCATGGCCCCTAAAATGAGATCCGGCCGGGCTTTCGTCATGCCCAGCACTTGAAAGGCCTTGGAGTAGAGTGTGTCTCCTGCGAGTATGGCCCCCGAAAGACCCCAGAGCTTATGCACAGCGGGACGCCCACGTCTAACATTGGCATTGTCCATGATGTCGTCATGAATGAGCGTGAAATTATGGATCAGCTCAATGGATACCGCTGCCGCGACTATTGCGGCTGCGTCGCCGCCCGCGGCCTCTGCCGCCAGAAGCAACATGGATGGGCGAAGCCTCTTTCCCCCGGCATCCACCAGATGCCGTCCGGCTTCGTAAAGGGGGCGCGGATGCACTACGGGCAAGAGCTCCTCGATGGCTCCCGTCACCAGTGCTGCTCGCATTTGCAGCTCTCTGTCCATCTCTTTCGCAATGGTCTTCGTCATTTCTCGCTCCACTCCTCAATTTCCTAATCGATCAAGAGCTCTTGGCCGTTTCTTACCAAATGGAAATTGGATCCCAACGAGTATCCCGTCTCCTCAGCCATCATGAGATAGCTAGTGTGGCTGCCCAGGTTTCCGTGGCTGGGTATGACGTGCTCCGGCTGTATCATGCGCAGAAGCTCCCAGTGATCTTCCCGGCAGGCATGTCCTGAGACATGCACATTATCGTAAATCCTGCCACCCCGCATCTTGAGCTTGGTGACAACCGTGTGCCGGTTGGACTCGTTGAGCGGCTGGGGTATGATGCCTGCGGAGAAGATGACCTTGTCTCCCGACTCCACCAGATAATCGGTCTCACCATTGGCCACCCGGCTCAAGATGGCTCCCGGCTCTCCCTGGTGACCGGTCATGATGGGCAGATACTTGTCCTTGCCCTCGGTCATGATCCTCTTCAGGGCTTTGTCCACCGATTTACGCCTGCCAAAGACGGTCACATCTCCCTGGCCCGCGTAGCCCGTTCTCACCGCAGTGCCCCAATACTTTTCCATGGAGCGGCCCAGAAGCACGGGCTTACGTCCCATCTTGTGAGCGGCCTCGATTATGGCCCTGATGCGGGCAATGTGTGAGGAGAATGTGGTGACCATGACACCGGATTTCGACTCCTCTGTGCCGAGGAGAACATCCCAAACCAGGTCCTTGGCTATCTTCTCGGAGGGCGTCTTCCCGGAGATGGAAGCATTGGTGGTCTCGGTGATGAGTGCCAGCACGCCCTGCTTTCCTAAGGCTCTGAGCCGGGCGAAGTCTGGCGGCTCGCCTAAAGTAGGAGACCGGTCGATCTTGAAATCATTAGCGTAGACTATAGTGCCCATGGGTGTATGGATGGCCGCAAAGACGCAATCCACAATGCTATGCTGCACGCGGATGAACTCCAGCTCGATGTCCTGTGTAACCTGGAATCGTTCTCCCGCTTTCATTACATGCAAGGGATTTTTCACCCCGAAGATCTTCTCGGACTTTATCTCCTGATTGATGAGGTCCGCTGTGAACGGCGAGGCAATGATGGGTGCATGATACTTGTGGGCCAGCTTGGAGATAGCTCCAATGTGATCCAGGTGACCATGCGTGCAGGCGATCGCCCTTACCGTTCCGTCAACGTTTTCCATGATACTGTCATCGGGAATAGCCCCCATGTTGATCAGGTCGGCTGCATGCATCGCTTCCACATCTGTGTCCTCGTGAATCTGCACTCGATCCAGCCGGATTCCCATATCCATTACCACGATATCTTTTCCGATCCTTATCGCCGTCATATTCCGGCCAATTTCATTGTAGCCGCCCACAGCGATTATTGAAATATCCTTCATTTTGCCAACTCTCTATAAACAGAAAATGCTCTCAAATCGAAACCTCGCGCCTGCAGCCACTCTCTGGTCCTTCCTAGAACCACGAGAGGAACTTTTGCAAGCTGCGTCACTTCTTTACATCCGGTGAGAAACATTGTGATCCTCAACGCACGGATATAAGCATTCATAACCCTAACAACTGCTTCTTTATCTTTTGTGGCCGGCCTTAGCAGGGGAAGGGCAGCGCCCGCCAGGCTGGCGCCTAGAGCCAGACTTTTGGCAGCATCAAGGCCGCTACGCACTCCGCCCGAGCTGATGACAAAGGCTCCAGCAGCTTTGCACTCCACAATGCTTACCGGAGTTGGAATTCCCCAGCTTTCAAATAGCCTTCCCATCATCTCCAGCTCATCGTCCCCGACCTCTGCAGCACGGAAAGACTCAACGCTGGCCCAGGAGAGACCTCCTACGCCCGAGACGTCAATTATCTTCACTCCTGCAGAGACCAGATCCAGGGCCACTTCCCGAGATATACCGGCTCCGGTCTCCTTAACCATGATCGGCACCGATCCTTTGGCCGCCGATTTCAGGATCTCAAGCACTCCCCCGGCATCTTTGTCTCCTTCCGGCTGAATGCTCTCTTGCAGGAAGTTCAAATGAACGGCAATGGCATCCGCATCTATCATCTCAGCCAGCCGCTCTATGATCTTCGGCCCGGATCTTTTCAGTTGCACGGCTCCGATGTTGCCGATGATGGGAATGTCCGGTGCGACATCCCTGACCCGAGAGAAGGTGTCCACCAGTCTTTTGTCTTCTATTGCCGCTCTCTGTGAGCCCACCCCTAAAGCAATGCCTAACTCTTGAGCCGCCTCTCCCAGGCGAACATTGATCTGCTTAACCTCGGGATGGCCTCCGGTCATGGCACTGATCATAAAGGGCGCCTTCAGCTTTTTACCCAGGAAGTGGCAGGATGTATCGATATCCGCTTCGTCGATCTCCGGCAGAGCCTTATGCAGCAGCACCAGATCTTGGAAGGGCCACTTTTTCGCATCTACCGGCTTTTCCATACAGATTCTGATGTGGTCGAGCTTGCGGCTGGATGTGGTCAATTCGACCTCGTAACTCTTGTTCCAACAGATTCGCCCTTCAAGATCTTTTCTATGCTGCCCCCATCGGCGGCGTTGAAGATGAGGGATTCTATTCCCTCGTCCGCCAGAGACAGCAATTCAAGCAGCTTTTCCTTCATGCCGCCAGTCACATCCACCCCGGCGCTTCCGCCCAAGGCCGATTCAATCTCAGGAAGCATCTGTCTCGTAACCATCGGAAGGGTGCGGCCCGAGACAAGCACACCATCCTTATCGAATCCCATTGCTACAATCTCGGCTGCAAGAGCTTTGGCGATATAGGGCACAAGCTGATCCCCGGAAACGATCCCCGCTTTCCTTGTAGCGTCCATTGCCACATCACCGTGTAGCACAGGCATGATGCCGTTCTTTAGCATCTCTTTGATAGGCTCCATAAAAAAGCTGTCGATTCTGCCATCCCGAAGGAGAAGGCAGGAGAGGGGATGAACCGGCAGGCATTCGACGCCGGCCAAGCTCAGTGCCTCCACGACCTTTTCACACAGCTTTGCCACACAACTATGAGTCACTCTCAATCCCCGCCGACTGAATTCATGGGGCAGACCATATTTTTTAGCAGGAAAGTGTCCAAAAGAGCCGGCCCCGTGCACGAGCACCACATCATCCGGGCAGGATGCGATCTCTTCGGCCACGCGCCTGATCTCGTCCGGGCGTGCCGTAAGTTCCCTGCTCTTATCGGTCAAAATGCTTCCCCCGATCTTTAGAACCTTAGTCACAAGTCGCCCTCCAGCCGCACACCCTCACAGCCTGTCACAACCTTAAACGGAACTCCTCTCGCCTGTCTTAAAGCCACCATAAGTGCATCTACGCCAGCGTCCCCGGGAAGGGCAATCATGCAGCCTCCGCCCCCGGCTCCGGTAAGCTTGGCACCGAACGCCCCACCTGCGCCAGTCGCCGCATAAACTAGTTCGTCCAGCTCCCTGGAGCTGACACCTAAAGCAATCAGGAGGCCGTGGTTGACGTTCATCAGCCGGCCCAGATCCGCGTGGTTATGCTCTCGGATGAGGGGGACGGCCTTCTCCGAAAGGGCCCCTATGGCCTGAAATATGGGATCGACCAGGTCAAAGTAGCGTTTTTTCAGGTCTTGCACCTTCTCGACCTCAGACTTTGTATCGTGAGGCATTTTTGTATATCCAACTACCATCTCAAGTGGTGGTAGATCAAGGGGCTGAATATCCTGGGAGATTTGCAGATAGCCTCCGTAGGTTGCCAAAGCCGTGTCCATGGGGCTTCCCAGTCCCTGTTGAACCTTTTTTTCCAGGCGATAGGAGATTTCTGCGATCTCCCTTAGGGATAGGCCAAGCCCATGGTGCGCGCTTATGGCAGCCACTGTGGCCACCACGATACAAGCCGATGATCCCAGTCCAGCCGCCAGCGGCAGGCTGGAATTAATGCAAACCTGAATATCTTTGACGTCAAATTCTCTGAGCACGGCGGAGATATATCTGGTAGCATGTGCCGCCTGAGCTGATTCGAGCCGACCGCTTGTCAGATCCAAGGAGAATCCTTGTAAGGTAAGCTCCTTCGTCTTTATGAGCACGCTGCCGGACAGGTCTTGCACGGTGACTTTTGCTCGCAGGTCTATGGCGCTGCCAAGAGCGGTTACTCCAGAAACGACGGCATGCTCTCCGAAAAGGATTATCTTGCCGGGAGCCGATGCCGTAGTCAATAAAGGGCCTCCTCAGGAAAAAGCAATCGCTGCGTACCCGACTACCTGGCTGTAGTCGCCGCTCACGTCTCCACTGGTAGCATAGGCAAGCATCTGACCGGCTTTAGCTCCCAGGGCAACAGTGGCCGTGATAGTTGCCGCTATCGGGCCATAGCCGCATGCTGTGGCATCGTAGCTATACACTCTTTCGTAAAGCTTTGGAACATCCATATTTAAAATGGCCACCAGGAGCTTTGCGTCCACCTTCCTGGCAGTCTCTTGGGGCTCATAGTGGGTGAAGTCGCTGCTGGCAATCACGATGCAGCTACGTTTAAGCTTCTGCACGGCCTGCATGAGCGCCTGCCCGACCTCTAGCGCGGTTTGCTCATCCTGCAATCCCATCAAGATGGGAAGTATCTTGAATCCCTGAAATCGCTTCTGAAGAAAAGGGATCTGAACTTCAATAGAATGCTCTCGGCAGTGAGCCGTCTCATCATGATCGATAATGCTGCCTGCCAAGGCATCAGCCAGCTCCAGATCCGGCTCGACATCGCCCAGAGGCGTTCTCCACGAGTCACGAGAGAGTGCCACCGGAGAGCCAAGGCCGTGATGATTGGGGCCTATGATCACATAGGTTTCCACTTTAGGCAGACGAGAATAAACTTTTGCTGCAACTTGTCCCGAATAGATGTATCCGGCATGCGGGACCACTGCGCCCTGACACAAAATCTCTTTTTCAGGATGCAGCATGTCGTCCAGCTGATGCTCTAGCTCCTCTCCGCTACCCGGATAGAACTGACCTGCAACAGCCGGAAGCCGCATGGATCAAAACTCCATCTCGAAGTCTGAGATAGTGTATTTGAATCGATCCTCTTCGCCCCGCTCGCGCAGCACCTGACGGGCCAAGAGCCAGTAGATAAGCGTTAGAGCTTTTCTGCCTTTGTTGTTGGTGGGTATGACCAGGTCAACATTGGAGGTCATGTTGTTTGTATCGCAAAGTGCGATTACCGGTATGCCAATATCTACAGCCTCGTTGACCGCCTGGGCATCGCCGCTGGGATCTGTAGTTATGAGCACATCGGGCTCCATGAAGCCCCGGAAGGCCGGATTGGTCAGGGTATTGGGCACAAATCGACCCACGTTGGCGTTGGAGCCTATAGCCTTGGCGAACATGGTGGCCGGCCTCTGGCCGTACTGTCTGGCAGATACAACTAATATATTTGCCGGATCGTATTTTGCCAGGAACTTGGCAGCCAGCCGGATGCGCTTGTCCGTGGACTGGACATCCAGCACGTAAAGCCCGTCTGTCCTCACCCTGTAAATGTAGGGCATCATGTTATTCGTCTTCTGCTGAGTACCAATATGCACGCCGGCAGCCAAGTACTCGTCGATTGGTATGAGAGTCTCGTATTCTCCCGCTACCGTTATCACCTCATCTTCTACCAACTAATTCACCTACCTAATCGATCGCGTTTTACGGTGATGGGAATTACGCCCAGTTTCATCTCTTCAAGCGCTATTTCGAGAGGGTCGGTATTACTGGTATCGATCAACACTGGAGCGCCCATGAAAACTTGCAAAGCCCGTGCTCCTACGATGCGCGCACGTTCATATCTTGTATATTTCTCGCCCTTCAAATAGCCACCTCAAAAGGAAGAGTATGATGGGGTTGCTGAGATTCGAACTCAGGTCACAGCGTCCCGAACGCTGTAGGATGGACCAGGCTACCCTACAACCCCTTCTACTGGTACCGCCTAAGCGTGTTCACGATCTCCACATGAGAGAGAAGCATGCGCCTGCAGCAGTATTTGTCTATTCCCAGGTCATCCAAGACTTTGCCGGGAGGCTCGGTCTTGATGCGCTCCCGGTATTCCTCCCAGACATGAGAGACCACTTTGCCGCAGGAATAACACCTGACTGGAATCAAGCAGTTTCACCTGTAGGACTTTTGGTACTTAGACCTGGCACCAAGTCCGCCGAACTTTTTCCTCTCTTTGTGCCGGTGATCGCTGACGAGGAGATTTCGATCGTACTCGGAGTAAGCTTCTTTCAGTCCGGTATCGCCGGTCCACTCCACAATACCCTTGGCGATGGCCGTTCTTACGGCATCCGTTTGGCCCATGGTACCGCCGCCAGCGACAACGACATCGATATTCATTGTTTTTATCAGATCTCCTGCGATCTGAACGGGTTCTTGAATCTTGAGTCTGGCAAGGCGGGGCTCATAAATCTCTAAGGGCACCTTATTAATGCGCACAACGCCCTTTCCATCTTTTAAAGTGGCCCTTGCAGTTGCCGTCTTCTTCTTACCTGAGGTATTAATTATCTTCATAGGGAATCCTTCAGAAGTTTGCGCCGAGTCTTCGGCTCAAGGCCCCAAGCTCAATATATTTGTTATTGCTCGCGGTCCTCATCTTAGCAGCGGCTGGTTGCTCTAATGGCATTCCCTTCAACTCTCTGGGTATGCCCACATATATCCGCAGCCGGGAGAATGCATCTCTTCCCCGCCTCATCTTGTAGGGAAGCATGCCACGTACAGTCCTCTTGAGTATCATTTCTGGCCGACGGGGAAAGTAAGGGCCTCTCTCTTTATGGCCGCGGTCCCTTGTCTGACCATACTCAATGAAAATGGAATCTTTTCCACCGGTAACGAGTGCTTTCTCAGCATTGACGATTTTGACCTCTTCGCCTGCCAGGAGATTCTTGGCGGTTACGCTCGCCAGGCGTCCCAGGACCAATCCAGTTGCATCTACTACGATCATTGCTTCACCTCAAAATCTTTATGCCCGATCCCTTGGGATGCTCAGCCATCAGCTTCTCAATAGTCAGACATTTCCCGCCTGCTGCTTGGATCTTGGACAATGCCTGGCTGCTAAAATTAAAAGCTGCCACGGTAACACTGTGTTCCAGATCGCCGGAGGCCAGCACTTTTCCGGCCACGAGTACAGTATCGTTAGGCTGGGTATGCCTATTGATCTTGCTGAGGTTTACAGCAGCGTAGTTGCGACTGGGCTTCTCCAGTCTCTTGGCGATATCGCGCCAGAGGGGTGCGCCCGTTTCGCGATTGGCCGCCTTAAGTTCACCGATAAGACGGACTATCCTTGGATTTGTCTTTTCAAATGCCATTTTTTATCCTCCGCACGGCCCCAATCGGACCGACTCACGCGTGAAATGCGCGCGTTCGAACCTGTCATTTGGTTCATGCGCCCAAGGCATCATTATCCCTGTGCGGAATATTTAGATCGACAATGTGCCAGTATTTAAGGGTTTTCCAAAGGCGGGCTTTGCACCTAAAGTCAGGATTTGGGTCGGCTTTGGATGCAAAACCGGACAATACTAATCAGGCATAATGCATAACATTTATATGTTTAGAATTAAGTAAACACGTAATATGGTGTGGAGTTGGGGGTGAGTTATTTATTTCCCGCTCTTGCTTGATTTTTATTTTAGTTATGAGCACAATTGCTGTAATCCTAAATGGCTATACTGCAAACGCTTTAAGAGGGCTTTCTCAAGAGGTGCTAGTTAAGGAAATTGCAGAAGCACAGGAAGAGGGAAGATTATATCCCTTCCTCTATAATTGTATCTTTGATACTCCATGTGTCTTTAATAAAAATTCATCAAGGGTTGGTTCTTCGGAAATTATTCCTAAATACAAAGGCGATTCTTTGACCAATTATTTAAAAAATAATTTTGATAAAAAAGTAGAGCCATGTAATCCAGTTGTTAACAATTATGCAATAGAAATTGTGGGTGATCACTCTGGAAACCTTACAATTGACCAGATTTGCGTGATCTATGATTTCCTCCTTCATGGCAGAGATTCAATAAACGGCTGGAGCTATGTAAAGGATCCTCATGGATCAGAACTAATTCGCTATGCGAATTGTCCTCACTCATCGAGTCCATAGGTGGTTCAACGAGAATTATTCTTACATCTAACAGCAATTCCGGACATGCATATGCTGAAGTTTATTTAGGCAAGCTCAATTCACCAAATCACCAAGTGAATAATATTATTAAGTGGTAATGACAAAATATGAAACCAATAATATATCCACCCATATTCATAGAGAATGTGAGCTATTCGATTGGGAAACATGCAATAATACAAAAGATGTTTGGCTCAACCTAGATTGGGAACGAGATGAAAAAGGGATTTTTCATCCCGGAGGGCCGTTCTTTGAAGGAGATGAGGAAACAACCGAGATATACATTGTAAGAGATTTTATTAAGGAACGATATCCTTTGGCACTTTGAATTGATAGCCTGGCCATGAACCAACTCCCATGACTTTGGGAGCGGAACCGTTTTTAAGTGCAAAGCTCCAACGCACGGGCAAGGCAGCAAGAGAGACCATCTTTCCCGTGATAAGGGAGAAATTTCTAGAAATCTCAGATAGCCATCTGTTTGAACTCTTCCAGCTCTTCTTGTGTCAGCATCTCCCACCATTCAAGCGGCATAACCAATGATTTCACGCGGCTGCCCTCAACCACCTGCTCTACTTTTACCAGGCCACTCTCTTCTAAGCGTTTTACTGCTCCATGGACACGGCCATGCGTCCAGCCTTTCAGCTTTGCCAGCTCATAAATGCTCAGCCGTGGACGTTCATCTATAAGCTCATATAACTCCCAATCAGTATCTCCACCAATCGCGCGTCGTGCCTGGACGGCTTCAACTGTCTGACCTGCCATACTATCTTCTTGCAGTGCTTTGATTATAAACATTTTGGGCCGCCCTAAATTCAATTCATGATGTCATTTTTAAATAATAAAAAGATTTATATCGTTTTAGGATATGCTATTATCTATGCCGGGCATCACGAGGATGGAGCAGCTAGTTCTGGCGAAGATCTGCATTGCGACTGCGGGAAGCAAATCAGCGCACGTACCGGAACATACATTTATAAAGAAATTTAAAGATGTCAAATTGGCCCGGAAAGCTCTGAAAAAACTGATCTCAGGCGGATATGTCGCGAGACATCCAACAGCAGGAGAGATGACTTATCAGATGACACAGGCCGGATGGGAAGAGTGCAGAAGGATGAAGGGGGCGGCACCGCTACATATATGACTACTAAGATATTAATCCGAGAATTATTAGAAAAATACAATGATGTAAAATGATCGACATCCTCCTCCCCGCCTGCATAGCTTTTGGCTTTGCTCTGGGAATCATGAGCGGCCTTACCCCGGGCCTGCATCTGAACAACTTTGCCGCCATGCTGCTGGCCATCTCGCCACAGCTGATAGCCATGGGTCTTTCGCCCTTTCAAATGGCCTCGATCATTCTTTCCGCCAGCATCTCTCAGACGTTCTTTGATGCCATTCCTGCCATCTTTTTGGGCGCGCCCGATTCCGAGACTGCCTTGACCGTTCTGCCCGGCCAGCGGCTCATGCTGGAGGGGCGAGGCATCGAAGCGGTGCGGCTCTCGGCTCTGGGCAGTGCGGGTTCAGTGCTGTTTGCTATTTTTTTGATCATCCCGCTCTCCTGGATCGTCTCCAGCTACAGCGATTACCTCACAAAATATGTGGGCATTCTGCTTTTAGCCATCGCCCTCATGATGATCAAGTCGGAGAGAGGTCCCTGGATAGAAGGGCAGGGCTCCTGGGTGCACTGGAAGTACAAGGCCGTTGCTGCGCTGCTTTTTATAACCAGCGGCCTTCTCGGCACATTCGCCTTTGATCATGAAAACCTGGCGAGCTCGCCTTTGGGCCTGGAGCCGCAGGTGCTCTTGCCCCTCCTGTCCGGCATCTTCGGCGCTTCCTCTCTCCTGCTCAGCCTTTCCACAGAGACAGAGATTCCGGAGCAGAAGGAGAGCAAGATCAAGCTTTCATCCAGCGCCCTGGCCAAAGCGGTCTTCTCCGGCGGCCTGGGGGGATCGGTAGTGGCCTGGATTCCCGGCGTCTCGCCTTCCGTTGCCGCGATCACGGCGCGCCTGGGGGCCACCCCCAGTCAGGAGGAGTTCCTGGTCTCCATTGCCGGGGTGAACACCGCCAACGCCCTCTTCTCGCTGGTGGCACTTTATGTGATCGACAAACCTAGAAGCGGAGCAGCTGCGGCTATCCAGGAGCTGATGGCTCTCGACCAGAGCACACTAATCCAGATGATAATAATAGTAGTTCTAGTGGCGGCGGCGTCCTACCTGGCCTGCATCGGCGCGGCACGCCTGGCCGGGCAGGCCATATCCCGGCTCAACTACCGGCTGCTCTGCCTGGGGGTGCTGGTCTTTTTGGTGGCCATGACCTACGCTTTCACGGGGCTCTTCGGGCTGTTCATATTCTTCCTGTCCACCGTGGTGGGCATAATTTCGCCCATAGCGGGAATCCACAGGACGCACGCCATGGGGGTGCTGATGCTGCCGCTGATTTTGAGGTATATTTAAGCTATAGATGCATTCTGCCTCTACACCCATCAGCTAACTTGGACAATTTAAATTATGGGTGCTAGGTCTTGTCAATGCCAAACCAAAAATGCTCAACAGAGGCAATGAAATATGCTATTTATTGCATACAAAAAAGATAAATAAAAGCAGCTTATCTCGCCGCTTTTGCCACGCGCTCCACACTGTCCCTGTGGTTGATGGCGTAGCTCTTGACATCACGGTTGGCTGCGGATATGATCTCGTCCGCCAGCGCCGCCTCAGCCGTCTTGGCCTTCTTAAAGGAGGCATTATATGCGCCCTTGGTCAGGAACATGAGGGCTGTGTCCACGCGCCTCTGAGGAGATGTATCCACGGCTTTGGGCACAGTTATGCCGCCGTACTTGAGCCGAACAACCTCTTCGCGAGGGCCCGCATTGGCTATGGCCTTGGCCAGAACGGATAACGGGTTCTCCTTGGTCTTCTTGGCAACTATGTCAAATGCTCTCTCGACTATGCCGTAGGCCTTGAGCTTCTTGCCCGTGTTCTTCTCCGTCCTCATCATCTTGTTTACCAGGCGCTCCACGATGTGCTGCTCGGACTTCTTGAACTGCTGCTTGGCATGCTTGCCGCCCGAAATCATGACTGACTTGGGTGTCAGGTTCATATAGCCCTTTATGCTTGGATCTGCAACTTCGACCTCAGATGCATCCCACTTGCCGAATAGCTTCACAATAATCACCTCACCGGCTTTTCCTTTCTCCCTCGGACAAGCTCCAGTAAGGAGACGTTATTGACAGCGATAACCTTGAATCTGACTCCAGGGATATCTCCCATGGACCGTCCCTGACGACCGCCGATACGATCGACAGTGACCTCGTCATGCTCATCTATGAATCCGATGGCTCCATCGCCCGGAGCAAAAGCCGTAACCTGACGACCATTTTTGATGAGCTGTATGCGCACAGCTTTTCTTATGGCTGAGTTGGGCTGCTTAGCCTCAATTCCGACCTTTTCGAGAACTATTCCCCTTCCCATGGGCGCTCCGCCCAGGGGGTCAGCCTTCATCTTGCTCCCCGACATCCTTCGGATATACTTAGGATCGCTCCACCGGAGCGCCTTCCTATCACTCTCCAGTTTCCTGGCGGCATAGATTCCATTTCCCATTTATTTCACCTTGAGTAAATCGCAACAATTCGTTATTGAATTATGATATCATCAACGCCGTGATGCCTCTGCGCAAGCATCTTGGCTTTTAATATGTTTCGGCCATCTCTGCCGATGGCAATGCCTTTGTCCTTATTTGCTACCTCTACATAAGCCAATCGCTTATTATTCTTGTCTACGACCATGACATTCTTTATGGCCGCCGGCTGGAAGAGGTTCTCCAAAAATTCCTTTACATCGTCGCTGTACTCGACGATCTCGATCTGCTTTCCTACCGACTTCTTAACCCGGTTGATGTTCGAGCCCTTTCGGCCTATGGCTGCGCCCATATCTCCTTTTTTTATGACAAAAATGATGCGTTCGTTCTCCGCATCCACGACGCAATCCCTGGCCATGCCGCCAGTCAAGCTCTCGAACAAAGCAATATATCTGATTCCTTCGGTGGTGAGCTTAAACTCACTCATGCCTCAACACCTCGGATCTCGCGCTGCAGTGCCATTATCTCCGAGTCACCTGGCTCGATGATGGCCAAGGCGGCCACGGAGAAGGGTTTCCCGCAGGCAGATCCGAGGTCCTTGCCCATACCCTGGTAACCGTAGACTGGGACGTCCATGGTCTCCAGTTGCATCCTTACATCCGCAGGACAATCTACCGCGAACACTATGAGTTTTGCCTGTCCGCCAAGTCCTGTTTCAACGGTCCTATTCGATCCTAGCACCACTTTTCCGGTTCTGATGGAACTTCTTAGAGCTCTATCTACGTTTATCATCGTTATTACCTCATCTCTTGATTGCCACCAGGGTAACGTCACCCGTGCCAAGCTGTATGGGCTGGCCCACGATTACGTTTTCCGTCACACCTTTGAGATCGTCTACATCCCCGCGAATGGCCGCATCCAGGATATGATTGACGGTGACCTCGAAGGCAGCTCTGGCCAGCACGCTGGCCTTCTCGCCCGAGACGCCGTGCCGTCCGATCTGTTTCAGCTCCCCGTCTACGGTCATGATGTCCGCCACCAACATGATATGCCGCACGTCTACTGAGAGACCCTGCTCGCGTAGCGTGTCCGTGGCTTCATTGATGATGGCATTTCGTGCCGCCTCGATGCCCAGCACCTCTCCGATCTCACTTATATTGTTGGTCTTGATGCGAGCGGGGTCCACTCCCTCAAACTGCATAACCTTTTTGATCGAAGAGCCTTCCGTGTAGAGGATGTACTCATCGCCTTCTTTGCGGATGACGACGCGCTTGATGCCCTCTACGCCTTTGAGCGATAGCCTCTTGATCTTCTCTACCAGTTGTAGCAGCTCCCGGTAAGAGGGCTCCTTGGGGACCATCACCAGCAGATTCTCTTTTTGATCCACATTAAGACCGGTTTCCTCTTTCAGCCTTGAAGCGACCTCTTCTGCAGTGATCTTGCGCTGCTCCAATGCGCTGGGATTCAGCTCAATGATCACATTCATCTCCGCCAGATCGGTGGCTATGGATCCCAGGTGGAGAATGGAAGAGGACTCTATGGCCCAGGCCACTTCTCTTGCCAGGTCACGATCGTGGGCATAATCCTGATTAAGCTTTATGGTCATGGTGGGTGTAGAGGGAATTTTTCTCGCATCCACAATCTCGATGAGCCGCGGCAAACCCAGGGTTACGTTGATCTCGGCCACGCCGGCGTAGTGGAAGGTACGCATGGTCATCTGTGTGCCGGGTTCACCTATGGACTGCGCCGCGACCACGCCCACCGCCTCGCATGGCTCCACTTTAGAGTGCTCGTAGTCGGCAGCCACCAGGGATATGATCTCTGCCAGTTGCTCTGAGCTTATGGGTACTCCTTTCAGCCCGTTTTGTATTGCTTCCTTGATGCTCGGGGGAAGGTCAAGCCCCACCAGCCTCTCTGTGATATCTTTTTCTGTGAGGATCATGCCGACTCCTTCTTCAGCACACTCTTGATGATGCGCTTGACGTTATCTGTACTGGCGTAGTCTCGCCTGGATGCATCCACGCCGTCTTCGCCGTACTGGAACTGGACAATCATGCCCCTCGTCTCCTTGACTGTGCCGTCGTACCTGACCTCCAGGTCCTGCAGAGCATTTACCAGCCGGCGCTGCAGGTAGCCGCTCTGGGATGTCCTGATGGCCGTATCCACCAGACCCTCGCGACCACCGATGGCGTGGAAGAAGAACTCCGTGGGATTGAGGCCGCCTTTGTAGCTTGACTCCACAAAGCCGTGCGCCTCTGCACCCAGGTCTCCTGGTCGAAAGTGTGGGAGCGTTCTGCCGGCATAGCCACGCATGATGCGCTCGCCACGCACCGACTGCTGGCCGACACATGCTGCCATCTGGGTGAGGTTGAGCATGCTGCCGCGCGCTCCGCTCACAGCCATGACCACCCCGGAGTTGTCCAGGCCCAGGTGACGGCCGGCAATCTTGCCTGCCATATCTCTGGCCTTGCCCAGTGTCTGCATGATTCTCATCTCCAGGGTCTCATCGAGCGTACGACCGGGCAGGGACTCCAGCTCGCCGGCGTTATAGGCCTCGATGAGCTGCCGGCTCTTCTCGCGAGCCGTTCTAGTCGTCTCCTCAATCTGATCCACGGCGGCCTTGGGGATGTCCTCATCATCTATGCCGAAGGAAAATCCAGCATGCATGATGCCTCGTAGTGCGAGCAGGGTCATCCTATCTAAGAACTCGCTCGCCACGGAGGGACTGTACTCCTTTATTATTCTGTCTGTTATCTTGCCCTTGAAGGCGCCTACGGCCTCGGCGTCGATGGTGCCTTTCAAGAGCTGGCCGTCATCAATTACCACAAAGGCATCGTTCTCGCAATCCACACCTTTGCAGACATCGCAGTTGTAGCAGAAATCGGCCTTAAAGGAGAGGTCCAGGCCCCGCGGCAGTACGAGACTGAAGACCTGCTTTCCCGTCCAGTAGGGCTTGCCGTCCGCCACGCCCTCGGGCGCGGGCAGCTCGGATATATCGAACTTCTTGAGAAGCTCCATAACACCCCGCCGGTCGATGGGCTTTCTGCCATGAGTGAGCAGAAATGAGCCGGTCACATAGTCGTGTATGCCGCCGATGATGGGACCGCCGAATCTGGGCGAGAGAATGTTCTCCTGCACGCGCATGAGAATCTCGGCCTCGGCGCGCGCCTCCTCGGTTTGAGGCACGTGCATGTTCATCTCATCCCCGTCGAAGTCTGCGTTGTAGGGAGGACAGACGGCCGGGTTGAGCCGGAAGGTCTTGTAGGGCATGACCTTGACGCGATGGGACATGATGGACATTCTATGCAGGGAGGGCTGGCGGTTGAAGAGGACGATATCGCCGTCGGCAAGCTGTCTGTCGATCTTCCAGCCGATGTCGATCTGCTCGGCCACCTCCTCGCAGTTCTTTTCTGTGACCTTGACGCGCCTCTGGTCGGGCCGGGTGGCATAATTCACGCCCGGATGCCGTTCGGGTCCGCGCCGCACAAAGGTCTTCACAATCTCCATGTTTCGGGCGTTGGCAATCATGGGCACGGACAGCTCCATGGCTATTTCCATGGGCACGCCGACCTCGCCAATGCTGAGATTGGGATCGGGAGAGATGACCGTCCTGGCGCTGAAGTTGACGCGCTTGCCGGAGAGCGATCCCCGGAAACGTCCTTCCTTGCCCTTCAGCCTCTGGGAGAGCGTTTTTAACGGCCGGCCGCTGCGATGACGGGCAGGCGGCACGCCGGATACGGTATTGTCCAGGAATGTGGTGACATGATACTGCAAAAGCTCCCACAGATCCTCAATGATCAGTTGGGGTGCGCCTGCCTCGCGGTTCTCCTGGAAGCGCTGGTTGATCCTGATGATGTCCACCAGCTTATGCGTGAGATCATCCTCGCTCCTTTGACCGGACTCCAGGGTGATGGAGGGGCGCATGGTAACGGGCGGCACAGGCAGCACAGTTAGGATGATCCATTCCGGGCGCGCCGTCGCTGGATTCATGCCCATGACCTGGATATCGTCATCAGGGATCTTCTCGAATCTGTCGCGAATGTCCGATGCCGTGAGCTTGTGGCCGTCTTCGATGTAAGAGAGGGGCCGCTCGAACTTGATATCCTTCTGGGGCGCCCCGCAGTAGGGGCAGGTCTTGTTCTTGCGCGCCTCTGAGAAGACCTTATTGACTGTGTCGTCAGTCATCTGCCCCAGTCGCTCCAGTTCCTGGATCTGCCCCAGGTACATATTCTTCTCATTTTCTTTGAGCATGAGACGCGAGCAATCCCTGCAGATGGCCCGCAGCACTTTTCTGATCAATTTAGCGAAGCCCACGTGAATTACGGGGGCAATTAAGTCGATATGGCCGAAGTGTCCGGGACATTCACCGGGCCGACCGCCGCAGGATCGACAGCGCAGCCCTGGATCGATGACACCAAGCCGGGGGTCCATAAGGCCCATTTCAATAGGAAAACCATCGTCGTCGTATGTATCTGCGGTAATGATCTTAACCACGCTCATCTTCCGAAACTCTTGTGGGGAGATGAGGCCGAAGCGGATCTTGCCAATTCTCTTGGGAACCGTCATATTTCCACCTAAACCGCGTCTTCCAGGATCAGTCGCGGCGCTACACCTAATGATTTGATCTCGTCGAGCAGCAGCTTGAAGGCATAGCTCATCTCCACGGGGTAGATCTCAGTATCTGCGCCGCAGGTCGGGCAGAAGTCCGCATTTCTGCGCCGATCGTGGATAGCGATCATGCCACAGTGGCTGCAAACAAGCTCAGTCACTTTATCCGACTCATCTACCAGACGTTCTTTGAGAGCCAGTGCTGCGCCATGAGCTATGAGCACATCTCTCTCCATCTCACCAAACCGCAGGCCACCCTCGCGAGCACGGCCTTCTGTGGGCTGACGGGTCAAGACCTGCACAGGTCCGCGGGAACGGGCATGCATCTTGCCTGTGACCATGTGATAGAGCTTCTGATAGAGGATCACTCCCACGAAGAGATCGGCCATGATCTGCTCTCCCGTGGATCCATTGTAAAGTATTTCGCGACCGGTATGGGAGAATCCGAACTTCTTCAAGCGCGCCGCGCAAATCCGGCTCGTTCTCGCCCAAAAAGGCGGTGGCATCAACGAACCTGCCCTCTAGAGATCCGACCTTTCCTCCGATCATCTCCAGGACGTGGCCCACGGTCATACGGGAGGGGATGGCATGAGGATTAAGCAGCAGGTCGGGCACTATGCCTGATTCCGTGAAGGGCATATCCTCCTGGGGCACAATCAATCCTATCACGCCTTTTTGGCCGTGCCTGGAGGCGAATTTGTCGCCCAATTCCGGAATGCGCTGGTCCCGGCTCTTGACCTTGGCCAGGCGGTTGCCGTTGGAGGACTCGGTGAGGATGACCATATCCACCACACCCATCTCATTGGAACGCATGGTCACGGATGTCTCGCGCCTCTGCTGGGGCGTCAGGCCGAACTCGGAAGGCTCCTCCAAAAACCGAGGGGGACTGGTCTTGCCGATGAGCACATCATTGGGGCCCACATAGGCATTAGGGTTCACAAGCCCGTCTGAGTCCAGCTGATCGTAAGCCTCACTGCCTCGTGCACCCCGAACTTCCACGTCAGGAATCTCGAACTTGTCCTCCTGGCCGCCGGGATACTTTCGCTCCTCGGCTTCAGAGACGCGAAAGAAGTGGCTTCTAGCGAGGCCGCGCTGGATGGAGCCGCGGTTCATGACCAAAGCATCTTCAATGTTATATCCTTCATAGGCCAGGACTGCCACCACGAAATTTTGTCCCGCCGGCCTCTCCTCAAAGCCTACTGGCAGCCGAGGTCTTGGTCCTGACTATGCCTCTTTGCGGACTGTTCAGGTAATGGCCGCGTGTATCAGGCCGCAGCCTCATATTGGCGGTGGACATTCCCAGGCATTGCTTGACCATTCCTGCGCCCATGGTATTTCTGGGGCTGGCGTTATGCTCCGGATAGGGCACAAGGCCCGCTGCGATGCCCAAAATCAGCGAGGGATCCAGCTCCAGATGAGTGTGATCGGGTTTGATATCTTCTTCCCAGATGGCAATGAGGGTGTTCTCCTCCTCCTCAGCATCCAGATACTCCACCAGGCCGGATGACACAAGATCGGCAAAGGTCATCTCGCCGTTCTTTATCTTAGTTACATGCTCCTCAGTGACCTGTGCCTTTCCGTTCTCCACCACAATGAGCGGCCTTCTGGCTCGGCCGGAGTCGTTGTTCATGAAGATCTCATTGGTGTCCTCGAAATAGACCACATTCATCTGGCTGCTGATGCTGCCGGAACGCCGCAGGCGACGCAAATTCGTGACCAATGTTTTTGGGTCATCATGATGCCCTACGATCTCGCCGTTTACATAAATTCGCGCGCCGCTAATCAAGGCTTCAGCCAACATTACCACCTACCGAAATCACGCCTAAATCCATCAATATCTTTTTGATGTTAACTGAATCGTCTGCACCCTTGGACAGCTCCACTCCCTGGGCGAAGTTCTTTACCAGGCCACAGTTTGGCCCTTCCGGAGTCTCGCAGGGACAGATGCGACCCCACTGGGTAGCATGCAGATCTCTGGCCTCGAAGTGCGGTTGAGACCGGGAGAGGGGCGAGATCACGCGACGCAGATGAGAGAGCGAGGCCATATAGTCGGTGCGATCCAGGAGCTGGGAGACGCCCGTGCGCCCGCCGACCCAGTTTCCTGTGGCCAGGGGATGAATCATTCTCTCTGTGAGGACGTCCGCGCGAACCGTGGTCACCACATTAAGATCTCTGTTTCTCATGCTGGCCCTCTCCAGCTGGTATTTTATGTCTCGGGTCAAGCGGTTGAAGGCCACCCGGAAGAGATCCTCCATCAGATCACCGGAGAGCTTCAGCCTCTTGTTGGAGTAATGATCCTTATCGTCCTCTCCGCGTCGCTCCAGTGCCAGCTCGAAGCAGGCTTCGGCCATGCGAGAGAGGAAGAGCGCCTTTGAAAAGCGATCCTTCTCCTCCACGCCGATATGCGGCAGCAGGTACCTATCCAGGACATAGGTCGCCCTCTTTTTCTGGTATTCCTTGGCCTGGCCGGCGGCTACGCGCGCGCCGATCTTCTCCAGGGCCTCATCATTGGTCGAGACCTCGGCTTCCTCCAGGTTTTCCAGCATGAACTTGATGATCTCTGGATTGTCTGATACGGATTTCACAATATCCATATCTGTGTCCATGCCCAGAGACCGCAGCAGTGTCACGAAGTTGAGCCGTCCCGAGACTGAGGGGAAGGATACCTCCAGGATGGAACGACGGCCGCGCTCCACAATGACCAGGGAGCGATAGCCCTGTCTCTGGCTGAAGACCTTGGCCACCTCGATGTTCTCATCATAGCGCTGGTTGTATTCGACCAGGATCTTGTTTGGCGCCAGGTCCTCCAGCGTCATGATGACGCGCTCTGAGCCGTTGACCACGAAATAGCCGCCCGGGTCCGATGGGTCCTCACCATAAGCTATCATCTCTTCTGCCGTGAGGCCGGAAAGGTTGCAGATCTTGGAGTTGAGCATGATGGGCAGTGTGCCTATGTCTGCCTCCACCAGATCCTTCTCGGTCTCGCCCTCCACTATGGTCATCTCCAGCTTGATGGGCGAGGCATAGGTCAAATTGCGAAGCCTGGCATCATTGGGGTAGAGCCTTTCGATGGAGCCGTCCGCTTCGCGCACCATGGGCTTCGCCACCCGGATCTTGCCCAGCTTGACATAGGTATTCTCGATATTGGTCTCGATGATATTCACTTCATCTATGACCTTCTGCAGGCCCTTATCTATAAAATCATTGAATGAGTTTATATGATGGTGCACCAACTTGTCCCTGGTAAAATAGGAGCTATAAAGAACATTTCTATCGAGCAAAAGACCACCTTTAATCGATTACCAGCCGGTAAAAGATCGATTGCTTAGCTGTAGTACTCTTTCGGATTACCTTGATGATATCGCCAACTTTCGCCTCAATCTCTTTGGCCGCAGGGTCATTTACGTGAATTTTAGGTAGCTGTGGAGCTACAATGTTGAATGCTTTCAGCACCTCGGCACTCTCTTCCGGTGTGAGCAGCACATGTTCCGGAACCATTTCATGATCTTTTACGGCAAACTTGGTCACTCGAACCACCTTATTGGAGAAGGAGCAGCAAACAGGCCAGGAAACTCCAAACGGGCTCGGGGGGATTTGAACCCTCGACCACCTGGTATCTTCACACAAAAATTTAAAAGCCAGACGCTCTGCCTAACTGAGCTACGAGCCCCCGCTGCCTGACATGCTTCAAGCCTTTTATGCTGCACTGAGTGAGGAATAAAAGCATCCCACATAAAAGCTTTTTCCCTTGTGGGACTTAGACAAGTCCCACTAGGCGAGCTATCTCCGAGCCAACCTCAGAGGTGGTCGAGCTTCCTCCCAAATCATAGGTCTTTATTCTGCCTTCAAATAAGTTCCGCTCAATGGCAGAGACTATATCTGCGGCCGCTTTGGGCTGGCCCAGATGCTCCAGCAAGAGTGCCCCTGACCAGATGGTGGCGATGGGATTGACCTTGTTCTAGTCCCTTGTATTTGGGTGCTGAGCCGTGAATGGGCTCGAACATGCTGGTGCCCTCCGGATTCAGATTCGCGCCGGGCGCAAGGCCCAGGCCCCCCTGAATCATGGCCCCCAGATCGGTGATAATATCTCCGAACATGTTGGGAGCGACTACGACATCAAACCACTCCGGGTTCTTGACAAACCACATGGTAATGGCATCCACGAAGTTGAAGTCGTGTTTGACCTGCGGATAGCCTTTGGCAACATCCAGGAAGACCTCGCGCCAAAAGCCATAGATATCGCTGAGCACATTGGCCTTGTCCACGGAAGCGACGTGACGGGCGCGCTTTGCCGCCAGATCAAAGGCATATTTTATGACCCGCTTAGCAGCCCTCTTTGCTGACTTCTCCGATCTGATAGCCGATCTCCTCGCTATCGGTATCGATATCCAGGCCGAATTTTATATTGTAAAGCTTTCGCTTGATTTCAAAATCGGCGTGGCTCTTGCCCCGGCGTGCGCGACTGCCTATGCCGATGTAAAAGTCCTCCGTATTCTCGCGAACCACCACGAAATCGATGTCCTTGGGAGTCTTATCCTTAAGGGGCGTCCAGACGCCCTCCAGGAGCTTAACGGGCCGCAAATTCACATACTGATCAAAGTAGAAGCGCATGGCCAGCAATACGCCCTTCTCCAGGACGCCTGGCTTGACCCGCGGGTCGCCGATGGCACCCAGGTAGATGGCGGGAAAGCGTCCCAGATCTTTTAGGGTCTCTTCGCTCACCAGCTCCCCTGTCTTCAGGTAGTGCTCCGCCCCAAGAGAGTACTCCGTCCAATCCAGAGAGAAGTTGTATTTGTCTGCTGCTGCCTGCAAAACTTTCTGGCCCTCGGCTATGATCTCCGGGCCGATGCCGTCACCTGGGATAACTGGTACTTTATAATTCATGTCGTCACCTTGGCCACCTGTCGCCTGGTATATTCCACGAGTCCTCCCACATCAACAATCTCCTGGAGAAAATCGGGAAGAGGAGTAGTTTTGTAGTGTTCCGCGCGAGATTTGTTGTGAATCACTCCACCGATCATGTCTATCTCTATTTCCGCACCATCGGCGATCCTATCCACCTCGGAGCAGATAAACAGAGGCAGGCCGATGTTGATGGAGTTTCTAAAGAATATTCTGGCAAAGGATTTGGCAACTACGGCTTTTACTCCCGCGCCCTTCATAGCTATTGGAGCATGCTCTCGGGAAGATCCGCATCCGAAGTTCTCCCCTGCCACTACATAGTCGCCCTGAGCCACCATTTTTGCCATCTCCGGGCGAACGCCCTCGAAGAGATGAGCTGCCAGCTCCCCCGGATCATTGATAACCAGATAACGCCCGGGAATGATGGCATCCGTATCGATATCGTTTCCAAACTTCCAAGCTCTGCCCGCCAAAAAACTCAACTCCATATCGGTGGACTATATTCTCATGAGAATGAGGTATATTAAAGTAATGCACGAAAAATTCAAGGGAAGAGCCGGCTAGAAAATACTGCATTAAAAATAATAAAATCACAACAGCACCTTTTATTACCGGCTAAGGGAATGGGGACTTAAACAGCTAGGTGATGCGAATTGTTGGCGACCATGATCTCCGGGCGCACTTTAGCCCAAGGGGCGGGATGCGAGAGCAAAATGTCTCCTGATTTCTTTAAAGCAGTAGCTATATGCCATTTATCTGAAAAGGATTTTAAATCGCTGGGGCTTGTCCGAGGGACAAGAATGTTCTGATCAAAAACGAGTTTGGCCAGGTGGTGCTCACGGCAAAGGCGGATGCCGGGCTGCCGGATAGCATGGTATTCATACCCATGGGTCCCTGGGCCAATGTATTAGTCGGAACGGAGACAGGAGGATGCGGCACGCCCCATTTTAAGGGATTAGAGGTGGATGTGGCCGCGACAAATTCGCCTGTTCTTAATATTCGCGAGCTTTTCTCCGGCATGGGGGCGTGAGGCTTATGTCTGAAGCTATTATGATAAAAGATGCCGTATGCTCTTTTTGCGGCTGCCTGTGCGACGATATTAATGTAGAGGTGGAAGACGGAAAGGTGTCGAGGGTCAGGCATGCTTGCCGCCTGGGCTCCAGCAAGATCATGGGCCACGGGCGAATGCAAAGCCCCATGATTCGAAAAGACGGCGTGCTGGTGGCGGCGAGCTTCCAGGAGGCATACGATCGCGCCGCAGAGATCCTCTTGGCTGCGACCAAACCCCTCCTCTACGGCTGGGCATCCACGTCATGCGAGGCTGCCAAGAAGGGCATACTTCTGGCGGAGGAGGTAGGCGGCGTGCTCGACTCCACAGCCACGGTCTGCCACGGGCCGTCCGTCATAGGCATCGAGGAGAAGGGGCTGCCCGGAGCAACCTTGGGCCAGGTAAAGAACCGGGCCGACACAATTGTCTTTTGGGGCTGCAATCCCGCGGAAGCTCACCCCAGACATTCTCTGCGCTACTCCTCCAATTCCTGCGGTAAATTCACGCCCCAGGGTCGCGAGGGCCGAAAGATCATCGTAGTAGATGTTCGCGAGACCAGGACCTCCAAGAATGCAGACAAATTCATAAGAATCATCCCAGGTAGCGATTATGAGGTGATATCGGCGCTGCGCATGCTTATAGCCGGAAAAGGTGAGATCGTGCCTGACGAGGTGGGAGGCGTTCTCAAGGCCGATCTGGCCGATATTGCGGCTACGCTGAAAGCTGCCAGGTTCGGGGCGGTCTTCTTTGGTCTGGGCATCACTCACAGCCGGGGTCGGTACAAGAACATAGACAATGCCCTCTCCCTGGTGGCGGAGCTGAACAGCCATACCAAATTTGTGATTATGCCCATGCGCGGACACTATAATGTCGGCGGAATCGGGCAGGTCCTGGCCTGGTCTTCCGGCTATCCCATGTCTGTAGACTTCACCAGGGGAGCGCCCTATTTCAATCCAGGCGAGACGGCTGCCTGCGATCTTCTGGCCAAGAGAGATGTCGATGCGGCGCTGATCATAGCCGCAGATGCCGTATCCAACTTCCCCCGCGCCACAGCCGAAGGCCTGGCAAGTATCCCGGTCATTCAGATCGATCCTTATGAGAATCCCACGACGATTCTCTCCGATGTGGTGATTCCCTGCGCCATTGCCGGAGTGGAGGTGGAGGGCACAGCCTATCGCATGGACGGCCTGGCTTTGCGCCTGAGAAAGCTGGTGGACTGCAGCCTTCCCAGCGACGAAGAGATACTGACGGGAATACTGGAGAGCGTGCATAAGCAGCGCCAACTGACGGCAAACGAGGGGGCTTAAAGAGATGATAATCAAAGGTGGAATTGTCTACGATCCGGCAAACGGCATCTATGGCGATGAGATGGACCTTTTTATTGATAAGGGCAGAATGGTCGAGTCGGCCAAAGGAGAAGAGATAGATGCCCGCGGCCTTCTGGTCATGCCTGGCGGAGTCGATGCCCACTCCCACATTGCCGGCAAGAAGGTGAACACCGGCCGGATTATGAGGCCCGATGATGCCCGACTGGGCACAGAGCCGCGCTCGGCCGTCTGCAGGCCCTCGACAGGCTATACCGTTCCCAACTGCTATGCCATGGGCTACCGCTATGCTCGCATGGGCTACACCACCGCCTTCGAGGCGGCAACGCCCATACTGGAGGCGCGACATACCCATGAAGAGCTGGAGGAGATCCCCATCATCGACAAGGGGGCACTCACGCTGTTTGGCAACAACTGGCAGGTCATGGAGTGCGTGCGCGACAAAGACCTCTCCAAGCTGGCCGCCTACGTGGCCTGGGGGCTGCGCGCCGCGCGCGGCTACGGCGTGAAGATTGTCAATCCCGGCGGAGGCGAGGCCTGGGGCTTTGGAGCTAATGTTAAGGGCATCAATGATACCGTGCCCAATTTCGATGTGACGCCTGCGGAGATCATCCGGGGCCTGGCAGAGGCCAATGAGATGCTAAACCTTCCTCACTCTATTCATCTGCACTTCAATAACCTGGGAAAGCCCGGCAACTACACCACGGCCATCGAGACTCTGGATCTGCTAAAGGACATCAAGCCCAGTCGCATGAGACAGGTCGTGCACGTGGCGCACATGCAGTTTTCCGCCTACGGAGGAACAAGCTGGCGCGACTTCGAGTCCAAGGCTCCTGTCATTGCCGACTACTTCAATTGCCACAACCACGCTACCATGGATATGGGGCAGCTGCTCTTCGGCAGCGCCACCACCATGACCGCCGATGCTCCTCTGGAGTACGGCAATGCCCGTCTCACTCATAATAAGTGGTCCAATCACGATATCGAGCTGGAGGAGTCAAGCGGTGTCGTGCCCATGGCCTACTTCAGAAAGATGCTGGTCAATGCCGTGCAATGGGCCATTGGCCTGGAGCTGGCCCTGCTGGTCAAAGATCCCTGGAAGGTGCTCATGACCACAGACCATCCCAACGGCAGCCCCTTTGTCAACTATCCTGAGGTCATCACATTGCTCATGAGCCGTCCCAAGAGGGAGGCGGAGATGGCCACGCTGCATGAGCAGGTGCCCAAACGCACCACACTTGCCGGCATTGAGAGGGAGATGGACTGGACGGATATCGCCATCATGACCCGCGCGGCTCCGGCGCGTATCCTGGGATTGGAGGACAAAGGACACCTGGGACCGGGGGCTGACGGGGATGTGTCCATCTACGACCTCTTGCCTGAGGAAGTGGACACGAGCCAGGATCATGCGCTGGTCAAGAAATCCCTGGCCAATGCCAAGTACACCATCAAGGGAGGAGTCGTCGTATCCAAGGAGGGCCAGATCCTGGCTACGCCGCCAGGCAGGACCTTCTGGGTGGATGCCGCCGTGCCGCAGCCGGACACAGACCGGCTTATGGTTGATCTGGAGGAGAAGTTCGCCAGGTACTACAGCGTCCAGATCGCCAATTACGCGGTGCAGGATGCATATCTTCCCCATGCGAAAGTAATTCGGGCAGGCCTGCCCGTCCTCTCGGAGGTGGCTTAGATGAGAACTATCACCATTGCACCCAAGAATGCATTTCGAATCTCCGTAGAAGCGGAAAACATATCTCCCGACAAGTTTGCGCCCCTCACCTTGAGCCAGATAAAGAGCCTGGCGGTCTGGCAGGGAAATCGGCAAAATATGCTATCAGATCTCTTTGCAGTAGAAGGCGATGATGCGCCGGCCGCTGCGGAGGAGACGACTATCAGGCTTGTGGGCGACTTCTCCCAGGTAAAGAGAATAGGAGAAGGCATGACCTGCGGACTGGTCGATGGTGCAGGGAAGCGTAGGGATGCACGCCGGAAATAATATGAAAGGCGGCCTTTTGAGCATTGCCGGCAATGCCGACGACTGGCTGGCCAGGGAGATGCGGGGCGGCAAGGTTGTCGTCATGGGAAATGCCGGAAACTACCTGGGCGGCGGATACCGGGGCGAGAAGTGCGGCATGCGCGGCGGAGAGATCGAAGTAAGGGGAAGCGCGGGAGCATACCTCGGCGAGCATCTTTGCGGGGGCAGCATTCGCATCCTTGGGGATGCGGGCGACTTTCCCGGAGCTGCCAATCAGGGCGGCACAATCTTCATCGGCGGCAGCGCCTATCTGCCGGGCGCGGAGATGAGCAAAGGAACTATAACTGTAAAAGGAGAGGCCAAGGTTCTGCCCAGCTTCCAAAGATTGGAAATCGTGCAGGTTGATGGCCTGGCCTTCCAAAAGTATGCAGGTGACCTGGTTGATAACGGCAAAGGCGAACTGCTGGTGGGTGTGGGGTCATCTTGATAAATCGGGATGGAAATATGAGGGAACAACATAATTATTTTGAGGTGCTCTGACTTGATGGATCGCAGCAAGGTATTAGAGGTCTTGAGGGGATACGACCTCGATGATCTGCGAATCGGGATGATTGCATCCCATTCTGCCCTGGATACGGCAGACGGCGCAGTAGAGGAGAATTTCCGGACGCTGGCGGTGTGCCAGGAGGGGCGGGAGAAGCCTTATGTCAAGTACTTCCGCGCCGGTCGGGACAAATCGGGCAGGATTATAAACGGCATGATCGACGAGGTCATGATGCTCAAAAAGTTCTCGCATATTTTGGAGCAGGAGAATCAGGATTTTCTCAAGGAGAAGAACACTCTTTTCGTGCCCAACCGGTCGTTTACCTCTTACTGCGGCATTGATGCCGTTGAAGATCAGTTTCAGGTTCCTCTCCTGGGCTCTCGAAACTTGCTTCGTTCCGAGGAGCGCGGCGACAAGAGGGATTATTACTGGATACTGGAGAAGGCAGGGCTGCCTTATCCCGAGCCCGTAGAGGCGGAGGATATCAAGGAACTGGTGATGGTCAAGCTGCCTCATGCTGTAAAGACCCTGGAGAGGGGATTTTTCACCGCTGCCTCCTACGAGGAGTACTGCCAGAAGGCCGATCTGCTCTTGCGCCAGAATGTGATTGATCAGGACGGAATTGAGCTGGCCAGAATTGAGCGCTACGTGATCGGGCCGGTCTTCAATCTGGACTTCTTCTACTCGCCCATCAGCAAGCAGATCGAGCTGATCGGCATAGATTGGCGCTTCGAGACCTCACTGGATGGGCACTGCCGCTTGCCTGCGCCCCAGCAGCTCACCCTCAACGACAAGCAGATCAATCCCGAGTACACTGTCTGCGGCCACAACTCCGCAACGCTGCGCGAGTCGCTCCTGGAGAAGGCCTTCGTTCTGGCCGAGAAGTATGTGGAGGCGACGCAGGAGTACTATTCTCCCGGCATCATCGGTCCCTTCTGTCTGCAGACCTGTGTGGACAAGGATCTCAACTTCTACATCTACGACGTCGCTCCGCGTATCGGCGGCGGAACCAATGTGCACATGGCCGTCGGGCATCCCTATGGAAATGCCCTCTGGCGCACCAACATGTCCACGGGCCGCAGGCTGGCGCGCGAGGTGCGCATAGCTCTGGAGAATGACTGCCTGGAAAAGATTGTGACTTGATGACCGAGACGAAAGATGCGGGCGGCTTGGGAATCGAAGTTCCCAAAAAGCTGAACCGCACGATCAAGAAGCTGGCAGCGGCAGGCGAGACGCTGGTGCAGATCGCTCCGGCTATCCTGGAAAGCAAGGCATCCCAGCAGATGCTGGCCATCGCCAGGATGGGCATGCTGGACAAGGTGCTGGGCTATCTGGTGACCACGGACAAGAATGTGCATTTCGTGCGGCCAGGCATCGCCTGGGACAGCGTGCAGACCGTGCCCCTGGATGTAATCGATGATGTGCTGTACGAGAACGAGTTTCACAACAACACTCTGAAGATCAAGGTGGGGGAGCGGGCGGAGAAGATCATCTTCTACGACGACATGGACGGCATCAAGTTCTACAATTACATCAAGAAAAAGCCGAAAATGTAAGTGAAAGGAATGGCAGGCATATGCCTTCATATTCGAAAAGCCTGGATGATGATAAACCAAGCACGATCACTGTCGCCGCCCATTGCCTGCTTAACCCTTTGACGCGAGTGAAGGGGCTCGCACCTGTGACTTTTCGGCCCGAGGGCCCCACGGTTCAGCTCCCCTGCCCGGAGGCGCTCTACCTGGGCCTGGAGCGCTGGGCCGTTACCCGAAACCAGCTTGATGTGCCCCAGTTTCGCCGCTTCTGCCGCGCCCTGATCGAAGACTACGTGGACCTCTTGGAGATGCTGGTCCGTCAGGGCGCGCGGCTGCGGATCGTGGGCCTGGCGGGCAGCCCCAGTTGCGGCGTTGTTACTACGAGCAGCGGCTACACGGGCGGACGGGTGCGGGAGGCGAGCATGAGCACGTGAGCGGGCGGGGCGTGTTCATGGAGGAGCTGCTGGCTGAGCTGGAGCGGCGGGGTGTGGCCTTCCGAGCGGATGAGGTCGGCAAGAAGTAAGGCACGGGGGGCGAATCCTGAGCGGGGGGCCGGTGCATGAAGGTATTCTGGATGGATGTCCCATCACTCGCAAAAAACTAATCCGTGGCATGTGGGCTATCATTGATACCTTCCCAAAATGATTGGTACCGGCAATAGGAACCTTTAAGAATACCGCGATCTCGACGGTGTCTTATTGAGCAAGGACGGCAAATATGCCTGCAAAATCATCGTATGACCCCAAGTCCCTTATACAGGCATATAACTGCCATGTCAAAATAACTTCTACACCCAGAGATTTCTATAATGAAGTCTCAAGGCACTACGGCACTCCACGCCCTTCAATTCAGCAGCTACTCAGCTATGGTCGGCATCATTTTACAGACTACGAGCAGTTATGCCGTCAATTGCATGATGATGATACGGCAATCTCACTGCTTAGGAAGAAAGCGAATGATATCCTGCTAGCTGCTTCATGGTGGCCATACTGACAAAGGATGTAATAGCTATGGCAAGGAAGAGCAAATCCGTATCGGTTGTGAAGTCTGTCATCTCTTTTTCCCGAAGGCTCTCCTTACCTTGGCGAGCATTGCATCCTGTTCCTCTTTTGTAATTGCCTGGATGATATTGCCGTGAATGTCAGTGGTACCGCCATAGGGCAAAGGATTTTCAGAGTCAAATTTCGGAGCGTTAGATGTCTGGTTCGCCATATCATCACCTGATTAATTTGGATGCATTGCATAAAAGCATTGCTCCTTGAATCCTATGGCAAATCAGCTTGATGTGCCCCAGTTTCGCCGCTTCTGTCGCGCCCTGATCAAAGCCGCACGCGGACCTTTTGGAGATGCTGGCCCGCCAGGGGGCGAGCCTGCGCATCGTGGGATTGGCGGGCAGCCCCAGTTGCGGCGTTGTTACTACGAGCAGCGGCTACACGGGCGGACGGGTGCGGGAGTGCGAGCACGCGCACGTGAGCGGGCGGGGCGTGTTCATGGAGGAGCTGCTGGCGGAGCTGGAGCGGCGGGGTGTGGCCTTTCCGGGCGGATGAGGTCGGCAAGAAAGAAGGCACGGGCGGCGATTCCTGAGCGGGGGCCGGGCGGGCCTACGAATACTGCAAGTGCATGAGATTGGCTGCCTCTTTTGCGGGGATTGCCAAGATTCAGGGCATAGTCACGAAAGGTGCTCGTGGGTTCGAATACCATTCCCCGTACCTAAACTTCCTCATTGATGCAACATTATATATTGGTATGCTATTTTGTGGGATTGTATTGTAACGGGATTCACCACAGGCAGTTCGTCAAATATTTATTCCTGCTAACATCGTGATCTACGACAGGAATGCCAGGTACAATAAGCATAATATGTCCTCACCGCAGAATACTGGATAATGGATAGAAAAATGGCAAAAGTATTTATTGATTTAAGAAAAGTGATGATATCAGGATACCGAGGTGTCTGCAAAATTGCATCAATTTCGGAGACACTGTCCTGCCGTTTAGTGGGAAGACCAAAGAACGCGAAAGGTAAGCGAAAGCGGCTGGAGAAGAACATTGATACCATCAGATTCCGATAATGAAGAAACCACAAAACCTCAGAACAATGGATCGGCGCGCAATATATGGTGGGTAAACCAAGGATCGCATTATCAAGAGGAGTATCCACGTGGGATCATTTGTGCACCTAATGATGACTCTAAACCTCACTGGAAAAGACTTAAGGAGATAAGACAAGGTGACGTAATACTTCATTACGCTAAAACAAATTTGCTTGCTGTGAGCAAAGCTACTGCATCTTATACTAATGGAACTAGGCCGTATAACGGATTTGACGATGTCTATCTTGTCAAAACGGAATACCATCCACTGGAGCCACCTATTCCTTTTTCGAAATTCTCGGCAGATCTGCCGCAGTTGGTTGCAAATGAACGTCTGATTAATAAAGATGGCAATGTCAATCAAGGGTATCTTTATCGATTTAATAATAAAGCGTTAGAGCTCATTATTGCATCGCAACTAGAAACCAAATGGCCTGATTTCGTACGACTTGGACCAATTGTTCCTAATGGGGGGAATGAAATTAAGAAAATCATAGAATTGAAAAGTCTGTTGAAAAGCAAACCTCAAATCATCTTAGCCGGACCACCCGGCACGTCTAAGACTTACATGGCCTTTCAGCTAATTGCTTTGCTTGGCAACGAGAATTTTGCCAGAGAACAAAATCCAATTGTTTCAATATTTAAACCGCCTTATATGCAATTCGACTCGTCCGCTAATCTTATTCAAAACGAGACAAAGGTTGTATGGGATATTGTCCAGTTCCATCCAAGTTATGGCTACGAAGATTTCATAAGTGGAATCGAGGCTAATTCTGAAAATGGGGCATTGAATTTCGAACGAAAGAAACGAATATTTATAAAAATGGTAGAGGCTGCAAAAGAAAATCCTTCTATCCAATATGTTTTAATTATTGATGAGATTAATCGAGGATTTCTCGGACGAATATTTGGAGAACTAATATTGACTCTGGAATATCGAGACCTCGGTGTTAGACTTCTGGGTCAGAATGAACGAATATCCATTCCCAATAACTTATATCTTATTGGTACTATGAACACTGCCGACAGGAATATCTCGCTCGTTGATCATGCATTGCGCCGCCGATTCTTAATCGTGCAATGTTTACCAGATGGTAAATTGCTCGAGGGATATTTAAAAGGAAATTCGGCATTGGATGACTCTAAACGTAATACGATAAAAGAAATATTCCACGCGGTTCAGAAAGCGTTTTACAAAGAAAACACCCAAGAATATGCGAGAGATCAACGCGGGTATTTCATGGGGGATTATGCGATTGGTCATACGTATTTCATGACTAAGGATCTCGAAGATCTTTGGACCAATCTACGATATCAGGTTATTCCTCTATTGGAAGAATACAGAAAAGAAGGAATCATAACTGAGGACCATTTAAGGCGTACTGCGCTGCATATCCAAGAGATAAATATAACCCAAAATCAGAATGAAAACGTCAGCTGGCTATTGAACTGGTGCAAATGTCTCGGTGAACATTATTAATCCGAGTCTCTAGAAGAGCAGGTCTATGGAGAAAAATCCGACGCTTTCACAACAAATGGATGATCCACAAGATTGGAGATGGCTATCAGAGCTTCTGCAACGTAGTTCATCTCAAAACAATCAACCCTTAGAAAAACGATTAGGGATCTATTTGCAATGGAAAGACCCTAAAACACCAATTCTACAAGTATCTGAAAAGGTTGGAACTATTCAGTTCATCAATTCGGATACCCAAGAAAGATTCAATTTGTCAATTCATCCAAAGGTACCAGGATCAGTAACTGGCATGTTATGGGCAGTCTTGAATTTGCCTGAAGATGATCTTTTTAGCATGGAGAAACTGCTCTCTGGGACTAGCACTCACCCAAGCACTTGGATCGCCTCGATTTACCTAATAGAATTGGAACGTTTCTTAATGTTGTTGCGTCCACGAGGCGAAGAAATCGAGGATGAATTGGTAAGCAGAGTCAAAGGGCGTTTCCTTGAGGATAGATACTTCAAGCGCAACTATTGGAACCTCAGACACGTCGCACCATGTCGATTTGTAGAGTGGACTGTTGATAATCTTCCCAACAGGATTTTGCGTTATGCCCTCTTTCTAAGTCGTCATGCTTTGAGTTCAATGCAGATCCATGCCACTCTTGAATTGGGACTCGCACGAAGGTGTGAAGCGGCTTTAGCAGAGGTACATTTGGCCAGGATTAACAAAAATGACTTTGCAGGGGTAATGCCTCTGCTGCAAGGTCCTTTCAGGCATTATCAAAGGGTGATCCAATTTGCCAGATTAGTCATTTCAATTCTTGATCCATTTGCTGAGGAAGTTCACGAAATTGAAGATGTGCCCATTGCAAGAGCATTTGATTTGAACTCATTAGAAGATGGTTCTGTCAAGTGGGATCTAGTTGATATGCCAAAACTTTTCGAACAATATGTTCGTATTATTACAAGAGGCAAGGCGACAGGTCGGAGGTTTCCAGTTCAACTTGAAGGCGACTTGCCGCCAGAGTTAGCGCACCTAGTTGATAAGAATATGAAGTTAGATCGTGAGCCAATTAGATCAGGTTCAAATGGGGGTTGGTTTGTCATCGATGCAAAATATAAGCCTTTGGAATTCTCGGGACAAACCAAAACACCTAGAATTGATCAAAATGGCACCTATCATCTGAGCGAGTATCAATATTTTAATCTCACCAACAATGCTGAGATAAAACCCCTCGAGATAGCTTATCGACAGATTTCAACTGCTGATCTCTACCAGGTAATTGCATATGCTACTCATAAAGATATTCGGGCTTCCTCGGTCGCACTGGTTTATCCTTCTACCAATAATCAGCATATTGAGGAAATACCTCACTACACCGGGCTGGGATTCCATCCCAACGAAGATCAAGGCATTTCTGTTTACGTTTTGACGATTAGAATCGATCCCAACGGGATTAAGGAAGAATTAGCAGGAGATGGCATTAATCAGAAGATTACGCAAATATTGCACTATCTCGAATTTAGTAGAGAACCCAAGGAGCGCAGCCCGGAGCGAGGCTAGGCCCGGTGGGCGAGCCCGACCCAGCCAAGGCCCCTCGCAGCCCACGAGCGGGCCAGCGGCGGTCAAGGGATTATCATGCGCTTTTATGATAGATAATGAGTCAAATGTCCCTGAAAAAGTCTCTGTGCGTCCTCCGTGCGCTCTGTGGTGTCCTGTGGTAGCTTGGTTGTAATTTTCAGCCAATAGTAACCGCTAACTGAAAGCATCTCTTCCATGACACGCGCCCGAAAAGCAGCCTTAATCGGTCGCCATCGCCACCTGACCCATGGCCCGACCGGCCTCCCGCGCCCGGACGCGAGCGCGCACGGGCGAGCCCCGAGCCCGAGCGGCACCACCGGACCGAGGCCCGGCCCGGTGGGCAGCCCGCCCTCGCCAAGGCAGCCCACGAGCGGGCCAGCGGCGGTCAAGGGATTGTCACTTGATTTAGGGATCGGCAATGGGTCAATTGTCCCGGCAAAAAGTCTTTGTGCGTTCTTTGTGAGCTTCGTGATCTTTGCGGTTGCCTTCGTTCGTCGTCGCTTTGAAGAGAGCGTCTAATAGTAACCGTATATTTGGGCGCTGGTATGTAGATTGGACCGGCAAACATGGGCCAATATTTTCCTTCACCTCATCTATTTAAACCAAGAAGAATAATTATAACTCCTAAACGCGCAACATGCGTCCAGGTGAATCTATGGCAGGCATATCAGACGAGCAATACATAATCGATGCTAAAGGCAATAGAAAAGGAGTTATTCTTTCCATAGAACGCTATGAGCAGATGACTGAGGATCTTCACGATCTTGCGGTCGTTGCTGAGCGTAGGAATGAGCAGACCATTAGCTTAGAAGAGATGAAGCGAAGGCTGAAGCGAGATGGCATCGTTTAGAATTGACTTCAAGCCGTCCGTAGAAAAAGACCTGCGTCGACTGCCTGCTGAGATCATCACACGATCGATGGAAAAAATTGATAACCTTGAATCCGAGCCATTTCCCCCTCAATCTATCAAGGTATCTGGATCAGAAAAACTCCATCGTCTTCGAGTGGGCGATTATCGGATAATTTATGAGGTTGACGCAGTGGAAAAGGTAATTACGATTCATTACATCCGTCCTCGCAGCATTGTGTATCGTAATTTATAGAATCTTGTGATTTACGGCAAGCCCTTTCGGAGACAATTCGCACAGAAATGCAGCTCGGTTCGTATCCCGCTACCTCAACTCTGGCCCGACCGGCCTCCCGCCCCCGGACACGAATGTGCGCTTGCGGGCACCCGAGCCCGAGCAGCATCTCCGTAGCGAGGCCCGGCCCAGTGGGCAGCCCACTGCCTCCAAAGAGCTTCTTGCCGATCATCGATTCCCACGCCATCCTTCCGGCGTCATAGTCGCCACAGCCGCCGGGCATCGCTTGCGCATCTCTTGATCCCATGAGATCAGGGCGGCATCAAACGCATCAAGCAGCGGCTACGTATGCCGCATCGGCACCCCGCAGGCGATACTCTACTGCAATTTGTGCGGTCTTCCTGGCCAGCGAGAGGTCAAGCGAGATCAGCTTTATTACAGGAAAATTGGGTTAAATGTTTTCAATGCATCCGGGCAAGAAGTGATTTTAACGATCAAATATCTCTATCAATATCCGTCTAATATCCCTTTTGAGGTCGGAATCGATCTCTCCGAACTCGCCTTCAATCAGAGATTTATCTATTGTTGCGAGCTTGTTCAACTGTATCACGGAATCCTTTTTCAGACCTGAGAGCTTGAAGCCGGGCATTTCTTTGGCCAGGAGAACATGGACATTGTAAAGCTCAACTGGTATTTTTGAAGAGATAAATGCCACAATGACATCCTCATGCCCTTCATAAATCACAAGGGCAGGTCTTACTTTGGCACCCTTCAGATCGGTAAATGGAAATGGAATAGCAACGATTTTACCTTTCATTTGTATCTGACTTTCAGGTCTTCCAGGGTGTAGATATCAGGCTCGTCTTCCAAGAACTTTCGTAAAGAGATCTCTTCCAACTTCATTATAGCTGTCATCTCTTCTTCCTTCGTCAGGTCATCCTCGTTGATCAGATCCGCGTTAATCTTTGGCAGAAATGGCTTTTGGCTTGCTGCATCAGATGATTTGCCGGATTTATCATTCTCTTCGACACTCCTTTCTCTAAGTGCCATCGCTTTTGTTCTCGGGATCTTCTTAGTTCTGGCAGCCATTACGATCATCTCCTCATGCATGCACTAAATACCTTTTGGAAAGAATTGTATTGGATTTGTTCGTCGTCGCTCTGAAGATAAGGCAATTGTTGTTTCGTTTTCCAGAGGGTCTTCATCTGTATCTGACTTTAATATCTTTGTCCGTGTAGATATCCGGCTCGCTCGATAAGAAGTCATGCAGCGATAGCTCGGAGAGCTTCATTAGCCCTATGGTGACATCTTCTTCTTCTTTCCTATCGTGACTTCCTCCCATGCCCCTGAAGGGGCAGGGCTTCCTACGTCATCGATCTAACTTGCTTTGATAGTTTGCTCAAAGTAGGGGTCGGATCTTGATAGGCTCTTCCCCTCAGTCCGAGGGTGCGAATGTTCAAGCTGGCATTGATGTCTCGATCCATCTCTAGCCCACAGTTAGGGCAAAGATGGGTTCGGTCTGCCAGCGTCTTAGGAACCATTATACCACACTGGGAGCATTTCTGAGATGTGTATCTCGCATCTACCAGTTCTACAATTTTGCCAGCCTTTGCAGCTTTGCTTTGAGTGAACTGGATTAGCTTTGCCCCATGCATGGTCTTGAATATGCTTTGCTAGATGGTGATTCTTAAGCATACCTGATATATTCAGGTTCTCAAATACAATTAGATCGGCTGAATCTACAATCATTCTGGATACTTGATGCAGAAATTCATCCCGATGGTGCTGGATCTTTTGACTGTAGCTTTGCAACCTTGGCTTTTGCCTTCAGTCTGTTTGCTTGATCCGTTCTTCTTTCGGGAAAGGTTCCTTTGGGCTACTGCAAGCTTGTTTTCAGCTTGGACATAGTACCTTGGATATTCAACTGCTTCACCAGTGGAGAGAGCAACCAGGCTCTTCAGGCCCACATCTACACCAATAGCAGTCTTTGGCTCAATCGGAGATACATCTTCAACCTCAGATACCAAGATCGCATACCAGTGACCTAGATTATCTTTCTTGATGGTGCAGGTCTTGATCTTGCCTTCAACTTCCCTGTGCTTGAAGATCCTGATGGAGCCGATCTTGGATAGAGTCAGCTTCGAACCATCGAGCTTGAATCCGACTTGCGGATAGGTGAACGACTTGTACCACCCTGTCCTTTGAATCTAGGATATCCTGGTGCTCTCTCCAGCCTTGACTCGTCTGAAGAATGCCTTGAATGACTTGTCCAACCTGCGAAGAACATCTTGAAGTACCTGAGAAAAGACGGCTTTGAAATTACCATCTTTCTTCTCGACAACCAGCATAGCTGCTTGATCCTCATAGCTTCGGCTGATGCCTTCTTGTTCGTAGGCATTCTTTCTATCAGCCAATGCCAGATTATAGAGATACCTGCAAGTATCAAGAGTCAAGTCTAACGAAGCTTCTTGTTGCTTGTTAGGGTACATCCTGAACTTGTAGGCAGTCTTCATCCCTGGCACTCCTCGATGTATCGCTTGATCACTTCAGCCGAGACATTGCCAGCGGTTCCCACGTAGTATGTCTTAGTCCACATCGAAGGCAGTGATTTGAGATATGGATACTTGTTTCTCAATCTCTTTGATGTGGCTCCTTTGAAGGCATTGATCAGGTTTGCAGGTGAGTATCTTGGAGGAGCCGAAACAAAGAGATGGATGTGGTCTGGTTGAACCTCCAAGGATGCAATCTTGACCTCAAGCTTCTCCGCGATTTCATGGATGAAATTTTCAAGATCCGCCTTAATAGTACCAACTAACACCTTTCTGCGATACTTAGGTATCCAAACAAGATGATAGTTGATATTGTAGTGTGCGTATCTTGTTTTATCCATCAAGATACTTATGGACCCCTAACTAGATATAGGTTTCGCTTTAATTTCAAATGCAGTAGGTACGGCATTCATCCCGCCCCCTGAAGGGAGCGGGTCTTCTGCCTGCTTTTCTATAAGTAGACCGCCTCCAAAAAAGCCAGCATATCCTCCTCTTAGAGATGCTGGCCCATCAGGGCGCGCGCCTCTGCATCGTGGGCCTGGCGGGCAGCCCCAGCTATAGGCGTTGTTGCTACGAGCAGCGGCTACACGGGCGGGCTTGTGGGTGCAGCCGAGCACGCGCACGTGAGCGGGCGGGGCGTGTTCATGGTGGAGTTTCTGGCGGAGCTGGAATTGAGAATTGCCCGATGCCTCCTTGATCATCATGGCACTGGTATTCTATAGCCCACCCAACAAACCACCCGCACTTCATCTCCTGGCGAAAAGCCGCTCCAGCTGATTTTGGCCTATCGTCACCATCACCGGCCTTCCGTGCGGGCAGGTGAGGGGATTATTGCAGCGGTACAGGTCTTCGACGAGCTTTTTCATCTCAGCAAAGCTCAGTTCCTTTCCTGATTTTATGGAGCCCCTGCAGGCCAGAAGCTTTAGAATCTCATCTTTATTGGTCGAGTTAGGGCTCGCCTTTCCCTGGGAAAAAAGATCTCTGAGGATGTCATGCACCGCCTCGCTGCTTTCCAGCCTTCGGCCCAGGGCGGGAACGGCTCGGATGGTGTAGGTGTTTCCTCCAAAGGGCGAGACCTCAAAGCCAATGTCTTGCAGCGTCTCCTGCCAGATGGTCATCATGATTATCTCGCTGGGAGACATTTCCAGGGAGATGGGCTCTGCCAGTTCCTGGCGGATCTTTTTGTTCTTGTATCTTTCTTGCAGCATCTCGAATCGTATACGTTCCGCTGCAGCATGCTGGTCGATGAGCACCAGCCCCTCCTGGCCTTCAGTCACGATGTAGAGCTTTTTGATCTGGCCGAGGATGCATAGACCGGGGCCGGGCTGCGGCGGGGCAGGCTCCTCATCCACCCGGTCGAGGGGAAGAGTACTCTGATCATAACTTTGTGCGATGGTGGATTGCCGCATCGGCGCCATGGCATCACCTTCGCTCGACATTCCATCCGACACCCCCTCAGACATACCAGCCGGTGCAGAGCGGGCATGCTCCTCCAGCGCCTTTGCAGCGGCCCGCGTAAGCGCGCAGGCGATCTCCTCCTCATGCAGGAGCCGGATCTCTCTCTTGGCAGGGTGAACATTCACGTCCACCAGATGCGGGCTTATCTGCAGGGAGATGACGGCCACCGGGCTCTTTCCTGGGGGAATGATATTTCGGTAGGCTTCCCGCACCGCTGTGGAGAGGGCTCGAGAAGAGACCGCTCTTCCGTTTACGAAGATGAATATCCTGTCCGGGCTGCTTCGCACCACCAGGGGATCACCGACCACGCCCGAGAGGCTCCAGCCCTGTCCCGGCTCCTCCAGCCGGGCCATGCCCTTCAAGATCTTCAGGCCGAAGAGCCGGAAGAGCACATCGTCCCAACTTGACGATTTCACCGACTTGAAGATGGTTTTTTTGCCTGAGAAGAGCTCGAAAGAGATGTCATAGTGGATGATGGCAAGCTCAGTTACCATATCCGTGATGTAGACGGTTTCTGCTTCCACTCCTTTGAGGTGTTTTTTTCTGGCGGGAACATTGTAGAAAAGATCCCACACGGTGATGGTGGTGCCCACGGGAGAGCCGATCTCTTTGATCTCTTCAATCTTGCCGCCCTCCATTCGAAGATAGGTGCCGGAGAGAGACCCTTTCGTCTTGGTTTTTACCTCAACTGATCTTGAGACGCTGGCAATGCTGGCCAGGGCCTCGCCCCGAAAGCCCAAGGTGGCGATGCTCTCCAGGTCCGCGGCCCCGCGGATTTTGGAGGTGGCATGCTTTTGAAAGGCCAGAGGCAGATCCTGGGAATCTATGCCGCAGCCGTCATCGGTTATCTTGATGAAGCTCTTTCCCCCGTCGCCAAGCTCAATGAGCACCTTGCCGGCTCCGGCGTCGATTGCGTTTTCCACCAGCTCCTTGACCACGGAAGCGGGCCGCTCGATGACCTCTCCGGCGGCGATCTTGTTTATGGTATCAACATCTAGAAGTCTAATCCGGGTCATAGCGTTCACCTCTTTTCTCTCCCAGGCGCCTCTGGTATTCTACAAGACGGTCTAAAGCCTGGAGGGGCGTCATGGAATCAATCTCAAGAGTCCGTATCTCTTGCAGGATTGCATCATCCTTCTGGGGCCGAAGTATCTTTCCTACTTCAATCTCAGCTTTTCCTTCTGGAGTGGGCGCATCGAAGAATATGAGTTGGGTGTACTGGGATGATTTCCTGCTCTTTTTATTTCCTGAAAGGGGCTCGATCACCGCCTCTTTCTCTATCTCCTTTAGAATCTGGTCCGCCCGCTTCGTCACCGCCTCCGGCACTCCGGCCAGGCGGGCCACATGCACGCCGTAGCTCTTGTCTGTGGCTCCCGGCACCACGGTTCGCAGGAAGGTGATGGTCCCCTTCTCCTCTTTTACGGCGATGCTGTAGTTTTTCACCCCCGGCAGGATGCCTTCCAGCTGCGTCAGTTGATGGTAGTGGGTGGCAAAGACGCATTTGCATTTGATGCTGCTGTGCAGATACTCGGATATGGCCCAGGCCAAAGAGAGTCCGTCAAAGGTGCTGGTGCCGCGCCCCACCTCGTCGAGCAGCACCAGGCTGTCCTTGCTGGCCGCGGCGAGGATGGTGGCAATCTCCGTCATCTCCACCATGAAGGTGCTCTGCCCGGCAGATAGATCGTCGTAAGCTCCCACCCGGGTGAAGATGCGGTCCACCAGGGAGAGTGAGGCGAAGGCGGCGGGCACAAAGGAGCCTGCCTGGGCCAGGATGGCGCACAGCGCGATTTGGCGCATGAAGGTGGATTTTCCTGCCATGTTGGGGCCGGTGAGAATTATAAACCGGTTATGATCATTATCCAGGAGCACATCGTTGGGCACAAAGCCACCTCGCATGGCTTTATCCAGGACAGGATGCTTGAGGCTTCGCAGGAACAGCTTGCCTTCGCCGTTGAACTGGGGCCTCACGAGACCGCTCTCGCTGGCCACATTGGCGAGAGAGACAAGCACATCCAGCTCTGCCAGCGCCGTGGCCTTCTCCTGAATGATGCGGGCTTCTGCTGCTATTTGGCTGCACAGGACGGCAAAGATCTCCTGCTCAAGAGATATGGACATCTCCTGGGCGGATAGGACCTTTGCTTCCATCTCTTTCAGCTCCGGGGTGATGAAACGCTCCACGTTTGCCAGGGTCTGCTTGCGGATATAATCTTGCGGCACAAGATGCAGGTTTGCTCGGGTGACCTCCAGATAATAGCCGAAGACGTTGTTGTAGGATATCTTGAGGGATTTGATGCCCGTCTTCTCTCTCTCCGAGGCTTCCAGGCGGGCAATCCATCCCCGCCCGTCCCGGAGGAGAGTGTGAAGCTCGTCGATCCTACCGTCGTAGCCGTCTTTGATCACGCCACCGTCTCGCAGATGTGTGGGCGGGTCTTCAACTATCGCTCTTTCCAGAAGGGAAACGATATCTCCACATGGGCCGAGCCTGCCGTGTTGCTCGACCAGGTAAGGTGACGTGCCGTCCTCCAGGATCTCTTGCAGCCTGGGCAGTCTCGCCAGCGTGCTCTTGAGCACCACCAGCTCTTTGGGACTGGCAGAGCGGCAGGAAACCCTGCTCATCAGCCTCTCCAGATCACATACGCCCTTCAGCTCCTCTGCCAGGCTTTCTCGCAGCACGGGATTATTGCAGAGCTCTTCAACGGCCAGATGCCTTCGTTCGATCGCTTCCAGGGAGAGAAGCGGCATCTGGATCCAGCGGGACAGGGTGCGTGCACCCATGGGAGTCTTTGTTCGGGCCAGGAACTCGAGCAGCGTTCCTCGTCGAGAGCGGTCCCGGATGTTCCGGACGATCTCTAAATTGCGTAAAGTGACTTCGTCCAGAACCATGAACTCAGAGGCTGAGTAAAAGCGAATGTCATGCAGGTGCCCCAGAGCGTCGAAGTGAGCTGCGTGCAGGTAGGTGAGAATAGCTCCACAGGCTCGGGCGGCGAGGGGCCGATCTGCGAGTAGGAGCCGCTCTTTCCAGCCGGGACCAAAGCGGCTCTCCAGGGCAGCGGATGTGTTCTCTTCTGAGAAAGCGGTCTCATCCAGGATCTGCAGACTGCTGCCCTGCCAGTCCAGACGAAATGATGCGACGCACTCCGCTGGCCGAAACTTGGCCAGTTCGGAAGATAGCCGTTCTGCGGCAATCTCCGTAGTCAGGAACTCTCCAGTGGAGACGTCCACAAAAGCCAGCCCCATTCTGCCTGCATCTTTTACCACGGAGGCGAGAAAATTGTTGCAGGCTTCGTCGAGCATGGCAGGCTCAATTACAGTGCCAGGTGTCACCACGCGAGTGATCTCCCTCTTTACCAGCCCCTTGGCCAGCTTTGGGTCCTCCACCTGATCGCAGATGGCCACCTTGTGTCCGGCCCGGATGAGCTTTGCCAGGTAGACCTCCAGAGCATGGAAGGGAACGCCTGCCAGTGGGATTTTGTTCCCTTCGTCGTCCTTTTGGCGGGAAGTGAGAGTGATGTTCAGGTCGCGGGCGACTACTTTGGCATCCTCGGCAAAGGTCTCATAAAAGTCGCCCACCCGAAATAGCAGCAATGCATCCGGGTACAGTTTTTTTTCCCGGTAATACTGCTCCATGAGGGGAGAGAGCTTGGACATAATCCACCAATGTTCATGCTTCTCCCATCATATCGCTTTCGGTGCTTGCCGCCCATTTGCGTTGCTTATGAATCTAAACCGAGACAATAGCAAAATGCAAAAAATAGAACGCCAAATAGATATACAGGCGCCGGTCTCCCGGCACTTGATTTGCATCTCTAACTAAGCCGTCTTCTCGCCCTCGGCGCTTCCTGTCCAGGAGTCGCTGCCCGTGGAAAATGCCTGGTACTCTCCGCTGGCCCAATCTTCGCTCAGATCGAGCTTGAGCTTATAGAGGCTGATGGTGCCCAGAGAGACCACATTTAAGTCTAAGGTTGTATCTGCAACGCTACCTGATACGGTTACATCCAGTGTGTTGTTGCCCTCTTTGATCTTGCCGGCTCCAAAGACATCATTTCCCTTCTGGAAGAGGATCATTGCCAGATCTCTCTCTACACTGTCATTAAGTGTAAAATACCAGCTTCCGCCCGCGGTGGCGACCTCTGGCTGGACAGGGGGTAGCTCCGTATCTGTGGCTGGGGATGTGTCCGCGGATTTTACGGTCTCTTCAGTGGCAGTGCTGGCTGCAGTCTCTTCGCTGGACGTCTCTGCTTGAGTCCTGGAATCCTTAGCGCTGTTGCCGCCACCAGTAAGTGTGCTGGGCATGGTCCAGTCCAATGAGCTCTTATTTTTTTCAAGCTCTCTTTGTGCCTGGGGTGTCGCTGCAAAGCCTGACGGATTCTTATATACTGATACCTCTTTTGCGCTTATCATTTGATCTGCGTCATAACTAGGATCACTCCAATCGACGCAAAGAGCCGTCACAGCCAGGAATGCAATGAAAAGCAATGATGATAATATTATAATTTTAAATCTCATGACGTATCTACCTTACCCTTCTTAGGAATGGTTTTTCTGGTATGTTCAATTCTGCGACCATTCGCATTGTTATGAAGTTTATTAGTTGATAAGCTTGATGGTTATACGACAAACAACGATTTATAATTTAAAAAATTTAATATTACTTCAAAAAATTGGTATAAATCTAATTGATCTTTCCCATGGCGATTCCTTTCCAGGGTACATAGCTGATGCTGTAACCATGATAGTCGCCAGAGAGGGATTTGCCGTTCATGGTTAGAGAAAGGCGAAAGAGCGTTAGATCGTCGGAGAGAATGTCCATATCCAGCTTATTTCCGGTGATGGTCCCAGTTGCCATGGCATTTTGAGTGCTGCTTCCCACAACAATTGTGCCTTTGCCGAATTCGACGTCATTCGACTGGTACATCTGCAAAGTGACGGATCGCTCCCGGCTGTCCAGCAGCTTCAGGCTCCAGGTACTGGTGGGGCTGAGCAGTCTAGCCTTGGGCTGGGTTGCCCCTGAGCTGGCAATGGAGCTGGGCAGATTCTTCCCAGTTATAACCGGTGTGGCGTTACCTAACTGGTCCTGTTGAACTGGACTGAAGATCTCGTCCCCCATGGTCTCTTTTATGTCTTGCAGGGCTCCATCGCTCGTGGGACCCAGCGGGTCGTCCACAGCTACCGCGGCGGTTGCCAGGAAAATGAGCATCATAATTCCTGCTAGTGATTTAATGTTTGTCTTTTTCATCGTCTTTAACCTCCCCTTAAGTCTCATCTCATATCCGACAAAATGCATTTTAGCTAAAACCAAAAAAAGGTGCGCAAAAAGAATCCTCAGATCAAAAGGCAGGCTTAATCCGAGCTTGCCTTTTGCACCACGATCTTCTCTCCGATCTTCATGCGCTTGATGATGCGTTTGGCCATCTCCGAGGACTTGGCTACTCGGATATCACCTCTTCTGCCCACAGTGGCCGTGAAGACCGGCTCCTCGCCTACGAAAACCTCCACAGACTCTCCTGCCATGCTCTCTAACCAGATGATGAGATGCTTGGCCGTCTCCTCAACCTTGGGCGTTGCCAGGACCGGCACATCCTGAGTGCGCACGTCGATGTGCAGTCCCAGGTTTTTCTCGATCTGATCGATGTTCTTGCCGGCCTTGCCAATCACTCTAGCCGCTTCGTCATGGGGAACGTGTATGACCGCAGATGAGTCAGTGAGCATCTCCACCTGGAATGGCCCTCGCACATGGTGTGATATCTCCTTCTCAATCTCGCGACTGGCCAATCTCCAGGATGGTGAGGGCCTGCGGCTCTCTTTGGAGACGGGCATGACCACGATCTGCTCGCCATAGGAGTATAGTTCATACTCTGCCTGGCCCGTCTCAAAGTCTTTGACCACAATCACCGGCCTGGCTAAGTCAGCTTCTACCATACCGGCGGGAACCTTGACCACGAACTCCACATCCAGAACATGGGTGACCTCGCCTTTCTCGATGAAGACCACCGTGTCCACCACCTGGGGAATCATGCCCATGTCCACTCGACCGAGAAGACGCTGCAAGGAATCGATGGCCTTGTTGGCATGCACCACGCCTATCATGCCCACGCCAGCCAGGCGCATATCTGCGAAGACCTGGAAGTCGCGCGTCTTTCGTACCTCATCGTAGATCGTATAGTCTGGCCTTACCAGGAGCAAAATATCCGCCGAGGCTTCCATGCTGCCTTCCAGTGGCCCGTACTGAGTAATCTCAGGGGGAACTTGCAGATCGCGAGGCGATTCAAGGGTCTTGACCACATAGTCGCAGCTTAAGAGATACTCGGCAACTCCTGCGGCAAAAGTGGACTTTCCTGATCCCGGCGGACCGGCGATGAGGATGCCTCTCTGACTCTCCTTCAGCCTCTCTTTTAGCATGCTGCTGTGCCGGTATGAGTCAAAGCTCACCTTTGCTACGGGCCGAACGGCCGTTATCTCCAGGCCGTCAGAGAACGGGGGCTTGGCTATGGCGATTCTCATGGGTCCGAGTTGAATTACGGCGGCACCAATCTTCTCCATCTCCACATAGCCTTCCGGATCTGCCTTGGTTCTCTCATAGATCTCTCGAGAGAGGTCTCTTAGCTCCCTTTCCGATAGCGCCCTCTCCCCCAAACGAACCAGGGAAAAGTCCCCCACCCGGCCACGTTTGGCCATGGGTATTGCGCCTTCTTTGAGATGCACGGATAGAGTATCTTCTGTGAAGTATTTCTCCAGGCTTAAGGGCTTGATAGCCTCTCGCTGCGGGCGGACATACTCCACATCCAGGCCCATAGCTTCTGCCACTCGGAACTGAACCTGGTCGCTGGTAAGGAAGGAGGCACCAAGTTCCAGGGCTACATCTCGAATCATGGCGTCGATTTCTCCTCCACCCGCGAGCTTGATCTGGTCTAAATTGGGCCTTATGCCCACATATTCCAGCTCGATCTTGCCCGTCTTGGCAAGTTCTGAGAGCTTTCTTAGCTCCTCCAATCCTCTGAGACCGATATCTCGCCCATGATTGGCCTGAGCTTCCAGCTCGGCTACTACTGCTTCAGGCACCACAATCCTGCGACCCTGCAGTTCCCCTGCTTTGATCTTGGCAGAGACTCTGCCATCAATTACCACGCTGGTATCTGGCACTAACGGTTGCGCCATTGTCGAAAACATCCTTTTATCATCATTTATTATCTAGAATTGAAGCTAGAGATAGACTATATCCATCTTTCGCTTTTCAGCTATCCATTCCAGCACGTAGTCAATGTCCAGTTGTCTTCTGGTCTGTAGACTGGACTGTACCACTATGATGGGATTGCTCTTCATGACCTCTGCTATTTTCTGAGAGGCTACTGCCCCAAACCCGGGATCCAGCCTTCTTAATATGTAGAACTTTATATCGCTGCATGCAAAGCCATCATCGGTTCTATGCCCCAGTTCAATGCAGACATTTCCTGGTGAGGATTGCAGCCTGAAGGCCACACTGTAGCTGGCAAATTTGCTTCGATCATAGAGCTTTCTCTCCTGAAAAGCAGGCCGCAGATCTTCCTCCATTATGGCCGTACCCAATGCGATCAGATCCCGGGAAGCCTGGCTGGAGTATTGGGTGCATCCGGCCAGCTTGGAAGCTATGAGGTTCTTTAGGGACGCATCCTTGGCATGGCAGTATTCGCTGTCATCTACCGCCCAGAAATCCCGGTTCAAAGGAAATGTGGCCATTGCATAATTGTCGCAACTCTTGCACTTCATCCCAATGATGACTTCCTTATTCAGGAACGGCGCGATGCCCTCTAAGATGGTCAGAGCATCTGCGACGCGAAAGTCCGCAGCCTCACCAAGATTCCTCTTGGCTTCTCGGACCGCAAAGAGTATCTCATTCCTGTTATCCATAAGACTATCCCTTCATACTCCTAGAGCTTTTGCCCGGGAGGCTTGAACTGGATTGTAAGAAGAGCATCTTACATAAGAACTTGCCGTGGCTCCGAAAGAGATATATTTACTCATCACTTTTTCGCGGAGAAGAGTAGACTGAAAGCGCGAACTATTTGGAGGTCAGCCCTTGAAAGAAATACGCTTACATGGTCGTGGTGGTCAGGGATCGGTCACTGCCGCCGAAATGATTGCCGTTGCTGCTTTTGAGGACAAAAGGTTCTCACAGGCATTTCCGGCCTTTGGAGTGGAACGTAGAGGTGCGCCGGTAATGGCCTTTGCCAGAATTGCCGACAAGCCCATCAGGATTAGAAGTCAGATCTATGAGCCGGATTACGTCATTGTGCAGGATGTAACCTTGCTCGATGTGGTGGATGTGGCGGCAGGACTTAAACCGACCGGGAAGATAATAATAAATACCGACCGGCCCGGTGAGACGCTCAAGCTCAAGACGGATGCAGAGGTTATCACCATCGATGCCACCAAGATCGCCATGGAGATCCTAAAGCGGCCTATTGTCAACACCACGATGCTGGGCGCATTTTGCGGAGCGAGCAGAGAGGTTGGACTGGAGAGCTTGAACAAAGCTATTTCAGAACGCTTCAAAGGGGATTTGGGCAAGAAGAACATTCTCGCCATTAAAACCGCCTTCGAGAGGGTATCTTAATGGCAATAAAAGCCGGAAGTTTGGTAGATGCGTGCAGCACCCGCATAACGAAGACCGGTGCCTGGCGTACGTTTGTGCCTGTGTTCGATCATGAGAAATGCATAAAATGCAGCTTATGCGAAATTTACTGCCCAGAAGGCTGCATTCACCAGGAAGAAGGGCTCTTTGTCCCTGACCTGGACTACTGCAAAGGCTGCAGCGTGTGCGCTAACGAGTGCCCGCGCATGGCGATTACAATGGTCTTGGAGGAGAAGTGATGAGCAAGAAGACTGCTAATATGAAGGTGGTGGAAGGCTCTTATGCAGTGGCCCACGCGGTCATGTGCTGCCGGCCGGATGTGATCTCGGCTTATCCCATCACGCCTCAGACCCACATCGTGGAGAATCTCTCTCAGATGGTGGCTGATGGTGAGCTTGACAGCAAATTTTTGACGGTGGATTCCGAGTTCTCAGCCCTGTCCGTTTTAGTTGGAGTTTGCGCAGCCGGCGGCAGAGGCTACTCCTCAACCACAAGCCAGGGCCTGGCCCTGATGAATGAGGTTTTGTACAACGTCTCCGGCATGAGGATGCCTGTGGTTATGAATGTAGCCAACCGGGCTATGGGCGCGCCCCTCAACATCTGGAACGACCAGCAGGATTCCATTGGCGCCCGCGATGTCGGATGGCTGCAAATCTACGCAGAAAACGTGCAGGAAGCAGTGGACGCTACGCTGCAAGCCTACAAGATCGCCGAGGATGACCAGATCAGAACGCCAGCAATGGTCTGCATGGATGGATTCATCTTGACTCATGTCTACGAGCCGGTAGAGCTTTTGGACAAGGAAAAGGCCAGGGAGTTTCTGCCTGACTATCAACCGGCAGATATCCTGGACCCGGCCCGTCCCAAGACCTTCGGAGCCTTCGCGGATCCTTCCACATATACTGAGTTTCGCTATCAGCAGTTCGAAGCCCAGCTCAAGGCGCTGGACAAGATTGAAAAGGTTGCACGCGAGTTTGAGGAGACCTTTGGCAGATACTACGGCGGGCTGCTGGATGGCTACTTCCTGGATGATGCGGATATAGTAATAGTCACATTGGGCTCAGTTATAGGCACCGTCAAGGATGCCATTGATGAGATGCGATCGGAGGGCATCAAGGTCGGCCTTCTCAAGGTGCGATGCTATCGACCCTTCCCAGTGGAGGCTCTGCGCAAAGCCCTGAAAGATGCCAGCGTAATTGCCGTTTTGGAGAAAGATGTCGCCATCGGTGGTGAAGCCGGTTTGGTAACTGATCTGAAGGCAGCCTTCTACAACAGCAATATCAAAACGCCTATCATCGGCTTCACTGCCAGGCCTGGGTGGTCGCGATATCACACTCAAGGACATCAAGAAGATTGCGGCCAAGGCAGAAGCTGCCCGCAAGGGAATACAGTCCGAGTTTGAATTCCTGAATCTGAGGACGGAGATCCTTTAGGAGGCTTGAGAAAAATGGAAAAATCTTTGCTGGCACCAGGACACAGGGCCTGTGCAGGATGCGCCATGCCCACCACCATCAGGCTGGTACTAGATGCCGCGGGACCCAATACCATCGTAGTCTCACCCACGGGCTGCCTTGAGGTTACCACAACTCCCTTCCCGGAGAGCGCATGGTGTGTTCCCTGGCTTCATTCGTTATTCGATAATGCTTCGGCGGTGGCCTCTGGTGTAGAGGTCATGCTCAAGCGAAGGGGCAAGGACACCAATGTCATAATAATTGGTGGAGATGGAAGCACCTTCGATATCGGTATGGGCTCCAATTCAGGCATGTTCGAGCGTGGCCATAAGATCCTCTATGTCTGTTATGACAATGAGGCCTACATGAACACAGGTGTGCAGAGAAGCGGATCTACGCCGTTTTGCGCACAAACCACCACTACCCCGCCGGGCAGCCATAGCCAGGGAAATGCCGCGTCCCAAGAAGGATATGCCTGCCATCGCTTTGGCCCATAAGGTTCCCTACGTAGCTACCGCCTCGGTGGCCTATCCCGTGGACCTGAGAAGAAAGGTCAAGAAGGCCTTGCAGGTGAACGGGCCGTCCTATATTCAGGTCAATGCGCCCTGCATAACCGGCTGGACCTTTGAAGCCGGCACCATGATTGAGCTGGCGCGCCTGGCTGTGGAGACCGGCCTTTGGCCGCTCACGGAGTACGAAAATGGAGAGCTGACGGGAGTCAAGAAGGTGCGCCGGCCCAAGCAGGTGCAGGAGTACCTCAAAATGCAGGGCCGCTACAAGCACCTCTTCAAGAAAGCAGAATGTGCAGACCGTCTGGGACAGATTCAGGCCATGGCGGATGCGAATATCGCCAAGTACAAGCTGGTTGACTGAAAATGTATGTAGGCCGAATTGTTATAGTAGGCCGCAGCAGAGGAAGGGGCTTTGTCGCCTACAGAGTCTCCTCCCGCTCTTTTCCCAATCGCAGGGCAGAGGTGCGCGGCCAGTGCATCATGGTCTCGCCCCTGGACAGCGCTGACTTGAGCAGGAATCCTTACATCGCCTACAACTGCATCCGTGCATCCGGCAGCATTGCCAACGACTTTGCGGTTGTTAGCAATGGCACTCATACAGACATGATATTCGAGAGAATCCAGGATGGTCAGCAGCCAATGGACGCCATCGCCCTGAGTTTGGCAGCTTACGGCTATGAGCGAGATGAGCTTGATACCCCGCGCATAGCTGGCGCGGTGCGGGGAGGTCAATGCTGGCTTGGCATTGCCAGGAAGGATGAGTTGCGGGTTAAGCAGTTTGATCTGACGGCAGATCAGGCTTTTCTGGTCGCGACTTATGAGAAGACCGACTTTGAGGCAGTCGCTCTGGGCGGAGAGTTTGCCGGAGAGACGGCTCAGAGCGGCGTTTGATTTGCCCCTGGAGAGACCGGTCTGTGCGGCTTGCTGCTCTGGCACAATCGGAAAAGCAGGGCAGCGGATTTGATCTGGCTGTCTTTAATCCAAGATAGAAAGTATACCTAAGAGAGGGATGTTATGGAGATCAATGGTGTTCAGATCGAAGATACCTTTGCCGAAGGCTTTCCAATAAAGATGGCAAGGGTACAAGTCACAGCAGTGACGGAGCGCTGGGCTCTGGAGGCGGCGCGCGAGGCCACGGGATTTGGCACGTCAGTGATAGGGTGCTCGGCAGAGGCAGGCATCGAATGCATTGTAGGGGGAGACGAAACACCGGACGGCAGGCCGGGTGTCAATATCCTGATCTGCAATATGGGCTACAAGAACCTGGAGAACTCACTTCTCTCCCGGATAGGCCAGTGCATTCTGACTGCACCCACTGCGGCGGCTTTTTCCGGCATGCCGGATGCTGAGAAGCAGTTTGATACCGGCAAGAAGCTCAGCTTCTTTGGCGACGGCTACCAAAAGCAAGCGGAAGTGTGCAAGAGGAGCATCTGGAAGATTCCCCTCATGTCCGGGGACTTCATAGTCGAGCAGAATTTTGGAGCCATAGACGGAATAGCTGGCGGCAATTTCCTCATCCTCGCCCAAAACCAGGCGGCAGGCTTGATGGCAGCCGAGGCGGCAGTAAACGCCATTGGCAAAATTAAGGGCACCATAACTCCCTTCCCGGGTGGCGTCGTGGCCAGCGGCTCCAAGGTGGGCTCCCGATACAAATTCCTGAAAGCCTCCACCAACACAGCCTTCTGCACCTCGCTACGTGAAGACGGGGTCTGCACCTTAGCCGAGGATGTCTCCGCCGTATTTGAGATAGTAATAAACGGCGTAAGCAGGGAAGCCATTTCAGAAGCCATGAAGGCAGGCATCAATGCCGCTTGCCATGTGCCCGGAATCCTGATGATCAGTGCCGCCAACTACGAAGGAAAGCTCGGCACTCATCAGTTCCCGCTGCGTGTGGTTCTGGAGTAGGGCGGAACCAAATTTTTTTATGCAGGATTATTCAGTATCCTGAATTCGACAGCTTTTTCGTTATATTCGATGCTACCGTCAAACTGTATTTTGGCATTAACTACGAAGGTTTTGTCTGCAGTCTCATAATATTTTGCCATGCCCAGCAGATATGACCGGAACATAATCAATGATTGGACCATATATTTATGGTAATCTGCATATTTTGCAGGTGGATTAATTTGACTTACTATGCCGGTTGTTTGATAATTGAGTTCGAATAAGGACATGGTAGATTGCAGGGCCTCCTCCATCGAGAGGTTATTTTTAGAAAATTCATCTAAGATAAATGACGAGTAGTTAACATCATCTCGATATAGTCTCCACATTGAATTTGACAGGTTATTGTAATCAGACTCGTTCATCTCCTGTAAGATCGAATTAGACTTATTTTCGTCCGCTGCCTTTGCAGTATCTTCGAGATTGCATACTCCCATGAGCAGAATAATAAAAATTCCGATAGAAAGCATTTTTTTCGTCTTTATCACATCCCATCAGGTTCTATGAATTCATCGAAATCATTGGGCTTCTGAGTATTGTTGCAAACGCAGGGCAACCAATAAGTTTCATTCATCAAGTCTCCTAAAATGACAAATTTTTGTCCTTTTAGAATCTTAGCATCCATTTTGAAGTCACCCCGATATGCTTGCTCGATGAGGTCGTCTCCATAGGAATATCCCAGGCCTGTATATCGATTAGATGCGGAAGTTATGTGCAATGCCACTGTTCGGTTTTCATTTGCGTTTTCAATAGTATATTCCGGTGTTACAACTACCTGAATATTGCTCTCATTGGATATTCCTCCGTATTTGACCGATTTGGATAAAGACGACCCTTCATAATTAGTTAATATTTTATCTTTGCCATTAATATATAAATTCTTTGTAGTCATCCCACTGCCACGATAATAAAGATCAGTAGTACTGTATAAGACCGTGGGCATATAAGATTCTATATTCGCCGTGTATTTCGTTGAATTGTCTGTCCCTTTTTCATTGATATGAAGCCATAGCTCTTTGCTGGTCAGGCCCATAGTGTTCTTTTCTATCAATCGCCCCTGCTTTGAATGCGCCGACTCTTTCGTGCCCATTCCAGCAAAGCCTGAGATCGATACATATTTAGAGGAATTACCTGTTCCTGTGCATTTGCTTTCGGAGAAAAAAACCAAATCTTGGGTAGTTTGGCCTGCGCTCCAAAGAGAACTGGAATTGGAGTCGTTGACAAGCACATTGATACTGTAGCCGATTTTCGCACTTGATATCACTGAGAAGATTATAAAAGAGCATAAAATATATGGTAAAAAAAATACAAATTTCTCCGCAGCACTCCTTTTAATACATATAATAATATTCCACTCCGGTTGTATTTTTTATATTCGAATTTTCTTCTTTTGGGATTATGAGTTTACGTATATAAACATTTTTTTTATCCTAATATTTTGTTCATGCTGAAATTTTAATTTTCAATTAGCCACTCCATCTTTCCAGAATTAGTAATGCCCTGTTGGATGAGTTTTATCATGTCTTCTATGGTTTGCACTCCGGTTTTGCCCTTTCCGTTGGGTATGGGGTCTACCTCCCAAGGTCGGCCGTTCGTCGGCACTGTGGGCTCAAGGCCATTGGACGACAATCCTTTAATCATGGCACTGATCTTTCGATCACCTGCCAAAAAGGCCATATTGAAATGGGACTGGGCATAATCGCTTCCAGAGCTTTCAACGTTCGAGTTCCACTTATATATCACTGGAGTTGCATCGGTCTTATCTATCTTATTTGCCGTTAGATAGGCATCAATTCCTGCCCATGAACCGCCATGGTTTAGCAAAAGGCCGTAATAGAAAAAGCTATCCTCATCTTCGAAAGAAAACCTTGATCCGCCAGCATTCAGCTTTAATGATTGGCCGTTTACGCAGAAGCTTGCACGATAGGCATTATTCTTGGATAATAGGTTTTCGTTGACAGAAGTCATGCCGTTGTAAAAGTATGCTTGCTCTGCTCCTGAATCCAAACCATAATTGAATTTTATTTCATTTATATCTCCTACACTCATTGACTTTGCATATGCAGGATGTTCGCCGGAAATCGCCAGCATAGCACCTAATGACTCACGGGTCGCTATTATGGCGATGGAATCATAAATTTGACTGTCATTTGCGGTGGTTGGTGTCCCCAGAGCGGACGAGAGTATCCCACTAGGAGAGATGTCAACAACATTTGCATATTCAATATTTTTTAATCTAACGTCCTCTCTAACGGTTGCGCCCTCGGTGTAGTACGTATTCGAAGTTTGAATATCTGCAATGGCCGGCATGCTCAAGAGGAGGATCACAACATAGAGCGGATTGAAATTCATATCAAATCATCCCTAGTTTAAGGTGACGGGCAGATTCTTGATTTCGCCCCATGCACAGGAAATGCCGCCGCTTGAATCATAACGTTCCACATGATACTGAGAGTTGCCTTGCAGCGATCTTAAGTCATCGATGGTCAGAGTAAATCCCATGTTTGCCAGAGCCTGGTTTATTATCGCATCAATTTCATCATCATTTTTATTGGAAGAGAAGGTAATGAGCAAGTCTCCCGTGGTCGGGTCAATGATGTCCATCTTGCTCGATAAATTGGCGGCAGGATCATCAGGAAATCCTGTAATCTCATGGCTTTGCGACAATAACAGTGCAAAATCTCCAGGCAGCTTATAATTCTGATCAATAGTGCTCTTGATAGCTGAAACATGATCGCCTTCATAGGTGATCAACTTCGATATGCTCTTGAGCTTGACTTCATCGGTCCCCATTGCGCATAAATTAGTCGTGGTAGTCTTGAAGACCTCGGTCCCATTTATCGAAAGATCATTGTTCATGCTGGTTTTAAGGCTCAGACCAGATCCGCCGTGAACCTCTGCATCCCATGTAGCAAAGTCTTCCCATTTATCGAATGCCTGGCTGGCTCCCGACAGCAATGATGCCGAAAGAAGAACGCCCATAAATGCATGAAGAAGATTCAAAAGATTTGCCATATCAATCATCCATCCCCGGCTGCACTGCATAGAGTGCCATTATTTCTTGCAGACTGGCCAATATATATGTTAGAATATTCTTCTTGAGATCCATTTTGATAGTTATTCTGAAGAGAACTATCGTTATAACCTATCATTGTGATTATGTTGCATGCATCTTGACCTATTCCATCGTAATCGTCATCATTGGCTTTATCCGGGTATGCGATCTGGCTGTTGTTCTGTTTTGCGACTTCGTTCGATCCTGAGATAACAGCCAAATTGTTTTCGATCTGAGAAACACAATTTTTGCTTCCTTCATTGTGCGAGATTGCGCTGTTGGCCTGCCGCAGATCATTCTCTCCACCATCCAGCAGCCCGACATTTTCTTGTGATTGGTTCAGGCAATTGCTTTCGCCCTGAATGCCGGCAAACGCATTATTATTCTGATCCATATAATTCATGTCGCCGATTATGGTGGCAGTATTCTCCTGAGTCTGAGTGATGCTGCTATTCGTCCCACTGTTCTCGGCCAGAGCGTAATTAATCTGGTAAACTGTATTCAGGTCTCCGACAATAGCCTTGGTATTGCGCTGCACCATGGTGATAATGCCTGTGCCGTAATTGCAGATGTTTGCATCATTGGATTGCACCAGAGTATTGCCGTCTCCTTCAATTGTTCCATCATTGGACTGGCTCAGGCGGATCTCGACCGATTCCGTGTCGCCCGTGGTATACAGTCCACTGCTCTGAGTGATCACATTCTCACCATATGAGATGGTGGAAGTCAGCAATACTATCATTATTATTGCGTCGCTATATTTCATTTTGCACCTTCATGATTTCATTCCCCCCGCATCTTAAAAATTTGAAGAATAGAAGGCGGTTATGTCTTCTACCTTTAAATTCTTAGACACATGGCAGCCAATCAACTGATGTACCCGTTACAATATTTTTATTTGATGCATTCTGGTTTAGGTAGGTGTCACTCTCGTAATTCTGGTTAGCATTCTGGTCGTTGCTCTGACCGGCGAGATCATAGCTGCCCAGCATCACCAGATCGTTGGCTGCATTCTGATCTATTCTATCAATTCCCCCGCTCTGCCCATCCAACGAGGCTGGATCGGGATTTGCATATTGGGAATTGAACTGCCCTTGCTCGTAGTAAATGTATTTTCCGGCATCGTAAATGCTGTAATTGTGCGGACTGCCCGCTCTCTCGCCCACTCCCGTTATCGCAGCCAGATTGCTTTCCGTCTGGTTGACATGGTTATCGCGGCCGGAGTTGTGCGTCCCTGCGAGGTTGCCTTGAGAAAGATGGGTCATGTTCCGATAGTCTGCTGAAATGCCTGTCTCGTTGTCGCCAACCTCTAAGGCCTCGTTGCTCTGCGTCTGATCGATGCGGGAGTTCTGCGCGCCATAATCGGGATTACTGTGGTCGGCAACAGCATCGTTAGTCTGGTCAACCATATTCCCGGAGTTTCCAATCTGGGCGGCAATATTGCCCTGGGTCTGGAAGATGACGTTGTCATAGCTGGCATAATTATTGCCGGAGCTTACCTGCGCGCCCGGCACAGGATAGTCGGATTGGACCTCCCAATTATCGCCGGATTCATACCGGTATTCGCGGCGGACCAGATTATTCAACTGGCTAGCGCCGTTATTATCGCCGGTTTGGGCAACGGTGTTATTCTGATCCTGGCTGATGGAGTTGCTAAATGTCGCAGAGTCAACCATTTGGCCGTAGGCACGGTTCTCCTGATTTGCCCCGTCTGCGGTTCCTGTCTCCAGGAGAGAGTTTTTCTGGGCCTGATTTATGTTATTGTTCTGGCCACGCATCAGTGCACCGGGAACGGCTCCATCGTGACGACTTTGTTGGCTCCAGGAACCGTTTGATGATTGGTAATCCACTATATCTCGGTTAATAAGGGAATTTGTCTGCATGGCCGCACTATCGTTGCCCGACTGGGCTGCTGTGTTGCTCTGCTCCTGAGACACGACGTCGTTGTTGCCTTCTTCAATGGCGGCAATGGCATCATTCTCCTGTTCCAGGTTGTTATTAAATCCCACCTGCATGGCAGTGTTGCCCTGCGTTTGTGTGATCTGGTTTTTATAACCGCTGACATAGGCTCCGTCAATTAGAACTTCAGAAGACCAGGGGTTATAGTAGTAATTGCCATAGGAATCGTACCCTGAATTTGCTCCGCTTTCATAGTTGATGCCCATCAGGTTATTGATCTGGCGAAGACTGTTGCAGTCGCCCGTCTGGACGGCATCGTTGCTCTGATCTTGGTCGATAGAGTTGTCATTGCCGTTTACAGATGTTGATGCATCGTTCTCTTGATAAAGATTGTTGCCGTTGCCGGCTAAGATCTCTGAATTGTTCTGGGTCTGAGATACGACATTGCCTGCGCCGTAATTGCGGGCAATTGCTCTATTGATCTGTTCCAGATAGTTTCCGTTGCCTACGATGACGGCAAAGTCGTTCTGGGTTTGCTCGATGAGGCTGTTCCAACCCCAGTTTTCCGCCAGGGCATAGTTGGTCTGAGAGAGGAAATTGTTATCCCCTGTAACTAACAAGTGAAAGTTTTGGTTCTGTATGATGGGCCCTGTTCCATAGTTATTGGAATCTTTCTGGTTCAGTTGATTTAAGGTGTTTCCGTCTCCCGTTAATAGATCCTCGTTGGAGACACTGATGACCATCTCGATATTCCCGCTGTGGAGGCCGGGATTGACGTCGTTGCCTACACTAACTGTGTTCCCTTCCCCTAATGCAGAGGATACGAGTGCCATCGACGCCAGCAGCACAATTAATACGTAATTCATATAGATAACCTCATGCTGTTGTTACACTGTTCTCCTCGGTTACATTTACATCCACAAAGCTGGTTCCCGGAATGTCCAGATTGGCATTGTTGTTCTCATTCAATGTATCGGACTGACTCAGCATAAGTCCCAGGTTTCTCTGAGTATTAGCCACGTTGTTATCGGCAGAGAAGTCGACAACGCTATGGGCAAATGAGTCATATTCAGCATTGGCATAGGCATTATCCGGTTGATCGACATCCACGAACGGGTCATATCTGTCTTCTCTGTAGGATGCATTATTGAAGAAAACATTGATATTGGCGTCATTGGATTGATCTATCTGGTTGAAATTTCCTATCTGAGTGACTGTATTTGACTGTGAATCGGACAATACGTTTGCTCCGATGCGAGACTGGGCGCTGGAGTAGGCATTGCCGAGTGCATCGGCATTGGCACCGGACCAGTTGTAGTAGCTATGTGCACGGGCATAGGGTGATGTCGCTGCATTCGCTTCGGATATGGCAGTCACATTGATATTATCATAGGCATTGTTTCGCTGAAACACGTGGTTGTATCCACCGGTCTGCAATGCATCGTTCAACTGATTCTGCTCGATATATTGAGAATCAAGGTACGCATCGGCAAATGCAACTGAATCTGAGTCTGCGTCGGCGTTTGCATAAGCGGCCGATGCCTGCGCGTGCGGTGAGGCTGAGGAGTAGCTAAGTGCATGGACATCTGCATGGATGTTGGCATTTGCATAGTTGTTCTGATCCGCGGAAGAGATGTTACCTGTTTGAATGGCGCTATTTGCCTGGTTCTGATTTATGGTCAACGATTTGACTGTCGTACTGGCGTTGGCTGCAGAATCGGATGTCGCAGTGGCATTGCCGGAAATTACCTTATCGGAATTGGCAGAGGCATTTGCGCTACTGTATGCAATTGCACTAATGCTGCTATCAATTGCGGCTTCGGCTGAGTTGGACTGCTGCTGGCTATTACCCCATCCCGCCTGGGCGGCATTGTT
>CAWDNX010000005.1:0-406108 GCA_963803855.1 Methanotrichaceae archaeon
ATGTAGGTATAGCGATAGAATTCGTCTCCGTACACCTCCTGAAGTGTTTTTATCATCAGATGATTATACTTGCAGTCAGCCGTGTTCCCGTCAAGGACGTGACTGAAGCGGATGAGTCCGTCTCCATCAGTCACCATCCCCGTCATGATCTGTTTCAGATCATTCCGTTTATCCTTGCTGTAGCCGTATGTTGGGAGGACAAGAGACGGATCCGAAACGTCTTCTGATGAGTCATAATCTCCATACAAGACGTGAGAGGTGGTGTCCGAGTGAAGAACATAGTTTGGAGGCAGATCAAATACGATACGTACCGTCAAGGCTATAGTACTCAAAAAATTTTCGCATCCTGCCAACCAGAGGCGATCCAGCATGGTTGCAAATAGATCATCGGACAACTCTGCAGGTTCAACTGGTTCACCAGCTAACATTTCAAGGTCCATACCAGCATAAACTTGACGAATCCGGCTTAATGCTATCTTTTTATTTGCCTGGATGAATACCGCGATTACCAGAAGCTGTGCCAAAACTCCGGGACTATATTTCCACTGAGCAGGGTCCCATTTTACATAACGATTTATGCTCTCTTTGAAGTCGAGACGATTGAGATAGGTCGCGATCACGACAAGCGGAAGAGGGGTTCTCTGCGCCAAATCCTCCGACCCTTGGACGATTTGATCGAACTCGTGTCTCAATGTGTTCATCTTCCGGGGATGTGACCGGCGTTTTCCTTTCTTTTTGCGTGCATGTGGCTTTTGATGTGTCATTCGGCATAAGCCATATTAATTTCTAATATTTAAATCTTAGTTTTATTATGTGTGATTGTTGCACTATTACGGCGAATTCGCCAGGAAAGAGGATATGCTGGTAGAAATTAATGCCAGTTTTGGATGTGGGTCCGGAATGGGAACTTGAGACCAGATTCAGCTTCGGATTTATTAGCTTCAAAGAAGGAATCATGTTCTGAGTATCGTAAGTCTTGAGTTTAAAGGATGGGGACTTACCGATGTTTCGACTTCGCGGTCGAAACTCTCGCTAACCCGCGGTCAGCGAAATTCGTCCTTCGCAATCCTACAAGTTAAATACCAAGCAGTTTTTCAATGCCTGGAATGATGGTGGACTCCTTTGGCCGAAAAGTCACGGGTCTTCGGATCGCTCTTACTCCTCGCTGCAATCTTAATTGCGTTTACTGCCACCACGAGGGCGAGGCAAAGCCCAATGGCGAGATCTCGGATGAGATGATTGTAAGCGTTGCCCACGCTGCTGCGGCCTTGGGCATTCGTTCCCTGAAGTTCACGGGGGGAGAGCCACTGCTACGCTCTGGCTTAGCGGGACTGATAGCAGAGATGCCCCAGTACCTGGACATCTCTTTGACCACGAACGGCATTTTCCTGGCCGAGCAGGCCGGGCCGCTGGCGGAAGCCGGGCTGGACCGGGTTAATGTGAGCCTGGACTCGCTCTGGCCCCAGATCTACCGGTCCATCACGGGCGGCAGGGAGGGCGACCTGGAAAAGGTCCTGGCGGGAATAGATGCCGCCAAGGCCGCCTGCCTCGCGCCCATCAAGCTGAATGTCGTGGTCTTGAAGGAGAACGAGGCCGAGATTCCTGATCTGATCGATTTTTGCAGGGAGAAGGGCCTGATACTGCAGCTCATCGAGCTGTTGGACCTATACCACCAGGGCCTTTCCGGAAACATCGATGCCATCGAGCGCCGACTGGCCGCGCAGGCGGAGCGCGTGCGCACGCGGGAGATGCACCGACGCAAGAAATACTTCCTGGATGGGGCGGAGGTGGAGGTGGTGCGGCCCATGGATAACACCGAGTTTTGCGCCAACTGCACGCGCCTGCGGGTGACCTCGGACGGAAAGATCAAGCCCTGCCTTCTCAGGAGCGACAACTTGGTCGAGATCGGCACCGGCAACTGCGAGCAGATTATGCAGCTGCTGCAAGAGGCGAATAAGAGGAGAGAGCCGTATTTTGGGAAAGATGTTTTGCAGGCCAGACGATCGACAATAATCGCACCCAGGACAAAATGATCGGTTCCTCGCGGTATGGAATGGTAATATATTAATAAAGTCCTCTATGAGTTCTCCGTGCGCTCTGTGTCTGCGGTGGTGGTAGTATCGTCACCACTTGGTTATAACCAGTGGCTAACGACTAATCCACCACAGAGACACTACAGTTCACAGAATACAGTTCACAGAAGGACGCACAGAGCGACGAACCAATGTTATTGATCTAGGGCGGCCCTCGACCGCCAACTACAAATATCTATAATGATTATATACATAGTTTGCCGCTTCATGCCATTGAATAGGGTGGCGGGCGTGCCGTGGGCTTAACGTATCTGATGATGCTCTGATGACAAGGGTGTTTGCTTCACCATGGAGCAACATGCCGCCAGCTCCTAAAGGCTGGATGGTCTTGATCCCTTGGTACAGGAGATGCATGCCGTCGTGGCACTGCATTTGGCTACGAGCCTGTGAGGCTGATATTTCGGCGGGCTGAAAAAGTTGCGCGCTGCAAAAGGCGCAGTAATCCGCCGGATCTCACGCTAATACACGGTCGGGGCATGATGCGGCACAAGTAGAAGTCGAAGGCGAGAGGGCGGGCAGTAGGCCCCGAAAAAAGGTTCCGGTAATTCGGACGCTGTGTGAAATTCCAGCGCTTATGCCGCCTTCGAAGCCCAGTTTAAAGTCGAGCTTCGGGCAGGGTCAGGCCGTCACTTCGCGGTGATTGGCTCCTTCTAAAAGGACGCTGTGGATTTGGCGCTGGCCCGCCTGGGACTTGATATTTCTTTCTCTTGATGATTTCTCTCTGGGGTGGAGATGATCTTTTCTAACTTGAAGCGAAAGGCTTTTATCTCGGCAATTGACGTATAGTGTATTGGCGAAAGTCGATGGCTATTCTTTCCCTCCTACATCCAATTGACTTTCTCCTCCCTCCTTCTCATCTATCTTTCATGAGATCCTAACGCATCCGATTTTATGGGCTTATCAGCTCTTCCGGAAAAGTTCTATGGCACATCCATCTTCCCACAGGTTTCGAGTTGAAGATTAGATGGCAAGGGCCTGGGGCAAAAACCGGTTAACTTTCTCCCTAAGATCTTCTTCCGCTTCCCCTAGCATCCTGTTTACCAGGATTCTCTTAACCATCGCGGTCCAATAGACTTTACCACGGAAGGGTAGATCAGGCCTGCTTTGGTGCTCATAGGCGTGCCATAGGGGATTAATATGTCATATGGTCCTGGTCTGGCGGGAACCTTGCTTGATATGTATGCAACAGTTAGTTGCATTACATCCATATCATGATACAGCACAAGCGACGGCCTGAGCTTATTATTGACCAGGTCTGAATAAGAAAGAGGTGCTAAAACTATGTCGCCCTTTTTCAGGTCTTCATTCATAGGCGGGCTCGTCTGCCAGTAAATCTGTGAGCGAAAGGGCTGTTATCTCCATCAGGCCCTCTACAATCTCCTCATCGGTCTTGTCTGCGTCAGACTCGTAGGGAATGGCCTGTCTTCGATCTTTGCGCTCCAAAAGCTCGCACATAGATATTACCTGGTAATTCTTGCTATTTAAAACTTGATCACCAGGGACGTGCCGGTGATGGTCAGCTCCTCATGCCAGTCTGTGTCGCCCCCAATGATGAGCGTGCCGTAGTATGCGGCGCATTATAGTCAAAGCCAGAAGTTCGACCGCCAACTACTAATATTTATAACGATTATATAGATAATTTGCCACTTCATGCCATTGAATAGGGTGGCGGGCGTGCCGTGGGCTAAAACGTATCCGATGATGCTCTGATGACAAGGGCCTTTGCTTCACCATGGAGCAACATGCCGCTAGATTCTAAAGGATGGCTGGTCTTGATCCCTTGGTACAGGAGATGCATGCCGTCGTGGCAATGCATTTGGCTACGGGCCTGTGAGGCTAAAATTTCGGCGGGCTGAAAAAGTTGCGCGCTGTAAATGGCGCAGTAATCCGCCGGATCTCATGCTAATACACGGTCGGGGCATGAAGCGGCACAAGTAGAAGGCGAGATGGCGGGCATGAGGCCCATGAGAAGGGGTTCCGGTAATTCGGACGCTGTGTGAGATTCCAGCGCTTATGCCGCCTTCGAAGCCCGGTTTAAAGTCGAGCTTCGGGCAGGGTCAGGCCAACACTATGCGGTGATTGGCTCCTCTTAAAAGGACGCTGTGGATTTGGCGCTGGCCCGCCTGGGACTTGATATCTCTTTCTCTTGATGATTTCTCTCTGGGGTGGAGAAAGGTCTTTTCTAACTTGAAGCGAAAGCCTTTTATCTCGGCAATTGACGTATAGTATATTGGCGAAAGTCGATGGCTATTTTTCCCTCCTACATCCTATTGACTTTTGCCTCCCTCTTTCTTATCCCTCTTTCATGAGATCCTACAGCATCCGGTTTCATTCATCCTGAGCTTCCCAAAGACTTATAGCCTGACTCGTCATTATTCTCTCCAGAAAGCCAGCCATTAGGAGGAGAGAGGCAAAAGTCGGAGATATGTGGCTTGAGGACTGGCCAGGCCCGCAGCTCCATTCATGATACAGTACAAGCGAAGGCCTGAGCTTATTATTGACCAGGTATTAATAAAAAAGAGATGCTAAAACTATGTCGCCCTTTTTCAGGTCTTCATTCGTAGGCGGGCTCGTCTGCCAGTAAATCTGTGAGCGAAAGGGCTGTTATCTCCATCAGGCCCTACAATCTCCTCATAGGTCTTGTCTACGTCAGACTCGTAGGACCATCGGTTGCCTTTTTTTGTGGGCTTGACCTTCTCCAGTTCCCAACCATGGAGATCCTCAAGCCTCGCTACGGCATCAAGGCCACTGCCTGGATTATTCCTATCATAATATCTGCAGGGAATTCAATCCATCCTCCCGATCCTGTGCTCGTACCCCCTCGCCCCCACCCGTCGCCTTTGCCCCCCCCGCTCCATCCAGATCCCTTCCTCCACCACTTCGCCGATCACCGTCAGCCCGCATGCCCGCCGGGCCGCCTCCAGCCCCTCCGGCCGCACGGTGAAGACGAGCTCGAAGTCCCCACCTGCACTCATCACCATCTCTTGCGCCTTCTCCTGCCCCACCATCTCCACCAGGCCCGCGGCCACGGGCAGTGCCTCCTCCTGCACCACAAAGCCCACATGGCTCACCTCTGCCAGGTCAGAGAGGGAGAGCGCGAGACCGTCGCTGTTGTCCATCATGGCCGTGACCGCTCTGCTCTGGGCCAGGGCGCGCCCCTCCTTGAGGCGCGGCTCGGGCTCCAGCAGCCGCGTGATGAACGGGCTATCAAGCCTGCCCTGCTGCCAGGCCCACAGGCCCCCGCCCGCGCCCCCCAGCGCGCCCGTGGTGCAGAGCAGGTCGCCGGTCCGGGCTCCGGCCCGGCGCAACACCAGATCCTTCTCCACAAAGCCCAGGGCCGTGCCCGTGATGGTCAGCTCCTCATGCGAGTCTGTGTCGCCGCCAATGATGCGCGTGCCGTAGTAGGCGGCGCAGTCGCCAAAACCAGAAAAGAGCTCATCGATGAAGTACAGGTCCGCCTCAGGCGGCAGGCCCGCCGCGATGAGAACCCCCGCCGGCTCTGCCCCCATGGCGGCGATGTCGCTCAGGTTCACAGCTACCGCCATCCAGCCCATCTGCCAGGGGTTCATGATATCGGGAAAGTCCGTTTTTCTGTGCAGCATGTCCGTAGTTGCCACCAGATAGCGCTCGCCTGCATCAATCACGGCGCAGTCGTCGTTCTCTACGTTGCCCAGGATCTCAGATATGCGCCTGATCAGCTCTCTCTCGCCCAAAACATTTCCCGACATGAATGCCTTCTCCAAGCAGACTATCAAATTTTGATTTTGAGGGCTATTACTCTGAGTACCATGCCCGATTACAAAAGATTATTTATTCCCGTCCTGGCACTCCTCCTGCTCCTGACGCCCTCTCTTGCCGAGACACGGGTCTGCTCGCAAGGGTGCGATTACAATGCAATCCAGGCAGCGCTCGATGCCGCCTCTCCCGGTGACAAAATCGTTGTGGAGAGCGGAATCTACAACGAATCGCTCCTTATCGGTAAGAATGTGTTCCTGCACGGCCTGGATACGGGCCAGGGAAAGCCCGTGCTCGCGCCGGAAAGCGGGCGGGTAATTCTGGCTGCCAACGGCGCCGTCTTGCGGGGCTTTGAGATCGGCGGACCTGCCGGCTCGGATGGACTAGTCCCTGAAAGCGAGAACTGCACTTTGGAAGTCGTCCTTCCCGCCGGCATTTACCTGAACGACTTTGCCGGCAAAAAGAGCGTCTGCCCGGTTGATGCCGCGTCCTGGAATTCCAGTGACGGCATCAACTACCAGTTCAGCAGCCGGGTGCTAAGAAGCCGCATGGGCAACTACTGGGCCGATTACAACGGATCGGATGGGGACGGTGACGGAATTGGCGACCAGCCTATGATTTTGAACGAAAAAAATATAGATTATTATCCCCTGATGCAACCTGTGGACAACTACCGAATACCTGATGAAAAGCAGACGAGCGTAGAACTTATTCGCGCCAAGGTTAACGAGCCCTTTACCATCTCTCTGCCCGCCAATCCCACTACGGGTTATGAGTGGAAGGTGGATTACGATTATGTCCTGCTCAAACAAGAGAGCGCAGAGTTTGAGCGAACCTATGTCGAGACGAAGCGCGTGGGAGCGGGCGGAACATCGGTCTTTGTCTTCCTGCCCATTAAGCCCGGCAAGAGCACCATCTACTTTGTCTATAAAAGGTCCTGGGAGAATATTGTGGCAGACACGAGAGCCTTCCATGTGGATGTATCTGCCAAAAGCTGATCCCTGGCTCATATCCCAAAATAATTTATAGAATTAACGCATACATTTTTTAATGTTTGGCATATTTTCGTTTATAGGCTGGCTGATCATAGGAGCTATCATCGGCTGGATAGCAGGAAAAGTTTGGGTAGGACACGGCTTCGGCCTGATGGGAAACATAGTGGTCGGCATCGTGGGCTCCATAATCGGAGGAGCACTCTTTGGCGGGCTTTTGGGCACATCCGGCATAGGTGGCTGGATTACATCCATCCTGGGGGCCATTGTACTGCTGGTTATTGCTGGATTTATTAAGAGATAAAGCCTTTCGCGAACTGACCCCGTCCGGGAAGAATATATCATCCTTCTGTCGCAGCAGAAACAAGCACAATCACCTAATCTCTGCCAACCAGAGAGATGGCAACCTGGGCTACGTCTGAAAAGCGGACTTGCCAGGAAGTATTTATATAGTGATCACCATCAATTCCTGGTCATTACAATCCTTAAGGAGATTTCAATTTGGCAAAATCCGATATCAAATCTGAGGCTATTTCAGAAACCAAAGCCGAGGCGAAGAAGCCTGCGGCCCCTAAACCGGAGGTCAACATCGGCATGGTGGGCCATGTCGATCACGGCAAAACCACCCTTGTAAAGTCACTCTCAGGCGTCTGGACCGATCAGCACAGCGAGGAAGTTAAAAGGGGCATCTCCATCCGCCTGGGGTATGCAGATGCAACCTTCCGAAAGTGCCCGAGCTGTCCCGAACCGGATGCTTACACCGTTGATGAGAAATGCTCCCACTGCGGCACAGAGACGCAGGTTTTACGCACCGTTTCTTTCGTAGACTCGCCCGGCCACGAGACACTCATGGCCACCATGCTCTGCGGAGCGGCTATCATGGATGGAGCCGTGCTGGTCATCTCAGCCAATGAGCCCTGCCCCCAGCCCCAGACCAAAGAGCACCTCATGGCCCTCAACATCACGGGCATCGACAAAATCGTGATAGTGCAAAATAAGATCGATCTCATGTCCCGTGAGCAGGTAATGGAGCACTACCGCCAGATCAAGGATTTCGTAAAGGGAACTGTGGCAGAGAATGCGCCCATTGTGCCTATTTCCGCTCAGCAGAACCTCAACGTCGATATGGTCATTGAGGCCATCGAGAAGACCATACCCACCCCACCCCGGGACGTCAACAAGCCGGCTCTTCTGAAGATTGCTCGCTCCTTCGACATCAATAGGCCAGGTGCTACCCCCGAGGCCCTTAAAGGCGGAGTCATCGGCGGCTCTCTCAGCCAGGGCATCATGCATACGGGCGACAAGATCGAGATCTGTCCGGGTCGGCTCGTGGAATACGAGGGCAGGAAACAGTGGGTGCCCATCCAGACCAAGGTGGTAACACTGCTGGCAGGAAAACATGTCCAGGATGAGATCACACCAGGAGGCCTGATGGGCGTGGGCACTCTGCTCGACCCCATCATGACCAAGAGCGATGCGCTGGTGGGACAGGTGGCAGGAGAGCCTGGCAAACTTCCGCCTGCACGATCTTCATTTACCATGAATATGCGGCTATTGGAGCGCGTCGTTGGAGTCACGGACGAGTCCAGTGTCGAGCCCATCCACTCCAGCGAGCCCTTGATGCTCAATGTCGGCACAGCCACAACCGTAGGTGTCGTAACCAGCGCTCGTGAGGGCGGCATTGTTCAGGTGCAGCTCAAGAGACCGGTATGCGCCGATAAAGGTGAACGTGTGGCGGTTAGCAGGCGAATTGGTGCCAGATGGCGTCTCATTGGCGTTGGCACCATAATCGAGTAGCATGAAGGCATACATTGATACGAGTAGCGTAAAAGTCGTCCTCGATACCAACGCATTGATGGTGCCCGAGCAGTTCGGTGTGGACATCTTCAGTGAGCTTTTGCGCTTGGGGTATGCAGAGTGGCTGGTCCCTGCCTCTGTCCTGGGAGAGCTTCGATTTCTGGCAACGCGGGCCGACAAAGGAAAGGATAAAATTGCCGCCCGCGTGGCACTGAGCCTTGCGAGTGGCTGCAATGCCGTTGGGGTGGACAATTATAATGCAGATCAGGCAATCGAAGAGCTTGCCCAGGAGACGGGCGCGGCTGTCTTTACCAATGACAAAGCTTTAAAGAAAAGGTTATTTAGTAAAGGCATCACCGTAGTATACCTGCGCCAGGGGCAATATCTAGAGGCGTCGAAGAAGGAGTACTAGATGTATAAGAAGATGAAGCTTAAGGGTGTGGCCAAGATAGAACCGGATCATCTGGGTGATCCCCTCGAAGCAGCAGTGGACAAGTCACTGCGCGACAAATACGAGGCAGTAGTTGACAAGTCACTGGGAACCATAGTGGCCGTACTCGGAGCAGATGACATTGGAGAAGGTCACATCCTGGCAGGGGATGGGTCTATTTACTACGAAGTCAATTTTGATGCCCTCGTCTTTAAGCCCGAGATGCAGGAGATCATCGAAGGCGAGGTAGTGGAGATAGTTAAATTCGGAGCTTTTCTCTCTCTGGGACCATTCGACGGCCTTCTGCACGTCAGCCAGATCACCAATGAGTATATATCTTATGATGAAAAGAACGCGCGGCTGGTCAGCAAAGAGTCGAACAAGTCCTTAGGAGAAGGAGATAAGGTTCGAGCCAGGGTCATAGCCGTAAGCCTGAATGAGAAAGAGCCTCGCGAGAGCAAGATTGGGCTTACCATGAGGCAAACGGGCCTGGGACGACTGGAGTGGCTAGAGGTCAATACCAGTGCAGAAGTAAATGTTGAGGCAGAGGCGAAATGACTGAGCAGGCATGCAGAGAATGTCGCAGAATCGTTGAGGGTCAGGTCTGTCCCATCTGTAATTCAGCCTCGCTCAGCAAGGACTGGAGCGGATACGTCGTGATCATCGATCCCAAGGAATCGATCCTCGCGCAAAAGCTGGAGATTACCCTTCCCGGCAGATATGCTTTGAAGGTGCGTTAGAATTGCGTCTCCTCCTTCTCCCAGATGATCTGCGCTCTTCACTCAAAGAGCCATTGGGCAGGTTATACAAGGGAAACGGCCAAGAGTGCGTGAAGGCCATGGAAAAGGAGCTTCTTTCTGCCAAGAAAGTTGTTGCGATCGGCGATATGACTGCCTTCTATCTCTTGAAGGCATCCATAGTACCGGATCTGCTTGTCGTGGACAATAAGACTAAGAGGATGCCGGTTTCCGATCATGTCATAGAGATGCTGGATCACGAAAGCTATAAGACGGTAATGGTAAAAAATCCGGCGGCAACTATCACCAAAGATCTTATAGACCAGATCCGGGAATCTCTGCGTGGCACTAAACATGTTAAGATCGTAGTAGAGGGCGAAGAAGATCTGGCAACGCTTCCTGCCATTCTCTATGCGCCACTGGGCTCTGTCGTGGTCTACGGCCAGCCCAATGAGGGAAGCGTTCTGGTTGATGTTACTCTGGAAAGGAAGCTACATATCGAAGAATTCATGAAGCGAATGATTGTGGAGGAATGAAGTTGGATATTCAAGTAATAGAAGCAAAGAACAACACCATCTTGAATCGGCGGGAGCTTGTTTTCAAGGTTATTCACGATGAGTCGACACCGTCCAGAAAGAGCGTTGTGGAGAGGCTAGCGGCAACTCAGAACTCGAAGGTAGGCTTGGTCTATGTGGACAGCCTGAAGACAGAGTTTGGAAAGCGCGAGACCATTGGATATGCCAAGATCTACGAGACTGCTGAGAGGGCCAAGGAAATAGAGAGAGCTCATATCATTGAGCGCAATACATTCAACAAGCCACAAGAAGCCAAGACGGAGGCCTAGCTAGATGGCTGCCAAAAAAGGTGCCAAGAAGGGCGCAGTTATTGGAGCCTCTAGATTTTATGAGGTAACCGGCGACTCTATCAAGTCCAAGAAGTCAGTCTGTCCCAGGTGCGGCAATGGCGTATTTTTGGCCAGCCATGTCGACCGACAAAGCTGCGGCAAGTGCGGTTATACGGAGTTCAAGAAATAGACCCGGGGTTGCCCGGGTCCTGATTCTTGGACCTGATTTTACTATTTTATTAGATTTTCCTCTTTTACACGCTTCGGTCACCGGGTCACTTTTCGTTCCTGCTGCAGGGTACCTATTTAAGAACAAGATGCACAATTATTATGGGTGTTTATTTGGCTGAAATTGGTATATCTACTCCGATAGCCCTAATGGTAGCGTTTATTATCTTATCCCAGGCTATAAAGATCGTTCGAGAGTATGAACGAGTGGTCATATTTCGTCTGGGGCGCTTTTCAGGAGTGAAGGGTCCAGGCATATTCTTTATCATCCCCATCATCGATCGCGTTATACTGCTTGACCTGAGGGTCTTTACCATCGACGTGGCCAAGCAGGTGGTCATAACCAAGGACAACGTGAGCGTGGAAGTGGATGCAGTCATCTACTACCGGGTGGTGGACCCCTCCCTGGCTATCATACAGGTGGAAAATTACAAGGTTGCTACCTCCTTGCTGGCACAGACCACCTTGCGAGACGTTCTGGGACAGATTGAACTGGACGATCTGCTCTCCAAGCGCGACGAATTGAACAAGAAGCTGCAGGCTATCTTGGACCAGCACACCGATCCCTGGGGAATCAAGGTTACAGCAGTCACACTGCGAGACGTATCTCTGCCCGAATCGATGAGAAGGGCGATTGCCAAGCAGGCCGAATCGGAAAGAGAAAAGAGGTCGCGCATCATCCTGGCCGACGGCGAGTTCCTGGCCTCCAAGACCATGACCGATGCCGCCCGGCTTTATGAGGAAGTGCCTGCTGCTCTCAAGCTGCGGGAGCTGCAGACATTGGTCGATATCGCCAGAGAGAAGACGCTCATCGTGGTCACACCCAGTGGGGACACAGGGAGCGGGGCCATGGTCGGCCTGACGGCAGCCTTGAACCGGGAGCTTTCCGAGAGAGAGACATTCCGAAAAGACGAGGCTAAGAAAGATGCCTTGAGAGAAGCAGAGAGCGAGACCGTAAGAACCAGGAGATGAAAAACCAAATGGAGAAGAGCCGTGTCCTGCTCGGAATTTTTGGGGAGGGCGGCCCGATCATTTCCTCTCAGGAGACAGAGAGTAGCCTCTTCCTTTTCCTTTTATCGCTCTTGCTGCTGTTATTGCCGGCGCTTCCCATCGCTTCCGCCCTTCCCCGGACCGGTTCTGGCTGTAGAGCTGCAGGGTCCCATCACGCCGGCCAGCGATGACATCGTTGCTGCGGCCTTGCAGGAGGCGGAGACGGGCGGCTTTGCAGCAGTGATGCTTCTATTGGATACGCCGGGCGGCGGCCTGACCGAGACCTATGAAATCATAAGGCAGATGGAAGAGACGAAGGTCCCCGTCATAGCCTACGTTTATCCCGCGGGTGCTGCGGCCTGGTCGGCGGGAACGCTCATCCTGATGAGCTCCGATGTGGCGGCAATGGCGCCGCACTGCATCATCGGCTCGGCCCAGCCGGTACGGCTCTCGGCGTTGGGCGAAGCCGAGCCCATCAACGACAGCAAGACCACCAATGCCATCGTGGCCCTGATCGAGGAAAAAGCAAGAGCTCACGGGCGAAACACGACTGCTGCCAAAGAGTTCGTCGTCTCCAATCTAAACCTGAATGCTGATGAGGCCAAAAATTATGGCGTGATCGAGTACATCGCGCCGTCTCCCGAGAACCTGATGCGTCAGATCAACGGCAGTCGTGCCAAGAATACCACCCTGCTCACAGCGGCCGCCGCGGTGCAGTACTTTTCGCCGCCCATAAACTTGCAGCTCTTAAGGCTCCTCTCCGATCCGACGCTGGCCGGGCTGCTCATGCTGGTGGGCCTTTATGCCCTTGTTTTCGGCCTGTCCAGCCCCGGCATCGGATCAGAGGCCTTGGGTGTGGTGGCCCTGGCTTTAGGGCTGATTGGACAGGGCTATAATGTGAATATAGGTGCTGTTTTCCTACTACTGATCGGCCTGGGGCTGATTTTGGCGGAGCTGCACAGCCATTCCTTTGGAATATTGGCCGTGGCCGGGCTGATATGCGTAATAGTCGGCAGCATCCTTTTTATCCCCACCAGCTTTCCCCAGTGGTATGTGCCGGGTAGCTACCAGCGGTCTATGGCCCTGGCCATCATCCTGCCCTCGCTGATCTTGGGCGCATTCCTGGCCTTTGCCATTTACAAGGTAGCACGAGCCCGGTTTGCCCCGCCGATGCTGGGCCGCTTCGTCGGCGAGGAGGCAGTGGCCATTGACAGGCTGGACCGGAAGGGCTACGTGCTCTTCCAGGGAGAGTACTGGCAGGCGGAAGCTGAGGTACCGGTAGAGAAGGGCGAGAATGTGGTGATCACCGGCAAGGAAGGGGCCAGATTGAGGGTGAAACCACGTTAATACTTTAAGTCAACTACCACGCCCTAAAGGACGTGGCTTGCGGCTCCGCAAAAAGTCGGGCTGCGATGGGCATGTTGACAGCTACCCTTGCTCTGATATTCAGAGCGGCATTGTAGTCAGCCGGTAGAGAGAAGCCGCAGCTACTACAAACAAAATCCTCCCTTGTAGGACGATTGGATTTGGAGATATGATGACAGGAGCTACATTCTTGAGAGGTATAGGCAGGATCAATGTAGGCAACCGGCACACCAGCAATAGCTGCCTTGTAGCTGATAAACTGCCTAAGCTGATCAAATCCCCAAGAAAGATTTTTGCGTCTCTCGGCCCTCTTAACCGTCGTGCTCTTCCGAATCCCCTTAAGATCTTCAAGGGCGATAGTAGAAGAAGTGTCTTTGGCCTTCGCAACCATCTTTTTGGAGATGCAATGATTAGTATCACGTCTAAATCGGGATTCACGCGTTCCAATCTTCTTGAGATGTCTTTTGGCATTTGGAGTACCGCAACTCTTAAGATCGGCTTTGATAACATCGATTTTGATCCTAGTTTTTTCAATAGCATTACCAGAGAAAACTTCTCCGGTGGAATCAACTGCGATGTTCTTGACTCCAAGATCGATACCAAGAACATCAATTGGATTAATAGGATACTCTTTCGGAGCATCGACAACAACAGCCAAATAGAAAGCATTGTCCTTGAAAATCAAATCTACCTGTCCTCTTGGTTGAATCATCTTTGGAGTGTGGTATTTGCAAATCCGAACCGGCAAAATAAGCCTACCTTCCAAGGTAAGCAAAGATACTCGATCAAGCCCTTTCCAACTCAAAATACGTTGGTCATAAGGCATAGCGCCATCAATATCAAAAGTAGGCTTGATGGTAGTTTCAACCTTGACCATAAGCGTTTGCATCATTGTATTGAGGGTATAGTTCTATGAGTATAAATAACTACCTACGAAACGAGACCGCCCAATTCCTCCCCACACTAAAGGATGGGGCCTCCTTGGGCAACGAGGTGAAACGGCGGCGGCGCACCCGCGCAGCAAGCTGCGGGGTATTGCGTTTTAAAATAAAATTGTGATTAATATTGGTGAAAGGTATGAAAGTAATGAGCAAGATTTGGATAATGGCCTTAATTGCCATATTATTAACCATAAATTGCGTCAGCGCTGGTATGGTAAGCCTGACTTATGATGACGGCAATGTTGATGATGCCGTCTGGATCGATGAACAAAGGGGCCACGGCGTGGTCTTCACAGCACCGACCGATAATTGGAGTTTATCCCAGGTGGCCATTTTAGGAAAGCTGGTTACGCCGTCCAAATCTGAGATGTTTGTGATTGAGGTTTGGGATCAAAACCTATCTCTTCTGTATAAAATTACGGATAAAGCAAGTGCATATTTCGGTGATAACTTAACCTGGTCACTGGTTGACTTGCCTGATGTCAAGGTCTCCGGCGATTTTCTCATCGCCTTCTTCGAGTTCGCCGGCGTATGGCAGGGAGTTGACACGTCCCCTTCATCAGGCAGATCCATTCTAGTTGCCAGAAATCCCAACAGAATATTGAATTGGAGTGTGCAAAACCGTACCCAGAACCAGACCAACTGGATGATCCAGGCCGTCGGACACTCTCCAGAACCCGACCTTACCATTGCGGTCCTCTCTGATACGGCTAGCGAAAAGAGCCCCGCGAAAATAAAGGCGAAGGCTACAGACCCTGATGGCAATCTTAAAAGCGCCACAGAGTACGTTGTGGACAACAAGACCAGAGAGATCGTCTGGTCAGAGGTGGTGGAGATGACGGGAAGCAGCGCCGAGGCGGAGTTCTCCTGGCCGGCAGTCGCATTTAGGATTTCTGCAAACGGTCAGGATGAGGGTGTGATATTTGCAATCAATAATCTGGGGGTTATGGCGAATTTGAGCAGTTTGTTGGCCTACTCTGCGCCCTGCATCATTGAGCTGAATAAAAACGTGAACTTCACTGCACAGGCTTATTTCGGAGAGGATGGGCAGTTTAATGCATTGATAGATTCGTATGGATTCTCTCATTACCTCTCGCAGGATATCCTGAATATCACAATGCCTGGCATTGATTACGAGAAGTTTGCTAAGAATAATATTACCATAATCAAAGATACGAGCAAGATCGGCTTTATCAATATGAAGGTACCTGCCAGACAAGATGAGCCGGCATCGAAGATAATCGGGCCGATAGTGCTCTCAGGCACTCCATCTTCCCATTACGATCTCAAATTATTGCGATCGAATGCAGGCATGGGTGAATATATTGCCATAGTCAAGGTAGAAGATCAGGCATTTAACGTATTGAGCGATATCGGGGACAAGACAATCAAGGTGAAATGATTCGGCAAAAACTCAAAAAACATTAAATAGTTTCAGTTGGAATTAGGCCTTAAAAAGTTTGAAACGCCTGATTTTTTTTTTGGGGCGGCGTTATTGGAGGAATATAGATGTTGGTATTAAAAGCTGATGAGCTCGGGCTACAGAATGAAGGATTTATCGGCATGGGATGGCTGCGCGAACTGCCAGACTTCAGGGATTACACCTTTAATACACCCTCAATAAAGGCTCTACTCGCCAAGATTGATTTCCCTAAAGCGCCACCAGCATCAATAGACTTGAGGACTTGGTGCTCTCCAATTGAAAACCAGGGCCAGCTGGGATCATGTACAGCAAACGCTGGTGTGGGCTTATTCGAGTACTTTGAGAAAAAAGCATCTAATACATATATCGACGCATCCCGACTATTCCTTTACAAGACCACCAGAAATCTCATGGGTCTCACTGGCGACACCGGCGCCTACCTTAGGACGACCGCGGCAGCCATGCTCCTCTTCGGAGTTCCCCCGGAAAAATACTATCAATATATAATCAGCAAGTTCGATGACGAACCGACCGCATTTTTATATGCCTTCGCCGAAAACTACAAGGCGCTTTTGTACTACCGGTACGATCCTCCGGGAACAACCAAAGCGAAGCTTTTGACTGCCATAAAAGGAAACCTCTCTTCTGGACTGCCTTCCATGTTCGGATTCACAGTCTACAGTTCAATCAGTCAAGCCGCTACATCGGGCTTGATACCATTACCGGCTAATGGCGAAAATGTGCTGGGAGGTCATGCCATAGATGCAGTAGGATACGATGACGCTAAGGTTATCACCAACGCCAACAACAATAAATCCACCAAAGGAGCCTTCTTGATCAGGAATAGCTGGGGCACAGGTTGGGGCAGCAAAGGCTACGGCTGGTTGCCGTACGATTATGTCTTAAACGGCTTGGCCAGCGATTGGTGGTCACTGCTGAAAGCCGAATGGGTTGACTCCGGTATGTTCGGTATTTAGATTTCAAACCCTTTTTTTCTTATGGGATTTCATGGGCGGATTGGTTTTGCTCCGCCCCGCTCTTTTTTAGCTCCTGCTGATCATGGTGCCAACGCCTTCCGTGGGTGAGCAGCTCCAGCAGTATGGCATGATGCTTTCTGCCGTCTATGATGTGAGCTTTCTCCACTCCGCTCTCGCACGACGGCAACGCACGCTTCCACTTTCGGGATCATGCCGCCCTTGATGACGCCCTTCGCCACCAGCCGGTCGAAGTCGGAGGCAGGAAACTCGGAGATGACGCTCTTCGGATCGTCGGGATTCATGCGCACACCTTCCACATCGGTGATGGAAAAGAGCTTCTTGGCCCGCATGGCCACGGCCACAGCTCCGGCCACGGTGTCGGCGTTGACGTTGAGGTTATTGCCCTGGCCGTCAGCCGCAATGGGAGAGATGACGGGGATATAGCCCTTGCCGGCCATGATCATGAGTATCTCCGGGTCCACCTTCTCCACATCGCCTACGAATCCCAGGTCCACAGGCTCCATGCCCTCTACCTTGAGCAGTGCCTTCTTCCTGGCCTTAAGGAACATGCCGTCCTGGCCGGATAGTCCAATGCCCTTGCCACCGTGCTTGCCGATGAGGTTGACAAGCTCCGCATTGATGTTGCCCAGCAATACCATGCGTGCGATGCCCAGCGTCTCTTTATCGGTGACACGCAGGCCCCCCACGAATTCGGCCTTCTTGCCGAATTTCTCCATGGCCTGGGAGATCTCAGGACCACCGCCGTGCACAATGATGGGATGAATGCCGATGTAGCGGAGTAGCACCACGTCCTGGATGAAATCCTCCAGCACGGTGCGATCAGACATGATAGAGCCCCCTATCTTGAAGACCATGATGCTGTCGTAGAACTCACGAATGTAAGGCAGAGCCTCAATGAGCACCTGTTCTCTCTTAACTGTCACTTATCATACCCCTCTATTCGATGGACATCAACACGTCGCCGGGAGTGACGGTCGTCCCTTCATTGATGTATATCTCTTTTACAGTTCCATTCTTATCGGCCAGGATGTTCTGCTCCATCTTCATGGCTTCTATCACGACCACTGCATCTCCCTCGGCCACCTTGTCGCCCTTCTTGACCTTATAGCGGATGATAACGCCCTGCATGGGCACGGTTAATCCATCCTTGGGGGCTTTGGGCACCGCCTGCGCAAGGGTCATGCCGGCCGGGGCAACCTTGACCAGATAGGACTCACCATCGATCTCGACATTAAGGGCCATGGGCTCTGCCTTCAGAGGAGCAGACGCTGTTGCTGCGGGCTGCTTTTTGACCAGTTGCTCTTCCACAGCCGCGCCCTGCAGGAACTTAAGGGCCACCTGAGGATAGAGAGCATAAGTGAGATAATCCTCTTCCTGCTTGGCCAATTTCAGAGCATCGACTGCTTTCTTGGCGTTTTCATATTCAGGTGGCAGCAGATCTGCGGGACGCACGGTAATGGGCTCCTCATCGCAGAGGACCTTCAGCCTGACCTGGGGATCGATCATAGCCGGCGACTTTCCGTAAAGGCCCTTGACATAGTCTTTGACCTCTTTGGGGACCATCTTGTATCGATCGCCTGTAATTACATTAAGAACTGCCTGCGTGCCCACTATCTGGCTGGTGGGAGTGACCAGGGGCGGATATCCCAGGTCCTTTCGAACCTTCGGTATCTCGGCCAGCACCTCATCATACTTGTCCAATGCCTTTTGCTCGATGAGCTGGGAGACCAGATTGGAGAGCATGCCGCCCGGAACCTGATAGATCAGGACATTGGTATCCACGCGTGCCGAGATGGCATTGAAGACCGGCGCATAGATCTCCATGATCTTCTCGAAGTACCTCTTGATCTCGGTAAGAAGCTCCAGATCCAGGCCCGTGTCGTAGGACGTTCCCTGCAGTGACGCCACCAGGCTCTCTGTGGCGGGCTGAGAGCTGCCGCCGGAGAGCGGCGACATAGCCGTATCCAGGATGTCGACTCCTGCCTGGCAGGCATGGAAGTAGCTCATCTGGGCCATGCCGCTGGTGCAGTGCGTATGGAGATTCACCGGTAGGTTGACCTCCTTTTTCAAAGCCCGGATAAGGTCGTAGGCATTTTGGGGAGTTATCAGTCCGGCCATATCCTTGATGCAGATTGAGTCGCATCCGAGCTCCGCCAGCTGGACGGCAAACTGCGCGAAGAGCTCATTACTATGTACAGGGCTGATGGTGTAGCTAATGCCGCCCTGGACGTGCTTTTCCATTTTTTTCGCAGCTTTGATCGACCGTTCCATGTTGCGAATATCGTTCACGGCATCGAATATCCTGAAAATATCAACACCATTAGTGGCCGCCTTCTGCACAAACTTGTCCACTAAATCATCAGCATAATGCCTGTATCCGACCAGGTTCTGCCCGCGAAGCAGCATCTGCATCGGAGTATTAGGCATGGCCTTCTTTAATGCCCTCAGCCTTTCCCAGGGATCTTCGTTCAGGTACCGAATGCAGGTATCGAACGTCGCTCCGCCCCATGTTTCCAATGAGAAGAAACCAACCTGGTCCATCTTCTCTGCTATGGGTAGCATGTCCCTGGTCCTCATCCTGGTGGCCAGAAGAGACTGGTGAGCATCCCTAAAAACCGTGTCTGTAAGCTTAACCCTGCCCATGAAGATCTTCTCCTATACGGTCCCTCTTCTTTAAAACCCCATCGCCTTTGCTTTTTAATTCTCCAGCACAACCACGGATAAGTTATATAAAGCTAATGGCAAGCCCATCAAGTAATGCGACATCAGAATATGGTTCTAACGAAAGTCTGCACGATTTATTGCCTGCATTCTCAATTTTGAATTTAAAAATACTTGCTCTTTTTCGTAGCTGTTTTCTTTTCATTATTGCCAATAGTTGTCCTGAAGGTCAAAAGATCAAAAAGGAAGAATTAAGGGCAAACCGTAAGGCGTTGCTTTGCCTTGTTTCCTGCAGACCACATAGAATATATGTTATGTTATATTTATATTAGTCTCAGTTTTGTCAAATTTAGTACTTCAAAAGCCGGCAAGATTTGTTTTGTTAACATGTATATGGACGAATGATATCGTTCTGTACATATGTGTCCATCTAAAGCGTCTATTAATACTAAGATACATTATTTAGTAAATAGGAGAATCTATGAGACTTAGAGTTGTCAGCGCAAGAAATGAGATTCCAAATCTCAACCCTAATGAAAAGACTGTTCACCTGGCTTTTCGCGCCAGCAATGTAGACTTCCTCAATCTGATGCAGAGATGCCCCAGGCTGAGGATGATTCAGGTACCACCCTCCTACCGCAAGACCATGTCCAATGCCATCCAGGTATTTCTGGATATGCAGGGCATTGAGCTTCTGGAAGGAGATGTTTGGGGCCACCGAAAGGATCTGGATGAGTACTTCACCGTAGACGACACCACCATGGAAGAGATCCGCTCCCTGGCCGCCAACGGTGCCAGCATGGACGATGTAGCCAATCAGATTCAGAAGAAGGCCAGAATCGGTCCGGAGCTGGTCAAGTACATCGTCAAAAGCAAGATCACCGTTTGATATTTGGAATACGAGCCGGATTGCCGATCCGGCTCTTTCATCAATTACGATTACAATGATCAAAAAAATCATGATCGCCACCGATGGATCGGATACGAGCAAGAAGGCAGCAATGATTGGCATAGACATCGCGCACCGCGCAAACGGCAGCATCACAGCCGTCTATGTCATGGAGATCTTGCGCCTGGCCCACCTGCCGGGATACGCTACCATGCCGGGACTTAAAGAGAAGATTTTAGAGCTCATGCAAGAAGAGGGACAGCAATCAACGAAGTTCGTTGAAGATCAGGCCCAGATAATGTCAGTCTCCTGCCACAAGATCGTGGTCCAGGGCAGCCCTAGTGAGGAGATTCTCAAGATCTCCCAGAGCCAGGGAATGGACCTCATCATCATGGGCAGCTTAGGCCGCACCGGCATGGAAAAATTTCTCCTGGGGAACGTTGCCGAGAAAGTGGTCTTGCAGTCCACAATTCCTGTGCTCTTGGTTAAAGGAGAGTCAACGATCTAGTACAGCTGGGCTGAAATAGACCAATGTTTTGACTTCGCGCCTTCGCGTGAAACCGGACTCGGTTGAATCTCACGCGAAGCCTTGATTGGCGCGAAGAACGATCAGCCGTTCACAAAGGCACGTTATCTTCTCACAAAATCACTTTGCTTTTGCCGCTATAAACTCCCGCGCCAGCCTTGCCGCCAGGAGCGCCGTCTCGCCGCGATCATAGGCTGGTGTAAGCTCGTTTATGTCCAGACCGATCGCCTTTGGCGCAACACGCTCAATCACTCTCTTTACATCCCAGGAGGTGAGGCCAAAGGGTTTTGGGTTGCCAACAGCCGGCGCGAATGCCGGATCGAGGGCATCAAGATCAATCGTAGTCATAACTCTCGAAGGTGAACGCTCCCCGCCCTAAAGGACGGGGCTTCTATCGCTTTTGCGAACAGACTGCATCCCCAGTCTGAGAATGTTGATTGCTGCATTGAGATCTCTGTCCATAGTCAAGCCACATTCCGAGCAGTTATGGATTCGTTCAGAGAGATCTTTTTTGACTATCATGCCGCACCGTGAGCACATCTGAGAAGTGTACTTGGGATCAACCAGGATAACCTTAGAGCCAGCATATGCTGCTTTGCTCTCGGTTACTTTTACCAGCATTCCCCATGCAACGTCCGAGATGGATTTTGCCAGGTGATGATTCTTAAGCATGCTCTGAATATCAAGATCTTCAAAGACTATTACGCCGAAACGGTTTACCAATTGGCGACTAACCTGATTGGAGAAATCGGTTCTTTTGTCTCCGATTCTTTCATGAATTCTAGTTATCACTTTGGACGTTTTTCGTCTGAGAGAAGATCCTTTAGGAAGCTTATCGCGTTTGCTTTGTGCTTTGGCTAATGCCAACTCATCTTCTCGGAAGAATCTAGGATTATCAATCTTCTCGCCATTTGAGAGGGTGGCAAAGCTCGCCAAGCCTACATCGATTCCTACAACAGATCCATCTTTCCAAGGAGGCCTTGGGATATCTCCCATCTCGGCGGAGAAGCAAGCGAACCATTTGCCTGTTGGCATTCTGCGAATAGTACAGGTCTTAATCTTACCAACAATTGGCCTATGCAACTTGATCTTGATATCTCCAATCTTTGAGAGATGGAGCATTTCAGAATCCAACTCAAAACCAGATTGGGAGTACGTGATGCTATCGTATCTACTCTTTCCTTTGAACCTTGGAAACCCTGGTTCTTCTCCTGCCTTGACCCTTCGGAAGAACGCTTTGAACGCCAGTTCCACCCTAAGAGCTACATTCTGAAGAACCAGTGAATAGACATCCTTGAGTTCGGGTACCTCCAGCTTCAGTTGAGGTAATCTATCCTGAGTCTCAAATCGTTTGACCGTTCTTTGCTCATGCTCCCAAGCATTCTTTCGATATGCAAGCGTATCATTATAGACAAATCTACAAAGCTCAAGTTGCCGTTCTAAGATCGTAACCTGAGATTTTGTAGGTTTGAGCCTGTAGCGATACGTTTTAAGCATTAATAATTGATTGTGTTATAAGTTTAAATAGTTATTGTTAGGCAGAAACAGTGGCAAAGGACTCCGCTTTCATCCCCACCCTGAAGGATGGGGACTTCCCGCTTCGTCCTTCGCAATCCTACAAGTTAAAAGAGGCAAGACAGATGGCATCCGGCCCATCCCGCGAACCGGAGCGAAAAGATGCAGTGCCGTTGAAGGGAAGCCCCACTACTACGTAGTCCGCATCCGGCAATTTTGCATCGGCATCAGCAAAGCCGCACCTTTGGAACATAAAATGGAATTAATTGGATTTCAGCGCACGTCCAGCTTGGTCCTGCCCATGACGGAGAGATAGGAGACCTCTTTTCCTTCCTCGATCTTCGGTTTCTGATCCTCGGTTATAGGAACATCGACTGTGGCGTAGGTGCCCAGGTCCATGATCTGCACCGATGTGCTGCCGATGGATAGAACCTGCCCCGTCTTGCGCTCAACGTTTGGCACATAAATCTTGGTGGTAACCGGCTGAACGATGGACTTCTTCTGGTTGTCGAAGATGCCTATAGCGTCCACCCTGGCCTTGGCACTGCCATGTTTCCCGGGTTTGGAATGGGATATGCTTCTGATTATGCAGGGCTCTTCGTCGATGATAACGTATCTTCCTTCTTTCAGCTCTCTGACCTCAACCTGCTCCTTCATTTCATCACTCCTAGCGACGAATGCAACTCTCCTATTTAAAGGATGTCTTTCATGCGTCGCATTGCTTCCTCAAGCTCTGAGCGCGCCGCAGCATAAGAAATTCTGATGTGCTCTTTTCCACCCGGCCCAAAGGCCGATCCGGGAACAACAATGACACCCGCTTTGCCTAGCCTAGCAGCGACCGCGTCGCCGTCTCCCACCCGGGGAAAGAGATAGAAAGCGCCTTTTGGCTCAATGATATCCACGCCCATCTCCCGGAAGCCTTTTACCAGCAGATCCCGACGAGCTTTGAATTCGTCCCTCATCCGAGCTACGCACTCCTGCGGCCCGGTGATGGCCTCCAGGGCAGCGGCCTGAGAGATGGAGGGCGCGCAGGCCTGGACATACTGGTGGATCTTGAGCAATTGTTCGAGCGCGCCACCTTTAGCCACCAGATAGCCCAGCCTCCAGCCAGTCATGGCATAGGTCTTGGAGACGGCATTAACGGTGATTACGTTGTCCGAGAACTGGCCTGGGCTGACATGCTCACCTTTGTAAATGAAATGCTCATAGACCTCATCGGAGAGCACAGTGATGCCTCTGTCTTCTGCAATTTCGGCAATGGCGCGCATCTGCTGGGACGTTGCCACCGAACCCGTGGGATTGGAAGGCGAATTGACTATTATCAGCTTAGTTTCTTTGGTTATCCTCTCCAAAATAGCCTCGGGAGCGAGGTTTAGGTTGTCATCGAGAGGGACGCTCACGGGTCTGCCGCCTACCAGGCGGGTCAGCTCGGCATAGGAAAGGAAGCTAGGATCACCGATCAGAACCTCCTCGCCCCGGTCGACCAGCGCGGCTATGACCAGGAAGAGAGCCTCACTGGCCCCGCTGGTCACCATGATCTCCTCCGCAGTGCAATCGATCCGGTTCTCGGAGCAAAACTTTTTTGCGAGAGCACTTCTAAGGGCCGGCACACCACAGTTGGGGGTGTAGCCGCACAACCCCTTTTCAATAGCAGCAATCGCCGCCTTCTTGATATGCTCCGGCGTGTCGAAGTCGGGCTGGCCCAGTCCCAAATTCACGGACCCGAGGGCCGCTCCCTCAAAACATTTCCTTATGCCTGATATCTCAATCTTTTCCGTGCAGCTTGCAAATCTCATGACTCCTCTCTCCTGCCAACAGCTCCCACCGGCTCATCCTTATAAACCACATTTTGTGTGCCAAAGCAATTGAGCCCGGACAGCTCCTCTTTTATCAGATTCATCCTGATTTTGCCCCCTCTCCAGTAAAGGGTGATCTTAACATCCTCTTTCTCCGTCTCCTCTGAGATGGACTCCATGAACATCTCCAGTGCCCGGGTATTGGAGAACGGAACCACAAATATGGCCCTGTATTTCTCTTTCTTCCGGGCATAGGAGGTGAGGATGTAGCCGTTGTTCTCAAACTCGCTGATCTCTTCGAAAAGGCATAAAACCTCCTTCTCATGCTCCGCAGTTCCATCGACCTTGGAGATAATCAGAAGAATCTTGGCGATAAGTGACTTATCAAATTTTCTTCCGAACCAGATATTGATAGTGCCCTGGGTGAGGACAATGGACACCGCAGAGCCGCTCACCTCAATGGAGACCGGCTCCGGCCTGTTGCCTGAAGAGCTGGGCATAGCCGCTAGATCGAGCGTAGCCAATATAACCATTTCGTCAACTACCTATGACTGAAGTCATGGGCTTGCGGCTCCGCAAAAAGTCGGGCCACGATGGGCATATTGACTGATGCCCGTGCAGCAATATTTCGAGCTGCAACTATGTCTGCTGGATCAGAGAAACCACAGCAGATACAGCAAAATTCATCCCTAGTAGGACGATTGGATCGAGAGATATGATGACAGATTGGGCATTCCTGAGAAGTAAAGGCAGGATCAATATAGGCAACAGGCACACCAGCAATGGCTGCCTTGTAGCCAATAAACTGCCTAAGTTGATCAAATCCCCAAGAGCCATGTCTATGTCTCTGAACCTTAGTTTGAACCGTTGTCCTCTCTCGGATGCCTTTGAGATCTTCAAGGACGATCAACGAAGAGGTGTCTATGGCTTTCTTGACAAGCTTCTTGGAAATGCAATGATTGGCGTCTCTCTTGAACCGGGATTCACGACCAGAAAGTCTATTCAGATGTTTTTTGGCACTATCCGTACCACAACTCTGAAGATCAGCTTTGAGATTATCAAGTTTGGCTCTGGTCTTTTCGATCTTCTCACCAGAAAATACTTCACCCATCGAATCTACCGCGATATTCTTAATTCCGAGATCGACACCAAGGACGTTCGTCGGAACGATAATGACAGGTTCAGGGACCTCAACGACGACACAAAGATAGAACTCTTTGTTTCTAAAAATCAAATCAGCTTGACCTCTGATCCTGTCCAATCTCGGAGCATGGTAATCGCAGATCTTAACAGGAGCCTTGATCCTACCATGGACAGTCAACAACGAAACAGTATCAAGCCCTTTCCAAGAGAGGATTCTTTGGTCGTAGACAACAGCTCCATTAGGATCGAAGGTTGGTTTGATAGACTTATCTCTCTTGTAGGCTTCACAAGCTTTAGAAATGGCTCTAACTGCCATTTGGGAGGATATTCCAAACTTCTCACGGATATCATGATAAACAATGGGCTGCAACTTGATTTTATTGGCTGTATGCATTTGAAAAGCAACTTCAGCCACATAGTTGCAAGCAGCATTGAACTGATGCATAGTCTCATGGAGGGCGTTCGCTTGCTCTGGTTCAACTACAACTTTGACTTTGAGAGTTTGCATCATGATAGTATAGACATATTTGATCAATGCAATAAATACCTAACGTCCGGGGGTGTCCAATTCCTCCCACGACTGAAGTCGTGGGCCTCCTTGGACGAACGGTCGTGAATAATTTCCCGAGAGAGGAATGATACTTTGGACCAATGCCTGGCAGCTTTAGAGAAACGATTTGGTGAGGAGCCTTATGCCAAGATTTTCGGCATTCGGATTGTAGAGCTTGAGGCGGGCCGCGCTCTTCTCAAGATGAAGACTTCCGAGAATATGAATAACCTCTTCGGCACGACCCATGGAGCTGCCATCTTCTCGCTGGTGGATGCCGCTTTCGAGCTGGCCGTCAACTCGCACGGCACCATTGCTGTGGCCTTAGGCGTGAATATGAATTACCTCAGCGCGCCCCTGGCCGGCGAGGAATTGCAGGCAGAAGGGCGCGAGGTCAATCGCTCTCGAAAGATCTCAGCCTGCCAGATTTTTGTCACCGGCGAAGACGGGCGATTGATCGCGACCTGCCAGGCCCTGGCTTACCGAAAGAAGGACAAATTGCCCTTCCTTTGAAGCAGAGTTTATATTCCATCGCTGCCCTTAGCCCAGGCAATGAGACTAGCGTCCTGCATAAAAAAGTACAAAGACGATACCCACCGGGCAATGCCTCCTGAGGAGACGCTAAAACGTGCCGAGACCAAATTGCCTGCTGCCGGGATCACCAGAGTGGCGGACATAACAAATCTGGACCGAATCGGCATACCCGTCTTCTCCTCCATCCGGCCCATGGCCGATAAAGGTGCGGTCTCCGTCTACAATGGCAAAGGAGCCACGCCCACCGAGGCTAAAGTATCGGCCATGATGGAAGGCCTGGAGCGCTACTCTGCCGAATTGAGAGACAGGGAGCTTAAAATCGACTGCTTCTCACATCTTGACACCGCGCTTAACCCAAGCGATCTGATCCTGCCGGAGGGGGCAGATCCGGATGCCATGATACCCTGGATTTTTGGCTGGGACATAATGAACGATGAGGAGATTTTAGTTCCGGCCAATGCGGTTTTTCATCCCCTGCCCGCCGATTACAAACGCCTATTTAGAACCAATACCAGTGGCCTGGCCTCAGGCAATGTGATTGAAGAGGCGATATTCCACGGGCTGGCCGAAGTTATAGAAAGAGATGCATGGGCTCTGGTGGAGGCGACGAGGATGACCGGCCCCCTAATCTGTGATGTGGAGGACATTCAGGCAAAAGGCCTCCTGGATAAATTCGCGGCAGCCGGGGTGGATGTCTATCTGAGGGATATCACCAGCGACATTGGCATTCCTACCTGCGCGGCTGCGGCCGATGATGTCCGGCTGCGCGATCCGACTCTTCTCACCACCGGCATGGGCACCCACACCAGCGCCGTAGTGGCGGTGCTGCGCGCCCTCACCGAGGTGGCGCAAAGCCGTCTTACCCAGATTCACGGGGCAAGAGAAGATACAACCCTGGCAGATTTCCGAAAGCAGATCGGCTACGATCGGACCAAGAGGCTTAACAAGCACTGGTTTGAAGCAACCGATACGAAGAGGTTTGCCGAAATTGAATCCTTTGAGAGCGATGACTTCCTTCTGGACATAAAATACATGCTAAAGAAGCTGGGGGAGGCGGGCCTTGATCGAGTAGTGGTAGTGGATTTGACTCGTGAGGAGATCGGCCTTCCCGTGGTCAGGGTGATTGTGCCAGGGCTTGAGATATCAGCCGTGGACCCGGAAAGGGTGGGAAAGAGGTGCAAAGATGCCCGCAAAAACGCCAGGAATAGTCGTCTTCCTAGGGCCAAGTCTCTCCAGGGATAAGGCGGAGCCGGTTTTAGAGGCTGACTATCGGCCACCGGCCAAACGGGGCGACCTTTACCTGGCGGCCAGGGAAGGGGCAGAGATCATTCTGCTCATCGATGGCGTCTTCTTTCAGGAATGCTCCGTGGCTCACAAGGAGGTAATCTATGCCCTGGAGGCGGGGGCAAAGGTCCTGGGCGCATCCAGCATGGGGGCCTTGCGCGCCTCGGAACTGGACATTTACGGCATGGAGGGCATAGGCAGAGATTTATCAGGCTTACAAGAGCGGCCATCTGGTCTCGGATGACGAAGTGGCTCTAGTCTTCGATCCTTTCTCCTATGAGCCCAGTTCCGAGCCGCTGGTGAACATTCGCTTCAATTTGGATTTGGCCTGGCAGATGGGTGTAATTAGCGCTTCCTGCAAAGACGGCTCTTTCATTTTGCACAGGCCCAGTACTTTCCAGATCGAACCTATGAGCGCATGCTTTCTGATGCATCCGGCCTGGTGAAGGAAAAAGAGCTGCTGCGTTTTCGCGATTTTTTGGCCAAAGATAAACGCGACTTCAAGATGGAGGATGCACTGCTGGCCCTGGAACGGGTAAGGAGAATGGCGGATGAAAGTGGTAAGTTATCTGAAGGGGATGAAGTGGCCATTTTTCCCGCGGCCATCGGCGGATGAGCATGGGCTAATCAAATCTACATCTAAATCAATTTTACTTTAATTGAGACTAATAATATTAAGCTTACCTATTTAAAAAGATTGAAATAATAGTTTCTCAGACAATGGGGCCAATTCTATGACAATGATACAAGATATTCTCGCTTTAAAAAAGGAACGCCAAGCGACCATACTGGCCCATAACTACCAGGTCCCGGAAGTGCAGGATGTAGCCGACTTGGTGGGCGACTCCCTGGAGCTCTCCCGGGCGGCTGCCCGTCTGGACTCGGAGGTCATTATCTTTTGCGGAGTGGACTTCATGGCGGAGACAGCGGCCATCCTCTCCCCGCAAAAAAAGGTCGTTTTGCCGGAGAAGGGGGCCTGGTGCCCCATGGCCCACATGATCACGCCCGAACAGCTTTGCGATCTCAAAATCCTCCATCCGGAAGCTGCCGTGGTTTGCTACGTGAACTCCACAGCAGAGATAAAAGCAGAGAGCGATGTCTGCTGCACTTCCGCTAATGGCGTGCAGGTGGTAAACTCACTGTCCGAGAAGGAGGTCATCTTTGTGCCGGACAGGAATCTGGCCGCCTACGTGGCCCGCCATACCGATAAGAAGATCATTCCCTGGAACGGCTACTGCTACGTGCACGATCACCTCACAGCAGAAGAGGTGCGCCTCGCCCGGGCGGAGCATCCCTGGCGGAAGTGCTGGTGCACCCGGAGTGCCGGCCAGAGGTCATCGATCAGGCCGATTTCACCTACAGCACAGCCGGAATGGGCAAACATGCCAAGGCCAGCGCTGCCAGGGAGTTTATCATCGGCACGGAGGCGGGCATGATCTACCGGCTTAAGAAAGAAAATCCAGAGAAGGTGTTTTATCCGCTCAGCCAGAAGGCCATCTGCCAGAATATGAAGAAGACCGACCTCTCCAAGGTCTTGCGGGCGCTGCAAACCTTGCAGCCGCAGGTCACGGTGCCTGAGGAGATCGCGGTGAAGGCGCGCCGGTCGATTGAGAGGATGCTGGCGGTAAAAATCTGAGCGATTGGGCGGAAGACTCGATTTTTCATTTTCCTGCAATAAGGCTCACGCGAAGGCGCGAAGCCGCGAAGGCCTTTGTTGCGTTTTTTGATTGCGATCTCGTGATCCACAGGTTAAAATCTGATTCCTCGCCGTTTCGAGTGGATAATAGAATAATCGAGTCCTCTGTGAGTCCTCCGTGCGCTCTGTGTCTCTGTGGTGGTAGTCCGTAGTCGTTTGGTTATAACCCAGCGGCTAACGACTATTCCACCACAGAGACACCACAGTTCACAGAAGGACGCACAGAGAACGACGAAATGACATTGGGTTTTGGTGAGCAGAATCCAAACCCACCATCCAAAATCGCGAGGAAGCCAAAAACACCAGGCTGCTGATGAGTGGTGCGAAAGGGCTCCCATGCGGGTGCCCAACGGTCCTTACGAATACTGTTAAATACTACTACTGCATGAGATTGGCTGCCTCTTTTGCGGGGGTTGCCAAGCCAGGTCAAAGGCGCTGGATTCAGGGTCCAGTCACGAAGGTGTTCATGGGTTCGAATCCCATCCCCCGCACCTAATTACTTGTAATTATCAACGTTGATCTCGTTTATTTTGAAAATTAAAAAAGAATAACTTGCTGCATGACGCTCATTTTGAAAGTCTCTGTGCATCCTCTGTGAGCTTCGTGTTCTTTGTGGTTGGGTTCGTCGTCACTCAGGCAGACCACTGCTAATAGTAACCGTAGATTTGTCGCTGGCATGTAGACTGGACCGGCAGAAATATGGCCCGACTGGCCTCCTGCGCCCGGAGCGAGGCCCGGCACGGTGGGCAGCCCCCCGAGGAGAAGCATCGGAACGCATCAGATTCATGCCTGGGAAATCTTCTATGATTAAAAAAAAATATGGCGCCTTTATGAAGTTTTATGAGCCAATGCCTCCAAAAGACCAGGAACCTCATCTGCCTCCACTGGTATTGTGATATTGGAGCCATTGAAGGCCGAACCTATAGGCTCGTACCTTCCGCCCAAGTGCATCGACAATAATGCCTCAGTTACCGCATAAAAGGACAGCTTGTTCTCAGGCCGAACGAAACCGTGGCCTTCGTCCGGATAGAGAGCATAGGTTACAGGAATCTTCTTATCCTGCATGGCCTGGACGATCTGAGTGGACTCGTTCCTATTTACCCGGGGATCATTAGCTCCCTGAGCTATCAATATCGGCCTCTTAATATTATCCACAAATAAAAGAGGTGAACGCTCTTGAAGCAATTTCCGCCCTTTTTCGGTTCTATAATCCCCGATCCTCTTCAACTCCATCTCAAGTGCCAGCTTCCAATAAGGAGGAATACTGAGGAGGAATGATGTCAGATTGGAAGGTCCACATATGTCAACTCCACAGGCAAATACCTCGGGCGAAAAGGTCATGCCCGCCAGAGATGCATAACCCCCGTAGCTTCCGCCCATTATGGCAACCTTAGCTGGTTGTGCTATCCCATTCTCAATAGACCAGTTAACCGCATCCAGTAGATCGTCTTGCATCTTTCTACCCCATTCCCTGTCACCTGAATTTGTGAGATTCTTCCCAAATCCTGTGGATCCTCTCAAGTTGACGCTGAGTACTGCATATCCGCGGTTGGATAGAAGCTGATCCAATGCATTGAATCCCCAAACGTCCCTGCTTCCTGGGCCGCCATGGACGAGGAGAACCATTGGGAGTGGCTTCTCAGGTAACCCATCCTCGTTTTTGTCAGCCCATATCGGCAAGGTATAGTAGCTGGCGAGGTTAAGGCCATCGCGGGATTTTATAACAGTGAAGTACATTTTTGAAAGCGGTAGATTCTCCTGGGCTTTGTAGGCGCTGAACAAAAACGTAGCCGTCTTGACGGTCCGGTTGTAGAGATAGTATCGAGCAGGGCCATTATCTATAATATATACGACAATCCAGCGATTATCATCCTGAGTGCGGGCGTATACAGCCACATCCCCATCAGCGACTTTGCGAAGATAATCGATATCCGGCTTGATGGATTTATCCAAGATCGTCCAATTCTGGCGATCGTAGTTGAAATCCACCGCCTGGATGGTTTTCTCTACAGGATGAACCATCATCATGCCTGGGTCTACCCTGGGGTCTTCTGCTAGGACTTTGACTTCACCAGTTTCCAAGTTTAAGGATTCTATTGCTGCGGTATTCCTGCCGCGGCCTTCTGCCATGTAAAGAATATTTCCGGTATTGTCAAATCTTATGGGACCTGTAGTAGTGCTGTCCTCGTACTTGATTTCCATGAATTTTTCCCAGGAACCATTGGCATCAGGCTTAAAGATATCTTCATCTCCGTTCGTGGTCACGTTAATCGCCAAACGTACTCTAAAATCACTGTCGCTCATGAAGGAGGCGAATATATCGTTTTTCTGTACCAGATGAGTCTCCCCCGTCGTGATGTTGATTCGGTAGATATCATGGTACTCCGGATTTCTATCATTTATGGCAACCAGGATCTCCTGATGGAACTTGTAACTGACTTCTTGTACGTATGCACTGATGTTCTTAAAGGGCGTAAGATCCTTTGTCTCATTGCTAGTTATGTTAACGGCATAAATATGCCAGTTTTCATCACCATTTGTATCCTGCCTGTAGACGATATGTTGATTGGTAAAGGCCCAGAAGTAGCTCTTGACGCCACGGGAGCTATCAATCCATTTGATTGAGTAGTCATAGTCACAACAAGGCAAAACCTTTTCTCTTAACCCGGTCTGGCACATTATGTCGATTAAGAAAGCTGCTAAGAATAGGGCGTTAATGCCATTGCAGAGCGCGAAATCACTTCTAAGTTTAGTCCGATGTTTATTCGAATAGCAAACATCACTGGACGAGAGTACGCCCCTGCCCTGCTCCTGGCCGCAGCCGCTGGACTGGCGCGAGGACTGGCAATGCTTTAATGCCTGACGGCCCCCAATAATAAACAGATGATTCCCTTCGAGTACCTGGAGCACACCGCCGACATAAAGTTTCGAGCCTACGGAAAAACGCCGGCAGAAATGCTCTCCAATGCCGCTGCCGCCCTCTTCAAATCCATGGTGGAACCTGCAACGATCCATGTCAAAGAGAGCTGGAAGGTGGAGCTGAAGGCCTTTGATCTGGAGGATCTGGCCTACCAATGGCTCTGTGAGATTGTCTTCCTCTTCGAGACGGAGTCGGCTGTCTTAGCCACCTTTTCCGTCAAGCTAGAGCAAGATGGGACTGAATCTATGCGGCTTTTGGCAGAGATTGGCGGGGAGAGGATTGACCTTAAGAGACATGCCTTCGAGAATGAGGTCAAGGCCATCACCCGGCACAAGTTTGGCATCAAGAAGAATGAGGTGTGGTGCATTCAGGTTATTTTGGACGTGTGATTATGGCAGAGATCAGCAAGATCAATGATAATACTTACGAGGTGCCCATCGGCTACCGACCAGGCATGCGCGTGCCTGGACGAATTTTTGTCTCCGCGGCATTGCGGGATATGGTGGAGTCGGGAACAATCGATCAGGTGGCCAACGTTGCCAACCTGCCCGGCATTGTCAACTACTCCATGGCCATGCCCGATGCCCATCTGGGCTACGGCTTTCCTATCGGCGGCGTGGCTGCCTTTCGCGAGGAGGATGGCATCATCAGCCCGGGGGGAGTAGGCTTTGATATCAACTGCGGCGTGCGACTGCTACGCACCGATCTGCAGGCAACGAGCGTGCAGCCTCGTATCAATACCCTCATCGATGCTCTCTTCGAGGCCATCCCCTCCGGCCTGGGAGCCACGGGCCGGCTGCATGTTAGCGACCAGCAACTGACCGAGGTTTTCAGCAACGGCTCCCAATGGGCCGTGGAGGAGGGCTACGGCGTTGAGGCCGATCTGTCCCACTGCGAAGAGAGCGGACACATGCCGGGAGCCGACCCGGCCCAGGTGAGCGTGAGAGCACGCAAGCGTGGCCGGCCCCAGCTAGGAACTTTGGGCAGCGGCAACCACTTCCTGGAGATCCAGAGGGTGGAGGAGATCTTTGATGAGCCTGTGGCCAAAAAATTCGGCCTTTTCAAGGGCCAGATTACGGTTATGATCCACTGTGGCTCGCGAGGAGCCGGCCATCAGATCTGCACCGATCATCTGGAGGTTCTAACACGGGCCGTGAAAAAGTACAACATCGACATTCCCGACAAGCAACTGGCCTGCGCGCCCCTGGGCTCGCCCGAGGCCGACAATTACTTCGGAGCCATGGTCTGTGCCGCCAACTACGCCTGGGCCAACCGGCATATCATCGCCCACTGGACGCGAGAGGTCTTCGAGAGATACTTCCCAGGCTCAAAGCTCGATCTGGTCTATGACGTGGCCCACAACGTGGCCAAGATCGAGGAGCACCAGGTGGACGGCAAACGCGAGCGCCTCTATGTGCACCGCAAAGGGGCCACGCGGGCCTTCGGACCCAGCAGAAGCGAAGTGCCAGACTCCTACCGGGGCGTGGGCCAACCGGTGCTCATACCGGGAAGCATGGGGACGTCCTCTTACGTTCTTTGCGGCAATGACCTGGCCCAGGATCTCACCTTCGGCTCCGCCTGCCATGGCGCAGGCCGGGTCATGAGCAGAAGCCAAGCTCTCAAGTTGTTCACCGGCCAGAATGTGAAGGCCGCCCTGAACAAAGACGGCATCGTGGTCAAGGCCACCAGCCTCGGCATGCTGGCCGAGGAGGCTCCTCAGGTCTACAAGCCCTCCGGAGATGTGGTGGACGTGGTGCATAATCTGGGCATCGCCACCAAGGTGGCCAGGCTGGTGCCGCTGGGTGTGTCAAAGGGATAAGACAGATGAACCTACGCGTCGTCCTGGTGGAGCCCCTTTACGAGGGCAATGTGGGCTCTGTAGCTCGGGCCATGAAGAACTTCGGCTTTCACGATCTGGTGCTGGTCAATCCCTGCAAAATCGAGGACATGGCTTGTGCCATGGCGTCGCACGCCAGAGATACTCTGCAGATGGCCCGCACCTACACCAGCCTTCCGCAGGCCCTGGCGGGCGCAGACCTGGTGGTGGGCACAACTGGAAAAAGGCTGGATGAGGCGCAGCATCACCTGCGTCTGCATCTACGCGTGCCCTGCTTCACCCCGGCAACGCTCGCGGAAAAGCTGAGGGGAAAAGATGGAACCGTGGCGCTGCTCCTGGGCAGAGAGGACTGCGGCTTGAATTCCGAGGAGCTGGCTCTTTGCGACATGCTGGTCTCCATTCCCACCAGCAGCGAGTATCCGGTCATGAACCTCTCTCACTCCGCTGCCGTGCTCTTCTACGAGCTATCCCAAACCGATAACGTAGACGGCAACAAAGTGGAGATGGCCAGCGGGGAGAGTCTGGCCCTGCTGCAAGACAAGACCAGATCGATCCTCGCTGAGGTCAGCTATCCTGTGCACAAGGTGGAGTTCACCCTGCTCATGCTGCGCCGCATCTTTGGCAGGGCGGAGCTGACACAGAGAGAGGCGCGCACCCTGCTCGGCTTGATAAAGAGAATTCGCTGGCGGATAGCGGGCTGCAAAGAGCCGGAAATGCAGAGCGATGATGAAAATGAAAAAAATGAAGTAAAATAATTCACCTTCCACAGCAGCCGCCTGCCTTCCCCTCCAGAGTCGCAGCGGTCTTCATGGCTGCCATAGCCTCCTTTCCCCGATCCATGCACTGCAAGACGAGAGCCAGATTGTACCAGGCCCCGGCGAAATAAGCGTCCGCGGCGATGGCCGCCTCAAAAAAACGTAACGCCTCCGGATATTTCTTCTGCTGGGCCAGAACCATGCCCTTATTGCTCAGAGCATGCTTATGCGTTGGTGTGAGCTTAAGGACCTCTTCGAAGCACAGGGCCTCAGGGAAACGTTCCAGGCTGGCCAGGATCAGGCCCTTGTTGTTCCAGGCGTCGATCAGAGTAGCATCGATGCCAAGAGCTTGATCGTATGCTTTGATCGCCTCTTCCCCCAGCCCGCTGTTGCATAGCTCATTTCCTTTCTCCAGCCAAAAGCCGGAAGACTGCGTTTCACTGGCGGATGGAATCATGAGGACGGAAAAAGCCTGAATTGGAGAGAACATAAACTGGTGGATTGTCTCCTATGGCAAAAAGGTTTCGACGAAAAGAAAATATCTCTAGTCCTGCCTCTTCGCCCTCTTGAAGGCGTCCTCCACTGCATCGCGGATGATGTAGCCGCCCTTGTGCAGCACGGTGTCGCCAAGCTCCGTGTCCCGCTCCATCGATCCCGTGCAGGGGTAGGCATGATGCGCCTCAGAGATCCTCTCCCGGATGTCGGGCTGATCCGGCTCCAGGCCCAGGAGACGCTTGGCCACAAACCAGGTGGAGCCGCAGGGCGCTGTGCGCAGCACACTGGCGGCTAAGATGTGGTCTTTTCCCGCCCGGCTCTTTTGCACGGTCACATCGATTAAGGGATCGCCAATGCCGGCCTCCATGAGAAAGGCATAAATGTTCGGCTTGGCCGGATCAGGAACCAGGGCGCAAAAGGGCTTGGCAAAGGCCGCCTCCATCCCGAGCTCCGCCGCCTTCTCCTCCAGTTGCGTTCTCTGGCCCAAAGGAAGATCGCGAGGCGACTCCGAGCCGCCCACAATGCCCTTCACACCCGCCTCCTTCAGTTTGGGTAGCAGGCCGAAGAGAATGTCGGGATGAACATTTATGACCAGAGCAATGTCCGCGGCAGGGATGTTCTGGGGCAGCAGTGGTTCCACATCATCAATAAAGTCCCCCAAGGATGCGGGATCTGGCATCTCCACCAGAGAGACGATGTTCTGGGCATAGCCCGGCCGGACATTCCTGCACTGGGTGCAGGCATCGGCACAGGAGATGCAAAAGCCCGAATAGTTGATGAGATTGCCCACAACCCTCTCGCCAAATTCGCCATTGTAGAATACTAGCAGTTTCAAGCCTTCACCACACAATCAATAAAAGCATGCAAGCCTTTTCTTTAGTTGCAGCCATTATCTGGATATCAAGGTATTTAGACTTGAGCGTTTCTGCAAAGATACCATTGACAGGCAAATAGCGCGTTCTGGCTATTGTGTCAACTACCCCACCCTAAAGGATGGGTACTCCTTGGGCAACGAGTTGAAAAAAAGAAAAAATAGAAAATAAAGTATTTCAGGTCGTCTTTGCTTGGCAAGCTGCAGCCAGGTGGCGCGCCGCATAGAGGATGGCAGCAAAGCCCAGGCTCATGGAGATCAATGAGACCAGACCTCCCACAAAAGGCAGCAGAGAGAGCACATTGAGGATTACAAATCCGATTATGAAGTAGACCAGATCGCTCTGTTTCTTATTAGCCCGCTCGCCAATCCACTTGCCCAGGCTGTAGGATACGAAGGTTCCGCTCAGCATGAGGGCTGCGAAGAATAGCAGAGTTGAGATCACAGCAATGGGTATGCCCACCACCGTTACCGCCACCAGCAGCAAGGCAATAAATGAGGCAATGATCAGAACGAAACCCAGCAAGGTCTTGAGCAGGGTCGAGCTTCTCACCTCGCGATCCACTGCTTGGATGATGCCGGGCAGGTACTTGACCAAAATCAATCCCAAAATGAAGTAGCCAAGCATGGCCAGCAGGCTGAAGATGTTAAAGCCCATATCATAATCCTCTTTCTTTTGAGACTGATCTTCTGCCTTGTAGAATTTTACCATTCCCGCCGAGCCAGTGTTATTGAATTGATTGGCGCTGACGGTGAGGGTGCCGTTGACACGTCCCGCGTTAACCACCTGGCTGCCACCAATGAGAGCATCTCTTTGCACCATCTTGCCGGGAAGAATGTTGACCTGGCCGCCTGCAGCCACCAGATTGGTGCCGATATTGCCGCCCAGGTTGACATTTCCGCCCGCAGCTACAACCTTTCCCCCCACATCAGCGTTGACATAAACCTGGCCCCCGGCGGCGATGACATCCCCCTTCACCGGGGCATTGATGTTCACCGTGCCTCCGGCCACGATGGCCGAGTCCACCGGGGCGTTGATGCTCACCATGTTGCCCGCTGCGATGATGTCGTCGGCAACAGCCGTGTCTACAGAGATTGTATCACCAGAAAAAACCTGCAATGCCTGCCCTGGTGAGCAGAGCAGAACAAGAGTCATCAAAACGAGAATTGCTTTAATACACTTCATCCCATTCACCTCAATTAAATTGCATTTTATCCAATAAATAACCCATGCATTTCTTGAATCAGAAAAGATTTATCATACAATTGCTCGTAGAATAATTTGTATGGGAGGCATGGTTTGAAAATCGCGGTAGACATTGACGGGGTTCTGGCAGACCAAGTCAGTGCGGTTCTTTTGGAAATTGAAAAAGATTATGGACAGACGTATTGCAAGAGCGATATTAATCGTGCCCACTGGAGCTTTGCAGGAATAGAGATATGGACGGAAATAGCCCGGTTGTTGGCCGACCCCGAATACGTTATGCGTGTGCCGCTGATCGAGGGCTCGCAAAAGGCCATAAAGCAGCTTTGCAGGCATGATGTAATCGTTGTGACGGCCAGACTGCCCAATGCCGAGGAGGCAACCAAAAGATGGCTGAACTGGCACTTTCCCAGCCTCACGCAATACTATCATGCCAGGACCGGCACCAAGCATAATATACCCTCCGACGTGCTGATCGATGACCTGGATATGAACATCGTAGAATTTGTCAGAAGCGATCCCAATCGACGAGGAATTCTTTTCCTGCACCCCTGGAGCTTAAACGGCACAGATATTGAAGATTATTCCGATCAAGTCTACTATTGCCCGCAATGGCATAGTGTTGTGAAAGCTATAGATGATATTATGGGCGATCAACCTTGAAAAGACTGCCACAGTTGCTCGCCCCCGCCGGCTCGCCGAAGGCCCTGACAGCAGCCATCGCCGCTGGTGCCGATGCCGTTTACCTGAGCGGCAAGAGATTTGGAGCACGAAAATTTGCCGCAAACTTTGATGAGCCCGCCCTGGCTTCGGCTATAGACTACGCCCACCTCCGGAACGTAAAAGTCTATGTGACAGTCAACACTCTCATCAGAGAAAATGAGCTCTACGATGTGGCTCTCTATCTTATCCGCCTTTTTGAGATGGGGGTAGATGCCGTGCTGCTACAGGATCTGGGGCTAGGCCTACTGGCAGGCCGCATGGTGCCAGAGCTGGAGAGGCACGCCTCCACCCAGATGACCATTCATAACAAAGAAGGTGCTCTCTGGGCGAACCGCGCCGGATTTAAGAGAGCCGTCCTGGCCAGAGAGGTCGGGCTAGATCAGATAAAAACGATGGGGCAAGAGTTGGAGAATGAGAAGGATACGGCCACGCAGGCAATCGGCCTGGAGGTTTTCGTGCACGGCGCTCTATGCTACTCTTACTCCGGGCAGTGCCTTCTCTCCTCGGCCATCGGCGGGCGCAGCGGCAACCGGGGCATGTGCGCCCAGCCCTGTAGAAAGCCCTACGTGCTGCTCAGAGGAGAAAAAGACATTTACGGCAGGCCGACCGGCCTGGCAGCCCAGCCGCAAAGAGAGCGCTTTCTCATATCCACCCGCGACCTTTGCGTTTACCGGCATCTGGACAGAATCGTCCGCTCGCCGATAGAGTCCCTGAAGATTGAAGGGAGGATGAAGTCCCCGGAGTACGTGGCCAATGTAACCAGCATTTACAAAAGAGCCCTGCAGGCCATTGCCAAAGGCAAGTGGTCGCCGTCTTCTGAGGATGAAAGAGACCTGGCCTTGTCCTTCAACCGCGACTTCACGAAAGGCCACCTGATGGAGGCCAGGGATGTCATGGGCCGGGAGATGTCGGACAACCGGGGCGTTCTCATCGGCAGCGTGGCCTCTTTCGATGTGCAGAGAGGCGAGGCGGCAGTAAGGCTCTCCGGCCCCTTTTGCCCTGAGAAGGGCGATGGTCTGGTCTTTCTGGCTCCTGGCCAAGAGATGGGCCTGGTGGTGCAAAATGTGGTGCAAAAGGATGGCCTGCTGAGGCTGATGACGCCGGAGAGGGTGCGCCCAGGCAGCAAAGTCTATCTGACGGGCAGCACCGCTCTGGCCAAAAAAGCACAGGAGATCATCGCCTCCGACAAGATACAGATCCCCCTGGATTTAACCATCACCTGGCAGGAGGGCACGCCTCTGCTGCAGGCCACGCTGGAAGACGGCCGCATCGTTCAGGTCAAAGCCGCCTTTAAAATGGAAAAGGCCAAAAATCAGCCCACTTCCCGGCAGCAGATCGTTTCGCAGATGCTGCGAACGGGTGGAACGCCTTTTGTCGTCCAAAAGATTGCCATGGACTACGCCGGGGATCTTTTCGCTCACTTAGGTGCCTTAAACCAGGCTCGGCGCGATCTCTTGGAAAAGGTGCAAGAGGCCATTTTAGAAAAGAGACGCCCCACCAAGGAGAAGGTAGAGAGAGCGCGAGATATATTGAAAGAACTGAACCTGTCTGCCTCTGCGTTTCCAGCCTCTACTGGTCCCACCTCCAATGCCCCGACCACATCGATGGCCCGCATACCTTCACTGGCCGTCTATGCCGATAGCCTGGAGACTGTGAGGGGCGCCGTGGAAGGAGGATGCCAGCGAGTTTACTTTGAGCCCGTCCTGGGATGGGAAGAGAAAGACCGGGCAACAAAGGCCGCGAAGATGATAGAAGAGGCAAAGGCCATCTGCGGAAAAGTGCCGCTCATCTGGAAGTGGCCCAAAATTGCCGACGCCGATTTTTTTAAGTTCGCCAATCCCCTGCTGGCCAAGGCAAATGTCGATGGGGTCATGGTGGAGAACGTAGGAGCAGTGCAGGCCGTTATGCAAGCTGCCCCCGATGTCCATATTTATGGAGCCTCCGGCCTCAACGTCTGCAATCACCTGACTGTGCAGGCGTTAGCTTCGCCCTTAGAGCAACTCACCCTCTCGCCGGAGCTGTCCGCCCGGCAACTGGCCGATACCGTAGCCGCTGTGCGCCTTATCCCGGACGCGCCCCAGATGGAGCTGATGGTGCAGGGTAGCCAGGAGGTAATGGTAGCCGAGGACTGCATGCCCCTTCCGGCCAACGGAGAATATGATCCAAAAGAATTCTGGGGGTTGCAGGACATGAGACGCATCTTTCCCCTGCGCCTGGATGATGATAAGAGGACGCATATCTTTAACTCCGCCGAGACCTGCCTGCTCGACCAGATGCCCGAGATCTTCGCCATCTATCTAGATGGTGTGGCCGTGGACGCACGGGGCCGGACGGGAGAGTACGCCCGCGAGATGACAACGATTTACAAAAAGGCCATAGATCTGACACAGAGGGGAGGCGAGACTCTCCGCCAGGATCTGGAGAGCCTGAAGGAGTCCATCCGGCCCCTGGCTCTGGGAGGCATAACCCACGGCCACTTCCAGAAGGGGCTGAAGGATGAGATCACTTAGGGCAGATCAGAGGACATAATCCACCACTATCCGGCTCTCACATACTTTGCCGACAAAGTTTGCCACCAAGATGTGTTCAGGCTGCTTCTGGTAGCGGTAAAGGGCTTCTTTGCTCTCGAACTCTGAAACGAGGACCAGATCATAGGCCACGCTCGCCTCAATGAAGTTGACGCCCACCTCGAAAAACTTGATCTCCTTGATTTGGGCAGGAAGAGCTTCCAGCTTAGCCTTCAGCGCCTTGATATTTGCTGCCTTATCCCTGCCCTCTGCCGATTCTTTGAGCTTGAACATAACGATATGCTTGATCATCCGCAAAAGCCTCCCTGCTACCAGGAACATTTCCTCTATTGCGGTCACATGCATAGTTTATAACGATAATGGTTTTGCCAGATGAACCAGAGTGGAGGTGCTTGGCGGACGGAAAGCGAGAGCGAAGAATGGAGAGGACGGGGGATCGAAAAGCGATCCAATTGTCCTATCTTTTTTGCGTCAAGCTCTGTCGTCCCAATTCGGTGAGATAGACTTTTGAGATGGCATTAGGAAGAGTCAAACTCGACGGATAATCACTGGTCATAATGTCTACCTGCCCGGATTTCTTCAAAATCTTTAAACGATTTCCAAGTTCAGTTTCGTTAAGCTTTAGGAGCTCATTGACTTTGACGGGACTGACAAAAGACTTGGAGGAAATGCTATTGATAGCTCCAAGAATCTTCATATCTGTATCATCCATTTATTTCTCCACCATTGTTCTTTATTGTAAAAGATAAATGGCTGAGGCAATAAGGCTTGCCCACAATTGGGACAGGATAATGAATAAGGAGGGAGGCAAAAGTCGTCTGGATGTAGGAGGGAGAAAATAGCCATCGACTTTCACCAATAGACTATACGTCAATTAACGATATTTAAGGATTTCCATCAAGAAAGGTCAAGAGCCAGGAATCCGTACCAAAGAAGATAACAGAAAAGAGCGAATCGAGGTCTCAGGCAGGCCAGCGCCGAAAGCCACAGCGTCCCTTTTGAAGGAGCCAGTCACCGCAGTGATGGCCTGACCCTGCCCGAAGCCCGACTAAAAGCCGGAAGGCGGCAGAGCACTGGAATTTGACACAGCGTCCGTTTTAAAGGAACCCGTTCTCATGGGGCCATGGTGCTCGCCTTCCGCCAATGGTTTGTGCCGCGCTCCTGTTTCCCGGTCGTGTATTAGCGTGAGAGATCCCGGCGGATTGCTAGGCCGTTTATGGCATGCAACTTTCAGCCACCTGATCATTTTACTCACAGGCTCCATAGCCCGAATGCATTGCCACGAAGGCATGCATCTCCTGAAACAGAGCATTATCGGAATTGCGGTTAAGCCCACGACACGCCCGCCAACCCTTGCAGGACGCGACAAACTACCTATATGATCGTTATATATATTTGTAGTTTGCGGCTGAGAAAAAGGAATAGAATCAAATAGTATAGACTCGTCAAATCCAAAGATAACTTTGGATGAGAGTGATACAAAGATGCAAAAACAACCCTCTGAAACATATGAGTTGATAATTGGTAGCAATACAATCAAAAATTGTGGACAAGTGGCACTTTCTAGAAATCGAGTGATTTTTCAACTTTTCCAATACCATGATCGCACACATCTTCCTATTGCCACCAAAGTTTGGTATAATTTCGTCTCACATACTAAAATTGTTGTGTCTACCTCATAGTATTTTCTAAATAATAGCTCAACTTTAAAAAATATTTTTTAAAAATTTTAACTTCTAACGGCAGACTTAGCTAGACGTTTTTTTTAACAAAATATAATATAAATAACTAACCTTCATTTCCAGTCCATGAAAGGAATGAAGACAAAGAATGCTTCGATCAAGGTCTTTTGCGGTATTCCAAACATTCCCCATCTTTTTAGACGAGAAAGCTTCATCGGTTCTTCGATTCCAGGGACTTCTAGCTGTTGTTTTCTATGAGTCTTCAAGCTACAAGAATAATAATTTTCTAGTGGATTATTGGTTGCAGGAGCGCCATCGAATAATTGGAAGATCATAAGATGTTGCCAACCCATCTCGATTTGCTTTAATCTTTTTTGAATTATAATCTTAAATACACCTATTTGACTCATTAATTCATCCAAATTTTTCTTAGCATCGTATAAACTTCTAGTCACCATATTCCTATGATTCCTTCTTCGTTCCTTCTCCAAACCATAAACAAACTTTTTAAACCATTTCTGTGCTTCTTCTAGCCATTCCTTGTATGTCTTTTCGCCTCGTTTTTTCATCTCTTGCTCTTCTTCAATCAGAAATGAAAGCCATTGCATTTCTGGTGTCCTATCATAAAATATATTTAATATTCTATATTTTAGTAGTTCTTCTTCGATTGTTGTCTTTTTCGGAAAATCATTGACTATGAGCTTGTCCTGATTAAACAAACAGAATTGATGGGCCACTTGATTTCCAAAAATTTTCCGGAATATTTCATCATAGCCTCTATAAAGATCCGTTACTATAAATATAGGTTTATGTACGTCGAGGTTTCTTCGAAGGAAATCCTCGATGGTTGCCCCATCCTTTGAGTCGAAGCCATTATGGTTCATGGGAGTCCCGCAATCAGTACATAATGGTGGTTGAATTTTGCGGAAGATTCCATTCGAAGTGTACTCGTAATCGTCCGAATATATCTCAAAAATCGATTTCAACTGTTCGGCGAAGGGAAAGTTTTTCATGGTAAGCTGTATTTGTGTCATTGAAGGGTCACACAGGGTACATTTCGCTTGAAGATTAAAATATTTTCGGGTGGATGTATCCTGCCTTCACTATATCACTAGATTTCTAGATTGTGCCCTAAGCAATTCTAGAATCGGCAATTTAGTATTCTAATCATAAATTACTACCATGATTATCTGCAAAAGCGTGGAGGGGCCTTTAGAGGCAGAGTCGAGCAGATGGACTCTGTTTCTATGTCTGATGGCGCTTTTATCTCTGTCATTAGCAGTGCAGGCGGAGCCTTCTCGTGTGGTTCCGGCTGAGGAGATCCTCAAGAAGATCGAGCTGGGGCAGCCGGTGGAGTACGACGGTGTTACTATCGTGGGCGATCTGGACATCAGCAAGCTACAGCTTCCAAAGGTTTTTGTGGCGAGAAGCTATGGGGAGAAAGAATGTTTTTCATTAACAGAGGATGCAAAACTAGTCATCTCTCCTATTGAAATTACGGGTTGCTTGATTTTGGGGTCGTTGAATCTCAAAGGAACCGTCCTGCAAGAAAATTTTACCTGCCAAAATACGAAATTTGAAGGACCCGTTTATTTGATCGGGACCAATTTTCAACAAGCTGCCTACCTCCGGGACTCACAATTTAGCCAGACGGACTTCAGTAACGCGAAGTTCAACCAGTACGCAGACTTCATAAATGTGCAGTTCAAACAGGATGCCATCTTCAGGAGCATTCAATTCAACCAAGAAGCGCACTTTGAGGATGCAAAATTCCTTGATGTCTTCTTCGATTACAGCCAGTTCAACAAAGATGTCTTCTTCGACAACGCTCAAATCAACGGCACCCTCTCCCTCTACCGGACCAAGTACGACAAGCTCAACATTCGCTGGTCCTCCATCCACGACCTGTCTTATGATGACACCGCCTACTACCTTCTGATTGAGAACTTCAAAAAGCTGGGCTTCACTGACGATGCCAGCGAATGCTACTACTCCTATCGCTACAAACACCTGTGGGAGCTGCTCCGCCAGGGCAAAGTAGATAGCTGGTTCTTCGACCTCCTGGCCTGGGCAAGCAACGGCTACGGCCTGCGCCCTGTGAGGCCTTTGGGATGGTCTGTCCTCTTCGTGCTGTTCCTTACGTCTCTTGGCAAAATAGCTTAGAGCTGCGGCAGAGCCCACCGTTTTAATTTTATAATTTCCAATAGTATTAACCGCAGAGACGCAGAGTTCGCAGAGACGTGAAATTTACCTTATTACCAGCAATCGAGTAATAGTCGTCTCCGTTCGTTCGTCCTCCGCGCGCTCTGCGATTCTGTGGTATAATTTCGTTAACCCCAGGTGTAATCATCATCTCCATAATTCAATCAATTTTGTGCTTGAGATCGACGATCATGGTTGTCTTCTTCGATGAGAGAGACAATTTTTGCCGCGCCATTATTGATTTCCGCCTTAATCGATGACGCATGCACCAGGCTATCCCGTTTCGCCATCTTCGGAATCGCGCCGGGATACGACCAGCCACCTGGCCAGCATCTCGGCCAGCTCCTCCGATTGGAAAGGCTTGGCAATGAAATCGCTCATCCCCGCTTGAAGGCATTTCTCCCGGTCGGCCTGCATGGCGGAAGCGGTCATGGCGATGATGGGTATGCTCGAACTTCTCGCCGCCGACTCTTTTTGCCGGATGGCGCGGGTGGCCTCGAAGCCGTCCATCTCAGGCATCTGGCAGTCCATCAGCACCAGATCGTAGGAAGAACTCTGCAGAGCCTCGACCGCCTCCTGGCCATTGGCCACCATATCCGTCCGGAAGCCCAGCTTTTTCAGCATGGCCAGGGCGACTCTCTGGTTTACGGGATTGTCCTCCACCAACAGGATACGGACCGTGTCGGGTAGAGATAGAACATCGCCTGGTTCTGGCGCCTTTTGCACCTTGCTTTCCAATACCTCTTCCTCTGCTTGCTTGTCAGGAACCTTCTCGAACCTGGCTGTGAACCAGAACGTAGATCCTACTCCCGGAACGCTTCTAGCTCCGATCTTGCCGTTCATCATCTGGGCCAGTTGTTTGGAGATGGCAAGACCCAGGCCCGTTCCGCCGTATTTGCGTGTGGTGGAGCCGTCTGCCTGCGTGAAGGGTGTGAACAGGGCCTTCAATCGGTTGGCCGGGATGCCAATTCCAGTATCGCTGACCAAAAAGTGAAGCGTGATCTTTCTCTTTTCCTCTTTCTCCACGCTCACCTGGATCAGGATATTGCCCCGGTTCGTGAACTTCGCGGCATTGCCTCCCAGGTTGGCCAGAATCTGGCGCAACCTCCCTGCATCGCCCCGCAGCAGCATAGGCACGTCCGGATCTACCTGGATGGATAGCTGCAAGCCTTTCTCCCGGGCGCTCCTGGCCAGGAGATCGGTTGTATACTTAAGAACAGAGCGCAGGTCGAAGTCTCGCATCTCCATCACCAGCTTATTGGCCTCAATCTTGGAGAAATCCAGGATATCGTTGATGAGTGCCAGCAGCGCTTCGCCGCTACTGTTGATGGTTTGGGCGTATTCCTGTTGCTCACTATTCAAATCCGTGTCCAAGAGCAATTCAGTCATGCCTATGACGCCGTTCAAGGGCGTGCGGATCTCATGGCTCATGTTGGCCAAAAATTCGCTCTTGGCGGCGTTGGCCTTTCTGGCCAGTCCGGTCAATTCATTGGCCTTGGCAATTGATTGCTTTAATTGCCGGTTGGTCTTTTGCAGCTCCTCTTCTGCCCACTTGCGCTCGGTTATATCCCGGATGATTCCCACGATAAACCTGTTCCCGGAAATGTCCGTATACAATGTCTTCTTGGTTATTATGGTGCGATCGACTCCTTGGGAATCGGTAATCGTTTCCTCATTCACGTTCTCTTTTCCCGTCTCAAAGACCCGCTCGTCCTTTTCCAAGAAAACGTCAACTTGCTCTTCCGGGAAGAAGTCGTAGTCCATCTTTCCCAGGAGCTCCTCACAACTGCGGCCCAATAATGCACAAAAAGCGTTGTTCACCAAAACAAATCGATGCTGCCGATTCTTGACGAATAAGGGATCGCCGATGGAATTGATTATCTTTTCCAGGTAGTCTTTGGATTCCTGCAGCTCTTCTTTTGCTCTTTTGCTCTCGGTGATGTCGCGAATGGATTCTATGGCACCCAGACGCTTTCCTTTGGCATCGAAGATCGGTGCTCCCGTTGCCCATACATGTGCACCTCTGCCACCGAACAATGCCGGGGTAAATATTTCTGCGTAGATGGTGTTCCCTTTTCGTTGCACATATTGATAGTTGCATGCAATTTCTTTATCGTCCTTATCTAATAGATCCAGCAACTGTCGTCGTCTTTCACCATAGAACGGGATGGCATAAGCATGATCACCTTGCTCGATCATATCCATCTTGTTGACTCCGGTCATCTCCTCCATGGCTCTGTTCCAGGCGATTACCTTTCCTTCTAAATCGATGACAAAGGTTGCATCCGGGAGAAACTCAATAATCGCGGCCAGCTTACTCGCCGATTCCTGCTCGGCATCATCCTTTTGCTTTTGCTCGGTGATGTCGGACAAAAGACCGGTTATTCCCAATGGCCGACCCAGTTCGTCGATCTCAGGCCTGCTGGTAGTCCTTACCTGCCGGTATTGATTGCGGTTGTTCCTTATGCGGAATTCGTAAGGCTCAAGCTTGCCTTGCATCGTTTTGTAGAAACTTACCGTCAGGCCGGGCAGGTCCTCGGGATGAATGAATCCCGCAAAATCTTCTCCAATTATTTCTTCTGGCTTGTATCCCAGCAGCGGTTCCACTACTGGACTTACGTAAATGATGCGGCCTGCGTTGTCCAGGGTAAAGATAACATCATTAAGGTTCTCTACAAGGGTTCGATATTTTTCCTCCGACCTTTTCAGCGCCTCTTCTACGATTTTGTGTTCCGTGATATCTATCAGAAATCCCTGGTAAGATGAAGCAATATTATTAGGGTCATTTATCGCATCGGCCTGGATGGAAACCCAAACCCGTCTTCCGTCTTTGCGAAATAACTCTGCAACGAAGTTCTTCACGTTGCCCGTTTCTTTCAGGAGGCGATGAAACTCCCGTTGCCGCGAAGGATCGACAAAAACTTGCCTATCGATGTCTGTGATGGAATTTATCAGATCATCAGGTGAATCATATCCCAGGATGTGAGCAAGAGCGGGATTCGCAATCGCATAGCGTCCTGCCGCAGATGTCTGATAGATTCCTAACACCTCATTCTCACAGAGGTATTGGGAAAATTCTCTGGCTCGCATCCAATCGTTTTTCATTTAGATCTAAGGTACAATAGATTATGATATACTTTAATCTGATGGATTCCTCTATCAGTATCCTACTCTTTATTTTCGCGGCACTACTACGCAAAAATGAGACGGTTTTCTGAAAAAAAAAAAAGAAAAAAAGAGCAAAGATTATTTACCTCGATCCCCATCTGTCTGGCCATGAGATATCTTATACTTTTGGCGCTGGCCCTGCTGCTCTGCTGCCCAGCAGCGCTCGGCCAGACGAATAGCACTTTTGATGAATTGATGACCTCAGCTTTACGGGCTCTGGTGATCGACTCTTCGGCCAGTCTTGAATCCTACCGCTTTTCCATGTAGATGGAGCAGAAAATAGATCTGGTCAACCTTACCTCGGGTGATGCCCAGAAACACTACACGCGCTCACTCGGCTACGGCCTAGCCAACATGACCGATCATGCACTAAAGCTGTCCATGGCCTCACTCACCTATGCCAAGGGCGATGAGGACAACACCAGCGCCATCGCTCTGGAGGAGTATCTTATCAACGACACCATCTACATGAAGATGGATGGAAACTGGACGGCTATAAAGATGCCCGGTGTGGCTGATGCCTGGTCCCAGCAAAACACAATGATCCAGCAGCTTGAAATGTTCAACCAGTCTCACCTCTCCCTGATAGGCTCGGAGATTGTGGAAGGAGTGGACTGCTACATGGTTCGGGCGGAGATGGATATGAGTACCGTGGCCAATCAGCTCGCCGGAGAGGTGCCATCTCTTGTGCCTGTGCCCGGCATGAACTACACCGAACTCTTCCGCAATATGAGCCTGGACGTGTACTACTGGATCACCAAAGATACTCACCAACTCAAGAAGACGGATGTACTGGAAATCTTCACCGTGGCCCCTCAGTCTTTAGGCCTGCAGGCCAACGAATCCGGGACAATGGAGATGCGAATAAATGCAGAGGTCTCCATGATCTTTGAGGGCTTCAATGAGAGCGTAAGTATCAAGCTTCCAGCCGAGGCAAAAAATGCCCCGCCCTTTCCCATGGGTCTAATGGTCTCCACACAAGCAGTTCCTGTTGTATCGGCCGGCAATGAAACGATGGTGAACGAAACATTGCTAATTCCCATTCCGGACCCCCAACCAAAATCACCAATAATTATGGGAACTGAACCGCCTCCGTAAGAGCAGAAAAAATGGGAATAACTCACAACCTACCCGGAGCAATAACAAAAAGACGTTGCCTCTGTGGTCCGTCCGAGCAAATTAAATATATTATCGACAGTCTAGACTCAAAAAGCTCCATCACAGGATTTCCAGCTGAGATCAAATCAGATTGATGTAGGATTGAAGTCTACAAGAAATAGTATTAGATCCAATTGCGTCCTTCTTTCCGGCATTTTGCTTCGTATCGAAACAGCATCCCCCTTGGAAATGATCTCAAACAGGGCAAGAACATTAAGCATCGTCTCAGACTTCGGGCGGATAAGAGGCCTATTTTGCGGTCCTAACGGAGGGGCTTCTTCGCAGGCAGCAATCCTGGTTCTCGATATCAACTGCAGGATGCCATGCATTAGTACGCTAAAATATAATAAGGTCATCATCGCTTCAATTCGTTGCGGTTTTTCAAGAAAGAGTGTCGAAGCGAGCAGAGGCGTCTTCAGTACACTGAAGTTATTTTCCACTTTATGCTGAGCCTTATACCTCAGAAGGATCTCCCTGCTTTCCAAAGTATCCGGATCAATATTGGTCAGAAGACAAAACGATTCATCTTTCTGACGCTGGCGTTCAATTTTTTTTTCATTTTGGATGATTTGTCCTGCAGTGACAGCCCATACAACCTCAATCTGTTTTGCTTTGGGCTTCGCAGATGGCCTTCCAACTGGATTCTTTTCGTTGACCGATGCAACAGCAGAAAGACTTACAGAAAAGAAAGATTTCGAATGTGTTTTGAGGAATGCCACAAGATCAGTGTTTGCATCCGGTTCACAGGCAAACTCTCTATCCGTCAAAATTTTGAGATCTGATTCAAACGTTGCACGATCTTTTTCTATCTTTGACTGTAGACGACGCTCTGCATCACCACTTCTATAAATATGAATCCAGACCGGGAAGCTAAAGACCGATCGTTTAAATTTTTGAACCCAGTATTCCGGTTCTTTTCCTTTCCCAGCAGGATGTTCGCAGCAGATACCAAGACTCTTCCATTCTTGTTTTTCGTATGCAAGAATACGAATTTTTTCTGCAAGCTTTCCTGCGAAGTTTTCAGGAATGCGGGAGATTATCTTTACCGGTTTATCGTCACAAAAGACGAGATCCAAATTCTTCTTATTCAGCATTTTGCTGTCCGCGATGTAGGTATAGCGATAGAATTCGTCTCCGTACACCTCCTGAAGTGTTTTTATCATCAGATGATTATACTTGCAGTCAGCCATGTTCCCGTCAAGGACGTGACTGAAGCGGATGAGTCCGTCTCCATCAGTCACCATCCCCGTCATGATCTGTTTCAGATCATTCCGTTTATCCTTGCTGTAGCCGTATGTTGGGAGGACAAGAGACGGATCCGAAACGTCTTCTGATGAGTCATAATCACCATACAAGACGTGAGAGGTGGTGTCCGAGTGAAGAACATAGTTTGGAGGCAGATCAAATACGATACGTACCGTCAAGGCTATTGTACTCAAAAAATTTTCGCATCCTGCCAACCAGAGGCGATCCAGCATGGTTGCAAATAGATCATCGGACAACTCTGCAGGTTCAACTGGTTCACCAGCTAACATTTCAAGGTCCATACCAGCATAAACTTGACGAATCCGGCTTAATGCTATCTTTTTATTTGCCTGGATGAATACCGCGATTACCAGAAGCTGTGCCAAAACTCCGGGACTATATTTCCACTGAGCAGGGTCCCATTTTACATAACGATTTATGCTCTCTTTGAAGTCGAGACGATTGAGATAGGTCGCGATCACGACAAGCGGAAGAGGGGTTCTCTGCGCCAAATCCTCCGACCCTTGGACGATTTGATCGAACTCGTGTCTCAATGTGTTCATCTTCCGGGGATGTGACCGGCGTTTTCCTTTCTTTTTGCGTGCATGTGGCTTTTGATGTGTCATTCGGCATAAACCATATTAATTTCTAATATTTAAATCTAAGTTTTCGTATGTGTGATTGTTGCACTATTACGGCGAATTCGCCAGGAAAGAGGATATGCTGGTAGAAATTAATGCCAGTTTTGGATGTGGGTCCGGAATGGGAATGCTAAATGAAACAATGCAGGAAAATAATACAACTCAGGCCGCCGCGACGGCCTGAGTTGTATTATTTAATTCAATGCCCCAGATGGCCGCCCGAGCTGCCCTCAATAGGTCCGGCATCCTCGTAGCCCTGTCGCTGGCCCGTGCCGGCCAGGCGGGTGAGCATCTCGGGATGGTAGAGCAGGCGGACAGCATTTAGTGCGTGCTCTTCGGCGCGCCGTTGTGCAAGCAATGCCAGCGTGCGCTCATCAGGGGCCTCATCCTCATGCACAAAGACCTCGATGATGTGCTTGTTGGTCATAAGCTGGGCGGCAATCAGACCGGTGGAAGCCTCGTGGGCACACATTCGATCTTTTTCCGCAGGTCCTGGCATGCCCAGGGCCATGACGATCTCGCATTTCTCCTCTTCCAGGAGCTTCTTGGCGGCAACAGGCAGGTCCTTGATGCCGGGAACGGTGTAGCGGATGATCTCTGCGGAGACCTCTTTCTTGATGATGCTGATGGACGCGCGGGCCATGTCCACGCGGGCAAATGTGGTGTCGGCGATGCCGATGCGTTTCATAACCTGAGAAATGATGATAAAAGTTCTTAGGCTTATCGGTCTGCCCGCAAAGCAAAACCAGCTAGCGCTAATGTAGCTTCAACCGACACAGTTAATAAGGGGTAATTGGTTTGCTGATGGTTCGTGGCCTGGGGCGGCTTTTCGATACAATCTCCCTCTTTTACCTTTTGCAGCCTCTGGCCCTTTCCTAATTTCCATCCAATGGCAATTCTTTGCAGATCAATTTGTCGGATGAGGCCGGCAAAGCTCCTGAATCATTTCTGCCTGCGCGATCACTTCTGCAAAGTTGGTTGCTGACCTTCCCCAGGCAGCTGCCTTTGCAGAACTCTTTCTCTCCAGCACGGCCCGGTCAAGCCACCAGACCGCTTCCCAGTAATTGTTTTCCGCCACCGCCCATAAATTTGCGGCCTTTTCCGTAGGCTGCTTTTCCATCACCTGGACCGTCATCCACATGACCGCCGATGCATCCTTTTTGAGGTCAAATACGAGGTATTCCGGCCTTTTTCCTAAGGTAAGGTTGACATAAGTTCCTGTCTGGCCGCTGGCCAGGGTGCCCCAGTACGGCATGTTGGGATTTCCCGTGCAGATGGAGACTTTATGATCGCTGGGAATGGCTATTGCCGAATAGAGTGTGGCAACATCAGGGCGGAAGCGGTTGATGGTGTTGGTGCTCCAGGGATCGTCAAGATGCTATGCCTTTCCATCACACTAATCTGGTTAAGTTAAGTTTATGAAACGCTCAGAAATTGTGCGGGCTGATAGAGCTATTAAGCGATTAAGATATAATTTTGTGTTGTCAGAATTATCTTGAACTAACAAAACATGATCTAATTTTTCAAAACCTTTTTATAGGAATTCGTGCATGATAAACTAAAGGTAAAAAGAGTGGAATGATTATGGGATTCGTGGATGATAGTAAGGAGTGGATCACAGAGAACACACGAATCGCCCAAGCCATTCTGGCAATTCTGATTCTACTTGGCATGTTAGTTATTCTATATTCAAAAGTTGAATTTACAGAGGTTCAATTAGCTTCATTAATATCATCTTCTATTTTATCAAATATAATTTATATAATAATATTAATAGTTATTATCACTTCTTCTCTTTTTATTTTGCGAAGGTTGGATAGATCTGAACGCAATGCGTATTTACTGTCAAAAATGGCGATCCGTAGCGATTTAGATAAGATGGACTCATGGGTAGAATTTGTAAGTCAGAATGTAAGTCAGAAAGTAAGTCAGAAAGATCCGTCTCTTGTAGAAAAAGATTCAGGGCTTAACGAAAAGAAAAATAAATTTAAAAATATATCTACGGTTTCTTTTCATTTTGTAAATGAAGAGGAGATAAAGAATTTCTACAATGACTACTTCAAGGAACCAACTATTGAGCAAGCCGTTAATGAGATCGTAAAAGAAGTTGGCGGAGAATTAAAAGGCAACCTCCCACAAATACTTGAGGCAAAAGCACAGGGCAAAGATCTGAGCAAGTGGATTAGTACCATAAAAATTCCAGATATTTCTTTGGCAGAAAAGTTCCGACGCTATCAAAGGAGCATAATCGAAAGTGATCAAGTAACTTTAGGATTGGAATTAGTTGATATCGATTTATCCGATCTAAATGCATTTAATGGGCTTGTAACTCAATTCGAGTCAAAATTTAGTATGAAATTAGACTCTTCAATGATCGAACAGCAACGTAGCTCAATGAAAAAAAGGGCGGCAGAAAAAACGATAATTAGACTTGAGAATGCGACTAGTTGGGTATTAATTGACGGGAAATTTATAATTTCTGAGCTCCCTAATGCGACCGATTTTTACAAGTGTACGTATGAACATCCCGTAAATGAATATCTCGGTATAGATGCAAATAAAATTACTATTAGTATGGTTTTGAGAAAGGATTCCATTTTGCCAAGTTATGCTGGAAATTATGCCCAATCTATAGGCAAATCCATTCCTTTAAATGTATATGGAAAGATTTGGGCACCAGTGGATAGAAAGTCCGGTGTCTGGGAACTCCAAATAAATCCTGCCGCAGTGTATTGAGAGGATAAATTTCAACTCCTGAAGCTCGAATGCACTTACTTCATGATCATGGACTTAGCCTTATCGTCTTAGCCAACAAAACGACCATATGTGCGAAGTTGATGGATGGAGTTTTCCATCAAAAAAGAGAAACTCATCCGCAGTACTTGCACCCCGGCAGCGTCTCCCCGTTGCCCAGATAGAGCACCTGGCTTCTGCAGCCGTAGCGAAATACCGTCACGCCCTTGCAGCCCAGGTCGTAGGCCAGATTGTAAACCTTCAGGACATCGTCCACCGTGGCGCTTTCGGACAGGTTCACAGTCTTGGAGACGGCGTTGTCTGTGTACTTCTGGAATGCGGCCTGGATGCGCACGTGCTGCTCCGGCGGGATGTCCAGAGCCGTAACGAAGAGCTCTTTCAGATCCTGGGGAACTCCCGCTATATCCGCAGCCGAGCCCGTTCTGGCCAGCTCCGCTTTCAACTCCTGAGTGTAGATGCCGCGCGCCGCGGCTGCACGCTCAAAGAGGGGCGAGACCTCCAAAAGCCGCGCCCCCTCCAGCACCCGGCGCACAAAGGCCAGCGCAAAGAGAGGCTCGATGCCGCTGGAGGTGCCCGCGATGATGCTGATGGTGCCTGTGGGTGCGATGGTAGTCACCGTGGCGTTTCTCATGGCGCTCCAATTCTTGAGTTTGGACTCTTCGAAGAGCGGAAAAGAGCCGCGCTCTTCGCCCAGGCGGGCTGACGCCTCGCGCGCTGCCTGGGTGATAAATTTCATGATCCCTTCCGCCAGGTGCACGGCTTCCTGGGAGTTGTAGGAGATATTCATCAGGATGAGCATCTCGGCAAAGCCCATCACCCCCAGACCGATCTTTCGCGACTGCAAGGTGGTCTCTTCGATTTGCTGCAAAGGATAGCAGTTCATATCGATGACATCGTCCAGGAAGCGCACGGCCAATGAGACCAATTCCCCCAGTCGTTCCCAGTTCATCTCCTCTCTCTCCACCAGCTTGGCGAGATTGATGGACCCCAGATTGCAGGACTCGAAAGCCAGCAGGGGCTGCTCGCCACAGGGATTGGTGCTCTCAATAAGGCCTGGCAGAGGGTGAGCGGCATTGATCCTGTCTATGAAGATCATGCCCGGATCGCCTCCCGCCCTGGCAGAGTTAGCGATGCAGTCCATTGTCTCTCTGGCATTGATATGTCCCGCGACCTGGCCGGTTCGCGGATTGATCAGTTCGATCTCTTCGCCCTGCCCCGCCCTATGCATGAATTCATCTGTTGCGGCCACAGAGATGTTGAAGTTCTCCAAAAACCCCGGCTTCTCCTTGGCCTGGATGAACTCCAAAATGTCAGGGTGATCGACGCGTAGCGTAGCCATGTTCGCGCCCCGGCGGCGGCCTCCCTGCTTGATCACATCGGTGGCTGTGTCGAAGATGCGCATAAAGGATACCGGGCCGCTGGCCACTCCGCCCGTCGCGCGCACCACATCATTTTTGGGGCGCAGCCGGGAGAAGGAAAAGCCCGTGCCTCCTCCGCTCTGATGGATAAGGGCCATGCTCTTCAGGGCGTCAAAGATACCGACGAGAGAGTCTTCCACCGGAAGGACAAAACAGGCCGCCAGTTGCCCGAGCGGCAGGCCCGCGTTCATGAGCGTGGGAGAGTTGGGCAGAAATTCCAGGCTACGCATCATCGTCAAGAATTTGCTGCGGCAAATTTTTGCGTCGCCGCCATACTTAATCTCGGCCCGCGAGACATGAGCGGCCACGCGTTCGAACATCTCCTCCGGCGTCTCCGCGACAGCCCCGCGCTCGTCGCGACGTAGATATCTCTTCTTGAGAACTGTAGCGGCATTGCTGGAGAGCAAAATGTCGTCGGCAATGGCTGCGGCAATCTTCTCCTGGTCAAGTTTTGCGGTCAAGCCATCGCGTTTTCTAATGCTCTTAATCATTGCAGCGCCCCGCTACTGTTATCATGCAGAATCGATATAAACGTACATGTTAGAAATAGACTTAATCATTCTCACGAGGTTTATAAAAATGAAGATCGCAATCTCAGGAAAAGGCGGTGTGGGTAAGACCACCCTGGCCGGCACCTTAGCCCGTCTCTTTGCCCGCGACGGCTACAATGTTCTGGCGATTGACGCGGACCCGAGCATGAACCTGGGCTCAGCTCTGGGCATCCCTAATTTGCCCAAGCCCGTCACCGAGCACAAAGACTTAGTTGAGGAGCGGGCGGGCATGCCCGGCGGCATGTTCAAGATGAACCCCAAGGTTGACGACGTGGTGGCCATGTGCGGCTGCACCGGGCCTGATAATGTCAAGCTGGTGGTCATGGGCACCATTGATTCCGGCGGCTCGGGCTGCATGTGTCCGGCCAATGCGTTTGTGAAAGCGCTCATCAGGCACGTCATCGTTCGGGAAAAGGATCTGGTGATCATGGACATGGAAGCTGGCATCGAGCACTTAGGCAGGGCCACAGCTCGCGGGGTCGATGCCATGATCGCCGTGGTAGAACCGGGCATGAGATCCATTGAGACTGTGGAGAGGATAATGCATCTGGGCAAGGAGATCGGTATCACTCGATATTTTGCCGTCATAAACAAGGCAGACGATCCTGGGCCCGTGGCCGAGAAGCTGGCCCTGATGGGCATACCGGTCCTGGGGACCATTCCCTTTGACAAATGCCTGGTAGAAGCGGACCTGGCAGGTAAGCCGCCCATCGATGTAAACTGTCCGGCCATAGAATCCATACGAAAGATTAAGGCCAAATTAGAAGAGATGTTCGGCGAAAAAAAGCAGCAGGCCTAGAAGGTCATGCGGCCTGCTTTTATTCCCTCTTTTACAATCGATCCGATTACCTTTGCGCCCGGTCCCATGATACGGCAGGCCTTTTGGGCCTCGTTTTCGGCTATTACGACCAGGAAGCCCATGCCCATGTTGAAAGTGCGGTACATCTCGCTTTCATCCACATTGCCCAGCTCCTGCAGGAAGCGGAAGATGGATTGCGGCTCCAGTGGATCGGTGATCTCAAAGCCCAATTGCGAGATGCGGCGCAGCTTGAGAAGGCCCGAGCCGGTGATGTGGGCGAGGCCATGCACATCGCACTCCTGCACCAGTTTCACTATCTCGGGGTAGATCCGGGTGGGTGTGAGCAGCTCCTCTCCAATGGTATTTTTCCCGCCGGGCATCCGGTCGAAGTAGGTGTACTTGGACTCGGCAATGATGCGCCGGGCCAAAGTATAGCCGTTGCTGTGCAGGCCGCTGCTGGGCACGCCCACCAGAGCATCACCCAGTTGGATCTTCTCGCCCGTCACAACTTTGTCCTTGTCCACGACGCCGATGGCGGTGCCGGCCAGGTCGAAGCCCCGAATGATCTCTGGCAAGGAAGCCGTCTCCCCTCCCACAATGGTCATATTGGATATCTCGGCCCCGCGGGCCAAGCCTATCGCAATTTGCCCCGCACGCTCAGGATCCACCTTCTCTACGGCCAGATAGTCCACAAAGGCGATGGGCTCGGCCCCGATAGCATAAAGGTCGTTGACATTCATGGCGATGCAGTCGATGCCGATCGTATCCCACTTGGAAATAGCATTGGCAATGAGGACCTTGGAGCCCACACCATCTGTGGTCATGGCCAGGGCAAAGCTGCCCATATCCAGGAGTCCGGCGTAGTGGCCGATCTCGGTCATGGGCGCTCCGAAGCCCTTACGTTTTGTCGTCAGCACGGCCTTCATGGCATCAATGGATCTGTTCTCCTGGTGAATATCTACGCCCGCCTCAGCGTACGTCAGCCCCTTCATGCTTCTCCTCCCAGGCAAAACTCACGGTGCAGCTCTCTTACTGCCTGCTCTGCATCCTTGGAAGCGACCACAAAGGAGATGTTAAGCTGACCCGATGCCTGGCTGATCATGACCACATTTATCCTGGCCGCGCCCATGGCCTTGAAGACTCGCGCCGCCACGCCCGGTGTGCCCTCCATTCCTGCGCCAACTACTGCCACAGCAGAGACATCGTGATCGTGCGAGATATCCTTGACCAGATCTCTGGGAAACTCGGCTCTTAGGGCATCTTCTGCTTTCTCCACCTGCCGCTCCTCAATGATCATGGAGATATTGGCCTCCGACGATCCCTGGCTGATCATGACGATATTGATGCCCGCTTTGGCGAGAGCAGAAAAAGCGCGCGCCGCGACGCCTAGCGTTCCAATCATGCCTGCCCCGGAAATGTTGAGCAGAGCCACATTCTTGTGCAGTGTAACTGCCTTTATCACATCCGCTTTGGGTACAACTTCATGCACTATTAGTGTGCCGGGGATATCGGGATCGAAGGTGCATTTTACACGCACAGGGATGCCTTTTCGGATGGCAGGCTCAATGGAGCGGGGGTGCAAGACCTTGGCCCCGAAGTTGGATAGCTCCATAGCCTCCCGGTAGGAGATGGAGGGAATAGACCTGGCCTCGGGCACGATCTTGGGATCGGTAGTCATTATGCCGTATGTCTCCTTCCAGAACCAGATCTCATCGGCATCAATAGCCGCCCCGATGAGCGAGGCGGACAGATCCGAGCCACCCCGCCCTAAGGTGGTAATCGTGCCCTTATCGTCCTTGGCGATGAAGCCAGTGACCACGGGAACGCCCTTGAGCGGCAAGAGCCTTTGGGGAATTAAATTGTAGGTCTTCTCTAAGGGCCTGCAGTCGCCATAGTTACTGTCGGTGATGATTCCTGCCTCTGAGCCGGTATAGTGCAAAGAGGGTATGCCCATATCTCTCAAGACTCCTGCGAGAATGGGCGCCGCCAGTTGCTCGCCATAGCTGGATATATAATCCAACGAGCGTGCTGTAAGCTCACCCAGGTAGCAGATGCCGATGTAAGCTTTTTCGAGCTCAGACAGCTTGTTAGATATCGTCTCACTGACCTCTTTGGCGATTTGAGGATCTTTTATGGCATCAGTTATGGCCTGATTGTGCCTATCCGTGAGCTTCTCCATGAAATCGATCACTTCTGAGACATTTCCCTCCTTTGCTGCTTTTTTGGCACAGGCCAAAAGGTCGTCAGTGACGCCTTGCAGGGCGGAAGTAACCAAAACTATCTCATTGTCGCGGCTAAAATGTAAGACCAGATCTCCTACATGCCGCAGTCTGTTTCCGTCAGCAACGGAAACACCACCAAACTTCATTACCAAGCGCGCCATCGTAAAAACCGTTGATCTGCTTTTCTCGCCGCGATTTAAGCTTTATCCATAATTATAATTTCGCGCCATATTCGATTTTGAAACCGCCCTGAGATGGCCGAAGGCTTAAATAGATTGAGTCCGAGGAATCTGAGTCCTAGTCTGGATTTAACCTTTATCTTAAACTTCGCGAGGCGTATTATGGGCAAGAGGAAGAAAATAGCAGAACGTGTAACGACTCTGATGGACAAGCCTGAGTTTATCCGGAACATCGGAATCGTAGCACATATCGATCACGGCAAGACAACCCTTTCTGATAACCTTCTGGGAGGCGCAGGCATGATCTCCATGGACCTGGCAGGCAAGCAGCTCTTCATGGATTTCGATCCCCTGGAGCAGGCGCGCGGAATTACTATCGATGCTGCCAATGTATCCATGGTTCACGAGATAGATGGCAAGGAATATCTCATCAACATGATTGATACTCCCGGCCACGTGGACTTTGGAGGCGACGTTACTCGGGCTATGCGGGCGGTTGACGGCGCAGTGGTTGTAGTGGATGCCGTTGAGGGCGCCATGCCTCAGACGGAGACTGTGCTGCGACAGGCTCTCAAGGAAGGTGTCAAGCCGGTCCTTTTCGTCAATAAAGTGGACCGCATGATCAATGAGTTGAAAGTTGAGCCGAAAGATATGGCCATGCGCCTGGGCAAGGTCATTGACAATGTCAACAAGCTCATCCAAGGAATGGATGAAGAGAAATATAAAGCCGGCTGGAAGCTGGATGCTGCTCGGGGAAATATCGCCTTTGGTTCGGCTCTCTATAATTGGGCCATCAGCGTGCCTCAGATGAAGAAGACGGGCATCGGCTTTGAGCAGGTCGTCGAATACTGCCGGGCAGGAAAGATGAAGGAGCTGGCCGAGAAGGTCCCGCTTTATATTGCCGTAAACGATATGGTAGTCAAGTTCTTGCCCAGCCCCATCGATGCCCAAAAGGAGAGAGTCAAGGTCATCTGGAATGGCAATTGGGATAGTGACGTGGGAAGAGCCATGGCTACCTGCGACCCAAAAGGTCCTGTAGCATTCATGATCAATAAGTTGAAGATCGACCCGCATGCAGGCGAGGTGGCCACGGGCAGGCTCTTCTCTGGAACCCTGCATCGCGGCATGGAGCTGTATGTATCCGGCGTGGTCGATACCAATCGTATTCAGCAGACGGGTATCGTCATGGGTGCGGAGAGGGTTGAGGTAGAGGAGATACCAGCCGGAAACATTGCTGCCGTGACTGGTCTACGAGATGCCATCGTAGGATCTACCATCTCTTCAGAACAGAACATGACGCCTTTCGAGCAGATCAAGCATGTCTCTGAACCGGTCATGACCGTAGCCGTCGAGGCCAAGAACACCCGCGACCTGCCAAAGGTTGTAGAGGTCTTAAGGCAGATCGCCAAAGAGGACCCAACCCTGCAGGTCACCATCAACGAGGAGACCGGCGAGCACCTCCTGGCTGGCATGGGCGAGTTGCATCTGGATGTAACTGTGACCAGGCTGCAGCGCGATCGCGGCGTGGAGCTAAAGACTTCTCCACCCATAGTCGTATATCGTGAGTCCGTGGGCGGCAGAGCTGGACCCGTGGAAGGCAAGTCACCTAACCACCACAACCGTTTCTACATCGAGTTTGAGCCCCTGGAACCGGGCGTGATCGAGGCCTTGAAAGAAGGCAAGATCAGCATGAAGATGGAAGAGGTTGAGCGCAGGAAGGTTCTCCTCGAGAACGGCATGGGAAAAGAGGAAGCGAAGAGCATTGTCGGATACTTTGGCACCAACATGTTGCTCAACATGACCAAAGGTATCCAGTACCTGAGAGAGACTATGGAGCTCATCTTGGAGGGCTTCGAGGAGGCGCTGAAGAACGGCCCCATTTGCAGGGAACCCGCGCAGGGTATAAAAGCCAAAATCGTAGATGTAAAGCTGCACGAGGATGCAGTGCACCGCGGCCCCGCTCAGGTCATTCCTGCGGTAAGGCAAGCCGTGCAGGCTGGAATACTTATGGCGGATCCGGTTTTATTGGAGCCCTTCCAGAATGTCTATATACAGGTGCCTCAGGATCAAATGGGTGGAGCTATGTCTGAGATCCAGGGAAGGAGAGGCGTTATCCTGAACATGGACAGCCAGGGCGATATGATTATCCTTAAATCCAAGATGCCTGTGGCTCAGATGTTCGGATTCTCCGGGGCCATAAGGTCGGCCACCGAAGGAAGAGCACTCTGGTCCTCTGAGTTCGCTGGATTTGAGCCCTTGCCCGCTAACCTGCTGCAAGATACCGTCAAGCAGATTCGGACCAGAAAGGGCCTGAAACCTGAGATGCCCAAACCTTCCGATTACCTGAAGGTCGTTTGAGCGCGACCTCTAGAAAAGATGAAATACTGAAAAATATTGATAGTGCCAGTTGGAGGAGATAAATTATGGCAGATGCAAAGCCACATCTCAATCTCGCATTCATTGGACACGTCGATCACGGCAAGTCGACGACCGTAGGCAGATTGATGTTCGAGACGGGAGCTGTAGACGCTCACGTCATTGATGAGTACAAGAAAGAAGCCGCATCCAAGGGAAAGGCGACCTTCGAGTTCGCCTGGGTCATGGATAGCCTGAAGGAAGAGCGGGAGAGGGGCGTTACCATTGATATCGCCCATCATCGCTTCGATACAGCCAAGTTCTACTTTACCGTGGTGGACTGCCCCGGTCACAGGGACTTCGTAAAGAACATGATCACCGGCGCCAGCCAGGCTGATGCCGCGGTGCTGATCGTGGCCGTCCCGGACGGCGTCATGGCTCAGACTAAGGAGCACGTCTTCCTTTCCAGGACACTGGGAGTCAGCCAGCTTGTTGTGGGCATGAACAAGATCGATGCCACCACCCCGCCCTTCGACGAGAAGAGATTCAACGAGGTCAAGGAAGAGGTAGGCAAGCTGCTCAAGATGGTTGGATTCAAGGTGGAGGATATACCCTTCGTGCCCATATCCGGCCTGATGGGAGACAATCTTTCCAAGGCCAGTGAGAACCTGAAGTGGTACAAGGGCCCAACCCTGCTCGAAGCCCTGAACAACCTCAAGGTGCCAGCGAAGCCGACTAATTTGCCCCTGCGCGTACCGGTGCAGGATGTCTACACAATCTCAGGTGTGGGCACAGTGCCAGTGGGTCGCGTCGAGACGGGCGTCATGAGAAAGAACGACAAGATCATCTTCGAGCCCGCCGGATCTACTGGCGAGGTCAAGTCCATTGAGATGCATCACGAGGAAGTCTCCGAGGCATTCCCCGGCGACAACATCGGATGGAACGTGCGCGGTGTCGCCAAGAACGACATTCGTCGCGGCGACGTTTGCGGATCGGTAGCTAAGCCCCCGACCGTGGCCAAGGAGTTCAAGGCCCAGATCGTAGTGTTGCAGCACCCCAGCGCCATATCGGCGGGATACACCCCGGTGTTCCACTGCCATACCGCGCAGATCGCGTGCACCCTCACTGCCATTCTGGCCAAGCTGGATCCAAGGTCCGGCGCGGTCAAGGAAGAGAATCCTGCCTTCATCAAGGCTGGAGATGCGGCCATCATCATGGTTACTCCCTCCAAGCCCATGGTCATTGAACCGGTGAAGGAGATTCCTCAACTGGGAAGGTTCGCCATTCGAGATATGGGCACGACCGTCGCAGCCGGCATGTGCATCAGCGTGATACCACGCTAAATTAATTTTTTGGTGTAAAACATGCAGAAGGCAAGAATTCGACTTTCCGGCACTAATCCCTTGATGCTGGACGATATATGCAGCCAGGTAAAGGGGATTGCTCAGAGAACAGGCGTTCACATGGCGGGACCCATCCCGCTGCCCACCAAAAAGATGGTGGTTCCCTGCAGGAAGAGTCCTGACGGCGAAGGAACTGCCACCTGGGATCACTGGGAAATGAGAGTGCACAAGAGGCTCATCGATCTGGATGCTGATGAGAGGGCGCTTCGCCAGCTCATGAGAATCCAGGTTCCAAAGAATGTAAATATTGAGATTGTGCTGGAAAGCTAAATCATTAGTTAGGGGCTGCTTCCGTGGGTTGAAGGGCCCGCTAACTTATATATTCTAAAATTTTACTCATAATGGACTCGTAGTATAGTCTGGATAGAATAGAGGCCTCCGGAGCCTCGGACCCGGGTTCGAATCCCGGCGGGTCCGCTACACTTTTTTAATTCATTGCATCAGAACGTGGCGGCACGATCACGAAACTATCGTCATTGAGGGGGTTGGCCGCCAGCTTTCCGGAAGCATTAATAAAATGGCCGATGGGCAGCTTTCCCCAGCTCCACAGCTGTGTCTCATTGGTGGTGTTGGCCATGTTGGTGCTGTTGTTTAGATCAATTGTGCCGAGAATGGCCCGGCCAGAGTCCCCGCTTAGCTTCAAAGGTACGGCAAAAGAGCTGCCTGCCAACAACGCGAATATTAAGCCTAATATTATCGAGTTCTTCATATCACTTACCCTTATATTCACGCTTTTATTTCTTTAATCCATGCCATGCTCTGTACTATGACTTCATGGCTAATTAATGGTTTGCTCTCCTGTTTTGTAGTTCGAGGTGAATAGGTAGTAGATTGAACCCATTATTGGTCGTCGCAGGAAATACCAGGGCGAGATAATGGAGGTTCGCGACACACCCCAAGCACCAGGCCAGGCTGGTCTTTTTGCACGGCAAGTGCTTGTTGGGATGTGCCTTTGTCCTCTTCGCACCTTTCCTGGCTCAGCCGGCTTTGCATGTAAAGTGAGTTCTGCAAATTAACTTTCGCGCGGCACAATCTAGAAATCCAGTGATATAGTGAAGGCAGGATACATCCACCCGAAAATATTTTAATCTTCAAGCGAAATGTACCCTGTGTGACCCTTCAATGACACAAATACAGCTTACCATGAAAAACTTTCCCTTCGCCGAACAGTTGAAAACGATTTTTGAGATATATTCGGACGATTACGAGTACACTTCGAATGGAATCTTCCGCAAAATTCAACCACCATTATGTACTGATTGCGGGACTCCCATGAACCATAATGGCTTCGACTCAAAGGATGGGGCAACCATCGAGGATTTCCTTCGAAGAAACCTCGACGTACATAAACCTATATTTATAGTAACGGATCTTTATAGAGGCTATGATGAAATATTCCGGAAAATTTTTGGTAATCAAGTGGCCCATCAATTCTGTTTGTTTCATCAGGACAAGCTCATAGTCAATGATTTTCCGAAAAAGACAACAATCGAAGAAGAACTGCTAAAATATAGAATATTAAATATATTGTATGATAGGACACCTGAAATGCAATGGCTTTCATTTCTGATTGAAGAAGAGCAAGAGATGAAAAAACGAGGCGAAAAGACATACAAGGAATGGCTAGAAGAAGCACAGAAATGGTTTAAAAAGTTTGTTTATGGTTTGGAGAAGGAACGAAGAAGGAATCATAGGAATATGGAGACTAGAAGTTTATACGATGCTAAGAAAAATTTGGATGAATTAATGAGTCAAATAGGTGTATTTAAGATTATAATTCAAAAAAGATTAAAGCAAATCGAGAAGCATTGGCAACATCTTATGATCTTCCAATTATTCGATGGCGCTCCTGCAACCAATAATCCACTAGAAAATTATTATTCTTGTAGCTTGAAGACTCATAGAAAACAACAGCTAGAAGTCCCTGGAATCGAAGAACAGATGAAGCTTTCTCGTCTAAAAAGATGGGGAATGTTTGGAATACCGCAAAAGACCTTGATCGAAGCATTCTTTGTCTTCATTCCTTTCATGGACTGGAAATGAAGGTTAGTTATTTATATTATATTTTGTTTTTAAAAAAAAAACGTCTAGCTAAGGCTGCCGTTAGAAGTTAAAATTTTTAAAAAATATTTTTTAAAGTTAAGCTATTATTTAGAAAATACTATGAGGTAGACACAACAATTTTAGTATGTGAGACGAAATTATACCAAACTTTGGTGGCAATAGGAAGATGTGTGCGATCATGGTATTGGAAAAGTTGAAAAATCACTCGATTTCTAGAAAGTGCCGTAAGATATATTGACTTGGTTCGCATTTTCAACGTTGGTGGAAATTCTTCCATATTTTGTTTTTCTAGATTTTTATCATTCCAAATCAAAATGAGTTTATGAGCGGATTGAGTTTTCAACATGCGCGTAACTTGTATTGCGATCTCACGTGTCATTTTGATATCTATATCTGAATCATCTAAATACGTTTTATTTTTTAATAATGAAGAAGCTCCCCCAAAGGTATTTGCTCTTAGAATTAATGGGACAGGGATAAGCACTTTGTTATAAATCATATTCGAATGGACCTGCTATTAATAGCTACCAATATCTGGAATATATAACTTATTCGTCATGCAAAAATTATATTAATAATATGTTTTTATTTATAGACTACTCGAATTTACAGGGTAAAGTGGTAGTAATAGATGATATCTCTGCTGGCAGGGCGTTGAAAAAGTGGATGATGCCGATCTACTCGACCATCTTGAACATAGCCCCCTTCACGCCGCACACCGGGCACTTCTCCGGGGCCTCTTTCTCCACAGTCATGCCGCAGACCGGGCAGACGAAGTAGGAATAGCTCTCCTTCTTGGTCTCCAGGCTTTCCAGCATATCATGATAGAGCCGGGCATGGTACTCCTCCACGGCATTGGCATAATTGAAGCTCCTCTCGGCGTCCCTGGCACCCTCGGCCCTGGCTGCGGCGATCATATCCGGGTACATCTCCTTGAACTCGTGCGTCTCCCCAGCGATGGACTCGCGCAGGTTCTCCTTGCTGCTCTTGATGGCTTTCAAGGCGCGCAGGTGATTGGCAGAGTGCACGGCCTCCGCCTCGGCGGCAGCCCGAAAGAGCTTGGCGGCCTGGGGAAAGCCTTCTTTATCGGCCTGGGCGGCAAAAGCGGTGTACTTCCTGTTCGCCTGCGACTCTCCGGAAAAAGCCTCCATCAAGAAATCCTCAGTCTTGGTCAATTCGATCACTCCATTTTATGGCATTGTCTTTTTTGGCTGTGCTACTGGCATAGTTTGGCGAGCAAATAAGTTAAGACTTTTGGGCTCTTCGCAATTTTCCAGTGGCTAACTTCAGGTTACTATGGTTTTCCAGTTGTTTGTTAGTCGCTCTGTGCGTTCTCTGTGAACTGTGGTGTCTCTGTGGTGGAATAGTCGTTGGCCACTGGTTATGACCAAATGGCTACGGACTACCACCACCGCAGACACAGAGCGCGAGGGAGGACTCACAGAGGACTTGATTATTATATTAACAACTTGAAACCGCGAGGACCCATTGTCCTTCTCTCATCAAGACTTCGCAGCTTCGCGCCTTCGCGTGAAGCTATCATCTATAAATTCTCAGAGGTGGAAAGACTGCCTTGCAAATGAGCGAGAGAATCATAGAGGTCAAGGATCTCGAATACAAATACGGCGACTTCAAAGCCGTTGACGGCGTCTGCTTCTTCGTGCGAGAAGGCGAGATCTTCTCCTTCCTGGGGCCCAACGGCGCAGGAAAGAGCACGGTCATCAATATTCTCACCACGCTTCTGCCCGTGCAAAAGGGCAGCGTCACCATTGCCGGATACGACCTGGCCAAAGAACCGCAAGAGGTGCGCCGTTCCATCGGCATCGTCTTTCAGGATGAGACACTGGACCGCGACCTCACCGTCTGGGAGACCCTGGAGCTGCACGGCCGCATCTATTCCATGCCCAAATCGGAACGAAAAGAGAGAATTGACGAGATCATTAAGCTGGTGGAGCTGGAGGAGAAGAGGAATGTGCGCACCCGCTTTCTCTCCGGCGGCATGAAGCGCAGGCTGGAGATTGGCCGGGGGCTGATGACCAGGCCACTGGTGCTCTTCCTGGATGAGCCCACCATCGGCCTGGACACGCAAACCCGGCGCCGTCTGTGGGACTACATCAAAAAGGTCAACGATTCCGGGACTACCATCTTTCTTACCACCCACTACATGGATGAGGCAGACCAGGTCAGCAACTGGATAGATATCCTGGACCACGGCAAGATCATCGCTTCCGGCGATCCGACCAAGCTCAAAGATGCCCTGGGAAATGATATGATCTACCTGGACACCAGCGACAACGTCGCGACGGAAGAAATGCTGCGGGGCATGAAGGCCGTTCGGAACGTCAAGGCTGCAGCCGCAGGCTTGGCCGTCAGCATAAACGCAGACGGCACGCACTGCCTTCCCATCATCATGAACAGGCTGCGGGAAAGGGGCATCGATATCGTCAGCGTCAACCTGAAAAAGCCAACATTGGATGACGTCTTCGTGCACTACACGGGAAGGGACATCAGAGAGGCAGGGGCGGGCAAGCTGCCCCGCATTCAGCCCAAAGGAGGCCGGTGAAAATGAGCTGGGAATTTTTGACAATCTACTGGCGCGATATGCTCCGCTTCGTTCGCTTTAGAATTGCTCTGGTCGTCTCTCTCATCCAGCCGGCTCTGTGGATGGCGCTTTATGGGGCAGCCATGTCCAGCAACTTCTCGCGGCTAAGCTCGGGTATGACCGTGCCCGAGGGCGCAGTCGCTGTCTCCTACCTGACCTTCATGGGGGCAGGAGTGATTGCTTTGACCACCCTATTTACCAGCCTCTTTGGCGGCATCACTCTGCTGTTCGACAAGAACTGGGGGCTGATGAGAGAGCTTTTGGCCAGCCCCATGCCCCGAAACCACATCATCCTGGGCGTCGGCCTGTCCGGAGTTACCAAGTCCTTCATCCAGGTGATGGTCATCATGGGATTTGGCCTTCTCATCGGGGTGCGCTTCTTTCCCGGCTACACCTTGCTGGAGACGGCAGGTGCCATTTTGGGAGTGCTGCTCTTTGTGGGCGTCTTTTCCTTAGGATTTCTCTTCCTCTCCTCAGCCATATCCATGAGCATGGACACTCCAGAGGGGCTACAGGCCGTCATCACCCTTCTTACCCTACCCCTGTTCTTCGCCAGCAATGCCCTCTACCCCATCGATGCCTTCCCGGGTGTGATGAGAACGCTCGCCCAGTTCAATCCGCTTACCCATCTGGTGCACGGGGTGCGCTACTTCGCCGTAGGAAAGGACTTTTACGCCATCGGCATTCATTACGTTTACAGCAGCTCCGACATCATGCTCTCCTTTTTGGCGCTGACGGGCTTTGCCGCGGTTATGTTCCTGATGGCCTGGCGGGTTTTCAAGAATGCAGTGGTAACATGAATCGAAATTTCAATGACTATCATGATGAGTTAATGGAGGAAAAGAGATGAAGGTCTTAGGAATTTGCGCCAGCCCGCGGGGCTCCAAGAGCACGACACTGCGGCTGGTTCAGGCCGTCCTGGACGGGGCGAAAGCCTCCGGTGCAGAGGTGGAAATGGTAGACGTCTGTGAGCTGGACATCAAGTTCTGCAACGCCTGCACCGTCTGCTTCAAGGAAGGGAAATGCGTGCACAAAGACGACTTCCAGGGTCTTTACGACAAAATCCTGGCTGCGGACGGCCTGGTCTGGGGCTCGCCCAACTACTTCGACACCGTCACCGCCCAGATGAAGACGCTCATCGACCGCATGGCGGACGCCATTCACTGCCAGCTTCTGCGGGGCAAGTACTGCGTGAGTGTGGCCAGCGGCGGCAACAACTACGATCAGGTCACCACCTACCTGGACGGCCTGATGATCCACTTCGGAGCCTTTGTCACGGGAAACGTGGGAGCGACCATGTCCCAGGGGCCGGCAGCCCTAGAGGAGGCGGAGAAGAAGGCCCTCGTTCTGGGAAAGACCCTGGCCGAAGATATCAGGACCAAGCGCGACTACATCGAACAGAGGAAGATGCAAGGGGAGATCAGGGAATACTTCAAGCGCCTGGTGAAGATGAACAAAGAGAACTGGGAGCACGAGTACGAGTTCTGGAATAAACTAAACTGGAACTGAGAGGAGATGCATTTATGCTGACACTGGAAGAGGGCAAGATGGCCGTCCATCTGGCCAGGCAGGCCCTGACCAACTACATCGAGACGAAAAGAATTATCGAGACGGAAAATCTCTCGCCCGTATTCGAGGAGAAGCGGGGCGTCTTTGTAACCCTGCACGAGGACGGCGACCTGCGTGGCTGCATCGGCTATCCTCAGCCCGTCATGCCGCTTGGCAAAGCGATCGTGGACTGTGCCATCAATGCAGGTTCCCGCGACCCGCGCTTTCCCGGCGTGCGCCCGGGGGAGTTAGGGAGAATTGAGGTGGAGGTGACCATTCTAACCAGGCCCGAAGCCTACACTGAGCCCAAAAAGAAGCTGCCCGAGCTGGTGCTGGTGGGCAGGGACGGTCTGATCGTGACCAGAGGTTCTTATTCCGGCCTGCTCCTGCCCCAGGTGGCCCCGGAGTGGGGCTTCGACTCACGAGAGTTCCTCTCCCAGACCTGCGTCAAGGCCGGGCTAGCAGCGGACGCCTGGCTGGATGAGGATACACAGGTACAGCACTTCCAGGCGCAGATCTTCGCCGAGGTGGCGCCGGATAGAGAGGTCTTCGAGAAGAGCTTTCCGGATAGGGGATGCGGGACGGTATAGGGGGATAGCTTATAGGATCGAAGATCACGCGAAGCGAGCTAACTGAGATTCAGGATCTGATTGATGCCGGTGTCTATCTCAACGCATCGGACTTCGTCAGAGAAGCTATCCGAGACAAACTGGCGGCGATAAAGGTGATAAAATGCCGTGACGTCGATTATGAGACGGCAAAAAAGGAGATCATTGGATACTTCCAGAGAAAGCAAGAAGCTTATCCAGATGAGATATCTCAGGATCTGGAGCTGGATTTTTTCCTGGTGCGCTGCATCACTGCCGAGCTGAAGAAAGAGGGCCGTCTGGAGGCCGTTTGATTTGATGGATTGCTACGAAGAGGGCGATGCATTGCACGGTGCAAAGATCTATCCCACATTTCGCATTAACGGTTTGAACGCTCACCAATTTTTTTGCTATCGGTTTTTTAAAGAATCGATATACTTCAACGTTGCTGTAAGCGTATTTCGAGTCCAGATAAGATTCACGCCGCCATGAACAATCAGTATATAGATATAGTTTTATAAAATACGTCACCGTAAGCATTGAATTAACAAATTCATCCTAAATTATTCTTACTAAAATGAGATATTATGCTGCGGGATAGTACTCATAAAATCAATTTTAAAAAATTAAATTTAGCACAGCTTTACTGCGAAATGTGGGATCTATGCTTAGTAGAGACGAAGAGAGAGACGCGGGTTTGGGCATGCATATAGACCTGCATCTAGCGGGTTTGTTTTTAGAATGTGCTATTCAAAAATTTTCTAGTGAAACGGCGGCGGCGCACCCACGCGCAGCAAGCTGCGGGGTATTGCGTTTTAAAATAATCCTGTAATCATTCAATATATAATTATAATATCATAGTTATAATATTACTATCTCCCAATGCCTACCCCATTATTCACACACATCATTTCAAACCCATGATTGCCTGCGCGACTGCATTTAGGAATTACTCAGCATATTTCGCTGCTATTTTGCTAGTTTCAATCATTCTTCTATGCTAAAAAACCTTCGAGAAGAATTGCTACTTCGATAGATAATATTTAAAATAATAAAAATACATAAAAAGGCAAATATCCGTTCTCTACGTCCCTATCTTCTCGTGAAACACCCTCTTGACCATTTCCTTCCTGACGGAGCAGGCTGCCCAGTGGATAGACGTCCCCCTTGGGAAAGAAGTCCAGCGTCTCTTTGAGCGCCTTTTCCACCATGTAGCCACAGGTTTTCGGCCACCACATTCACCAGCACATTGTTGACCCCGTCCACCTCTTCCACGATAATCTGGTAGTTTTTGCCGATGCTTGGGATGCCCCGCAGCGTCTGCTCGATCTGCTTGGGGTAGAAATTGACGCCCTTGACAATGAGCATGTCGACCCCCGGCCGATGATGAGGGCAATCTTGAGGCGAGTCCTGCCGCACGCGCAGCTCTCCCGGGTGATGACGTGAGCCAGGTAGCGGTGCGAAAGCATATCATGGGCAGTGCTTCCTCGCGTTTGCGGGGGTGAAGACCTGTCCATAATGATATTCTCGGCCAAAGACAAAAGAGTCGTCCGCATCGCCCGGCATTTGTATTTCGACCTACGCCTTTTTGAATGCCATGCAAATGGCGCCGTTCCTCAAAATTCCCTCGGGCCCGGTGCCCTTCCCGGCCAAGACTCTCCTTTTCACCCGGCTTTGACGGCGTCATCCGGCGGAATGCTGCGATATCGACGGTCGATGTTCTCCCACAGAGCGCGGGTGGCGTATCTGAGCGAATCTGCTTAAACGATTAGCGAATGGTTATATTATTCAGTTAATTTGCCAATTAATTTCTAACTAATCACTTTTTTGCCGAATATTTTTCATGATGTGCAAAAGCGTTTGCGGTAAAGTCCCCGCGCTCTTCCACCCTTTTTTGGGGTACTTTTGGATTAAATTAATATACCGAATCAGAGAGGCTTATTCATATCCACGAAGGAGGGAAAATATGGCTGAGATGAGAAATTTCGCCCTGCGCGATGCTGAGGGAAATGAGATTGGAGTTTTTACAGGAAAATCACCGAGACAAGCCGCCCTAAAGGCAGCCAACCGGGGCTTCACCGATATCAAGCTGCGCGAACGCGGTACCAAGAAGGTGCATGTGTTTACAGGAGAGAGAGTGCAGGTGGACAAGCCCGCGGGCGCACCGGCCTGGATGCCTGACAAGATTTGGAAGCCAAAGGTAAAGAAGGTCGGCATCGAGAAGCTGGAATAGGCGGAATCGGAAATCCGGAAAATGCTTGCGCTAGGCCGTTCTCGGCCCTGCTCAATAATCTTTTCTGCATCATTTTGTGAAGGGATAAGCTGGATGAGACCCGGCCTTGCCTCATCCCGGGATCCCTCTGAAGAAAGCTGACCCTACGAATGGTCCTGCATACGTCATTGAACCTTCCTCATTCCCGCTGGCAGAAGCGTTCGCACTGCAGTCTGAGCAGTTCTCAGTTAAATTAATGACCAAAGGCGTCTGGGCGACACAAGTTATCGTCAATAGCAGCATCAAAATCCCTGCCACTGCCACAATTGCCAGCTTCTTTTGCAGCGATTCTCGTATAATCATAAGATCATCTCGTTCTATATTATGTCGCAAAATCGCTAAGAAATACCCAGAATAACTCATACAAAATAAAAAAAAAAACAAAGGCAGCTAAGAGAAGCAGCCTGTGCCTCTAGGGCACCAGCCGTCTTCGGTCACGCGGGAAGAGTACCGCATCGCGGATATTCTCCAATTTAAGCATGGTCATGACCAGCCGGGAGAGACCCAGCCCCCAGCCGGCATGAGGCGGCATGCCGTAGCGGAAGGCATTGAGGTAGAACTCGAATCCATCCGGGTCCAAGCCTTTGCCTTTTATGCGCTCGACAAGCTGGCTATAGTCGTGCACTCTTTGCGCTCCACTGGCCAGCTCCATGCGCGGATGCATGAGATCAAAACCCCGGCAAACCTCGGGCCGGTCCTCATAAGGCAAGGTGTAGTAGGGCTTTATGGAGGACGGCCAGTCGGTTAGGAAGTAGTGCTCGCCGATAGTTTCACCAAGGAACCTCTCCGTCTCTGTATCCAGATCATCACCCCACTGCATCTTGACGCCGGCCTTCTCTGCCGCCAGCTCCAACGCCTCGGAATAGGTGATTCTCTTAAAGGGAATCTCTGGAACTTGCAGATCCAGGCCCAATACCTCTAACTGGTAGCGGCAGTTCTCGGCCACATATCGGTAGGCTCCCGCTACCGCCTCTTCTAAAATCTCCATAACGTCCTTGTCATCGACAAAGCTAAACTCAATATCGATGGAGATGGCCTCATTGAGGTGGCGACGGGTGTCATGCTCCTCTGCCCGGAAGATGGGACCTATCTCAAAAACCCGGTCCATACCCGCACTCATGAGCATCTGTTTGTAGAGCTGTGGGCTCTGATTCAGGAAAGCCTCCTTCTCGAAGTAGCTGATGGGGAAGAGATCTGTTCCTCCTTCAGTAGCCGCTGCCACTATCTTGGGAGTGAAGACCTCGGTTACTCCTTTTTGGTAAAAGTAGCTTCTCAGGCTCTGCAAAACGGCGCTCTCGATCTCGAACGCAGCCAGAACAGAAGGCCTTCTGATGTCCATGAACCTGGCATCAAGGCGTGTGTCCAGCTCGCACTCCACCTTCTCCGTGGGGTCCAGGGGCAAAGGCACCTGGGCAGCATTCAACACCTGGATCTCCGTGGGAAGGATCTCGTATCCGCGAGGAGCTTTAGCCTCTGCCTTGACACATCCTTGCACCATTACAACACTCTCCCTGCTGATGGAGCGCGCGCTCTTGAACATCTCTTTTCCCAGCAGCTTCTTGACCAAAGTTACCTGAGCCAGTCCTTTCCTGTCCCGCAGTACCAGGAAGGCTATGCCCCCCAGGTCGCGCATCTCGTGGGCAAAGCCGGTTAAAATTACCTCTTTGCCATCCAATTCTGCGTTAATATCGCCGGAATAATGAGTTCTAAGGATCAAGTCGTCTCACGCCAGCGAGATTGGATTCATGATATAAAAACCGTCTGGATAAGATAAAGACAAATAAGATGAGTGGCTACATTTCTTAAGTTGTTTATCAGGGTTTATAGATATGGCACTATCCTTGCAGGGTTTCCTGGGCCAGAAGGAATTCTGGATTTTTCTCTTCATCTTAGGGTGGGTGCTGCTCAACTGGCCTTTAAATGAACTGGCGAGCGGCTACGTTATATTAGGTACGCCGGCCATATTGGTTTATATTGCCTCGATCTGGCTATTTTTCATCCTGGCTCTGTATCTCTTCGATCGGGGGAATTTTGATTGATTGGACAGAATGTCGCCTTGGTCGTAATGGTCCTTTACCTGCTGCTGCTCTTTGGCATCGCCCGGTATGCCGACCGCCAAAAACACTTAGGAAAGAGCATCGTGGCCAATCCCTATGTTTATGCTCTCTCTCTATGCGTATACGTCTCGGCATGGACCTTTTACGGCTCCATCGGAAGGGCGGCGTCCACTGGTCTCGAGTTTTTGCCCATCTACCTGGGACCCGTCTTGGCCATGACAGTTGGCTGGATAATAATCCGAAAAATGATTCGCGTCTCAAAAGAACACAGGCTCACATCCATTAGTGATTTTATCAGCTTCCGCTATGGGCGAAGCTATGCCATAGGTGCCGTGGTGGCAGCATTGAGCCTGATCATGGTAACACCTTATGTGGCATTGCAGCTCATTGCCATCTCCACATCTCTCGATATATTGAGCGGCTCGAACATCATATTCCTAGGCTTTAATGTGGAAAGTAAGCTGGTAGTGGCCGTTCTCCTGGGGACCTTTGCCGTAATATTCGGGGCACGCCATCTCGATCCAATGGAGCGCCATGAGGGCCTTATCGCTGTGGTGGCCTTTGAATCTCTGGTGAAGATCGTGGCCTTTCTTCTCGTGGGACTCTATGTCACCTATGGCGTCTTTTCAGGATACGGAGATATTATGAGCCGGACGATCGACCTGGCCTCAAACAACCAGACATATGAGACGCTCATGGATGTCGAGCCGACGCTCTGGTTCACTTTGACTTTAGTATCCTTCTTTGCCATTCTTTTTTTGCCCAGACAGTTTCATGTCATGGTGGTGGAAAACTCCGATGAGTTGCATCTCAAGAAGGCCATGTGGCTCTTTCCCCTCTATCTTTTATTGATCAATATATTCGTTCCAGCCATCGCCTGGGGCGGGTTGCTCCTGAATACTCCGGGTCTGAAGGATGCCTTCGTAATAACCATACCTTACACGACTGGCCAGGACGCCCTCTCACTCTTCGTGTTCATAGGAGGCACTTCAGCAGCCACGGCCATGATCCTGGTTGAATCCGTTGCCGTGGGCACAATGCTGCTCAACGATCTGGAGATGCCTTATATTTTGAGCCATATAAAGAAGAACAAAAACCTGGCCAATACGCTTCTCAATACCAGAAGGCTGAACATACTTCTGGTCGTGCTCTTAGGATATCTCTACTCGCGTGCTGTGGCTTACCAGACACTGGCCGATATTGGTGTCGTCTCATTTCTGGCGGCCAGTCAATTGGCTCCTGCTGCCTTGGGTGGCCTATACTGGAAGAAAGGCAACAGGAAAGGGGCCATGGCAGGACTGATGTCTGGCTTTTTGCTCTGGGCCTACACCGCCCTCATTCCCACGGTTGCGAAAGGGAATGTCTGGCTGGTAGATTTAGTCCAGGATGGACCGTTCGACATAGCCGCTCTCAGGCCCACCAATCTCTTCGGGCTTGATCTGGACATCTGGACCAACTCCGTATTCTGGACACTTCTTGTCAACTGCAGCCTGTATGTCCTCGTATCTTTGGCAAGCAAGCCCAGTTTGGATGAAGAGAGCAATGCGAATTGCTTCGTGGATGCCTTCCTGCAAGATAGAGCGCCCCACGACCAGGAGAAGGCAGCGATACACCAGGGGACGGTTGAGGAGCTGGAGGCAACGCTGGCGCACTATATCGGTGAGACGCCGGCCAAGATAGAGGTCGATGCCTACCTTGAGCACCTGGGCACCAGCCGGGAGAAGATCGAGGCAGGACAGCTTCGAATGCTATGGGGCCAATTTGAGAAGACGCTTACCGGTTTTGTGGGATCCTCGGCCACCAGGATGATTGTGGAAGATCAGGTAAATGTGAAGCCGGTGATGGAAGCCGTCAAGGAAACCCTTCCGGCATATGATTTAGTGCGAGGAAAGATCTATGTCGTGCCTGAGATTGCCTATGAGGTCTTCACAGATCAGATCACCCATGGCGTGGAGGGGCTGTGCATTACGCATGATGCCCCAGAGGAGGTGAGGCGACGCTGGGGCTTTAAAGAGACGCCCATCATAAAACTCTCCGAGGAGAAAGGAAGCGATCGCTACATCTCTCCCAGAAATCTGCCACTCCTATTTGTGACCATAAAGTCATTCGTTGAGTCCAGCAAGAACAGCATCATTCTCATAGACAGCATCGAGCAGCTCATCAAAGAGAACGAGGGCAAAATCCCGCAAAAGGAGATACTGGACTATGTCTACCAGATGGAGCTTTTGGGCCATAAGTCACATTTGATACTGGCGGAAAAGCCGGATTTTGTCCATACGAGCATAACTATGAGCATAAATGAGGTCAAAGAGCTGCTTTTCTCATTAGGCCCCCTTTCCACCTATCTCTTCCGGGCATTCTCCGATGCCATGCTCTCAAAGCTTGCCGATGACGTGAGAAGAGAGGCAGTTATGCAGGCCAATGAACTAGTAGCCTCCGGGGAATTCTTTGAGACAGGCAAGCTGGCGTCGCCGCTTTCAGATGATTCCGTTGCCGCCTGCGAGCCGGATATGAAAGGCGCTCTGCAGTCCAGTGTGTCTCTTGATATCCGCATGGACCAGGTGCTGACCAGGCGCAGCTTCTTTGTGGCAGTGAGAAGACTGGACAGAATCATTAAGACACACGATCCTGCCTTCGACCTTATCGCGACACTGGCGGAGCTCATGAAGAGCTATGGACGAAGTCCCTATGAGATCTCCCTCATTCCAGGGACCACCTACATTATTGCCGAGGAAAAGCCACAAAAGAGCCTGGAGCTCTTCAGCGAACTGGTGAGGCACGGCATGGAAGGACTGTGCTTGAGCCGCTACAATCCAAAAACCCTTAATGAAAGGTATAATGTGCCGGAAGATGTGGTTATATGGCTAACGCAAAAGAGTGAGCCTGGATATAGGACGGTGGACCCGACGAACTTCCCCCGGCTCTCCAGCATGATCTCCGATTTCCTGGGCCGGGCCAGCTATCCCATCATCTTGCTGGAAGGAATGGGATATCTCATCACCCAGAGCAACTACGAAACTGTGCTCCGGTTTGTCCAGTCCCAGAGAGATGAGATCGCCCTTAAGAACGCTATAATGCTGGTGCATATCGATCCACTTTCCCTGGACACAAAGGAGCTGCATCGCCTGGGTAGTGAAATGGAGACATTTAAGGTATGATATAGAATATAGAAAAACATTCTAATAGTTAGCGAGCCCTAATTTGATGCTATGAGCGATGTAGGACTTATATTATTATTCGTAGCCATAGTCTTTGGCGCATTCTTGATCCTGAGATCCCTAAAGAATTTCGTAATTAATGCCATAATGGGGCTGGTTATCCTTTATATCGCTGATGCCATAGCAGGTATGGGAATTGGCCACAGCTGGCTGGTGATCTTGATCTGCGGCATCGGCGGAGTCTTGGGTGCATTCCTGGTGATACTGCTCCATTTCCTGGGCGTTGTAATTTAAAGGGAATCTAATTTTTCATTCCTTTCTAAAACGCTCACTAGATTGTCATTAATTGTAGAATTCATATTATTAAGATTTTGCAGCAGCTCATGACCGGAAGACGTGGTCTTGTATAGCCGTTCTTCTTTTACCAGATACCCGTGCGAAGTTAACCATTCGAGGTAAAATCCGGCATTTTTAAAATTAAGGTTTACCTGGTAGACGATTTTGGTCTTGCTTGAGCCATCCGTTTTGCAGATATTGAGAATACAGCCAAGTATCTCCGGCTTATTTTTTCGCGTCATCTCCTATTTCCCCGCTTTTTGTCGTCCTCCGTATACTATATCATATTTGATACTGATAAAACTTTCGTAACTTTAATATTATGTATTTTTCAGCAAAAAATTATATATAATTATAAGAATGATTGTTACTAAAAAAAATAAAAAGGATTATCCGCGCACAATGGATGCAATCATCGTATCCAGTTCTTCTGCATCCCGTCGCAGTGGTTCCTCACCCTGGCTCTTGAGCTTTGCCAGATCCCGGCGCAAGGGTCCCAGACGTAGGGTCGCGTTTTCGTTTTGTCCCTCGGCATGGCATGCCAGTTGCCGCAGCCTCTCCAGCCTCTGCCTCATAGCATCCGGCCTTTGCAGCAATTCCGACAGCCCTTGCAGGGCCTTGACGACGCTTTTGCCGCGCGCTGTTAGCTCCAGGTAATTGATCCTTCCCTCCGGCCGCGACTTGATCAAACCCTGCGCTTCCAGCTCACGAAAGATGCTGCAGGTATGGGGAAAGGTAGAATCTATGCGCTTGGCAACCAGCGCGGCGTAGGCGTGCTCGATCTCACCTACGGCCATAATAGCTAAAACGGGCTTTTCCCGGAGGAAAAGCCGCTCTAGTGGTTCACGCATGCATTCTCAAACTTTTCAGGCCTGCACAGCTGCGTTTGCTTGGACCTGTGTGGGTGTGATGACCGGGGCGGAAAGGGCCTGCTCCGGCGGGGTTATGTCAGTCGGCTTGTCGAAGTCATAATACAGATCAGTCGTCTCTATGCTGACCGATATTTCTCCCAGCCGAATCGATTGATTGAACATCTTCATCTGGCCGGTATTGGTATCCATGGCACCGATGATCTCCGGCGTCATGGAAAAGCTCATGAGGCTCTGGTATTTCACAGGCAAGTAAGACTTCTTGGAGATCCAAATCGTCTTTTCTATCTTGCCCGTCTCATTCAGCTCGGTTCTGTTGACAGAGGGCAAATACATGGGATACTGAGTCACCTTAGCTGCTATGGCAAAAGCGGCATTTTGGAGATTGATGTTATCCCCACTCCCTGTTACAATCTTCAATTTGTAGGCATCCTCGCCACTGATAGCCTCCGTGCCGAGATCCTCCGTAATGGAAAGATTAAACGTCTCTGCTATGGATTTTACCTGATTATTTTTGTCCGGGCCCCAAACCACTTGCATAGACCGCGGGTCCACAAGATGAGTCCAATTGCCACTCTCATCATTTACATAGGTTGAGTTTCCGATCTGATAAACATCGGCACTTGTGGTGCTGGTGTTCGCCGGCTGGCCGGACATCTCCATCTGGTTCTTGGTCGAGCCGCTGGCATGAGCCGCTAAGCTAGACATGTTTACAACGGCATCAGTTTCAGCGTTTTCCGTGACGGTGGTTGACTTATCAGCAGTTGCATTGGCCCCGGAATTGAGCTTTAGCGTCTGAGTCACTGAACTCTTGATGCTGTAGCTGGTCAGGTTTTCGGCTGCTGCAATTGACAGAGTCTTCTGCTCTGCTGCACTCTTATCCGTAACACTCGGACCTTTCTCCGTGCAACCGGATATGGCCACGGCAATCAACATAAGGACTAGTAATAATCTCTTCATATTTTAAGCTCCAATCTTCGTCATTCAAGCCTAATTTTGCCCGGCGGGCAAAAACTTTTCGCCTGTGATCATCTCGAATAGTTTGATGTAGATCCTGCTCGTCTCTTGCACCACAACAGGTGGCAGAGCTGGAATTTGCGGCTCATTTTGGCCGGCGTCTCGGGCTTTATAGAGCTGATCTTTATAGCCCGTCTGGCGATAGTACTGGCGCACATACTCCTTGGATAAGTCCACGAACTCACCCCGATCATAGCAGGCCTTGTCCCAGAAGCGATCCTCATCTGCGGTTCCATAGACATCGATCACCATGATCTCTCTTCCCTCGTCAAAGGCCAGCTCCTTTTTGCCGTCCACGTGAATCAGGCCTCGCGAGGCAACGCTCTTGCCGATGTCCTCATCGATCTTGAGCACAACCTCCCGGGCATCCTCATATTCCTGAGAGGAAAGGCCGGAGATGTGCAGGGCTTCTGCCTTTTCCAGCAGGCGATCGGTCTTCTCTAGCTTTGTGGAGACCTCCAGGAAGGGCTCGGGAAGAATCTCGCCGTAGATGACCTTGTGACCGGATGGAAAGCCCAGGACCTCTGCCGATACCTTGCCCTCTTCGACGCGGTCGAAAAGGGATCCGGCCACATACCAGCGACAGATCCACTCCAGAGGAATGAGGTAGTTCTTGGACTTTCCTGTAATCTGCTGCGACTGGAGTATGTCCACCTTTTTACAGATCATGCCTGCAGGGGCCTGGTACTCCAAAAAGTGGGTTTTGATGCCCATTCTGGCCGCTCTCTTAAACCAATAAACGCCCTCACGACTGAGGGTTTCGCCCTTAAAGGGAATCAGGCTAGGAATAACCTTGTCGAAGACAGAGATGTTGTCTGTAAAGAGAAACTCAAGTCGGTCCCCGAGGTCGTAGGCCTCTTTGACCTTGCCCTTTATCAAAAGCTTGCGCTGCATCGGAGCCTATCTGGCAGGGAAAGATGATAACACTTTTGGCTTTGAAGCAAAAAAGGAGGATAAGAGAGGTCTATTCCTCTCCACCCATACCGCCCATGCCTGGTGGCATGCCGCCCATGCCACCTGGCATACCGCCCGATCCGCCGGACTTGGAGGCGATGACATCGTCGATCCGGAGAATCATGACTGCGGCCTCAGTAGCACTGTTGATGGCCTGGGTCTTGACCCGCAGGGGTTCGACAACGCCAAGCTTCAGCATGTCCACAGGCTCGCCGGTGTCCATGTCCAGGCCGGCGCTCTTAATGCCTTTCTCATGCTGGCTTCTCAGAGACACCAGGGAATCGATCTGATCAAGACCGGCGTTCTCGGCCAGGGTCTTGGGAATGACTTCCATGGAGTCAGCGAAGGCCTCAATGGCCAGCTGCTCGCGACCGCCAACGGTAGCCGCGTACTCGCGCAGGCGTAGCGCCAGCTCGACCTCAGGGGCACCGCCGCCGGGCACAATCTGTTTGTCTTCTACGACTACGCCCACAACGCGCAGTGCATCTTCCATGGCCCGGCTGAGCTCATCGACCACGTGTTCGGTTCCGCCTCTAAGGATGATGGATACGGACTTGGGGTTCTCGCACTCTACCACAAAAGTCATCTTCTCGTCGCCAATCTTCCTCTCTTCGACAACGCCCGCTTTGCCCAGGTCGTTCTTGGTCAGATCGTGGATGCTGGTGACAACTCTTCCGCCTGTAGCGCGGCCCAGCTTCTCCATATCGCTCTTCTTGACGCGACGAACCGTGTAGATGCCGGCCTTGGCCAGGAAGTGCTGGGCCAGGTCATCGATGCCCTTCTGGCAGAAGACGACGTTCGCGCCGGTAGCCATGATGTCATCCACCATGCCTTTGAGCATGGTCTCTTCCTGGTCCAGGAAGGCCTGCAGTTGATCGGGCGAGGTGATCTCTATCTTGGCATCGACCTCAGTCTTCTCGATCTCGATGGCAGCATTGAGCAGCGCGATCTTTGCGCCCGTGACCTTCTTGGGCATGTTGGGATGCAGCCGGTCCTTATCGATGACCATGCCGTGTACCAGCTCGGAATCGGTAATTCCGCCGCCCACCTTCTTCTCCACGGTGATGTTGTCGGTGTCAACAGACCCGTCCTGATCCACTACGGCCTTGACAGCCTCAACGGCCAGGTTGGCAAGCTCGCCTCGAGCTGTGCCTGAGCCCTTGCCGGTCATGGCGGTGATGGCGATCTTCGTTAAGAACTCAGTATCCTCAACAGAAACATCCACGGCAATGGTCTTCAGAATTTCCAGGGACTTGTCTGCAGCAGCCCTGTAGCCGGCAGCGATAACCGTGGGATGAATATCCTGATCCAGCAGAGCCTCAGCCTGCTTGAGCAGTTCCCCTGCAAGCACCACGGCAGTAGTGGTTCCGTCTCCAACCTCAGCATCCTGGGTCTTGGCAATCTCCACCATCATCTTGGCGGCGGGGTGCTCGATGTCCATCTCTTTAAGAATGGTAACTCCATCGTTGGTTATTACTACGTCGCCCAGAGTATCGACCAGCATCTTGTCCATGCCCTTGGGACCGAGTGTGGTTCTAACGGCTCCTGCCACGGCCTTGGCGGCCATGATGTTTGACTTCTGTGCTTCCCGGCCAGCCGTTCTTTGGCTGCCTTCCTTGAGAATAACTACTTGCGCTCCACCAAATTGTCCTGCTGCCATTTAATACCTCCAATTGCGATTTAGATCAAATTAAGGCATCGGATGTTTGAACGTCTATATGAAGGTTGCGAGAGGGGGGGATGTTGAATCTTGTGGTGTTTTTAAATGGTGTTTTATTCATGGTGGCGAAAGCTAACCGAGTTAGCCAAGTCGTGTTACTGCAAAAAGGCCAACCGTATTGGAAATAATTTAAAGTTCTTGTGTAGAAAGGGCTTATATCTTCGAGGATTCATTTCGTGCTTATGCCCGATCAATCTCCGACAAAACAAACATGGTGGAGAAATAAAAACGTTCTTGGAAGCCTCGTTGGCGCAGGAGGCTTCGTTCTGCTGACTCTGTTGGGGCACACTATAACTCGATGGGCAGATCCATATATCACCCAATTACTTAACGGGACCACACATAGTAAATTGGATTTGCTGCAAATTAACGTAAACTGGACAAATTCACAACTGATTTCCTTGGGATTCGCTGCAGTCGTTATTGGTCTAACGGCTTCATGGTTGGTCAATCGAGCACAAGATAAAACAAAAGAAGCTGAATCAGAGTTTAAAAAAGTGGAAGCGAGGGCAAAGCAAGATATCGAAGCGGTATATAGAAGTTCTCACGAAATATTACAGAGTGAACAACGTCGTTTTGAGCAGGAAATCGATTCAACACGCGCAGACGGCCTTTATGCGATTCAAGAAGCTCAGAAATCCTGTAGAAACCAAATTAAGGAAGAACGAAAAGAAAGTAAAAGATTGTTAGAGGATGAAAAAGAAAAATATGCAAAAGAAGTTGCTGACTTAGTGGATCTATGCAAGAAATTAAACAATCAACTCGGCAAAGATAACAAAATAAAACAAGAGAAAAGACTAACCCAACCAAATAAATATGATTTTCTTAGTAGCGAGGCAATAACAAAACAGATACATTACCAGGCAGATGTTATCTTGGATATCACAACTCCCGAAGATCTCCTTTTTAATGAGGCTACCGAGACATTGAAGAAATATGATAAATAAACCTACTTATTCTAGTTAACTGATCAGAATTTACACGCAGAAAAGTCTTTACAGAGAGAATATTGTTTTCTTGGCTCAATATGATCTGTATTATTTTATTATATTAAATAAAACGTGGATGGAGTAGAACTAGTAATATCAAAAGATAACAGATAAATTTATATATTATAATAATAATTATTTGCATATAATTCTCTTGTGCTCCGAAAGGTATTTAGGTTTAGCTAAATATTAGCGTATAATACATGAGGAAAACCTTTGAGAGCCCTGCTAACAGAAAACAGGAATCTCTTCAGGAAAGAAGAGATCGCTTTCTAAGCAAGAGTGAAAATCGCCCTTCGCCACATGAAGCTCGTCACGGAAAAGAGGTTTTCATTCTTGCTGGTAGTCGAGGCTTCATAGAGTATAATAAGGTTTCAATGAGATCCACAAATGTAGCACCTCAACTTAGATCTATTAATCCAAGAAAGTTTTGTCTAGCAATAGCTGAACGGAGGTCTCCGGCCCATAGAGAAAGGATTGATCCAAAGATTATTGATCAAAGATTTGAAACGATCAGCAAAATGTATTCGATTAGACAGCCTGAAGCCGTAAGATCTTTTATTACTCATAATAATTCGCTCGTAACTAAAGTGTCCGGCTTATCCGAAAAAATAAGAGAACTATTTCCGACGGAGAATATATTCTTGGATGTTCATTCAAGTCCAGCCCATACAGAAGAAAAAGAAGTCTTAATTTCGGTATCAACCACGATGTCTCCAAGAGAAGCGATTGCGCGTCTTGATATGGTTGATGATGAGTTGTGGTTTGAGGATTCTAACGAGCACTATGTAAATATATGTCTGAAACTGGAATACAAATAGATTTTTGTTGGAGAGACTATTTAAATTTGGCGAATGAATTAGCCAAAGCAACAGATAATGAAGCATATCTTAGATCCTCGATCAGTCGGGCTTATTATGCTGCTTTCTGCAACGCTAGAAATTTTATGGTAAACAATGATAAAAATCAAATGCCTGACAGGGATGAACGGGGTATGTCCGAGCACACATATTTAATTCTCTACTTCAAAGGTGTATTCTCTAAGGGGATGAAAAAGTCCAAAAAAGGGTCCCGGACAAGAGGTCCAAGGTATCAAATCGGAGAGGATCTTAGTAGCATGAGAGATGACAGAGAAAGCGTGGATTATTTTAATTATGTAAACAATAAAGTACTACTAAAATCTACAGTGGAAGACGTTTTAATCCGATCTGAAAGAGTAGTTTCTTATACTGAAAAAGGTGGATTTTAATTATCTCCTCCCCCCCAAGCTCCTCTTCAGCAGTTCCATCCACTTATTTTCTCAATCAACGCCGATACCCGCCGCATCAGCGGGCGTTTTACCATTCAGAACGGAATGAGGACGAACGAAATTCATGTAGATCTGATTTCCGTTGAATATAGGAGTTTCCATGCTCTTAATTCCCCTCATGACTTTCTCTCTTTCTCGTATAGATCCATGCATTCTCTCGATGGAATTATTCAAGCCGCTCTGTAAAGTGACATCAGCTATATGCTTGATCGCTAGATGATGATTTCCCATTCCGGACTCCCCTTCAAAATCGCCAATAATTATTGGATCCAAGATATCCTTGGAGTGCAGGACCACTACCCGAGTAGAACACATTGCAGCAACTAAACACCTATGCCAGATTAATGACCCTGGTTCGCCAGGGAATACTATGGTCGAAAATTATTGCCATTTTTTAGGGGGGGTCCGGAATGGGAACTCAAGATGAGACAGAACCCTATAAGAGCAATCCATATGCCATCAGATGCAGACGGATGGCTTGTGCATAGCACATGATCTAAAGCCTGGAGAGCCGTCACGATGCACATATGCCATTGGCCGCCTTCTCCTGTCGGATCATATAATAGAGCACGAAAAGAACGCAGATGTTGCCCGCCAATCCCAAGATGGCGAGAAACTGAGCCCTGTAAAAGAGGAATACCTGCACCAGAAAGATCTGCACCAGGACGGCGTCCTTGAAGAGCAGATAGGATTGCAGTCTGCTGCTTTTTATTTTTATGGCGGCGGCGATCACCAGGGCTGCCGCCAGCGTGGCCGAGAGAAGGCCGGCCAGATCGAAGAACGAGAGTGTGGGAAAGACGGTATGCAGATCCTCCCTCCATTCCAGCTTAACATAGAGCAAAAAGAAGTCCAGACCCAGGGCGAGCAGAGACTGCAGGATGAAGAAAGCAATCACTGAATTTACAAACCAGGATTTTTGCACCATTTTTCGGTAAATCCTTCTGACGCGATACTTGGCGGCAGTGTATATATCGGGCCGGGGGATGGGCACAGCCTCTGTGGCGTTAAGCAGCTCTTGAAGAGCTTTTGTCACCGGATCAGAAGGGGAGCATTCTTTGAGCAGATCCAGCGCCCGTCTTCTCTCCCGGTGATCCAGGTCTTCCAGGACCACCTCTTTGGCGATCTCCAGAACATTGACCAGCTTCTCCTGCTCGCTGAGCTTGGGCTTTTTGACAACGTTCTCTATGGCCAGGTAGAGCAGAACGAACACTAAATAAATCAGGGTCACAGCCGGCCGGTAGAAGTAATCGTTGTCGCCGGTGATGAACTTGCCCAGCTCGTCTATGAAAGCTCCAAATCCAAAGCCCCCCAGGGCGGCCACCAGATAATAAGCGGATTTGTTGATGTAAGCGAGAGCAATGACCAGAGCGATCATCATGAGCACTCCGCCTAAAAGGACGTGGGCGATATGCAGATTGCCGGGACGAAAGCTCGGATAACCGGTCAAGGCCAAGAAGAAGCGGATGCCTAGAACGGAAAAAACTGATGTGACAAAGAAAAGCTCCAGCAGGCTGGTAGCTTCCAGGTTGCGCATTAAATGACGGTTGAATAGCTTCATCTGAGATCTCCCTATCCCGTCCTGGTTACAGATGCTGTATTGCTATTAAAAAAATGTATTTTAAGCCTCCTCAACAGGATAGTAGTACTCGCCCTGCTCCTTTTGCGTTCTTTCCAGCCTTGACTCAGGCTTGTTGACCCGCGGCCGGCGCGTCTCCTCATCGCGCCTGAAGGTTATGTTTATGGCTTTTAAAAAGGCGTTCATGCCCTCGCGCATCTCCTGCGGCGTATGAGCAATGCCCAAAACTCCCGCCGTTCCCTCAAAGACCATGAGCCGTTCGGCGAGCAGGTCGATGAGATAGATGTCATGGTCCACAACCAGCACCGTCTTCTCCGAGGACTCGGCAAAGCGCCTCATGACCTTGGCCGCCAGCATCCTCTGCTCCACATCCAAATGCGCCGACGGCTCATCCAGCAGATAGAGGTCAGCCGGACGGCTCAGGCAGGCAGTTATGGCCACGCGCTGCAGCTCGCCACCGGATAGCTCCGTCAAGGCCTGATCCATTAACGGCTCCAGGCCCATGGGCTTTAAAATCTCCGTCTGGTAGAAGCTGGTGTCAAAGTCATGAGTCACGCTACGTAGAAGCCCCTGCACAGTTACATCGGAATCGGCTTTCAGGTACTGGGGCTTGTAGGATACTCTGAGCCGGCAATCGAAGCTTCCAGCGGTCGGCTCTTCCACGCCCGCCAGGACCTTGATGTAGGTACTCTTGCCGATGCCGTTCGGACCCAGGATGCCCACCACTTCGCCGCGACGAATGATGCCGGGCTCTGCCACCAACCGGAAGGATGAGTACTGCACTTCAAAGGCCCCGTAGGCGATGAGCGTGGGGATCTCCTTATCGATGCGGGGAGCATGCACATCAAAACGAATGGATGTATCCCGGAAGCGCACATTCTCCTCAGGAAGGTTGCCGCGCAGGTATTGGTTGATGCCCACCCTTACCCCTTTGGTGCGGGTTATGACGCCATAGGCCCCAGGCACGCCGTAAATGAGATGAACGTTTTCTGCCAGAAGGTCAAGGAGAGCGAGGTCATGTTCCACCACCATGACCGCCTTATCCTTGGCCAGGCTCTGCAGGATGCGGGCCACATTGATGCGCTGGTAAATATCCAGGAAGGGGCTGATCTCATCGAAGAAATAGAAATTGGCGTCGCGCGCGACCGTCGCCGCGATGGCCACTCGCTGCAACTCTCCACCGGAGAGGCTTGATATCTCTCGGTCCATGAACTTGCCCAGGGATAATCCTTCCACCAGATCGGCGAGAGCACCGCGTTCGTCCGTTTTCTCCAAGAGACCGCTAACAGGCCCCGAATAGCTCTTGGGGATGCGGTCTACATACTGTGGCTTGTAGGAGGTCTTGACGCCCTTATCGGCTACCTTTTTCAGGTAATCTCCCAGGGCGCTGCCCGCAAAGCGGGAGAACACATCATCCCAGGAGGCATTCTTCCCCAAATTAGGTCGCAGGATGCCAGAGAGTATGGATACGGCGGTGCTTTTTCCTATGCCGTTGGGGCCCAAAAGACCGGTGACCCGGCCCTCAACCGGCACGGGCAGACCGTAAAGGGCAAAGCCGTTCTGGCCATACCTATGCACCGGATCCTCCATCTCTTCCGGCAGGTTGGTGATGGTAATCGCCCCAAAGGGGCATTTGCGCACACAAATACCGCAGCCCACGCAAAGGTTCTCGGTAATTACGGGCTTGCTGTCCTCAAAGACTATGGTCTCGTCGCCCGTGCGTACCGGTGGGCAGAAGTACTCGCATTCTTTGGAGCACTTGCGGGGCTGGCAGCGATCGCGGTTGATGATGGCTATTCTCATGGGTATACCTCAGTTGAGAAGAAGCGTCCAGGTAACCAGCCAGGGGAAGATTACCATGAACTCCACATAAAACCAATCTTTGGTCTTGAAGCTCGCTGCATCTATATTCAGGAACGTATAGGTATACTTTTGAATGACATAGGTAAGCAGTATTACAGACAGCATCACGAAATGCCAGGGATAACGATCTAATGCCGCACCTGTATAATAGCAGGCAAAGCCCGCCACGGTTCCGAGGACGGAAGGATACACGGTCTTGATTATTCCATCAATGCGGTCCTTTCTGCGTTCGGCTGCGCTCTTGGGCAAGACTTTGGGCGGTAGCTTGGCTACCTTTTCGCTCGGTTTTTCCTGGGTAGTCGCGAGGGTCGCGAGCCGTTGGTCTTCCTTATTGCCAGCCTTTTTTTCTTTCTTGGCCATCCAATCCTTGCATTTCATTATATGATAATAGCGTTTTGGTCCGGGAAAAGTCCAAGTACTATAACTTTCAAGAGCCTCTGCATGTGTATGTCGTAGCGGATGCCTCGGTATTCATCTGGGGTAAAAGGCCATCAGGGGAATTGATCACCGTCCCAGCGGTAGAAGCGGAGCTCAAAGATATAAGGACGAAGTCCCTGCTTCACATCTTCGATACAAGGGTGGAAAGCCCCTCCCCCCAGGCGCGAAAGGCAGCAGAGCACGCCGCAAAACAGACCGGCGACCTCAAAGCACTGTCTTCTGCTGATCTGGATGTCCTGGCAAAAGCCCTGGAATATAGAGCAGTTCTAGCTACCGATGACTACGCTCTGCAAAACGTCGCTCTTCACCTCGGCCTGAAGATCGAGACCATCGGGCAGCCCAGGATAAAGAGATTGCTAAAACACGTCCAGAGGTGCCAGGGCTGCGGCAGCAAATTCGAGGGAGAAGCTTGTGCGGATTGCGGAACTCCAGCCAGAAAGAAAAAGAGGTGCATAAGATGAAGAATATTGAAACTTTGATTAAGAAGGCAACAGAACTAAAGGCGGAAGGGCTGGTTGAAGGCCAGATATCAGAGGAGCTGAATGTCTCCAGCGAGACGGTGACCTGGCTGCTTACTCATGCTGAGAAGACAAGCACATCGCCCGGGCCCAAAGATATCTCAGTGGACTGGTCCATGATCGGCAAGAGTGCCTTTAGGCTGAACCACGTCTCGGAAGCACTCTCCGATATCATTTATGATACTTTAGACGACAACGACTGCGGCGTGGATGTCGTGGTGGGCATAGCTTTAAGCGGCCTGCCTCTGGCCAGCATGGTGGCCAATAGCCTGGCTGCGGAACTTGCTGTCTACACCCCCAGCAAACAGATGCTCACCAAAGAGAGTGGCAAGGCGCGCGGCAATCTGAGCGCTAACTTTGCCGGTGTTATGGACAAAGAGTGCATCATCATCGACGATGTGATTACATCCGGCCGGACGCTGGAGGAGGCTGTCGAGTATCTGGATGAGCACGGGGCCAAGATCAATGCAGTCGCCGTCCTGATCGACAAGAAGGGCACGGACGAGATCGCGGGAGTTCCCGTGGTTTCGCTCTTGAAGGTCTTGAGAGTAAATTAGATCAAACCGATTATGGGATGGCCGGAAAAGACGGCCATCCAAATATTTTCGTAGGAACCTGATCTTTGCGCGTACTTTTCCCCGACCCTTGGAAAGCCTTTTAGCATTCCTGTATCAACTTTCGCACTCAAGCTGATCAACTATGTTCTCCGAGGATGAGTATCGATTGGACTTCTTCGTGGATGAGGGATTCCAGCGCAAGAAGTGCGACAAATGCGGCAAATTCTTCTGGACCAGGAACGGCGAGAGGAGGACCTGCGGGGACCCGCCCTGCGATCCCTATACCTTCATAGGCTCTCCCATATTCAAGCGCGAGCACACAATTGACGAGATGCGCGAGCACTACCTCAGCTTTTTTGAGGCCCGAGGGCACGCTCGCATCAAGAGGTATCCGGTGGTGGCCCGCTGGCGAGACGACATTTACCTCACCATTGCCTCTATCGCCGATTTCCAGCCTTTTGTGACCTCTGGACAGGTGCCTCCGCCCGCCAACCCCCTCACCATCAGCCAGCCCTGCATCAGGCTTGATGATCTAGATTCGGTAGGGCGCAGCGGACGGCATCTCACCACCTTCGAGATGATGGCCCACCACGTCTTCAACACTCGCGAGAAGGAGTATTACTGGAAGGATCGGACGGTCCAATTATGCGATGAGCTGCTGGTCGGTCTCGGCATGGACCCGCTGGCTGTGACCTACAAGGAGAATCCCTGGGCTGGTGGCGGGAACGCGGGACCGAGCGTGGAGGTCATGGTCGGGGGTCTAGAGCTTGCCACGCTGGTCTTCATGGACCTGAAAACCGCACCAGGAGGGGCCATCCAGATCAAGGACGAGTCTTATGAGAAGATGAACAACTACATCGTGGACACCGGCTATGGCCTCGAGAGGTTTGTCTGGGCTTCCAAGGGCTCGCCTACCATTTACGATGCTATTTTTCCCGATCTGGTCCGGAAGGTGGCCGACCTGGCGGGCGTCGAGCACAACCTGCAAGACCCTGAGTATGCCGAGATCTTCGCCCAGAATGCCCGCCTTGCTGGAATGGTGGATCTGGACGAGTACAGCATGCTGGATCTGCGCAGGAAAATTGCGGGCAGCATAGGCATCTCGCCCGAGAAGCTGGAGAAGACCATCGAGCCCATGGAGCGCATCTATGCCGTGGTGGACCATACCCGCTGCCTGGCCTACATGTTTGGAGACGGCATCATCCCCTCCAATGTCAAGGCGGGCTACCTGGCAAGGCTGGTCATCCGCCGCACTCTGCGCCTGATGAAAGAGCTGGAATTGTCTCTTCCCCTGGCGGAATTGGTAGAGATGCAGATCCAGCGGCTGGACTATTCCGACTGGCAGGAGCGCTTTGTCACCATCAAGGAGATTCTTGACCAGGAGGAGCAGAAGTACGCCGAGACCCTGGAGAAGGGCAAGCGTCTGGTCAAGAAGACAGCCGAGCACTTTAAAAAGTTGAACCAGCCCATTCCCCTGGTGGAGATGATCTCCCTTTACGACACGCACGGCATTCCCCCGGAGATCGCTCGCGAGTCGGCAGAGGAGATGGGGACACTGGTGGAGCTGCCGGACAATTTCTACTCACTGGTGGCCAAGAAACGCATCCGGGCCGAGAAAGTAGAAGCCAAGGCCACCCTGCCCGGCAAGACAGAGCTTTTATTCTACGAGCATCCCAACGAGTGGGTCTTCCAGGCCCAGGTGCTGGATGTGACTGAAGACGGCAGCGTCATCCTGGACCAAACGCTGCTGTATCCGGAGGGCGGCGGCCAGCCGGCCGATCACGGCACTCTGGATAAGGGAGGCCGGGCTTTCTCTGTAGTGGATGTGCAAAAGTCTGGGGACGTAGTGCTGCATAAGTTAGCAACGCCGGAGGGGCACGGCCTGGCAAAAGGCGACCGTGTCACCGGCAAGGTAGACATGCGCCGCCGCCTGGCGCACGCCCGCCATCATACGGCCACTCACCTGGTGCACGACTCCGCAAAACGCGTTTTAGGCAAGCACGTCTGGCAGGCGGGAGCCCAGAAGAGCGAGGATCGGGCCCGGCTGGACATATCCCACTACAAGCGCATCACAACCCAGGAGCTGAAGGCGATAGAGTTAGAAGCCAACCGGCGGGTGATGGAGATGGAGATCGTGGAGACCCAGTTCCTTCCCAGGACGGAGGCGGAGAAGCTCTTCGGCTTTGAGCTGTACCAGGGAGGCGTGCCGCCTGGAAATCAGATTCGCGTGGTGCGGGTGGGCAGCGACATCGAGGCCTGCGCGGGAACGCACGTCACCAATACGGGCATGATCGGGGCCATCAAGATCCTGCGCGCCGAGCGCATTCAGGACGGCGTGGAGAGGATCGAATTTGCTGCCGGCGAAGCGGCGGTGCGGGCCGGACAGGAGCGCGACGACCTGCTCTCCGGGGCCGCAGACATTTTGCGGGTGCCCAACGAGCAACTGCCCCGCACGGCGGAGCGCTTCTTTGAAGAGTGGAAGGGCCAGCAAAAGGAGATCGAACGGCTGAAGGAAGACTTAGCAAAGGCGCGGCTCAAAACGCTGGTAGCTGAAGCCGAGATCTGGGACGGTCTAAGAATCGTGGTGCAGAAGATGGGCAGCGCCGACATCGATGAGCTTCTCAAGGCGGCAGCCCTTCTGGCGGAGCAGGACTATGTCGCCCTTTTGGGTAGCGAGACCGGCAAGCTCGTGGCCGCCGTGGGCCAGTCGGGCCTGGCGAAGGGCGTCAAGGCAGGGAGCATCATCCGGGCTGCCGCCAAGGCCCTGGGCGGGGGCGGCGGCGGGCGGCCTGAGTTAGCGCAGGGCGGAGGGCCCAATGCACAGAAGCTGGACGAGGCCCTGGCGGCGGGAAGAGAGGCGATGAGGGCGGGGGCGTAAGGCCGTCAGCCTTCAATTTCGAGGCCCCATAACTCGCGCTCTCCGCCGGCTGAACGCATCGGCCCGTCTGCGGCAGATGAGCGAGAGCGACCACAAGGCTGCATCTACTCGCGATGACCACCGCGGATGCGCCGGGCATGCCCAGTCGGGTGAGAGCGCCAAATTCGGAGCGCTCCAAAAAAGCAGCGGCCAGGGGCCTTGGGTGGCGGGCGGGTGGAGGCGGGGAAGCTAATCGCTGATATTGTCCAGAATCCCTCGGAGAACTTTTTAACGTCGAAAGACAAATGACCTCCAGATGGAATCCATTGAAGAGATCATGGCATCGCTGCCTCCTGAGCACCAGCAAGAGGTCCGCGACTTCGCCATGTTCCTGGCGGAGAAGAGGGCCAAGCCGAAAAGGAGAAGGCTTCGGCTGGATTGGGCCGGAGGCCTCAAAGAGTTTCGCGATCATTACACATCGCTGGAGCTTCAGAAGGACTCGTTGGACTGGTGGGGCGATTGATGTACCTGCTGGATACCAACGTATGGCTTGAGCTTCTCCTTCAGCAGGAGAGGTCAGCAGAGGTGCGGCGGTTTCTGCAATCGATCGATGCGGATCAGATTTCAATGACGGAGTTTGCCCTCAACTAGATAGGGCTGATAACCTCCAGATTGAGAAAGGAGGAAGTCTTTGAGGCGTTTATCTCGGACATCCTGGAGGATTCTTCAGTCAGGCGCATCTGCCTTTCCGCCTTCGATCTGAGACGAGTGCTCTCTGCCATGAAGAGTTTCCATCTGGACTTCGACGATGCTTATCAATACGTTGCTGCAGAAAGAAACTGCTTGGTGCTCGTAAGCTTCGATGCCGACTTCGACAAGACCGATATGGGACGAAAGACGCCTGCAGATATCTTAGATGGTGGCCTCTAGCAATTGAGGACTCTGTCTTTCGATCCTTTCCAGCCCCAGCTTCCCCAAACCCAAAATCCAAGCCGGGAAAAACTCACCAGCTTCTAGGCATGGCCCATTGCAGGAATGGCACTCTGAGGAAGCGGTAAACGATCACAGATTAGACGATTCTTTGCGGATTAGAAGCGCCGGTGGGGGGAGATCGAGCAGCTCAGCGTCGCCCTTTTGGGTAGCGAGACGGGCAAGCTCGTGGCCGCAGTGGGCCAGTCGGGCCTGGCGAAGGGCGTCAAGGCAGGAAGCATGATCCGGGCTCGGGGCCAAAGCCCTGGGCGAGGGCGTAATGCCTCTGCCTCGGTCTTCTTGCGCTCGGATGATGAAACGCCGCAATTTCATAGAGACCCTTGAGGTGGGCGGCCTGCTGGGTCCGGCCCCACGCCTTCACACCCTGGACGGGCATCTTTGCTTACTTTCGGACTTTGGCTGAGTGCTACCAGAAGAAGGCGGAAAAGATACGGTTCAGGCCCTGGGCCACAAGAGCGTCATGACTGCCAGCGTGCAAAAGCGCTGGAGCGAGCTGACGGCGGAGAAGACGGAGATTGAGGTCTTAATGCAGGCCGATCTTGCCGATCGGAAGGCCAAGCCGAGAGTTATCGAAGCCATCCAGAATTTTCGCATGGGCCGAATAGAGGTGCAACCTGGGGGCGGGGGCAAGTACGGAGAGGTCAGGCTGGCCGGGCCAGTTGGGGCGGACCGGCAAAAAAAATGGGTAGAGGTCGCTCTTCGACTTTTAAGCGGAAAGCTATGGAAAAATCCCCGTCGGTTGATTTTAAACGCAATATCCCGCCGCTTTCGGCGCGGTGCGCGGCAGCCGTTTCACTACCATATTGCTTCTAATACTAATCAACAGCGATACTTATTAAAGTAAGATCAATTTATCTCTTATTACAGATCAGATCTGAAGGTATCTAAATGACGAGAAATATCGCACGATTGGCGTTTGTGTGCTTTTTGATTCTATGTATCGCGGCATCGTCTGCAATGGGAATCACTGTAAGCCTCTCCTCATCAGATGGCGCTGAAACGTCCTCTTCCACTCAGAGCTTCGATCTAGATAAATCAACGTGGCTACAACAAGACATAAGCCTTGACTCCGGCAAAATCTCATCCCAATTGCAGACTGAAGGCGGTGGAAAAAACAAACTGACGCAGTCGCTATCCGGAAGTAGTTATACTCTGAGCAGCGATGTCAACGCCCAGGGAAGGCTTTTTGTCTCTACATCCTCTTCTGCCTCGGGACAGTCGGCCAGTATCAGTCAGGATGTGGCGGGCGCGGGCAGCCTCAGCCTGAGCCTGCAGGGCGAGCAGGCCGGCGCGTCAGCGGGTCAGGAGGCAAGCGTCGTCTATGGCGTGCTGTCCAGCTCGCAGAGCCTCTCGGCTGGTGAGGTGCGGGGCATTCTGGCCTATCAGAGTACAGAGATGGAGGGCCAAGGGGGCGAGGTGGTTTCTGGGGCGCTAGGTGATGAGAATGTCGTTGCGGCTACGTGCTCCTTTGATGGCCAGGGAAGTATTGATGCCAATCTTGCATCCGCTGCGTCAGAGCACGCCTTTTCCCGTGGATCGGCGGCCATAGACAATGTGGTCATTTTGGACGACGAATCCTTTAAGGCAGTATCGACAGACGGCGAGGATTTAGTCATGGGATTGTCCGGTCTAAGAATTGCAGGTGATGATCTAGGCAGTTTTGACATGAGCGTGCTGAATCTTGATCTGAAAAAAGAGAAGGACGCAGCGCAGGTCTCTCAGACGTCTGCTGCCGCATCTTCTGGCGGGTCCTACTCGTCCTATTTGCTGACTGGGTATCGCTTGAATACCAAGGATCCCAAAATGCAGCTCTATCTCAATCCGACTAACACTCCATCCGGCCTCACTGCTGCTTCCTCGCAAAGCGCCATATCAGCGGCGGCCAATAGCTGGGATGATGCAGTGGCCCAGAACATTTTTGCCGACGGCACCACTGTGATAATCGATCCTAGCAAGGTAGTGGACAATCCCTTCTCCAGCAATCCCAAAAGCGACGGCTACAACGTGAACGGCTGGAAGAACTTTGGAAATAGCTATCTTGCGCTGAACCGCTGGTGGAGCAATAATGAGTTGGTGGACGGGTACGCTTCCATAACCGAATCGGACATTTGGTACAACTGCGATTATCAGTGGACGACCGACCTGGCCACCGCAGAGAGCACGGGCAAGCTGGATCTGCAGACCGTTGCCTTGCACGAGCTGGGCCACAGCATAGGCATGGGTGATATTTATTCTACGGATTACGGTGGTGAATTGCCTCCCAGCGATCCAAGGACGCAAGACTATGAGCAGGTGATGAATGCTTACGACGGGCCGCAGAGACAGCTAGGCAATGGTGACCGGACGGGGGCGCAGCTACTGTATGGTAAAGCAGTAAACTACGGAGTAGGGGTGTTCCATCCCTGGGAAAGAAAGTGGTATTTTGACAACGACAATGATGGAATTACAGATTATATTGTAGATGGTGGGATGAATGGAGAAATGCCGGGAGCTTCGCGATTTCGTGTGGCTGCCCGAGCAATTCCTATTACCTAATTTAGCCAAGAAGGATAGTGCACCCGTTGCATGCGGGTGATCATTAATTTTTTAGTGCGTGTGTTTTTGCTGCTCAGGCAACTTCGAAGCATCGTGTGACTTTTAACAGGGAGATGCATAGCGAATACAATGCCCCTCTAATTGGCAGAGATTAAGATCTCCGAAAGAATCTTATACATAAAATATGTTGTTGTAATAGTAGGAGGGAATGATCTTAATGACCAATATAAGATATGTGCTTTGCGCAACCATGATGGCGCTTATATTTATTTCAAGCGCTTACGGAGACGAATTGACCGTATCAGTTTCAGAGGGTAATGGTGCCAGCTCAATCACCAGCACCTCAAACTTTGGAGCTGCTGCGAACAATGCGGTGGAGCAGGCCATTACCCTGACTCCCAAAGAAGATGCTGCGCAGAACCACATGTATGTGGAAGGCGATTACTCCACATCCAGGTCGGTTTCGGGTAGAAACGGTGGCTATTGTTATTCAGGCTTTGATGTCACTGGTAGCGATGCGAAGAGCTACTACGACTTCTCGGCGGATGGCAACTATTATGCAACACTGGCTGAGTGGCTAACAGTAGCAAATGCCAACAGCATCAATGCCTATGGATATGCCTATAGCGACGATGGATCCGCAAGCGGTTCCTTATATGCTAGTTCCAACTATGGCAGGGCGCAGGCAAGCTACTATAATTATGCTTTAGCAACGTCCTCCTTGGCTTATGATTACCAGTATGTCGGATCTGCAAGCGGAAATTATGTCAGCGCAGACACCTCTGCATCTAATTACGACTGGGGCGATTATGCATATAACTCGTTCTATACCGGTGGCAACTCCTATTATCCCGCTATAATCGGGAATGTGGCGCAATACGCCAGTTCTACGTATACCTATGCAAATGCGGGGACCACAAGTGGAAATGCCTGGTCGTATGATGGATATGTAGCTCAGTATGCTTCTGCAAGTGATTATTGGGGCGATTACTCATCCAATTACCTGTATTCGCCCGGCGGAATGACATGGCTTACATCATCCTATCAATCGGATTACGCCTATGCCAGTGGGTATAATCGCAACACATGGACATCCGGATCGGCCTATATCTGGGGAAATCCAACCTATGCATCTGCCTACAACTACAACGCCTACACCGGCTTATCCTACTCGGACTATGACTACTACTACGGCTGGAATTATTTGTCTCAATATGCCTATAACTCGTATGACTACAATTATGCGGTAAACTTCCAATATTAAACTCTTTTTTTTCTTTTTATCATAGTCTAATCGTCGACAGTAAGCATGCTTATCCGACTTAGTGAGGGTTCATATCGATCAGAACCATCTTAATTGTTAGAATAGAAATAAATGCAAAAAATATTACAGATAAAAAAAACACCGACAGGATCTTATAGATAAATCACTGACATAATTATAAGAGGAAATGATCTTAATGTCCTATATAAAATTTGCACTTTGTGCAACTATGATGGCGCTTCTATTTCTTTCAAGCGCTCACGGAGACGAATTGACCGTATCAGTTTCAGAGGGCAATGGTGTTAGTTCAATTACCAGTACCTCAAACTTTGGAGCTGCCGCGAACAATGCTGTGGAGCAGGCCATTACCTTGACTCCCAAAGAAGATACTGCGAATAATTACCTGTATGCGGAAGGCGATTACTCCACATCCAGGTCGGTTTCGGGTAGCAACGGCGGCTATTGTTATTCAGGCTTTTCTGTCACGGGTTCAAATGCGAAGAGCTACTACGACTTCGGGGCGGACGGAAGCAATTATGCAATACTGACTGAGTCTCTCCAGTCATCCGGGGCCAACAGCATCAATGCCTATGGATATGCCTATAGCAACTATGGTAATGCAATAAATACCCTATCGGTCACTTCTGACTGGGGTCTGGCGCAGGCAAGTTACTTCAACTATGCCTATGCAACACCATCGTATGCATATGACTATGCAGTAGTCGGATCTGCAAGTGGAAACTATGCAAGCGCAACATCTGCAGCAACCAATTACGACTGGGGCGATTATGCATCCAACTCGTTTTTTGCTGCCAGTGCCTCTAATTCCTATTATCCAGCTATGATCTGGAATGTAGCACAATATGCCGTTTCTGAATATACCTATGCAAATGCTGTGACGACAACTGGAAATGCCTGGTCGTATGATGGATATACGGAACAGTATTCTTGGGCATCCGATTATTGGGGCGATTACTCATACAGTTACCTGTATTCGCCCTACGGATTGACAAGTGCTACCTCATCCTATCAGCCGGATTACGCCTATGCCAGTGGGTATAATCGCAACACATGGGCCTCTGGATCAGCCGATCTCTACGGATACCCAACCTATGCATATTCCGTAAACTACAACGCCTTAACCGGCTTAGCCAAATCGGATTATGACTACTACTACGGCTGGAATACTCTGTCTCAATATGCCTACAACTATTATGGCGAGAGTTATGCGGTAAACTACCCAGACTATTTTTTGGTCGTGGGTGAAGTTTACTGAAAATTCTCGATAAAATCGACTGCGTGGGGTCGATTTTGGCACCAAGTATCAATTGTATCACTTGTTAGCGATTTTCTGTAGCTCACGTACGCGACCTATTTTTTTTTATAGAAATTATATTTGACCCGGGCGGGAGTTCAGCTTGAAAACTTTGTTTCGTCTGCCTTTGACCATACCTATCTAATCTAAGTATGCGGACATGTGACTTCCTCCCCACCCTAAAGGATGGGGCTTCCTGCTTCGACGAACCGACGCTTACTTTGGACATAGGCCAAAGCCGGAGGTCGGTTCTCCACAGGCTATCCCCCTCAGTCCGAGGGTTCTGATTCCCATGCTTGCATTGAGATCTCTGCAAATTATTAGACCACACCGAGAGCAGATATGCACCCTATCTTTTAGCTTCTTAGGCACATTCTCACCACAAGCGGAACATCTGTGGCTAGTGTTATAGGGATTAACCAATACCACGGTTTTGCCAGCTCTTTCAGCCTTGCTCACCGTGAAGCGTATTAGCTTTCCCCATGATACATCCTGAATATGCTTTGCCAGACAGTGGTTCTTAAGCATATGATGCAAGAACTCCTCGCGAAGGTTGGTTACCCTCTTTGCGATCCTGGCCAACTATGTCTGGGCTTTCTTCCGGTTATTGGATTCAAGCTTCTTGCGGTGCAACGATTTATTGGCAGCCCGATTTTTCTTCTCAGCTTGGACATGGTACTTTGGATAGGCGAAGTACTGACCATCCGAAGTTACGGCTGCATGAGTGATGCCAAGGTCTACTCCGATCGCGGTCTTGGGCTTCAGCTTGGTTGGATTCTCAAGCTCAGTCGTAAATATGACATACCATGCATTTGTCTTATCTCAAAGGTTCTAATGCCACCGGAAATTTTTGAGAGTATCAGCCGAGAGCCGTTCAGCTTGAACCCTGACTGGGGATAGGTAACCGAGCTATAACGGTTAATGGACTTGAACCTGGGGTAGCCTTTTTTTCGAGCCCCTTCGCGAACTCTTCGAAAGAAGTTATCAAAGGATTTCTGAAGCCTCCTCAAGACATCCTGTTCGACCTGAGAATGGACGGCATTGAGGTAAGGATTGGACTGTTTCTCAAAAACCAGCAAAGCTGCCTGATCTTCGTAAGATCGGGTTATGCCTTCGCGTTCCCAGGCATTTTTGCGATCAGCAAGAGCTTTATTCCAAAGATGTCTACAGGTATCCAGCGTTAAGGCCAATTGTGCTTCTTGTTGCCTGTTTGGGTATAGCCGGAACTTGTAGGCCGTCTTCATATTAACTTAATGTGGTCGTTCCCTGCTATATTAAGTCAATTAGTGCGCAGCGAAAGTAATCATGACAGGGGTACGATTCATCTCCAGCCTGAAGTCTGGGGTCTTCTCTACCCCTGTACCCCAACAAGATAAATGCCTGGCTTTTTGGACTATATGGAAGAATTTCACCGACAGAATTTTATACATAATCTATTGATATAATAATAAGAGGAAATGATCTTAATGTCCTATACAAAATTTGTGTTTTGTGCAACTATGATGGCGCTTCTATTTCTTTCAAGCGTCCACGCAGACGAATTGACGGTATCCGTTTCAGAGGGCAATGGTGCAAGCTCAATCACCAGCACCTCAAACTTTGGAGCTGCCGCGAACAATGCGGTGGAGCAGGCCATTACCCTGACACCCAAAGAAGATACTGCGAATAATTACCTGTATGCGGAAGGCGATTACTCCACATCCAGGTCGGTTTCGGGTAGCAACGGCGGCTACTGTTATTCGGGCTTTTCCGTCACGGGCAGCAATGCGAAGAGCTACTATGACTTCGGGGCGGACGGAAGCAATTATGCAATACTGACTGAGTGGCTGCAGACGTCAGGGGCCAACAGCATCAATGCCTATGGATATGCCTATAGCAACTATGGTAATGCAATAAATACCCTATCTGTCACTTCTGACTGGGGTCAGGCGCAGGCAAGTTACTACAACAACGCCTATGCAACACCATCGTATGCTGGTGATTATGCAGTAGTCGGATCTGCAAGTGGAAACTATGCAAGCGCAACATCTGCAGCAACCAATTACGACTGGAGCGATTATGCATCCAGCTCGTTTTATGCCGCCAGTGCCTCTAATTCTCGTTATCCAGCTATGATCTGGAATGTAGCACAATATTCTGCAACGGAATATACTTATGCACACGCAGGCACCAATAGTGGAAGTGCATGGTCGAAAGATGGATATACGGGACAGTATTCTTGGGCAAGCGATTATTATGGGGATTACTCATACAGCTACCTGTATTCGCCTTACGGATTGACATTGGCTACATCATCCTATCAGCCAAATTACGCTTATTCCAGCGGATATGAGGGCGGTACATTTGCATCCGGATCGGCCTGGCTCTACGGAAATCCAACCTATGCATATTCCGTGAACTACCATAGCTTCAGCGGCTTAACCAAATCCGATTATGACCTCTACTTAGGCTGGAATACCTTGTCTCAATTTGCCGCTAACAATTTAACTAACAGCTATGCAGTAAACTACCAATATACTTAAACTCTTTTTTCCTTATCTTTTTATCATGAGAGAAAGCTTGATATAGGATTCTGGATACCTTACCGTTGTGTCAGGAGCAAAGGGACGACTCATCATATGCTTTTTATTTATCTTGTGTATGCTTAGCACATCTCAGTCTGTGTATTGGAAGGCAACGGTAAGCGGCAGTTCCTTTTCCTGGACAATATATCGCGAAAGCAATAATATGAGTTTTGATTTATCCAGTTCGGTTAATGGAGACATCTCTGCAATAAAATATCGTGGGCGGAATTTATCACCATATCAATCATCTTATACAGAAATAATGAATAACGATGTCGGCCTCAGTCAGAGAACTGCGGCATTAATGGGAAATTATAGTTCTGAGGAAAGTATAAAACTTAATTCCTCAGACGATAGTTCCATTAATGTTTCTATTGATAAGTCAAGGGGGACAGATATATCATCGGTACAATTTCGAGATGAGAAGTGGCCAACCTTGATTATTTCCAATAAATTTTTGAAATATTCGGGAAAAATGATCAACGATCGGGATTATGGGGTGAATAATGGAGACTATGTTGCATCCAACTCACTTTATAATACTAACCTGGAAAAAAATAAGAAATTGGTCCTCTTTCATGAAAGAATGAATGCTACCCTTTTGGCCACAAAACAAAACCTTATTGAAGCACGGTTTGAGCCTACGGGAATTCTCGTCTATAATACATATTCCAATACAACTGGGATACAGGATTTGTCTTATAGGTTTGCAGGATCTGAGTATGGAGGGATGAGAGGCTACCCTCCGCTAAGCGGAGCAGACGATAGATATTATGGGAATTTCACCATCAATAGAAAAATGGTGATTAAAAGTAAATTTGATCTTATTGTAAACGAAAGCGAGCCCATTGGTAGTTGCTGCGCCACCTCACCTCAATTTTCGGTTTTACCATCCGGCAGCTTTTAAGCATAATTGAGGGCCAGGCCCAGCTCATTCACCAGATTTATATAGTTCAAAATTATCCTGACTCATTGGATTGGTTTTATCCTTTATATCTGAGAAAGAGGCAATTCTAATGACATGTGAACACAAAAGCTATGGGGAAACTGTATGGCTTCCCTTTCAGTATAAAGGGCGGGATCGGGGGCTCAAAGCCCATCCATGCTGCTCAAAGTGCGGTCTTGTCAAGAGTGTATCCAGTGACAGACCACAGCCAATCGGGCACTATCAAAATATCCTGGGATGTCTGGCAAAGGCTAATTCCTTGCACAGGGTCCAAATAAGGCTGATATCCTTAGAGTTGAATTGCCTGGAAGATCCTTATGGATTTGACAGGCATCAGCAGGAAAAGGTCTTCAAAGATATCATACTGAAATACACCAATATACCTGAAATTATGATTGAAAACGCCCTTTAGTGTCAGTTACTGAATTGAGCATATGTCCGTGATAGGAGGTCTGGCATGATGCAGCGGGAGCTTTAGTGGCATAAATTTCAAGAGAAACATGCTCAATACTTAAAATAATAATAATTTAATGATAAGAGGTAGCTTTTATGAAGGTACTGGTTACAGGAGGGGCTGGTTTCATTGGATCCAATTTTATCCGATATCTCCTGAAAAAAGAAGATGACATCCAAGTTGTCAACCTGGATGCCTTGAAGTATGGCTCCCACCTCATGAATCTTAAGGATCTTGAAGGTGATGAAAGATACTCCTTCGTTAAAGGAGATATTTCTGACTACTCTTTGATTTCCAAATTGCTCCTAGATGCAGATTCCATTATCAACTTCGCAGCAGAGACGCATGTAGATAGAAGCATCAGTGCACCGGAAGCATTTCTGCAGAGCAATGTAATAGGCACGTTCATTGTTCTTGAGGCTCTGCGAAAAGTGAATCCCTCCGCCAGAATGGTTCAGATCTCCACAGATGAGGTTTACGGGGATATTCTGGAAGAGTCCTCTAGAGAGTGCGATGCTCTGCGGCCTTCCTCCCCCTATTCCGCCAGCAAGGCCGCATCCGACGTCTTCGTGCTGGGATATGCGAGAACCTATGGCCTCAATGCCTCGATAACCAGATGCACTAACAACTATGGGCCTTACCAATTTCCTGAGAAGCTTATTCCCAAGACCATTCTAAGAGCCTCCCTGGGCCAGAAGATCCCTATCTACGGCACAGGCAGGAACATCCGTGACTGGATTCATGTCGATGATCACTGCCGGGCAGTGGAGAGCGTCCTGAAATCCGGCAAACCGGGAGAGATATACAACGTATCCTCGGGAGCGGAGAAGAATAATCTGGAGATCGTGAGAACCATCCTCAAGTGTCTTGGCAGAGATGACAACTTCCTGGAGTTTGTAGAAGACCGGCCGGGCCATGACATGAGATACAGCCTTGATTCCAGCAAGCTGCGCCAGCAGTTGGGTTGGTTTCCCAAGCACAGCTTTGAGCAAGGGATAGAAGAGACCATCCGATGGTATAGGGAGAATGAAGACTGGTGGACGGGTTTAGCCAATGAGAATATCTTGAGTGCTACGCCCTGGAAGAACGCGTGGTAATATCTATAATCCACGATTCATCGCCAATAAAATGAAGGAGGAGTATCTAAATGAAGGGAATTGTACTAGCTGGTGGAACAGGAACGCGCTTATTTCCACTCACCAAGGCTACGAACAAACATCTTCTGCCTGTGGGAATGGAACCAATGATATTCAATCCAATAAGGCAGATCATATCAGCAGGAATCACAGACATTCTGATTGTGACAAGTAGAGAACATATGGGCGATGTAGTTCGGCTACTGGGGAGTGGCTCCGAATTCGGTTGCAGCTTTACATTTAAGGTCCAAGACAAACCAGGTGGAATAGCAGATGCGCTTTCCCTTGCAGAGGGATTTGCCTGCGATGAAAGAATAATTGTTATTTTGGGGGATAATATCTTAACAAGAAGCATTAGATCTTATGTAGAAGCTTTTGCCAATCAGAAATCGGGAGCGAAAGTGCTTCTTAAAAAAGTGGGGGATCCTGAGCGTTTCGGAGTCGCTTCCCTTGATGAGAGCAACAGGATGATAATCCAGATTGTGGAAAAATCCTCTAATCCAAAAAGCGATTATGCTGTAATTGGTGTTTATATGTATGACTGTCGAGTCTTCGATTTCATTCGGATGATCAAGCCCTCTAATCGAGGTGAACTAGAGATCACGTCAGTCAATAATATCTACATAGAGCGAGGCGAGTTGACATATGATATACTAGATGGAGAATGGACTGATGCCGGGACCTTTGAGTCATTACAGTATGCGAATGATTTACTCTTAAAAATTGGAAATAAAATAGATTAATTCTTTAGGTTCTTATTATTTTACGAAATTTTTAAAGTCAAACTGCGGCGGAGCATCTCGCAGCAGAGTTAGCGGGGTATTCAAAATAATAATACCCGGCAGCATGCTGCGCGGGTACGCCTGCTGACATTTCCAAGAAATCGCCTGAAGCAGGAATGAGTTTACAACCCAATCATGAATTCTATATATTTTTAAATCATAGAATTGTGGAATCGAGGCAAAAAGTGATGTTTCAATATATAAATAGATTGTTAGCTGGAACTCATTGGAAGACTAGATCGGAGGCGTTCCCGTTAAAACAGTTGTCCAAATTTTGCTTAGTAGGAATACTTAATACTATTATAAGTTATAGTTTATTCATAATTTTTTTAAATTATTTTAGTTACATAGAAGCATTAATTATTTTATATGTAGTCGTTGCTGTACATAGTTATTTGTGGAATAGATTCTGGACTTTTGAGCCAACCAAAAATCTCAAAACAGAGATTATAAAATATATTTCTGTATATTTGGCCACATTTATATTTAATGCACTGATGTTAAGTATTCTTGTAAATGCCTTCAATTTTGATCCACGAATCGGACAGCTAATTGCATTACCGATTATTACTATAATTAATTTTGCAGGGCATAAATATTGGAGTTTCAAGGCTTCGAGCAAAAAACCAGTTGAATAGAGGAGTTATTGTTTATGAGCACTTTTGACGGAAAATTGAAAACATTCAAAGATAAAGAGGTTTTGATAACCGGAGGACTCGGATTCATTGGAAGCAACTTAGCGCATAAATTAGTAGAACTAAAAGCACGAGTAACTTTGGTAGATTGTATGCTTCCTGAACATGGTGGCAATTTATATAATATAAAAAATATTGAGAATAATGTCAAACTTAATTTCTGTGATGTAAGAGATAAACATTCAATGAATTGCATCGTAAAAGATAAAGATTATATCTTTCACCTAGCTGGCCAGAATGATCATGTGCTAGCTCTTAACGACCCAATTCCGGATTTAGATATTAATGTAATTGGAACTACGATCCTACTAGAGGCTTGTAGATATAATAATCCCGATGCAGTAATAATTTACTCAAGCACACGAGGTGTTTATGGCCCTGTAAGCGAATTACCGGTAAAAGAAGATACCTCTCCACATCCAAGAGGAATCTATGAAATGACAAATTACATGGCCGAGAGACTTATGGATGTTTATTATCGCACACATAATATAAAATTTATTAACCTAAGATTAACAAATATATTTGGACCGAGAGCGCAAATGATGCATTCACGGTTTGGTGTAGTAAATTGGTTTATAAAGTTGGCTATGGAGAACGAGCCTATATCGTTATTCGGGGGAGGAGATGTAATTAGAGACGTTCTTTACGTTGACGATTCAACCGAAGCTTTTCTATTAGCCGCCCTAAATGACAATGCGTATGGAGAAACGCTAAATGTTGCGAGTGGCTCACCTACGACAATAAAAGATATAGCAGAAAAAATAATAGATATAGCTGGGTCCGGAAGCCTAAAAATAACTAAATATTCTGAGGAGAGGGCGAAAATTGAGCCTGGTAATTTCTATGCAGACATTTCCAAAATTAAAAAAATCGTAGGGTGGATTCCAAAAACAAGTTTAGAAGAAGGAATAAGAAGTACTATACGATTTTATAATGAAAATAAGGGCTATTATTGGGGGTGAATGATCCTATGAGTGTGGATCTGGATGCTACTGTATTTATTCACGAAAACGCTTTGGTGGAATCTACAGAAATAAAAGAGAATACACGAATATGGGCCTTTGCACACATCCTTAATGGGGCAAAAATTGGCAGTAATTGCAATATTAATGATCATACTTTTATCGAAGGCGACGTTATTATAGGAAATTATGTAACCATAAAATGTGGAGTGTATTTATGGAATGGCATTAGAATTCAGGATAGAGTATTTATTGGTCCAAATGCAACTTTTACCAACGATATTCGACCGCGAAGTAAAAAGTATCTAGACAAATCTTATAATACTTATATAAATGAAGGTGCAAGCATTGGTGCAAATGCTACTATCATATGCGGAATTACTGTAGGAAAATGGGCCCTTGTCGGGGGAGGGAGCGTCTTAACAAGTGATGTACCTGATTACGCGCTTGTGTACGGAAATCCTGCAAGAATTAAAGGATTTGTATGTGAGTGTGGAGAGAATTTAAAATTCAATAAAAATGCTGCTAAGTGTAAGTGCAATAGAAGATATAAATGCGTTGAAAAAATTGTAATGCGAGTAGAATGACGATATTTCAAATTTAAATCCATAGTAAAAGACATTTAATAATCTTGTGCCCCCTGAATACATATAATCGCAATTGGTCTGACATATGTTGAGGATTCTATGGCAATTTTAATAAACGACTTAAAACGTCACAACAGTTCACTAAAGACAGAACTTGAAAACGCGACAATTCGAGTGATTAGGAGCGGTTGGTATATTCTCGGCACAGAGGTTGAATCGTTCGAAAGAGAGTTTGCCAGCTATTGCGGAGTAGGCAGCTGTGTTACTGTCGCGAATGGTACCGATGCATTGGAATTGGCTCTCAGAGCCCTGGGAGTTGGAGCAGGAGATGAAGTTATTACGGCTGCAAATGCTGGTATGTATAGTACCACGGCCATTCTTGCAGTAGGTGCGCAGCCTGTATTTGCAGATATCGATCCGGATTCGTTGACATTGTCAGCAACTTCGTTTGAAAACGCCATAACTAAGAACACCAAAGCAGTTATCGCCACTCATCTTTATGGACAGATGGCTGATATGCAAGGTTTACTTACCGCTGCGCATAAATCCAGGATTGCTGTTATTGAGGATTGCGCCCAAGCTCATGGCGCAAAACTCGCTGGCAAGAAGGCAGGATCATGGGGCGAGCTGGCCTGCTTTAGCTTCTATCCGACTAAAAATCTCGGTGCTCTGGGCGATGGCGGTGCGGTGGTAACCTCAAATGATCAGTTAGCCGATCGACTAAAGCAGCTACGACAATATGGCTGGAAGAGCAAGTATTGCTCAAATATTGCGGGAGGCCGCAATAGCCGACTTGATGAAATGCAGGCGGCAATACTTCGAGCAAAGCTGCCACGACTTGACGACTGGAATAGACGCCGACGTGAGATTGCCAAAGCATATGCTACCGGAATTCAAAATCCTAATATTCGTCATCCTTCTTCGTTCAACGAGAGTTATGTCGCACATCTGTACGTGCTGCGAACTGACAAACGAGATTCTCTGCGCCTTCATTTAAAGAAAAATGGTATTGCATCAGATATTCATTACCCTCTGCTGGATTATCAGCAGCCTTTCCTCGAAACACACTATCCAAATATTCATCTACCCCACACCAAAGCTGCTGCTGCTAGAGTCATGACCCTTCCTTGTTTTCCGGAGATGACTGATACGGAGGTAAGACAAGTAATTGATGCGGTAAATAAATGGGTGGCCTAATGTATTCTCTCATTATCCCCGTTTACAAGAATGAAGGATCGATACCAGATTTGATAACTGCTTTGACAGATATGAATTACCAATTGCAGGGTGATCTGGAAGTAGTATTCGTAGTTGATGGCAGCCCGGATAGGTGCTACGAATTGCTCAGTCAATCATTATCCCTTGTCGATTTTAGGGCTCGGCTCATTCTACTGTCTCGGAATTTTGGTTCCTTTGTCGCCATACGTGCGGGACTAAATGCAGCTAGAGGATCTCTTTTCGCGGTGATGTCCGCGGATCTTCAAGAGCCTCCAGAGTTTATAATTAATTCATTCCATATCCTTGAAACAGAACCTATCGACGTTGTGATTGGCACGCGCGAATCGAGGAATGACCCATTCTTCAGCCGTCTGGCAGCAAATGTCTTTTGGTATTCATATCGAAAATTTGTGATGCATGATGTGCCAGTGGGTGGAGTGGATGTGTTTGGATGCAATCAAGCGTTCAGGACTGAGCTTCTCAGGCTGGAAGAATCGCATAGCTCTTTGATAGGCCTTGTTTTCTGGCTTGGTTTTCGACGCAAGATGGTAGGTTACAAGCGCCTGAAGAGACTTCATGGCAGATCTGCTTGGACATTTATGCGCAAAATTAACTATCTTATGGATAGTATCTTCGCATTCACTGATTTGCCCATAAAGGTTCTGATCACGACGGGAACACTTGGGATTTTCATATCGATCCTGTTAAGCGCCGTAATTTTGATGGCGAGATTGGCAGGAGGCCTAACGGTTCCAGGTTATACGGCGAGCGCTCTAATTATTATATTCTTTGGAGCACTCAATATGTTGGCATTGGGCTTGATTGGCTCTTATGCGTGGCGGACCTACGAGAACACCAAGCACAGATCACTCTATATTGTTTTTCGCGATACTGTGTTTGAGGGTGGCAAAATCATAGTAGAATAACCGAGAGCACTTGGTGCCGACATTCCACGAAATGAAATATTTTGAATAGCGATTCAGATGTTATGGACGATGATAATAAAAAATAGGAGCAATACATGCAAAAAAATGTTTTAGGTTTACTGAAATGCCCCACTTGTCATCAGGGCGGATTGTCTTCCATTGCCTTTCAGGAAGATGCAGAGGAAATAGTGGATGGAGTATTATGGTGTAAAGCTTGTTCTAATTGGTATCCGATAGAAGATAGATTATTAGAGCTTCTCAGTGGCAATCTTGCCTATAACGATGAGCGAAGAACATTTTGGGAAAAACACTCGGATCTCTTAACCGGCTATGGGTTATCATGTGATTGTGCAAAATCAGATAATTCGTCCGACAATAGATTACAGGAAAAACAACAGTCACATTTCGATTGGTATGCTGATAACAGCAAACAGACCTATTTTGAATACGAACAAAAACCCTTTTGGTTAGCGGCTGACAAGATTGCTTTTGACTCTTGGCGCAAAATAATACAACCAGGAAAGTGGGTTCTCGATATTGGATGTGCCGAGGGGCGCAGCACATTTAAATTAATTGATCTGAATATTAATATTGTTGGGTTTGATATTTCGAAACGACTAGTGCGACAAGCAATAAATCGCAGCCGTCAAGGCAACTATTCTGGAAAGGCCACCTTTTTTGCCGCGGATGCGACAAGTTTGCCATTCGTGGATAACGCTTTTGACTACGTTCTTATTTATGGTGTACTGCATCACTTGCCAGATCCCGAAAAGACATGTCATGAAGTAGCACGCGTGTTGAAAAGGGGGGGAATTTATTTCGGCTCAGAAAATAATGTTTCGATATTCAGAAGAATATTTGATTTATTGCAGAAAATCTATCCGATTTGGCATGAGGAAGCTGGACCTGAGGCCCTTATCTCAAAGGAACGTTTAGGGCAATTCTTTCAAGATACCGGTGTACAGCTAAATATAAAAAACAGTGTCTATTTGCCGCCCCATCTGCTAAATTTAGTGTCGGAAAGGCTTGCTTATCGATGCCTAAGTATTTCGGACTGGATTGGACAGGCGATTCCTTTTCTCCGTGATAACGGTGGGTTAATACTCATTCTCGGAAGGAAGGATTGATGAAGATTGTAGACGATCGTATCTATCAAGCTATTCTGGTGGAGCTAAACACGTACAAAGGTAGTATTTGAACGAGGTGAACATCATTCAAATTGATAGTGTGTCGAGATACATGATACAATTAGCAAATAAAATTAATATTGGCTCCATTGGAGCTTTTTTTACCCCTATTGCATTATGCATGGTAATATTGGCATGGGTAACTAAATTATGGGCCGCTGACATCCGAGTTCCATTCAACTATGCAGGGGATGCATTGTCCACTGGTGCGTTTGTCAAAGGGCTGATCGATAATCCCTGGTATCTTCAAAATAGTTTTCTAGGCGCACCTGTAGACCATTATATGTATGATTATCCTCTTTTTAGTAATCTGGATTTCATACTTATGAAGTTCATCTCTATCTTTGCACCTGATTACGCTATGACTATGAACCTCTATTTCTTATTGACATTTCCATTAACTACCCTTACTGCCATGCTTGTATTCAGAAAATTAAGACTATCATATGCCCCATCAATTCTTGGGAGTTTGCTTTTTACATTCATTCCATATCACTTTCTGAGAGGAGAAGCGCATTTATTCTTAGCTGCTTACTATATGATTCCACCTATGATTCTGGTTATTTTATGGGTGTTTACCGAAAAATCCCTATTATTCGGCGGCAGCGATGGCGGGAAATCCTCAATCAATAAAAAATTTGCAATAAGCACTCTGATCTGCATATTGATATCATCTGTTTACATCTATTATTCGTTTTTTTCATGCTTCTTCCTCCTCATGGCAGGCTTAACTGCATATATTTCCCAACGAGATAAATATCATTTGTTAAATTCACTTATACTAATTTTAATAATCATTTTGGGCGTATTAGTAAATGTGTCCCCCAGCCTCATTTACTGGCATGAAAACGGAATGAATCCTGAAGCAGTAATACGTGGTCCCGCAGAATCCGAACTTTATGGTTTAAAAATTGCTCAACTTCTCATTCCTGTAATCGGACACAGAATACCTTTATTAGCAAATGTTGGGGGTTATTATTCTGGAACTGCGCCTTTGGTCAACGAAAATTCATTTGCATCTCTTGGTGTCATAGGAAGTATAGGGTTTTTGCTGTTAATCGCTTGGGCATTTTATCGGATTTCTAACGGTTTGAAACTCAAAGCAAAGAATATGCAAAGTCATATAAATGAGTTGAGCATCTTGAATTTGTCTGCAGTCTTGTTGGCAACGATTGGAGGCTTTGGAAGCTTATTTGCGTACCTATTTTTTTCAGAAATCAGATGTTACAACCGAATAAGCATCTTTATAACATTCTTCTCTCTTTTTGCTGTCGTTCTAGTTTTAGATGCGCTCTTACGAAAATACGCAAAAAGTTATCCTTCAAGATTATTATTCAATGCATTCATATGCATCGTGCTTGTATTTGGGATATTAGATCAGACGACGTCCAGTTCTTTTTTTATACCACCATATGCGTCAAACAAAGTTGAATATATAAATGATGAACATTATGTAAATAATATCGAAGCGATCATGCCGGAAAATGCCATGATCTTTCAGTTGCCTTATATGCCCTTTCCTGAATCTGGTCCCATCTACAAAATGAATAATTATAATCATTTCAGGGTATATTTGCATTCTGAGGATCTACGCTGGAGTTACGGAACGATGAAGGGAAGGCCGGAGGACGCTTTGCAAAGAATTATTGCAGGCATGCCCGTGGGAGATATGCTCAAAACTCTCTCTCAAATCGGCTTTGAAGGTATTTATATAGATAGCTATGGCTATCTGGATGGTGGATCCAAATTGGTCTCAGATATCAAGCAGATCCTCGGAGCCGAGCCCCTAATTAGTGATAATCAACGGCTATACTTTTTCGATATGACACTGTACAATAAGAAAATCAAAGCCGAATCATCCAAAAATGGAAAGATCATTGCAGCATTCGGCTTAGGCTGGCACGGCCAAGAGGACTGGGCTGGCGTCCCGACCCGCTGGATGCAAGCTGACGCCGAAATCATTGTATTCTCGCCTGAAAATCGTACCTCTTCCTTATGCCTGAGGGCTGCGAGCTTCTATCGCAACCGGACACTGGAAATCTCTTCAGGCGGCGCGCCTGTAGCGCAGGTTGTCATGCCCGCGAGGTTCATCAACGTGAGCGTGCCCATAAGTCTCGACAAAGGTGTGAACACCGTGCGCCTGCACATTCCGGAGGGCTGCGAGCGGCCAAGCGACAAGCCTGAACTGAATACCCCTGATTCAAGATGCCTGAGCGTGGCGGTGCAGAACCTCACCGTAACATGAATATAATATCACGGGAAAGGATTGCATTACGCAATCTCACGAGCAATTAATGGCAAGCAGAAGGAAGCTACAAATGCAGTTAAAGATATTATTGATCATCCTCGCAGTTATAGCCTGTAGTGGCTGTTTAACGGAAACAGAACAAAATAAGACGCAAGAGACCGCACAGCAGAATTCTATGCAGTCTATGGCTTTTGGTTCAGGCTTCCACTACCAAGAGAATTGGTCCGGCACCCCGACCCGCTGGATGCAGGCCAATGCCACCCTCCTGGTAAACTCGTCAGAGGACCGCACCGTCACCCTGAGCCTGCAGGCGCAGAGCTTCTACCACAACCGGACGCTTGGAGTCTACAGAGGGGATGAGCTTTTGACAAAGGCGGCAATAGCAACGAATGGCTTCGTCGAGATTGAGGCGCCAGTCCATTTGGTAAAGGGTACAAACGCCCTGCGACTTCGCGTCACTGAAGGGTGCGAGCGGCCGAGCGACATAAAGGAGCTGAACAGCACAGATACGCGGTGTTTAAGCGTGGCAATTCAGAACATAGCTCTGGGCGAGAGGAAATCCGGCCAGTTAAAATACCTCACGGGCTTCTACGATACCGAGAACTGGTCCGGCATCCCAACTAGCTGGATGCAGGCCAACGCTACCCTCCTGGTAAACTCGTCTGAGAATCGCACCGCCATCCTGAGCCTACAGGCACAGAGCTTATCTCGCAACCGGATGCTGGAGATCTCCTCAGGGGGCGCGCCTGTAGCGCAGGTTGTCGTGCCCGCGAGGTTCATCAATGTTAGCGTGCCATTGCAGCTCGCGAAAGGAGCAAACACCGTGCGCCTGCGCGTGCTCGAGGGCTGCGAGAGGCCTAGCGATATAATGATGCTGAATAGCTCTGATGATAGATGTCTGAGCGTGGCGGTGCAGAATCTTATTGTGACGTAATTACCCACATTTCGCATTAACGGTTTGAACACTTCAAGATTTCTCTTGATTTTTATAGGTGTAGTCCCGAAAGCTTTGACTTTATATACTCATCAAAGGGGCATGGGAAAGAAGAATCAAACTGCGTGCTGCCACCCCACCCTAAAGGATGGGGTATGCTTCGGGCCGCACCCGGTTAGCGGGAACTCAGAAATCGTGGTGTCTTCGTTGCCCGAATCCTCTTAATCTGCACGATCGAAACTCTGCATTCGATTTCCCTTGGGATTCCATTCAAAAAACGAGCGAGGGTCCACGTTATCCCCGACCAGAAGGTAGGGGTATTCGTGACCCTCCGCGCTCCCGATGTAATAAAGGATCTTCGCTATTTTCAGTGGCTAACTTCAAGGATTCTTACCCCTATTACGCTCACAAGACTTATAATAGTGAGGGGCCAATTAAATAATACTCCGAACTTGATCTTAAGGCTGCATGAATTGGGCTGTAAAAAATATTATGGAATTAAATGTTAATGCAGAATGTGGGAAGGATGATTAAGGTGAACCGAATAATAAATGAAATTATTAATATTTCTAAAAAATACTATAATGAAATTATATTGATGCTTCTTATCGTATTCCATTCTATTGTAAATTATATATGGTTAATGCGAGACACTGCACCTCCAGAATGGGACGATCAAGATATGTATCTAATAACTAGCATAATGATCTATAGGGCACTTGAGACCTTTTCGATAGATCAACTGGCAATAGCAACTTCAAATATTCGTCCCGTACTAGTACCTTTTTTGACAGCAATATTCTATTTTTTTGCAGGGGTGTCTCAAGACATTGCATGTATGAGTAATATTTTGTATCTTGCGATACTATTATTTTCAGTATATGGGATTTCTAAAAAGATTTCTCATAAGAAAGAAATAGGGCTACTTTCAGCGTTTATAGTTTCCACTTTTCCGATGATCTTTGGCATGTCACGTCAGTTCTTAATGGATCTTCCCCTAACTGCATTCGTTTCTTCCAGTGTTTATTTATTATTTCTCACAAGTCATTTTGAGAATAGGCGCTATTCTTTGCTTCTTGGGGTTTCTATGGGACTAGGAATGCTTACGAAACAGACCTTTCCTATTTTTCTCTTGTTTCCATTACTCTTCATAATGAGAAGTGATATCGCAGCCGCAAAATACCTATTTCATCCTATGCAATTCTTCAACAGGATCAAGCAAAGAAGATATATAGTATTAAACATATTATGTGCTGGTATTATTAGTTTTGGAATGTCTTCGATCTGGTATATACCAAATATAAATAATATATACACTCTGTTCTCTATTGCTAAGGACATCGATATGAATCATTCGATTATGTTTTATCCACTTGGTGTGATAAATTTTTCAATATCCTTTTTATATTTTATGATATTGGTTTTTCTTACTATATATACATTTTTAAGATCACTTAATAAATATCAGATATCAAATGATGAAATAGTTATCTTAATTATGTGGATCGTAATGCCGTTCCTTATCTTTAGCATATTCATCCAAGCCCAAGAATTTAGATATTTATTACCAGCTACACCTCCGATTGCGATTATCATGTCGCTACAAGTAGATAATATAAAATCAAATATATATAAATTATTGATAATTTTATTCATATTATTAGTTGGCCTGACACAATTCTTTTCGGCGACTTATGGCATTAGCTCCATGCCGGTGGAAATTTCTGTCAACACGATGATCGAAAAACCACTTGATAAATGGATAATATATAGTCAGGATTATAAATTTCATGACCCAGGATTTGCTGAAGTGAGCTGGACATATCCACCAAGACAAGAAGATTGGAAGATCAAAGAAATAATTGACTTATTATATGATATATCTAATACAGACGAAACAATAAACCTGATACCTTATTGTGAGAGATTTAGTTTGGCGACATTTATTTATTACGAATTATTATATGATAAGATTATACCAAATTTGGTTCATCTTAACTCTAACGAATTTAGAGATAAAATTCATAATACTGACTATGTAATTGCCAAGAATAGAAGGAACTGTGATGTAGACGGATTATGTAATGACATAAATGCTTCACTCAAAATCCTATTAGATAACTCTCAGAATTTCACTATTGTTAAGAGCTTCTCTCTTCCAGATGGTTCTGAAGTAGAGATCTATAAAACCAACCGGCATACCATGAAACGAATTAGGCCTATTGGTTTAGGTGGCTGGCATGGAGTAGAGAAGTGGTCTGGCATAGAGACTCAATGGATGCAGTCCAATGCCACCCTCCAGGTAAACTCGTCTGAGGACCGCACCATCACCCTGAGCCTGCAGGCGCAGAGCTTCTACCACAACCGGACGCTCGAAGTCTACAGAGGGGATGAGCTTTTGACAAAGGCGGCAGTTCCAACGAATGGCTTAGTCGAGATTGAGGCGCCAGTCCATTTGGTTAAGGGTACAAACGCCCTGCGACTTCGCGTCCCTGAAGGGTGCGAGCGGCCGAGCGACATAAAGGAGCTGAACAGCACAGATGCGCGGTGTTTAAGCGTGGCTATTCAGAACATAGCTCTGGGCGAGAGGAAATCCGGCCAGTTGAAATACCACACGGGCTTCTACGATGCCGAGAACTGGTTCGGCACCCCGACTCGCTGGATGCAGGCCAAATCCACACTGCTGGTAAACTCGTCTGAGAATCGCACCGCCACACTGAACTTGAATGCAGCGAGCTTATATCGCAACCGGACGTTGGAGATCTCCTCAGGCGGCGCGCCTGTAGCGCAGGTTGTCGTGCCCGCGAGGTTCATCAATGTTAGCGTGCCATTGCAGCTCGCAAAAGGAGCAAACACCGTGCAGTTCCATGTACGCGAGGGCTGCGAAAGGCCTAGCGAAATAAAGGTGCTGAATAGCTCTGACAATAGATGCCTGAGCGTGGCAGTTCAGAATCTTATTGTGACGTAATGACAACCTGATATTCTGCAGGATCTGATTCCGAATTGGCGCGCAAGATTCGCGGATACTATGGCGGAGGAAAGCGGCTTTGCAGCCATTCTCGTTACGAGATTGTGAAGGAGTTCGAGGTCAGCGAGGGGGCAGATTGATAAGGTGGTGCGGAAGATGGAGAAAGATAAATCGGAGGCCAAACAATGAATAACACACAACTAATCTATTCAGCCTATAACATCCTGTTGGGCCGCGACCCCGAACCCGATGGCATATCATTCTGGGAAGCTAAATTACAGTCCGGTATGCCCATCGATGTATTCTTGAATAACATCACCAAATCGGATGAGTTCCAGCAGAACCCTCCCAAATGGATCGATCTGGGCTTATGGCAGAAATGCCAGGATCTCAATGCAGAAATCTGCTTGAACTTGCCGATTGGAAGGTTCTGTGGACCCGCCACCGATACTAGCGTATTTGAGATGATCTTACAAGGCAACGGGACCTATGAACCGCGTGTAGCAGATGAAATAAAAAAACATCTCCAACCAAGTAATGTCTTTATTGACATCGGGGCAAATCTTGGATACCTGACCCTTCTAGCATCGCCGTTGGTGGGGCCATCCGGCAAGGTAATTGCATTTGAGCCGGCGACAAAGACTTATAATTATTGCAAAAAGAATATTGAGCTAAATAAATTGCCCAATGTGAAATTATATAAAAATGGGATATGGAGCGAAAAAAAGACGCTCACCATATCCAATTCCGCCCAATTGGGAGGAAATCACATCACCGACAGAGGGGATAGTATCGAATGCATCCCACTGGATGCTCTCAATTTGACCCCCGACCTGATCAAAATGGATATCGAGGGAGCGGAACCGTATGCACTTCAAGGCATGATGAAAACCTTAGAACGTTGCCATCCGGTGATCATCATGGAAGTTAACCGCCATTGCCTTAGAACGTTCTTCCAAAAAGATGCTGAAGACCTTTGGCAACCACTGACCGATTTGGGCTATGAGATCTCCGTAATCCCCGATGGCAAACGAATTGAGAGTATAGAGCAACTGAACGTCTTATGCCCTCGTGATGGTCTCGTCGATATTTTGGCTGAGTACTGATCCGTGAATCAACATGAGCGTGCCCATAAACCCTGCAAAAGGGGCAAATACGGTGTGTGCACGTGCCAGAAGGCCGCGAGAGGCCATGCGATATGACTTAGCCGAGAAAATGGAGATTTGATTCTCACAACAAGCCATTAGCATGGCTTGAATTCAGCCTCTCCAGTAACCTCAAATATTTTCCCTCAACTTTGGTCCAGCCATAGTTATTCTCCACATACCTCTTTCCGTTTTCGCCCATTTTATCTCTTAATTTTTTGTTTGATAAAAGCAAGGTCAGACAATCTCTAAATTCATCATAGTTGTTATACCATAGTCCGCCATTACTTTTTGTTGCATGCCCTTTCAGCACTTCACATTTTCCATTGACTAATACTGCATTGTTGCAGAGCCATGCTTCCATTATCACTATGGAAAAGCTTTCATATTTTGATGGCATTATCAGCAATTCTGCGATGCTTTTATTCCGTCAAATTTGTCCTGATCGGAAACGAATCCCAATGATACTATATCTGGATGTTCGGGTATGTTCATAACAGGTTTACCTAGCAAGACTAGTTTAATATCCGACTGCAAATCCCTCTTGTATCTCAGGAAATGCTCACACAATTCCCCGCATCCTTTTGATTCGTCTATCCTCCCCACATATATGATGAAATTATCCATTTTAAATTTTCGCTTGAAGCTATTGGCATCGATCCGTTCTGGGATGTCAATACCGACTCCGATTATATCACTTGGTATACTTAGATTATTGAATTTAGAATGAACAAACTGTTTTTCTTCTTCAGTGCTGAATATCAATGCCTTAGGAAGCTTAAAGACCGATTCGAAGATAGAGAGATATATGGGCGGCTCATCGTGCGCAGTTGGCACCAATATCGCTTTCTCCTTGGCTAGGGGCAGTCCGAAATATGTTGTGCAATATAAATAGGTAATAAATATAAAACAGTTATAAACATCATTGTTGTTGCTAATGAAATTTAGCAATTCAGTTGAATACGGTCCTTGTTGTTTCATCCACTCCATCTCATCTTCTTTGCTATGAGCCTTTCCGAATATTCTCTCCGAAATTTTATTGAATTTTTCTATATCTCTCGAGTTATCTACGGGGAATCTCCAAACAGTTATTCCGTTAACATTATCTTTTCCGGGTTTATATTCATCTCGCCACGAGATATAATCTTTAGCGCAGGTCGTAATCACCTCAACATCACAGTACTTGGATAGGTGCTCAGCGATCATTCTGCAAAGAAGCTCAGCGCCACCATTTACTTCCAAGCCATATCTTTGTACGACGAAAGCGATCTTCATGCAATCACACTATCTATGTAGTCTCTTTAGTCTCGCTTCGATCTTCGATTTATCAAATTGTTTAAGTTGTAGTCGCTGTTTTTCTATGATCCTATCTCTGAAATTTTTCTCACTCATTACTAAATATATCATTTCGGCAATTTCTTCATAATTTTTTTCATTCACTAAGATGCCAGATCCATTAAGGGTGTATGGAATCGCAGTCGAATTGTATGCAATTATCGGAATCCCAAAAAACATGCTTTCCAGCAAAGGAACACAGAAACCTTCGTGTTCGCTCATAGATATGAATATATTTGCTAGCTTATAGTAAGCCAGCAGATCATGGAAATCAACATGCCCGTTAATATCACATTTTCAAGGTTTAATTCTTTATTAAATCCTTTAGTTTATTATGATAGATTTCCATGCCATCGTAGGATCCAATCAAAAACAAACGTAGATCGTAGTATTAATAAATTTATTATAATAATAAAATATTTTTATTATATCGTCTTGCTTTTTATTGGGGGATATCCTCCCAACGAATAATAAATTCGTGTATTCATCACTATACTTTTTAATAATTTCTAGATCTGGTTCTTGATTATGCTCATTAAAGTTAAGAATTATCGGGAGAACACCCGTATTTTTAAATCCCAATTCGATCAATTCCATTCGATTGTATTCCGAGTCCCCCAGTGCTAGATCTGTTATGTCATGATATTCTGCTAATTCTTCCCGACCGCACATGACCAACTTTGCGAGATTATCATTAATCCCCCAAAAAAACCTGGTTGGAGTGATATTGTGATAAATTAGAATTTTTTTATCTGGCAGTATTTTTACAAATTTAGATATATCAGAGCCGATTGAGAAATGGAATATTAGGACATTATCTGGTGAGCTGATTTTATTATACTCTGTGTAGGCCCTAACCGTATTCTTCAAATTTGGATGGATGAACTGTGCATAAATCTCTGATTTGTAGCCCCATTCTCTTAGAATATCTCGTATCTCTAAAGCATAATTGCTTACAGCATCGCCATGTCTAATAGAGGGCATTATTTGATGAATTTGCAAAGCTTATTCACTCCAATCTTTAAATATGTTCTTGTATTTATTTATAATTACTTCCCAGCCATAATTATTTAAAACAAATTCTTTACCCATTAACCCCATCTTTCTAGCTATTTCTGGGTTATGCAGGCAAAAATCAATACATTCTTGAAATTCCTCATAATCTCTAAAATAGAGTCCACCATTGCATTTTATGCAGTGATCTTTGGTTACCTCACAGTCGGAGTGAACCAGCACGGGTCTTCCACATAGCCATGACTCCATGATCACTATCGAAAAGCTTTCATTCACCGATGGCTGGCACAATACAGTAGCAGCAGAATACGCATCATACTTATCCTGCTTGGGGATAAATCCCAGGTCGATTATTTCCTTTTTATATTTTAGAGGGATCTTTACATCGCCACTGCCAATTAAAACTAATTTTAGGTCGTTGTCACAATTTTGTTTGTACTCGGCGAAATAATCTATTAGCAATGGAACATTTTTCCCTGGCTCTCTTCTCCCAGCATATAAAATGAACTTATCTTCTACACCGTATTTTTCCTTGAATCGTTCCTGATTGAATTTAATATTCGCATCAATACCTACACCCACAACAACCTGCTTTTTGTTAGATACATCGTATATTTTAGTGGCCAGATTCTGTTCGGGTTTTGATAGGAATATCAATCCTTTAACGCCTCTGAACATTTCCTGATAAATATTCATGTAAGCATAGCCTTCGTCGTGAAGGCAAGGTATTAAAATTGACTTCTCAGAACATGACTTGCATCCAAAATAGGTCGTTCCAAACATATACGGAATAAAAATGAAATAATCATATTTTGATTTATTATCTGCGAGATATTTACATAGATTATCGCTATTGATCATCTCATTGATGAACTGAAGCTCTTCTTGAGACGAAACTTTTTTATTGTGCATGAGCTTATAGTTAATTGTATCAAACCGGCCCGCATCTCTTGGCTTTAGCTTAAACCTCCGAACTGTAATTCCATTGACATCGTATACTCCTTCTGTGTAAAAATTATTATTCCAATCGCTAAGGAACTCTTTGGCGCAGGTGGTAAGAACTTCTACATCTACTCCATTTTTCTTTAGGTTTTCAGCAGTTCTCTTGCATGCATCCTCAGCACCTCCGGGAATATCTCCGTACCAGGGTATTACAAAAGCTACTTTCATCTTTCACCTACTTTTTCCCGATCACCATATAATCTTGTGCGCCATAAAGGATGTTATTCAGCATATCGATATTGTGGTTATAAACTTCCATCGGGTGTCTATCTCTTTCCTCAACGCCTTCAATATTGATCTTCCTCAGTCTCAATTCATCTGGAATTGGTGAAAAGAATCTCGTCTCTATCTCTCTAAAATTCACAGATGCCATTAAAAATTTCAACGTCTCTGGATGAATCGGTTTTTTGTGACTCATATCCAAATAGAAGTTGGCAAATGAGACCAATGATAAAGGATTCACAGTCTCGATAAGTATGTGATACCCAAAATTGAGCTTTTTATGACATAACCGCAGCATTTTTATCAGGTAATCTGGGTCCAGATGTTCGACTACCTGATCTATGAATATCCCATCCAGGCTCTTGTCCTCGATTTTTTCGAGATAGGATATGGCATCGATCTTCTCAACATTCAAGCCTTTTGATCTGCAAAAATCCACCATATTCCCATCTACATCGACGCCATGTCCTTCGATGCCAGTTCTCCCGTAGCAACTCCAGGAACTCCCCCCGACCACACCCTATATCCAGGACGTTCTTGCAGCCCTCGAAGTAATGCACAAAAGCCGTTTGCTGTTGTTTTATGTCCGCTCTGCTGCCTCTAAATCGTTCCTCGAAGAGGAAATAATTCAGCCCCGATTCTTGTGTTGGGACAGACGTCTCGATATTCTGAATATTGCCAATCTTTTTATCAAGTATATTTGCCAGCCATGCTCTATTCTCAATCTCTTGATTCATAGCTGATACGATGATTCTGACTTGAGTAGATATCTCATTGTTGATCTCTGATCTAATCCGCCCGATCTGCTCATCGACCTTGCCGCCAATCTCAGACCTTACCAGACCGATCTGCTCATCGACCTTGCCGCTAATCTCCGACCTGATCTTGCCTACTGAAGTGTTTTCGAACTCAATCGTCCTTTGCGAGATTTCCGATATCTTTTTCGTAGTCTCGTTCAGGGTCCTGGCTACACTTCCATTGAACTCTTTTTGCTTCCAAATCATGGGATCAACATAGCGTTTGACTTCCCCATGCACCAGCTCTCTGCCCTTAATGAGGAACTTCCCCGTATGGGGCCGATGAGAGCTTATGAAATAGCTATTGTTCTGGATATCCCAGTTAGAATTGATATAGTCGAGATCTCTTTTAATCTCATCTGCCCAGATGAGCAAATTGTTCTTCTTTTCATCTACAACTTGTTCCGTTTGCTGGCAGAGACTCACCTGTTCTTCCGGCTGGCCAAGGATTTGCTGCTCTTCTTCTGGATAAGCGCCCTTTTCCTTCCGTCTCTTTATATTTTCCCGGATCTTCTGCATTATCTCTTCAACATTTATCTCTTCATCGCGAATCTCGAATGTATCCAATGCGAACACCCTCAGTTATGTGACCCATCTGCAGGGAACCTCGAAGATTCCGGCATCTCTTCCCTTTGGCAAGACTTCAAAGGAGTATTGCTTATCCATCCAGTCATAAGCTTTGCCTTCGTGGGGGTGCACCGCCACGGTGAGCAGGAACCGACCGGATAGCATGGGTATCGTCTCTATCAACAGATCGATATATCCTTCGCCCTCAATTTGATCAATAGTAATATTTTTCAGCTCGGTATTGGTGCCGTAAAGATGTTGATCCTGTTCGGAGTACAGGGCGATCCCGAATACTGGATCGCGAATCATAGCCGGTGCGTTGTAGAATATTCGGATGGTCATGGGGTCAAAGGAAGAAAATCTGCCGCTTTCCCCTCCGAACTTGTCGAGGAACTTAACATCGGTTATCGACACCTTCTTGTCGCCCCACCTTTTGGGCTCGGCAGGCATTGTCTCTTTCTCTGCCGCCTCTTTCCCTTCTAAGCTCCTCTCATTTTCACCATAAACGTACTTGTCCAGAATCTCTCCCGTCTCCCCAAATGCCCTCTGCTCGCCGCCGCCCAGGAGCAGCGTCCTATCGCAAAACCTTCTAACGGCTCCCAGATCATGCGACACGAAGAGAATCGTCACTCCTTCCTTCCGGTAGCGGTTGAAGACATCAAAGCACTTTTGCTGAAACTCCATGTCTCCCACGGCCAGCACCTCGTCCACCAGGAGAACATCCGGATCGGTCTGAATGGCAGTGGAGAAGGCCAGACGCACCTGCATTCCTGAGGAGAGATTCTTGAGCTTTGTGTCCTCGAACTTATGAAGGCCCGCAAAATCGATCACATCATCGATCCTCTCATCGATCTCTCTTCTGGATAGGCCCATAATGGTGCCGTAAACGCCGATATTCTCCCGGGCCGTCATATCGGGATTAAAGCCCACTCCCAATTCCAAAAAGGGCGTCATCTTGCCTTTGACGCGGACCGTTCCCTTTGTGGCCCGCAAAATATTGGCTATGATCTTGAGAAGCGTGCTCTTGCCTGAGCCGTTGTCCCCGATTATGCCCACACATTCGCCCGCTTCCACCTGGAAGCTGATGTCCTTTAATACCGAGAATGTCTCATAATTATTGGGCCTCATCATGCCCATCAGGTTCTCAAAGAACGTGGTCCTTTTCTCATGGGGAATCTGGAAGGTCTTCCAGATGTGCTCCACCTCTACCGTCGTCATCCTAGATCGCCTCGGCAAATTTGGGCTCCAGTCGGTCGAAGATGAGGTAGCCTATGAAAAGCACAACTAGCGAGGATACGACCAGGTAGACCAGACTCAAGGAATCTGGGCCGGTTCTGTAGAGTATGCAATCACGCATCATTGTTATTATCTGGGCCATGGGATTAATCATTACCATCCCGCGCACATTCTCCGGAAATATGGTGATAGGATATATAATTGGCGTGGCAAAGAAGCCGATCTGCATAACCACTTTCCAGATGAATTGCACATCTCTGAAGTAGACATTCAAGGCGGCCAGAGCCAGAGATAATCCCAGGATGATGAGAAATTGGCAAGCGAATATGAGGGGGAAGTAGGCTAAAGTCATCCCGGGCAAAACTCTGAAGACGGCCATGAATATTATGAATACTACGAACTCCAGCGCAGTCATCATGAGCGCCATGATGCAGGTGGATATGACGAGAATATCCCTGGGGAAGTAGACTTTTTGCACCAGGCTAGGCTTTCCCACAATGCCCCAGATGCTTAAGGAAGTTCCTCTATCCAGGAAGTTCCAGAGGATTATTCCGAGCAGACAGGAAGAGTTGGTAGTGCTCTACCTGAATGCGCATGAGGTTGGTGAATACGACATAAAGGACGACGAGCATGAGCAGCGGGTCTAAGAGCGACCAGAAGAAGCCCAGTGCCGAGTTCTTGTAGCGCAGCTTGAAGTCACTCCAGGCCAGGCGCAGAATTAGATCGCGGTACCTGTAAAGCTCATGAATGTGATTTGCGGTCAGCAACTTGTACACCTTGCAATCAGATTTTCGCTTTGAAAGTCGCCGGAAGATGCGGCCCATCTCTATCCTGCGCAGTGATAATAAACCTTTGCAATCAGTTTCGCAAAACCTTTAATATTAATAATTCAATCGAAATAGATCACGGCCCTCAAGTCGGGGTATAAACCACCCATGCTTCAGCTTTCTAGCCTTCAGCTTTTTTAGCGATGCTGCCAGCTGCTCTTGCACTGCTGCAACTGTACCGTCGTCTTGCAGTGCCTTTCCTTCCAAGAGCGCATCCACAACGAATCCCGTTTTGGCTATTACCATATCTTCTTTTGAATAGCTTTCTTCATCTTTTCCAGGAATATCGATGTATCGAAATCTGCAGCACGCTTCTTGCATGCGTCCTTATACTGCTGCTGGGTCTTTGGAGATCTCCTTTATCGCTCTCACCAGCTCATCTCGATTCGCTTCCACCAGCAGCCCCGTCTTGCCCTGCACTACCGTCTCCCTAAAGCCGCCCTCATTCACTGCCACCACAGGTTTGCCGCTGGCCATAGCCTCCAGGGGCGTTAGCCCGAAGTCCTCGTCCTACGGCAGTGCATATCAACCCCTTGCACCTTTCGTACAGCTCCATCAACACCTCTTCGGAGACTTCGCCACGCATATCGACATTGCCGGGGATGTTCTTAACCAGCTTTTCATAGTATTTGGCAGCATGATCCCCCTCTGCATATCCGCCGACAACTACCAGCCTCTCCTCCGGCAGCTTTCTGAAGACCTCAAACTGCAGATCAATCCTCTTCTCTGGATAGATCCTGTTCACCGAGAGCCAGAAGTCGCCGTACTCCTTGAATTGGAATCTTTTGGTATCCACGGGCGGATAGATTATTTCTGAGGATCTGCTGTGAAAATCCTTGATGCGTCGGCGCACAGTCTCGCTGATCGCAACAACACGGTCCAGGTTTCGCACCGAGCGCTGATCAAACCAGCTATGTGCTCTTATCCACGAAGCCGCCAGAATTCTCATGGCCATATTGGACTGCCTGGCGATCATGGCCTCTCTCAGATCGTAGAAGGCCCTCACCGGCGTGTAGCAGTACCACAGGTTGGGATGATGTTTTCGCGCTGCGTAATGCGACCAATTTCCTGAAAATATGAAGAAATCGTATTCCTGGGAAAAGTCGCATGCTGCAAATAAGAAGCGAGGCTGAGATCTGCTTGAAGGGCGGCAGCTTCACGGTCTTGCCGAGACTTCTTATCCGGACATCCCCGTACCCCAGCCTTTGCACAGCTTCCAAGCTGACATCGGTGGTTATGATATCAGCAGAGAGAGCGCGGGCCAGCATCAGCGCCACCCGCTCGCCCCCACCAATAGCTCCGATGTAGTCCAGGAAGATGGCCGCTTTCAATAGGACCCCTTGCGCTCCTTCTCAGCCAGATAATGGTCAAGCTGATCTCGGATGATGTCCCTCACAGTATGCTCTTTCTTGAAGCCGAGCGCTTCTATCTTCTTCGTGTCTGAAAGCAGTATGGGAACTTCTGCCGGCCGGAACCTCTCCGGGTTGAAGACGATTTGTATCTCTTTGTCTCCAGCCTGCGCGACTACGCCACTATCCTCGGCCGTGAACTCGAGCTCTCCACGCAGCATCATGCCGTCAACCTTCGTCTTTTCGAAATCAAGGCCGAAGATTGGCGAATTGTCTGGCTCGTTGGGCTGTGCTATGACCTTCTCTCCCTTGAAGGTCTCAATCTTGCTGACCGGATAGCCCGCTTCTTCAAGGCTCATCAGCAGATAGCTCATCACGGAGTTGGTCCTCATGGAGCCCTGGTTGTACACGTCTCCGTACTTGCCCTTCTCTGCCAGGAGCAGATAGCCGTCTATGACATCGTCCACGTGGCTCCAGTCGCGAAAAGCGTTGACATTTCCTATGGTTATGGCTTCCTGCTCTCCGAACTTCAGCTTCATAACCTGGGCAGTGGCAACCGATGTTACGAACATGTTGCCTCTGCCTGCTCCCTCGTGGTTGAATGCCCGTGGAGATGAGGGTCTTGACGCCATAAGAGTACCAGTAATTCCTCATCAGAAAATCGCCGTAAACTTTGCTTACGGCGTAAGGAGACATAGGCCGGAGCGGATTTGTCTCAGCGATGGGAACTTCTGGCATCTGCACGGGGCAGGGAATATTGTACCATATTTCTCCAATGCCTTTTTGTATTGCTCTTCCGAGGAGAGCACCAGGCCGTACTCCTCGCTGCTTCCCGCGAAAACCACTATCGGATCCACATTCTTTGATTCTGATGGCTTCCAGCAGATTCGATGTCCCCCAGCAGTTGCAGAGCATGGTCTCATTGGGGTCCTCGAAAGATCGAGGCACAAACGATTGGGCTGCCAGATGGAAGATAATATCAGGCTCGCTGGCGGTGATGGCACTTCCTATGCTCGATATGCTCTCCAGGTCGCCTTCCACCAGGCGAACTTCTTTTCCTAGACCCAAACGGAGCATGTTATGCGGCACTTTGCCATCCGCCCGGCGGCGCAGCAGGCCAAAGACATTCGCGCCTTCCTCTACCAGCCGTTTGGCCATCCGTGACCCGACGAACCCGCTAATTCCCGTTATCAAAATATTTTTATCTTTCAAATCCAAGGATTACACCACCCTATTTTACATAGAATCGAAGAAGCTCTTTTACCCCATCTTCCAGGTTGTATCTTGCCTTAAACCCGAGCACTTTCTCAGCCTTCGTTGTGTCGGAAAGGGTATGCTGAACATAATTCTTTATGGGATTCGCCACGTGTTGCGCTTTCATGGTCAATCCCATGTTCTTGTTTAAAATCTCTACAGTTTGGTTGAAGGTGTAGGCCTTTCCAGTTCCTGCATTCAGAATGCCGTGATAATCCGACTTCATTGCCAGTTGCAGAGCACGTGTCAGGTCCTTTACATAGGTGAAATCCCTGGTCTGCAAGCCGTCTCCGAAGATCACAGGTGCCTTGCCGTCCCGCATTTCCCAGAGAAACTGAGTAACCATGTTGGCATATTGCTTCTTGGCAGTTTCCTTCGGCCCATAAACCGAGAAGAACCTCAAGCCCACTGAGTCGATGTCGTAGAGCTGCTTGTAAAGCTCTGCCATCCTCTCCATGGCCAGCCGGGCCTCGGTATAGTAGTCCGCAACCTGAATAGTCATGTCCTCACGGTGGGGTGGCAAGAGGCCGTTGTAAAGTGATGATGACGAGGCATAAACCACCCGTGCTCCGCACCTCTTCGCCAGCTCGAAGACGGCCGTAAAGCCATTGAGCGCTTCGCCCACCAGGTAGGGATTCTTCTTGTACATGGGAGAAGAGGATGGAATGCCCAGATGGTAGATCTTCTCGGGATGAAGATCCATATCGGGTAGATCGTTGCAGCTTGCCTGGATCAGCTTCAGGCTGCCTTGTAGGCCCTCCAGATTGCCGGAGCTTCCCGTGTGCATATTGTCCAGGACCACTATATCTTCGCCCTCTTTCAAGAGTTCCTCAACAAGGTTAGAACCGATAAATCCCGCGCCGCCTGTAATCAGTGTGCTCATAATTATCTGTTTCTCAAAATTCGCGATCACCTATATCAGTCTGTCGAATCCCATAGGGCGCATGCTGGATGAAAATTCAAGACCATCAAAGCGACCTGATCTTCGTAAGTTCTGTTTATGCCTGAATTTCTGCCAAACTTTTTATAAGATCCTGCCAAATTAACAGAAATTAATTCTCAGTGTCAAAGAGGTGTTCTTTGCATGTTGCACAATGATAAAAGATCGATAAGTACAAAGGCTTCGCCCTTCTGGACCATTAAAGCATTTTCGGCAATGATGTTGCTTATCATGCTGGCATTGCCCGCTGCGGCTCATCCACCGGCCCAGGTAAGTCTTGCCTATGACAGCCAGAATATGAGCCTAAAGGTAACAACGACCCATGCCGTGTCAAATCCATCCAGCCATTATGTCTTCAAGATTGACATCCTGAAAAATGGAGTGCAAGTTTTAACCAAAGAATACACAAGCCAGCCCACGTCGTCCACATTTAGCTACAACTATTCCCTAAATGCTAGCAAGGGAGACGTTCTCAAAGCTACTGCCTACTGCATCATTGCCGGTAGTAAGTCCGCCGAGATCACAGTTGAGGACGCAAAGCTGGTAGTGCAGCAGGCAGGAGCTGTGAATGCAACTGACGGCAATACATCGCTCCCTTTAGAACTGATCAAGCTACCACCAGGCTTTGAGATCGAGATCTATGCCGAGAATCTGACTTACGCCAGATCAATGGCTTTAAGCCCCGAGGGAACGCTATTCGTAGGCACCCGCCGCCCATTTGAGACCCTTGATTCTCCCAATGGCTCTGCTCTTTATGCCATTGTGGATAAGAATAATAACAACCATGCTGAGGCAAGCGAGATTTCCGTCATTGCCGAGGGCCTGAACAATCCCAATGGCGTGGCCTTCAAGGATGGATCTCTTTACGTGGCACAGATCAACCGCATCATCAGATTCGATGATGTCGAGGCCCAACTGGACGGTCAGAAAGAGCCAGTCGTGGTTATGGAGCTACCCTCGTACCTTATGCACGGCTGGCGGTACATCGGCTTCGGCCCGGATGGAAAGCTCTACGTGGCCATGGGGGCGAACTGCAACGTCTGCCAACATAATGATGAGCAAAATGCAACCATTGTGCGCATGAACCCGGATGGCAGCGATATGGAGATCTTTGCCAAGGGCGTTAGAAACTCGGTGGGCTTTGACTGGGACCCGGCAACAGGAGAGCTGTGGTTTACCGACAACGGCAGAGACCTGCTGGGCAATGATGTGCCCTCGGACGAACTGAACCATGCGCCGGTGAAGGGCCTGAACTTCGGCTTCCCCACCTGCCACTCAGGCAGCATTCCTGACCCGGATCTGGGCTCAGATAAGAATTACACCTGCAACACAATGGTTCCGCCATCCTGGATGATGGGGCCGCATGTTGCGCCTTTGGGAATGAGATTCTACACAGGCACACAGTTCCCGGAGGAGTATCGGGGCCAGATATTCATCGCCGAGCACGGCTCCTGGAACAGGGACGCACCCCTCGGCTACCGTTTGGCGCTGGTTCGTCTGCAGAACAATACTGCTGTCAGCCATGAGGTATTCATAGAAGGCTGGCTGCAAAATAAAACTGCCTGGGGAAGACCCGTTGATATGCAGACTCTAAAAGACGGATCAATGCTGGTATCCGATGATCTGAACAGTGTCATCTACCGGATCAGCTACAGCCCGACGTAAAGATAAGATCCGGCACCAGGGTGGATCTTATCTTATTTCTTATTTTTCTATTTTTCCGGTTGTTTTGCGATCAGCAATAGCTGGAGGACTTCTGCCCGAGGTTCGCCAGCCGGGATAGGAAAGAGCCCATCCCTATTCTACGGAAACGGGCCTCACCCCCCAAATCCTCTGCCTTCCTGGCACTCCTGCGCTCCAGAACCAGGAGGACCAGGCAGCCCACAATGCAGAGCAGCCCGGCCAGCATGAAGGTTGTGGAAAAGCCCATCTGGCTGGCCACGGCTGCGCCTGCTGCGCCCGTGGCCGCTGTCCCCATGCCTGTAGAAGTGTGGTAAATGGACCACTGGAAGCTTTCCCTGCCCCGGTCCAGATTCACGGACCACAGGCCAAGCCAGGTGGGATAGGCCAGGCCGCTGCCCAATCCATAAACCACCTCTGCCAGGTAAATCTGATAGATGCTGTTTGCCGAGAGGTAGATTATGGGAACGCTGGCCATGAGCAGCGTTCCCAAGATCAGCCACCTCTCTTTCCCGGCATGGCTGTCCACATAATGCCCAAAGGGCAATTGCACCAACGACTTGGTGAGCATGAAGAGAGCGCTCGCCATGCCTGCAGTCACCATCGTCCCTCCGGTCACACCGCCATCGTTAATGTAAATGGCCAATATGGGCTGGATCAGCCCAAATCCCGTCAGAACGAATATGTCCGAGAGCAGGAGCAGTTTCATTGTGCGATTCATCATAGCGAGTCACCTCCTAATTTCATAATATATTTTTTATGATACTATTTGACGAAAATATCAATAACACGAATTCGCATATTGAAAAGATTGTCAAAGACCAAAGCTAGAAAAATGTCCGTTCTAAACCAGATTTTAGAGTGATGCAGTAGACAGTTATGCTTAGCTTCATTAACTTGCTGTTGGGTTGAGTGCCTATATAAACCTATCTGTCAGCAGGACTATGCTAATCAGTATCATGCGATGCTCCCGGCCGCTGACCCTGAAAAATAAGGATGCTAAAGCCTCCCGGATGAAAAAATGACGGAAAGAAAACTGAAATGCACCGTAACAACTGCACGGATAAGGAATAAATATGAATCTTGGCAATCGAGAAAATTGTGTACAAACAGATAGAACAGGCTCTGGAGAAGATCGACTCTTCCAGCAAGCCGAATCAAGAAAAGATCAAAGCCATCTTAAAAAGATATGCGATGAACGAGATTTGCCTTGATGAGGCTTACTACGATCTCTTAGAGGATGGGCTGATCCCCATGCCCCAAAGGTGCGGGATGTCTGCCAAGATTCCCGTCACCGAAGAGGACGAGAAAAGGCTCAAAGAGATGATTAAAACCGCGCTTTTGGATTAAGCAGAACGCTGCATTTTCCAGGCAGGCAAGCAAGGTGAAAAGAGGCAGGTGATGATAGTAGCAGGTTATCTAATTCATGGATAGCCCAATTTTTTTGCATCAACAAAGAGATATAGTCGGCACGTACAACCATTTTGTATGAGCATTGTTGGCCGCATCAGTTCCATCGAGCTGAGGGATCTGCTTTTATCGCTGGTAGCTCTGGTTGTTGCCTTTTCTGTGCTGATGAACGGGAAGAAAATTCCCGGTTTGGAGACGATCCTGATCATCACGGTGGGCGTAGGTACCGGCTTTTTGCTGCACGAGATGGCACATAAGTTCGTAGCACTGCACTTTGGCTACTGGGCTGAATACAGGGCCAACCGGATGGGGCTGCTGTTCGCGGTGGCTGCGTCCTTTGTCGGATTCATCTTCGCCGCACCGGGAGCGGTGATGATAAGCAAGCCCAACGCACCGCAGGAATTCTATATGCAGGATCCCTATGGCCAGGAGGAGCTGAGGAGAGAAATAAAAAAGGAAACTCTCTGGATATCCCTGGCCGGGCCCATGACCAACATCGTATTAGTGATATTCTTCTTCCTGTTGGGGACATTCGGCCCATCGGGCGGCATTGCCGCTCAGGCAGCCAACTTCGCCCTGATTATCAACCTCACTTTAGCGGCCTTCAACTTGCTTCCCTTCGGCCCCCTGGACGGCAAGAAGATCTTTGACAGCAACCGCACCGTATGGCTGCTGGTGGGCTTGCCTACAATTCTGCTGGCGTTGCCGGTCTATTTTGGCATGATATAATTCTTGAGGAGCAACTATATTTATTTCCTGAACAGCAAAGGAATGCAAGGGATGTGAAAGACAGATGTCTAAAGAAGAAACCATGGAAGAGATAGCAGAGACGCTTGCCTCCATCAACGACAGCCTGGAAGGAATCAATGCAGAGCTTGAGGATATCTGCATGTCGAGCAAGATGCTGATATTTTTCAAGATGATTGAACTGCGGCCAGAGATGAAGGAGAAGCTTGGGCCTTTGATCGACGACCTGGCTGAGTCTATGGATTTGGGCATGGGTGAAGAACCAGAAAAGGAATGAATGCCAAAGGCGGACCTTTTGGGCAAAGGCCGCCGTCTTCATAACTTTTTTTTGCAAACTATACTCAAGACTTTTTCATTACCAGTATTCTTTCGAACTTGGTCGTGCTCGTCTTCCTCCTTGAGCGCCTCTCATCTGGAATTATATCGTCATAGATTGTCTCTACGCAAAAACCATTCTTGCTTACCTGCCTTGCCAGATCCGCCAAGATCTCTGCCGTGCGCCTGATCTGGCCATCGCGCTCTACATCGCCGAGCACCAATACGCAGCGGCTTTCCGGCTTCAGAACACGATACATCTCCATAAGGCATTGCGACATTTGTGGCAGGTAAACTTTGCTGCTTGCAGTCATCGACGCGTCCAGCACCTTCCAGTCTTCGCAGCCTAAAAACCATAATCTAAGGCGGTTGTCCCGAGCATAGTCGAGAGCACCAAAGTAGGGTGGGCTGGAGACAATGGCATCCACGGTCTCATCATCAACGGGCAGACTCATGGAGTTGGCCATCCAAACCTTGTACTGCCTATTCTCCCAATCCAGGGGAAACAGAGATCGACTATAAGCTCGTTTGACCTTGGCAATCAAGCGAGATCCGAGATCCCTGTAAGCATACATCTTCGGAAACTCTTCGGGAGGATACATTGTCTTTCGAAGATATGGAACCAGATGGCTAGCCGGGTAAGAAAGGAAGCCCGGTCGAACATGATGCAAAATGCCCAATAAACAAGCCGTCAAAAAGAAGTCATTGTTTTCGTTTAAGATGCGAAAAGCCGATAGAACCTCTTTTAGAGTCTCAGGATGAAAGAACTCACTTACCCAATTAGGAATAGATGTGAGATCTACAAAAGGGGCCTCATTTTTAATTGCTCTAGTCAGGATCTCGGCTCTCTCCAAGGCTTTCTTCTCGCTTCCTGGAGCCTCCAATTTTCCTCGCGTGAGAGACTGTGCATATGGGCTGAGGTCGTTTGCCCAGGCAATTCGACCGGATAAAGCCGCCTCGAAAGGGACAACTCCGGAACCCGAAAATGGATCAAGCACCGTATCCCCACGCTTTGAATAGAGACTTATCAGGACCTTGGCCATTCCAGATTTCATCTTGCCCACGTAAGGAGAGAGTTGCTGCAAAGTACTCTCTCGCGACTGAAAGGACCCGCGCCAGAACTGAGCATCTAGGTGAGGGTAGGAATCCGTTTCATCAAAGAGAAATAACTGCCTTGACTCCTTAGCACTATAAGCCAAAATTTTGCCTCCTAAGGTATCCAGGCTCGGGATTTGCTTTCATCAACCACATCACCCATGTGCAGAACCATGATCCTTCTCTGAATTCGACCATTCGCGATCTCCTCAAGGCCCACATGGACTTCCCAGATATGCTCATTCCTCGATTTTTGATCAACATCAAATAAATCGAGGATTTTATCTGGAAGCTTCAGAGTCTCAAGCGAATGTACTGGCGGCTCAGGATCTTCGAGAGTTGGTATACGCCTGGGAAAAAGAAAAATGTCGGGAGCAGCATGTAGTCCTATCGTATCCTTCTTTTCAGGATATTTTGGGCAGGGCCTTGTCCTCGTCCCGCAAAGAATGTCTTTAAAAAAGAGGGCATCCACGGATTTATGTCGTCTGACAAGCTCATTAGTAAGACGATTTATTATGGAATGGGCACCATATCCTGGCTGGTTTACGATTGCTCCATCAAGGTGACACCAGACGCAAAACTCTTTAGCCCAGAGGGGACGTTCTGATATGTTGATGCTATTTCCCTCACCGCCTTTCACCTCTAGAGCTGCGATATAATCAGGATCACGTTCTACAACGACGATAAAGTCGTATCTGCGACTAGTTCCAGTTTGTTTATAGTCAGCAATCATACCCTTAAGCCGCATATTCTCTAAAACATCGCCTATTAAGCCCTCTCTCCCCGTCGTAGAAGAGGCAATAAATGTGCCGCGAATGCTTTCGATAGCGGATCTAAAAACAAGGCCATGCCTGTAGTCGATAGGCTGAATATCATGCTCAAGCAAGAGATCCGGATGGGATACATCCATATTATTTAGCAGATCAATCGCATTTGGTACCTGTTTGGTAACCTGGACTTCATGTTTGCAGGGAAGGAGCATATGTTTATCCAATAGGCTAATATCTGTTTATTGTTTAAAGTTTTTCTAAGATTCATAATGCTTAAAAAATTGTAAATAAGTGTACGCAGCTAACAGCCGCAGCTGCCTCCGCCCCCGCCCGACGTCGAGGTTGTGCTGCCCCTCGACCCGGAGATGGGATACATGATGTTCGTGTATCCGGCCAGGCTCCTGTTTGTCCTGTCTCTGGAATAACCGGATAGATCAAGAATCTTTTTGCCGGAAGGCTGGGACGTGCCGGGGCCGGGCACCACAATTGATGGACTGACCAGAGTAGAATTATCCATTGAGGTACCATTAATCGAGCTGTTATTCATTGAGGTGTTGCTCATTGAAGAGTTATTCGTTGCTGCCGAAGTTTCCTGAGAGCCGACCAGGGCCTGTACGGCTTTTCCGCTGGAGGCTGATGAAGCCGCCAGATTCAGATCACCCATATACACCATCTCTCCGCCCGATGACCACTGAGCTGAGGCATTAAAGGCCAGGGCAATGAACATGGCACCCAGAGCCAAGGCCGCATATTTTGCAGATAACATAAGTATCGATTCCCCTAGATAAAATATATTTTGATTCTAAAGATGCTCTTAAAAAATAAGGGTTATGTGCCCGCAGGGAGCACATAATCTACGGCTTTAGTTCTTGGGTGGCCAGAAATCCTTCATCCAGCCGATGATGCGTCCGGAGTCTTCTGGGCCGACCATGATCTTGGTCTTGCCTGCGAAGAGGTCCTCCAGCTCGCCGGAGAACTTGGCAGCCATGCCGGGCAGAACCATGGCAGGATGCTTCTGGTCCTCCCACTTGAAGGCAGCCTCGTTGAAGGAATCCAGGATCTTGGTCGGGCTCAACTGGCCGCCGGCCACAGATGCCTGCACGCCGATTCCGTCGGTATTGATGGCGATTATGTAGGCATCGATACCATTGGAGGCGATATCCGACTCTACTGTGTAGTAGGTCAAGGCAAAGTTCGTGGTCAAGAAGACCGGGGACTCAGGCCCTGGCTTGCCAACCTTGTAGATGCCGGGCTTGACCTGCACGGGCGTCCTCGGATCGGTGTAGATGTTGAAGCGCAGATGCATATCAGGCATCATGCTGTGAGCCTCAAGCGAGTGCTTGATCATGATGGCTCCGCCGCGGATGACGAAGGCAGCGGTGAGCACAGACTCCCAGTAGGAAGCCCGAACTGGATCATCAGTGGTCAGCCAGGCGTTGATGGGCAGCACCATGACTGGATAGGCGATATCCCTCTGAGCTTCTTCAACAGCTGCTCTCCGGAGGTTGATGAAGTTGTGCATGGTCTGCTGCAGCAATTTGCCGTTCGGTGCCGTTCCTGGGTCTAAGATGAGATTGGTGAGGCCCATGCCGGCAAAGGTGACGGCCATGGACTTCAAGCCATCCAGATCGAAGGGCACGCTGAGGGTCACAGGCACCTTATAGTCAAAGGCGAGCTGTGCGACCTCCTTCCAGTTGTCCTTGTTGGCGGCGTAGATGAGGGGATTGACCTTGGCGGCGACCTCAAGTCCGGCCTTAAGAACGGCGGGATTAAAGGAGCAGAGGATGAGCGGGAAGTCCGAATTAGCCATGACCGTCTTGACACAGGCTGCGAACTTAGCCGGGTCGTCACTCACAGAGCGGACTGCAATCATCTCTACGTTTTGCCACTTGCCGATGTAGAACTTGCGCCAGGTAGAGATCTTCTTGACGCGCTCTACAAGCTTGGCCTCTTCCATGTTGTCGGCTACATCGTAGGCAAATGGAGGCTTGTTGAAGAAAGTCATCTGGTGGCGGAACATGACGTCCTCGCCGCCGACCTTGACCTGCTTTTCTCCAACGCCAATGTATACCATTTTTAGCTCAGGAGCGACGATGCTCCTCAGAGTCTCAAGCTTCTTGGCGTACTTCTTCTCATCTACCAGTGGAGTGCACTCCTCTACCTTCCTGGTCCTGGATATCAGGCCAGCGGCATAGGCCATGCAGGTCTCCTCTCCGCACTTCTTACAGTTGGTCTGTGGAAGCTGCTTGTAAAGGTTAAGCGGGCTAGTTTCCTTCATTGTCTCTCACACCCCCATCTTGAGCCAGGCGGCAGTATCGGGCGTCTTAGCCTCAATTCTTCCCATCAGGGACTGAGTGATCTCATGCACATAGGCAACAGCGGTTGGGTGCATCATCATGAAGATGTCCACACCGGCCATAGCCAGAGAGTATCCGGTCAAAATCTCCCAGATTGGGCCTCTAAGCATGCGGTCTCCCCAGTCGGAGTCGTCCTTGTTGGGTGAGCGGACCATCCAGGACTCTCTGACACCCCAGGCGTTGGTGGTGCCGGAGGACATGGGGAAAGTCAACTCTTCGTCGCCCTTCAGAGCGCCGAGGCGAATTCTCTCCATGTTGGAGTAGGCGAAGTCCAGGCCGTAAGCGAGCGCGGCTGTGGTTGGGTCCATGACGATGGACTCACGGGGAACGCCGGCGACCTTCATGAGCTTCCGATTCAGCTCCTTCTGAGAGTTAATCTCAAGCTGTGTCCAGGCCAGGCACACATGTCCGTTGTCCACACAGGCCTTGCCTATCTTCTCCCAATCCATGTTCAGGTTGGCAGAAGCGATGAGAACGCGCTCGCCCTGGGCAGCCTCTGCCGCCTTGGAGAGCACTATTGGGTCCTTGGTGGGGTTGCCGGATCCGCCGATACAAATTGGCACATCCACAGCTTGAAGAACCTCTTCCACCGTCTTGACTGCCTCTTGAGCAGAGGTGTCCTTGAGGAGCGGATCAGTGCTGATCAGGTGAACAGTGACCATGTCGGCGCCGTACTTCTTGACGGCCTTCTTGGCCCACTCGCCGGGACTGTTGATGACGTCCTCATAGTGCACCTTGACGGCCTTGGCCATGCCGATGGGCATGTCGAAGACGTCCATGGTGATCTTGGGGGCATGAGGCATGGCTGCATCCGGGAAGAAAGGCATAGCCTTCTCGCCGCCCAGCTTGACCACATGACCGCGGCTTCCGCCGTTTGCTTTGGTAGCGCCCAGTGTGACCTCCTGGATGGTGTTCCTCCAGGTCTTGTCTACGCCGACGGCAAACTTGGCGCTCGCCAAGGTTGATGCCACCCTAAAGGCCGGCACAGCCGCAGCGGCAGCCGCCAGATCCTTAGGAGCCGGAGAAATTGCCTGCGCGATAGCTACCGGCTGGAGCAGATTCTCTACGGGATAGCCTACCGCCTTGGCGAAGTTCATAAGCTGCATGGCGATCTTGGCCGCCTCTTGTCCGAAATAGTATGCAAACAGGGGGCCTACGCCGCCCGCACCTGCATCTATCTCTATCTCTACATCACCCTCGATCTTTAATCCCTCGAGGGATTGAACATTCATTTCTGCTAATGTCTTATTAAGGTCAGATAAAGAGATCTTCTCTGCCATTCAAATCACCCTCACAGGCCCAGTTTCCCGACGATCTGCGCCATTTCTTGTACTGCAGGCGATTCATCGGGAAGGCCCATCAATGGATCTCCCACTAAATCGAATTTGGCTAAGCTTTCATCATAGGGGATAGTGCCGATAACCAGCAGGTCGATGCCTTTAGCATTCTCAAGAACCTTATCCTTGCTTCCCGCGGTGACCTTGTTCACGATCACATAGAGATTTTTATATTGTAGCTCGATCTCGCGGGCAGTGTCACGTATGCGCTCGCCCGTGGTAAGCCCTCTTCTGGACTCATCCGTCACCACGATTAGATCGTCGAGGTCGGGAATGGTCTTCCTGCTGAAATGCTCCAGGCCCGCCGGCGTGTCAATGATGATCAGATCGTAGTTGGCCGTGGTCTTATCCATAACGGCGCGCAGAAGATTGTTGACAAAACAGTAACATCCAGATCCTTCCGGCTTGCCCATGACAAGAAGATCATAGCCCTCCTCCTCCAAGAGAATCTCGAAGAGCTTGGCCTCAAGAAGCGCCTGCTTGTCAGTATCCGGTGAAGCTGTGAACCGGGACTGCTGCACGAACTCTCTCATGTCGCCAATGGTCTTTCCCGCCTTTGCGCCCAGCGCATCAGCCAGGTTGGCATCAGGATCTGCATCGATTGCAAGTATCCGGTATTTTTTTCCGGAATTCTTTACAAGATATCTAATAAGCATCGCGGTCACGGCTGTCTTGCCGGTGCCGCCCTTACCGGTTACCGCTATTACTTTCCCCAATGTCTAGCCATCCCCTATTTTTTCCTTATGATAACTTCCGCTACGTGGATGGATGCGCCTCTAAGCTCAATGGTCATTCCACCCGATGATGCTGCTGGCATAGCGAAAGCCGGAGCTGCTGCGCCTGCTGCTGCCGCAGGTGCGGCCGCGGCTGGAGCGTCTTCTTTTTTCTTAAGCTTAAGCTGCATGAATATCTCCCTCACTTTATACTTATACGATAGCACTCGCCTCGCAAAATCCGCCTCACCCCAAAAAAGGGATAGGCAGACTCTACTTAGCGAGTACTACCTTGTCTATGCTGATCTTGGCATCCTTGAGTATCAGCTTAATGCCGCCGGCGCTGCCGGACATGGAAAAAGCTGGTGCTGCTGCCCCTGCTGCTGCAGCCGGTGCGGCTGCGGGAGCCGCGGCGGCCGGTGTTTTTGGCTTGAGTTTTAACTGCATAGATTTTCACCCTCTTTGATTTTTACTCATTCGCGAATCTAGCTCACTCGAGAACGCCATCAGCCTGCAGAGCCTCAACGACCTGCATGAACTGGTTTTCGGTGAGAGCCATCTCGGACTTGACGGTATCAATATTGATGTCTCCGCCCGTCTTCTCGATATAGGCCAGGACCTTCTCTTTGATCTCGTCGGAAATATCTTCCAGAACCCAGCCCTCGGTGATCTTCTTGCCATCTACTTTCCTGGTGACGCCGTTAACAACGGGGTGGTCAACCTTGAGCAGGAAGGTCTTGAGAGCGGCGATATCCTTGGCATCGTCTTCAGTGGCGATCTTGGCCATCATGTCCTCATCGATGCCTGCCTTTACTCTTTCCTTGAGGCCTTTGGACATCCAGGCGATCCTTCTCCAGCCACCGTCGGCCTGAAGGAACTTGGGGGAGAGGTAGTAGAGAATGCCCATTCCCAGGAATCCTACAACCTGCTTGCCGCCGCCTGTCTGGCCAGCCATGGTGGAGAAGGGAAGGCCGTTGGGGGTTGCGCCCTTGAAGTCACGGTCGGCTAGACCGATGCCGTCAACCTCGGGCATGTAGAAGCCGATGGTCTCGAAGCAGCCACAGGAGGTGTGGGGTGCATCGAAGAATGTGTAGAGCAGCATCCTGCTGTACTCGCCGCCCGACCTCTTGGCGGCCATCTCATTGATGGCTTCATACTCGCCGGAAACTGCGTCCGTTGCCGTTCCCTTGGGTATGGGGAACTGGGGGCCCTCTGGGTCTACCTTGGCGGCAGCGCGTCCATCGAACCAGGTGATAGCTCCGCACAGGGATGGCCTGTCCGGGGTGACCACACAGGCGCTGGTGGGTGCGAAGGCCTGACAGAGTGTGCAGCCGTAGAAGACATCTACGTCCTCATCGTGCAGTCCCTTGGCGCGCTCGTCACGTGTCTTGTAGACGGCCATGGCCTTAGCCAGCTCCGCCTTAACCTGGGCGGGGTCGGTGACAATGGTGATCTCCATCTTCTCGATGAAGGGCATCTCGGCCTTGTACAGATCGATGATGGGGGTAAAGATCTCTTTCCAGGAGGTTACACCCTTCTTGGCCAGGCTCTTGCCGACTCTCATCCAGATATCGTATCTCTGGTTGAGATGCATGAGACCGCTGATGTAGGAGAGCAGGGCGTGGTTGCGCCTCTCGATGATGGACTCCAGATCCTTCTCGATCTTTTCGCCGCCGACCTTGAATATCATGCCGAAGGGAATGGTGGAGCCTTCCTTGACATCCTTGATCTCAGGACCGATGACAGTAACCCTTCCATCCTGAATCTCGTCCATGGGTGCCGACAGGGACAGCTCGAATCCGTCTGCCTTGGGGCCGCCCAGCTCTACCCATAGATCGTCCTTTCTGATCCTCTCGCCCTCATACATAGGGGATATATCCAACTTTATGTCTGCCATTAATACACCTCTTCTGTTTGTGAGATAAACTTTATTTCTGCATTGCTGCGATTACTTCGTCCACGGCGGCGTGATAGTCGTCGGGGATGAAGGCCATGTTGCCAAAGGTCATATTCGCGTTGATGTGATAGTACCGGTCAACGGATATGCGCTTGATGTCCCGGTTGAAGTTCTTGAGAGTTGCGAACATGGCGTTGGCGAATTTGTAGAAGATGCCCATAAAGATAACGGCATCGTACTGTCCCTGTCCATCCAAGCCCTTCCAGTCGGGGAAGCGTAGGTTGTTGGTCAGGGGGTGCAGGCCGATCTGGTAGACGTTCTCCAGGTAGCCTCTCTCTACAAAGCCCTTCACGGAATGCGCCGTGGCGGCGATGGGAATGCCCATCTTGCCCATCTCGATCATCTTATCGAACATGATGGGGTCATCAAATAGCTCTGCCCCCACAACGAGCAGAGGCCTCTTGGCCTTCTTGATTATAGCGCCCATAACCTTCGGCATGTAGCACTTGGCCTGCTCCGGTCCGGGGACCTGGGCCATCTCAAAGGGAATGGGATTCTTGGTGGTGTCAATGCCCTTCTTAACTTCTGCTGCCATTTTCTGTCTCCTCCTTGCCCTCACTTCTTGGTCCTGATCTTGCGCGGGAGATTGGTCGGATCGAAGCTCACATCAGCGGGCCGCAGCGGTCCGGTGAGGATCTTCTTGGCCTTCCAGTCGATCGTCCAGCCGTGCTTTGACTCCAGCTCCTTCATCATCATTTCCTTGTATGCGAGGGGGAGGTCTTTGGCGTCGCGGACGAAGATATGCCAATCGTCGGGCAGTTTGCCGCAGTACTTCATAGAGATATCGCAGTAGTGGGTCAGCTTGATCGCTCGACCGATGCTGTTATCGGAAGGTCGCAAACAGAGCTTGGCCATCTCCACCATAGCCTCTTCCTTGGTCTCGGCAATATAGAGCATGGCCTCAGGTGCGGGCTCAATCTGCTGCATCTTGCCGTCGCGAGCGTCTATGACCATCCAGTCCTCGGGCTTGTCCGTCCTGCCGATGAAAGAGCGGCGGTACATGACCGAGTGAGGCTGAACGACCACGGGAATACCGAGCCTGTTGCAGCCAGTAGCGATAGAAGCGGCCTTCTGAGAGTAAGCTCCCCAGGCCACGCCGCAGGCACCAACTTTGTTCAGGATGTAGTCGGCGATATCGTCGAAGTTGCCCCTGTGGTTTCTGTGGGCGAATATGGTGGCCACCTTGATGGCAGCGTCGCCGATATTGGCGTTGGAAACACACGAGCCGGTGTTGCAGATGTTGCGACCGTCAAAGCCTCCAGGATACTGTTCCCAGATGGTCTTGCCGTCTTCATCGGTGTAGAGGGACATATCCATGGCCATGCAACCGGAGGTGACGACGATGTAGCCGCGGTCTACGAACTCCTTGGCCATATCATAGCACTCCTTGGTGCCGTTGGGATAGTTGCTGCATCCGACCAGAGCTATGACTCCTGGAATGGTGCCGAGCACAATGGGCGCACCTACAGCTCGAATCTCAGTATCGCGGGCGGGTCCGCGTCCGGATCTCATCTTGAACTTCTGATTCTTGATATATTGGCGGTTGGCATACTCGAAGAGGTCCAGGATGTTTATGCCCTGCGGGCAGGACTGCTCGCACTTGCCGCATCCTACGCAAATCTCGTAATAGTTGGAGAACGGCAACAGATCGCCCTTCACTGCATCCGCAATGAGTTTGCTGATCCGGATGTGGGGCGGGCAGACAAATGCGCACTCATTGCACTGAGTACACTTCGCTACGCTTTCCTTGAACTGCTCTTCTGTGATCAGGTTCTGAATCTTGGCCTCAGCACGCTTAGGCTTCACGGCTATGGCAACCCGTATGCCTATTTCGCCGGCTTTGATTGGGTCCAATACGGCAACGCCCGGCATCTTGAAGCTCACCAGGTCGTCAACTATGGCATCAATCGAGTCATTGGTCCTATCCGGCAAGCCAAGCATGATCTTGTCTGTGGTGGCAATGACAGGGATCTTGCGCTTTTCGGCATCTGCAAGAACATCACAGAAGACACACTGCTCGTCCACCATGACACAGTCCATGACACCGGAGCGAATCATCTTTCTCCACCAGCCCATAGCGCCAGCCACCTTGGGCTTCATGCCTATGCCGGCGGGAACCTTGGCTTCGCCCTTGCCCAGACCAATTCTATTCAGGTCATGAGCTGTACAGCAGACGCCGCCTATGTCCACCTTGTCCCAGAGATTGTTGCTCTCGGCGTAGATCATGGCTTCAGCACCGGCAGCCAGGTTATGGCCGTAGGCGATCAGGACGCCCTTGTTCTGGTCCATGGTGCCCATGCCGATCTCAATGATGGGGGCATCAGCTGCGCCACGGGGCATGTTGTAAGCTACAATCTGCAACATGTCGCAGATCTCCATGCCCAGCAGGTCCAACATACCGGCGTGCAGAGCTTTGGATTCGAAATCTATGAAAGCGCTCTCTTGACCTGTGTGGGTAGCTGCCAGAAGCTGTACGACCTCTTCCTCAAGGTAATAAAGTCCCTCGTTGAAGTCCTTGAAGTTCCTGGGCTTGGTGCCCATGATGGTCTGGTACAGGGGAGAGTCTACCAGAATCTCGTCGCCCATGTCAAACTTCATGTCGCCGAACTTGTCCATGCACCAGTGGTAAAGGTGTCTTCCATGGGCCGCATGCGCACAGCAACCCATGAGACATGCGATCAAAACGATCTTGCCGCAAGCTCCGGCCTGATCAATGCCGCAGGCTCCGCGCTTGTTTCCGGTAAGGTCGCATGGACCATAGGTACAGAGCGTGCATGTATCGTCTGCCGGGGCGTACATGATCTTGTATCTGTTAGCGATCATATGATCCCAGGATCGGAGCGTTGCCACACCGGGCTTGGGATGTGGTCCCATCTCCTGGTCCCACTCATCCGCTTCCTTAACGACAGCCCCTATGTTGATCTGGACGTTCTTCATGTCCTCAACCGAAAAGCTGCCCTCTCTTGTTGCCATCGGAAATCTTAGCCTCCTCTTCCTTTGATATATGCCGCTTGAGTTCGCATAGAGTAGATAAAACACTTTCGGATACCTAGTAATATAAAATTCTATAAATCGCTGATAGTTTCATAGTGGTGTTATTATATACTGATCAACAGCACATGGTGATGCTATCCAGTCACGATCGTTAATAGAAGATCTTCTGCCCACAAGCTTGAAATGCCTTCCCACAAGAAGACCTGGCAAATCCATGATAAACCGGATACGGAAGAGCTTTGCCATGGCCGGCGCCTGCCAGCACGGCGGCCTTGTACAAGAGGCGGCATCGATCCTGGGAGCAGAGCCCTTAGACTTCTCCGCCAACATCAATCCCCTGGGCTCACCGCCCCTCAAAGAATTGTTTTTAGAAGAGCTGGAGCATATTGGCCACTATCCGGACAATAGCTACTGTAACTTTCGTCGCGCCGCCGCAAAATTTGTAAATGTAGATATGGAATGCATTGTGCCCGGCAACGGCTCCTCGGAACTGATCCGGCTCTTTGCCGAATGCTGCTTTGAGGAGGGCGACATGGCCCTGGTGCCCACGCCCTCCTTTGGCGAGTACACCAACCAGTCCCTCCTGGCCGGAGCGACGGTTAAAAGGGTGAACATCGGCGAAGACGGCCTGCCGCTTCTGGCAAAGCGCGATCTTGCCGCGGCCAAGCTGCTCTTCCTTTGCAATCCCAACAATCCCACGGGTAGATTGCTCTTCGCAGAGCAGGTTATCGATCTGGCCGATAGATGCGAGGAGACCGAAACCTTTCTGCTGGTGGATGAGGCCTTCATTGAACTTTCCGAGCCGGAAGAGAGCGTGGTGGCACTCGCGCCGCACCGAGAGTTTCTCTTCGTCATGAGGTCGCTGACCAAGTCCTTTGGCGTGCCGGGCCTGCGCCTGGGTTTTGGGGTGACCAATGCAAAGCTAGCCGGTATTTTGAATCTGGCCAGAATTCCCTGGTCCATAGGCTCGCTCGCTGCGGCCGCGGCCACATACCTTTTGGGCTGCGAGGAGCATTTGGCGAAAAGCCGCCAGGTCATAAAAGAGGAGCTGGCCTGGCTGGGGGCGGCCCTGCAAAGGCTGGGCCTTTCGCCCCTGCCAAGCAAGGTCAACTTCATTCTGGTGAATATCGAGCCCTGTGGCCTGGACTCGGATGAGCTGGCGAAGAGGACCATGGCTAAGGGCGTGCTGGTGCGAGACTGCCAGTCCTTTGGCCTAGGCAAGAGCTACATCCGAGTAGCAGTGCGTAGCCGCTCTGAGAACGAGCGGCTGATAGCCGCCCTGGAGAGATCTCTCAAATGCAGCGATTGAATTGCGAGAGATTTCCCTGCCACTCCCTGGAACAGGACTGCACCCTCTGCTTTTGCCCCTTTTATCCCTGCCGGGACAAGAGAACATGCGGTAAAGAGCAGGGCGGAAGCTGGTGCTGTGACTCCTGTCAAATCATCCACCGCCCCGAGGTGGCGGCAATGGTCCTGGACGCACTCATGAAGGGCGAGGCCATAGGCACCGCCTGGAAGAAGCTGGAGGCGTATCTGTGAGGAAGAGACAATGATTGCAGAAAGCCTGGCAGTATTTCTCCTGGCCGCGGCCTACGACATCCTCTTAGGTGAGCCGCCAGCAAAGGTTCATCCTGTGGTCTGGATTGGGAAATTGATCGCCTTCCTGCGCGCCAGGGCCAAGCCCACCAGGGCGAGCGGGATTGCTCTGGCTATAATAGTAATAGTAGTAACCGTTCTTTCCGGCCACCTGGCTGTGAAAGCGGCAGGATTTGTTCCACTACTGCCATTGCTCGTCTCCGCCTACCTTTTCAAGTCCACCTTCGCGATTCGTTGTCTTCTGCAGGTCTCCCGGGACATCGGGCAGATGATCGACAGGGACATGGACGAGGCCAAGTCGATGCTGCCCGCTCTGGTGGGTCGCGATACGACCTCGCTTTCCCAAAGTCAAGCCAGCTCGGCGGTGATAGAGTCGCTCTCCGAAAATTATGTGGACTCCATCCTCTCGCCCATATTTTACTATCTGCTCTTTGCGCCCCTGGGCTATGGCCTGGAAGCCGCGTTGGCATTCAAGGCCATCAGCACCATGGACTCCATGATCGGCTACAAGACCCGAGGTCTTAAGGAGATAGGCTTCGCGGGGGCGAAGCTCGATGACCTGGCCAACTACATTCCCGCCCGCCTATCCATTATTCTCATAGCCCTAGCCCGGCCCGCCAGGGGAGGCGCGGCTCTTCGGGCCGCTTTCCGCGATCATCACGCCACCCCCAGCCCCAACTCCGGCTGGCCCATGGCGGCTCTAGCCGGCGCTCTTAATATCCGCCTGGAGAAACCCGGCTACTATGTGCTGGTGGAGGAAGGAATGCAGCCACAGACCTCGGATGTGCCGCGCGCTCTGCAACTTATGCAGACGGCCATCGCGATCACCTTAGCCACGGCATTATTGGTACTGTTCTCCTGGACCATAGGATCATGGACCATCGTCTCATGGCCCCTAAAGCTCTAATTAGAATTTTCAATCCAGAAATTGGTCGTGAGTAACTAACCAGTTGGTATTTTGTGATAGGGAAACGTTAGAAGCTGCTCCTGGGACCATACGCGATCTATGAGCCCAGCATGTTTTGCGGGACAATTGTAATATGTTTTGCCTGTATCATCTTTATATTTCAGAGATCGATGCGTTCTGCAAAAATTATAGTACGCAATATAAAGTGTCATCTGGTTATTCAATTCTTCTGTTTTTTTGGAGAATCCAATGGTCTTCCTTGAAATGCGATTGTTATCCTGTCTTAAAGTGAGATTTTGTCGTTCGATGTAATTGGTTGAGATCAACTTGGGATCGATATCATTTCCAAAAACGATCTTCTTGACAATTTTTTTAAGTCGAGATCCAGATCTCTCTTTTATGATTTGCCCATATTTTAATAAAGCATTAGCTATTAATCTTGGCGATCTGGGCCGCCCCCTCTTCCCAGTCGATGGATATTTGATGATCTCATAATATTGATTTAAGAGAGCATTCTTGTAAAATTTTAAACCATCTGTAACAAAAAGCGGAATTGATGCAAGGCGTCTAGCAGTTTTAGCGACGAGTTGATTTGCAGTTTTCTGTGTTCTTGCCCCCACACAATGCGCTAATAGTAACCGGGATTTGCAGGCCATGCTCAGCCAGATCCATGTACCTTCATCTTCATATTCGTCTTTCTTGGGCAACGTTTTTTTCCCACGAACGTCCATAGCTCGTCCATTTCAACCTTCTCCGTCTCAACACGAGTTAGAGTTGATTCATTGACCTTTTCGCAATGGCTTGCCGCTTTCCCAGTCCATTTTCTAACCGTCACAGGGCAAACTTTAACTACTTCAGCTATTTTATTTACACTTAGGCCTTTGGTTGAAAGATCCAGTGCTAGTGTTATTTTTTCTGGGCTTGTTCGGAGACCATAGAAAACAGTGTTCTTCCGACTACAGAATACGAGTCCGCAAGCGCTACATATAAATTTTCTCACTCGTCCGCCGGACTTAATTTTAGATGTACCATTGCTCGTAACGTTACCCTTACCAGCAACTCCGTAGCAGGAGCATTTGGTATTGGGACAAGCTACGTCATTGAACTTGGGCTTTGGCCCTCTTTTCCCCATTGCTATCCCTTGTTGGATAGCATATGAATCTCACATATTTAATACCAACTGTATAGTCTTTCACGACCCAGAAATTCATCAGAACATTTTTTTCGGCTCATCGCTATTTCGCGAAATAGAATGCTGTTTTCGGAAAAATGATATAATTGCAGCACATCGTAGTGTCTCGTTGTCGGAGGAACATGGCTGGGAACACCGAAATAGTCCAAGAACCGGTTGAAATGGTTAATTCTTGTTCGGAATGCGGTTTGTTTTCGCCGCGCCAAAATTGACCCCCCGCGCCGATCCGATTTTGACCCCCTATTTAAGCTAACCAACCTCCTTGTGTATAAAGCTCACGTCTCACTACCTTCTCCGAAAACTCTGTCCGTTCATGTTCAGGATCAGCGCGTGATGGGTGATCCTATCAAGAATCGCTGCGGTAAGGGCTCTATCATGGAACACCTTTACCCAGTCTGAGAACGCCAGATTCGACGTAATAATAGTACTCATCGTCTCATATCGCGTTGCCAGCAACTGAAAAAGCAGTTCCGCGCCGGCAAGGTCGAATGTGACATACCCGAGTTCATCGAGAATCAGGAGGTCGATCTTCTTGAACTGCCGGAGATAAAGAGAGAGCTTGTTCTCGTTTCGCGCTTCAACCATCTCATTGATCAAACCTGCTGCCGTGCGAAAAGACACCCGATAATTCTGCTCACATGCGAGTATTCCAACTGCAATCGCCAAATGTGTTTTCCCTGTTCCTGAATTTCCGATGAGAATGGCATTCCTTTTCTCCTTGATGAACGTGAGGGCTTTCAATGCAGGAAGAGCATCTCTCCCATCTTGCGGGAGGTTATCAAGCACTAGGTCTTCGAACCGTTTCTTCGTCGGAAAACCAGCCTTGCGAAGTGACTTCATCTGACGATTTATGTGCCTTTTATCGATTTCTGCCTGGAGTGCCGATTTCAAGAACCGTTCCAGGTCAGGATTATTGGGCTGGTACTCCTGCACATAGGCGTAAACCCCGTTCACCCGCAACTGTTTGCATAGGTCTGCAAGCGTCATGTCCATAGCTTATCCCTCCATCAGTTGATCAAAAGCGACAAGATCCGGCTGCGTGACCTCAAATTCAGCATATAAGGCAAACGGCTCCACCTTCTGATCCACTGTCTGGTTAAGGAAGAACCGGAGCGTATCATAAGTTGGGGAGATGTTCTGTTTCTTCAGGGTGGTCAGGGCGTGAGAAAGCGCCTCAGTCGAAGTCTCAAGCATCAGGTCAAGAACCGGTAGGAATTCTTTTGGATCATCGAGGTAGTACCGGTTGAAAAGGTCCAAGATCAGCTCATCCATTTGAGCCAGAACCCTGGCATTTGGAAGTGCGCCGGGCTTGCGATGAAATGTTTTGATGTAATGGGTTATGTCCAGTGAGTACTGCTGTTTCCCGGCTAACCTGCGATGGGATGCAATAACATCGTTCCCATCGAGGAGCGCTATCCTGTCAACCAATAATTTCAGTGTGATCTGCCTGGGACGATACGTGTCTGGAACTGAGTAGAAGTTCCCGTCACATTTCACCAGCGAATAGCGAGATATGGCAGCCCGTTTCAGTTCGTAGTTCTCATACTCAAGTGTCGGCAGGGGGTGCATCAGTTCTCTCTCTTGAACGAGACCTTGAACCGGCACATTCGGACGACGATAGACTGGACGGGCGTTAATCTCGGCGAGGCACGTACTGAGCCATTTCATCGCCTCTTCGATTGACTCGAACGAGCTTCGTTCGCCAAAGGCAACTCTCCGGATGTAGCCGACACTTTCTTCATCGGTTCCCTTCTCCTGAGGCGAGGCCGGATTGCAGACACATGGACGGAAACCGGAATGCATGGAATACTCCAGAAAACTGTCGTTCAATTTCTGTTTCTGAGAATCATATACCACGCTCATCCTGTCATAGAAAATTGTTTCAGGAACTGCGCCAATCTCATGGAAAAATTCGATGTGGGCCTGGATCACCTCCAACCTGGTAGACCGTGGGTAGAGTCGAGCAAATCGATAGAGTGAGAAGGGAAGTACGAACACTGCAAGATAGAATTTAAAGCAGATCCCTTCGATACTGAGATGGACTTCACCCCAGTCAAATTCAGCACGCTGACCAACGCGCGGCTCTTGCAGGATGAACACCTCTCGGGGAGCATTGGTGCGTTTCCAGCGGACCACTTCATCTTTAACGCTGGTGTAACCGATTTTGTGGCCATCTCGGACGAGAAGCTCCCAAATTCGTTTGGCAGTGAGTCGCTGTTTTCGTGGTTTTTCCAGGTTCGACTCAAGATACTGGCGGATCTTTTGGCGTACGATCTCTGTTAGGACGCGAGAAGGCTGGATGATCTTCCTATCCTTGGGCAGGATCTCTTCAACTGATCCCTCCTGTACATCATTTACCCTACGCAAGTACTTTTTAGCGGTATTCAGGGATATGCTCAGTTCGCGGGCTACTTTTTTGTAGGAACCATAGAGTTCGTACAAATCGACGATTCTACGTATATCTGCCATCGTTTTCACCTTAGAGCCCACCTCTCAGCATACTTGGAGAGGAGAGGCTTTCCTTCTTGGGGGGGGTCAAAAACGAATCGGCTTTTCCTTATATAGGGGGGTCAAAATAGAGTCGGCGAATACAGCGGTTCGAAGATTAATACAAAGGATGACATAATAAATAAAGATCCGATTGCGAATTGCCTATTGAGATTATGTGCCATAATAAATGGAACATGGAATGATATTCTAGCATCGATTCAGTCAATATCATTCTTGAGAGAAGCAGCATTATATTTCCCATTCCGGACCCCCAACCAAAATCACCAATAATTATGGGAACTGAACCGCCTCCGTAAGAGCAGAAAAAATGGGAATAACTCACAACCTACCCGGAGCAATAACAAAAAGACGTTGCCTCTGTGGTCCGTCCGAGCAAATTAAATATATTATCGACAGTCTAGACTCAAAAAGCTCCATCACAGGATTTCCAGCTGAGATCAAATCAGATTGATGTAGGATTGAAGTCTACAAGAAATAGTATTAGATCCAATTGCGTCCTTCTTTCCGGCATTTTGCTTCGTATCGAAACAGCATCCCCCTTGGAAATGATCTCAAACAGGGCAAGAACATTAAGCATCGTCTCAGACTTCGGGCGGATAAGAGGCCTATTTTGCGGTCCTAACGGAGGGGCTTCTTCGCAGGCAGCAATCCTGGTTCTCGATATCAACTGCAGGATGCCATGCATTAGTACGCTAAAATATAATAAGGTCATCATCGCTTCAATTCGTTGCGGTTTTTCAAGAAAGAGTGTCGAAGCGAGCAGAGGCGTCTTCAGTACACTGAAGTTATTTTCCACTTTATGCTGAGCCTTATACCTCAGAAGGATCTCCCTGCTTTCCAAAGTATCCGGATCAATATTGGTCAGAAGACAAAACGATTCATCTTTCTGACGCTGGCGTTCAATTTTTTTTTCATTTTGGATGATTTGTCCTGCAGTGACAGCCCATACAACCTCAATCTGTTTTGCTTTGGGCTTCGCAGATGGCCTTCCAACTGGATTCTTTTCGTTGACCGATGCAACAGCAGAAAGACTTACAGAAAAGAAAGATTTCGAATGTGTTTTGAGGAATGCCACAAGATCAGTGTTTGCATCCGGTTCACAGGCAAACTCTCTATCCGTCAAAATTTTGAGATCTGATTCAAACGTTGCACGATCTTTTTCTATCTTTGACTGTAGACGACGCTCTGCATCACCACTTCTATAAATATGAATCCAGACCGGGAAGCTAAAGACCGATCGTTTAAATTTTTGAACCCAGTATTCCGGTTCTTTTCCTTTCCCAGCAGGATGTTCGCAGCAGATACCAAGACTCTTCCATTCTTGTTTTTCGTATGCAAGAATACGAATTTTTTCTGCAAGCTTTCCTGCGAAGTTTTCAGGAATGCGGGAGATTATCTTTACCGGTTTATCGTCACAAAAGACGAGATCCAAATTCTTCTTATTCAGCATTTTGCTGTCCGCGATGTAGGTATAGCGATAGAATTCGTCTCCGTACACCTCCTGAAGTGTTTTTATCATCAGATGATTATACTTGCAGTCAGCCATGTTCCCGTCAAGGACGTGACTGAAGCGGATGAGTCCGTCTCCATCAGTCACCATCCCCGTCATGATCTGTTTCAGATCATTCCGTTTATCCTTGCTGTAGCCGTATGTTGGGAGGACAAGAGACGGATCCGAAACGTCTTCTGATGAGTCATAATCACCATACAAGACGTGAGAGGTGGTGTCCGAGTGAAGAACATAGTTTGGAGGCAGATCAAATACGATACGTACCGTCAAGGCTATTGTACTCAAAAAATTTTCGCATCCTGCCAACCAGAGGCGATCCAGCATGGTTGCAAATAGATCATCGGACAACTCTGCAGGTTCAACTGGTTCACCAGCTAACATTTCAAGGTCCATACCAGCATAAACTTGACGAATCCGGCTTAATGCTATCTTTTTATTTGCCTGGATGAATACCGCGATTACCAGAAGCTGTGCCAAAACTCCGGGACTATATTTCCACTGAGCAGGGTCCCATTTTACATAACGATTTATGCTCTCTTTGAAGTCGAGACGATTGAGATAGGTCGCGATCACGACAAGCGGAAGAGGGGTTCTCTGCGCCAAATCCTCCGACCCTTGGACGATTTGATCGAACTCGTGTCTCAATGTGTTCATCTTCCGGGGATGTGACCGGCGTTTTCCTTTCTTTTTGCGTGCATGTGGCTTTTGATGTGTCATTCGGCATAAACCATATTAATTTCTAATATTTAAATCTAAGTTTTCGTATGTGTGATTGTTGCACTATTACGGCGAATTCGCCAGGAAAGAGGATATGCTGGTAGAAATTAATGCCAGTTTTGGATGTGGGTCCGGAATGGGAATTATATATTGATTGTACTATTCTTGCCATCTGGAAGCGCAAAAAAACCGGCGGAAACAAAAAAAATCGCTGAGTTTTAGTTCTGTCTTTATGCCCATCATCGAAAGTGCCTAAACGCTGCGCAGAATACGTGTTTAGAAAAAATTATTAGGGTTGATCTCCATCAATCCTCCAACCCGACCCAAAATCCCTGCGCCTTCTGGCTTAGCTCGTTGCCAAATAGACTTTAACGTAGCTCGCCTTGAGTTCACCGGCCTTGGCTGGCAGCTCGGCTGTTTTGTTCTCTTTTGCCAGGCTTAATACCTCATCCAGGTTAGCCCTTATAGACATTATTCCCGGCTCGCTGCTGATAGCCTCCACAGCTCGCAATTTTTCATCAGCCTTGGGGTAGACCTCCTCCACCTTAGAAGCGTCCTTTTTATTGGCACCGTCGAGTACCAGCTCCATGACATCATGGAAATCAACCAGTGCCACACTGAGCGGCAGTAAACCATTGCGAGTAAGGATCTTCTGGAAAATGGGCCTGACCTCTTCAAGCATCTTGTGAGCATCGGTCAGATTGCCGGTGTAGACTTCATCCTTTACATCAGAGATGATGGCAGATACATTCTCCATATCTTTGGAAAATAGCTTATCGGCCTTGATTACCGTGGGGCGGTAATCCTTATATTTCTCCTGGAAAGCTGTCAAGGCAACAGTAAGATTTACGTAGAAATTGATAGATTCGTTACGTAGCCCCTGCCCAGTGGCGAAGAGCGTCTCTTTGTAGGGATTATTGACCCGGTTGAAGTCCTTTAAAAAGAGACTGTCATTAGCCGTCTGGTTTTGAGCGGTTCGCGAAGCGGCCTCCTTGATCTCGGTATTAGCCGATCCGATGCCCGGTTCTTGTGTGCCCTGAGGCTCCAATGCCATCGATAAAGATATTGTCAGCAATATGGCCATCGTAGCCATGATTAATTTATTGATCATATAATCGTCTCCTCGAATTTTTTAACGGGTTTGTGCACAACATTATTTAACAATTTCGCGAACTGTTTAGGCATCCTAAATCAAGACAACAGAACCATTGCTTCATCCACACGACGTATTCAGCATAATGTTTATCCGATCCGAGAGAAGAGTGGATGCAAATGGAAACTATGGGAGATCTCCTGGAGAAGGTTCGCGAGTTTGCGCTACATAGCTTCACGAAAGAAGAGGCCCAGAGGCTCTTTAGCTGGAATGTACGCGATATCGCAGTCAAGAGTAGAGAAAACGACGAAAGTTATATCCACATCACCTTTGAAAATCAATACACTCTTTTCATCAGGTACTTCCTCAACTTAGATCCAACCGAGACTGAGGATACCTGCGAGTTTACCTTGGGCCTGCTTACCGACCTCTGCTCGCGCATCAGATACGACATCCATTATGCAGGCTACATCCACGGCCAGGGATACATCAGACTACGCATCGCCGAAACCAAGAACAGAGTGCAGCAGATGATGCTGGAGGAATTTTATGTCCCGGCCTTAAAGGAGGTCTACAAGCCCATCATCCTAAAGTTCGAGGGCTTTTACAGCCGCGACTTCTTTGGCGTAGAGGCGGCCCCCAGCAACGGCGAGATATTTTATGCCCCGGTTCGCTACCGGAGCGAGCATAAAGCCGCAGGCATCGGTGAGGTGATGGGGCGGCTTAGCGAGCTGGATCTGCTCCTCAAGGAGCCGCATATCAGGCATGCCCTGGCGGAGAACGACCTGCAGCTGAGTCTATTGCCCTCCATGGTCTGGTCCGACCTCTAGTACTAGCATATCGTGCTGTACTGCAAATGATGGGGCGAAGGATCAGGCTGCTTTTCAGAATTTTCTTTTTCCCTCTTAGCATGCACAGTTACGTTACTGCGGCCTTCCTCATGACCGGATAATTGCAGCTCCATGTATCCGAGCCTGCCGGTCTCCCGCTCCCGAAGTGCTGCCATCTCCTCCGCTCGCGCATAATCCCCCTGAGCCAGGAAGAGACGGTGAAGATCTTGGTAAAGGGCCAGGGAATCATGCATTGCCCCCAGGCGATTCGTGGCTGCCAGCGCCTGCTGCAACTTGACCAGGGCATCAGGATAGTCCTTGACCTGCAATGCCAATCTTCCCAGATTGGCAATGGCTTTGGCCTCTTCGTAGGGGTTGGAGAGCATTCTTGCCTGAGATAAAGCCCTCTCAAAACAGCTCATTGCCTCTGGGAGGCGACCTTCCAACTGACGAAGCTCCCCTTTTGTATTGTAGAGCAGGATATTAAGGATCGGACAATCGGTGCGAGATATGAGCATCTCTGCCCGGCAAAGATAGAATTCTGCTTCAACCTGCCGCCCCTCCCGGACCAGGAACTGCGCCCTGGCCAGATATCCTTCGCACAGATCATTCGGAGCTTCCAGCTCCTCTTGCATGCGGATGGCCTGGCTAAAGTGATCTTCGGCCTCTTTCACCTGGCCCCTCAGACCAAGGATGATGCCCAGATTCTGCCTGGCCTGGGCGATGCAAGGAGCTGCGTCAAGCCTCTGAAATATCTCCAGGGCCTCGCCAAAAAGCGTGACGGCTCCAGCTAAATCGCCCTTGTCCTTATAAACCAGGGCCATATTGAAGCGAATCTGAGCCTGATTGTAGATCTCCCCTACGGCCGCAAAAAGCTGCAGGCTCTCTTGGTAGCAGGAGAGGGCAGACTCCCACTGGCAACGGTCCGCAAAAGAGCCCGCCAGTGCAGAGATTACCTCTGCCTGACCGGAGAGGTCTCCTTGTGCTTTCAACTCGCCAAGCTGCTTATAGTAATCATCGAGATTTTCAGGAATGTCGCCCCGGCCAGGCCTTAACATGTCGATATTGGCTTGCATCTCCAGGGCGCCCTGCCGATCTCCCAGACGCGTTAAAATTTCCAGGCCCCTTGAGAAATGCTCTTTGGCTAAGCTCTGCTCGCCTCTGCGGTGGTAGAAGTTGCCCAAATTGCCCAGCACCTGCGCCGCACCATCCATATCCTCCAGCCTCTCGAAGAGATCCAGGCTCTCCTGGTAGCATTCTAATGCCTCTGACCATTCGCCTCTCTTGTAGCAGAGGCTGGCCATATTGCTCAAGACGGATGCCTGGCTTTTATCATCACCAGCCTTTGCAAAGCCTTCTTGGCTCTGGTGGTAGTTCTCTAGAGCCTCAGTCCAATCGCCACGCCGGTAAAAGATATTGGCCAGGTTGTTTTGGGCCACAGCCATGGAATATTCGTCTCCCAGCCGCTCCAGGATGACCAGGCTCTCTTGATAGTTCTCAATGGCATGATCCCACTCACCCAGATCAGCTTGCAGATTTCCCCATGAGCATAATACAGCCGCCGTTGCCCCCATGTCGCCCATGGTGCGAAGGACATCCAATACCTGGACATAGCAGGTCTCTGCCTCTTGCCATAGACCAAGCCGAAGAGATACCATAACCCGGCCATTCAAAGATGCTGTCATGGCCAGGGAGTCTTGCCGTTCCATCCCCTGCATGAGGCAGTCCTGAAAATTCTTCATAGCTTCCTTTAGCTCCCCCTTCTCGACCCTTACCCCGGCCAGGCCGAGGAGCGACTGTCCCTCACCCCTCTGGTCGCCCATCTCTTGGAAGATCTCCAGACTCTGCAGGTACATCTCCTCTGCCGTTTCCAGCTCGTCATCCTGAAAATTTACAGCCGCCAGATTGGCAAGAGTTGTGGCCATGCCGTGCCGGTCATTTTGAGCACGCTTGGCATCCAGACTCAAGTTATAGCATAAAATGGCCTTCTGAATGTCTCCTCTATCCGAGTGAAGATTTCCCAGATTGTTTTGCGCCAGAGAAAAACCATGCAGGTCACCCAGATCTTCAAAATCCTTGGCGGCCTGCAGAAAATAATCCTGGGCATTATCCCAGTCGCCCTGGCGCTGAGCTGTCAGGCCCAGGGAGAGCTTGATGGCGGCGGCGCCGGCCACATTGGCTTCTTCTCTGGCCGCCAGGCTCTTTTGAAAATAATCTTCGGCAAGAGAGAACTCTCCTTTGCTCTGGTAGATCAGGCCTAAATTTGCCTCAGTCTGGGATTGACCCTGTTCATTGCCCAGTTCCTGGAAGATATCTAAAGAGCGAAGATAGCAGTTTAAGGCATCCAGAGGTTCCCCAAACAGATGGCATAAGCTTCCCAAATTGGAGAGCGCCTCAGCTGCGGGCAAGCATTTGCCGTTCTGCATAAAGAGATCAACAGCCCTCTGAAAGCAAACTTTTCCCAGGCGGTATTCGCGTCGGTCGGCATGAATCAGTCCCATGCAGCTATATACATCGGCAATCGCATGGTGGTCATTTTGCTGCTCTCTGATCTCCAGGCATTGCCGGGAGCATTGCAAAGCCTCATCAAGCCGATTCTGCCTGCGATAATTGCCGGCAAGCATTATGAGCAGATCAGCAACGCCGCATAGGTCGCCCTGACAATGCATGATCTCTCTGGCCCGCTCTAAATGACCCTCTGCAAGGACGTAGTTGCCCAAGTCCTGGAAGCATTGCCCCATGCGACTTTGAGCGCGGGCGGCAAGGATTGGGTCGCCTTCTTCTAATGCAGGCAGGCTCTTTTCATAATGGTCTACCGCCTCATTGTGCAGGCCTTCCAGGAAAAAGAAATCTGCCAGTTGAAAACGCATCCTGGCTGCGGCCAACCCCTCGCCGATGTCTTCTAGATGGTGCCGGGCTTTTTCCAGGCAGCTTTCCACCTTATTTGCCGCCCCGGTGAACTGATAGACGCCGGCGAGCGCAGCGAGCGATGCCGCCATTGCCCCTCGGTCCTGGGCCTTCTCCCACTCAGAGAGGCTCTTTTGATAGCATTCTTCCGCCCCGGCATAGTTACCCCTTATCTGGCAAAGCTCTCCTTGGCAGTCGAGCACATCGGCCCGGCCTGAGTGATCATTGCCATCGAGCAAACATAAAGCCCTGGAATAGCACTGCTCCGATTTAGAGAGATCTCCCTCTGAACGAGCGGCCTTGCCTAAATTTATCAGGACGGTGCACACAAGAGGCAGACTCTTGCTATTATCAAGGGCTTGCAAGGCTTTTTCATAGAACCGACAGGCTCGAATCCAGTCCTCATCATCACGGTAGAGGCTGCCCAAAGATAACCAGGCCTCTGCCTCACCCTTATCGTTTCCCTCTGCCTGGGCCAGACAGGCACTCTTCTCAAAATACTCCTCGGCGGCACGGCGAAAGAAGAGACTGGCGGCCAGCCGACCCAGATTAAACCAGGCTGCAGAGCTGCTATTGCCGGAGAGTGAATCTGCCAGCCCGGCGAGCCTCTTTTGCATCTGATCCTCATCGGAGGTGAGTATGGCCTCAATGAAGGTGGAAACTAGATCAGGCCCCTGGCAAGAGAGGCCGCGCAGCCGCATTGGCTCGTAGCCTCCCGGCTGGCAAAGGACCTCGGCTAGAATACTTAAAGAGAAAACGTTGCAGTCATCTGTCATCTTGTCCACCTGTAGTAACAGAACTAATAAATAAAATATATAAAAATGATCGAATTAATAATTGCTTTCCCATATCACATAGCGGATCAGTATCAAATATCATAGCTTCCTCAACAACCGCTAGATTATACACCACTAACCTATATTCTGAGTATTAACTGTCCCAACATATATAAGTTACCATTTCTTTTGATTGTTTAATTAATAACTGGATTAGATTAATAAATATTTTAATAAATTCGCCACAAATTGGGAATACAATTAACATTATTTCCTTTCAATTTGAAAATTGTATTAATTAAAATTTTTGGATTAAAAGTTTAGACAGCAGCACGCGCAAATCAGAATCTATGCAAACCGGAATATTTTACAAAAAAAACTAATTGTATATTTATGGATAATGGTGCGCAAAGATTGCTATCTGAAGAATCTCAAAGTAACACGCCAAATCGGATCATGACTTTTAGATGAATATATTTATACATATAAAAATATAACTATCTATAGAAAGATAGGATAATCTGGCGAATAAATGTGTGTTTATAGTATTTATATATATTATCGTCGTTTGTCTATAACAAGAACGACCAAACCCTCATAGTATATATAATTATTATGTTACGCATATCATGACCAACAAAAAATTTAAGTGATACGAAAAAAAGGACGATCCCCCTACGAAGAGCTACTTCAAGACCAGCTTCAAAGCGCGCGAAGGACAGCCCATGATGCAGGCTCCGCACTGAATGCACTTGCCGGAATCGGCCACGACCCGCCAATCCTCAAAACGGAATGTGCCCGTCGGGCAGATGGAAATACAAGCCCCACAATGCACGCACTCATTCTCATCTCTGATGACGGGAATCTCCAGGGGCACGACCTTTACCCCGCGCCTCTCGAATGCCTCCTTTACCATCAAACACTTGTCCTGGGGCACTTCCAGGACAATCTCTCCGCTCACAGCATCGATGCTGGCTCTCTCGATGTTCACCAGAGCGCCCGTCTCCAGGATGACTGAAGCTATGAGAGGATAACGCACAATGCCGGGAGCTACATGCAGCATGAGTTTCATTTTCTATCGCCTCCGCGCAAAGAGCCGGGAAAGGTGATTGCTGGTGATCATTCCAATTACCTTGTTATCTCTGTCTACCACCGGCATTGCCGAGATGCTATGCGTATCAAAGGTGCGGGCCGCGAGTTCAATGGGCTCATCCGCTTTGACAGAATAAACCCTTCTCGTCATGATATCTCCAATGCGAGAGGATTTGCCACCAGCCACAGCCTTGGATATATCCCAGGCGGTGATTATGCCCATCAGCCGTCCATCCCGGGAGATCACAGGCAGGTGATCGAAGCTGCCGCTCACAATCAGCCGGGCTGCTTCTTCTACCCCGATGTCCTCATGAACCGTGACCACGTCGCGACTCATGACGTCTCCCACATTTGGCGATTCCTTGGTCTGCTTCATGGGCCGGGCACTGCCAACGCGTGATAGTGGCTCCACGGCAGAGCTTAGCAGAAACTCGCCTTTCTCCACCTGCTGCTTTAAAGTAAGGGCCACTTCCCTGGCCACATGGAAACTGGAGAGTGAGGAGGTGGAGACCTCTTTCCCATTAATCTCGATCATTCCCGACTTCAGATCCTCATAGCTTACCATCTTCAAAGAGGGCCGATCCCGGCGAGCAATGCCGTAGTCCACCACAGGAACGGTGATGTCTCTATCCCGCACGGCTGTGCTCCGGGCTAACTTTTCATTGAGGATTGGTATGGGAATGCCTATTCCCAGGTAGAGACTGGGGCCGTATTTATGAAATGTCGCCGCTCTGAGAAAGCGATTGTTCATCTTTTTCATGTCGCCCGTGACCATGAGCGTGGAGAAGTTATTCTGAGGATTATGCTGCGTGCCGGACCCCATAACGTACCCCTGGGCTCCGGCCAGAAAGATGCGCGTACCTATTCCAATGTAATCGAAATTGGGATCATTGGATAGCGGGGAGAGAACACCTGAACCGCTGTAGTGAATATTGCCAAAGCGAGGAAGCAATGTGCCCATGTAGGTATGCATGGTCTGGTCTGCGGAATTGATGGCCGCGTTGTAACGCTGGTAAGCATTGCGGGGATTGACCATGATGGCCTGATTGAAATCCTCCAGACGCAGGCTGGTCTCCAGCTCCATCTGAGGATAGCAGTCCGTGCCCGCACCGTATGCGTCCACCTCTATCTGCTTTCCCGAAATGAGATCTTCCATGACATGCGCTCCGCCGTACTCTATTCCCCGGTCCTCGGAGGGCTGCGTCGCGCCTAAGAATAGATCGACCGCGGCGACTCCACCGTAGGCTTCTACTTTATTGAGAAGAGCTTTGGAAATTTTTATGGGCGGGTCGCTATGGCCCAGATTGAGAAATACTCCAGAGGAGCACATGGCTCCAAAAGTCCCAGTGGTTACTACATCCACCTCGCGCACGGCTCCGGCAAGGCCCAGCTCGTCCACGATGTCAGGCATCTCCTCTGCCGTTACGACGCGGGCGCTGCCGTCGCGAATGCGTTCGTTGATATCCGCTAACGACTTCTCTTGCACAAATTCCCCAAAAGTCGGCAATCCGATAAAAACTTGTTGGGCTTTTCCGGTCCAACAACGTTATCTGCCTTAACTGGGATGGAGAGGAGCCTATGCCACAGATGCCCGGCAAGAGAATCGTTCTCACGAGCGACACCACCATGATGAGCAGCTATCACGGTGGAGTGATGCTCGGCTTTGCCGCCATAATGCCCAGGAGAGCTTTGCCTGACTGGATTTTTCATAAATTGTTCTGCCCGCCCGTACCTGCTGCAAAGGATGGCTCGGCAGAGCTCGCCCCTTGCGGCATGCGAAAGGTAGAAGCGGCATTGCTGGAGGCAGGCTTCTCCCGAGAAGAGGTAATGGTGGCCCATCCCTATCATCTGGACCAGGCCATCGGACCAGAGACGAAGATTGTAGGCATAACTCATGACGATCCCATGGGAAAGATCGCCGTGCGGGAAGTCGAGGATATCATTGGCAGGGGCCCGCCCTTCAATCGCTCCAAGTTTCTGGAACTGCTGCGCCATCCGCTCATCAGAGAGCACAGGCCGAAGGTAGTAGTAGGTGGCAACGGCGCCTGGGAAGTGATGGGTGAGGACGTGGGCGTGGACCACATTTACCTGGGCGAAGGAGAAAGCGATTTTCCGGAGATATGCAGAAAGATCATCGGCGGGGAGAAGGTCCCGCATGTCATCCGGGGCAAAGCGGTTCTGGGAGAGGCCATTCCCGTCAATCGCAAAGCTACCATCGGCGGCATTGTGGAGATAGGCAGAGGCTGCTGGCGAGGTTGCGCCTTCTGCTCGCCGGCCATGCGCACCATGCGCCACCGGCCGCTGGAGAAAATTTTGGCTGACGTGCGGGTGAACCTGGCCTGTGGGCAGAGGGACATCATCCTGCACAGCGAGGATTTCTTCTCCTACGGCTATCGCGAAGGCAAACCCGATGAAAAGAAGATACTGGAACTGGTGTCCAACGTAAAGCAGCTCGGGCCCAAGACCATTGATGTCTCCCACCTAAGCCTGGCCTCAGTTCATCAAAACCCGGAACTCCTCCGCGCTGTCTCGCGAATAGTGGGCGTGGGCAGGGATCAGAATCACATGTCGGCCTGGATCGGCATCGAGACGGGAAGCTGCCGCATCCTAAAGATGCATATGCCGAATAAAGCGCGGCCCGCAAAGATCGACAATTGGCCCGAAATTGTAAGGGATTGTTACCGTCTCTTCGCGGAAGAGTCCTGGCTGCCAGTAGCCAGCCTGGTCCTGGGTCTACCGGAAGAGACGGCTGAGGATGTCATAAAAACCACTGAACTGGTGGAGTCCCTCATGGATTACACCGGGCTCATGCTGCCCCTCTTTTTCACCACCATCGCCGATACGAAGCTGGGTGGAAGAAAAGGCTTTGCCAGAGAGGATGCCCTGCCCGAGCACTGGCAACTGGTGGGATTGTGCCTGGAGTATAACCTGCGGCATCTCAAGAAATTGCACCGCCTCTACCGAGAAAGGATGACGGCGGGACCAGCCGTTCACGCCGCCCTGAAGGGCATAAACCTGATGGCAGACCATTTGCTCAGCAAGTATATGAAAAGGATGAAAAGAGGCGAGCCGCCTAACTGATTTTTTCAATAATTTTCCAGAACAGACCTCACAACACCCTTGTGATCTCCCTTGAGGGAATAGACGTTATGGTCCCCGGAAACGTCAATGCTCAGGATGCCCAGGCGAGTGTTCATGAGCCCCACCATGGCCGAAACTCCCCGATAGCTGACGTCAAAACCCTCCTTCGCGAGGTAGGTAAAGACGTCCTCTGTGGTGTAAGCTCCATCGCTCAAAAACAGCTTTAAGACAGCCTTCCGAATTCCTATTCCGTCCCGTTTAAGATAATTTCTGAGCCTCTCCTGGATTCGTTCTTCAGCGCTTTCCATCCGGCAAAATCACCGCCCTCAAGCAATGAATTTAAGGATTATAAAGGTATTCTCTCTACGACCAGTCCGTCTTCAAAGGGATACTTCTCAATTATACTGAGAATACATAAGACGCTTTTTAGCTCTTTGGTTATGTCCTCCAGGATGGGGGCGGCAATTTCTATCCTCCCCTCCCTGCAGGAGTACATATCTTCGGGAACCGCCAGATCAACAAGAATCTGCAAAGCTGCCTGCAAATCACCCTCAATTATGCCGTGAATTATGGTTCCCTCCTCGCTCAGATAATCAAACGGCCGCGCCGTTCGATTCGCCCGGCGGAGGAGTCGCTCTTTGAGCTGCACCGCATCCTTGAAGCGAGAAGGGCAAAAGTGCGCTTTTATGTCATCTTTCAGGAAATGCTCCCTGGCGACCTCTTCGCTTCCGGTTGCGGCAGAGCCCAGATCCTCGGGCAAATAGCCGGCTCTGGCGAGGCCGGCATAGTTGGTCTCAGAGAACTCCAGCTCGTTTACGTTCAAAAAAGCACCCGCATCCCTTACCGCCTCGATGATGGCGGGAGCGGGCTTAATAGAGGGTATTTCTACGCCTGCTATCAGGCCCAGGTCTATAGCCTGCAGAAGGGTCTCCTTGAGCCCGACTGGATTATTCCATTCGGAGACGGGTGGATGAAAGCGGATCTCGTCCAGGCCAGCCTGCTTTAGCCTTTCTAAGACGGCGCGACCAGGAAGAAGGCCGGTATAAAGGTGGATGTGGTGCTGCTGCCCGCGCGCGTTCTTCAAAGCCCGGATGCACTCCAGGACATAGTCCAATTTCAAAAGCGGCTCACCGCCCGTGATTCCTGTGCCCAGAGCATCGATGGCAGAGGCCTCCCGCAGGATGTCAGCTATTTCCTGCACCGGCATTTCATCGGCAAAGACCAGATCGCTGCCCCGCCGCTCCTCGGAGAGCGGACAGTAGAAACAGCTGCGCGGACAATTGCCGGTGACGAAGAGCACCAGGCCCGCCCCCTGGCGGCAGATGCGGCAGCCAGGCGAGAGGTAATTGTAAATCGATCCCACGGAATCTTCTTGCCACTTTATCATTGCAGTAGATACGAGCGATGTTGGCTTAATTAGATTTGTATCCAAACGGTTATCAGAGTGAAGAGACCAGATTCTATCAATAAAAGGGATGGTTATTTGTGAGAGAATATCTTCTCGGAAACGCAGCAATTGCCAGAGGCCTCCTGGAGGCAGGAGTGGGGCTTGTCGCCGGATATCCCGGCACACCCTCCTCGGAGATCATAGAAACGCTGGTCGAACTCAAAAGTGAGAGGCCGCCGCATGTGGAATGGTCCGTGAACGAGAAAGTTGCTCTGGAGGTGGCAGCAGGAGCCTCCTGGACCGATTGTCGCGCCGCGGCCACCATGAAGCACGTGGGTTTGAATGTGGCCGCAGATCCCTTCATGACCCTGGCGTACCTTGGCGTGGGCGCGGGACTGGTGGTGATCTGTGCCGATGATCCCTATTGCCATTCCTCGCAAAATGAACAGGACTCGCGCCGTTATGCCCAGTTTGCCGGCATACCCTGCCTGGACCCCGCGAATCCCGGAGAGGCAAAGGAGATGACCGTTTTTGCCTTTGAGCTCTCCGAGAAATTCAATATCCCGGTCATGCTCAGGCCCACTACGCGCGTCTCTCACGCCAGAGAGGACGTAGAGATGGGTCAGGCCGCGGCCCCCTGCGAACCAGGCCAATTCATCAAGAATCCTGCGCGACGAGTGGCCCTGCCTAGCAACGCCCGGCCGCTTCATAGCGAGCTTTTGGCCAAACAGACCGCCATGGAGGAGGAGCTGGAAAGCGCGCCCTGGAACAGGCTCGATCTGCATGGCAATGTAGGCATCATCGCTTCGGGAATCGCGGGACTGTACGCGAAGGAAGCTATTTTCGATCTGGATGAAGAACTCTCATTCCTATGCATCGGAGCCTATCCCCTTCCCAAAAAATTGATCAGCCGCATGCTTATGCACGTCTCTCGGGTAATGGTAATAGAAGAACTGGAGCCGGTGGTAGAAGAGCAGGTGAAGATGTTAGGCCTAAAGGTCAATCCCCATGTGGAGATCCTGGGGAAGGAGGGATTCATCCCCCGCGAGGGCGAGCTGGACTATTTGCAGGTGAGAAATGCCATAGCCCGCATGCTTGGCAAGGCGGAACGGGTGGCGGTGAAGAATGCGGATGTGAGCTGTCTGCCGCCCCGGCCCCCCTCGCTATGCGCAGGCTGCAGCCACCGGGCCACCTATTACGCCATGCGAAAGGTCTTCGGCAAGAATGCGATCTACCCCAGCGACATCGGCTGCTACACCATGGCGATCGGCATGGGAACTGTGGACACGTGCCTGTGCATGGGAGCTAGCATCACTCTGGCCAGTGGCATTCGCTTCGGCGGAGAGAAAGAAGGCATATGCTGTAGTCTTGGCGACTCAACCTTTCTGCATGGAGGCATGACCGGCCTTCTCAATGCCGCCTACAACAAGGCCAGGATCACCGTGACTATTCTCGACAACTCCACGACAGCCATGACCGGCCATCAGCCCAATCCGGGCACGGGCATGACAGCCAGCGGAGAGGCAACTTCCTCGATATCAATCGAAGCCCTGGCCAAAGCTTTGGGCGCGGGACTGGTGGAGACGGTCGACCCCTACCACCTGGATGAGACACTTGAGAGCTTTCAGAGGGCCAAAGATTATCCGGGCCTGTCCGTAATCATCGCCCAGCAGCCCTGTGTCATCAAAGCTCGCCGCAGCGGCATACGCCGTCGCTCCTTCCAAGTGGGGGAGGACTGCATTGGATGCAAGATCTGCCTCGACTTTAGCTGCCCGGCCATCGAATTCGAGAAGGATAAGGCCAGGATAAGTGCACTATGCACCGGATGCGGGGTGTGCGCCGCGATCTGCTCAACTTCTGCCATCCGGGAGGTGGCAAGATGAGGACTTCTGAATGTGATATGGTAATAGTAGGTGTGGGCGGCCAGGGTGTCATACTGATCTCGGATGTGATCGGCAGGGCGGCGGTAATGGCAGGAAAACCAGTATGCGGGGCTGAGACGCACGGCATGGCCCAGAGGGGCGGCAGCGTGATTAATCACACTCGCATTGGATGCCGCTTTTCTCCCATGGTCGCCTCAGGCGGAGCGGATGTGCTGGTGGCATTAGAACCGGCGGAAGCCCTGCGCTTCGCCCACTTCCTCTCGCCCACGGGAGTCGTGCTGGTCAATACCAGACCGGTCCTGCCTTCTACCGTTACCTGCGGCAAGGCCCGGTATCCTCCGGCGCAAGAGATTCTCGCCCCCCTAAAAGCACGATGCTGCAAGGTTATAGCCATGGACGCCACGGCTCTGGCAGAGATTGCTGGCAACGCGCAGGCTATGAATGTGGTAATGCTGGGCGCCCTTGCCGGGTATATTCCACTCACCGAGGAGCTAATTTTGCAGGCTCTTTCCCTTGTGGTGCCGCAAAGGTTCCAGGAAGCGAATAAGAAAGCATTCGCCTTAGGAAAAGCTGAAGTAGAATAGAAGCGAAAGGAAGCGTATGGAAGTTGAAAATAAAGACGAAATATCGACAGAAGAGAAGATAACCGAAGACAAGGCCGCCCCCATAGTCACCCGTTCTATGGTTGAGGAAGCCTGTCCTACCTGTGGTGCACAGGAGCCTTCCATGCCCGCGGTGCTACCTGATCCCAGCTGGTCCACAGAGAAGCTGATCACAGCTACCAAGGACAAACACATGCTGGTGCGCTCCAACGCCATTATTCTCCTCTCCAAGCGCGAGATCTCTGAGTCTTTGGAGGCCCTCATCGAAGCCCTCAAGGACGACGAGTATCTGGTCAAGAGCAATGCCATGGTGGCCATCTCCGCCTATGGAAAACAGGTTTCAGAACGCATAATCCAGGCACTCTCCGATGCAGATAAAGATGTGCGCGCAGGAGCCGCCTGGATCGTAGGAGAGCTGAAGGACAGCCGTGCCATTGTGGCCCTGGAGAAAGTGGCTAAAGACGACTACCCACTGGCCAGAATTCAGGCCAAGGCGTCCCTGGTGGCTATGGGCAAAGGACCCAAGAAGCAAGCAAAGAAGGAAGAGCCAGAGGGACCAAAGGAAGAACCTGATGTGCCAAAAGAGGAGAAAACCGAATAGAATCTCCTTTTTTCAGGCTTTTTTTGCACGGCCCATTCCCGGCCACCTAGAAAAGACATCTCCTTGATCCAGCCACTCTCGGCTGAATGACTGAAGATATGCCTGCTCCAGCTTGGGCTGCCAGCCGCACCGGCCTTTGCGCGCCAGATCCTGGGACCGTCTTATGTTGGCCTTCCTGGCGCGGGCAATGAGCCAGAGGTCGTCCCGGCTCAAAGCAACATGCATCTCGCGACAATAGCCGTTCAAAAACCGATCGTAGAGATAATCTACATCCCAACGATTTAGTCCAAAGAACTTGGCAGGTGGAAACTGCTTGACCAGTTCCAGACCGAATCTGAACCGGGCTAAATCCAGATGAGGAGTACAGACATAATCAAGCCTGGGAAAGTCGATGAGATAAAGCCGCATGCTTTTTTTCGATATGATGATGTTCCAGGATGTGAAATCGAAGAACGGCGTAACCATGGTTTTGAGATTACACTGGTCCATCAGCTCCTGGCTTTCGGCGAGGAACCGGTTGATGTCGTCCTCCTTCGCGTTGGTGTCGATGGTGACGGGCTCATTCTCCCCCCGGCGAAAGAGTGTATGAAATTTTGCCAGAGCAATTCCAGAAAGGTCGGCGGCGCTACTTAGGTATTGCAGGCTTACCGGCCTGATCTCATGCAGCATATGGGCAAGATTTACGCCCTCTACGTAGTTCATGGCCAGGATTCCATTCTCTGCATCTACAAATAGGGGCCGTGGAGAGGAAACGGCCTCATCTTTGCAGCCATTGTAAAAACGTGATAAGTTGGCAAACTCGAGATCGACTTCGCGAGGTTGATAGTTACGAGAGATCTTGACCACGATTTTGTCCCGGATTTGCCCCTTGCAGAGATCCAGCATAAAGATCCTGGAGTTTCGGCAGAGGATTGTCTTTTTGCCCAATACCTTGAAACCGGGATACCGCTCTTCTATATACTTTTGGACCTCGTCACGGTTCATCAGTTGCTACCTCTTTCGCGACGGATCAATGACTGTATGCCGTTTAAACCAAATGGTCGATCCTGAAAAATTATATCAAGGAGAAACGACCATTATAAAATATATGGACAATATGGATAGCGCAATTGGCAGCAGCGTCTATAATTTCATCGAACTGGTGGGAACCTCAAGCAAAGACTGGGAAGAGGCAGTTCGCAATGCCATAGACCACGCAGAAGGGAAGCTGACAAACATGAGGATGGCGCAAGTGGTGGAGATGGACACAAAGCTTGCCGAGGGCAAGATAGTGCTGTTTCGGGCCAAGGTCAGGCTGTCTTTCAAGCACGAGGTCGAGCCGGAGACCCTTTGAGATTGAAGTGCTGTGTTGACCAAAAAGATAAACAGTTTGACTACACTAATATTATAATAAAGGTGAAGTGGTCAATGGAAAGAACAAAATATATTGACAAGCGAAAATGGCCTGAATACAATGAGAAATTAGTGCGCCGCGGAGAATTGTATTTCTCATTTGAATTTTTAGATAGTTGGTCAAATGATCTTGCGCTTAAAAAATGAGGGCAAAGTTGGACGCAGATGCGAATTTCCAGAACCATTCATCCAGCATTTGATGATGCTATATATTATTCTTAAGGCATCATATAGATCGCTTGAAGGAATGGTTCGCAAATTATCCACGTACATCCCCTCGATAGCAGGATGTTCGGCCCACTCATCGATCAGTCAAAGGAGATTCTGCAGGCAGAAAAATTGAGCAGGCTGATGCGGATGGGGCTTATGATACCCGGGACGCATTCAATAAACTTGCGGAGAACAATATCAAGCCTGCTATTAAAATAAGATCGAATACATCTACCAAAGCAAGAGGCTCCCCACTGCGTGCAAAACATGCTCGTGAGTACCTGGAAATAGGATACAAATCCTGGAAGACGAAATATGATTATGGAAAACGCTGGGCAGTTGAGGGTGCATTTTCACTTGTTAAGAGAATCATGGGGGAATCTGTCTCTGCCACCAAGACAGAACACATGTTTCACGAAGTAGGGTTGAAATTTAAATTTGCTAATATATTAATAAACGCTTAGAGCGAAAAAATTAACAAGACAATCATAAAAAGACCTTATTAAAATTGGTCAACACAGCAGATTGAAGGAAAGGCTTAACAGATAAAACCACAATGCTAAGAGATGTGCCCCCAATAAGCCTGATCATCCCCACCAGAAACGAGGCAGAGACGATTCGTGAATGCATCCAAAGAGCCCAGCAGGTCTTCCGAGAGATGGGTCTCGCAGGAGAGATCCTGGTAGCAGACAGCTCGAGCGACGAGACGGCTGCAATTGCTAATTCATGCGGGGCAAAAGTTATCAAGCCCCAAAAGCTGGGATACGGAAATGCTTATCTGGCCGGATTCGAGCAGGCAGAAGGGGAATACATAGTTCTCATGGACGGTGATCTGACCTATGATCCCAAAGCCATTCCAGATATGATCGCCATCCTGCAAAGCGGCAATTATGACATGGTTATTGGGTCGCGGCTCAAGGGAGTGGTTCTCCCGGGGGCTATGCCTGCTCTTCATCGTTATATTGGAAATCCGGTTCTCACCTGTATTTTGAACACCCTATTTTCCAGCCGCATTTCTGATGCCCACTGTGGCCTTCGGGCCATTAGCAAAGATGCCCTGAAAAAACTGAATCTTCGGTCGGGAGGGATGGAGTTCGCCTCCGAGATGCTCATTGAGGCGGTCTGCAAAGATCTGAGAGTTGCAGAAGTTCCCATCACCTACTACCCTCGCAAAGGATTTTCCAAGCTTCACTCCTTTACAGATGGCTGGAGACATGTACGTTTCATGATGCTCTACAGGCCTGTGCCGTTTCTTCTCGTTCCCGGACTTTTAGCCCTTTTTTTTGGGCTGACCCTGTTCGCAGGAGTGTATCTGCAGGGTGGATCAAGGATGCATTCCCTGATCCTGGGCGGCCTGCTGGCAATCATAGGCTACCAGATGCTCTTGGCGGGATTTTATTTTGAGGCTTTCGGGGCATCCTACGGCCTCTCTCGCCAGGGAAGAATAAAAAAGATGATCAGCTACCACTCCCTGGAAAAGGAGCTTATCATCGGCATGGTTTTGCTTGCCATAGGCGGCCTTCTCGGCCTGAAAGTCATACTCAGCTGGGGGGCCACAGGCTTCGGAACGCTAGATGCAGCATCTAACGCCATGATGGCGATGATATTTTCCATCTTGGGAATCCAGACCATCTTCTCCGGGATATCCATAAGCCTGCTCTTGCTCAATAACGGGCAACAGGATTAGATCCGAGTCTTTCGAGGTCGCTCATTCGTTATTCCGCCCTTCATTTTATTGAATAGCGGCGCGTCGGACTTATTCTTCTGCGGTTTAGAGGGATCGTGTTTGCCGGGCCCGTCGTTGGGCATTCCTTTTGCACCTTTTTTCTTGCTCATTTAAATTCACCTATATTTTACTCGTCTCTCTGTTATATCCACCTATTCCCGTGAACGCTCCCCACCCTAAAGGACGGGGATTCTATCGCTTTTGCGAACAGACTGCATCCCCAGTCTGAGAATGTTGATTGCTGCATTGAGATCTCTGTCCATAGTCAAGCCACATTCCGAGCAGTTATGGATTCTTTCAGAGAGATCTTTTTTGACTATCATGCCGCACCTGGAACACATCTGAGAAGTGTACTTGGGATCAACCAGGACAACCTTAGAGCCAGCGTATGCTGCTTTGCTCTCGGTTGCTTTTACCAGCATTCCCCATGCAACGTCCGAGATGGATTTTGCCAGGTGATGATTCGTGAGCATATTCTGAATATCAAGATCTTCAAAGATTATTACGCCGAAACGGTTTACCAATTGGCGACTAACCTGATTGGAGAAATCGGCACTCTTGTCTCCGATTCGTTCATGAATTCTAGCCACCACTTTGGACGCTTTTCGTCTGAGAGAAGATCCTTTAGGAAGCTTATCGCGTTTGCTTTGTGCTTTGGCTAATGCCAACTCATCTTCTCGGAAGAATCTAGGATTATCAATCTTCTCGCCATTCGAGAGGGTGGCAAAGCTCGCCAAGCCTACATCGATTCCTACAACAGATCCATCTTTCCAAGGAGGCCGTGGGATATCTCCCATCTCGACAGAGAAGCAAGCGAACCATTTGCCAGTTGGCATTCTGCGAATAGTACAGCTCTTAATCTTACCAACAATTGGCCTATGCAGCTTGATCTTGATATCTCCAATCTTGGAGAGATGGAGCATTTCAGAATCCAACTCAAAACCGGATTGGGAGTACGTGATGCTATCGTATCTACTCTTTCCTTTGAACCTTGGAAACCCTGGTTCTTCTCCTGCCTTGACCCTTCGGAAGAACGCTTTGAACGCAAGTTCCACCCTGAGAGCTACATTCTGAAGAACCAGTGAATGGACATCCCTGAGTTCGGGTACCTCTAGCTTCAGTTGAGGTAATCTATCCTGAGTCTCAAATCGTTTAACCGTTCTTTGCTTAAATTCCCACGCATTCTTTCGATATGCAAGCGTATCATTATAGACAAATCTGCAAAGCTCAAGTTGCCGTTCTAAGATAGTAACCTGAGATTTTGTAGGTTTGAGCCTGTAGCGATACGTTTTAAGCATTAATAGATGATTGTATTATGAGATTAAATAGTTATTGTTAGGCAGAAGCAGAGGCAAAGGACTCCGCTTTCATCCTGTGGCTGACGTTGTCAGCCACTCCCCCGGGCTTGCAGTCCGGGAGACCACCCGGAAGGATGGGGACTTCCCACTTCGTCCTTCGCAATCCTACAAGTTAAATACTTGCCAGCTCCCTGGCAGTTTTGTCCTGTAGAATGATGAGTAGGATAGTTGGATTGATATTCCGTTATAAAAAAGGAAATAAGCGCCGAATTTTCCTGCGGCGCTATTTTTTTAATTTAATATTTACACGCAGGGTAGCCAATCAACGCTGACGGCACCGCAGGTGGAGTTGCCCCAGAGCTGGATGAACTTCTCAATGGAGAAGACACCCGTGAGGTCCTCAACCGATCGACCATACTCAGCATGGCGACCCTTAAGCTGCGGGTCTGCATTGGGATCTCTGGAGATCCATCCGATGTGGGCAACACCGATGACGTTGCTGTTCAGGTTAGCTTCGAGAACGCCTGTGCAGCAAGCGGGTACGGTAGTTTCGCCACCTATATTGCTGTTGTATCCCCTGGTCTTGATCTCGGTGGTCTTTTGCAGATGCTCAGCATGAGTGTACATCTCAGTAAGCACAGCGCCTATCTTGTAGTTCTGCACGCAGAGCTTATCCACCCATTTCTGGTCATAAGTGCCGGTCTGATATGAGACGGGCATGTACTCCAGCTCCTGCTCCGAGGTGAAGTTTATGTAGTCCATGGGATCCGACCCGGTCGGCCATTCACATGACAGGCCCAGAGGTTGCCGCTCAGCTTCAAGCTCAATTCTGGAAGTGATCACATTTCCTGAGCCGGACTGTTTCTCCACCAGCTTTTGCCCATTAAAGCCGTTTTGTGTAGAGATGACAATCTCCAGGCTTCTATACCCTACCCCTTTTACAGACGATTTCTCGTACATGTAATTGGCAGCACCTGCCATGCCGACTATTGCCATGACAATAAACGCTAAAACAATCAATTCTCTCTTCAATCCACACAACCTCCTTTAGCCCGGTTTGCCCCTGAATCAGGCACATTTTTTAAAGTCCAGGCCTTCGCTCTCCTGATACCCTAGCACCCGTGTACAGTTTATCTGGAGGCTATTTTAAGGTTTTGGCTGCCTGAATGCATGAAAATACCAAAAAAAAGAACGCTCATGCTCACTTGCCGAATGAATTCAGCCGGTTCACGAAGTCGTTGCATGAGCCGCTTAAGCAGGGGCTGGTAAAGCTTGGTGCCGGTGCTTTAATGATCGGTGCTTTCAGACAGTCTCCTTCCTGGCATGGCGCCCTAGATTTTGCGGCATCCCGGAAGAGTATTCTCCGGTTTATTTCAAAGGATCCGAAATACTCCTCAAACTCCTTCAGGTTCTTCTGGCCGGGAATTACCTGCTTAGCATCTATCATATAATATCCTGTGAAGTTATCAGCCGTCTTGAACTCTGCAGTCTTCTTTAGAGATCCCGTCTGGTGCAATGTGAAATCCTGGTTCTTGAACTCCATCTGCTGCACATCATAACTTTCCCGGACTTTGGCCCCCACCCCTCCGAAGATCGCAGAACTCTTGAAGGTCTCCGTTCCGACAAGTGCATCCCCAAGAGAGACGGCATTGTAGTTGTCAACTGCATCCTGTTCCTGGAAATTGGCATTCTTGCCCAATGCCCTGTCCACCAGGTATTCGTTCTTCACCAGAGCATCCACGCTACCGGAAAACAGCACGTTTTTGGTGGACTTGATCCCCGAGTTCATGGATCTGAGGTCTTTATTGATCTGAAATTGGCCAGAGCCGCTCACAGAGGTCTCTGAGGCATAATCGAATGCTTGCACCTTGAATTTTGCAGGGCGTGGCTCAGAGCTGCGGCATTTGGCAGAGGCCTCCACTGCGAATCCATACTCTCCGGCTACCGCGTTTGTATCCGGAAAAACTTGCAGGGCCACAGAACGCGAGACTCCTGCCGGAATGGTCAAGGGAGTGGTCGTCCAGCTAAACCATTCAAAAGGACAGCCTTCCGGCTTGACGCCGACCTGTGCCTCCACCTCCGTTCTACCATCATTACTTACCGTAACCATGAAGTCCAGTGGTTTGCCTGGAGTTGTATAGAATTTATCAGGCTCTGACTCGGGCCCGGTAACGCCAATGGCAACGGTGAGGCTACCATAGTCACCGGAACAGGGGCTGGGCAAAAATGTAGGCAACGAGGGCGATGTGGAACCCGTCCAGGGGCTGCTCGAAACATCACCGGATGCCATGCCCGCGTCCTCAACTGTGGCCACTACCAGGGCTGCCGTCAGGATGAATATTATCATTATACAAATCATTTGTCTTTTCATGCGAACCCCCCGAATATTGCTATAAAAAAAAAAAGAAAAAAAAAACTGCAGGCTTTCTAGGCCTAGCAGTCTATGCCTTCACAAGGTGCACGGATTCTATCGGGCACCGGGTTCTCATGGAACTTAATGGTCTTCTCGGCTTCGAACACACCTGTGAACATCTCGTGAGCCTTGATGTCCTTGTAGAATATCTTGTGCCAGGTTGCGTCGGTGCCCCAGGTACCATTGAAGGAGTTCTTGGTCTCGAGACCAACCAGATGGGACGGAACATATACACCATTGCTGGCCGTCATGAGATCCTCGACTAACGCGGTGTCTCTGCCGGCGCTCTTGAGCAAGCCGGGCAGATCCTCCGGTGCGCCGTAGGGTGTCTCATAGGGCGTGGTTGAGGCAAAGAACGCGGTCTGATCCTGTTCCATCTCATTTACAGAGAAAAGCTCCTGCACATTGGCACCAATGCCTCCGTAGAAGGCCTTGGAGTTGAGGAGTTTGCCACCGGTCAAGGGCGTCTCGCCCGCATAGGTCAACTTCGTGGTCTGGACAAGGTTAAAGGCAGACTCGTTGCTGCCGTTTACCGAGCTTACAGTCCTCTTCAGCTTGTCGGCATTCTGTGAGTATGCGGTCTCCTGGTCCAGCTCGAGATCTCCGTCGCCATTCATGGTGTTGAAATACTCGAGTGCGATCTTTTTGTCGATTACCGATGTGCTGACATCGATAATTCCGGTTCCAGATACCTTATGTGCTTCACAAAACTGCTCATACTGTACGGGCGGAACTATGGGCGGATTGGCCATCACAGTACCACATAGCCCCATAAGGGCAATTGCAAGTACAACTATTCCTACTACTCCCTTCATGCTACATTCACCCCCGATGTTAATGCAACTAATTGTTTATCCCTTTATGTAGATGTGTTATCGCTTAAATTGCGATCTTTTAACTACAATTATACTCTGACGTTTTTATTTGATATAAATCTATCTGTTATTTCCAAGGGAAAAAGTCATTCCGCGCTCAAGGCGGCACAGAAGTATCTTACAACCAGCCGGATTTTGCATCCAGGAAAGAAAATCCGAGACGCTATACCTAAAAAATTTGTAATTTATCTATTTACACATAAGGCAGCCAATCAACACTGATTGCGCCGCAGGTGGAGTAGCCCCAGAGCTGGATGAACTTCTCGATGGAGAAGACGCCAGTCAGGTCCTCGACAGATCTGCCGTACTCGGCATGGCGGCCCTTGTATCGTACATGTAATTGGCTGCACCGGCAGTGGCTACTACGGCCATGGTGGTAATAACCAAATTTAGTCAAACGGCGGCGATGCACCCCGCAGCAGAGCTGCGGGGTATTCAAAATAATAAGGATCAAGAGCTGCATTAATAAGCAATTGATGCCGTATGCATCTGTTTTTGATCTGGCAATTGAAAACGTTTCTCAGGCACAAGTTCTACCAAACAGGCTAATGGTAGATAAATTTACAGAGAGAGAGCCGATTTTGGGCAGCGCGACGAAAACAAGAGAATAAAATTTGAACTCCGGGCTCAAGAGCCCGAAGCCGGCTTTAATATATACAGATTTCAGCCTATCTACACGCAGGGCAGCCAGTCAACGCTGATTGCGCCGCATGTGGAGTTGCCCCAGAGCTGGATGAACTTCTCGATGGAGAAGACACCAGTCAGGTCCTCGACAGATCTGCCGTACTCAGCATGGCGGCCCTTTAGCTGGTTGTCAGCGACTGGGTCGCGGGAGATCCAGCCAATGTGTGCAACGCCGATGACGTTGCTGTTCAGGTTAGCCTCGAGAACACCGGTGCAGCAAGCATTGACTGTAGTATTGCCGTAGCCCCTGGTCTTGACCTCGGTGGTCTTCTGCAGGTGCTCAGCATGGGTGTACATCTCAGTCAGCACTGCGCCGATTCTGTAGTTCTGTACGCACAGCTTCTCGACCCACTTCTGATCATAGGTGCCGGTCTGGTATGAGACGGGCATGTACTCGAACTCAGCTTCCTTGGTGAAGTTGATGTAGTCCATGGCGGCAGTGCCAGTTGGCCATATGCATATGCCATTGCCAATCTCGCCGCCGCCTCTCTGCAGTTGCCTCTCGGCCTCAAGCTCAGTCCTCTCGGTGATAACGTTACCGGAGCCGGACTCTTTCTCTACCAGTTTCTGGCCCTCAAAGCCAGTCTGGGTGGAAATGATCATCTCTACGTTCTTGTATCCAACGCCCTTGACCGATGCCTTTTCGTACATGTAATTTGCTGCACCGGCAGTGGCGACTATTGCCATGGCGATAATAACCAAAACAGCTATCAGTTTTCTCATTTCTTTCCCACCTCCACGATATGAGGATCGAAGGCTGCTTTTTGACAGCAACAAATGATCCATTAGTACATCACTCTGATTGGATCGCAAAATCCTGGCCCTAAGACACGGGATCGTTCCATCATAAAAGATGAAACCGCATGGTTTCGGCTTTGCTTTTAAGCATCGGCCGAATGCGTCAAATGCCACCCTATTCAGCGTGAGGCGCCTGATCCAACGATTTGAATTAGATTTGTGTTCCTCAGGCACGATCTTCCTGATTAGGTTAATGGCATATAAACCTATCGAGCATGAAAACAAAAATTTTATCGTCCCAATATGTGTGCTACCAATGCTTGTTTTATTCAATTGCAGTGCCCAGCAGCTTACGATTTAGGAATCTATTGCATATATATTTCTACAAAATGCGATCGAATTTGGCGCAATAGGATCTTAATATCAGATAATAAAATATCCCGTATAAAGCAAAAAAAAAAACAAATTAAACTCCGGGCTTTGCGGCCCGAAGCCAGATTTGATTGTTGCAGTTTTCGTCTATTTACACGCAGGGCAGCCAGTCAACGCTGATTGCGCCGCATGTGGAGTTGCCCCAGAGCTGGATGAACTTCTCGATGGAGAAGACGCCAGTCAGGTCTTCGACAGATCTGCCGTACTCAGCATGGCGGCCTTTAAGCTGGTTGTCAGCGATTGGGTCGCGGGAGATCCAGCCGATGTGGGCAACGCCGATGACGTTGCTGTTCAGGTTAGCTTCGAGAACACCGGTGCAGCAAGCGGGGCAGCCATCTGTGCCCTGTGTGTTGACAATGCCGTATCCTCTGGTCTTGACCTCGGTGGTCTTCTGCAGGTGCTCGGCATGGGTGTACATCTCAGTTAGCACAGCGCCGATCCTGTAGTTCTGCACGCACAGCTTCTCTACCCACTTCTGGTCGTATGTGCCTGTCTGGTACGAGACGGGCATGTACTCGAATTCAGCTTCCTTGGTGAAGTTGATGTAGTCCATGGGGCAGGCAGAGCCGGTTGGCCATGCACAGCCCATAAGCCAACCCTGTGTGGCATTCGGAACATCACCTGGATGCCAAGGAGTCGGCACACCCATCACATACCATACGGCGCCAATTGGGCTTCCGTCACGATTGAGCTGCCTCTCGGCTTCCAGCTCAGTTCGCTCGGTGATGACGTTACCGGAGCCGGACTCTTTCTCTACCAGCTTCTGGCCGTTAAAGCCAGTCTGGGTGGAAATGATCATCTCTACGTTCTTGTATCCAACGCCCTTGACCGATGCCTTTTCGTACATGTAATTTGCTGCACCGGCAGTGGCGACTATTGCCATGGCGATAATAACCAAAACAGCTACTAATTTTCTCATTTCTTACCCTCCTCTTTTCATCGGGATCGAGAGCTTCATTAAAAAGCAATTGATCCCTGATGCATCACCCCGATTGGACAGCGGACAAGCATTATAGCGGCTGAAGGAATAATTGCATGCTATCCACTTCGACGTGAGGCGCCTGGCCCCATGTTTTTGATCTGGCAATGAAAGCATTTTCACAGGCACAAGTTCTACCAATTAGGCTAATGACATATAAATTTATCGAGCGAGAACTGCTTTTTTGCAATGCGAAGAAATCAAAAATATAATTGAAACTCCGGGCTCAAGAGCCCGAAGCCCGATTCTAGATTTGCAGGTTAAATCTATCTACACGCAGGGCAGCCAGTCAACGCTGATTGCGCCGCATGTGGAGTTGCCCCAGAGCTGGATGAACTTCTCGATGGAGAAGACGCCAGTCAGGTCCTCGACAGATCTGCCGTACTCGGCATGGCGGCCCTTGAGCTGGTTGTCAGCCTTGGGGTCGCGGGAGATCCAGCCGATGTGGGCAACGCCGATGACGTTGCTGTTCAGGTTAGCTTCGAGAACACCGGTGCAGCAAGCGGGGCAGCCATCTGTGCCCTGTGTGTTGACAATGCCGTATCCTCTGGTCTTGACCTCGGTGGTCTTCTGCAGGTGCTCAGCATGGGTGTACATCTCAGTCAGCACAGCGCCGATCCTGTAGTTCTGTACGCACAGCTTCTCAACCCACTTCTGGTCGTAAGTACCTGTCTGGTAAGAGACGGGCATGTACTCGAACTCAGCTTCCTTAGTGAAGTTGATGTAGTCCATGGGGCAATCAGAGCCGGTTGGCCAGGGGCAGGTCCAGGTGTATAGATCAGTTGTTGCGTTGTAGGTGCTACCGATTGGGGTGTAGTCCCTGTTGAGCTGCCTCTCGGCTTCAAGCTCAGTCCTCTCGGTGATGACGTTACCGGATCCGGACTCTTTCTCTACCAGCTTCTGGCCGTTAAAGCCAGTCTGGGTGGAAATGATCATCTCTACGTTCTTGTATCCAACGCCCTTGACCGATGCCTTTTCGTACATGTAATTTGCTGCACCGGCAGTGGCTACTACGGCCATGGCGATAATAACCAAAACAGCTAATAATTTCCTCATTTCTTTCCCACCTCCTTAGATTACTGTCAACGCTTCAGGATCTAAGCCATCAATAGTGGCTCAAATCCCTGGCACCACGCCGACAAAGATTAGTCAGCCCTTGCCTGGAATAAACCCGCAAAAGCCGCCGTGTTGGCGCTTTGTCGTGTGGAGTACCTGACTCACATGCTTCTTCGCTCATATTTGAGTATTTTGCTCAGGCACAAACCCAACCTTCCGGCTTATGGAATATAAATATGTCGGGAGTTTTTGGGAAAATCAATACCAAAGGACCTATTTTATTAATGAATGCTGAAAAGACGCATAAACTGGTCAAGAATGGTTTTCGCGCGGAAATCCCCTTTTCTTCACACGGGGCAAAAATCAACCACTTCCGGCCAGTCGTCTCAGACTTGGCATGAATTAAAACCATTAACGGCGTTACGCTCTCAATGTGAAACCGGCTGTCATTCTGAAAAAAATTGTTAGCTATTAAATGCTCCGGCCGGGATTTGAACCCGAGTCTTCGGCTTGAAAGGCCGAAATGATTGGCCGGGCTACACTACCGGAGCAGTTTGCCGTCTTGATACCAGGCCTAAACATGGACTGGCCTTCACCCCTTAGATCTGAACGGATATATCTACGTTTCCAATGGTTTAAGGTTGGAAGGGAAATAGTCCCGGGCGGATTCGAACCGCCGTCGCGGGCTCCAAAGGCCCTCAGGATTGACCGCTACCCCACGGGACTATGATTTGATCTTTTCCGGCTCTTAAGCCGGGCAAGTGTTATCCGCATAAGATATATATGGCCTTTCCCGGAGGTGCAAGGAAGATGAAGCTTCTCACCAAGGCACATATGAGCCAGAGAAGGCTAATTGAGATCCTGCGCGTAATCGAAAACACAGGTACTCCGATTGGTGCCAGAGCGATCTCTGATTGCCTTAGCAGTCGCGGCTATGACCTGGGAGAGAGGGCTGTGCGCTACAACCTCAAGATCCTGGACGAGCTGGGGTTCACCAAAAAGAAAGGCTACAGCGGCCGGGTGCTCACACCACTGGGATCAAGGGAGCTGGTCGATGCCCTGATCGATGATCGGATCGGCTTTGTCAATACCAGGATTGAAGAGTATATGTTCAAGACCAGTTTCGATCCCAAGACCGGTCACGGAGATGTAATCGCCAATACCAGCATCATCGACAAAGCAAATGTGGAAGAGGTCTTCGAGATACTGGGGCAAGCATTCGACGCGGGCTACACCATAAGTCGTCGCGTGCTCATCCTGGATGAGGGAGAAAGCTTCTCAAATCTTGAGATTCCAAAAGGAGCTTTGGGAATAGCAACGCTGTGCAGCATCACCCTGGACGGCATGCTCATGAAATGGGGAATTCCTGTTCTCACCAGCTTCGCGGGGCTGGCAAAGGTCAGGGAAAGGCAGACCTTCAACTTCACAGACCTCATTGCCTATGCCGGCTCGTCCCTTGATCCCATCAAGGTTTTTATGGGCCGCAGGGTGACAAGTGTTGCTGATGCCGTCTTCAACGGTTCCGGTACCGTGCTGGCCAATGTGAGAGAGGTGCCCGTCGCGGCGGCAACGCTTGTGCGCATACTTTTAGATGAGGCGCAAAACGCGGGCCTGGGCGGGCTCATAAAAATTGGCGAGCCTTCCGAGCCGATACTGGGCTGCCCGGTGGGCGCGGGCAAGATCGGCATAGCCTTTTATGCCGGAGTCAATGGGGTGGTGGCCGCCGAAGAGCTGGGAGTAAAGATCAAGACGGCGCCCATATCCATTCTGGTGGACTACTCGAAGACCCATGAGCTGAAATGATTGGGCCACCTTCGGCAAGATAAGGTTTTATAGAGCATAGATCTCAAGACACCATAGTTACGTTTACATTTGATGAGGAAGAAAGATGGATTTTAGAGTCGTAGTCTCAGATCCGAAGAGCGGTAAGGCCTATCAGGTAGAGCTTAAGGATCCAGGAGCCGGCAAGCTTCTGGGAAAACATATCGGCGACAAGGTTGAAGGAGATGTTCTCGGCATGCCCGGCTACTCGGTACAGGTCACGGGCGGCAGCGATCGCGAGGGATTTCCCATGCGGTCAGATCTGCCCGGCACAAAGCGCAGAAAAATCCTGCTCTCCAAGGGAACCGGATATCATCCCGTAGCCGATGGAAAGAAGAAGAGAATGAGCATTCATGGAAGGGATATTTCTCCCGATATTGGCCAGATAAATGTCAAAGTCGTGGAGGCAGGCACCAAGTCCATAGAAGAGCTGTTGGGCAAATTGCCCAAAGAAGAAAAAGCATAATTAGTTAGTCGCATTCGGTCGGATGGTTCAGTCCATCCTTCCGCTATAATCTCTTTTGTTATTGTTTTATCCTTCCCGGACCCAGGCGCGAGATGCGAGCGGCACCGGGATCTGGGCACGCATTACCGATTTCATCTGTGCCGGGCTGAGGGCGGAAAAGAGAGCATTCATGAGCCGGTCGCTCTTCATGGCCATATCCACCATCTTCCTGATCTGAACCGATCGCGAGAGCTCGATTCCGAACTCTTCGCGAATGCGCGACGCATAGTTGGTGAGAGCCATTTTGCCCTGCAACTGTCCTATTGCCGCTTCCCCCGCAATCCTTCCCGCCACCACAGCCAAAGGTATGCCCCCCCCGCTGGTGGCCATGACGTGTCCGGCTGAGTCTCCCGCCAAAAGCATGTTGCCTTTTTGGATAGCACCAGGGGTCCCGCCCGCGGGCACCAAACCCCTCATGACGGCCAGGACCTCTCCGCCCGCCAGTTTTTCTGCCGCGACTGTGTGCTCGCGAATGAACCGATCCAGTATAAGAGGAAGCTTTTGGCCGGCCAGGTAAGATGCCCGCACTCCCACGCCCACATTGGCCATATCCTGGCCGAGGGGGATTATCCAGGCATAGCCTCCCGGCGCATATTGAGCCGAGAAGTACATCTCCGCGGCATCCGGATCGATATTCACATCTGCCATCTCATATTCCAGGCAGATGCCGGTCTCTTGTATCGGATTTCCCATGGCCCGGGATACTATCGAGTGCGGGCCGTCTGCGCCTATTATTATCTCTGGCCTGATTTTCCCGTTGAAGTGGCCGGAAAGCTGCATTATGCCTCCCTCAAGGCGGGCGCGCGTCGCGGGAAGAACTCTTGCTCCGGCGCCTGCCGCCCGGGCGGCGAGGTAGCGATCGTATGCCCGCCGGTCCAAAACCCGACCGGCTACGGCAAATTGCTTGTAGTTTCCCGAGGGCGAATAGATGCGCTGCAAATGGGTGCGATGCAAAATAATGCGCTCTGGAATCTCCCTTAGCACCTCTGGCAGGTGGGCGCGGGGCATGAGCTTCTCCAGCTCGACCGCCTCGGGGAGAAAACCGCCGCATTGCACGGGGCTGCCAATCTCGCTCTTCTTGTCAATCAGCAAAACCTCCCCACCCGAAGCTGCGACTGCCTCTGCGGCAGAGCTGCCCGCCGGCCCCGCCCCCACCACGACCACCATAATATCTTCTTTCATCTTGCCTTCATGCCAAAATCCGCCAGCGCCTCTTCTATCTCCCCATACGCCAAAAAGAGCTCATCTTTCAGCCTCTCCGCCTGCTCGCGCCGGGGCTCTGCGGATAGCCAGATATGGCTCCGGTCGCCGGGCACCATCTTGACGCAGGCCAGCATATCCGCCTGGGAGAGACGGTAGACGATGTGACTTCCCGTAGGCGTAAACCAGAGGGGATACATCTGTGTGAGCGCCACCACAAAACGCTCCCAGGGCAGCAATTCTTGTCGGTCCCCTTGCCCGCCCTCGCCTGCCGCGCAGTGTCCGATAGCTAAGTTGAGGTGAGATCGTTCACCCACAGTCTTCTCTTCTATGAGTGAAGCGATCTCCATGTAGCGCATGCTCTTTCTGTCAACTCGGGGTAGATCGCGACAAAAGACCCTCTCTGCGATGTCGGGAAAGAAGGCTGCTAAACGAATGTCCGGTTCCGGTCTTGTGGCCAATGAGACGCCGACAAAGAATAGGGCGCTTAAGGTCAGGCCGACCAGCACTCCATGCTCAGTCAGATAGGGCGAGATGCTGTCCAGCGGTTGTTTCAGCCAGAACTGCTCGTAGGAGATGAGAAGGATCTGCGTTCCGCCGCCAACTATGAGTGCCGCCATGGCCCCCCACCGGGTGGCGCGCTTCCAGTACAGTCCACCGATGATGGGGAAGAAGTAGGATGTGGTGCCTATCACCGTGGCTATGATCACGGCGTCCACTATACTGTTCGCATAGAGTGCGATTGCTGCCGCGATAGCGATCATGATGATAACCAATATCCTGTTGATAACCAGCATCTCCTTCATGGTAGCGGCAGGCCAGAGGTGCCGCTGGATCAGGTCGCGAGAGATGCAGGAAGCTGCCGATGTGGCAAAGGTGTCGGTACAGGACATGGATGCTGCGGCAAAGCCGATGGTGAGAAGGGCCAGGAGCCATCCGGGAACGTTATCGCTGATGAGCTTGAGGTAGAGCATCTCCGCTTCTACCTCTCCCGTCGGCCGGGGATAGAGCACGGAAAGGCCGATGGCCGTGAGAAAGCAGCAGAGGTAGACCAGGGCCAGCAGGGCGCTGCCCAGCAACAGGCCGCGCCTCGCGGAGGACCCATCGCGCGCCGCCCAGATCTTCTGCCAGGGATCCTGTTCCGCCACCCAGCCGGGCAAGAGGGCGACCAAAAAGACCAGGGCCCCCATCAGACCTCCAAGGAGGAGCGGATCCCACCATTCTGTGCCCAGAGCGGACGCTGCGACGAGCAAGGTGACGCCCTTGCCGGCAGAAAGATCCAGGGCTAATGCGGCCACGTAAATGGCAAGACCTGCCAGAAGCAGGTACTGCAAGATATCGGTCCAGACCACGGCGCGAAAGCCGCCCACGCTGACATAAAGAGCTACGGATACGGCCATGAGGGCCACGGCATAGAAGGGATCGATGCCGAAAAATGTGCCCAGCACCAGCTTGAATCCGATGAAATCCGTCACCGAGAAGAGTATCATCATAATAGTGACGGCCAGGGCCACCGGGGCTCTGATCATGGGATCGTATCTTATCTCCATGAGCTCGGGCTGGGTTAAGGCAGGAATGTTCTTGATCCTTCCCGAGATCGCGGCAATTATTATCAGCCCGGCGATATTGGGGAAGACCCAGATCCAGATCGAGCCTACGCCTATGAGCAGAAATAGCCCCGTGGCCAGGAGCAGTGCACTCGCCGTGATCCACGATGATGCCGCGGAAAATCCGATGGTGATCGGCCCCAGCTCCCTTCCCGCCAGCCAGAAGTCGGTTACAGACTTTTGTCTACGGGAAAAATATAGACCGATGCCCAGCAAGACCGCAATGTAGATGGCGAGGAATATCAGAAATAGCGAATAAGCATCCAAGGATTGTCCACCTCTGGCGGCTAGTATCTTGTGGTATTTAACTTGTAGGACGGCATGGTTTTTTAAGATGTCAGCAACTACTTAAACGGAAAAGCAGCAAAGGCTGCGATTGAGGTTTTTTAAATGAGGAGCGATGTCACCAAAGTAGGCAGAGAAAGAGCACCTCATAGGGCTCTTTTAAAGGCCACCGGCCTATGTGATGAAGAGATCCGTCGTCCCTTCATTGGAGTTGTCAACTCTTTTAATGATTTCATCCCAGGACATATCCATCTCGATAAGCTGGGCGAGGCCGTAAAAGCAGGCATACTCTCCGCAGGAGGCGTGCCATTTGAATTCCAGACCATTGGTGTCTGCGACGGCATAGCCATGGGTCATAAAGGCATGAGATACTCGCTGCCCAGTCGCGAGCTGATCGAAGACTCCATCGAGATCATGGCAGAGGCCCATCAGTTGGACGGATTGGTCATGATACCGTCCTGCGACAAGATCGTCCCCGGTCACATCATGGCGGCAGGAAGACTGAACCTGCCCACCATCGTGGTTACGGGCGGGCCCATGATGCCCGGCTTTGCCTGCGACAAGGAGCTGGATCTGATCAACGTCTTTGAGGGCTGGCAGGCGGGAGGCGAGACGCTGGACGTTCTGGAGGAGATGGCCTGTCCAGGAGCCGGATCGTGTGCCGGCCTTTTTACGGCCAATACCATGGCCTGCCTTACCGAAGCCATGGGTTTGAGCCTGCCCGGCTGCGCCACCACTCATGCCGTGGATGCGCGAAAGATGCGCCAGGCCAAGCTTTCGGGCATGAAGATCATGGAATTGGTGGAGCGGGGAATTACGGCCCGACAAATAGTGACGGCTGCGGCGATCGACAACGCCATTCGCGTGGACATGGCCATAGGTGGATCCACCAATACGGTTTTGCACATAATGGCCATAGCAGCAGAGTATCGGCCTGGATCTGAATTTGGACCGCTTCGACCAATTAAGTCGCGAGACGCCCCATCTGGTCAACCTGCGCCCAGGCGGGCCTCATCATATTCTCGACCTGGATAGAGCGGGCGGAATTCCCGCGATCATGAGCAGGCTTGCCTCACTGCTCTCGCTCGACGCTCTAACCGTCACGGGCAAGATACTTCGCGAGAACCTGGATGCCTTCCGGCCCGTCAATCCCCTGACCAATGCCGCCGTCATAGCCACTCTAGAGGCACCTGTGCACGTTCAAGGCGGTATTGCCATAATGTTCGGCAACCTGGCGCCGGAGGGGGCCGTGGTCAAGCAGACGGCGGTATCCGCATCCATGCTCAAGCATACCGGCCCGGCTAAAGTATACAACTGTGAGGAGGAGTCCATGGCAGGCATCATGGAAGGCGGCGTAAAGGCTGGCGATGTAGTGATAATAAGATACGAAGGGCCCAAAGGCGGGCCGGGCATGAGGGAGACCTTAGCGCCCACATCCGCCATCGCGGGGGCGGGCCTCTCAGAGTCTGTGGCACTCATCACCGATGGGCGCTTTAGCGGCGGAACCCGCGGCCCATGCATCGGGCACGTCTCTCCCGAGGCTGCCGTGGGTGGGCCCATTGCCCTTGTAAAGAACGGGGACATGATCTCAATAGACATCCCTGCCCGAAAAATCGATCTGCTCGTCGATCCAGGTGAAATGGAAATACGCAGAAAGTCATGGACAGCGCCCGAGCCCAAGATAACGAGCGGCATTTTGGCCCGCTACAGAAACTCGGTCACCTCCGCCAGCAAAGGCAGTGTCCTTAGATGAGATGCTTTGTGGCCGTAGAGCTTCCTAGCCACATGCGCGAGGAGATTGGACGCCTGCAAAGCCGCATCGCGACGGATGGCCTGCGGCTCGTGAAACCGGAATTGGTGCATGTCACCATAAAGTTCCTGGGAGATGTGCCGGAGGGAAATGTGGGACCCGTGACTGAGGCGCTGGGCAGGGTTACGTTCGCGCCTTTCCCGGTCCGGGTTTTGGGCATGGGCGCCTTTCCCGGACGGGCTGTGCGCGTGGTGTGGCTGGGCCTCACGGGAAATTTCCAGGAGCTTTATCTGAATGTGGAGCAAGCCTTGAAACCTCTGGGCTTTGCGCCTGATGCAAGGGGCTTCTCTCCCCATGCCACTCTTGGCCGGGTGGCCCGCCCCGATGCTGAGATGAATCGCCGGCTTGGCGACAAAATCGCAGACTTCGCTGCCCTGGACCTGGGAAGCTTCACAGTGGACCGATTTTATCTTAAGAAGAGCACACTCACACCGGGAGGGCCGATCTACGAAGACCTGGCAGGATTCCCTCTCTGAAATCCAGGAAGAGGTGCTTGACAAGGTCAGGCCCAGTGCCTCCAGCAGGAAGCTAATTATGGAGACCTCTGCCTCCATTATCGCCCGCATCGAGGATCTGGCAAGAGAGGGCGGCCTCTCTCTCAAGGCCATGCTGGTGGGCTCTGCCGCCCGAGGCACCTGGCTTTCCGAAGATCATGATCTGGACATATTTTAGGGGTGCCTCCTGGGTGCGATCTGGGAGCGGCCCTGGAGATCGCCAGGCGTGTCGCTCCCGATCATGAGGAGAAATATGCGGAGCATGCTTACGTCCACGCCCGGATGGACGGCTTTGAGGTCGATCTGGTTCCCTGCTATCTGGTGGAGGATGCCGCCCGTCTTTTGTCGGCCGTGGATCGTACTCCCTTTCATACCAAATACGTGGGCAGCAGAATCATTGGTCGGGAGGACGATGTCCTTCTCCTAAAGCAGTTCATGAAGGGCGTAAATGTCTATGGCTCGGAGCTCCGGGTAGGCGGCTTTTCCGGCTACCTGGCTGAGCTACTCGTGCTCTGTTACGGCTCTTTTGCCGGCGTACTCCAGGCAACAAACGCCTGGCGCCCCGGCCAGCGCCTGGACCTGGAAGGGCACGGCATAGCGAGGCACAGCGAGCCCTTGATCATGGTCGATCCGGTTGATCCGGGCAGAAATGTGGCGGCCGCATTAACTTTAGACAAGATGCTCCTGTTCGCCGGGGCGGCGCGCTCCTTTCTGGCTGAGCCGAAGCTTGATTTCTTCTTTCCCCTATCGTTGGCTCCCCTATCCGATGAGGAACTAATTGCCCTGATAAATGCACGGGGGACAATGCCCATCCTCCTTGAGTTTGCCGCGCCCGATGTGGTGGAAGATGTTCTCTATCCTCAGCTCCGCAAAGCGGAAGGCTCCATTAAGGCGCTAATAGAAAGAAACGGCTTTTCCCTGCTACGTAGCGACGTTTCCACCTATCGCGACAGAGCTCTGATGCTCTTTGAGATGCAGGTCTGGCAGCTCTCTAAAGCCTGCCCGCGCATAGGCCCGCCTGCTTGGGAAGCTGATCACCTCTCTCGCTTCCTGACAGCCCACCCGCGGCCCCTCTCCGGCCCCTACATCGCCAACGGCAAAGTCGTGGTGGAGGAGGCGCGCCAGTATACTTCTGCTCGTGATCTTCTGGCAGAGGAGATCGCAAACCTCTCCCTGGGCAAGCATCTGTCCGCGTCCATTCGCGATGGGCACAATATATATGCGGGCCGAGAGCTGCTCTCCATAAAGGATGAGGGCTTTCGCATCTTCCTGGCTCATTATTTCCTGGCAAAATTTCGTATCGGTTGAGTCAAGGCTCAAGAAAAGCAGTTCCAGTAGCGGCTTTGATTCTTTTTGACATCCCCTATTCTCCTGGCTACAACTGGATCCGTGCCTCCTACTTGCGGCACTTCACCGCCAAAAGCTTTGATCTCGGCTACAACCGCTTCTGCCTGCGCCCCAAGGTTGTATCCGCCTTCCAAAGAGGCAGCCAGTCTTCCCCGGCAACAAGTATTGGCGATCTCTTTCACCACTCCGGCGACTGCCCCAAAGCCGGCCGAGGTCAGCCGCATGCCGCCCAGAGGGTCGTCCTTATGCGAGTCCTGGCCAGCCGAGACGAGAACTATGTCGGGCTTAAACTCTAAAGCTATGGGCAATAAGATCTCCCGGTAAGCCATGAGATAACCTGCGTCGCCCGTTCTTGATGGTAGGGGCACATTTACTGTGAAACCCTGTGCGCCGTCCTCTCCCACCTCATCTGCCCTTCCCGTGCCCGGATAGTGGGGATGCTGGTGGGTGGAGAAATATAGTACAGAAGGATCGGAATAGAACACGTCATTGGTGCCGTTGCCGTGATGCACATCCCAATCAACGATAAGCACTTTTTCCGCTCCTTGCGCCTGGGCATGCTTCGCGGCGACGGCGATGTTGTTGAAGATGCAAAATCCCATGCCGCGATTGGGCAATGCGTGGTGCCCGGGCGGCCGGACCAGGGCAAAGGCATTGTCGTATTCCCCGAGAACGGCATCGACCGCGGTTAATGCGCCGCCGGCAGCCATAAGGGCGGCATCATAGGAGTTTTTGGAAAGGATAGTATCTACGTCCAGGTGGCCGCCGCCGTGCTCGCTGATGGCTTTTACCTGATTGATGTACCTCTGTCCATGAATAGCGGCAACCTGGGCAATGGTCGCGGGCCTGGGGGTGATGAAGTCTACATCAAGCTTTTCCGAGTGAATTTTATCCAGGATTGCGGTGAGGCGCTCCTTTTTCTCTGGATGGTCACTCGCCCCGTGCTGGAGACACATGGGATGATAAATCAGGCAGGTTCTTGTCATGCTTAATGGATTGTGACTCCATTCGCAAAAACGGTTTTCCCTGGTTATTTTTATCGTAATTTGATGCCAATGGCATTTTTTCAGGCCAGGATATAAGGAGGGGCTATTCACCAGGATGAAGCTGGATGGGTTACTTAGTTCCTTCAGGCTTCTTGCCGTCTCGGCTAAGAATAGTCTTTAAATAGGTAGTGACAAATTCAGCTTAGGGCCTTGTAAAGCTCTTTGGTCGATTGCAACTCTAGATAGAGGAAGAACAGCACCAAGCTGCTAGTAGAGGACCAAAAAAGATATAATAGGGAAATACTCTATCACTACCCTATATCCCTTATGGGATTTTGAGGAGGGTGACGTAGCTATATACATGTCTGAGAGACGCCAGGCGGCAGTGGCATCGCAGGAAATCTCGTGCCACGATATGTAGCAGGGCGATCGAAGACTTTATTCAGGCAATAGTTTTAAGAATAATCAGACTGTATGCTGCTGAAAGTGATCGTGAAGAGTGAATAGGAGGTTAAAAAATGAAAAAATTGGCTGCAATTACGCTTACATCGATGATGCTGTTACTAGCAACAACGATGGTAGTTGGCGCCGTCGATAATGTGGAGGTCCGCGGCAAGGTTGCCAGCGCAGGCGAAACGTGGACCGCCCAGAACTTCGCCGGATTCTACTACGACATTGATAAAAACATCGGCACCGAGGAGTTAACCACCACAATAACCGACGGCAAATTCACCGAGCCCGATGGTGTCAAGTACAGCACTAAAGCCGAAGCTAAGGAATTCGACTTCGATGCATGGGGCCAGTTCAATGTAATCGGCTTCCTGGCTGAGAAGTACTTCGCAGGCTATGTACTGGATGCAGACACAACCAAGTCCGTTGATGATCAGATACTGCTTGCCAAGTCCACGGATGAGAACTCCCTGGTTGAGGAGCAGCTCCAGAAGATCCTGATGGATGACGACAGCGAGCAGACCGTCACTTCCGGCACTCCGCTCAAGCTGGAAGAGGGCTATGAGCTGGCTATCAAATCCATCGATGTCGACGGCAACAAGGTTTTCGTCGAGCTGAATAAGGATGGAGCAGTTGTAGACAGCAAGGTTATCTCCCCATCCAAGAGCGACACACCGACCATGGCCGATAAGACCTACTACTACAAGAAGTCTGTAGGCGATCAGAAGGACCTGGTCATCATCGGTGTTCACTTCAAGAATGCCTTCCGCGGCGCTGACCAGAACCTGGCCACCGTAGACGGCATCTGGCAGATCTCTGATTCCGCTACCAGCGTTAAGGTAGACGATGAGTACGGCAAGATGAGAGTTGCAACCGTTACCGCTGAGGGCATCACCATGGATAACAAGGACAACTCCATCACACTCAGCAAGAACAAGGATATCACTCTGTACGAGAATGTTGGATTCAAGACCGCTGACCAGGATGATGTCACAGCCGAAAATCCACTCAGGTACACTATCTACAAGAAGATCACTGAGCCCGGCACCTATGAGATTCGCGGTGTGGTTGACAACGCCGGTTCCGAATGGACCGCCCAGAATTTCGCCGGATTCTACTACGACATTGATAAGAACATCGGCACTGAGACGCTGACCACTGTTATCACCGATGGAAAGCTTAACGAGCCCGATGGTGTCAAGTACAGCACTAAAGCCGAAGCTAAGGAATTCGACTTCGATGCATGGGGCCAGTTCAATGTAATCGGCTTCCTGGCTGAGAAGTACTTCGCAGGCTATGTACTGGATGCAGACACAACCAAGTCCGTTGATGATCAGATACTGCTTGCCAAGTCCACGGATGAGAACTCCCTGGTTGAGGAGCAGCTCCAGAAGATCCTGATGGATGACGACAGCGAGCAGACCGTCACTTCCGGCACTCCGCTCAAGCTGGAAGAGGGCTATGAGCTGGCTATCAAATCCATCGATGTCGACGGCAACAAGGTTTTCGTCGAGCTGAATAAGGATGGAGCAGTTGTAGACAGCAAGGTTATCTCCCCATCCAAGAGCGACACACCGACCATGGCCGATAAGACCTACTACTACAAGAAGTCTGTAGGCGATCAAAAGGACCTGGTTATCATCGGTGTTCACTTCAAGAATGCCTTCCGCGGCGCTGACCAGAACCTGGCCACCGTAGACGGCATCTGGCAGATCTCTGATTCCGCTACCAGCGTTAAGGTAGACGATGAGTACGGCAAGATGAGAGTTGCAACCGTTACCGCTGAGGGCATCACCATGGATAACAAGGACAACTCCATCACACTCAGCAAGAACAAGCAGATCGAACTCATGGAAGGCGTAAAAATCAAGACCGCCGACCAGGATGATGTTACTGCCGAAAACCCGCTCAGATACTACATCTACAAGGATGTAACCATCGAGGGCGCTGCTGGCGCGAACAGGACTGTTGAGGCCGCACCCGTTGTTGAGGCAGCTCCTGCCGCCACCACCGTAGTCGAGGCTGCTAAGGAAAACGTAACCGAGGCTGAGGCAGTCAAGACGGCTGCTACGGAAAACGTAGCCGAGGCTAAGGCTGTCGAGACTGCTGCTAAGGAGAACGTAACCGAAGCTAAGGAAGCCGAGAAAAAGGCTACACCTGGATTCGAGAGCATTATCGCCATAACCGGACTCCTGGCAGTTGCCTTCCTGGTACTTGGCAGAAAAGAGTAAGATCAAATAAATAGCTGGAGTGCTCTCGGGCTCTCCAGAACTATCCCTTTTTCAGTAAATGATTCTTCTTGCTTTTCTCGGTTTTATTCGGGCTTCATGCTAAATTCCCACCAAAAATGATATATAGCCTTTTGCAAATCCACATTACTCGATCATCCTGGTTGAACTGGAGGACTTTGAGGCTGCATTTGCCGATTCTAATCTTGCAGCTTCAGAGATGTTTCAAGGGAGATCAAAAGAATAACGGGAGGTCTAATATTGAAGACGATCGCATCGATTATGCTTGTGGCACTGATGATGCTGCTCACGGCTATGGCCGTAAATGCAGAAGAGCATGCTTCTGAGGCTGTAACTACAGCAGTCACTGTTGCAGAAGAGAAGGTCAACGAGAGCGCTACCGAGGCAAAGAGAAGGTAGAGGAAGCTGCCACAAAGCGAAGAGAGGTCAACGAGAGCGCTACCGAGGCAAAAGAGAAGGTAGAGGAAGCCGCTACTAAAGCAGAAGAGAAGGTCAACGAGACCGCAGCAAAAGAGGCTAAGGAGCAGCCCGGATTTGAGGGCATCTTTGCCATAGCCGGCCTCCTGGCAGTCGCAAGCCTCGTTCTCTGCAAGAGAGAGTAAAGGGCATTTTGCCCCAAAGTCATTTTTTCCCAAATAAAATACCATTGTTATACATATTATGAACACCATGGATACCATGGTGAATATTAATGGCTTCAGAGACGATTAGAGAGGCCCTGTTCTGGGAAAAGCTGGACGGCGACGTAGAGTGCAGTCTCTGCCACCAGCAATGCCGTATCCGTTCCGGTAAGAGGGGTATCTGCGGGGTGCGGGAAAACCAGGAAGGAAAGCTTATGACCCTGGTATATGGAAACCTGGTGGCGGCCAATGCCGACCCCATTGAGAAGAAGCCCTTCTTTCATTTTCTGCCGGGCAGCCTCACCTATTCCATAGCCACGGTAGGCTGCAACTTCCGTTGCCTGCACTGCCAGAATGCAGACATATCTCAACTGCCCAGGGAAACCGGTCGGATACCTGGAGAATTCGTTGCCCCAAAGAGTGTGGTTACAGAGGCTTGTGCTCTCGGCTGTCAGTCCATCGCCTACACTTATTCCGAGCCCACCATCTTCTTCGAATATGCCTTTGATGTGGCGGCACTGGCCCACGAGGCGGGCCTGAAGAATGTCTTTGTCAGCAACGGCTACATGGGCGAAGAGGCAGCGCAAAAGATCATTCCCCTAATAGATGGCATAAACATCGATCTGAAGGGTGATGATCAATTCTACCGCAAGGTCTGTGGAGCAAAGCTGGAGCCTGTAGAGCACAACATCGAGCTGTTCTGGAAGAGAGGCGTCTTTGTAGAGGTTACAACCCTCCTCATTCCCGGCTACAACGACTCCGAGGCAGTGCTGGCGGATATTGCCACGTTTTTGGCAGGTGTGAGCCCGGATATGCCCTGGCATATCTCCGCCTTCTATCCCATGTATAAGATGAAAGAGGTTCCAAGAGCAGGGATGGAGTCGCTTCGCAGGGGCCTGGAAGCAGGCCGCAAGGCGGGCTTGAAGTACGTCTATGCCGGCAACATTCCCGGCGAGAGCGAGAATACCCTCTGCCCGGTTTGCAAAGAAGTCCTCATCGAGCGGCTGGGATATCAGATCCTGAGAAATTCCGTGATCGATGGACATTGCAGCCAATGCAACGCAAAGCTTGCCGGTGTCTGGAACTAATTTTACCTGGGCTAATGATCGTCTTTGTGCCTTTGTGTCTTTGTGGTGAGCGTGGTAGTAAGCACTAATCCCACATTCCTACCCAAAAAAACCAAACCACAAAGGCACAAAGCCACAAAGGACGCACAAAGAAACGGCCATAACTTAAGATCAGCGAAGAGGATAACGCTAATTTGTACTCGCTACAAAACTCTTAAGTATCCGGCAGTAGTGCCTTCGTCTTATATGCCATTTTGCTCTGTAGAAGATGCGATTTTAGATATCCAATCCGGCCGCTTCATCATAGTGTTGGACGATGAGAACCGAGAGAACGAAGGCGACCTGATGATGGCCGCGGAAAAGGTGACGCCTGATGCCATCAATTTCATGGCTCGCTTTGCCCGCGGCCTGATTTGCATGCCCATGACGGCGGAACGGCTGCGGGAGCTGGACCTTCCGCTCATGACTGCCCAGAATACGGAGTCCATGGGCACGGCATTTACAGTATCCGTGGATGCCCGGGCCAATACCACCACCGGCATCTCCGCTTTTGATCGAGCGACGACGGTGCAGACCCTCATCGACCCCAAAATGAAGCGAAGCGATATTGTCACTCCCGGCCATCTCTTTCCCTTGCAGGCCAAAGAGGGAGGCGTCTTGCGGCGCACCGGCCACACCGAGGCCTGCGTGGACCTGGCCCGGCTGGCAGGCCTAAATCCAGCGGGCGTCATCTGTGAGATCATGAATGATGACGGCAGCATGGCCAGGCTGCCTGAGCTGGAGGTCTTCGCAGCGCATGCATGGCCTTAGAATGGTGACCATCGAGAGCCTCATCAGCTACCGCATGCAGCGCGAAAAGCTCATCCGCAAGGTCTCGGATGTGAGCATGCCTACCGTTTACGGATACTTTAGGGCTATTGGCTATGAGTCCATTTTGGACGGACAGTGTCACGTCGCCTTCGTTTCCGGCGACCCCAAAGCACCCGATGCCCTGGTTCGGGTGCACTCGGAGTGCCTCACCGGCGATGTCTTCTCCTCCCAACGTTGCGATTGCGGCGAGCAGCTTCGCAAGGCTCTCCGCCTCATCAGCGAGAACGGAAATGGAGTACTGCTTTACATGCGCCAGGAAGGCAGAGGCATTGGCCTCGCCAATAAGCTGCGCGCCTATGCCCTGCAGGACGAAGGCTCAGATACGGTTGAGGCCAATAACGAACTGGGCTACCCGGCCGACCTTCGGGATTACGGCATTGGCGCCCAGATTTTAGTCGATCTGGGCATCAAGGAGATTCGTCTCCTGACCAACAATCCCCGCAAAGTGATTGGCCTGGAGGGCTACGGTCTGAAGATCGTAGAGCGCGTTCCCCTGGAAACCGAGCCCAATAATATTAATAGAAGATATCTGGAAACGAAGAGGGACAAAATGCACCATCTCCTTCTCCAAAATGACTAATATTTACTCAGATAAATATGCATCCTGAATCCTCACCACCTCAGCCGAGTTCTTGGCAGCGGCGTACTCCTGCAAAGGCGCACGGTTCAGCTCTAAAAAGACATGCCCCCAGTTGAATTTAGAGAGGATCAATTCTGCCTGCTCCTCTCACCCAAGATGATGAGGCCGGCTGCCAGTGCCTCTACCGTGGAGAGCTTGAAAGGCTTTCCATAGTTTACGGGATTGGCGGCCACCAGGAATGGCAGTGCCCTTTCCATTAGCCTAAAGCGCGAGAAGACCTCCTCGGCATGGGCCCAGCTGCAGTCCAGGGCAGCCAGTCCCCTTGCCCCTTTGTCCTCAGGGGAGAGTGCCTTTTGTGAAAATGGACTCAAAACCAGGAAAGGCAGGAGCTGGTTTATATGATGGGTTAGGCGAACCAGATCGAAGCGGGCCAGCTTTTTTCCCGTGCATTTCTTGGGGTTGCATTGATTTGCATGATAGATCACAAGTTCCATATTGCTATTGGTCTACCGATAATCCTATTAACATTGTGTTCAACTGCTCTAGCAGCCAAAGGGCGGGAGCATTCAGATGAGCGAGGTCTCCAAGGAGTACAACTTTAGTTCGGTGGAAGAGAAATGGGTGCAGAGTTGGGACAGTTCTATCTATCACTTCGATTGGGAATCGAAAAAACCGCAATATATCATTGACACTCCGCCGCCCTACCCTACGGGAGACTTCCATATCGGAAACGCTCTTAACTGGTGTTACATCGACTACGTGGCGCGCTACAAACGCATGCAAGGCTTCAATGTCATGTTCCCGCAAGGCTGGGACTGCCACGGTCTTCCTACCGAAGTAAAGGTAGAGCAGCTAAACCATATCACCAAGAACCAGGTTCCCAGGGAAGAGTTTCGGCGGCTGTGCGAGAAGCTGACTTTTGAGGCCATCGAGCGTTTTCATCTGTCCATGGGACGCCTCGGCCTATCCATAGACTGGTCCAACGAGTACGTGACCATGAAGCCGGAGTACTATGTCAAGACGCAAACCTCCTTCGTGCGCATGTACCAGAACGGCCAGATCTACCGGGCGAACCATCCCGTCAACTGGTGTCCCCGCTGCGGCACAGCCATTGCCTTTGCCGAAGTGGAATACGATTCACGAACTACAACTTTAAATTACATGCGTTTTTCTGCACAGGACGGCGATATGCAGATCGCTACCTCCCGGCCCGAGCTTCTGCCTGCCTGCGTGGCCGTCGCTGTGAATCCCGATGATGAGCGCTACCGCCCATATATCGGCAAGACCGTTAAGGTTCCCATATTCGACTACGATGTTCCCGTGCTGGCTGATCCCGTGGTGGACACCAGCTTTGGCACGGGTATCGTCATGATCTGCACTTTCGGTGATAGGCAGGATGTGAGATGGTGGATGGAGCACCATCTGCCCTTGCGCCAGGCCATAGATCGCGAAGGATTGCTGACGGCATTCGCCGGGCCTTATGCGCGTCTGTCAGTGACAGAGGCCAAGAATAAGATCACCCAGGATATGGTGGATAAGGGGATTATCTTCAAGCAGGAGCCGCTGGAGCAGAATGTGGGCCTCTGCTGGCGCTGCAAGACGCCCATTGAGATTTTATCGGAACTGCAGTGGTTTGTCAAAATCAATTCCGAGGAGATCAAGAAAACGGCAGAAGAGATCGATTGGGTGCCGCCTCACATGCAGGTGCGGCTCAAGAACTGGGCCGACTCTGTGGAATGGGACTGGTGCATCTCCCGGCAGAGGATCTTTGCCACGCCCATACCCGTCTGGTACTGCCGACAATGCCAGGAGGTAAAAGTTGCCAGGGAAGAGTGGCTTCCGCTCGACCCCAATCAGACCCATCCGCCCGAGAAATGCAAGTGCGGCAGTGACGATTTCATCCCGGAGCAGGATGTCCTGGACACCTGGATGGACAGCTCCATCTCCGCCCTGGCGGTGGCCGGCTGGCCGGATAGAAAGGGAAAGGATCTGCGCATGCCGACACAGCTACGGCCGCAGGGGCATGACATCATCCGCACCTGGGCTTTCTACACCATTTTGCGCACGAAATCCCTGGTGGGCGTCAAGCCCTGGGATACCATTCTCGTCAACGGCATGGCTCTTGGTGAGGACGGGCACAAGATGTCCAAGTCCTTAAACAACTTCATACGTCCCGAGGAGGTCTTCCTGACCAATGGCGCCGATGCGCTCCGCCAGTGGGGGGCCATGGGCGGCTCCCCCGGCAACGACATCATGTTCCAGTGGAAGGAGATCACGGCAGCCAGTCGCTTCCAGCAGAAGCTCTGGTCGATCTATCGCTTCTCGCTGCCTCTTATTGCCAAAGTTGATGCCGTTCCCGGACAAGTGGATCGCTGGCTGCTGGGTGAGCTGGATTCGCTCATCATGAAAGCCACAGTTGCTATGGACGCTTACCAGTTTGATGAGACCATGAAGGCCATTCGCGGCTTTGCCTGGGAGGTGTTGGCCGACAACTACATCGAGCTGGTCAAGGCCCGGCTCTACGGCCCGGACGGGCCGGAGAAGAGAGCCGCCCAAAATACCCTTTACACGGCCCTGGAGACGCTCTCCAAGCTCATGGCGCCCTTTACCCCTTTCATCTCCGAGGAGATTCACCACACCCTAACGGGAGAAAGCGTGCATGTGCAGAGCTGGCCAGAGCCATCAAAAACGCCGGTCGATCCGGCAGGTCTTGCCATAAAAGAGATCGCTGCAGCGCTACGCCGCTACAAGGCAGAGAAAGGCATGGCCCTCAATTCGCCTCTTTTGGGGATAGTAGTATACTCCGATCTGGCCCTGGAGACCATTGATCTCGTGGGCGTGGCCAACTCTCAAGTAGAGAGCAGGACCGGCAAGGCCGAGATCGAGATGAGGCCTGTAGCCGTCAAGCCGCAGATGAAAATAATAGGCCCCAGGTTCAAGGACAAAAGCGGCAAGATCATAAATGCCCTGGGCGGCATGGATCCTGCCCTGGTTGCCGGCCAGAAAGCAGGCGGGTCAATTGCCGTCCCGTTGGATGGTGAGATCATAGTAGTCCCTGCCGAGGCCGCCGAGATCGTCGTGGAGAATCTTTCCGCAGGCGAGGCCGTAGATATACTACGCCTGGAAAATGCCACGGTGCTGGTTCGAAGATGATCGAGGTCGAGGTCAAGGCCCGTGCCCCAGAGGACCTGGCGGAAAGGATCGCCGCGCTGGGGGCCACTCTTTTGACGGTGGAAAACCACCACGACCTTTATTTCAACTCCCCCCAGCGCGACTTCAAAGAGAGCGATGAGGCTCTTCGTATCCGCATCAAGGAAGAGGGAGCGCGTCTGACTTACAAGGGACCCAAGCTTGATCAGACCACCAAGTCGCGCCTGGAAAGGACAGTGAAGATCGACGATGCTTTGCAGATGGAGCAGATCCTCTCTTCCTTGGGGTTTATGCTCTCTGCCCAGGTGAGAAAGCGAAGAGCCAAGTATTCCTACGAGGGTGTCGTTCTGGCTTTAGACGATGTGGAGGGGCTGGGCCGCTTTGTGGAAGTCGAGGCGAAGGGCGAAGGCGACTATGAGGAGCAGAAGCAGAAGGTCTTGTCCATATTGAGCCGGATGGGCCTGCACGAGTCGATTCGTAGCTCCTACCTGGAGCTTCTGGAAGAGAAAAAAATGAAAGAAAACAATGTTGATCATGAAAAGAAAAGGCAGGAGCCTTGAGCGGCGGGAGAGAGATGTCCGAGAGTTCAAGAATTCCGGTTCTGATCATGCTGTTCTTCGTGATAACCGTTCAGCTTCTGGCTCTGGCCATCACCCCGGCCATCTCTGCCAGCGACTACAGGGTCTTTGAGGATCCCACATCGGCCACTAATCCCGTTGTCTATATGCTTCTCATCCTGGCCTTCACGGCTCTTCTTCTCCTGGCCATAAAAAAGAAGAAGAGCTGGATTGTCAGCGGATTTATACAAATATCCATTGCCACGAGCATCTATTATCTGATGGCAGCCTTCCTGCCGCCTCTGCCAGCAATGCTGCCCACGGCTGCCGTGCTTCTTCTGCTTCGCTACTATCCGGAGTGGTATGTCATCGATGCCTTCGGCATTGTCGTGTGCGCAGGCATCAGTTCGCTTATTCGGTGTGAGCATGACCATTCTTCCCACGCTCCTGCTGTTAATAATCCTGGCAGTTTACGATGCCCTTTCCGTCTACAAGACCCGCCACATGGTCTCTTTGGCGGAGGGCGTGATTAAGATAAAGGCCCCTCTGCTCTTTGTGGTGCCGAGGAGCCGTGGCTACAGCTTCCGGAAGGATCCGGCCCCGGTCTCAACTCCAGCCAGCGAGGATGCTGGCGGAAATCTGGCGTTCGGCAATCCAGCCGACCCGACGAGCGGCAGTCAGGCGAACCCGGCGGGCGGCAAGAGGGGTGCTTTTTTCCTGGGCCTGGGGGATGCCATCATACCCACCATTCTGGTCATATCGGCTTACACCTCGCTTCCGGCCGGCGGCTTTTTGGGCGTAAATTTTCCGGCAATGGGAGCCATGCTGGGCACCTATCTTGGCTTCCTGGCTCTAATGACCACATCGCGGGATCGGCCCCAGGCGGGACTGCCCTTCCTCAATTCCGGTGTGATTTTTGGATTCCTGGTGGGCTGCGCCGTTGCTGGTATCGCACCATTTTGATGCATTGCCCTTGAATCAATGAACACGACAGAAGAAAGTTCTGGCCCCTACTCTAGCCCTCCTCCTTCCACCGGCTCGGCCAGGCGCTCACTAAAACTAAAGCTTCGCGACTTGAAGAATCAATTGCCGCCACTATCATACAATTTGCACTATCAAAAGGCAGGGAATTCGGTGCCGACACCAGCGAAGCTAAAACCTAGGCGAGTCGCAACTTTCTGCGAATGACCTATTTCAGGAGCAAAGATCCGATTATGTACCAAAAATAGTTTTTAAGCTATATAGGTTTGGTCATCATGTATCGCTTCCGTCATCAGCACCCTGATCTTTTTGATCCGGTTTCTTTCCATGTTTTCGATGAGGAACTTCGTGTCCATGTACTCGACTGATTCTCCTTGCTTGGGCAGTCTGCCCATCAACTCGATTACGAATCCGCCTATGGAGTCATAATGCTCTGATTCGACATTGGTCCCGATTAGCTCGTTCAGTTCCTCGATTCTCGTACTTCCATCGACAATATATTCTCCCTCTCGGATAGTCTCGATCTCTTGGGTATGCATATCATACTCATCTGAGATATCTCCTACGATTTCCTCGACCAAGTCTTCGATGGTGATGATTCCCGCTGTGCCTCCATATTCGTCCAAGACGATCGCCATGTGTGTCCTGCGCTTCTTCATTTCTTTGAAAAGCTCGGACGTATTCATGAACTCAAATGTGTAATAGGGCTTTTTCACGAACTTTTTCATGTCAAAGACTTCTTCGGAATCTCGGTAGACCAGCTCTTTGACATTGAGTATGCCTACGATGTTATCGATCCTTTTGCTATAGATGGGATAACGGGAATACTGCTCGGTTTTTATTACCTGGATAATCTCGTCGTAGGTGGCGTTTATGTTGATAGCTACTATGTCCATCCTCTGTATCATAACGTCTTTGATCAACTGGTCCCCAAAGTCGAAGACATTGCAGATCATTGTCTTTTCATGATCTTCGATGACGCCTTCTTCCTTGCCCAGATTCACCATCGACTTAAGTTCCTCTTCAGTGATAGTGGGCAAGTTAGCGTTGCTTTTGCAGCCCAGCAGTCGCATAAAAAGACTGGCAATCTGCGTGAAGACAAACACGATCGGGCTCAGAAAGTATGCTAAAATGGAAATGGGCCTTGCCACGATTAGCGAGACTTTTTCAGACTTCTGTGCGGCTAATGCTTTAGGTGTGATCTCTCCAAATATGAGCACCAGCACAGTCGTTACTCCCGTAGCGATAGCCACGCTTGTATCCCCGAAGTGTTTGATCGCTAAGACCGTCGCGATGGATGATGCGCCGATATTCACGAGGTTATTGCCTACAAGGATAGTGCCCAACAGTTTGCTGGGGGTTTCCTTCAGCCGATCAATCACGCTGGCACCCTTTACCTTCTCCTCCAACATATGAATAAGTCGAATTTTGCTGAGCGACATCAGTGCTGTCTCTGATGCAGAAAAAAATGCAGATAGGCATAATAGAATGCCAAAAAATGCTAAAAGTACAGTTGTGCTTAGATCCAAACCAATTCCTCATTGATGGTCCGAAAGTGTCGGAAATCCCATATGTTCTGCCATAGAGCAGATTAGATCATGGTTATTTGCCACATAAACTTTTCCCTTTATAATGAATTTTTTGCTAAAATTGATGAAAATGACTTGAACAGTTTTGATATACAGCGACAGCTTGGAGTTGGCAAAAGCGGTAGTCCATAATGAATTAGATAATTCAGAAAGATAGTTATTTTAAATTGAATACCAGTCGGCATGTGGCGAGGTGAGCAGTCTGACATTGTGACTTCCTCCCCACCCTAAAGGATGGGGCTTCCTGCTTCGACGAACCGGCGCTTACTTTGGACGTATCCCAAAGCCGTAGGTCGGTTCTCCACAGGCTATCCCCCTCAGTCCGAGGGTTCTGATTCCCATGCTTGCATTGAGATCTCTGCAAATTATTAGACCACACCGAGAGCAGATATGCACCCGATCTTTTAGCTTCTTGGACACGATCTCACCACAAGCGGAACATCTCTGGCTAGTGTTATAGGGATTAACCAATACCACGGTTTTGCCAGCTCTTTCAGCCTTGCTCACCGTGAAGCGTATTAGCTTTCCCCATGATGCAAAAACTCCTCGCGAAGGTTGGTAACCCTCTTTGCGATCCTGGCCGACTTTGTCTGGGCTTTCTTCCGGTTATTGGAACCCGGCTTCTTGCGGTGCAACGATTTATTGGCAGCTCGATTTTTCTTCTCAGCTTGGACATGGTACTTTGGATAGTCGAAGTACTGACCGTCCGAAGTTACGGCTGCATGAGTGATGCCAAGGTCTACTCCGATCGCGGTCTTGGGCTTCAGCTTGGTTGGATTCTCAAGCTCGGTCGTAAATATGACATACCATGCATTTGTCTTATCTCGCTTGATGGAACAGGTTTTGATCCTGCCAAGAATAGGCCTATGCTCAAAGGTTCTAATGCCACCGGAAATTTTTGAGAGTATCAGCCGAGAGCCGTTCAGCTTGAACCCTGACTGGGGATAGGTAACCGAGCTATAACGGTTAATGGACTTGAACCTGGGGTAGCCTTTTTTTCGAGCCCCTTCGCGAACTCTTCGAAAGAAGTTATCAAAGGATTTCTGAAGCCTCCTTAAGACATCCTGTTCGACCTGAGAATGGACGGCATTGAGGTAAGGATTGGACTGTTTCTAATGTTGTCGTTCCCTGCTATATTAAGTCAATTAGTGCGCAGCGAAAGTAATCATGACAGGGGTACGATTCATCCCCAGCCTGAAGTCTGGGGTCTTCTCTATCCCTGTACCCCAACAAGATAAAGTACCATGAATAACATCAGGTTTTGTCCAAGGTTTAGACATTCACCTAGGCGAAGGCCTGACCCTGCCCGAGGCTCGAATCAAAACCGTCGCCATAAAGCAGTCAATTTGCATTGAAACCGACAGCTTTTTTGCCCTGCCCGGCTTCCTGAACTAGTGAGGAATGGAAAATGGCTGACGAGGACTTGGGCGCATTAGAACATTACGTCCCCTTTTGTCCCAAATGCGGCAACGAGTGCGAGCAAAAGGATCTCCGGCGGGCACTGGATGCAAATAGCTGGAAGAAGATTGTAATCGAGACCATCTTCTACTGCAAGAGATGCGACAACTACTGGAGCGATGGCCTGGTGGAGAAGGGCTACAAATAACCGACCACAAACCACATTCCTGATTCATCCCCAGCCATCCTAATATTATGATCTATCTTTATTACAGCGAAAAATTCCAGGCCTATAACTTCGGCCCGGAGCATCCCTTCAATCCGGCTCGCTTGATGCTGGCTTACAAGCTCATGGAGGAAGAGGGCCAAATTGACCGACTTCACCTGCAAGGTCGAGCCCAAGCCAGCAGGGGAAGCGGATTTATTGCGCGTGCATACTCGGGAATATATTGCCTCAGTGAAGGCGGAAGTGCCGGATTTGGCCTTTGGCCTGGGCAGCGATGATACCCCGGTCTTTCCCGGCATTTACGCCGCTTCGCGACTCTTGGCCGGAGGCAGCATCGATGCGGCGCGACGCATAATTGCCGAGGACTGCAGCGCCTTTAACATCGGCGGAGGCCTGCATCATGCCATGCCCTCCCAGGCGGCGGGCTTTTGCGTCTTTGACGATCCAGCGCTGGCCATAAGCGTTCTGAAAGAGCGCTTCAAGCGAGTTCTTTACATCGATATCGACGGCCATCACGGGGACGGGGTGCAGCAGATCTTTTATGAGGACCCGAATGTGCTCACCATCTCACTGCACGAGTCGGGATTGTACCTCTTTCCCGGCACCGGCTTTATCGATGAGTTGGGCGCAGGCCGGGGCCTGGGCTACAGCGTGAACATACCCATGCCCATGTACGCCGGAGACGAGGAATACCGGCGCGCCTTTGAGGAGATTGTGCCCCGGCTCTTTGAATGGTTCAGGCCCCAGGTGGTGGTGGCACAACTGGGCGTGGACACCCACTACTCCGACCCGCTCACCACTCTGAATATGACCCTCGCCGGGTATACCTACCTCGTGCGCCGCATCATCGAGCTGACCGGGCGGCACTGCCGGGGCAGGCTGCTGGCTTTGGGTGGGGGCGGCTACAACATGGAGGTGGTGCCCGTGGCCTTTGCCAGCGTGCTTCACCTCATGAGGAAGGAGCCCCTGGCGGAATATCTGCCGCCCTGCTGGGTGGAGTTTTTCATGAACCTGGTGGAAAGAGAGCCGCTGTCGCTGCCGGACATCGAGATCAAGGTGGGCAGCGAGACGAAGAAGAGAATCACGGCGGAGCTGGAGCTGACACTGCAGGGGCTGAAGGAAAAGGTAAACGAGATTCATAAGGTATTTTAATCACGGCTCGTTCTCGTTACCCCCGTCAGGGAGGGGTCATTTATTTCATTCCAAACTTCTTGCATTTAGTATTTCAGGAATAAGCTTCAGAACAGGATAATGAAATTCTCCGGATTCAACGAGCTTTCGTACTTTAAGGCGGATTACATCTGCTAATGGCAAATGTTTTTCAAAGATAATGTAGAGATCCTGCCCATCGAATCCAATAATCGACGTTGGCTGAAGTCTTTGAAATGCATACACACCATCAGCCGAGAAGCTGCCACATGTAATGAAAATACCACGGCCAATTCTTGAATGTCCTGAAGCACGACCGTGCAGGGCAAGCAGATCCTTTTCAAGAATTGGATTTGTCTGCCATTTTGCCTCAATAAGATAAAATTGGTGCTCGAATTCAATACTACCGTCTATTTGTTCTCCGGTATTTCTAAAAGACGGCCTCGGATTAAATCCATAGATATCAAAAAGGTCATGGAGGAATTTTTCGAATGCATATCCTCTCTCTTGAGGTTTCAGTTTTTCCATCTGCAAGAGGCGTTGCCTTATATTCTCGATTTTTTCAGGCGAGATTTTGCTTGAAACCACCTCCTCTTTTTTTTCTTTGGTTGGATTCGGCTTCGCTTTGGGCAAACTTGAGATGAAATTGGGATCCACGAGTTCAGGAATTTTGAATCCAACACCCACAATCAATTGATTTATCCGATTCATTTCCTCTTGCGTTATCGGGATGCCCTTATTGTTTCGATATTTAAGTCCCTCTTTAGTGATGCGGATCATCAATGAACAAAACCTGTCTCTTCTGGTTCTTAGGGTGTCCTCGAGTAATGTTTGTATCGCAGGGCGTTTGCTGCCGCCTGGCCAAAGATTTCCGAGTCCACCATCATTGGCTACAGTGCCAAAATCAACTTTGGGTTTTGAGTAAGGATATGCGCTCGCTGGAATAAATGAATAGAGCGCCTCGGCCAGTTCTGTTATGGCCTGTATCTCTTGCAGGGTTAACTCAGACATTAGGCATCACCGTGTCTTGTAATCTTATTGTCTATTACAATATTGTGGCCAGTTTTGAAAGATATGCATTCTCAATCCATATTTAGGATTATATAACGGATAAAGCAATATGAATTTCTTCTCAGCCTCTTCTAGCGAATCTTTCGGCAGCACATCTGTTCTAGAAGCCAAATAGATCAATGCAATCGATGGCGATCTGGATTCGCCCTGATTGCAGTGAACCAGGACCTTTTTCCTGCTCGCAAGAGATTTATCTATAAAATCTAGGGCCTGATCGATCATCTCTTTGGCGAAGAAAGAGGGATCATTGGCATCTACTATGTTAAGAATCAACCTGTTGCCTCTGCGCGCGACCAAGTATTCAGGATGATCCTTAGGTGCACCACGAGATATATAACCTAATGCTTGTCTATGATAGGGCTCTTTGCATGCATGAACTACCGCCCATCCACTTTGTCTTGACACATCACAATCGTAGTCATCTTGATTACCGACAAAAAGGTTATGATACACTTCCATCATTTTCCTTAGCCTCAGTCTCAATATCCGTTGCATCTATATCCAGTTCTCTAGAAATAAGCTTCGGTAGTAGCAAAACGCGTGTAAGGATAAATTTTAAATTTTGATATAATATGTTAGATAATATCTACAATTAACGGCCATCCGGAAGGAGTTCCTGGATAAGCAGTCCGCTAGGGCTCGACGAGGCTTGACTTTTGCTTCGATTGCTTACTCGTGAGAAAATGCTGCCAGGTTTTCTTGGTTTGAAAAAAGGTTGCATGCGAGCTGGCAGAGATGCCAAAGCCGTGCATAGAAGTTGCGCACTTGCACCCACGACTCGCCGGGAGACGCCGGAGGCCACAAGAAGATGCAGGGACGGCCCTGGAAGACCTCCGTTCGTATCTCCCTGGCTGTCTCCAGCTCCTCTTCACTGGTGCTGACCACCTGCCCCCAGCCTCGCAGAGCTTCGCCCTCTCCTGCGCCCCCTTCCGCCTCACCTTCTTGTCGCTACCCAGGCACACGCTGCGCGTCTTGCCCTCTCTCGCGCGGAGGCTTGCGGGTGGGGGCGCGAGCCCGGATCCCGCGCGAGTACGGGCGTGCAGGCGCGTGTGACCGTCAAGAGGATCGAGTCGAGGATGGATATCAGTTTCTATTTCGGATATACGAAGCGGAGCTGAAAAGCCTATCACAGCAAACATAGCTAGATATCACCATTCATTGACAAGAGCTATGCAAGAAATTGATATAAATAAAAAATACGGAATATTTTAGGGAAAAGCTTATATCGTCTCAAGTTGTTTCATTACAGTCCTAAATATTCATGAGGCTTAATCAATAGCCCCTTAGGACAATAATTAGGATCTGGTCTCTGGCAAGACTAGATCCCAAGGAAAAGACAAAATGTTGAAAAACCCCACGACCACGAGGGATTTAAACTCTGTGGTCAATGACACCAGCGGTAGCTTTGCTCCGTTGATAGAACAGGCAACTTCAGTTGCGACTGGTCAGGTATCGATAAGGACAACCACTGCCACAGCAGGAGAAATTTTGGAGCTCCTATCTGAGAACAAAGATATGGAACTTCCATTGATAGGGAACCTATCATTGAGTAGCTCCGATTGTTTGACAATCCTCGACTACTCAGGTGAGTTGCTTTGCCTGGATGAAGCAATTCGCTATCTGGAAAATGCCGAGATTATTGAGCTCAAGCAGTGGAAACAGCTCGCGCCCGATCGTGTATTCCTTGTGTACGGTCTTGGCGATGGAATAAAAATGTTATAAGCGGGTGCAATGAGCACCAGCCTTTTTTTGCAAATCTATCGCTTTGCGGTCTTGGGTGGAGGTCTCTGGGAGCAGGAAGACCCTCGGGTAGAGTTCGGCAAGTCTTAGGAGAAGCAACGATTAATAATATTGGGCGTTCATCTACATCATCGATGGACAACCCGGTTCAGGCTTGAGGCGCTATCCTCCGGCCAGCTCGAACGGGATCTAATCTATCGGGAAGATCAGCTCCACCAAGATCACCATAGGAGATAAGGGCAGAGATGAGGAAGCAGGAGACGGAAATCTCGGAGATGTTGAATGAGTAGCGAGATGGATTGCTCAGAATTGCTCGCACAATTAAATGAACTGGATGAGCACCAAAGAATAGAGGCAAAAGCTTGTTCTTCCAAGGAGCTTGGCGAATCCATATTAGAGACAGTTTGCGCCTATGCAAATGAACCTGACCTTGATGGCGGCTATTTGCTATTGGGCGTGACCCGCATCAGAGATAATTCAAAAAAATTTTATGAAATTATAGGCGTTCAAGATCCCGATAAGCTTCAATCGGACTTAGCTTCCCAATGTGCATCTGTATTCAATCGTCCTGTTCGCCCCGTATGCAAGGTTGAGACAATCAATGGCAAAATAGTTATTGGAGTATTCGTCCCAGAAGCACAACCTGGAGATAAGCCCATTTTCTTCAAGAAAAACGGACTTCCAAAAGGCGCTTTTCGACGGATTAGCTCCACGGATCAAAGATGTACTGTGGAAGACCTCCCAATTTTCTTTAACGAAAAAGACAACCGGTCCTTTGACTCCACGCTCTTGGTCGAAAGCGGTCTTAATGATATCGACTCGGAAGCATTAGCTGACTATCGTCGATCGCGGCGCGAAGTAAATCCTGACGCGGAAGAGCTAAAATGGGATGATTCTGATCTTCTACAGTCGCTAAGCTGTGCTTCCGTCCACGATGCGAAGCTTAAACTTACCATAGCAGGACTGGTTCTCTTTGGAAAGACAAGTTCCTTGCGGCGATCATTGCCTATGACACGGGTAGATTACATCCGAGTTCCCGGAAGAGATTGGATTGCTGATCCGGAACACCCCTTTGAGACTATTGAAATGCGCTCGCCACTAATTAGATTAATAAGCAGAGCAAGAGCAGCCATACTTGATGATCTACCTGTTGCATTCTCGTTGCCGAAAGGTCAGTTTCAGAGGCAAGAGATACCACTCATTCCAGAAAGAGTTCTAAGAGAAGCATTAGTCAACGCACTGATGCACAGGAACTATCGGATTTCAGGGCCCATGCAAGTCATTCGATACTCCAACCGTATTGAGATACGTAATCCTGGTCATTCTCTGAAACCATTGGAGAAATTGGGTGAGCCCGGCTCTAAAACAAGAAACCCCAGTATCGCTGCAGTATTGCACGATACAAAGTATGCTGAGACAAAAGGCAGCGGAATCAAAGTAATGAGGGAACTTATGAAGTCAGCAAACCTCACTCCGCCTGCTTTTGATTCTGATCGCGAAAAGGATGAGTTTGTAGTTACTTTATTATTCCACCATCTCCTGGACGAATCGGACTTAAGATGGCTGGCTCAATTCAAGGATGCAAACATCACAGACGATGAAGCCAAGCTATTAGTCTTCACAAGGGAGAAAGGAACCATCAATAATGCAGAAGGAAGAGATCTTACGGGGCTGGATACCCTGACGGTAAGCTCAAGATTACGCAGACTAAGAGACGTAGGTCTTATTCAGTCGCATAATCGAGGATCTGCTACATTTTATACACCAACAGAACGGCTAACGAATGCCAAAGGTATGGCTCTAATAAAATCGATTCAGACAGAATTACCAACCATCGAAGAGTCGAAACATACCATCAAACCTATCATCAACAAGCTGGTACCTACCATCAAACCTGTCATAACGTCATTAGAACAAGAGTACCCAGAAATCCCAGCATCCCTGTGGCAGATTATTTATGGGCTTGGAAAGCATACCCAACCCGAGTGGGTTAAGTCGGTAATTTTCGATATATGTAGCATAAGGCCGTTCACTGCAGAAGAACTAGCAAAAATATTGAATCGAAATAAAGGTTGGGTCCGCACCAGCTACCTTCGTCCCATGCTCAGGGAAGGAAAGATCGAATTCATCAATCCAGATCATCCTCGTCAGCAGGGTCAGGCATACCAGGCCGTTATAAGGGAGATGTAGTGAGCAGATGTGAACACCACCCGCGCCCTAAAAGACAGGGCGTCCCACGAGTACAATTCCCACTGCTAGGATCTATTATCATCCCGCAAAAACTTGATTTTTTTATACCAAAAGTTTTTTCACACACCGTGTAGAGTTACCTTTTGACCTAAACTCCGGCCCTTTTAATAACCAGGTTAGCCTCGATGGGAATTCCAATCATCATCTTCTCCAGGATCGTTCTCTGTTTTTTTGAGATCTCCGTTAACCTCCATTTGCCGCCGACTTTAACTGCCCTGAGCTTTCCCAGTTCCAAGAGAATCTCTTCAATGGATTTTTTATCAAGCAGCTCCGACTCTCTGGCCTTTCTTAGCAATATCGCCCTCATGATCAACGATACGAAGAAAATGAATAGCAAGCCCTGAAGCGTTTCAATCTTATGTACTCTCAGAGGCATAGCCTCAAGCTCATTCTTCAGATCATCAAACTTCTTCTCGACTTCATCCCTTTCGCGATAGAGTGAAAGCACTTCGTCCCATCTTCGTTTGGTAGCTGAAAGAAGAATTGTCTTGCCAAATCGGTTTGAAGCCTGCGATATGGCATTTATTCTCCGGCGAAGGTGGATCGTTTTTCCCTCGACAATGCACTCCAAGTATCTTTCAAAATTGCCTGCTGTTCTCTTGAATTCTCCGATCGGGTTTTTAAACTCTTTTCCATTGAGTGCTGATTCGATATCGATCAGTCTGTTGTAGAACGAATTTGTCTCTGAGCCTTCTCGTTTTTTATTGAACAGGACATATCCATAAGCATTGACTTCACCAATCAGGACCTCGCTTTCCAAGACATAGAATATGTCACCGCCGAACCTCTTTGCATTGGCAGGATTTTCGATATCCTTGTTCGTCTCACTGATAAGACCCTTGCCGATATTAACGCTAAACGGAAGCGGAAGAATGAAATCAATATTCTCGGCAGTCATTTCTTTAATATTGCTCTCGCTATAGAATCCTCTATCCAGAATGAAGAGACTTTTTGCAATGCCAAATGCTTTTATTTCAGCCACAAGATTCTTCAAAGTCACAACATCGTTGATGCTTCCCGGAAACAACTTGAAATAAAGTGGTAAGTGATTGTTCAGTGAAAGCACCAATCCCAGGTTGACTTGAGGCAGGTCCAAGCCATCGCGGTTGTATCCCCATTCTAACCAATCGATATTTCGCGAGGCTGAGGAGAGCGATGTGATATCGAATATTAGCGTCTCGTCTTCGCCAGCTATCAAGGAGTTGTAGAAGGTGGTCATAGCGGCTTCTTTTGTGGATAATCGCTCCAGGAAACTTGAGAGCCACTGAGAGCTGAATGTCTCTTTTAGTGAGTACATCTCCGGAAGAAACGAGTCATCTAGAACGTGGTTAAGGTTCTTAAGAGAGGTCTGATGCAGCAACCTGCTCATCGCAACAGCGAGAATCAAATCTCCGTCCTTTCCAAACGCTTCCGAGAGCTTCTTCCTAAGCTGGATTTCATTGCCCACAGAATCAAGAAGATAAGCAGGACCCAATGATTTTGTAGTCTTGACATCACGTTCTGCGACCTTTGGAATGAGCTTTCCTGAAGTCTCATCCCAGACGCCAAGATAATTGCGTTTTTGCCTGGATTGCTTCTTCTCAGGGTCCCAAAAATTTTCGGCTTCATAAACGTAAGTATGCCCGCGAATCTTCTGCTTGACCAGATACGTCATAGCTAAGAGTAATAACCATAATAGTATATAAATCCTTCGGTAAGTTCGATGACTGAAGAGTTCAATACGAAAAATGGTTACTGCAAAGGCAGGAGTTTAGGTTTTGAGGGATAATACTGAGATATACTAAATTGGCAATTTTTATTATACTAATATTATTGAATTTCGCTCCGGCTTTTGTCACCGCAGCAGACATCGTGGAAGTACGTGGAGTTGTGGCTGGCACCACAGGTGCTGTCGAGATGGTGGAGGTACGCGGTCAAGTCGCTACCGGAGACACCACATGGAACTCTCAGAACTTCGCCGGATTCTACTACGATATTAAGAATGACATCGGAACCGAGACACTCAGCACCACTTTAACCGATAGGAAGCTGAGCGGCGAACTCGCCCTATGGTGTGAAGTATGAGACAACTGCTCAGTCCAAGGAGTTCAAGTTCGAGGATTGGGGCGCATTTAATGTCATGGGCTTCCTGGCAGACAGATACTTCGCAGGCTATGTCTCTAGCGAGAACGCCGAAAGAACATCCTGTTCAAGGAGTCCACTGATGAGAATTCCCTGTCCAGCGAGCAGCTCCAGAAGATCCTCATCGATGACGATACCGAGATAACTGTCACCTTCGGAACACCCATTAAGCTTGAGGAAGGCTATGAGCTAGTTATCAAGTCCATTGATATCGACTACAGCAAGGTCTACATCGAGCTCTGCAAGGATGGCTCTGTAATAGACAGCAAGATCGTATCCCCGTCCAAGTTTGGAGCGACCATGGCCGACAAAACTTATTACTACAGGAATCCGCAGGTAGGCGATCAAAGGAAGCTGGTAACAATCGCAGCTCACTTCAAGAACGTATTCCGTGGCGCTGATCAGGACATGGTTACTATCGACGGTCTCTGGCAGATCTCCAGTGAGGCAACTATGGTCAAGGCCGACGCCCATTACGATAAGATGACCATCACCTCGGTAGATGCAAACGCCGGAATAATCACCATGGAGAACAAGGACAACGCCATAACTCTCAGCAAGAACAAGGATACCGTCCTGATGAATGGCATCAAGATCAAGACTGCCGACAACGACGCACTCAGGTATTACATTTACAAAGAAATAACTGGGTCAGGAACCATTCAGCTCCGCAGTCAAGTAGCTACGGCAGACGCCCAATGGAACGCACAGAACTTTGCAGGATTCTACTACGATTTTAAAGATGACATCGGAACCGAGACACTCAGCACCACTTTGACTGACAATAAGCTGAGCGGCGACTCGCCCTACGGCGTAACCTACATGACTTCTGCCCAGAATAAGAAGTTCGAATACGAAGGCTGGGGATACTATAACGTAATTGGATTCTTAGCAGACGAATACTTTACAAGCTACAGTCAGAGCGGCACAGATTCTGATATGCTTGACAAAGCCAATAGTACGAATCTCCTCGAATTGGGTCAAGTGACAAAAGTGCTGATCAACGATGGCAAAGAGAAGGTAATAGATCTGGGTTCGACAATTGTATTGGCAGAAGGTTATGCGCTCAAAGCCACACTAGGAACCGATAAAAAGGGTGTTTTGGTCGAACTGCTTCAAGATGGAAAAATAGTCGATCGTGAAGCGTTGATGCTACCTGGATCGTATGTCTATATCTCAAAAGCCGGTAATGTAGCGGGCGTACCTGTTATCGCCGCCCACTTCCAAGAGCCGATTATACTCGATGATAAGAGTTACTGCAAGGTTGATGGACTCTGGCAGCTATCAGAGAAGACAACTGAGGTCAAGGAAGATACCCAGTACGATAAGATGACCATCACCTCGATAGATGCAAATGCCGGAACCATCACAATGGAGAACAAAGATAACGCCATAACACTCAGCAAGAACAAGGACACCGCCTTGATGAACGGCATAAACATCAAGACCGCCGACAACGACACCCTCAGATACTACTTGTATAGGACCGTAGTGGTGACACCAGCCGGGGTGAGCAAATGAGATCCAGAGTCCTTTTGCCCCTCCTCACTTTATTATCTATTTTTGCTTTCGCATCGGCTTATACGATAGATGCCGTGGAGATACGTGGAGCAGTAGCCGGCACAGTTGGCGGCTCAAGCAACCTCGTTGACAACTCCTTCACCTGGGACCAGCAGAACTTCGCAGGTTTCTATTTCGACCTTGACAAGGATCTGTCAACGGAGTCCCTTCAGGTCAATTTAAGCAACGAAAATGTCGATGCAGGAGCAGTTGAATACAAAACATATCACAAGCTAACCAAGTTTGAGCATGGCATCTGGGGCAATTACTTGGTGCTGTGCTTCTTAGGGCAGAAGTATTTTGCCGGATATCCCGATGATTGTCAGATTGCAGAGGCTTGGAATTCGTTGGAAGAAGGCAAGATTCTTAGCCAAGTGATTATTGATAGCTCTGAAACGAAGACAATAGCAGACGATGAGATATTACCTCTAAAAGAGGGATACAGTCTAAAACTATCCGATGCCGATGAGGGAGTTAAGATCCTTCTTTATAAAGGCGGCATTGTTGTTGACTCGAAGGTCATCACACCACCTGCCGATTATGTCTATTCGGCCTCATTAGGCAATACGAACGTTACACTTCTGGCTGTGGGCATCAAGGCCAATGTGAAGGCAGAACCAAAAAGCTACTACTCAATAAAGGGACTATTCCAAATCTCAGAAAAACCAACCGTGTTCGACCAGGGGGCTGAATATGGTATAATGAAAGTCGCTTCAAGCGACAGCAACGGCTTGGTGTTGAAGAATATCGAGGGTTTTAACCTATCAAAGGAGCCTGATCTGGAGCTGATGGATGACTTCGGTCTGAAGTTGGTTAATTCAGAAGATTCTGTTTCCAACACCAGGTTATACCTCTATAAGAATGCCACTCAAAATGATACTGCGATCCGAGGTGCAGTCGCAACTGCAGACGCCCAATGGAACCCACACAACTTCGCAGGATTCTACTACGATATTAAGGATGATATCGGAACCGAGTCACTCAGCACCACCTTATGAGATAATAAGCTGAGCGGCGACTCGCCCTATGGCCTCAAGTATGAGACCACTGCCCAGAAAAAGGAATTCGAGTACGAGGAATGGGGGAGTTATAATATTATTGGTTTTCTAGGCAGGAGCTTTCTTGTGAGCTATGTGGAAGACAGTCCTCTACAGCACGTTTCAAAGGAGTTCAATTTATTGGGCGATTCGCGGCTCGGGAGAGTATTAATCGATAGCGTAGAACGACATACAATCCAGAATGGTGGCACTTTGTCTTTGCAGGGTGGATTTGAGGCTAAGCTCCATATAGATAAATCTTGTAACAAGACTCTGGTCGAACTTTACAGGAATGGCACAATAGTGGATAGAAACTACCTTAGCGTGCCTGGTACATATATCTACAGAAAAAGCCTTGCAAATGTCGATGATATCGCGGTGTTGGCATTGCACGTGGCCGAAACAAACTGCACTCAGGGAAAATCTTGTGTTGTAGATGGCATTTTTCAGATCTCGGAAGATCTTATCGATGTAAATCCAGACACGACCTTTGGTAAGATGACCATCACCTCGGTAGATGCAAATTACGGGACCATCATCATGGAGAACAAGAACAAAGCCATAACCCTCAGCAAAAATATCGACCTGCCACTGATGAGCGACTTATGTATAAAAACCGCCAACAGCGATGAACTTAGGTACTATATTTACAGACCATTAGAATCTGTGTGAATTACATTCATTCCGACCCCCAGGCACACGCTGCGCGCTCCGGCCCTCTCTTGCGCGGAGGCTTGCGGGTGGAGGCGAGCCCGGGTCCCGCGAGAGTGCGGGCGTGCAGGCGCACGTGACCGGCAAGAGGATCATGTGTGTGCAGGCTGCCTTGGGCGGCAGTAGGATAAGGTCGGCGTCGTGTGGGACTCGATGAGCTCTAGGGAGGCAGGGGTGATCTGCATCTCTGACCCTTCCAGCCGAGCTCTTCCTTCCAGTTGTCATATTTTAATGAAAATTTTATTTTTGCCCGGTATGAAGCTATTTTTCCCTTATCATCCAAGCTGACGTCTAACTCTGTGACTTCGCCAATTCTTAGGTTCCAAAGGGATTCAGACGCTGTGTCGATTGCATTTCTGGCAGCATCCTCCCAGCTGGTAGGAGACGATCCAACTAACTCTAGAACTGTATAAATGCTCTCTTGCCTCCGTTGCTATATTATTTTCTAAGTTTATGTACTTTGCGTGACTACTCCCACGACTGAAGTCGCGGGCATCTAGGCTTTCGCCACAGACTGTAGTCCCAGTCTGATGGTGACATTCCTGGTCCCTGGCACGGGCTGCGATCTCATTGGCTCCACGACAAAAACACTCCCTTTGCATGATGTCTGGATATGGTCGGCAAAGGCGACTACGAATACGCTCTGCCTTTTTACGGCATTAGGAGGCCGATCCTGGCGGATCTGGTACATCTAGCAGGTGAAGTGATCGAGAAGAATTATCCGGGCCTGCAAAGGGATGGCAAGACTCTCACCAGCGAGATCTTCATCCCCACTTTCAGGCTTTGATCTGGCGGCGACATTCATTCCCACCATGGAGGTGGGTGGTGATTTTTATGACTTCATACCCGGAGACGGAAAGCTGGGAATGGTCATTGCCGATGTATCGGGAAAGAGCGTGCCTGCCGCTCTGTTCATGGCGCTTTCGCGTACCATTGTGAGGGTTAACGCCACGCATCATGAAAAAGGAACCGATGTCCTGGAGGATGCCAATAACATGATCGCTGCCAACTCAAGACTGGGCATGTTCGTCACCCTCTTTTACGGGGTTCTTGATCCGAATTCGCGAAGCCTGATTTACGCCAATGCCGGACACCCTCCGCCGCTGCTCATGCGCGGCGACAGCGAAGGTTTTGAGGAACTGGATGTGACCGGCATTGCTCTGGGGGCGCTTGGTGGGGCGAAATACGAAGAGCGCAGAGTAGATCTCACCTCAGGAGAGGTCCTTGTGCTCTACACAGATGGTGTAAATGAGGCCAAGAACTGCAACTCCGAGCAGTATGGTAGTCAACTACCGCGTCCTGAAGGGCGCGGCTTGCCTCTCTGCACAAAATCAGGAGGCTTAAGGGTGGCTGACTCGTCATGCTGACTACATTGTGGCGGGTTCTACCGCTGGCACCCCACTTACCGAAAGAAACGTCCTCTGTCATACAATCAGCTAGACCAGTTACCCGGCCTCATGCGTTCGGTAAGTTGTTTTGTCCCCTTGCGTCTGAGCGATTTGGTGATGAAGCTGTTTTATCCCTTCTGAGTGAGGGTGCCCTACCGTTTCAGGTATCGCTCTGCCGGATCATGCAAAACACACATCAGGAGAGATATTTGTGAGCATAAATACTTTACGGGACCGCCCAATTCCTCCCCACCCTAAAGGATGGGGACTCCTTGGGCAACGAGTTGAACGAACTCATAGACCAGAACAAATCGGATATCGTGCTCGATCTGGAGGGGGTGGTGTATATCAGCAGCGTTGGATTGCGGGTTTTGCTCGCTACTCAAAAGAAGGTCCGGCCCAGGAAGGGAGAGGTCAAGCTGGTATCTTTGCAGCCCTTCGTGAGAGAGGTTTTCGAAATGACCGGCTTTACCAGGCTCTTCTCCATCTATCCTACCCTGGAAAAGACGGCACGATCCATATTGTTGCCAGAGTGCATGGCGATCGGTTGGTCCTGATCATCGAGGACGAAGGAATTCCCTTTGATCCCACCACTCATATCATGGCCCTATCCCAGGCCGATACAAAGGACCGTCCCGTTGGGGGTCTGGGAATTCATCTCATCCGGTGTTATGTGGATGAGATGTCTTTCGAGTTTCGAGATGGAAAGAATGCACTCACCCTTGTAAAAAAGAGAGCTTAATGCAATCCCAAATCCAATTTAAAACCTTTAAATGGTTCTAATCAGAATTAGGAACGATTATTCCTATTTTCTCGGAAATGCCCTTTTTGAGAGGAGGTTCGTTCGCCCCTATCCTTAAATATCGTTCCGTGCCAGGATAAGTTGAAGAACGGATCGACAGGAAACGTTCTCAAATGGAGTTCACAAAAATGAAGCATACAAGATTGTTGGTTGCGCTGGCAGTTCTCTGCATTCTGGTAGGTTCGGCGTATGCGGTAGCTAAATTGATGCCTGCCGTCGTGGACGAAAACAAATGCATGGGCTGTGGAGCTTGCATTGAAGAGTGTCCCGCAGGAGCTATATCCTTAAATGACCAGGGAATCGCAGTCGTAGATAAGGAAAAGTGCACAGGGTGCGGGAAATGTGCCAAAGCCTGCCCGGTTGAGGCCATCAGCACGGAATAACTTTTTTTCTGTTTTTTAGAGCTGCGACCCATTTTTGTTCACATTCTCAGCGGGCCTGGGCGGGCCTGGGCGAGCGCACGCGGGCGCGGGGGTACGGCAGAGATGCGATGGAATATTCCAGCTACAAAAAGTATTTCTTCTCTGAGCCTTATCCAGAAGAGATGCTCGTTTTTATTCATTTCTTGAAAGGAAAAGAATCAAGGAAGAGAATGGAGACGGCGATATTAAGCGAATCCATACTCGCAAAGGATTGGCTAAGCCCAGAGGAGGATGAAGCTTGGAATAATTTGTGAATGGAGATGAGATCGTCGTGCCCTTTCCATTCTCAGAAATCAGATAAAATCGATGAAGTTCTGAAAAAGATAATAGATATCCTAGCGAATTAATTTCATTTGCGTTCCCTCTAGCACCACCCGAGAGCGCACGAAGGACTCACATAGGACTCGATTATTCTATTACCCACTCGAAACAACGAGGAACCAAGAAGAAAAAAAGAGACGAGTCGCTAAGCAGGATCACTTATCACTTCTTCCAGACATCGCTCTCCAGCTCATCCAGGGCCCCCATGACACCGTTCACTGCCATCTGGAAGAACTGCTTTCCTTTCTCCAGCGTTGCCTGCTCAGGGTTGCCCATGATGCCGTTTCCCATAAGGTGACGCACATCCTTCATGATCAGGAACTCTGGCCTTTTCGGGAAATGCAGAGCCGGCTTTCCCTTGACCAGGTCAGGACGAATATTCATCATGAGCGAGGTCTCCATCTCCCCGGCATGCCCGTCGTGAGGGGTTTCAACCGCCCCTGCATCGATCAGATCGAATAAAGACACCAGGCTTAACCGGAAATCGCGCTCTTCCACTGCCATCTGACAGGCCTCCTCGAGGGCCGCCATGTGCAGCCCTCCCGCGTGGCCCGTCAGAATCATCACCCTGGCAAAGCCGCTATCGGCAAAGGAGATGAGCAGATCCCTGGCGAAGGCACGCAGGGCATCGTGCCCCACGGTGATGGTGCCTGGAAAGCCCCGCGTGCTGCGGCAGACTCCGTAATGGAGGGGCGGGGCCAGGAAGACCTGGCGCTCTTTTGCAACAACGCGCGCCACCTCCATGGCCTGGATAGTATCCGTCATCGTGGGCAGATGCGGCCCATGCTCCTCGGTTGCTCCCACGGGCAGGATCACCGTTTGCGTCTCCTTAAGGCCTGTAGCGATCTGTGGCCAGCTCATCTCCTCCAGGAGCTTCATATGGTGATAACAGCTCCTGAGAGGACGTACTCCTCAGGCACCTTCAATTCGTAGGTCTTGTCACCCACAGACAACTGGTAGGCACTCATCGGCTTGGTATCGAAATTAGTGCCGCCATCAATTGAACCTTCTGTGGAGTAAGGTAGCACCAGAGTGAACCGCCCTTCGGAATCGCTGGTGTTGGACTGCTGGTAGAGGAAAGCCCGGTTCTGATTGGTCATTATGGGAACTGCGGCCACAACTTTGGTTCCAGCCGGCGATTTTCCGCTTATCACCGCGCCCGGTACATGCTCGAAGATCTTGACGAACTTCTGACCGGCGCTTACAGTATTCTCGGACTCATGCACCAAGCGGTAATGCTGCAGGGCCTCGAGCGGGAAGGCAGGGCTAGCAGGGCTCATGGCGGCGATCTCGACCATGTCTCCACCATTCCGACTCTCATTGATGAACGCTTCCAGATCAGTGCGATTGCGAGTGATCTTGGGCGCCTCGGTGAGCACGGGAACTGTGACACCATTTTCTAACTTCTGGGGGCGATAGGCCAGTCCCACACCCATATCGCCAGAAGTTTCGCTTCCATCGAAGAAGTACATGCGAGCCGTCATGGACTTGAAGTAGGGCTCGCGCCATATCTGCACCCCCCTCAACTGATCTCCTTGCGGCTGGGCGACTAAGGACATGTACTTGGAAGTGGGAATGTTGCTCCAGGCTGCCATGGCATGGAACTTGCCTACCGCCATGGGCTGATCGATCATCACATACTTGGTGTTCATATATTGCGAGCGGTTTAGATCAAGGTCTGACAGCACCTTTTCCGCCTGACTCTCATTCTCGGCTAAGAAGAAGGGCGATGAGCCGGGAACATTATTGGTGACGCTGCCAATTCCCTGCTGGAATGGATTGGCATTGGGAATCCTGTGGCCCACATATTCAATGAGGTGTCCGTAATCCCACCAGGACATAATACCGTAAGCCGTATCCGGGTAGGCATAATTGCCGCCGGCGGGCCGCACATATTTCTCATAAAGGTCCATACCGGGCTCTGGCGTATTGTTTTGCAGCCATGCCGTTGAGGTCAGCCAATCAGAATCCGGGCCGCCGGCGCTTTGAGCGTAGACTATGCTCCAGCTAAGACTTGGTAAGATGATAAACGAAAATATCAAAATTGCCGCCAGGATGATCTTGAGATTTGAGGAGATCAGCTTGGCTGGACCCTTGACCACATCCAGGTCCAGATTTGTGATGCTAAACCTTTGCAGTAGCCAGGTTACCAAAAATCCGGTGAGAATGGCTACGTTTATCGCGTAATAATAGGTGAATCTATTCTGGGCGAGAGCCATGATGAGGATTACCAAAGACCAGGTTAAGATCAATATTTCAGCGGGCTTTGGGAACTTGACATTTCTGGTGATGAGCAAGATCAACGCTATCAGCGCTAATGTGAAAGTGGTAAACAAGATAGCAAGGGTCTCGGGCAGGCGGAAGACTGCTGTAGGATAGGGACTGTAGCCAATGCCGGGAAACGATGTAATGACACTGGCAAAGGAGAACTGCCCCCCGCTGGATAGCAATGCCGATGCCTCACCAACCGTTGCAGCGCCACCTGTCTTCTGCTGAAATATACTCAGACCGGCCAGGAGCGGCTTGGTGAACTGGGGAAGGACAAAGTAAAGTATGGTCGTTCCAACGAACGCCAATCCCACCAATGCACCTGGATAGTAATAGCCGCTGAATCCCTTTTCTCGGATGAACTTGGACAGGAGAGAGAAGAAGATGACAGCAACCACGCCCAGGAGAAGTATGGTGGGCTGGAAGAGGCTGTAGAGGTAATGGTTGAAGCCGTAATAGGAATCGACAAAGGGGAGCACCAGCAGCGTGGCCACGAGGAAAGTTATTGCGCCGGATATACCCAGGTATTCCACGTTCTTTCTCCGGATGTGGTCAAAGATGCTCTGTAGCATGATGAAGAGCAGAATTATTCCCTCAAAGAGAAATCCGGATGACCAGGCATCGATGTAAAGACCAAGGGAAACGCCGGCCAGAGCGGAATAGAGGAGTGGCATCTTAAATGCGGACCAGTTCCTCTGCATAGCCGCAAAGCTCATGCTCTTGCCGGAGCGAAGAGCAAGTAGCAGGAACATCATAGTGAGGCTGCTAAAAAGAATCTCGCCTCCATGGTGATCTGTAAAACCTAAGGTGGTGCGACTTAAGACCTGGCCGGGAAGCACGGCTATGATCAGTGCCGAAACCAGGCCGCAGCTCTTGCCGAATAACTCCCTTCCGATGAAGTAGACCGGGAAGACCAGGAGTGCGCCAAGGACGGCAGGCAAGAAGGCGCCTACAACCTCAACCAGATGATCGCTAGGGTGGCCCAGTCCGAATATGTAGGAGAATATGGTAATGGCCCAGCTCACGAAAGGACCGAAGTGCAGCGGCGTTCCGTGAGGGAAATAAGTCATGGGATCAAACCATAGTCTCTGCAGGTTTTCCACAGTGCCTTTGGCCAGCATCATGTGATACCAGGCATCGGTCTCGCTGCTGAAGATGACGTTGTTGCCCGAGAATACCCGGTTCCAGGGAACAATGGCACGCAGATAAAATGAGAAAAGTGCCGCCACAATCAATCCTGCGTATAAATATAAATCGCTATTCTGCCAAATGCCCGGCTTGCGCGCCGCATTGGCCTTCTTTTCCAGGGGGACGGACGAGGCCTCCCGCGGCTTAGCCTCGTTGGGCTTCACCGTGGTTTTTTTGCCACTGTCACCCTTATCTACAGATCTCTTAGACATTATGGCCAAGAAACAGTTCTATCCTCATAAACGTTTTGAATCGGGTCAGGAATGTTCGAGATAAACGTACTCATTTTTCCTGGATATTTTTGCCAGCCGCTCGTTTTTGCATTGTCAAGAGATATATGCATTCACATCCAACCGCGACGATTTTGCGGCGTACAGAATATTATTTATTATCTAAATGCAATCCTGGTTGATACTCCTTATAACGCAATGCTTGGGGAGATAAATTGGAGGTTGATCAATTGTGGAGAAATATTTCTAATGCAGAACTAATTATTAACAAACATTAAGTTAAATTGGTAAGAGTTATATACTTTCCCGACGCCCGATACAGGACGTAAAAGGCCTAGGCGGAATGCTGAACGGATTTAGAGATCTGGTGAAGGATGACAAGAAGATCGTTTTCATTGGCTCACCAGGGTTTTGCACTCCCTTTGCCCTATTTCTGGGCTATCCGGTGCGAGAAAAGGAGCTGGCCTTTCTGCCCGGCTTAAATATGGATAAAGCACGACGCATCGTAGCCACGGAATATGGAATGGAGCTGGAGAGCGCAGCAAGTGCAGAGGCGGATGTTGTTGTCATCCTGGGGGGCATGGCCATGCAAAAGATCGGCGTCACGCCCGGGGAGATGTTGGAATTTCTGAGCAAAATGAAATACAAGAAGCTCGTGGGTGTATGCTTCATGTCCATCTTTGAGAAGGCGGGATGGTGTCAGGCTCTGCCATTCGACTTCGTCATGAACGTGACACTCGAGGGGGAAATAACTAGGTCAACTACCACGCCCTGAAGATGGGGCCTCCTTGGTCAACGAAGTGAAGGATGCCAGAAACCCTTTTTTTTTAAAAATTAAGAAAATGGGCCCGACGCGATTTGAACGCGTGACCTCACGGTTATCAGCCGTGCGCTCAACCTGGCTAAGCTACGGGCCCGATCCGCACCTTGCATTGATGATCCCATTAATAACTGTTTCCCTTCTAGATGTCTCTTCGACAGCCTTAAATCAAGGCAAGAATGATTCCAAGCATGGTACTTATGGACTCTCCCCAAAAAGAAAGTGCAGAAGATTTGAAAGGGCTTTACGACCTGGCGATCCCCCTGAGCATGCCGGTCTCAGTAATCCGCGAGATAGTGGAGAACTTCGAGCTGGACCTGATCCGCCGTCCGGGTAAGATGGAGATGACGGGAGAAGTGATGGACCGAGAGATCCTGGTGCTGAGAGGAGACCTGGAGACCGTCAAGGCCGCCGAGAAGTACATGTTCGAAGCCTTGGACAGAAAATTGGCGGATTGGGGCAAGAAAGATCGAGAAGAAAAGTACAAGAAGTACTATGATGAGCAGGCCGCCGCCAGGATGAAGGAGCTGAAGGACACCCCGGAAGCTGCCAAAACTTGGGATCTGACCGCGACCCAATAATCAGTCGATCATCACCCATTTGTTCTTCCCTTCCCAAAGTTTCAAGGAAAGCAGCCGGACGGCAGTGCCGTCCATATCGTTTTTCAGCCGATCCGAGATCCATTGGGCGATCGTCTCTGCGGTGGGATTTGGCAAAATATCATTTAAGTAGCCGTGGTCTAGATCCTGCAATGCGTCTGCAATAATTTTTTTGAGCAAATAAAAATCCATGACGAAGCCATCCTCCCCCACATCGCCCTCCACCACAATCTCCACCTGGTAGGTGTGGCCGTGCAGATTGGCGCACTTGCCCTGGTAGCCGGGCAGGCTGTGAGCAGCATCAAACTCCGTGACTAATCCGAGCTTCATTCCTGGGCGCGCCCCCTGCGTCGATCAATTTCATCTAATTGATCCAGCATCTTTCTCATGGCTGATCTTACGGCGTCGGAGAAGCTTACGAACTTCTTTGCGTCGCCTACATGTGCCTGGACATCATCTACGATGTGCTGAGGTATCTCTACTGTGACCTTTGGCATAAACTCCTCTGGTTAATCTTTCATATCTTTCCCTGGTATTCCTATGGTATGGCCGGGAGAATATCATATTAATAGTTTTTGCGTCTACTTTCATTCTACACCTTTTACTGCATCTTCAGGTGCGCCTGCCAGCACCGTTAGGGCCTGCGCCTCCATGAAATGTAGCTTGGCAGGAACGATCAGGATATGCAAGGGTCCGCCAAAGTCATAGCTTTGCAGACAAGGTAGAAGATCCGCCTTTACTGCCGCATCATCCGAGCCGGCCCGGGCAATGCCTATGCCCAAAGTTTCATCCAGGAGCCGCTCCCCTGCGGCCTCCTGCATCTCCAGAAGGAGCGTTGCGCCTTCGTTTACGGTCATATATTTCTCGCCGCAGTCGCTCTGAATATCTAGAAAGAGCATGGTATGCAAATTACGGTCCAAGTTCTCCTTCAAAACCTGGTAGGGCGTCTCGGCAATGATGCGCTTGCCCCGGGAAATGTAAGGAAATGGAATGGTAGTGGACCTGCCGAAGCGGTAGTTCTGCAAGCCGCAAAGCCCCGATACTGCGGTGACGATGGAGGAGGAGTGAATCACACGCGTCTTAATGCCCATCTTAGCCGCGCGCAGCCGCAGGTCTAGATGAGTGGTGGAGACCATAGCATCACCACCCACCAGGAAGGCCACGTCCTTATCCCCAGCTTCCTCTATCCAGGAGGGATCTACTTCCACCTGCTGACGGGAAAGAAGGCTGATCTTGCGGCCGTAGAATGCCTCCAGCTTCTCAAAAGTTGCTCCCATCAACCGGGAGGTGTAAAACTCCGCATAAACCACGTCCGCCGCATGAATCGCATCCAGGCCTTTGACGGAGATATCCCCTTCGTCGTAAAGCCCAAGACCAATGAAGATGAGCATAGCTGTTTCTCATCGTTTCAGCTTAAAAAAGCTCCCTCTTATCGTTCGTCAATTAGATTCGCCAAATCGGTTCGTCAGGTCTATATTCCATCACACAGAAAATAAAGAGCATGATTGGCAGGGCAACTCAGGTGGTGGATTGTCGAGAGAGCATGGGCCTGGCTAAGGGTGGCGGGCTGGCCCAAAGAGGCACGCTCTCTGAGGCTACAAAGCCAGATGTGATCGCCATAGCCATGTCTCCTGGACGGCGTCACATCACCAAACCCGTTTGCGAGATGACCTATGGGCTGCGCCGGGAAGGAATTCAGACCAGCGTACTGGTTTTGGAGGCAGGAACCGGAGTTCCGGAGAGCTTTCCCCAGGCTTCGCGAGGCTACGGCCCCACCTTCGGGCTGAACGAGAGGGAGCTGGAACAGGTGGCACGCCATAAGATTGCCGTTCTGCATCTGGGCAATGTGCGTTCGCACGTCATCCACAAGGCCAAAGAGGTTTTGGCGCAGGTAGATATTCCCGTGGTCGTGGTGGCGCAGTGCCCCATGGATATGGAGGATTTTGCCAAGGTGGGCATCAAGACCCGCTTGGTCAAACCAGCTCACCAAAAGACGGAAACAAAAGGCGAGGTAGTGGATATAGTAACCGGCATAACCCGCGGCGCCACCTGCACCAGAGTCAAGCTCAACACGCTGGCCAAGGTTTTAAACAAGCATCTGGCGGAGATCGATGCCCGCGAGGCAGAGGCAGCCTTGAAAAAGAATAAATAGCTGCTTGAGGTCGGCGATCATGGCTTCTTCGCGCCCTTCGCGTGGGATCCAGACGAAGACAATTAATACTATTTTCTAGAATGGAAAGCTTTGATGAAGCTCGTAGTTCTCTTAGGCGACGGCATGGCAGACCTGCCGCTGGCACAGTTGCAGGGCAGGACGCCTTTGCAGGCCGCCAAAAAACCCAACATGGACCTTTTGGCGAAGCAGGGCAAGAGCGGTCTGGCTCAAACAGTTCCTGAAGGATTTCCACCGGGAAGCGATGTGGCCAATCTCTGTGTCATGGGCTATTCACCGGCCAAGCATTACTCCGGTCGCGCACCTCTGGAAGCTGCGGCCATGGGCGTTGCCCTGGGCGAAGCCGACATCGCCTTTCGCTGCAATTTTGTAACCATTGAGGGCGGCGTCATGTTGGACTACAGCGCCGGGCACATCACCACCGAGGAAAGCCGCGAGCTGATCGAGGCCTTGCAGCCGTTGATGCCAGAGCGGCGGCTTTACGCCGGCGTAAGCTACCGAAACCTTCTGGTCTTGAAGGCCGGCGCGAAGGCGCTCTGCACCCCGCCCCACGACATCAGCGACCAGAGCGTCGCCGAGCACCTGCCCCACGGTCCGGACAGCGCACAGCTCATCGGGCTCATGGAGGCGGCGCGCCCCGTCCTGGCCCGTCATCCCGTTAACGTGAAGCGTATTTCTGAAGGCAAGCACCCCGCTAACGCCATATGGCTGTGGGGGCAGGGCCCGGCGCCGGTCATGCCCTCCTTTGCCGAGAAGTACGGCCTGTTGGGAGCCATGATCAGCGCCGTGGACCTGCTCAAGGGCATAGGCAGGTACGCTGGCTTGCAGGTCATTGACGTGCCCGGCGCCACCGGCACCATTGACACCAACTATGAAGGAAAGGTGCAGGCCGCGCTAGAAGTTCTGAAAAGTTGCGACTTCGTCTATCTGCACATTGAGGCCCCGGACGAGGCGGGCCACGAGGGCAATACCGAGCTGAAAGTGAGAGCCATTGAGCTTTTCGACGAGCGCGTCGTGGGCCCGGTAGTAGAGGGGCTGCAAAAGAGTGGACAGGATTGGCGCGTGCTTCTCCTGCCTGATCATGCCACGCCCATCTCCATCAAGACGCACAGCCGCGATCCTGTGCCCTTCACCATCACGGGCAAGGGAATTGAGCCGGACGGGGTGGAGCGCTTTGATGAGGACGCTGCAAAGCAGGGCGGATACGGGCTGGTGGAGGCGACGAAGCTGGTGGGGATGATGAGTCGATAATTTGAGGGCCTCGGCTTCCTCCAGGACCCGTGTCCGTCTCTCTTTGCAGCCACTACGCCAACTGGCCCCTGTCGTGGGCGGGCGGCCTTTTGCAGGGCCTTCCTGCGCTCGCCGGAGAGGGTGCGGCGCAGGGGAGAACAGCTCTGTGACATCTTCCCTCTCTAAAGCATGGCGCTAAAACCGACTTTGGGGCGTCTCTTTCTCATCTACCTTGCTTAAAGGCTGTCTAGAAACTCATCCAGTTCCTTGGTGCTGGTAACTTGCGTTCCATGACATCGCTTGTACTGCGCCCAGGCTACATCTGTACCTTTCAGGAGAGCTTTGAGGTCCTCCTCGGTTTCTTCACAAATAGGCGCAATAGTCTCCTTCACAGTGCCAGCCATAGAAAAATAGATGGTGAGCTTCGTATAAATAAATAGCCATACTTATGGCAAGAATTGTCCTACTCTTACCGGAACTTCGCGGCTTCGCGCCTTTGCGTGATACCCGAAGCTTCGTCTCACGAAGCAACGGAGATCAGAGACTGAAGGGATGCTATGAGATTCTTTAGGTAACGGCCTCACGCGAAGCCGCGAAGGCGCGAAGAAGCCAATTATGAAGCTCTCCGGCGTTCTGCCGCAACCGTGCATCTTTCCTCGACCGGCCAATGGATAAGCCGTTAGCCGTGCGCAAAGGCCCTGGTGGCCGTGAGTCCCGCAAGCATGACGCCAGGCTGCGGGAGAACGGATGCCGCCCGAAATCCCAGAAGGATGGAAAGCCGCGAGAGCCTGCAGGGCGCTTTCGCCGCCCGGCCCTGACCGCAAGGCGTGCCTCGTCGTTCATCTGCCCCGACCGCGGGCTGCTCACGCGGCTCATGAGACTTCAATGTTGTAGCTCAATTAAGGGGTTGACGGAAGATAATTTACTCATTTCCCGAGGCATGCCTGAAAAATATCACGCCAAATGATGGCAATTTTTGGCAGAGCTGGCCAAAAATTCAGGTATTTTTTTTTGCTTCAACCCCTAAGTTGTTAATAGCGATCTGTCTATGAGGTCTTGATTAATCATATACCGTTCATCCACAGCCCTAATAAGCTCTTGGTGGGTAGAGGGCCCATTTTCATGTGGGCTAATATAATAATATAATTCGACTATAATCCCTGTTTCTTTTGCAGCATTTACTGCAGGAATGAAGTCGCTATCTCCTGTAATCAATATTGCGCGATCAATTTGTTTAGCCCAGCTCATGCGGACAAGATCGACTGAAAAAAGGATATCTACTCCTTTTTGCTCGAATCTGGGAGAGAGCTTTCCTAACCTAACCTAACCTAACCTCGAATCTGGGCAAAAGCAATAATTTGTCAAGCCATCTTGATTTTTTCGAGTATCGTTCTCTTTCTTCAGATGTTGGGGGATCACTTTGATATGGCAAGCAATCGTAGTAATAGGTCCTTAAACGCTTATTATCCGCGCATAGGTTATCGGAAAGTTTTTCAAAATCAATTCGTGGCTTACCTAAGTCGTCGAGAACTTTGCCGAAGAAACCACCATCAATGAAAACTGCGACTTTATCCAAAAAACGATCATCCCTTGAATTATTGTGCACTACCGTCCCCGGAGGGACGGTAGGGAGCATTATGCTTTACAGTTATGCAGCATGCGTATATATAGTTGACGAACGTATTTTAAAAAATGACGTTTTATACAAACTGATTTTATAAGTACTAATCAGACCTCGTAAGCCTCCCTCGATGTTGCGCGATGGATTCAACAACGCTTCTTCTATTTATCTGATGCAGGTTATTGGATGGGCAGATGCGATTTTGATCACCTGGGTTCTGCTGAAACATGTGGCTGCGACCTGGCAAAGTCAATATCAATCAACCGTACCAAATGCAGTAACACCAACGGAGGCAACAGACAATGCAAAGATATACATAACTATCAGATCAATATTAGAGTACATGAGCGAGATAGTCCTGCAAGTGCCGGATGATGCCTTACTGGCCCTGAAGATGTCCCGGATGAATTGGGAAAGGGAGCTGAGGTTAGCGGCTGCTGTAAAGCTCTTTGAACTGGGAAGACTACCATCAGGAGCGGCAGCCGGGTTGGCAGGAATACCAAGAACACTTTTCCTTACCAGGCTGGCGAGCTACGGCGTGGATACCTTTCGCCTGACAGAAGAAGACCTCTGGGCAGAGGCAACTCTTGCCTGAAGTCATCTGCAATACATCACCCTTGGATGCTTTGAGATTCTTTGGGTAACGGCCTCACGCGAAGGCGCGAAGAATGGATAGCTATCAGTCGGGCGCGAACCCCTGGGGGCCGTGAGCCTTGCAAGCCTAACGCCCGGCTGCGGGTGCTCGATGCTGCCAGTAATCCTGAGGTCAAAGGATGGAAAGCCGCAAGAGTTCGCATGGCGTTTTCATCGGCACCGTCCGGCCCTGACCACCTGCCAGCCATTTTCTTCAGTCATCTGCCCCGCGGCCCCGACAGCTAACTGCTCATCCGGTTCATGGAGATGGAGCGCCCTATCGCCCTCGCGCCAAGGGGACAATCGCACTGGCGTCTTCGCTGCATGGATGAGACAAATTGGTGAATGAATTAGGACAACAATTCGAAATGCCAGCATCGGTTCGCATACTGCCAACCGCATCCACATAATCTTATTAGCTAAAAATAAATCTAAAAGCCGCCGATGGGATTCGAACCCATGAACTGCTGATTACGAATCAGCCGCTTTAACCGGGCTAAGCCACGGCGGCCCACAAAGCTGTTCGACCGGAAAGCCACAGACCCATGTGAATTTAAGTTTTCCCATCCTCGCACGGCTTCTCTTCCGGCCCGTTCTTCAATTTCTCGATCTCCTCGGCCAGCTGGGGCAGGAATATGCCGATATCGGTGACGAGGCCGATGGCCTGGGCCGAACCCCGGTCCATGAGCTTGGTCACGGTTGAGGGATTGATATCCACGCAGATGGTCTTGACGAAGGAAGGCAGCAAGTTGCCCACGGCAATGGAATGCAGCATGGTGCCCAGCATTATGGTCATGTCCACGCCGCGAAGAGCCTTGTCCATGGCGTCCTTGGCCTTGGCTGTGTCCGTGATGACCTCGGGCAGCGGCCCATCATCGCGAATGGAGCCGGCCAGAATGTAGGTGATGCCCTTCCTGGTGGCCTCGTACATGATGCCCCCTTTGAGCTTGCCTTCCGCTATGGCGTTCTTGATGGAGCCGCTGGCCATGATCTCGCTGATGGCGTAGAGGTGATTTCGGTGCCCTCCGGAGATGGCATTTCCCGAGCAGTTCATGCCCAGGCTGGTGCCGAAGAGCTGCCGCTCGATGTCGTGCACGGCCACGGCATTTCCGGCCAGGAGCACATCGACGTAGCCCTCCCGGATGAGCCGGGCCAGCGAGGGCGCTGCGCCCGTGTGGACTACCGCCGGCCCGCAGACCACGGCAATCTTTCCGCCCGCCTTTTTGGTGCGCACAATCTCGCCGGCCAGCTGGCGCACCAGCTCTCCGCTGGGCCGCTCGGAGCTGACCTCATTGGACATGAAGCCGAAGAAAGTCTTCTCGCGGGGACGCTCGGGCGGCACGACCTTGACTCCGGAGGTGCCGATGACCACACAGTTCGCCCTTCTTGATATGGCCGATGGGCGTGCATAGAGCCCGGCCCGTCTTGCAGCACGACCAGGCAGTCCATGTGGTTGTGCTCCACCTCCACCCAGGTGCCCTGATAGCGCACATAGGTGGGGTGATTGGTGGTGGAGTAAAATCCCCTGGGAACGACCATATCGCCCGGGGCAACACCGGTTTTGACGTCCTCCATCTCCACGAGGCGCGCCCCCAGGGCATGCAGCTCCAAGAGAACCCGGTCCAGATGGGCCGCATCCTCGCCGGTGACGGTGATCTGCACATAGCTGCTGTCGTTCTTCTTCTGGCCGATCTGAAAGTTCTTGATCTCAAACTCGCTGCCCATATCCATGATCTTGTCCAGGACCTTTGTCAGGATCTGCGAGTCGATGAGATGGCCCTGCATCTCGATATCTGCAATCTCGCTCATAATATTTGGCCTTCTACCACATTTCTCCACCCAGGAGCGCCTGGGTTTTATCGTTTGTGCTCATGATCAGCTTTGGTTATTCGTATCAAATAGCCGCCGTCGTCGGGCTCAGGCGGCTCGAAGATGGTGCGAATGCCGCTTCTTCGCAGGTGATACTCAAAATCCCTGGCCGTCTGCAGGCTTTTCACCCGGATCTGCACCTTCTGCACAATATTTTCGCCCTGCTGCTGCCCTCTCTATGGTCTCGACTAAAGGCATGAGAATGCTCTCCCCCAAAGACAGAGCCCTCGCCCGTCTCTCCTCTTCCGACTCATTCCACTCCACGCTCTGATAGCCCTCTCGCACCGCCCGGGAGACAAAGAAGTCCAGAGCATAGTCGTTATAGTAGCGAAAGGCCACGGCCAGGTCACTGCAATTGGTCTTGGAGCTGGTGTACTTTAGCGGCGCCACAATATTTTCCGGGTCTTTCATCACCACGCCCTCGCGCCCCTGGCGGCCAAGCTTGATCACGATCTGCTTGATCTTCTCTGCGGCGCTCTCCTTATGAAACTCGCCCAAAAAGGCCGTGGCCTTAAGGCCGAACTCCTGGGCGAATTCATGGGTTTTGTGCACGCCCAAAGTTCCCCTGCGGTTTTTTTCGGCTATATCGAAGAGATAGAAGTCAATGCTGTCCGTTGGATAGATGGCCGTTGATACGTAGGGATTTTCCGGGCCCACCATCTCTCCGCACAAAACCCTCTGAGGATGCTTTTCGAATACGCTCTCCGGTATCATCCAGCGCGCCACTTCCGTAGAATAGGGGCAGATAAACCCGCCTCTGGTGAGGGCCACAATCTCACCGTTTAAAGAAAGAATGCGCACATTATGGCCGTTCATCTTCTCCTCTACAGCCACAATATCGGAAAAATGCCGCTTTATCGCCGCGGCAAGCATGAGGGGACGGCGGATCTTGGGATAGCCAAAAACGATCTCGCCGTTTTCAAAAACAACTGTCCCGGCCTCGATTCCCGAGGTCTCTTTTTCAAACCGGAGCAACCGAGGCTCGGGCCAGGCAGATTCTCTGATTATCGTCTCTTGCAGGCCTTGCAGCCTGCTTTCCGTTATTCCCAGTTTCTGTGCAACTCTTGCCAGATTCATCCGGTCCTCACCAGATAATCCAAGACGGACCGCCTGGTGATCATGCCCACGACCTCTTCTCTACGACTGAGAACGGGCAGGCCGCCTCTGTTCTCAGCAAGAATGATCTTCTTGACCTCATCCAGAGGCGTATCGACATAGACGTACTTCACATCATGAGTCATCACATCGGAGACCAGGATGTTGTAGATGCGCGCGTATTGCTTGCTGGCAGTATCGTTCAGATCCCGGAAGGCACGTAGAGACTTAGCCACATCCCTTTCCGATATTATGCCCACCAGCCGGCCACCCTCCACCACGGGAAGCCTTCCTACACCTCTATCCAGCATCATGCGCCGGGCGTGAACCAGCCGGTCGTTGGGATTGGAGGTTAGGGGAAAACGCATGGCATCGGATGCCGTGCCGCTTACATTTACGGCCGCCAGTATCTCTCTGGGCCGAACCCAGCCCAGGACCTTCTCGCCATCCATTGCTACCAGAACGCCGGTCTTCTGCAAGAGGACCATGGCATCTTGCACATCCATATCAGGAAGTACCTTGATTACGGAGTCCATGGTGGCAGACGCCACATGCAGAGAGGAGGCAGGCATTCCCAGGGATTTTCGCGTTCCTAGAACGCGAGCAATATGTCTCATGGTGATTATGCCGCCCATCTTGTCTTTGTTGGTGACCAGAAGCCTTCTCAGATCATTCTTCTCCATCAGATCCAGAGCATGGCCCAGTCTCTCTGATTTGTCGATGGTAACGGGCTCTCTCATGATGTCCTTTACCTGCATTACTTCCACCTCCCAACCTCTGCGATGATCTCATCGGCGGAGAAGTAGCCAACCACTTCATTCTGGTCCATCACCGGCATGCCGATGATGTTCTTCTCCACCAGGGTCTGGCTCGCCTGCACGGCCTTCATCTCCGAGCCGATGGTAAAAATGGGCGAGGTCATGATGTCCTCCGCCACAAAAGGCATCTGCTTTACATAGCGATACTGCTTTCTGCCGGCGGTGCTCTCTTTTCGGGTCATCTTGATGTTCTTGGTCTCCATCTCATCCTTCGGTCCCATTATCTCGGAAAAGGTAAGACCGGAGCGGGTCACAATGCCCACCGGAGTCGTATTGTCCTCGTAGACCAGGGCTCGGCTCTGGCCTTGCACATTCATCTCTTCCAGGACGTGGCCGATGGTATGGTGGCGGTGCACACGCAGGACATTCCGGCTCATCATGTCTCCTACGGTCGCTTTGAGATCCTGCTCGGAGAAGTACTTCATTATGTCCCGGGATGTGATCATGCCCACGATCTCGCCATCGCGTTCTACCGGCAGGCCGTTAATGCCGTTTTCTAAGAGAAGCACTGCTGCCTGGGGCATGGTGGCATCGGGGAATATGGTGATGGGCTTCTCCGTCATTACCACCTGGATGGGGACCTTGTCTATGGGCCTCCTGCGCCACTCAGGAGCCGCCTGGTTGAGCCTATTGGTGATGTCGTACTTGGTAACGATGCCCACCAGCTTGCCGTCGTCCATTACAGGCAATCTGCCAATGCCGTACTTGAACATCAGATTCCTGGCTCTTTGAATGTTCTCATTTCGCTCAATGACGTAAATGGGAGCGCTCATGTAATCTTTGACTTTCTTTATTATCATGCTAGAATTCCTCTGTTCTCGGCTAACGCCCTCACGTAGTCTCTTTCCGTCAGAATGCCAACCAAAGATCCCTTGTCCATAACAGGCAGAGATCCAATCTCATTGTCCATCATCTTCCTGGCAGCCTGGCCAAGGTCTGCTTTCTTCTCCGTGGCAAGCAAGCTTCTCTTGATCAGGCTCTTGATGGGCTGATTCATTACTTCTCCGATGTCGCCGGTAACCACCTTTTCAAAAGCATCTCCGCTACCCAGATATTTCATGATATCCGAGGCTGTGACCATGCCCATGAGAACTCCATCCTGCACGACTGGCATGCGACGAAAGCCCTTCTGAATGATCATCCGGGTCATCTTCTCGATAGTGGTCTGAGCCGGTGCCGTCACCACATGAGGGCTCATGAAGGTCTCTACGCAAAGGCCGGTATCCAGGCCCCGGCAAAAGCGCACAAAGTCCTCTTCGGTAATTATGGCCTTGATGCGGATATCCTCATCAACTATGGGAAGGCCGCCCACGTTCTTCTCATACATCAGCTTCAAAACGTCATTTAACGAGGCTTTGTCACTGGCGTAGGTGAGGCGCGTGCTCATGATCTCGGTGATATCGGCATTTATGGCGGTGAAGATGTTTCCTCCATACTTTTCCCGCAAGAGATTGTGCCGCAGTCCCCCGCCCAGAAAGTCCACCACGTCCACTGAGGTCACAAAGCCAATCAGCCTCTTTGTGCCCGGATCAGCGACGGGAAGCCGGGAGAAGCCATAGAAGGTCATGGTCTTTATGGCGCTCATGATGGTAGTAGTGGGCGGAACGGTGACAACATCCGGTGAGGCTACACCCACTACGTCGCTCGCTCGCTTGGCGTGCCGGGAGTCGAATTGTAAAGGTCCTCTATCCCCCGAGCCGGGGGCTACAGGCATGCGATCGTTCTTTTGCGGAATCCTTGTTACTTCTTTTCCCGTTGTTGGCCCTTTGCTCATCTTCACTCACCAAGGTAGCTTTTGATCAAATCGTTTCTATCCACAATTCCCACGAGCTCTACGCCGTCCACCACGGACATCCTGCCTACATTGTGCTTGAGCATCAGCTCGATGGCGGTTCGCACGCTATCTTCCGGCTTTACGCTATACAATGGTGAACTCATAAATTTCTCTACAGGCATCTGCATCGAGTCCGCCGGTCTTCTCTCACTCTCCTTGCCGATCCGGGCTGTGCCTTTCAGCATATCAAATCTGGTGATCATTCCTATGAGCTTGCCGTCCTTGACCACCGGAAGACCTGTGAAGTCTTTCTCGACCATCAGATCCCAAATCTTGGTTACGGGATCATCAGGACGGGTGGTTACAACTTTGCTGGTCATAATCTCTGATACCGGCTTGTTCGGCACCTTCTCCAAATCGATGTTCATAAACACGTCCAAGAGGCTAACAACCCCTTTTAGCACGGGCTTCTCCTCGGACTCGACTACAGGAAGCAAAGTTATCTTTTCCTTCTGCATGAGCCGGGCGGCATCAAGGATATCCATCTGCCCCGTCACAGTAGGAACCTGCACCACATAGCCCGATATAGTCACATTGGACTTGGTCGAGGTCACACGCAGCATATCCTGGTTGGTTACGATTCCCAGGACTATGCCTTTGCTATTCACAACCGGCAATCCGCGCACATGGTTGTCTCGGATCATCTGACGTGCTTTGGTCAGAAAAGTGGAATCCTCGACGTATAGAGGATCTCTGGACAAAATATCTTCTACTAACATTGTTATTCCCCTGCTGTCCAGCAATAATGATATTTCTTACCTTTTTCCGTCCCTGCAACTCCAGCAGAGCAACTCTCCATTCACGCTCTCCAGGGTATCTGAGAGCTGGCTGCAAACCTCACAGATTCCGCGCACCACCCCTCGGGGCTGTTCTAAATGGATGCTCTCTTTGTGCATCTCCAATAGATCGCTTAAAATCTCATTCAAACCGAGGGAGGAACCAGAGACAAGATCCGTATCTGTAATTATACCCACGAGCTTTCCCTGGAATATCACGGGCAGACGCTTTACACCGGAGCGAAGCATCAAGGCTGCAGCTTCACGCAGGCTGGCATCAGGTTCAATGGAAACTACGGGAGCGCTCATGATCTCTGCCACCTTTAAAGCTTCTGGGATCTATTCCCTGGGCTAAGACCTTCTTTACCAGATCCCTTTCCGTCAGAATGCCGGTGGGCTTGTCGCCGGATACTATGATCAGACTGCCCACGTTGGCCGAGCCCATCTTTTTGGCAGCGCTTAAAATGTCCAGCTCGGCATCGGCTGTGATCACCGGCCGGGTCATGATATCTCGCACTGGAATTTCTGTCTCCATTGGCCAATCGTCTCCCCAATAGCTCTATATCCTTATCAGAGTGCTAATGATATAAAAGGCTACTGCGGCCCAATAGGAAGTAATAAGATTAATATTATTTTTTTAATTTTATTCTCGTATGTGCCCAATAATATGCTCTATTTCTTTCAGGATGAGATCCAGCCCCAGGCGCGCTGCGCCCGGCGATCCTGGCAAACAGAAGACCGGTCTGCCATGATAGACTCCCGCCGCTGCCCTTGTGAGCATGGCGCGAGAGCCCACCTCATCCAGGCTTTTGTAGCGAAAGATCTCGCCAAAGCCGGGAAGCGTCTTTTCAAAGAGCGGCTCAATGGCTTCCAGGGTTAGGTCCAGATGAGTAAGCCCGGTGCCGCCACAGATGATAATGGCATCTGCATTGCTTTTTTCCACTGCCTCCCGCAGCACAAAGCCGTCCGGCAAAAGAGCGTAGCGGGCGGTATGTCCTGCCGCTTTAATCTTCTCCAAGATCACCTTGCCGGATAGGTCCTCCGCCTCCTCCGGGCTCTTCACCTGCCCAAACTTTTGAAAGCGGGATGTGCTCGCGACCACTACATCTATGATCATGCTATTTCCTTAATGGCCTAGGATAAAATTTTTCCCGTGAAGGAAGATCTATGTCGCTTTTGGCAATTGATGTGGGGGCAGGCACCCAGGACATTCTGCTCTATTCGGAGGACGTGTCCCTGGAAGGCTCGACCAAGATGGTTTTGCCCAGCCAAACCGTGCTGGTGGGAAACAGGATAAACCGGGCCCGTCTGGCCGGCAAGGATGTATTCCTGCGCGGACCGACCATGGGGGGCGGAGCCTCTACTGCGGCGGTAAGATGGCATCTGGCCGCGGGACTGAGAGTTTATGCCACGCCGTCGGCAGCAGCAACCATTAATGATAATCTGGAGCGCGTGGCGGCCTTAGGTGTCACGATTCAAGAGGAGGCGCCCGAGGGTGCGCAGGTCATCGAGACCGGGGACATAGACGTTGCCGCACTGGCCCATGCCTTGCAGATCTTCGACATTGCTCTGCCCGCGCGATATGGCTGTGGCCGTACAGGATCATGGCTTTTCCCCAGAGCGATCAAATCGTCTGGTTCGATTTGAGCATCTGGCTGCCGCGATCCGCTCAGGCGGGAGACTGGAGGCTTTCGCCTACCGGCAGCCTCCGGCGGCCATGACCAGGATGCTGGCCGTGCAAGAGTGCCCTGGTGGGAGCAGGAATACAGCCGCTTCTCATGGACACCGGCCCGGCGGCGATCTTTGGGGCAGCTCTCGATTTGCCGGACGCGTCGCCCGCGCTCATCATCAATTTCGGAAACGGCCATACTGTGGCCGCCCTGCTGGCCGAGGACCGGATCACAGCCATCTTCGAGCACCACACCTCGGAGCTTTCCCCGGAAAAGCTGCGAGAGTTTACAGAAAAGCTGTGCAACGGAACATTAAAAAGCAGCGAGGTCTTCGAGGATGGAGGCCATGGGGCCTATATCGATAGCGTTCCCGATAAAGTGGGCACGACGCTCGTCACCGGACCGCGCCGGCAGACGTTTCTCTCCAGCGGAGCCTTGAAGGGCGCGCTGCCAGCGTCTCCCGGCGGGGATATGATGATCACGGGCTGCATCGGCCTGGTCAAGGCCTGGAAACAAAAAGAGGATTTATGGAGATAGGCAGAGGCGCAGAAGCTGTCATCACTCTTGAGAATGGAGTCGTAAAGAAGGAGCGGCATGCCAAGAGCTACCGGCAGCCGGCACTCGATGAACGTATCCGGCAGGAGAGGACCCTGCGAGAAGCCAGGATCATGTCCGACGCCCGCAGGCATGGGGTTCTCACGCCCATCATTTGCGATGTATCTCGCTTTGAGCTCAGAATGGAGATGATAGTGGGCGAGAAGCTGAAGGATGTGATCAACATTGGAGCTCTCCGAGATGGTGGGGGAGACGGTGGGAAAGCTGCACCAGGGCGGAATTGTGCATGGAGACCTGACCACCTCCAATATGATACTCACCCGCGGCAAGATCTGTCTCATCGACTTCGGCCTGTCATTTTACGAAAAAACCGTGGAAGCGCAGGGAGTGGATGTGCATGTATACTTTCAGACCCTGGAGAGCACGCACGACCAGCCTCATGAATTGATGGAGGCCTTTGTGGCCGGATACACGCGGACCTACCCCCAGGCAGAGGCGGTTTTGCAGAGGGTCAAGGAGATCAAGGCGCGAGGCAGATACCTGTGAATCCATCAACCGCTTTAGGCGTCATATCCTCGGGCCGGGGAGAGAATTTGCGCTACATTCTGCAAGAGGAGCGTAGCGGTCGGCTGCCCGCCCATGTAGAAATCGTTCTCACCGATCAGCCGGATGCTGGAGCCCTCAAGATCGCAAAGGAGTTTTCCGTTCCCTGCCATTTTATCGACCCCTCTAACCTCTGCCGGGAGGAGTACGATCAAAAGTTAATCGCCCGACTGGAGGCAGAGGGAGCAGAGTTGGTGATCCTCACAGGCTACATGAGAATTTTGTCCCCCCTATTCGTTCGCCATTACAAGGATCGGATTCTGAATATCCATCCTGCTCTTCTGCCCTCATTTCGGGGCATGGATGCCTTCTCCCAGGCTCTGGCGTACGGTGTAAAATGGACGGGAACGACCGTTCATATCGTAGATGAGGATGTAGACCACGGCCCCATTGTCTACCAGAGGCCGGTACCTGTTTTGGAGAACGATACCCACGATAGCCTCAAGGCCAGAATTCAGAGGGCGGAGTACAAAGCCTACCCCAGGGCGATAAAGATGTTTATAGAGAGAAGGCCAGAGATACTGGGAAGAAAGCTGGTCTGGCAAAAAGAGGAGAAATAACATGGAAAATTTATGGGCCCCCTGGAGAATCGATTACATTTTGAGCAAGAAGCCGGAAGGCTGCATATTCTGTAACAAGCCCGCCGAGAGCCGGGACATAGACAACTACATTCTTTACCGGGGCCTGTATCACTTCATCATCCTCAATGCGTTTCCCTACAACAACGGCCATATGATGGTCGTTCCCTACCGGCACACGGCCACTCTCTCCGCCTGGGCTTCGGAGGAGCAGCAGGAGATGATGCAGCTTGCCGATCTGTGCGTTGATCTGCTCAAGAAGACCATGCATCCGGACGGCTTTAATCTGGGCATCAACATGGGCCTGGTGGGGGGAGCGGGCATTGCCGATCACATTCATCTGCATATCGTGCCCCGCTGGAATGGGGACACCAATTTCATGCCCGTGCTCTCCGACACGAGAGTGATATCGGAGGCGCTGCAAGCCACTTACGGGAAGCTGAAAGAGGCGCTCGATGGTCTTGGGAAAGACTGAAAAATTTTTGCATTAAAGTCGTCAATGGCCCAATCGCCCCTCGGCTACGGCGCTAAATTTCGGCCTGGGCCTCTTCGTCCCCGAATCGCCTTGACCCGCCCCCCCATCGCGGTCCTCGCCCGGCAGCCCGCCGCGTGCACGCCCCCTCCGGCCCGCCCAGCGCCCGCACTCGCGCGGGACGTACAAGCGCCCCCCACCCACAGGTCCCTGCGCGACCTTCTGTTCGCAAGCACATTTTATACGAGCGGGGACGAAAGAGCAAGGAGTACGGATACCTGCATGTCACTGAATAGTCGAGGGCAAGGCACCTTTGCGAAGGGACAAAAGGGAAAAATACGTTCTTGTCTTAGGAAATGGCTCAATTAAGGATATTTACCATCCTAAAATTGCCCCCCATTAAACGTTATCATTAACGGCATATGGTCACTTTTTTTTGCCCAGTCAGAATATTCGCCGATTTCAACATCCTCTAATTTAAAATTTTTTGATGCAAAACAATAATCTACGTGATAGGATTTATTCTTGTTATGGTGCATGAATAGGGTAGGTCTTGTTTCCTTTCCAAATTCTTCTTCATAAAATGAATGATAAGCACTTTTGATTTCTTTATCCTTGAGAATCTCTATTACATCGATTAGATTGCCGTATAGAGGATATTTTGGCTTCGCATCCCATATCTTATTCCAATTGAAATCTCCTATTATGATTAGTGGTCCTTCTAAGAGTTCTTTATAATAATTTATTGCTAACCAAACCTGCCCAATATATCTTTTTCGTACATCTATGGAATCATTCATTGCCCAAACTGCAAGTAGGTTGAAATTTGTTGGGCCTTTAACTATTAGTGGAATTATATATCTAAAACTAGCATTATAATCTGGACTGAGTTCGATTTCAAAATCAGAATATGAAAAAATACCAATACCTTTGTTCCTGTTTTCCCCAAACCATATGCATTTTGTTGTTTGGTTACCAAAATTTTCACATTCAGGAACAACAACAATATCGGGATTGTACCCTTGCACATAATTTAATTTACTTCGGAATGCCATTTTGCAGTTCCAACTTACAATTTTCATTGTTATCCTCAAATATAAGTGGTTGTTTATTAGGGTCTGCAATGATGAGGTTCCCCGCTGTATCGAATGGATAATAGATAATCGAGTCCTCTGTGCGTCCTCCCTCGCGCTCTGTGTCTGCGGTGGTGGTAGTATCGTCAGCCAATTGGTTATAACCAGTGGAAAACCCGTATGAATTACGATCACCCGAAAATTATTTTCGTACCAAGTCAAATATTATTACGTCGTCTTTGTGTCTTTGTGCCTTTGTGGTGATCGTATTGCGAAGTTAACGGGAAAACCATGGTAACCGGAGGTTAGCCTCTGAAAATAACGAAGTGCCAAATAGTTGCCGGGTCCGTGGCGAAAGTATTCAATTCTGCAAAAGATTGATCTTCCAGAACCGCCCCTCCATCTGAGAAATAGGTGCGAAGCATGATTCATACCGAGGCCATAGAAAAGGCGAAGGAGCACTTCGCCAAGCTGCTGGTGGAGCAGCTTTTGCGCGTTGATCAGATAAAAGCAGGCGAGGACTGGGTTGACTACAGCAAACTCCACCCCCTCATCATCGGCGTGGTGGGTGGCGACGGCATCGGCCCCTACATCACAGAGCAGGCCGTGCGGGTCCTCGCTTACGTGCTGGCCGATGAGATTGCCGGAGGGTTGGTGGAGCTGCGGGACATTGCAGGCCTGGACATCGAGTCGCGGGTCAAGGTCATGAAGGCTCTTCCCGAGGATGTTCTGGCCGCGCTAAAAGAGTGCCACGTTATCCTCAAGGGCCCCCTTACTACTCCCAAGAAGGGTGACAAATGGCCCAACCTGGAGAGCGCCAATGTCTCCATGCGTCGCGAGCTGGACCTTTTCGCCAATGTCCGGCCGGTCAAGGTGCCGGAGAAGGGCATCGACTGGATCTTTTACAGGGAGAACACCGAGGGCGAGTACGTCCTGGGCAGCAAGGGCATCAATGTAACCGACGACCTGGCCGTGGACTTCAAGGTCATAACCACACCAGGGGTGGAGAGGATTGTGCGCCTGGCCTTTGAGTATGCCAAGAAGAACGGCATTAAAAGGGTCTCGGCAGTCACCAAGGCCAATGTCATCAAGGCCACGGACGGCAAATTCCTGGAAACGGCAAAGCGTGTGGCTAAGGAATATCCGGACATAGCCTTCGATGACTGGTTTGTGGACATCATGGCTGCCAAGCTGGTGGACGAGAAGCGCAGAAAGGACTTCAAGGTCATAGTGCTGCCCAACCTCTACGGAGACATCCTCACCGACGAGGCGGCCGAGTTTCAGGGCGGCGTAGGCACAGCGGGAAGCGCCAACATCGGAAAACGCTATGCCATGTTCGAGGCCATCCACGGCTCAGCTCCGCGCATGGTAGAGGAAGGCAGAGCTTTCTATGCCGATCCGGCCAGCATGATGCGCGCCTGTGTCATGCTGCTGCGCCACATCGGCTTTGTGAATCAGGCGGCCAAATTGGAGAATGCACTGGACGTCTGCGGCCAGTTGGAGAGGAAGGTTGTCCTTACCGGGCGAGCCGATGGGGCAACAGGTGCAAAGTTTGCTGATTATGTGATGCAGACTCTGGGGGCAAAGCTTTAGCTAAAATAATCACATAATAGTATCTGTGGAAAATCTAGCTGAAGCATTATTGGGCCTGAGCAAGGAAGACCGCTCCCTGCTCAGTGCTATTGAGACCGGGATGAAGACCCACGAATGGGTCCCGTCCTACGTGATCTCAGAGATATCCGGCCTGCCGGTCCGCAAGGTGGAGTTTCGGCTGGGCCAACTTTTTGAAAAGAAACTGGTAGAGCAGGAGAGCATGCACTACCTAGGCTACCGCATTGACTTTGATGCCTATGATCTTCTGGCACTCTCCGATTTAGTGAAACGAGGGAGCGTGAAAGCCTTTGGTGAGCGAATAGGGGTAGGCAAAGAGTCGGTGGTATTCGAAGCTCTGGGTGAGAATAGGGAGAATCGGGAGAACCACCTGGCCATCAAGTTCCACCGCCAGGGGAGGACCAGCTTCAAGCATATTCGCCGCCTGCGCGATCATCTCACCGACCAGGCCAAAGTGCCCTGGATTTATGCTGCCGCCTTGGCAGCTCGCCACGAGTTTGCCATCATGGAGAAGCTCTACCCAATCGTATCCATTCCCAGGCCCGTCGCATGCAGTCGTCATGTTCTGGCCATGGAATTTGTAAGCGGCCCCGCCCTCAATCGCATCACGCTCTCCGACCCCGAGAACGGACTGAACATGATCTTAGGTGAGGTGGGAAAGGCCCGGAGGCTGGGCATCATTCACGCCGACCTTTCTGAGTTTAACGTAATGGTGGACGAGTCCGGCCCCAAGATCATCGACTGGCCTCAGGCAGTAGAGGTCACCCATCCCCACGCCCAGGAGCTATTGGAGAGGGATCTGGTCAATGTCTTGCGTTTCTTCGAGCGAAAATACCGGATAGAAATGCCACTGGATAGGGCGCTCTCGCGCGTCCGGGAGGCTGAGAACCATTGAGCATATTTGGTGTGGACATCGCCAGCGGCTCGCCGTCCGGCAGAAGGCCGCCAAGCTACTCTCTGGTGATGCTGGATGGGAGAGACGTCGCGCTCTTTCACATGATCAGCCGGCATAAACTGATCCGGCTCATCAGGGAGCGCCAGCCGGAGATCGTGGCCATGGACAACCTCCACGAGCTGGCCAGGGATCGAAGGGAGCTGATCAATATCCTGCATAGGGTGCCTCCCACCACCAGAATGGTGCAGGTGACGGGCGCCGCCCACCCGGAGTCTCTGGTCAAGCTGGCCCGCTACCACGGCATCACCTTCGATTGCACCAAGCCGCTGCAAGAGGCGGAGGCCTGCGCCCGGCTGGCGGCCAAGGGCGTCGGCGCGGTTTTATCTGCTTTCCAGGAGCGGACCTGGATTAAGGTGAGCCGGAGGCGCTCTTTAGGCCGGGGCGGCTGGAGCCAGAACCGCTACACACGCAAGATTCACGGCGCAGTGATGAGCCTGGCGCGCGAGGTGGAGCGACAGCTTCGCGAATCAGGGCTGGCATACACCACACGGGCCGTGGAGGGCTTGGGCGGCTATACCCGGGCCGAGTTTGTGGTGGAAGCGTCCCGCGAGAAGGTGCACATCCGTCCCGGTTACTACAGCGATGCACAGCTCTTGGTGCAGAGCATGGAGCGGCCCAAGCTGCAGTACAAACCACTTTCAGAAGGACGCGGGTACATCATCGTGGGCTTGGACCCGGGAACGACAACGGGCATTGCCGCGCTGAACCTGTCCGGCGAGCTGGTGGACCTGATAAGCTCCCGGGGCTTGTCCTCCTCGGATGTGATTGAATGGATCGCGGCGCGGGGCAGATCGCTTGTAGTCGCCACAGATGTCTTTCCAACGCCGGGCAGCGTGGAGAAGGTCAAGCGCGCTTTTAATGCCGTTCTCTACTCTCCGGGCGGGGACATTCCTGCGGAAGAGAAGATCGCTCTGGGAAAGGAGTTTGGCTACAAGAACGATCATGAGCGCGATGCTCTGGCGGCTGCCATTAGCGCTTTTAAAAAATACAAAAATAAATTCTTGCAGGTGGAAAAGAAGTCTCCCTCCGAGATCGATCCCGACGAGGTGAAGGCCCTGGTGGTGCGGGGCTATTCCATTGAAAACGCCATCGCCGAATTTGTGCATTCTTCTGCTGCCCCCGTGGGGCAAAAGACACCGCCGGGGGCGGCGAAAGCCGCTCTTGATGCATCGCTTGATGTCTCTTTGAATGTCACAGCACTACGGCAGCAAAACCAGCAGCTTGCCGAGCAGGTCAGGACGCTGCGCTCCTATGTGGATGAGCTGCGGGACGGGCTGGCGGAAAAAGAGGTCGCCCTGAGGGTAGTAAACGGCAAACTGGATCGCCTGCGGGACAAAACGGCTCGCGAGATCAAACGGCAGCATGAGATCAAGATCCGAGACAAGGAGATCGAGCGCCTGCGATCGGTGCTCCGTTCGGAGAGAAAGCACATCAAGAAACTGAAGAAGATATTGGAGCGCCAGAAGAAGGCAGAGATAATTGAGGAGACACACGGCCTGCAAAAGCTCAAGCCTCTAGCGGCCTTTACCCGCGAGTCTATTTTGCTGGCTATGGAGCAATATTGCCTGGAAAAGGGGGACTGGCTTTTTCTGGAGGATGCCAGCGGCGGTGGGAAGAGCACAGTTGAGCTTCTGCGGGAAAAGGAAATCGCCGGAGTGGTGGCAAAGGGCGAGATGGCATCTGTCGTGCGTGAGCATTTTCTGGAGCTATGCATCCCCGTCTTCTCCAGCAAAAATGTGCCTGTGCAAAAAATCAATAACATGCCCTTCGTGCGGCCGGAAGACGTGGCTGCGGCCAGCGTTGCCTGGGAAGAAGAGATGAAAGCACGTCTGGCGAGGCTGCATGAGGGGCGGCTGGAGAGCCTTTTCCAGGAGTACCGGGTGGAGCGAAAGAAGGAGGAGAAGAGAAAGCAAAAGCTTGCCAGAGAGGCCAAATCACTGCCGGATTAGGGCTGCAGCAAGACCACTGCGGGCAAAGGTCTGCTATCCGCATCCATTCTGATTTGCAATCATTAATCTCATCATTGCCTACTTAAGATCTTTTCATACTTCTTATGAACCGCGCATACTTTTTCCCAAATATGCTTATTAGATAGGTTTATGTCTCAATTATTGGTGGTAATGTTGCTCTCAATCCGGTCACTACTATTATGCTTATTATTATCCGCTCTGCTGCTAGGCGCAGCTTCTGCGGAAGATGCCGCTATCAATGCCGCTGACAACGCCTGGGTGCTTATGAGTGCGGCTCTGGTCCTGATCATGATTCCCGGCGTGGGCCTCTTCTATGGCGGCATGGTCCGAAAGAAGAACGCCATCTCCACGATCATCTTCAGCTTTGCCGTGATGAGCATCATAAGCTTGCAGTGGATACTGTACGGCTACACCCTGGTCTTCGGAAAAGACATAGGCGGCCTCATCGGCGGCCTGGACTTCCTGGGCCTGGCGGGGGTAGGCATGGGCGTCAAAGAGGGCCTGACCATTCCCTCCCTCACCTTCATGATCTTTCAGGCCATGTTCGCCATCATCACCGTCTCTTTGATCACGGGCTCTTACGTGGAGAGGATCAAGTTCAGTTCCTTTCTCGTCTTCTCCTTAGCCTGGGCGACTTTAGTCTACGATCCCGTGGCCCACTGGGTCTGGGGCGGGGGCTGGCTGCAACAGATGGGCGCCCTGGACTTTGCGGGCGGCATAGTGGTGCACATCACCGCAGGCGTTTCCGCCATGGCCGTGGCTATGGTCATCGGTGTGCGCAAGGGCTTTGGAACAGATCCGATGGAGCCGCACAACATTCCCACCACAGTCATGGGCGCGGCTCTGCTCTGGTTCGGATGGTTCGGCTTTAATGCGGGCTCGGCTCTGGCGGCCAACGGCATCGCTGCCAATGCCTTCGTCACTACCAACACCTCCGCCGCGGCTGCGGCCACCACCTGGATGCTCCTCTCCTGGCGACATAGAGCGCCCTCGGCCTTGGGCATTGTGACGGGCGCGGTGGCCGGGCTGGCGGCGATAACGCCCGCTGCCGGCTACGTGACGCCTCTCGCGGCCATCCCCATCGGCGTCGTGGCTGCATTAGCGGGCTATTATGCCATCATACTCGTCCGGGGCAGCGGCAGGGTGGACGACTCGCTGGACGTTTTAGCCTGTCACGGCATCGGCAGCACCTGGGGCGTCTTGGCGACCGGCATCTTTGCCACCATCGGCGCGTCGGGCCTGCTGGCGGGAAATGCTCATCAAGTGATGGTGCAGCTTTTGGCTATTGCCGTCACCTGGGGCTACTCCTTTGTCGTCACCTTTGGCCTGGCCAGGATCATTGACGCCGTCATGGGGCTACGCGTACGGGATGACGAAGAATCGGTGGGATTGGACATCAGCCAGCACGGCGAAGGCGCTTACATGTAAAGTGGGGGAACGATGAAGAAAATTGAAGCCATAATTCGGCCCGAGAAGCTGCACCTGCTGCGAGAAAAGCTGGACATGAAGGGCTTTTTTGGAATGACGGTGACAGAGGTCAAGGGCCGGGGCCGGCAAAAAGGCATCACCTTGCAGTGGCGGGCCGGAGACTACCGGGTGGAGTTCCTGCAGAAGATAAAGCTGGAGATGGTGGTCGAGGACAAGGACGTGGAGTGTGTCATTGACCTCATCTGCGAGTTTGCCCAGACGGGCGAGGCCGGAGACGGCAAGATCTTCGTCTATCCGGTGGAGGACGTGGTGCGGGTGCGCACGAAAGAGCGGGGGTGCGGGGCAGTTTGAGGTCCCGCCTTTCTCTTTTTAGAGCCATGATTGTGAGAAGATAACGTGCCTTTGTGAACAGCTTATCGTTCTTCGCGTCAATCAAGACTTCGCGCGAGATTCAACAGGGTCCGTTTTCACGCGAAGGCGCGAAGCCGCGAAGTCGAAACATTGGTTTATTTCGGCCCAGATGTACTGGTTTAATCAGATCCGGATCCCGCAAATATTGATTTTTAGGGTTAAATCATTGAAACAAAACTGTATTTGAACAATTTAGTATTAACGAAACCTTCCCGTACCTTTTATTGGCATTCCGCCAGATATTCCCGTGCTTTTAGAACCGTTCGTTCGGTCCCACCCTTTTCTATCGTTCCTGACAACGGTGGTGATCAGTGAATGTCGCAAGCGATGCAATCACAGACATTCTCGATGGAAAAAAGTTGCGAGGTACAAAGATATGAAAACAAAGATTGCGTTAGCCGTAATGGCTCTGGCAGTGGTCTGCCTTTCTATGGCACCGGCCCTGGCCGCTGGACTGGATTCGAACAACAAAGAGAGATGCAATGCCTCCTTGCAGAGAGGCGGTTTTGATGGACCGCATAACTGGATGCTCCTGGTGGATGACGCCACAAGGGAAAATTTCGATAACATGACATTGGCTCAGATTGACGAGCTTCGCCAAAAGCAGATGGAAAAGCTCGGCAACATGACTCTGGCCCAGATCAGGGAAATGAAAAAGGATCGCATGGGCGAGAATGGCCCCGGCATGATGGGCAATGGTATGATGGGTATGAACGACCAGGGGCCGATGGGCCAGGGCGAGAACTGCCAGGGCATGGGCAGCGGCCAAGCGGGAAATGTTTTTTCTCGACTGGACAACCTATATCAATTCTCATAGCTCAAACAAAGCCATGCGCATAAGCGAGCAACAGTATGGCGATCACATCGGCCGGTACAAAAATGTCCTCTACCTCTGCCACAGGAACGCCGATCCCGATGCCATAGGAAGCAGCTTTGCCCTGAGCCGGGCCTTTGGAGGCGCAATCGGCGCTGTAGACGATTTGAGCCGCACGGGCGTTTCCCTGGCCAATGCTATAGGAGCCTGCGTCCTGATTAACCCCCCTGTGGAAGACTACGATCTGGTGGTAGTAGTAGACACATCGGTAGGGACGCAACTGGGCGAATGGCTGCCGGACAACTATGCCCTGGTGGACCACCACATGGATGAAGGACTGCTGGAAGACGCACTTTTTTACATACAAAAGCCCGCCAAGTCCACGACAGAGATAGTCTGGACGATTCTAAAAGAAAACTGCAAGAAAGCTGACCGAAACGCGGCCCTGGGACTTCTGGCCGGCATGATCGCCGACACCGGCCGCTTCAAGCGCGCCACTCCTGGCGCTTTCCTGGCGGCAGCCGAGATCTTAGATGCCGGAGGCTTTGCTTATGAAGATGCACAGGAGGCCCTTTCCGTACCAGTGAACATCTCGCAAAGAATTGCCGTCCTAAAAGCCGCCTCTCGGTCTGAGGTCAAGCGCCAGGGGGACTGGCTTGTCGCCTGCACAACGGTAAACTCCTTCGAGGGCTTCGCGGCCAATGCCCTGGTGGATTTAGGTGCAGATGTAGCCTTCGTGGCAGGACGGCATGAGGGCACTGTCCGGGTCAGCGCCCGCTGTAGCCGCGAAGCGGCCCGGAGGGGCTGCAACCTGGCAAAGCTCTTAGGAGAGGTGGGCAAAGCCTACGGGGGCGATGGCGGGGGGCACAGGTCGGCAGCCGCTCTGGAGGCAGTAGGCGAACCTTCCGCTATCCTTGAGGCATGCAGAAAAAAATTGGTAGATAGCCTGCCCTGAAGGCTCGAAACCTCAGACCTTTCGTGCCCGAAGAGCCGTCTTCTTCAGAGCTTCAATGCCGGGCAACGGCTCGCCTGAGAGATAGGTGATGGACGCGCCGCCCCCCATGCTCACATGAGTGAACTTGGACTCCAGGCCCAGTTGCTCGATGGCCGCCACGCTATGCCCTCCGCCGGCAATGGAATAGCCCGACTCGGTGGCCGCTTTCAAGAGCTCGGATGTGCCAAGCCGGAACTTCTCCTGCTCGAAGACACCAGTCGGCCCATTGAGAACGGTAACCTTGGCCTCTTTCATATACTTAGAGTAGATGACAATAGTCTCCAGGCCAATGTCGGCGATGGGCAAATCGGTGGGGAGCTTGTCCACGACAACTTCCACTCGCTCGCCATTCTGGTTCAAAGCTACATCCACAGGCAATACGATCTTGCCCGGGTAATCATGCAAAAGCTTTGCCGCAATAGGAATTTGGTCCAGATACTCCTGATCCTCCACGAACTTACGATTGGCCTCGCCCACATCAATGCCTGCCGCCATCATGAAGACTGTGGCTACCACTCCCGAGGTCAGGATCTTATCGGCACCGCCGCGACTTAGAACGTTTTGCGTGACTTTGATGGAATCGTCCGCCTTCGTTCCCCCTAAAGAGAAGACGGTTGGATGCTCATTGCCCTTTAACCCCTTATCCAGTGCCGTGATCTCCTTGTCCATAAGAAGCCCGGCGTAGCTAGGCAGCACCTCAGTAAAGCCCACCACGGAGCAGTGAGAGCGATGGGAGACTGCAAAAGCGTCATTTATGAAAAGATCAAATAACGGCGCCAGCTTTCTCACCATGTGGCTTTTGGCATGATCGGCAGGGCTTCGGTTCATGTTCTCTTCGGCATAAAAGCGTGTATTTTCCAGAAGAAGAACCTCCCCCGGCACCAGAGATTTTATGGCTTGCTGGGCATGCGATCCGAAGATATCATCAATGTAAGCGACATCGCGACGTAAGAGCCGCGTTGCCAGGCGGGCATGAGCCTCTAGCGTGGTATAATCCTTCTTTCCGGCCCGGCTCTGGTGCGCCATGAGAACCACCCGGCAGTCCTCCAGAGCGCGCAGAGTTTCTAAGTGACTTTTTATGCGCTTATCATCCAGGATATTTCCGCTGGGGTCCATGGGAGAATTGAAGTCCACCCTCACCAGGACCCTTTTATGATCAAGCATGACGTCATCCATTATGAGATAATCCTTCAACTTGGTTCCTCCCGATGTGGTTAGGGAGTTGACACAAGGAATATATATTCATTGCTAATTTGAGCCCATTTGTTATATACCGAGGCGAGGGTCATGGCGAAAGAGCCGCATCTTCCCGTAATTGAGGCCCGCGAGCTTCTAACCAGGATCGAGAATGGCGATCCGCTCATCTACGATCACGTGGCCATAGTCGGTGACATAGACATCACCCGGCTGGATCTGCCCCTCATTCATTGTGAGCGCCCCGCTAAAGAGACGCAGACGGCAGCGGTCGTGGCCTCTAAGATCCAGATCAGGAACTCTGAGTTTAAGGGAAACGTGAACTTCGCTCATGCCCTGTTGCGAGAAGCCCTGGACCTGTGCGGCTGCACCTTTTTGCAGGAGGCGCGCTTTAAAGGTGCATCTTTCTCAGGCGGAGCCGGATTTGAATCCTGCCGCTTTAAGAGATATGCCACCTTCCGAGATGCAAATTTCCAGGATTCAGCTCGATTCCAGGGGACACATTTTTCCGCCATAGCCAACTTCGGCAATGCTGTCTTCGATTGCCAGGCCCACTTCGGCTCGGCTCGCTTCAGCAAGCTGTGCACCAACTTTGGAGAGGTAAGCTTTCTGGATGAAGCCGACTTCACACAGGCCAAATTTGCCGGGACTGCCAACTTCCGGCAGACGTCTTTTGGAAGATCGGTCAGCTTCTGGAAGGCGATCTTTCTTGCCGACGCTAATTTCCAGGGTGCCAAATTCATGGGCTATGCCAGCTTTCAGAGCGCTGTACTATCCGGAAACGCCGATTTTCGCGGTGCATACTTCAATGAAGAGCTCAATATGGAGTTTGCCTCCTTTCAAGGCAATGCCATTTTTTTAGGTTCATACCTGGCGAAAGAAGCTAACTTCTTTCGGGCCGAGTTCTTGGATGTCAACTTCACAGGATCTCATTTCCAGGGAAAGGCATCCTTCCAGGGATCTTGCTTTCAAGAGGATGCATTCTTCGAGCAGGCAGTCTTTGCAGGAGAGGTCCAATTCTCAGATGTCTCTTTTTTAGAGGAAGCCGACTTTCGAAGCGTTCAGTTCTGCAAAGAAGCATTCTTCCGGGGGACGCAGTTTACAGGTACGGCAAATTTCTCCGGCTCAAGTTTTCAAAAGAACTTGGATTTAGCAAATGCAAAAATCCAGGTCATGCGTCTCTTTGACGTCGTGTTTGCCGGGCAGATCGATCTGCATAACGCAAATTTCGCCCGCCTGGAGGTCAGATGGCCCACACTAAGCCAACATCTGGCCTACGACGGCGCAGCATACCTTTCGTTGGCCAAGAATTTTAGAAACCAGGAGTGGTTCGATGATGCAGACGACTGCTACTACCATTATCGGCGCATGAGTCAGTCCGGCAAGACCCTGGTCTTTCGGGAAAAAATGTTGATCAAGATCAACTGGTCCAAACTCATGGACGCCGTGGCCTGGATCTCATGCGGCTACGGCGTACGGCCCAGGAATACAGTATTTTTGAGCTGCTTTCTGATCATACTCTTTGCTCTTCTCTTCTGGATGGGGGACGGCATTGTGGTGGAGCCGCTAAATGGTGCCGGCCCCAGCATCGCTCCCCAAGAAGCTCTCAACTTTCTGGACAATATCTACTTCAGCGCCATGGTCTTCACTGCCAAGACGCAAGTAAAATGGTTCCCGGTAGGCGTATTCCGCTATTTGGCTACCGTGGAGGCGGTTTTAGGCTGGCTGCTTTTGGCCCTCTTCCTGGTAACCTTGGGCAGGACCATGATCCGTTAACGTCAACTACCACGCCCTAAAGGACGGGGCTTCTATCGCTTTTGCGAACAGACTGCATCCCCAGTCTGAGAATGTTGATTGCTGCATTTAGATCTCTGTCCATAGTCAAGCCACATTCCGAGCAGTTATGGATTCTTTCAGAGAGATCTTTTTTGACTATCATGCCGCACCGTGAGCACATCTGAGAAGTGTACTTAGGATCAACCAGGACAACCTTAGAGCCAGCGTATGCTGCTTTGCTCTCGGTTGCTTTTACCAGCATTCCCCATGCAACGTCCGAGATGGATTTTGCTAGGTGATGATTCTTGAGCATATTCTGAATATCAAGATCTTCAAAGACTATTACGCCGAAACGGTTTACCAATTGGCGACTAACCTGATTGGAGAAATCGGTTCGTTTGTCTCCGATTCTTTCATGAATTTTAGCCACCACTTTGAACGCTTTTCGTCTGAGAGAAGATCCTTTAGGAAGCTTATCGCGTTTGCTTTGTGCTTTGGCTAATGCCAACTCATCTTCTCGGAAGAATCTAGGATTATCAATCTTCTCGCCATTTGAGAGGGTGGCAAAGCTCGCCAAGCCTACATCGATTCCTACAACATATCCATCTTTCCAAGGAGGCCGTGGGATAGCTCCCATCTCGACGGAGAAGCAAGCGAACCATTTACCAGTTGGCATTCTGCTAATAGTACAGGTCTTAATCTTACCAACAATTGGCCTATGCAACTTGATCTTGATATCTCCAATTTTGGAGAGATGGAGCATTTCAGAATCCAACTCAAAACCAGATTGAGAGTACGTGATGCTATCGTATCTACTCTTTCCTTTGAACCTTGGAAACCCTGGTTCTTCTCCTGCCTTGACCCTTCGGAAGAAGGCTTTGAACGCAAGTTCCACCCTAAGAGCTACATTCTGAAGAACAAGTGAATAGACATCCTTGAGTTCGGGTACTCAAGTTGCCGTTCTAAAATAGTAACCTGAGATTTTGTAGGTTTGAGCCTGTAGCGATACGTTTTAAGCATTAGTAGATTATTGATTTATGAGCCTAAATAGTTATTGTTAGGCAGAAACAGGGGCAAAGGACTCCGCTTTCATCCTGTGGCTGACGTTGTCAGCCACTCCCCCGGGCTTGCAGTCCGGGAGACCACCCAGAAGGAGGGGGACTTCCCACTTCGTCCTTCGCAATCCTACAAGTTAAAGCCAACCGTGATCAAAAACTATTAGAAATATCCTTTTGGGACCGATCACGACAAACGTCGAGAAAAGTCCTTATATGGGTTCGCCAAAAGCACCCTGAGAAGGAAAAACATTCGATCACAGAGTGATAAGATGCACAAGGCAATCTTCATTATGATCATAGCGGCAGCACTTCTCTATGTGGGCGCTGTCGGCGGGGCGGAATATGGAAAAGAGCGCCCCATAGCCATTCTGGTGGGCTCGGAGCAGATGCAGCCGGCCATAGATAGACATATTGTAGCCTGGTCGGATAACAGGAGTGGAAACTTCGACATATTCATGTACGACCTGGAGACCGGCCTGGAGAAATGGGTATGCATTAATCCGTTCTTCCAGATCAATCCTGCCGTATCCGGCGAGCGCATCGTCTGGCAGGACATGCGCGCGGGCAACGGGGACATCTACATGTACGATGCCGTCAACCGCACCGAATCAACGGTAACTGCCGCCGAAGGCAACCAAACCCAACCCGACATCAGCGGAAATCTGGTGGTTTGGTCCGATGACCGCGACGGCACCTATAACATTGGTCTCTACGACCTGACGAGCAAGAAGGAGAGCATCGTTTCCACCGGGAAGGGAGAGCAAATTGAGCCCAAGATTAACGGCAATAAAATAGTCTGGATGGATAAGCGCTCCGGCGATTTTGACGTTTACATGTACGATATTGCCGGCGGCAAAGAATCGCCCATATCCACTGGGCCAAATGATCAGTCATTTCCTTCTGTTTATGGGAACGTCGTAGCTTGGGCGGATAATCGTACCGGCGAGTCCGACATCGCCTTCATGGATATTACTACTAAGAAGACGACTACGCTTACTAAGCCCGGCATGCAGACTGATCCCAGGATTTTTGGCAATTTTATTGCTTACCTCAACAACCGCACCGATATCAATCTTTATAACATCAAGAGCGGCGATGATTTACCCTTGGCACCGGGAACCATAAAGATGGAGCCGGCTATCAGCGATCGTGGTGTCGTCTGGACGGAGTACCGGCAAGGTCCGAGCGATCCGGATATCCGGATTTACGACGTCAAGATTTTAGCCGATGTATCCATAACCAACGGGCCTTTTAATCACACTAATCCCTCCATCTCGGGGGACAACATCGTCTGGACGGACAACCGGAATGGATACTTCAACGTTTATCTGTTCAACATCACAACTAACAAGGAACAAATCATTACCAATAGCGATTTTGACCACAGCAGTCCTGACACCAGCGGCGAAAATGTGATCTGGACGGACAAGAGCACAGGAAACCTCAACATCTTCCTATATAACCTGTTGACGAAGAAGACCACAACGGTTACCAATGGTTCATCCGACAACCGCTACGCAATGATCGACGGAAATAATATCATCTGGATCGATAAACGCTCAGGCAGCGAGGAGATTTATCTCTACGACATCGCTAAAGGAAAAGAGAGGCAAATCACCACTGTAAAGTCCTTCAAGCTCTCACCTGTGATAAACGACGACAAAATCGTCTGGATCGATTCCCGCAGTGGTGAAAATAAATGGGATGTTTATCTCTACAACCTGACATCGAGTGAGGAGACCGCTATCTGCACTGATCCTAATAGGCAGGCTCAACCCTGGATATGGGGCAATACCGTGGTCTGGGCCGACGGCAGAAATAAAAATTGGGACATTTACACCTACGACCTATCCACCAAAACAGAAAGAGCAGTAACAATCAACTCCGCCAACCAGGGCTATACGACGATATACAATAACTATGTAGCCTGGCTGGATGTTAGGGGGGGAGATTCGGATATTTATCTCCATGATCTGGGAAAAGGAGTGGAAATACCGGTTGCCACACTTCCTATGCAGCAGACGCCCAATGACGGCAAGGGCGATCCGGATCAAATAAAGCCATACCTCTCTTCCAAGATCATATCCGACAACAAGATTGTATGGATGGATAACAGCAATGGCTTTTCCCAGATCAAGATGAGGTACATCAATTCCGATCCGCTGCTTTTGCTCGCCACCGATTTTCCCAGTACCAATGGTAGCCTGCTGGTATGGAGCGACAATCGGAGGGGCAACTGGAATATCTTTGGCTTTGATTTCTTCACACGGGCGGAAAAGCCCATCTCCCAAGGTGGTTGGGATCAGCTCTATCCCAAAGCTTCGGGGAATACTGTGGTCTGGACGGATTATAGAAATAAGGACGCAGACATCTATATGAAGAATATGACCACCGGCATTGAATCAGCCGTTGTGACGGGCAAAGGGGATCAGACCTGGCCTTCCATCTCCGGGAAAAGAGTCGTATGGATGGACAACTCCAGCGGCAACTGGGACGTTTACATGCAAGATCTGGTGAAAGGCGAGAGCGTTGCCGTCTACAAGGGAAAGGGCCAGCAGATGTATCCTATCATCAGCGGCAATCTGGTGGTCTGGCAGGACAATCGAAACGGCGACTTTGATGTCTATGTCAAAGACCTAATAACCGGAAATGAGACCCGCCTTACGAAAGAAGGAGACCAGCTCTATCCAGACATATCCAAAAACACCATTGCCTGGGAAGACGCCAAGAGCAAAGATATCGCCTATTACTTCTGGGACAAAAAGTGGGGCAAGACCTATCCCCGACCGGGAGAGCAGACAAATGCCGTAGTATCGGGAAAATACATTTCCTACGTGGACGGGACCGATCCGGACACATCCATTCGCAAGCTGGACCTCTCCAACTGGAAGGACGAGCTGGTGCAGATGGGACCGGGGCAGGTCAAGCCCAGCATGGACCAGAAGCTGGTCTGGCTCAACACCCATAACGGCAGGCCGAGGACGGTACCTGTTACCGCAGGTCAGACGAGCATCATATGCAAAGCACCCGGCGACCAAAGCTACCCGGTCGTGGGCGGCAACGACCAGGTGGGATACTATGTGGCCTGGATGGACAATCGCACCGGAAAACCGGATATCTATGTTTACAGCCTGGCCCAGGAACTGGAGCTACCCATAGCGGCAGGCCCGTATGAAGATATGTATCCGGATATCGATGGGAGCATCATCGCCTGGATGTCCAGAAATCCCTTGAACCAGTATAAAATCGAGGATTACTGGTCCATTCGAACCTTTGACATATCCATTGTCAACTCCACGGAGCTGGTCTACGGTCTGGAGAATGCCACACCCATTTCCCTCAGTGCGAATAATCTGGCATACCTAAGAAAGAATTACTTCGGCTGGATGGTCTACACGAGACCGCTCTATGAGAAGGAGGTCACCCCTGACTATCCGCCCAACGGCATTAATCAGCGGGCGGGTGGAGACTATGTAGTCTATCAGGACAATAAAAAGGGCAGCTGGGATGTCTGGATGTGGAAGATGGGGGAGAGCCCTGTGGCACTGGCAAACGATGCCAGCGATCAGACGAATCCGGCTACGGACGGACATACGGTGGTCTGGCAGGATAATCGTAACGGCAATTGGGATATCTATGCCTACGACCTGAACACCAGCAGGGAGTTGCAGATTACCGAGGGTCTGGCGGATGAGACCAATCCCGATGTCGAAAATGGCGTCGTTGTCTGGCAGGATAACCGGAATGGAAATTGGGATGTTTATGTCTACGACCTTAATGTGCAAAAAGAGAAAGCTATCTGCACAGATGCGGCAAATCAGACCCAGCCGCGCATAAAGACGGGGCGAATCGTCTGGACCGATGATCGTAGTGGAGACAAAGACATCTATCTTTACGAAAACTATATGCCGTAAGTGGTAAATGGGCAGGTCGCCTGCCTGCCCAAAAGTTTATTTATTCTCACTGCATTAGCCTGGCACTTAAGAACATTTGGGGCAATTCATGGAGCTGGAAAATCTTCGATTTGGTACGGAACTGCTCAAGCGCGGTTTCGCAAAGATGCAGAAGGGCGGCGTCATCATGGACGTCACAACCCCAGAGCAGGCCGTTATCGCGGAAGAAGCGGGCGCTGTGGCCGTAATGGCATTGCATGCCGTGCCTGCCGACATCCGAAAGATGGGTGGCGTAGCCAGGATGGCCCACCCAGAAATCATCGAGGCCATCATCGAGGCGGTGACCATTCCCGTCATGGCCAAGGCCAGGATCGGCCACTTTGTGGAGGCCCAGATCCTAGAGGCTTTGGGCGTGGATATGGTGGACGAGTCCGAGGTGCTCACTCCTGCGGATGAATTTCATATTGAGAAGATCAAATTCACCATTCCCTTCGTCTGCGGTGCCCGAAACCTGGGCGAAGCCTGCCGGCGCATCAAGGAAGGCGCGGCCATGATCAGGACCAAAGGCGAAGCTGGGACGGGGGACGTGAGCCAGGCCGTTTTGCACATGAGGATGATCCATGGCCAGATCAGGAGCCTGAAGGGCATGGATGATCTGCAACTGATGAAGGTGGCACGGGAGATCGAGGCGGACCTGGATCTGGTCAGAGAGTGCGCCAGCATGCAGCGCCTGCCTGTAGTCAACTTTGCCGCGGGCGGCGTGGCCACACCTGCTGATGCCGCGTTGATGATGCAGCTTGGAGCGGATGGGGTCTTTGTGGGCTCAGGCATATTCAAGTCCGAAAATCCGCAGGCCATGGCGGGGGCCATCGTTGAAGCGGTGCACCATTACGATGATGCGGCACTTTTGGCCAGGGTATCCAAGGGTCTAGGCGCAGCCATGAAAGGAATGGATGCATCTACGATTCCCGAAGCGGAAGCTTTGCAGAATAGGGGCTGGTAAGTGGCAAGGATTGGCGTACTAGCTTTGCAGGGAGACGTCTCGGAGCACGTCCTGGCTCTGGAGAGAGCGGGCAAGGGAAAAGTCCAGGTAGTGGAGATCAGAAAGAGCGGCCAGATGGAAGCGTGCGGGGCCCTGGTGCTGCCGGGCGGAGAGAGCACAACCATTCGTCGCCAGTTAGAAAGCTTTGGCCTCACACAGGAGCTGAAGGCAGCAGCGCGACAGGGCTTGCCCATCCTGGCCACCTGTGCCGGCCTGGTGCTGGTATCCCGGGAAATAGAGGGCGATAACGACAGTCGTGTCAAACCTTTAGGCCTCATGGATATCAAGATCAGCCGCAATGCCTTCGGGCCGCAGAGAGAGTCCTTTGAGGCGGACCTGCAAATAAAAGGGCTGGACCAGCCTTACCATGCCGTTTTCATCCGCGCCCCGGCCATAGTCCAGGTGGGCGACGGCGTAGAGGTGCTGGCGTGCGTAGGGGAAGCGGTGGTGGCGGCGCGCCAGAAGAATCTGCTGGCTTTAGCCTTTCATCCTGAACTGACGAAAGACCCAAGGATTCATCAAATATTCCTGAAGATGCTGGAGGCATGATATGTTCTCGGAGAATGATCTGGTAGCCAGAAGCAAAGAGGATATGACCCGTGAGGTCGATGAGCTGCTGGCCGATGCCAAGCGCCTGAAAGAGGAGCACGATGCAGCCCTGCTAAGAGAGATGGAGCTTCGGGCCAAATCGGTGGAGACCAGGGCGGCAGACGCCGCAGAAGCGGAAAAGCTCTGGCAAGAGGCAGAAGAGCTGCGAGACAGCTCCAAGGAGATGCTGCGCATTTCTATGGAAGATAGGCTGCGGGCAGCCGAGGTGCAGCACCGCATCGATATCCACGATCAGATCGAGTCCATGGACAATAGCGACGAGGTCTGGAGGAAGGCGGCAGGAGCGGGAAGGAGCTGAGGAAAAGCTCCTCATTATTCCTTTATGGGCAATTGAGGCTCTTCGATGTTTCACGTGGCTAACCTCAAGTTATGAATCTAATTGTCTTTCATCATTTCTCTCCAGCATCCTATAACTCGATATCCTTCCGGTTCTGGAAGGAGCCTGTATATTTCTGATCCGTCTTGATCTTTTTATTGAATTTGTTAGACCTTGTCTGGATATTCCAGGATCCCTCGAAGGCCTGGTTCGTCTTGAAGGATAGCGTATTGTTGGCAAAATTGTTGCTGCGAACGCTTGAAGTCTCGCTTTTATCCACATGGCTCAAGTTGAACCTTTCTGTGACGGATGCGCTCAGTCTCCTTCGGAGGTCGTGAGAGGCCACAGTCTTATGGCCCTTAAGAATGCCGCCGGCAAAAACCAGATCATTCATCTCTGCGAAGCTGTCCACCGATCCCATGCGATCGATGCTGAGCAGCCTCTCCAGGCTGATGGAGCCGCTGCCCAACATCTTCTCATTAAGCGCCATCGTCGATCTCTCGATGGTGCTCTTTATGGAGACCTCGCCTCTGCCTGATACGGATGAGGACTCAATGAAGCAGACCTTATTTGGCACCGTGCCGCCTTCCGCGGCACATGCTTGAACCAGAAGGCAAACCAGCGCAGTCAAACAGAGAAGTAAAATGATTGATTTCATCTTATTACAGCAATATGCCTATCTCCTATAAATAATCTGATCCTAATTTTGTCCCGCATCCTGGAACTCGATATCCTTCTGGGTCTGGAAGGAGCCGGTGTACTTCTGATCGGCCTTGATCTTCTTGTAGAACTTGGCATACTTGGTCTGGATGTTCCAGGTTCCATCGAAGGCCTGGTCCGTCTTGAAGGCCAGAGTATTGTTGGCATAATTCTGGCTGCGAACGCTGGAGGTCTCGCTCTTGTCCACATGGCTTAAGTTGAACCTCTCCGTGACCGAGGCTCCCAAGCCCCCCTGGAAGTTAGGAGAGGCCAAAGTCTTATGGCCTTTGAGATTGCCGCCGGTGAAAACCAGATCCTTCTTCTCGGTGAAATTATCCACCGATCCACTGCGATCAATGGTGCGCAGCGTCTCCAGGCTGATGGAGCCGTTGCCCATTATCTTCTCATCGAACTGCATCGTCGATCCCTGGATGGTATCCTTGATGGAGACCTCGCCTCTGCCTTTTACGGATGAGGACTCAATGAAGAGCATGCCGTTTCTTCCGGTGGGGGCGACGACTGTCCGCTCACTGACCGAGTTGACTGTACTCCAGTGGATCAAATACGGTCCGCCTTCAGCAGTGCTCGATGTGCCCGTTATAAAGACAGAAAGAGGCATGTAGGTGCCTGGCCCCCGGCCGGGAATGGTGCCGCTCCAGTATCCGTCTTCCTGGCTGCCTGATTCCAGAGCTAGGGCGCAGTCATAAACCCGATTAACGCTTTGCATATCCTGCCTGGTGAGCGGCAGTTCGGACAGGCCGTATTTCACCAATGCAGACTTTATTCCTTCCAAGCTTTGCAGGTGCACGGTTACCTTGATCGGCTCATTGGCAGCAGGCTGAGAGGGCAGTGCATTAACATCCAGAATAGATATGGCTCCGTGCTCTGAGCCCTTCACTCCCGCAATGGATAGCTCGTAATTTTTAGATCCGGGCAGGCTATCTTTTCCCGCAGGAGAGAGCTCCTGTGCGGCATGCGATTGAGATTCATTCTCGCCTTGGTGATCACTCTCACTTTGGTGATCACTCTCGCTACCATTCAATCCCAGAAGCTTTTCCACATAGCGCAGCAGGTTAGCAATTTTATCCAATACTACATTGTTTTGCTTTGTTGCCGTGCGGTCCACATCGCTGGCCATCGTTCTCGATACCTCGGAGGACGTCTCCTCCTGGGCAGGCAGATTGAAGGGCAGGCTGAAATTGCCGAAGCTGATGTTGGCCGGTGCCATCGTCACGGCAAACGGCTGCAAAGGACTGGATGCCTGACTTTCGGAGGCCTCCAAGACCTGACCGGGAGAACGAAGAAGCCTCAGGCTCAGGCTAAAGGTGCCGCGCACGGGCTTCTGGTCTTGAGTGAAGCCTTCTGCGGTTATGGTGTCATCGATAGCTTCACTCACCATCTTTTCGGAAGCGACCGTCGTCTGGCGCTTGGGTAAAAGATAATCGATATTGCCCAGAGGCCCCAGCTTTTTGCTGATAACGAATATGCTGTAGAGAGGGACACTTCCGGTGTTGGCCACGGTGCAGGTGAGATGGCTCTTTTCTCCCGGCACTATAGCTGGCGGCGAAGAGCTGACGAATATCTTGAGGGCGGCAACTACTGCCGCTACCTTGACACTTGCTCTGTCCGACAGGGTACTGCCGAGCGAGTCTCTTCCCGTGGCCTCAAATTGAATTGTGCAATTGTCGGATATCACTGTTTTAGAATTTATCACTCTGAACTCACCCGGCTGCAGCCCACCGAGAGTGGCAAGCGTGGAGCCGTTCAAAGTCAAAGCTACATCCTCCAGGCGATCGTCTCCGGAATTGGTGACAAGGACACTAATCTCTGCCGCCTCATCCGGACATACCTCAATCTCGGCGGGCATGGCCTTCAAGGTGATGCCGGGCAAAACGGACATTAAAAGCACGCCAGACGTGCTGACTGCCTCAAAACCGTTACCATCAAATCCCTTCGCAGTAACGTTTATCCAGGTGGTAGAGTTCTTGGTGTAAATGGCCGCCATCTTTACCGATTGGCCGGGAGCCAGTTCCTTGAGAATGCGCCTCTTCCCGTCTCCCTCTAAGGTAATATTTTGCAGGAATTCCTCTCCGCTGTTGCTCAAGATCCAGGTCACCTCGGCGGGCTCTCCTGGAGAAATCCAGACCTTCGAAGGATCGCCCTGTATCAAGAGCGAGGAGTTTAGTACCCGAAGGCCGAACATCTCACTGGCATAGACCTCTGCTCCTGCCTGATCATGGGCGATAACCGAAAACGCGTCCTGACGGCTCTGAAAGACCGTAAGCTCTTTTTGCAGCACCTGAAAATCGCCCGCAGAAAGCTCTGCTATCCGTCCGATCTCCCCCAAACTATCTCTGACAAGAATATCTGTGAGGTTTTCCGTCCCCTTATTTTCAATGCGAATTTGCAGGGAAACGTTCTCGCCGCGGTGCAGCCGCGGGGGGGCAGTAACCATAAGCCGAAGGAATGGAGATATCTTCCAGATGTCGAAAGACGTATTGTTAGTGTAGATCCTGCCCCTGGCATCCAAGGCTCGCACGCCGGCCGATAGCCTGGTATTATTTTCAATCTGCACGGCTCCATCCAGGAAAAGCTCCTTGCCGGCAGGCAGATACTTTGTAGAGGCCACTTTTCCTGCGCAAGAAATCTGGATGTCGGACAGTTCGGCTTTCCCCCGGTTTTTCGCCAGGCATCTGTAGCCCACGACCTCGCCAGCTATGCCTTCTGACTTATTGGCAGTAATGGTCAGAAAGAGTGCAGATATTTCTGGCATCTCTCCACCGGGCCGATCAATTGGGGACGGTGCTGCGGCGTCGGTGCCTGCCGACCCGGAAAAGGTGGGTGCAATGATTGGTGCTGATTTGGTGCTCAGCACCTCTTCACTGGAAACGGGGCTTGTGATATCATTGCTTGTGGCTGGCGGGATATACTGGATGCGAGCCTGAACCGTTCCCTGGGAAGGATCGAGCGCAGACACTCGCAGTTCCTGCGGGGAGCCGCTGACGGCTAGCACCTTTCTCTCGCCGCAAACAAGCTCAGATAGTATGCCCAAGGACCTTCCCCCGCCCACAATCTGCACCTGGTGCAACTCCACGGAGCCGGTGTTCTCCAGGTAGACCTGAGACATTTCGGGCAACTGTTGGACGGTGGCCAAAAGAGATGCCCCATTGGAGGCGGCATTTTGCAATGCATTATATGATTGCGAAGAGTCGAGGACATTTGGAAATATATAGAATAGAGATGGAACTAGAACAACAAAGAACATGGCTACGCCCAGGAGTGCCGGACTTACCTTATAGTCAAGCCTCCCCCGAGGTAGTCTACCCCTAAAGCTACCTCTACTCATACCACTACTCCCTTCTCCTGCCAAACTATCCCTTGCCAAGGATCGCTATTTCACGATCTGGCCTGATTTAAATAAGACTATTTCCCTTCTCTGCCTTTTTTTATATTTCTATCTATAAATGCGTTTCGGATGTTTAGGGGGAAAAAGTCATCTCTGGCATAATTATGGTTTTATAGCTAATAAGATATACTTTGCAGTATGGACCCGTTCCTTGCTTTTCTGGCCGCCGTAATTTTCGTCAGTTTGATCATACCCAGGCTTGGTCCTTTCTTAAGTTTAATCGTCTCCTCTATCGTCTTTGGCCTCCTGGTGGGCATGAACGGAGAGTTGCTGGGATATATCTCCACGGGACTATCCAGGATCTTTTCCTCCCTGGCCATAGTAGTATTCAGCGGTGCCCTGCTGGCGGAGTATCTGCGCAGCACACAGAGCTTGGAGCGAATCGTTGCCGACCTGGGGCGACTGGCCGGCAAGAGCTTGCTCGTCGGCGGAGCGGCCGGCTACCTCATCTCGCTGCCTGTGATGTGCAGCATCACCGCCTACATGATTTTGCAGCCGGTGGTAAGCGGCCTGGCCGGAAAAGACTGCCCGAACGGCAAAAGGGCCCTTTTCATGACAGCAGCCTGCTCCATAATCTCTTTCAACCTCATCTATCCCTCCCCGGTCATGATCACCCTCTCCACGGGCCTGGGGGCGCAGCCGTACGATCTGCTCATGCGCGGCATTCCCATTTCGTTGGTTTTGTTCGCCCTGGCCTACATCCTTATGAAGCATTTTTTCTCGGATATTGAGAAAGCGGAATCAAGAGAGGTCAGAGCCCCCCCAAAAATGAGCAGGTCACGTGCCTGGGCCCCTCTGCTGGTACCAATAATCCTGATACTATTTGGCGGCCCGCATGAGAAGACGCGCCTTCTTGCCGATCCGGGCATTGCCCTGCTCCTGGGTGCCATGCTCGGTTTGGCACTGGAGAGAAAGAAGATGCAGGAGCTGATTCATGTGGCCGGGCGAAGATCCGGCGTGATATTGCTGGACCTATGCGGAGCGGGCGCTTTCGGCTATGTGGTGGCGCAAAGCGGCTTAGGCCAGGAGATCTTTCGTTTGGGACATTTTCTGCCAGCTTTGCTCTTGCCCTTCCTGGTATCTGCCGCTTTGCAGCTGGCTCAGGGGTCTCGGGTGGTGACGGCTACAGTTGCCGCGCAGATCCTGGCACACTATCCGCTCCCTGGAGCAACTTTAGCTCTGCTCATTGCATCAGGAGCGTTCATGTTCTCTTATGTCACCGATCCCTACTTCTGGCTCATCAAAAGCTCTACAGGAGCGAGCATGAAGGAAACGGTTATGGGTTACACTCTGCCCCTCAGCCTGCTGGGCCTGGCAGCTTTCGCCCTGGCTTCGATATCGTCGATATTATGAGAGGATAATGTGCCTTTGTGAACGGCAGATCGTCCTTCGCGGCTTCGCGTGAGATTCAACCGGGTCCGCTTTCACGCGAAGCCGCGAAGTCAAAACATTGGCTTATTTCGGCCATGCAGTACTATCATTTCCAGAAGAGAAAGTGCAAGGCAGAAAATTGTGTAAATAGGAGGGAGGCAAAAGTCATCGGAGGGAAAGAAATGAGTATTCGACCTTTGCCAATACACATGTACGTCAATCGCCGTATTTAAGGATTTCCGTATTCAGGATTTCGCCAGATCAAAGACCCAGCGGCAGACTCCGGGAGCGACATTGCCGCAGCTACGAGCATGCATAACCTCCAGGCCCAGATCTTGGTAGCTCTTTTTGAGCGGCTCGATCTGATGAAGCTTCTTGAAGGTATAAAAGTGCAAAATTCCCCCGGATTTCATCAGGGGCAATACGGTTTCCAAAATTCCTTCTGCTCCGTAGGGCGCGGGAATGACGGCCCTGTGAAAATCCTTTCGGAGCAGCTTGGCCATGTGAAAGGCATCCGCGTTTATTATCGCGATCATCTTTTCCACTCGATTCAGCCTGGCGTTCTCCGCCAAATAAAGGCATGCTTCGCGATTTTTCTCCAGGGCCAGGACATGAGCGCCATAAGCTGCCAGGGGAACGGCAAAGGGTCCCACGCCAGAGAAAGGAAGCAGCAAATCCTCACCAGCCACGACCGCTGCTGCCACCCTCATTCTCTCGTAGCCGAGATGGCTGTTAAAGAATACATTTGTTACATCCAGGCGGTAGAGAAAGCCGAATTCCTTATGAGTGGTGACGGTATTGGCGACACCGGCTAGTAGCTCAAAGCCTGCCACCCTTCTCTCACCTTGCAGCTTGGTGGTTTTATTCAGCACGGTATAAATGCTCTTGCCGGAAGAGAGCACAGCCTCTGCAATCTTCTTCTTGTATCCTGCCAGCTCCGGGGCAAGGGAGAGTATGGCAATATTCCCAATGACATGAAAGCGATTCGAGAGTAAGCTCTGGCACCCCTCTGGCACTACTCCATGCAGCTTCTCTTTGAGGCGCATAGATTATTTGGCTATGGCCCGGCCGATTTAAATCCGGTCATGCCGTGCCCCTCAAGCTGCAGCTTTCTCACGATATCGCCTGCCGCATAAGCGTCCTCTGCCTGGGCTAAGACTCTCGTCTTGCTAAGAATAGTTCTCTTTCCACAGGGGCAGGTCCTGGACTTGGCGTCCTTCAAGGAGTAGAGGTGGCGACCACAACTACACCGGAAGACGACGAACATTAAAAGAGAAGGGGGTTTTAAGCGGCAGGTAGCAGTATGGCATTGATGACGCCATCCTGGCCGGGCCGGTTGGTTATCCTGGCATCTCCCATTTCCGTCTTGATGATCGCACCCTTGGTGAGAATGTTCCTTCTCATGTAGTGCAGATTGGCCTTGTTTTCCTTTACGGTCTCAATCTTGACCATCTTGGACTTGCCGGTCACGGAATCGGCAATTGTGGCCATATCGCCCCGCAGCATGCGTAGCTTTATATTTCCGCCTTTTGTCTCGATCTTCTTAACCCGGACCGCGGCAATGGTGGTGTCGCTCTGCTCTCTGCCTATCTCACACTTTCTCTTGCCCCTGGCGAGAATCAATTTTCCCCCGGTGGGCTTCCTTCCAAATTTGCCTTGCCAACGCATATTATAATTCCTCAGAACCGCAAATCCTCTTTGGTGCACGCTATTTAATGGTTGTGGTGCTTTGATCCCATTTTAATAGCTTGGCCATGTAAGGCCCGCATAGCTCATATCCCAGCCGCCGATAGTAGCCTCTGGCCCCAATGCCGCTGGTAATTTCCAGGGAGCCGTAGCCCGCCTCTTCTGCCAGTGTCTCTGCCGCATGGAGCAGCTTTTCCCCGTAACCACGGTGCTGCCACCCTTCCGCTCTGCTGCCGATGGGAAGCATGGGCCCGTAGACATGCAGCTCCCTTACCCGGGCGATGGCAGAAAGTCGTAGGCGCAGGAATCCGACGATTGTCTCGTCCTCCCCCTCAAAGGACAAAAAGTGCTCGGCTCCACCGCATGCCTCATAGACCTCATGCACAAATCGCACTTCTCCTCCCAAGAACCGGCGCAGCCCCGCTTCTCGGCAGCGGATGCAGCGGCAATGGCTGTAACGGGCTGAAAGCTGCTGCTGGGCAAGCTGACGTAGATTGGATTTTTTGACCCCCGCCACGATTGATTGAGCGGGAATGTCTCGCTGCACACGCTGCAGCCGAACGTAGGCAGGCAGAATCTCCTTTATTTGAGATACAAGCTCTGCCGCAGCTGCGTCGCCCAGAGGGACGTACTCGCCACTCAGGTACTGCCGGTAAAGCTCGGTTCCTTCCACGACTAATGTCGGATATATTTTGAGGTAGTCCGGGCGAAAGCGGCTATCCGAGAAAAGCTCACGAAATACCTCCAGATCTACCTTTGGAGAGGAGCCGGGCAGTCCCGGCATCATGTGAAAGCCCACCTTCAGGCCCACCTCTCTTAGAGCGCGATTGGCTCGTACGGAGTCCTCTACCGTATGGCCTCGCTTCATATTCTCTAATATATCATCACGGGTGCTCTGCACGCCCAGTTCCACCTTGGTGGCTCCGAGAAGCAACATGTTCATAGTCTCCGCTGGACCGCAGTAGTCTGGCCGGGTCTCGAAGGTGGTGCCGATGTTTCTAACCGATGCCGTCTCATTGGCCGCGGCCACATCGGCAAAGGACTGGTACTCTGTGGAGGGCGCTTTTGCCTCGGGATAGTCATTCATGGCCTGCAGGCAGCGCTTGACAAACCAGTGCTGATAGCCTAAAGGGCGCGCCGTGATCGTTCCGCCCATGATGATCAGCTCCGACTTGTCTAAGGGGTGGCCAATCTCATCCAGTTGAGCCAGCCGCGCCCTTACTTGGCGGTAGGGGTCGTAGTCATGCTGAGCTGCCCGAAGTGCTGCCGGCTCGCGACCGGTGTAGCTTTGCGCCGAAGAGCAGTGAATGCCGCCCGGACAGGGAACGCAGATTCCGTGCGGGCAGCGGGCCGGAGAGGTCATGGCCGCGATGACCGCCACGCCGGAGAGAGTTCGCGTGGGCTTACGCACCAGCATCTTGAGCTGGGCCCGCTCCTGGGGCGTAGCGTTGCTGAGAATATCGGCATTGCTGGGGAGGGATGAGAGGGCCAGGCGTGATGAGGCGTCCTTCTTGTGCGACTCCAGATCAGCTTGCGTCTTGATTACGCCCGCTAAAATGGCCTCTACTATGCGCCGCAGCTCCTGGCCAAGGGCCTTGCCGTCCCGGCATGCACAAAACGCCTCTTTCATCATAAATCAGATCGATATACGCGATAATAAGCTATTGGACGAAGCGCGAAGAAAAAATCTACTCTTCGCTATTTTTAGTGGCTAATAGTTAGTCGCTCTGTGCGTTCTCTGTGAACTGTGGTGTCTCTGTGGTGGAAACGCCGTTAGCCACTGGTTATTACAAACGGCTGACGATACTACTACCACAGAGGCACAGAGCGCGAGGGAGGACTCACAGAAAACTCAATTATTCTAATACAGCGAGAACAAAAAATCTCGCGAGGCGAAACGGGTGCAAAGGGGCCATCAATTACAACCGCAATCATGCTCGGCGTTTCCTTCTGCCTTGGCTTGCAGATACTGCTGCTCAACTTGCTCTGCAAGGTTGCAGCGCAGCAGTCCAGAGACGAACATGCCTGCCATCAAGACCTGCTCCTTGGACATATCTTTTAGAGCCTCCTTGATCTTTGCCACCGCTTCCTGCTCTGTGCCTGTCTGGGGTCCGAAGAGCAGCATTTTGAATTGATCGCCGATCTTCATCATCTCCTCAGATGGAATGTCAAAGAAGCCGCGAACGATCTCCAGGACCAGGGATTCCTCGTTTGGTTCGAACATGTTTTGACCTAAGAGTATACATGATGAAATAGGTTTGGCATCTAGAGAAGCTCGCATAAAAAGAGAGGCCTTTTCCTGCCCAGCTGCCTTATGGCCAGCCCCCCCTCATCCAGAAGCATATAGGTATCGGGCATCTCGAAGCGAGAGCCATTTCCCGGCTCGCGCGTGAAGCTGCCCGCGTTCACGGCCAGAGGCCCTCCCCTTCGTTGAAATATGCCCGGAAGATGCGTATCTCCATAAATGAAGCAGTCAATCTTACCAAGGCTCCTCTCGCGAATGAACTTCAATATGGCCTCATATTGACCCTCTACGCTGGCGCGGCGCTGGTTGGAAAAAACACCGGAGTTGATCCTCTGCAGCAGGTTGGATGCCTTCCAGATAGAGTTCTCGAAAGAGACCATCTCTCCGATGCAGGCGGAGCGGTACAGCCCCTCGTAGGCGTAAGTCATCATCATCTCCAGGTCGGCGGGAAGAAACTCCTCTCCGGAGAGTCTGCGTAGCTTCTCCACCAGTTGCAAAGTAAAGTTTTGAATGCCGTCCAGATGATGGCCGTGCGTGAAGAGGATGGTCCTCTGGCAATAACGCGTCCGGTAAGTAGGATAGAGCATCTCGATATCAACGCCGCAAAAAGTCCGGCTCCAGCGCATTGTTGGAATATAAACGGGAAACAGATCGCAGCGAGCAGCCCTCTCCATGAATTCCGCCTCCTGCTTTTGTACCACCAGGTGATGATCGTGATTTCCCACAACGTAGCGAATCTTCAGACATTCCTGGGAGAGCCGTTTTAGAAAAGGGATGGCGCCCTTCACCGCATTCTCTGGATTTACCCTCCAGAAATCGAGGATATCGCCCAAAAGCACGACCTCGTCGCAGCCGCTCTCAAATTCCGATATCTCTTGCATCAACTGGTCTACCTTTGCCGGGCTCTGAAGAGTCGATGAATCCAGGCCGAAATGCGTATCAGAGATAATCAGAGATGTCAACTGCCTTCCCCCTTCTCACAACTGTTTATTACTGTTGTTATTTATAAATATTGTGCGTGGTGATCGCCTGGAAAATGGCAAGTAATAGATACAACCCCTCGAGCAAAAGACAAAAATATGTTCTAAAAAAGCAAAACCTCAGAATGATCGACATCACCATTCCCAAAGGCAGCCTGCAAAACCAGACACTGCAGCTCTTCGAGCAAGCCGGGCTGGAGGTTAAGAGAACGGAGCGCGAGTACAACGCCCGCATACAAGACCCTCGCATCGGCAAGGTGAAGATCCTCCGCCCCCAGGAGATACCGGGATATGTAGCCAAAGGCTATTTCGACCTGGGCATCTCCGGAACAGACTGGATAATGGAGTCTGGTGCCGTCGTGGCCCGTGTGGCTGAGCTCAACTACGGCAAACAGGGGCCCGGCATTGTAAAGCTGGTGGTTGCCGTGCCCGAGAGCCTGGATATCCACTCCGCCCGTGAGATAAAACCGGGCAGTCGCGTATCCACTGAGTATCCGAGCCTCACCCAGGCCTTCTTCCTGGGTCTGGGAATACCGGTGGACATCCAGTTCTCCTTTGGAGCTACCGAAGCCAAGGTTCCGGAGCTGACCGATGTGGTCGTTGATCTCACCGAGACCGGTTCCACCCTGAAGAAGAACGGCTTGAAGATCATTGATGTCATGCTCAGGTCCACCTCGGAGCTTATTGCCAACAAAAAGAGCTGGGCAGACCCGGAGAAGCGCGAGGAGATCATAGCTGTAGAGACGCTTCTATCTGCGGTCATAAAGGCGAGAGAAAAGGTTCTGCTCAAGATGAATGTGCCCGAGGATTCGATAGCGGATTTGATATCCATGCTACCCAGCATGAAAAATCCCACCATCTCCAAGCTCTACAATTCCGGCTACTACGCCGTGGAGACTGTGGTGGACCGATCCATTGTCAACCTGCTCATTCCCCAGTTGAAGAAATCGGGGGCAGAGGATATCCTGGAGCTGGCCATCTCTAAGATTGTGCCTTAAAACTATAATTTATCCTTTTTTCCAGAGTTGGTAGCAACAAACAATCATATGTTTTCAAAAAAAAGAGCTAGCGGGCGCGGGGGGATTCGAACCCCCGATCTACAGCTTAGGAGGCTGCCGCCTTATCCGGACTAGGCCACGCGCCCTTTTCCGATCTTTCCCGTATAACCAACACGTATATCAACCTTTCCGGATTGGCGCTCTCTTTTTTTTTTCGATTAGCGATATTTAGCGAATGAGCACAGCGCTCAGCACCACCACGAAGAGGCCCAGGAAGAACCAGCCCATTATACCTTCCGCCATGGCCAGATGCTTGTAAACGCCTACCGGATAGGTATTGACGGGCGCCTGGGAGGTGGTGAACATGGCAATGCTGAAATAGAGGGCGTCGGTGAAAGAGACGCGCTTGCTGGGCTTCAGCCTCTGATATCCGGGAAGCTCCACGCCCTCGATCTCGAATTTGTTCATGCCCTTTCCTGCCCAAAATATCACTCCAAAGATGAGAATGGTGAAAAGGCACCAAAAGGCAGTGTAGCTCACCCGAACACCATATCCGCAGGAGAGCCAGGAGATGATGTCCGAGATTTTGCCCCAGCCCCAGGGCGCCTGATCCTGACCGATTCTGCGGTATTGATAGTAGCATTCATCGGCTTCGTCAAACCACTCCAGGCTCTTGTAATTCTTCACCAGTGCCAGGTAGGCGGCCCCGTTGTACACCATGCGATCCCGTATGGTGCTCCAGTGGACCACGAACTTGGAAAAGTCCGTGCTGTTCAGGTTAATTTTTGAACTCTCATTGAATGCAGCATTGTCCAGTTGCATGCTGTACAACCGGGCTCCCTCCAGGATCAAATCTCCATTAAACCTGGCATTGGCGAAATAGGCCAGGTCTGCAAACTTCACCCCCCCAAAGAAGGCCGTCTTTTTAAAGTCAACATTGCCAAAGTCTGCCAAGCCCCCAAAGCTAGACAGGCCAAAAGTGCTTCCTCTCCAGAAACGGACCGCACGAAAGAGCACATCGCTCTCGAAACGGGTAGCCGCAAATGTGGCATTGCCTCGAAAATTTGCGAATCGAAATGTGGCCTGCCCGGCAAACTTAGTCTCAAAAAAGCTTACATCTTCGAAATTAGCATTCAAGAAAGATCCAGAACTTTGGAACTTGGCGTAATTGAAGTCGACATCACTGGCGAATCCGGAATCTAGGAATACGGCATCCCCATTGAACTGGGCGTTGCTAAAGCTGCTGTCGTTTTGAAAAAGCGTGCTAATGAAAGAGGCCGGTCCCTGGAAGTAGGTCTCGGCAAAGTCGGCCTGCTTTTGGAATCTTGCTCCGGAAAACTTGGCATCTTTCTGGAAAACGCACTTAACAAAGCTGACATCGTCTTCAAAGACGCATCCCCGCAGATCCAGGATCTCGGCGAAGGTCACGGCCTCCATTCTTACTGTCCCCTGGATGCGGGAGTTGGTAATTCTTATCGATTGCTTGACCTGTTCATCTCCTGTCCCCAGATCCAGCTGACCCGTGATGGTTACATTGTCATAGTTCAGCGGCTCGCCCGATCTTATTTGGGCCAGGATATCCTGGGCGGTGATGGCCGGGGTGGCCAGGTCCTGGGAAGTCGTCAAAGGGGCATCAAGCCCTGGCTCTTCTGCCAAGACCTCGCTAAGCAGGAGGGGCAGTAGTAATGCCAAGAGCAGCATGTGCCATCTGGGAACTCTAATCACTGACTAATTCGAAGACGGTCCAGGATTTATCACTTTTGTTTTTTGCCGTAGCATTAGCGGATCATAACCCTGCCTAAAGTCACCAGGAAGAGCGCCAAAAGCAGCCAGCCCAAAATACCTTCGAAAATGACAATATACCGGTGACGGCCCACGGGCAGAAAGTCGATGGGCCCCTGAGAGAGAAAGACCATGGTGCTGAAGAAGAGGGCGTTTCTAAAAGTGACGCGCTCGGGCACGCTGTCCTCCTCGGCGGCCTCATTGAGGGGCTTGGCGGAGCGGCGAATGCCGTCCCCTCTCCTGAATAGCAGAGCGAAGGCCAGGATGGTGAGAAGCGACCTGGCCGTGGTAATTATTCACAAGGGCCAGGTAGGCCCCCGGATCCCAGACCACATGCTCCTCGATCTCATTCCAGTGGGCCTTGAAGCGGGCAAAATCGGTGTCGTTCAGGATAATACGGGAATCCTTGCCGAATTCTGCCTTATCCAAAAGCATGGTGGAGATCGATCCTCCTTTGAAGTTGAGATCGCCATCGAACTGGGCTTGCTGGAAGCTGGCGATGTCCTGGAACTTGGTCAGACCGAAGATGGCATCCTTCTGGAATTTTGCTCCCGAGAAGTAGGCCGCATCGGAAAAGCGGGCAAGATTGAGATTCGCCTCCTTGGCATAGATCGCTTCGCCAAAGGAGGAAAGGCCGGAGAAGCTGGCCAGGCCGAACTGGACCGGGCCGGAAAAGACGGCATCGGAAAAGACGGCGCTGTTGAAGCGGGACAGGAAGAAGTTGGCCCTCTTGGCAAAGGCTGCGGCGGAAAAGCTGGCGTTGGCAAAGCTGGTGTTCGCGAAGTCGGCCTGGCCCAGGAAGGCGGCATTCTTGAAGCTGGTATTGATGAGGGTTGAGTTAGTAATTGCGAACGAGCTTGAAACCTGAGCATCGGGCAGGGTGCTGAGATCCAGGTCGCCCAAAACCTGGATACTATCATAATAAACGGGCTCTTTGTCCACGATTTTTGCATATATCTCCTGGGCAGAGATAACCTGCTCTGCACCGGAAGTTTATGCAATTGCCATCGCCAAAAAAGCTATCAATGCAAGAGATCGCCACGGCATCCAGTAGCGCCTTTGCGACTTTTGGGTCATATTCTTTGCGATAATGGAAAACATCACACGTAGCTATATATCTCCGGCTATTCTTTCAACTCCAGGCATGGAACCTCAAAATCAAGCTACACAGACCCTCACCCGCCAGGGCTACCACCTGGTCGGTGGCGGAGCCGTCAAGCCCTGCATGTGGCTTCGCCGCTCCCTGCGGGGCGGCGACCAGTGCTACAAGCACCGCTTCTACGGCATCTCCAGCCACCGCTGCGTGCAGATGACGCCCACCCTGGAGTGCAACCACCAATGTTTGCACTGCTGGAGGCCGATAGACGATCCTGTGCCTGCAACTGCACCAATGGAGCCCGAGGCACTTTTGCAGGGCATCCTCTCCGGCCAGCAGAAGTTTCTCTCCGGCTACGGCGGAGCCAAGACCACGGATCTGGAGAGGCTGGATGAGGCGCGCCTGCCTATGCACGTGGCCCTCTCCCTCATGGGCGAGCCCACCATCTATCCTTACCTTAAGGAGCTTCTCGACCTCATCCGCCGGCGGGGCATGACAACATTTGTGGTAAGCAACGCCACAAATCCTGATGTTCTGGCCGACCTTCTGCCCACGCAGCTCTACCTCAGCCTCAATGCTCCAGACGAAGAGATGTACCGGCGCGTCTGCCGGCCTGCGGCAGATCTATGGCCGCGAATTCTGGAGAGCCTGGAGATCATCAAGCAGCACCGCAGCCGTTCTGTGATTCGCCTGACTCTGGTGCGCGGCCTGAATATGGAAAGGCTGGAGGACTACGCCCGCCTCATCGCGAGGGCCGAGCCCGACTTCGTGGAGGTCAAGTCTTACATGCATCTGGGCCGTTCCCGAGACCGCCTGACAAGGGAGGACATGCCGCAGCACTACGAGATCATGGAATTCGCTCGCACCCTAGGCGAGGCCCTGGGCTACGAATTGGAAGCAGACGTGCCCCTGAGCCGGGTTGCCCTTCTCTCCAGCGGGCGCGTAAAGAGAAGCCTGGTGGACACGAACTAATATAAAAATCTTTAGCAGAGATGGTTGCACGTTCAGGATTAGGGTACAAGGTTAATCTAAGGGTGCGCATTTATGAGGCGGTTTGATCTGCTTAGTGGGAAAACTATTTTTGTGGGTAGTTGCATCACCTCCTTTAGCCTTAATGATTTAGGGGAAAATGTGGGCATATAGCTCCAGGTGAATCTATGGACTTAGAAATAAAGATCCTGCTGGTGGAGGACAATTATGAGGACGCAGCCGTGACAAAGCGCGTATTATCGCACAATAAGCTGAATAATGATCTGGTTATGGCCACCAGCGGCAAAGAGGCCCTTGCCGTTCTGCAAAATAAAAACAAGGCCGATTTGCCCCAGCTAATCTTGCTGGACATCAACCTGCCCGATATCAGCGGCATAGATCTTCTCACCCGCATAAAGAAAGATAAAAATTTGAGCAATATTCCCGTGGTCATTCTTACTGGATCCAATGTGGATCAAGATATTCAGAAGAGCTACGATCTGGGAGCCGACAGCTACCTGGTCAAGCCCATTTCCAATGATGCCTTGATGCTGGTCATCGAGAAGCTATTTTATCCCTGAGGCCAGGTGCCTCGCCACATCAAGATTCCCTTTATCATTCCGGGACGCATCTACCGGCGTCTCCAGGATCATGGCCCGGTCGGAAAGAGCGGGATGGCAAAGAATTGCCCGAAAGCCTTCCATGCCGATCTGCCCCAGACCAATATGCTCATGCCGATCCAGATGCGATCCTATGGCTCCCTTGCAATCGTTGAGATGAAGAAGCATAAGCCACTCCAGCCCGATGCAATCCTGAAACTGATCCAGCGTCGCCTGCAATGCCCGGGGGTTCCGCAGGTCGTATCCTGCGGCATGAAGATGGCAGGTGTCCAGGCACACGCCCAACCGTCCGCGATCGGCTGGCAGGGATTCTAAGACGGCAGCTATCTCGGAAAAAGTGCTACCCATGCTGTTCTTTGTGCCAGCGCTGTTCTCCAGAAGCAAGACGGTTTCGCTATCGCACAGAGAAAAGACCGTCTGCAAAGCAGCTACAATCCTCGCTAGCCCTCGCTCCTGTCCCGTGCCCAGGTGACTTCCCATATGAGTTACAAGATAATGTATGCCTAAAGCCTGGCAGCGCTCCAGCTCCCTGATGAGAGCTTCTTTCGATTTGGCATAAACCTCTTCCTTTGACGAGGCAAGGTTGGGCAAGTAAGGCATATGGTCAACGATCGGAGAGAGGCCAAACTGCCTTTGCAGGGCGAGAAAGCGCTTCGCAGATTCGCAGGGAATGGTTTTTGAGCACCATTTGCGGGGATTGGAAGAGAAGATCTGAAATGCATCGCAACCCTTTTCGCGAGCACGAGAAAATGCCATGTCCACGCCGCCCGCCACAGAGACGTGCATGCCTAATCGCACCATATGCAAGACCGAGGAGTGCTTCTCGGATCAAACTTGCCCTGCAACTCGCCAAGGATAAATTGATTATGGGAGACAATAGTTATTAGGGCACGGGGCCCCGAGCAGCGACGCCTATGATGATACAGCATGCTCTGATGCCATATGATGAGCCCTATGAGTTCTGAGGCGCGCTAAAATATTATTCATTTTTAAATAAAAGAAAAAGGAAAAAACGCTTCCAGGTTTTGCCGTTCTTTCTGAACCTTAAGCGGTCATGCGGGCTTTTGCCCATAGGCTGATATTGTCGATAAGATTCAGTTCTACGATCTTTCGAGGATCATAAAGCATCTCTGCCACCTCATGCATTGTGAAGCTCTTCTTCTCGCCCTTCTTATCGACAACCTCGATGACCTCTTGGGGCATGGATTTGCCGATCTTGCGCATCTGTTCTGCCAGAACCGAGCAGGCATTTTTTAGATATTTTATGGAGAAGTCGGATGTGGACTTCCGATCGGTGAGGTTCTTATTGACCTCCTTGATGGACCAGCATATGGTGAGGATATCTCTAAACATCTCGGCACCCTTCCCGAGATTAGGGGCCGGAGAATATTTAAACGCTGTGGCGAGCGAAATAGCAAATATAGAATAAAAAGGTGGGGCTGGTGAGATTCGAACTCACGATCGACGGGTATCTCCGATACTGAAGTGCATACAGCCGGAAATCGGTGGCTGATAACAGCTCATTTCAGTGCTCCAACGGATCATCAACGATCTCCCCGTCGAGAAATCTCAGTAGACCCGTTGCTCATCATTAAACTATACCGCTGGAGCCCATCGCCCTACCTGGCTAGGCCACAGCCCCGGTTGTTTTAAAGCGGGCCGAGAGGGATTTGAACCCCCGACCTAAAGGTTAAGAGCCTTTCGCTCTGCCTGACTAAGCTACCGGCCCGGACTCCTCCAATGTTGATGCCATATATATACGTTTCGGATGACAGTTTGCCGGAGAGCCCCTGCGCATGCATTTAACAATAGAGGCAAAGGAAGAGATAAGCAAATTTGCCGTAGAAGCAAATTCAAAAAGTACCGAAAAAAAGAGATGGTGGGAGCCGTAAATGCCCCTCAAAACGCATTGATATACCTTTCAATCTCCCAGGGATGGACGTAGGTGTTGTAAGCCTCCCACTCCAAAAGACCCAGGCGCATGATATTCTCAAAAACATGCTCGCCCAAAGCCTCGCGTACGACACTGTCCGCTTCCAGATAGTCCAGGGCCTCCTTGAGATTGGCGGGCAGGGTCTTGATGCCCAACTCTTTGCGCTCGGCGGGGCTGAGATGATAGACATTCAGATCAACCGGCTCTCCCGGATCGATGCCCCTCTTGATTCCGTCCATGCCTGCCGCCAGGATTACGGCAAAGGTCAGGTAGGGATTGCAGGTCGGATCGGGTGAACGGAACTCCACGCGTGTGGATAGACCCCGGCCGGCAGGAATGCGGATGAGTGAGGAGCGGTTCGGCCCGGACCAGGTGATGTAGACGGGTGCCTCAAAACCCGAGACCAATCGCTTATAAGAGTTGATGAGCGGATTGGCAATAGCGGTTATGGCACAGGCGTGCTCAATTAAGCCCCCTATGAAGAACCTGGCCAGATCGCTGATGCCCGTGGCAGTTTCGGAATCGAAGAACGCATTCTCCCCGCCCCTAAATAGCGAGATATTGGCATGCATTCCCGTGCCGGCTGCACCATAAATGGGCTTGGGCATGAAAGTGGCGCGAAGGCCCTCTCTCATGGCGATGGTCTTGGTGACATACTTGAAGGTCACGACCTTGTCGGCGTTCTTCAGAGCATCGTCATAAACAAAGTCTATCTCGTGTTGACCCTTGGCAACCTCGTGATGAGAGGCTTCGATGGTAAATCCCATATCGGTGAGCGCCCGGACGATCTCGCGGCGCACATCCTCGGCCAGGTCCACGGGACCGAGGTCAAAGTAGCCACCAGAGTCGTGCGGGATGGTAGCTGAGCCACCATTCTGCTTTTCGAAGAGGAAGAACTCCAGCTCCGGGCCGACATTCATCTTAAAGCCCATCTCCTGGGCCTTTTCGAGCTGCAAGCGCAGGACATGGCGGGGATCGCCACCAAAGGGCTGGCCACTGGGCAGATGCACATCGCAGATCAGCCGGGCCTCATTAGAGCCGTCCTTGGAGCGCCAGGGCAGGAGGCTGAAGGTGGTCAGGTCTGGTTGCAGAACCATATCCGACTCCTGGATTCTAGCAAACCCCTCAATGGAAGAGCCGTCAAAAGAAATGCCGCTCTTCAAGGCTTTTCCTATCTGGGTGGCGGGAATGGCCACGTTCTTCACAATTCCCGATATATCCGTGAACTGTAGCCGGAGGAACTCTACGTTCTTCTCCTGAACGATTTTGAGCACCTGCTCCTGAGAGTACATTGTATTATCATCTCCTGCGCCGTTTTGCGGATCATTCATAAACAGAAATCCGCGAGAGTGAAATCTATTGCCCATATGCCGGGGCGTGATTACATTTACGAATTTGGCTCAACCTGGTGTTTTAAATAACTATCCATGGGAAAGGCTATTCCGGCTTCCTTACCCATTCAATGCAGCAATTCATGTACTGCAATCACGCTTATCTAGGTTATACTATTCATAAGGGATTTGATGTCCGGCAAAAGAGTTTTCGTAGTGGACGCAGGAGGCAGAGGAAATGCCATCGCCCATGCCTTTGCCCGAAGCGGCAGCGTGGAGACGGTATTCGTGGCTCCCGGCAATGCAGGCAGCGAGATGATCGAGAAGTGCCGCCTGGCAACGGTGCAAGGCAAGACTCCCAAAACCATTTCGGAACTGCTCGCTTTTGCAAAACAGGAACGGATAGACATGACCTTTGTTGGGCCGGAAGGCTACCTGTCCGATGGTATTGTCAATATCTTCCAGGAAGAAGGCCAGAGAATCCTGGGCCCCAAGAAAGAGGCTGCCATACTTGAGAACAGCAAGTGCACGACCAAAGATCTTCTCAAGAGCCTGCATGTTCCTGTGCCGCCCTGCAAAAATTTCCATGACCCGGCTGCTGCCAGAGAGTACGTCCACCAGTTCTGCTCGGAAAATCCCGGTCAGGGCCTGGTGATCAAGGCGGACGGTCTGGCGGCAGGAAAAGGCTGTGTGGTCTGCTCCACAGAAGAGGAGGCCCGTTCAACAATCGAGCGCATCATGGTCAGCCCCAAGCTCTTTGGTAAGGCGGGAGAGAGAATCGAGATCGAAAAGCAGCTGGAAGGACGAGAGTTGATGTTCTTTGCCCTTAGTGACGGCAGGACGGTTCAGCCGTTGGAGTCGGCTTTAGACTACAAACAGGCTTTTTCCGCAGACGAGGCTGTTGCCGTCCGGCTCTTCAATAAGCTCTCCAATAACCCTAATTTAGAGAACAATCCCAACACAGGCGGCATGGGCGGATTCTCGCCCCACCCCTGGCTGGACGAGGAGCTGACAGAGAAAATAATGAATAAAATTGCCCTGCCAGTGGTGCATGGCTTTCATGAGGCCACAGGGCACGAATACGTGGGCGTGATCTACTTCGGGCTCATGATCTCTGAAGAAAGGGAGCCGTCCGTGCTGGAGATCAATGTGCGCCTGGGTGATCCGGAGACGCAGGTCATTCTGCCCCGCCTGGAGACGGACTTCTTCCTTCTTTCTGAGGCATTGCTGGACAGAAAGCTGGCTACGGTGCCGCTGCAGTGGTCGCGCGACTACTGCCTGGGAGTATGCGCCACATCCGGCCGGGCCATCAAGCCCCACTCCTCAGGTGGAGGCGAGGAGCGGCCCGGCTATCCGGGAGAGCATTACACCAACATGCCCATCACCGGATTGGAGAAGGTAGACCCAGAGGTTCTGGTCTACCACAACGGCACGGCCTTTGGCCAGGATGCCACGGGCAAGAGAAGGCTGTTTACCACGGGCGGCCGGGTGTTGACCCTGGTCGCGCGCGGCAAAAGCCTGGCCGAGGCCCGGATCAAGGCCTATGATAACATCAAGCGCATCCGTTTCAATGGAATGCGTTACCGAAAGGATATCGGCCTGGGATATATCTGAAAACGGAAAAAAACAGGAGCTACAGCTAACATGATAATATTCGGCCTGGAAGGAACGGCCTGGAACCTTAGCGCCGCCCTGGTGGACGAGTTGGGTGTGATCTACGAGAAGAGCGCCACTTACACCCCGGCCAAAGGCGGCATCCACCCCCGCGAGGCGGCTCAGCATCATGCGGAATATATGGCCAAGGTAGTGGGTGAGGTGCTGGCCTACTCTCGCCAGCAGGGCTTGAAGATCGATGCCGTCGCCTTCTCCCAGGGTCCGGGACTGGGGCCGTGCCTGCGCACCGTGGCCACCGCGGCGCGCACCCTTTCCCTGCGCTTTGCCGTACCACTGGTGGGCGTCAACCACTGCGTGGCGCACATTGAAGTGGGCAAATGGCAATCTGGGGCGCATGACCCTGCGGTCATTTACGTGAGCGGGGCCAACTCGCAAGTTTTGGCCTTGCGCCAGGGACACTATCGAATTTTCGGCGAGACCCTGGACATCAGCGTGGGAAATGCCATCGACAAGTTCGCTCGCTCCGTGGGACTTGCCCATCCGGGCGGGCCCAAGGTGGAGGAGCTGGCTCGCGAATCGAAGCAGTACATCCCCCTGCCCTACACTGTGAAGGGCATGGACCTCTCCTTCTCCGGCCTGTCCACGGCGGCCACACAGGCGGCCAAGAAGTACGATCTGAATGATGTCTGCTACAGTCTGCAAGAGACGGCCTTCGCCATGCTGGTAGAGGTCACGGAGCGGGCCATGGCCCATGCCGAGAAGAAGGAGGCCATGCTGGTGGGGGGCGTGGGCGCGAACAAGCGCCTGGGCGAGATGCTCAATATCATGTGCGAGGAGAGGGGCGCAAAATTCTTTTTGCCGCCGCGCCAGTTCATGGGCGACAACGGCAGCATGATCGCCTACACGGGATTGGTCATGCTGAAAAGCGGCGCAGTGACGCCGCTCGCGGAGTCGAAGGTGCGGCCGGGGTACAGGACGGATGATGTGGCGGTGACGTGGGCCTAGCCGACCAGAATCAAATCAGATTAACGAAGCCGCGTAGCTGAAAGAGACCGCAGGATCGGTCAGCCCAAATCCCTGCACATCCAGCACAATTGAGCCATTGTAGGCGGTGGAGAGAAGCTCCAGTCCCTCTGTGCAATTGATCTCCTGAAAGGCAAAGCCTCCCGAGACGAAGAATACGGCATGATACTCATCAAAATCGCCACTGGCGGGAAACGACAGCCGCCAGCCGTTCCCGTCTTTCTCGACCAGGGAATCGCAAACCGCGTAAAGCTGGCCGTTATCCTCGTAGATCTTATCAGAGGCGTTCAGGAAGGCCAGGCCGGATATATCGTCCACATTCCCCACGACCAGCGCTTTTCCGGGGGTGCCATCCACATAGACATTCAAAAAGAGCTGCCCGCCCTGGCCCAGAGCCGCTGGCGAAAAGAGGAGAAGCAACACGATCGCCACCCACGCCAGCTTTAGGGATGCCATCAATGCATCTTCCAAAAGGTCGAGATGATCGGAAGCTATCGACTCATCTCCTCATCATCATTTTTTGGCCATGGCGGGGTGGCTCCATGTCGAGCAGGAGAGAGTACCTGGCTGCAAGCGGGCCCTGATCGATACATAGCTCACCATTTCCCATCATGCCCCCGTCGGAGGGAGAGATGATCATGGAGATGCTGCCCAAGATCGCCGTATCATTGGCGGCGGAAAGCGGGCCCAAATCAGCAAGATCGGCCTTCAAGGCGGTCGAATTATTGCCGGAGGCAGATACGGCTATGTTGATGAGAGGATAGATGCTGCGATCCAGAATCATGCTGCCGCGATTAGTCTTCTCGCCTTCTTTAGCCCGGATGTCATCCCTGATCTCCTCCAGGCTCTTGTTGGAGGCCAGGAGACCTTTGATCTGGCAGGGCTCTAAAGGCATGATGGCTTCAACCTTCAGCCGGAGGATGTGAGACTCATTGCCTAATATTGCAAAACCATGACCGCTAAACAGGACTTCCACGGGAACGCCCATGGGAAAGCCCGCATTTTGGGGCGGCATCATCTCGCCATCCTGAGGACATATCACTTCACGGGGCTCACCCATATTCTGGTCCTCATTGGGCTCAGCTAGAGACATGCCGGACAGACCGATAAATAGCAAACTCGCCAGCCCTATACATAAAATTCTTTCCATCATCAAAATTCGCCTGCCAAACAGCCCAACTGCTTTTCACAAATTCATAATTCATTAGTTATATAATTTCACAAATGGTGAAGGGCAAAAAGCCCAACCACCATTAAAGCCTGATTAAATTAATTCTTGATATGGCTTTTGGAGCCCAAACCCTCCAAAATCTTGGCCATTTCCCGCATATTCTTATTCTCTTCCTTGAGTTGGTTCAGGGTCAGGTTGTCCCTCTCCGCCGTCTTCTTGTCCTGAAGCAGCTTGATCTGGTTAAGGGTCATATTCTCCAGTTCCTGCATCTTCTTCTCGGAGAGATCTTTGATCTGATTGATCGTCATGTTGCCCAAATCATCTACAGTCAGATCAGCTATAAGCAGCATAATTGGAGAAGCTCCTCTCATGCCCATGGAGGCTTTGTCGCACCCAGCGCACTTGTCACCCTGGCCGCACATTGCGCCGCCCATGCGTTTGGACATACCATCCTTCGGGCCGTTTCTCATCTGATTGTCATCCATGCCCATACCCATCTCCCCCATGCCCTTTCCTTTCATGCCGAGGGATTCATTGGCATTCCTTCCCCATTGACTGCAGTTTCGTCCTGGCTCTTTAGCCTGGCAAGCGGTCGTATTATTCCAGGCCTGATGCTGCATCTCCTTCAGCTCGCCTAGAGTCATATTAGCCAACTCTTCCGCCGTCAGATTATTCATAGGAGCAAACATTCCATCATGTCCCTGCCGACCAGGGCCGTTATCCATTGGCATTGACAGAGCCGGTGCAGCCAAAAGGCAGACCGCGGCCAGAGCGATCAAAGCGATCTTTCCCGATATTTCCGTAGATTTCATCTGTAATCAAACCTCGAATTCGTTATAATCAACAATCATTTCCCACTCATCTTACCCGTTCGTCAAACTGGAGCTGACATAAGCTTCCTAGTTCGACAAAACAACATTCACCGGAACGATAGAAAAGGTAAGAGCAGAACGAACGGTTTAAAATGAGGTGGTCCCATCCGCAGGCCGGGGAAAAAAGGTTCACAAACGTTCCTTTTTTGATAAAAACCAATCAGAAAGTTCTATTATATTGGTTCGCCCCCATTCCTTCTTGCTTACGAGTTTTCTGCGCTCTAGAGAGATCAAAATTCCGGTTAAGGACGATTTAGGCGTTCCTGTATCATACCGGATATCTGCCTGGGTCATTCTGCCCCCATGATCAATTAATGTGCTCATTACGGCTCGCTCTCGGGCGGTGAGAGTTTGCATGACCGCTTCCATCTCGGAGCTGACCACGATAACGTTTTTCAGGGACGGCTCCAGAGGCATCCGGCTCGCCATCGGTGTTTCCTGGGTTGTCGCAGATTCTAGCTCGTCTGCCGGACGGGGCGAGGGCTCGATGCGGCCGGGCTCATTCGCGAGGGCTGTTTGTGATGTCTCGGACAGAAATACACCATCATCTTCTCCTGTTGGGGGTAGGCGAGAATCCACCTCGGTTGAAGATGAGGTCTTTGCGGCAACGGATGGCAAACTTAGATCATCCTCAATTGGACTCGCCATTGAGCCGCACCTCTTTCTCTGCAAGAAGACGGCAAAGCCAAAGCCTGCCACCAGGAGAGCGACGGCAATGAGGAGCATGATCAGGGCCGCACCCTCGCCCGGATAGCCAGGAAGAGGCGGCAGGCTGCTGCCGTTAGCTGCCAGTGGCTGCTGGTACAAAATGGAAATGCGAGGATCGGAAACCTCATATCCCTGCACATCGGCCACCAGTGACTCATTGGACGCAGAGAGCAGATATCCCAGACCCCGCGAGGCGTTGATCTCCCCCAGGCTGGTCTCGCTGGGCAGGTAGAATGTGACACGATAATCATCAAAGCTGCCTTTGGCATCAAAGCTCAAAGTCCAGAGATCGCCCACCTTTGCGGTCAGATCGTCCGTGAGGGCATAGAGCTGATTAGAATCGTTCTCGAACCGGAACTGTGAGTTGGCGAGGAAGGCTAGACCGCTAACGTCCTCGGCATAGCCGGTGACCAATGCTTTGCCGTCGTTATCCAGGTAGACATTGAGGATCAGACTCTGCCCAACGGTGACGTTGGATTCCTGGGCATGAGCCGACATAACGAGAAAGGCGGCTACAAAAACTAATGTTACTGCCGTATTCCATTGCACAATCCCGCTCCACTTGCCGCCGCCTTTCATTACAAATATCGTCTTTTAGCCTGAATCTATTTAAACGACACTCAAAATTATCCACCGCGATACCATCTCCTTTACCAGGCCCGGCTGGCCACCGGCATCCTCCAGCCGCTGCCAAAGGCCCTATCCGTCACCTTCAGTCCCGGCGCTGCCTGCCGCCTTTTGAATTCGGCACTCTTCACCAGACATAGCACTCTTTCCACCATCGCCTTTTCAAATCCCTGGGCAAAGAGCTCCTCTTTTGACTGGTGCCTCTCGATGTATCTTTCCAGAATGTCATCCAGCACCTCGTAGGGAGGCAGGCTGTCCTGGTCGGTCTGATCGAAGCGAAGCTCCGCGGTGGGCGCTTTATGCAAAACCGCATCAGGTATGATCTCACTACCCCTGGCGTTCAGCCACTTCGCCAGCCGGTAGACTGCGGTCTTGGGAACATCGGAGATGACGGCCAGACCCCCGGACATGTCGCCGTAGATGGTGCAGTAGCCCACGGCCAGCTCCGACTTGTTTCCCGTGGTGAGAAGCACCAGGCCAAACTTGTTGGAGAGGGCCATGAGAAGGTTGCCGCGAATGCGGGCCTGGATGTTCTCTTCTGTCACATCCTTTGGCAGGCCCAGGAAGGGCTTTGCCAGCTCCCTGTCAAAGGAGTTCATGATATCGGTGATGTTCAGGGTAATCGTCTTTATCCCCAGGTTTTGCGCGAGAGCCATAGCGTCCTGCACGCTCTCTGGGCTGGTGTAGGGAGATGGCATGAGCACCCCCAGGACGTTTTGTGGTCCTAGAGCAGAAACGGCTATGGCAGCGACGAGGCTTGAGTCTATGCCTCCGGAAAGGCCCAGAAGAACTTCGGAAAAGCCGCACTTTCTAACGTAGTCGCGAGTGCCCAAAACCAGGGCGCGCCAGATCTCGGACTCGGGAGTGAAATCGTCCTTTGCGATCGCTGCTGCCTCGTAGGCCTGGTTCACCATATCCGCCACTATCAGATCCTCCTCGAAGCCCCGCGCCCGGGCCACCAACCGGCCCTCTTTGTCGAAGGCACAGCTTCGGCCATCGAAGACCAGGTCGTCGTTGCCGCCCACCTGGTTGACGTAGAAAAAGGGAACGCGGTACTTTTTGGCCAGGTCAGAGAGCATGGCCTCGCGGTGTTTCTGCTTGCCGGTTGTGAAGGGCGAAGCGGAGAGGTTGATGATGGCCTTCGCTCCCGCCGCCACCATTTCCTGCACCGGATCGGTGTGGTAGCGCCGATGCCGCCATTGGTCGCGATCGTTCCAGATATCCTCGCAGATGGAGATGCCGAGCACCGTCGTATCGAGCTCCAGGAGCTCTGATTCAGCCGTCGGCTCAAAGTAACGGTCCTCGTCAAAAACATCGTAGGTGGGAAGCAGCGTCTTTTTAAAGGTCCTCTCCACTTTACCCTCCCGTAAGAGGGCCGCGGAGTTGAAGAGGGGACGGCCCGCCTCGCCTGGGTTGGGCTCGGCCAGGCCCACCAGGATAGGCGGCAGATCGCTCAGCTCCTGGGCCAGGAAGCGCAGGGCGGCCCAACTGCGCTCTACAAAATCGGCATTGAGGAGCAGATCGCGGGGCGGGTAGCCGAGCAGAGCCAGCTCGGAGGTGACGGCCAAATCTGCATCAGCGGCGCGGCGGGCTGCGGAGGCGATGAGGGCGGTGTTTCCCCCAAGATCTCCTACTGTGGGATTGAGCTGCAAGAGAGCGATTTTCATAGAAGTGCTGGGATGGATGTCTGGGCGGCATTAATCTCTTTCGTTTCCTTTTGCAGGCGAGAGAGATAATATCCGTCAATTTAAGGTTCTTATTATTATAATAATATATTGGTATTTATACATGCAATTTTCCAGTTGTTAGTTAATCTATCTATGCGAAATCTTCTGTTAATATTCGTAGCTGGATAATTATACCCTGGGGATTTACGGAATTAAACCACAGAGGCGCAGAGCGCACAGAGGACGAACGAACGGAGACGACTATTACTCAGAAGCAAATATGCTATTATTTTCATTATCCTCCGCCCAGAATTATCGTCTTGCCGACGGCGATGGCGAACATGATGATCAGCACCATGCCCAAAAGCCTCTCCAAAATGAAGAGGGCTTTGGAGATCTGCACATCGCGCCACGGTCTTCCGGGAGCAATTCTGTACTCGGGCGGATCGAAGACCAATTTCCCTCCGGAGAGGAAGGTCATGGCGCTAAATGCCGCAGCTTCCAGCAAGCTGAAGCGGTTCGCCTCCTCTTCCTGCTCGCCCTCCCGCACCGGCAGTATGCTCTGCCGCCACCAGAAAAGCACGGCGAAGAATGCTATGAAGACGAACGACCAGATGACGGGCCGATCCGGCTTGACACCGTAGCCGTAGAAGAGCATGAGGGCGCCGTCTACGGGCTGGTAGAGCGGAGGCAGCGTGGCCCGGCGGTCATTGCGATAATCGTAATAGCAGTCATTGGCAGCTTCAGGGAGATTTTGATTTCTAAAATTGCTTATTAATAATTGATATGCCATCTCATCGTATTCCATGTGACCGATGATCTTCCAAGATTTCAGGACGATCTTGCTGAATTCAGCGTCTTTTAGGTTCAGGCTATCTATCCGGGAGCCTTCGAAGGAGAGATCGCCTGAAAACGTGGCCCTACCAAAGTCGGCTAATTTCATATTGGACCAACTGAAGATAGCATCCCTAAAATGGGATCTGGAGAAGTAGACAGACTGGTTGAACAGGGAACTTCGGAAGTCTGCAGACTGGTTAAATTGAGTCTCTAAGAAATAGACAGACTGGTTGAATTGCGCAGAATTGAAATCACTTGATTTATTGAACTTCGCCTTTGAAAAATTGGCACCATGGTTGAATTGAGCCCATTCGAAATTGGTGGATTGATCAAAGTTAACATCTCTGAAGTCCAAGCCTCGATCGAAGTGAGCACGACTGAAATCCACTGTTCCATTAAACCGAGATCTTTGGAAGTGTGGTTCTTCTATGAATCGGGCTTCATTAAATTCGGCAGTTCCATTGAATTGAGCATTGTAAAAGTCCGCAGTTAGGTTAAACAAAGACCACACGAAGTTTGCACTTTCGTTAAAGTGAGTATTGTCGAACTTAGCTTCCTGATTGAACTGAGCGCTATGGAAAAATGCAGTCTGATCGAACTGAGATTCGCGGAAATCGACATCTTCATTGAATAGAGCCTCCCCAAAGTAGGCGGTCTGATTGAATCTACACCAACTGAAATCCACATTTTTATAAAATTTAGTCCATACGAAGTTTGCGGATTGATTGAATTGAGAGTCCTGAAATGACACCTCTCCTGCGCATCCAGTTGACTGCAAAGAGATATCAGTAACGAAATAGACGCTATTAAAATTTACGCTTCCATTTATTAACGAATTCGTGATGCTAATTGCAGATTTAACAATTTTTCTCTCATCAGGTAGTTCTCCAAATCTCTCCTCTTCAACACCATTTACATAGATGATATAAACAAGCTGATTCCTGATAACTGAGTATTCTGGCAGATCCAGATCGCTGAGATTCAGATCGCCTTCAATGATCACATGGCTGTAATTTATAGACTCTCCCCGCTCGATCTTTTCCAAAATCTCGCTGGCATTCACCACCTCCCGAGGATCGCTCTTGCTCGAAGCTGCGCTGATGATGAGAATAGCCGAAAAAATCCAGAACATTAGAGCCAGCGCCCTTAGGGTTCTCACAAACTACTGTTTTGCGCCCAATCTATAATTATTTTACCTTTGCATTTTTTCCTAGCACATCCTCAGAAAAATCCGGGGCAGCTATATTTTTACCCTCGCACCCCAACCCCCCTTGGCGCAATGATGATCTGGCCGGTCTGACTATCGTGATGAGGATATTGAGTTCTGAGCGCCCTAAACCTAAAGATCCCGGCCCGGCGTAAGATCGCAGCCCGTGCAGCGGTAGCAGCCCGTAAGAGCAACAGCTCCGTCCAGACCGCTCTTTTCCAGCGCCCTCTTCAGATAGTGCGCCAGTTCCAGCAGCCGCTTCGCCGAAGGCCGCTCCATCCACGTCTCCCCGGCCCTTAGGGGATGGGGAAAGACGGCCCGCAAGACCGGGATGACGCCCATTTCTGTCAGCTCGTCGATGCTGCGGCGCAAAAGCTCATCGGACTCGCCCAGGCCCACGATAATATTAGTAAAGACCCGGTTCTTGCCAAAAATGGCCACCGCTTCCTGCAGGGCATTCATGATCTCCTGAAAAGAGATGCCCGGACAGACCTGCAAAAACAGATCAGGGTCCACGCACTCCAGGTTGTACTTGACCTCATCCGCCCCGGCATCTTTGAGAATCTGATTTACGCCGGGAAAAGGGCTGATAGAGACGCCCACGGGGACGCCAAAGCGCTTGAGATCCGCCACAATCCCGGCTACTCGCTCGGCTTCCGCCTGGGGCGAGACCTCCACGCCGCTGGTCAGGGAGATGGCCTGCAAGCTGCCCGTTCGGGCCGCTTCTTCTACCATCTGCAAGACCGTCTGACTGGACTTTATGCCGCCGCCTAATTTGGGCACGGCGCAAAACTTGCAGTCATAGATGCAGCGCTCCGAGACGGTAATGTAGGCCTGCTCCGGGCAGTGCAGGAGCGGCTCCGCCAGCCGACCGCGGGCGATCTCCCGGCCGTCCATCATAATGGCCACGCCCGCCTCGCGACTCTCCAGGCAGAGGGGTGAGCTGGCTGCGAGGGAAAGTCTAGCTATGTGCGGCCCGGACTGAAAAAAGACGGACTGGCCGCCTGCCCCTGGACCTGCTGTGGAGGCCCGCCCACCCGCGCGGGGCTCTGCCACCTGCACCGTTCCCACGGAGAGGAGAAGCGCCTTGGTCTCAAGATCCATAGCCATTCATTCGCACTCTTGCCTTAAAGCCATAGTCCTTCTTTCGTATGGGTGGACCTTATGACACCGTCACTACATTGCTCTGGGCCAGGAGCGGCCGGTTGATGTCATCCTGGAACAGGCGGAAGTCGTACTGGCCAAGCGCTGCTGGAAGCCGCCTGACCATGCTGCCGCAGCTTCGCCCACCTGTAGAGATTTTCCCCAGGTCGAATTTGTCCGGCCGGGTCATGCCATACATGCCGATCACGCTGGCCGGAGCCGCGCCCCAGAAGGTGATGGTAACCAATCCACCCGGAGCTACCTGGGATGGCTCTGCAATCACCTTGTGGCCGGCATTCGGTTTCACCTCAACGGCATTACTTCTTGCCAGAGGAAGATTTGCCCCACCTGCAAACATCTTGAATAGATAGCTGCCCGCATCAGGTGCGGAAAATGTGGCGTTTCCCCGATCCCGGCTGCCTAGCGTCTGCCGCACGGCAGCATCCGAAGAACCATCCCTGTACATGCCGATCCAGTCATCCTTCCTGCCCAAAGCCCCCCGGAAGGTGACGATGATTTTCTCGCAAGTGTACACCGTCGCCGGGCTTGCAGAAAGCACTGGCACAGTCACATTGAAGGGCAGGGACAGAACCTTTGTGCCGTTCCTATCGTGCATGGCCAGCAGATAGGAGCCTTCCTCTTCTGGGGCAGTGAGCCAGGCATCCCCCGAGATATTCTGCCCTAAATAGAGATCTTCTTGCCCATTCTGGCCAAAGGCCGCGGCCCGCCCTACCCAAACCTCCACTCCCACGGGTGCTGTGAAGTTCAAATCCATCCTGCCGCCGGGAAGATAGCTCTTGCCGGAAAGCTGCAGAGCCGCTCCTCCTGGGCCCGTGGATCGACCGAGGACCGGGACTGGAGTTGCCTTTGGGTAGCGGTCCACGCTGGGCCCCCCGGAGATTGACATCTCAGCGTCGCAAATCTTGATGCCCTTGCAGCCCTCAGCAGGGTCATTGAAATCGCTATAGTTGTTGCCGAGTTTGCCGTTATCCCAGTTATTGAGGCTATCATCACGGGCATTTTTCTTGTTGGAGAGATTGTTCAGATAAATGGAATTATTGGTGGAGACGCTCTCCGATGAGGGCATGCTGTTGTAGGATATGACCACGCCCTTTCCCTTGGACTGCACATCTTTGCCCGTGCCAAGATATGAAAGATAGATGCCTTTTTCGTTTCCTACAAAATCGTTCCTCTGCACGATGTTGTCGCGGCTGCTATCCAAAACCAGTGCACTTTCGCTTCCGGCTACATAATTTCCATCTATGAGATTGGCGTTGCTTTCCTCAAAATTGATGGCATCAAATCTGTTCTGCAAGAACGTATTTCCCAAAATCACGTTTTCCCGGCTGCCAACCAGCTTGCATCCGTAGCGGTTATCGTTTACCTCATTTTTTTCCAGCCGATTGAAACTGGCGTTCTCCAGCAAGAGCCCTTCGTTGCCGTTTCCCTGAACAACATTGCCAAAGACGGTGTTATTGCTGCATTTCTGGAGGAGAATCCCGGCATTACCGCTGCCGCTGGCCATATTGTTTTGGATGATATTGTCATTGGAGAGCACCAATATGCCGGCATCTCCCGTCCAGCCGCTTCTGCTCTTGGCCCATAAGCCTTCCAAAATAACTCCGTTCGCCTTGATGGTTATGGCCGGGCCGTTTTCCGATTCCACGCGAGGCAGGGTCCCCCCGGAGCTTATGCCTTTGAGGATAAGCGATCTATCGATGACCAGACTCTCCTGGTAGGTGCCGCTGGAAACCTCAATCGTTCCTCCCAGGGTGGCGGCATCTATGGCCGCCTGAATTTTCTCACCCGGCATAACAACGACGACTGCATTCACGCAATTGGCTAACAGGATGAACGCAAACATTACGACGAGAAGACTTCTCGGCTTTTCTGGCATACCATTCATACAAACCTTGTGACGACTCGGCGGTATAAAATGCCATTCCTTCTCTCTGGGAGATTTTTTAAAGGGGAATGACAATTGTCCTGATTAGTAACAGCCATAAGAGGATGCCTCAGCAAAAAAGGTAATGAAATGGAAATAAGCGAATTGCTGCTCTACTTTGTGTATGCTTTCACCACGATATTCGTCATAGTCAGCCCCATAGAGGCCACACTGGTCTATGTCACCCTCACCACCACCCTAAACTCAGAAGAGAAGAGTCGAATCTGCAAGCGCACAACACTGGTCGCCTTCGCCATTGCCATTCTTTTTTCCCTGGCAGGGGATGCAGTTTTACGCTTATTCAGCATAACCGTGGACAGCCTGCGCGTGGCCGGAGGCATACTGCTCTTCCTGATGGCCATAGATATGCTGCGAGGCGCACGCCAGCAAAACAAGGTCACTGATACGGAGATCCTGGATGCAAATCGGCAGGAGGATGTCTCCATATTTCCCCTGGCCATACCGCTTCTCGCCGGTCCTGGGCTCATAACCACTGTGGTGGTTTTAATGGACGCGGCAAACAACGCCACGGAAAAGTGCCTGGTGCTGCTGGCCATCTGTCTGACATTCCTGGCCACATTCGTCATACTCAAATTCTCGGTGTACATCGACCAGGCCCTGGGAATTACAGGGATAATGGTCACAACCAGGATCATAGGGCTGTTTTTGGGAGCAATGGCTGTGAACTTTGTGGCTACCGGGGTCTGGAACTTATACAGTACGATGGCGGGAGCATGATGATCGAGAAAGAATCATTTCTGCAGTGGTTTTCCAGCGAAATTCCTGAGACACTTTTCCCACAGATTGCCGCCCAGGTCCTTTTCCGCTGCGAGAATTGCGGGAAATGCTGCCGGGAGGAAGGCTATGCGCTGGTTGATGAGGCGGATCTGCAAGAGATGGCCTCTAGTCAGGGCATTAGCCCATCCGAGGCGAGGACCAGGTTTACGGATCCAGATCCTGAAAAAAATCCTGGATGCAGGACCCTAAAGACCATCGGGCCAGATAAAAGCTGCTGCCTTTTTGATGTGTTGGCAAAAAGGTGCATGATCTACAGCCATAGGCCCCGCATCTGCCGGACATTTCCCATGCTCGATCTCGATACAAAGGGTGAGGAATTGATATGCTTCTACTCTGACTGCCTGGGAACGGCAAAATTCGTAAAAATGCTGCGGGAAAAGAGAGGTGATCCAGAGGTTCAAAAGGACATAGAGAGCCTCACCAGGCACGAGGAAAGGCTGCAAGCCCTGCAGATATTGCTCTTTGTGTGGCTGCGCCGCATGATGGGAAAAAAGGAGGAAGCAGAGCTCATCTGTAGCATCACTGGGGTCAGTTTCCCCTCAGAGGAGAACGTCTTTCAGAGTGATTGCCTGGCCTACTTCCTGATGACCATAACAACGGACGCACTGGATGAGTATCAGTACGAAGGCTAATGCAAATAGCCAAAATAACGAATCAACATGTTCTGGCACCCAGGAAGACGTTATCTCTCGTGACAAGACAATTCCCCGATAGAAGGCAAGCATGGCAGCCAAGAGCCATCGCATCAATCACATCGGGGGTGAAGCCGAAATCTCTCAGCCGCTCGGTACACCTCTCAAGTTCGATGAAATCGTCTTCAGTTGTGTTATAAACAATCCATCTCCGATCCTGGATCATTCAATTCCCCCAGATTTGATTCTAAAAAAAGGAGTCAAAGGCCCAAGGCCTCCTTCATTATCTCGAATATCTCTGTATTATCCAGCTTGCCATGGCTCACCTTTTCGGCGCCAGGGCCCGAGGCCATGACAGGAACGTCAACCGCTGTATGTGTGGCCTCATCCATCTCGGTAATAAAATCGTACCTTGGTCCGGGGGTCCTGGCAGTCCCTGAAGCGAAGAGGGGATCAATAACTCCACCCTCATACTCTGCCAGATTCTCCGGCTGCAAGACCAGGCCGCCGCATTCATGATCCGCGGTTACTATGACCAGAGTATTGTTGTTCTTGGCGGCAAAATCCAAAGCAGTTTTGACGGCTTCATCAAAGGCCATGGTGTCCGCGACCATCTTGCTCAGATTTCTCTCATGCCCGGCATGGTCGATCCGTCCGCCCTCCACCATGAGGAAGAAACCCTTGGGGTTCTTGGAGAGAATAGACAAAGTCTTCTCAGTCATCTCGGTAAGGCTTGGGTCCATCTCCTTGGAAGATGACCTCTCCAGCTCATATTGCAGGTGAGAGCTCTCAAAGAGACCGAGAAGCTTTTCCGTCTTTTTAGCATCTACCTTCTGGAAAGAAGTCCCATTATAAACAAAAGCGTAACCTTGTGATGCAAAATCTGCAAGCAGATTGCGATCATCGTTCCTCTTGCTCTCTTTGCCGGTGGGAACGGAATCGTTCTTGCCTACAAAGTATTGCAGTCCGCCTCCCAAGATTACCTCCACATTGCTCTTCGAGAGCTGATCTGCGATCTCACTCTCATTGTCCCTGTTATCCACGTGAGCATAGAAGGCGGCCGGAGTGGCATGAGTGATCCTGGTAGTAGTGATAAGGCCCGTAGAAAGGCCTGCTTTCCCTGCCAGCTCCAAAATGGTAGTCAGATTCTTGCCGTCCATCTTTTTCGGGATGGCCGTAGCATCCTGGCCGATCACGCCGTTATTGGTTTTGTGGCCGGTAGCCATGGCAGTTGACGCAGGAGCTGAGTCGGTTACGAAGGAATTGGCGCTAAAGGTGCTGACATAGCCGGTTTGCTCCATACCATCCATAAAGAGCTCAACAGAGGTATACTCCGAGAGATTTTCGCCGGCTTTATCGATCCTGGCCAGAGTCAATTGAGGAAACCCCATGCCGTCCCCAATCAAGAGAATTACATTCTTTGCCGATGCATTCGCCCCAGCTACATCATCTGCCATGCCTGAAGGAATCAAGCAAGCGATGATGGCAAGGGACAAAAGAAGCCCCGCCGAAAATGACTTTGTTTTCATTCCATTACCTCTGCGGAGGGGTTATCCGCAGCTTATAAAGGTTTAATCGAAATAGAATATAGATTAGATAGAACAATTTATCAGAGAAGTAATTCTATATAGTTTATTTACATCGAATAGAGATACTGTTTTTAAGTAGCAAAACTATATATTTAATTTCATTCCAACTTCTCGATATGAGAAATTCGATCTTTCTTTGTTTTCACTAATTAAGGAGGGATATGATGTTCAGCAGTAATGGACTTTATGGCGTAAAGGGTGTGATGTTCGACTGCTACAAAACACTTATTGACATCAAGACCGATGAGAGGGACCTGAAGACATATGAGCCAGTGAGCAGGTGGCTCATGTATCACGGCGTTAAAATCTCACCCCAGGATTTGATGAACGAGTACCGTTGGAGATGCAAGGAAGAATTAGAGAGGCGTTGTGAGTGGCACAGCGAGCTTAAGGTGGAGGATGTCTTCCGCAAGATCTGCCTGCGTCATACCTCCAGGCCCATAAATGACATCACGATTGGCATCGAGGCGGCGCGCCTCTTCAGGGCGGCCTCCGTAAGGCGGCTACGGCCTTTTCCCCAGAGCGTCCGGCTTTTGGAAAAGCTGAAGGGTTATCCGTTGGGCATAGTCTCAAACGGCCAGAGGGTCTTCTCCGAGCAGGAGCTAAGACATCTTGGCCTTTACGGCTACTTCAACTTCGTTATCTTCTCATCAGATTTCGGATATAAGAAGCCGGATTCCAGGATTTTTATGGCAGGAGCAGGAAATCTGCGATTGCCGCATCATGAGATTCTTTACATCGGAGACTCCTGGGATAACGATATTAATCCCTCTCGCGGCATCGGCATGAAAGCCATGCACATCGAGGATGCCTGGAGGCACTTCGGGGTGGCTTGAGGTCTAAAGAGTTGAGGAGATGCAAAATGATATAGGATTGACCATCTGCTATTTGCAATAAAAATCTTCTTAAATCCACGAAGACCATATTGAGAGGGAAGCTGGCAGAGCCCGAGCATTATTTTGCCCAAAGAACTAGGGCCATGGAGTGTAGGCTGACTGCCAGCACAAAATTATTTGGGGCAGCTTGAGTGGTGGCCAAGTGGCTTTGCTGATCGGAGATCCACATTTTTGCAACCAATAAGACCAACGTTTCGAGGGGCCTCAATGCTGCCCAAAAGAGCATAGAATGCTAAGGAGATATATTCATTTTGCAAATAGAATATTCTGGGAATATAGTGGTATGGATCGATTAGCAATCTGGGGCTTGTGGACAATCGCAGGATAGTATATGAGATCAGGTCACAGATGACTTAAATGTTGTGGAATGGCCATCAAGAAGTGAAGATAAGAATATATTGGATAGGATACCACAACATGCTGGGCCAAAGCATGTAGGGATATCCTATCGATGCCAGTGTCTTGTCCACTTTGGAGTCCACGATTTGTTCCGGGGAAACTTCTTGGCCCAGATTACAATAGACAAAACCAGAATATATCTGTTTCACAAATACAAAAATAAATGAATATAGTAAGCCAATAGGATATAGATACTATTTTGGAAAGAATTTTAATCCAAGAAAACGAAGACCGCGGTGTATATGGAGTCAGTATGCTTGATAAATATCTAGAAATAGATAGAGAAACCTTGCTGACTATTGTAAGCCTCTTCGGTAGCATCGCGCTTATTGTTTCGTCTGTGTTTCTACATTAGGGTGGCTAATTATTATTCAGACGTGAGGTGGCAGCGGCTCGTCGGGAAGCGCAGAGGCTTCAAGTAGGAGCGGATGCGGTTCATGCGCAGGCCAAGGCTCTAAAGCTCCAGGCTAGGCAGGATATTTCTGGCTCAGAGCCTGATCCTTGGGCAGACTGCAGCACTTTTGGGCGGTGTTATAGCTTACCTGGCAGACAAAGTCATCAATGCCTATCCCATCCAGATGCCCTGCAGCGATTTCAAAATGGTCCTTCGGATGACAGTGCAGCTCAGCTCCCAGACCCACATTTTAGCAGTGATTATGCCTGCCGGGTTAGATTGGCTCCCTGCATCCTCACCTCGGCCCTCGTGTGGCCCCTCGCCGAAAGCCGTTAGTTCATTATAGATGTGCTGAATTAAAAAATAAAAGTCTTATCAAATCTACCACCAAAGAGACAAAGCTTTCCTAGTGGCATCAATATTGCCCAATAGAAAATCTCCCGCAGGAAGTTGTTTTTGATCAATGAATTGTGCCGACCAACAATCTCGATAATAATAGCCACAAGGATACTACCCCATTGATCGCTCGATCGCCGCATCCAGTTCATTGATCATTAAGGGCTTGCAGACAAATTCGTTTCCACCTGCATCGAAACACAGGTCGCGATAGATGCTTGGGGGAGATCCAGTTGCAAATACTACCTTAAGAGCGCCACCAAAAAGACTTCGAATGCGCCTTACTGCTTGTATACCGTCCATATTGGGCATCTGAACATCCATTATCAACAGATCATAGGCTACATGTTCGACTGCCAGTACGGCCTCAGCACCATTTTCAACGGTATCTACATCATGCCCCAGCATTCTGAGCATCCTTCCTATAATTTTCTGATCCAGGTGATTGTCCTCGGCCAGGAGAACTCTCAAGACCCGCTTAAACGATGCAGATTCTCCGAAAGCAATCGTCTCCTGAGAGAGCAGTCCACTAGCGGGACGGTTAACTAATGCAGCAAAAGATATCATTCTTCGTTCTCCATATTTGGCTTTGCTTTTAAATTATTTATCACTTATCCAAATAGAATATATATTTGATGGATAAATAGATCAAAATGGTAAGGGACTACAATGAAAAAAACTCATAATAGCAAAAGATGAGTGATATACTAATATAAAATTAAAGTAAAACGACGGCACACCGTACAACAAGCTGCGGTGCATAACGTTTAAAAATAAATGATAGCCGAGATCTAAAGTGGTACGAACCCATGCACCTTCGCGATCTTCTGACCTTTTGGCCCTACCATGAAATCTATAAAGGTCTGGGCTCCCGGTTTGACATCGCCATAGGTATAGAAGTATAGTTAGCGGGCAAGCTCATAGCTAGCATTCTTTATGGCCTCAGCCGTCGGCTTAACACCGTCCAAGGTGATCACGCCCACAGAACCATCTTCTGAATAGCTAAACCCAAGATATCCTATTGCGGTCTTGCTTTCATTTATGAGACGTTTTATTTCCGCATTGCTGTCGGCCATAATGCATGTGCTTGGCATCGTCGCCTTTTTTCTTCCTAGGATATATTCATTAAAGGTATCGCGATTACCAGATCCGTCCTCTCTGGCAATGACTATTATCTGCTCATCAGAGCCGCCCAGATCCTCCCAGTTGTTGATCTCTCCTGAGTAGATCTTCTTGACCTGGTCTTTGGTCAAGGAAGTCACGCCCGCATCATAAATCTGCTTGCTCACGACAATAACTATGCCGTCATGGCCAATCGGTATTTCATTGAATTTGTAGCCAGAACTGATTACTTTCAATTCCACAACCTTGATGGAGGCCATCGCGATATCGGATTTTCCCTTCGCGAGGTTCTCTATTCCTGCATAAGTGCCGCCCCCGGTTACATCGACCGTATAATTCAATTGCTCATCATTGAAGACCTCTGCCCCCGCTTCAGCCAATGGCAAAACTGTAGTTGATCCTGAGATAAGGACGGTCTCCTTCGCAGTAACCGTAACGGAGCCAACAGTCCCTATGAGCAGAGCAATAAGTAGAACGCAAATCGGCTTTCTCATTTTATCCATCCCGCAAACTGAAATCTTTTAAGATATAATGTTAATAGTAATAGATTAATATAAATATCTTTCGGGATGCTGGGCGCATGAAATTGCCATCGATTCACGTTTTTAGTGGCAAAATAAAGACTGAAAGTTTCAATATCAGGAATTAGGAAAAAAGGAGGTTAGAGATGGTTTTACAGTGGTACGAACCCATACTCCTCTGCAACCTTCTGACCCTCTGGGCCCGTCATGAACTCTATAAAGGCCTGGGCACCAGGCAAAGCGTCGCCAAAGGTGTAGAAGTACAACTTGCGAGCCAGCTCGTAGCTTCCATCCTTGATGGTCTCAGCCGTGGGCGTGACGCCGTCCAGGGTTATGGCGCCGACTGCCCCATCCTCTGCATAGCTGAATCCCAGGTACCCTATGGCCTTATCACTGCCGGTAAGGGCCGTCCTGATCTCGGCATTGCTGCCGGCGACTGTGTTCACTCCGGGAGTCTCGGCCTTCTTATCATCCATGATATCTTCGTTGAAAGTGTCTCTGGTGCCGGAGCCCTGCTCCCGGGCAACGACCAGTATTTCCGAATCCGGGCCACCTACATCTTGCCAGTTGGTGGTCTCTCCCAAGTAGATCTTCTTGACCTGATCCTTGCTTAGAGCGGTCACGCCTGCATCATAGATCTGCTTGCTCACGCCAATAACTATGCCGTCATAGCCGATCAAACTCTCCTGGAATTTGTCGCCGAAATTGCTCTTTTCATCGGCAGTGACCTCGCGTGAGGCCATTGCTATATCGGAGTTGCCCTCAGCGATATTCTTCATTCCCACCCCGGTGCCGCCCCCTGTTATAAGCACCTGGAAATCGGACTGCTCGCCATTGAAGGCCTCCGCTCCGCCTTCTGCCAGAGGCAATACAGTTGTCGATCCAGAGACACGAACCGTCTCCTTGGCCATGACCAGAGAGGTGCCGATGGCACCTACGATCAAGGCGATTATTAGAGCACTGAATAACTTTCTCACTGAGATTTCACCAGAGACATGGAAGTGGGAATGATATGTAAAGTTAACCAATATAAAATATATATCTGCCCTTCTCTACAGTGTTAGCCATTAGACTATATAGAATATTGATAAAAAGGACAACTCGCAATAGGGAAAAAAAGAAAGAAAGGAAAGATCTGAAATTCACTCAGACCGGTACGAATCCATTTTCATCCGCAATTGTCTGTCCAGCGGGACTGAGCACGAAATCAATGAACTTTTGTGCACAGGGCGTAGGCTGCCCCCAGGTATAGAGGTAAAGGTGACGGGCCAGCGGATAAGAGCCACTCTTTATGTTTCTTACATCTGGATTAACGCCCTGGTATTTTAATACACCTACATCCCCGCTCTCAGCGTAGCTGAAGCCGACATAGCCGATTGCATTATCGCTTCCAGTTACCGCCGTCTTGATTTCAGCGCTGCTCATGCTGACAGTCTTTACCCCAGGCGTCTCGACCGTCGTAGAACCCATAATTAGCTCATTAAGAGTATCCCTGGTCCCGGAGCCATCCTCTCTGGCAATCGCATAAATCTCCGCATCCGGCCCCTTCAATTCATTCCACTTCGTGATCTTTCCAGCATAGATGTTCTTGAGCTGATCCTTTGTAATCTCCTTGACACCAGCATCATAAATGTCCTTGCTTACAATGATACAGATGCCATCATAACCGATGAAGAATTGCTGGAAATTGTTTTTGCTGTATTTGCTTCGCTCAGTAGCTTTGATCTCCCGGGAAGCCATGGCGATATCCGATCGGCCTTCACCCGCGGCAGTTATGCCCGCGCCGGTGCCACCGCCGGTAATCGTTACCTGACAATCAGCCTGTTGACCATTAAATGATTCAGCTTCTATCTCTGCAAGAGGCAAGACCGTCGTCGATCCGGTGACGGCCACCTTCTCAGCTGCTAACGCTGTAGCAAACGACCATATAAATAGGGCAATAAGCAATATAGTCGCAACTCTTCTCATATTCTCACCGAAGCGACCTGACAGAGCAAGATATGTAAAGTTAATCAAATATGTCTAAACCGGATTGAGACGGGGGGATAAGGTGGCTGCAGGTGCAGTGCAAATTCTCCCGATGATAGATGGAATTGTATATAGAACCTATTCACAAAATAGAGGTATATATTTTAATGAGAGAAGGAATATATGGACGAATTCAAATGATAGAAATGGTGCTGACTGCTTTATCTCTGGGAAAGGGCAATGAATTTAGATCGCCCATAATTTCTCGACCTCAAAGAGGGCTCAAGAGTTCACCTGTAATATCTATTTTTGAAAATGGGAGGAAAAAGGATGTTTGAAGTTATCGGCTGTGAGGATTCTCGAAAAGGCGAGTGTCTGCTTGGCCTTCTGGGATACTACGAGGCAATTTTGGAGCGAAAGGGGCTGGTAACCAGGATAGGCGAAATCAGATCACTCAAACTGGGCTTGATCTTGGATCTATTGAAGATGGTAAATATCGCGGAGGACCTAAAGGCTAATTTGATCACTTGCGTGGTGAGCGCCTGGGAGATGAACGGCAACGGCAAGACGGCAGAGGAAGGCCAAGAGGAGATAAAGACAATGGGTAGCTGCATTGCAGCCGTTCGAAAAAATGCCCAAATGGCGCTGCACAATTGCAATCCAATCAACCTGATACAACTGGATGTTGCGGTGATGTTTGCCTTGCCGCTGATGCTTCGCGACCTCAAAAATGATGAGGTGCCAAAAATTCGCGACCTACTCAACCAGGTAATGGAAGGCTTTGCAGAGGGGAAGGAAAAGGAGTTTGCTCCTTGCTAATGAACATATAATATTATAACGATTAAACATAAGTTCCCCTTGCCTACCTCCTGGTCAAGCTCTGATACATAACAGCCTGGGATCAGATTTTCCTCCCGGCACACGCATTACCGCATGATTCGCCAAAATTTTTCCCTTTTAAAATGAGTCGGTCAAAAACCAATACAAAGAATAAGTGATATATGCTATATAGTTTAAATGCACAAAACATATGATTGATATGGTGATCATTTCCCCTGATGAAAGATAATAATGCAGCTACAAAGATCCTCTCAGCGAGGGATGCAGAAGTCTTTCGGAAACATGGTTGGCAGGCCGCAGATCTCCATGTGCATACCCTTTTCTCCCCAGACGTGATTTCGGTTAGGTCTTTGCACCCAGAGAGATTATATCAGACGGCAAAAGAGAATGGAATGGACTATGTGACGTTTACTGATCACGATACAATGGCAGCATACGACATCTTGAGCCCCGAGATGGAAGGTCTGATCTGTATTCGCCGACTCTATTTTGACCCCCCTATATAAGGAAAAGCCGATTCGTTTTTGACCCCCCCCAAGAAGGAAAGCCTCTCCTCTCCAAGTATGCTGAGAGGTGGGCTCTAAGGTGAAAACGATGGCAGATATACGTAGAATCGTCGATTTGTACGAACTCTATGGTTCCTACAAAAAAGTAGCCCGCGAACTGAGCATATCCCTGAATACCGCTAAAAAGTACTTGCGTAGGGTAAATGATGTACAGGAGGGATCAGTTGAAGAGATCCTGCCCAAGGATAGGAAGATCATCCAGCCTTCTCGCGTCCTAACAGAGATCGTACGCCAAAAGATCCGCCAGTATCTTGAGTCGAACCTGGAAAAACCACGAAAACAGCGACTCACTGCCAAACGAATTTGGGAGCTTCTCGTCCGAGATGGCCACAAAATCGGTTACACCAGCGTTAAAGATGAAGTGGTCCGCTGGAAACGCACCAATGCTCCCCGAGAGGTGTTCATCCTGCAAGAGCCGCGCGTTGGTCAGCGTGCTGAATTTGACTGGGGTGAAGTCCATCTCAGTATCGAAGGGATCTGCTTTAAATTCTATCTTGCAGTGTTCGTACTTCCCTTCTCACTCTATCGATTTGCTCGACTCTACCCACGGTCTACCAGGTTGGAGGTGATCCAGGCCCACATCGAATTTTTCCATGAGATTGGCGCAGTTCCTGAAACAATTTTCTATGACAGGATGAGCGTGGTATATGATTCTCAGAAACAGAAATTGAACGACAGTTTTCTGGAGTATTCCATGCATTCCGGTTTCCGTCCATGTGTCTGCAATCCGGCCTCGCCTCAGGAGAAGGGAACCGATGAAGAAAGTGTCGGCTACATCCGGAGAGTTGCCTTTGGCGAACGAAGCTCGTTCGAGTCAATCGAAGAGGCGATGAAATGGCTCAGTACGTGCCTCGCCGAGATTAACGCCCGTCCAGTCTATCGTCGTCCGAATGTGCCGGTTCAAGGTCTCGTTCAAGAGAGAGAACTGATGCACCCCCTGCCGACACTTGAGTATGAGAACTACGAACTGAAACGGGCTGCCATATCTCGCTATTCGCTGGTGAAATGTGACGGGAACTTCTACTCAGTTCCAGACACGTATCGTCCCAGGCAGATCACACTGAAATTATTGGTTGACAGGATAGCGCTCCTCGATGGGAACGATGTTATTGCATCCCATCGCAGGTTAGCCGGGAAACAGCAGTACTCACTGGACATAACCCATTACATCAAAACATTTCATCGCAAGCCCGGCGCACTTCCAAATGCCAGGGTTCTGGCTCAAATGGATGAGCTGATCTTGGACCTTTTCAACCGGTACTACCTCGATGATCCAAAAGAATTCCTACCGGTTCTTGACCTGATGCTTGAGACTTCGACTGAGGCGCTTTCTCACGCCCTGACCACCCTGAAGAAACAGAACATCTCCCCAACTTATGATACGCTCCGGTTCTTCCTTAACCAGACAGTGGATCAGAAGGTGGAGCCGTTTGCCTTATATGCTGAATTTGAGGTCACGCAGCCGGATCTTGTCGCTTTTGATCAACTGATGGAGGGATAAGCTATGGACATGACGCTTGCAGACCTATGCAAACAGTTGCGGGTGAACGGGGTTTACGCCTATGTGCAGGAGTACCAGCCCAATAATCCTGACCTGGAACGGTTCTTGAAATCGGCACTCCAGGCAGAAATCGATAAAAGGCACATAAATCGTCAGATGAAGTCACTTCGCAAGGCTGGTTTTCCGACGAAGAAACGGTTCGAAGACCTAGTGCTTGATAACCTCCCGCAAGATGGGAGAGATGCTCTTCCTGCATTGAAAGCCCTCACGTTCATCAAGGAGAAAAGGAATGCCATTCTCATCGGAAATTCAGGAACAGGGAAAACACATTTGGCGATTGCAGTTGGAATACTCGCATGTGAGCAGAATTATCGGGTGTCTTTTCGCACGGCAGCAGGTTTGATCAATGAGATGGTTGAAGCGCGAAACGAGAACAAGCTCTCTCTTTATCTCCGGCAGTTCAAGAAGATCGACCTCCTGATTCTCGATGAACTCGGGTATGTCACATTCGACCTTGCCGGCGCGGAACTGCTTTTTCAGTTGCTGGCAACGCGATATGAGACGATGAGTACTATTATTACGTCGAATCTGGCGTTCTCAGACTGGGTAAAGGTGTTCCATGATAGAGCCCTTACCGCAGCGATTCTTGATAGGATCACCCATCACGCGCTGATCCTGAACATGAACGGACAGAGTTTTCGGAGAAGGTAGTGAGACGTGAGCTTTATACACAAGGAGGTTGGTTAGCTTAAATAGGGGGTCAAAATCGGATCGGCGCGGGGGGTCAATTTTGGCGCGGCGAAAACACTGATCAGAGGCGTAGAGATAAAAATCAAGGATATGAAATCCGTTGGACATACCATTCATATCAATGTTTATGATCTGGGCAATAAGCAGTTTCAAAAACTTGAAGAGATCGCCGCGGCGGGAGACCTGCACAGCTTCCTGTATTTCCTTAAAAAAGAAAAACTGCCCTTCGTTTATAACCATCCCCTCTGGTTCGAGCCGGGAGAAAGACCCAATCTAGCCGTCATACCGGATCTGATCAAGCTCTTTCCAGCCATAGAATACAATATGCATCGCGTCAGGAGAAAAAACGAGATGATTATGGAATTAGCCAGAAGGTATGGAAAAGGACTGATCGCGTCCACAGATACTCATTCAGGAAGGATAGGACAGGCGTATACTCTTTCCAGAGGAAAAACCTTTAGAGAATTCTACAACAATATCTGCCAGGGAAAATCATACATTGTCGTAAGAGATCTGACGAAGCAGGACCTGATGCAGGAGATGAACATTTGGTTAGATCTGATATCCAGCCAGGATATGATCCTGAAAAGCAAGAAGATCTCCACCGGAATAAGCCATCTGGACAAGTTTATAGCCATCCTTGCTGGCAATTCGCTTAGAGATTTTCCCCGAGTATATCGCGCCGCTCTGGCAGCTACGTACAAAATAGCCAACTCGGGACTGCCTGCCGCGCTTTACATAAGAAATGAAAGCTCCAAACTTTCTGAAATAGAGCAGATGCTCGGCATTCACACCCATTGAATTAGGGATGAATCATTGTATTGCGGCACTCAATTCAACCTATATAGATTCAATAGAGATAAGCGTAGTATTCATATTATGTAGGAAAAATATATAAGTCGTTTGTGCTATCCTAAACGCAATGGATAAGGGGACAAAGATAAACATAGTTAGATATATGATAGTAATAATAATATTTTCTATGCTCATACTATATCATCTTTATATGCAAGGAATATCCCATCGTCTATAAAATTAAAAATAAATATGGAAACGAGAAAAGTGCAGAAGACGGGAAAGTCAACGTTGATTGTTTCCCTTCCCAAAAAATGGGCAAACGAAAACGCAATCGTCAGCGGTTCTTTATTATTTATTTCGCAAAACCAGAATGGTGACCTATTACTATCCAGTGATAGATCTGAGCCGGACCAGATCGTCAAGCTTGACATCGGAAGCAAATGCGGAGCGCCTTTGATTCGAGATGTGATAGCCTGCTATCTTGCAGGTTACAAGACGGTCGAGATATCGTCTCCTCAACTGACAGCAATGCAAAAAAGAGATCTGCACTCGATCGTAAACAAACTCATCGGACCGGAGATCCTGGAAGAGACTATCAATAAAGTGGTTATACATGACCTTCTCAGCGCGGAAGAACTACCGGCAGATCGCGCCCTGAAAAGAATGAAGAATATTACCCGGTCCATGATCCAGGACGCTCTATCCTCCCTTATAAAAAGGAATAAAGATCTAGCAATGGACGTCATTCAAAGAGATAATGACGTGGATCGTCTTAATCTGCTTATAGCCCGTCAATTCATAGATATCCTTAGATCAGGTTCCCTAAAGCAGGAGACACTCTGCCCCATCAGCGCCTTTAATTACATGCAAGCGGCCACAAACCTGGAGCGTATGGCAGATCATGCCTCAAAGATCGCCGAGATATCCTCTCAGAATGATAACGAGCTTCCTAGAGAGATGACAGATGAGATCGCCAGGCTGAGCTCTGTCTTCACCGCCTTAATTGATGATTCCATATCCGTGCTTCTAAAACCGGACACAGAGAAGGCCAACCAGCTTATCGATAAAACTAAGGAGATGAAGACGCAATCAATGATTATGACCAGCACATTCTGGGAGAGGGACGATGACGAGATTTTGATCAGATTGGTGCTGGCCGGCAGCATGGAACGCATGTTTGACCTCATAATAAATATCGCAGAGCTGTCGATAAACTTGCATAATGCCGTTTTAGAAAACTAGGTGGTAACTGGGCTTGTGTTTTGATCTAGCAGTTATTGAGGATGCTGGCAGGGCCCGAGAGGTAAAAAGCCAGGTATCCTGACGTAGAGCTTTAGCTCGGGTGCAATCTGCCAGCCGGGAAGTGCACCCCCTGCGCCGCCTTTGTTATCCTCCATGCAGGAGCCTATGCTTAGGTTCGCACAGACGGTGAAATAGGGGGTGCTCTTGGGGCCCTGTAATGCCCCAATACATCTAACGAAAGGATACTCAATAATCTTTTTGCAAATACATTAGATGAAGACAATAGGGGTATTGATCGCACATTAATTTTGAGATGTAATGGATGGATTATTAATATATTGGATGTAAAAAAATTCTAATGTTGTTGATTTCGTTTATATGAAAAAGAAGGCTGGATTCAGGTGGGCTTTGCATAGTGTATCTCAAAGCTGTCCGAAAGCTTCGACAAATGAAATCCCTGAAATCCTCGATTAAGTAGATTGATTTGACCCGGAATATCTTTGCTATCCATCCTAACCACATCAGGACCAATTAAGCATGGGTTTAAGAGATTTTTATGCATGATATACCTCAAACGCCATTCAAACTTGATCTTCAAGGCTTTTATGATCAGACCCTGCGAAAGGATATTCTGAAGGCTGGGCCGGTTCTTGGGCGATACCATGCAACAGACATGATTATACCCTAAATTTGCTATCATTTTTAGGTGAGCATTCTGCATCTTGCTCTGCAGCGAGTTGCCTCGAAAATCGGGATGAACGGCGATTGTTGCCAGATGGACAACATTTGCCAGATCGTCTTTGGGAAGGTTTATGTCGAGGCCAAAATTGTCTTTGCCCTCTCCTGGAAAAGAAAGTATATTGTAGGCGATAAGTCCATCTTGGCAAAAGACGCCTATTGCCGATTTTTCCATCTGCAGATGTTCTTGGAAGTAATCGGCAGAATGCGATCTGAATATCTCCTTATCGGCAAGATGATGGATCACTATTTCCTGCAAATCCATCATCTCATCGAGATTGCTTTCATCCACAAATCTCATTTCGTAGCTTAAATCTGCTTGCAGAGGGGAGCCCTTATTCCGTTTGATATTCCCGTATTCAATCATAAAACACACCTACTATCTGCATGCATTCTTCAGCACGCCTGGGCAAGCATCTCATTTTGATTGTTCACCAGTATCATCTGAGTCGCGATAACATCCCTGGTATCATCGATGCCGCCGATCAGACCTCTGAGCTCATTCAAGCCCTCTGCCTGCAACACTAGCATGAAATCGTACTCGCCAAAAACAGCGCATATGTACAAAATGCCTTCTTTGCACCTTAAAGCATGGTAGACTCTGTGCTCCATTCCCGGCAAGACCTTAAGCATGGTAATTCCTATCGCCAATCACTTCACCTCAAATTTTTTAATTAGACTTAGACTAGACATATCACAGAAGCCTAATTATTCGACCTTGTTTAGAAATTTTTTCAAAATAGAATATATAACGCAATAGACATCATACCCGGTTTAAAAAACAGTAGAGTAAATACAACATATATTCGGTATCGTAGTCGCGTCCTTTTATCCTCCCCAGTATACAAGAGTGACCAAAATGCTGATTAATTATGCGCATAAGGGTAGGATGATAATGAGCATAAAAATCCAGGGCAAGAAGGAAGTTCTCTTCTTTAGTCAATACTCCAAATCAGCCGAAGAATTTTATGATACAATATTTGACCTGGCAGTCACGGTCTGCGACAGAGCAAAACAGGCCTGCCCGATCTGTAGCACGCAACTTGAGCTTCCATCCAAATCTCCCAAAGCAAGAGAAGTCATTCACAAAAGCTTTGAGGACCCTGCACAGGCCGATGGCTCGGAGGAAGAGTCAGCTCAAGGTCTTCCGGCGGGTCAGAGACGAGATCAGAGAATGGATAATTCACACATTCTAGCCTACGGCCATGCTGTGAACCGATCGTCCTACCAGGATATCTTCTTTCGATAGTGATTTCTCACCACTATGGCCAGCATATTGGTGCCCAGCACTAAGGCAATGAGCACCAGAGCCGTGCCCCAGGCCCTGGCCTCCACATCCCATGCCCCCAGGAAGTAGATCAGATTCAAGAGATGGTAATCCAGGTTATTGACGGGCTGAAATACATTGGGGATAACGCCGTAAATCATCTGCACGGGCGTGGCCGTAAAGGTCACTGCCGTCCACATGATGGGCGCCGTCTCTCCTGAGGCCTTGGCCACCCCCATGATCACGCCTGTGAGTATGCCGGGCATGGCCGTGGGCAAGACCACCTTGCTTATCGTCTGCCACTTGGTAGCCCCCAAAGCCATGCTTCCCTCCCGCAGGGAGTTGGGAACGCTCTTTAGGGCCTCCTGGCAGGTCAGGATTATGGTAGGGATATTAATGAGTCCCAGTATTATGGAGCCGGATAAGAGAGAGACTCCGAAGTACGTCACCAGAAAGGCCAGGCCGAAGAGTCCGAAGACCACAGAAGGAACGCCGTTTAAGCAGCTTACCGCAATGGTGATGAGACGGTTGAGCCTCTGGCTCTTGGAGTATTCATGAAGATAGATGGCAGCGCCTATGCCCAGGGGAGAAGAGACAATCATGGCACCTAAGACCATCCATAAAGAGCCCAATATGGCAGTGCTGATCCCGCCCGCCTGGCCCAGGCGCCTGTGGGGCGTGGTTAAAAACTCCCAGCTAATTACCCCAATTCCTTTGTAGATTATTATGAAGAGTATCCCGCCTAAAAGCAGAAGCGAGAGCACTGCAGATAGCCGGACCGCCAGAAATACCAGGGCCTCTCGACCCCGGGCGCTGTATCCGTATATGATATTAAAAGCGTCCTTCATGCACAGCATGCTGGCAAAAAGTATCAGAAGAGAGAGAATAAAAGCATAATCGAAGGATGCGCCCACCCCTAGTGGCCGGCGGATGACAAATCCGGCATGAAGTGTCCCGAAATATATCATTGAAAGGATGGCGGAACAGATGAGGACGTCCAGAGCCAAAAAGGGAGCTGTCTTCAGGGAAACGGCTCGCGAGAATACGTAGGATGCAATAATCAGCAGAAGGCTCACGAAAAGGCCGATCTGCCAAAGGGGCGTCAGCTTTTCCAGGTCCGGCTGAAGGAAAAGACATGCTAGCGAGGAGACGAATAAAAACGCCGATATGACAAGAGAGGCCGCCAGGGCGGGCTTGACCAACATTCAGTATCCTCCGAATTTTCGTCTGATGCGAGCTCGGGCATAATCTGCAACCAAACTGAGGATGGAGACCACGATAAGAAGAACAAATCCAACCGCAAAAAGAACATGGTAATGCATTGAACCTCTGGCCACCTCGCCCATCTCCCCGGCGATGACCGAGGTGAAGGTTGCTCCCTGATCAAATATATCGTAAGGGGGAGAAGCCAGTCTGGCAACGTTTCCCACCACCAAGAGCACGGCCATGGTCTCCCCAATTATGCTACCTATATTGAGGAGAACGGCTGCCGTAATTCCAGAGGACGCCGCCGGTATGGTCACATTTCGGAGCGTCTGCCAGCGATTGGCCCCCAGCGCAAGCGAGCCCTCCTTAAATTCGCTGGGCACGGCCCGCAGAGAATCCTCACAAATAGTGGTGAGGTAGGGAATGAACATTACTCCTAGAAGGATCGATCCGGCCAGGATCGACCTGCCGGTGAGCATATCAAAGCTGTCCTGCAGGTATGTTACGAGAATTATCACTCCTAAAAAGCCGTAGACAATGGAAGGGACACCGGCCAATAGCTCAATGGCCGGCTTCAATACGGCCTTGCTCTTGGGCCCGGCCAGTTCCGCCAGATAAATGGCCAGAGGAAAACCAATGATGATATTGATAAAAAGAGCCAGAAGTGTTATGACCATTGATGCGGCAATCAGGGGCAAAAATCCATAAATATCGCCGGCAGGATGCCATTTCGATCCGGACAACAGGGAGAATATGCCAAGTTGTGAAAAAGCAGGGAGGCTTTCATTAATGAGGAAGTAGAAGATGAGAAGGATAATGAGGATGGAGGCGATGGCAGACATGAACAGCAGAGCCTCTACGAACATCTCCCCGTATTTGCGAGGCATCCTTAACCTTGGCCGATCCATACGCCTTGGTGGAACGCATTAGCGGGTTAAAGCCCTTGTCTATATTATCTATATAGTGAAGATACAAAACATGGTTTTTATATAGATATCTTTTACAAATAATTATTCATGGACCCAGCCGGCTCAAGATCTCCTCTGGCTCATAGCGCACGCTGATGACGCGGCTTCGGCCCCGTTCCCCCGTCCCGGTAAAATCTGCATTTATCAGCCGGATAGAATCGAGCTTATTGAGAATCTCATGAAAACGGGTGTATCCCGCATCCGTCTGCTCATGAAAGCGAGCAAATAGTTCGCCAGCGCGCCAGCTTTTTTGCTTCGCTGCCAGACGCAGCACAACCAGTTCATCGTCTTTCAGGGTTTTCAAGGCATAGGTGAGGTGAACCAGGCGGGAACGATCGCAAGAGCCGGCCACATCAACAAGCGAGACCCTTTTGGAGGCACGCTTTTCCGCAGATAGGCCGGACCTCTTGAGAAGGTCAATTCCCACCCGCAGGTCCCCGGACCTCTCTGTGCAGTCCACAACCGCTTCCAGGACATCATCATTCATCACGCTGGGATAAAAACCCATCTGCACCCGGCGGCTTAAGATGTCGCGTATCTCTGATCGGGCATAGAGAGGAAAGATGATTTCTTCCGGCTGAAAGACGGAGACCACGCGTGGGTCGAGAACATAATTCAAGGCCAATTCACTCATAACACCGATCACACCCATCCGGGCACCGGGACAGGTCTCATGGGCCCGCAAGAGGGAGTACAAGATGTGATCCACCTCTTTTTCGTGGAAAAGATAATTTATATCGTCTAAAGCCACCATCAGCACCTTATCCTGGTCGGCTGCTGCCTGAGCTACCTTCTCGAAGATGCGTTTGAAGGATATGCCGCTGGAGGGTGGAGCATGGTCGAAGACCTTTTTGTAGATCTGATAAAAAACGGAATATTTGGTGGAGTCCATCTGGCAGTTGACATGCACGGGAATGACCTTTGTCGAATGGGCCTCAATTTCCTCGAAGAGCTTGAATAGCGCCGTGGTCTTGCCAGTGCCGGGTGGTCCGAGGCAGAGGGCATTGACGGGACGGGCACCTTGCATTGCCGGACGTATGCAGAATTTGAGGCTGTTCATCTGATCTTCCCGGTGCAGGAAGTGCTCGGGCAGGTGATCTAACTCCAACAGATCTCTGTCCTTGAAAAGCGTCTCCTCCCAGAGGAGCATATCCGGTTTTTCGGGGTTCACTCATTGAGTATATTTTGTATTTCCTTCTTCAATATGGCGCTCACCATGCCTCCATCGGCTTTACCCCTCAATTCTTTCATCACCAGGCCCATAAGTGGTGCTGCGGCCCTCTCTCCCTTGGAGCGCACCAGATCGGCCTTGCTCGCCACAATTGCCCGCACGGCCTTCTCTACTTCCGCCTCACCCACGCCCGCCAGGCCTGCAAAAGCCGCCGCTTCATCAGCCGTCATTTCCGGATGCTCAGCTAGGGCGCACAGCAGATCTGTCAGGCCCTCTTTGGCCACGCGGCCCTGGGTCATGATGGCCAAGCTCTCCACATAATGCCGGTCGATCAGATTGGAGACGGGCACGGCCGCACGGGCCAGTTCGATGGGAATTGTCTCCAGGGTCCGGACCACAATGGAAGGAGAAACCGGATAATTTTGCACAATCTCTTCAAAGAGCGGATAGCTGGGGGAAGCGGCCATAACTTTGGCCTGTTCGGCATTCAAGCCATGTTCGCGCTCGAAACGTTGGGCGCGCTCTCTAGAGAGCTCAGGCAGTTGCAGCTGACGAAGCATCTCATCCGTGATCACCACAGCCGGCACATCCGTCTCCGGGTACATGCGGGCCGAGCCTGGCAGAGGCCGCATGTACTCCGAGCAGCCGTTGGGCAGAGCCCGGCGCGTCTCCTCCGGCACGAAGGCCAGCGCCTCACGGGCGCGAACCAGCACAGCTTGTAGCGCCTTTTCCGCTCTGTCCCGCGGCCCGGTGACCATGATCACGGCATCGCTCTCGCCTGCCGCAAGAAGGCCGCGCACGGCCTCGACCTCTGCGGGTGTTATGCCATACGCGGGAAGCTCATCGCTATGAAATATGCCGCCAACACCTGCCCGCTTGGCTCGGTCCGACATCTCGGAGCCCAGCCGGCGGTCGGGCTGAATCTCCCGGCCCACCAGTCCGGCAAAGCCCGCCAGCCGGCTGGCCAGGACCACCCCGCCACTCTTATGGGATCGGGCCAGCACCTTGGAGCCGGTATTCGCGAAGATATCTGAGACATCCCAAACCGTGGCATCAACGAAAGCCCTGCGACGGACCAGCTCCTCTTTTATCTCCAGTAGCCGCACCTGGCGTAGTGCCTCAAACTCCACCACCTTATCGACCAGGTTGAGGGCCTGAACACCTTTAACTTCCACCCGCGCTCCGCCTTTGATGGAGACATTGACATCCTGGCGAATGGTGCCTAGACCCCTTTTCACGCGACCGGTAGAGCGCAGGATCATTCCCAGATAAGAGGCAACCTCACGGGCGTGCGCCGGAGAGACTATATCCGGAGCCGTGCCGATCTCCACCAGCGGTATTCCCAACCGATCTAATGAGTAGACTACGCTGTCTCCCCTGTCCTCGATGATGCGCGCCGCCTCCTCCTCCAGGCTGAGGATGCTTATGCCCACAGTTCCGCAGGAGGTCTCGATGCTGCCGTCCGAGCCTACGTAGCCGGTGCGCTGGAAACCGGAGGTATTGGAGCCGTCTATCACCATTTTACGCATGGTCTCCAGCTCATCTACGATTTTCATGTTTAGCAGCCGGGCAATGACCAGAGATATCTCGAGAGCCTCGGCATTTATCTCCCGGGGCGGCTCCTCATCCGCTTCTACCAGACAGGTACTGTCATAGGACTTGTAATGGAACCTTCTCGTAACCAAGACCTCTTCTAGAGCGGCGCGATCGATCTCGCCAAGCTCGCTTCGGGATGGTCGAAGATACCGGAAGAACTCGAAATTGGACTCCTCTACCTCCCGGTGTTTGGTGGGGCAGCCGCAGAAGAGCTTACAAGCCGTGTCAAGCTGCTGGTGAATCTCAATGCCGCATATCAGGCCTAGAGCATGGTAATCTAATGCCATCGATCTACCTTTCTGAGACCAGGGGGGGTTTAACTCTTTTGACTGCCTCTCTGATATCCTCGGACTTGACCGTCTTTCTCTTGGCATGATTGGCCCAGCCGACAGCTTCCCGGGCCACCTCTAAGCCATAGCTTTCTAAAACCTCTGCCAGCGCATCCCTCGCGCCTTCGCTCACTCTCTTAGCTCCCGCCTCGCGGATGAGTCTGCTCACCGGGGCAACAGGAAGTATCGGCATTTGTTATACACCTCATAAATCCGGATTTTGCAGCCAGAAAAGACAAAATTTAAATCTTCGAGAGCTACAAGCCAGAATAAGCCGTCTATTCACCTGCAATTCCATATATAATTTTTGTTGGGCAAAGGTTTTTATTATTAGGGTTTATTTAAAAAATAAAGCCAGAATAGGGGAAAAATCCAAAAAGCAGATGGAAAATGTTATTTAGGTTGCCGCCGCGAATAACATTAGCAAGAGAGGAGCAAACGATGAGCGAGCTGGTATGTAAGGCAATTATCTATAAAGATTTAGAAGATGTTTATGGCCCCTGTGGATGCGGCATGGACCTGGCCACATTGCCCGTACTTCTTCCCCGGGACTGGGTCGTAGTGGAGCGCCCCCCTCAGGCGGAGTATGACGAATTTTGCAAGGGCTTTGATTTCAGGCGAACCTCGGGATTTACCTGCAACCAGGTCTTTGAGCATGAGATGGATGGAACTGAGTACATGGCCAACTTCTCTTGCTGTTCAGAGTGTGCAAAGAAGGCAGTAGAGAACGGTTATGCGACCTATGCCACGAAATCTTACCCGCGAGCACTGCGCTAAAAACCAAGAGGTATCCCTTTGAAGTACAGAGTATATTCCACACAGTCCTGCCCCAAATGCGAACAGCTCAAAGCGGCGCTGAGAAAGGCCGGCATCTCTTTTGAGAATCAGGATATGAGCACCCCCGAAGCCCTCACGGAGCTACGCATAAACGGGGTATTCGCCCTTTCTGCGCCCGTGCTTGAGGTGGATGATAAGTTCTACACGGTAGAGGAGCTTTTCTCCGGCGAGAAGCTTGTGGATCTGGCCGAGATCCTCAAGAGCTAAAACTCCCGGCCCCGCACGCGACTTATATCGAAGACTGCGGTGCTGGCTACATGCATTACCGCGAAGGTGCCTGCTTGAATGGGATCAGTTACTACCAGATCCGCCTGCTCGGGAACCGAGCCGGCCATCTTCAGGGCAATAACCGGTATCCCTTCCGCCTGTAGCTTTTTCACCTCTTTCGTGATGCGTCCGCCCATGAGGGCTCCGGCCAATACCAGGATAGAGGCGCGCGGCAGCCGGCGGACAGCGCTCACGGCATCGGCAATCGCATCTTCTCCCACCAGGGGGATGGTATCCACACTGATGCGCTCACCACGCAGATTATGCCGGTCTGCCTCGCTCACAGCACCTACCGCAACCTGAGCCACCTGGGCGCCGCCGCCTATTATGATCACCCGGGAGCCGTAGATCTTCTCGAAAGGCTCGTGGATGGAGACATCGAAGATGGAATCAAAGGATGTCAATTCTTCTACAATCCCTAAAACATCATCTTCCGGGCAGTCTATCTCCATATAAACCGAGGCTTTGCCATGATTCATGCCTCTTTCCACAACAAACTGTTGGGTGTAGACGATGTTGCCGCCCCTTTTGGCCACCGCGCCGGCGATGTCGCGCAGCATTCCTGGACGATCCAAACATATCACATTAATCGCTGTGCTCATAATCGTGCCTCATTATCACCAAATGGTGCTGGGAAACTTTAATATGACTAGTGGTTTACTTTATGCCGATGGATTTTTGTCCCCAATGTAAGAGCATGATGATGCCCAAGGACGGCATGATGGTCTGCAGAAAGTGCGGCCACATGATACCGAAAACCGCAGGCGAATCCATGGTCAGCAAGACCAAACAGCTGGATCGCGTAGTGCCGGTATTAGAGCAGGAGTCGTCGGGCCTGCCTACGACCAATTCCAGGTGTCCGGAGTGCGGCAACAATATAGCATACTGGTGGCTTCGCCAACTTCGTTCTGCTGATGAGAGCGAGGTTCGCTTCTTCCGCTGCACCAAATGCAGCAGAACCTGGCGAGAGTATGACTAAGCATCAACTATATTAAATATTAAACGGTTCTGATGGAGGAGGCTCAAGGAATGTTCAAGGCAGTAATCAACGCAGAAACTCTGCGCGATGCAATCGATTCAGTCTCTTCTCTGGTGGATGAAGTAAAGTTCTCCATATCGGAAAATGGCCTGGAACTGAAGGCTGTAGACCCTGCGAACGTGGCTATGGTCTCGCTCAAGATCGGCAATGAGGCCTTCGAATACTTCAAAGCCGATACTTGTGAAATCGGCATAGACTTGGTTCGGCTCAGTGATGTATTGAGCATGGCAGATAAGGGCGAAAATGTGCAATTGGAGCTGGAAGAAGAGAGCCACAAACTGAAGATTGGAGTGGGGTCCCTCTCCTACACCTTAAGCCTGATCGATCCTACCGCCATCAGGAAAGAGCCGCGCATACCCGAATTGGATCTGCCGGCCCACGTAACACTACCGGGTGTGGAGCTACGCCGGGCGGTAAAAGCCGCAGAAAAGGTCAGCGATCATGTAATACTGGGCGTATCTGATGAGGGCTTTTACATGGAAGCCAAAGGAGACATCGATTCGCTCAAGCTAAAGATTCCCAGCACTGAGCTTTTGGGCATGAAGCCCGGCGAGGCCAGGAGCCTCTTCTCTCTGGACTATCTGGAAGACATGTCCAAATCCATCAGCAAGGCGGGCGAGGTCACACTGGAGATGGGCATAGATTACCCGCTGCGTATTCACCTCAAGCTCGGCCAGCATGTGGAGATCAATTACCTACTAGCTCCTAGAATCGAACAGGAATGAGGATATCCGATTACCCTTTTACAGAAGAATCTGCTAGCCTGGTGCGAAAGGTCGGCTACTCTTTAGAAAGCCTTCTTAGCAAAACCTCTTTTAAGACGGTGCGAGGCCGGGCTGCAGAAAGGGTAGCAGAGTCTATGAGCGGCACTATTTCGGAAAGCTCAGCCAATACGCAAGCTGAGCTATTGGCTGAGCTTCTCTCTTATCCCCTGGCCAGAGTCATGGTCTCGTGTCTGGGCGACTCCATCTTGCTGCGCCGCTATGCTCTGGCTGAGGCAAAGCTGGCCTATCGAAGGATGCAAAATGAGAAGGAAGGGCTGGCGGCCATTGCAGACGACCTGGGGCTTCATCCCCAGGGACCCGGCCCCTACAAGATTCATTTTTCAGAGTATATTCGGGCGGCGCACAGCATGCATAGTCCCAAATGGAAGCTGACGAACCGCGATCTTCAGCAGGGCTACCTCACAGTTACGGAAGAGGAGCTGAAACGAATCATGGAAGAAGCTGCTCGGGAGAAGATCTTAAAAGGGCTGCCTTTGCCTGTAGACGAAAAGATTTGCGCCACTCTCCAGGAATACCTGGGGCCGCTCAAAGAACAGCTCGATATTATAAGAGCCCGCGACAAGGTGGACCTGGGGCATGTGGAGGAGGGGGCCTTTCCGCCCTGCATCAAGAAGATGCTCTCCGAGGTTGCCAAAGGCACCAACCTGGCCCACAGTGCGCGCTTTGCTCTGGTCAGCTTTCTCTTGCAGATCAATATGACAGTCGACGAGGTCGTATCTCTCTTCAACACCAGTCCGGACTTTGATGAGGAGAGGACAAGATATCAGGTGGGGCACATCGCGGGAGCCTCCGGCACTCACTACAAGCCTCCAGCCTGTGCCACCATGGCCACCTACGGCAACTGTCCCGGCGAGGACGAGCTCTGCAAAAGGATTAGGCATCCCCTCAGCTACTATGAGCGAAGGATGAGGACTTTTAAGCCCCTCCATCCAGAGAAAGAGCAGAAACAAGGAGCTTGATCCGGGCATCTCCCACATTCTCTGGCCTGACCAGCAGTCTAATCTCATCATGTTCCAGGGGCCGAAAACCTAAGGCCACCTGGGCTGCAGCCCGGCGTTCTGCAAAGCCCACCTCTGCTCGCCCGGAGGCGACGGCTGCTGCCACGGCTGAATGCGTCCTGGCCACTCGCACATACCGAGGCTCTGTCAGGCCCAGGGCCAGCAGGTGTCGCTCAAATGCGGCCTGCATGGCAGAGTCCCGGTGCCAGCCCACAATGCGCCTGTCAGAAAGGTCCGACAAAATATCAGCATCCCGGAAGACCAAGCCCAGCTCTCTTTTGAAACCCCAGATCAACGACATGCCTTCCACTGCCGCCTCCCCCGAAACGCAGGCCAGGTCAGCCACCCCGTCCTCCAGGTAGAGCCGGGCTTGGAGCGAGCCGCTATTCAGGAGCACCAGACGCCAGGGCACTCTCTCTGCCAGCTTTTCCAGGAGCATGCAGTTTTCACCCGCCACCACCAGATCGGCAGCTTCCACCTCACTAAAGAGCTCCACCTCTACCTTCTCGCCTTTCTCCAGATACTCGACGCCTGAAGGGATATCTATGACCCCATCCGCCCCGGCCAGGGTGGTGATGGAGCCGCTGCCCTTGTCCACAGGATAGACCAGCTCGCCGGATAGGCCCACGGCCAGCATCTGGCGGCGGCCTTCCAAGCGAAGCGGCCCGGCCAGCCGTCCTGCCGCCCTTTTTCCCAGATTTTTTTGGCCCAAAGCGGCGCGAATGGCGGGAGCGGCCAGGCAGGAGAAGACGGTCAGAGCACTGGTAGGATAGCCGGGCAGACCCAGGCAGGGCTTGTCATCGATTGTGCCGAAGATGGTGGGCTTGCCGGGCTTGAGGTTCACGCCGTGAAATATCAGCTCGCCCTCCTCCTCGATCACCTGAAAGATCATGTCCCCAGCGCCAGCGGAGGTACTGCCGCTTACCAGAATCATGTCGCACTCTCGGGCCATCTTTTGCAGCATCGCTGTCATTGATCCCTTTTCATCGGGAAGGATGCCGTAGGGAACAGCACAGGCTCCGCAGTCGGCCACAGCCGCAGCTATGGTGTAGCTGTTGATGTCATAGATTTGGCCTGCGGCCAGAGTCCCGCCGGGCGGCACCAACTCATTGCCGGTAGAGGCCACGCCTACCAAGAGGCTACGCACCGCCACATCGGTCCGGCCCAGAGCTGCCAGAACCCCCATCTCGCGCGGCTGCAGCCGGGTGCCGGGAAAAAGCACGGCCTCGCCAAAAGAGATATCGCTTCCCGCCGCCTGCACGTTCTCGCCACCGTAGACGGGCCTTCTGATCAGGACCCGATCTCCCTCTGCCTGGCTGTATTCGATCATGACCACTGCGTCTGCGCCGGGAGGCATCATGGAGCCGGTGGAAACTTCAGCAGCCTCGCCCTGCGCCACCCGCAGGTGGGGGAGTGAGCCCATGGGAACGATGCCGGCCAGGCAGAGGCAGACGGGCCGGTCCTCTCTGGCCGCCAGAGTGTCCTCCGTTCGCACGGCGAAGCCGTCCATGGAGGCGCGAGAGAAGCCCGGCACATCCAGAGAGGAGACAACCTTCTCGGCCAGGATGCGGCCCTGGGCCAGGGGCAGCGGGACGCTCTCCTCCGTGGCGCGGGGAAGGCGGCTCTGGACTATAGATTGAGCTTCCTCCAGCGAGATGAGGCTACGAAACTCCTTACGCATGAGGGACATTTTGGGCGCGGGAGATATAAAAGGCTCTTCGCGGTTTCACCACCGGACCGGGTCACGCGAAGGCGCGAAGCCGCGTAGAACGAGAATTTTCATTCCCGCAACAACACAAAATTACCTAATTGCACTTCGCGCCCTTCGCGGCTTCGCGTGAGATCGCTGTCCACGCTAGCCAAAAAAATTTACAGCCTCGCCGCCCTCTGCCTGAGAAGGTGATCGGCCAGCACCAGGGCCACCATGGCCTCGGCCACGGGCACAATTCGGGGAGGGATGGCCGGGTCGTGCCTGCCTTTGATCTCGATCTCTGCCGCCTCGCCGCGAGCAAGATCAACTGTGCTCTGGGCTAGGGCGATGGAAGGCGTAGGCTTCACGGCAATTGTGCAGACAATTGGAGTCCTTGGGGAGATGCCGCCCAAAACGCAGCCCGCGCTCTCGCGCGCCGGGGCCCGGGCCCCCTCGGCGACAGCCCACGCGCCGGTGCCCGTGCGCCCGCACACGCGCGCGTGCTCGCCTCAGTTCGATTGCACGCAGCAACAAATTTCAGAGTGAGGACGGGTAAAAGACGTCATCGGCAGCTCTAAATATTTATCGCGCGCAGATATATTTCTAATTTGGCCCAAATGCCAGGTGTCGAATATGAAAATAAAAGCTATTTATGAGAATAATGTGCTCAAGCCTCTCGTAGACCTGAACCTGCCCAACAAGTCGAGGGTCTGCATCACGATTCATGAGAGCTTTTGCGATCTTCTGGACGAGCTGGGCGAGCCAGAAGCAAGGGAAGATATCGATGCCGTCCTGAATGAGACGCGGACAAAAAGATACTATGATTAGGGCCGTTTTGGATGTCGGGCCCTTGATTTCGCGCCTTCGCGTGAACCGATATCTTGCGCGAAGCCGCGAAGGGCGCGAAGAAGGCAATTGCATCTTCCTCAACCGATGACCAATGCAATCTATTTATCTGTAGCAACCAAATGTAATCTATCATGATTCGATTAACTGCCTACGTTTCCGGAAGAGTTCGATGGGTGGGTTACCGGGCTAAAATAATCTCTCTGGCCCATAACCTTGGTCTGGTGGGACTCGTCCAGAACCATCTCGACGGTCAAGTATTGGTGATCGCGGAGGGCGAAAAAGAAGCAGTGGAGAAGTTCGCTTCCGCCATTAATATAAAAAATGACCCGATCAACGTGGAAACAATCGATGCCAGTTTCTCAAATGCATCAGGAGAGTTCTCGATATTCCGGAAAATCACCGGTTCGGATGAAATCGGCGAGAGATTGGATGAAGGAATTGAGATTTTAAGGGGTATGCTGGCCGAGATGCATCACAATGAGGTGGAACTCATGGGCAAGATCAAGAGGTGGAGGCAGGACGAGGAAAGACCACATGGACCAGAGGTTTGAGTACATCGAGAGCGAGCTGGCCGAGATCAAATCTGCGCTGCGAGTTAAGGGCATAATATCATAGCATCGCTATTCTACGCCCACTCAAAGGCAGCTCATTAAGCCACAGACCTCTTTTTAGAGCGGAGGATCGCCCAGACGGATAACAGCCCAGAGACGGCCGCTGTCCATCCTGCCGCAGGAGTGCGACCTGGAAGTACTGAAGACAGCCCTGAGAGATTGTCTTTCATCATAAATTCATATTCAACCTCTGCAACTGGTGTCCGGCCCACGCCAGGGCAGAGGCACTTGGATATGAGGGAATGGGACTACAACACGATCCTATTGCCCTGGTCCGGCAGGTTCAAGAGCAGATTCAAGCGGGCTGGTTCCCAGATCTCGATAGCCTGGTGGTAGAAGCACTCCGTCGATACTTGGAGAGCCATCGGGATGAGTTGATGGAGCATTTCATTCGCAAGGACCTGGTGTGGGGACTGCAAGGCGATGACTGAGGCGGTCCTGGATGCCGGGCCATTGATGCATTTGGCTGAGCTTGATGCACTGGACGTTCTCTGCGATTTCTCATCACTGATTGTTCCCGAAGCAGTATGGTTTGAAGTGGAGCACCACGCACCATAGGCCATGGTATCAATTGATCATCAATATATCTTCATGCAATCTATTATGCAACTTTGATTATATTTAATTATTTACGAGAGACCTGATCTTCTCCCTCCAGTCCTCCACCTCCCAGGCCATCTCGCCGTTCTTTAGCAGTCCTAGGTCCAGAGCCTGGGCGTGGGCCACCCGGCACAGATAATCCACGGGCGTATAAAAAGTCCCGTGCTCCATCCAGGACTTGGCCAAGCAATCGGGATTATTGGCCTTCATCTTCCGCTTCATGGGAAACTTTTAAATCTCGCAGATCCCAACAAATAATGCGCTGCATGCTGCAAATGGCGGCGGGTCTTGTCGGCAATACCACGCACAGTCTTTCTGTTGTGTCTCGTAGGCTATGGCACTTCGCAAGACAAAAGGAGATAATTAATGGCTGCACATGCTCTAAAACGTCAGTTCATCAGGGATGCTGAGGGAAATCCCGTTGGCGTTATTCTGCCGCTGGAAGAATTTGCGCTGGTTGAGGAAACGCTCAAGCAACTATTATTGGTTCCAAGTACTGCGGGCAAGCTCGCTCAAATGGAAAAAGCGGTAAATGACGATCTCTTCATGGCTGATCTATGTGAAACGATGAATGCATTTGAGCAAGTAGATGCCCAGTGGTCGGAGCCAGACTGATGAAGTATCAATGGCACATCTTTCTCGCCTCATTGAATCCAGCCAAAGGATCTGAACAAGCCGGTCGTCGGCCCGTGCTGATTATCAGTCGAGAGAGCATTAACCAAATACTGCCGGTAGTCAACATCATTCCGCTGACCTCTCGAAAATCTGCTGCTCGCAACATTTATCCGAATGAGGTTTTGTTGCCCGCAGATATTGCCGGCCTGCAGATGGATTCAATCGCCCTGTGCTACCAAGTCCGCACGTTGGACAAGAGCCGGTTGGAAGAGGATGTAGGCGAACTGGTTGATGCAAAGCTTCGCCAAGAGGTCATCGAAGCACTTCGCTTTCAGTTGGACATGTAAGCTGCTCTCATGCGTCATCGGTTAAGGCGGAAATCAATAAGGATAAGAATTGTCCTTATCTCATCGGGACTTCGCGGCTTCGCGCCTTCGCGTGAGATCGCTGTTCGTGATAGCAAAAAAATCTACAGCCTCGCCGTCCTTTCACGCAGCAGGTGATCGGCCAGCACCAGGGCCACCATGGCCTCGGCCACAGGCACAATTCGGGGAGGGATGGCAGGATCATGTCTGCCTTTGATCTCGATCTCCGCCGCTTCGCCCCGAGCGAGATCAACTGTACTCTGCTGCTTTGCGATGGAAGGCGTGGGCTTGACGGAAATGGTGCAGACAATGGGAGCCCCGGTGGAGATGCCGCCCAATATCCCCCCGGCGTTGTTGCTCTCGAAATCAACCTTGCCCTCTCGCCAGAGCAGCGGGTCGTTCATTTCGCTGCCCCGCATGCCTGCGCACTCCCGGCCCGCGCCAATCTCCACCGCCTTCACCGCCCCAATGCTCATGAGCGCCTTGGCCAGGTCGGCGTCCAGCTTGTCGAAGACCGGCTCGCCAAGACCGGCGGGCACGCCCTCTGCGGTTACTACTACTACCCCGCCCAGGCTGTCGCCCTCTCCGCGCACGCTGTCCAGTCGCTCCAGCATCTTTTCCGCCGCAGCGGGATCTGGGCAGCGAACGGCATTGGACTCGGCCTGAGCCCTCAGTTCACTTAGATCAGTTGAAGCGATTTCCGCCACAATTCCGCCCAGCTCCGCCACGTAGGCCACGACCTCCACACCCGCGGCCAGCAGCAGCTTCTTGGCGATGGCCCCGGCGGCTACGCGGCCCACTGTCTCCCGAGCCGAGGCCCGGCCCCCGCCCCGGTGATCGCGCAGGCCGTATTTCATCTGGTAGGTATAGTCGGCATGCCCCGGCCGGGGTTTGTCGCGCAGTAGGTCGTAGGCGGAGGAGTTGGCGTCCTTGTTCCAGACCAGAAGAGAGATGGGCGTGCCCGTGGTCCGGCCCTCGAAGACGCCGGACAGGATTTCAACCCGGTCCGCTTCCTGCCGGGCTGTGGAGGCGCGGCTCTGGCCGGGACGCCTGCGGTCCAGCTCTTTCTGAATATCTTCCGCGGCCAGGGCCATGCCCGCCGGGCAGCCGTCCACGACCACGCCCACGGCAAGGCCGTGCGACTCGCCCCAGGTGGTGATGCGAAATATGGTGCCAAAGGTATTGCCTGACATAATTGTGTCTCAGATGCCGACCTTTGCTTTAAGCTTGAAGATATCGCTTTCTTTCCGTTTGAAACGATCATCGTGGGTCATATTCTGCTTCTCAAGCATCCTATCCTGCTTGCGGTCAATGCGCAGTAGTGCTGGAATGCCTTTGTTAAGCTGGTCTGCAGTAAAAAAGTGCAGGAACGCATCCGTAGACATTATCGGCCCACTGTAATCCTCAAAAGCAATGTCTGCGACATCCGAGCCTTCGGGACGATGGGACTGAGCAAACATCTTAAAATCCGCTAATTGCAATTCGTCACCTTCAATAAAGGCCATAACAAACTGAATTCCACCATCGGACTCGTTTTTGGCAAAGAACCTATCGCAGCCTAGTTCCATAGCCTTTGTGAAAAGAAAAAACCTGTAGCCTACTTCATGAACCTTGCCGCCTTTAATGATGGTCTTGAGCTTCATTAACATAATTTTGTACCTACTTATTAATAAGCCCTCTCAGCGTCTTCGCGATCAGCGGCGCCACCGACACCGTGCTCACGCCCTTGTCCAGGGTGTCCGTGGCCAGCACCGCCTCCACTCCGGAGCGGTAGAGCTTGAGAATCGCCGAGCCTGTCAGGACGGGATGCACTGCTGCTAAAAAGACGCGCCGCGCCCCCTGCTGACGCAAAAGTGCAATGGCCGTGGCCATGGTGCCGCCCGTAGCAATCATGTCGTCGAAGATGACCACGTCCCTGCCCTTAACCGCCACATCTTTGGGGGCCATGGAGACCTCCGTCCCAGAGAGGCGGGTCTTTTGCAGGAAGTCACAGTCGCAGCCTAAAAATGCAGATGCTGTGCGGGCCATGGCCATCGCCCCTTTGTCGGGAGAGATAACAACGGTGTCCTTCAGCCCCATGTTGCCGATCCGCTCGGCCAGCAGGCCCGTGGCATCCAGATTCTCGATGGGGCACTGGAAATGGGCCATGATTGCCGGGGCATGAATGTTGACCAGATGGACACGACCGTTCTGCAAAAAGGGATTCAAGGCCGTAGCCAGCGCCCGAGCGGTCATGGGCTCGCCCGGCTTGAAGATCTTGTCCTGGCGGGCATAGCCGAAATAAGGTATGACCAAAGAGACACGCCGGTCCCGGCAGATGTCCAGCAGTTGCAGGAGATAGACCAGGTCTTGATCGGTGGGTGTAGACTGAATTATTACTATCTCATCATCAAGCTGGGTCACAATTTGCGTATACGACTCGCCATCGGGAAATGTCTTGTAATCGCAAAGAGCGAGTGTTTCATTTAAGATTGTAGCCACCCGGCCAGCGAGAAGCTGGGAGGCAGGCCCTCCAATTATCATTAAAAACCACCTTTAGCTTCCTACTACCTTCATTCTGACTTTGATGGTGGGCGTGACAATGGCCCCAATGGCCCGCACGTCTCTGCCAATTTCGACATCCTTCAATAGCTCGAAGAAATTTCCGGCCAGCATCAAAGAACGTATGGGCTTAGCCTCTTCACCCGGCGCAATAAGGAAGGCATTTTTTGCCTCCACCGAGAAGTCGCCGGAGATGGGATTAGCAGTGTGGGCACCGATGAGACCTCCCACCACAAGGCCTTTTGTCTCAGCCAGAAGATCCCGAGCATCAGGGGAGCTGACAATGAAATTTCGGCATCCCACAGAGGGAAGGCCCGTGTAACCGGAGCGCACCGCATTGCCCGTGGATGGCACGCCCTCCTTTCCAGCCGTGTAGCTGTCGTAGAGATAGCCCCTTAAAATGCCCTTCTCAATGAGGACCGTCCTTTGGGAAGGCACACCTTCGCCATCAAAGGCCGAGGAGTCCATGCCCCCGGAGAGGAGACCGTCATCGGTGATCACGAGGATTTCCGCAGAGATCTTTTCGCCCACCCGCCCGGCAAGAGTGGATCTGCCCTTTTGCACATTGTCGGCAGCAAGGGCGGGAAGCAGGGTATAATCGAGCAGCTCGGCTACAGCCAGGGGCTTTAGGAGCACATCAAAGGTCCCGCTCTCTGCCTTGACCCCGCCCAGAGAGGAGAAAGCCATCTTTGCTGCGGCGCGGCCGACGTCCTCCAGTGAGGGCTGATAGCCTCGGGAGCTATAAAACTCGCTGCCTGTGGCCACATCCGCCGCCTTGGCAATAGTTTCCAAAGAGGCATGCATGAGGGTGGAGGTCTCCTGAAGTTCCATCCCCAGCGAGTTTATCACAAAACCGCTGCCGCAAATACAGGCCACACTGCCGGCTACCGGCTCCGCTTCCTTGACGGTCCTGCAGCCGGAAAGCATGCTCTCTGCGATGTCAAGGCATTCCTCAGGGCCGATTTGCTGCAAACGCAAATCGAAGATGCCCTCCGGGCGCACCACCTTTTCAGGTAGGGGAAGAGAGCGCCAGGATTCGTCAGCACCTCTGGCCCGAGCGGATACAACGGCGCTCTTGGCCACGAACTGCAAAAGCGACATGTCGCTGGTACTGGAAAACCCCACGCCGCCAGCGATCACTGCCCGAAGCCCCAGGCCGCGATGAAAGCTCTCGCTGGCCAGCTCCACGACATCCCTACGTAGATCAATATCGACAGAGCGACCAGACATGCCGTAGACTTCCGCTTGCTCCGCCCCCTCCCGCAAGGCTTGAGAGAGGAGCTTATGCCCATAATTCAAGAGAGCGTCGATACTATCCGATGTATCTGAGATCTTCATCCCCGCCGCTCGCCTCGTAAGGAGCCTGGGCTCGCTCCATCTCCTGTAGCTTGCCTATGATCTTCTCCATCTCCTTGGCCCTCTCTTCCAAAGCCTGCATGTCCACAACAATACCCAGAATGCCGGAGAGAATGCGCAGAACCTCGGAAGCGGCTTTGGGATCGACCAGATAGCCGGAGGTCACTCCCATGAGACAGACGGCATCGATACCCCGCAGGGCTCCCATGCCCAGCAGCAGCCCCGAGACGCCGATTATGCCTCCGCCTGGCTCATTCTCGTGAAAGACGACATCTTTTTGTTTCATCTCCTCCACAAGCTCGATACTTGTGGCCGCCCCCATGACGGTGGGCTTGTCCACGAACTGGCCGGTACCGTAGCCCCCCAGAGCATAGATCCTCTTTACATGGAAGCTCTGGGCGATGTCCAGGAAGATGCCGCAAAGCTCGTAGTGCCCCTCGTTGGTGGCACTCTGATAGTCGCCTATGAGGATGAGCAGATCCGGCTCATCGTTCTTGCCATGATAGGCATAGATCTCATTTCGGACCTGCTTGATGGTGCCGTCCTCTTTTACCATCACCTGGGGTGGAAAATGGGGCGAGTAGATCTCCATGATCTTCTCTGCCTTGAGCTCTTCCACCATGTGATCGGCTACTAGCTTTCCCACGTGGCCCACGCCCGGCAGACCCTCAACAAGAATTGGGTCCTTAAGGGTTACTTCTTTGATACGGGAAACCAGGGTCTCCTTCATTTTGCCTCCTGGCCGAGAGCTCTCCGATACTTGCCGTAAGGGTCGTCGGGAGAGAATCTGGCGGGCTTAGTAATAGCAGTATGGCCCCCACAGGCGGAGCAGATATCCTTAAGGGTGTAGCGGCGGCATGCCGTACACCTCAGGATTTTGGATCTCATGCCTCTCTAAGGAAAGTGCCTTCTCCGCCGTGCTGTTCTATGTATTTCACCACAGCCTGAGCAGACTTCTTGAGAACAGACTCCGCATGCTTGTAGTCCGGCGCAGTTACATGAATGCGATAGCGCGGCGCTCCAATATAGGTGATGAAGAGCGTAGCATCTTTGTCTTTTATGCGCTTGGCCTGCTTGAGGGCCTTCCGGATGACATCCACGCCGTCAGGAGCAGGAGAGGTGATATCCACATAGCCGCTGATATCAACGGAGGGTATCTTGACGTTATCCTTGGAGAGGCTCTCCAGCATCTTCAGGTCTTCTTCCGTCAGGCGCTCATCAGCCAGTGCTTCCACACCGCTGATCGCCGCCTCCTCCATGGCCAGATAGAGGCTGTCGTACGCTGCCACCAGAATATCAGCGACACGCTTAACGTCCTCGGGCCGATCCTTGTAAGCCATCTCCAGCCATTTCCAGGCTTTCTGGTCCGCCTTCCACTCCTGAATCTTCTCCCGACGCTGATGCTCATTTACGTCTTTTAGAGAGAGATCGATGTGGTGCCTGGACGTGTCTACATTCAATACCTTGCAGACGATCTTCTGCCCCTCTCGCACGTGGTCGCGAATGTACTTGATCCATCCGCTGGCCACCTCCGAGATGTGAATCAGGCCCTGCTTACCGGAATACTCGTCCATGGAGACGAAAGCTCCGAAGTCCACTACCTGAGTCACGGTGCAGACGACTAGAGATCCGAGCTCTGGCCAGCCCTCACGTTGCATTATAGATCACTCTAAGACTTCTACTACGGTAGTCTTGATCTCAGCCTTGCCGCCCGTGGGCTCAGCTAAGCGTACGCCCGCAGACCAGGCATTTGACAACCGTAGAGGCATGGGCGAATATGACCTGCTCATTCTCGCAGTCGTTGCACTTTACCTTGACGAACTTGGATGGCAAATTTATCCCTCCACCAGATCGAACTTGCCGGCCCTGAAGCCCGGACGGTTATGAGCCTTCTTGCAAGTGTTGCAGCGGTAGCGCAGGTTCAGCCTCTTGACGGGCTTGTCGCCGCCCGGCACTTTAGAGAACTTGCCCTGATTTCCTATTCCATTGGCCCGCGCCTTCTGCCTCACGATATGAGTCATCGAGGAAGCACGGCCTTTTCTCACCCTCTCCACCGTTTGGGGGGTATGCTTTTTACAGAACGGACAATAAGCGTTAAGCTTTTTTGGCATCTTCACAACGCATCATCTCTCAATCTTCACTTCAGAAGCTAATTTTTTGTTGCGCAGATTTCTGGCGTGAACGGCCGGGAGCACAGCCACATCATCCTTCCCGAGAAGGTAATTTCTCCCGTCAACTCCCACGAACAGAGGAACACTATCCAGCAACCGCACAATTTCGTATTCCCGAGATATATCTTTCTTGCCCGTTAAAGGCCTTTCGGTGTGAGCCACATGGGCCAAGATGGCCTCGCGTCCAGAGGCAATGGCAGAGAGCATCTGCCGGTAGATCTCCTCCTCCTCCTCGGTCATGCCCGGGAGGGCCTCTTCCCGAGAAGCGGATCGGGCACTACGTAGCGCCCGGCGGACTATCTTTTTCACCCTCTGGTCGATGAGCTTATTGACGCTGTTCTTCTCGCTCTTGAGGGTGTCTTGCAGAATCTGAGCCTCTACGCTAAAGGGGTCTTCTACCTGTGAGAGCTCCTGCCCCAGGCCGGCCAGATAGACGCCCACCTGCTGGTAAAAGTCCTTATCCAGATGCTGAAGCTCAGCGGATTTGCGTTCCTCTCGAAGCGCATTGGCCAGATCCAATTCTTCCACCTTCATGCCCCTGTGCGGGCCTGTTATCTGAGAATCAAATAATATATAGATTAATGCTTTGTGCGAGCTTCCGCCACGCCCCGCGCCATGAGAAAGACGGCGACACAGGCGGGCAGCTCCGTGGGCCCCTCCTCCAGATTGTAGCTTACGCCCCTCATCTGAGTTTTGAAGGGCTTTAAGATTTGCAGCGGCACGGCCTCCTCTCCGAAGACCACGGCATCTTGCAGAGGATCGAAGTCCATCCAGGTCGCGCAGCGTGAGGGGCGTCACGCGCATTCCCGAGCCGCCGTGCAGGCTGCCGGGACAGCGAATCAGCCGGCGCACGTCGGCAGTCACCGGCTCGTCGGTCTCGCCACGCTCCTCATCTAAATTGAAGCCCACCTTCACGCCCTCGCTGTCCAAGAACTCCACGAGAAGAAGCTTCCAGATAGCGGCACTGCCCCGAAAGAGGTCCAGATTTCCCCTGCCAATCTCCTCCAAGACATTTTCCCCCTGCAGGCTTCTGTAAAAGCTGGCGGCTTTTTTGGGTCCAATGCCCTTTTGTTTCGATAGAACCGCGATCGCCTCCGCTTCGTTCAAGCGGCGCAGATCTTCGACAAAGGAGATGATGGATCGATTGATCCTGTCCCCCCAGCCCGGCGCGCCTGCGGGAGGCGCACGCAGCCGAAAAGCCCTATCTTTTCCCCAATCGCCTTCCATGGGTGCCATGTGTATGAACCGATCCATGGCCAGGCCCCGGCCAGCCAGATAGTCCACGATCTCCCGGCGCTCGTCGCCGCCGAAACTAAAGACACGCGGGTCTCGAACGTGGATGTGATAGCCTCGGCCTCCGGAAAAGACCACACTCATTTTGCTCTCGCTAAGGCCGAAGTCGGATAAAAGAAACGTCAGGAGCTTTTGCGTCTCCTTTTTTACCAGTTCCAGCATCTCGCTGTAGCTCTTCGGCGCATTTCTCAGGTGATCGGCATCCAGATCGAAGATGAGGTCGGCACCTTGCCAGAGCTTCTCTTTCATAGTGGGCGCGCCGGGCCGCTGGTAGTAAGCGGCGGAGTGATAGACGTGGCGCGGCACCATTGAGCGTACATAATCGACCAGTTCCCCTCGTGAGAAGAAGGACTTGTGCCGGCGCATGCCGGAATCGTCGAAGAAGAGAAAGCCCCACTCGCGAGAAGCGAGGCTAGGCGGGGCATCCAGGGAGGATTCAATGTAATAGCCCCGGAACTTGGAGACCAGGAAATTATGGGTTAGAGCGTTCAGCATTCCACCTTCCATAGATCTCTGGCCGGCGATCAGCAAAACAGGAAACCTCGCGACGGAATAGATCCCTATCAGCCAGGTCGATATCAGCCCAGAGCAGAGCTTGCTCTGAGCCAGCCTCGGCCAAAATCCGGCCGCGGGCATCGATGATCAATGAGCCTCCGCCGTTTGCCCAGTTGCAGGCCAGATGAGGCATCTGATTTTCGATGGCCCGGGCCATGGCCAGCGTGCGCCACTGCCCGTGCCGCGCCGCGGGAAACTGGGCCACGGTAACCAGAAAATCTGCGCCCTGCAGGGCAAGGGTGCGCGCCACCTCAGGAAAGCGCAGGTCGTAGCAGATCTCCAACCCCGCCAGGCCCCACTTCGTGGCCACGGGCGAGATGGAGTCTCCGCCGTCAAAGTGCTCCTTCTCCTCAGCGAAGGGGTGGATCTTGGGGCGAAGCTCTAGGCCGTTGTCGTCGAGACAGAAGCCCAGGTTCTGCCGGCCGCTGCGAATCGAGCCGATGAAAAGGCAGTTGTGATCGCGAGCCAGGGCCCGGAAGGGATCAAGTGAGGGATAGGGCGAAAGATCCGAAGCGTTGGAGGGGGACTGCAAGGAAGGCTCGTAGCAAAAGCCGGTCAGGAAGAGCTCAGGAAAGATCAGGATCTCAACTCCTTCGGCTAAAGCCGCGCCGGCCATCTGCAATGCGCGAGAGAGATTTTTATCGGGATGACAGGGCTCTACGGAAAGCTGGAGGCAAGCGGCTCGCATATCAAAAATAAGGCAAGTTCGTATATATTAAGATAGACATACCCGCCACTATGTGGTGGGCGGTGCTGACCATTGCCCACCGTCGGCGAGAATTTTTATCCAATAACACCACTGGGAATGGTGGCAGGCGGGCTGATAATAATTTTGGGCGTGGCCACCTTCGCGCTGCCTACGTCGATTCTCACCTCCGGCTTTGTGGATGAGCTGGAGAGACGCCGGGAGGAGAAGGAAACTGCTAGAGAGTGAGAACCTTGAAGACGGCCCTTAAAAAATTGCACTGGAAAGAATTTAAATGCAAAACAGCACTTCCTAACTTCTGGCAATGAATATAAAGCTCAAGACACGGATCTTCGTCATACTGGAGCCGGGTGACGAAGACAGCAAGTATTTCGACCCATTTATCATGGGCCTGATAGTATTAAACGTAGCTGCTGTGGTCCTGGAGACGGTGGATTGGCTCAATGCCAGTTATGGACGGTTATTTCGCGCCTTCGATCTCTTTTCCGTCGCGGTCTTCACAGTTGAATACATCTTGCGCGTCTGGAGTTGCACTGAAAATCCCAAGTTCAAAACTCCCTTCTCGGGAAGGCTGCATTATCTCATTACGCCCATGGCGATTGTTGATCTGATGGCTATACTGCCCTTCTATCTGCCATTCATCTGTTCCAGAATTGCGGTTCGTTCGAGCCATACGCCTCTTCCGTTTGTTCCGGATTTTGAAACTGGCCAGGTATTCCGACGCCCTCAAGACATTTGCAGAAGTTCTGAACTTGAAGAAGGAAGAGCTGGGTGTGACATTCTTTGCCACATTGATTCTGCTGGTTGTAGCATCCAGCATGGTCTACGAAGCAGAGAACGAGGTCCAGCCAGAGGCTTTTGCCAACATTCCCGATGCCATGTGGTGGGGCGTGGTCACCTTGACCACCGTAGGCTACGGAGATATCTATCCGGTGACACCCATTGGAAAATTCATCGGCTCTTTTGTGGTAATATCAGGAATTGGCCTGTTTGCTCTTCCGGCAGGCATTCTGGCCTCGGGCTTCAACGAGGTGTTGCAGAGAAGAAAAGAGAAGCACAGGAAGAAAATGATCTGTCCGCACTGCCACAGGTACATCGGCGATTATGTAATGATGAAGGACGCGGAAGACGATGCTTGATTTTAATCAATTCCTAAGGTGAGAGCATGAAAGCTTCTGAAGAAATTGGGAAGATCGAACTGGAAGACGAATTTCGCATCTGCCCCCAGTGCGGCTATGAGCTGGGCTTTCACAGCTCTTTTTTGAGGGCGGAGGAGGGCTATCGGATCATCCTTATCTGCCCGGAGTGCGGGGCGCGGTACGATGTGGGATGGCGGATGTGAGGAAATATAATGCAAAATGACGCAAAATCGTTTGGAGAGGTTGCTATCGGTCTCTCAAGGAGCCCGCTTGGAATTATCGCGTTATTTATTGTGCTTGTCTACGGCTTTGCCTCGCTTGTAACAACCTTTGGGGGTTCTCTAAACTCATCCGAGAAAGCGCCTCTTGTCTATTTCCTAGTACTATTTCCTGTGTTGGTTCTCTTTATTTTCGCATGGCTGGTTAGTTGCCATTCTAGCAAGCTCTACGGTCCTGGGGAATTCAAAGATGAAAATATCTGGAGCGAAACGCAAAAAATGATTGCATCCGCATCTATAGCGGTCGCAAAAGCTCATCGTCCGGACTCAGACTCCAACGAAATAAACTTCGCTCAAATTGCCGAAATAGTGAAAAATGCATTACCTAGATATCGTTATGTAGATACAACATTGTGGAGAAATCGGCTTCTTTGGGTTGATGATAGGCCGGAAAACAATGTATATGAACGGCAGGCATTTGAAGCCTTGGGATTCACCTTTTGGCTAGCCCTATCCACCAAAGAAGCGCTTGAAATGCTAGAGCAAAGCAAGTTCGCAGCGATCATCTCAGACATGGGGCGCCGAGAGGGGCCGCGAGAAGGATATGTTCTTCTCGAAGCACTCAGAAGCAAAGGAAATGAGACACCGTTTGTTATCTACGCAGGGTCGAATCTGCCTGAGCACAAACGTGAGGCGCAACAACGTGGAGCACAAGGTAGCACAAACGATCCACAAGAGTTGTTCGTACTTGTGACGAGGACTGTTATTCGGAGAGAAAAGGATGAGTAGATGTTGTTGGTGATAGATTAAATAAAAGAAACGAAGAAACTATCTGGCAATGAAAAAGAAAGATAGTACCGAGCTAGAACTGCCATCGATGGATGATATAATCCTAAATTACGATCAGATTTTTACGGATGCCGATGATCCGGTGGCCCTGATAGTTCGTGGAGCTATTCTTAGCAGAAAGGGCTGTTTTGAGGATGCAATACGCCACTTCGACAGGGCCATCGAAAAAAACCCGAATCTTTTGGACGCTTGGTTTGACAAAGGAGTTGCCCTGTTTAATAAAGGAGATAATCCTGGGGCCCTGGAATGCTTCCAGAAGGTGGCTTTGCTACAGCCCGACCATGGCGATGCCTGGCTCAAGATGGGCGTCATTTGCCGAAGGATGAAAAATTACGAGAACGCTCTTGAGTACCTGGACAAATGCCTGGAGAGAGATCCAGAAAATATCTACGCTCTGATGGGGAAAATGGAGATACTCATAGATGATTTGGGTGAAGAGGAGAAAGCTCTGCAAGCGATCGATAGGGCTCTGGAGATCAACCGGGATCAGAGTTACTTCCTGGTACGCAAAGGTGAGATTTTGTCGTCCCGGGGCCACCATGACTTGGCCCTTCCCTGCTTCGAAGAAGCTCTGCAAATCGACCCCGATGCTGTTATGGCCTGGCACGGAAAAGGAGAAATTCTCTTCAAGAGGGGTCTTTATGAGGATGCTCTGCAATGCTTTGAGACTGCTCTAAAAAATAATCACCAATATTATGAAGCCGCTCTCGCCAAAGGCTTTACTCTCATCGCCTTGCAAAGATATCATCAGGCTCTAGCTGATTTCAAGTTTTTCACGCGCACATTCTCCGAATCCTTCGACTTATCCTTGGGCAAGGGCCTGGCCCAGATGGCCCTCCGGAGATACCCCGAGGCGCTCAAATTCCTCGACCGTGCCATACGCCTGCGTCCCAACAATGCCAGCGTTTGGCACGAGAAGGGAAGGCTGCTCCAGAAAATGAATAGAGAGGACGAGGCGAAATCTGCATTTGCCGAGGCCCAACTGCGAAAAGCGGCAGGTGAGAAAAGCTGCCCATATTGGCCTAATGATTTAGCTCAAATTCAGCACTTGGACTTCATAAATTGAGTTTAATGGCGAAGTCCCAGCGATCTTTCTACCTCTCCATCGCCTTTTTTTTCATCTCCGCCGGCATCTTCTCGATAGCATACCGCAGCGCTGTGCGCGGCATCTGCGCCTTTTTGCTCATCACGTAGTCGAAGACCTCCGCCTGGTGCTTTTTGCTTGCCTCTTTGAGCAGCCAGCCGTAGCCCTTCTGCACCATGTCGTCTTTGTCCGTGAGGAGAATGTCCGAGATCTCAAAAACCTCCTTCAAGAACATGCCCTTCCGGGCGGGAAGGATGAGCGTCACAGCCGAGGCGCGCCGCAGCCAGCGGTTTTCAGCGCGGGCCCAGACCGCCAGTTTTTCCATAAACTGCGGATACATCTCAACAAAGCTGCCCAGGGTGTGGTTGCAGAGGGTGTCGCACTTGGCCCAGTTGTCTACGTACCGATCCACCCATCTCTCGAATACCAGAAAGTCCTCCTGCTCGTACTTGCGTCTCAGAGAGTAGGACCATTCGAAGGCGATGAAGGCCTCCTCGCTAAAGTTGGTCTGCAAGAGATCTTCGCAGAGAGAGAAGATCTCTTTTTTGTCTCGGTCCTTTATTTCCCGGAAATATTTGGAGGCGATCTTCTTGACAAGGGCACTCTTCACGCCGTGGAATTTCACTTCCTCCTTAAAGAAGCGCTGGGCGCTCTCGCGTGTCTTCTCGTCAATATTTTGGCGCAGCTCACGGCGCACAGCCGCCAGAACATCAATTTCCATATTTCGCCGATGGGCTTATCTTTATTAAAAAATCTTCGCTAATCCAATTCTCACCTGCATCCACAAGACATCCTCCTCGCCCTCAGCCCCCCGCCAGTACATGGATAGCTCCCTGCCCCTTCCTTGTTCCTGCATCTTCTTCTCCACGCCGCCCCGCTCCAGGTAGTGCCTCTGTGTATCCTCCAGGATGTCCTCGAAGCTCAGCCCCAGAAGAGCCTCACCCATGAGCAGCCGCTCCTCAGTGTCGCCCTTCAGGAAGACGCATTCAACCGTTGGCACCCCGAGAAATCGCCGGATCTCCCTGGCCAGCTCGTATCCCTGCAAGGAGGGGACCACTAGATCGCAATCCGGAAAATGGCGCTGCATTATCTCTAAAAGCTCTGTAAAGAGGTGAATATCAATATCAGCGTATTTGAAGAGCTTATCCAGCACTATTTTCCTCTTTTCCAGATCGATTTGCAGAAAGACCTCAAATGCCACTCCATCCAGGCCGCATCTCGTCTTCTCTGCTGACCCCAGGCGATCGAAGCCCTCCTGCAGCCGGTCGAAGAGACGGCAAAGTTCCTTGCAGAAGCTGCTATTTCTTGCCTCTGCTTCAGAAACGAGCACGCCGAAAAAATCGATAGAAGCACGAACGGACGGCCACTTGTCTCTGCTGTCATCAGTCAAATCGAGCATTTCTATTCAGATCATCTTCTGCATCCAGACCACATCGAAGTCCTGGCCCCATTTTCGTCCGATCTTCTGGAAGCGTCCACACTCCTGAAAGCCACGCTTTTTGTGAAAGGCAATGCTAGCCGAGTTGAGGGAGGAGATGCCGGCCAGTATGGAAGTGATGCCTTTTTCCCTGGCCTCAGCCAGGAGGCGGTCTTGCAATGCCTTTCCCATCCCCCTTCCCGTATGCTCTGGAGCGATGAAGCAGGTTATCTCTGCCGTCCGGGAAAAGACGGGCATGCGACTATGCGCACGAAGCAATGCAAAGCCCAGCACCATTCCCTCGCCGTCCCTGGCCACCAGGAAAGGATAGTCTTCGGCCATGCTTAGGAAAAACGAAAAGAACTGGTAAGGTACCGGATCTTCCGGATAAGCGGCGAAGCTGCTTTGCACGTAGTGGTTGAAGATGTCAATTATCGCATTTCCATCCTCTTTCGAGACAGGTGCAATGGTGAAGTCCATCTTTATCCATCCTGCTGCATCCAAATCCGGCCAATCATAAACGTTAATGCAGTCCCAAAGACCGGCCTTAACTAATTCGCAGAGGAAACCGAAGGATAATTATCCATACCTGGGCCGCTTCCTATCTTTCTTGGCATGTCACAAATTTTATCCTGGTTGGTATCATTACAACCCTCCGACGCCTCATCGTAATCGCTGTAATGGTTTCCTATAACCCGCGGGCCGCTTATCATTTCCAATAGACCCTGCAATCCTCCTGCCGAAGCGCTCCCATTCCATCGATTATTGATTCCACTGTCGCTGACAGCTATTTCATTCTCTAGCAGGTCGTTGGACAGAAATGTATTATTTTCATTGCCTGACTGGATATAAATTCCGTACTTATTCTTGTAAATTGTATTACCTTGCACAATATTATTGCTGGATTCAACCTTTATCCCGGCGTTGCCGCATCCACAACCGCCCGAGCCCGTTATATTAAAGCCCTCAACAATCGTGTCGTTGGACGCTATGCTGATGACGCTTCCCGATCCCCCGGCATCCACAACTGGACTCCCGTTGCCGCTGTCAATGCCCTGCAAGGTAAGAGTCTTATCGACATGAACGTTCTCTCGATAAACTCCACTTTGCACCTCAATGATATCCCCCTGACTGGAATTGTCTATTGCCTGCTGGATTTGCGAATAATTTGCATCCTTCGGCCCCACGGTTATCTTGGAGGCATTGGCAAACCCCAGGACCAGAATTAAGATGAGTATTAATATTAAGCCTGCCCTCATAATTTTCTCGTAGTAGCTTCTTTCTATTAGAACTTTTTCATTAATATTCTTTAGATTGATAATTTTAATTGCCCCTGCAAAAAATGATCAGCAACTCCAATCAAGATCTAAGCCACTTGCTCGCAGTTCATATACACCTTTGTTCTACTATGTAATCAGGTATACATTCAGCAACTAAGAAGATTGGCCCGCAAGACTGCACACGAGAATTGCAGAGCTGTGGGTATTTCATCTTGAGGATGTTTGAAGATTCGAGGCAATGATATGGCAGGACAAAAATCAACGACGGAAGAGTTCACACAAGCCCTCGGCGAAGAAGTGGACTCTACCTTCAATAGGCTGGCATTTTTGATGCTGAAAGAGGGCGCACTCTCCGCAAAAGACAAGGCCCTAATCGCCCTGGCCTGCTCTGTAGCAGTGAGATGTGAGCGCTGCATCCAGAGGCATAAGGAGGCGGCCCGAAAGCTAGGAGCCAGCCAGGAAGAGATGCTGGAGGCAGCAGCAGTCGCCGGGCTTGTGCGCATGGGCTCCGGGTTCAACGCAGCCGCTGCCCTGCTGGATGACGATTAAAAAAAGTTGGTTGTACGATAAGAGGTAGATTGGCGATGATAGAGGGCATAAAATGCCAGAATTGCGGCAAGAAGATCGCAGAGGAAGAGGTCTTTGCCACAGAAGGCAAGACGCTCTGCGAAGATTGCTATATCGATGTCGGCCACCGAATTCGGGTCTGCGATCCCTGGGGAGAGAGGTCAAAGAAGATATTCCGAACGAGCCACGGCCTGGAAGGAACGGATGGCCTCACAAATCTGCAAAAGGAGATCTACGAGTACATCCAGGAAAAAGGCAAGGCCACCAGGGCACAGCTGATGGAGAAATTCCAGCTGCCCGCCCCGGAACTGGAGAACCAGTTCGCCATCCTGCGCCACTGCCAGCTTCTCAAGGGCAAGAAGGAAGGAGACACAGTTTACATTGTCCTCTGGTGATTGCTTTGCGCGCGCCTCCAAGCACGGCATTGCCATCCAGTGGGTTACAAGTTCTCGATTAGGCATTTATAATCCTGGTTTTGCAGCAGCAGGAAATGAAAGGCGTTTTGGGCATAAGCCTAGGTACCAGATTGAGTTTAACAAAGCCATGCAATAGGCAGCATGAGAATTAAAAAAACTCCAAACCTTCCCCCGCGTTAGACTGCATGCCCTTACAAATAAGGAAGATCTTTCCTGAATACGAGCCATGACCGTCGATCAGATTCCCATCACCAGGTTCTCGATTATTACGAGGATCACCCCCAAGGCCCTGCGCTACTATGACCGGTTGGGGCTGCTGGTACCGGCAGCTAAAGACACATTAACCGGCTACCGCTATTACACGGCAGACCAACTGGAGAGGGGCGTGAGAGTAAAGACATTGTGCTCTTTGGGCATATCCCTGGAAGAGGTGGCTTGCTACCTCGATGCCGAAGCGAAAGGTGATAGAGACGTCGTGCAGGCCCTGATAGAGAAGTATCTCTGCTGGACCAGAAGCGAGATCGCCAGGCTGCAAAGGATCGAGGCCTTGCTCAAACAAAGCGAAAAGGAGTTGATGAAAATGGCATTAAGTGAGCCGATTATCAAAGATGTGCCCGCTCTACGGGTGGTCAGCAAAAGAGAGAAGGGAAGCTATGGGGAGACCATCAGTCGCCTCATCGGAGAGCTTTGCGAAATGCTTTTCCGGCCGGTTAACCAGAAAAATCTCGTGAAGATGAGCGGACCTGTCATGGCGATTTACCATGACCAGGAATACAAGGAGAAAGATGCCGATATAGAGGTTGCCATACCCATAACCGGAAGGATAGAAGTGGACGGCGGAGTGGAAGTTAAGAATCTTCCTCCTGCCCGGGTCCTGGCCGTTGTGCATAAAGGAAGCTACGAGACCCTACACCTGACCTACAAGGATCTCTACGACTATATGATGAAAAAGGGGATGGAGTGTGCCGGACCTGGAAGAGAACTATATCTGAGCGACCCATGCAAGACGACCCCCGAAGAGCTATTGACGGAAATACAGGTGCCTATCAAAGAGGCCTAGGAAAAGCATAAAAGAGCAATAGTGATAGTATAGAGATATAATGCATATCCCCGTAATCCTGGGCACAGCCAGGCTGGGCCGTCAGTCCGAAAAAGCGGCCCAATTCATGCTGCAAAAAGCCCGGGAGGCGGGTCTTCTGAAAGGAAATTCGCAGCACGGCCAGGCAAAGAGGCTTTTAGAGGAGCTGATCTGGTACGCCAGGGCGCTGAAGGCTGGGCGGGAGACTTCTGGTGAGAGTTCTTGAGAAAGAAAAGCTAAATAGAATGCGTTAAATTGTTTTTACCAAAGGTGAAATAGTATGTCTGATAAGAAATTATATTCCCTGCCACAGCTACCCTATGCCTACAATGCCCTCGAGCCGTTTATCTCCGAGGCACAGCTGCGTCTGCATCATGACAAGCACCACGCCGCCTACGTGAATGGAGCCAACGCCATCCTGGAGAGACTGGAAAAGGCCCGCCAGACTGGGACCGACCTGGACATGAAAGCCACCCTAAAGGAACTGTCCTTCCAGGCAGGTGGCCATGTTCTGCACAGCCTCTTCTGGCAAAATCTGGCCCCCGCCGCGAAGGCCGGTAAGGAGCCAAGCGGCGCTCTGGCCGACGCCCTGAATAAGGAGTTCGGATCCTTCGAGCGCTTCAAGAAGGAGTTTTCTGCGGCGGCCGCCAGCACAGAGGGCTCGGGCTGGGCGGCGCTCGCCTGGTGCGGCATGACCGAGAGGCCGCTGATCATGCAGATCGAAAAGCATAATGTGAACGTTTACCCCATGTTTCGCATTCTTATGGTCCTGGATGTCTGGGAGCACGCCTACTATCTGGACTACAAGAACGAGAGGCCCAAGTTCGTGGATGCCTTCTGGAACATCGTGAACTGGGACGAAGTTAATAAGAGGCTAGAGGCGATAGCTAAATAACTTTTTTTTAATAAAAAAGAGAAGAAATCATACCACTGCAAGTGATCCGATTATTTTGCTGGCATCTTTAGCGAACTCATCGTAGCGATCGACTGGTGCATTGTAGGTGAAGACGTAAGCCACATCTCCCTGGACGGTCCAGGCTCTAAGAACTTTGTATTCTGCACCATCGCTCATGAGGTTGTAGACTACAGCGTGCCCAGGCTGCCCACCCATGGGAATGTCGCTCTCCGCCAGTATCTGCAGTTCCGGCAAGGCTTCCAACAGGTTGCTTAATGCTGCTTTGCCATACTGAGCCAGAGTCAAATTCATGCCATCAGGCAGCGCCTCGACCTGCAATGTGATGTATACAGAAGAGCTGTTCATGTCCACACCAGGAGCCAGGAAGCCTGCCACCAGTCCTAGATCGTTGGCATCGGCAGCTTCCGCGATCCAGCCGGAGGGATATGTGACACGAAAGTCGTTTTCTGCATTTTCGTAAAGCTGCATTTCCCTCATGTCGGACAGGCCAACGGCATCAGATGTATTTAGCGGTTCATTTGCGGAATCATTGGCTTTTGCCGGGCTTTCCTGGGAGGCCGGTGCACCGCAGCACTGGGCAATGCATCCCGACAGAGAGAGGCTGAAAGCCAGAAGGACCAGCAGCCCTAAGAGGAGATTGCGTTTCATTATTTTTCCACCTCAAACAAGATAATTTGATCGACATGATTTTTTGAGTGAGAAATAGTTTTCGTATTGCACGACAGCTTCCTTTCGCCCTGTGCACGATTGGGTTTAATATTTCCTGCGCAGATTTTAGCCGATCCGCTTATTACCCTGAGATGATATACCTCTAGAAAAATTTTGATTGAGTTCGGAGCGAAACGCGAATAAACCCTGAGATGAATAGCAGGAATAGTAAATAATTAGGAGGTGGCGGATTTATTAATATTGGATATTGATATGTCTCTGGTAATTAGCGTGCCAGCATGCATAATCCTTGCCGGGATATTTCGCATAATGATACGCTAGATATCGCAAAAAATGCATCAAGCAAAACGCAATTAGTCCGACCTATTTGCGCTTTAATGCATCATTTATTCTTGAAATATCTTAACTTTTTTTGGAACCGATCTAATCCGCCAACCATAACGTTATCCCATTTCAAAGTATAAAAGCTTCATCCTGCACCGCGAGAGTGTAAGGCTTCCATAATCCGTTTGATTCTCTGCATTTTTACTTTCACAATTATGTGCCGCAAGTTGACAAGACGGCGATATTGGCTTCCGAAACACTTTCACCCCATGCACATCATAATTATAGCCCTTGAACGCAAATTATTGCCCGGAAGAGGAAATAAAATGAATAGAGAACTTATCCAGCAAATGCAGAGCCATTTTGATTCGCTAGCCAATAAATTGGATGACGGCACTGAATTCTGGTTTGCTAGAGATCTGCAAAAACCGTTGGGATACGCTACTTGGCAAAACTTTTCCATGGCCATAAAGCGGGCAATCGAGTCCTGTGAAACAGCAAAAATCGATAGCAACGATCATTTTAGTGCTGTCACTAAAATGATCACACTTGGTAAAGGCGGACTTAGGGAGGTTGATGACCTCCTGCTCACTCGCTATGCCTGCTATTTGATTGCCCAAAACGGCGATCCCCAAAAGGAGCCTATTGCTTTTGCCCAAAGCTATTTCGCCGTTCAAACTCGCAAGCTAGAACTGATAGAAGACAGAATGCGTCTCCAAACCCGTTTCGAAGTTAGGGATCGCCTACGGGAATCGGAGAAAACGCTCTCGCAAAACATCTATGAGCGAGGCGTGGACAACGCGGGATTCGGGCGAATTCGATCAAAGGGCGATGCTGCCTTATTTGGAGGATATTCAACCCAGGAGATGAAAACTCGATATGGAATCACCCAATGTCGTCCCTTGGCGGATTTTCTGCCCACACTTACCATTGCTGCGAAAAATCTCGCTACGGAAATGACCAATCACAAGGTGCTGCATGACAATTTGCATGGAGAGCAACCCATCACTAGCGAACATGTTCTAAATAACAAGAGCGTTCGCCAAATGCTTGGGCAGAGGGGGATTAAGCCCGAAGAACTTCCGCCCGAGGAGGATATTAAAAAACTCGAGCGCCGAGTCAGGTTGGATGAAAAAAGACTTGAGAAACAATCTGGAAAATTGACCAAAAAAGGGAATTATCTCCGGGATAAATAAGGATAGCTTCACGGAGAGATTCGTGAAAAGGGATGTTTTCGCGCGCCTAAAATTATATTGATTACTTTCGCCCCGGGCACGATTGGGTTTAATATTCCCGTGCAGATTTTGGTCTATCAATTAATTGCCAAGAGAGGAGATGTCCATAGAAAAATTATGATAGAGTTCTGAGCGAAACGCGAATAAACCATCGGTGAAATACTGGTATAATAAGTTGATTGCGTATTACAATAATAGTAAACAATTAGGAGGTGGCGAATTAACCATAATCTTGGATATTGACCTGTACTTGGCAATTAGCGTGCCAGCGTGCATAATGGTCGTGAAAGACTATACAGTTGGTATTAAATATGTGAGATTCATATGCTATCCAACAAGGGATAGCAATGGGGAAAAGAGGGCCAAAGCCCAAGTTCAATGACGTAGCTTGTCCCAATACCAAATGCTCCTGCTACGGAGTTGCTGGTAAGGGTAACGTTACGAGCAATGGTACATCTAAAATTAAGTCCGGCGGACGAGTGAGAAAATTTATATGTAGCGCTTGCGGACTCGTATTCTGTAGTCGGAAGAACACTGTTTTCTATGGTCTCCGAACAAGCCCAGAAAAAATAACACTAGCACTGGATCTTTCAACCAAAGGCCTAAGTGTAAATAAAATAGCTGAAGTAGTTAAAGTTTGCCCTGTGACGGTTAGAAAATGGACTGGGAAAGCGGCAAGCCATTGCGAAAAGGTCAATGAATCAACTCTAACTCGTGTTGAGACGGAGAAGGTTGAAATGGACGAGCTATGGACGTTCGTGGGAAAAAAACGTTGCCCAAGAAAGACGAATATGAAGATGAAGGTACATGGATCTGGCTGAGCATGGCCTGCAAATCCCGGTTACTATTAGCGCATTGTGTGGGGGCAAGAACACAGAAAACTGCAAATCAACTCGTCGCTAAAACTGCTAGACGCCTTGCATCAATTCCGCTTTTTGTTACAGATGGTTTAAAATTTTACAAGAATGCTCTCTTAAATCAATATTATGAGATCATCAAATATCCATCGACTGGGAAGAGGGGGCGGCCCAGATCGCCAAGATTAATAGCTAATGCTTTATTAAAATATGGGCAAATCATAAAAGAGAGATCTGGATCTCGACTTAAAAAAATTGTCAAGAAGATCGTTTTTGGAAATGATATCGATCCCAAGTTGATCTCAACCAATTACATCGAACGACAAAATCTCACTTTAAGACAGGATAACAATCGCATTTCAAGGAAGACCATTGGATTCTCCAAAAAAACAGAAGAATTGAATAACCAGATGACACTTTATATTGCGTACTATAATTTTTGCAGAACGCATCGATCTCTGAAATATAAAGATGATACAGGCAAAACATATTACAATTGTCCCGCAAAACATGCTGGGCTCATAGATCGCGTATGGTCCCAGGAGCAGCTTCTAACGTTTCCCTATCACAAAATACCAACTGGTTAGTTACTCACGACCTGCATAATCCTTGCCGGGATATTTCGCATAAGAACACGCTAAAGATATAACAAGAAAAACATGAAATGCATTGATAAAACGCAATTGGTCCGACCCATTTGCGCTTTAATGCATCATTTATTCTTGAAGTATCTTAACTTTTTTGGAATTGATCTAATCCGCCAACCATAATGTTATCCCATTTCAAAGTATAAAAAGCTTCAACCCGCACCGCGAAAAGTGTAAGGGCTCCATTATCCTTTGGATCCCGCCAGCTTGCTTTCGCAATTTCTGCCCCGCAATTTGACTAGAAGGCTATTGACCCCGAAAACACTTTCACCCCATGCACTTCATAATTATAGCCTTGAACGCAGAGTATCAATCGTATCCTTTATTAATTAGCGAGGACATAATTGCTAAAAGATTTTGATAGAGTTCTGAGCGAAAACCGAATAAACCATCGGTGAAATACTGGTATGATAAGTTGATTGCGAAGAGGATGAGTTATGTTGCTTTATGGTAGAGGGGATGGGCGTTGAGCAGCAGAATTGTGCAGCAGACCCTGGAAGGGCTGGCCGTTTCTGCCATGCCCAGAGTTAGGACCACGGACGGCCATCTGCTGGACTGGGATAGAGAGGCCATAGCCAAGCAGCTCCTCAAGGAGACAAAGCTATCTGAACAATTTTACAAGGAGCCGGGCATTACGGAGGAAGAGGCCCAGGACATCGCCAAAGAGGTGGAGCGCCGGGTGCGATGGATGAATGTTCAGTACCTGAGCGGCCCCCTGGTGCGCGAGATCATGAATGTAATCCTCCTAGAGCGGCATCATACGGAGTGGCGCAATATCTGCACTCGCGTGGGAACTCCGGTCTACGATGCCCACCTCATCGACATCGGTACGGGTTTTGAGTCCAAGGAGAATGCCAATCTACAGGAAAATGCCGAGACCAGCCACAAGAAGAAAGCAGACAAGATCAGCAAAGAGCAGTACCTGCTGCTGCTGCCGCCCCATCTCGCCGACCGCCACCTGGCCGGAGACCTGCACATCCACGATCTGGAATACTTCGGGACAAGGCCGTTTTGCATTGACGGCAGTACAGCATTGCCCGTGATCGATAAAGGTCGAACGACCATTATAAGGCCGGACGAGCTGCCCTTTGATGGTGATTATTACTATCCAGAGGATCTCTTTGCCATCTCGCCCCGCGGGCCCAAAAAGGTCGAAAAAGTATCCCGACGCCCGGCCGATAACGATCTACTGAAGATAACGACCAGCAGCGGCAAATCTCTAATGGTCACTCGAGAGCACAGAATACCGACAAAGGGCAACGGCATAAGAAAAGCTGAAGATATTAAACAGGGGGATGTCTTAGGCGGAGCCTGGGAATATGGCCTGAACTTGCGCGGCAAGCCCATAGAGAGCTTAGATCTGATCAGCGAGTTTGCGGATAAAGTTCCTGCATCGCAATTGGAGAACGTCTTTGTGCGCGGCGCTCGTTTTATCTTCCAGAAGGTAATCGAGGATGGAAAATGCAAGTCATTCTCGGAGATATCCAGAGCTTTGGGTGTCGAGCACCACAAAGAATGGTTCACTAAGGGGATAATGCCCATCTCCCTCTTCAAGACGTTCTGCGAGCATTATGGTCAGGATAGCTTCGCGGAGTTGAGTGTGGGCGTGGCCGGTAGTGAGCATGATCTTCCCGTCATCTTTTCCCTTACAACAGATGTCGCAAAGCTATTGGGTTTTTTTATCTCAGAGGGCAACTACAACATCCAGGAAGCCTGCAGTTACAATTTGGCCATAACAGGCAGCGATCATGCCGAGGCAATAAAATGTTATGCCAGAGGCGCTCTTAATACCTATGCGACCCAGACCGAAGGCCATCCCACCACCCGAGTGATTTACGGCGTAGAGGGTGAATGGGAGAGGGCTAAACAGGTTTACTTTGGCGGCAAGCTGATTTACCTGCTCTTCAGGTACGTCTTCGGCATATCAGGCAAAAGCTACAATAAGAGGCTTCCTAACATTGTTTACCATCTGAACGACGAGCTTCTTTCCGACTTCCTCAGCGCCCTATTTACCGGTGACGGCTCAGCATTCTATCGGCCGGAAAAATCCGATTGTATCGTAAACTATACCACCGCCTCAGAGATGCTCCGTCAGGAACTCTGTTTGCTTCTGACATCCATGGGAATGAACCCAACGATAGTGGAACTCTATGAGGGCGAGGAGAGGCGAACTCTTTACAGGATACAGCTCAACGGCTTCAAGAACATCCAGGCTTTTTGCAAAGTGGCAAAGTTCTTTGACAAACGCCAGGAGCACATCGATAGATTCCTGGTAGAGGTTAAGGAGATTCACAGAAGCCCGAAACAGGAAGAGGTCCGTGAGATCGTTTCTGTAAAGCCGTCCGGCGAATACGTCTATGACCTGTTCCTCGAAGGAGAAGATGAAGAGAGCCACACTTACTTTGCCTCAGATGGCTTGCTGATACATAATTGCCAGGATTGGGATCTGCGCTATTTCTTGTACTACGGCCTGATGCCCGATGGGCTCGGCACCAAAGCCAGCGTGGCAGGTCCTGCCAAGAAACCGGAGGTGGCCATGCTGCACGCTGTAAAAGCCCTGGGCAGCGCCCAGACCAACTTCGCGGGAGGGCAGGGCTTCTACAACTTCCTCACCTTCATCGCCCCCTACTTTGAGAGCAAGAGCTACGCCGAGATCGTGCAGCTCATGCAGATGTTCGTCTACGAGATGACACAGATGATGGTCGCTCGCGGCGGCCAGCTCGTCTTCTCCTCAGTGCAGCTCACGCCGGGAGTTCCCAAACTGTGGCGAGACAAGCCCGCCGTTTACGCGGGAAAGGTCTGGAACGGCTCGTCGCCTGAGGCTCCGCTGAAGACCTACGGCCAGTTCGAGCGCGAGGTTCGTTTAGCCTTCAAAGCCCTCATGGAGGTCATGCTGGCCGGTGACTACTGGGGCAAGCCCTTCAACTTCCCCAAGCCCGAGATCAGCATTGAGCCGGACTTCATGAAGGAGGATGAGGCCTTCAATGCCGCTCATCCGGATCTGCCAACCTACCAGCAGCTATATCTTTTGACCTTTAAGCTGGCCGCCGAGTACGGCACACCTTACTTTGACAACCAGCTTCCCGCTTACCGCGGTGCCGGCGAAGGTATATCATGCTATCAATGTTGTGCCTACCAGTTTGCGGCCACTTATGACAGCGACAGCCAGTTTGAGGACAAGCTGTACTTCAAAGACGGCAAGCACTTCTCCATGGGCTCCTGGCAGGTGGTATCTCTCAACTGTCCTCGCGCCGCTTACCTGGCCAGGGGGGACGACGAGCTGCTCTTCGAGTACCTGCGAGAGCTGATGGACACCTCAGTGGAGATCTTCAAAGTTAAGCGTGAGTGGATGAACCAAATCATCAAGAACCACCGCATGCCCTTCGCCACCCAGCGGCCGCGCGACCCGTGCACGGGCGAGAAGGGTTCTGTCGCCGTGGGCCTGGAGGGCCTGGTCTATACCATCGGCGTGGTGGGCGTCAACGAGATGGTGCAGTTCCACACGGGAAAGCAGATGCACGAGTCCAGAGAGGCCTGGAAGCTGGCAGTGCGGGCCATGACGGAGATGGAGATCTACGCCAAAAAACTCTCTTTGCAGCACGGCATGACCATTGCCCTGGCGCGTACACCCGCGGAAACCACTGCCCAGCGATTCGCGGTATCCGACCTCATCCACGAGGAGTTCCGGGACTGTGCGGAGAAGGTTGTCAAGGGCGACCTGGACGCCGTGAAGAAGAATTTGCAGAAGACGCGCGATCTGCCCGTCTATTACACCAACGGCACTCATCTGCCGCCCGGCGCAGACGTGACCATCTTCGAGAGAGCAAAGCTCGAACATGTCTTCTTCCCCATAGTCGATGGTGGCAACATCTTCCATATCTTCATGGGCGAAGCCACCCCTGACCCCCAGGGCCTGATGGACTTTGGAATGCGCCTGGCCAAAGAGACCCAGATCGGCTACTTCACTTTCAGCAGGGATATGACTGTATGCCTGGGATGCTCCAAGGTTTCAGGTGGACTGGAAGATAAGTGCCCGAGCTGCGGATCGGATGACGTGGATCACATCAGCCGAATTACCGGATACCTCCAGGCTGTGAGCGGATGGAACAGCGCCAAACGCCAGGAACTGAAAGACCGAAAAAGGTACAACGAACTGGCATAGGCTTACATAGGCCAACGAAAGGTATATATCGGATATACTTACAGGTGGATTTGCCCTAGTGAGGCAAATTGGAGGAGTTATTAATGCCTGCAGTTATTAACAGAGAAGAATGCGTAAGCTGTGGAACTTGCGTCGAGGAGTGCCCGGAAGAAGCCATCACCTTGGACGACGAGGAAATTGCAGTTGTAAATAAAGAAAAGTGCAATGAGTGCAAGACATGCATTGAGGCTTGCCCATCCGAAGCCATCAGCATGGGATAAACTGTACCATTCAGTACATTTTTTTAGGCATGCGGTTCTTTTTCTTTTATGGCCTCGTAGAATTGCTCCCAGTCCAGTGTCGTAGCCACACAACCTGCTTTTAAGAGCAGCACCCCTCGCGCCGGTATGCCGTGGCGGTGGCAGAGATCTAAGCCCTCTTTTATCTCCATGTGGCAGCCGACGCCTACGATCGCTCGCGGCCGGTATTTTTTGATTATCCTCTTTATGAAGCTGGAGCCGGGCACGATGAAGAAATGGTAACCAAGGCTCTCTGCATATTTCTGGGCCTCGCCTACGTTGCAGCGCCCGCAGTTCACGCACTTTATGCCCTCCGGCGTGAGCTTGGCCGGACACTCTGTGCTGCGAACGCATTGGGGCATGAAGATGAATCGCATAGCACATGGTGTATTCAAAAACTCCTTGTTGTTAATGTAATTGCGAAGCCGCACACCCACATCGTCCACTATGGAATCATCAAAACGGGTGATCCAGAATAGAGTCGTTACTACATTCTCGAGAAGAACGATACCTAAAAGCATGTACCTAGCCGCGAAGAAGTTGCCTGTCTTAAAGGAGTAAAGAACGAGCATAGATACTATTATCGACAGAATCAAGATCAATAAAGCTAAAAGCACTACCGCTTCGCCCACCAGATAAAATAGCTGGTTTATATACTCGGGAAACATGACAATGGTCTTGAAAAACCTCCTGCCTATAAATTTGTTGCCTACAGAGCGGCGCAAGTTTTTTATCCCACCTGGCAGTGAGCATTACACCTTCGCCTTTATGAAATTTAATGAGGACTATCAAAATGGCTAAAATGCACAGCAGAAAAAAGGGTTCCTCCCGATCCAGACCACCCGTGGTTGCCAAAATACCCGCGTGGTCCGATGTATCTAACGAGGAGCTGGAAAAGACAATCATGAAGTTGCACGAGAGCGGAATGCCTCCCAGCCGCATTGGGCTCACCTTACGTGATCAGTACGGAGTGCCAAGCACCAAATTGGTCTTGGGCAAGAATATAACCGGATTCCTGAAGGAGAACAAAGTCCTGCCTGACATACCTGAGGACCTCACCAATCTGATGAGGAAAGCTCTGCATGTCAGAAAGCACATCAAGACCAACAAGAAGGACGTCCATAACAAGAGATCCCTGCATCTCACCGAGAACAAGGTCCGAAGATTGGTAAAATACTATCACGACTCCGGGCGATTGGCACCGGATTGGACTTACTCGCCTGAGACGGCTGAGATTCTCATCTCATGAAGCGGCTGGACAAAGCTGCAGAGGCTATTGCCAGGTCGATAATGCAATGCGACAGCATGCGCGTGATCTCGCATAACGACGCGGACGGGATCACATCCGCAGGGCTGATCTGTAGTGCCCTCCATCGCGCGGGGATACCTTTTCAGGCCTCTCTGCTAAATCGGCTGGACGAGTCCGTACTTGCCGGGCTAGAGGGGCCGGTGGTATTCTGCGATATGGGCAGCGGCAAGCCAGAACTTATCTCCCGCGTCAAAGATGACTGCTTTGTCCTGGACCACCATCGGCCCGTGGGCACGCTGGACTGCATGCACCTCAACCCCCATCTCTTCGGCATAGATGGGGCCTTTGAGCTGTCTGCCGCGGGCACCGTATATTCTGTAGTGCGTCACATGGGCGAGAACGCGGATCTATCCGGCCTGGCGCTGGTAGGTGCCATGGGTGACCGGCAGGGCATGATCGGCGCGAATAAAACCATTCTGGAAGAGGCCATCGCTTGCGGAGCCGTAGAGTTGAAATCCGGCTTGAAGATGTCTGAAGATGGCCCGATCGAAGAAGTTTTTCAGAGCAGCATAGAGCCGCTCCTGGACTTTACCGGCGACACGGAAAAAACTCGCCAATTTTTAGATGATTTAAAGATAAAGGGCAATGTAGAGAGCCTGGCAAGAGATGACCTGGCAAAATTATGCACGGCCATTACTCTAAAATTACTTATGCAAGGAAGCTTTGCAGCCGATTCAATCATCGGAGAGGCCATCCGCCTCAAGCACGAAGTGGTGGAAAACTCCCTGGAGATGGTAGAGCTGCTCAACGCCTGCGGCAATAGAGACGTTCCGGGACTGGGCTTGACACTGTGCCTGCGCGATACTGGCGCACTTGGGCCGGCCAGAAGCCTGGCCCAGGAATACAAAGGCCATATCCTGCGGGAGGTTGGCATGCTGCGAGAGCAAAATAAAGTGCTACAGAACATCCGCTACCTCAAAATGGTGAATATGGAAGCGGGAGCTATTGTTTCGGGACTGGGAATCCGTTATTTATACGCCGACCTGCCGCTCATAACCCTGAATCACAAGGACGATATGGTCAAGATATCGGCACGCGGGACCAAGCCGCTCATATCCCGGGGCCTTGACTTATCCATTGCTCTCCGCAAAGCCGCCGGGGCCGTCGGCGGTGTGGGCGGGGGGCACACCATCGCCAGTGGCGCTTCTATCCCACCTGGCGCCGAGGATCGGTTCCTGGCCATTCTGGACGAGATTGTGGGGGAGCAACTGCATGAGGATGCGCCAGAAGTAGAGGATGCGCCGTGACATGGGCCCGTCTGACTTTTTGGGGAACGCAAGCAGAAACTGTGGCGAAGGCGGTTTTGCCCGATAACCTGCCCAATATGAGTCTTGTGATAGATGCCGACCGTCTCTGCCTGCAATTCTCCACGGAGAAGATAGGCACTCTGCTCTCCACGGTTGACGATCTACTGATGAACATTAAAATAGCGGAAGAGACACAATCTTGTGCGGAGGAGAGATGAAATTCCATTTAGAGGCAAGCTTCCGGCTGAGCGCGGACGCGGAAAAGGCCGAGGCGGCCGTTTCAGACTTTTTTGGCAACGCCGGCCCCATATTGCAGAAGGGCGCACCTGTTGGCCAGGGCGCCAAGATTACAGCATGGAAACTGGTCGGTAGCAAGATCGATCTGGTCATTGACAGCGATCGGTTTGTGCGAGCCCACGATGCGCTGCTCAGGCTGCGCCGGCCGCTGTCCGAGCTTTTGGGGAAAGGATTTCGTATCGGCGTGCGCGGCCTGGATGTAAACAAATTCGAGATAGAGGTTGAGTCGGAGAGGGCCATAAAGCACAAGATACCTTATGTTCGAGATATCAAATTTGAAGATGGCCGGCTGCATCTATCCCTGGACGTGGGCCCCGACGGAACTCTTGGCCAGTCGGAGATGGAGAACCGCATACCTGATCGGATAATCAGCCTTCTGGAAGAGAAGCTGCAGAGCAGCTATGGAGGCAAGACCGAGCACTGGGAGCTGCTCTGGGAGAGCGCGCCACGCCCGCCCAAGTTCACAGGCGATCCTACCGAAGAGATGCAAAAGGCGGGCTGGATCAAGCACGGTTCGAGCCGCGGCCAGTGGATCTACGGGCCGGAGGCGACGCACGTATTTCGCACCTTCGAGAAAATTGTGCTGGAAGAGATCGTGGGGCCTTTGGGCTATCGCGAGATGATCTTTCCCAAGCTTGACACCTGGGATGTCTGGAAGAAGAGCGGCCACGCCCAAGGCGTTTACCCGGAGATCTACTTCGTCTGCCCGCCCAAGACTCGCGATCCGGCCTTCTGGGAAGAGGTCATGGACCACTACAAGGTCACCCATGAGGTACCCCTCGAACTGGTCAAAGAGAAGATCGACCTGCCCATTGGAGGCATGTGCTATGCCCAATGCCCTACCTTCTGGGGATTTTTGCAGGGCATGACCTTGCCTCGCGAGGAGATGCCCATCACCGTCTTTGACAGATCCGGTACCTCTCACCGTTATGAGTCAGGGGGCATTCACGGCATCGAGCGGGTGGACGAGTTCCACAGGATAGAGATCGTGTGGTTGGGCACGCGCGAGCAGGTGCTGGCGGAAGCCGAGAAGCTGAAGGCCTGCTACAAGCACATCTTCGAGGATATTCTGGAGCTGCACTGGAGGACGGCCTGGGTCACGCCCTGGTTCATGGCCCAGGAAGGAAAGACGGGCCTCTCTGAGATGTCGGGAGCGGGCACCGTAGACTACGAGGCGGTGCTTCCCTACAACGGCAACTGGATCGAGTTTCAGAATTTGTCCGTCAATGGTGAGAAGTATCCCAAGGGCTTCACAGTGAAGTCCCAATCGGGAGAAGCGCTCTGGTCGGGATGCAGCGGCGTCGGTCTGGAGCGCTGGGCCTCGGCATTGCTGAGCCAGAAGGGGTTGGACACGGCCAACTGGCCGGAGGAATTCCAAAAACGTATTGGGAAGATGCCCAGGGGGATCAGGTTCCTTTAAGATTTAAACGCCAGAAGATATCCATTTCGACTGCCCGGGGGCACTGCATATTCGTCACGAAGGCCCTCGCGTAGTCGGGATGGAGCAGAAGCGTCTTCTCTATGCACTCTTGAGCTTCATTTAAATTTTTGTTTTGCCACTAAAGCGAACTAACTAGAGGTTGCCTTTGAGCAACTGGTAAACGAAATAGACCACAATTGCAAAGAATGCCAATCCGCCCAGGAACCACATGGTTCTCCAGAGGAAAGCAACGATTACGATTGCAAGAACCAACAAAATCAAGTTCTTAATACTTCTCTCGATAGCCATGTTTTAAATAAGGTTATCTTCCGATAAAATCGTTTCGACCGAAAAATCACAAGAAACGATAACTATAACCGGTCTACACTCGGATTAACTTGAGGTGATAAACAACGGACACTATCGATTTTGAGATCATGAAAGCCATAGCTGACCTCAAGGTTCCCTACCCAAAAGCAGGTCGGATTAATTCTTTGGTAAAACTTGATCCTGAAGAACTTGGGGCACGCCTGGGGATCTTGGAAATGCAGGGATATGTCAAGACTAAAAGCGAAACGGATCTAGAGGGTTCCAGCCTCCCCAACGGCATAAGTGCGACCGGATTAACTAATCTAGGAAAGAGGGCTTTGGCAGGACCGAGATGGTAAAAGAACAATGGCATTTTGACCAATGGGGATCACGATTGGTATTCGGACTCGGGGGCTTGCAGCAATCTCATCTTCTTATGCATCCTTCCTCGCACAGGTACACTATATCTGAACCAATCAATTGTCGCGAGATATGTGTCGAGCACACTCTTTATATCGTTGAACGTCGAACTAAAGTTGTTTCCATAATATTCTTTTGGATATATCCCTAAAATAAGTGACGAGCGGGTAGGGGAGTGGGGGTTAGTGAAAAAGATGTGTGTACCCGCTCTCGCCTCAACAATCTATTAATCGTATAAATACTTTTCTGGCAATAATTTACTACTGTTTTTGTCCATATGCTTTTTGTCTGGCGATCTTTGCCGCATAAGCGCCGGCTACAAAGCCTGCATCTATATTTACCACCGTGAGAACGGAGCAGGACTGCAGCATGGAATAAAGGGCCGCCCGGCCGCCTCCACCCAGGCCATAGCCCGTAGAAACAGGCAATCCTATAACCGGGGCTTCTACCAGTCCGGCTACAACCGCCGGCAGTGTCCCCTCCCGCCCGGCTGCCACCACGAAGGCATCAACATTTGCCATCTTCTCCAGGCAGGGAAAGAGCCTGTGAATGCCTGCTACTCCTACATCGTACTCTGAGATGACGTTGCAGCCCATCTCCTCCGCCACCACGCGCGCCTCCTCAGCTACCGGCATGTCGGCGGTGCCTGCTGCCAGTATGCCCACCCATCCCCTTTTGGCCTGCGGTTTTGCTGATCGGATGACCACCGTCCTGGCTCGAACGTTGTGCACCAGCTCACTGCCCTCGGGCAGCTCTGCGCACAGCAGCAGCTCCAGCTGCTCAGACGAGACGCGAGTGATGATCACATTGCCGGTTGCCTGCAGGTGAGCCAGGGAGATGGCCACGAGATCAGTTTTATCCTTTCCTTCCGCGAGAATGGCTTCCGGTATGCCGATGCGTTCCGCCCGGCAGATGTCTAGCTTTGCCACCTCTCCTACGGCCAGGAAGCTCTGGCGTTTGATGCGGCGCAAAGCCTCTTCCTGGGTGATCTCGCCCCGACCAAAGCACTCCAGCACCTCTCTCAGGTTCTCTTGCACGGCCTTAAAAATAGATCGTCAAGCATAAAGGGTTTATCCCCGCACAAAGAATGAAAAAAGATGCTTGTAAACCTTGATCTTCATATCCATTCCAAGTACTCGATGGCGGTCTCCGCAGACATGCAGCTACCTGAGATTGCCAGAGAGGCAGCGCGTAAAGGAGTGAAGATCGTGGCCACAGGAGACTGCCTGCATCCGTTGTGGCTGGATGCCATAAAGAAGCTTCCCGAGGCAGACGGGCTCTTTCTCCTGGGAGATACCCATTTTGTACTCAGCGTGGAGGTGGAGGATAGTAGCCGCGTGCATCATCTCATCTTTTTGCCCGATACCTCCAAGGCCGAAGAGCTGCAGGAAGCCTTCGCCCCCTACTCGACGAACCTGTCGTCAGACGGCAGGCCCAGGCTGCATTTGAACGGCTCTGAGATTGCCGATCACGTTCTTGAGGCGGGCGGCCTGCTGGGTCCGGCCCACGCCTTCACACCCTGGACGGGCATCTATGCTTACTTTCGAACTTTGGCCGAGTGCTACCTGGAGAAGGCAGACCAGATCAGGTTCATTGAGCTGGGCCTCTCCGCGGACACGGATTATGCGGACAGGATTGCTGAGCTATCCTCCCGGACCTTTCTCTCTAACTCGGATGCTCATTCGCCCCGCTCTAACAAGCTGGCCCGAGAGTTCAACCAGATGGAGCTGGATTATTTCAGCTATCAGGATCTCATCCTCGCCATCAAGCGCGAGGGCAGTCGGAGCGTAGCGATGAATGTGGGCCTTTTCCCGGAGGAAGGAAAGTACAATCGCACTGCTTGCACGCGCTGCTACCGGCAATACTCCCTTAAGCAGAAGGACGAACTGATGGGACGCTGTCCGAATTGTGGGGGGAGAATCAAGCTTGGCGTGGCGGACCGGGTAAATCTTCTGGCTGATTATGAAAAGCCCTTACATCCTTCCCACCGGCCACCTTACTTGCATATCATTCCCCTGGCCGAGATCATTGCTCTGGCCCTGGGTCACAAGAGCGTCATGACGGCCGGCGTGCAAAAAAGCTGGAGCGAGCTGACAGAGTCCCATACGGAGATTGAGGTATTGATGCAGGTCGATCTTGCCGATCTGAAGGCGGAGCCGAGAGTAATCGAAGCCATCCAGAATTTTCGCCTGGGCCAAATAGAGGTGCAACCTGGGGGCGGGGGCAAGTACGGAGAGGTCAGGCTGATGGGAGTGTCGAATGCATTGGGAAAAGGAAATGGTGGGCAAAGGTCGCTGTTTGACTTTTGAGCGGAATGAGGAAAGATGAAGAAAATTGAAGCCATAATTCGGCCCGAGAAGCTGCACTTGCTGCGAGAAAAGCTGGACCAGAAGGGCTTTTTTGGAATGACGGTGACTGAGGTCAAGGGCCGGGGCCGGCAGAAGGGCATCACCTTGCAGTGGCGAGCCGGAGACTACCGGGTGGAGTTCATGCAGAAGATCAAGCTGGAGATGGTGGTCGATGACAAGGACGTGGAAGCGGTCATCGACCTGATCTGCGAGTTTGCCCAGACGGGCGAGGCCGGGGACGGCAAGATCTTCGTCTATCCGGTGGAGGACGTGGTACGGGTGCGCACCAAGGAGCGGGGGTGCGGGGCGGTTTAATATTTATACGAAAATCGAGTAACAACTATTCATGATGGACTGCGACCCTCCGGCAACTAATTTGAAAGACGCCTACAATGCGGTATTGCTCGACCCTCTGCAAAGCGGAGATCCCCGCTGGGTTGACTGCAGCAAGGTGAGGGGTGGAACGGATGTCGTGGGACTTTTGGCTTTACGAATTGTTGGCTCAAGCCGCTCAACGTCTCAATTGATCAGCGGACACCGTGGCTGCGGAAAGTCCACCGAACTTCTGCGCCTGGCAAATCGACTGGATAGGGAGAAATTCCTGGTAGTTTACTTTGCCGCTGATGATGATATTGACATGGGCGACCTGGTTTATACGATCTTCTTCTATCCATCATCAAGCGCCTGGAGCGCCTTCTGAGAAGGGTATCAAGATAGACGAGCGTCTCTCCAAAGGCATCCTGATGTGGTTTGCGAAGTGGTCTACGGATGGAAGGATGAAGCATGAGGCGGCGCTCAAGACGAATTGAATTGGGATTGAAAGCACCCGCACCTCTTCCATTGATTGCCAAATTGCTGGCCCGCATCACCGGCCAAATTCGGACAGGCCACGAGATACGAAAGGATATTCGCCTCAAGCTGGACCCCCAGATCTATCCATTAATCGAGCGAATCAATGAGTTCATCCGGGCAGCTCTTCCCGATATTCAAAAGAACGGTTATCGGGATCTGGTGCTCATAATCGATAACCTGGATCGCATTGTTCTGCGGGTGCTGGATGAAAAGACAGGAAGAACCACCCATGATGCTCTTTATCTGGAGCACGCCGAACAGCTCAAAGCCCTGGATGCGCATATCGTCTACACCGTGCCCATCTCCATGTTCTATTCCCTCAAGGCCACTCAACTGGCCGGGGCCTTCCCCAATTATGAAATACTGCCCATGATAAAAGTCGAGGAGCAGGACGGTTCGCCTTGCCGGGAGGGCATCGATCTTCTCTGTGATGTGGCTGGGAAAAGGATCGATGTCAAGTCGCTTTTCCAGACTGGCGTTGTGGATTATCTCGCGGAAAAGAGCGGCGGGATGCTGCGCGATTTCATTCGGCTGCTTGGCTACACCGTTGAGCTGGACCAGGCGGAAGGCGGAAAGATTCCTATCTCCAAAAAGGTGGCGGAAAAGGCATTTCGGCGCTTGATCAATGAGTACGGGCGCATGGTCCCGGATGAGCATTTCGATCTTCTGGCCAAAGTGGCCAAGAATAAGCAGGTACGAAATGATACCCTGCACCAGGCCATGCTTTACAATCTGAGCGTGCTGGAGTATATGAATGGAGATCGCTGGTGCGATGTCCATCCTGCCGTGAGAGAGCTGGCGGAGTTCAAGGATGCCTGGAAACAAATTAAGTAAGCCCGCAGAAGGGGCTAAACCAGTCGGCAAGAACTTGCCCAAGCGGCAAGCACCTTGGAATGATGCGGAGATATCTCCTCAAAACCGGGATGTATTGCTTCAAATAGCCAGCCTCGTTCGTCTGGCAGAGAGCTTTCGCCTGGGTTTTGTCAAGTGCAACCAGCCGATTCAAAGCCGCCTGATGACCGCCCGGCTGAAGGAAATGCTGGCTGATGAAGCGAATATTATCATCGTGGAGCTGACGGAGCCGGTCGTGAGTTTGAGGAGGGCCGTTCTGAAGGCACTTGAATTGGATAAGCAGGACATTTTGGGAAAGAGAGCCATCCTGGTACTTGGCTTTGAGCGTTCCATTCCTTCCGAGGGTCCGGCCCCTGCCTTGGATGAGCTGAATCAGTCCCGCGAAAATTTTCCTAAATCCTTCTCTGGTCCCGTTCTCATCTGGCTGCCGGATTATGCGCTGACCCGTCTGGCCAGGGAAGCTCCGGACTTTTGGGGATGGCGCAGCGGCGTTTTCGAGTTCTCGCCTGAGTTAAAAATAATCGCCGCCGTTGAGAATATGGTGTGGAGATTCATTTTCAGACAGCTTAAGCTTGTCGGAGAAGATGGAAAAAGCCTCGGCCCTAGAAGGGCTGATTAGGGATTATCAGGAGTTGCCACGGGAAGAAAGAACTGATAGATCCCTGGCTTCTGTTCTTCGTAGTTTGGGCAATACTCGTTACTATCTTGGGGAGTATAATGAGGCCTATCGGCTCTACCAAGAGAGCATGAAGATCTCTGAAGAGCTTGGAGACAAGAGCGGCGTTTCCAAGTCGCTAGGTCATCTCGGCATACTAGCTCATGCTATGGGCGATCTTGGTGATGCCAGACGGCTCTACCAGGAGAGCATGAAGATCTCTGAAGAGCTTGGAGATAAAAGCGACGTTTGCGTGTCGCTTCACCAATTCGGCAATCTGGCTTATGTCACAGGCGATCTTGGTGAAGCCAGACGGCTCTACCAAGAGAGCATGAAAATCTCTCAAAAGATTGGAGACAAGAGCGGTGTTTCCAGGTCGCTTCACCAACTCGGCAATCTGGCTTATGTCACAGGCGATCTTGCTGAAGCTCGACGGCTCTACCAAGAAAGCATGAAAATCGCTCAAAAGATTGGAGATCGGTACACTCCTTCCAAGTCTCTTCATCAACTCGGCATGCTAGCTCATGCGTCGGGCAATCTTGCCGAAGCCAGAAGTCTCTACCAGGAGAGCATGAAAATCTCTCAAGAGCTGGGTGACAAGAGTAGTGTTTTCAAGTTGCTTCACCAACTCGGCATGCTAGCTCACGCGTCGGGCAATCTTGCCGAAGCCAGACGGCTCTACCATGAGAGCCTGAACATCTCTCAAGAACTTGGTGAAAAAAATGGCATTGCTTCCACCCTCGCTCGATTGTCTTTGCTTGAAGAGTATGAAGGTTATATGGATAAAGCTCTGGAACTGATCAGGCAAGCAGAGTCTGTCTTCGTGGAATTGGGCAGCCCAGAAGCGGCCCAGGCCCAAACGGATCGGCAGAGGCTGGAGAAGAAAATAGGCAATTCATAACTAGCCTGTGTCAATCAATTATGCGCATCTATGAACCGTTATGACCTTTTCATATCTCTTCCCAATTTATATCAAATACTCTTTTAAATAACCCGAGACAGGCAATATCTTAGCAAATCTCGCCCCCGGATCTGCGATAGCCAAGTCCGCGGGCTGATACAAAAAATTGAAGATCTTTCGCGTTCATATTAATTAAAGGGTGATGCAGTTTGCCAATAAACAGTGGAGACACAGCATGGGTTTTGGTGTCAACAGCCATGGTCATGCTCATGACGCCGGGCGTCGGTTTGTTCTATGGCGGCCTGGTGCGAAGCAAGACCGTCGTCTCGATGATAGGCCTGTCCTTCCTGGCCTTTGCTCTGGCCAGCGTACAGTGGGTGCTGTTCGGCTACAGCCTATCCTTCGGCTCGGATATATCGGGAATCATCGGCGGCCTGAACTACTTTGCATTAAACGGCGTGGGACTGGGCGAAGCGCCATTGGCCAGCAATCTGCCCCATCTCATCTATGTGGCCTTCCAACTGGTCTTCGCGGCTGTGACTCTGGCCATCCTCACCTCCGCCGTGGCGGAAAGGGTCCAGCTCAGCTCCTTCATCGTGCTGGCTCTCCTCTGGACCACTCTGGTCTATGATCCGCTGGCTCACTGGGTCTGGGCGGGCGGCTGGATGGCCCAGATGGGTGCTCTCGACTTTGCCGGTGGAACGGTGGTGCACATCAGCTCCGGCTTCTCCGCTCTCGCCATTGCGTTGGTCATCGGCAAGAGGATGGGCTATGGTGCCTACGTCATGGAGCCGCATAACATTCCCATGGCCATGATCGGAGCGGGCCTGCTCTGGTTCGGCTGGTTCGGCTTCAATGCCGGCTCCGCCCTCGCCGCCAACGGCTTCGCGGCTTCCGCGCTGCTGGTCACCAACACCTCTGCGGCTGCGGGAGCGCTTACCTGGCTTGCCGCCAGCTGGCTGAAAGGAAAGCCCAGTGCCTTAGGAATGGTGAGCGGCGGCATAGCTGGCCTCGTGGCCATAACCCCTGCGGCGGGCTACGTTGATGTGACGGGAGCCCTCGTCATTGGCGCGATCTCCGGCGTGATCTGCTACATGGCTCTGCTCTTTCGCGTCGGTCGCGGCCTGGATGAGAGCTGCGATGCCTGGGCGGTGCACGGCATGGGCGGACTGTGGGGCGCGATCGCCACGGGCATATTCGCCACCGCCTCAGTCAACAGCTACACCGGCCTGATCTACGGCAACTATCATCAGTTCGCGGTGCAGATAATGGCCGCCGGAGCGTCTGTGACCTATGCCTTCGTGATGACGCTCATCCTGGCCAAGATCGTTGACCGCGTCATGGGCCTGCGGGTCACAGAGGAAGAAGAATACGTCGGCCTTGATATCTCCCAACACGGCGAGAAGGCTTACGCTTGAATATGCTTAGAGATGCCTGAAGGTGAAAAAAATGAAAAAAATCGAGGCCATAGTGCGGCCGGAGAGGCTGGAGCAGATCAAGAAAGCCCTGGAAGAGAAAGGAGTTGTAGCCATGACTGTAATCGAGGTGCTGGGCCGGGGTGAGCAGAAGGGCATCAAGCTGCAATACCGGGGCGGAACCATGGACGTGGACATGCTTCCCAAGCTCAAGCTGGAGCTGTATGTAGCGGACGAAGAGGTCGATTTAGTCATGAAGACCATCTGCGACGCCGGGCGCACCGGCAAGTTTGGGGACGGCAGGATCTTCGTCTCCCCGGTGGAGAAGTCGGGCAAGGTGAGGACGGGAGAAGTCTTCACCTAAAGACATTTTTTCAAATCACAGAGTGCGAAGCAGGCTTAAGGGAAGGCGGGGCACCAGCCAGCGCATAAAATCCTTGTAAGATATCTTGGCCGCGGCAATCTCGATATACATGTCCAAAACCTCCTCCTGGCAGGCCAGGATGCGCAGGAATATTTCCGGATAGCGATGCATCATTTTTGAGAAGAATAAGGCATACCTCAGCTCCTCGCCGAATTCCTTTTTGCTTCTTTCCTGGTAGGCCTGGGCCACTTCGAGGGCGGGCACTTCTCCTATCACCTGGCCGGCTATCTTGCCGGAGGTGAGAGCATAGCAGATGCCTTCTCCCGTGAAAGCATCCACAAATCCTGCTGCATCTCCTGCCAGGAGCACTCTTCCCAGGGCAGTCTTGATCTTGTTGCCGCCTTGCGGTATAAGGTGACCGTGCAGCCTCTGCCTTTCAGAAAAGCCGTTTTTCTTCAGGAACTGCAGCATGACAAGGCGAGGACTGCGCAGGCGAGATGACAGGCCGCCTATGCCCACCGAATAGTATCCCCGGTGCGGAAAGATCCATCCGTAGCCGCCCTCTGCCACCCCAAAGTGAATGTCCAGATGTGCTGGCCAGCCGCTCTTCGATCTTCCGATCGTCTTCCTCGATCTCGGCAACCAGGCATACCCCCATGCTCTCTTTCCTGTCCGGGCCCAATATCCGGTTTTTCAGCCCATCCTGGCATCCGGAGGCGATCACCAGAAACTTGCATTGATAAATCCCGCCATTCGTTTTCACAGACACATGTCCGTCCTTTTCTTGGAAGTCCATGACCTTTTGCGTTTTTATGCCGGCTCCGGCCTCTTTCGCCTTCTGCAAGAGAAGATAATCGAAAAGACTTCGGTTTATTAAGGTGGTGAGTTTGTAGCCCTTGTGCTTTTCCAATACTCTATCGCGAAAATGGACACGCGCTCCTGTTATGGTCCTCTCGCAAATATTGCCTGGAAGGGGAAAGTCTAGCAGCGAGGCAGCTTTGCAGGAGAGAGCGCCGCCGCAGGGTTTGTACCTGGGAAAAGTCTCCTTTTCCAGGATCAGAGTGTCCAGTCCCCGCAGGGCTGCTGCTCGGGCTGCGGTTGATCCGGCCGGCCCCGCACCCGCTACGATCAGATCATACATTGTAAATAAAATATGGAGTGTTGAAGACTTTAACTTGTTGGGTACTGGAATAGAGAAATCCCCGTCCCTTTGGGCGGGGATGGATCGTACCTCTAGAAAATATCGACTTGATCGCTAGCCGAAGAAGAGATCATAGCCGAACTGAAGGAAAGTGGTGCTAGAGAGAACGGCCTTTATCTTGGCATCTGCCAACCAGCTTTTCCCCTCGAAGCGAATCTGGCCGGCATCCGTCTGTGTCTTAAAAGCGGCGATTCGATCCTTCGATTTTCCAACCTCGTTTAAGGCGCTTTGTGTGGTGGTTATTACGATCGTAGGATCGCTAATGCCTCCCTCAATGATTCTCTCGATCCTTGCGCTCACCATATCCATACCCACGCGAAATACGCTACCATTTTCTCTGGTTATGATCATGTTGATCTTCTCGCTGCCAAGCATGCTCTTGATGACAGTAGGAACATTATTGATCTGGTTATTATATGTATTGATATATCTTTGTGTGGTAGGCATGTCAAATGAAAACGCATCAGCAAAGGAGACTAAGAGCATCAACAAAACTGCTAGTGAGAGGATCGTGTGTCTTCGAACGGGCATCTGCATAGCATGTGCTCACCCTTGATGAGATAAATATCTTATCACCACAGAATCCTTTAAGTACAATCTTTTCAAATAGTAAACTATGGATGTCCTGGTGCTCTGTATTGACCGCGACAATGATTTGGGCCGCAAGGGTGGAGTCATAAGTCCGGTTGTGGGCAGGCAGGCCAATATCGATGCCGCTCTAAAGCTTGGCATGGCCGACCCGGAGGATTCAGATGTCAATACTATCTTCGGAGGCATAAAGGTCCTGGATGAGCTGGCCCTCTCCGGCAAAACCGTGGAAATCGCCTCCCTGGCAGGCGACCTGAAGGTAGGACTGGTCTCTGACAGCAAGCTTGCCGCGCAGTTGGAAATGCTACTGGAGAGCCTGCATCCCGACGGAGTAATCGTAGTCTCAGATGGAGCCGAGGATGAGGCCATACTGCCGATTATCCATTCTCGCGTCAAGGTGAACGGGGTACGCCGGGTTCTCATCAAACAAAGTCCCAACCTGGAGAGCACTTACTATCTTCTTAAGCAGGTCTTTAACGATCCCAAGATCAGCCACACCTTCTTCGTTCCACCCGCTTTAGCTCTGCTCATGTTTGCCATCTTCAGCCTCCTGGGCTACCCCAACGGCGCTGTGGTGGCCATCACCGGAGCGGTGGGCCTTTATCTTTTATTTAGGGGTCTGGGGCTGGACGACTCCATGGAAGAAGCCAAGCAGACTTTAAGAAAATCCCTTTATGCAGGCAAGATAGCATTCATAACTTACATTTTGGCGGCCATGCTGGTGATCATTGCCACGGTGAGAGGATTCGCCTATTCCTGGCAGTACTACCATGAACCCATATCACCCGGATTCTTCATTCTGGTAATGATCTATCTTAACCAGAGCATCTGGTGGTATGTTGTCGCGGCTCTGTGTGTGGATCTGGGCAAGATCATGGACATGTATCTGGAGGGCATAAGAGATGCTCGCACCATCTCCTATCTCTTTTTCTTGCTGGCAACGGGTCTTATCATCTGGTCTGCAACCGGCTTCATCCTAGCCAGCAATGCCGACCTGAAGTTCGGCATCGGTATGGTGGAATCGGTGCAGTATCTGGCCATATCGGCGATAGTCGCCATCCTCATAACCGTGGTAGGGGTCAATGTCTCCAAGCGTATAGCCGGAGAGGAGCCGGTGCAGCCTGCCAAGTAATCGTTAAAAAAGGTGATGGGCAATGCTGCGAATTCAGGCGTCGGGCGAGAGATGTCTTTGCGATTTTACCTTTGATTTTTACTGGCAGCATCAGGGCAGAAGACTCGACATGGATCAAACCGTGAGCGGCGTCAGCTTTCACGAAATGGTTCAGGCCCTTACCAGGGGCGAAACGGTCGATATCTTGGGGGACGCGGGCAGCCGACTGGGCTCAAGTCTGGGTGTGGATCTTTTGCGGCTGGGGGGGAAGGGTGGGCCCATTGAGGCAACGGGCAAGATAATCGTGGATGGCAATGTGGGCAGCCACATGGGAATCTCCATGCAACGCGGTGCCATCTATGTCTCCGGTGAGATAAAATCCCCACTGGGAAACGTTGTGCAGGTACAAAGCGATCTCAATGGCTACAGAAAGTTCGTCTCGGTCACAGAAACGTTGGAAAAAAGCCTGCCCGTCCTGGAGCCGAACACTGCCGATAAAAATGGCCTGACCATCAGCGACGGCATTTTAAGGGATACCCTGGGAGCTAGAAATCCCACTGATAAAACCGTCCTCCTGCAAGGCGATGCGGGAATGAGTACCGGCATACTCATGCATGCCGGCCTAATTGAGGTTTTGGGCGATGCCGGTCCCAACACGGGCGTGCTCATGCGGGGGGGCAGAATTGTAGTAAGGGGCAGAGCTGGTGACTTCACGGGCGCAGAGATGCGAGGCGGCGAGATCTTGGTGGAGGGTGATGCAGGAAGCTTCACCTGCGCTCGCATGAAAGGCGGGGCCGTTTATGCGAAAGGTGGAAAGAGCGTGCCGCCGGTTCGCGCGCAAATGCCCAGCTCCCAAGAGCTGGCAGCTCTCGCAAAGGCCCTGAAAATTCCAATGCTACATGCCATGATGTACCGCAAAATGTGCTTGTCAACTACCCACGAATAAATTCGTGGGCTTGCGGCTCCGCAAAAATTCGGGCCACGATGGGCATATTGACTGATGCCCGTGCTGCTATATTCCGAGCTGCAACTATGTCTGCTGGATCAGAGAAACCACAGCAGATACAGCAATCGTGATATAAAATAAGATAACAAAGAGCCTGCGCTCTTGCCATTTTTCTACGATCTGACCTTCTCTACAGCCACTTCGCCCTCAACACCCATCACGATCGAGAATATCCACTCACTGAGCTTGGCGCAATGCTCAGGAATGCACTCCTCGATGCAGCCCGCGCAGGGCTCGAAAGCATCAAGAGCCAGCAGTGGATCGAAACGCCTGCCCCGAGGCTTTATAGTGCAACTGAGTCGATAGGTTCTGATGCCTTCTGCCGACTCCACCTCTCTGGTGATGAGATTATCTTTGAGGAGCTTGGCCACGATACGGGAGCATTTTCGAGAATCGATCTTCAAAACCTTCCATAGATCACTCTGCAAGGCTCCTTCAGGACGCGACTTTATATACTCCAGCGCCTCCTCAGCAGACATTTCCGACCTCTCTAGTCATCTTCATTCAATTGGACTTATGAGAATTATGTTGTTGCCACGCAGGATAACCGATCCTAAAGAGCGAGTCTTCTCGCCGCCGATCAGCTCCACTGTCTCCTGAAGGTGAAGGTTCAAGTATTCATCTACACTGTTAAGAACTCCTTCTAAAACATAGCGAGGTGAACCCTTCATCTCCACCTGAATCTTGCTGCCTACCAGACTCTGTACTTTTTTAGTTGGGAACATAAACCAGACTCCTTAGTAATTTGAATGATTGATCAATTTGCGCGACTAAAATTGTGCGCAATCTTCAGGCGGAAATCACGCCTTTTACGCCCGTTACGCTCTTCATGAGTTCTTTCTCGATGAAATTTTTAAGCGTCATCTGCGAGAAGGGACAGCCTGCGCAGTGCCCTTGCAGCTTCACTTTGACAATTCCATCCACTATATCGACGAGCTCGACATCTCCACCATCTACGCGAAGGCCTTCCCTGATCTTTTCCAGAGCGAACTCGACGTCATCCTTGAGGTTTTCCATGAATATTTCAGTCCCCTTTCACCTTTATAGATGTAACTTTGTGCCCAATGATCGTGTACCTTATCCCTTTTAAAGCTTCCTCGAGCTGCTTTATGATCTTTTCGCACTTATCTGAGCCGACGACGGTGTTAACCATGACTCCCGGCTCAGAGTGGTCCCGGATCGCTTTCAAGGCCATATCAAGGTTCTCGCTTAGCCGGAAGGTCTTCCATGTTTTCGGTGCCATTCCTTGATACTCCACGAGGTAAAATCCGGTGATGCCCAGCTCCGTTAAGGTATTTATGACTCGAACCAGATGCTCGTGATCCACGAAAATCTTGACCATCGTCTTCATAGAGTTCCCCTATATATATCAGACAATCGGACCTTAAATAACTTCGCGATTTAACCAGATATTTTTTTATCCTACCCCGGCGAAATAGGTCTTACCATGACCATGAGAGATATCAGAGATGTGTTGAAGAACATGGGAATAAACGAAGACGAGATCGTATCCGCGGCCATGCAGCTTTACTTTCCCCATCCGGGAGTGGAGACGCGCGAGAAGGCAGAGGCTGTGTTTTTGCAGGAGATGGCTCTCGCTTTATCAGATCCCAATCTGGCGCTTCTTATTTATGCCGGAGTCCTGCTGGAGGCGGAGGGAGAGAGATGCAACCTTCCCAACCTTCGGCCTGCCGACTATGAGAACGATCTGACCTGCCTTATTGCCGATGAAGTCTTGGGTCTTGCCATTGCCAAGTATGTGGGCGGCTACAAAGGGCTTTTCGATTACGTTCGCTACGACAAGGCCAAGCCGGGCATCCTCTCCCGCCTGGGTCCCTTCATGGATGATGTGGTGGCCGGGCTCATCGGGGGTGTGTCCGCCAATATGTATACCCGGGCGGCTCTGTCCGAAGGGAGTTCACATTGAAGGAGCTGCTCTTTGCTTTCCGTTCCGGATTCGGCTGGCTGTCTACCATACCGGTAGGTATCTCCATGGAGGGCATCGAGGCCCTGATGAGGCATGTTTACATATTTCCTATGGTGGGCCTGGCCTTGGGGGCGATTTTGGGCGGCGTGGCCTATACGGCGGGGCAGGTGCTGCCTGCCAATCTGGTGGCCATAGTGGTGATAGTTGCGTTCTATAAGCTCTGCGGCATAAATCATATCGACGGGCTGGCCGACTTCGGGGATGGGGTGATTGCCCACGGCACTCGTGAGAAAAAAGTCGCTGCCATGAAGGATGTCTCCCTGGGAACAGGAGGCGCTGTTTTTATGGCCATAATCTTGCTTTCCGCCTTCGCGACTGTATCCGACATACCCCGCACTCTTCTGCCCCTGGCTCTGCTGGTCGCGGAAGTCTCCGCCAAAGAGGCCATGATCTGCTTTGCCGCCTTCTCCACTTCCCTACAGAAAGGCTTTGGCCAGATCATGATTGAGCGAACGGGGTCGCGGCAGTTTCTCCAGGGGCTAGTCATATCAGCGCTCTTGTGCGCGGCGGCGTTGGGTCCCCTGGGCCTGGCCGCTCTGGCCGCGGCTCAGGTGGCCGCCCAATACATGGTTCTTGTGGCCAAGAGGAACTTTGGAGGGGCCACAGGGGACGGGATAGGTGCAACCAATGAGGTGGCAAGAGTGGTGGCCCTGGCGGTGGCTCTGACTTTAGGGGGTGTTCTTCCCTGGACGCTCTGGTGATGGCGGGGGGCCGCGGCTCGCGGCTGAATATGGGGGAAAAGCCGCTGGTGACCCTCTTTGGCAGGCCGCTCATCGACTATGTGGCTCTGGCTTTGGAGGACAGCGGTGTGGATAGGATCTTTGTGGCCACCACGGACAATGTGCCCCGCACTCAAAAATGGGCTACCGAGAGGGGGCTTTGTGTGATGGAGACGGGTGGCTATGGCTATGTGGCGGACATGATTGAGGCCGTGAAGAAAGCAGAGGTTACAGACCCAATTATGATCATCATGGCCGACCTGCCCCTGGTCACTTCGGATCTGATCGATGAGATCATCGAGGTTTATGAGGAACGGCCCGAGCCGGCGCTCTCCACGCATACTCCCCTCGATCTGCACAGCCGTCTGGGCAGAAGGCCCGATTCCCTCTTCAACTACATGGGTCAGCTCATCGTTCCGGCAGGCATAAATGTGCTGGATGGAGTCGATATAGAAAAGGAGCAGGAGGACTTTCACCTGATATTGGAGAGAATTGAGCTGGCGGTGAATGTAAATGTGGCGGGGGACCTCATGCTCTGTGAGAAGATAATGCAAGGTGATTTCCTTTGAATAACACCATAACTGTAAACGGCGAGAATTTCTCCGCCCAAGATCTGCTGCTGCTTTCCGGAGTGGATGAGATCAAGGAGCCCAATCAGATTAAGAGTTATATCCTGCTCGTGGCCAGGGCTCTAAGAAATCCCATGAGGCTGCCCTGGCTCCTCAAGGACATCTTCAACCTCTGCATCCAGGAGGAGGACCAGAGGGACATGAGACTCTGCCTGATCCGGGTGCAGGTGGAGGCAGAGCTGATGATGACCCAGGATATCCAGAGGTATCAGCAGAGGCGCTATGTGGCCCAGGTGATCGAGATCCTGCTCTTCAATGAGCTCTTGCTCGCGCCACGCGAGGCGGTGGAAGAGGGAGAGATGGAGTAGGGCCGGGGCGGCAGAACTTTTTCCCTGTCGATGATTCTTGGCATCAAATGTATTGAACGATAGTTTAATAAGAAAAACGATCGTTCAATATATCAAATGATGCTCCTCTGCAAATGCGTCGGTTTTAAAGTGATGGAGTTTTTCCTGACTCACCCCTCCGTGGAAATTCACCTCAATGAGCTGGCCAGGAAGCTGGAGATCAGTCCGGCAAGCGTCAAGACCCACTGCGATGAACTCTCGAAAGATAAAATTATCTTTGAAAAGCAGACCGGCAATCTCAGGCTTTTTTGGCTTAATCGGGAGGATTTTGGGGTGAGGGCGATGATGAGGGCCTACCACCTCCTTTTGCTAAAGAAGCTTTGCATTGAAGATATTGCGCGAGATTGCATCTCTCTGGCGATTTACGGCAGTATGGCTTCTGGAAACCTGGATGAGAGGAGCGACCTGGATATCCTGGTAATAGGCGACGAGAAAGATTCTGATCGCGATGGCGTTCTGAAATTGGAGGCAAGACTGGGGCGAGAAGTCCAGCTAACGGTCTTGCCATACTTTCAGTGGGAGAAGATGAAGAAAGAAGGCGATAGATTCTCAGAGTCCGTTCTAAGAAATCACGTTCTTGTAAAGGGAGCTGAGCTATGAATCTGGAGGGTTGTCTGCAAGAGGGACTGATCAAGAGAGACCAGACGGCCATGGATAGAGTCGAAAATTCCTTCAAGATTGCAGAGAGATTTCTCCGATCGGCGGAAAAGAACCGCGAGATCGAGGAGAACGAGATGGCGGAGATTGCTGCTTACAATTCTGCGTTTCATTCCGCCAGGGGGCTATTATTTGCCAAAGGCTACGTGGAGAGAAGCCACTACTGCCTGGGCGTCGCTTTGAAATGCCTTTACGAAGGGGAGATTCTCGAACAGGTCAAGGTCTTTGACAAGATCAGGGTCTCCAGGCATAATGTGCAGTACGGCGGGGCCCGTGTGGGCAATGAAGAGGCTGATTTTGTAATCGAGTTTGCCAGGGATTTTCTGAAAGCCAGCCAGTCGGAGCTAACAAAATCTAAGTGAGATATTGAGGCATCTCTTCGCAATCCATCCAAACCAGGCTATCCGGATCAGCTTCGCGATCTCCTCTTGCATACCCCTGGCAATGCCGATGATGGACTTGGTTGGCCGTGCATTCACATCCACCGTCCAGAGTCGCCCCTAAGTACGAAGTCGATTCCCGAGTACACGCGCAGGCCCAGGCGGTAGTCGCCGCTCTCGCTTCAGCTCAGATCTCATCGGCGTGGGGCGTTTTGTTGGGAATTTGGCCTCCCTGGTAGCTCATGCGCTCGTCCTGAAAGTCGATGATCTGGTGGTTGATGGTAAGGGGCAAGAAAATGCCCTTTTGGCCCACAATGAAGAGGATCTGAGGTGGCAGTCCCTGCAACTGCAGCAACAACTCGTTACAAATACAATATTATATACTATTTATATCTTTTTAATTTCATCAAAAATGCTAGTCCCATGCTTTGAGCATCATAATAGTTCTTTGTTGATTTGCTGATGCCTAATGCAGTAGACACCGCACCTAGTCCAGGTATCGCACCTATCAAACCTAACGCAATATCTATCACAAGGTCATGTTTGCTAGGGATTGCTTTTTCGCATTCTCTCAATAATTCTTTTTCAAATTCATAATGAAGCATTTTTTCTAATGCGTCGGAATTGTTATAAATCTCTGGATCATCTTTCATGGCAGATACTGTTCTCGTGACATATCTTCTAAAATTTTCCCACTTTTTATCATTGCGCATTTCTAAGATCTCTTTCATGGTTATTTTAGAAAAATCTGGCGCAGGTATATTTAATAGTTGTTTTATTGCAGAAGTTGTTGAATTAGTGGATAATTTGAATCCACGTTGTATCTCATTGCATTTTCTTTCAAGAATCTCATAATGACTCGAATCCAGAGCAATTGCAGAAGTTAGCCATATAGATGCTACAATATCATGATTGAGATTATCGATAAGCAAGTTTCGCAAAGCCTTATCGGGATTAATATCTTCGAATAGGTCTTTATCGATTTTGGATTGTCTACCAATAAGATCTTTGGCGTCAGATGGCAATTCATAATCGTTTTGTAACACCAAGAATTTAATAAATTCGAAATCAAAGAGTTCTATTTCTAAATCCTTAAATATTTCATAATAATCAATTTTAAATCTATTGCACTGCCCATGGTACAGAGTTACTGGTGATCCTCCTTCAACAGTGATTCCTATCGTGGCAACTGTTGGCTCAATGTCACGTTGATATTGAATAGCTCTTCTATCTGTAGGGATGAATCCTGGTGGATAATAAAAGGATGGTGCACCGGGTGCTATATGAGGTGCGAATATTTTAGCTTCAAATGTGCCATCTTCAATAAATATCTCGTCATATATTAAAATAGCTTCCTTTACGCGATTTGTTATATCCTTTTTTAAATTAGGTGATTGAAACCAACCGATATTGCTTCTGAGCGGAAAAAACACTCTATTATCTGTACTCACGGCGATCTTCCTGCTATCACTCGGACGCCATTTATCTATTTAAAATGTATCACCAAGTTTTATTACATTAAGCAATTTATCTATTTTAACGAATCTCTTCCCTAAACTCCATTTTGCCTCCCAAATGCAGTCAAATGATCTGGATGTTTATGATAAGTGGAAAAGCCCTCCTCTCCTACGATGAAGCAGGGTGTTGATGTGGTTGTCTTTTCAAACATGTGTATGGGAAAATCCGCTACGTAAGCTTTATTAACCTCACGACCATTCTGGCGTAGGTGGGTTGCTTGAGATCTATCGCCTTTTGCATCTTGTCCGCTGCCTTGCTGATCTCTTCCTTCGCGAACGGTGCCACGATACCGGTAAGCTCGAATCTGCAAGCTGCAATTGATGCTGCCTCTCCCGGAGATACCCTGCAGGTAGCTAGGGGAGTCTACGACAAAATAACCATCCAAAAGAGCCTGAATCTGGTGGGCAATGGTGCAATTATCCGGGCCGGAAATAGAGACGCCTGCGTAAACATAGACGCGGATAATGTGGGCATCAGCGGCTTTACGGTCAGAGATGGTTTTTATGGAATAAAGCTCAACAGTGTGTCGGGCTGCAATGTTTCCAACAACACCGTAATCTACTGCACCCAGCCCGGCATTGCTCTCATATTTTCCGATGGGAATACAATTACAGGAAACAATGCCAGCTTTAACGGCATAGTGGGAGAGGGCTGGTATGGAATATACCTCTCCAACTCCAACGACAATCTCATCACGAACAATGTGGCCTACGGCAATGGCGCTTACGGCATCAATCTCTTTCCCTCCTGCAGCAATAATACCATAAGTGGAAACGTGCTGCAAGGAAATATGTACGGCCTTTACATGTTCACCGACTGCGCCAACAATCTCATCGAAAAGAACGATCTGTCCAGGAATACCAACTCCGGCCTGGATCTGCGCATCAATTGCACGGATAATCTCGTCATCAACAACACCATGGAGGATAACAAGGTTGCCGGACTGACCCTCATGGAAGATTCAGGTCAAAACACCATTAGCGGAAACGTGATACGAGGCAACGGACGCTATGGATTACAGATACAGAGCCGCTCGGATGGCAATACCATCATTTATAACAACATCTCCGACAGCCGGACGGGAATATTCCTGGAGTCGAGCCAAAATGAAATCTATGGCAACCGCATAGCAGACAATGTCATTCAAGCCGACGATCGAGGAATAAACCGCTGGAATGCACAATATCCTAAGGGCGGAAACCTCTGGAGCGACTATCAGGGGCAGGATGAGATGCAAGGACCCGGGCAAAAGGCCCCTGGCAAGGACGGCTTTGGGGATGTGCCTTACAGGATAAGCGAGTCCGGAAAAGATCTGTATCCCATTATGGGCGTTCAGGTCAAGCAGATTGCCATCCTCGCTAAAGAGATGACTCCTGCGAAAGCAAGAGTGGGTGACGCAATCGCCATTAAGGCAAAGCTGAAGTCCAGGTACGATCTCTTGCAGATAACCGCTCGCGCTTATCAAGATGGATTGGAAGCGCAGGGCTACTGCAGACTGGTTTTGTCCGGAGATTTCTATCAGGGGGACTTCTCCACAGCTCTGCTGGAACCGGGAAGGTACGATATTATCCTCTCTGCAAAAGATGCGCGAGGATATGAGTTGCAAGAGACTTTGGGCGAGGTCGAGGTTACCGCAAGACGCGGCTTTACCTCTTCATGATTTATATTTTATGATCTATATTATGTGTATTAAAAAGGGGAGACAATGACAACATTCAGATCATGTTTGGGGTCCTATTTAGTGGGTGTGGGCATCTTAGCGCTGCTAGCGTTATTGGTGCTGGCAAATGCAGCCTACGGAGGCGAAGCCTATTGCGATGCCTGCCTGGGTGATTCAGGCTGGAATCCCATGGCCAAGCTCGATGAGATCGGAAATCCCAACGCGGGAAAGGCAGAGGTCATGCCGGGCCTGAGCACGGCTCAGAAGAACCGGGTGGGAGTCTGGAAACAGCCCCTCGCCGGCTTCAATAAAACCAATGCTAGCGAAGAGAGCAATTCGCTGCAGGAAAATGTCCCGGTGAACAACACCACAAAAAGCCTGGCAAAGAAGACCGAGCCGCGCAAAATCGCGGAGGAGAACACTTCCATTGTGCGCAGCGCAAACGCCAAGGGATTGCTCGCTCCTATTGACGAGGTCACTGGCTCCCAGGTATTGCTGGACATCAGCGAGAATGCCACAGAACACATCACGGGATCTATTGCTATTCCTTATACGAATTTTCTCAACGGCACAAATGTGCGATCAGAGGCCGAGCTGGCAAAGATGTTGGGAGATGCCGGAATTTCCCAGGGTGACCCGCTGGTCATCTACGGCGAATGCATGCCCTGTGGAGGAGGACCCGCGCCCGCGACCTTTGTCTACTGGATCATGAGGTCCCTGGGACAGGAGAATGTCAGAGTGCTGGATGGAACTGTCAAGGATTGGGCTCTAGCCGGAAAGCCGACGGCCACAGAGACGGCGATCATGCCCGCCAAGACCTACACTCCACTAATCATTCGGAATTTTTCAGCCGATTACAATTATGTGATGAGCGGCTCGGCCCAGATCGTGGATGCAAGAACCATGCAGGAGTTCGGCGCAAACTCCATTCCTGGTGCAATCAACATTCCCTACGATAATGTTATCATCAATAGTAAAATCAGGGATGAAACCAAGCTTGCCCGAGTTTTTGCCTTTCTTGACAAGAGCCAGCCTGTGGTAGTTTACACCAATACCGGCTTGAAGGGATCGGTGGTCTGGTTTGCCATGACTCTCCAGGGATACGATGCCCGGCTGTACTCCTATGAGAATTATCTGTACAACCAGGCGGCTCTGGGCAAGGCAGATGCGACTAATGCGACGGCGACGGCTTGAATAGTATTCGAGGGCAAAGGCCATGATTATCTCAAGAATTGCCATGTGCATCCTGCTATTGATGGCGATATTTGCGGGTGCGGTATCTAGTGTCAATGGAGAATGTTCCGCCTGCAAAGGCGGATCGCCCACCACTCAACAGGACGTGCTGAATAACGAGTGGGCGGTGTTCCTGGGAAAAGAGAATGCAACAACAGAGGTGATGTCCAGCACAAGTGGTCTGGTCAATCCCCGTTATAACCGGCAGAACAATCCTTCCTTGCAAGCAGAGAAAAGCCAGGCACCATCCGGTAAGGATGATTCGAATATAGCATCCGTAACTGGGTCAGAAAGCTCTTCCGAGAAGAGAAGCGATGGCTTTGCCTCTGTTCTGGTGCCCCTGGAGAGCGCCAATGGTTCAGGTATAATTCTTGATATCAGCCCAGATCCCACCGAGCTTATTCCCGGAGCTATAAGCATCCCTTATACCGAATTTCTTGGCCCTGGGGGCGTTCTTAAGTCCGTGTCCGAGATGGCGGCAGTTTTAGGAGAGGCAGGCATATCAGAGGATGATGCGGTCCTAATTTATGGTGAATGCCAGCCTTGCGGCGGAGGGCCATCGGCTGCAACTTATGTTTACTGGATAATGTTGTATATGGGCCATAAGAATGTCAAACTGCTGGACGGAGGCATCGACGACTGGGTGGCAGCCCAGCGGCCCACGGTAACACATTCTGCGTCTTTATCTTCTCAGACCTATACTCCTTCCATAAAGTCCGATCTCCTGGCCACTTATGAGTTTGTGCATAGCGGCACGCCCCAGATCATAGATGCCAGAACGGCCACGGAATTTGATGTAGGATCTGTATCAGGAAGCGTAAATATTCCTTATGATCGAGTCCTGGACGACAAAAGGATCAAGGATAAAGAAGAGCTAGGTAATCTATTCTCTTCTCTGGATAAAAATAAGTCCGTTGTAGTCTACACCAATACCGGCGTCAAGGCTTCCTTGATCTGGCTTGCCTTGACTCTGTTGGACCATGATGCCAGAATTTACTCCTGGCAGGATTGGCAGGCCAATTCGCCTAAATTGGACATCGCCTTGCAGAAGGCTTATGCCAAGCCCAATCCCGCCAAGATAGGAGATGTTGTTCAGATAACTGCGCTCTTCGAAGGGAAGAACATAAGCTCTGCCGGCCTGCCAAAAAACGTTAACCAGAGCGGCAACGAGACTATTCTGACCATCAAAGGATGCGCTACCTGTGGATTTGGTTCGCCGCAGGGATATGCCGACCTGAGTAGCACCGGTGGCGTGGTGAAGATCGGCTCCACATCTCAGGCACAAAAAAGCGCGGCGGAAAAAGGTTTCACTGTATCGGCTCAGGTATTGAGCCCATCGGGTGATACAGTCTCGCGGGTTGTAATGAAACGCATCAAATCTGACGGAGACGAGTTTGCCGGCATTTGGAATGCTAATGTGGCAGCCGGCGTATACACAGTCGATATTGTAGCGACCTTTGGGGAGAATACAAAGCCCTTCCCGGATGCCATGCAAATTGAGGTGGTCGGCACCAGTAAATATAAGAATCTTGGAAATGAATAACTGGAGCTAAGTGTGAACTCCAGCTCATTTGCCTATTTTATTTTATTGGCCGGTCTGCTTAGCAGTGCGGCCGCTTTCCCCATGCAAAATGCGCTCGATAACAACAAGGCCAGCATCTGGTTTGAAAAGGAATATGACAGCTACTTCAAGCCAAACGCGGATGACGGTATGCCTCCGGTCATTTATGGAGTGAGCGTAAATCCCTCGGCGCTTAAGACCGGTGAACCCAGAAGCGAGATCAACGCTTTTGTCCATGATGCCGGCAGCATAGAGATGGTCTATGCTGATATCGCTAGTCGCATGAACCTCATGCTGGATCTGAATCAAGACGGCAGATATACAGGATACTGCGGCTCCAACCTGCCGCCCGGAGCCTACAAGGTTACAATTGTGGCCATTGACAAATCCGGCAATGCGGCAAAGGACGAATCAGCAACCCTTACCATTCGCGACCCCAATGATCTTAACGGCAATGGAATCGAGGACAGTTTAGAAAAGCAAGGAGGGAAGGATCTGAGGGTGATCGTCCTTCATGACGGCAATCTGAGCAATGTCGCTACATCCGCGGATCGCTTCCATATCTTGCCGGGGAGCGCCTTGACGATATCCAGCGACAAGCTGGAGAAGATTGCCCGGACCAATGGTGTTAGGGGTATCTACAAGGACCAGAAGCTGAAGGTTTTGGCGCAGCCTGACGAGGCTAGCGTTCCCTCAACGCTCTCCACTTCACACCATGACTCCTGGAATATTGATGACCCCCGGATGAATAAAGGCTACACGGGGGAGGGCGTGACCGTGGCCCTCATTGATACTGGTGCGGATCGTGATCATAAGGCCCTGGCAGGCAAAATTGTAGCCTTCAAGGATTTCGTGAACAACCAAACAGATTCCTACGATGACAACGGACACGGCAGCCATTGCGCCAGCCTAGTCGCCGGAGAGGCGGGCACGGGCGTGGCACCGGGGGCAAAACTGGTAGTGATAAAGGTCATGGACCGAGAAGGTGCATGCTATCTATCTGATGCCCTCAATGCACTGGACTGGTGCCTGGAGAATAAAGAGCGTTACGGAATTCGGGTAGTATCCTTTTCCGTGGGTGGTGAGAGCCCTTCGGACGGCACGTCTCTCCTTGATGAAGCCTGCAACAAAATGGTGGAACAGGGGCTGGTTATGTGTGTGGCAGCAGGAAACTCCGGTCCTGCCGCTTCATCCATTGTCATTCCTGGCGATGCCGAGAACGTGGTAACCGTGGGCGCTGTGGACCGCTCCGGTACTATCTTCGAATTGTCCTCGCGCGGGCCGACGGCCAAAGGCGACACCAAGCCAGATCTGGTCACGTTGGGTGTGGATGTAGTCTCCGCCCTGGCTGGATCGAAGAGCGGCAAGAGCTCACTTAGCGGCACATCTATGGCCGTTCCTCAAGTCTCCGGGGCAGTGGCGCTGTTGCTGGAAGCAAAGCCTGATCTTGCCCCGGCTGATGTAAAGAGGGTGCTGCTCAAGACGGCCGACGATCTGGGCCCGTCCGGGCCGGATAATGTTTATGGCTATGGGTCCCTCAATCTGACCGGCGCCCTGCAAAGCATTAGTGCGCCTCGCCCGGGGCTGTCGCCTCCCCTTATCGAGGAGATTAAGCTTAACCGAAACGATGCCTCTGTAGGCGAGCCGGTCATGATTGAGGCGCAGGCTTTAGGCGATATCAGGGCCATAAACGCCAACATCATAGGGCCGGACCGAAATATGGAGATACCCATGGATGACTTCGACGGCAACGGCATCTTCTCTGCCCGCTGGGAGACAAGCTTTTGGACTCCTGGCGACTATCAGGTAAAGGTTGACTTGCTGGGAAAATTCGGGGAGGTGGACGATAAAGCGGTCCCTTTCCGTCTATTGGAGCGGGGGTCAACTACCACGCCCTAAAGGACGTGGCTTGCGGCTTTGCAAAAAGTCGGGCTGCGATGGGCATGTTGACAGCTACCCTTGCTCTGATATTCAGAGCGGCATTGTAGTCAGCCGGTAGAGAGAAGCCGCAGCTACTACAAACAAAATCCTCCCTAGTAGGACGATTGGATTTGGAGATATGATGACAGGAGCTACATTTAAGATCTTCAAGGGCGATAATAGAAGAAGTGTCTTTGGCCTTCGCAACCATCTTTTTGGAGATGCAATGATTTGTATCACGTCTAAATCGGGATTCACGTGTTCCAATCTTCTTGAGATGTCTTTTGGCATTTGGAGTACCGCAACTCTGAAGATCGGCTTTGATAACATCGATTTTGATCCTAGTTTTTTCAATAGCATTACCAGAGAAAACTTCTCCGGTGGAATCAACTGCGATGTTCTTGACTCCAAGATCGATACCAAGAACATCAATTGGATTAATAGGATACTCTTTCGGAGCATCGACAACAACAGCCAAATAGAAAGCATTGTCCTTGAAAATCAAATCTACCTGTCCTCTTGGTTGAATCATCTTTGGAGCATGGTATTTGCAAATCCGAACCGGCAAAATAAGCCTACCTTCCAAGGTAAGCAAAGATACTCGATCAAGCCCTTTCCAACTCAAAATACGTTGGTCATAAGGCATAGCGCCATCAATATCAAAAGTAGGCTTGATGGACTTATCTCTCTTATAAGCCTCCACTGTCTTGGAAATGGCTCTAACGGCCATCTGAGCAGACAAGCTATATCGTTCTCTGATCGGATAATAGACAGTTTTCTGCAATTCAATTTTGTTGGCAAGATGCATATCAAAAGCAGTATTGGCTATGTCATTGCAGGCTGCATTAAACTGATGCATAGTCTTATGGAGAACTTCGGCTTGCTCCAACGTAGTTTCAACCTTGACCATAAGCGTTTGCATCATTGCATTGAGGGCATAGTTCTATGAGTATAAATAACTACCTACGAAACGAGACCGCCCAATTCCTCCCCACCCTAAAGGATGGGGCCTCCTTGGGCAACGAGGTGAAGCTGGTATGTCTTTAGCCTGGCAAGAGATCGCCCGGTTCGGCAAGAAATTGGTCATTTCCGGGCTTACCAGCTCCCGCTTCGGAAATATCAGCCTGCTGCGGGAAGGTCGGATCTTTATAACCTGCACCGGCAGCATGCTTGACGAGCTGGAGGAAGAATTGGTGGTGGAGGTTGATTTAAGCCGTCCCTGCGATCAGGACAAGATTGCCAGCAGCGAGACCTGTGTTCACCGGGCCATCTACCAGGGCACCATAAACATGGCCATCATTCACACCCATTCTCCTTATGCAGTGGCTCTGTCTCTATTGGAGCGAAAGATCGTAGAGCCGCTGGATAGCGAGGGCATGCTCTTTTTAGGAACAATGCCTATTGTTGAGGGCCAAATCGGCACAAATGAGCTGGCTATGGCTGCATCTTCTGCCCTGCAAACTCATAAGGCATGTATTGCTCGCGGCCATGGCGTATTTGCCGCCGGCAATAGTCTCTGTGATGCTTATACGGCAGCCTGTATGGCAGAGCATAGCGCTCAGGTGAGATATCTTGTAAAAGCCTATTCAAGGGATAAATTTATATCTTCTCCGTCACTTCAATAATTTGAGCGGGTAATCCTAGTTTTTGAAATCCACACTGAACCCCCACTCTCCTACCCGCTCTCTTTATTTGTCAAAAGATCTATTAATGCCTGCGGTTAAATGTCTCCTATGAACTCTTCTCTGGAGCTTGGAAAGGTCATGGATATACCAGTGCGGCTACACTGGACATTTTTGTTGGTAATCCTATATGTTGCCTGGGCTTTTGCCTCTTTCAGCCAGACCGTCTACGGAAAGACTTATGGTTTCGGCGGCATTGAGCCGGCACAGATGCGAGTGATTTATTCTCTGCTCTTTGCCGTAGTGCTCTTCGCATGCGTGGCCCTGCATGAGCTGGGGCATTCATATATCGCCCACAAGAACGGTATTGGCATAAAGAGCATAACTCTCTACTTCTTTGGCGGAGTGGCTTTTATGGAGGAGATCCCCAGAAATCCCCGCCTGGAGCTGCAGATGGCCTTTGCCGGACCGGCTGTAAGCGGCATGCTGGGATTGATCTCGGTTTACTTGGCCGGACCGGCTGCTGCTTTTGGTGGTGCTGGCAATGCTCTGGCCATCATGCTCTGGACTTTAGGCATCATGAATATCATCCTCATGGCCTTCAATCTCCTCCCCGCCTTTCCCATGGATGGAGGCCGCCTCTTGCGGGCCTGGTTTGCCACCCGCATGCCTTATGTAAAAGCTACCCGACAAGCTGCATATATCGGAAAGGTCTTCGCGACTCTCATGTTTCTGCTGGGCCTGTCCACCTTAAATATCATGCTCCTCTTTGTGGCATTCTTCGTTTATGTGGGTGCATCTGAAGAGGAGAAGGCTACGGAAATAAGCGTTAGCCTGGAGGGAATATTAGTGCGAGACATAATGTCCGCCCCGGTGCGCAGCATCACTTTGGAAATGACGCTTGAAGAGCTAAAAGAGCTGATGTTCCGGGAAAAACATAGAGGCTATCCGGTAATGTCCGGCGAGTCCATGGTGGGAATTATCACCTTGACCGATCTGCAGAAGGTTCCGGAAGCGGAGAGGGCCATAACGCGCGTCGATCAGGTGATGGCAAGAAAGTTATATTTGATCGGACCTCTGGAGGAGGCATCGACTGCCATGAAGATGATGAATGAAATGCAAATTCGCCGACTGCCTGTGATCGATGAGGGCCGATTGGTGGGCATTGTCTCCAGGGAGGACCTGGTCAGGGCCATTGAGCTCGTGCAGTGAGCGGGAACATTAAGAGGTAATAGATTTGGAAAATACGACGGAAACGATGAAAGAAGCCGACGCTTCTTCTTGCCGGCTGGTGGAACCGGGGGAGAATTCCGCTGGCAGCGAGTCCCATGAGATCATAATAGTAGGAACGGCCCATGTCTCAGAAAAAAGCGTCCAGGAAGTAATCAGCAAAATAGAAGAGACAAAGCCCGATATCGTGGCTGTAGAGCTGTGTCCTGCTCGCTATCGGGCTCTTATCGGCCAGGAAGTCGAGAAGGAGATCAAGATCAGCGAGCTTTTGAGTGGCGGAAAACTATTTTTCTTTCTGGTGCAGTTGTTTTTGGCCTACATCCAGAGAAAGATCGGCGAGGAGCTGGGAGTCAAACCCGGCTCGGAGATGCTGGCGGCCATAGAAGCTGCTAAGATCGCGGGCGCGCGGGTGGCACTGGTCGATAGGGACATTGGCATTACCATTCAGCGCTTCTGGTCGGCTATGGGATTTATCGATAAGATAAGGCTGGTCGGATCCCTGATACCCGCGGCTCTTGGCTGGGGCGATGAAGAAGAAATTGATATCGACAGCATCACTCAGGCAGATATTGTCTCACAGATGATCTCGGAGTTTAGGAAGATCTCTCCCGGGGCAGCGAACGTGCTGGTGGATGAGCGCGACGCCTACCTGGCTCGTAATCTGCACTTGCTCTCCAAGCAGGGCCGGGTGCTGGCCGTGGTGGGGGCGGGCCACAGAGAGGGCATTCTCAAGCATCTAGAACATCCCGAGAATATTCCTGCCCTGGAAGGCTTGAATGAGAAGCCCGGCAAAAAGATCACCTTTGTCAAGATATTTGGGGTAGTGGTGAGCCTGCTTATCCTGGTCACCATTGGTCTGGTGCTGATCACGGCCAAGTCCAGCGAGATCATTTTCCAGGCCTGTGTCATCTGGTTCTTAGTAACAGGAGGGCTGTCGGCTTTAGGAGTGGTCCTGGCCAGAGGCCATCCGCTATCCGCCCTGACGGCGCTCCTGGTGGCCTGGATGACGACCCTCAATCCCTTTGTGGCGGCGGGCTGGTTTGCCGGAATGGTGGAGGCCTGGAAGCTCAAGCCGACTGTGTCCGACCTGAAAACGCTGGCGGCTGCAGACAACTTTAGTCAGATGATGCAAAACCGCCTCTTTAAGGTCATCTTAGTGGCGGCACTTTCAAACGTGGGTGCCATGCTCGGCATGTTCGTTGGCGTCTATCTCATCTGGCATTTGCTGGGACTGAACCTTTCAGGAGAGATGATCTGGGATATGATAAAAAACGGCTATTCTTTAATTTTTTAAATTTTTCGCTCGGAAACGACGGTTATTCCCGCGTCCTTGATCTTGTTCTTGCGGGCTACATTTAGCAGAAAGGGCGTTAGGCTCTCCACCATGGAGGAGACGGCCAAAGGACCCGCGTTCAGTGGTCGCAGGCTCTTTATCTCACCGGCAAGCTCCACAACGATCTCCATCGCCTGTGCATCATCGCCGCAGATAAAAGCATCCGCCTTCATCACCCTCTCAATATCCTGCAAAGCTGCGGCGCAGATGGTATGAAAGGCAGAGACCACTCTAACACTTTCCGGTAGCAACATCCTTGCCTGCAGGGCTGCGCTTCCCTCGGCGGGGGGTTGGTACTGGAAAAACTTGCCGTTGTAAATCATGGGCACCACGGGCGAGATGACGAGCTGGCTCTTGTAGGAGTCTAACAGACCGGTTGTAACAGAAGTCAGATGCTCATAGGGCACGCACAGCACGACCACATCAGATGCTGCAACGGCACTGGCGTTGTCCGTGCCCCTCACATCGGCTGCGGCCCCTAAAAGCTGCAATACTGCGGCCGCGCTCTCCCTGGCTTTATCAACATTTCGGGAGCCAATGATGATCTCATGCTTCTGTCCCCAGCGCACGGCAAATCCCGTGCCGATATCGCCAGTTCCGCCAACGAGGGCAATTTTCATGGACTCACGAATTAGCCCTCTATTATTTTACAGTTTTGTGCCGGGCAGCATCTTTTGCAGGAGGACGGACAGGATCACGAAGAGAAGGACACCCAGGCTTAAGCTCCTGATTATTCCAATTCTATTGACTCCCAGGAGAACGATTAAGACATAACAAAGCCAGGGAGGTGTGAATACCAGAAGGCTTTTGGCAAACTCTTCCACAGTCTTGCTGCCGCCCTCTGCATAGATGATCAAAAAACCAAGAACAGTTTGCAGGGGCAGGGTAGTGATGAAGGCGGAGAGCGTGCCCCGACCCACGCTGGCGTAGTAGGCAGTGAGAGCCGTCACCGCCCCGCCCAGAAGAAAATATATTATCAGCCGCAGGTTGTAGTCCGCTAAATAAGATGTCCATTGCATTTTAGAACCTGCTTAAATGTAACAAGGGATGGCACGAGATGCGAAAGGGAGTAGCAATGAAGGGGGTAATAAACGTCACCTCGTGCCGCGAATTTCTGCATTATCCGGTCACAATGCAGCTACCACTATTAGGTCTCTTCTCCTTTATTAAGTTTTAGGTTGGAAAACAGATCAAACACAGATCAAACCTTTTATAAATTATTAAGAAATTAAATCGGTCTTATGGCCGCCTCGACCTGTGTCATGTCGGCATCGGTCTTGATGCCCAGTCCCCAAAAATGAGTGCGGGAAGCCCGATGTCCACCCTCTAGCAGCCGTTCTATTGCATCATCTATCTTGCCGGGGGTGATGTGCAGTCTCTCGCAGATGCTATGATGATCATAGTACATGGGCACCTCTACTTCGCTCGCACATGTGTCGAGGAGTTTTTTTGCCCGGCGGCTGTGCCCCTCCCAAGCTGAGGCCTTCTCGATTACTTGCGCTTCCTGTATCTCGCCCAGCCACAGAGGGCCGGCCAAAGTCGTCTTGCCTGAGCAATGACCGCACACTCCTCCGGGCTGGGGCATTTCCAGGAGAACAAAGCTGCCGCAGCTACGGCAGTGCTCGACATAGCCCAGTTTTTCCAGGCATCTATCGGCTGCTTTTGCTCCCTTGATCACACGCAGGTAAGTTCTCACATAGTGATCGGTAACATGGGTAAGCATGGGCTGCATGGCTTTATCCAGACGGGCCAGCTCGCGCGCCGCCAGGCCGAGCAGAATTCTGGCCCCCATCTCCCGGTGATAGTCTGTACGTAGGGGAACTGCCATGTACTTTCTGATACCGCTCATGAGATGGGCACCGCAGAGGGGAGCGGTGTCGGTGGCGGTGATAAATAGATAAGAAAGAGCGGACCTGCTGGCTGCTGAAAGATAGGAAGAGGGTGAGCCGAAGGGATCCAGGTCCACTGCCTGGAAGTGCTGCTCATGCAGGAGAACATTGGCATCGCAGCAGGTTACTGTGCCGGCCAGACCGTTTCGACTCAGGTTTTTTTCCATGAGCCGGCAAGCCTGAGGGCTGACGTCGTTTAAGGTCACCTTTTCAACGCACGCTTCCTTAGCCACCCTTAGCCCGCGAATGCCGCTGGCAGATAGGGCGTCCAGATAGTCGGAGAGGCCCAGGCTGCTGGCCATGGCTACGCCGATATCGCGGTTAAGAAGCATCTTGGGATTGTAGAAAGCACCCTCCGTCTCGAAGGTGATGGCGCCCTCGGTTGTGAGATTCATCTTCGTAGCAGCGCACAGCCCCAATCCTTTAGGGTGGGGATGAGCGCGTGCTTACCACCTCTTAGGTTTTTACCGCAAAGCATATACATCTAAACTCCTACATATATGATGTGCTTAGGACGATAACATTCAAGCTTAGGTTGTCTAACCAAGATCGTGGAACTCTCCTCGATACGATGAGAGCTTATACCAATGCGTTCTCTATCTCCACAAAATGGGGATTCGAGAACCGATCTTGGAATAGGGTGGATAACCACAACGCGACCTACAAGATTACCCGTCAAAGCATCCCCGATCTTCCCTCCTCCCTGGTACAAGGAGCAAGAGATTGCGCTTGCGAAGCTCTGAAAGCTATCAAATGTGAGACACTTCCAGAACGAAAGCCTTTTTCGGCAATGAGATACAATCAGAGAGTTATCACCGCGAACCTTGTGCATGGCATTGCCACGATAGCTTCTACAAAAGGCAGAATCAAGGCCACTTTCTTTGTGCCATCGCATTACGTAGACTATCTTAGCTGGATTATCAAATCCTCCACAATTTCTTATGATCGCAGAAACAAAACATTCTATCTGCATGTATCTCTTGAGCATAGCGATCCTGTGAAAGTCACTGCGCTTAATGTTCTTGGAATAGATCGTGGGATCGTGAATATTGCAGTCTGCTCGGATAACAGATTTTTCAACTCTAAGAAGATCAAAAATGGGCGCGCTCGTTATGCCTATCTTCAGAAAGAGTTGCAGTCCAAAGGCACCAAATCGGCCAAACGCAAGCTTAAGCGAATGTCCGGTAAGGAAAGACGGTTTGCGGCTGATGTCAACCATTGTATATCTAAGCAGATTGTGAACTCGGAATACACTGTATTTGCTCTTGAAGATCTGAGCAAGATCCGAGTTCAGAAGCGAAGAGGTAAAGAGTTTGACCGCAAGCTCAACAGCTGGCCTTTCTACCAGCTTGAGCAGTTTGTCAGTTACAAGGCCGAAGCTCTTGGGAAGCATGTTCTCCTTGTGGATGCCAGATACACTTCTCAGAAGTGCTCTAACTGTGGGCATATCTACAAAGGAAACCGAGAACGTTCCGCTTTTTGTTGCCGCAAATGTGGTTTTGAACTCCATGCTGACCTTAATGCTTCTCGGAACATTGCTCAGGCGGGTATATCTTGCCTGAGCAGGCTGTCTTGTCAACCAGCCAACTGCGATACAATATCACCGTAGTCGCAAGCCGCGTCCTTTAGGGTGCGGTAGTTGATCAGAAATCATTCTCTTTCTGAAACGGCGGAGCGCTGGCATCAAAGGCCCGAGAGTCGGACCATTTGGGCGGCAGGCTTGATGCTTTGCGAGATATCACCATGACGCCTTTTTGCTTGCTAATGGTAGGATACTCATCATCTGCCGGCCCGTACACGGCATATTTCTTAACCTCATCTCTTATCTCTGTATTGTTCGATACGGCTTCACGGTAAGGACGGATAAGGGGCCGCTGGTCAAAGGAATGCGACTCGGGCCCAGGAAGAGAATAGGGCTGATCGCCTATGCCGTCATTATTCTCATCTTTGCCGCTATAATCGTTGTAGTAGTTGCCGAAAGTTGTATTCCAGATATTAAGGCTGGTATTCTCATAGGCATTTATGTCGTTATGCATGAAGTTGTTGCCGAAGATGAGGTTATTGCGGTTCTCATTGAGCCTTATGCCGTGTTTATTGTCCGAGGCGTTGTTGTCGTAGACGGCATTGAACTTGCAGCCTCGGGACAGCTCAAGGCCGTTGAAGTTGCCCTTGGCGGTGTTTCGGATCAGCATGTTGTAGCTGCTGTTCTCTTGCAGGCTGATGCCGATACCAAACCCTGTCACGATCTCGCTTCTGCTATTATCCTCTGCCAAATTATCGGTTATGTTGTTGTAGTTAGACGAGGACGTCACCAGGATTCCGTAATAATTATGATCTACCCGGTTTCTTCTTACCTGGTTATACGAAGCATTCCAAAGGGAGAGCCCAAAGGTGTTCGTGGAGAGGATATTATCCTGAATAATGCCGTCGTTCGTCTCTTTGAGGAGTATGCCGGCGTTGGTGTTGTTAACAATGCTGTTATTATCAAGCACTACATCGCGAGACCTAACAATCTCAAGCCCGTATTTTTTGCAGCTCGTAATGCGACAGGCAGTAACTTTAATCTGGGCACTCTGCAGGATAGAGGCCCCCGTATCGCAGTCTTCCATGGTCGTATTCTGCAAGACCAGGTCCCCCACATTCTCCGCAGAAATTGCCACCTGCGCTCCAAAGATGCTGCAATTTTTTATAGATATGCCGTCGCCCCTCACAACGACTGCCGAATTGGGCTCATCGAAGCTTCCTCCCGCCGCAGCAGCGGGATTTTGCATGTAGTAATTGAACTTGGCAGTGGTGTCCTTACCTATGCCTTTTATGCGAAATCCTGAGATGGTGACGCCATCGCTGGACACTATTATAGCTGGTTTTTGCAAAGCCGCTGAGAGAATGGGGCCGCCCTGTCCTTCAATGGTTAACGGCCGGTCCACCTCGAAGCGATTTACTTCTCCCGGACCTACTACTATCGTGTCTCCTACCTTGGCCGAGTTTATGGCCGTCTGGATGTCAGCACCTGCCTGGATAACGCTTGCTGAGGCGGGATCAAATGGTACGTAAATGAAAAGCGCAAGAACGAGGAGCGCGAAGATGGCCTTTTCGTTGCATTTAATGGTTGAAAATTTTATGCAATATTTAGGGCTCTTCGCGATTATCATTGGCTAACCTCAGATTACAATGGTTTTCCAGTTATAAATTAGTGCCGGAAATGGCGCATGCCCGTGAAGACCATGGCCATGTCGTGCTCATTGGCGGCATCAATCACCTCGGCATCCCGTATGGACCCGCCGGGGTGAATTACTGCAACAGCTCCTGCCTGGAAGGTTTGATCCAGTCCGTCTCGGAAGGGGAAGAATGAATCAGTGGCAGCGACCGTGCCTCGGGTGGAAAGGCCGTGCTCTTCTGCCTTTTCCGCACCAAAGCGTGCTGAATCCACCCGGCTCACCTGGCCCGATCCTATGCCTATGGTCTGGCACTCCGAGGCATAAACCAGGGCATTGGACTTGACGTACTTGGAGACCTTCCAGGCAAATCGAAGGGCTTTGCTTTCCCCGTTTGTGGGCGCCCGTTTGGTTACTACCTTCCATTCCTTAAGATCGCCTGTATCATAATCCTGGAGCATCATGCCCCCGAAGATGCTTCTTTGATAGAAACCCCGATAAAGTTCATCCTTTCTGGCCAGCAGATCTCCAATATCCAATATTCTGCGATTGGGCTTCTTATCCATGAGGAGCTTTTGGGCATCGGGCTCATAGCCAGGGGCCAGCAGCACCTCTACGAAGCTGTCGCCGATGGCGCGGGCCGTTTCCAAATCCACCGGCCGGGAAAAGCCGATGACGCCCCCAAATGCGGATTTGGGATCGGTGGCGAAAGAGAGACGATAGGCTTCAGCCAGACTATCGCCATAGGCCACGCCGCAGGGATTGGCATGCTTCACAATTACGGATAGTGGCTTTTCCGCCGGGATGCCATCGTACTCCGATAGGTCGATGAGCATTTCAAGCACCGTTTCTGCATCGACCATGTTGTTATAGGACATCTCCCGTCCATTCAGCTTCCTGGCGGTATGCAGGCCCAGACCATTCTCTTTGCTGTAGAGTGCCGCCCTCTGGTGCCAGTTCTCTCCATAACGAAGATCCTGAACTTTCTCATAGGCTGCCGCAGCATAACGGGGCATGGCCTTCGTGCCGGCTTGAAGGGCAAAGAGTCTTCTCGAGTCGCTTTGCAGACACCGGAAGAGGGCATATGCCTCCAGGTTGTTTCTGGTCTCTAAAGAAAGGCCGCCCGTCTGCTTGATCTCTTCTAAAACCGATGGCAATTGGGCATTGCCTAATAAAACAGGACTTCCATCAACCAATGCCTGGCGAATGAGGAGCGCTCCTCTGGGGGTGGTAACATATCCCATGTCGCATATCAAAAGGCAATCCGTTCCTGGGCTTGGCAGCCGATCGCATATTTGCAGGCCAAGCTGAAGAATGGATCTTGCCACCTGAGCCTGATCTGCCAGGACGACGACTTTTTTGACCTTCATCGAACCTCTCTCCTTTCATCGCTGGCGCTATTTTAACTTTTTGCCAAAACGCTATTTATCTTATGTCCGAGATAAGCTTTAAGCCCCCAGAACGCCTCTTTTAGGAATAATGGACATTTGCGAGGCGGTTAAATCTCATCCACTGGGCTGCATCATCAGCTTTGAGGTGGTGCCCGGCTCCTCCCGGCTGGCTGTCCCCTCCGGCTTCAATCCCTGGAGGCGGTCGTTGGAAGCTCATCTGACTGAGGAGCCGTCGCGAGGACGGGCTAACCGGCAACTGACAGAGGAACTGGCCAGAAAGCTGGGAATTTCCGAGCTAATGGTTGTGGTCTTGAGCGGTCAGCGGAGCGCCAGAAAGCTTCTTTTGGTAAAAGGCATGACAAAGGATGAGGCCGTCTTGGCATTAACAGAGAAGATTAGATAATTGAGCGGGAAAAATATGACTTGGGGTAGAGATGAGCATGAGGTTCGTGCCAAGGGGACTTATGATCTAGAGGCCCTCGAGGAGCTGATCGCTTCCCTTCTCGATGCTTCCTACCAGGGTGCGGCCGTAATTGTGGAAGGAAGGCGCGACATGCAGTCCTTGCGTGCTTTGGGCCTGCCTGGCCCCGTGATCATGGCCTCGCGCCGCAGGGCTCTGGATCTGGCTGAGGATGTCGCCCGAAGCTACAGAGAGATCATACTTCTCACCGACTGGGATGGCAAAGGCGATGAGATGTGCAGGACCATCGAGCGCCACCTTATTTCCGTGGGCTCGAAACCGGACAAAGAGATCCGAAGCCGGCTGGGAAAATTGGTCAAGAAAGAGATAAAAGACGTAGAGAGCCTGAGCCGCTACGCGGAAAGGATGAGGGAGCAATATGGTATTTAGGATCGCAGTCACCGGAAATCCTGGCGTCGGCAAATCCACATTGGTCGCCAAGGTGGCAAAAGCCACAGGCATGCGCGTGGGGGGAGTGCTGGCACGGGATAAGCATTACAAAGATCGGCGCATCGGCTTCGAGCTGCTCGACCTTGCCTCGGGGACGGTGGGCATGCTGGCCGATGAGACGGGCAGCGGTCCCCAATTGGGAAAGTATCGCGTCCATCCGGAAGACCTGGATGGCCTCGGTGCAAGGGCCATAGAAAACGCCCTGAAATGCGAGCTGATTGTGGTAGACGAGGTGGGTCCCATGGAGCTTACCAGCCGCAGGTTCGTCTCCGCTGTAGAAATGGCCATAGCCTCATCAAGGCCCATGCTCGTGGTGCTGCACGAATGGTCCAACCACCGTCTGGCTAAGAAAATTCGCAGCACATTTCAGGTGATAACCGTAACCCGGGAGAACCGTTCTTCTCTCGTCGATGAGATCGCTAAAGCTTTATCCGGCAAGAAATAGATCAATCAGAGTCCCAATTCCGTTGCTCGGATAAAGGCCTCTTCTGCCTCATCATCGCGATGTAGTGACTGGTAAGCAACCCCCAGGTTCTTCCAGGCAGTTGCATATTCCGGCTCGATCTTTATGGCTTTTAAGAAGCAGCTTATCGCCTCCTCGTGCCTGGCTAAAACTCCTAATGCCACGCCTTTGTTGTTCCAGGCATAGATATCGAAGGGATCGATCAATAACGCCTCTTCATAGCTCTCGATAGCCTCTTCATGTTTAGCCAGGTTGTCTAAAGCCGCCCCCCGGTTATTCCAGGCCCTTCTGCCGTCCGCTCCGAGTGGATTGCACTCGATGGCCCGGGCATAGCTTTCCACCGCCTTCTCGTATTGCCCCTGCTGGTGCAGGGCAAAGCCTCTTATTATCCAGGTTCGGGCATTGTGTGGATCGAGGGCCAGGGCCTTTTCAGAGGACGCTACTGCCTGTGCATTCTTATCCATCTGGCTGCATACCAGGGCATGAGCCTTCCAAGCATCGGCATTCTTAGGTTCGAGCAAGAGAGCCTTTTCCAGGGCTGCCGCCGCCTCATCGTACCTGCCCAGCTTTCGTAAATAGTTTCCCTGGGCATAGAGGATCTCAGCCTTTGCATTTTCATCTTCTTGCATATTAATTCCGATCCGCTTGCTCTTTATAATCGGCACTATTTGACGACCAGCTTAAACTCATGGCGGTGCAATTGGGGTTTCCGATGGAAATATAGTAAAGTATATATTATACATATTACTAAAGTATTGTTTAATGTATAGGGGGTAGTTTGGGAGGGGTACGATGAAACCACAGCGGTCCGAGATATTAGGCCGAATGATTAGGTTCCTCAATCTGGACACAGATGGTCTGAGGCGAGTTGTTCTTGAGTCCATAGTCGAGGCTCGAGAGTTCACAGTAGCCTCTATTCATGAAAGCGTATGCATGAGAATAGATGTTTCCAAAAAGGTGGTAGCCTCCATGATCGGCTACATTTGTTCACGTCTGGGAATATTACATGTCAATAAGAAGTCTTATCGTGCGCCTATGAGCTATGTTTTAAGGGATGAATATGCAGATATAGCCAGAGCAGTACTGGCTACCTTATGACCAATGTCAAGAAGGCTCCTCGGACCGCTACTACGATCAAGGTCCGCTCTAAATCGGAGTACGCAATAAGCCGCTCTCGTGATCCGTATCATGAGCTAATGCTTCGCCTTTTTCAGGAGGAAACAACGGCACAGCGTGGGGGGAAATTCCTGGTAATGGTGGAGGAACGCCAGAAGAGCGGCGATCCATTAAAGACGGAAGAGTGGAAGACGCTTCTGGTAGAGCTGAATGTTAGTCGATCTGCCTTTTACGCCATGAGAAACAAGCTACTTGGAGCTGGCCTGATTACAAACAAAAGCGGCGAGTACCGGCTCTCCGGGATGTTCAGCCGCGATCTGATGGACATGGCTCGTTGGTGGTGGACGGCAGTCCTTGACAACAACCTGGAGAACCTATAAGCAAGCTTTTAATTGCGTCATCTGCTTTTCAATGGTCTCCACCACTTTGGCATTCTCCATAAACTCCAGGCTTCCCTGACAGAAGGGACAGAGGAAATTGGCCTCGCTTGCCTCGTCGAAGATGAACCGGGCACACCCATCGGTGCAGGCATAAAAGATGTTCTCCTTCTCATAGGCCAGCCTTTCGTCTAATTTGCGCAGCAGCCTTTTAGCTTCTGATTCCAGTGCCTTTTCAAAATTCTCGGGACACAATTGCCATAAATAGGTGAGCCAGCCGGAATCAGGATCGCGCTTGCGTCGATATATGGCCAGCCTGTGTTCGTAAAGCAGGTAAAGGGTGCGTCTTACGGTATTCAGGCTGATGCCGGTAAGCTCTGCCAGCTTCTCATCCGTGATCTCTTCGCCTGGTATGCATTCCACAATGCGTAAACCGTCTTCCCCTACAAGCTTGTTTAGATATGCCCTATGAATAGACTCTTCTATGACCGTCAATGAATCACTACCTGGATATAAGCTAGCTAATAATCGATTTGCTTCATACATCACCCAAGAGCAATGAATGCGCATTGGCCCCGGGTTTGCTTTAGATTAATATTAGGTTTTCCTTCTATATATCCCCATCGTCAACTACCACGCCCTGAAGGGCATGGCTTGCGGCTCCGCAAAAAGTCGGGCCACGATGGGCATATTGACTGATACCCTTGCTGCAATATTGCGAGCGGCAACTGTGTCAGCTGGGCCAGAGAAACCACAGCAAACAGAACAAAACTCGTCTCTGGTAGGACGGTTAGACCTGGAGATATGATGACAAATCGGGCATTCCTGAGAAGTACAAGCAGGGTCGATGCATACCACACCAACGCAGGACATGACTGCTTTGTAGTCGATAAACTGCCGGAGCTGACTGAAACTCCAAGAACTATGTCTATGTCTCTGGGCCCTGGTTTGGACCGTTGTCCTCTCTCGAATGCCCTGGAGGTCTTCCAAAACAATCAGGGGAGAGGTGCCTTTGGCTTTCATGACAAGTTTCTTAGAGATGCAATGGTTGGTGTCTCTTCTAAACCTTGCTTCATGACCGGAAAGCTTCTTGAGATGCTTTTTAGCGCTGTCGGTACCACAACTTTGCAGAGATGCTCTGAGATCATCGAGTTTGATTCGAGCCTTGTCGATCTTTTCACAGGAGAAGGTTTCTCCTGTGGAATCCGTTGCGATGTTCTTGATTCCGAGATCTACGCCAATGACATGTGCCATTGGGATTAAATGTCGGTTTGATGGACGTATCCCGTTTATAGGCTTCACATGTTTTGGAAATTGCCCTGATCGCCATCTGAGAGGATATGCCATACTTTTCACGAATATCATGATAAACAAAGGGCTGCAACTTGATTTTATCGGCGGTTTGCATCTGAAAAGCAATTTCTGCTACATAATTACACGTTGCAGTGAAGAATTATTAAAAATAAATAAAAATCAAAAAAGATAGATTAAATTATCCACGGGGGATGGACCCTTTAGCGACCCTTAGCTTGACCCTGCTTCCCCCAAGAGAGCCTTGAGCCTTTGTATGGATTGCAGAGCCTGGTTTGCCTCAGCGAGCTTTTCCTGCTCGTAGTACTGAAGGATATCCTCAATTGGTGCTTTGAGGCGGTAGACCTTCATGGGCCGGCCGGTGCCATCGCTCCTGCTCATCTTCTCCTCCACCCAGTTGTTCTTCCTAAGAGTGCGTAGCGCGATGCTCACTTCCGGCTGGCGCAGATCGGAGCCTCTTTCAATCTCGCGAGAGGTGGCCTCAGTGCCGCTGGCCAGATAGGCGATCATATTGGAGACCTTTCTCGGCACTCCCAGGCTTTTCAGCGTTTCTACAACTTCAATATCTTTCTCGTCAAATCTCATTACGAACGATTCCTTCATTGATATCTTCTCCCTTATTTTTACTCCCTTGTAATAAATGAAGTACGTTATGATATAAATAGTTTATTTATGTAAAAAAATTTTTACTATTATTACTACATTCGGCAAACGCACTAAAAATAAATAACTTTGTAAAAATTTGAATTACATTCTTCTTATTCGATCTATAAATTGCCTCTTCTTCTCCACAGCATTCATAGCAGCCCGATCGACTCTTGCCGTCATCTCGGCCACATCTCTTCTCGCGTCCTGGCCTACTGCCTTTTTTATGGGCGTGTAGGCAGCTTCCCGGAAGCGCGGGGAAAAGTCTGTAACCTTTCCGTCCATATGGAGCAATGCGCCTTCTCCCGCCTCAACTGTGCCTATCTCATCCACCGCCACGCCGGCTTTGCCAATGGTCCGGGCGATCTCTTTCGCCTCTTCCTCAGGAGCTATTATGAGCAGGGCATCGATGGAGACGCCCAGATAGTCGATCAACAGGTCGTCGAGCATCTGCAATACGCGCGGATTTACCAGGCGGCGCATCCTCTCCTCCTCGAAGTGCAGCTTTACTTTTGCCGTGTAGGAGATCTCCTTGGCGTCGCCGCGAATGCCTCCATTGGTCACGTCGGTCATGGCGTGAATGGTATGGTCAACCTTTAGCAGAGCCTCGCAGGCCTCCAGGAATTTGATATTCAACGTCTCTTCCACCACCTCATGCCGATCATAGTAAAGGGCAGCCGAGCAGACCGTTCCTCCTCCGGCACCCTCGCTCATCATGATCACGTCACCAGGACGGGCCCCTTTTCTGGGCGTGATCTTATCCGAGACACCTACCGCGCCTACGCAGCCGGTCAGCCGGTCGCCGATGACCATATCTCCGCCGATGCGTAGTGTGCTGCCGGTGATGAGAGGAACGCCGATCAGCTCCGAGACGGTAGCGATGCCGGCGATGTGGTCGAAGAGCTTGGAAACATCCCCATCATCGGCTAAATGAACGTCGGAGAGAAGAGCTACGGGCTTTGCGCCCATGACATAGACATCGCGAAGCGCGGCGCGAGTGACATGAAAGCCCGCCAGGAAAGGATAGTCGCTGAGGCGGGAGTGCATGCCGTCGACGGTGACGGTTATGTACTCTCCTTTGCCTTTGACCACCCCTGAATCGTCCAGCTGGCGGGAGTCGACCACGGCATTGGTGCGGCCGATGACCTCTGCGATCTTGGTGTGCGTATAAAAATCGCCTGAGCCTCGCGAGCCCACACCGTAGTCGCCCATGGAGACGCCCACGTTTTCCAGCCGGAAAACCTCGCCCCGGGGATGCAGCGTCGCTGTTGCTTCCTCCAACACCGCCTGCGCCAGGAGGAGGGCTTTATCCTCTGGTATTCTCTTAACCTCTCTGATCAGTGAGATGAGCTTGGACTTAATCTCCGGGTCCTCACGTAGCAGGCCCCGCTTGGCAAACCCTTCCAGATCCATGAGGCGCAGTTGTACTCACCTCTAGTAAAGTATTTGGCAAGGCCTCTAGCATATCTTGCTCCTTTTATTGAGATCAGCATAATGTTTATGGGAATGAAGGTTATGGATCGTATTGAGGCTAGAATCTTAATGAATAGTAGAAATGGCAAACCGCGAGCATCCGAGTACGAGCCAGACCCCTATCTGTGGGACCGCGAGCATTTGCCGCTGCTGAAGGTGAGCAGGATTGAAGCTTTCCTGCGTCGAGAGACCGTGTCCCCCGAATTTGGATTGCATCTGGCAGCAGAGCTTGGGGCAGCGGCCAGCTCACCGGAGGAGGGCGATTGACATGAGCGGCAAAGAGGGCGCAGCCGCGCCAGACACAGGGATCATATTCTACCAGACCGAGGATGGGAAATCCCGCCTACAGGTCCGGCTGCATGAAGGCACCGTCTGGCTCAGCCAGAGGCTGCTAGCCGAGCTCTACCAGGTAGCACCTCACACGATCAGCGAACATATCTCTACCATCTACGGCGACAATGAGCTTATTCCAGCGGCAACTACTCGGAAATTCCGATTAGTTCAAACCGAGGGCATCCGCCGGGTAGAGAGGCTTGTGGACTTCTACAATCTGGATATGATACTGGCAATCGGCTATCGCGTGCGCAGCCACCGGGGCGTTCAGTTCCGCAGCTGGGCCACAGAACGGCTCAAGGAGTACATCGTCAAGGGCTTTGTGCTGGATGATGAGCGGCTAAAAGGAGAGCGTGCTCTAGGAGCTGATTATTTTGATGAACTTCTGGAGCGCATTCGCGATATTCGGGCTTCTGAGAAACGCTTCTACCAAAAGGTCCTCGATATCTATACCCTCGCGATCGACTACGATTCCCAGTCAGAGAGCACCCCGGAGTTCTTCAAGGTAGTTCAGAACAAGCTGCACTGGGCCATAACCGGCCATACCGCAGCCGAGCTGATCTCAAAGCGCGCTGATTCCTCCAAGTCGAACATGGGACTCACTGCCTGGAAAGGGGCAAAGGTTCGCCAGTCGGACGTGCTCGTGGCCAAGAACTACCTCCTGGCCGACGAGATCTCCCAGCTCAACCGCCTGGTGACCATGTGGCTGGACTACGCCGAAGATCAGGCCAACCGCAGAAAACCAATCTACATGAAGAACTGGCAGGAGAAGCTGGATTCATTCCTGCAATTCAACCAGCGAGCCATACTGGAGCACAGCGGAAAGATCTCAATGGAAGAGGCCAAACGTTTAGCTCTGGAGCAGTACCACACCTTCAGCCAGCGGCGGATCGAAGAGGGCGATGCCCTCGCTGAGAAGGAGTTTGAACAGGAGGTCAAAAAGATGCTTGGCAAAGGTCCGGAGGAGGGTAATTGAGCCCCACCAGCGCTTCACCTCCTGGAAAAGAGCCGCTCTAATTGATTCTGATCTATTGTTACCGTCACCGGCCTTCCGTGCGGGCAGGTGAGGGGATTATTGCAGTTGTGGAGATCTTCAACAAGCTTTCTCATTTCGGCAAATGTAAGCTCTTTTCCTGATTTTATGGATCCCCGGCAGGCCAGGAGCTTGAGAATCTCATCTTTATTGGTCGAAGCAGGGCTGACTTTTCCCTCTGAAAAAAGATCTCTTAAGATGTCGTGCACTGCCTCGGCGCTCTCCAGGCGGCGGCCCAGCGCCGGAACCGCTCTGACCGTGTAGGAGTTTCCCCCAAAGGGCGAGACCTCAAAGCCAATGTCTTGCAGTGTCTCCTGCCAGGAAGCCATCATGATCATCTCGCTGGGAGACATTTCCAGGGAGATGGGCTCTGCCAGCTCCTGGCGGATCTTTTTGCTCTTGTAGCGTTCTTGCAGGAGCTCGAAACGGATGCGCTCTGCAGCGGCATGCTGGTCGATGAGCACCAGCCCATCTTCGCTTTCCGCCACGATGTAAAGCTTCTTGATCTGGCCCAGGATGCGAAGATTTGGGCGCGGCTGTGGCTGTGTCTGCGGCATCTCCTTCGCCTCGCTCAGAGGAAGAGTACTCTGCTCGCAGTTTTCCGCGAGGGTGGACTGACTGACAGGGGTTGTCGGCCCCCAGGTTGACAATCCATCTGACCCCCCTCCCGAGATCCCCGCCGGTACGCAGCGAGCATGCTCCTCCAAAGCCCGGGCCGCGGCCCTTGTGAGTGCCGAGGCGATCTCCTGCTCATGTAAGAGGCGGATCTCTCTTTTGGCGGGGTGAACGTTCACGTCTACAAGCTCAGGACTTATTTGCAGGGAGATGACAGCCACCGGGCTCTTTCCCAGGGGGATGATGTTCCGGTAAGCTTCTCTTACTGCCGCCGAAAGAGTTCGGGAAGATACCGCTCTTCCGTTGACGAAGATGAATATCCGATCCGTGCTGCTTCGCACCGCCAGAGGATCACCAATGACGCCGGTGAGGGTCCAGCCCCGGCCCGGCTCCTCCAGCCGGGACAATCCTTTCAAAGTCTTCAGGCCGAAGAGGCGAAAGAGCACATCGTCCCAGCTTGACGATTTTATCGATTTGAAGATGGTGCGTTTGCCGGAGAAGAGCTCAAAAGAGATGTCATAGTGGATGATGGCCAGCTCGGTGACCATATCTGCAATATGCACGGTTTCCGCCTCCACCCCTTTGAGGTGCTTTTTTCTGGCCGGAACATTGTAGAAGAGGTCCCACACAGTGATGGTGGTGCCCACTGGTGAACCGACCTCTTTTGTTTCTACAATCTTGCCGCCCTCTGTGCGTTGGTAGGTGCCGGAGAGCGACCCTTTCGTCTTGGTTTTTACCTCGACGCTGGCCGAGACGCTGGCAATGCTGGCCAGGGCCTCGCCTCGAAAGCCCAATGTGGCAATATTCTCCAGATCCTTGGCTTCGCGAATCTTGGATGTGGCATGCTTTTGAAAGGCCAGGGGCAGATCCTGGGGATCGATGCCGCAGCCGTCATCGGTTATTTTGATAAAGCTCTTTCCGCCGTCCCCCAGCTCAATGAGCACTTTGCCGGCGCCGGCGTCGATGGAGTTTTCCACCAGCTCCTTGACCACGGAAGCCGGCCGCTCGATGACCTCTCCTGCGGCGATCTTGTTGATGGTATCTGCATCAAGAAGTTTAATCCTGGCCATCGCTCTCACCTCTGCTCCTGCCCTGTCTCTCGTTACGTCTCTCGCCCAACCTCTTCTGGTATTCGGCTAGACAACTCAGCGCCTGGATGGGCGTCAGGGAATCGATGTTCAAGGCCAGGATATCTTGCATGATCACATCATCCTTCTGGGGCCTGAGTATCATTTCCGTTTTTCCCTCCGCTTCTTTTCCGTCTGGTGCAGGCGCATCGAAGAATATGAGCTGGGTGTACTGGGAGGATTTCCGGAGTTTTTTATTACCGGAAAGGGGCTCTATCACTGCTTCTTTCTCGATCTCCTTCAGAATCTGGTCCGCTCGCCTGGTCACGGCCTCGGGCACGCCGGCCAGGCGGGCCACATGCACGCCGTAGCTCTTGTCTGTGGCTCCCGGTACCACCGTTCGCAGGAAGGTGATGCTTCCCTTCTCCTCTTTTACGGCGATGCTGTAGTTTTTCACTCCCGGCAGGATGCCTTCCAACTGCGTCAGTTGATGGTAGTGGGTAGCAAAGACGCATTTGCATTTGATGTTGCTGTGCAGATATTCAGATATTGCCCAGGCCAAAGAGAGTCCGTCAAAGGTGCTGGTGCCGCGCCCCACCTCGTCGAGCAAGACCAGGCTGTCTTTGCCCGCTGCGGCGAGAATGGTGGCAATCTCCTTCATCTCCACCATGAAGGTGCTCTGGCCGGCTGATAGATCATCGTAAGCTCCCACCCGGGTGAAGATGCGGTCCACCAGAGAGAGCGAGGCGAAGGCGGCCGGCACAAAGGAGCCTGCCTGGGCCATGATGGCGCATAGCGCGATTTGGCGCATGAAGGTGGATTTTCCTGCCATGTTGGGGCCGGTGAGAATGATGAACCGGTTATGATCATTATCCAGGAGCACATCGTTGGGCACAAAGCCGCCTCGCATCGCCTTGTCCAGGACGGGGTGCTTTGCGGCGCGGAGGAACAGCTTGCCATCCCTATTGAACTGCGGCCTCACCAGGCCGCTTTCCGCAGCTACGTTGGCAAGAGCCACAAGTACATCCAGCTTTGCCAGGGCCGCGGCTCTCTCCTGAACGGTGCGCGCCTCTGCTGCTATTTTTTTGCACAGGCCGGCAAAGATCTCCTGCTCGAGAGATATGGACCTCTCCTGGGCCGACAGAACCTTGGATTCCATCTCTTTTAGCTCTGGGGTGATGAAACGCTCCGCGTTGGCAAGGGTTTGCTTGCGAATGTAATCCTGCGGCACAAGATGCAGGTTGGCTCGGGAGATCTCCAGATAATAGCCGAAGACGTTGTTGTAAGATATCTTGAGGGACTTGATGCCGGTCTTTTCTCGCTCTGAACTTTCCAGGCGGGCCATCCAGCCCCGCCCGTCCCGCAAGAGGGAGTGAAGCTGGTCGATCTCGGTGTTAAAGCCGTCTTTGATCACGCCCCCTTCTCTCAGGTGGGTGGGCGGATCTTCAACAATCGATCTTTCCAGGAGAGAGACGATCTCTTCACAGGGTTCAAGCAGGCCTTGCAGCTCGACCAAATAGGGAGCTGCGGCATTTTCGAGGATCCCTTGCATTACAGGCAGCCTTTCAATAGTGCTTTTCAGCACCACCAGCTCTTTGGGACTGGCAGAATCGCAGGAGACCCGGCTCATCAGCCTCTCCAGATCACACACGCCCTTCAGCTCTTCGGTCAGGCTTTCCCGCAGTACGGAATTATTGTTCAGCTCTTCGACTGCCGAATGCCTTCTGGTAATCGCTTCCTCTGAAAGCAGTGGCATCTGAATCCAGCGGCCCAGGGTGCGTGCGCCCATGGCCGTCTTTGTCCGGGACAGGAACTCTTGGAGCGTTCCTCGCCTTGAGCGGTCCCGGATGTTCCTCAAGATCTCTAAATTTCGTAAGGTGACTTCATCCAAAACCATGAACTCAGCGGCGCTGTAGCTACGAATGTCATGCAGGTGTCCCAGTGCGTCGAAGTGAGCGGCGTGCAGATAGGTGAGAATGGCTCCACAGGCCCGCGCTGAAAGGGGCTTGTCGGCGAGATAGAACCGCTCCCCCCAGTCGGGGCCAAAGCGATTCACCAGGGCCGCGGATGTGCTCTCCACGAAGAAGGCCGCTTCATCCAGGATCTGCAGGCTGCTGCCCTGCCAGTCAATCGGAAAGGACGCAATGCACTCCGCCGGTCGAAACTTGGCCAGCTCCGAGGAGAGTCTTTCCCCGGCAATCTCTGTGGTCAGGAACTCTCCAGTGGAGACGTCCACAAAAGCCAGCCCCATCCTGCCTGCATCTTGCACCACACAGGCGAGAAAATTGTTGCAGGACTCGTCAAGCAATGCCTGCTCAATGATGGTGCCTGGTGTCACCACGCGAGTGATCTCCCTTTTCACGAGACCCTTGGCAAGCCTTGGGTCTTCCACCTGATCGCAGATGGCCACCTTGTGCCCGGCCCGGATGAGCTTGGCCAGGTAGACCTCCAGGGCATGGTAGGGCACACCTGCTAGAGGAATCTTGTTGCCCTCATCGTCCTTTTGGCGGGAGGTAAGGGTGATGTTCAGGTCGCGGGCGACGACTACGGCATCCTCGGCAAAGGTCTCGTAAAAGTCGCCCACCCGGAATAGCAGCAATGTATCCGGGTACAGTTTTTTTTCCCGGTAATACTGCTCCATGAGGGGAGATAGCTTGGACATAATCTTCTCATGCTCGGGCTTCACGTCTCATATCGCTTTCGGTATATGGTTGCAAGGTGTTTGCTTGAAAATAAATTAGATCGATCTATATTTTATCTGCAATGCAGGCCGGCGTGAGTCAAAATCGCCGTGCAACCTTTCGCGGTTATTGATCTCATGCAAATGTTTTTATCATTATTATGCTGACCTATTCCAAGTATCTTAAGCGTTTTGCGGGGTCGGAAGTGATCAATATGAGAGATGCGGCTTTGACTACGATAGTGTCAATGGTTATATTGCTGTCAATCGCGATGGCGGCTGATGCAGTAGATAATATGGAGATCCGAGGCCAGGTTGCTGCGGGCAACAACGAGTGGAATGCCCAGAACTTCGCGGGCTTCAAATATGATATTAAGAATAATATCGGAACTGAGACACTCAGCACCACCATAACTGGTGATAAGAAGCTGAGCAGCGACTCGCCCTATGGTGTCAAGTATGAGACCAAGGCCAAGTTCAAGGAGTTCAAGTTCGAGGATTGGGGCGCTTTTAAGGTAATGGGCTTCCTGGCAGACAGGTACTTCGCAGGCTATGTCGAGAACAAGGACAACGTCGATAAGAACCTCCTGTACAAGGAGTCCACCGATAAGAATTCCCTTTCCCGCGGGCAGCTCCAGAAGATCCTTATTGATGACGATACCGAGAAGACTTTCACCTCTGGCACCCCCCTCAAGTTTGAGGAAGGCTATGAACTGGCAATCAAATCCATTGATATCGACGGCAACAAGGTCTATCTCGAGCTCTCCAAGGATGGCTCTGTTGTAGACCGCAAGGTCATATCCCCGTCCAAGACCGATGCGACCATGGCAGACAAAACTTACTACTACAAGAATCCGCAGGTAGGCGATCAGAAGAACCTGGTAACAATCGCAGCTCACTTCAAGAACGCCTTTCGTGGAGCTGATCAGAACCTGGCCACCATCGACGGTCTCTGGCAGATCTCCGGTGAGGCAACGAAGGTCAAGGCCGACACCCAGTACGATACGATGACCATCACCTCAGTGGATGCAATCGCCGGAACCATCACCATAGAGGGCCAGGTCTACAAGCTAGAACCCATCAAGGGCGCTGTTGTACCCGCTGCTGAGGCCGCATCTGCAGTAGAGAACATGAACAACACAGAGGCGCCAGCCACTAAGCCGGTCATGGCTGAGCTGGAATCTTCAAGCCAGGATATTGATGATGCTGAAGTGATACTTCAGAATCTGCCTGATGGAACTATCATCCAAATCATTCCCCGTCAAATGAAAGTGGGGATGCCGAGGCAAATTGTTGCGGCAATTTCCCGAACACCTAAATTAAACTTGACGACCACAGTTAAAACTGCAATTGTTGATATAGAAAAAATTAAGCCGGAGGAATATCATCAATCAGCTCTTCCTGTTTACAAGGAAATGAAGATTGACTTGGTTGTTACGCCGGATGATTTTAAAATTGTAAAGCAACACGTTTTAGATAAACAGCAGGTTCCATTAGGTGATTTTGCCGTTTGGAGATGGCTGGTGACTCCAACGGAAAGAGGACTGCATAGTGTAGATTTTGCTGTATCCGCGGTGGATCCGCCAATTGAAAAAGTAGTGGATGTTAAAACCTATGATATTGAGGTGAATTACCAATTTGCTTTAACAGAGTGGCTGGCGAAAAACTACCAATGGCTTTTCGGCTCGTTGTTTGGATCGGGCTTAATTCTGTGGTTTTTAAAGCGGCGAGAAGGTGGAAAATAGATAAAACATATACAAAAAAATATTAAATTCCGGTCTCTCCGGAATTTGTTTTATTTTCTATCTATCTAACCCGTCTTCTCGCCCTCGACGCTTCCCGTCCAGGATTCGCCGCTCGTGGAAAATGCCTGGTACTCTCCCGTGGCATAGTCTCCGCTCAGATCGAGCTTGAGCTTGTATTGGACGATGGGATTAGAAGTGACCAGATTCAGCTCCAGGGTTGCATCGGCAACGGCTCCCGATACCGTCACATCCTGGGTGTTGTTGCCCTCTTTGATCTTGCCGGCTCCAAAGACATCATTTCCCTTCTGGAAGATGGCCAGGTTCAAATACCTCTCAACGCTGTCGTTCAGGGTAAAATACCAGCTTCCGCCTACGGTGGCGACTTCTAGCTTTGCGGGGGGTAGCTCAGTATCAGTGGCATTGGATGTGTTCGCGGCGGGTTCTGCCTGTTCTGCTGGCGTACTGGCTGCCGCTTCCTCACTGGCCGACTCCGCTTGAGTCCTGGATGACTTGGCGCTGTCCCCACCACCGGTAAGAGTGCTGGGCACGGTCCAGTCTATCGATGTTTTGTTCTCATTAAGCTTTCTTTGCGCCTTGGGAGTAGCTGCCTGTCCTGCCGGTGGAGTAATAATCTCGGTTTCTCCTCCGCTGATCAGCTCATCTGCGCTTCCAGGGTTATCCCAATTGGCGCAAAGAGCCGTCACAGCCAGGAAGGCAATGAATAGCAACAATGATAGTATTAGCATTTTAAATCTCATGACATATCGACCTTCTTAGGAATGGTTTTTCTAGTCCTCATGAATGGATGCTTTCCGGTCGGGTTGACCTGGCTTATGTTCCATTCTGCCGCCATTCGCATTGCCATGCAGTTTATTAGTTGATAAGCTTAATGGTTGTACGACAAACAACGTTGTATGATCTTAAAAAATGAATTATTATAAATTTAAATTTAGTTGATCTTTCCCATGGCGATTCCTTTCCAGGGCACATATCTGACACTGTAGCCATGATAGTCGCCTGACAGGGATTTGCCGTTCATGGTCAGAGAAAGGTGGAAGAGCGTTAGGTCGTCGGAGAGGACGTCTAAATTCAGCTTTTTCCCGGTGACGGTCCCGGTTGCCGTGGCGTTTTGAAAGCTGCTTCCCACTACAATTGTGCCCTTGCCGAAAACGACATCATTAGACTGGTACATATCTAAAGCGACAGATCGCTCCATGCTGTCCAGCAGATTCAGGCTCCAGGTACTGGTGGGGCTGAGGAGTCTCGCCTTGGGCTGGGAGGGCTCTGAGTCTGCAACAGATCCGGGCAGATTCTTTCCCATTATCACCGGCGTGGCATTGCCTAACTGGTCTTGCTGGCCGGGGCTGAAGAGTTCATCCCCCATGGTCTTTTTTATGTCCTGCATTGGATTCAAAGGATCATCTTGTGCAGCAACGCAGGCTGCCAGGAAAATAAGCACCAAAATGCTGGCCAGAGATTTGATATTAGTATATTTCATTTTTTGCCTCCCATTAAGTCCGATAATAATGCACTTGCAAAAACAGAAAAAAAATAGAACATAGAGAGTTGATCATTAAGTCAATAGCAGGCTCATTCAGAGCTTGCCTTTTGCACCTCGATCTTCTCTCCCGTCTTCATGCGCTTGATGATGCGTTTGGCCATCTCCGAGGACTTGGCCACCCGGATATCTCCTCTGCGGCCCACGGTGGCCGTGAAGATCGGCTCTACGCCTACGAAGACCTCCACCGACTCTCCGGCCATGCCATCCAGCCAGATGATGAGATGCTTGGCCGTCTCCTCCACCTTGGGCGTTGCCAAGACGGGCGCATCCTGAGTGCGCACGTCGATGTGCAGTCCCAGGTTCTTCTCGATCTGATCGATGTTCTTGCCGGCCTTGCCTATCACTCTTGCCGCCTCATCCTGGGGAACGTGGATGACCGCAGATGAGTCGGTGAGCATCTCCACCTGGAAAGGGCCACGCACATGATGCGCTATCTCCTTCTCAATCTCGCGACTGGCCAGTCTCCAGGATGGAGAGGGCTTGCGACTCTCCTTAGACACGGGCATGACCACAATCTGCTCACCATAGGAGTATAGCTCATACTCCGCCTGGCCCGTCTCAAAGTCCTTGACCACAATCACCGGCCGGGCCAGGTCCGCTTCCACCATGCCGGCTGGAACCTTGACCACGAACTCCACATCCAGGACATGGGTGACCTCGCCCTTCTCGATGAAGACCACCGTGTCTACCACCTGGGGAATCATGCCCATGTCCACGCGACCGAGAAGACGTTGCAAGGCATCGATAGGCTTGTTGGCATGCACCACACCGATCATACCCACGCCCGCCAGGCGCATATCTGCGAAGACCTGGAAGTCGCGCGTCTTTCGCACCTCGTCGTAGATGGTGTAGTCGGGCCTGACCAAGAGCAAAATATCAGCCGAGGCTTCCATGCTGCCTTCCAGCGGCCCGTACTGGGTGATCTCCGGGGGAACTTGCAGATCGCGAGGAGACTCCAGGGTCTTGACCACATAGTTGCAGCTTAAGAGATACTCGGCAACTCCTGCGGCAAAGGTGGACTTTCCCGATCCAGGCGGACCGGCGATGAGAATGCCCCTCTGACTCTCCTTCAGCCTCTCTTTTAGCATGCTGCTATGCCGGTAAGAGTCAAAGCTCACCTTGGCCACCGGTCGCACGGCCGTTATCTCCAGACCGTCGGAGAACGGGGGCTTGGCTATGGCGATTCTCATGGGCCCGATCTGAATTACGGCGGCACCAATCTTCTCCATCTCCACATAGCCTTCCGGATCTGCCTTGGCCCTTTCGAAGATCTCGCGAGAGAGGTCTCTTAGCTCCCTCTCCGATAGCGGCCTCTCTCCAATTCGAACCAGGGAAAAGTCTCCTACATGGCCGCGTTTGGCCATGGGAATGGCACCCTCTTTGAGATGCACGGAGAGAGTATCCTCTGTGAAGTATTTCTCCAGGGATAAGGGTTTGATAGGCTCGCGCTGCGGCCGGACATACTCCACGTCCAGGCCCATAGCCTCAGCCACCCGGAACTGGACCTGATCGCTGGTAAGGAAGGAGGCGCCAAGTTCCAGGGCTACATCACGAATCATGGCGTCTATTTCACCCCCACCCGCGAGCTTGATCTGGTCTAAATTGGGCCTGATGCCCACATATTCCAGCTCGATCTTGCCCGTCTTGGCAAGTTCAGAGAGCTTCCTTAACTCCTCCAATCCTCTAAGACCAATATCTCGCCCGTGGTTGGCCTGAGCCTCCAGCTCGGCTACCACAGCTTCAGGTACAACGATCCTGCGGCCCTGCAGCTCACCGGCTTTAATCTTGGCAGAGACTCTGCCATCAATTACCACGCTGGTATCTGGCACTAACGGTTGCGCCATTGTCGAAAACATCCTTTAATCATCAATTATCATCTAGAAATAAAGCTAGAGATAGACTATATCCATCTTTCGCTTTTCAGCTATCCATTCCAGCACGTAGTCTATGTCCAGTTGTCTTCTGGTCTGCAGACTGGATTGTACCACCATGATGGGACTGCTCTTCATAGCCTCGGATATCTTCTGAGAGGCCACTGCCCCAAACCCGGGATCTAGCCTTCTTAAGATGTAGAGCTTTATGTCGCTGCAGGCAAAGCCTTCATCGGTTCTGTGTCCCAGTTCGATGCAGACTTTTCCCGGCGAGGATTGCAGCCGAAAGGCCACGCTGTAGCTGGCAAATTTGCTTCGATCATAGAGCTTTCTCTCCTGGAAAGCAGGCCGCAGATCTTCTTCCATTATGACCGTGCCTAAAGTGATCAGATCCTGGGTAGCCACGAGGAGTATTGGGGACAGCCGGCCAGCTTAGAAGCCGTGAGGTTTTTTAGGGACGCATCCTTGGCATGGCAGTATTCGCTGTCATCTACCGCCCAGAAATCCCGGCTCAAAGGGAATGTGGCCGTTGCATAATTGTCGCAGCTTTTGCACTTCATCCCTATGACAACTTCCTTATTCAGGAACGGCGCGATGCCCTCTAAGATGACCAGAGCATCTGCGACGCGAAAGTCTGCTGCCTCTCCAAGGTTCTTCCTGGCTTCTCGGACCGCAAAGAGTATTTCATTCCTGTTATCCATAGGCTATCCTCATACGCCGAGAGCCTGGTGCCCGGGCGGCATGAACTGGGGTGTAAGAAGAGCATCATACATAAGAACTTGCCGTGGCTCCGAAAGAGATATATTTACTCATCACTTTTTCGCGGAGAAGAGTAGATCAGCTCGCTAATAATTGGAGGTCAGCCCTTGAAAGAAATACGCTTACATGGTCGTGGCGGTCAGGGATCTGTCACTGCAGCCGAAATGATAGCCGTTGCGGCTTTTGAGGACAAAAGGTTCTCTCAGGCATTTCCGGCCTTCGGAGTAGAACGGAGAGGTGCGCCGGTAATGGCCTTTGCCAGAATTGCCGACACGCCCATCAGGATCAGAAGTCAGATCTATGAGCCGGATTACGTCATTGTGCAGGATGTAACCTTGCTCGATGTGGTGGATGTGGCAGCAGGACTTAAACCGACCGGGAAGATAATAATAAACACCGACCGGCCCCGTGAGGCGCTCAAGCTTAAAACAGATGCAGAGGTCATCACTATCGACGCTACCAAGATCGCTATGGAGATTCTAAAGCGGCCTATTGTCAACACCACCATGCTGGGAGCATTTTGCGGAGCGAGCAAAGAGGTGGGGCTGGAGAGCATGAACAAAGCTATTTCGGAACGCTTTAAAGGGGAATTGGGCAAGAAGAACCTGCTCGCCATTAAAGCCGCCTTCGAGAGGGTATCTTAATGGCAATTAAAGCCGGAAGTTTGGTAGAGGCGTGCAGCACCCGCATGACAAAGACCGGTGCCTGGCGAACGTTCGTGCCCGTATTCGATCATGAGAAATGCATAAAATGCAGCCTCTGCGAGATTTACTGCCCCGAGGGCTGCATCCACCAGGAAGAAGGGCTCTTTGTCCCTGACCTGGACTACTGCAAAGGCTGCAGCGTGTGCGCTAACGAGTGCCCACGCATGGCGGTACAAATGGTCTTGGAGGAGAAGTGATGAGCGAGAAGACTGCTAATATGAAAGTGGTAGAGGGCTCTTATGCGGTGGCCCACGCGGTCATGTGCTGCCGGCCGGATGTGATCTCGGCCTATCCCATAACGCCTCAGACTCACATCGTGGAGAACCTCTCCCAGATGGTGGCGGATGGTGAGCTTGACAGCGAATTTTTGACGGTGGATTCCGAGTTCTCAGCCCTGTCGGTTTTAATCGGCTCAAGCGCGGCCGGTGCCAGAAGCTACTCCTCGACCACGAGCCAGGGCCTGGCCCTGATGTATGAGGTTTTGTACAATGTTTCCGGCATGAGGCTGCCCATAGTCATGAACGTCGCCAACCGGGCCTTGGGCGCGCCGCTCAACATCTGGAACGATCAGCAGGATGCCATAGGTGCTCGCGATGTGGGATGGCTGCAAATTTACGTGGAGGATGTCCAGGAGGCAGTGGACGCCACGCTGCAGGCCTACAAGATCGCCGAGGATGCAGAGATTCGAACACCCATCATGGTCTGCATGGATGGATTCGTTTTAACCCATGTCTATGAGCCGGTAGAGCTTTTAGACAAGGAAAAGGCCAGGGAGTTTCTGCCCGCCTACCAGCCGGCCAATATCCTGGACCCGGCCAACCCCAAGACCTTTGGAGCCTTCGCCGACCCTTCCACTTATACGGAGTTTCGCTACCAGCAGTTCGAGGCTCAGCTAAAGGCTCTGGACAAGATTGAAAAGGTTGCTCGCGAATTCGAGGAGACCTTTGGAAGGTATTATGGTGGGCTCATCGACAGCTACCACGCCGAGGACGCCGAGGTAGTAATAGTTACCATGGGCTCGGTCATCGGCACCATCAAGGACGCCATAGATGCCATGCGGTCCGAAGGCAAGAAAGTCGGCCTGCTCAAGGTGCGAAGCTACCGGCCCTTCCCGGTGCAAGCTCTGCGTAAAGCTCTGAAAGATGCAAGCGTAATCGCGGTTATCGAGAAGGATGTCTCTATCGGAAGCGAAGCCGGTCTGGTTACGGATCTGAAGGCTGCCTTCTACAACAGCAATATCAGAACGCCCATCATCGGCTTTACGGCGGGCCTTGGTGGCCGGGACATCACTGTTAAGGATATCCGCAAGATCGTAGATAAGGCTCAGACTGCCCGCAAGGGAATAGAATTCGAGTTCGAGTTCCTGAATCTGAGGACGGAGATCCTTTAGGAGGCTAAAAGAATGGAAAAATCTTTGCTGGCACCAGGACACAGGGCCTGTGCAGGATGCGCTATGCCTACTACCATCAGGCTGGTTTTAGACGCCGCCGGACCCAACACCATCGTGGTCTCGCCCACGAGCTGCCTGGAGGTTACTACCACTCCCTTCCCGGAAAGCGCCTGGTGTGTTCCCTGGATTCACTCCTTATTCGAGAATGCGGCAGCAGTAGCCTCCGGCGTTGAGGTCATGCTGAAGCGCAAGGGGTTGGACACCAACCTGGTCATCATCGGCGGAGACGGCAGCACCTTCGATATCGGTATGGGTTCCAATTCGGGCATGTTCGAGCGTGGCCATAAGATTCTCTATGTCTGCTACGACAACGAGGCCTACATGAATACGGGTGTGCAGAGAAGCGGCTCCACGCCGTTTTGCGCGCACACCACCACGACGCCGTCGGGCAGCCAGAGCCAGGGCAATCCCAGGCCCAAGAAGGACATGCCGGCCATCGCCTTGGCCCACAAGGTTCCCTACGTGGCAACCGCTTCCGTGGCCTATCCTGTGGACCTGAGACGAAAGGTCAAGAAGGCCTTGCAGGTGAATGGACCATCCTATATCCAGGTCAATGCGCCCTGCATCACCGGCTGGACCTTTGAAGCCGGACTCATGATCGAGCTGGCACGCCTGGCTGTGGAGACCAGTCTGTGGCCGCTCCTGGAATATGAGAACGGAGAGCTGACGGGCGTCAAGAAGGTGCGCCGGCCCAAGCCCACAGAGGAGTACCTCAAGCTGCAGGGCCGCTACAAGCACCTCTTCAAAAAAGGAGAATGTGCGGGTATGCTGGGCCAGATCCAGGCCATGGCGGATGCGAATATCGCCAAGTACAAGCTGGTTGACTGAACATGTATGTGGGCCGAATTGTTGTAGTAGGCCATAGCCAGGGAAGGAGCTTTGTCGCCTACAGAGTCTCCTCCCGCTCTTTTCCCAATCGCAGGGCAGAGGTGCGTGGCCAGAGCATCATGGTCTCGCCCCAGGACAGTGCCGACCTGGCCCGTAATCCCTACATCGCCTACAACTGCATTCGCGTCGGCAGCAACAATGCAGGCGATGTTGCGGTTGTAAGCAATGGCACTCATACCGACATGATTATGGAGAGAATCCAGGATGGTCAGCGGCCAATGGACGCCCTGACCATCAGTCTGGCAGCTTACGGCTATGAGAGGGACGAGCTTGACACCCCGCGCATAGCCGGCGCGGTGCGAGGGGATCGATGCTGGCTGGGCATTGCCAAGAGGGATGAGCTTCGCGTTAAGGAGTTCAAGCTGGAGGGTGACCAGGCCTTAATGGTTGCGACTTATGAGAAGACCGACTTTGAGGCCACTGCCCTGGGGGGCAGCAGTGCCGGTAGAGATTGCCCGCCTGGCGTTTGATCTGCCCCTGGAGAGGCCGGTCTGCGCGGCGGCGGCCCTGGCCCTGCCGGATGAGAGCGGATACGAACTGGCGGTTTACAATCCGTTGTAGTGGATTTAAGAAGAGGGATGTTATGGAAATCAATGGTGTTCAGATTGAAGATACCTTTGCCGAAGGCTTTCCCATAAAGATGGCAAGGGTGGCAGATCACAGCAGTGACGGAGCGCTGGGCTCTGGAAGCGGCGCGTGAAGCCACGGGATTTGGCACGTCCGTGATAGGATGCTCGGCAGAGGCTGGCATCGAATGCATTGTCAGTGGAGACGAGACGCCGGACGGTAGACCCGGGGTCAATATCCTGATCTGCAATATGGGCTACAAGAACCTGGAGAACTCACTGCTCTTTCGCCTGGGCCAGTGCGTGCTGACGGCGCCAACGGCAGCGGCTTTTTCCGGCATGCCGGATGCGGAGAAGCAGTTTGATACCGGCAAAAAGCTGAGCTTCTTTGGCGACGGCTACCAAAAGCAAGTCGAGCTGTTTGGCCGCAGCGTCTGGAAGATTCCCCTCATGTCCGGAGACTTCATCGTCGAGCAGAATTTTGGGGCAGTGGACGCAATTGCGGGCGGCAATTTCCTCATTTTCGCCCAAAACCAGGCGGCAGGCTTGCTGGCGGCGGAGGCGGCCGTAAATGCCATCGGCAAAATCAAGGGCACCATAACTCCATTTCCAGGAGGCGTTGTGGCCAGCGGCTCCAAGGTGGGCTCCAAGTACAAGTTCCTGAAAGCCTCCACCAACACAGCCTTCTGCACGTCGCTACGCGAGGACGGGGTCTGCACTTTAGCCGAGGATGTCTCTGCCGTCTTTGAGATAGTAATAAACGGCGTTAGTAAAGAGGCCATTTCCGCAGCCATGAAGGCGGGCATCAATGCCGCCTGCCATGTGCCCGGCGTCCTAAAGATCAGTGCCGCCAACTACGAAGGAAAGCTGGGCACTCACCAGTTCCCGCTGCGTGTGGTGCTGGAGTAGATGAGATAAGCGATGACAATTCAAGAGGTCATTGATACCAAGGAAAAGATAAAGACCTGGCTGGTCCAGGAAGGGCTATTCAAGGCAGAGGATCAGCCGGAGAATCTTTACTTTCAGATTGCAGCAGAGTTTCCCGCACAGTCCGGCCGGCATTTGTCCATCATTCAGCCTAAAAACCACGAGGACATGATCGTAGTCTTCAGCCGGATAAGGCTGGCCGATGCGCACCAGATGGCTCTGTCCGCTATGCCTCCCAAGGAGAAAGAGCGATTGCTCTGGCAGATGCGCTATGATCTGCTCTTCCAGGATTCCAGTTTTGAGATCGAGCCGGCAGGAAGCGATATGCAGAGCATTCGTTTCACGCGAGAGATCTATTATGACGGTCTCACCAAGAACGAGCTGATGCAGGCCATTCGGAATAACTTCAAATGCGAGCTTTATGTGGTCTGGAAGTTCCAGGAGATCTTTGGGGGAGGGCCGACAAACAGGATTGCGGGCCCGCCCGAGCCGATGTACAGCTAAGATATCTCGTAGGTCACAGTCACGCTGGCTGTGATCTCCATCTTGCCTGGCATTATGGGTGTGGCAACGTCAAACGTCGCGCTCCTGGATGCGGCACCAACATATCCGTAGCCCTCCGAGATTTCCAGCACCCTTCCCAGCTTCACCTTTGCTGCCTTGGCGGCAATCTCCGCTTTCCTCCGGGCG
>CAWDNX010000006.1:0-646454 GCA_963803855.1 Methanotrichaceae archaeon
TCATATCGGTTGATCCTTCCCAGGAGCTTAACTCGGAACATTCCCGACTTTCCGTCGTCAACAAATTCAAACTCGCCTATGTATCCTCGATCCGCCATAACCTTCAGAGCTCTTCCTATGAGCTTGGAGGCGGGATGAATGATACATTCAGGCTTGCCTACGCTCTCCGCATTCTTTATTACGGATAGGGCATCGGCCAGTGGATCCAATAACAATGCAACCACCTACGAATATTTTTCAAAACCCATCTCAGGGGCGATCTCTCGGAAGCACTGCCGGCAAATGTATATCCCGTACTTTCTTATCAGGCCGTTTTTATTTCCACAGCGCTTGCACGGGTTTGCACCTCTTCCGAAGATCTTTTTTCCTTTCTTCATGCTGCCTCCAAGATCTCAATGCCGAACTTCTTTGAGACGAACTCGATAGTATCGTCTTTATTCAGCCTCTGTCGGCTGGGAAGTTTCTTTTGCGCCACGCGCCGCATTGCAATCCTATAGCCGGCTCTCTTCAAGGCCACAGATACGTCCATGCCGAATATGCCTATATCCGGATCGTATCGCATGCCTGGAAAGTCGGTGTGCTCCTCAATGCCGAAAGAGAAGTTGCCTTGCATGTCGAACTGGCTCCTTTTCAAGCTATTTCCTGCTGCCTTTAGGGCTATGATCAGGAAATCTTCCGCAGCTTTTCCTCGCAAGGTAAGCTTTGCACCGATAGGCTCATTCTTTTTGATCCCGAAGGTAGGTAGAGTCTTCTTGGCAATAGAACGAACGGGCTGTTGTTTGGTAATGGCCTTCATGATGGTTTCAGCATTTACCAGCCTTTGACCGCTCTCTCCTACGCCCACATGCACGACAACCTTGTTGACGCGGGGAATTAGATTGGCATTCATCTAAACTGCCCCCAGCTTGATGACAGGCTGATCTTTTCCGATCATGTAAACGTAATCCTTGATGGTTTCAAACTCCTTGTCGCCCGATATGATGATGCGATTATGCTGGGAGCTCTTCACGGTTATGATCTCTTTGATCTTCCCCGTTTGGCCGGTATGCTTTCCGCCTACGACCATGGCCAGATTACCGATCTCAAAGCCGATCTGGTCTTCAATATTCTTATCTGGCAATGAGAGGACCAGTGAATCGCCAACCTTAAACTCGCCTTCTGCCAGCTTATTTGAGCCGTCGGAAAGGTTGAGCTGCTGCTTTTTGCCTGAGATTATGGTTTTATTCTCAATTCGAGCCAGCTTTTTCACGTCGTCCGTCTCAATAGGACGAAGATAGAACATTCCCTTCTCATCTTTGAGCATTCTATATTGCAGGTTGCTCGAGGGAACGGATATGACATCGAATATGCCTACAGGCAGCTTGTAATCCTTCTGGGTTTTCCCATCCACCAGTACCTTACCCTCGTACAGAGCCCTCTTTGCTTCGCGGGCATTATCGACCAGCTTAAGCATATCTCGGATTACCATCACGAGAGGCATGCTATCACCAGCGGAATGAGGCCCGGGACTGGACTTGGCAACCCATGCGTGGGTCTTTCTTGCAATGGGCCAGCTTACGGGAACCGTTACTCTTTTTTGATGTCTGCTCATTCGGATCGCCTCGCGAAGATCTTTTCCCTCTCTGCGTCTTCAAGAATGAGCTTGATTATCATGACGTTGGAGGGATGGATAGTTCTCGGCACTTCAGTTCCGTCAGCCCGGTAGTTGCTCACGCCTGCTACTTTGATGGTGCACCTCTTAAGGTCCACATCTTCGACCTCTCCTTCGGTGCCGGCATGATCGCCACGCATAACCTTGACGGTGTCGCCCTTGCGAAGCTGTGCATTGCGCCTCTTCAGCTCCTCACGCAAAGCTTTGCTCAAGGGTGCGTGCATGTACTTTTGACGCCTATGCAGCGGTGCGGTATACCTCGCCTTCCGCTGCTTCCTTGGCTGTTTTGTAATCATAATCATCACACAATCATGGATGCCGCGGAAGCGATCTTGCTAAATCTTTCCGCTACCTCGCGGGCCACCGGTCCCTTAACCTCAGAACCCTTGGGAACGCCCTCGTCATCTACTATAACGGCGGCATTATCCTCGAATTTTACCCTGAGGCCGTCAGGCCTTCTAAACTCTTTTCTCTGCCGGATGATGACAGCTTTAAAGATCTGTTTTCTCATCTCCGGACTTCCCTTTTTTACAGATACTACAACTACGTCCCCAATCCCTGCGCGGGGCTGTCTATTTTTCACGCCTCGATAATTCTTGACGGCGATGACGTGTAGCGTCCGCGCACCTGTATTGTCTACACAATCCAGGTATGCGCCAGTGTTGATCGCCCTTGGGATCTTGGCCTTTTGTCCTTTCATTTCAAGACCTCCACTACTACGTAGGATTTGGTCCTGGAAAGGGGCCTACACTCCGCTATCTTGACACGATCCCCTGACTTGGCATCAATGCAAGGGGGGTTGTGCGCATGGATTTTGGACTGCCTCTTCTCGAATCGTTCATACTTCGTTGCTTTCTTCTCGAACTTACGCATGACTACCACGGTACTGTCCATCTTGTCGCTGACCACGGTGCAACTAAAGACCTGGCCGCGCACAGGAAGGGTACCATGGAAGGGACACTTTGGATCATTGCACTCCTTTTCCGGCGCGCTAACGTCCAGTCCGATATCCCTCATAACTTCCACCTCGTTCTCTGCATTCTCTTGCTTATTCTGTTCTCTGGCTGTGAGATCAAGATTGAGCCGTAGACCCTCACGTTTTGCCCATCGGGCAATGTGAAGATAAGGCTTGTATTCCTTTTGGCAAGGCGCAAAACCTTGGCTTTTGTCTCCAAAAGGAACGTATTCCTGGTCTCGTCCACAACCTGGGCCTTAAGCCCGATCTGGCTCGAGTTGCTGCTTGTTTCAACCAGCACCTCAAGGCCGATCAGCTCGTGCCTTGCCAGGCTTTCAGGATTTAGGTCCACTAGACTTCGCTCCGTTTGGATCGTCTTGATCCCCTTCGCTCCGTTTGGACCGTCTTGATCCTGGCGACCGTTCTGCGTATGTCTCTGATTCTCCCCGGCTTTTCCGGGGCGCCACCTGCAGTAACGATGCCTCTCTCTCGGATGAGCTCACTTTGAAGCTTCCTTAGCTCCTCTGTAATCTCCTCCGCGTTCATGTTTCTGATCTCATCAATCTTAAAGATGGCCATATTGGATCACTCTTCCTTGGCAGAAGGCCCACGATCTGCGCTCTCTTCGAGGAGAGGCGCATCCTCTGTCACGCCTTCGGCTCTTGCTGGCTCATCCATGGGAGACGGAGCGGCTAAGGGCTCAGACTCTAAGAGCTGATCCAGATCGCTCTTCTTCTCGGGCGCAGGTGCAACAGCTGGCACCGGCGGCTTGGCCGCGGGCTTTGGTTCCACGACCGGCACAACAACCGGCGGTTTTTCAATCCGGAAGTCATCGGGAAGTCGCACGTCGGGCGGGATGATCCTTACCTGGCAGCCAATTACGCCCAGCTTCTTCACTGCTACGGAGTAGCCTTTATCCACGAGATCAATAGCAGGCTTGCCGGAGTGCTTGATGTATCCGGAGATGAATTTCTCGGTTCGGGAGCGTGGGCCTGTCAATTTGCCGCTGATCACAATCTCGCAGCCTAAAGCGCCCGCATCCATCACTCTTCTCATCATGGACTGACCTGCCTTTCGGAAGTACCAGCCACGCTCCAGAGAGGACGCGAGACGATTGGCCACAACTCTGCCGTTCAGGTCACCGCGGCCTACATCCTGCACATCAATCTGGGGATTATCCAGATGGAATTTGCGATCCAGGTCGCGGGTGATCTTCCGGATCAATTTGCCGCCTTTTCCGATGACCATGCCCGGCTTTTCCGCATAGACAGTAATCTGAGTGCCCATGGGAGTGCGGTTCATGACCATGCCGCCGTATCCTGCACGTTCCAGCTCTTCCGCCAGATACTCATTGACGAGAGCTTTGGAGAGGCCCTCTGCTACGAACTTCTTTTCTACGGACATCAGCTCTTCACCTCAGTGAGGACCATCTCCACAGAGACCGTCTCTGTGTTCTTGGGGGTGGCTCTTCCCATGGCGCGAGGCATCCATCCCTGGATGGTCCTGCCCTTCTTTGTACCAGCATGGAAGATCCTCATCTTCTCGGACTCCATTCCCTTGTACTCGGCATTGGCAAGTGCATTATCCAGGACAATCAAGACTGCCTTGGCGGCCTTTTCCGGATATCTGCCTGCATCCCATCCCACCAGGCCGTGCCTGTGGGCCACATTTCCTCTGTAGCGCTTGAAGGGAATAGCCCTCTTCAAGGCTATTACATCTTCCAGATAGGCACGGGCGAGGTTAGCCCTCATGCCTTTTAGCGTCCTGCAGATCTCGTGGGCGTGCTTAGGTGAGATGTGAAGCTCCATCCCCATGGCCCTTGAAGAGCGTCCTGCAGGCGTAAGCGAATAATTCAATCTGCCCAATCTCACACCTCACTTCAGCGGCACATACTTGCTTGATCTGGTAGCGCCAACGCCCGCAGCGCCGTGCTGCACGCGACCGCGCGTGAGAGAAAACTCGCCGAAGAAGTGCCCGATCATCTCGGGCATGACCTCTACCTTTTCGAAGCTCTTGCCGTTGTAGATCTCGAGATTCTTGCCCACCATATCAGGCATAACTATCATATTCCTGATGTGGGTTCGAACCGAGTCCTTGTTCTTCAGGCTCGTCAGGAGATTCTTGTTATCCTTGACAAGGCCTCTTTTGATCGATCTGCGTTGCCGCGCTGGTAAGAGCCCGGCAAGCTCCTCTATACTCAACTTGGCGAGGTCGGCAACCTTCCGGCCCCGATACAAGAATTCTTCCTTTCTCTTAGGAAGCTTGGACCCTGCTTTTTTAGCCAAAACCTTTCACCTAGCGCTTACCGGTTCTCTTTGCGGCAATTGAACCTACCTTTCGGCCAGGGGGTGCATTCCTGCTGACAGTCTTTGGCCGCCCTGGATGCTGACGTCCGCCGCCACCGAAGGGGTGGTCTACGGCGTTCATTGCAACGCCTCTGACGATGGGCCATTTCTTGGCTTTGGACTGGAACTTAAAGAAGCTCTTGCCTGCTTTGACAAGAGGCTTGTCCAGACGGCCTCCTCCGGCAACGACCCCGATGGTCGCCATGCATTTCGGGCTAAGCCATTTCATCTCACCGCTGGGCAGCTGGACGACGGTTTGACCTGCATCATGAGCTACGAGAATGGCGCACACTCCTGAAGCTCGGGCAAACTGGCCTCCGTGACCCGGCTGCGACTCGACGTTGCAGATTGGTATGCCCTCGGGAATCTCCGCCAGATGCAGAGTGTTTCCCGGCTCTATGGGGGCCGATATGCCGCATGAGACTTCCTGGCCCACATACATGCCCTCGGGAACCAGGATGTATCTCATCTCACCGTTGCTTAAGGCCATGAGCGCAACAGGAGCTGTTCTCGCGGGATCGCGCATAATTTCCTGGACCACGCCTTTTATGGTCTCATCGCTATCGACCTTTATGTGCTTGATGTCCGCCCTGTACCTGTGAGAGGGTGCCCTGTACGTAGGACCACCTGCACCTCTGTTCTGAGATATGATTCGATGTCCCATATTTTACCCACCTACAGCAGTCCTAGCCTCGTGGCAAGCTCGTTCGCACTGCCCTCTTTCGCCAGCTTCACGATGGCCTTCTTTTCTCCCCGGGAGGTTATCATGGTCCTGACTGCCAGGATATCGATATCATAAAGATCTTCCAGGGCTTTCTTGATCTCCGGCTTGGTGGATCTCATGTTCACCAGGAACTCTATGGTATCATTGGAGTCGATCATGCCGGTGACCTTTTCTGTGACGTAGGGACTCTTGATTATCATTGTACTGCCTCCGCTCTGCCCTTTTTGGCCAGCTTTTCCAGGGAAGACTCAGTCCAGACGGTCAGCCTTCCGGCTTTGGTTCCAGGGGCAAGCAGCTCAGCGTTCAGCCTCTCCACTGTGACGAAGTCCACACCGGGAAGATTTCGGGCGGCTTTTCCCAGTCCCAAATCGTTTCCGACGACAATGAGCACGCTCTTGCGGCTTTTGTATTTCCTTCCCCGCAGTTTGCCCTTGCCGGCACGAATATGTCTACCATCCTTTGCCCTCTGAACGTCATCCCACAGGCCCGCTGCCACCAGGAACTTGATGACGTCTGTGGTCTTGCTCAAGGATTCGAGGTCGTTCTTGGCCACAACAGGCAACTCTCTCGTAAACCTGTGGCCTCTTGCCTCGACCAGTCCCGACGAAGCCGTAGCGGCGATCGCAGAGCGGATGGCTTTACGCCTCTCCTTTTTGTTGACCTTTTCGGTATAGTCAGCATTGGGCTGGGGCGCATGTGAGCGGCGGCCGCCTACGGCCATGGGTACGCCTGCAGCCTTTCTGCCGTTCTTCAATCTGGGAACTCTGGAGACACCGTGTCCCGGACCCCATGACTGGGCAGAGGTATTCATGCCCGCATAGAAGTGAGGTCCATAAGCCTGGAGTCTGTTGGCCTGTGCGGCTAGGACGGCCCTCTTGATTATATCCGGCCGGTATTCCTCCTCGAAGACAGGAGGCAACTCAATCTGGCCGCTTTCATTTCCCGATAGATCAATGATATTTGCCTTCATCGCCTAGACCCCCTGCTTGGACTCTTGGCTCACATAGAGAAACTCGGGCACTTTTACGAAGTTCTTTCCGGGTCTTATGGCGTGTCTTATTCTGACCATCCTCTTGATGGGACCGGGAACGCTTCCCTTGATCAGGATATATTGATTTCTAACGAGGCCATAGCCGGGAAATCCGCCTTTCGGATTTATTTGTGCGCCGTCGGTTCCGATGAACATGAGTCTTTTATTGAACTCTGTCCTCTGGTGGTAGCCCATCTGGCCGAGTTGTGGAACGCGCCAGCTGATATGGGATGGATGCCAGGGACCGAGGTTGCCCACGTGCCGCAATTTGCCGGTACGGGCGTGCTTTCTCTTGGCGATGGCAATTCCCCAGCGTCGCACTGGACCCTGGGTGCCCTTGCCTTTGGTGACGGCAGATGCATCCATTAGATCTCCCAGCTCAAATACGCTGGAGATGGGGACCTGCTGGCCCAGCAACTTCTGGGCAAAAGCGAGCCGATCCAGCATGGAGCCGCCGCTCACCGGCATTTCCATGAGCTCTGGAACCTTCTTGGGAATTCCGGTTATGAGCATGGGATTGGTGTGCACCAGTACTCTAACATCTACGATATCGTCGCCCAGAGCCCGCAGGTCATCCGCGGAGGTCCCGCGAGTCTTCTTGGGGACGGTCAGAGCGCGAGCGAGTTCAGGGCTCAGGTTCTCGGACCATGCCTCGCCGGCAGGCCGAAGGCCACCGTTGTAGTTCTCGTAGGCGCGCACCGCCACCACATTCATGGGGGGCACCTCCAGAACTGTTACGGGCATGGAGATCTCCACGCCCTCTGTGAGGCTCCTAGGTCTGTCGTCGATCATCATGATGTGGGTCATGCCGGCTTTGTAACCGGCAAAGCCTGCCATCCTGGCCTTGTCCTCCTCGGGCCAGCTTCTAATTCTTGGGACCTCGCTCTTGGCCCTCTTTCTTGGGCTGTAGGCCAGCGAACCTCGTCTTGGTCGGTGTATTGTTGCCATTTAGTCCTCCAAACGCACCAGGTTGAGCAGGGCTAAAGTGGCAAAGACAGCCTCTTCCACGCGAACCGTCTCAGTTCCTTGATGCGGGATGGTGTTGATCATTTCATATCTGTCCATTGATTCCTTACTCAAGAATGCATCTACGCCCCGTGCCGGTGAGCCGAACACCACCGCAAGATCGCGCTTCTGGCCTTGTTGAACCATTTGAGAGAGGATTTCAGGCGTCAGGCCTTTTCCGTACCGGGAGGTAAGAACCACGTAGCCGCCTTGCTTATGCTTTTCTGCAAGGTAGCTTTCCAGGCTCTCCACTACAACGGTATCGTATCCCCAGTAATGAGGGATATCCTTGGGGTCCACAGGCTCAGCGGCGAGCGGTTCATGCGAAAAGATTCTGACATTTAGGCGCTGCCCCACCGGGATTTTTTCCTCGGTACGAAGGGGAATTGGGCGATTGATTCCGATTTCCACCCAGACGCCATTATCAGATCCGACGCTTTCAACGACTGCTCCGACGCGAAACTCGCCAATCTTGAGCGATTCTGATTTTGAGTTGATGGGATGATGAGCCGTGCGTAGCGGCGGCAGAGTTCCAACATGACATAGCTCTTCCCGGCGCGGGATGAGCATCCGTCGCAGGTACTGCGGCGTTTCCATGTAGCGCAGCACCATGGCCATGAATCGCGAGTCATTACGTTCTGGATCGCGATAGATCACGATGCGGTTGTATTGGAAGACCGCTGCTGCCCGGGCGATTTGGCCAACCTTGAGCGTGTTGACACGCGAATCCCTACTCTCCATGGTGAGAGAGGACGGGATAAGGATGGCTCTCTCGCGGTGTCCGGTCATCAGGTTTCCCTACTCTGAAGAGAGAGGAGGTATAAAAAGGTTTGGAGAAGAATAGAAGATATCCTGCAAAGGCACTCGCTAGCGGTCAAGCTAAACAGTTTTCTCATCCTTCTTCTTCACAGTCCCATGCAGAAATTGAAATCTTGCTGGTAGCTTGGCTCCTTCGAGGTTGGCTTCTCTGAGGTCTGCTCCTTCGAGGTTGGATCCTTCGAGGTTGGCTTCTCTGAGGTCGGCTCCTCTAAGGTTGGCCTCTCTGAGGTCGGCTCCTCTGAGGTCGGCTCCTTCGAGGTTGGCTCTTCCGAAATTGGCTGCTTCGAGGTCGGCTTTTTTGAGGTTGGCTCCTCTGAGGTTGGCGGTTTCGAAGTTGGCTTCTATGAGGGTGGCTGCTTCAAAGTTGGCTTCCTTGAGATTTGCTCGAAAAAAACATGAAAAAAAGGCCGAAGCAAAATGAAGATTTGAACGACTAAGGTCCGCAAAAAAGAAATTGCCAATATTGAGGACACTTCCTGATAAATCTAAAAATGATAAGCAACGCATGGCGAGTGCGGATTCCAAACCAACGTTCTGTCCTTGGATCCGTCGGAACCATTCGCCAAAAGCATATGCATTGACTTGCTTCATTGAGCTTACTTGCTTTGTAATGACTGCACATGAATTTAAAGCGACCAATAATGCTTCTTCGGCATTTCTGGATTGAAACATTGCCTTTTTAAATGGAACGACTCCAATCAACTCCATTGGCATACCATACCGCAATAAATAGCTGAAAAGCTTAGCCAGACGACTTTGCCACTGTATTAATTCCTTGGATGTCTTAAGCTTCAATTCATTAAGGAGAAAATCATGAAGATACGGCGTTACCGGACTTGGCCCGCATATCTGTGCCCAATGCTTGAGCGCTTCCCGTTCATCCCATCCTTCATCAGGACTTCTGGCTCGACGCCTTAATTCTCGAATGGTCTTGTCAATTGCTCGAACGATTCGTCGCGCTGTGAGGTATTCACCAAAACTCTTATGGGTGAATACAAAAGTTGAGTCTCCGCTGGAACTCTGCCCATATTTACGGAAGAAGAAGGCGGCTAAAAGCCGTGTTACACCTGCTTCAGCACCATCGGAAAACTTGTCCAGCATTGAGCCAAGCCCGCTGATATTGCAGTGATCCTGTATTTCCCTCACAGTCGTAGTGCGCCCATCTCCATGCCAAGAAGCTAAGCCAATCTCTTCCAGTACCCGGAAGAAATCCTCAAGCCCCATATGGCGAATGTGGACATAGGGATGTTTTTCATATCCTCGTTCATGAACCGCAGCAACAAGGTCAGCATAAATCAAGTTCAGGTTTATATCCTTTGTAAAATCCAACTTCTTGCGAGTGAGGCTTAAAGCTACAAGATAGTTGAGAAGCGGCTGGGAGGTAACTTCAGCTAGATCTTTGCGATCCAGCTCTTTCGGCAGACCTTTGTATGATCTGCCTGTCAGTTTCCCATAGTTTACCCACCAATGTTGTCGGAGATCGTTTTCCAACAATTTTTCTGGATCGTCGTACTCTTGGCCATCCCGCACAGAACGCCCCCCATATTCGGATGGTTTAGGCATAAAATACGGAAGCAAAGTGAGGATTTGGCGCTGGCGGCGAAACTGTGATTCATTCTCCTGTACGATAAGCTCGCGTCCGCTGATCAGAACTCGAAGCTTAACGCCTAGTTGATTCCGCGTCTCAACTGTTCTGTCCACCTCTCGAACAAAGTTTCCAGCAGTCTCCGCCGCTGCTTTTCCCTGGCTGGCCAGTTCATCCAGACCGTCGAAAATTATCAGCAGGTTAGGCTCAGGAGAATCGAGGTCCAGTGGATTTTGAATAAGAACTCCTTCTTCCCTGACGAACCGTCCGATTTCTTCAACAAGGTCCTTGTTAGCATCGATCAAATGAAGTGGAACGTAAAGCACTTTCAGTTTCGAATCATGAGAATGTTTGGCCGCGAAAATACGTGCAAAAGAAGACTTCCCGCTTCCAGGACCACCACTGATCACTCGAATGGCATCTCTGGGAGAAGGATTGTCCAGCCACAAATCCAATTCCCTCTCTAAAGAGAGAACCACCCGAATGCGCTTTTGTCCAGTGCGATCCATTTCTTCGCTTTGCTCTTTGCCAGCAACCTCTTCTTTTGGGTAAAAGGCATTCAATGGAACATAAATTTGGCTCAGGCTGAATGGCTCATCGAAAATAGCCTCATCTATCCGGTGCTGCAAAAGTGCGGAATAAGCAGCCCATGCCCATTCACGTTCTCCCGCCTTGGCAAATGGCGTATCTAATGCTTCAATGATCGGAAGGTAGATTTTCGCATTCTTCCGCCATTCCTGGTTAAGTGCGTAAACGAAGTAGCCGGGCAGACGATCTGCAATGGACTTGGCGCTTGGCTTGGCACTTGGATTGCTCACGTAAAGGCCTTCGAGCCATTTCTGGAGGAGGGATTGGACATCTTTCAGAAATAGCAGCTCAGCAGGCCGGTCGAGAAATTTTCGATTAATGATGATTTCGCCGGCAGAACCGGAAAAGTCTAGTTGTTCAACTATGGCGTCAGGGTCCTTCTCCTCATCAATCAACTGCTGACTTGAACCCTCATTCACCAATTCAAAGAGTGCCTCGGTCATGGAACGATTGATGAGGAGAAATGCAAGCTCTCCGGGATCTTCAGTCTTCAGTCCGAGAGCGGACAGCGTCTCTGTTGCATCGATGCCTGCTTCCTCTAATTTTCCTCCAGCAACATGTATGATGCCTTTGGAGAGCGATTTGAAAAGTCCTTTGTAATCCACCTGAAATGGTCTTTCGAAAACGCTCTTAGGCTTCTCCAACTTCAACCCTTGACCTGGTTTAGACATTTTTGCCATTAAGCATCATCCTTCGCACTATCTTGAGGTTAAGGCTGCAACAATATCTAAACTTTTTCGTCCTCCGCGAGCAGGACTGGCTCAAACGTCCTCGCGTCCAGCCGAATCCTGTTCTGGCAGTAAGAGCAGACCGTCTCCAGCCACCCAGCTCCGGCCAGCGCCTCCTCCACTTCTTCCTGGGGCGTGAGATATTGCGTCATCTCCTCCCCGCATTTGGGACAGGCGACCTTCAGCCACTCCAGCCGGGAGAGCTCCCGCAATGTCTTGATCAACAGGCCAACGGCATCTGCATATCTCTCCCCCCGGAATACCAGAGGCCGCAGGTGCTCGATGAGAAATGGCAGCGCTGCTCCCTCCGCCAGCAGGGGGATGATGAGCAGATCCAGGCCCCGGGCTAGGCCGATCTCCTGGCAGACCTCTGGAGAAGCGGAGCCCTCAACGGTGAGCAAAGCCACCAGGCACTCGGAGTTACGAAGGCCGAATGAGGCCCGCTCGGCTAAAGAGATGACTGGTGACAGATTGTAGAGTGCGACGTAGCTTTCCAGGCCCACCCGCCACAGGGCGCGAGCGAGTTGCTGGGCCATATCCTCATCAGCGGAGCTGTGGGAGATGTAGACTTTGGAGATCATCTCGTTATTATTAGTGCACTTTCTTCAAAAGGCTGACTGTTGCCCTTAAGCTTCCAGGAAGATGTTCCAGACCGCCCAGAGAATGGAAAGGGTGGCTACGAAGAAAATCATATACATAGTATCCAGGGAGATATTCCAGGCCAGAAGATTTGCCAGATCATAGACCACGTAAAGTACAAAGGTGACGGCTATGCACCAGCCGTACATTTTCTTCTTGCTGATGGCCAGCATCACGCCCAGAGCTGCCACGACCGCCTCCAGCAAGATGGAGAGCAAATGAAGCCTGTTCATTTTGATAACTTATATAATAATTATAAGTAGTAATATATAAACTTATGGGACATATCAGGGAAAATAGGAGCCAAATCGACCGATCTATTAGCGAATGGCCCGTGAGACTTAAGCAAATTTGTTGCCTTAGCAAGGGCGAGGTCATACCGTTTTTGGTACGCATCTGCCATGGTAAAGCGGTAGAGGCTCCGGATATTGGGGCAGGCAGACAATGGTGTCCACCTGGTGGGCCTGGAGCCTGATAGTGCTGGCAAAAACGGTAGGAACGGCCACTATTACCTGGGATGGCTTGCGTCTGCGCACGGCGCGAACTGCAACTGGCATGGTATAGCCGGAAGCCAGCCAGTCGTGCACTAATAATGGCATAACTTTAAGTGACTTAAAGCGTTCATACCTCTGAAGTCTCATGCCCACTGGTGTTTACGTCTGTCACTGCGGCCTGAATATCGCCGGCGTCTTGAACATGGAAGATCTGAAGAGCTTTGCCGAGAAGCTGCCCGATGTGGCCGTAGCCCGCGATCTGCAGTTCTCCTGCTCCGACATCGGCCAGGAGCAGATCCAGAAAGATATCGCCGAGTTTAAGCTTGATCGCGTGGTCGTGGCTGCCTGCTCGCCCCGCCTGCACGAGCCCACCTTTCGCCGGGCGATCGCCAAAGCGGGCCTGAATCCTTACATGCTGGAGATGGCCAACATCCGGGAGCAGTGCTCCTGGGTGCACATGGACCAGCCGGCCATGGCCACAGAAAAGGCCAAGGACCTCATAGCAATGGCCGTGGCCAAAGCGGCGCTGCTGCAGCCGCTGGAGCCGGAGAGCATACCCGTCAGCAAAGACGTGCTGGTCGTGGGGGGAGGCGTGGCCGGCATTGCCGCCGCGCTGGATCTGGCCGACTCCGGACTGCATGTTTTCTTGGTGGAGCGGCGGCCCACCATCGGCGGCTACATGGCTCTGCTCACCGACGTCTTTCCCACCAACGACTGCTCCATCTGCGTCCTGGGGCCCAAGATGTCCGAGGTCTACAATCATCCTGATATTACTCTCATCACCTACGCCGAGGTCCTGGGCGTGGAGGGCAGCGTGGGCAACTTCACAGTCATCCGGCGTTCGCAAAGCACGCTATGTGGACGAAAAGCTGTGCAAGGGCTGCATCAGCGAGTGCTGCCGGCGTCTGCCCGGTTGAGGTGCCCAGCGAGTACGACTTTGGCATCGGCAAGAGAAAAGCCATTTACGTTCCCTACCCCCAGGCCGTGCCCCTGGTGGCCTGCATCGATCCCAAGGCCTGCATTGGCTGCGCCCGCTGCGTGGAGGCCTGTCCTGCCCAGGCCGTCAAGCTGGATCAGGAGCCCCAGGATTTCAAGCTGAATGTGGGCGCCATCATCGTGGCTACCGGCTGGCAGCCCTTCGATGCGACGCGAAAGGAGGAGTACGGCTTTGGCAGGTACAGGGACGTTATCACTACCCTGCAGATGGAGAGGATGCTCAACGCCTCCGGGCCGACCAAGGGAGAGGTGGTGCGCCCCAGCACAGGCAAGATTGCCGAGAGGGTAGCCTTCTTGCAGTGCGTCGGCTCGCGCGATTCGACGGTCGGAAACCTCTACTGCTCTCGCATCTGCTGCATGGCCTCGCTTAAAAACGCGCAACTGGTCAAGGAGAAGTATCCTCATACTGATATCACCATCTACTACATCGACATCAGGGCCTGCGGGGAAGGATACGAAGAATTCTATGTGCGGGCCCAGAAGCTGGGCATCAACTTTGTGCGCTCCCGCGTCTCCTGCATCGAAGAGGTGGAGGGCGAGCTCTTCCTGATCTTTGAGGACACCCAGACAGGCGAGATGAAGAGGGTAAAGCATGATCTGGCCGTCCTCTCCGTGGGATTGGAGCCGGACAGCAAAGCGGACGTTTTGGGCAATCTGCTGGGACTCTCCCGAAGACCGGACAGGTTCTTTGAGATCGCCCATCCCAAGATGAGGCCCGTGGAGGCGCATATCGACGGAGTCTTCATCGCCGGCTGCGCCTCCGGTCCCAAGGAGATCCCCATCTCCATCGCCCAGGGCAGCGCAGCAGCGGCAAAGGCGGTCAAGCTCCTGCATAAAGGCGTGCTGGAGCTGGAGCCCACCTCGGCTTATGTCGATCCGGAAAAGTGCATCAAGTGCAAGCTGTGCGTCGATATCTGTCCCAAGAAGGCCATAGCTGTGAAAAGCCCGGCCTACGTGGATGAGGCAGCCTGCAAAGGGTGCGGCTCATGTGCTGCCGCCTGTCCAGTTGACGCCATCAACATGCGCTTCTTCTCCGACGAGCAGATCATGGCCCAGGTGCGGGCCGCCACAGAGGTGAAGAGAGAGTTTCCCCTCATTGTGGCCTTCCTTTGCAACTGGTGCAGCTACGGAGCGGCTGATCTGGCTGGAACCTCGCGTATCCAGTACCCGACCAACGCTCGCAACATTCGGGTGATGTGCTCGGCGCGCGTGGACCCAAGCTTCGTCCTGGAGGCCTTGCGGCGAGGTGCGGATGGAGTGCTCATAGCCGGCTGTCGCATAGGCGAATGCCACTACCGGGATGGCAACTATCAGGCCCTGCAGAGGGTGAATGTGCTCAAAGGCGTCCTGGAGAAGATAGGCCTTGATCCGGGAAGAGTCAAGATCGTCTGGTGTGCAGCCAGTGAGGGCGAGATTTATGCAAAGGATCTCAGGGATTTCATAGGCGAGCTGAAGGCCATGGGCCCCATCGGAACCGAGCTGAAAAAGGAAAGGGCGGAAGAGAAGAATGAGGAGGATGCACTTCCATGATGGAAATACAGAAAGATATGGATGCAGAAGGCACTCACATTCTGGCCAAACAGAAGACCAAAGAGAGGGAGATCGTCCTCGATTACGATTACAAGAAGTGCGCCGGTTGCTCCATCTGTGTGGCCCTCTGCCCGAAAAAAGCCCTGCAAGAGGGGCCCTTGCAGGAGATCGCCAAGGGCCTGGATGCGCCGCCCGTGCTCATCGATCTGGATGCCTGCGCCTTTTGCGGCATGTGCGTCAACTTCTGTCCCATGAAGGCCTTTAAGATGACTGTGCGAGAAAGACCCAGCCCAGGAAGCGGCAGAAGCTGCAGGACCGTCGGAGGCCCAGGCATGACGGACTCGACGAAAGTGGTAGATGCGCCGGAAGCGACAGAGGTGACGGAAAAAACGGGTGAAGCAAATGGGATGGAAAAAGTTGTGGATTTCATCACGCAGGAGCAGTATCCCCGGCTGCTGGCAGAGGCCCAGCCTAACGAAAAGTGCCTGCCCTGCCTGCTCTGCGAGCCTGTTTGCCCCACACAAGGCCATAAAGGTCACTTTCAATAAGACTCGCGAAGACTTTGGCCCGCTGCGTTCGGGAATAAAAGGCAATATTGCAGTCGATCCGAAGAAGTGCAATCTTTGCGGCCGATGCGCCAAATTCTGCAAGGCATTCTTGCTGTTGGACAGGGATGCGAAAGAGAGAGCGAAAGATCCCCGCAATCTGGTGCCCTATGAGCAGCTCCTGGTGGATGAGGAGCTTTGCGACTACTGCGGCCTGTGCGTGCTCCCTTTGCCCCGAGGAAGCGATAAAAGTAGAGGGCGAGCCCTTAGAGTGCAGTGGGCAGCGGCGAAAAAGAGTTCACGGGCAAGATTGAGATCGACCAGGATCTGTGCATCGGCTGCGGCAGATGTGCAGAGGTCTGTCCCTACGAGGCCATGGATATCAAGAAGCCCTTCCAGGGCGAGATAAAGCTGGTTGAGAAGAACCTGGTGCGCTGCGATCCTCTGGGCTGCCAGGCCTGCTTCAATGTCTGCCCGGCCAAGTGCTGGTATGTGGACGAACGAGGAAAGGCAGCGCCGGTCAAAGATCAGTGCATCTTTTGTGGGGCATGCGAGAAAGCCTGTCCCGTCTCGGCCATAGAGGTCGAGCGGTCCGATGTCAGGCACACGGAGATAAAGGAGACACCCTGGGCCGAGGAGTGGAAGCAGGCCATCTCTGCCATAAAGACCGGGGAGCGGCTGCGCCCGGATGTGAGCGGGGCCGTCTCTCCGCCGGAGATAGAACGCCAGCCCCTGCCGGCGCCCGAGAAGCCGAAGATCGATCCGGAGCTCTTGCGGCTGGTGGATGAGGCCCTGATCGCCGCTGGAGGCGCTGCTGAAAAAGCCAAAAGTTCGGCAAATTTTCGAGAAAGAGCCTGCCGAAGAGGCCAGCCGGAAGATTGTAGAGCGGCTGCACAAAGATGAGGCCAAGAAAGCCGCGGCCACGGACAGCCGTGAGGGGGCGACGTGAAAATGACCAGAGATGAACAGTTCAAGCAAGAGGTGCTGCGCCTGGCCGGGCAGGAGGTATTGACCTGCATTCAGTGCGGCACCTGCTCTGCCAGTTGCCCTACGGCGAATCTCATGAACCCCAGCATCAGAAAGTTGATCAAACTCTGCCTGGAGGGCAAGAAGGAGGAAGCTTTGCACAATGAGACTCTGTGGCTGTGCACCTCCTGCCTTCTTTGCACTGTGCGCTGCCCGCGGGGCATCCGGCCTAAAGCAGTGGTCTCGGCTCTAAAAGACATAGCCGAGCGAGAGGGGCAGCGAGGCAAGGACGCTGCTTACGAGGAGTTCTTCCTAAAGCAGATCAGGGACTATGGCCGGATAGCCGAGCTGGCTCTGACAGCTGAGTTTCTGCTCGTCTTTCCCCAGGGAGTCGGTGCAGTCCATGCAGATGGGCCTGGAGCTGCTGCCCAAGGGCAAGATCGGCCTGGAGATAGAGAGGATCAAGGGCAGAGATGAGGTCAAGAGGATCGTTGAGGAGCTGAGGAAGAAATGAAGCTGGCTTACTATCCGGGCTGCGTCTCCAAGTCGACGGGAAAGGAGATGGACGCATCCACGCGGGCCGTCTGCTGCGGCCTTGGGAATTGAGCTCGTGGAACTCCCGGACTGGAACTGCTGCGGTGCGACGCACGTCTCCAATGAGCTGGTGGCCACGGGCCTGGCTGCTCGCAACATGGCCCAGACGGACCTGCCGATCATGACCAGCTGCTCCATCTGCTACAGCAACTTGCGCGCCGCGGCGCAGCGGCTGGAGGAGCCGGAGGTCCGGGAAAAGGTGAACGCCGTGCTGGATAAAAAGTACAGCGGCTCCAAAATTCGCCATGCTCTGGATGTCATTCTTGAGGCCCTGACCGAAGGCGATGAGAGGATCGTGGTGCCTCTCAATGGACTGTTGGTCGCGCCCTACTACGGCTGCCTGCTCACCCGGCCGGCGGGCCTGTACAGCCCGCAGTTTCCAACGATCCTGGAAAAGCTGATCAAGAGGCTGCAGGCGGAGCCGGTGGACTTTCGGCTAAAGACCTTTTGCTGCGGCGGGCCCATCTTCATGCCCCAGGAAAAGGCGGCGGATGATATTGCCTTTAAGATCCTCACTGAGGCCAAGAAAGCCGGGGCGGAGGTCATCGTCACGGTGTGCCCGCTCTGCCATCTCATGCTCGATGCCAAGCAAAAGGTGCTGGAGCAAAAGCACGGGGAGAAGATCGGCATTCCTGTGCTCTACGTGACGCAACTGGCGGGCATTGCTCTGGGACTGGGGCCGGAGGAGCTGGGGCTCTTTATGAACTCGGTGTCACCCATGACGATGGTGGAAAGGGTGTACGAGAAGATGCCAGAAGGAATTTAGACCTTTTGGCAGAGCTCACCAAATTAGCGATTTGATTCCATCGAGATGCATTACCGGCATATCCTTTCCAGCACAATACCAAAACAATGGAGCATCATCTGTGAGCAGCAGCTTATCTCTGTCCACTGTACTCAGAAGTGATGCATCGGTTATCCCAAAACGAGGAAGCTCACTTCTTTTTAAAATCTCATCCTTAGCGACATATTCTTCCCAAAGGCCAACGAGAAGAACTATAGATCGACGAATGAAGATCGAGTAATGTTCCTCCTTTAGCCTTCTTTTGGCCAAATTAGAGGCTTCGGCCAGAACTTGAGGCGTGACATAGACCATTTTAACTTGTAGGATTGCGAAGGACGACGTGGGAAGTCCCCATCCTTCCGGGTGGTCTCCCGGACTGCAAGCCCGGGGGAGTGGCTGACAACGTCAGCCACAGGATGAAAGCGGAGTCCTTTGCCCCTGTTTCTGCCTAACAATAACTATTTAAGCTCATAAATCAATATCTACTAATGTTTAAAACGTATCGCTACAGGCTCAAACCTACAAAATCTCAGGTTACGATCTTAGAACGGCAACTTGAGTACCCGAACTCAAGGATGTCTATTCACTGGTTCTTCAGAATGTAGCTCTTAGGGTGGAACTGGCGTTCAAAGCGTTCTTCCGAAGGGTCAAGGCAGGAGAAGAACCAGGGTTTCCAAGGTTCAAAGGAAAGAGTAGATACGATAGCATCACGTACTCCCAATCTGGTTTTGAGTTGGATTCTGAAATGCTCCATCTCTCCAAAATTGGAGATATCAAGATCAAGTTGCATAGGCCAATTGTTGGTAAGATTAAGAGCTGTACTATTCGCAGAATGCCAACTGGCAAATGGTTCGCTTGCTTCTCTGTCGAGATGGGAGATATCCCACGGCCTCCTTGGAAAGATGGATCTGTTGTAGGAATCGATGTAGGCTTGGCGAGCTTTGCCACCCTCTCGAATGGCGAGAAGATTGATAATCCTAGATTCTTCCGAGAAGATGAGTTGGCATTAGCCAAAGCACAAAGCAAACGCGATAAGCTTCCTAAAGGATCTTCTCTCAGACGAAAAGCGTCCAAAGCGGTGGCTAGAATTCATGAAAGAATCGGAGACAAAAGAGCTGATTTTTCCAATCAAGTTAGTCGCCAATTGGTAAACCGTTTCGGCGTAATAGTCTTTGAAGATCTTGATATTCAGAGCATGCTTAAGAATCATCACCTGGCAAAATCCATCTCGAACGTTGCATGGGGAATGCTGGTAAAAGTAACCGAGAGCAAAGCAGCATATGCTGGCTCTAAGGTTGTCCTGGTTGATCCCAAGTACACTTCTCAGATGTGCTCACGGTGCGGCATGATAGTCAAAAAAGATCTCTCGGAAAGAATCCATAACTGCTCGGAATGTGGCTTGACTATGGACAGAGATCTCAATGCAGCAATCAACATTCTCAGACTGGGGATGCAGTCTGTTCGCAAAAGCGATAGAAGCCCCGTCCTTTAGGGCGGGGAGCGTTCACAGCTGGATAGATACTTGATGAGCAGCAAAAACTCATACTCATCATAGCTAAACCTGGAAAGGTAGCGCTTATCATAGGAGCCAACCAGATAGAGCAGAAGTGGCCCGGTATCGATAACGATCTCTCTAAACCGGGATAGTCTGGGATTCATCCCGCTTGACCTCTTTCAGTTCCCCAGACATATCCAGTTTTACCGTGTACCTGCGCTTATTTTGAGAAAATATACCATCCTTCACCTCACAGGTTATGAGGTAATATCCTTCCTTTTCCAGAGCCTCCACCAGGCCAAATCCAATGAGGTTTGTGGGTGGCACTCCGGCTGCCCTGGCAAAGTCATCCTCGCCATATAGCTTGCTGAAATAGCTCTTTACAGTCTCAATGGCATCCTTTGTCGTAATCTTTGGCATCATATCATTCATCTCCTTTTGTCATAAAAAATTTTTCATCGTTCCTGTCTCGTCCATGGCAGCGGCGATATCTCAAGTTGCCTGACGACTCAATTATCACTGAAACCGCCTCCAATCGCTTAGCTTAAGAATGAAAAACAAAGAGATAATGACCATGTCGGCATCGAGAAAAAGGGAGACAAAAGAGACCTGCATTGAAGTTTTTCTAGAGACCGAGGGCAAGGGCATTATCCAGGTCGATACGGGAATCGAGCTACTGGATGAGATCCTGTCGGCCATAGCCAGAGGCGCGGGATTTGATCTGACGGTCAATGCCCGGGGCGACTTGGAAACGGGTGACCACCATACCACGGAAGATACAGCCATCACTTTAGGCAGCGCTCTCGCTGAGGAGATTAAAAGCGGCATAGGAAGCTCAATGGTTCCCTCAGGCCAGGCATTGGCAGCAGCCGCCGTGCGCTTCGGCGAGCCGGGCTATCGGGGCGATTTCGCTTTGCAGTCCCAGGCCTTGGGAGGCATGTGCCTGGAGAACGTCAGCCACTTCCTGCGCGCCCTAGCCTACAACGGCAAGTTCAATTTGTTCATATCCGCAGAGGGAGGCGACGATAGGAGCAAGATCGAGGCCATGAGCACGGTGCTGGGAAGGGCGATAAAGAGGGCAGCGCGAGATGAAAAATAGAATAATCGAGTCCTCTGTGAGTCCTCCGTGCGCTCTGTGCCTCTGTGGTAGTAGTATCGTCCGCCATTGGTTATCACCAGCACCTAACGGCGTTTTAACCACATGAGGTTAGCCACTGGAAACGACGAAAAGCCATAAAGAGGCTACTCCCTGCGCCGGGCGTAGGCTCCGGCTGCCAGGACAACAAGGCCGCCTAGAATGCCCAGGGCAGGACTCTTCTTTGCTCCCTTATCACTCGCAGCGATGGTTATGGTGCTGTTAAGGACCGTCTCTGGCTTAAAGCCGCTCGTACCTGTCACATTCAGTTCGATTGTATCATTTGCCAGGGCTTTGCTGCTCACCGCAAAGGTGAGATTGGCGGCGGCGCAGCCCGGCGGGAGGAGAACGCCGATCCTTCCGTTCTTCGCGTCCACCTGCCAGGTGGATTTGCACCCTCCGGTGATGCTCGTGGCTTTCAGCCTGGCGACATCATAAGAGATGTTAATCCTCTTCTCACCACTGGAATTAGGGGCCTGGAGTGGAATGGATACTTCCCCCCCGGCAAATGCCAATGCATTGTCCAGGGATACGCCACGCATTTCGGCAGGAGTGACATTTATGAACTCTCCGAATGTCTGAAGGGCATTGACGGCATTTTCCACTCTCACCCGCAGCTCGTATCGACCGCTCTTGGCCCCTACCACAACAACATGCGGTTCCAAAGTATCAAGATTGCCTTGCAGTGTATGATTGATGCCACTGGGAACCAATCTTCCGTTGATGACATCGAGAAACTGCAGAATGCTCTTTCCTGGCTCAATCTTGATGAACTGCTTATGAGCTGTGCTGTTGGCCAGCATGGTATCATAATCAAGCGGACTATTAAGTCGCTTATATTCGCCGCGGGATACGTAATATGTGGACGCACTGTCCAATATTGCACCAATTCTTCCATTTGTTTCAAATATGACGCGGACCGGCAAGGGAGGTGTAGATGGGCTCAGGTACAGCAATCCCGGCACAGGGTTGCCGCTCCCATCCAGGACAGGGCTCCGATCATCGCTCAGTTGCATAGTCGTAGCATTCCATCTCCAGGCAAAGCCCCATAAATCGCCTGAACCCTGGGCAAGCCCTGTGAGATCTCTGGAGACGACGGTTCTGTTGCTTGAATCCAAGATGTCTGCGGTTACCAGACGAATCTCGGCAGCTTTGACAATCATCGAGAAATTGGAGGATGTTGAAGAGGTAACATTTGTGGGAAATGCTATTTGCGGGGGAGCAGGTCTCGGAACCACATATTTTTGGGAATAGAGATAGTATCGAAGAGTATCGTTATCTGCAATACGAATATCCATATTCGGAGCCAGGGAAACGGTAGAGTCGCTATTTAAATTGACAGTTTCGTCGTTGGCCATAATTATTACATAGGGTATGGATGTAGACATGATTTGGAGCTTTCCAATACCAAGCCCCGCTTCCACAGGCAGCAAAAACTGATCTGATATTTGGAAGATTCCGTCGATGGTCGCAAATCGCAGGCTTCCATTGATGAAGATATTATTTACATGCAGTTTGATTATCGGCATGTCACTTACATCACCCAAATCTTTCTTGAAAATGTAAGTTGAATTTGATTTTACGATAGAGCTGTCCTGCAAAACACCGTTCTTTGTGAGCTGGACAAAGATCTTATCATTTTCAACATCCCTGATCCAGACTTCATAACCTTCTTGCAGTGAATAGTTTCCTGCTGCAGCATTTCCCTGAACTACTTCGCTATCAATCAGCACTCGTCCGATCTTTTCATGATCAAAAATATTTAAGGACGATTGCGTGCCTTCCACAGATCGGTCGTATCCTGCGAACCACATTTCGCCCAGGAAAGGCACGACATAATATGACCCCCAGGGCATAAAATCATACTCTTTAGATCTCATGGTTGCTGTATACTGAAATCCATCCAAAATTACCGTTCCATTTAAAACCTTTGGAACGGTGGGCGGCAGAACTGTTCTTCCGTTTACATTGTGAAGCGACAGCGTCTCAGAGCCGAATTGATCTTCTGAGCCGAATTGATTTTCAGAACCAAGCTGTTTCTCCGGGTCCATGAAAAAGTTGGTATAATTCCCTGAGTTCCATCTTGCGACCAGAGGTGAAGGATATTTGCCATACATACCGGTAATTACTCGACTGCCATTGAACATCGGGCCTCTAATTTCATGCACACCATAATCGTAGATGCCCCCTTCCGGATAGTAAATCAAATCTGTACTGTCCGTAACTCTCAACACAAATCCTGTAGCCAGAAGAACCTGGCTGTTCTTTATCAGTGTCAGAGACCTTTCATTTCGAAATTCAATGCCATCATCTGCGAGGGACGAAAGCTTCATATTATCCAGCCTGCCTCCCTCAAAAAGCGTGACAATGGGATTGTCACTAACCTGAAAGATCCCGTCCACCTCGGCAAATCCAGAATTCTCGCCGCTCATGGCATTGAGCAGATGCACCAAAATTATGGGAACTTCATCAATTTTATAAACATAGGTTCCGCCCGTGCTGACTATTGCGGCATGAACTGGTTTGCCATTCTTCAAGAGAACGAAATTAACAACGTTGCTTTTCTCAGAGATCTCTGCCACAGCCAGAACATAGCCATCCATAAGAGGCAGTGTTTTATTGTAGGTCAAAGTGTACTCGTCTCTCGCATCCACGAGCACCTTCCTAAGTGCTCCTTTTTCAAGAGAGCTCACTTCTTTCGTGAAGTTGCTTTCCGGATAGCCGGCGAAATAGGGCTCGCCCAGAAATGCCACTGCCTGGAAGCTGCCCCAAGGTCCATACTCAAACTTCTGCGACCATGTCTTTGAGGAATAGACAATGTGCCCCTTCTCTGCAGTCCTTCCTTGCATATCTATGCGCAGCTCTTCGCCCCCCAAATCCTTATCCAGGTCGTAATAGAACCAACCGAAGTCATTTGCCCGCCAGATTCCACTACCTTCACTGAAATGGCCCCGCACAAAGGCCGCTTCCACCGGCTCCTGCGCTGTGGCGCTCGAAACCTGCCCAAAAAGCAAGATCAAAATTGCTGCTGCGGCTATAAACCAGTCTGTCCTGATCTCCATCTACCTCTTAAGAATCATTCCTGGATAAGCTGTATATCCTAGGGAGGATCTACAAGCAGAGCGGAGTTAGATGTCATCTATTAAACACGTTGCGATATACGGCAAAGGCGGTATCGGCAAGTCGTGCACTGCCTCGAACATAGCCGCCGCCTGTGCCGAAGAGGGCCACAGGGTACTGGTGGTGGGCTGCGATCCCAAGAGCGACTCGAGCATAACACTGGTTGGCAGAAGAATTCCCACCATGATGGACCTCATCTTGGCCGGTGGAGAGATTCACGAGGAGGATGTCGTTTTTCCGGGATACAAGGGCGTCTTGTGCATTGAAGTAGGCGGCCCGGAGCCGGGCGTGGGCTGTGCCGGACGGGGCATAATTGTCGCCATTGATTTCCTGAGGAAAGTCTCCAAGGCCATGGAGAATGTGGACCTGGTGCTGTACGATGTGCCTGGGGACATCGTTTGCGGCGGATTTTCTGCGCCGATCCGAAAGGGTTTGGTGAGCCAGGCTTACATCATCACCTCTGGGGAGTACATGCCGCTTTATGCTGCGAACAATATCAGCAAAGGCCTGCGCCGCCTGAATACCCCACTGGCAGGCGTGATCTGCAACTCGCGCGAAGCTGCCGCCGGACGGGAGAAGGATATCGCGGAAAGATTCGCTGCGGAGCTGAACAGCCGGCTGGTGGCCTTCATCCCCAAAGACCCCATTGTGCAGCAGTGCGAGAGGAAAGCGATGACTGTGATCGAAGGCGCGCCGGACTCAGAGATTGCAGAGGTCTACCGGGCCCTGGCCAGGGAGATCATGTCGGGAGCACAGCCGCGGGTGCCGCAGCCACTGAGCGATGAGAGACTTCGTGAGCTCTCCATGGAGTGAACAATGATATGGAGGCGATAAAATGCGAGCCGACTGTCCACGCATCCTGATCGCTGGCGATCGAAGCTCCAGCGGCAAGACCACCATCGTAGCCGGTCTGCTCTCCGCGCTAAGGGGCCGTAGCCTGGCGGTGCAACCCTTCAAGGTGGCCATGGACTACATCGATCCCAGCTACCACACCTGGATCACAGGCAGAAGCTGCCGCAATCTGGACGGCTACCTCATGAAGGAGGCTGCCGTCAGGGAGATCTACAATCATGCGATAGAAGGCGCCGACATCGCAGTAATCGAGGGTGTGCGCGGCCTTTACGAGGGATACGATGGAGACCAGGGCAGCACGGCAGAGATCGCCAAGCTCCTCAAAACTCCGGTCATATTCGTGGTCGATGCCAGAAGCATCACACGTAGCTGCGCAGCCATCGTCAAAGGCTACATGGACTTTGACCAAGAGGTGCAATTCAAAGGGGTAATTCTCAACAAGGTGGGATCGGAAAGGCACGCCCAAAAAGCGATCAAGGAGATAGAGCGCTACGCAGGCGTGGAAGTGGTGGGCGTCATCCGGCGAAATGAGGATATGCACCTGGCCATGCGCCACCTGGGCCTGGTGCCCGTTCTGGAGGGCAAGACCCGGCATGAGGGTTTCCCGGAGCGAGTGGATAAAATCCGCCAGATTGTAGAGGAAGGTCTGAACCTGGATCGCATCCTGGAAATCGCAAAGGAGGCACCGCCTCTGCCGGAAGTCGAGCCGGAGCTCTACCGGCAAAATGCCTATGGCCAGGGCCTACGTATCGGCGTGGCTCGGGATGAGGCTTTCAACTTCTATTACCGGGACAATCTGGAGCTGATGGAGCTGGCGGGTGCAAAGGTGGTGCCCTTCAGCCCGGTGCACGACGCTGGGCTTCCGCAGGTGGACGGCATCTACATCGGGGGAGGCTATCCGGAGCTGTACGCCCGGGAGCTGTCCGAGAATGCGGGCATGCGCAGCGCGCTGGAAAAGGCGCACGAGAGAGACCTGCCCATCTTCGCGGAGTGCGGCGGACTGATGTACCTGGCGCGCGAGATCGAGTGGGATGGCGAACGGCAGGAAATGGTAGGGCTGGTTCCAGGAAAGGCGCGGCGCGGCAGCACGCGCGTGGTCAGCTACGTGCACGGCGCGCTCACGCAGGGCTGCGCGCTCGGGCCCGCGGGGACAACGATCATGGGGCACGAGTTTCACCACTCTGAGATGCTGATGGATGAAAATGTGAAGTATGCCATTCGCCTGGAGCGGGGCACGGGAATTAAGGACGGCTGGGACGGCATGTGCGATGGGAATTTGGTGGCCAGCTACACCCACATCCACAGCGCATCCTTCCGGGGATTTCCTGCCAACTTCCTGCGGGCCTGCAAAAATAGGTCGTGCATGTGACTTAAATTACAGGATTATCGATCACCCCTTTTCGTACCAGAGCTTCAGCCCCGCTTCCTCCCAGTCGAAGACCGGAACGCTTCTTCGCGGATAGCCCGACTCCCGCAGGGCCTGCACCACGAGCGGCACGGTGATGGTGGCATCAGAGAAGACCTGCACTTTGCAGGCCTCCTTCTTGACCTTGCCCCAGGAGACAGCCTCCTCGAAGGTGCAGCCGGACAGGCCTCCCCAGTGCGGAGCGTCGGTAGTGTACTGAATGGCATAGCTGTGGCCTCCCGAGTAATCGCCTATCAATTCCGCAATGACTTCCGTCTGCTGAATGAAGTTCTTGGGAACGCCTCCGCCGATGTAAATCACGCCCGTCTGGGCGGACTTTTCCACCATCTGGGTGATCTCGTCCACATCCTTGATGCCATCGACCATGACGCTATGTCCTTCGCGAAGAGCCATAACCATGCCAATTCCCCAGGAGCTGTCTCCGAAGGCAGGCACGAAGATGGGCACTCCTGCTTTATGAGCCGCGCCAAGGATTGTTGTATCGGGCAGGTCTTTTCCCACCATGTACATCAGCTCGCGTGATGAGTATCGCCGGGCCGGGTCCAGGCTCTTCACGAAGTCAGATATGTGATTGTCGGCTTTATGCAGCTCGATCTCCGATACGAATACGTCGTAGATTCTGTCGATCTTGCATTCATTGAGATAGGCATCATCTGCGCAGGCGCTGCCCTGGTAGTGAACTATGCCCAGTCCCTCGCACAGGTCGTGAAATAGGTTGGCGCCCGTGCTGACCAGGCAGTCTACCTTTCTCTCCCGCAAAAGGTAGGCAATGAACTCGCCCAGGCCCGCGGGCACCATGGCACCGGCAAGACCCAGGAAGATAGTAACATCCTCGTCGTGCATGCGCTTCCAGACCTTCAGAGATGCACCTAGCTGGCCTCCCTGAAAGCCCATCTTACTCATATCCGTGACCAAGTCGGCAACACCCCTCTCTTTCATGGGTATTGTCGTCCTTATCTTCTCGCCATTGCAGATAAAATCATGACCGTGACTGTGATCCATTTGATCCCTCAGGATTTCTTCCCATCATTGTCGGTCCGGATACGTCTTAAAGATTGTCCATAGGCATGAAGCTTTATATACCAAAAAGCTCTCTTTAGCAAAGTTCGGTGCGATTAGCCGTGTTTTCATGGGGAAGGCGAAGTGACATGTGGAAAGCTGAAGATTCTTTGGAGCTCTACGGGATAGAGAATTGGGGCAATGGCTATTTTTCAGTTAATGATAAAGGCAATATTACTATATTTCCCAACAAAGACCGGGCGAAGTCTGTTGATGTCATGGACCTCATCGAGGAGATCGAAAAATCCAAAGACCTGGAGTTTCCCGTGCTCCTCCGCTTCCCTCAGATCCTGGAGGATCGGATCAATGAGATCACAGGCGCATTTTTGGGCTCTATTGCCGAATTCTCCTACAAAGGCACCTATCAGCCCATCTTCCCCATGAAGGTCAATCAGAGAAAAGAGGTAATTGAGTACATCATCAAATACGGAGCCCGGCACGGGATCGGCCTGGAGGTAGGCACGAAAGCGGAGCTCCTGGCAGCGCTATCCCTGGGCCTGCCCAAAGAGGCGCTCCTCATCTGCAACGGCTACAAGGACGAGGACTATCTGCGCCTGGCTCTGAGCATCCATAATGTTAATAATATAATTATAGTTGTAGACCTTTTCGAGGAGATTTTCGATATTCTGAAGTATGCCGAGCAGATGGGCGTCACTCCCCGTTTGGGCATGAGAGTCAAACTCTTTGCCCGCGGCTCAGGTCGCTGGGTGGAATCGGGCGGAGAGTCGGCCAAGTTCGGCCTGTCCACCAGCGAGGCCTTGGAGCTGATGAAGATTCTGCGGGAGAAGGGTATCATAGACAGCCTGAAGATGATTCACTTTCACATCGGCTCGCAGATCACTGATATTCGGACCATCAAAAACGCCATGAACGAGGCGGCTCGTATCTACGCCAAGATACGCAAGATGGCCAATATAGAGTACCTGAACGTGGGTGGCGGCCTTTCCGTGGATTACAATGGCTCCAACACGGCCACTCCCTCCAGCGCCAACTACACTCTGCGCGAGTATGCCAATGACGTGGTCTACACCGTGCAAAAGATCTGCGATGACGAGGATGTCCCCTGCCCCACCATCGTCTCGGAGAGCGGGAGGGCCATCGCTGCCTACCACAGCCTGCTCATCTTCAAGATCATCGGTCGAAAGAATGTCAAGGACTCGCTCCTGCGCACTCCCAAAGAGGAGGATCCCATTCAGATCGACGATCTGTGCAGTGCTTTCAAGGAGATCAACATCGACAACTACAAGGAGCACTATCACGACGCCTTGCAGTATCGGGACGAACTTTATGACTCCTTCAACCTGGGCCATATCGGCCTTGAGGAGCGAGCCAAAGGCGAGACTCTCTTCGGAATGGTCTGCAAGAAGGCGGCATTCCTGGCCAAGCAGGCCGAGGACGAGTCAGATGAGTTTCAGGAGCTGAAGAAGCTGGTCAGTCAGAAGTACATCGGCAACTTCTCTCTCTTTCAGTCCGTGCCGGATATGTGGGGCGTGGAGCAGGTCTTTCCCACCATCCCCCTGCATCGCTTGAACGAGATGCCCAGCGAGAGAGGGAGGATTGTAGATATCACCTGTGACTCGGATGGGGAGATCAAGCGCTATGCTGGGGACAGCGAGGGCCTGGAGTACCTGGATATGCACACCCTGCGGGAGAACGAGGACTACTACCTGGGCATTTTCTTGCTCGGTGCCTACCAGGACACCCTGGGCGACTTTCACAACCTTCTGGGATGCGCTCACGAGGTGCACGTCATGGCTGACAGCGACGACTGGTACATCTGCCAGAAGGTGGAGGGCGACACCTGCCTGAAGCTCCTGGACTTCTTTAACTATGAGACCAAGGATTACATCTGGGAGATCATGGATCGCTGCGTGGACAAGCATTTATGCATCCCTAAGAAAGAGCTGGAGCGGATCGAAGCACAACTGAACAGGACGCTGAAGGGCTATACTTACTTCATCACCAAGCCCAACGGAGCGAAGGGAAAGGAGAATGAGTTGGGAAGCAGCATTCTCAAGAGCTGAGGGATAGGACTCAGCTCATCTGCTATCTGAGAGCTTAGGATTTTATCATTACTAATAGCATCTTGAATTTGCTCAATGCTCTCAGGGCATGAGTCTCGTTGGCCGGTAATATCACATAATCGCCTTGATTCAGATGATAGGCTTTGCCTGAGATTAAAACCTCTGCTTGTCCATCCACAACATATACGAGTGCATCGAATGGAGCAGTGTGCTCGCTGAGCCCCTGACCTTCATCAAAGGCAAAGAGCGTTACCGTGCCAGTGCTCTTGCGAATTATCTCCCGGCTCACAACTGATCCATCCTGATAATTAACCAAATCTGCCATACTCTGCACTTTTGATGCGCGGTTATTGCTTTCTTTTTCTGTCATTTTTTGCCTCCTTTTTTTCGACTCAAGACGGATTTGACTATGATTTAAGAGAGCATTCTCATTGAACCAAAATTGCAGATGTCTGCTCTTTTTTTGCATTCCAGCTCCATCTCGTACTTGACCTCAATAACCTGGCTGCCCCACAGCTCATGGGTCACCTTTTCCGTCTCTTTGAAGCCCACCGATCGATAGAGCCCGGCGGCCGCTGGCAACGTGCTGACCGTCCAGAGAAACACAGATGAGTATCCTGCATCCCGGCTGAATTGCAGAGCCTCTTCCACCAGCTTTCTCCCCCATCCCTGGCTTCGCAGAGCCGGATGGAGGAGCAGCCAGCGAAGTTGAGCCTCGGTCTCCAAGAATTTCACAATGGCAGCGCAGCCCACGATTCTCCCCTCTTTTTCCACGATCCAGATGCGCTCCTGCGGGCTGTTGCGCATGGCAAACTGGGCCAGTGGAATGGCCACGTAAGAGTCGAAGGTATGGTCCCAGCCTTGCTGGGGAGCATAAAGAACGGCGTGCAGGTAGGTGATATAACCGACATCGCCCGGCAGGAGGTAGTGCCGAATGGAAATAGACGGCAGGGAAGGCTTCAAGAGATCGGGATCCAGCTCTGCCAAGAACTTTTCCCAGAGCGCCGGATTTTGGCTGATATACTCCGCCATCATCTCCTTGCACAGGGCATTGTCCAGGTCCAAGACCTCGACGCCGTGCGAGAGCATGAAATTCCTGGCTGCCGGAGCGCTTTTTGCCTCTCCTACTACTACCTTCTTAATGCCGAACTGCACCACCGCCCCGGCGCACAGGTAGCAGGGCATGAGCGTAGAATAAAGAGTTGTATTATGATAACCATCCGTTAGCCTGGCATGGCGCAGGCAGTCGATCTCGGCGTGCATGAGCTGATCTTGTTGCTGCACTCTTCTGTTTCGGCCCCGTCCTATGATCTTGCCGTTCTCCACCAAAACGGCGCCGATGGGAACTCCGCCTTCCCGGAGTCCATCAAGCGCTTCATCTATTGCCGCTTGCATGAATGTGTCCATAGGAAATCAATTCGTCATATTTTCTGCCTTAATCAAATATCTATCGAAATCTTTCCGTTCAAGCTGAAAAAGCCCATAGTTTTAACTTCCCGGGCTGCGCCAGAAGTGCTCGATGCTTACAGCCGAGGAGAAGAATAGGGCGAGAAAGATCCTGGCTGCTGCCGGGATTTATCGCAGGCATGGTTGCCGTCGCTATCGGCTGCATCTTTCTTCTCTTCGCATTGCCCTCATTGGGCCGGCCGGGAGAGCTGGACTATGCCTTCTCCCAAGCAGCGGGTGCCTTTCTCATCATTCTGCTGGGGCTTTGCGGCATTTTGGCCGCTGCTCTTGCCTGGCCCAGCCACAAAGCGACGCGTGCGCTGCTCCTTTTAGGCGGCCTGTTCTCCCTCTCCATCTTTGTGGCCTTGGCATTTTTCCGGGAGTGGACGGCCTGTGCTATTATTATAATAATAGCAGTCGTTACCGGCGCGGCTGTGCGCCGTCAGAGGGATGCGCCCCGCAATCTTCTCCTCTTTGCCGGTCTATTCGGCTTTCCCCTCACCCAGGCGGCCATAACTTTGCTTCCCTACGGCTGGAAGACCTGGTCAGTATCCGGGCCTCTCTTTCTCTTCAGCGGCCTGGCTCTCTCCTTTTCGGGTGATTTCAGTCGCTTGCCTCTGCTCTCCGGCGAAAGGCGGACGGAAGTGGGGCTACTTTTGTGTATGCTCTGGGGAGTCTGGCATTAATTGTCCTGGTCATAGGCTCTCTTGCTTACCTTCCCAATCAGGCCGGTCCCGGACAGGTCAGCACGGCTGCCAAATTTGAGCCGAGTTTAAACGGCACGACAGAACAAGCAGAGCTGAAGGACTGCGGTTGTAATCAGCAAGATTCGTTTTCTCTGAATAGAAGCCGCGAGGACGAGAATCCAGATGACAAGCTGGATGATAATCTCAGGGCAAAAATTCTCTCTCCCGGGGATGTGCGTACCTTCCCGCGCGGGGAGGTTGTGCTCTTTTCGGCTGTGCCATGCGGCCAAAGAGCCTTTGCATTACCTGTGGCGGTCAAGCCTGGATGGCATCATCGGCAGGAACGAATCTTTCCAGATGAAGAACCTCAGCTTAGGATGGCATAATATCACCCTTACTGTCACCAACGCCAGCAGCTCGTCAGACCTAGCCTTCGTGGAAATCGGCATCGCAAAGCCCTGGGTTTGCGGCAAAGTCAATCCCAGGCCGAAGTACTATCCACTGGACACCCCCTGTCAAGACATCTGGCCTAATGCACCGGAGCAGTGCCAGCAGATGGAGGTCTGCCATCCTGACCTGGACTGGATTGTGGAAGAGGCCATCAATGCCTGCAAAAACTCGACAGGGGACCGAAAAAGGTGCCGGGGCCTGTACATCATCAACTCCTTCGGACCTGAGGCCCGCTATATGCAAGGCTATGCGCTCTTCAAGGCCTGCTGCTCCGGTTATCCGGAGTGCACTCGCATGTGCAGTCCGAGCCTGGCCGGGACCTGCACCTTTAAGGAAGGCTTCAACAGAAATGTTGCCAACCTCTCCTGCCGGCCCGAGGAGTGGGGCGTCTTTGCCTGGCGCTCAGACACGAACATGAGCGAGAACAGTGCCGTGATGGGCATGTTTCCCACCCACGCCACAGTCAACATTCTAGCAGACGGGCGTATGCATCGATTATGCGGCGGCGCTGACCACAATGCTGCGAAAGGCCGGCTATAACAGCAGCGAGGTCTTCAGCACCTCCAGCACGGGCTATGATCTGCCCCTGGTGGGAGATCATCCCGGCCATGCCTACAATCTGGTGCTCCTGCCGGGTGACACAAAGTACCACATCGTGGACACCACGGGCAATGGCGACGGCATCAATTTGGGGGGCGTGCCGGGATACTTCCGCTTCACTGGCTGCTTTTTGGGAAAGCCGTCAGCAGATCCGGGTAATGGACTGGTGGGTAGGCTACTGCAGCAAGATCTCGCCCCAGAGCTACAATGATGCCGGCGATGCGACCACTCCAGAAAAAGAGAAAATTTTTGGATGTACTTGATTTAGGCTTTCCACTTTATCGTGTTGCCCTTCATCTTTAATACCCCCTTCTTCTCCAGGGATCGAGCAATCTCTTCCGCAACCAGGCTGGCATCGATGCTCAAGACATTCCGGTCTCCGACATCGACAATGCACTTATCTGCAAATTCCTCAATGTCCATCTTTCCCTTCTGCCGGTTGTTCTACCAGATATTTTATCACCTTTGCCAGCGCCATTATCTTCAGGAATTCTTGCTGGTATTCATGGCGAAACACATCGTCAATATCATGATAAAATGGGGCAGAGGATTCATCTATGGTGATCTCATAAACCTTTTCCATATCTACATCCACTCTCTCCCTTTGCAAGGGATCATCGAGATCGAAATCATTGCTTCTAACAGGAATGCTGATGACGGGATCATCAAAGCTGCTGCCTATCGGCATTCCCAGAGTTATTTTGTTAAGATTCTGGACATCCTCTGCAAAACTCAATGCTAAAATAAATTCAGCCATGGTTCTGACGACCTCTTCTGGGGTCTTTTCATCCACACCATCAGACGAATCTTTTTGCAGGCGGAAACTGTCCCTTATCTCTCTCCAGTTGGGGTCCAGCTCATTCATGAAAAGATCTCTGAAGTCATCCTGGGTAGATGCCTTTTCTACAACTGCTTTGATGGCCGCCAGGAAGCGCTCATATTTAGGAGAGAACTCATCGCGCTCTTTCATCTCGCTAAGCTTGCCCTGCAAGGAAGCTGTGACATCCATCTTAGCCACGACCAGGCCCCTAACATCCACTTTGAACCCAGCATCTTTCAAATAGCCTGCGATGATCTTTGCTTCATTCTCGCTGTATTCTCCTACCTTTAACATAATAGTAGGATCGTGATCTTTGCTTATGAGGCTTGCCGGTGATTTGTTAGTCTTCCGAAATCAGGGGGCAAATGCCCGGCCCGGGTTCGCTCAGGCCGGAACTGGTGCCGCCATGGATTGTTGCATACTCTTTTCCATGGTTGCATCGAGTGCGGTGCGCATCTCCTGCTTTTGCGCCTCCTCGAAGCTGCCGTTCTCCAAGAGGTCCTCCATCATGCCGCTGATGATGTCATCCATGACCTCCACTTTAAAGTAAAGCCGCTGCCTTTGGGTGTAGTAGTAACTAATCTGCAATTGCAGAACGGGATTTGCGGCAGCTTGCTCGTTGTTGGTAAGGTCAGCCAGTTCATCATCTGCCTTTTTAGCTTTGTCCTTGACCTTATTGTAAAGGCCAAACCAGGAGAGAATAGCCGCATAGTCCAGCTTGGAGAGCTTGGGCATCATGCGTCCAAACCTCTGGGAGAGCTTGATCAGATCCTCATTAGCAGATCGAATGGCATCCTGATGGCGGGCAATGTCGGAGCCGTATTTTGCAAATTCTGGGTTCTTAGACATCTATATCACCTAACGCGAAATTATTACTCAAACAACAATGGATAGTAGCGGATAATAAGGACGAGCCGCGCGGGGCGAAAGTGATCGAAAAAGTGAACAGGCTTAAAGAGACTGGGTTATTATTGAAGATGATTAGCATGGGAAGATAATATGAGTAGCAGTAGCAACAACATCACTCGTGTGCGCCGTCTCTGCCACCAGCTTTGCTTCTCCTCTTGCGTCGAAGACAAACGGCAGGGCAGACATGTTGAGCTTCTGCGCCTTCGGCCCCACTGGTCCGTTTTAAAAAAGGAGGAGCAGATTGTCAAGATCGACCAGGGAGAGAAGGTTCCCTTCGACATCTCCCTGCCCCTGCCCGCCCGAGACGAACGGGAAGGTTCAGACGCAGGAGTGGGGCTCTTTTGGGAGCGGTTCCAATGCCAGCAATGCGGCAGATGCTGCTATACACCAGGAGCTGGCCTATACATCGATAAAGAGGATTTTGAAAGGATTGCGGGGCGCGTGGGAAAGAAGAGACTAAAAGCCCTCTGCCGGTACGAAAAGGCCCTGCAAGCCTGGGTGCTCAAGCAACCCTGTCCGTTTTATGACCTAAACTTAGGCTGCTCCATCTATGAGATCAGGCCCCTTACCTGCACCAAATACCCACTTCATCCGCCCCTGCAAGAGATGCCCTACAACCTGGCCGTTGATGCCTTCTGCCCGGCAGCGCGCCTTCTGGCCAAGGAGACCCTGGGCTGGTGGATCATCTGCGAGAACAACTGGGCCGCAATACATCAAAAATTGGCCCTCGATCAGAGCAAAAAGGATTAATCATTAATGATAGCTTAATTAGTCCTAAGGATGGGCATTATGGTCGAAGGAACGAAGAACGGTTGTATCTTCTGCGATATTATCGAAGACAAGGCACCTTGCTGCAGGATCTATGAGGATGAACTCTCTTTAGCCATACTCGATATCAACCCCTTCTCAAAAGGGCACTGCCTGGTCATTCCCAAGAGGCATGTACCCTGGTGGCATGAGCTCTCCGAAGAGGAGAATGCCAGCCTCTTTCGGGTGGCAAAGATCGTGGCTGAAAAGATGATGAAGGCTTTGCAGCCCGACTTCGTCTGCATGTATGCCCGGGGCAGGAGAATACCGCATACCCACATCTTCCTGGTACCCACATACAGCGGAGATGTGCTGGACAGATTCTTCAATGCACTGGAACGGTTCCAGGAATCGCCCCCTGCCCTGACCGCTTTGCGAGAGAAAAATTCCCTGGAAGATGTAGCGAAGCTTCTCAGGAAAACGTAAATTATATGATAAGGAGTAAGGAGCCTGGCTCCTCACTTCCCTATTCACTGGAGGAGACTTACTTCTTGGCGATCTTCTCGGGTTTGAGCACACACAGCGGTCCTCTGAGGTAGACATACCAGTAGAGTGCCGCCACGAAGAGCGCGGCTCCCACGATGTTGCCGAGTGTGACGGGGATGAGGTTTGTCACAAAGAAGTTGTACCATCCATTGCTGCCGGCCAGGTTTGCCGTGGCCACATTGGCCGTGGCCAGCTTGGCAGCAATGGCCGGATTGTTGGCGGCGAAGATGCCCAGGGGAATAAAGAACATATTAGCCACGCTGTGCTCAAAGCCGATGGCGACGAATGCCATGATGGGAAACCAACAGGCAAATATCTTGCTGATCACATCTTCCGAGCTTATGGCCAGCCAGACGGCCAGGCAGACCAGCCAGTTGCAGCCCACGCCGCGCAGGAAGGCAGTTTCGAAGTCCAGGCCGCATTTGGTATTGGCTACAGTTGCCGCCCATCCTGCCCAGGGCATATTATCGAAAAATCCGCAAAGGTATGCCAGGAAAAAGGCCACGAAGATAGATCCCAGAAAATTGCCCACGTAAACCAGCGACCAATTTTTTATCAATCCCTTGACGGTGGCCTCGCCGTTAAGAATGCTGATGGGCGCAAACATGCAGTTTCCCGTGAACAGCTCCGAGCCCGCGATTACGACCAGCATCAGGCCCACGGGAAACACTGCTCCGGCGGCGAACTTAATCAGGCCGGCAGGGAGCGCAATCTTCCAGATTCCGCCGTCCGGATCGGTGATGGTGCCGTTGGAGAGGCCCCCGGCCACAATCTCGCTCAAAAGGGCTCCAAAGGCGATGTAGGCTCCGGCTAAAAAACCCAGGATCAGGAGCTTTTGCCAGGTTATGTTGCATTTCGTGCATCCGGCAGCGATGGCTGCCTTGGCGATATCAGCGGGAACTTTGAATGCCATTATTCTCCCTCCACGACGGGCGACTAACAGATTGGCCATGAATGTCCTAATTGTTTTTCCATGGCACCAGCGGTCAATGCCAACGCTTTGCGGATCGCTCGTAAGGTGGCCACTGCTTGCCTACATGTGATGTAAAAAGCTTGCGGTTGCAGCCGGCAAATTATGAAATAGCATGAAAAAATAAGAACAATCATTAAAAACTATGATAAAAAATAGTTGGAATTGATGGTTTAGATACCTGCTGGAATGAAGAGGCCAGCCGAAATCAGTCCCCCCCAGAACCACACACTTCATGGCCTTCATGGCCCTCATGTCTGGGCGACAAGATTTCTTTTTGCCGGATTGAAGCTCTTCTTGGGCTTGCTGTCCATCAATTTATGCCAGTTGTCTCTCTCCCAGATGTTGAATGATTTATCCTCTTCCGGAATAAGCTGGCGCAGGCGCAAGACCAGTCCGTCCCAGTTGACGGCGTGTCCTGCAAAATCCGGGCCGTCCACGCAGGCGAACTTGGTCTTGCCATCTATTTCCACCCGGCAGGCACCGCACATGCCTGTGCCGTCCACCATGAGGGGTGTGAGGCTGACCACCGTCTCCACGCCCGCAGCTCGTGAGGCGTCTGAAGAGACCTTCATCATGAAGGGACAGCCGTGGGCAAAGATCCTGTCTATTTTCTTTCCCGACGCCAGCTCCTGCTCGATGAAGTCATTGGCCCAGGCAGTCTTGCCGCAGCCTGTTACCACATGAACCTCGTCGCTGTGTTCCTTGAGCTTATCCACCCAGAAGATGAAGTCCGGACCGCGGCCTTCCACGACCGTAATCACGTAGTTGCCCTTCTCCTTGAGAGCCTTTATGAGCGGCAGAGTAGGTCCGGCGCCAAAGCAACCGCAGGCGCAGATGACTCTCCCGAAGTTCTCAATCTTTGTGGGCGCACCCAGGGGGCCGGCGATGTTGGCAACGCATTCGCCTTCTTTCATGGCGGACAGCTTGGCGGTGCTGGTGCCCAGAACGTAGAAGACAATGTCCACAGTGCCATCTTTTTCGTCCCAGCCGGCCAGGCCCATGGGTATCCTCTCCCCTTTCTCGTCCACCCTTATGATCGCAAACTGACCCGGCTTCGCCGTGCAGGGCAATCTTGGGAGCTTTAAACTTCATGTAGATGATATTGGGAGCTACGGTCTCCTTGGTTACGATCTCGTACATCTCTAGCCTCCTCTAATCTTGTTCAGCTTCACGGCACAGACCTTTAGCTCCGGGATCTTGGCCACGGGGTCCAGGGCAGGATTGGTAAGAACGTTGGTAGGCGTCTCGGAGAAATGGAAGGTCATAAAGACCACGCCTGACAGGCGACTTTTCCGTGGTTCTGGCTTTAGCTCTGACGGCTCCCCGGCGGGAGGAGACCTCGATCAGCTCGCCATCAACAATACCCAAAGTGAGGGCGTCTTCAGGATTCATCTCCACCAGCTCCTCACCCCGGAGACGGTTGAGGTCGCCCACTTTTCTCGTCATGGTTCCGGTGTGATACTGACAGAGAACTCTGCCTGTGGTAAGAATGAAGGGATACTCCAGATCAGGCAGCTCCATGGAAGGCCGGTAATCGACCACATTGAACTTGCCAAGGCCCCTCGTGAACTGGCCTTTATGCAGGAACTGAGTTCCGGGATGCTCCATATTGGGGCAGGGCCACTGCAAGCCGTCTCCCTCCAGCCGCTCATAGCTTATGCCTCCATAGCTGGGAGCAAGCTTTGCTACCTCAGACATGATCTCGGAGGGATGATCATAGCTAAACTGGTCTCTAAAGCCCATGCGAGCCGCCAGAGCGTCCAGGATCATCCAGTCGGGCATGGACTCGCCCGCGGGCTGCAGCGCCTTTCTGACCCTCTGCACCCGGCGCTCCGTATTGGTAAAGGTTCCGTCCTTCTCCAGGCTGGTGGTTGCCGGCAGGACCACGTCTGCCAATGCCGCTGTTTCGGATAGGAAGATGTCCTGCACCACCAGAAACTCCAGGGCCTTCAAGGCCTCTACCACGTGGCTGCAGTCCGGATCGCTGACGACCGGGTTTTCTCCCATGATGTACATGGCCCGTATCTTGCCTTCCTTGGCGGCATTCATCAACTCGACCAACGTCAGTCCGGGCTTTTCCGGCAAAGCCGCTCCCCAGGCCAGCTCGAACTTCTTTCGAAGATCTGGATTGGTCACCGCCTGGTAGGCCGGCAGGAGATTGGGCAGGGCACCCATATCGCAGGAGCCCTGCACATTGTTCTGGCCACGCAGGGGATTGATGCCCGAGGAGGGCTTTCCAAGGTTGCCGGTCATCATGGCCAGATTGGCCAGGGTGAAGATGTTATCCACGCCATGAGAGTGCTGGGTGATGCCCATGGAATAGATTATGGAAGAAGGATTGCCCCTGGCATAGAGCCGGGCAGCATCTCGCATCAGCTCGGACTTGACACCCGTAATGCGTGCCGCGTCCGCTCCGGACAGCTTCAAGAGGGAGGCCTTGAATTCCTCAAAGCCTTCTGTTCTTTGGGATATGAAATCCTCATCCATTAGCTTCTCTTCCAGGATTATGCGGCACATCTCCAGGACGAGGGGCACATCCGTTCCCGGGGTCTGGCGCAGCCAGACGTCGGCGATCTTGCATAGGTCGATCCAGCGGGGATTGGCCACGATGATCTTGGCCCCCTTCCTTTTCGCCTCTTTGATCTTGAGGGCGATGACGGGATGCTGCTCGCTGGTGTTTGAACCGATGATGAAGATGCATCCGGCGTCTGCTAACTCAGCAATGGAGTTGGTCATGGCTCCGCTGCCGAAAGCCAGGGCCAGGGCGGAGACGGTCGAGGCATGGCAGAGCCTTGCGCAGTGATCTACGTTGTTGGTCTGCATAACCAGCCGGGCAAACTTCTGGGCCAGATAGTTCTCCTCGTTGCTGCACTTGGCTGAGGAGAGGAAGGCAAAGCTGTCGCCCTTGTAGCCATTCAATTTTCCCGCCACCAGATCCGAGGGCCTCCTCCCAGGTTGCCGGCACCAGTTTGCCGTTTTTCCTGATGAGAGGCACAGTGAGCCGCTCCGGGCTCTCCACGATAGCCGAGACCAAAGCGGCCCTTGACGCAGAGCTGGCCGTTGTTGGGCAGGCAGTCCCGTTTGCCTCTCACCCTCACTATCCGGTTGTCCAGGACGCCTACCTCTATCCGGCAGCCCACGCCGCAGTAGGGGCAAACGGTGTCCGTGCTCCTCTCCGGCCATCTGCCATTTCTCAGAGCGGGCGAAGAGGGCGCCGGTGGGGCAGATATCGACACATGTGCCGCAGAACTTGCAGTCCGAGTCCTGCAGAGATTCGGGGCCTATCCAGTGCATGCGGTGAAAATCGGGATTGCTGGTGAGGACGCCTTCGCCGCGCACCTCCTGGCAGGCACGCACGCAGCGGCCGCACAGGATGCAGAGATTGTAATTGCGGTCAAAGAAGGGCTCTCTTAAAATGGGTCTATTCTTAAAAGATATCTCATATCTGATATTTTGAAGCCCCACAAATTGCACTGCCTGTTGCAGCTCGCATTCCTCGTTCTTGGGGCAGTACTTGCAGCCCACCGTCACCGGGAACTTTCTCATGCACTCGCGCAGGTCGCTGCATTCGTTTTTCCTTTCGCAGAAGAGGCAACTGGTGGGATGATTGGTGAGGGCTAAGAGCATCTCCAGGGTACTTCTTCTCATCTCCTGCAGCTCCTCTGTCCGGGTCTCTACCACCATTCCCTCTTCCGCCTGGGTATTGCAGGCGGTAGGATAGTAATCCAGGCCTTTTACAGAGACAATGCACAGCTTGCAGGAGCCGATGGGCTTGAGGTCCGGGTGGTCGCAAAGTGCTGGTACATAAGATCCCGCTTTGCGGGCTGCATCGAGAACGGTGGCTCCCTCTGGGACCACTACCTCTCGATCGTCGATGGTCAGTCTAATTTCAATCATGTTCCCAACCGCGCCGGGCAATGTGAGGATTAATTGTATTAGAAGATTGCTCTGAAATGTGGAATCCTGAAATTATTTCGCCTCCTATGAACGTCTCGGATTGGCTTGGCAGGTGCAGTCCGACCCCTTTGCTCTCACCACGCAAATTAATAAAAATTGGTATATTGTTAAAATGAGTTCGTATAAATTATAAGCGCAGTGTTCCAGGTTCCCTGGAACATTGCCCTCCCAGTTTAGTAGTGTCGCATCATGGACTGTCCTTGCATTCCTGGCATTTTGCAAAAATTCCTATCTGCTGGCCTTGTGGGGTAGTGATGGAAGAAATGCCTTGTTCAATCAATGTAATCACCAAGGATCCGCCATATTCAAAGTGACCGAGCTTCTCACCCTTATAAACGGGCACCGGGTTATTCGTCGTCACATTCGAGAACTTGTTTTCGAATACGACCGAGCCAATGGTATCCAGGCCTACAGGGATCATCGCCACATAGCCGTATTCCTTTGTTTTGATCACCAGGTAGCCGCGGCGGAACTGTTCGAAGACACTATAGTTGGCACCATAACCGAAATTTCTGGCATTATAGAAGGCGGCAAAGTCCTTGATGCCCCAGTAGGCCCCGGCTACATCCTCGTTTGACTCCACTACCTTGCCCGATACCACTGAATGGTAATGGTGGTAGGTGGTGGGCATCAGTATGCAGGAAATCGCGGTGCCGTTCTCGAAATACTTGGCATATTCTGATCCGTTCAACAGCTCTGTGACATTCAGCATCTGGTTCAGCTTTGTTGGATTCTTAACATCCGGCGTCAGCGGCTCGATCATGTTCAGTACGCAATCTGTCGGTGAGACCAGAACGGAGTCATCAAGCGGGCTCGCGACCGTTCGCGTGCCGGGCAAAAGATCGCGAATAAGGAACTGATTGAACGACGTCAACTACCCCACCCTAAAGGATGGGGCTTGTGACTGCGCAAAAAATCGCGTCACAATAGGCTGGCTGACAACAGCCCTAAAAGCTATGTTCATAGCTGCGATGTAGTCCGCAGCACCAGCGAAGCCGCAAGACTCACATCTAAATTCGTCTCTGGTAGGTCTATTCTCCTTAGAGATATGTCTGCATGAAGGGCAAGTCCTGGAAGTGTTTCGGGGATCTACAAAGACCACATGGCTTTCGTAACAAGCTTCTTGGAAACGCAATGGTTAACGTCTTTGGAGAATCGCGCCATCCTACCAGAGAGCTTCTTAAGATGGCGTTTAGCGGATTTAGTGCCTTTGGATTGGAGTCTGGATTTGAGGGAATCAAGTTGCTTTCTGGTATTGGTAGTCTGCTCACCGGAATGGACTTCTCCATCGCTATCTACAGCAAGGTTCTTGATACCAAGATCATCGCCATGAACCCCTTTAGGATCATAAGGAGACTCTTCGGAGACTTCGACCACAACGCACAGGTAAAAGATCTTTTTAACAAGGATCAAGTCTGCCTGTCCTCTGATCCGATCCATTCTAGCACTCTGATAGTCTCCAAACTTGGTAGGGACAATTTGTCTGCCGTGCAGAGTTGCTATAGATACTTTATCAAGCCCCTTCCAAGAAAGAACTCTCTGATCGTAGACCAAAGCACCATCGAGCCTAAACTCTGGTTTAATGGACTTATCTCGCTTGTAGGCTTCGCAGACCTTGCGGATAGCAAGAATGGTGAGTTGTGCAGAGAGTCCGAATTTCTCCCGGATAGGATAATACACCGTCTTTTGGACTTCTATCTTGTTGGCACTATGAATAGCAAAGACAGTTTCAGCTATCTCATTACAAGCTTCGTTAAACCTCTTCATTGTTTCAGATAGCGTCTTGTATTGCTCTTGGGAGGGATCAAGCTTAACCAACAAGGTCTGAAGCATAGTATTGTGTATATAACTCAATAGTTAAAATACTTATCGCACAGGACCGCCCAATTCCTCCCCACCCTGAAGAGATGGGGACTCCTTGGGCAACGAGTTGAAAATTGACATTAGGGAAGGCAAAATCTTATTTAGATCCTGGGTTCTTTCCCCAAGCATAAGGATGATCAGCCAGAAGAGATCTTAGCCCCAGAGGCGCGGTGTGGAAAAGATGTCCAGCAAGATTAATTTAAACCGGGTGGAGATGCCCAAGCAATCTCCCGAAAAGAGGAAAAGCAACTTTCAGGAGGTTGCCCTGGGCTACAGTCCAGAGCAGGCAGCAGAAGAGGCGGGCAGATGTCTTCAATGCAAGAAGCCCAAGTGCATTGAAGGCTGTCCGGTGGGCGTGGAGATCCCCAGCTTCATTTGTGCCCTGCGGGATGGAGACATGCCGAAGGCGGCGCGGTCCCTCAAGAGAAAGAACAGCCTGCCCGGAATATGCGGCCGGGTCTGTCCCCAGGAGGTGCAGTGCGAGTGCAAATGCGTCCTGGCCAAGAAGGGAGCGCCCATGGCCATCGGCCGTCTGGAGCGTTATGTGGCCGATTGGGAGCTATGCCAGGCGAGAGGCCCAGGTGCGAGATCGCGGCGGCCACGGGAAAGAAGGTCGCAGTGGTGGGCTGTGGCCCGGCCGGGCTGACGGTGGCCGCAGACATGGCCAAGTTCGGTCACAAAGTTACCATCTTCGAAGCGCTGCATGATGGCGGAGGCGTCCTGGTCTACGGCATTCCCGAGTTTCGCCTGCCCAAGGGCATCGTCCGGGCGGAGATCGAGTACGTCCAATCTTTGGGCGTCGAGCTGGAGCTGGACTCTGTCGTGGGCAGACAGGTGCAGGTGGAGGGGCTGCTCAAAGGGGATTATGACGGCGTATTTCTGGGAATTGGCGCAGGCGCGCCCCGTTTCCTCAATGTTCCCGGCGAGAACCTGAGCGGCGTTTACTCTGCCAACGAATACCTGACCCGGGTCAACCTGATGAAGGCCTACAAGTTCCCGGAATACGATACGCCCATCAAAAAGGGCAAGAAGGTAGCAGTGGTGGGCGGCGGAAACGTGGCCATGGATGCGGCCCGCTCTGCCATGCGCCTGGGCGCGGATGAGGTGCACGTTGTCTACCGCCGCTCTCGCGAGGAGATGCCCGCCCGTCTGGAAGAGGTGGAGAACGCCATGGAGGAGGATGTGATCTTTGACTTCCTCACCAATCCCACCCGGTTCTTGGGAGACGAACGGGGCATGGTCAAAGCCATGGAGGTCGTGGAGATGGAGCTGGGCGAGCCCGATGCCTCGGGCCGACGCAGCCCGCGGGTGAAGAAGGGCTCGGAGCATATCGTCGATGTGGATACGGTGGTCATTGCCGTAGGCACAGTGCCCAATCCCCTCATCGCCTCCAGCACGCCAGAGCTTAAGACCACCAAATGGGGCACGCTCGTGGTGGATGAGCGGGGCCGCACCACCATGGAAGGGGTCTGGGCCGGGGGAGACATCACCAGCGGCGGAGCCACGGTGATCAGCGCCATGGGCGAGGGCAAGACTGCGGCGGCGGATATGGACGAGTGGCTGAAGACGGATGGGAAGTGGAGTAAGGGATAGGCAACTTACTTCCAATTATTTTTAAAATCTGGAGAAATTCTAAATCCGAATGAAGCTTGGCCTGCTGGCATTTCTCAGTAGGAGATCTAACGACTATCCAGGAGATGCTTAAGTTGGTCTGGTGGGATTATTTCCAGGCCGGAATCATCGGGAAGATTAAATCGCTGCATGTTTTTATCAGAGGTAACCAGATAGTTCATGTTATAGGCAAGCGCATAGCCGATATGGACCAGGTCCTGCGGCGTCATCCGTTCGTCTTTATATTTTGTATTTAATCTATAACATATTATGGCAACGGCTGTGTTGGCATGAAGGATGTTTAAGTTCAAACCGCCCCAAAAGGCAATCATATCATGGAGTTCTCTTATGTTATGAGATCTGCCCTTTCTTTCACCTTCCAGGCACAAGGTAACGCTCTCTCCCAGAACCGAAATTGGGACCGAAAGCTGGAACCTCCCCGCATGGCTACTTAAATGCTGCAAATGATTCTTAATTTCAATAGGATTTATATTTCTCTTTTTAAGAATACTATGATCTAAGGATATTGAAAAGAAGAAGATATCTGAATCAACTGCTACGCGAATCATTATTCTGGAAATAGGTGATTGATTCTGGCCAGCATCTTGTCGTGCTCTTCCTTTGTTACAGCCCAGACGACCCGGCCATGGAGATCCGTGGCTCCTCCGTAGGGCAGTTGGTTCTTGGAGGGATCGTAATATTGCCCTACAACAGATTCCTCTACTGCACCTGCCATGACAGACAAATCGACTTGCTGAGTTATAAAGATTGCGAAAAGGGTGGGACATATTATCGCCACCATTGGGAATTCGCTGAAGAAGGTCCGCTCATCACTAACTATGTCCCATCAATTCAGGAGACGAACGGCTCAAAAGAGGTTGCTTTAAATACGGTTGCTCAACTATTTGTCTACTATCAGGGGTGGCGTCCACTCCACCCGGTGCTTGAACGGGCGCTTACAATCCGAAAAAAACGATCAAAGGTCGCTTACCATGGCTCTCAAGAAATCCGAACTCTACTCCTCCCTGTGGCAGTCCTGCGATGCACTGCGTGGCGGCATGGATGCCAGCCAGTACAAGGACTATGTTCTCGTACTGCTGTTCATCAAATACGTCAGCGACAAGTACGCTGGCGTGCCCTACGCGCCTATCACCATTCCCCTGGGTGCGTCCTTCAAGGACATGGTCGCCCTCAAGGGTAAGTCGGACATTGGCGATCAGATCAATAAGAAGATCATCGCCCCGCTGGCCGGTGCCAACAAGCTTTCCGACTTCCCTGATTTCAACGACGCTGCAAAGCTTGGTAGCGGCAAGGAGATGGTAGAGCGGCTCAGCGACCTTATCGCCATCTTCGAAAATCCGGCGCTGGACTTCTCGAAGAACCGCGCCGACAACGACGACATCCTCGGCGATGCCTATGAATACCTCATGCGCAACTTCGCCACCGAGAGCGGTAAGAGCAAGGGGCAGTTCTACACTCCAGCCGAGGTCAGCCGGGTGATAGCGCAGATCCTGGGCATTCACGAAGCCCGGACTGGAGCGGACACCACCGTTTATGATCCCACCTGCGGCTCAGGATCGCTGCTGCTCAAAGTCGCAGACGAAGCCCGAACGCCTGTCACCCTTTACGGGCAGGAAAAGGACGCCGCCACCAGCGCTCTGGCTCGAATGAATATGATTCTGCACAACAACCCTACGGCGCTCATTGTGCAGGGCAACACCCTGGCCGACCCCAAGTTCAAGGACGGCGAGACCCTGAAGACCTTCGATTACGTCGTTGCCAATCCGCCCTTCTCAGACAAGCGCTGGAGCACGGGCCTCGACCCGCAAAAGGACCCCTTTGAGCGCTTCCAGTCTTTCGGGGTGCCGCCTGCCAAGCAAGGGGACTATGCCTATCTGCTGCAAATTGTCCGCTCGCTCAAAAGCACCGGCAAAGGCGAGTGCATTCTGCCGCACGGCGTTTTGTTCCGGGGCAATGCGGAGGGCGAGATTAGGCGTAGTCTCGTTCGCAAGGGCTACATCGAGGGCATCATCGGTCTGCCTGCCAACATCTTCTACGGCACCGGCATTCCCGCCTGCATCATAGTCATCGACAAGCAGGGCGCCGCGCGCCGAGAGGGCATATTCATGATCGATGCCAGCCAGGGCTTCATGAAGGAAGGCCCCAAGAACCGTCTGCGTGCCCAGGACATCCACAAGATCGTGGACACCTTCACGAAAAGGCTCGAGATTCCCGGTTACTCTCGCATGGTTTCTCGGGAGGAGATCGAGAAGAATGAGTTCAACCTCAATTTGCCGCGCTACATCGAGGGCCAGCAGGCGGAAGACATCCAGGACATCGATGGCCACCTGCGGGGCGGCATTCCCGTGCGGGATGTGCAGGCGCTTTCCAATTATTGGGCCGTCTGCCCGAATCTGAAAGCGGCCCTCTTCCAGGAGACCCGACCCGGCTATTTTGCTCTGAGCGTGGAAAAGGTTGCCATCAAGCCTGCCATCTTCGGGCACCCGGAGTTTGTCGCCTTCACCGGCGGAATGAATGCTCACTTTTGCGAGTGGAGAGGACGAAGCTCCGCCACACTCAAAGCTCTTCAGCCCGGCTTTCTCCCTAAAGAAATGATACTTGCGTTGTCCAATGATCTGCTTACCCACTACGCAGATATGCCGCTCATCGACAAATACGATGTTTATCAGCACCTGATGGACTACTGGGAGAAGAGCATGCAGGACGACTGCTACCTGGTCGCCGCCGACGGCTGGAAGGCCGAGACCTATCGTATCATCGAGAAGGATAAGAAGGGCAGGGAAAAGGACAGGGGTTGGGCCTGCGACCTCGTGCCCAGGGCCCTCATCGTCGCCCGCTACTTTGCCAAGGAGCAAGCGGCCATAGATCAGCTCGCCGCTGATCTGGATAGCGTCACCGCCCGCATGGCCGAGCTGGAAGAGGAACACGGCGGCGAGGAGGGCGCTTTCTCCGAACTGGACAAGGTGAACAAGGGCAACGTCACCGCCCGGCTGAAGGAGATCAAGGGCGACAGGGAGGCAAGGGACGAAGCCGCCGTGCTCAATGAATGGATGAAGCTCGCCAAGGATGAAGCCGACCTCAAGATGAGGCTCAAGGACGCTGAGGCCAAACTGGACGGCAAAGCCTACGCCCACTATCCCAAGCTCAGCGAGGACGAGATCAAGGCGCTGGTGGTGGACGACAAATGGCTTGACGTACTCGATGCCGCCATCCACGGTGAGATGGACCGCGTGAGCCAGCAGCTCACCCAGCGCGTCAAAGAGCTGGCCGAACGCTACGAAATTCCGCTGCCGCTGATGGTCGCCCAGGTGGCCGAGCTGGAGGCGAAAGTGAACAGCCACTTGGAGAGGATGGGTTTCTCATGGACGTGAAGCCTGGCTACAAACAGACCGAGATAGGGATGATTCCGGAGGACTGGGACGTAAAGCCTCTTGTTGAAATAAGTACAGAAATTGGTGATGGCATCCACACGACTCCAGAATACGTCCATTCATCGGCGTTTTTTTTTATTAATGGAAATAACTTGGTTGATGGAAAAATCGCTATCTTAGAAAATACAATGTGCATCAGTGAACCTGAATATCGACGGCTTCGAAAAAATTTGAACGATAGAACGATCCTAATATCGATTAATGGAACAATCGGTAATCTAGCTACTTTTAATGGAGAGACCGTTGTTCTTGGAAAAAGTGCCGCATACATAAATATATTCAAAAATATCCTTCGAGATTATATTTATTATCATTTGATGTCTGCGGCCACAGCCAACTACATAGAGAATGAATTAACGGGCACAACCATTAATAATTCTCGCTCGAATCGCTGCGAAACACTCCAATTCCAGTCCCTAGAACCCAAGAAGAACAGCATGCTATCGCCGCCGCCCTCAGCGATGTGGATGCCCTCATCGCCGCGCTGGACCGACTCATCGCCAAGAAGCGCGACATCAAGCAGGCTGCCATGCAGGAGCTGCTCACGGGGAAGAGGAGGTTGCCAGGGTTCAGCGGGGAGTGGGTGGTGAACCGACTTGGGGACGTAGCAGAAATCATTGACCCTCATCCAAGCCATCGAGCACCTCCTGCATCACCCAATGGGATTCCTTTTGTTGGGATTGGCGACATTTCCGTTGAAGGATCGATTAATATGGACTCAACAAGACTGGTCGATGAATCTGTTATCGAGGAGCATAGAATTCGCTATAACCTTGCAGATAGATTGATTGGAATTGGAAGAGTGGCATCAATAGGGAAGGTAGTTCGTCTAAATCCTAATGCGGGAAAGTTTGTTGTATCACCAACCATTGCAGTGATCAAAGGAAAAACGATTAGCATTGATTTTATATTTTATAGTCTATCATCGAGAGATGCAAAGAAACAATTTGATCGAATAAGCAATGGATCTACAAGGCAATCGGTAGGGATGAATGTTTTGCGGGATATTCAATTCGAGCAGCCATCTTCGAATGAAGAGCAAACTGCCATTGCTAGTATCCTTACCGACATGGACTCTGAAATCACCAAGTTGGAAACCCGCCGTGATAAAACCCGCGCCCTCAAGCAGGGCATGATGCAGGAACTGCTCACCGGGAGGATCAGGCTCGTATGAAAGAGAACCAGCACATCGAGTGGAAAGAGACCTGGCGGGACGAATACTTGAAGTGGATTTGCGGCTTTGCCAATGCCGAGGGCGGCGTGCTTGTTATCGGCCGCAATGACCGGGGCGAGGTGGTTGACCTGAAAGACGCGCAGAAGCTGCTGGCAGACCTGCCCAACAAGGTACGTGATGTCCTGGGCATCCTGGTGGATGTGAATCTTCGGGATGAGGCAGGCCGGGCATATCTGGAACTGGTGGTTGCGCCCTACCCCAACCCGATCAGCTACAAGGGCGAGTACTACTACCGCAGCGGCAGCACCAATCAATTTCTGAAAGGCGCGGCTCTGGATCGATTTCTGCTGCGCAAACACGGACGGACCTGGGACGGCAATCCGCTGCCGGGGGTGACGCTGGTCGATCTGGACATTGATGCCCTGAAAACTTTCCGCAAACTGGCCCAAAAAAGCCAACGCCTGCCGGACAACGTGCTGGACGAGCCGGATCAGACTTTGCTTGAGAAACTGCACCTGGTGGAAGGCCGTTATCTGACCCATGCCGCCACCCTGTTGTTTCATCCGGAGCCGAAGCCTGGGGCCGTGGCATCGAACGGATCATCGAAGCCTGCAAAGAGGCAGGTACACCTGAGCCGGAGGTAAAATATGAACAGACGGGTTTGTGGATGATTTTCCACTTTTTGCCGGAGCATCAGGGGAAGATCACCATCGTCACAGGTGAAGTCACAGGTGAAGTCACAGGTGAAGTCACAGGTGAAGTCAACCGGTTGCTGCTGGTCTGCCGGGAAGCGATGAGTCGCCGGGAGCTACGCGAAGCGCTTCAGCTCAAAAGCGATGAAAACTTCCGCCGTCTTTACCTGATACCGGCGCTTGAGGCAGAGGTGATTGAAATGACAGTTCCCGACAAACCCAACAGTCGGTTTCAGAAATACCGTCTTACCGCCAAAGGCGGGGCTATTCAGACATCTTTGCAGAGAGGGAAATCAAAATGAGCACCATCGACAAACCCGAGCGCGTCACGCAAAACCGGGTCATCGACCTCTTCCGCAATGAGCTGGGCTACCGCTATCTCGGCGACTGGACAGACCGGGACGGCAACAGCAACATCGAGGAAGGTCTGCTGACGGACTACCTTTCCCGAAACGGCTATTCTCGTGAGCAGATCAGCGTGGCGCTCTACAAGCTGCGAACCGAGGCGGACAAACACAGCCGCAGTCTCTACGGCAGACAACCAGGCCGTTTACAGTCTAATGCGCTACGGCGTCCCGGTAAAGATCGAGGCGGGAAAGGTCACGGAAACCGTCCACCTCATCAACTGGAAAGACCCAGCCAAAAACGACTTCGCCATCGCCGAAGAGGTAACCCTCAAGGGCAACCAGGAGCGTCGGCCCGACATCGTGCTCTACGTCAACGGCATAGCCGTAGGCGTGCTGGAGCTGAAACGAAGCTCCGTCACCATCGGCGACGGCATCCGCCAGAACCTTTCCAACCAGCAGCCCGAGTTCAACGAGTGGTTCTTTCAGCACTGTGCAGTTCGTATTCGCAGGCAGCAACACAGAGGGGCTGAAATACGGCACAATTCGGCACAGAGGAGAAGTATTTCCTCAGGTGGAAGGAGGACGAGGAGGACGATCTCGGCTACAAGCTGGACAAATATCTCTTGAAGATGTGCAACAAGGACCGATTGGTCGAGCTGATGCACGACTTCGTTCTCTTCGACGGCGGCAGGAAGAAGCTGCCGCGAGTGCACCAGTATTTTGGCATAAAAGCGGCGCAAGAGCACGTGGGCGAGCGCAGGAGCGGCATCATCTGGCACACTCAAGGCAGCGGCAAGAGCATCATAATGGTGCTGCTCGCCAAGTGGATACTGGAGAACAACCCCAACGCCCGCGTGGCCATCATCACAGATCGTGACGAGCTGGACAAGCAGATAAATGGTGTCTTCACACGAGGCAGGCGAGGACATTTATCGCACCAGCAGCGGCCGCGACCTGATGGCCCAGCTCGGCCAGGCCAAGCCGCGCCTGCTCTGCTCGCTGGTGCACAAGTTCGGCCGCAAGAAGGTGGACGACTTCGAGGCTTTCATCCGAGAATTGAAGGCCCAGCCAAGCCAGACCGTGGGCGAGGTCTTCGTCTTCGTTGACGAGTGCCACCGCACTCAAAGCGGCAAGCTGAATCGAGACGATGAAGGCGATGATGCCAGACGCGGTTTTTATCGGCTTCACAGGCACGCCGCTCTTGAAGAAGGACAAGAAGACCACCCTGGAGGTCTTCGGCGGCTACATCCACACCTACAAATTCGACGAGGCAGTGGAAGACGGGGTGGTGCTTGACCTGGTCTATGAGGCAAGGGACATCGACCAGCACCTCAGTTCCCAAGAAAAGATCGATGCCTGGTTCGAGGCCAAGACCAGAGGGTTAAACGCCTGGCAGAAGGAGGAACTGAAGGCGCAATGGGGCACGATGAAGCAGGTGCTCAGTTCACGCTCGCGGATGGATCGGATCGTCAGACGACATAATTTTTGATTTCGGCATTAAACCGCGCCTGTCCAACGACCGCGGCAACGCCCTTCTGGTGACTTCCAGCATTCATGATGCATGCAAGTATTTCACCCTGTTCCAGAAGACGCGGTTTGAGGGCAAGTGTGCAGTGGTGACCTCCTACAATCCGCAGGCCCAGGACTTGACCAAGGAAGAAACCGGCGCCAACACCGAAACCGACAAACAGTTTATCTTTAACACTTACACCGAGTTGCTCAAAGACGTAATAGCCGAGCCCGGCATGACCAGGTCGGAGACCTATGAGGAGCGGGCCAAAGCGCTGTTCATCAAAGAGCCGGCCAACATGAAGCTGCTCATCGTGGTGGACAAGCTGCTCCTCGGTTTTGACGCTCCGCCTTGCACATACCTTTACATCGACAAGTCCATGCAGGATCACGGCCTCTTCCAGGCCATTTGCCGCACCAACCGCCTGGACGGCGAGGACAAGGACTTTGGCTACATCGTCGATTATAAAGACCTGTTCCGAAAATTGGAGAACGCCATTGCGGTCTACACCTCCGAGCTGTATAACAGCCCTGATGGCGCAGATCCGCAGGTGCTGCTCAAGGACAGATTGAAGCTGGGCCGGGAACGGCTTGACAATGCTCTGGAAGCGCTTGCCCTGCTCTGCGAACCTGTGGAGCCGCCCAAAGGCGAGCTGGAGCATATTCACTACTTCTGCGGCAACACCGAAAATCCCACGGATTTGCAGGAGCGGGAAATGCTACGAGCCGCTCTCTACAAAGCGACCGTCTCGCTGGTGCGCTCTTATGCCAACATCTCCGATGAACTGGAAGCTGCGGGATACAGCAGCACCGATATCAATCGCATAAAGTATCAGATCGAACACTACCTGAAGATCCGCGAGATCATCCGCATGGCCAGCGGGGAAATCCTGGACCTCAAGCCCTACGAGGCTGATATGCGCCACCTCATCGACACCTACATCGATGCCGACGATCCGAGGATCGATCTCTCCCTTCGATAACGTGGGGCTGCTGGACTTAATCGTAAAGTCAGGTATCGCCGACGCCATCGCCGCGAAGCTAAGCGCCCTGAAAGATAATAAGGGCGCCATCGCCGAAGTTATCGAGAACAACGTTCGCAGCAAGATCATCAAGGAGCACCTTCGCGACCCGGCTTTCTATGAAAAGATGTCTGCGCTGCTCGACGAGATCATCGCCGCGCGCAAGGCAAAAGCCATCGAGTACGAGGAATACCTGAAAAGCATCGCAGAAATCGCAAATAAGGTGGAGGCCGGGCATGCAGATGATACCCCGGAACCACTAAAATACAACCCGGCTCTTCGTGCCATCTACCACAACCTCCGACAATCCGAAGATCCCGAGGAAGGTGATTTTTTGCTGGCCCAGGCGCAGCGGATCGACGAGACCATCAAACAGGTGCGCCCGGACGGCTGGCGGGGAATTCTTGCTCGTGAGAACATCATCAAAGCGGCGCTGTTGCCGTTGTTGGAGAATGACATATCCGAGGTGGAACGCATCTTCCTTGTCATCAAAGCTCAGAAGGAATACTGATGCTCACGCAGATCGAGCTTGGCGACATCAAGGTAGAGGTAGTGTTCAAGGACATAAAGAATGTCCATTTGAGCGTTTACCCACCAAACGGACGGGTGCGAATTGCTGCGCCGATCGCGTATGAGCCCGGAAACCGTCAGGGTCTTTGCTATCTCCAAGCTGAGCTGGATCAGACAGCAACAAGAGAAGATCCTGGCTCAAGAGCGCGAAACGCCACGTGAGTATCTGGACCGGGAAAGCCACTACCTGTGGGGTAAGCGCTACCTGCTCGATGTCGTTGAGGAAAACGCCCGTCCGGAAGTGGTACTGTTGCACGGAAAGATGATTCTGCGGGTGCGCCCTGGAACCGATGAGAAGAGAAGACAGGACATCGTGGAAGAATGGTATCGTGCTCAGCTCAAGCAAGCCGTGACGCCATTGCTCACCAAATGGGAACCGCTAATAGGCGTGAAGGTGGAACAGTTATTCGTGCAAAGGATGAAAACCAAATGGGGAAGCTGTAGCCCCAAGTCCAGAAATATCCGGCTCAATACTGATCTCGCCAAAAAACCGCACGAGTGCCTCGAATACATCCTTGTTCACGAGATGGTGCACTTGTTGGAACCCACACACAATGCTCGCTTCGTCTCGTTGATGGACAGCTTCGTGCCCAAGTGGCAATTCTACAGGGAGGCACTAAACCGCCTGCCGGTTAGACATGAGCATTGGGATTATTAATAATAAAAATATGAGGTCCCTGCGCCCCTATGATGGGCTCTTGCCCGCGTGGAGCGCAAAGCACCTCTGCTGCTGCTGTTGGTGGTTTTGATCTAATCTGGATGCTTTCTATTCTAAACCCAGCCGCGTGTCTTCATGGCATCGACGACGCGGGCCACAGCTACGGTGTAGGCTGCCTGACGCATGTTTATCTTGTACTTCTTGGAGGCGGCGAGAACTGCCTGATAGGCCTCTGTCATCCTCTCATCGAGCCGTGTGTAGACCTCATCGAGGGTCCAGTTGTAGCGGGCGATGTTCTGAACCATCTCAAAGTAAGAGACGGTCACACCGCCGGCATTGGCCAGGAAGTCGGGAATGACGTGCACCTTGTTCTGGAAGAGGATGGCGTCAGCTTCCGGTGTGGTGGGGCCGTTGGCCAGCTCGATGATGACCTTGGCCTTGATCTTGCCGGCGTTATCCTTGGTTATGACGTTCTCCAAAGCGGCTGCAATGAGAATGTCCACATCCAGCTCCAGGATCTCTTCATTGCTGATCTTCTTGGCGCCGGGGATATTGGCGACCGTGGAGGTCTCCGCCTTGACGCGGGCTGCCACATCGGCTTCTATGCCGGCTGCATTGAACGCGCCGCCCTTGGAGTCGCTGACGGCGACTACCTTGCTGCCGAAGAGCTCTTTGACCAGAGAATGGGCAAAGCTGCCGGCATTGCCGTATCCCTGAATGGCTACAGTGGACTTGGCCAGGTCGATGTTGAACTCCTTGGCTGCCTCTCGAAGGGTGAACAGGCCGCCGCGTGCTGTGGAATCGCCTCTGCCCAGAGAGCCGCCCACGACCAGAGGCTTGCCGGTGATCATACCAAAGCTGTTTGAGCCGGTATGTTTGGAGTACTGATCCATCATCCAGGCCATCATCTGAGGTGTGGTGTAAACATCAGGTGCGGGAACGTCCTTCTCCGGGCCGATGTTTTGCCACAGCATGTCGATGTAGCCACGGCAGAGGCGCTCCTGCTCGCCCATGGACATCTCCTTGGGGTTGCAGATGACTCCGCCTTTGCCTCCGCCCAGGGGCAGGCCGAGAAGAGAACACTTCCAGGTCATCCAGGCAGAGAGAGCCCGCACGGTGTCCACGGTCTCATCAGGATGGAAGCGAATGCCACCCTTGCAGGGGCCCAGAGCATCGTTATATTGAACTCTAAAGCCATGGAAGATCTTCATGCTGCCGTCGTCCATGCGTACCGGGATAGATACGTGGAACTCTCGCCTGGGGTACCTGAGAAACTCATGCACTCCGGCATCCAGGTTCAGAATCTTTGCGCAATCGGCGAGTTGTTTCTGGGATATCTCAAAGGGATTCGGTTTGGACATTTTTAGCATCTCCGTTTAGCATCTACCCAAATCTTTATGGTTGACTGATGATAGCAACTGTCCATCCTTAGCTATTTAAAAATTATGGGTTAACTTTATAAACTATGAAGGAGGCCGGAAATGCCATGGTGGCCTATTTAAGCTTTTTCAATTAATAAATTTTTCATAAGAAATCGGATATATTAAGACCTAATTGGATATTAGTATTGCCATTGCAATTCGAATTCGAAAAGATTATCAAAAAAACTTAGTTACTAAATTTTAATTTCATGCCGAAATGAGGGTTGGCCCAACAGTGCTGCTTCGCAGAACGGAAAAGCTTTTCCGGCGACCGTGCCAAATGCGATAGGATCAATTGGTGCAAATGCAAGAAGGATAAAAACGATGACGATTGCCATAGTGGATTACGGGATGGGCAACCTGTTCAGCATCTATAACGCTCTGGACTACGTGGGTGGCTCACCGAAGATTATAAGCGAGCCCGATGAACTTGCCGGAGTAGGGGGCATTGTGGTTCCGGGCGTGGGGGCCTTTGGGCAATGCATGGATCGACTCTGCCGCTTCGAGGGTGCTCTTAATAGTGCGCGAGAATGTGGAACCCCCATCTTTGCTATTTGCATAGGGCTACAGGTCCTCTTTGAGGAGAGCGAAGAAAGCCCTGCCGCCCGAGGATTGGGATGGATTAAGGGAAGAGTGGTAAAGCTGCCTTTATCGGTTATGATCCCCCAAATGGGCTGGAACAGCCTTTCCATCAAGCGCCCGGTAGAGATGCTGCAGGGAATCGAAGACGGCGATATGTTCTATTTTGTGCACTCCTACTACGGGCAGCCTGAAGACAAATCACTAATCGTTGCTACGACGGAGCATGGGGTGGATGTCACTGCGGCAATAGCCCGGGATAATCTCTTTGCCACTCAGTTTCACCCCGAGAAGTCGGGTGCCAAGGGCCTGAGAATCCTGGAGAACTTTGTGAGGGCCATACGATGTTAGCGAGAAGGATCATTCCCTGTTTGGACTGCGACATGGGTGTGCCGGGCGGTCGAGTTGTCAAGGGCATCGAGTTTCAGCAGATAAGGTATGCAGGGGTTCCGTGGGAGCTGGCCGGCCAATACTATGAGGATGGTGCCGATGAGATCGTCTTTTTGGACATCACGGCATCTCACGAGCGAAGGGAGACCATGACCAGCGTCATTAAAAAGACCTCGCGTTCGGTCTTTGTGCCACTAGCTGTAGGCGGCGGCATAAACAGTGTGGAGCAGGCAAGAGAGGTCTTCAATGCCGGGGCGGACAAGATCACTTTGAACACCTCTGCCCTAAAGCGCCCTGAGTTGATCAGCGAGATATCCGATCGATATGGAAATCAGGCGGTAGTACTGGCCATAGATGCCAAGCGGCGCTACACTTTAGAAGAAGGCCGGCACATTGTGCAAACTGAGCAAGGAGCCTGCTGGTTTGAATGCTCCTTTTATGGGGGCAGGCAGTTTACAGGCATTGACGCCATCGCCTGGGCAAGCAGAGCGGTTTCCCTGGGGGCAGGAGAGATTCTTCTCACCAGCATGGACCGGGATGGGACCTATGACGGCTTCGACATCCCTCTCACAAACGCCGTGGCCAAAAGGGTGAAAGTGCCGTTGATCGCCTCAGGAGGCTGCGCCAGCCCTGATCACATGCTGGAGGTCTTCAAGAAGACCGATGCATCGGCTGCACTGGCGGCGAGCATCTTTCACTTCGGAGAGTGGAATATCCGAAACGTGAAGACATATCTCAAAGAGAGGGGCGTGAACGTGCGCATCTGATGGCCTTCTTATTGGGGCGTGAGATTTATGCAAAGAACTAGAAAACAGTAGGACGGAGAGGATATATCAGAAATGGTGTGCATAGAGCTTACCAAGGCACCCTGCAATCAGACCCTGGAAGTCATGATAATTGGTGATGTCAATTGGGAGAAGAGGTTTGAGTCCATGGGCATAAGGAAAGGAAGGCACATCCGCAAAATTGCCTCTCAGCCTTTTGGCGGACCGGTAGTAATTGAGGTAAACGGTTCGAAGATCTCATTGGGCCGTAATATTGCTGCAAAAATCAAGGTGGAGGTACTTGCCCTCCGCGGCCCCCTCCCGGTTTAATCTAGGTTGCTATGAGTTGCTTTAGCCTCTGGATGCTCTCCATAGCCTGGGCAGACTCGTGCAGCTTCTCATCCTCGAAATGCTTTATGATCGCATCAATGCCCGCTTTTAGCGAGTAGACCTTCATTGGTCTGCCTTTGCCTTCGCGCTTGATTTCGTTCTCTTCTATCCAGCTGTTTTCACGTAGGGTACGCATGGCAATGCTTACTTCCGGTTGCCGCAGGTCGGAGCCCATCTCTATTTCGCGAGATGAAGCTTCATCCACATTAGCCAGAAAGGTTATGAGCGTTGCAACGTTGCGCGGAACGCTCAGGGATCGAAGCGTTTCGACAAATTCCATGTCCTTGTCATCCAGGATCTTTACAGTGGACTCTTTCATAATCGGCACCATATTTTTCTTGTCACAAATACGTAATGATATAAATAATTTGTTTTGAAAGGGAATATCTTTAATTTTACTTAATTAGACTAATACATTAGATAATAACTTTAAAAGCAAACGGCATTTACATTTAGGTGTCTACCCAGGTAAGAATGCATTGAGTTGAGATTTTATATTTTTGACAATTTCCAAATGCCCATTAATGGTGTTGCACCGCCAGGGTGATTTTGCCGGAACTTACCCGAGCCCATATCAGAATGATATTAAATAATTAATTGAGAAAGAATAGATATGTATTCGATCGTAATATTATTTATAAAGAAAATTATTATACGGCACAGATAGCTCGCCGCGATTGTCACCTGCAATATATATTCCCTCGCAGGCTAATGTATCATCATGATATCCATAATGGTCCGCGAGAAGGATCTCAATGAGCTGGCCCGAACCGAGGCTAGAAATCTCCCCGGGGCCCTCTTTGCCGGGACCAGCCCTCTTCTGCGCCCCTTTATGAAGAAGCTGGAAGCGCTGCTCCCCCAAGAAAACAAAGGACGCGGGGACAGCTACGTGCTCTGTGCGCTTCGCACTCACATTGACCAGGTGCATGCCGACGAGAGCCAGATTATCGTGAAGAGCGGCGAGTTGGAGGTGATGATTCGTCGCGAAGAGCTGGGCGAATTGATTGGAGAGAGATACCCCACCACGAGCCACCATCGCCTTAACCTGCCCGGCCTTTTATTCCTGCAAAGCAGCCCCTCTCTCCAGGCAGCCAGCGCCATTCTGCTGCGCCGGGAGCACAGGTTGCACATTCCGGATGGACCGAGGACCATGCGCTACATCTTCCACATGGGTGTGGCAGCCATTGATGCGGATAAGGAGAGGATAATCGTTTACTTCGACCCGGAAAGGTTGCCCAAAAGAGCCGACGGCTCCTCGGTACTGGGGCAGAAAATCGAACCGTAATTTCGCGAGGTGCAGGAAAAGTAAAAGTGGATGTCGAAAGCTATGCCTCAAAAAGTAAATAGCTAAATTATCATGCTTTTTAGCCCCCAGAGCAGTTTCGGGTTGAGCCGGAAGAGAACGCGCAGCATGCCGGGCAGGTCCATCTTGGTTATGTCCTCCTTGGCCAGAGAACCGATGAGCTGGTTTAGGTCTTTATCGTCAAGCTTGACAAAGAACTCCTTGAACTGGAAGCTCTTGGCTATCGTCTTACCGAAATCGTCTCGCCAACGGTCCTCGTACTCTTGCAGTCCCGTACGACGGACATTGCCTGCGGCTAACGCCTTTGCCGCCACCTCTCCGGCAATGATTCCCGCCCGCATGGCATTGAGAATGCCTCCGCCCGTGAGCGGATCGGTCTGGTGAGCCGCATCTCCCACCAGCATCACGCCGTTTGCAATTGCAGAGTCAATGGGCCCGGAACAGGGGTCTCCTCCCACGACCATCTCCACCACTTTGCCATTGGGAAAGCGAGATTTCATGAATTGGCAGAGCAGCCGCATAGCTTCGCCGCTCTTGGACCGCGACCCCTGAATTCCGAGGCCAATGTTGGCCAGCTTCTCGCCCTTGGGAAACGACCAGGCATATCCTGAGGGAGCGATGCTGTTTCCCAAAAAGAACTCGGTGTATTCTTCATCAATGGATGCATCATGCACCAGGAACTGGGCGCAAGATTCGATATCTTGCAGCTTCAAGGTGGTATCAATGCCCGCCCAGCGCCCCACCTTGGACTCCACTCCGTCCGCACCGATGATCAGGGGCGCTTCGATCTGCAAGGGCTCGCCGATGCGAAGTGCGGACACTCCAGAAATGACTCCGTCCTTCTTTAGCAGACCCAAAGCCCTGGTCTTAACAAAGATCTTGGCCCCCGCCTGGGCAGCCTGCATGGCAAGTCCTCGATCAAAGATCTTCCTCTCCAGAACGTAGCCCACCTCGTCGCCGCTCTTGTCCTCGGACATGACAATGCTCGTCCCGTCCGGTGCATAGATTCTAGCGCCCTTTACCTCAGAAGATATCCATTCCGGCTCGGGCTTCATCATGCGGCATAAGGCCCTCTTGCTAACGCCCTCCGCACAGCGCACAGGATCGCCGATCTCCTGGCGTTTTTCCAGCATGACGACCTTAAGGCCGGCGAGAGCTGCCGTCTTGGCGGCCATTGATCCGCCCGGCCCCCCACCTACCACGATCAAGTCGCACTTCATGCCTTGACCTCCAGAGCCCCCACCGGACATATCTTGGTGCACAGGCTGCACTCCTTACATTTCGCCGAGACCTCGAGCCAGGTCTCCACCAGCTCCAGGGCACATGTCGGGCATACTCCGACGCAGGCACCGCAGTAGCAGCATTTGTATCTGTTGACGGTAAGCATGAGATCACATCCTATTTTATTTCAAAACCCTCGTACCCTTTGCTTTCCAGCTCGGAGAACTCCATCCCCAGGATTATGGCTCCAGTGGGTCCAGACTTCATGGCTTTGAGCAATTCTCCTACGCTCTTTCTCTCTCCCTCCAGCATAGCCTCCACTCCACCGCCGGGAATGTTTCTCACAAAGCCATTCACCCCCAGAGCCCGTGCCCGCTCTTGAGTAAAGACACGATAGAAAACACCCTGCACTCGACCCGAGATACGAACGTGCACCGCGATCATTTTCTGGCTCCCGTCACCAGATCTTCTAAAGCCTTGCGCTGGTCTTTTGCCTTGATAATTCCGGAAGCGAGCAAGACCCCAACCGATCCCAGCTCTAGAGCGCTTCTCAGATCTTCGCCGTGTGTTATTCCCGCACCGCAGAGCACACCTACCTCCGGTGCGATGCGTTTGACGGCATCAACTGACTGTGAAATGATCAGTGGATTGGCCTTGGATACAGGAATGCCGCTGCCGATCAGCTCGGGCGGCTCTACCGCCACATAGTCCGGCTCCAGTGCGGCCGAGGCGCGGGTTGTGGCCACGTTGTTGGTACAGACGATCGTCTTTAGGCCGGCCTGGCGGCAGGCAGAGATGGAGGCCTCAATATCAGCCAGCTTGAGCCTTCGCTCGGAGTGGTTGATGAGAGATCCGACAGCTCCCGCAGCTTTCAAGGATGCAGCAGTCACATGGCCCGTAAAGCCGCCATATCCAACCCCGTCTACATGCTGAGCATAGACCGGTATCTTAACGGCTTTTGAGATGGTCTGGATATCGGCTACCTGGGGCACTACCACTATTTGCACAGAATAATCCCTGGAAACGTCCTCGCAGATCTTTGCCAGGCTTAGAGCCTCCGGACCGGTCGATTCACGATAGGTCTTGAAGTTGAGCACGATTAAGGTCATAATCTCCCTCGCAGCACTTGTGTAATCTCAGTTAGCATATATATTTTGGCTGCATTCGGCAGACATGTCATTATAATATTTTTCAGGAACAGTTGAGCTAAGGCATTCTCCGGTAAAGATCATCCTTATGGCGCCCCGAAAGATAAAAGCAATCAACGGGAGCATGCCACTCACCAGGCCGTGAATCATATGGTAGAGCAGGCCAAAGGGCTGGGAACAGTCCAGTTTTTCCAGCTCTAAATCCTTGTGACAAGACAGAAAGCTCTCTAGAATCTATAGATCATGAATTACCTTGACCCTCAGCTTTGAGAAGTCATCTTTGATCTCAACCAGGAAGTCCATGCCGGCAAAGATTTCCTCCAGCTCAATGCGCACGAATTTCTTGGGCGCATCCGAGCCGAAGATGAGGGTGAACTCATTCTTGCCGGTCTTGCTCATATTAAAGAGGTTGCAGATCTCAAGTCTTCTCAGGATGCTCTCTGCATTGAAGAGCTTGTGCTTGAACTGCTCGGCATGAGCCCGGCAGACCTCTTTATGCATATTCCAGAACTTTTCCTTGTCCGGATGAGTTTCAATGAAGCTTAGAAACATTATCCAGTGATCGATATCCAGGATAACATGCTCGCCTGCGGATAGCATTTCTGCATGGGTGTAAACCTTCTTGTCCTCGGCGAAGTCAAAAAGCATCTTGTGTTTGCCAAAGAACTTCAGGGACTCTCGCATCAGCTCGCTCTGGGACATGCCCAGGTCTTCCTTCATCTTCTTGGACAGGCCGGCCGTCTCTTCATCTAACGCGATGGTAATTCTTTCCGGTGACTTCATTTCATCCCCTGCATTTATCTCTACCAATACAGTCCCCCTTATGCTATATTACCTTTATCAAGCATTATCTTTTTATACTGACGCCGGAATATGTATTCCTAGCACTTTTTCACCTATGGTGCCATCAATGTAGACCGACATTGTTAAATTCAAACGAGAAATAACCCGATATCATGGACTCGTGGATGAAGGATGGAAAAAAGTACAGCGAAAATGACAAAAAAAAGCTGGAGAAAGGATCAGGCTTTGTCAAGGTCTGGACACTGATCAGCAACTGGCTCTACAGGGTAGTATCCTGGTAATTTGCGTTTATTATCTCGCTTATCACTGCCGTTCTCGTCTTTAGCTGGTCCATTACTTCGTCTCTGCCTGATCCCGTGGCCAATATGGACAGGATTGGATCGTCTGCGGCTATTCGCGATCCCTTCCCAGGCACATCTGCCGTCCAGTCTCGGACCAGATCCGCCTCAATGGTCAGATCGCGGGTGGCATAGACTATGATTCTGCCTGCGGTACAGCTTGTTTGGGCAGGACGCTCGGGAAGCCTTCCCAAAAAGGATTGCAGATGAGCCTGGAAGACATTGTCTCCGCCGGACAATTCCACAGTATCCAGGCTGCCCTGAAAGCGGCTATTGACCTCGACCACCACGGGACCTTTTTCGGTGAGCAAAAAATCAACTCCATTGCTGCCCATGAGCCCCAGCTTCGCTATAATCTCTTCTGCCATCTGCCCTATGCCGCATTGCGGGAGAGCGAGGGGCGTGATGTTCCCGCTGTACCTGAACCCTTTCGCCCCGGCCCAGGAGAGGCCGATGAGCTGCTCGTTGACGGCAATGGCACGAGCGGCGCGACCATTCCCAATGACCGAGACACTGGCGGGACAGCCAATGATCAGCTCCTGGGCGATCAGGTCATCCTCTATGCCCTTCAGCATGCTCTTTTCCGTGCTCTCATGCATTTTAAGCTCTGAAGGCTTCTCAACTATCCTGCATCCCACCCCTCCAGCGCCCTTGCGCGGCTTGACTAGGAAGGGAAAACGCAGATTATCCGCGAATTCGGCAATCTCTGTTTTTATGAAGGGAAAGCCATTCTCTTCCAGCCAGCCAGCCAGCCAGAGCTTATCTGAGACCTGAGCTGTTTTTTCAGGCGGGTTATTGAGCACCGGCACTCCTGGAACAGACGCCTCTTCCAGGCCCGGTCCCAGCACGACGGCATCAGGACGAAACTTTTCCACATAAAACTGTAGCTGCTCTTTTGCCCCGTCGCGAGGCATTTTAGCCGTCTCTTTTGCCCATCTGGCCATATCCACATCGCAGTAACAATCAACTGCGAAGACCTCATGGCCGGCCCGGCTAGCGGAAAAGGCAATGTGTCTGATGTTGATGCCAATTACTAATATTCTCATAGATTTTCTTTTTCCGGGCAGTATTCCGGATACAATACCTGTTTTCCTCGAGCCGTGGGCACAATTTTAAGACCGTCCTCAAATGCCTCCTGAAGCTCCCGACCCATAAAGAGCCGATCCAGGAAGACCGCCAGTGCCGCCACCTCGGAATGGGGCTGGTTGCCCACGGCCACATTCCAGTCCGCCAGATCGTACATCTCGGCAGGAACCTTCTCTGCGCCCACCACTACCAGGATGTTCTCACATTCGCGAATCATGTCGATCACATCGGGCAGGTTGGAGCCATACATGGTGAGGTGAACCACCTTTCCTCCCGCCTCCTTCCAGCGCACCGTCTCTCCCTTCCAGGAGACATCCGGCCGGAGGCGAAAGGCTCCACCCCAGCGTTTCGCCACATCGGCCAGGCTCTCTTCCACGTGAGGGTCGCGCCCTGAGAGGAGCATCTCTTCCGCTCCAAAGGCCCTGGCCACCAGGCCAACATGGGTGGTGATCCTCTTGTCTCTCTCCGGCCTGTGGCCGATGCGTAAAACCACGACTCGCATGCCCCCTGGAGGGCTGGCATCTTATTTATTGGCTTGCATATCTATGCGCCGCAGCCGGACCCTTGCAAAATAGCTAAATTCCAATGGTGCGTCAATCTCCAGGATGAACCTGTGCGAGATTTGCCTGGGCAAGGGCTACCTGGTGGTAGGAGATAAGCCCTGTCCCAACTGCAGTGGCAGCGGAAAGACCGAGTCCATCTCCCTGGGAGAGGCATCGGATAAGGATATGAAGGAGCTTATTGATAGCGGCTCCACGAAATGCAGCGTCTGCCAAGGCTCGGGCAAGACGCCTGTTACAGAGAGCTGCCCGACCTGCGAGGGCCTGGGACGCGAGTACCTGTGCGTGGTGTGCAAGTCCAAGCTTTCAAGCAAAAAAGAGCTATGCGAACGCTGTGCCAAAAAGCCGCTTGTGCATATTCTCGATCCTGCTTGTGATGTCAGAGATGTCGTTGTAGGCGAGATTTATCAGGGAAAGGTCAATGGTCTGGCCAGCTTTGGGGCCTTTGTGGATCTATCCGAGAGCGTGAGGGGCCTCGCCCACAACAAGTACCTGAAGAGCAAGCCTGAGGTGGGCGACAGCATATTCGTTACGGTGCGAAATATTCTTGCGAACGGCAACATTGAGCTGGAGCCGGCCGAGCTGAAGGAGTACAACACTTTTGAGGTGGAAAAGGAGCTTCCCATATCTAAGACCTCGGATCTGCAAAAGCTGGTAGGTAAGCAGATCATGATCAAGGGGGAGGTCATCCAGGTCAAGCAGACGGGGGGGCCTACCATCTTCACCATCGCGGACGATTGCGGACTGGTCTTTTGTGCCGCCTTTGAGCGGGCCGGTGTGCGAGCCTACGCCGATATCGACAACGAGATGATGGTGCGGGTCATCGGCGAGGTAAGCCTGCGCAACAATCAGGTTCAGGTCGAGACCAAGTCCATGAAGCGCCTGTGGGGTGGAGAGGCATCCACGGTCAAGAACCTGATTGAACAGTCGATTGACAGGCGCGCTGAGCCCTCCGAAACCGAGTTTCTGGTGAAAAGCGAGATCATGACCAGGCTCATGCCGGCCATGAAGCAAGTGGCCAAGGAGATTCGCCGAGCGGTTCTCAAGTCCCAGCCCATCGTTGTCCGCCATCACGCCGATGCCGACGGCATCACTGCTGCGGTCGCCATTGAGATGGCCATTTTACCGCTCATCACGGAGGTAGGCGGGACTGATGCCGAATACCACAACTACCGGCGCGCCCCCAGCAAAGCGCCCTTTTACGAGCTGGAGGATGTGACCAAGGATCTGACCTACGCTCTGGAGGATCAGACCCGGCATGGTCAGAAGATGCCGCTCATCGTTTTGATGGACAACGGCTCCACGGAAGAGGATGTTCCGGCCATGCGCCAGGCTCAGGTCTACGGAATGGATATGCTGGTCGTAGATCACCATCATCCCCACAAGATCGTGGACCAGTATCTTATCGCTCATGTCAATCCCGCGCACGCCGGCGGCGACTTCGGGCTGACCACGGGCATGCTGGCCACAGAGATCGCTCGCATGATCTACCCTGCCGTGGAGAGCAAGATCAAGCACTTCCCGGCGGTATCAGCGGTGGGTGACCGGAGCGAAGCACCGGAGGCGGCAGCCTACATAAAGCTGGTCGAGGACAAGTACAGCCGGGAGGACCTGAAGAAGGTCGCGTTAGCCCTGGACTACGAGGCATTCTGGCAGCGTTTCAATGACGGACGGGGGCTGATAAACGACATTTTATGCCTGGGCCGGCTGGACCGCCACCAGAGGATTGTGGAGCTCTTGTGCGAGCAGGCCAATGCCGCCATTGACGAGCAGCTTCGCGCCAGCATGGGCAATGTGAAGAGCACAAAACTGCCCAATGGCATCATCATGAATGTGCTGGATGTGGAGAACTTCGCCCACAAGTTCACCTTCCCTCCGCCCGGCAAGACCAGTGGCGAGGTGCACGACAGACTCTGCAAGAAGTATGCCGGAAAGCCGGTTGTCACCATCGGCTACGGACCGGACTTTGCCGTGCTGCGCAGTAAGGCCGTAAAAATGAACATCCCCCAAATGGTCAAAGAGCTGATGGAGGAGATTCCCAATGGCGGCGTCTCCGGCGGCGGGCATCTGGTAGTGGGATCGATCAAGTTCGTGGGCGGCATGAGAAAGGATGTGCTGGCCAAGCTGGCCGAGAAGATCGCTGCCTGCGGGGTGGACGCGGTGCCCGCCCCGAAAGGCGGATAGACGGCGGGCCGAGCCCGGGCGTCTCTTCTTTATCGGCGGTTTTGCAGTGTTTTTTAGGATGTTGCCTTTTTCAGGATTTCCTCAACGTCATCAAAATAGCCTGGCTGCTGTGTCTCTTCAAGTTCTTCCGGTGTGAAGAAGTCCTGCATTCTTCGATAGGTAACAATCGAGGCAGATCGCCCATTTATTATTACCTTCTCGATCTTCACCAGACCATCATCTTCCAGACGTTTTACTGAAGAATAGACCTTGCCATGCGACCAGCCGATAGACTTGGCAAGAGCATATATGTTCAGACCGGGATGCCCCTCGATCCATTTATACAGCTCCCAATCCACGTCTTCTGCTAATTCTTCTCTCTTTCGGACGGCTTGTATGGTTTTGGTGAGCATTATTCTGATTTCCCCCAGGCCCTCTCCACCAGCCCCCAGCCGCGATCGCGGGCGTAGCCCTGCAAGACCTCCTGCACCAGGACCATGAACTGCTCCTGAGTTAGGCTGAGTTGCGCTGCCAATCTCTCCACCAGCGGCTCGACGTTCTTCACATCATCGCTCTTGATGCTCCTTAAGACTATGGCAGCCAGGGCCATGAGCCGCAGGCCTTCTTGCATCTTATCCTGCTGCACGGCCAGAGCGCCGAGCTGGAAGAAGGCTCCCGCTTCCGCTGGTCTATCGGCCAGCTCTTGATTGATCAAAAGGGCTTTCTGGAAGCTTTCCACTGCCTTCTCTTTCTCCCCGGCCTGAGAATGGATCATGCCCAGACTGTGCCGGATGGCGGCTTCGCCGGCCCGATCGCCCATCTCTGCAAAGAGCGGCAGAACCTCGGCAAACTGTGCACCAGCCGACGGGAAGTCGCCCTTCTCCAGATCGAGGCTGGCCAGGTTGAAGAGGGCAAAAGCCTCGCCTTTGCGGTCTCCTGCTGTTTTAAGAAGCTCCATTGATTTCACAAGCCCCTGGCGAGCTGCATCATAATCACACCGACTCATATCCAGGCGGGCCATCTCCTGCAAAGCCGCAGCCTCGCCTTTCATATCACCCAGGCTCTTCATGATCTCTACAATCTTTTGCAGCTTCTCGGCAGCAGCCGCGTTCTCGCCTTTCAACATGTCAATGGAGGCCAAACGGCTTATGCTGGCAGCTTCCCCGGACTGATCGCTGGCGTTATGAAATGCGTCTGCTGCCTTTTGCAGGCTCTCTTTGGCCAGGTCATATTTTTCCTGGTGCAGGAGAGCCGTGCCCAGATCGTGGTAGGCGGCAGCGTCCGGGGCGATTTGCAGGGCCCGCCCGTACCACTCGGCTGCCTTTCTGTATTCGCCCTGATCCAGATAGGCTCGGCCGATCCAGACAGCGGGCCCGGCCGCTGACGGCGTATCCTGATCTAAAAGCTCCTGGTTTTGTCTTATCAGCTCAGAGTAGTAGCCGTGCCTCTGCAGATAGCCGCTGATGTGGGCAGTCACAGCAATGGCATTGTCTTGATCTTTGGCTATCAGATAGTGCCCACGCGCTTCCAGCAAGACATCTAACCGGGAGAGTCCCAACTCCGAGCTGCGACTGGCCTTTGCCAGATATCTGAGAAAATCGCCCGCCGCCTTTTGCGCGGCGTGCTGTTCCTGCGGGCTTAAGGCCGCCTGGAGTTCGGCGCGAATGGATGAGGGCACCGCCCACAGCTCTCCCACCGGATAGGCCAACGAGAGATCCTGCCAATCGCGGACATTGGCGGCGGCCTGCTCTTCCGCCGCCCCGGAGACAGCGGCCAGGCCGGCCGGGCTTATGGCAATGTTGTAGACCGCGGCCTGAGAGAGAGCACGGCTAGAGGCAGAGCCCAAACGAGAGGTTAGCTTGGCCAGCGGATCTTCGTTTGCGGCGAGATCTCCCCCGCTCAAGGCCTTGCCTATTTGGGCCAGGCGAGAAGGAAAGCCCGAAGCGGCATGGTAGTGCATGGCAAGAGCGGCATAAGCGATCTCGCCTTTTTTATAGCGATCCGCCACTGCCGCCACCGAAAGAAGATATCTAATGAATGCCGCCTGGCCCAGGCCCTCCAGTTTCCACTGCACCGCGCGGGCCGGCAAGGTCAGGGCATCGGCAGGCAAAGCCCTACAGGTGATGATGACGCGCCCCGTCGTCATGCCTTTTAGCATCTGCAGATAGAACTCGGCCAGATCCGGGTCCGAAATTTTGCCGGTCTTGCCATCCAGCTCCAGACCGTCCCAAACCATCAGAATGCGAGAGGCTTTCAGCATTTCCAGCAAGCTTTGCAGCCGCTCTCTGACGGTGCGCCTCGGGTCCTTGAGGGATTCGTCACCCATTCCGCTCAAATGGCCCACTGCCGCCTCCAGCAGCCGGGCGGAAGTTATGCGGTTATGTGGCGAGCTGTAAATGGGTAGAACGCTGTAGCCGGGCTCGAGCAGGCGGGCGAGATGAGCTGCCAGAGCGCTCTTGCCCACACCATCAGGACCGGTGATGATCAGAGCCTGCGCTCCACCCTCTCGCAAGGCGGGCAGGAGCCGCTCTAGATCGCGTCTCCTGTCCACAAAACACTCCGCCCGCCCTTCCGTCAGGCCCGGCAGGGCGAGCAGCTCCGGGGCGAGGGGGACTGACGTAGCTCTCTTTTGGGGGTCGTAGATCTTTGCCAGATCATAGATCGAGTACAGCGCAGGGACTGAAATGGGAATCTGGGAAGTGTCAGAAGCTGCAGCGACCTCCCGGCGCACGGATAGAAGCGCTTCATCCATTGATTGACCGGCGACCAGGGCCCGGTATAGGGGCTTGGTAGCAGCAGTCGGTGCATCCCAGACCACGGCCAGAGGAATGCTCTCCGCCAGCCTCTGGCAGAGCAGATGTAGAGCCACGGGGGGCTCACTCTGCCGACCGCCCAGGATGATGCCCGCAAGGCCTGAATCCTTAAGGGCCGCGGCCATTCCCTCTGCGAATCGCGGATCGGCCCGGCCCGCCTGACCCTGCATTGAGAAAACCGCACTGCCGCCGGACATTTTCCCCTGGCCTGCCAGGTGCACCAGATGGGGCCGGAAGGTCTCTACCTTGTCCAACAGCTCCTCCCAGGTGCCGCTCTCAGAGATGACGACTGTCATGTCCAGCCCCTCCGCCACCTTTTGGATCGACTGCTCTTCTTCTTCAAAGTCCAACGGCTCAGCAGCCAAAAAAAGTACGCGCAGCGGCCCCGGCGAAAGCGTCGTCGAGGAGGCAATAAGCCCGTCCGCTGCCTTTGGCAGGCGAATGATGCTGCCTACCTCACTGCCGCCCGGCTGCCTGGAAAGATGGAGCAGCTCCCAGGGCAGTTGCAGCACCTCCGAGATTGGCGAGGCAACCGTCAGCCGTGCACCCGGCAGGATCATAGCTGCGAAATCCTGCCCGCTTGACTCCAGGAAGAGATGAATTAATCCATCCCGAAGGATGGGCAGATAGCTTTTAGCTCTGGCCAGACCTGTGCCCTGTAAAAGAGAGATGTACTGAGATGCACTCTCCAGTACCTGCTGAGTCTGAACAGGGTTAAGCGTTCTCTCTGCCACGACATTGCCCTCAATGTGGATTCTATAGGCAAATGTCCTGGCTGCGGCAGTTCCCGCCTCCGAAACTGTGATTGTGATATTTTGCATCTTTGCTCATCCTTGCATTTTTAATTTTTGATATTGCTTTTTATTGAGCTTTCCACATCCTCTTCTTCGCGGCTTCACGCGAGATTCAGGGTATCACGCGAAGGCGCGAAGACGCGAAAGAGCCCGGACACTTTCCCGATGCCCGGGGCTAAATCACAGTTATCACCGTGGGCAGACCCATGCCCCGCAGATCCTCCTGAGCCAAGACCCTGCGGTTGCCTTCCCGATCCACGAGTGTCAAATTCCATAGATGCCACTCGCCCGTCTCATTGCTCGAGGGAAGAAGCATCTGTGCGCCGTAATATCCATCTTTGACATTTCCAGAGGTAAGGTTCTGAGAAGAGAAGAGCGCGGCAGCTTCTTCTCCCTGCGGGCCGGAAAATATCGCCTCTGCCGCCCAAACACCCTGGTCGTCGATAAGGTGAGCTGTCAGGTCGATAAGCTGGGACGAGGCGTTGGAGATTTGCTGCGGCTGGAAAGCGAATCCAGCAACGTTCGGCGGCTGATCGTCTGCAAAGGGGCCAACGGCCCCGCTTTGGGGTGGGATGAGGGGATCAGTTGCGCCAGCGGAGGAAAAGGATTCGCTGCTGCTTCCAATCTTGATGGTCTTTTCAATGGAAAAGGAGCCAACCAGGTCCTCCACGCTCTTGCCGTAGGCAAAGGCCGGGGCGGCGAGGGCGAGCAGAAGGACGAGAGCTAGAATTCTAGTATGCAAACTGCGTTCACCTTTAGTGCAGTTGGCAGACGGAGACAAAAGTCTTTTCCCTGGCTGAACAAATAAGCGGGCTGGAAGACCTGGAGACTAAAAAGAAGTTTTAGAATATTATCATGATATAATCGAGATCACACGATGTCACAGACGAAGTACATCTTTCCCGTATCTCGCATGGCTTTGATGGGAATGCCCAGCTTCAGGGTATCAATCTTCACATGCTCGGGATTAAATGGATCTCTGCCACCAACACCTTTTCCTATCTTAAATGAACCCGCGAGTTCGCTGGCGGATTGAGCAGAGGAAGCACCTGCTGCAACCATGGGTGCAACACCGGCCATCTCGCTGATGTCAGCGACTACAATCGGTTGGCCATTCACAGTGCTTAGATTCTGAGCGGTGTGACTTTCTGCCCCAATATTCAATGCAGCATCTGCAGGATCATTTGCAGTTGTGGTATTGTTCAGAATAGTGCTATTCAATGTGGTATTGTTCGCGGTGGCATTGGTCTCCTGAGCGGTCACGGCAAATGTTGCCGCCATTGCCAGAACCAGGATGCCTGCAAGATATATGAACTGCTTATTCATGTTTGTCCTCAGGCGGGGAAGAATTGCTTAGGTAGCATATCAAATTAACCATCCTTGCACAATGTGAAAAAAAAAATATCCTGGGAACACCCAGGAATCCGTCTTCAATACGGATGCAGAGATTTCAGATTTTATTGACGAAAAACGGCAGAGCGCTCAGGTCCATTATTGTCTTGGCAGGCAGGCCGACTTCGTAAGCCCCCTGGGCCAGGGCTTTGCCGTCGATTGAGAATTGATTGGGGGTTTTTCCGATGCCGCCAATGGCAAAGGTCGTCCTTTGGGGATGATCCTATCTGCATTGCCCCAGGCTGCAAGACCGGGCTGGCTGGAATCGGCTCTACTACGGCAGTGGTATTCTCAGACGGAGTGGTATTTTGAGCAGGAGCGGTCTCGTTTTGAGTGGCAACTACCTCTATCGGAGTGGGCGCTGTCTCATTTTGCACCGGTAATGTCTCATTTTGGACAGGAATAATCTCACTTGCAGCCAAAGCGGACTCATTTTCCGCAGAAACGGTCTCATTTAGGGCCGTCTCATTATTAGCAGTCTCATTGGCCGCAAAATTGGAGCTTCAGCACGGTAGCATTCAATGTGGTGTTATTGAGCAACGTCGTGTTGTTCAGGGTGGCATTATTCAAGGTCGTCGTGTTCTCCTGAGCGGAGACGGCGAGGATGGCAGCCAACATGAACAGAACGCTTGCAAATTGGATAGATCTTTTACTCATATAATTCCTCAGCTTAATGGCATAGCTTGGGGGTTTATCAATTCTATGCTCTCTTTATCTTGCCGTCATCCTCTCCCAGATCACAGCTCTCACTGGTGACAAAGCCACCATCCTTGCGCCTCATCTCGCAGACGAGCTTGCCGTCCACAATGCGCAGGATGCGGTCCGTCTTCTCGGCCAGTGTCATGTCATGCGTCACTAAAATGAAGGTCTGGTTGATCTTTCCGTTCTATTCCCGCAGCAGGTTATAGATGAGATCGGAGCTCTTTGTGTCCAGGTTGCCGGTCAGCTCATCGCCGATCACTATGGACGGCCCGTTGGCCAGGGCCCGGGCCACGGCTACTCGCTGGTTCTGGTCCCATTATGGATATGCACTAGGATTTTGACTTCACTTTAGATGGCATTAGAAGATCGGGATTTAGCTCTGATAGGAACTCATCCCAAAGCTTTCGGTTCTCGCTTATATATCTCTGCATCAGTTCCCTGCACTCCTTCAAGTCTAAGTTAACCACCTCTATGTCATGAGATTCCATGAAATCACTGGCTTGGGGTGCGCTATTGGATTCACCTACTACAACTTTTTTTATGCCGAACTGGACTATCGCCCCGGCACAAAGGTAGCAGGGCATGAGCGTGGAATAGAGCATCGTATTGTGGTAGCCACCAGTGAGCCTGGCATTGCGGAGACAATCGATCTCTGCATGCATGAGCTGATCTCCCTGTTGCACTCTCTTGTTTCGTCCTCTTCCTATGATCTTCCCGTCCTCGACCAATACAGCGCCTATGGGAACTCCACCCTCTTTCAATCCCTTAAGGGCTTCTTCTATCGCAGCACGCATGATGATATCCATAATATCTAGTCCCCTGTGGTTGTTACATAATTATATAAATTGCTACGCCGGTCCTTTGAGATTGGAGTGAACCCCTCCGAGTGGACAATGAGTTAAGCAACATCAACTCATGGAGGGAAGTACATGAAGAAGATGAGGCGGCGCTACGACCGAGAATTCAAGATATCAGTAATCGCCGAACTTGAGGCTGGCAAACCTCTGGCACAGATCTCCCGCGAACATGGCATCCAGCCACGGCCTGCCAGTGTATCCAAACCTCTTGAAAGACACCAAGATCACCGGAATAAACCAGGTTTGGGCTGCCGATATCACATACGTCCAGTTGCGACATGAGCATATATATCTGGCAGTGATCCTGGATCTTCATAGCAGAATGTGCATTGTCTAGGAGCTGGGAAGGAATCTAGGAAGCCAACTGGCTATGAATGCACTGGCAAAGACATTACAGATTCGATGGTCAGAATCCCTAACAGGTCTCATTCACCATTCGGACCGGGGGGTGCAGTCCACTTAAAAATCCGATAAGTGGGCTTTGGAGTTCGATCGAGAGTAATAATAAAAGCTGCTGGGAAAAGCGTGATAGGAAGCAGCATTCCTCCTTCATACGAAATATAAATAATCGTGGCTTGGAAAAAAGAGTAATTTTTACTCGTAAACAGGAGCGTGGGTCCCGTCCCCCGCAAGCACTCTCTGATCTTCAGACATATACCGGTAATAAGTTCCAAGTTGAAAGCTACGGAATATTCAATCAAAATAAATTCTGTCCTGCAATGAATTTGCCTCTTATTTCCCTATTTCGTCAAGAATAGTCAATGCAGAATTGAGATCAACACTAGCGAAGATTTTTTCACCAGCTAAAAAAAAATTGTTTATAAAATTCTCACGGCTCCTTTAAAGTCCTATCGAAAAATGTTATCATCTGCCAGAAGGCGTCTTCGGCCGCGAAGCTTTCGGATAGCTGACCGTCCTCGATCATGAAGCCGTGCGGCTCACCCTGATAAACCTTCATCTCGAAGTACTTTCCGGTGGCATTCAATTCTTCTGCATAGCGATAGATATCTGAGATCTTGCTGGGCACGTCATAGGTTCCATGTATTATTAGCAAGGGATCATTTAGCAGGGATATGAAGTTGGCTGGCTTGGATTGATTAAGGAAGCCACCTGAGTAAGGGAAGCCATACCAGGCTACTCCCGAGTTGAAGGTTTCGTTCATCTGGGGGAGAAAGAGCATGGTATACCTTCCACCGGCGCAAAAGCCAGTCAGGCCTAGAATACTGGCATCGACATCGGATCTCTCTTTCAAGAAGGCCGAACAATCCTCAATAAGCTGGCCTACCGTCTCATCGCTAGGAGTTTTGTTAAAGGTCTGCCACTGGGGAGCGATGACCACATAGCCTTCTTTGGCGAATTGATCCGCCAGGGTCTTATAGCCTGGTTCAAGGCCTCTAAAGGAATGAATCATCACAATGCCAGGCCATTTGCCCTCTGCAGCGGGAGCTGCCAAGTATGCAGGAAAGGTCATGTTACCGCTGGAAATATTTACGCTCTCGCTTGTTACCTGCTTTGAAGCAAGAGTTTCTTCGTTTCTATCCGTTTGGGCACAGGCCGAGATCGCCATCAGAGAGATCATTAGCAGACACAGAGCTAATTTGTTCATACTTTTGTTTCCTCCTGCAATTTAATGTTAAAGCGTTTGATATCTTTTATAATGCTATTTCCAACAATAAAATCTTATCTGGATCAGCTAAATTTTTCCTTATCCTCCGGGAGTCTTTCCTGCTGCTTTCGCTCGTCGTTGAGGATTTTCTTTTTTTACATAACAGACATCTGTCCGCTCAAAAGCTTTAAATCTTAAAAAACTGATTGCATTCAATGCCACACTTAAGAGAATCTGAGGTATTTTCATGAAATTATCATGGCCTATTCAGGCTGGGCTCATACTTTTTGTGCTGTTATTCATATGGACCCTTTATGGGGTGCTTATTTCCATGTCGGTATCTGAATCTAGTTACCAGGTCCTGGAGACCTTAGAGAATGGAGTAGAAATCAGGGCCTATCCCGAGGAGATCTGGGCCACCACAGTCTCAGAGAATCAGAACGATGCCTTTAGCCCGTTGTTCAGATACATCTCCGGAGACAACGAAAGAGGCGAAAAGATCGAGATGACGGCACCGGTGGTCACGCCAGCGCCGCAACCGGCCAAAACGAACTCCACTAAGGGTGAAAAGATCGAGATGACTGCGCCTGTGGTGACAATGAATACTGAAAAGGGTCAATTCATGGCGTTTATAATGCCGGAGCGGTTCGATATGAAGAGCATTCCCAAGCCTTCATCAAGCAGTGTCAAGATCCAGTTGATTGAACCAAGAAAGCTGGCCACGATCAGATTCTCCGGCTACATGACCGAGGGGAATTATGAAAAGAATCTGGAGCTATTGAGCAAGACGCTGCAAGTTCAGGGGGTCTCGACAAAGGGAGAGCCGCTATTGATGCAGTATAACGATCCCTGGACTCCACCATTCTCTCGCAGAAACGAGATTGCATTGCAGGTAATCAATACAGTGCTGATGTCCTGAAGTGGCTATAGACCAGCACCTAATTTTTTTGAAGATATCTTTTCTCGATGGTGACTATGCCCTGGTAGCCATCAACGGTCAAGATATCTCCAGTCATAATCAGCTCGACCGCCTCTGGAACGCCGGTCACGCAGGGAATTGCATACTCCCGGGCAATGATGGCACCGTGAATCAGCATTCCGCCCCGCCTCTCCACGATGGCCGAGCAGAGCGGCACCACGAAGGTCATATTAGGGTCCACGGCGTCGCATACCAGCACCTCACCTGTCTTGAAGGAGAACAGATCGGCCGGGTCTTTCACCACTCTGGCCGCACCGCTGCCTATGCCCATGCCCGCTGGCTGGCCCACCAACTGTCTGGGGGCAACTTTGGCAGGTCTGCTATCTCCATCTTTCTCTTTCTTTGGAATATATCCCGGATCTTTCAGGGCCTTTACGATCTCTTTTAGGGAGGTCTTGTATTTCAGCCCCAGCCGTCTCAATCCCTCCTGTTCCGCCTCGGATACATTGGCTTCTATTTGCCCCAAATAGATATTATCATCATCCCTCAGCCGGTAGCTGGCTCTGGCCAGATCGAGCAGTTCAACTGCTTTGGCTCTTTGCTCTTCCTGAAAACTGGCCAGGAAGGCCTCTTCTCGATTTGCAGAAGAACTTTTGTCCATCGCCAACTTCCGAGGGGAGGGATTTTTTGCCATTTCCTGGATAAGATCGATCAAGCCTTGCCGGGCGTAAGGAACGCTTTTGTAGGTCCCGGCGTACTTATCCAGGAATTCATCCAATAATCCCTGCAGAGCATCATCTCTTCCTGACCGCAGCCGCTTTGCCATCTCTTCTAATAGTCTGTTCCTTTGCAGGCTCAGCATGTTGCCTCTTGCCAGAAGATCCATGAACTCAAAAGGATCCCTGGGTTTCATAACATCGTTATAGACCTGAGCAAAGAGCCTCACTCCATGGGCAAAGGGGATGAACTCCTCCCAGTAAATATCGTGCCATAGGCGATTGGAATCATCATCTTTGGGAGGAGTGGTTATGGGCCGGGACTGGAGCACATACAGTTCGCACCCCTCAAACGTCCATTCTATATCTTGTGGTGAGCCAAATATATCCTCAGCCCGGCGGGCGAGGCTGAATACCTGAGCCAGTTCTTGACTGCTCAAAGGAGGATTCTGGCCAAGCTCTGAAGCCAACGGTTCCAGGCTGACCCCCTCGGGGGAGAGGACTGCCGCTTTGTCCCGGATCGGCTCATGATGGCTGAGCAAAGAGCCCGTGGCGCGATCTAGAATCCATCTGTCAGGCTCTACAGATCCATCCACCAGGCCCTGGTTCAGGCCGTGTACAGCTTCTATCACCGCCTGGGTGGATTCATTGGGATTGATCCCGAAGGCTACCCCGGATCGCTGGCCTGGAATCATCTCCTGAACTACCACCGCCATGGCGCTCTCTTCCACCGTTAGTCCCAGCTCCTTTCTGTAAAGCATGGCGGCGTCCGACCACAATGATGCCCAGACAAGCTTTATGTGGTCCAATATGGCCTCTGTCCCTCTAACGTTGACATAGGACTCATGAATTCCCGCAAAGGAGCTGTTGGATGAGTCCTCTCCCACGGCTGAGGATCTAACCACCACGGGTCTTTCCTGGAAGACAGGTTTTATGGCATTGGTCATGGCGGTCTTGAGATGGGATGGAATCAGAGTGCTATTGAATAATGCTCTTATCCGGAGCGATGCATCCCATATCTCCTCCCAACGCATATCCTCGAATCTCTTTCTGCCCAGTTCGAGCATTATCCTGCCTCGAAGGCCCGTAGAATCGACAAACAGATCGTATGCCTGGGTGCTGAGGCAGATGGCTGGAGGAACCTTTAGACCGCCATTGATCATTCTTCCTAAAGCCAGGGCCTTGCCGCCAAAATGAACAGAGCCCTCATCTCTCACCAGATCTGCAGGCATGGCTAATTCATTCATCGATGTTCAGCTCCAGGACGCGCTGGAAATGGCTGACCAAGATATACTTAGAGACTTCAACCTTCAGCAAGGCCTGATTGGGAAAGCTTATGAAACCGGTCAGATGGGGGTGCTTGGCCAGATATACCGAGGACAGATGCTCCTTTTCAGCACCTCCAACCACTGTGGCTTTTCCCAGGGCGCTAATCGCTACCGCATCCCTAAAATCTCTAATACTATTGGTTCGGTTATCTATCAATAGGGCAACCTGGGGGCTGTCCAGGATATGGGAGAACTTGCGAGTTGTGCGAGAGGTGGAAAACAGCAGAATCCTTAGATCTTCTGTAGCTGCAAAGGCCACCAGGTTCGCATATGGCCGACCATCCTTTTGCGTAGCAAGCACTGCCAAGCTCTGGGATGTGAATACGCTGGAGATCTTCTCCCTCAGATCCGTTGTGTATATCATAAAGATGCCTACCCATTGAGTGGACTATCCCTCTGCGTCTGGATTACAGTTTGACCTTTGCGGCTACTTCATTCCTGCGCCGAAAGGGCAGGGTCCAAGGAGGATTGTAGCGCTTCATGAAGGGTTCGCCATCTATATCTATTGTCCTTAAGACCACATAGGAAGGCTCTTCAGTTCTCGTGGACATTTTCTACCCCAATTCCATTTTTCCCCCAAAAAAGGCCATTATCGCAATGCATATCAACGACAAAGCTATACCTAAACCAGGCATGGCCAGAGGGCCTTTGCCCCCCTTCTGCCCATTTGTCTGGTCGGCCTGAGCATTGCCTTGACCGTGCCCTATGGATTGATTGACCGGGGTCCAATAATTTCTCATCTTCAAGGGAAAAGCCAGGTCACCGCCGGGGATTTCTAGATCACCGATCACGAAGACATACCGGCCCACTTGTCCATTATCATCCCAAATAACTACGGAATAGCTGCCATTGGCAGGCAGTCTTACATATTGTTCTTGGCGTGTCCAGTACGATGTACGGCTGAAGGGCTCGAAGAATGCAGTGGCGTTTGCGGGCGATGGCATAATCAGGACGCCGATTTCTTGTGGTCTTATAACCTGTTTTGGCAGATCTGCAGTGGGCAACCCAGGACCCATCAATGCCATAGTGGGTGTGAAGTTCTCTTGTCCCGTAATTTGAGGTATGGTAATGCTCAGCAAGATGGATTGTCCTTTGCTTCCATTAAATATATAGTAATCCACATTATTCGGCGTTTCAAGCGTGGCATACATAGCTGTCGAAATGGTGGCATCTGTAATCTGTGCTGGTTTATCTGAAGTAAATTCCTTATCTTCAAAGAAAGGCTGGTGGGCTAATGCTGGAACAAGCAAGACAAAAAGCGTTATAACGAATATTGTGGGAATAGGACCTCGTTTCATTTCAGGTATCCTCCTAATGCTTCATGACCTTTTGGATCTAAATGACAGTTTCAAACCATAAATAGCGGAAGGAGCAGAAATCTGGCCATTAGGAATGAAATAGCTCTTTCAGATTTCCTTTAGCCTAATACTAAACTCCTTTCTATGTCGCTTTTCTTCATCAAGGATATGTTTCAATACACCTATAACCTCAGGATCTTTTTTTGTTTCAATCTGTTTTTTGTATTTTTCTATGCCCTCTGTCTCTAAAGATATCTGTTTTTCGAGCATTATCTTAATATCATCTCCGCCGAAGTCGAGTTCTTTGTGCTCCATTGCTGGCTTTCCTCCTCTCTTGGTTATCAGATCTGACAGCCACCACATATGCCTCATCTCGTCCACAGCGATAGCCTCTGTAACTCTACTGGATGCACAATCCGTCATGATGAATGAGTTCCGTGCGTAAATTAGTGTAGCCTCTAACTCGCGCATAAAATCCTCATTTAGGATGCGAATGATATCGTTCATCTCCATTGAAGGTTCTCCCTTGATTAATAAAAAATATAGCTAAATCTATATAGCTCTGACGTTGTAGCAATTGGCTGACCATTAAATTCCATAAAAGGTATTTAGGAGACCATCACCTCCTCTACAGGCCTTCTGGGCGTGTGCTTAGCTGGCTCAGCATACCCCATGCGAATAAGTATCTGAGGATATTTCGCTTTTAATATCTGTGCCATCTCGCGGGTCGTGACCCCATTATAGGTCGTTATAAATAGACTTACTCTACATATGCTACATGGGGTGTAGCGAATGGGAAAGAGAGGTCCAAAACCACGATTCTTGGATGTGGCATGTCCAAATGAAAAGTGTACTCTATTTGGAGTTGCTGGAAATGGAAATGTTACGGTCTATGGCACTTATGAGAGAAGTTCCGGCAAGGGCAGGAAATTTATCTGCCATACATGCGAAACTACGTTCTGTGATAGAACTAACACGCCATTTTATGACCTGCGAACAGATGAAGAGAAAGTCAAGATGGCTTTAAAAATGTCAATGCGCGGAATGAGCGTCTTAGGGATCGCAGAGATTTTGGAGATAAAACCATCTACAGCAAGCACTTGGGTCTCTAGAGCGGGAATGCATTGCGAAAAAGTCAATAAAGTTGTTTTAAATGACGTCGAGACGCCAAAAGTTGAGATGGACGAACTCTGGACGTTCGTGGAAAAAAAACGTTGCCAAGGGAAGATGAATTCGAAGACAACGGGACTTGGATCTGGATAAGCATGGCAACAGAATCCAGGTTGGTGCTTTCTCACGTTGTTGGCGAGCGATCACAGAAAATGGCAGATCAAATCGTGACAAATACCGTGAAAAGGCTGAAATCAATACCACTATTTGTAACTGATGGTTTAAGATTATATACAACTGCTCTTCGAAAACAATATGGAACGCTGAAACAATTTGCACCAACCGGCAAGCGAGGACGGCCTCGAAGTCCTAGATTAATAGTTGATGAACTATTGAAGTATGCACAAGTTATTAAGATGAGAGCTGAGGGTAGGCTCAAAAAGGTGTTCAAGAGGATCATATTTGGTAAGAACATAGACCCCAAAATGATATCTACGAGCTACATTGAGCGGCATAATCTAACATGCAGACAAGATAATAACCGCATATCCAGGAAAACCATAGGTTTTTCCAAGAAAACTGACGAATTAGATCATCAAATGACTTTATATTTTGCAAACTTCAACTACTGCCGAAAACATCGCTCTCTAAAGTATAGGGATGATCAGGGGAAAATAAAATTGAACTGCCCCGCGAAACATGCTGGCTTGATCGATCATATCTGGAGCTTGAGTGAATTATTGACATTTCCACATCACAAAATTAAAACCTATTAGAGGTTCACGACCATCTCGCGCCTCAACTCAGTAATAGCTATTGGCTGGCTGAAGATGTCAAACCTAACATCCAACTGAGTTGCCGTCAGGAATAAAGTCTCGAATAGAACCCCGGTTTTGATCCAAGTCAATTTATCTTCGCTTTCAGTAGATAATACGGCCACTGCCGGCGAAGCTTTCATGTAAGAGGTCTCAATGCTAGCCCGAGAGATCGACATACCAAAGGTCCCAAAAATGAATGAGCCAAAGAAAGACTCGAAATCTGAATAACCAAAGGTAGCCCGGTAGCCCGTCCTTGGCATTAGAGGTATTCGGCCTCACCCAGGATGCCAGCTCTTTTCGGAAGGCTTTGTTTCCAAGCTGAATCTTGTGAGCCCTGGCCAGGAGGTCTGCCATATCGCTCTTGCCTTCGTTGCTTGTTAAAATGTCCAGTCTGAAACCCTCCTGTTTGATGCAATCTTTCATTTTTTGTACGTGTTTAGCTGGCCAGCTTCTCGGTTAGCATTTGGAGACTATTCAATCCTCTCTGTCCCCATGTTGCCAGTGTCGTCATGATTCGCTCATGAATCGAAGTTCCTTTGTCATTGCGAAGCGTGCCCAAGATCTTTCTCAAAACGACATGGGGTCGCAACGCTCTCTCTGCTCGATTATTGGTCGGCTCTACACCCGGATTAATGATAAAGGTGAACCAGTAGTCAAACCCGTTGTTGATTTTCCCGATGAATTTCCGGACTTTCTCGATAGAATACTCTTTCCTGATCCAGTGCCGAAGCGCTTTTCGCGCCAATTGCCATAAATTCTTTCTGACTTTTGGCGGAGGATCGTTTTCCAAAGCCTCGGTTAGTATCTCGTAAAGCTCTTTGAGCATGTTATGTAGCGGAATAGCTTCCTCGAACTTCTCAGCAATCTCTTTTGACTCTCGAAGCAGATGTGCCCAACATCGCTGAATGCGATTTGTGAACCTGGCATAAGGTTTCCAACCGTCGCATACGATTATTCCCTTGAATCTCCGCGTCAAGACTTCCGTCAGAACCTTCATGCCTCGGCTCTTCCGAATCACGAAAAAAGACTCAGATGGTGTGGAAAAGGTCCAGATCCAATGTCTTTCTCCCTGGACATGGATTGACGTTTCATCCACATACAGGATCGGAGCACCTCGAATCTTCTTTAGAATCGCATCATATTCCGATTGAACCGCATCAGCAGCGCGACGGGTTAAATCGAGTATCGTAGCAGGACTTATTTTCAGACCGAACAGTCTCATCATTGCGTCGTGAATCTTTCTATGAGTCATTCTACCATCATATTTTAGCAGTGTCGCCTGCGCAATTACATTGTTTCCGAATTTGCCTTCATGTGGACAGCCTGGATCTTTTGCAGCAACTTCTTTCCGGCAACAGGGACATCTGTAATGCGCAATTTTGTATTCAGTGACTATGATCGGCTGAGGTTCAGGGATTTCCTCAATGATCTTCGAGTCAATTCGAAAAGGAGCGCCAAGATCTGCCCCGCAATCGGGACATCGATCCATTGTGACTTCCACTTGCTCATCCGGAGCAGCATAAGGTCTTGTTACGCCTTTGTGCCCAATTTTTTGGCCGGGCTTTCCTTTGTTGTTCTTATCCGGATCTTTTTTGCGATTGCGGCCACGTCTTAGACTTGGTGGGGTATGTGCATTCTCATATTGAGCTAACCGGGCTTCAAGCTCGCGGATCTTAGCCTTAAGCGGCTCAATTTCACCTACTCTTGCCTTAAGCAACTCATTCTCAAGCTCTAATTGTTTAATCCGCTCTTGAGGTTGCTTGATTGTTTCTTCTTCGTGCATACTCCTAATGAATAAGTATTATCATCATATTATTTAATTTTTCTGGTCTAAAAACATTTTGTGGTAAATTTAGGAATGATTGATCGGGAGCTAAACACGTACCATTTTTTGAAGCTTCTCTTCTTCGATAGGCTTATCTTCGTATCTTTTTCTGTTGGTATGACGTTTAGTTATCTCCTGGAATAAATCAGGAAACCTGGATTCAGCGGCTTTTTTGGAGAATTTCACCACCTCAGTCCAATCTCCCGAGAGGCCATCTGGCAAGCATTTTACATCATATCCAAAGCCGAAATGCTCAGCGGCCAATAGAATGTTTGCTAGGAGACATCCGTGGCTGATGAAAAGCGTTCTATCGGTGGGATCTACGGATGGAAGAGACCTTGAGAAGTTCGCAATTAGAGACACTTCATTCTCTTTGAGAGCTAACTTCCAGGGCTGAGTATTTGGGCCGGATGGGGCCAGGACGGCATAGTTTAGTATGAACTTGAGCTGATCTGATGTGGTGCCTGCTATAGGGAAGCCAGCCTCTTGGACTTCCCACGCTGCTAATTAGTCGCTCATTTGAAACCATCTCCAGTCAACTTAACAATCACGAATAGTCCATCGTATACATTTATTTAACTCATCCTTTCCGCCCAGGGCAATTTATTACTCCCCAATAGGATGGGGTCTATTGGTAATTGTTCATTATTGGTTCTATGTACGTGGTGCTGAGAAACTATGCATGCTAAGGGAAGAGGTGATAGAATCAAAGATGCAATAGGTTCCGTCCTATCTGAAGCTGGGCGCTTACTGCTATAAAATTTCTGTATCGATTTCTTTTTTTTTATTATATTTTAATTCTGTTTATTTTATTCTTAAACACCGGACGGTAATTTAAGAATTAAGAAATAAATTAGTCTTGAGAAGAGAGCAAGATTTAAATCCTAAAAATGCTGTATTTAAGGTAATTGCGTTATCTAAGAGGATGTTTTCATGAAAGTTCTGATAGCTCACTACTCTTTGCTAGGACACACTAATCGCCTAGCAGAGGCCGTTATGCAGGGGGCGAAGGAGATCGAGGGCGCTGAGGTAAAGCTAATGCGCGTTCCCGAGATTCTAGCAGAGGATGAGATAAAGAGAAGAGGTGCAGAAGACTTCAGGAAATCATTTGAAAATATACCTCTCTGCCGTCCGGATGACGTTGCCATGGCCGATGCCATAATACTTGGCGCGCCTACATATCTGGGAAATATGTGCGCACATATGCAGCATTTCCTCAATTCTCTGGGAATGTTGTGGCGAGATGATGCCTTGGTGGGAAAGGTAGGCAGCGCCTTCACCAGCTCCGGCTCGCAGCACGGCGGACAAGAAGCCGCCCTTCTCGGCGTGAATACGACTATGCTCCATCTGGGAATGATTGTAGTCGGTCTTCCCTACACATTCAAAGGCCAGTTGCGCATCGATGAGATAACGGGAGGAACACCATATGGAGCCACAACTATATCTGGCCAAAAGGGAGAGCGCATGCCAAGTGAAAACGAGCTGGCTGCAGCTAGATTCCAGGGGAAGCACGTGGCATCTATTGCTGCCAAGTTGGGGAAGAAATAAACAAGTAACGGACATAATAAGGTATGGACCTCGATCTGGCCCATCAAAGTGGTGATAAACAACGCCCGGAAAAATCTGGGTTTATATGATATTTCTTGAAACTAATTTAATTTTTTTTTGACAGCAAGAGGAAATGTTAATTATTATAAAGATATAATACTATAAAATAACAATGATACTCAAATACTAAAATCAATACATTTTGCCTGCGACCCGAAATAGCCTCTGTCTCTGAGCACAACCTCGCCCTCCTTAGATAGATCAACCTGACTATCGTGCAGCGACGCGATAGTAGTCTCTATCTCTCGAATCAGGCTATAGTCGATATCAGTTTTTTGATGCAGTTTGTATCCGAAATGGAATTCATTGCCCTTCTTGGCTATTGTTCCATCTCTACTGCGACGGGTCTTAGCGTCTTTACCACGCGGTTTCTTGGACTATCCAGACCGCCACATCCTTCTGGGTTTTTGCAATACTTTCCTTGAATAACCATATTGTCCTGGGATCAGGGAAAGTATCAGGAAAACCAAGAAAAGCCATAAATGAGACCTCTGCACGTATTTACCAGTTTTCATGATGAATATATGGGTGCAGTAAATGATTACTGCAAGTAGGCAGAATAATCCATGTTAGCTATATTGGCAGCGAAATACGGTTATTCTAGTATCGCTATTCAACAATTCAGATAATGAAAGGAGTGAATATTATGAATGAAGATAACAGGGCCCGCAGAGGCACGTCGAACCGGGACTGGTGGCCGAACCAATTGAGTCTCGGTATCCTGCACCAGCATTCGACCAAGTCCAATCCGATGGGCGAGGATTTCAACTATGCTGAAAAGTTCAAGAGTCTCGATCTGGAGGCTGTGAAGAAGGATCTTCTGGCGTTGATGACCGACTCGCAGGACTGGTGGCCTGCGGACTATGGACACTACGGACCTCTGTTCATTCGCATGGCATGGCACAGCGCAGGCACGTACCGCACCAGCGACGGTCGAGGCGGCGCAGGTGGCGGTAACCAGCGCTTTGCTCCCCTCAATAGTTGGCCCGACAACGTCAACCTCGACAAGGCGCGAAGATTGCTTTGGCCTATCAAGCAGAAGTATGGCCGGAAAATTTCATGGGCTGACCTGATGATCCTAGCAGGCAACGTTGCTCTGGAATCTATGGGATTCAAGACGTTCGGTTTTGCCGGCGGGCGTGAAGATATCTGGGAACCGGAACAAGACACCTACTGGGGCTCTGAAGACGAGTGGCTGGGTGACAAGCGTTACTCCGGCGACCGGGATCTCGAAAATCCGCTCGCTGCCGTGCAGATGGGTCTGATTTACGTCAATCCGGAAGGTCCGAACGGCAATCCAGATCCTATCGCTGCAGCGCGGGATGTCCGCGAGACCTTCGCTCGCATGGCAATGAATGACGAAGAGACGGTTGCGCTCATTGCGGGCGGCCATTCCTTCGGCAAGACCCACGGTGCAGGCCCTGCGTCCCATGTCGGGCCCGAGCCAGAAGCTGCCGGTATTGAGGAGCAGGGCCTCGGCTGGAAGAGCAGCTTTGGCACGGGCAAGGGTGCTGACACGATCAGCAGCGGCCTGGAGGTCACCTGGACTAACACGCCAACGAAGTGGAGCAAGAACTTCTTTAGGATACTGTTCAGCTTTGAGTGGGAACTGACAAAGAGCCCGGCGGGTGCACACCAGTGGAAGCCGAAAGGTGATGCAGGTGCAGGCACCGTGCCGGATGCACACGACCCCTCAAAGCGTATTGCACCTTCGATGCTGACCACCGACCTCTCTCTACGGTTTGATCCCGTCTATGAAAAAATTTCGCGGCGCTTCATGGAGAACCCGGATCAGTTCGCAGACGCGTTCGCACGCGCCTGGTTCAAGCTGACACACCGCGACATGGGTCCGCGTACACGCTATCTCGGCCCGGAGGTTCCCAGCGAGGAGCTCATCTGGCAAGACCCCATTCCTGCCGTCAATCACAAACTGATTTATGAACAAGACATTGCCTCCCTCAAGGACATGATCCTGGCTTCGGGCTTGTCTGTGTCGGAACTTGTTTCAACTGCCTGGGCGTCGGCGTCCACATTCCGTGGATCCGACAAGCGCGGCGGTGCGAACGGTGCCCGCATTCGTCTGGCACCGCAAAAGGACTGGGTTGTCAATCAGCCAGCTCAGCTGGCGAAGGTCCTCAAGATCATAGAGGGTATCCAGAGCACATTCAACAGCACCCAATCTGGCAGGAAGAAGGTCTCCCTCGCTGACCTGATCGTTCTAGCCGGCTCTGCCGGCATCGAGCAAGCGGCGAAGAATGCCGGCCAAAATGTGACGGTTCCCTTCACACCAGGACGCATGGACGCCTTGCAGGAGCAAACCGATGCGCCGTCTTTTGCCGTGCTGGAACCGGTCGCGGATGGGTTCAGAAACTACCTCAAAACCAAATTCTCGGTATCGTCCGAGGAGCTACTGGTCGATCGGGCGCAATTGCTGACGCTGACTGCACCTGAGATGACAGTTCTTGTGGGCGGCATGCGCGTCCTGAATACCAACTTCGGACAGAACCAGCACGGCGTCTTCACCAAGCAGCCGGAAGCTCTGACCAACGACTTCTTCGTGAACCTGCTCGACATGGGAACGACGTGGAAGGCGGCTTCGGTTGCCGGGGACGTGTTCGAAGGGCGTGATCGCAAAACGGGTGAACTGAAGTGGACCGCCACGCGTGTCGATCTAATCTTCGGTTCCAACCCCCAGCTCCGGGCCTTGGCGGAAGTCTACGGATGTGAGGACTCCCTGGAGTTGTTCCTGCATGACTTTGTAGCGGTGTGGAACAAAGTCATGAACCTTGACCGTTTCGACCTCGCCAGATCGTAGCATAAACGTCTTCGATGGCTTCTGACAGGGCGGCGAAAAAAACGGTCAGCTAACAACCGGTTCCAGCGGATGGCGTATCGCCGCCGCTGAACCGGAATGTTCAGATATTGGCCCAGAGTTTTTAGGATATCAAAAGCTAGAGTCGCAATGCCTCCTAGCGCTGATGTCACCTGATAATCATAACTTTTTCAAGCTATGAAGCCTCTTGCAGTATATACACCTGATCAGCGACGACGTGCCACCTACAACTCAGTTTTCACGTCGAGTCTTGTCTCCTCTTTAAATAGCTCCCCCATTCCAATTGACTTAAGGGACTTCGATGTCTTTTCTGATAAATTTAGATAAAGCGTTTTTATCTCATTGCCAAATCTGACATCAACTCTCTCCACCCTAGATAGATCATGAAGAAGCTCACCCGCAGATTCCCAGGAATCCTCCCTGCCGGAAACCTGCTTTAAGCGCCATTGCAGAACTGCCAAGAGTCGATAGGCCAGCATGCAAACGAATAGATACGCTCTTACTCGGTTCTCTAACCGATGGCGAACCGGTTGAACTTCCTCTTGTGTCTTGATAACCCGAAAAACTTTTTCGATGAAGTCCTTCTCCAGATATGCGTTTACAGCCTTATGTGCGCCAATTGAATCGTCTGTGGAAACGAGAAGCCATTTGCCGTCCTTCTTTTCTGCATCTCTAAGTTCATTTTTTTTGTAGCTCCACCTTACACGAGGCTCATCCAATTTCCTTGATACGATTACATCAAAATAGTCAGACCAGGTACTAACGATCGATTCAATCTTTGCATGCAGTTTCTTTTCCGACCAATTCTTTCCATCTAAGGACAATGCATCAAGATCCTGGCCGATGATCAAGAGTGCTTCATTCCTTGCATCAGAGTCTTTGACGCCTCGCGACCGGTTTTCATAGACAAAAGCAGAGCGCTGTTTTCCGTAAAGCTGACGAACGGTCTTTTCAGCATAGATATGTCCTGCTTGACTGCTTCGGACAAGTGATTCTGGTCCGATATGAATTTCCATTTCCGCGATGATCTCCTTTGCCGCTTTCAAGGTCTTAGGCACTCCGGATATCAGCTTCCATCTCGATTTTTCAACCAGTTCAACATGCTTCCCAGAAATGTTACCTCGATCCCAAATCAGAGTACCAGGTTCTATCGTCGAATTTGACAGTCTGGCCAGCAAATTTTTTACAGTAGAAGCACTGTGGCGGCTGCCTTCGTATACAAAATGCATTATAGGATACTTGTCTCTACTGGATACAAGAAGAGCAAGGTTAACCTGAAGCCTGCGAATTTTATCGGGATTATATCCAAGTTCTGCAAGAGAACAATTTACGCCAAAAAACAATAATGTTGTCATATCGTATGCAATAGTCTCCCTTTCGCCATCAGGTAACGGATTGTTCTTTCGCCATCTCTCGTACAATGCCTTGTCAAGATCATGTGCCAGATCAAGAATTGAATCGATATCATCATCTCTTGCGCAGATAAAATCCAAAGCGTTGAGAAATGCATCCTTGGTATACGAATTTTCCGGAAGGCAAAGAAGATTAGGAAGTTCTGTAGTTGGCATCCAGCGTTCGAGCCTTGTTGCACTCTCCGGGTCCAATGCCCTATTTATTGCCCAGGCCGTAAGCAATTTGCCCGGAGACGGGCCTTCAAAAGAGGATTTTGAGCAGCACATTGTGTCTATTAGCTCGCTAAATCCAAGATCGTCTGCGATGGACCAGAGCAATTTTACATCTCCTGAGCGGTATGAGTGATTCAATTCAAGCCGATCTAAGACCTTTCTTTTGGGCTTATCGATAACGTTTTGCTTATCCTCAGGACCTATGTAACGCACAAACTTACTAATCACTTTTTTTCCGACTCTTATGGATTTGTACTCTGCAAGATACACACGGTCCCCACGCTTGTGTCTTTTGATAGCCATGTAGGTTATATAACACCTACATGTATAAAAATATAGCGCTCTACGGATAATTTTAAATAATGGATTATTTGGCTAAAAAACAAATGATTTAAGCTGGATTTGGGTGCGCGGAAAAAATGTAGGTGGCACTCGCGCCGCTATCCAGGTATACAACCTGCAAGGTTTTATAGGAATCCTCTATATATTTATAAAACTTTATGGTCCACCGGAATGCTTTAAACCCAATATATCCCCAACATTGACACCTGCCAACTTCCAGACAATGTTGCGCTCCTCGGTAAGCAAGGCATCAATTGGCTCATCCGGTGAATGCCCCAAAGCAGATAGCACATTTGATTATAGATTTTTCTTTTTTATCATTTCCACGAACTTGTGTCTTACAATGTTCTTGATTTCTGGATCTTGCACCTCTTCAAGGCGACCCGATAAGGCGACAAAGGCAAAATTGGAGAGGTCTGGAGTATACTTTTCAACCTCAACAGTTACTGAAGGATTTTGTTTGAAGTGCTGTAATTTTTTCCCATACTTTGTGGATAGGAAGTACATGAATTTGCCATCGAAGATGTATAAGAATGGGGCGATATAAGGATGAATTTCTCCTTTGAAGGCTATGCGACAAATGTGCTCCTCCTCTATTAGCGTGTCATACTCCGACTTATTCATTGAGGGCATTTTAAAAATTATCATGAGATCACCAGGTACATGTTGATGCGAATTTCATGAACCAACGATCTTGATAGAATTATTCATTCTATCGAAGAACCCTTTTCTAAGCCCATGCGCTTATTCACTCATTCCGATCTCTAAGGATATAAATTCATCCCGCCGCAATACATTGTTAGGGAAACGAAAAATGATGGCTTCGTTATGCATCTGTGCTTATGGCTTGCACCAACTTAGAGTGGATAGGCAGCGCTGGCTTTGTTGAGTCCTCTTTTCCGTTGCCGTTGCTCTTAATATAATGCTCGTTGAGCCAGCCCCTGGCTTGGCAGCTTATCAATTCTATGCTCTCTTTATCTTGCCGTCATCCTCTCCCAGATCACAGCTCTCACTGGTGACAAAGCCACCCTCCTTGCGCCTCATCTCGCAGACGAGCTTGCCGTCCACAATGCGCAGGATGCGGTCCGTCTTCTCGGCCAGTGTCATGTCATGCGTCACTAAAATGAAGGTCTGGTTGATCTTTCGGTTCAGCTCCCGCAGCAGGTTATAGATGAGATCGGAGCTCTTTGTGTCCAGGTTGCCGGTCAGCTCATCGCCGATCACTATGGACGGCCCGTTGGCCAGGGCCCGGGCCACGGCTACTCGCTGGTTCTGGCCGCCGGAGAGCTGATTGGGCCGGTTGTCCCGCCGATCGGCCAGGCCCACCGCAGACAGGAGTTCCAGGGCCCTCTCTTTAGCGGCAGCTTTGCCCTTCTTGGCGATGAGCATGGGCATCATGACGTTCTCTAAAGCGGAGAACTCCGGGATGAGGTGATGGTACTGAAAGACGAAGCCCAGCTCCTGATTGCGCAGCCTTGCTCGCTCTTCCGGGCTGGCCCGGCTGACATCTATCCCTTTGAGAAAGATCTGGCCAACGCTAGGCGTGTCCAGAAGGCCGATCATGTTGAGCAGCGTGCTCTTTCCGCTGCCGCTGGGGCCCACAATGGCCACGAACTCGCCCGCCTTGATTTTGACGCTGACGCCGTCTAAGGCCCGTACCTCTACGCCGTTTCCATAGATCTTGCTCAGATCTTTGAGCACAATTATGTCGTCACTCACTTGCTATCGCCTCCACGGGATCAAGCCTTGCGGCCGCGTAGGCCGGATAAATTCCAGCTATGAAGTTTAGGGCCAGGGCAAAGATCATGGCGTAGACAAAGTACTCCGGGCGGGCTACAATAAGCACCCCGGCTTTGCTGCCTGTGCTTGTCACATCCAGGGGAAGAAGTGATATCAGCTTGGCCAGGCCAAGGCCGAGCAAGCAGCCTAGAGCCCCAGCCGGCACGCTGATGAGCATGTTCTCCAGCAAGAATATCTTGAGTATGGAGCGTCTTTCCGCTCCCAGGGCCATGAGGATGCCGATCTCCTTTTTCCGTCTGCTGACCACCATGATCGTCGTATTGGCTATTACAAAGGCCGATATTAATAGTATGAATATGTAGAAGAGCATGTTTGTCACATTTTGATTGCCCACGAATCTGGCTATCTCCTTGCTGAAGTCCTGCCAGCTGGTGGTCTTGTATGGGCTCTTTCCATTCAACTCCCTACTTATGGCCGGAGCATTTGTGAAATCCACAAGTTTCACCCCTATCTCGGAGACCACATCGCCCTGGCCGATAAGCTCTTGGGCAGTATCTATAGGGATGTAGACGATAGTCTCATCCTTTATGGTTCCTTTTTCCAGCAGACCGATGACCTTTAGCCGCACGGAATTGTTCTTAAAATAGAGATAGAAGTCTCCGCCAGGCCTGATCTTGAGGCTCTGTGCCAATTTCAGCACCCAGTATGGCTCCCTTCTTACTGAATATCAGGTCGGAGAAGTTGCCGGAGATCATAGACTCCTGGACACCCATGAGCTGATTCTCCTCTTCTGGGTGCACACCCACAAATTCCACTCCCTGCACCCGGTCCTGGAAACGCACTGCTCCCTGGCCCACCAGCCGGGGCGAGACAGATAAAACGCCCGGATAATCTTCAGTCGTCTCGGAGAGCGTCCGGTACATATTGATGTAGCTTTCTGTATTCTTGGGATTGATTATGAGGTGCGCATTTTTCTCGATCGTATTCTCCAGGATCTGCACCCTCACCCCTTCCGTAAGTCCCAGAGACATGATGATGATGCCTACTGCGATGGCGACAGAGATCATAGTGAAGGCGGTGCCCCTCCGGTTGGTCGCCACATGCCGCCTGGCAATATCAAGTTCGAACATATCCTCCGCCCTCAGCCGCCCCGCAAGGCCATGACCGGATCGAGCCGGGAGGCTTTTCTTGCCGGATAGACGGCTGCCACTATGCTCAAAGCTACTGCCCAAAAGACGAGCATGAAGATCTCCCAGGGGTTTATGATGAGAGGCAGAGTGGTTATCTCGCTTCCTCCGGCTGCTATCTCAAAGGGCACATTTCCCAAGAAGTAGCACACCGGCCAGGCCGAGAGCGGTACCGGCTGTTGCGCCCATCAAACCCAGAATGGCGCTCTCCACCAGAAAGATATCCCGGATATTCGATCTCCTGGCACCCATGGCCATGAGCATGCCGATCTCTCTTGTCTTCTCCACCACGAGCAGGTTCATGATGCTGGCCACGCCGAAGAAGGCCACCACCATAAAGAGCAGGACCGAGAATCTGGTCCAAAAGCCGCCGATGTTTATGGCCCGCATGATCTCAGGATTGTTCTCTTGCCAGCTTAATGCATTGTAGCCCCAGGAGGAGATCTGGGCGGCCAGCCCTTTTGCGGAGCCGATGTCCTGCAAGCTGATCTCAACGGCATTTATCACATCCCCCTTATCACGAAAATTGCGGGCGGTCTTCAAGGAGACAAAGGCCACTCTTTCATCCAGAGGCGTGCCGGTAAAAAAGATGCAGGTAACGGTTAGATCGGTTGCTCTTGCATTGGGAAACGTGGCGTAGACCTTATCACCCAATTTGATATCCAGATTCTCGGCTAAGGTACGGCCCAATGCGGCATTACCCGTCTGCTGGATGCTTCCGAAATCGCCCTGCACCATTGATGCGCCGATCTTGTAGATCTTGTCCATTTCCAGGGGGTCCGATCCCTTCAGCAGAGCGTTCTTAGTCTTGTCTTTGCGAGACAATGTGGCTGTGGTCGAGAGGGATGCTGCGCGGGATTTTATGCCAGGCAGTGTCCCGATCCTATCCAGAAGGCCCTTGTAGAGGTGAATGAATTCCTCGCCTGGCTCTGGCTTAACTACAACATGGGGAAGCTTCTCTTCCACGAGGCCCGTGAGAATCTGCTGCTGGCCGGTGACAAGAGATGTGAAGATAACCGAGATGCTCACCGCTAAAGCTACCGCCAGCACAGAGAGAATGGTCTGCCGTCTTCGGGATATAATGTGCTTGATGGCAATGGTCACGGCCAGATTATCGATCATCTTTTTCAGATCCTTTTTAGATAATGCATAGTATTTCTGTCCTTTGTATCAGACTTTTCGCCTGGCTCACAAATCTCGGATATATTCAACTTGTAGGATTGCGAAGGACGAATATCGCTGACCGCGGGTCAGCGAGAGTTTCGACGAGAAGTCGAAACATCGGTAAGTCCCCATCCTTCAGGGTGGGGAGCGTTCACTGTGGTAAGAGATTAGTAAGGATAGATCATTGTAGCCGACAGCAAATTGTAGCCGACAGCAAAAACGCCGCAACGTTTGCCTTTCCCTTCACAATCCCGATCTCCTCCTCCGTCAGCCCATAAAGCAGGGCCCCGCGTCGATCTGCCCGTCCGTGGCCTCGATCTGGCCGCTTGCAGGGCAGTCTTTTCGTGAGGCGTGCCAGGCTTTCGGGAGTTGTTTATGTAAGGAGAGCATCTGCACAACAAGAGAGACCAGGCGGGCGCGCTCGGGCGCAGGGAGTGGCGGAATCTACCATGAGACGAATTCATTTGTCCAGGAAACGGTTAGGATTTTTGACATCATCCACTCCTGTGTTCTTTAGCCCGCTCGAAGATTTCTTCGACGCTTTGATTTTCGTAAAGCTTTTTAGAGACTTCAACGTAATCTGTTGGCTCACTGCGGTAATGAGCTAAAAACCTTAGAGCATTTTCCTGACCGAGGGCCTTGTTTAGGGCTTCCATTCCCACGACCTTTAATTTTTCTTCATCGCTTGTGTTTTCTTCATTTGCGTAGGCTCTTTTTGTTTATCTTTTTTATCTGCCGAGAATAGATTAAAATACATGGGCGGAAAATCTCGATCCCTATGCTTCTTAATTATTTTAAATTCATATTTGAGATAAAAATTTATTGATTCTCGTTTTGCATCACTGTTATGTATCGGCAGCCATTTGGTTTGAAATTTCGTAGGCTTTGCCCACTGCCCAAAGTAGTAGATTCTGCCCGATACCGCGTCTTTTGTATCTGTCATCAACTGCAAGTCGCGCGATCTTTATGGCAGGATATTTTTGATAAACATATCCCTCAATTCCATCGCACTGCTCCACCAGATTGTATCCAATTGTATCGGTGGTTAGCGTAACGAAACCGGCTAAAGCTCCTTTCCAATAGCACAAATATGTCCTGCTTATCAGATCATTTTGAGCCATTAGGGCATCGCTTTTCAGGAAATCGTTTAGCTCATCACTGTTTGAGCAGAAAGATGCTAAATCGTTCTCTTCTTTCAAGCTCGCAATACGAAGCTGTGTGTGAGAGATGCCCTCCATTTAATTCCATCCGGTTCTAATGAGTTTCTCCACGTACAATCCCGATCTCCTCCTCCGTCAGCCCATAAAGCCGGGCCCCGCGTCGATCTGCTCGTCCGTGGCCTCGATCTGGCCGCTTGCAGGGCAGTCTTCTCGTGAAGCATGCCACTTTGGGGGAACTGTTTATGCATTAGTATTATCCTTTTGACGATCGCAAGGTTAAAATTGAATCAGCCCATTAGTGGAATTAGGGGGAATAGTGTAACGTGCCGTTTACCAAAGTTGATGAAAAAGGCAGAATGGTTCTACCCAATGAGATCAGGCGCAGGATGAAAATTGCTCCTGGTGATGAATTTGTTGTGGACGAAGTCGGACCGGACACAATTCTAATTAGAAAAGTGGATGTGCGAGCTATGATTCAGGATGCAATTGAGCGCGCCAAGTCCGTAGACCTCGACAAGCTCCAAAAAGAGATGAATGAAGAGGGAAACAGAGTTGCCAGAAAGATGTACCAGGTTCTTGATTGACTCCAATCTTTTTATTGCAGCGGTAAAGAGCGGTTGGACGAAGAGTTCGGAGCTTCTCTCAGTTCTCCTGGATGGCTCTTTCGAACTGGTTGCCAACAAATCTTTGCTTGCGGAGTATGAGAAATATGCTCAGCAACTTGATGCGCAATATGTCTTCTTCTACATGAAGAGCCGGGTTATTTTGACAGATCAGTCCGAAGACGAGGTACAAAGATGCAAGCCATTCTTTCCCGAAAGTCAGGCATCTGATGTGGTTCATGCTGCAACTTGTCTTCATACCGCAGCAGTCCTGATCACAAATGATAAACATTTTGATAAAATAAGAGATGCCGATCTCATAAGAGTTTGGAGCATCTCCGAGGCCATTAAAAATCTGCTCTGAATACCTCAAACAGGATTATCGTTCAACCATTTTGCATTGCAGCATCTTCCACAATCCCGATCTCCGCCTCCGTCAGCCCATAAAGCCGGGCCCAAATTGGACAATTCAAGGACATGGCTAGCGCCACAAAGAAGGAATCATCAATATCAATATCAATATCTTGCATAATCTCTTTGGCTTTGGCCTTGAATGTCTCTTTGTGTCCAAAAGAAATAAAATCGATTCTGCTGAAAACAATCTCACACAAATAATTCAGAGATTGCTCGTCTAATTTTGACTTGCGTAAAATTTCGCTTTTGTGTGTCTCTATCTCAATTTTGGCATAGTCAGCCGAGTTCATCTTGAAGGGCGATAAGAAAATGATCTTTCTAGTAAGGCCATTTTTGAGAAGCGAAGCGATGAGTACATTTGTATCTAATACTATCTCCATCCTAGCTTCTCCATTATGTCTCTCTTCATCCTATGATCAAGATCATTAACATTTTCTTCTGTAAGTTCGCTGTCCTTGAGAAGATCGTCAAATAGCATTAAAATAAATAGATCGTTTTTTATATCTTCTTTTATCTGATTCTCTAACCTTTTGCGTACCAGCAGATCGAGATCTTTATTCGACCTAATTCTTATCTCAATCTCTTGGGGAAGCTCGACTTCTATCGTCACCATTTATCGATGAATAGAAGACATGGTTGAGATATAAATCTAACCGTAATTAATTTTTTTCTACGCCCATGGACTTAATTCTCTTCATCATTAAATAGTGCTCTCCTAGTCAATCCCGATCTCCTCCTCCATCAGCCCATAAAGCCGGGACCCCGTCGATCTGCCCGTCCGTGGCCTCAATCTGCCGCTGCCGGGCAGTCTTTTCGTGAGGCGTGCCGACTTTCGGGGAGCTGTTTATGCAGGACAAGTATCTGTTCTACCAGGGAGACCAGGCGAACGACATCTTGTTGGTTGCAGAACCAATAATTGATCTGAAGCCCCATCAGTTCTATCAAAGACCTATCGTTTCCCGAGCATCTTTCAGCGAGACAATTTTGAGCTGAAAGCCTTCTGGAACCTGATAGTGTCGAAGAATTTTGTCGGTCGTAATAAGAAAGTCCATGCCGTAAGCTAACGAGTATCCAAGATGGGTTCGATCCGTAGGCTGCATTCGATCTTGGCATTCTTCAACGAGATTCCAGCAAATTTCGGCTGCTTCATCGCTCGGCAGAAGAAAACGGATCTCCAGTTTTCTCCACAGCTCGATCAAAGCTGAGATCTGCTCCAGTTTCTGCGGATCTTTGCTTTCCTTCTCGGTGGTTATGGTTTTGAAGACGGTTTCAGCCAGAACGGAGAACGGAACGCAAAGTTCAAGATCAGGATGATTATCGATGTGCTCCAGAAGGCTGGAGGCTAGACGCACATTTCTTTCTCTTTTATCCTGACCGACAGAAAAGAAGAAAATGTCAGAATCAACTGCTACATGTTTCATTTCTTATGGAAAGCTTTCTTGATTCGTTCCCTGGTTGCAAGAGCTTCCTCTTTGGTTACTGCCCAAACGATATTGCCGTTGATATCCACGGCGCCGCCATAGGGAAGCTGGTTTTTCTCCGAATCGTATCTTTGGCCAACTACTTCTTCCGTCATTCTTTTTCCTCTATTTTTGTTTTGGCTTCATGAAAAGAAATAGTTTTTCGTCGGATTCTTTTATCCGTTCGCCTTCTGCACAATCCCGATCTCCTCTTCCGTCAGCCCATAAAGCTCGTAGACCAGCGCGTCGATCTGCCCGTCCGTGGCCTCGATCTGCCGCTCCAGGGCGGTTTTTTCGTGAGGCGTGCCGGCTTTCGGGGAGCTGTTTATGCAAGGCGAGCATCTGCTCCACCAGGGAGACCATGCGGTCGTGGCGGGCGACGTCGGCGGGATTGGCAGATTATGTGATATGAGACAAACGCAAACTGCAGATAAACGTCATATGTTATATGCGTAATCGTGATGATCGAAGTTAACGAACCAGACTTCTTCAAGAATAATCTTATAAATGATAACCCAATTTCCGACATGGACACTTCGATAACCAGCAAGGTTTTGCGTAAGTGTTTCCCCAATCTCAGGATTTTGCAGTATTTCTCGAATCTTTTTAAGAGTTCTGTCCTTTAAAACTGCATTCTTTTTGGTCAGGCGCTTAAAATTTTTGTCGAAAAGGGGTGACGATTGTGGCGAATAATTCATATGAATCTACAGGTTTGAAAGATGCTCTATGAATTCGTCCGCATTTTTGAAGCGCTTTCCAAGACCGGCCCGAAGCTCTGCTTCTCCTTTTAAGGTATTGGCTACGATGCGCTCATCATCTTCGATAGATCTGTATTTCGTTTCTGGCTTATTGACAGTCTTTGCCATCATTCATGATCGCCAGATATGCACATGGACTCTCTGCTTTAAAGACTTTTGCTGGCTCGTTTACCTACCCATCGCCTCCACAATCCCGATCTCCTCCACCGTCAGCCCATAAAGCTCGTAGACCAGCGCGTCGATCTGCCCGTCCGTGGCTTCGATGCGCCGTTCCAGGGCAGTCTTTTCGTGAGGCGTGCAAGCTTCGGGGAGCTGTTTATGTAAGGAGAGCATCTGCTCCACCAGGGAGACCATGCGGTCGTGGCGGGCGACGTCGGCGGGGTCGGAGAAATCGATGGTGCGGATGGGGAAACCTCCAACGTACTGGCGTTTGAATCTGAGATATATCTCATTTTTCCCTTCAAGTGCAGCACATGTCTCTGCAAAGTATAAAAAACCTAATCTTGAATTTAAAAGGCCTAAAAGATACAGATCATTCCGAGATACAAAAAAAGTAGTAGTCGATCCGTAAAATCCAATTTGATCTAATGCAAAGCGAGGCTTGATAGCAATATCTGGGAATATTATCTTTGGACCTTCAAAATACGGTGTATATTTAAATTGAGATTGCTGCAATTCGAACCACTCTTGCTTAGTTGCACGTTTTTGGAGGCGCTCCTTAAATGGCATTAAATGCTCTTTTATAAAAGGATACTTTTCAATATCAATGCCACGGGGAATATAAATTATGTAGATTTTTTTGGATTCAAGATTATATCTCCGGATATCGCGGCCATTTAGATACGGCTTAATTATTTCCACGGAATTTTTATCTTTGCGTATAATATTATTACGTGTTTCCTCATCAATAACAAATGCCTCATCAAAACCAGATTTGATCCCATAGCCGATAACTACATCACAATATCTTTCTAAGCAAATATAGGTATTTTTAAGTCGTTTTAATATATCGCCTAATTGTTGTCTTGAAAAACTCCATACAGGTTGCTCCAATTCGGCAATTTCAAATTTGTAGGTCCCCTCCTGGATCGCTTCCACCAATGAAATTAGGCCATTTGATACCGCATAAAATTTTTCCAAGGATAATGGCGGCGAATAAAGAATGGGGTAGGATTCTGCCACTTTCTGAGATGTGAGAAGTACTATCGGTCTTACCGTAGCACCAGGGAATACAGGAAGCCCTGCAAGATCTACAATACGATCTAGATTTGTGTTTTTTCTGAGAAATTCACGTAAAGGCTTTCCGTAATTTGCGCGCAAGAATTTATTAGAGACGATCATTCCAAATAATCCCTGATCATTTAACAATTTTTGTGATTTCTCGACAAAGTAAGCATACAGGTCAGATCGTTCATCATGTGACGCGTAGTTATTTTTCAGATATTCTTTGAGTTCTTTGAAGCCTTCCATGCGGACATATGGAGGATTTCCTACTATTGCATGAAATCCACCCGATTGCATTATCTCAGCAAACTCCCTCTCCCAGTCGAATGGATTGATCCTCGCAATCTCCTCCGGCCCCAGGCCCGGATTGTCCTTCAGGATATCCCAGCCGATCAGAGAGTTGCCGCACTTGATGTTCCGGCTCAAATCGGGCAGCGCCCTCTCTGCGAAGAGCTTGAGTTGCTTGGATATCGTCTCCTCGTTCTCGCCCTCCAGCACCTTGAGCAAAAGTGAGAGCTTGGTTACTTCCACCGCTTGCCGGTCGATGTCCACGCCATAGATGTTGTTCAGCAAAATTCGCTTGCGCTCCGCCGTGGTCAGCTTCCATTCCTCGCCCTTCCCCTGGTAAACGGGCAGCTCCGGCTCCCGGCTTCGCCCCCTCTTGCCCGTCGCCGGGGCCGCAGGTGCGGGCAGGAGCTTCTTGATATCCTGCATCCTGCCGCTCTCAATCAGGGGCACCAGATTTTGTATGTACCATTCCTTATGCCAGTCCAGAAGATGCTGGTAGGCCACAATGAGAAAAGAGCCCGATCCGCAGGCGGGGTCGAGCACTCGCAAGGAGGCGGCCTCAGGCAGCGTCTTTCCTTCCAGAAGCGGTGCAATCGTATTTTGCACAATGTACTCGACGATGTAGGCAGGCGTGTACTTGACTCCGCCCGCCTTTTTTACCTCCGGCTTGTCCTCCACCACTGCGTTGTGGCTTTCATCCAGCCGGATGACCTTGCCCAGGAACTGCTCGTAAATCTGACCTAAAATTTCTGCTGGAAGCACGGAGAACTCGTAAGGGCTCTGTGGGAAATAGAGGCGCTTGATGATACTCTTCAGGGTCTCATCATCGATCTCCAGGCCTCGTGTGATGGTATCCGGATTCTCCCTGCCCGGCTCCCTGCAAAAATGAAAGATCCCGGAGTTGTAGCGCTCGTCCGCCTGCAAGAACAGCTCGCACAGCCTGGGATAAACCCGATCACCGCTCAGCAGGTCCTTGAGACGCATGTAACGTTCGATGCCCCGGTCCTCGCAGATGCGCAGGAATATGATGCGATCGATAATGGTTTGAACGGCAAAGTTCAGGCTTACCGTATCTAGCAGTGGATTGTGCCGGGCAATGCTTTTGGCCAGCATCTCCCGCCACTCTGAGATATCGTCCAAAAGGGCAGCATCCACTCTTTTGTCGCCCCGCTTTTGCGGCAGAGATTGCACATATTTATCGAGCGAACCACTCAGCACCGCCTCTCTGGAAAAGAGGGCGGCAATCTTTGGCCACTTTTCTGCATACTGATCGTACCGGAAATACAGGAGGCGCGATTTGGTGGATTTATCATCCTTGGAGGGGCGCGCCCGGCAGTAGTAAACAGAGAACTCCTCAAAATCGGTGAGAATGGAGATGGCAAGATCAGCAGACCAGGCATACCGCCTTATCTGGTAAGCGGGATAAACTCCGGATTCGATATTTATGGAGGGCCTCTTCACTTCCACGAAGAATTTCCTCTTGTCGAAGAGGCGAAAGCTGTAATCAGGACTCTTGATCTTTCCCTCGACATCGATTGCATCCTCTTCTTTGACCTCTCTCTTATCGGCCCGGCATTCATGTTTATGATAGACGTCCCAGCCCAGCGCCTCAAAAAAGGGATTGATGAACTCTGTTCGTAGCTCGGTCTCATTGTACTGGCTGGATCGATAGATATCCTGATAGCGCTCGAACTTTTCCATCAGCTCGATGATCTTTGCGGGTGCCGTTGTCACTGATGCCTCTGCCTCCAATTTCTTTGCCCTCCGGCGCACTCATTAACCGCTCTCCCGAAAAAGCTTCTGGCAGGAATGCAGTCGATGGAACTTTCAAGGTTTTTCGTCTGGCAAAGTTCCGGCCTAAAGACCACAAAGCCGATATACCTCCTTATCTTAGCGCATATCGAAAGGCGAGATTAAAATGCTTATAGGAATTGATGTGGGCGGCACCACCACCGATGCCGTTGTCGTGGACGGCAATAAGGTGGTCAAGACCGCATATGTGCCGACAGATCACGATAACCTGTTGAAGTGCCTGCTTTGGGCCTTGGACGAGCTGGTGCAGGGCATCGATACCGGCAAGATCGAGCGAGTGGTCCTGAGCACTACCCTGATTACTAATATGATCGCTGAAGGCAAGACCGATCCCGTGGCTTTAGTGCTCATACCGGGGCCGGGAACCAATCCCCGGGACTACGCGCTGGGCGAGAGCATCATCTTGGACGGTGCTATCGATTTCCGGGGCAAAGAGATCGATCGGCTCAAAGAATCCCAGATCAAAGAGGCTGCCGCCCAGATCCGGGCCCAGGGCCTTTCTCGCGTGGCCGTGGTAGGCAAATTCTGCCAGAGAAATCATGCCCACGAGCTGAAGGTTGGCGAGATATTGGCCGCAGCGCTGCCGGGCGCCAAGATTGAGCTGGGGCATAAAGTCTCCGGCCAGCTCAACTTCCCCCGCCGGGCAGCGACAACAATGCTCACTGCCGCCACCAATGACAGCTATGAGCGTTTTGCCAAAGACGTGGCAAGAGCTCTCAAGGAGCGCAAGATTTCAGCACCTGTCTACATCCTCAAGGCGGACGGCGGTACTCTTCCCCTGGACAAATCGGTGCAGATGCCTGTGGAGACCATCTTCTCCGGGCCTGCCGCCAGCATTATGGGCGTATTGGCGCTGACCAAGCCGGGCCAGAGCAGCGTGGTCGTGGACATCGGCGGCACCACCACCGACCTGGCGCTCATCCTCTCCGGCAAGCCTCTCCTCTCTGCCAAAGGGGCGCGGGTTGGCTCTCTTCTCACCCACGTGCGGGCCTTTGCCGTCAAGTCGGTAGCCATCGGCGGCGACAGTGCTGTAGCCGTCTCCAGTCAGGGCTGCGCTCCTGGTTCCGAGAGTTGCGTCCCTGGCACCAAGAGCTGCTGTGGCAGCCTGGCCGTCGGGCCGCACCGGGACGGCGCGCCGCTTTGCATGGGCGGAAACGGGCCCACGCCCACCGATGCTTTGCGGGTTTTGGGGCTCACCCAGATCGGCGACGCCGCCAAGGCTGAGAAGGCCATGCAGATCGTGGCTGAGGGCCTGGGCTGCACTGCCAGGGAGGCCGCTCAGAAGGTCGTTGATGCCGTGGTGGACAAGAATCGTCTTTGAGATAAATGAGATGTTCCGGGAATGGGAGCAGGAGCCTGCTTATCGCATCTGGGAGATCATGAAAAAAGAGACGCTTTCCGCCAGAAGCGTTGTAGGAGTGGGCGGAGGCGCTCCCCCCTCGTGCCGCTGGTGGCCGCCCGCTTGGGCGCAGCCGCCATTGTGCCCGAGTATGCGACCGTGGCCAATGCCATCGGCGCCGCTGTGGCCCGGCCCACCTTAACCCTGAACCTGCATATCGACACAGAGAAAGGCGAATTTAGCGTGGCCGAAGACGGTCTCACGGGCAGGGTGACAGACCAAAAGATGACTCCAGAGGATGCAGAGCGTCTGGCCCGGCGGCTTTTGGCGGAGCGGGCGGCGCGTCTGGGCATCGGCGAGTACGCCGGTGAGGCCGAGGTTACTTACAGCGAGGTTTTCAATATGATTCGAGGCTGGTCAACCGTGGGAAGGCTGATGGACGTGCGAATGGAAATTCCGGCCGGTCTTCTACCCTCCTGGGGGAGGTGCTGAAGATGTCCTCCCAAGGCAAGACCGGCAAGACGGGCCTCATATTCTTCCCCGCCTTTGACTGGGCCATCTCGCCCACTCACCCGGAACGAGAGGAGCGGCTGCTCTACACCCGCGACCAGATCTTCGAGGAGGGGCTGATGGACCTGCCCCAAATCGAGGAGTACAAGCCCCGCCTGGCCGAGAAAAAGGACGTGGCTCGCGCCCATTTCTGCGTTCCCGATGTGAGAAGCCAGGTGACAGAGGCGCACCTCATCGCCGCCGGCAGCACCCTTACTCTGGCCGATGCCCTGGAGAAGGGCGAGATTCGAAACGGCTTTGCGCTGGTGCGCCCTCCCGGCCACCACAGCATGCGTGTGGTGCACGGCAACCGCGGCTTTTGCAATATCAACAACATGGCCATTCTGGTCGAGTACCTGAGAACGAAATACGGCCACAAGAGGATCGCCGTCATCGATACCGATGTGCACCACGGCGACGGAACCCAGGAGATATTCTGGCACGACCCGGATGTGCTCTGCCTATCCTTCCACCAGGACGGCCACACCCTCTATCCCGGCTCGGGCTTCGTCAATGAGATGGGCGGACCGCAGGCGCTGGCCAGGACGCTGAACGTCCCACTGCCGCCCGGCACCACGGACGAGGGCATTCACTACGTCCTGGACAATCTCATCCTGCCCATCCTCGATGAGTTCAAGCCTGATTTGATCCTGAACTCGGCAGGCCAGGACAATCACTACACAGATCCGCTGGCCAATATGCGCTTCTCAGCTAACGGCTACGCCCGGCTCAATGAAAAGCTCGCCCCCGACCTATGCGTCCTGGAGGGAGGCTACGCCGTGGAGACGGCCTTGCCTTACGTGAACACGGGCATCATCCAGGCCATGGCCGGTCTCGACTACTCTCACGTCAAAGAGCCGGACTATGTGCCCGGTCGCTTCGTGCAGACGGAGGGAATGGTGCGGGAGATCGAGCACACCGTAGCCCAGGTGCAGAAGATCTGGGAGCAGAGGGACGAACTGACAAGAGATGCGCTGGAAAGCCTGGGCGACTTCTACCGCAGGAAGAGGCGCATCTTTTACGACACGGACATGATCAACGAGAACCAGGAAGAGGTAGTTCGCCTCTGCCCGGACTGCGCCGGTTACATGACGATCAATACCTCCGCCCAGCGCGGCTACGGCATTTTGAACAGCGCCTTTTGCGTCTCCATTCCCCGCAAAGCCTGCTCCTCCTGCCGGGATGATGCCAGAGAGGAGTATGCAGAGCATGTGGACGACAAAAGGATAGGTTATGTCTTGATGCAGGACAAGGACAAAGACAAGTTCAAGTTCTACAACAACATGACCCGAACGGAGAAGGGCTACTAGCGCAGTTGGCGGGCAAAAGGGGAGCTGGAAGCGGGAAGCTATCGAGGGCTTTTTGCTCTCTTCTAATTAATATTATGGTTTCGTTACGCTACTCGGCTCGTTTGATGACAACGGTATCAGATATCCGATTGAATAAACGCTGCCGGCTTATGCGAAGAGCATACCAGCCTATGAGGCAGTCGAAGGGAAGCAGAAATGCCTTTCCAAATGACTCTACCGCCGCGTCTCTAAATCTGATGCTTTCTCCCAGGGGGCCGGTTACAACTATGTTTAAGAGCATCTTCCCCAGCGACTGGCCTCTATAACCCTCCAATGCAGTCCAATAAATGAATAATATTGCTGCCAGCAGAAGGACTCCACTAATGCCTAACGCATCTATTTTTAAAACGATCGCAACTCTGTACCAGAGGATGCCCATGAGAAGAACATCGATCAACCAGGCCCAAAAACGATCGTTCCAGCTTGACAATACTATTATTTCATCCATAAGAACTCCCTTCGAGATAGCCCAATTCCTTTGGTTATATCAGGCCTTCTTCTGTTTCTTTCGGTACATGTATCCGCCGGCTGTTATTATGATGATGAGAACAATTCCTGCGGGCAGGAGCAGTGATGTGGGGGCGGCCTTGACCATCACTGGTATCTTCATGCTCTCCGAGATGATGGTGTCGCCGTGGTCGTCAGTATACTTGATCTCGCTGTTAATGGCGTAGTCCTTGGGCGTGGCATCGGAGTCCACATCCACCCGGAAGACCACCGTCTTCTCCTCCCCGGGCCGCAAGGTGCCGATGAAGGCCTGGTCGTCTGTGGATGAGAAGGGCTTGAAGATGGACAGCCTTGCCACTGCATCCTTGATGGGGTCCTCACCGATATTTTTGTAGGTGGCAGAAATTGGCGCTTTCTTGGCTCCTGCGAAAAGTTCTCCAGAGTTGTTCAAGATCTCGAAAGTCCGCCTGCTTCTTGACGGTGATGGTGATGGGCAGCGTCTGGTTGGCCTTCTGGTAGATGTAGGATTCTCGGAAATTTGCCAGAGCGGGAGAGCTTCCGCTGGTGACAAGAGTGGAGGCATAGACCCGAACATTGTCCTGATAATCGTAAGACATATTCAGATGGAGCGGATATTTTCCGGCAGGAGCGTGCTCCCCTATCTTCAGGGTGAACTTCAAGGGCGATTGGGTCTTGTCTCCCGATTTAAGGGACTGGACAACCTGGTCGCCGGACTTTACATCGATCTGCCGGCTTTCTGAGAAGAGGCTGGCAGTGATACCCAAAGCGGTAGGCTTCTTATACTCCTCTTGCAATTCCGCCGCAGCTAGCGCGAACTCTTTGGGGTTTTGCGGTGTCAGATCCTCTTTGAAGCCGAGGATCCTGCCGTAGTTGGTCAGATCCAAATACAGCGTAACGGTATCTCCCCGCTCGAACTCATTCGTTCCGGAAACACTGGCTGAGAGATCCGGACTGCCGTACATGGTATAGTAATTGTCTCCACCGAGCTCGTAGGGTATGTAGGTATTCTGGGCAGAAGCCGTAGCCAGAAGTGTCAACATTATAGCCATAGCTATGGCAAACTTAATTTCCATTGCTTCTTCTCCATGATTGATTATTGATTAGCGCAATTGCTTTTTTAAGGTCCTGTTTAGCATTCTCAAATACTTCACGTTGAATTTCCATGCGAATCGCTAAGACAACGAATACTGTGAAGGTGGTGATGAGGGCGAGGACTACCGACATCACAGTCACCACCCCGAAGTTGCTGATGATGTTGAAGGGCGATGCGATCAGAGCGGCAAAACCAAAGATCACGGTCATTCCCGACGCCATCAGAGCCGAACCTATACGGTTGGCAGTGATCTTCATTGCCTCATAGGGGTCGCCGACATTGCCCAGCTCCTCATAGAAGCGCTCCATCATCAGTATGGCATACTCCGAGCCGACTCCCAGGACCAGAGCGCCTAACGTGGCCGTGAGGGGGGTGTACTTCAGGCCGCCATAGTACATGACCAGGCCCATCCAGCCTATCACTACGAGCATGGGCAGCACAGGCAATAAGGCCTTGATGAGATCTCTGTATATTATCAGGAGCAGGATGAATATCAGGACTAAGCCGAGCAGCGACATCTCCACTCTGCCTGATGTCAGAGCAGTCATGACCGTGGTCATAAGCACCGACTGGCCAGTTATCCTGACTGAAATCCCGGGAGGCGGGGTATTCCAGGCCAGGTCATCTTCGTACGACGCGATCAATCGCGACATGCCCTCCGTTCCCAGATTGCTCTGGACGTCGCCAATATTTACATTAACAACTGCGAGGTTATGGCCGCTCAGGTAAGCATTGGTTACGGATGAGGGCAGAGCGGCAATTATCTCTCTTATTCTCGTTTTATCATCAGGCAGCTCTCCACCATTGGCTGCTTTGACATAGGTGGCGATGCTTGTAGTTCTTTCCGTCCGGTCTTCTCTGGCTGTCAACAGGTAGCTCTCGAAATCATCCATCCACCTGAGATTTTGCGGGTCCGTAACATCGTCAGCCTGAACTAGGAAATTAATTGAGTCCGTCCCGCCATAGACATCTTTCATATGTTTCAGATCAATCAGAGGGGCCAGATCCTGGGGAATGTAATTCTTAGAATCCGTCTCTATGGGGACCAGTGTGTCGGCATAATTTCCTGCCAGGGCTAAGAGCAGAGCCACGACCAGCACTGCCTTCCATCTTTCGATACTGTATGTTGCAGTCTTCTGAACGATTGCCCCAAATGATGAGCCTTCCTCAGAATGACCTTCCGTCTTCTTCTTTCTGGGGGATCTTTTTTCAGACTGATAGAGGATTGTCACGTTCACAAAGAGGGCGGAGAGGTAGCACATGATAAGGCCGATGATGCAGATCTTTCCGAAATCGTTGATCATGGGCACAGCGGAGCTGAGAAGCGAGACAAAGCCTGCAATGGTTACAGTCAGAGCGATTATTACAGGAAAGGCCACATGGTTTATGGTATTGATGGCAGCGTTCAGAATGGGTTCTCCTTTGCTTAACTCTTCATCTATCCGGTTGTGGAACTGTATGGCATAGTCTATGCCTATTCCTATCATAATGGGAAACGCGGCAAATGTGACCATGCTCATGCGTATATGGAAAAGACCCATGGCCCCGAAGGTCCAGATTATGCCCAGTAAGACCACGGGTATGGGGAGGAGTGACCATCTGACATGCCTGAAGAACAAAAGCAGGGCTACAACCATCAGCACTCCACACAGGGCAAGGATCGAGCCGTTGCTACTGTTCATCAGCCCCGTAATTGATGCCTGGAAAGATGGGTCGCCCGTGACGATGGTGCTATACCCCGCAGGATATTTTGCGAAATCGACTGCATTATTTATTTCCAGGAGGAGCTTGCTTCGTTGTGCCTCAGAAAGGATGCCCGAAGTAGGCATCCCCACGATCATTCTGGAATGTTTGCGGTCAGGCATTAGGCCCTGGACACTTGTGCCCGCACTGGCCAGGATCTCGTCTATCCTCTCCTGAGAGGGGATACGGCGGATGCCGCTTGTCTCATGTTCCGCATCGGCTACGACGTCGGCTATGCTCGATACACCAGTAACATGTTCAACCTTCTTCATGTGATCGGATAGGCGCAGGCCGGCCGAAAGAACTTCGGCTTTTGCCACATCGTCACCCTCTATCATTATCATATTGCCATCAGAGCCGAAGTTTTCCTGGTAGAGATGATCATATAGCTGATAGAGAGCCGAATCTTTTGACACAAAGGTCTCTGTAGTCATGCCCTGGCTCTCTATATATTGAGCGTAGTGAAAAGAGCCCAGAGTCATGAGGACTGCTATGGCTATGATTATTACAGGATTCCTGGTGATCCACACCCCGAGTCGTTCCAAGCCAATCATGCCAATAAAACCTTCTATTCGGATTTTGCCGAACACACCGAATAAACGCAAAATACTTAAACTTTGTGATTGATCAGAGCAATGTGAACGATGAAGAAATGCTGGCGCTAAAGAAGCCCATCATTGATGCATGCATCAGAACCTCCAAAAAAAATGGTTGGAGCGATGCGATGGGGATACTCAGAGGCACTCTCTTCCTGGAAAGCGAACCCATGTCCATTGATGCTCTGGCTGAGAAGACCGGTTACAGCAAAACGACAGTACGCACTAATATGAGCTACCTGGAAAACATCGGCATGGTGCGACGCGTGATAGGTCCGGTGAGCAAGCAGCATCGCAATAAGCAGCATCGCTATTCTCTTGAAACTGACACGGAAGCTAGGAGGCCGGTAGTTCTGTCTGCTGCGAAGGAGGAAGTCCATTCGGTCTTGCAGGCTCTCAATCAAATCGAGAAAAATCTAGAGGGCCATAATCTAGAAGCTGAAAAAATGAGCGCAATAATGGCTAAAACAAGACAATTTTATGAGGAGATGGACAGAATTTTGCACCTCATGGACCAGTACACTCTGAAGGAGCTTATTGAGCTTTTAGAGAGCAAGAAAAAAGGAATGGCTAATCCGATATTATGACCAACCGTGCGAAAGAGCTTGAGGCGGCAGCAAAGGACATTAACCTCGAATCCCTGCAAGCGGCAAAGGATGCCGTCGCCGCTTCCTGCGCTGAGTACGTTCGCTGGGCCGACCAATTCTCCCGCCGCCTGGAGAGCGTCGATCCTGGCGAACTGCATAAGTTCACCTGTGCCCTGGCGCTCACCCTGCTCGGCCACCTGCCCACCCGGCCCGGCACCTGCCCCTTTTGCATCCAGTACGACCGGGATCGAGCCTGCACCGGCTGCGGCTACGCGGCCACGCACGGCCGCTGCGATGCCGACGATTCTGCCTTCAGCTTATTCATCGAGGCCTTCCAGGAGCTGGGCAGAAGCGTCTACCAGGATACGGGCGAGCTTTGCTGCTCACATCATGATGCCCGGATGCATCTCAATTTATCCATCAAGGTCTCCCGCGACCTGGCCATGAAACTACAAGAGGATCTTCCTCCAGCCGGAGCAGAGCGGCTTATGGAGCTGAAGGCTGCATATCTCGATACAATGATCAGGCTTCTTCCAGGACCGCTTTTAAGTGAAGAAGTCCAAGAGAGAAGTCTTCTGGTGAGAAGGATGCTTTTGAATTACTGGTGAAGCAAAGGTTAATTGATGAAGCTGCCATCAAGTCCCGGGATGCAGACCTGCACAAGCTCGGATATCAGAAAATGCGCCCTGGTCGTCGCCACCCTCACCTCCTTCCTGCCACCCTTCATGGCCTCCTCCATCAACATTGCTCTCCCCGCCATTGGTGCCGAGTTCTCCATGGATGCCATCCTTTTAGGCTGGATCGCCACCAGCTATCTGCTCTCTGCTGCCGTCTTCATGGTGCCCTTCGGAAAGATCGCTGATATCTACGGCATGAAGAAGGTCTTTTTCATTGGTCTTTTCATATTCACGGCATCATCCCTGATTGCCTTCTTTGCTCCCACTTCTACCATCCTTATCGGCTCAAGGGTTCTGCAGGGCATCGGCAGTGCCATGATCTTCGGCACGGGAACGGCCATTTTAGTCAGCGTATTCCCGGCGGCGGAGAGGGGCAAGATTTTAGGAATCAATGCCGCCTCCGTCTACCTGGGCCTCTCCCTGGGGCCGTTTTTGGGGGGTCTTCTCACTGAATATTTTGGCTGGAGAAGCCTCTTTCTGATCAACGTTCCCCTGGGACTCATTCCGCTGGCCCTGGGGATGTGGAAGCTGAAAGGCGAGTGGGCCGGAGCCAGAGAGGACAGATTCGACCTTACTGGATCGGCAATCTACAGCTTGATGCTTGTGGCGGTTATGTTCGGCTTTTCCCTTCTTCCCGCCTGGCAGGGGGCCGCGTTGGTCCTGGTGGGAGTGGCGACCTTTTTCCTGTTCATCCGCTGGGAGTCAGGGGTGGCCTGTCCGGTGCTGGACGTGCGCCTCTTCAAAAATAATCGGGTCTACGCTTACTCCAATCTGGCGGCGCTCATCAGCTACAGCGCCACCTTTGCCATAACCTTCCTCTTGAGCCTCTATCTGCAGTACATCAAGGGGCTCGCGCCCGATCAGGCCGGGCTGATTATGCTGGCCCAGCCGGCCATGATGGCTATTTTTTCCCCATTTACGGGAAGGCTCTCCGACAAAATGGAGCCGCGTCTGGTGGCCACCGCCGGAATGGCTCTCACATTTGTGGCCGTCTTAGCATTCGTCTTTTTAAGTGCAGAGACTAGCCTCATTTTCATCGTGGCCTGCCTCATCACTCTGGGCCTGGGGCTGGCATTATTCACTTCGCCCAACACCAACGCCATCATGTCCTCAGTAGAGCCGCGTCACTACGGCGTGGGGTCGGCAACTCTTGGAACCATGCGTCTGGTGGGGCAGGTTGCCAGCATGAGCTTTGTCATGATGGTCTTCTCGCTCTATCTGGGAAAGGTGGAGATCACGCCCCAGTACTATCCTCTATTCCTTTCAAGCGTGAAGGTGGCCTTTGCCGTCTTTTCTGCTCTCTGCATTCTGGGGATTTTTGCCTCTCTGGCCAGAGGGAAATTGAGAAAAGGAGAGCATGGATAAAGGGAATTCCGGGATGTGTCAAATGTAGTAGTAATGCACGAAAGCGGCGAACCAGTGGCGGAGCCCCTCGATAGATGAGTGGCTCATCTGGCCCCAGTCAGTGCCATCAAATAGCCATCAAATAAAATGCCTGTGGCCGTAGAGTGCTGAAAGCAACCATTTAGGAGCACGCCCGCGGCCAAATGGATCCGCTTCGATCAAATGACTGTCAAACGAGATCTTGCTCCTACATCTCCCGCCCCCTGAAAGGCATCTCTTCCCCGCCTGCAAGGCACCCGGGTATCTGTGGCCTGTCCCTGTGCCCCCGGATCTCCCCCGGCTGCCTACCTACTGCGCGCCCTGATGTCCGGGTCTCCTTACTTTTACCAGGAAGACGTCCCCGCCCGCCACACCAGCCCGCCCGGATCTCTGCCCTGCGCCGCCCTCGCCCCGCGCAGCCTCTCGCCGCTCCAGCAGCCCGGCCCGGATGTCCGCCAGCTCCACTCCCCGCCAGCAGGCCGCCCGCGCCCGGCTTCCACAACCGGATGCCCTCGCTGGTGAATGTATTTGGTGAAGGCTAATGTCTTAATGCAGAGATAATACTATATACTTAGTTCACCTTTTATCAATACAATGCGTCTGAGCGAGAACGAAATCCGCGCCCTGATCCTCATCACCCGCTCCCAGGATCAGATGCATCCCAGCGGCCTCCAGAAAGAGCTGGGCCTCTTGAAAGGCTCCGTCTCCCGCATCATTACCGGCCTGCAAGATATTGGCCTGGTGGAGCGGGCGGGAGGCAAGATCCTGCTGGCCGGCACGCCCCCGGCGGAGGCATTCAAGCGTCTCTACTACTCTCATCGGGCCTCTCCCCTGCAGGAGATCCTCTCTGGCCGGCGGGTGGAGCTCCTCTCCCGGCTGAGCCAAAGCCCCAGGAGCCTGGAGGCGCTGGCTGAGGAGACGGGCATCCCCAACGATACCGTTTACTACTATCTGCAGGGCCTTCGTCCCCTGGGCATCATGAGCCGCTCCAGGCAGGGCAAGGCTTACCTCTACTCCTTCAACTACATCATCTGGCCGGAGCTGAAGGATTTCGTGACTGTGCTCAGGGAATTCCAGGTGCTGCGCCTCGTCCCCAGGGAGGCACTGCTCATCAAGAGCTATGAAAATAGCGTGCTCTTCAGAAGCCTCAGGCAGCAGGACGCCACGCCTACCTCCTTTTCCGCCTACAGCGAGTACGGGATCAAGCTGGGCCTGCGGGACCACTACTACACCCTGCCCAAGAGGGAGCTTTCTATTGGGAAGATCTTCATCCACTCCCTAGACTCCGCGGAAGACTACCGCCAGAGGCTCTTTTGTGTATTGTTTTACCTGAAGAACAGAGATGAATTGAAAGATGCCCGGCACCCCATGATGAAGAGCATCCGGGCGGTGCTGAGGGGAGAGCATATCAAGGGCTATCCCACTGTGGAAGAGATAGAAGAGCAGGCGGAGCTTTATGGAATCAATGATTTCGAGCCGTGAAGAGGTCGAGGAGATACTGACGGGTCTCGGCGAGCGCCTTGCTGAGCCCGTCCAGTTTCTGGTCATAGGCGGAGCGGCCATGCTGGAGCACGGCCTGAAGGACGTGACCAAAGACATCGATCTGGTCTGCAGGGATGCAACGGGCAAGGCCAGGCTGCTTGAAGCGGCCAAGAGCCTGGGCTTCGAGGTGTTTGGGCCGGAGAAGAGGCATGCCCGCCTGGGCCTGGACAGGGTGGCCATCAAGGGTGGGCACACCCTGGACATCTTTGCCGGCCGGATCTCCTACGACTTCGGGCTTTCTGAGGGTATGTGGCAACGTGGGAGGACGACCCGTCTCCTCGGAAAGGCGGAGATGAGGTATGCGGCAGTGGAGGACATCTTCAGTCTGAAGCTGATCGCCAACCGGCCGCGGGATATCGAGGATTGCGTCTCTCTGGCGTCAGCGAAGATGGATTTTGAAGTGATCTACTCCGAGATTCTGGCTCAATATACCAAGGCCGGGACAGTCGAGGAAAAAATCTGGATCACCTACCTGGAAGAGGGCATCGGGAAGCTGGAGGAAGATTACCGGCTGCAGGTGACCATTGCGGACAGGGTCTCAGAGCTGGCGAATGAGTACAGGGAGAGGCTTTATCAGAAGCTGAAACCCAGATGATACTATGGACTTATGACCGAGCAAAATCGCAAGTACGTAACCAAGGAGATCGGCAAGCTGCTTTCCGAAATCTGGCGGATCAAGGGGCTGGCTGAGCAGGAGTACGGCCCACAGCACCCCATCACCAAGAAGCTCGCTGGCATGCATGCGGATGCCCAGGCGCTGCTGCAAGAGAAAACCGGTAAGCCGTAACGATAGATGTGCCAGCGCCTTATCACTTGAGGACGATCAAGCAGATTCATAAATCGCCTCCAGCACCTGACTTCGCTGCTGAGCATTTCTCCACCCCCAGCCCGCCCGGATCTCCGCCCTGCGCCGCCCTCGCCCCGCGCAGCCTCTCAGTCTAGCGGTGAATTATGTTCGTCTACTGTCCCGGTTGTGATGAGGAGCTGGCCGACATAGGCCCGGGCGCGGGGGTCTGCCTGGACGGCTACATTGCTGAAGTGCGGGCCCGGGCCCCTGGAGCAGAGAAAGCTCAAAAAACTGCATTAGAGGCGATGGAATGATAGATGAAAACGGCGGCGGCACACCCACGCATCGTATTGCGTTTAAACATAAATTAAAATCGCCATCAGCTCAAATGTTGCCGGAGCACATCCTGATAAAGCCTCTTTACGTTCTCGCTGGTCTTGGCCATCTCTGGAAATCCCCGGTACTGCATGGCCTCTTCCACGTCCTCTGCCAGCCGCAGCTTATACTGGCTGCGGGAGAGGAACCAGCCCTGCCTGGCATAGTAGCGGGAGAGGTACTCCTGCTCCGTCTGGCCGGGGGTGGGTGTGAAGAGCCCGTGCTTTTTGTCCAGCTCCGCCAATTCCATCATAGTAGTATAGCCGGACCTGGTAATAATGAAGCGGGCCCGGTTCATGAGCACTGCTTTTTCCTCTGTGGAGACGTAGGAGTGCACCGTGGTGTGCCCGTCCACCTTTTGATGCAGGTCCTTTTGCGGGCTACCCAGAAGCACCACCTTCTCGCCGGGAAGCGTCTGCACCTGCTTCATGACGATCTCCTCCAGCTTGGTTCTCTGCGGCTCGGGACCGGATACGATGGCCAGATAGTCCAGATCCTCAGCTACCGCCATTTTTTTGGTGCTGGTCAAAATTCCGGCGTAGTAGACCTTTCGCTTCGTGACGTTCAGATTGGTTCGACAGAGCTTGCCGCTCAGATTTTTGCTTTCGCCCTGGGGATCGATATCCGGCACAATCACGCCTTCGAATTTGGAGTGAAAAAAGCTGTTGAAGGGAATGGTCATCAGTTCTAAAGGATAGAGATAGCCGGGCATGCTGTAGCGCAGTTGATGAGAGATGAAGTAGCTGGGAATCTTTGAACTGTAAACGCACATGCGGTTGTCGCTGATAATCAAGTCGAATTTATTTTCAGCCAGTATTTGCTCCAGCCTCTTTCTCTCCCCAGCAAAAGCCCGCAGCAGGGCGGGAATGCCTGCGATAAATGAGGGCAAAAAAAATCGAGAGTCGCTGTAGGGTGCCGGATAATCCTTGAAGGTGATGAAGTTGCACTCGGGGCATTCTCTCTGCAAGAGGGCCAGGGCATTGCCGCTCGTGCCTATGGTCACTTCATGACCCCGGCGCAAAAGCTCCTCGATGAGGGGAATATCTCTTGTGGAGTGGCCCAAACCCCAGTTTAGAGGACTTACAAAAACATGTCCCATGCAAGAGGACTGTGCTGCCTGATCGTATAAATCATTTTCTCGGATAAAATAACATTAAATAGTTTCAGGCGGATTCGCTCCTGGTTTGTGCTCAGAAATTATTATCGAGGTACTGATATGGCAAAGGATGTTCGTGATAGATCCATAGATCCCGCCAGCCGGGAAATGCTCGACGTATGCCAGAGAGCCGGTCTGGAGACGGCCTGGGATCGCTATGAAAAACAGCAGCCACAATGCGGCTTTGGCGAGCTGGGGCTGTGCTGTCGAAACTGCAACATGGGCCCCTGCCGCATAGATCCCTTCGGGGAAGGTGCCAGCAAGGGTGTCTGCGGAGCGACTGCCGACATAATGGTTGCCCGCAATTTTCTGCGCAGCATCGCCGCAGGAGCTGCCGCCCACTCCGATCATGCTCGCGACGTGGCCCAAACCTTCCGGGCCGTAGTTATGGGCAAGGCTCCTTCTTACAGCATCAAAGACCAGGCCAAGCTGGAGCGTCTCATGCTGGAGTATGGCGTGGAAACACAGATCGCCCTGGCAGACGCCATCATGGCACAGTTCGGCCAACAGGATGGTCCCCTCCAGTTCACCAGCCGGGCTCCTGCCAAACGACTAGAGCTATGGAAGAAACTGGGCATTGAGCCGCGCGGCATTGACCGGGAGATCGTGGAGTGCATGCATCGTACTCACATGGGCGTGGACAACGACTATGTGAGCCTGATTTTGCAGGGGCTACGCACTGGTCTCGCCGACGGCTGGGGCGGCTCCATGATCGCTACCGAGCTGCAGGACGTTCTTTTCGGAACACCCACGCCCACATTCTCCGAGGCCAACCTGGGTGTCCTGGAAGCTAATCAGGTCAACATCATTGTGCATGGTCATGAGCCTCTTTTGTCGGAGATGATTGTGGCGGCGGCGACAGACCCGCAATTGCTGGAGCTGGCCAAAAAGCAAGGCGCAGTGGGCATCAACGTGGCCGGAATGTGCTGCACAGGAAACGAGATCCTCATGCGCCACGGCGTGCCAGCGGCCGGAAACTTCCTGCAGCAAGAGCTGGCCGTGGCCACTGGGGCCGTGGATGCCATGGTTGTGGATGTGCAGTGCATCATGCCAGCGCTGGGCGCGCTCGCCGGCTGTTTCCATACCAAGTTCATCTCCACCTCTCCCAAGGCCAAGTTCCCTGGCGCGGTGCACATGGAGTTTCAGGAACAGACCGCCCAGGCGACGGCCAAATCAATCGTCTCGGCGGCTGTGCTCAACTACAAGAACAGAAATCCTGCCAAGGTTCACATCCCCAATGAAAAGTCCAAATGTATGGTGGGCTTCTCAGTAGAGACGATTGTCGGCGCCCTCGGTGGAACTTTAGATCCGCTGATCGGGGCCATCAAGAGCGGCGCTGTGCGAGGCATTGGAGCTGTGGTCGGCTGCAACAATCCCAAGATTGTTCATGATTACGGCCACATCAACATGGTAAAAGAGCTCATCAAGAACAATGTGCTTGTCCTCACCACGGGCTGCAATGCCCAGGCCTGTGCCAAGGCCGGCCTGCTCCTTCCCGAAGCGGCGGACCTGGCCGGAGATGGCTTGAAGGAGGTATGTAAAGCTCTAGGAATTCCGCCCGTGCTGCATATGGGCTCTTGCGTGGATATCAGCCGCATTCTGGTCGCGGCCAGCGCGCTCGCTAATGCACTGGGCGTGGACATAAGCGACCTGCCCGCGGCCGGCGCGGCTCCGGAATGGATGAGCGAAAAGGCGGTGGCCATTGGAGCTTATGTGGTGGGTTCGGGAGTGTTCACGGTGCTGGGAACGGTGCCCCCCGTCCAGGGAAGTTCTGCCGTAGCCGGACTGCTCACAGCAGGCGCTAAGGACGTGGTGGGAGCATGCTTCGCTGTGGAGCCTGATCCCTTCAAGGCGGCAAAGCTTATGATCGATCACATCGACAGCCAGCGCAAAAAGCTGGGGCTGTGAGGAGCAAAGCCATGAAAGAAGTGTTCGTTCGTCTGGATCGGTGTTTGGGCTGCAAGTCCTGCGAGATGGCCTGCGCCGTGGAGCATTCCGCCAGCAAAAGCCTCATGGCTGCCGTCTCCGAGAAGCCGGGGCCGGTGCGACGCATCTACGTGGAGAATGCTGAGGGGCAAAAGGTGCCTCTCGTCTGCCGTCACTGCGAGGATGCGACCTGCGTCGCGGTCTGCCGTACCGGTGCCATGCACCAGGACTCGATAACCGGCATCGTCGATCGCAATGAAGAGAATTGTGTGGGCTGCTGGATGTGTGCCATGGTCTGCCCCTACGGCGTCATTGGCCGGCACACCGAGGTGCGGGTGGCGGTGAAGTGCGACCGCTGCAAGAATCTGGAGGTTCCGGTATGCGTTGCCGCCTGCCCCACCGGCACCCTCATCTTTGCCACGCAGAGGGAATTCGTGGAGATGATGCGAAAGGAAGCCGCCGTCCGGATCGCCCGCGAGGCAAAGGGCCTGGCTAGGGCCTGAACCCAGGCAAGGCCTGAATTTAAATCAAAGAAAAGGGACAGGGGAAGCTAGACAATGGGCGTCAGGCTGATCCTGTTCCGCTCTTCTAAAAGCATGTAATAGGGCTCAGTTCGGGGGATAATTCCATAGAGACACAGCCCGCCGTTCAATTCGTTGACCAGCAAATAAGTATCCGCGGTATGAACGGCCATGTTCATGCTCTCCTGGCCGCTTTTTACCACGAGCACATTTATGTCGTTGGTCTCCTTCCAGTTGCGGATCATCAGGTTAACTAAATTGAGCACAGCTTTGTAGCCGAAGGCAAACTCAATGGAGTCCAGGCCGATTATGTTCAGTATGGGCCGGCCCGTCCTCTCCCGCAGTGCATCCCACTTCTCCTGCAGCTCCTTTCCCCATGCGACCGGATCCTCTCCCTCCGGCGAAGAGACAATGACGTTGGTGGGCACAAAAATGTCGCGGGTACTGAGCTGGTAGCCGATGCTGGGCAGGATAAATACGCCTCTGCCGTTCTTAATGGCGTTCGACGCCAGGGCGGTCAGGATCTGGTAGTACCTTTTGCCCACACCGTGATCAATCTCCAGGACATTGCATGAACCGTACTTCAGACCGCCCGTCACGATATCGAGGTCTGGAATGCCTGTGGAGATGCGATCCTCTTTGGGATCGGGAACTCTCATGCCATCACTGGCAATTCTGGCATCTTTATGTTCCCGGTAAGGCTCAAAGAACTTGAATCGGCCATTGTGCAATGTGACGGTGTAGGTCTTCTGGCAAATCTCCACCCCTCGCAGCTTGTCCAGTTTAATCTGCCGAACATAGCGGCTCCTCATGCTTCCCTCGGCATAACCGGGCAGGCGGAACTGTTCCATGGTCACTACACCGTCCACAATGTAGTCCAGGGGCATGACACTGGCAAATTCGGAGACAAAAATGAGATGCGTGTCCAGATCACGGGCAAATTCGCAGATATTCTGCTCGAAACTATGTTGGGCATCGCCGATGAGGTGGGCGGTATAATTCAAGACCGCATCCCAGCTATCGATGATGATCATGGGATTGTCCATCTCCTCTGCCTCGTCAAAGAATACCTTGAAAAAATCTAAGACGGCATAGTAGTTGGATAGATCTTTTCCCACTCCGTTCAGGCTCTCTAAGAGCTTGGTCTGGGTGGCATTGACCACATTCTTGGGGGGGACGACCTCTTCCACCCATGGATTGGTGGCATAAAGCCGGCGAGGATCTACGCGAGTGGATATGTACATTCCATTGCGATCCTCGCATAAGTTATTCATGATCTCCAGAGCTAAAGTGGTCTTGCCGGTTCCAGGCAGGCCCTTGATAAGAAGCGTCTGGCCGCTTTCAACCGTGAAGAAGTCTTTGATCTCCTTTGGTATGGACATCTGCGGGGCGTTAGGCATGTAGTTATTCCTCTATTAATATATCAGTAGCCTTGCACATGCATTTGTTGGCACGCTTCAAGAGTGCACATATCCGATCCGGATCAACCCGAAATGAAAAGTTAACGGTATTGTCTTCGCCATTGCAAAAATCAATATCTACCATTGGCCTTGCCTCTACATTCAGAGTCTGAGCTCCCTCTTCCCTATACTTTGTGCCGGTTCTTTTATTTCTCCAGAGCTTGGACGGGCCTACCTCCACGAATTCAACCTGGCCCTCGGAGCTGAGCACGGAGAGGTACTTGATCACCGTGGTCTTGCTGACCCCTGCTTTCTTGGCCACATCTACCGTGGTAAGACCTACCTCGGCGTCCCCAATGACTTCCAGGATCTTTTCTTTGTATGAGGCCATTTTAGTGCCACCGTTCGCTTGGTAAGACTGATATCGCAAAGCGTAATCTTGTGAGAGTGATTTCCTTATTTGACCTACTCATATTTCAATTTTTCATATTGATTTTTGCAGGGCAGTCATGTCAGATTTAAGACCGGAAAAAAATAAATGCTTGATCAGTCTTCTAGGACAGCAGCAGGGGCAATATGGCTGAAGAAGGCAATAGCTGCAAACTAGGCTACGAAGAACCCTGGCCGCCGGTGCGCGGCGACTATCAGGTAGGTAGCCCAAATGCCGGTGTGGCGGTGGTAACCTTAGCCAGTTCGCTCTTCCCAAAGGGCGCTGCCATCTTTGGCCCGTGCAAGACTGAGAATCTGGGCGTCGAGAAGATCGTGGCCAATGTGATATCCAATTGCAATATCCGGTTCCTTATCCTCTGCGGTGTGGAGTCGAAGGGCCATCTGCCCGGCAATACCATTCTAGCCCTGCACAAAAACGGCATAGATGAGCAGGGCCGGATAATCGGCTCGAACGGTGCCATACCCTTCATCCAGAATCTGCCGCCCGAAGCCATCGCGCGCTTCCAGCAGCAGGTGGAGCCGATCGACTGCATCGGCCTGGAAGACATTGTGCAGATCGAAGAGCAGATCTTTAGGTACAACCGCCTGGCCAATCCCTATCCCGCCGAGCCATTCCAGGTAATAAAAAGGAAGGCGGCATTGCCGACGGTTGCCTTTGGGAAGGGAGATCTATTCTTCGGGGCAGGAGTGTTCATGGATACGGCCGCCTGGCTTGTTAGGGAAGAGGGCAATGCAGAGGCTAATGCAGAGGGATGACAATTGTTTCGATTCAGCAGAGAGCAGTCCATTGTGAATGTGGGGGGTGTGAAGTTCGGCGGGCAATGCGGCCAATTGCCTTCGGTTCTATGCGGCACCATCTTCTATCACGGGCACAAAATAGTAGAGGATGAAGAGAAAGGCCTCTTCGATAGGGCGGCCGCCGAGCGGCTGATATCTCGTCAGGCTGAGCTGTCCGAGGAGACGGGATGCCCCTCTGTTTTGCATCTTTACGCCCGTAGCGCTCCGGCTTTTGAAAGGTACCTAGAATTTGCAGATCGGGGCTGGGGTGGCCCCTTCATCATCGATTCCGCAGATGCTGCCACGCGCGGCGCGGCTGCGCTGCTGGTCTCGGAGCTGGGCTATGCCGACCGGGCCATCTACAACAGCATCAGTCTGGCTACGGAGGAAAAGGAAGCGCAGGCTCTGCAAGACTCAGAGATCGACTCGGCCATCATTCTGGCCTATAATCCGGCAGATCCGGGCGTGGACGGCTCACTGGCCATCCTGGAGACAGGAGGGACGGTGCGTGAGAAGGGGCTGCTCACCCAGGCCAGGGAAATGGGAGTGGTCAATCTGCTCATCGATCCGGCGGTGTTGCCCCTGGGCAGTGGGGCCGGGTCGGCTCTGCGCTTTTCCGTGGCGGCCAAAGCACGTCTGGGCCTGCCCGTGGGCTCAGGCATCCACAATGCGGTATCCTCCTGGCCCTGGCTCTCCAAAAAAGAGATGGCGGTCAGAAAATGCTGCGATGCGGCGGCAGGGGCCATGCAGCTCCTGGCGGGAGCGGACTTCTTGCTTTACGGGCCCATTGAAAGCGCAGACATCATCTTTCCTGCGGCGGCCATGGCTGACATTCTCATCGCCGAAGCCGTGCGCGACCTGGAGATCGCTCCGGGTGAGAACCCACCTTTTCACCGATTGGTCTAGGGAGAATCCCATTGGCGAATCTTGGGAATGGAATCCACGGTGAGTCCTCCGTGCGCTCTGTGTCTGCGGTGGTGGCAGTATCGTCAGCCATTGGTTAGAGCCAGTGGCTAACGACGTTTCAACCACAGAGCTCACAGAGTTCACAGAGTACGCACAGAGCGAGGAACTAACAACGGGAAAATCATAGTAACCTGAAGTTATCCCATGGAAATAGCGAAGAGCCAAATAATTTAAAGCAAAGAGCCCAGAGTCGATAGCCATGTACCTGTCCCGTGAGGAAGAAGGCATTTATCAGGGCGAGCAAGGCGAGACCCTGCGCCGCATGATGGAGATCCTGGTGGCTCTGGGCGACATTTACGGCGCCGAGAAGCTCGTGCCGGTAAGGTCGGTGCAGATCGCGGGCGTATCCTACAAGAACATCGGCGAAGCGGGCCTGGAGTGGATCTCCGACCTGCAAGGCCGGGTGGTCGTGCCCAGCATTTTAAATCCGGCCGGCATGGACCTGTGCCGCTGGCAGGAGATGGGCATTTCAGAAGAATTCGCCCTCAAGCAGCAGCAGACCATCGAAGCCTACCGCCGCCTGGGTGTTACCATCGACTGCACCTGCACTCCTTACCAGATCTACGAAGGCCTGGCCAGCCTCGCAAGTCGGGGCGATCACCTGGCCTGGAGCGAGTCCTCCGCCGTTTCTTACGCCAACTCGGTCATCGGCGCCCGCACCAACCGCGAGGGGGGGCCTTCTGCCCTGGCGGCGGCGCTGGTGGGAAAGACGGCTCTTTACGGCTATCATCTTGATGAGAATCGACAACCTACCCACCAGGTGGAGGTTCTGGCAGATCTGCGGGGCTCGGACTACGGGGCCCTGGGATTTCTGGTGGGCAGAATCGTCAAGGACGGCGTGCCCTTTTTCCGGCTCCGGGACCTGCGCCCCTCTCTGGACGAGCTCAAGGCCCTGGGTGCTGCCATGGCTGCCAGCGGCTCCGTAGCCCTTTACTACGTTGAGGATGTCACGCCCGCACCGCCCGGCCCCTGGCAGCCGGAGGAGACGATATGCATCGGCAGAAAGGAGATCGAGGAGGTCTATGCCAAATATCCAGGGGGCGGCGCGGACGTGGTGGCTCTGGGCTGCCCCCACTGCTCGGCTGAGGAGCTGGAGAAGATTGCCCGGCTTTTGCAGGGCCAGAAGGTGCAAAAGGAGCTGATGGTCTGCACTGCCCGCAAAATCGCAGACACGCATCCTCATCTGGTAGCGGCCATTGAGGAGAGCGGGGCGCGGGTCTATTGCGATACCTGCATGGTCGTCTCCCCTGCCACGGAACGTTTCGCCAGGATGATGACGAGTTCCGGCAAGGCGCTGGCCTATCTGCCCGGCCTGGCCGGCGTTCAAGCTGGTCTGGGAAGTCTGGAAGAGTGCATTGATGTAGCTCTGGGGAGGCGGTAAATATGGAAATAAAATGTCATAAGGTTGCCAGCGGGAGCGCCCGCGGCCCGGCTCTGGTGACAGGGGATGCCATCTCCTTTTTGGGCAATGTCGATGCCAGGACCGGCATGGTGGTCGATCCGGCGCACGAGCTCTTTGATCAGTGCATCGCAGGAAAGGTGCTCATCTTTCCCGGTGGCAAGGGCTCCACGGTGGGCTCCTACGTCATCTATCAGCTTAAAAAGAGAGATCTTGCGCCCGTGGCCATGATCAACATCCGCTCCGAGCCCATTGTGGCAGTGGGGGCCATCATCAGCGGCATTCCTCTGGTGGACAGGGTGGCGGAGGAGATTATGCAGATAAAGAGCGGCACTTTGGTCGAGGTCGATGCTGATCAGGGGCTGGTCAGGGTTTTCGGAGAAGATTGATTAAGCCGGTCAACTACCACGCCCTAAAGGACGTGGCTTGCGGCTCCGCAAAAATTCGGGCTGCGATGGGCATGTTGACAGCTACCCTTGCTCTGATATTCAGAGCGGCATTGTAGTCAGCCGGTAGAGAGAAGCCGCAGCTACTACAAACAAAATCCTCCCGTGTAGGGCGATTGGATTTGGAGATATGATGACAGGAGCTACATTCTTGAGAGGTATAGGCAGGATCAATGTAGGCAACCGGCACACCAGCAATAGCTGCCTTGTAGCTGATAAACTGCCTAAGCTGATCAAATCCCCAAGAAAGATTTTTGCGTCTCTCGGCCCTCTTAACCGTCGTGCTCTTCCGAATTCCCTTAAGATCTTCAAGGGCGATAATAGAAGAAGTGTCTTTGGCCTTCGCAACCATTTTTTTGGAGATGCAATGATTTGTATCACGTCTAAATCGGGATTCACGTGTTCCAATCTTCTTGAGATGTCTTACCAGAGAAAACTTCTCCTGTGGAATCAACTGCGATGTTCTTGACTCCAAGATCGATACCAAGAACATCAATTGGATTAATAGGATACTCTTTCGGAGCATCGACAACAACAGCCAAATAGAAAGCATTGTCCTTGAAAATCAAATCTACCTGTCCTCTTGGTTGAATCATCTTTGGAGCATGGTATTTGCAAATCCGAACCGGCAAAATAAGCCTACCTTCCAAGGTAAGCAAAGATACTCGATCAAGCCCTTTCCAACTCAAAATACGTTGGTCATAAGGCATAGCGCCATCAATATCAAAAGTAGGCTTGATGGACTTATCTCTCTTATAAGCCTCCACTGTCTTGGAAATGGCTCTAACGGCCATCTGAGCAGACAAGCTATATCGTTCTCTGATCGGATAATAGACAGTTTTCTGCAATTCAATTTTGTTGGCAAGATGCAGATCAAAAGCAGTATTGGCTATGTCATTGCAGGCTGCATTAAACTGATGCATAGTCTTATGGAGAACTTCGGCTTGCTCCAACGTAGTTTCAACCTTGACCATAAGCGTTTGCATCATTGCATTGAGGGTATAGTTCTATGAGTATAAATAACTACCTACGAAACGAGACCGCCCAATTCCTCCCCACCCTAAACACCCATGATCCTTAAGGCTCATACGTGGCGGATGAAAAACCTCTCATGCTTTGCTAGCTATGTTTAGTCTGATATGGGCAGTGAAGGCAGTCATCCTTTTAGGACTATGATCCACTTCCCTAAACTAGCCAATAATCCCGCGAATACGGGGCTGCGTCATCGAACGCGTATGGGAAATTGCCCCCTTTGAGGGATAAATCATCTGCCCATATCAGGACAGCGACATATATGGGCAAACGAAGAAATAGAGTTTGTGGAGCCGATGTCCATAAAGATCTCATAGTTGCCACGATCCAAAGTGCCGATGGGACAGAATTCCAGGAAAAGTTTGGCACAACTTTTTCTGAGCTTGAGAGATTCAGAGACTGGCTTTTAGCCAATAATTGTGAGCAAGTTGCCTTTGAAGCCACTGGTGTTTACTGGTTTCCAGTCTACGATACTCTGAGTCCGTCGATTGATACAATTGTTGCAAATCCCTGGATGATCAAAGGCATCCCAGGGAATAAATCAGATGCTTGCGACTCTAGATGGATTGCAGAGAATTGTTTGGATGGCAAAATTAAGAGGTCAAGAATTTTTTCCAAAGAGGATAGAAACCTTAGAACTATGACCCGTGCCAGATCAGGGTATACAAAGACTCGAACACAACTTAGGAATAGAATTCATAAGTATCTGGCACTTTGCGGCATAAAACTGAGTTCCTGTATCTCGGATATCTTTGGAAAATCGGGCCGGCATATCCTGGATGGACTGGTCGAAGTGAGGGACATAGGTGAGATCCTGGACAGCATACCTTCAGGAAAGGTGAAGAAAAAGCGAGACCTTATCAAAGCGGCTCTTGGGAATGGTATTGATGACGTTTCGAGAATGCTTGTTAAGGATACTCTAGAGCTTCTGGATCACCTGGAAAAGAATATAGAGAAAATTAGCCTGGAGATACTCAGCAGACTTCAGAAAAGAGCTAAAGACCTGGCAATAGTCATGTCGGTTCCAGGAATAGGATTCACATCAGGCTCGATCATCTTGGCAGAGATCGGTGACTATCGCGATTTCCATACCCCCGAACAACTGGCTAAATGGTGTGGTCTGGTTCCGGGACTCAACGAATCTGCAGGTAAGAAGAAACCGTGCGGTATTACTAAACAGGGATCTAAGAGTCTAAGAACTGTACTTGTGGAGATAGCTCAAGTTGTTGCCAAGATGAGCAATAACAAGCTTTCAAGGTTCTTCCATAGATTGAGGGCCAGAAAGAACTACAATGTAGCAATCACTGCTTTAGCCAGAAAATTAATCACCATAATTTATCATCTGTTGATCAATCAAGAGCTATATCAAGAGAACAACTGCAATACGGCTAAATCAAAACCCGTTAAAAAGGATCTCCTCTATCTATCCAAAGAAGAGCGATTAAAGGATGGAATAGCTGCAATCGTAGATGCCTTTTATCACTTGAAGAATAGATATTCGGAAGGAGGTGGATAGGATAGCACCCCCTAGCCGTTAATCGGTGAAGGTTTTTCATGGGAAAGGATGGGGCCTCCTTGGGCAACGAGGTGAAGCTAGAGCGGCCAAGAGACGGGATGAGCCCGCGATTTCTGGAGATGAGGGAGATGGTTCTTGGGTCTTTGGACGGGAGTAATCGGAAAACGTGACTACTCCCACGACTGAAGTCGCGGGCATCTAGGCTTTCGCCAATGCCAGTCTGAGAATATTTTTTGAAGCATTAAGATCTCGGTCCATGACCAATTGACATCAAAGGAAAGCTTTTCTATAAAGAGCGGCATTATATGCTGGGTGAAAAATCAATGAAATTATCAACAATTGCAGCAATCTTAATGCTGATGCTATCTTCAGCGGCTTTAGCCGCTCCCGAGGCGCATCAGCTCGGACCTTACACGGTATCGTTCAATATGAACACAGATATGATATACCAGATCCAGACAGAAGAGCCGGGTGTCTATCCTTTTGTAACCATCTATCCGCTCGTGATAAAAACGGATAATACAACGGGTGCATCCATAAGCATAACTCAATACAACAACCTCACACCCTCAATTCTGGGAGTAAACGAGGAGATTGCAGCCCTGCGGATGACTCTCAGAGGCATTAACGTCACTGCCCCAGAGAAAATGGTCATCGATAACAGGAACGGTTTCCTGCTCTCGGGAATGCCTTTCGCCGGCATGGGTAACGCGCCTTCCGGATTCATGTTCTACCAGGCCCAGTACTGGCTGGACAGCAGGGACTGCGAGTGCGGCCCGGTCTCTGTTGGCACAGTGCTCGTGAACATCGCCTCGACGTACCCCCAGAATGTTACAGAGAGTCTGCTGAGCAGCATCCACGTGGCTGCGGGCCAGATGCCGCCCACGCAATACCAAGATCAGATTGTGTCTATAACGCCATCTTCAAAAAATGTCCCAGAGGAGACATTCGGCTTTGTTGAGGGCAGAGTATATAATGAGAAGAACGGTGTGGGTGTGGCCTCGGCTGAGATGACGGTAGATTATAACCCTACGAGAATAATGACCGACGCTCTTGGCAATTACCGGTTAAAGGTCCTGCCAGCACAGCACCGCATCGGGGCACAGTCATCAGAATACGGCGTTGTACCAACTACGGTCACGGTATTCCGGAACCAGACCACCAAACTGGATCTGAAAGCTGTGAGCAGGCAAGGCACTGGGGTATAAGGGCAGATCCCAGCTCCAAGCAGTGCATATAACCTGTAATTCATTCTCTCTTTTTTCGATATGCTTTAAATGGTTGGACATTATTATGGTTCCTCGTTGTTTCGAGTGGGCAATAGAATAAAATCGAGTTCTCTGTGAGTCCTCCGTGCGCTCTGTGTCTCTGTGGTGGTAGTATCGTCTGCCGTTTTTTATAGTCCGTGGTTGACGACGTTTTCAACCACAAAACAAAATCCTTTTATCTTTTCTCGGCCTTTCGTAGCGGCATGTTCAAGATCGGTTTTGTGAAGCTCGGAAACATAGCCACCTCGACGGCTATTGATCTCTCCCTGGATGAGATTGCGGAAAGGTCCGACATCGAATTCAAGATCGTCAGCTTCGGCCCCAAGATGACCAAGAAGGAGGGCGAAGGCGCAGCCGAACTGCTGGCCTGGGCCCCTCAATTGGTGGTCATCTGCAGCCCCAACGCCGCGACTGCCGGACCCACGGCGGCGCGCGAGCATTTCAAAGGCGTGCCCACCATAGTCATCTCCGACGGCCCTGCCAAGAAGGAGTCGCGCGACCTATTGACGACGGAGGGATTTGGCTACATCATCCTGCCCATGGACCCGCTTATCGGTGCCAAGCGCGAGTTTCTCGACCCGGCGGAAATGGCCCTCTTCAACTCCGACGCCCTGCGGGTTCTGGCTGCCTGCGGAGCCATCCGGCTGGTCCAGGAAGAGCTGGACAGCGCATTGATCAGCATCATCGCAGGCCAGGCCAAGCTTCCTGCCATTCTGGCCACGCCCGAGAAATGCGCCGAGCGCATGAACTTCTCTAACCCTTACGCCCGCGCCAAGGCCGTGGGTGCTCTCTACATGGCGCAGACCGTTGCTGGCATCGATGCTGCAGCCTGCTTCCGCCTGAAAGAGCTGGAGGCGATCGCCTTGGCCGCGGCCGCGGGCCATGAGGTCATGCGCGCCGCTGCGCGTCTTGCCGACGAGTCCAGAGAGCTGGAGAAGGCGGGCGACACCGTCTCCCGCCGGCCCCATGCCCGCACCGGGGAACTCATGAACAAGACCCGGCTGCTGGAAAAGCCGGAGAAGATCTGAAAAACACTTTCGCCCCGCGCGGCTTGCGGCTTTATAGAAGGCCGGTGCAACTAGTATCTGTGGCAAGGAAGACTGCACCGGCCCTACAAGCTTCTGGGCAAATGGGCGGACTTCCCATTCACCCCATTTTCTTAAGTTTCAACTTATCTTCCCATCAAAAATCAAGGATCACCGATATATCCTATTGACACCTTAAAGTGATGCAGCTATGTATTCAATCATTGCTTGCGGCATTTTTGAAAAGGAGATCGAAGCGCTGCGCTTTGAGCTGGTTTTTCCCTTTGAGGCCCACTACCTGGGGGCAGGCCTGCACGTAGACTTCGATGATTTAAAAGGGGCTCTCGTGGCAGAACTGGAAAAGTGCCGAAAGAATGGAAGCGATGGGCAAATAGTAGTATACGGCCAGTGCCTCCCCTTGATTGAGGAAATCCTCGCGCCCTACCATGCAGCGCTTGCGGCATGCCAGAACTGCGTGGACGCCTTCATCACCCGGAAGGGGCTGGAGAAGAAAGCCAAGGATGGGCTTTTCTTCTACCTCTCTCCAGGCTGGCTGGATGCCTGGAAGGACATTTTCCGCCGCCTTAATTGGGGCCCTGAAGAGGCCAGGATGCATATGGGCTCATTTAAGGGAACGGTCTACCTGGACACTCTGAAAGATGCGCCGGCACGCGAGGAAGAGCTTTTAGAATTCTTTGACTTCACTAACCTACCCTTCGAGATAATGCCCGTAGATCTGGGCCACTTCAAATCCCTCATAGTAAATGCCAAAGAAAGATTGGAGGATTGAGCTTGGACGAGTTGGAAGAGATAAAAAGGAAGAAAATGGAACAGATGAAAAAAGATATGAACGCATCAGCGAAACCGTCCGTAGAGCTGCCGGACAAGCCAGTTATTGTCACGGACGCGACAATTGATGCCGCAGCCGGCCAGTATCCGGTCTTCATTCTGGACTGCTGGGCGGAGTGGTGCGGACCATGCCGCACGATCGGGCCGATTATCGAGCAGCTTGCGACCGAGATGAAAGGAAAGGTCGTCTTCGGCAAGCTGAACATCGACGAGAATATGCAAACCGCCAACAAGTACAGGATCTCGGCGATTCCCACTCTGATGATCTTCAAGGACGGCAAACTCATCGATAAACTGGTGGGAGCTTACCCCAAGCCCGCCTTAGCTGCAAAAATTCAGAAGTTCCTCTGAAGGCTAACCTTCCGGGGATCTTTCTTTTTGAAGTGGGAAGCCATGCCCAACAGTGCGCGGTAGTTCACGGTATACTATTGGCAACTTTGATATCTGGATAGCCGGAGATGCTGTAAACCGGTTTGGACAAGAGAGTGTCAGGCACCTCATAAAGGGGCTTGGTTCTTGAGTATTGACTGATATTGTAAGTGGGCTTATAGATATCGGTATTGTAGGTGAATTGGGATACATTTCCCAGGCGCCGGCTCACATTGAATGCGGTACTTGGTGATGTGCTGGAAGGTATATTATAGGTGGATTTGTTGCCGTACACATCCAGGTTATTTAGTGGCTTTTGTCTCGCGAAGCCAGCCCGAAGGACCTTGGTGTGCGAAGAAGCATTCCCAGTACCCAATTGAGTGGCGACAGGGACGCTTTTTAGGCTATCATCAGGAGAAATAGCCTTTGTCGCATCGGGGTTTGCAGCCGGCGTGAGGCTCGCTGCGGCGTTCTGAGTCTCATTTAGCCGTGATGTTCGCGGTAGCGTTCTGACTGTCTTCTGCAATTGAGGCCGGCATTAAATAGGCCAGCAGCGCCAGAGTGCAGATAAGGCCAACAAGAATTTTTTGCATAATGGTCATCTCCTTTTCCTGATTAGAACGATCGTGAGCAAGGCTAATGCGGTAGCTCCAGCCGGAAAGTTGGCTTTCTTTGCCGTATCTGTGGCATTGCTCCTCAGCAGAGATTTAGCCTCAATCACATTCTCCTCCAAATCCATAACGGCGCCGCCCTGGCCGAGCAAAACGGTGCCGAGTTGGTAGATGCCCTGCTCAAGAGTTTTGTTCCAGGTGATCTCCACCGTCTCATCGTCTCCGGTAAGAAGGATCGGCGTCCTCTTCTCGGTGGTATTGAGAATGGAACCATTTTGAGATAGAATAAAGCGCAAAGATCCCGCAAAGGGAACGCGAGAGTTGCCCATGACGGTAGCGCTGGCACCGGTCTCATCTTGATAGGTCTCGGTGATCATGGCATCATCCACAGCCAAAAAGGAATTCATGAAGGACCTTGTTTGGTTGTGATTCAGCTCCACAATCTTCACGCGGCCCGCATACTCGCGTCCGTTTTCCAGGATCTGCTTCCAGGCATAGTCCTTGGTAATCGGCATGGCATTGCTTCCCGTGATGGGTATCACCTGCTCTCTGGTGACATACACGGCCCTGTTCCCGTCGATGAGCATGTAGTAAATATCCACAACGGTAGGATCGCTGGCACTGATGGCAAGGTGCATGCCGCGAGAGTCGGCACGAAAATCGCGCACGTCAAACCTTATGGGCTCCACTCCCCCGTAATAGAAGCTATTGCATTTCCTGGAGACGACGGTTCCATTTTCCCATAAGAGCGCGCAGACATCATAGCTGCCTTTCTCGGCTTTTAGGGCAGGCCAGCGAATGACAAAGGTTCCCGGCACCATCCAGCGTCAGGTTCCTGGTCGCGATCAGCCTTCCCTCATCCATCAGATCCAGCCGCAAAGCCATGCCGGCCACGTCTCCTTCCAGTGTAACATCAGCCGAGTCTATGCTGGAGTAGAGATCTGCAATCTCCGAAGAATGGGCGATGCCCGTCATAGCCATCAGGGCTGCCAGGGCCACCAGGGCCGCTAAATGCCAAACCGCGCTTATTCTCATAGGACCTTACCTGCCGACAATTGCCGTGTATTCTTGTCTGTCTTATCTTAATGGGTTTAAAACTACCGTTTCAAAAAAAAGGAAATCAAATGGTCAGCCAGTTGGTGAACGGCGCGATCAAGGTTATGAGCAGGGATGTCAGCACCAACCAGGTAAGAATGGCCACGGTCGTCTTGGTGAATCTTTCCGCCTCCGAAGGCCGGACAATCCTCTCAAAGCCGGACTGCACCAGATCCCTGAAGATGTGCCCGCCATCCAATGGCACCGCAGGAAGGCAGTTGAACAGGCCGGCATAAAGGTTGATCCAGCCGATCCAGAGCAGAAGGTTGGCAATCCAGAAGAACCTGCTTCCCAGGGGCTCTGCCCATCCGCTGGGCTCAAAGACGGCGGTCAGCCAGCCGCTAAAACCGGGAAAGCCCTTCTGGGTGAATCCCGGGATTCCCGAAAAAGGCAGGCTGAGCATTAAGTGAAACCCGGTTATGCCCATGCTGGGTATATCCTTGAGTGTCTGCAAAAATTGCCTGGCAGGAACCTCCTGAAAGAGTGCGCCCCCTGATAAAACCGCATTCCCGGAGATGCCGATGCCTATGAATCCACCGCGATCTTCCTTGGCCGCAGTCTCTTTCGCAGTTAGATTGACCTGGTAGGTATTGCCCTGACCGGTGGTTATGGCGATGATTTGGCCGGGGCGAGTGGTGTTCATCTGCTTTCGAAAGCCCTCCAGATTTGCGATCTTTATTCCGTCAATTTCTGTGATCACGCTTCGGGAAGGAAGACCGGCAGATTCGGCAGGCGAGCCCTTGAAGGTGGAGGCCACCATGATGCCTCGCGCCGGCTCGCCGGAGAGGGGCAAGATCTGTTCTCGATCGTCATAAAGCACTTTCAGGCTGGTTGTGGAACTGCCCAGATGACTGTAGAACTGCTCGATATTGCTATCTTTGTTACCATTTACATCCAATAGCACCATGCCGCTCTCAAAACCTGCCTTCTCTGCGCTAGAGCCGTCCTGAACATCGACTACAATCAGCCTGTCCACCGGAGATATGGACTCCGATGACCGGTCCGAAGAAGAGGGCCATAGCCACTGCCGCCACAATGAAATTGGAGATGACACCTGCCGATAGAATCCTGATTCTTGCTCGCCTTGCTCACCTTTGCCGGCATATCTTTGCTGCCGAAGAGATCCTCTTCATCCGGCTCCACAAAAGCTGCTATTGGGGCAAATAAAACGGCGACGATTCCCATGGACTTGACGCGCACGCCCTCTACGCGGCTGAGTATGCCGTGAGCGAACTCATGCACTACCATGGTCACAAAGAGAGCAATCCAGCCCCAGACGAAGGGGATGTACTCATTTAAGCCGGGAATGAGAAGGATGTTTCTCGGAGCATTATAGCTGCTGGGCAGAGGAGGCTCCTGAATCATGTAATAGGTCATGGCAAGGACCAGCATCAAAAAATAGGTCATGCTCAATACGACCAGGGGTATGCCGGCCGAGGCCACGAGTCCTCCAGAAACTCTTGGGACGGGCCAGCCTGTCCAGCAGATTCAGGCCCCTGGTGGTACGAAAAAACATGGCCAAAGGAATGCCAAACAAGCTTCCTACTGAGATTCCCCGGCTTTTCCATTTTTCGCTATCTTTCAAAGGCAAAAGAAGGATGGAATACAGGCCGATCAGTGCCAGCAGCTATGAGCAGCCAATCAACGTAGTCAAGCTGAAATTGCAGGTCCAAAATTTAATCCTCAGAGTAAGCCCTGCTCTCTCAGCTCTTCCTTGGCCAGCTCCTGATGCTTCTTCTCCAAAAAGCTATAGACATTTCCATGCGGAGCACCATCAAGCAGCATCTCTATGGCGGTACGTGCAACTCGCATTTGCTCCGGATAGCCTAAGATGGCTACCGTCTTGCCATACACCGATACCTTGGCGCCGGAGAGCCTCTCCATGATCTCGCGCGACCGTCCGTCCTTGCCGATGATGCGGCCCTTGATGCGTTCCATATCGCTCTTGGTGCCTGCCATCTTGGACAGGTCCAGCACATCGAGCATCAGCATCTCGTCATCAAGAATGGCCAGAGCCCTCTCCGGTGAGAAGCCTCTGCCGATGGCTTTTACCAGGTCTAATACTCTCAGGCCCTGCAATGGGTCTTCTGCCGATGCAATGGAGATCGCACCGGTCTCGCTGTCTATCTCAATAGTGGTCTTGGTCTTCTCTTCGATAAAGCGCTTCATGGACCCGCCCGGTCCCACCAGCACACCTACGCGCTCTTCTGGAATCTTGATATCCAATTTAATCAGCCTTCTTTTTTGTCTATCTCTTCTATCTCTTCTTTGTCTTTGCGTAGCTTCTCCCAGATCTCTTCCGGGGAGCCCACGTTATATTTTTTCTTAAAGTAATGGGCCACGTTGGCTATATCGCGCTCCAGAAATCTTCTGGCCATGGGATGGTCCAGCGTAACAGACTGCCCCATATCTATTATCACCGGATCGCCTTCGTCATAAAGTATATTGAACTCGCTCAGATCGGCATGAACGAGCTTCCCGCGATTATAGAGCACAGAGATATATTCAACGATTTTTTCAAAAATGCGCTTGGCGTCCTCTGTCTCCAGTTCCACGTCTTTTAGCGGAGGAGCAACATTCTCGCCTTTACCGATAAGATCCATAACCAGTATGTTCTCCCTCATGGCTATGGGATGGGGCACGGCTACACCCACCTCTTCCGCTCGCGTCAGGTTTCGAAATTCCTTCCGGGTCCAGGCCGCGACAATAGCTCTCTTTGTGCCCTTCACGTTTCCAAATCGTGGATCGCCATGCAAGTAGTCCTGCATGGAATTGAAATTGCTGGTAGAGATGCGGTAAATCTTTAGGGCCAGCTGTTTTTCACCCACGATGGCCTTAAAAATGTTGGCTTCTTTGCCGGTGCAGACGGACCCGCCCAGAGCATCGATTACGCCCTTGCTGGCCAGGCTGTAAAGGTCCATCAGGGTGCGCTTATCGAAGACCGCATCCTGGACGTTTAGATCATCGGAGTCCTTTATCCTGGTACGAAGAACATCGATCTTGGTATCGAAATCTTCATCCTTGGTACGCCGGCTCATAAAGTGCCTTTCAAGAAGATTCCTTTCAAGAAGTTCCTTTCAGAAATCCCTTGCGCTGCAGCCAGTCCACCTGGGGACCGGTGTATCTCCAGACTACATCGGCCTTCTCATTCTGGATTTCCCAGGGAATGACAATAACCACGTCACCCTGTCTGATCCAGATCCTCTTCTTCATCTTGCCAGGTATGCGGCCCATCCTGGTAATGCCGTCGATGCATCTCACCTTTATGCGATTGGCTCCCAAGCAAGCTTTCCACATGACCGAATATTTCTCGATCCTGTTTGCGGGGGAGACGAACTCTGGTAATTACAGCTCCTTCTTCTTCCCTGCCACGACCTCTATTATACAGCTTATCACCTCAAATAATAATTATGGACCTAAGACTTCATGGAATCTTCGGGGCCGCTCTTGCCCCGAGTAGCCAAAGTACTCTTCTTTTCGCCCTTGCGCTAAAAACTACTCTTAAATAGTTAAAGCTTGTGTCGGCCAAAATGCAAATGGGCCCGACGCGATTCGAACGCGTGATCCCCGCCGTGTGAAGGCGATGTCATAACCAGCTAGACCACAGGCCCTCGAAGTAAGCCTAGTAAGTCATCAGCTATTTGTATCTTGCCCTTGGGAAGAGAACTGCAAACTCATGCGCAGAGGAATTATTTAAATAGTAATTCGCGAAGCTAATAAAGTGAATGAGTTTCACTTTGCGAAACCCAGCCTACACCTTTTATGAGCGGCTTTTAAAGTCACGCATTCTTGCCGGAGTGCCGGTGGAGCATGTGGCCATCATTCAGGATGGAAACCGCAGATATGCCAGGCAAAAAGGCCTCTCCAGGTTCCTGGGGCACAGCCTTGGTGCCGACACCTCGGAGAAGGTCTCCGATTGGTGCCTGGAGGTAGGTGTTAAGCATCTTACCCTCTATGCCTTTTCCACAGAGAACTTTGAGAGGGACGAGTTGGAGAAGCGCTATCTCTTTGATCTGATCAAAAACAAGTTTGCGGAGCTTTGTCGCTCCAAAAAAATTCATGCCAACAGGGTTCGCGTAAGGGCCATCGGCAGGGTGGAGATGCTGCCGCAGGACCTTCAAGAGGAGATCTGCCGCACAGAGGAGGCCACGCGAGAATATGAGACGATGTACCTGAACGTGGCCCTGGCCTACGGCGGCCAGCGCGAGCTGGTAGACGCAGCGCGATTGCTGGCGCGCCAGATAAGAGAGGGAAAGATCAGGGCAGAAGATGTGGACGAGGATCTGATCGCAACGCATCTCTATCCGCAGGACGGCATTTCTGTGCCCAAAGTGGATCTGATCATCAGGACGGGCGGGGACTGCCGCACCTCCAACTTCCTGCCCTGGCAGGCCAACGGCAATGAGTGCGCCGCATACTTTTGCGCGCCCTACTGGCCGGAGTTTAGGAAGATCGACTTTCTGCGCGCCATTCGCACTGCCCAGACCAGGGGGCCTGGCCAACAAGCTTAATAACTAAAAGCATGCCATGAGGGATGTTTTGTCCCGATGGGGTAGTGGACATCCCGAAGGCCTGCGGAGCCAAAAGCGCAGAGAGCCTTCAACCCGGGTTCGAATCCCGGTCGGGACGCTTTTCTATTGGATTGTTTTTAAACGTAATATCCCGCTGCTTGCTGCGCGGGTACGTCGCCGTTTTACCGAAAGACCTAATTACCTTAGTCACGAAATAAAAGGTATCCGGCGCTGCAAATCGTGGCGCAAATCGAGTGAGGGAGCGAGATGGTTGTGGCATTACAAAGCAGCAAAAATTCCCGATCCAAGTCGGGCATACCTGGATATGATGAATTGGTAGATGGCGGTTTTCACAAAGGAACAGTCAACACCATCACCGGATCTTCCGGTACGGGCAAGACCGTCTTTGCCGGCCAGTTCATAAATTACGGCATCAAGATGGGCGAGAAGGGAATGATCATCACTCCTTCCGAGAGCGCAGAGTACCTGAAGCGAGAGATGATGTCCTCCTTCGGCTGGGACTTCTCCAACCTGGAAAAGGAGGGAAAACTCGCCATTGTCGATGTCACCGACCCAGTTTTGCGCCTGCAAAAGAGCATCGATGTCGATCCGGTGGATTTTCTCATAAACTTTCGTAAGCTGGTAGAAAGAAAGCTGGAGGAGGCCAAGCCCGACCGGCTCTTCATCGACGACCTGACTGCCTTCTTCATGGCCGTAGAGCAGCCCTTTAAAATTCGGTCCCTGACCGACGACCTCTTCGGCACCATTCGTGCCAGCGGCGTCACATCTGTGGTCACCATCGGCACGGCTTTTGGCACCAACCAGTTCCTGGAGTACGGAGCGGACTCGGCCACCGTGCTCAACCGTGAGCGCATCGGCAACACTCTCATCAGGTCGATATATATCATGAAGATGCGCGGCTCGAAGATCGCCAATAGCATCAGGGTCCTGGACATATCCGATGAGGGAATCTCCGTGTCCTCGCTCTCGCCCTATCCCTGAGGGGCATGAAAACTAAGAGGGTGCATAAAATGATCGAAAGATGGATCGTCCTGGCTGCAGAGGAAGCAGGTCCCGTCTCGAATAAGATGGGCGGTATCTGGAATGTGGTGGATGCAGAGGCAGTGACGCTGGCGGGGCTGGTGGCGCGAGGTGATATTGAAAGCGGCCTGCACATCCTGGTGGCGGGTCCCAACTATCCCACTTCCGGCGGAGACTGGAACACAGGTAGAAACCGGGTCACAGATCTCACGGGATTCGAGAAGCTGGAGAATGGGCCAGAGCTCGAGGGCGTTCTGGCGACACTGAATGCTTCCGGCATTGAGACCGTTACCGGGCAAAGAAATGTAGAAGGCGTTCCCATCAGCTATGTGCTCTTCAATACCAATTATTATCAGTCCCACATGGTGCGCTGGAATAATCAGGAGATGACCCAGAATAACGCCATCAAGACGGAGGCCTTTGATCTGGTGGGCCTGGATTCCATGAACTTCGAGAGAGCTCACTATGGCTCTGAGTACAACCACTACCTCAATCTCTCCTATGCCGTATCCGAGCTGGTGCGAGGCCTGACGCGCGCCCCGGAAGAGATGGCGCAAAAGTATACCGACCGGGCAGTCTCGGAGTTTGCCAAGTCGGTAATGCCCAAAGTGAGAGTTGCCATGCACTGCCATGAGTTTGGAGTCTTCTATGCGGCAGCCAGGCTGAAGAAGCTGGGCGTTCCTGTTAGATCGGTCTGCACATTGCACGCCACGGTTCCCGGTCGCACGGCGGGCTATAAGTCTCTGCAAAAGGTAGCCCAAGGCGACTCAAACATGGAGATCGGCACGCCTTTTGGCTTTGCCACCTTGGAGGCTCTGGCCCGCTATGCCGATGCCGTTACATTCGTGGGCGATTCGACCATGAAAGAGGCCATGCTTTTTTACCGCTTGAAAGGCATTGTCATCAGGAATGGAATTGATGTGGAGGCGCAGGAGATCGACTGGGATAAAAAAGAGCGCTGCCGGACCCGGATCCAGCAGTTTCTGACCGACAATCTCTACAAATACTGCGACGGCAAGTGCGTAAAATCCGAGAATATAATTCCGGTCTTCACCATCTCCCGCATAGAGATCGAGAATAAAGGATATCTTCAGCTCCTTGATGCCCTGGTGCTTCAGGATCACCTGCTCAAGCATAGATTAGCCGGTCAGCGTCATGCCGAGGAGACAAGGGTGGTATGCTTCCTGATAGCCGCGCACGGTCCTAAAGACAAGGAGAAGCTGCCGGAGGGATTTCCCATCAATCTCACGCCGGAGGTTCTGGTGGGCGACGAGATCCGCCTGGAGAATATGATCAAGGAGCATGGCCTGGATGAATCGGAACTGATATCAGGCAGACGAATGGTGGCGGCACTGCTCTATCCTCAGTGGGTGGGACCCGACGACGGCGGCCTGGGAATGCATGCTGGATGAGATCATGGCCGGCTGTGTCGCCGGCATATTTCCGTCCCAATATGAGCCCTTCCTTCTCACCGCCCTGGAAGCGGGCCGGGAAGGCACACCCAACATCGTCAGCCGGGCGGCAGGATACAGCGATGCTCTAAAGAAGATCAAACGCCGCGTGCCGGGCCTGGGGGGCGTGGTGATTGTGGACAACATTGAGGCTCAGCCCCAGGAGACCGTCCTGGATTATGCCCTGGCCCTGGACTACTTCACCTGGACCTATCTGGATGATGAGGTCAAATACCGGCTGCTCTGCGAGGAGTCCTTCTCCTTGGCCAGACAGTTTAGCTGGAATGAGCCGGTACTGGAGTATTACAAGAATCTGGTAGCTTAGCCGGGATGTGAGAAAACAATGAGAATTGCCTACTTGAGTATCGAGTTTCCGCCCAGGATCTTCGGCGGTCTTGGTGTGTATGTGGATGAAATATCCAGAGAACTGGTCTCCCTGGGAGAGAGGATCTCGGTCTTTACATTAGGGGACGGCAAGCTCGAGAGATACCAGGAGATGAACGGGGTGGAAGTATTCAGAATGTATCCCGTTCCCATCCGGGACGGGCTTGATGTATTCCTCTCTGCCCAAACTCTTTCCTGGGGTGAGGGACTACGCTTCCTTGAGGATCTCATCAGCCTAAACCAGCTATGTGCAGCAAGCATCATGGAGAATGGGCCGTTCCATCTGTGTGTGGCACACGACTGGCTCGGCCTCCTGGGAGCTATGGCCATTAAAAGGGAAGGTATTCCCATGATCTTCCATGTGCACGGCCTGGAGGTCGGTCGTTCGGACAATCCCAATCCGCAGCTCGTGGCTCTGGAAAAGAAAGGCGCGAAAGTAGCGGATCTGATCATTACCGTTTCAGAGGCCATGAAGCAGGAGCTGGTCAGCCTGGGAGTTAGGGCGGAGAAGATTCGCGTATGCTACCATGGCGTGGACGGTGCGTTTTTCAATCCCGATCGGTCTGATGCAGAGCGTCTCGCTAATCTTCGAAAGAGATATGGCTATGCAGAGGATGATGTCGTCGTGCTCTTCATGGGTCGGCTGGAACCTGTCAAAGGGATTGTACAGCTCTTTTCTGCCATTCCCATCATCCAGGCAAAGCATCCTAAGGTGAAGCTGTTGGTCGTGGGCAAGGGCAGCCTGGAGAGCTGGGCTCTTGCGGAAGCGAAACGGCTGGGCTCTATCACTCTGGTCACAGACTTTCTGGATGCCGAGGATAAGATGCACCACTATGCTCTGGCGGATTTGTGCGTATTTCCCAGCATCTATGAGCCCTTTGGCATCGTCGCTCTCGAGGCGGCGGCTATGGGCAAGGCAGCAGTGGTGGGCGCCGCCGGCACCTCTGGTCTGGCGGAGATTGTAAAAAATCCGGGCGACGCGCGGCCTACGGGCGTTCATGTCAATGCTCGCGATCCCAGAGACATCGCCTGGGGCATCAATCTCGCCCTGGAGGACATGGATCGCCTCCAATCCTGGGGAAAGAACGCCAGGGCCAGGACGCTGGAAGAGTTCACCTGGCAGAAAGCGGCGGAGAGGACACTTGCGATTTATATGGAAGTGGCTTGACGAAAGAGGATAAGAGGGGACGCAGACGATGACTGAGTTAAGAAGACATTACTTTCTGGATGAGTACTGCATCATCGCCGCGAATCGCAAGAAAAGGCCATCTGATTTCCGGGCGGCGTTAGGCGGCCCCAGGAGACGAGACCGTTTGCCCATTTTGTCCGGGAAATGAGAAGATGACTCCACCCGCGGTTGCAGTTTACACTGAGCAAGGAATATCATCCGATGGCCAGGAGAGGATTTCCGGCTGGAAGCTACGGGTCTTTCCCAATGTTTTCGCAGCCATGGTCCCATGCCCTGCGCCCGCCACGACGGAATGGATTGCTCTGCCCGGGCAGGGCTTTCACGAGGTGATTGTAGACAGTCCCCAGCACGGTGAAAATCCGGCAGACTTTGCCCTGGAGCATATGGAAAAGCTCATCCAGGTCTACCGGGATCGCTATGTCCATTACTGTAGCAACAGCCTTGTGAAATATGTATCCATCTTCAAGAATTGGGGCAGGGAGGCGGGAGCATCATTATCGCACAGCCATTCTCAGCTCGTCACCCTTCCCATTCTTCCGCCTCTGATTAAAAGAGAACTGGATGCCATCAGCCATGCTTCGCGTTGTCCGTTCTGCAAGATCGTAGCGGCGGAGAAGGAGTCATGCCGGCTCATCGAGGAGAACGAGAACTGGATTCTCATTGCACCCTTCTATTCTCAGGCACCCTATGAGACCTGGATTTTGCCGAAGAGGCATTTTGCCAACCTGGGAGAGATGCATGAAGATGAAGGTAAGATGCTGGCCGCCTTGCTAAAAAGGGCTTTAGGGAGCATGCGATCCGTCTTGAACGATCCGTCCTATAACTGCATGATCTTCCAGCTTCCTTCCGGCTACCACATCAACATCAGAATTCAGCCGGCCATTTCCAAAATCGCGGGCTTTGAGAGGAGCACAGGAGTGTACATCAACTCCATTGCCCCGGAACATGCCGCCAGGGAGCTCAGACAACAGCTAAAAGCAATCTAAAAGCGCCGAAAAGTTAATCAATTATCCGGCTGTAATGAGTCATAATACGCTTATTTCATTCCTTATGTATTTCATAAAACAGGGATAAGATGGACCGAAATGCGTTCCACCCCCATATTGATGATATCGTACCGATAAAAGATCAATAACCATTAGCTGCAAGGCAAGACAATACCGGTGAATAGATGCGAATTGCAATGCTCTCCTGGGAGAGCTTATACTCAATAAAGGTCGGTGGGGTGGCCCCCCACGTCTCAGAGATCTCGGAAGCGCTGGCCAGAAGGGGCCATGAAGTACATATCTTTACGCGCAGAGGCGATTTTGAGTCCTACGACAAGATCAACGGCGTGCATTACCAGAGGGCAGATGTAGACGGCTCTGGAGATGTCCTCTCTCAGATGAACCGCATGTGTGATGCACTTTACGATCGCTTCGGGGCAGTGCAAAATCTCTTTGGCAAATTCGATATAGTGCATGGCCATGATTGGCATCCTGTGCCCGCTTTGACCCGTATAAAGGAACACTTTGGCTTGCCCTTCCTTCTGACCATGCATAGCTCGGAATGGGGCAGGAATGGAAACCACTTCGGTCACGGTATATCCCAGGAGGTCTCCCACCGAGAGTGGCTGGGCTGCTATGAGGCCAGCAAGGTGATTGTGACCACCAGGCGCATGCAAGACGAGTTGATGTGGATATACAGCCTGCCTGAAGACAAGATCAGCATTATACCAAACGGCATCATTATGGGAAAGATGAGAAAGGGGCTGGACGCCGGCCGGGTCAAGGAGAAGTACGCCATTCACCCCATGGCTCCGATGGTGCTCTTTTGCGGCAGGATGAGTATCCAGAAGGGGCCGGACCTGTTGGTAGAGGCTGTGCCTCGTGTCTTGAGAAACAGATCCGATGTTCGTTTTGTCTTCATGGGGGAGGGTGGCATGAGGCAGGACTGCGAGAGGAGAGCTCGCGAGCTTTGCGTAGCGGATGCCTGCCGATTCCTGGGATACACCTCCAGTGCCGAGAAAGAGGAGCTGGTCAATGCCTGCGACCTCATGTGCGTTCCCAGCCGAAACGAGCCTTTCGGAGTTGTGGTACTGGAGGCCTGGGATGCCTGCAAACCGGTAGTGGCGACGGAGGCGGTGAGCATAATTAATAACTTCGAGGACGGCCTACTGGCCTATATTCAGCCGGAGTCCATCGCCTGGTGCATAAACCGTCTGCTGGCCAATCCCGAGGAGATGATGAAGCTGGCAAGGGCAGGATGCAGCCGGATCGATGCCGAGTTTAGCTGGGATCGCATCGCCAAGAGGACGGAAGACGTTTATGAAGTGGCAAGAAAACAGATCCAACCGAAAGGTTCTTGAAGGGTGAGTAGCACAAAGGGCTCTTGGCGCCTCGATAGCTTAGCCCGGTATAGCGCGTCCTTGGTAAGGACGAGGTCGCGGGTTCGAATCCCGTCCGAGGCTTTAATTTTTATTTCCATCGATTTTAAGCTGAAACCTAGTGTTGAGGTGAGTTATTGGATAAGAAACGCATATTGATTATCGACGACGATAGAGGCATACTCGATGGCTTTAAGCTTCTCTTGGAGAGGAAGGGTTACCTAATAGATACGGCAGATACCGGCAGTGAAGCCATAGAAAAGGTACGCAGCGAATATTTTAACCTGGCATTAATTGATATCAGGCTTCCTGATATAGATGGAACCGCCCTTCTCTCTGAATTTCGCGAGCTTAACCCGGAGATGAAAAAGATCATCATCACAGGTTATTCCACTCGAGAAAACGCCATTGAATCCCTTAATCAAGGAGCAAACGCATATTTAGAAAAGCCGGTGACTCCAGGAAAATTGCTGGAATTTGTGGCAAAAAAATTGGCGGAACAGGAATATGAGATCAAGTATCATGAGGATATTGTGAATAATTTGCTCCAATCTCGCAAGTAAATTTATTTTTTATTTCGACATAGGTATTTTTATCTCGGCGATTGTGCCCGTGCATTTCTCGCTCACGATCCGGATATCGCCATCCATGGCCTCCAATAGGCGTTTGCAGACGGCAAGACCCATACCCATACCTTTGGCTTTGGTGGTAATGAGAGGATTGAATATTTTGTTTTTGACCTCTAATGGTATGCCCGGACCGGTGTCCTTAATGGCCAAGATAACATCTTTCTCTGTAGAGGACATAGAGAGATTCAGCATGCCTCCCTCCGGCATGGCCTGAATGGCATTGGAAATGATATTGATGAGAACACGCACGATCATGATAGGATCGCCCCTCACAGTTATATTCTCCTCCATCTCCATTTTAATCTCAATGTTATCCGGAATATTCATGCTGGCGAGAGTATCACTGATAATCGTTGGCAAGCATAAATCCATCATATCCGGATTTAAGGGCCGAGAATAGTCCAGCAGATTGCTGACGATCTTGTTCATGTACAGCGACTGTTTTTCAATAGCTAGCAAATCGGATATGAGGCCCAGCTTATCAAGATTTGCCTCTGCCAAAGATTCTTCAACCTTGCGCCTGGCCAGGTATGTGGTGTTCACTATGGCCTGCAGTGGATTTCGCAGATCATGGCCGATCATAACCGCCGTCTCACCAATCGCTGCCATGCGCTCCTTATCTCTAAGCTGTCGGCTTCTCTCCTCTAACTGGGCTTTCAACTCACTCTCACATCTGAATTGCTCCTTTTTTGTCCTCACCTCATCAACTATATCAGTAAAAGCCTTCCACAAGGCGTCCGTACACTGATAATTGATTCGAGACAGCTTGACTTGTATCCAGACATTTGATCTATTTTTTTGCATTAAATGCAGTTTTTTTTTGTGGCGATTTTTCCTTTTCAGAAAAATGGTCAATATGGAGACCCTCCTCGTCCTGGCACACCAGGATATCAACCGACATAATATGACAACATACTATTGCACTTTATTCCAGGCTCGCAGCACCTCTGCCACCGACCAGGCCTGAGAGATGCATCCGCCCGGACGCTGGGGGCTGTCGCCATCAAAGACCTCGGGGATGGTGTTAATCCCGCCGGCATGCATGGTTATCAAGGGCCTGAGAAGCTCTCTGGCCTTTGTCAGGACCGGCCCAAATCTGCCGTTCACAGAGAGCAGAGCATCAATGTACGGCCCCATGAGCCAGGGCCAGACGGTGCCCTGATGATAGGCCCCATCCCGGCGACATGGGTCGCCCTCGTATCTGCCTCTATAGCGCGGATCGCGGGGTGAGAGAGTTCTTAGTCCGTAAGGCGTGAGCAATTCCCTTGTTACAACATCAAGAATGCTCTTTCTCATAACCAGAGGCAGCAGATCGGGAATTCCTGCCGCGATAATCTGGTTGGGCCGGATGGATGCATCCTCATGGTCAATTACATCAAAAAGGCAGCCGGTCTCACTATTCCAAAACCTCTGGTAGCTATGGCGTACCCTTTCGGCCAGCTCTGTAAACCCCGGATCTGATTTGTCTAAAGCCTCGCAAAGCTTCTGCATATCTCGCAAGGCAGAATACCAGAGGGCATTTATCTCGCAGCATTTTCCGGCCCGCGATGTCACCGGCCGGCCATCCAGACGAGCATCCATCCAGGTGAGCGCGGGTCCGGATACGATAAGACCATCTTCGCACCCTCCAAAGTCCTCTCCCGGCCGAGAATAGCGACGAAACACCTCTAGTAGCCTGGGCCAGAGCTGCCCGACAAACTCCCGGTCTTTAGAATATTCAAAATAGCGGCATACGGCCCGAACAAACCACAGGGATGCGTCCACTGTGTTGTAAGAGCCGGCACCCAGATCGTTAGGCAAGACTCCGTCTTTCATAGCGGAGGCGAAGGATTTCAAGACCTGCCTGGCATCTTCAAAGCGTCCTGTAGAGAGCAAGAGGCCAGGCAGGGAGATCATGGCGTCCCTACCCCAATCATCAAACCAGTGGTATCCGGCGATGAGGCTCATGCCTTGATCTCTTTTCACCAGGAAGGCGTCTGCGGCCTTTGCCAGATCCGGAATGGGGGCGGTTAGCTTTTCCAGACGCTCCATTTCTTTTTTCTGCTCTGCCCGCCAGTCCGGCATGCCGGTCCTCCAGGTAGAGGCAGCAATGGCAAAGGCGGAGTCTCCCGATAGCTCGATCTCGAAATGGCCCGGCGTGAAGAGGTTCTCCTTCCAGGCTAAGCCCCGCAATCGTTCCTCTTCGTACTCGAAATTATGGTAAATCATCTCTTGTGGCACATAGGCGGCCCCGTCCGAGAAGAGCGTGAGGCAAATGTCCGGGCGAAGACGTGATCGGAGAATCGTTCCCGCACCAAGAGGCTCCTGGCTCAGGGGCGGCAGAGGGGATGCAGCGTGAAAGCTCCTGCTGTGCACCAGGGGAACGATGGCAAACGTTCCCTGCCCATTTTTAATTTTGTAGCTGATGATGGTGGTGTTCTCACCACGGATCATGAAAACGGTCTTCTCGATCCAGGTACTGCCCACTTGATAGCATAATCGAGGGAAGGGATCCGAACAAAAATCCTGCAGGTATTTGAATCCCTGGGGGTGGATCACACCAGGATATTGATGATTGGCCAGGGAAATGCCTGCGATTTCCTCGTCCAGGGAGCTGAGCAAAAGCCAGCGGTCCGCGGGAGGCTCCAGCGCCGCTACAAGAAGGCCGTGATAGGCCCGCGTGTTGCTGCCTACTATGGTGGCGGAGGCATAGCCGCCTAGATCGTTGGCCAGCAGCCACTCCCGGCCCGCGCCCTCTTCATAGTTCATCATTTACCACCCAAGAGTACGCTTTCTACTGCCTTCAATAAGCCTTTTCGCAGTCTTTCTCCCTTGATGCTCTTCAATTTGGCCAAACGCTCGGCAAGAGACGCATCTGCGAGGCTGGTCGCTGCCCAGAGAGCCAGATCCCCCCGGCTATTATGATATAGCAGTGATTCGATAGATACGGTTTTTAAAATATTTTGCAGACCGGCTAAGCTCCAGGCGACCTCTCCCGTGAACTGATCCACGCCTGTGGCAAAGCGAAAGGGCGAATCAGCCAGATGAATCTTCTTCTTGAGGCGATAGTGCAGGTCGCATAGAACACTGAAGTAGGTGACGGAGGCATCATAAGGAATGCCGTAAGGGCTGAAGTAGCTGTGCACCTCTCCCGGGCCCCCGCCATGGGTGAAGATGTAATAGAGATGATCGGATAAGAGAAGCGTCCTCCAAATCTGCAGAAGCTCTGGATCCCGGCTCTCTTTGACCGGCGCTTCGAGTCGCTTTTGGTAGATGAAGCAGGCCTGCTGCAAGGCATTTCCCAGCCAGCAGCTCGTATCCCTCTCCAGGTCCGCCCAGGAGACATAATTTGGCACAGATAACTCTCTTTCTGGAGGAGTGTCGCGAGCGATCTCGGCAGGCGTGGCAAAGCGGAGGTTCTCATGCCGGAGAACCTCTTTTGGCAGAACGCGCAGGAACTCAAAGATGCCCGTGTCCGCCCACTGATGCTCGCCAAAGGTCTCATAGTCGCAGAAGATGTTTATGCACTGGCCGGGGGTGGCGGCGAGCCAGTCGGCATACTTGTCGGCAGTGAGAGGGTACTCTTCCCAGTTGTGCGAGGAGAAGCGAAAGCCGATGTCGTCTGTGAGCTTGAAGTTACGAAGCAGCAAAGAGATGCCGGTTTGGGGTGGCCGGTAAACGTAATTGGGGTCGGCCACCACGCCCTCGGTGAAGACGGTCCTGTATCCCATGCTCTCGACCATTCCCGCAATCTCGTCATTGTAAATCAGCTCCGTATTCTCGAAGGTAGTAGGATAGAGCCCAAAAATGTCCCATATAAGCTCCTTATGCATCTTGACCTGCTCGAAAAATTCGCTTTTATCCTCGAAGAGGCTGGCCAAAGAGTGATAGTAGGTCTGCCCCATCACCTCCACTCCGCCCGTCTCCACCAGCTTGACAAAGGAGTCCAAAACCTCAGGACGGTAGGCACGGCACTGCTCCAGGAAGACGCCTGAGAAGCTGTAAGCGACCTTAAAGGGCCTCTCCGATCCCTCATGCTTTCTAATGCACTCCAAGATCACCTCGTTGGCAGGCAGATAGCATTTGTCGGATACGCGCTCAAAGATCCTCCTATTCTCGGAATCATCGAAATAAAACTCCCGCAAATTGGGCACAACCTCCTTTAGGGGAGAATTGTCCCAGAAGAAATTTTTCTTGAGCCGCAGCGGCTGGTGGACCTCAAAGCATAGGGATACGAGGGTCATGTTTTCTATATCCGACTGCAAAATATTTACATCCTTCGCGCCGTCTTCCCGATTATCCTCAAATGAGTCTATCGTCTCTTTGGAGAGTATAGCTTCTTTTTAGGAAGGACGTGGTGCAGGGGCAGAGAATCCCCGCCTCTTCAGAGGTGGGATGAATCATGCCCCGCGGTTATTTCCTGTGGACCAACAATTATATTATGCAATGAAGCCTATTAACTTATAATGCCTAAAGTGTTTCGTTATAGATTGAAGCCCACAAAGTCGCAGGTTGCAATATTGAACAGGCAACTTGATCTGTGTAGATGGACCTATAACGAAACACTTGCGTTGCGAAAGAACGCCTGGGAGAGTGAAGATAGATCCATAAGCTACTTTGAATCTAAGAGAATGCTTCCCATCTGGAAAGAATCCAAACCAGAGCTATCGGAAGTCTATTCTCAGGTTCTTCAGGAAGCTGTTCAAAGGGTAGACCTGGCTTTCAAATCGTTCTTCCGAAGGGTCAAGGCAGGAGAAGAACCAGGTTATCCGAGATTCAAAGGCAGAAACTGGTATGACAGCTTAACGTATCCTCAAAGTGGTTTCACGTTCAAGGATAACGTTTTGCATCTTTCCAAGATCGGAGATCTAAAGGTTTGGTTGCATAGGAAAGTTGAAGGAACCATTAAGAGGTTGACCGTAAGAAGATCAGCTACCAAAAAATGGTATGTCTCATTCTTGGTAGAAGATGCCGCCAAAGATGCCGTACCAGATTCCGAGAAAGCAGTAGGCATTGACGTGGGGATATCCAATTTTGTCGTTCTGTCAAATGGTACTTTTGTAGCAAACCAAAGATATCTAGCAGCTTGTGAAGAGAAACTTTCCACGGAACAAAGCAAGAAAGATAAACTCCCCCATAGATCACCTGAACGCAGAAAGGCCGCCAAGAAAGTCAGTCATATCCATGAACGACTTGGTAATCTCCGAGATAATTTTGCTCACCAACTCAGCCATCAGATAGTGAACGATTATGGCATAATCTGCCTGGAAGATATAGATATCAAGGATCTCATTGAAAAGAAACCTTACATGGCTAAGAGCGTGCTGGATGCAAGCTGGAATAGATTTCGGACTTACGTTACGTACAAGGCTGAAAGTGCTGGTCGTAAAGTGGTCCTAGTCAATCCTGCCTTTACATCTCAGATGTGCTCAGGCTGTGGTTCAATCGTAAAGAAGGGTCTCTCGGAAAGAATCCATAACTGCCTGAAATGTGGCCTGGTAATGGACCGAGACCTTAATGCTTCAAAAAATATTCTCAGACTGGGACTACAGTCTGTGGCGAAAGCCTAGATGCCCGCGACTTCAGTCGTGGGAGTAGTCACTTATGCAGGCAGAAGAGATAAATGGACTCTCCCGAATGCTCAGCGAGATAAAAGATCGAGAGAATGTAATCAAGACCGGACCCTTCCTTCTCAGCGCAGACGAAGGCGGCCCGAAGATGGACAGAACAGATTTCGCTGCCGCCTTGGGATAAATCTTTGGCTCTTCGCGAGTTATTATCGAGCTACGATTATTAACTGCAGAGTTCGCAGAGACTCGCAATCTTCCTTATTACCAACACTTGAAAGGAACCGCACATTGCTCTGAGTAATAGTCGCCTCCGTCCGTTCGTCCTCTACGCGCTCTCTGGCTCTGCGGTTTTATTCCGTAGAGCAGCTTTGCTCCAACAGAGGCGCAAACTTGGTGCCGTAGTAGATTATGCCCTTGTCACCCTCTTTTCCCAGGATGCGAAATACGGGCCCTACAAGCATGCCGATCTTCACACCCGCTGAGCTGGAGACGATCTGACCGGTAATCTTGGGCCCCTCATCCAGTTGGATGATGGCCAGGTTATAGGGCGTCAGCCTCTCGAAGTCCTCGGTGGCAGTATAGATAGTAGTGTAGGTGATGACACGGCCCGTTCCCTTGAAGGTGTAATCCTCTAAATGTGCCCCGCGACGGCAGTTAGGGCAGAGGTTTCTGGGAGGAAAGAAGTATTCATTGCAGCAAGTGCAGTGTGTCCCGGAAAGATTGTATCTTTGCGGTATGCTTCTCCAGAATCTGGGTGCTTGGTTTGTCATCATCACCTCGAAAATATGTGGACCAGGGCCGTTCCGCCTGAACCGCCCACATTGTGGGCCAGGCCCACTTCGGCCTCATCCACCTGGCGTTTGCCTGCCTTTCCGCGCAGTTGCAGGACGATCTCGTAGGCCTGCTTTATTCCCGTTGCACCTACGGGATGGCCGCAGGCCTTCAGCCCTCCGGAGGTGTTGATGGGAATGCTGCCGTAGAGGGCCGTCATACCATCCTCTGTGGCTTTGCCGCCCTGGCCCTTCTCCACGAATCCCAGGTCCTCTATGGCCAGGATCTCCCCGATGGTAAAGCAGTCATGCACCTCGGCCACGTCAACATGGCGCGGCTCGATCCCGGCCTGGGTGAAGGCAGAGCGCCCGGCATGAACGGTGGCGTCCAATGTGGTCAGATCGCGACGATCATGCAAGGCCAGAGTATCGCTGGCCTGGGCACTGCCCACGATCTTTATGGGCTCTTCGGAAAACCTTCTCGCCATTTCCGTAGGGGCAAGCACCAATGCCGCCGCTCCATCGGAGATGGGGGAGCAGTCCAGGACATGCAGAGGGTCCGCTACCATTGGGGACTTAAACACATCATCAATGGTTATCTCCATGTGATACTGGGCGATGGGATTCAGGCAGGCATGGTGGTGATTTTTCACCGCCACCTGGGCCATCTGCTCCTTTGTTGTGCCATAGCGGCGCATGTGCAGCCTGGCCATCATGGCATAGAGCGCAGGGAAAGTAGCGCCAAAGAAGCACTCCCATTCCCGGTCCGCGGCCGCGGCCAGCGCATCGGCAGCCGTGCCGGTGGAGACATCGGTCATCTTTTCCACGCCCGCCGCGATGACAATATCACTGTAGCCGCTGGCCACCGCCAGCACCGCCTGACGTAGCGCCAGACCCCCGGAGGCACAGGCCGCTTCCACGCGCGTGGAGGGCACGTGCAGGCGGGAGAGGCCGGCGCAGTCGGCGATGAGCGCCCCGATGTGCTCCTGCTCGATGAACCGGCCGGCGCTCATGTTGCCTACGTAGAGAGCGTCGATCTGCTCACCGGTGATCTCGGCATCCCCAATGGCCATCACCCCGGCCTCAGCGATCATGTCGCGCAAAGAGACATCCCATCGCTCTCCGAACTTGGTGCAGCCTACACCAATTATGGATACGGATCTCATATTCTCAGCTTGCCCTTATGCTTGGCATACATGGCATAATCAAGATACTCGGCGTCGCCAATATAGTCGCGAACGCTAGGTGCGCCACAGCGGATATCATCAATTTTATCTTTCACACTTATGCTGAAGGCGTCGCTTCCCGCGCCGGAGCCAAAGCTGGTCACAAAGATGCGCTCACCGGGCTTTGCGATGTCAAGAGTGGCAGCAAGGCCAATGAGGCAGGATGCCGAGTAGGTGTTACCGATCAATGGCACAATCAATCCCGGCTCGATCTGCTTTTTGGAAAAGCCCAGCATCCTGGCCACGCGGACGGGAAACTTGCCATTGGGCTGGTGAAATACGGCATAATCATAATCATCGGGCGATGTCCCCATTCGTTCCAGAAGGCCGCGCGCAGCACCGGTCACATGTTTGAAGTAGGCCGGCTCGCCCGTGAATCTTCCCCCATGCTCCGGATAGGCCATGCCCTCCCGCCTCCAGAAATCAGGGGTATCGGTGGTGAAAGAATAAGTGCCCTCGATCTCTGCGGCCACATCTTTGCTTCCTATCAAATAAGCCGCTCCACCGGCTGCGGCCGTATATTCCAGCATATCTCCCGGAGCGCCCTGGCTCACATCCGCGCCGATGGCCAGGCCCAGATCAATTAGATTGGAGCTGACAAGGCCCAGGCACGCCTGGAGGGCAGCGGTGCCCGCTTTACAGGCAAATTCGAAGTCCGCAGCCGTAAAAGAGGATGAGGTACCTATGGCCTGACCAACTATGGTGGCGGTGGGCTTCACGGCATAAGGATGGCTCTCCGAGCCGGCATAAATGGCACCTATCCTTTTCGGATCAATGCGTGCGCGCTGCAGGGCATTTCTTGCCGCCTCCACGGCTATGGTCACCGTATCCTCATCCAGATCGGGCACGGATTTCTCGAAGACCTGCAGACCCTCTGAGATCTCTTCTCCGTCCCCCCAAACCCGGGCAATCTCGTCCAGCCTTATGCGAAATCGCGGGATATAGACCCCATAACTTACAATACCAGAGACCAAGAGATTTCACCCTTTGCTCAATGCACTGGTGATCTCATCAACGGAAAAATGTGTCGTTAAAAGAGGAATATTCTCGACCTTTGCGATTCTAATGGCAATGGGACTAACTTCGGACGGCATTATCCCCTGCAAGATTACCGCGCCGGGCTTGAGGTTGCTGACCCGCACCGCCACCATGGGCGATTTTCCGGAATGAACGCCAGTAAATATCAGGGCGCGGGCCGTGCTGCGTCCGTAGATCTTCTGAAACTGGTCGGGAAGCATCTCAATGATGGCCTTCATGCTATCTATTACCGTATAGCCCCAGATGGTGATATCCGTGCGGCCGAAGATGACATCGGCATTCAGTTTTTCGACAATGGTCGCGAGGTGTATGGGATCCTGGTACTCGCAGACGCTGCAGATGGAGTCCAGGCCTAAGATGTCGCCCCACATGTTCTCGTAGGCGCGCAGAACATTGCAGCCGCGGCTCTCATCTATGCGCAGGAGCGCATCAATGATCTTGCTCACGATCATTATGCCGGGGGACTTTCGCCTGCCGCTCTCATAATCGGAGATCACGGAAGGAGACATGCCCATATGATTGGACAGATCGGTCTGGGTTATGGCGAAGTTTCTGCGCCATTTCCTCAGGGTGTCCCCAGGACTAGTGGAAAGGGTGATCTCTCCTGCGATCTTCTCGGCCAGTAATCCTCGTGCGTTGGAGATCTCCCCACCGGAATTCATAAATCAACAACTGGTTAAACTAGGATATAAATCTAGCGAAAATAATTCGGCATTCAACGTAAGAATAAAATTTAATAAAAAAAGAAGTGCGTCGACCGGGATTCGAACCCGGGTTGTAGGCTTGCTTCGCAGAGTTTCAAAATCTGCCTGGAAGGCCCAAGTCATAACCACTAGACCATCGACGCCCGCGCCTTAGGTGGCAGAGGTTGAACTTAACTGTTTCGATCCAAAATCCCTAAGTCCATCAGATACTTTGATATAAGGGAGAGAACGCGAAAACGATTCAGGAAGTAAGAATGAATGCCCTGATCATTGCCTTCTGGCTGATGCTGCCCGCATACATACCCAATAACTGTGCCGCACTCTTCGGCGGAGGCATGCCTCTGGATGGGGGCCGGATCTTCTCGGACGGGCGGCGCATACTGGGCGACGGCAAGACCTTTCGGGGAACCTTCGCGGGAACCGTCTGCGGCGTTCTGGTAGGACTTTTGCAAAACCAGATTGCACCCTTTGTCGGCCTGCCCTCTTTCGGCAGCGGCTATGAGCAATTGCCCATTCTCCTGGCCCTCTCCCTGGGAGCAATGCTGGGAGATATCGTGGCGGCATTCTTCAAGCGCCGCATGGGCTTGCAGCGCGGTGCGCCCCTTTTCATCATAGACCAGCTTGATTTTGTCATTGGAGCCTGGCTTTTCACATTGATCATTGCACCGGACTGGTTTATGCAGCATTTTACTATTACTATAATATTAATAGTATTGATGATAACCCCCATACTGCACCGGATTACAAATATCATAGGCTACCGGATGGGCGCGAAGAGGGAACCCTGGTAAGCTCACAATTGCGTTCTTGCCTTTCTTGTGGGACAAAGCTCACTATTTTGCCGCAACGGTCTTTTTGTCACTTTGTTTAACCGGCACCAAATAGCGATGGGCAGCGAGATATCAGGTTTTTTCCTTGTCGGCTATCGCGAAAGGTTTATAAGTTTAGGTAATTGATACCAAGAGCGTCATAGCCAATTTTATCGTTAAACAGCATGAAATTGGTGAAATGAAAAGGAGGAGGAATAAATGGACGCATTTAGCATGGGGCTCGTAGCTGCCATGGGCGCCCTTGCGACGGTTGCTGGTGCTTCTGAGGATATAGAATCCGATATAGGATCGCAGAGCAATCCCAACTCGCAGGTGCAACTGGCCGCCCAGGTCGGCAACCCCCACAGGATTTATAATAAGGCCATTTCGGGAGAACCCCCGGCCAACGCCCTGTGGGCCGCCACTGCAGCTATGGTAGCCTATACGCTTATTACTGCCTACCAGATGCCCGCACTGCTTGCCCTGGTGGCAGGCGCATCCGTTGCTGCGTTTTTCAACGGTGTCTTTTCGATGAGTTCCTACTTTGGAAGGAATTCCAGCCAGGCGAGGTTCAATCAGTGGGTCTATTTGGATATCGTCAGGTACACCACGCCATCTATTATGGCACATGCCTGGATAACATCGTTTTGTATCGCAACTATATCTTACATCATGGTATACATGCTGCCAACGCCGCATCCCTTCCCGATGGCAATCATCGCCTTGATCTGGGGATTGGCGGTTGGTGCCATCGGTTCTTCTGTGGGAGATATTCACTACGGCGGCGAGCGCGAGTTTCAGAACAGGCAGTTCGGCTGCGGTCTGAATACCATGCTCTCCGGCAATATTGTGAGGAAGGCCGAGGCGGGTCTGCGAAACTCCATTGATAACGCCTGGTTCTGCACCAAGTTCGGCGGACCGGCCACGGGAATGGGCTTTGGCCTCACCGTCTTCCTGGACAACTGGAGAACATCTGTGTTTGATCCCGTAACTCAGGCAACTTATGCCATCGTCATGGGTCTGTTCTTTATCGTAGTGATGGTCGCCTATAACAATTACATTGAGAGATCTGTGCGAAGAAAGTATGGGCCATATCCGGAATACAAGGGGGATATTGCGGCATGATCTTTGATATTAATACAATTGTCTACATCCTGGAGATCATCGTGGGTGGCCTCCTGGTAGGCATCGGCGTTCACTTTGTGCCGGTGGGCGGAGCGCCAGCCGCTATGGCTCAAGCATCCGGTATCGGTACAGGCACAGTGCAGCTCGCTGCCGGATCTGGCCTCACTGGCCTATTGGCCGCTGGTCTGATGATGTCCGTCACAGATAACCTCTGGCTCATCCTGGCCTCAGGAGCAGTGGGTGCAGGAATCATGATCGGCTCTACCATGCTCACCGGATCCTGGATCTACGCTTATGCGGTAGGTGTCCCATTCGCTTCGGCCAAGGTCAACTTCGACCCCATAACCGGATTTTCCCAGCCGCCTTATGTGGCTCCGGGAACGGTTGGCCAGGGCATTCCCACCATCTGCTTCGTTTCCGGCCTTATCGGCGGCATGATGGGGGGTTTAGGCGGCGCCATGATCTACTATCCGCTCTATCTGATCAACGGCAACGCTGCTTTAAGCGCCATGTTCGCCATTGGTATCTTCCTGGTGAACGCCGTGATTGCATCCTGGAACATCCAGGGAACCATCGAGGGCTTCCATGATCCCAAGTTCAAAAAGTGGCCCTTCGCCTTCAAAGCCTGCGCCATTGCCAGCATACTGCTCGCTTTAGCGTCAGTTTTGATCACAGGAGGTGCCTGAAATGTCTTTAGGAGGAGCAGCAGGCGGAGCGCCGTCTGCATATGACCCCAAGAAGCTGAGAATGTACGGCCTGGTTGGGTCAGTTGTGGGAATATATCTGGGTGCCATCCTCAACAGCGCCTTGGATACTAATTTGTTCTCCTTTATGGGAGCCGTAGCTGCCATCTTTGCCGTAGTCATGGGAGCCAACGCCGTTAGGAGAGTTTGCGCTTATGGTATAGGCACAGGAGTTCCATCGATCGGCATGCTGGCCTTAGGTATGGGCATCATTGCCGTCATGTTCGGACTATCTATGGCCGAAACCTTGGGCTCAGTACTGCTCGGCCCCATCATTATCCTGATCTATGCCGGAGTCTTCGGTTACGTCATCGGTGTCATCGCCAATAAGGTCATCAAGTTCAACATCCCCGTCATGGAAGAGGGCAACGCAGATCTGTCCATGGCAGGCGCACTGGCCATTCTCGGCTGGAGCTTTGCCATATCCGGCACTCTGGGCTATGTTGACATCTTGAATGACGTTCTTATGACCGGATATATCGCCATCATCTTCATCGCCGGCGGTCTAGCTATCCTGCATCCCTTCAATGCCAATCTCGGCCCGGATGAGAAGCAGGATAGAACTCTGGTGAATGCGGTCATGTGCAGCGGAATTGCCATGATCACTACGGGAATTGCAGCCTTGTTGACTCAGGGACTTGCGGCTGGACTATTGCAGCTTGTCATCGGCTTTGCCATATGGTTCTACTTCTTCAAGATGTACTACCGTCTGGTCAAGAGAGATGCATCCGCAGTGGTCGGAACAGGACTATTGCCGCCAACGGTGCAGTGAGGAGGTCTAGATATGGGATTTGTTAGAGTTTCACCAGAACTGGGCCTGATCTTCGACCCCATGAAAGGAGTGGTTTCGGAGCAGAGGGCGGACGTAGTTCTGTACACTTTCGACCCGGTTTTTGATAGAGTGGATAAACTGGACAAGATAGCCGATGATCTGGTCAAACAGCTTGCACCGGACAACGAGCTTCTCAGTTCGTACGCCCACCGAGGCAAGGCCTCGTATATCGCCGGCCTGTACACCAACATATGGATGGGTTTCATCATCGGCCTGGTAACGTCCTTCGTGTTGCTGCTGGCTATGGCGTTTACCGATCCGAAAACCTTTGAGATCGTAAAGAAGGCACTGGGCGGAGGTGCTTAGGAATGGTGCTTAAAAAGAAGCCATCTGAGCCCTGGCCGACGATTACCGGTGAGTATGAGGTTGGCAATCCAGAGAGCCCCGTTGCAGTATGTACCTGCGGCTCGCATCTTCATGGCGCTGATCTCATCAAGGCCGGCGCAGGTCTGGTCGGACCGTGCAAGACCGAGAACATCGGTATAGAGAAGATGGTGGCCAACGTCATCTCCAATCCCAACATCAGATACGTAGTGGTTACGGGAATGGAGGTCAAGGGGCACATCACAGGACAGGCCATCGAGGCTTTTACTCAGAGCGGAATTGACAAGGAAGGAAGGATCATTGGTGCCAAGGGAGCCATTCCCTTCATCCAGAACCTGACGCCCGAGTCCATTGAGCGCTATAAGAGCCAGGTTCAGGCAGTCATGATGATGAACACCGAGGACATGGGGGCCATCACCGGCAAGATCAAAGAGCTGGTCTCCAAGGATCCCGGCGCTCTTGACGTCGAGCCCATGACCATCGAGATCAAAGAGGGCGACAAAGAAGAAGAGGGAGCCGGGCTCAAGCCCATGGCTGCAGAGGTGGTCGAGGTAAGGGGAAGGATGCGCGGCATAAATACCGCGGTCACCAACTCCGGTCTTCTCAACAAGCTGCAGGCAGGCATCTATGCCGGGAAGATCGAGGGCATAGCTCTCGGCATGACTGTAGTCCTCGTCCTCTTCGGATTAATTCTCAAGGTGGCAGGAGGAAAGTAAAATGGCAGACGAGATTGCATACGGCCAGGGAATAGCGTCCGTGGTCGAGCCCAATATGCCTATGATTGACGCAATAGTAGAGGAAATCAGGTACAAGGGCCAGCTCCTGGCCAGAGAGACCAAGCTGAGCTCCGGCGTCCTGGCTACGGTGTCCGTAGGATTTGGCATTGGCTTTGTTCTTGCCATTTTGATGATGCTGGGGCCTTTCGCCTTCATGGGGGGGCAGTAAACTATGGCAGAAGACATTAAGCCGGTAGTACCGGTTGCCGTGGTCGACCCAGATCAACTCAGAGACGTAATGGCGAAGCTGGACAAGATCGAGGAGAAGATAGAATTCTACTCCTCAGAGAAGTACATGAGAGCCGGCAAGTCCATCGGCAGAGATCTGGGCGCAGCCTATGGTGTCTGCGCAGGGTTGATCTTAATTTTGGCATACATACTATTCGTATACGCAGGCAATTGGAAAGCGGTGATTTGAATGTTCAGATTTGATAGGAAGCAGGAAGTCTTCGATTTCGGTAATTTCAAGATAGGAGGCCAGCCGGGCGAGTACGCCACATGCTGCATCGGCACCATGTTTTACGCCAGGCACAAGATTGTCTCCGATCCGGAGCACGGAGTCTTTGACGCGGCAGCCGCGGAGAGGCTCTGGAATGCACAGGTTGAGATGAGCGACGTCACTGGCAACTCATGTATGAACCAGATCGTTGCAGAGAGTGACGAGGCCATGAGGAAGGAGATCGACTGGTTTGTAGGAGTATCCAATTACCCATTCCTCATCGATTCCTCGGCACCGTCGGTGCGCGCCTTCGGCGTCAAGTACGCTACAGAGATAGGCGTGGCCGACAGAGCCATCCATAACTCCATCAACGCCTCCATCACCGACGAGGAGCTGAAGGCGGTTAAAGAGAGCGATCTCAATTCTGCCATCGTGCTCGCTTTCAACGCCATGGAGAAGGGAACCAAGGGCAAGATGGACATCCTGACCAAGGCTGCCGGCGGCGCCAAGAAGGGCATGCTGGAGTACGCCAAGGAATGTGGCATCACGAGACCCCTCATCGATACCGCGGCCATGCCGCTGGGAGCCGGTTCCGGCGCTACTTATCGCGCAGTTATTGCCGTTAAGGCTCAACTGGGCCTGCCGGTAGGCGCAGGATTCCATAACGGTGCCTCGGCCTGGGACTGGATGAAGAAGTGGAAGAAGCAGCACAAGGAAGCCTTCGCTCCTGTCGATATCGGCTCCAACCTGGTAGCCGGAATCGTGGGTGCTGACTACTACCTCTACGGGCCCATAGAGAACGCCCCCATGATCTTCCCCGCAGCAGCAATGGTGGATATCATGAAGGCAGAGTCCGCAGAAGAGCTGGGACTGGAAGTTCTGGCTGAGAAGCATCCCCGGAAGACGACGCTTTAGGTCGTCTTCCCGTTTGCTTTCTTTTTTTAGGGTGAGGGAATTTCTTGCCCCGCGTTATGGTAAAGGCCGTTTTTGAAGATATCAGGTTCCAGTGCCAGAGGTGCGGATCCTGCTGCCATCACAAGAGGCCCCTTGATTTTGATGATCTCGTTCCCATGGAGCGGCAAAAGGAGTTCTGGGAGAAGTCCAATCTGATCTATCTCACAGAAAAAGATGTCACCGCCATAGCTAAAAAGACGGGGAAAAAGCCGAACGATATCGTAGATACTCTTTATGGCTATGACGGGTGCTATGTCAAAGTTAAAGATAACGGTAGCCAGGTAATCCTCGACCTGCCGGTTATGAAGAGCAAAGAGGATACTACCTGCATCTTTTACCGAGAAGGCTGCACCATCTATTCTGTGCGACCCATTGCTTGCCGGCTTTTTCCCTTTCGGGTGGAAGAGGAGACCGCACCCAGCGGAGACATTCTGCTTTGCATTAACTACAATTCCACCTGCCCGGGCATGGGAAAAGGAAAGATTGTGGATAAAAAGAAGCTGGAGAAGCTGGTGGTAGATCAGTTTCTGCAAAGGACGGAGGACATAGCACCCCACGTTCAGAGGCTGAATGCTTCCGGGGCGATCTCGGAAAAGGCCAGGATATTCAGAACTCTGTCGGGAAGACGAGCCAACCGATGATGGCGTTGAAGTTCGTGCAATCTAAGTTCAAATAGAAGATTTGATGCTTGGGTCCTATCACTTCGTACGATCCTCATTTAGGGCCTCGGATATGGACCTGACCTCGGAGATCAGGACCTTATTTTCATTCCTCAGGGCCTGGATCTCGGCTCTGAGATCATCTATGGTCTTTTTATTCAATACAGCAGTCTCATCGCTCTCGGCATCCCTGCCGATAAAATAACTGGCTAAGGCAGCAGTCACATAACCAGTTATTGCGAGGGAGAAGAGCCCCAGCAGGAACGCCAGGACCCTGCCCTCCGGACTATACGGCCTGTAATCAGTGCTGATAGTTATCCCGATTACTGTATACCACAGGGCGGCCCCCAAGCTCTTTATATCAGGGTTGATGCCTCTCTCGAAAGCGTACATGCCGGAGGAGCCGGCCAGAGCTACTATCGAGGCTAAAGCCACTATGTAGCCAAAGCCCCTGCGGCCCATGGTAAATCTGAGAGATCTCATAGATCTGTTGATGGTGCCCACAATCCTGGTCAAAGCCAGCCCTCGGGCGAACCGAAGGATGCGTAGAACTTTAAAAACCCGGACAGCAGGAACTATCAGAGCTATGATCGTTAGCCAGTTAGCTTTCAGGAAAGCGATTCTTTTCGGAGCCAGTAGGAGCTCGATGAGGAAATCGGCTATGAAGATGATCCAGACGGTGCCCATAAGGGTTTCTAGGGCGGGAGTCAGCCCCCAGATGAGATCTGCCACCAGAAGGGCAAGCCAGGCGAAGCCCAGTATTGCCATAGGGAGATTTAGGAACTCCTCCAGTTGCTGAAGTAGTTCATAGCGATTTTGGTTGAATTCCTCCTGCTGCTTTGCACTGAGATCCTTCAATCAACACACCTCGATGAGGTATATGGTAAATGGGACCTGTAGAAACCATCCAGTCAAACGGCGGCGGCGCACCCGCGCAGCAAGCTGCGGGGCATGCAAGGCGCCGCCGCATGAAAATGGAGTCAGGTAATCTGAATAGTGGCAAATGGCCCCTACATCCCTCATGCTATTGATTTCTTTGAATATCATCCTTTCTATCCCTTCTATCCCTTCTTCATCTCAGCCAGATCCTCAATTATCTCGACGTACTCGCGGACCAGTGATTTGCTCATCTCCAGCTCCGATGCGATGTTCTCAGCCGGAACTCCATCGCCATAAAGCTTCAGAACTTTCTTGTATCCCTTGATGTACCTATCACAAGCTCCATCGCTATGCGATGTTCTGCGCGCGATCTCAGGAGTGGGTATATTGCGAACGAACTGCTGAATGATTATCTTGTTGCGGGTCATGGTGGGTCTCACAGAGTACATATACATCATAGTATATAAACTATGTGATAAAATGCGCCCTGCCACCATCACTAACCAATGCGATTGTGCCCCAAGTAGTAAAAGTATTAATTATTATAAAGACTATATGTGGTATTTAATGCTTTCGATGCTTAAACGCAAAGTAAGTATATAGAAATTCTCATATAATTTATGTAACTTTAATGCTTTGATACTGTAGAGTCCTGAAAGTATTTCGCACACGCTTTACCCTAGTACCCGTAACACGGGTTATGGTAGCGTGCCATGTTTGCTGTAAATTCGCAGTGGCCCCGTATCCTGATTCAACTCACTCCTCCAAGGATAAATACCTATTACCAGTTATCCAATCCTCGTTGATATCTATCATGATACAAACCGCCACTCTCAGGAGCGATTGATCATTTGAGTACGCCCCTGATACGCGACTTCTTCGTTTCAGCTCCTTGTTGATTCTCTCCAGGCCGTTAGTAGTTCGGATCCTCCTCCAGTGCTGTCGTGGAAATGATTTATAATTCCAAAGATCGAATCGGAATCTATCAATGGTGTCTGCAGATTTTTTATGTCCGTTCTCTTCAAGAATAACGGCCAGTTCCTGCATCTTGCTCTCATCTTCAAGAGCATCCTTCAGCATGTAAGCAACCTCTTTTTTATTACATCGGGAGCGCGGAGGGTCACGAATACCCCAACCTTCAGGTTGGGGATGAAGTGAACCCTCGCTCGGTTTTCATATTTTCCTAGATTTGATTAACGAGGACTCTCTGGGAACCGAAGACAGAGTTACGATAATTCTGATCAAGGGGATCTGGTCAACGAAAGCTCGATGATTTCTGATCTCCAGCTAACCGGGCGTGCGTGCTGCCCGAAGCATACCCCATCCCTTTAGGGTGGGGTGGCCGCACGCAGTTTGATCTTTTTTCGGTATGTTTTTGAGCACGGCCCGCATGAAGTGAACATTGCACATCTGCCATGAAGCTCCGAGAAATGCCTTTTCAACAGCAGCTTGTATCCCTTTATGACCATCAGATATCACTAATTTGACGCCATTCAGTCCCCGGGCTTTTAAATCGTCAAAGCAACTTTCCCAACAAGATCCATCTTCGCTATCTGCAACCGTAGCACTCAGAATCTCACGATAACCATCATAGTAAATAGCAGTGACAACAAGCAGGGCCTTGTTTATATATCTACCATCAGTTCGGACCTTGAAGTAGCTTGCATCCACGAACAGATACGGGATTGATCCAACAATAGGTCTATTCAGGAACTCTTTGACCAATTTATCCAGCTTTTTCGCAATTCATGAGACCTCAGAGGCGGAGATATTGTTCAATCCAAATTTAGAGAATACCTTCTCGACCTTTCTGGTTGATACCCCTTCGAGATACGATTCAGCCACAGCAACCCTTACAGATTCCTCCACGCGAGAATATCTCTCGAATACTTTGGTTTTGAATGGGAACTCCCGGATTTGGGGTTTATCAAGTTCTATTTCACCGTGAATGGTCTTGAGTGATCGCGGCCTTGATCCATTGCGATGCGCTTTTCTCTTGCCGGTGCGTTCGTAGGGTCGGGCCTGGATTTGTTTTTCAGCCTCAACTTGCATTACCTCATTTAGCAAACCGGTCGTTAACTTCCTCATTCCTTCTTTCGGTCGTGAAAGACTATACAGTTGGTATTAAATATGTGAGATTCATATGCTATCCAACAAGGGATAGCAATGGGGAAAAGAGGGCCAAAGCCCAAGTTCAATGACGTAGCTTGTCCCAATACCAAATGCTCCTGCTACGGAGTTGCTGGTAAGGGTAACGTTACGAGCAATGGTACATCTAAAATTAAGTCCGGCGGACGAGTGAGAAAATTTATATGTAGCGCTTGCGGACTCGTATTCTGTAGTCGGAAGAACACTGTTTTCTATGGTCTCCGAACAAGCCCAGAAAAAATAACACTAGCACTGGATCTTTCAACCAAAGGCCTAAGTGTAAATAAAATAGCTGAAGTAGTTAAAGTTTGCCCTGTGACGGTTAGAAAATGGACTGGGAAAGCGGCAAGCCATTGCGAAAAGGTCAATGAATCAACTCTAACTCGTGTTGAGACGGAGAAGGTTGAAATGGACGAGCTATGGACGTTCGTGGGAAAAAAACGTTGCCCAAGAAAGACGAATATGAAGATGAAGGTACATGGATCTGGCTGAGCATGGCCTGCAAATCCCGGTTACTATTAGCGCATTGTGTGGGGGCAAGAACACAGAAAACTGCAAATCAACTCGTCGCTAAAACTGCTAGACGCCTTGCATCAATTCCGCTTTTTGTTACAGATGGTTTAAAATTTTACAAGAATGCTCTCTTAAATCAATATTATGAGATCATCAAATATCCATCGACTGGGAAGAGGGGGCGGCCCAGATCGCCAAGATTAATAGCTAATGCTTTATTAAAATATGGGCAAATCATAAAAGAGAGATCTGGATCTCGACTTAAAAAAATTGTCAAGAAGATCGTTTTTGGAAATGATATCGATCCCAAGTTGATCTCAACCAATTACATCGAACGACAAAATCTCACTTTAAGACAGGATAACAATCGCATTTCAAGGAAGACCATTGGATTCTCCAAAAAAACAGAAGAATTGAATAACCAGATGACACTTTATATTGCGTACTATAATTTTTGCAGAACGCATCTATCTCTGAAATATAAAGATGATACAGGCAAAACATATTACAATTGTCCCGCAAAACATGCTGGGCTCATAGATCGCGTATGGTCCCAGGAGCAGCTTCTAACGTTTCCCTATCACAAAATACCAACTGGTTAGTTACTCACGACCCTTCTTTCGGATCGACAAGATAATCTTCTACTAAGTCAGACATATTCATGGCTCTGTGTCCCTCCTAAAGTTTTGACGACTTGGGGATACAGGGCTAATTATTATATCTCGTGAAGAAATAACTTGCTGTTATATCGTATACAGCAAGTCGGTTCTTGGCACTTGATATTACTACCATTTTACATCAAAACTGGCACGCTACCCGGGTTTTTTTATGAAATTAGACCAACGCAAGATCCATTGGATTATTCGCCAAAAGCAGAAGGATGTGAGAACAAAACAGATTGCTTTGGATTGGATATGAAGATATCACGGAGACGGGTGCAGCAGATCTGGAAAGACTATGTAGATAGCGGGCAGGAGCCTACAGTCGGCGAGAACATGGGCCGGCCCAGGAAGCCCTTTGACGAGCGCGAGGCACAGATCGTTAGCGAGGGATATCGGCTCTATAGATTTGGGGCTCGGATGTTGGAGGTCGCTGTAAGAAAAGTGTTTAAGATCCGCATCTCCCATAACCGCATTCACATGTATCTCAAGGCAGCGGGCTTGGCTCATGAAGACCCGAAGAAACAGAAGCGACGCAAGTGGGTTCGGTACGAACGCAAGCATAGCCTGTCCGCAGGACATATCGATTGGCATGAATCAGGTTGGTCAGATCTCAAGGTTTGCGTTATCATTGATGACGCATCCAGGATGATCCTTGCAGGCGGGGAGTTCATGAATATCAATACCGAGAACAGCAAGTTGATAGTGGATGAACTGGTTGAAAGATACTGGTGGCTCTGCCCCATGCGAGAGCTTATCTTGGATCACGGCGCTGAATTCGGTGCCCATCGCATTCATGAAGACGGCAAATGGGATAGTGAATTCAAGAGACACCTTGAAAAACATGGCATAAAACCAATCCTGGCGAGGGTTAAGCATCCTCAGACAAATGGAAAGCTAGAACGATGGTTTGGCGAGTATAAGAGGCATCGATTAGCCTTTTCTTCATTTGAGGAGTTTAAGGAGTGGTACAACAACAGACCGCATGGTAGTCTGGAGTTTGAGCATCTCGAAACCCCAGAACGGGCATTCAGAAGAAAGATGCGCCTGGAGATGTATTTTGCTATTGGCCACAGGTTGTTTGGACTTTGAGAGGAAGTATGAATTATTCACACGAAATGGATTCTGAGCAGGTGCGAAATACTTTCAGGACTCTACACTGGTCTTGGAATGAGGGTCTGGAATGGGAATTACTACGATTCGAAGAGTTAGCGCAAAAATGATGGTTACTGCATTTGCTTTTAACCTATATCAGCTCTGCACATTGAAAAAAGCAAACGTGATTTGAGCCTAGCGGACGCTATCGAAAAATTGACAAAATAAAGATAAAAACGGGAAGAATTTGGCAAGATTTCTTCTCATTACGGCAATTGTGGCTCGTTTTAGGGGATCTGCCGATTAAACCTGGGTAAATAGGAATCCTCATTCTATTATCCTGTCCTCCTACTTCTTATGTTTTAAGGGAATTGCTAGGCTGATTATTTCGGTTTATCAGCCCATATCTTCTTATCGTCGCCTTTCGGCTTCTCTGCTCCATCCTTCATGAAATCGCCTTGTTCCTTATTCATATCGCCGATTACCTTAGACTTTGCTTTCTCTTCATTTTTATTTATCATTTTTTGAGTCTCCATTTATGCTTCTACCTCTACTACGATGCCTTTGAAAATAAAGATTTTGGTATCGATGCTCATAATTACTATTTCTATAAAAACATAAATTTTAATATATTAAAGTATAGCGCCTCTTCGCTTCCTCGCATGCCCCTAATCTGCTCCTCTCCATCATACTGCCGTGGTTGGCCAGTATCCAGAGGATACGATCACGCAGAGGTATTCGGGCAAATCTCAGCTTGGACCCGTGCGTATAACCTGCAAACCACATATTGAATTTCTCGTAACAATTGAAGCAGCATCACATTTTATAAGTACCCTCCACTCAGTCGACGGTGGGTGGAGTAGCCAATATCTTAAAAATGTATGAGGTTCACGATGTGCCAGTGGTAGATGGAGGCAAGTTAGTGGGGATTGTGGCCAAATTAGACGCGATGAGATTTATTTTCCAGGATCAGCCTGAGGCATCGGTGAAAGATATAATGAACTCCAAGCTGGTAGTAGCCTATCCGGATGAATCTTTATTTGACGCGATGAATAAAATGATCGTAAATCACATCAGCCATCTCCCGGTCGTCGAAAGAAATAATCCCGATCAGCTCCTTGGCTTGTTGGCTTGTTGACTTTGGACGATGTGACCAGAATCCAATGCGCGACAAACGCTAGCTGAAATAATGGATGCCTTCCTGGCCGATCATAGTTTAAGTATTTTAAGGTCTCCAAAGAATAATATTATTATTAGTATTGCTAATAATAATGCCCAGCCCACAATAGCCAGCACAGTAGCTCTCTTTGCCTTCTTGGCATCCCACCACGTTCTGGGCTCGATTCCCTGAGCGAGGAAGATGGCAACTCCTGCCAGATTAATGGAAATGAGATTTGCCAGAAATAGGAAAAAAGCACCCAAAGCCAGCGAATAGTAGCCTGCCCCTAACAGCAATCCAAAAACGACTAAAGGCGGCATGAGAGCAACCGCCACTGCCACGCCGATAAGGACGGCGGGAATGGCCGAGGTAAAGGATAAAGCTCCTGCTGCGCCGGAAGCCAATGCCAGGACGATGTCCATTAGCCCCAAACTGGTTCTGGATGATATCTCCTGCAAAGAAGGATCTACCGGTAGTAAGAAGCCAAGGGCAACAGATATAACTATGGCAATCGAAATGCCCAAAAAGATGGTTTTAAGGGCGCTCTTGGCCATCGGCAAATCACCCAGAGCTGTCGCCAAAGACAGGGAAACATTGGGTGTTAGCATAGGTGCTATGACCATAGCCCCGATTATCACCGCCACGCTATTATTCAGGACTCCGATTGCTGCAACAATTGAAGAGAGGATTATCATAAAAGAATAAAATTTCGTGATCTTGGCGCCCTTCTCTAACTCATTATACAACTCTTCCCGGCTCACCCTTCCCTTATGATCTCTTTCTCCCTCATATGAAGAGACTGCTTCGAGCTTGTCCTCCTCAGAGATGCTGGGGAAGGATGCCTCCAGCGCGAAGATATTTATCCTGAAGCCGTCCTCATCTAAGAACGCTTCTTCCAGCAGGTCGAGCAGGTTTTGGCTTCCCTCTGCCAGCACGAGCATCCTGATAAGAATTTTATCGCTCGAAAAACGGGTCTTCCAGTCACCCTGTACCGGAATCCTCCAGAATCCTACCGCGGGCTGAATTGTTAAATCGAGCACTTCCTTTCTGCTGCTTATTATCTCTTCCAATGCTTGTTGCTTATTTTTTGGGAGATTAATCTCGATCAGACGAAATGTCATGCTCTTATCCTTTAACGAATATTTAATGTCATTTTACTTCAACATTCCCTTTGAGTCAGGAACCACTACTATTGGAATATCAGCAGCTTTGGTTTCCCTGCGGAATTTGCTGGCCGGAAAAGCTTATTCCTAGATTGCGACGAGGACCTGCCCCAAATATTTCTAAAATGATTTCTCTGGTAATAATTTCCAAGCGGTAATTCGCTATGTATTTGAATAGGTAAAATAAATTTGTTTGATAATAATTTAATTAAAAAAGATATTTGTTGATCTATTCTGAATTTATATGTGAACCAGAACCTGAAAGGAAGATAGACAGACCTATTCAGATCCCAAGGCTCTGGTAGCCTGCTTGCGGCTGAAGTCCTATGATAGATATCCAGTCAGAGCTGCAACCATGAATACTATTGCAGATATCAGGATGAGGTAAAAACCGGCATCCTCTGATGAGATTGATCCAGGAACATCGATATCTTGCCCAACCAAGGGAGGTTCGTTGTGTATGAAGCCAGCCATATTCATTTCCTGTACAGCAGACCTTACCGATTCTTTAAGGACTGTCGTACAAATCCCAAGGATGGCTTCCATTTATTTAAACCTTTTCTAAATTAGGTTAATTTCTCTTTATGAAAATTGATTAAATGGCCCTATATGCTTTATTATTCACCTTTTTTAGGTAAAAAGTTATTTGGTTATTTGGTATTATCATTAAATACCTTTATATCCATTTTGGTTAAATACCTTTTTTACCATAGATCTTTAACTATTTCTAAAAAAACAACAAGATTTATCTGAATCGATCCATAACGAATCATGCAGCAAAAAGTTTATTATGGTCGGAACCTAAATGGCACTTGGCTAATCTGCCCAAATTGCCCGGAGGTGAAAAGAGATGGATATCATGTCTCAGATATACGCTATAGTGATATTTGGAATACTTGTCGTTGCCCTGCCCACAATCCTGAACAAGTGGTCAGATAGCAGGTCCGGTGTAAGATAAATCATCGTAAGTTTCCTTTTTCCGGTCCTTGCCTCAAGCTAGGACTAATATTTTCATCCCTTTTTTGCATTTCTGGTTTCCAATTGTCTGAGGATGCTTAACTCTTGCTAGGATTGGTTTTATGCCACATCGTTAGAGGTGTCTCTTGATTCACTTTCCCATTTGCCGTCATCATGAAAGCGAAGGGCGCTGAATTTCGGCACCTTGATCCAAGATAAGCTCTCGCAAGAGGAAAAAGGTAAATAGCCCTCAATACTAGATGCAATTGAAAAATAGGTGAATGACTTTGACAAAAGGAACAAGAGATGCTTTAATATTAGCTCTATTGGTGGCCGCCGTCATTACTTGGTGGTGGGTAATGATCAGACCATACTGAATGTGCTCTCATGAGGTGGGCTTTGCAGAGAGGGGTTAATCCATCGAGTACAGCCTGCTAGAGTAAGCCAGAGCAGGATATTGCCAGAAATATCGTTAAAGGTCCGAGGAGTTCAGATCTGAGATTATAATCCATGAATGGTGCACCTGAGAACGCTGAGAACATGAATCGGAAGAGAATCAATATTGGATTTGGATGGGAAAAAATCGTTACTATCACAACTATAATTGGGATAGCCCTTCTCTTTCTTTGGATACTATTTCACCCTTGAGGTGGTCTGGCGAGAAAGTGCATAGAGACTTAGGAGGTGGTATATTCTCAATAATCATTCGTGGTCTTCCTCGCCGGGTTGCTTCTTGATCATTAATGATATTTAGCCCTTTCGGGAAATACCTAATATCCCATCTCCTTTTCATAAAAGCAGTACAATTCATACCAAATCTTCCGTAGTCTTTAATACTGAAGAAGCAGAACAGAAGATAAAAAAAAGGCCCGGCGAGCAAATGCCCAGTGTCAAATATACCCGAATAGAAATAACCCAGGAAGCGTACATGGCTTTAGAGGCGGAAGCCATTCTCCAAGGAAAGACCTTGAAGAAACTCGCGTCAGAAATGATATTGAAAGGGGCTTCCAAGAAGGCTCTGAATTTTGTCCAGGAATCCTCCGTTTCCATCGAAGCCAACTTGAATTTTAGCAAAGATAAACTATCCAAAGTAATAAACGATATCGGCACGACAAAGATAAACATCGATGAGGGAGTTATGGAGAACGTCCAGAAGAGCCTGGTTGAGGAAGGATATCAAGGAGCAATGTTATATGTGGCTCAACATATGGCATCGATGCAACGCGACGAGCTCTTTCGGATATTGACAACCTGTCAGCTCAATAGAGTGCCTTCGACGATGGCGGTGGAGATCATTAAGAGTTTGAAGAGAATGCAGGACGGCAAATAGATGAGCAGATAGCTTAATGAAGGACGAACTGAGAATAGGGCAATTGTGCCTCGGAGACAAGGGATATGAGCCGTAAATTTAGCGATCTAATCGCGAGCGATCTGGCCAAGTTGCCTGGTTTAACATATGATCACTCTTTTATTGGAGAAGAGAAAATTTATATGCACCTTTTTAATAAAAAAAATATGCACTGGTATCTGGCAGAGTATGGTCCCATTGGCAAGAAATTCTTCGGATTCTTCGAGAATAAAGCGGATGGACTGACCTCGGGACAATGCTGCATCGAAGAAATACTCTCCTGGGCGAAAAAAGGAGATGCTTGGGAGCCGATGGTCGATGAAGACTGGAAGCCTATGAAAGCTAGAGAGATTCCTATTCTAACCGAATATGTAAAACTGATGATTTGCCAGCCGGATTTAGCGTAAAAACGGGCCTGGCGGTCGTGAACTATTTTTAGTTTGGAATTTGGATCTGCATTGGCGACGTTTGTAAGACCATTTAGGAATTATGAGGTGGTCCGGCGAGAAAGAACATTGAGACTCTGGAGGTTGTGCATTTGGCGGTAATCGTCCGCGATGAAGCCTTTCTCGCCAAGGGGCTTTCTGACCATTCATGATATTTAGCCCTTTCGGGAAATACCATTTTTTTGGCTCCGAGATGCCCCTCATCTCATCTTACATTTCTTATTGTAGTGCGGGCATTTGGTATTGCTGCAAACGTTCTCCTTCGCGATCTCTGTAAGCACCATCTGCATCATGTCAAGACGGTCGATCAATGACGCGTCTGCAGATGCTGCCTCCGCCTCCGAGAGAGCTTCTGAAACTTTTTGTAGCATATTATGGGCTAGCATTTTTTCTTTGCGAGAAACGGCAAACTCAGCCTCAAGCTTTGCTAAATCTGCCTCATTCACATGCCCCATAGTTCCTCCCTCTTCGACTCCCTACCAGTCCACCTTCAGTCCCAGAATGCTCTTCGAGCCATCAAATACGTCTTTGGCGATCCAAGCGCACCCTTGTGCAGCCGCATAACTGTCCAGAGGCAGTACAGTCCGGCCCAGGAGCTCGGATACGCGTTGGCTCAGCTTTGCGGCCGGGCTGCCGGCCAGGAATAGATCCGGATTCTCCACGCCCCGGTCGCGACAGAGGACGAGAAGGGCATTGATCTCCATGGCCGCGAATAATGACAGGGATTCGAGGGCCTGGCTTTCTTCCTCGGGCAGGCATTGCTCCAGATTTGCCCGCCCCATCTTGGAGAGAATGCCGCCGCCGTTAAAGGCCTGGTTTGCCGTCATCTTGCCGGAATCGACATCTCTTATGGCCTCGACATCCAAGGGGCCCTGCATCAGTCCGGGGGCAAAGATGGGCGCATCAATAGCACCGACGATCTTTCCCTGCAGCACGGCAAATGTAACGGTGTTGGAACTGGCATCGCATACAATGAAGCTATGGCTTTTGCCCCTAAAAACGCCGTAGGCCAGGCCCACCTTCTCCGGGCTCATGCCGTGGGAGAAGACCTTCAGCCTGGGATCGATATCGCTGCCGCGATGAATGCCGGGCAGAAGGATGGCCGGCCAGCCCGAGGCTTGGATAGCCTCAAAGACCCTGGTGCCGCCGCCCACATGAAGCCCGGCTCCATCCTGCCGGACCAGGCCGCGGTTAGGTGCATCCTCTAGCCTCACAATCCGGGTTAAGCCGTCTCCCATGGAGTAGCTGAGGGCTACCAGATCGACGTTGCCTTGGCCAAAATTCTGAACAATCCGCTCTACAATCTCTTCCGCAGAAAGGCGGCTTGCCTCTTGCCTGGAAAGCATCCAGCAGCGCCCCTGTGGGGTGGCAAATCTTATGGCGGTGGTTCCGTGGTCTACTCCTATGAACATTCAGATCAGCCCAATGCCAGGATTCCTGGCAGACGGAGTATTTTTGCTAGGCCTTGATAAGCGTATCCGGCCCGCGGAGATCAACCCAGAGATAGAGAAAAATGAGTGAACAAATCTCAACGCGGTCTGATTCCGATCTTGCTCTTTATCACTCGGATATCCTTTTCCATTCTGCTTAGCCGTTCTGTATTACTGTGATGTACCACGTCATCGCGCAGGTCCCGGATCTCTGCGGTTGTTTCGTCTTGCTTATCCAGCATTTGATCCAGCTTGCCGATAGTCTGATCCTGCTTATCGAGCATCGAATCCATTTTATTATTCATACCTAAAAGAAGTGGAATTGCTTTATTCAACTGTGCAGAGGTATTTATTGCCGCATACGATTCCAGAAGCATAACCGCTCCTGTGTACTCTTCGGTCTCGATGCGATCTACCTCTGCAAACTGGGGCTTACTTGACCTTACCTGTCTCTTCAAAGCAAGAAAGGCTCTCTTCATCACCCTCAACTAGGACTACGACCACAGAATTCTTTCCTTCGATGCGGTTGCCCGCATAAAATCCACGCAGGCCGGCATTCATGGCAACATCAGTAAGCCACGGCCGATAGCCCACTCCATGCACTTTGCCGCCCGTAATTTTGATCTTTATTTTCATGCTGAACTGCCTTATTTAGTTTGAGGCATATATATCTATTTCCGTGGCTCTTCGCCGTAATCATTATTTAGCATCAAATCCATCTTGTCATTTATGCACTCTAATGCATCTATGCACCTACAAAGCTGAGAATTCATGCACAAAATGGATGTTCTCACAATAGACGGCACGCGACCCTCGAAAGGCTCACTCCTGATGCCTGACACATCAGCCTTCTTGGGTTTCCGGGCTCTCACAGCATCAATGAACGCCCCTAATTGAGCTTCCTCAGCATCTGCTTTGGCGATTACTATCTGTTTGCCGTCTTCTTCTGAATTATGAACCGAGAACTTTCCGATTTCGAATTCATCGGCCAGAGCGATCAAAAAGGGCCGATATCCTACGCCGTGGACTTTGGGACCAGCAATTACTATTTTTTGTTTCATAATCCGCTCTTGCTCGATTCAGGCCAGCAGAGATGAGTTCCAGCAATTCCTTCGCCACCTTGCCGCTCTCTCTTCTCGTCCTCATGAGCGTGCTCATGCGCCGGCACTCTCCCTGGTAGCTGCTCTTTTTGTCCACCAGGAAGAGGTCCACCTTGCCAAGCATTGATCGCACGCCTTCATCATTGGGGGGGACATTCATGGCCGTCATGAATTTTGCAGCCGGACCGCTCACCGGCTTATTTCCGATGAATGGACTCATGGCCACCACCATTTTGTCCGCCAGCCGCTCGCGCACGCCCTGCAGGGCCAAAATGGGGCCGATGCTGGTGACGGGATTGCTGGGACCGATGAGAATGATGTCTTCCTTTTCCAGCAGATCCAGAAAAGCCTGGCAGGGAAGAGCGGCATCCAGACCCGCAAAAAATAGGTCGCGAACCTCGGGCAATCCCCGGCGGCCCACCCAGAATTCCTGAAAGTGCATCACTCCTTCCGGGGTAGAAACGACTGTAGAAACAATGTCGTCCGTCATGGGAACGACCCGCTGCTTCACACCCAGCGATTCGGCCAGGGCCTGCGATGCATGGCTGAGTTTGACGCCCCGGCGAAGCAGCTCGGAGCGAAAGATATGAACGGCTCGATCCCTGTCCCCCACCTGCAGCTTCTCTTTGATTCCCATCGCGATCAGGGAGTCATGGGTGAGGGTCTTGTCCTTCTTTATGCCCCACCATTTTCTTCTCGTCGATCATATCGGCCAGGGTGTAAAGCACTGAATCGATGATCGGGGGAGATGTAGTTCCCGGAAATCCAGAGGTCCTCAGCCGTGTTCACCACCACAGAGAGCTCCTCTGGCCGCAAAAGCTCCTTCAGGCCCAGGAGAAGCTTGGGTGTGCCCGTGCCGCCGCTCAAAACCAGCATCTGAATCCCAGACCAGCACTTTCGACATCCACGATAATCATGCCCGTTTTGAGATGAGCCGCATCTTCATCAGGAAGTGTCGATTTCACGGCCTTTTCATAGTCAATTGCGCTGTTTCCCAGAGGGTCCTCGAGAATGAGGGTCAGAGGAAACCGGCCGACTTTGGCAAGGTTGATCTTCTCCAGGATCTCTTCGCCCTTACTGATGCTTTCCGGGCTTTCCGCCTCTCGCGCCGAGCGCGTGGCAAAGCCCACCACGCCCAGGATCCGGTCAAGGACGCCCTCCACATTGGATATGTACGACTCCGAGGCAAAACCCTGGCTCGATGTCCACGCCAAGCTCCGGGATGCGAAGCGTGCCGCTGGAAGAACGAATCACTCTTGCATCCAGATCTTCAATGCTCGTCACCGGCAGAGTGAAGCGCACCGGCTCCTTTTGCGTTAAGAGAATAGTATCGCTGTGCCGAAAGCCGCAGTCACAGATCCCGGCAATGACCATGGTCTCTCCAAAATGAGGTATTTCCACCGTCTCCCAGCAAAACTGCATCTGGACTGAGCATACGGGACAGGGCGCGTTTGTGGTTAGATTCAATCTTTGCTCCCGACCACCTTCTCACGGTCAATCTTTATGCCGCTGGGAACCAATACTATGAGATCATCGCCAACTCCGGCTATATCTCCGGAGACGTCTTCCACTGCCTTTTTCAGTTCACCAATGGCCCTGTCTAAAGCAGCTTTATCCCGCTTCAGTCCGGCGATATCCACCAGGACAATATTGCCTGCATAAATCTCCTGTTTGATCTCGGGCAGAACCTCGACCCGTCCCAGCTCCGCTACCCTTAAGATTATCTCCGGGGAGCCGCTCCCTTCCTCGAACTGACCCAGATCGACCTCTGAGTAATCCTGCTCCTTAGACTTTCCTATGAGCTTGAGCTTTTCCAGAAATCCAGCCATCTAAAAACCCCGCAAAGGAAATGTGTATTATTATATTTATATTTAACGGCATTAAATGTCCACGAGTTTTAATCCTACCAAGCCCATGGCCACCATGAAGAGCAGGACGATCAGAGCAAAGCTCGAAGATCTCAACTCGGCGGGAAGGGCTATTTGTGCCCCCAAAATGAGGACAACCATCAGAAACACGAGGCCAGTACTAAGGCCAATCTCAAGCCAATTCTTCTTCACAAGTGTACTGTCCACCCGCCTTAGAAGATATACTTTTTCGCCCGAAGACCGTCCTCGCCCGCCAAGAAATCCACCAACGATCGGGTTTCATGGCCATGCCAGCCCATAGCAATAAAGCGGGGATAAACGGGCAGCCTCTCTCTCAGGTTATAATCCGAGAGACGGTGGTGCAGCTCTTCTTCATCCGGCCAGGGTCGATCGGGATTTATGCCGTCCACAGTGACCGGGCTAATTCCTCCCAGATCGGTTGCACCCGCGGCGAGCATGGGACGCGGGTCCACCAGGTTGGGAGGAACCTGGATGGCCACCTCAGGCGGAAGGATCTCGCTGCGCCGCTTCTACCGTCCGGCAGAGATCCATCATCTCTGGCCGGGGTGCATTCTCCAGAGCCGTTCCTGATTTGGGATCCAGCGGCTGGATGATGACCTCCTGAATATGACCGAAGGCTCTATGCAGATGGGCAATTTTGCGGAGCGCTTCTATCCGGTCCTGCATGCTTTCGCCTATGCCCACCATTATGCCTGTGGTGAAAGGAATACGCAGTCTTCCGGCCATGGCCATGTACTGCAACCTTAAGTTTGGCCTCTTTCCCGGCGACTGTGCATGTGCATCCAGCCGGGCAGTCGTCTCCAGCATCAGCCCCATAGAGGCGTTATACGGCTGCAAGCGCCGCAGATCTTCTTCTCCCAGCAGGCCGGCATTGCTATGGGGCAAGCAGGCCAAACTCAAGGGCAAGCTCGCATAGCTCCACCAAATAGTCCATCAAATCCGCGACGCCGGCATTGGCCAGGATGCTCTCAAAGCCAAAGACGGCCCAGGGGCTCTCTCCCATGGTAAAAAGCGCCTCGCTGCATCCGACATAGAGCGCCCTGTTCCAGCAGATGCAGCGCTTTTGATCTGGAAATCAAATGGGCTTCTTTTAGTTCCTTTCGAAAAGAGCAGTAGCCGCAGCGATTCCTGCAGAGGTTCGTCACGGGAAGAAAAATATTTTTGGAGTAGGTGAGTGTTTTCATCTTACGATTCATTATCTAGCGACGAAACTCCACCAGCTTCAAGACATTTCCCAGCGGGCAGTCCTCGGGAGCCTCGCCCACTATATCCACAATAGTGCATCTTTCGCCATCTTTCAGTCCCGATGGGTGGCACATATCATACATGCTGCATTCGGGATCATCGCATTTCATGGCTTCAAAGACGATCTTGGAACCGGGAAATGCTTTTCTGGCGTCAAAGGCCGCAATTATGGGGCTCTCCGCCACCTCAACCGCCCGCACTCCAGCCTCGTGGATCGGGCAATCATGAACCAGCTCCCCGCGGGTCCCCAATATCCTGTAGCGCCTGCTCGGCTCCAGGTTGATGCACGTGTTTCTAAGCTTACAGGTCTCGCATTCCGGTGTGGGGCCCACGAAGGTGAACTCCAGGCCAATGCTGGCAAGTTTCGTTCCAATCAGCGTAATTTGTGTGGATGCCTCGGACATAGTTCATTCTCCTTTTTTCATGATTATTATTATTTTAGATTATTCCCGTCGCTTCAGCCGCTTTGGTCGCTGCCATTCGGTTCAGGCCAAAATCCAGGATGGTATAGCGTTCCGGTCGAATCTCATGGGCACGAACCAGGGCAGAGATCACGCTATCTGCATCCAAACCCGCTTCTGCGGCGGAGATGGGAGCGCCTACCATTGCCAGAGCCCTTTTTATCATCTTCCAGTCCCCGCCATGCAGATACATCATCATAATGGTGCCCAGACCGCAAAGCTCGCCATGCAGAGCCTTTCCTGGAGCAATTTTGTTCATGGCATGAGCGAACTTGTGCTCCGAGCCGCTGGCTGGACGCGACGATCCGGCTATGCTCATGGCCACTCCGCTGGATATCAGGGCTTTGATTACTATCCGGGCCGATTCCTCCAGGCCCGGCCGAATATCTGCCGCAAGCTCAACGATCATGCGCGCCGTCATGCCGGAGAGGGCAGCGGCATATTCACTGTACTCCTCATTTCGCAGGCGATGGGCCAGTTGCCAGTCCAAAATGGCAGTGTAGTTGGAGATGATGTCGCCGCATCCGGCAGCCAGTAGCCGCGCCGGAGCCTGGGATATTATCTTGCTGTCGGCAACAATGGCCAGCGGGGAATGCGCTTTGATGGAAGTGGTCTCCCCGTTGACCGTCAAGGAGGCCTGAGAGGAGCAGATGCCGTCATGCGAAGCGGCCGTGGGCACAGACAAAAAGGGCACACAAACACCAAGTGATGCGAGCTTGGCAATGTCTATCGATCTGCCGCCTCCGGCACCGATAAGAAAACCTGCCCCCATCTCCCGCGCCAAACGCTCTGCGCGATCTACCTCTTCCAGCTTGGAGGCGCTGCAAATAAGGGTCTCTGGCTCGTATCCGCCGTCATCTAAGAGCTCAAAGATGGCCTTTCCCATCACGTCCAAGGTACGCGGGCCAGTGATGATAAGAGCACGTCCTTTGAGCTGCAGGCTGGTGCAGATCTCGGATAGCTCCAGTATCACGCCACTACCTACCGCTACGATGCGCGGGAGTTCCATCCACCTAGATCCGACCATTGCCTTCTCACCAGCGAAAAACAGGCTAAGATGTATGTGGTCTATGGCGATATAAAATCATATCCTTTAACAGGTCGCGATCTCAGAGGAGAGGTCGCAGAGTATGCGATCCCTTATAAGATTGACCTCGGAGCTGGTTCGGTTGCGGGGGCGGGGAAGTGGGATCTCAATGATATCCTTAATTCTCCCCGGCCGGGCGGACATGATCACAATGCGATCCGCGAGGTATATGGCCTCATCAACGCTGTGGGTGACAAAGACCACCGTCTTTCTCTCCTCATGCCAGATGCGCAGAAGTTCGGACTGCATGATGTTGCGCGTCTGGGCGTCCAGGGCTCCAAAGGGCTCATCCATGAGCAGAGCCTTAGGATGATTGACCAAGGCACGAGCGATGGCCACCCGCTGTTTCATGCCTCCAGACAGCTCATGCGGATAGCGCGTCTCAAAACGCTCCAGGCCCACCATTCTTAGGTACTGCCTGCCCTGGGCCAGGCGCTCCAGAGAGGGTACGCCTTTCAATTCCAGGCCGAAGACGATGTTATCGATGACCGTTCGCCAGGGAAATAACGAGTACTCCTGGAAGACCATACCTCTCTCCGGTCCGGGGCCTATTATGGGTTCGCCATGAAGAGTTACAGTGCCCCTCGTCGCCTCCTCAAGGCCCGCGACTATACGTAGCAACGTGGTCTTGCCGCAGCCGGAGGGGCCGATGAAGCAGACGAACTCATTCTCCTCTATTTTCAGGTTGACATCCTGCAGAGCTACCATCTCTTTTCCGTCCGCGAAAAATTGCTTGGATACGCCCTTGATCTCCAGCAGAGCCATTCAATGCGTGGTATCGCGGCGGGTAGGTATAGATCTTTCCGTTCAGGAAGATTTTGGGAGGTGCGTGTTGCCAAGCACACTATTCTGACCGTCCTGAATATGCGACGAGGTCGCTTACCCTTTGTAGTCCCCGCCCACCAGCTCGCGAATGCGCTGTGCGATCTTGGGCCCCACCAGTTCTACCTCTTGCAGCTGCGAAGATGAAGCTGTCATGATCTTCTCGACGGATCCGAAGTGCTTGAGCAGGTTCTTGGCTACCGTTGGCCCCACGCTGGAAATGGCCGATATCAAGTACTCTTGCTGCTCTTTAAGCGTCCTGGCGGTCTTATGGCCATGCACCTTCGGCTCACGCCCCTCTCGCATCTCTCTATGGGCCAGCTGGGCAATTACCGCGACCGTTTCATTCCGGTCTTCCGTGGGAATGATGGGGACACCATAGTCCACAGCCACCGAAATCATTGCTCCACGAATAGATCCGGCATTCATCTGCGTGGTGTAAAGATCCCTGCCCTCTAAAATCAAAACCGGCCGCTCGTAAGTCCTGGCCAAATCCGCAATCTGCCGGAATAAGTTTCTCTTTGGATCGATGATAGAGGCCACAAAATCATGTGCCGTTTTGCGTTCGATGGCAACCCGATCGCTGACCACATAGTCTCCCACCTCCAGATTCTTGACGGTGACCTCGATGCCCAGAGACTCCAGAAGCTTTGCCATCTCCCTCTCCCTTGAGTCCACAAAAATTTTTGCCGGAATTTTGCCGGGATCTTCCGCGTCCGTTTGCTCTTTTAGCATTTCACGTTCATCCATCTTTGCAGGATGGGCCGGATCCTGTGTTATCTGCAGCTGCCGGGGCAAAAACTCCTTCTGCATAGATTCAGTAGGCTGATCGCTCAGATCCCGTATCTGCCTGTTCATGTTCTTTTCTTTGCGCTCCGATATCCAGTGATAGGCCTCATCGCGCGTACCTTTGGCCATTAATACTACTACTCTGCCGGCTCTTGCCCTGCCGGTCCTGCCTTTGCGCTGAATGCTGCGAATCTCGGAGGGCACCGGCTCATAAAAGAGAACCAGATCCGTGGCAGGAACATCGATTCCTTCCTCCCCCACCGAGGTGGCAATGAGGACATTGTAGTCGCCGGCCCGAAATTTCTGCAGAATCTCGGCTTGCTTTTTTTGGCTGAGGCCTTGATCATTATCGCGGCTGGACTGGCCCACGAATCGCACGGCCCGAATGGCGGGCTCATCTTTCAGGAACGAGAGAAGAGATGTGGCTGTGTCCCGATAGTTAGTAAAGACCATGATGAGAGACTCTGGCTTCACAGCAATCTGCTCATGTAGTATTCTCTTTACAGCAGCGGGCTTAGGATGCTCCACCTCCAGGCTATGCAGGGCATCTACAACCTGCAAGAATCCGGGGTCCTGCATTATGCGGCGGGATGCTTTGGAACCGCTACGCGAGAGGGCTTCGCCTTCCAGCCTCTGAAAATATCTGGCCAGAGCATCAGGTCCCTGCGTCTCCGCCAGCTCAACGGCATGATGCAATTTGAGAATCTCGGCCATGAGAGAAATGGCCGCAAATGTAGATTTATTTGCATGCGTCTTGGCCGAGGACATGAGGGTAGCTTGCAACCCGAGAAGCTCTTTCTTGGAGGACTTGGATTCGATTCTGACCGGACTGATACCTAAAAGGTTCAGATCATCGATTCTGCGGCTGAGGAGCTCCTCGATGGCGGATCGGATAAGCAGAAGCTCTTTGGGAACGGTAAGCTTCACCCACTCGATCTCCCGATCGTGAACAAATGGGGCGACATCAGGATCATTTTCCGTGCGGGTCTGGATCTTCTCAATGGATAGGTTGGTGCATATCTCGGCGATCTTCTCGCTCTGGCTGCCCGGGCTGGCGGTAATCCCCAGGACCAGCGGGCTTTTCGCCTCGCGATGATAGCGATTTGCGATATAAACATAAGCATAGCCTCCCACTGCTCGGTGCGCCTCGTCGAATATTACCAGGGATACATCCTTAAGATCGATCCTTCGAGAGAGAAGATCGTTTTCTATCACCTGTGGAGTGGATACAACGATGCGGCTTTTCTCCCAGGATTCGATTCTTTTTTCCGGAGAATTCTCCCCCGTCATCATGGTGACGATATCTCTGTCTTTGAGCACACGCTGCAAGAAAACAGCATGCTGCTCCACCAGTGGCTTGGTAGGAGCCAGGAAAAGAACCCTGCCCTTATCCATTCGAGCCAGCAACACCATGAGTGCTATGACGGTCTTGCCCAGACCCGTAGGTACTACAATAAGACTGGAGGCCGTGAGAGCCGTGGCGGCCAAATCCAACTGGAATAGCCGCTTTTCTACGGTTTGCGGCAACAGATGCGGATGCTCCAGGTAGGAGGACATAACTGATCCAATGTTCTGTTGTTGTATTTGATTCCATTGTATTAGATCTATTGATGCGCATTTATTATTCATATTATATCATTTTTACGATACTTATCCCCGCTTTTGAAACTAGTTATGGGATCTGAAAGGAGGTCGCCCCAATCTAGGCTGTTTTGAAGGATAAATTTATATAATATAAAAGTAAGATATTGATAGAAAGCTAAATTTCGCTTATTTAGCGAAATAGCTCAAATTAATCGCTTAAAAAAAAGGGGGATAAAAGAAAAATGAAGGGAGTAATAGTAATAGTAGTTGTGTTGGCAATTGCCCTAATAGGAGGTTGCAACACCGCGCTAGCTAATCCACCACTGGTGCCACCAGTTCAGTATGAACAGTTCTGTGAAGCACAAAAAGTGTCTGGAACGGGAATTATCGATGTCAGTACATCGATAATCGACAAAAAGATCGCACTTGAATACTACAACACCATGGCAGGCGACGGCGACCTGGAGCTAGACTCTGAGCATGCTTACTCTCAGGATGCTGAGAAGCTCAACAGGATTATAAGCTCAGTAAACGGCGGCAACAAGTCTGCCCTTAACCTCTACGAGACCACCAAACTGACATATGCAGGTGAGACGCCCCTGACCGGCGGCAAGTACCTGCATTCCAAGGCATTCTACGGCGGCATCGGCGCTGATGTTCAGGAGATGTTCTCCGTAAACGAGATGGAAAAGGATGAAACCGCATTCTTTGCCTCTACGACGCCTTATCAGCCCCAGAATGTCAGCCCGGAGGACTTGATCAAGAAGCTCAAGGAAGCAGGAAGGGACACCAAGGAAGTCGAGAGGCTCATGACGGCTAGCAATGGTATCTATGTTCCGTCCCACCTCATCGGCCTTGAGACCAAGAACTCCTTCAATGGTACCTGGGGTACCGATGCCAAGTGGCACAAGATATTCTACAAGGATATCAAGGCCCACGAGATGTTCACAGGAACCTTCGAGGCCGAGAAGCTCATAAAGTTCCATGAGAATCCCGTGCCAGAAAGAATCCATGCACCCTGTGAAGGCATTGACTGCTAGGGAAACCTGGCAGCAAACCTATTTTTTGATCCGCATATAGAGTTGAATAGCCAGGCGGTTTTAATTGATTTAATAATATAGATTAGATCCCAATAGATTCGATCCAGAAAGAAGAGGCTCTTAGAAAGCAAAAGGAATAAATGGTTAAACCTCACCTACCTGAAAAAGGGGTCTGATTGAGTACCCTTTTGAGAAAAGGAGGTTCATGAAATGAAGTTGATTCTTACATTATTCGTCGTCACGGTTCTTCTGGCAAGCGTTGCCGTCACGGCCAGCGCTGCCGATGTTCTGGATTTAAGCACATTAGGTAAAAAACCGAGCATAGAGGCTGTTTCTCTGCCGAAGGTCTCGCCCTCAATGCCGACTATTGCCGCAACCTCTCTGGGAGGCAACCTGAAAAGCTATGTGCTCGATCTCAGCACCCTGGGAAAGAAAGCACTGCTTAATGTGAACACGACCATGATCAAGGATGCATCTCCGGTTACAATTACACCCATGTTCGCCATTAAGAATACCAATGTAACCAACCAGGCCGGCTCTGTCATTACCCTGCCCCAGGCAATTTCTGCCAACCCCTCCGTCTACACCCCGCCCATTACCATATTTGGCGGAGCTTAAAGAGGGAGAAAATGGATGTTTCGCTGAAAGTGGATGGAAGGGCAGTTGATCTAAATGCCTTCACGAAAGAGATTATCGGCAATGTGGCAGTAGCTATGGCCGAGTCTCTACGTGGAGTGGGCCAGGACTGGAAAGGAATTGAGATCAGAATAGATAAGTGATTAAACACTCAATCCTTCTTGCCTTTTTTAAAGACAGATGCGAGATCAATAAAATAAGTGCCTTCCTTGACCGCCATAATCAGTTCATCCCTCTCGAATAGAGACGGCAGATTCAGCTCGTAGGTGCCGGGTGCCGTTATCTTGATGCTCTCCAAAGTCTTCTCTTCCGGCTTGCCGTCACTTTGATGAATATCATTTTGCGAAGCCTGCATCTCCTCCTCTATTGCAGTCGACTCTTTTTCCCTTCTCCTGGGCGGTATCCGTACACCCATAGCCCGATTTATGATAGGCTTCGGCTGTAGCATCTCTGCCTTCAGATCCTGCTGCTCTTTTTTCACGAACATGAACTTCTTCCAGCCGCAATTGGGGCAGCCCTTCAGGATATCCTCTCCTAAGTCGAAGACATTGCTACAACGGGTACAGATATGGGGCATCTAGTCCCCCACGGAGACCTTGGTGCTGATCTGATATTTGTCTTTCTCAATGGTGCGTAGCTGGTTGGCAGGGCCGATGACCGTCATCCTGCCCTTAAGAGCTCTGCCAAATATCTTGTCCAAAAACGATCCTTCCTTCTTGGAAGGGTAGCTTTCTATCTCTATTCCTGAGAACTCGTCCACCCGAATCTCGGTCATGGTCATCTCGATGAGGCGCACCTCCTCATCAGAGGTCAGGCCGCACTCCAAAACCACAATCTTGCCGTTCTTGACCTTGTCCAGGATGAGCCGAATCTTCTCCATGGAGGTCATTTTCTCCAGCTTCTCCCCGGAGATGAGGTCCATTTGCACTTCTCTCATCAAGATCACCCAAAATGAGCTGCTATCGCCTGATAAAGGTTATCTATATTCGATCCTTCCAGGGCGGAGATGGGCACCATGGCGTGCTGAGGGAAAGCTGCCTTAATTCTGGCCGGCGAGGCGTTGGGCAGATCCATCTTATTGGCCACAATGAGGAGGGGAAGCTTCCGGGCTTCCATGTTTCCAATCACTACCACATTGACCTGAGTATAAGGATCCTCGGTTGAGTCCATAACTAATAGCACGCCGTCCAGGTCATCCAGCCATTTGATAGCTTCAATGACGCCTTCCGTAGCTTCCTTGGCCCTCTTCTTAGACTCGACCTCAGAAAGGCCATAGATCATGAACTCCTTGAAATCAACCTTTGTGGCCATGCCTGGTGTATCGACTATATCCAGCTCGATGCTCGATCCGTTGGCGTTGATCACCACGCCCTCCTTTCTCATGGCCCTCCTGGTCTCATGTGGAATAGGGGAAGCCTCTCCAAAGCTCTCCCCCTCACTCCAGTCGTGCAGAATCCTGTTGGCCAGTGTAGTCTTTCCGGCATTAGGCGGGCCGTAAAGTCCGATCTTGGCCCTCTTTTTTTTAAATATCCTGTTTATCCAGGTCCCAAGGCTCTCCTTGAGGCTACTGATGATACCCATGTCTTACCTCAGAGATGATAAGCGCATATCTCTACTAATAATTTTCCATGGAAAAAATTAAAAAAAAATGCCTTAGCCAAAGATTTCCTGGGCCGGGCAATGGCAGACGAATCCCTCGAACTGCCCAGAGCTACGTAGAGCCTTCCAGGCATCTTTCAGGGAAGAGTCCTTGATATTGGCATAGCTCTCCTGCAAATAGGGACAGGCCCTGACGCTGCCGTCAACCGCCACATGCATCCACCTTCTCCCAGCCATGCAGCCCAGCAATTGGCCCTCAAAATAGGTATTGGCAAAAAGCCGCGGGCCGCCCGGCGTGGAGTTGATCTTCTTGTAGAGGCCGATGATCTTCTCCTTCTCAATCAATGTCAGCTTTTCCTCAGGAGTCCTCGGCATGCCCTCCCAGATGGACAGCTCTTGCACACCCAATTTTGCCGCCAACTCGTAGAGCTCCGAGATCCTGTCCACCTGACCGGCCTTTATATGACAGGACATAGTTACCATCAATCCCGTCTGTAGAGCGATCTGTATGGCTTCTATTGCCTTGGCATGAGCCCCGACTACCCCCCTCACCTGGTCGTGCTCCTCGGGATTAATGCTGTAAACGCCAATGATGAGATTATAAAGCCCGGCTTCTCTGAGCTTGACTGACTTCTCTACGGTCATGTCCAGTCCCGGCGTGAAGAGGTTGACTACGGCCTTCTCCGGATCGACGTGCTTTATCAGTTCGTTGATATCCTCTCGCAAAAGGGGATCTCCTTCGGTAAAGGTGACGATGCAGGTGCCCATATCCAGGGCCTGGTCGATGGTGCGCAAAATGTCCTCGCGGGAGAGCTCTCCCTCGCCATTCCTTATCAGGCAGTGGTCGCATTTTGCCCCGCAGCGCCTTGTAACCTCGATGGAGAGAGTCTGAGGCACCGGCCGGCCTAGCGCTGTCCGTGCTTCATTGACCAGGAGCCTGCGGAAGGGGCCGCTGGGAATGGGCGGAAGCCATGTACTGGCAACGATATCCTTCAGCCTGACCTGAGCAGGCTTTTCCTCCGCCAGCCTCTGGTTTATCATCTTCAAAACCGGCTGGATCATCCGTGCCAGAGCGCCTGATGCCTGCAGGGCTCGAAGATCCCGATCATAGTCCACAGATAGCGCGGCCGTCTTGATAAGCTGGGTCATTATGCTCCTACTTTTTCGTGGCAGTTATAGAGTTATCGCTACAGGAAGAGATAAGGTTAAATTGACCTTGCCTCTTGTACGAAAGTGGTGTTGAGAAGTGTCTGAAGTTGTACTGGCCTATTCCGGCGGCCTGGATACATCTGTTTGTATTCCGCTCCTCAAAGAGCGCTATGGATTTGATAGAATAGTCACCGTTATGGTGGACGTAGGCCAGCCGCGCTCAGATATCGAGCGGGGAAACCGCAGAGCAAAGCAGCTGGCGGACGAGCACTACATCATAGATGCAAGAGAAGAGTTCGTAAAAGACTACATATTTCCGCTCATCAAAGCCAACGGCTCTTATGAGGGATATGTCCTGGGAACGGCCATTGCCCGGCCGCTGATCGCTATCAAAGCAGTCGAGATCGCCAAGCAAAAAGGCATAAAGAACCTGGCGCACGGATGCACCGGTCGCGGCAACGACCAGCTGCGCTTCGAGGCCATCTTCCGGGCCACAGACTGCCGGGTCATAGCACCCATGCGAGAGTTGGACTTGGCCCGCGAATGGGAGATAGATTATGCGCGCGAGCATGGCATTGAAGTTACCGTAACCCGTGATCGGCCCTGGTCGATAGATGAGAACATTTGGTCCCGGTCCATTGAGGGAGGCCTCCTGGAGGACCCCTACTTCGAGCCGCCCGAGGAGATCTACGGCTGGACCAAAACGCCGGATGCAAGCAAGAAGGCGCAGATAGTGGAGATCGGCTTTGTCCAGGGTGTTCCCGTCTCTTTGGACGGCGTGCCGATGGGTGGCGTTGAGCTGATTGAGTTGCTCAACCGGCTGGGCGGCGAGCATGGCGTGGGCAGGACAGATATGGTGGAGGACAGGGTGTTGGGCCTGAAGGCGCGCGAGAACTATGAGCATCCTGCGGCAACTATTATCCTCACGGCGCATAAGGACCTCGAGCGTCTGGTCTTATCCCGGGCCGAGCTTCGCTTCAAGGTCATGGTGGATGAGGCCTGGTCGGAGCTGGCCTATATGGGCCTGGTGGAGGATCCGCTATATCCTGATCTGAATGCCTTCCTGGACCAGTCCCAAAAGAGGGTCAACGGCTCGGTCAAGATGAAGCTCTACTGCGGAAATGCCATTCCTCTGGGCCGCCAATCGCCCGATGCACTCTATGCTCAGGACATGGTCTCCTTCGACTCTCAGACCTTGAGCCAGAAGGATGCAGAAGGCTTTGCCAAGTACCATGGCTTCCAGGCCAGGCTTCTCAAAATGAAGCAACTTAAGAGCTAGAAGAAATGATGGTCAGGAGAGCTGAGCCCGGGGATCTGGCCCAGATCGTGCAGATCGAGGGGCTCTGCTTCCCGGAGGAGACCGCCTTTCCGCCCAAGATGTTCGCCTACCTGATACGCTATGCAGTGTCTCTGGTGGCCTGTGAGCCGGAGAAGAAAGTATTAGGCTTCATCATGGGATATACCAGTGGAAAGGCAGGTGCCGTCTATACCCTGGACGTCCATCCCGGATACCGCAGAAAAGGCATCGGCAGCAATCTCCTCCAGTCTTTAGGGGAGATATTGGCACAACAAGGTGCCCAGGCGATCCGACTTGAGGCCGCTTTAGATAAGCAGGGAGCAGTAGAGCTTTACAGAAAAGCCGGCTACCAGCAGAGGGAGCTGGTCAGAAACTATTATGGTCGAGGCAATCATGCCGTGCGGATGTGGAAGAATTTGGATGTGTGCTTATGCTTAACGACGTAGCCCGGATGAGAAGCGGCGAGATGGAGGCCGAGCTTTCTGCCAAGGTAGATAAGCTGATAGACGAGTTCATGGCCATAGTTGACGCGAAGACCATGGAGAGACATCTGCAAAGGGGCATTGCCAGAAGCCAGCTCCCCTGTAGCATGGTAGCCATCCTGGATAAAAATAGCCTCTCCATTCTGGCGCAGTTTCGGATGGAGAACAGGACCGCAAGCTATTTTTATAAACCTGATATCGCTCTGACGCCCCAGCAGGCGGCCAATAGCGCCCAGTGGGAGTTCGGCTTCGTGGATGCCTTTATCATCCAGTTTCCGGCAAACTTAATAGAGCAAAGCACCTCGGATCGGCATGCGGCTTTGCAAAAAGCGGCCTCTGAGCATATCGACTCGGAGTTCCTGAGGCTGGAAAAGATGCTCAGCCTCATGCGCACCCGTCCTATATTTGGACAGGCAGGCGAGCCGGTAGGCGCAAGGACGCTCCTTCTGCTCCTGCCCCAGGATGCGAACCTGCGAGGAAATGAAGAAACCATTCAAAATGCTAGCCGGGCCAACAACCTGCCTATTGTTGAGGCAGAAGACATCAGGAACGGTAGATCTGCCGTGCGTGGGATGTGGCATTCACTCAATCACGCGGCAGTGATCATTGCCGATCTCACGGGACCGGACGGCGGGGTGATGTATGGCCTGGGCATTGCTCATACCCTGGGAAAAGAGACGATCTTGATTCACCCGCAAGGCTCAAAATACCTGACGGATATTCCCAGGACATATAGAATAGAGTATGAGGATAATGATGCCGGCAGGGCAAAGCTGGAAGAGCAGCTTTCCCGTATGCTAGGAACCATGCTGGCGCCTGCTGTGAAAGATTAGGCCAAAGCCAGGGAAAAAGCACAAAGGCCTATAATGTTATATATGTCCTGTATTTATACGAAGCTGCGACTCCGAATTCAGGTCTCCGAGCTTCATTTGACCCAGGAGGGGAAAAGAGGTTGAAAAAGATAAGGTTGGCAATCGCGGGCTTGGGAAACTGCGCAAGTTCCCTGATTCAGGGGATCGAATATTATAAACATACGGATGAGAACGAATGCATCGGACTTATGCATTATGATGTATGTGGTTACAGAGCTGGCGATATCGATGTGGTAGCGGCCTATGACATAGATGTGCGAAAGGTGGGAAAAGACGTAGGCCAGGCCATATTTGCGCCACCCAACTGCACCAAGATTTTCTATCCAGATGTTCCCCGCAAAAACGTCGAGGTCAAGATGGGGCCGGTTTTAGACGGCGTTGCTCCTCATATGCTTAATTATCCCGAGGACAAGAGATTCGTCGTAGCTGATGCCAAGCCATGCGACGTGAGAAGAGAGCTGGTAGAGAGCCGCGCTGATGTGCTGGTAAATTATATGCCGGTCGGCTCGGAAGAGGCCACGCGCTTTTATGCGCAAGCTGCCTTAGATGCGGGAGTAGGCTTTGTTAACTGCATGCCGGTCTTCATCGCCTCCAATCCAATGTGGGCCAAAAAGTTCCAGGAGGCAGGGGTGCCAATTGTTGGCGACGACATAAAATCTCAGATCGGTGCCACCATTGTGCATCGCGCTCTCACCCAGCTCTTTAAAGACAGAGCCTGCGTCCTGGACAGAACCTACCAGCTCAACATTGGCGGGAATACCGATTTCCTGAATATGCTCAATCGGGAGAGGCTGAAATCCAAGAAGATCAGCAAGACGGAAGCTGTGCAGTCTATTCTGGATGTGCCCATGAACGATGATGATATACACATCGGCCCATCCGACTATGTGCCCTGGCAAAAAGACAACAAGGTCTGCTTCCTGAGAATGGAAGGCAGGGTCTTTGGAGATGTGCCCATTAATCTCGAGCTGCGCCTCTCCGTGGAGGACTCGCCCAACAGCGCAGGAAGCTCCATTGATGCCATAAGGATCTGCAAGCTGGCCAAAGACAGAAAGATGGGAGGGCCGCTTCTAGCCATATCCGCTTATACTATGAAGCATCCGCCGGTGCAGTATCCAGATGACGTGGCAAAAGAGATGGTGAATAAATTCATCCTGGGAGAAGCAGACGAGCTGGAGAATGCCAAAGCGTGCAGGCCGCAGGCTGTGATGGTTAAATAATTGTTCTTTCAATATGCAGATGCCACACCGGTAGAGATGGCCCCCGGACTGATTCGCAAAACCCTGATCAGCGGAGACAAGCTGATGATTTGCCGGTTTGATCTGAACTATGGTGTAGTAATACCCAGCCACGCTCATCCCCATGATCAGGCAGGTTACGTTGTCTCTGGAAAGATCCGCATTACCGTGGACGGCAAAAGCTGCGATCTGAGCCCGGGGGACAGCTACTCCGCCCCATCCGGCACCCTGCACTCTGCTGTAGCTTTGGAGGCATCCGTGGTGGTCGATACATTCAGTCCGCCTAGAGTTGACTATCGCGCCCACCCTGTCGATTAGGGCCCTACTATCCAAACTTTTATTAGTAATGGAATCAAAGGGAATCCTTGACTCACCCATGTAACCTATCAAGAAATTCATAATTAAAGCCCGGCACAGCTTCTTTATCTTTGGCCTGGCCAGCATTCTCTGGTTTATCTTCCGGACAGGCAGCAAGCCCACCCGCATGATCTACCCATGCCAGCAGGCCTCGGTAGCCAGCGGGGGCCTGTGGCTCGCAGCCTACGTTCTGCCTTTATTCATGGCCGTTCGATCAGCAGGGGCAGCCACTATAGACAAAGGGCGGATTCTGGCCGGCTTTCTGCTGCTCCTGATCATCTCTTTATTTGTCCTGGGTGGTCCATTCAACATCCTGGGCCGGGCAGATGTAGCGAAAGATGATGCGCCTGTGGCCGGCATTGCAGACACGATCTTGATCAACCTTTCCCAAATGCGCTCGCAATTCCCAGAGCCCTCCGACATCTTTGCGGTAACCGGCACCTTCAGAAATGACGATGCGGTGACGAGATTGGTAGAGCTGATGAACCGCCACGGCCTGCCCTTCTATGCCCAAAACGGCTCTTTTGGCATCATCGGCAAAGATGACGTAGTAATAATCAAGGTCAACAGCCAGTGGGATGAGAGAGGTGGCACCAATTCCGATCTGGTCAAAGCACTCGTACAGGCTATCCAGGAGCATCCCCAGGGCTTTAGCGGCGAGGTGGTCATTGCCGACAACGGCCAGGGCCAGTACGGCTCGACGGGACGTGGAGGCAGCCTGAGCTATGCTCGAAATAACGCAAAAGACAAAACCCATGAGGTCAAAATAATAGCAGTTTTCGGGAATGCCAGCTCTAACTTAACAACTCCGGATAACCCATCGAAAATAATAGATCTGACCCATCTTACGATCTATGCCGACATCAGGAACTCAGCAGGATTAGATGTTGGCAAGGTTAATCTGAGACCATCATCTGAGAATGGATATTCCGGAATCTGGAATGCCAGTGTAGAATCAGACATTTGTAACGAAAGTCAAACGGCGGCGGCACACCCCGATGCAAGCATCGGGGCATTCAAGGCGACGCCGCTGGTTTATCAGAAATCGATAAGCTTTAATTGAGCAGGGTTACGATTCAATTTTCCACATCGGAAACGATCTCAAAGCCCTCTCTTTTCCAGCCTGCTATCCCGCCGGCCAGATCATAAATCTCCCGAAATCCCAACGATTTCATGAGCGCTGCCGCCCGCCCTGATCTAACGCCGGTGCGACAGTAGACCAGATAGGCATTGCCGCGATCGAGCACGTCCAGCTCATCGGCAAACGAGGCGGATCTGAAGTCCAGATTAATTGAGCCGTTCAGGTGTCCGGAGCGGTATTCCTGCAAAGTTCTCACATCCAGGATCATCAGGCATCTTCGATCGGAAGAAGTATCCCCGTATTGCGGGCCGGAAAGCCGCTCGATAAGATCCCAGCATTCTGCAGGACATAGCTGCTTTACGATGCATTCTTCTGCATCGGCAGGATGCTCCACATTTGTAGGGGTAGTCTGCTCCAATTTTTCGGACATCTCCTACACCCGCCAGATCTCCCTGGGGAGAAGGGTCAGCCTCTCCGGACCATTCGGTCCGACGAGGAAGGTGTCCTCGATTCCCACCACGCCTTCTCCCGGATAGATCATCTTCGGCTCTACGGCAATGGTCATGTTCTCCACAATCTCATGGTCCACAGGACCGATCACCGGATACTCATCTATTTGCAGCCCCACACCGTGTCCCACAAATCCGGCTTTGCTGCCAGGGGGGCCAACCAGGAAATCCTGATAGCCCAGCTTGAGGCCTTCCGCCAGAGAGAGGTCCCAGATCTCCCGGCTCTTCTTGCCGGGGTGAAGCTCGCTGGCAATGACTTCTTCGATTCGCAGGGCGGCCTGGTGCGCCCTCTCCAATTTTGGCGGTAGCTTTCCTAAGGAGAATATGCGCGTCTCATCGGCGATGTAGCCGTTGTAGCATCCGGCGTAGTCCACCAGCACAGGCTCATTGCGCCTGATCCTGGCAAATCCCGGCCCCTGGGCAAAGAAAAGGGACATGCCCTTTCCCCCCGTGGGAGAGGATACGCTGCTTGGTATTGCGGCACTGGGGCCGGCCATGAGATGGCCCATGGGTAGATTCTGATTGAACCGCCTAAATGCCACCTTGCCCTGATGACCCAGGAGCCTCATGGTGCTTTCTACCGTTACGGCCAGATCAATCTCCCGCATGCCCTCTTTGAGGTTGTCTGCCACACAGGCGATACCAGCATCCAGAATCCTTGCCGCCTCGCGAATGAGCCGGATCTCAAAATCAGACTTCACAGAGCGAATGTGCTTGATATCCTCAGAGATATCGGAAAATTGGATATCCTCACCTAAAGCCTTTGCCAGCCGGGCATAATTATTGTAAGGAAGCACATCCGTTTCCAGGCCGATTCTCGCACCGGCCGGTAGATCCAGATCTGTTTTAAGGGATTTAAGACTCTTTTGCGGCTGCACGGGGAGTGGTGATTCCTGCCTGGCCCTCTCCAGGTTTTTTTTAATCATGAGGGTTGGCAGACCGTCCCTGGGAATGTAGATTAAACCTTCCTGAGCTGTGCCTGAGAAATAGCCCAGGTCCGTGGATTCAAACAATATGGCACCGGTCAAATCACCCATCAGGTCTTGCAGCCTCTTTATCCTGGCATCGACCTCACTCTGGGGATGCAAAACGTACTCCATTTATACCACCTTTTCAAGATACCTTGATGCGAGCTCTTCAGTGGCTATTTTCATGGCTTCCTATTTCCTCTTCCAGGTCCCAAAGGTATCTTCTCAAAATCGTTGTTCTTCCTGCCGCAAGCTTTTTTCCGCTCTTTGTATGCATGCCAAATTCCAGTTTTAGCAGCTTTTTGTAGAAATGATCCAGATTCCATTTCGCGTCATCAGGCTCTCTGGCCCGGCAGAAGGGATCGTCAGGATGGCAAAGCTCTCTTCCCAGCGCTCCTCCCGTGAGAAATACCCGGGCAATTCCAATGGCTCCAATGGCATCCAGCCGGTCGGCATCCTGAAGTATCCTGGCCTCCAGAGTAACCGGAACAATTTTTCCGGAAAAGCGGTGCACATCGACGGCATAGAGCACCTTCTCTCTTGCTTCCTCTTCCAGCCCGATCGACTCCAGGAAAGCCTCCACTGCCCTTTTGCCCTGGCCCACAGACTCGCCATGCTCATGCTTTTTTTCCGATCCCACATCATGCAAGAGCGCCGCTAGCAGCAGAACCTGCATATCGGCGCCTTCTTCCCTGCCAATGATCGTGGCATTTTTGTAAACACGCAGGATATGCGAGAAATCATGAGCGGGATCGGCTCCCAGGTACATGGGCCGAATTTCGCTTATCCAGGATTCTGGATCAAATAAATACAAGGATATCGCCGCCTTATTTTGCATAGAATCTAAGAAGCTCTTTTATCCCTTCTTCCAGGTTGTATCTTGCCTTAAACCCGAGCACTTTTTCGGTCTTCGCAGTGTCGGAAAGGGTATGCGGGACATAATTCTTAATGGGATTCGCCACATGTTGCGCTTTCATGGTCAATCCCAGGTTCTTGTTCAAAATCTCTACCGTTTGGTTGAAGGTGTAAGCTTTTCCGGTTTGCATATTGTCCAGGACCACAATATCTTCGCCAACTTTCAAGAGTTCCTCAACAAGGTTGGAGCCGATAAATCCTGCGCCGCCTGTAATCAGTGTGCTCATAATTATCTGTTTCTCAAAATTCGCGATCTCCTATATCTGTCTGTCGAAACTCCACAGGGCGCACTGGCCCGGAAATCTTCATATATCTCTTCAAATATCCATCAAAGCTTTACTTACATGCCGATTCTGGCTTTGATGCAGGAAATATCCTCATCCATCTTGCCCAGCCTGGCGTGAAGATATGATTTTTAGGCGGCTGATAAGATATAATTTACTTCTGCGTAAGTGATCTAACTATCATAAACCCTCTCCGCCTTGTTGCAGATCTCTTCCCAGTCATACTTCTTGGCCTCTTCTATGCAACGCCCTCGCATTTTTTCTTTCTTTTGCAGCATGCGGCAAATTGACCCGGCTAAAGCCTGCTCGGTTGGCGGGCAAACTGCGCCCGTCTCCTTCGTGACCAGATCCATCACCGCATTCATTCTGTGCTCTACGGTAACCACAGGAAGCCCGCAGGCATTCGCCTCCAGAGCCGCCATGCCAAAGCCCTCTCTGCAGGAAGGTGTTGCAAAGACGCGCGAGGATTTCATGAGGGAAAGTGCATCATTGTAGTCTTCCAGAAAGCCCAGGAACAGTACATTTTTTTCCAGTTCCAGCTCGGATACCAGGGACTTCAGCCTTCCATTCTCCGGGCCATCGCCCACTATCATGGCCTTCACATCCGGGATATCCGTTTTCACAGTCTTCAATGCCTTGATGAGCAGATCTACGTTCTTGTGCTCGACCAGCCTTCCTACGTAGATGACATCCGACTGCTTGGCCGACGGAGGAACCCGATTTATTTTCTGCCAATCAATGCCGTTGGGCACAACCTGGACCTCTTTTGCCCCAAGGCTCAAAAGCTCTCTTTGGGTTCTCACCGACACTGCAATGTTCTTTTCCGTTAACCGGGCGGCAGCCCACTCGACGATTTGGCCGGCCCTGCCTTTCTCTCCCAGGTACTCGCGCCAGTAATCGCCCCACACCTCATGCCAGGTGATGAAGAGCTTCTGTCTTTTGAGGCTGGAGATCAGCTTTGCCGAAAAGCAGGATAGGTAAGGAAAATTCTGGCAGTCCATCACATCGCAGTCGGCGCGAATGGTGAGAAGCTTGCCTGCGAAAAAAGCGGCCTCTGAAATAGATCTCTTGCCACCGACATAAAGAGGCATGGGCGGGCAGATGGCGTGCAGATGTACGTTGTCTTTGAGGATCTCATTCTCTCCCCTCCACCAATTCATGCCATAGCAGTGCACTTCATGCCCTCGCTTCGCCAGCCGGCAGGAGAGTTCATAGATCCTTTTTTCCGCCCCCCCCTTCACCCATGGGTAAACGGCGTCGTAAACATAGGCGATCTTCATCGAGTCTCTAATCCTGCGACCCGTTATTATGAACATAGCGGAGACTGACGGTCTGAATCTTCAGGGTGGAAAAGATCGTGGATGTCTGTCCGACCGAAACACAAGTTACAACCTCTTGCTTTTTGGTCTATTCACACAACCAGGAGGAACGAACAGAGCACTCCTGACTGCTGTCGCAAGCTTAGGGCCAATTCCAGGGCAATCGTCCAGGTATGTGTCCGGCTTTTTTGGAACCAATGAGACAATGAATTTTTCCAGGATTCTATTGGCTCTTGCTGGGCCCAGGCCTTTTCCACATAGTATGGACAGCCCTACAGCTTGCCTTTCACCAACTGCCGGTTTCGGTCGAAAGACGGAAAGATCGCCGCCCTGCAGGATCTTTTGGACACTCTGAAGCATTCGCCGCCAGGGATCGATCTTGAGCCGCCATATCTGAATATTCATGCCGATGCAGTTGGCCTCAAAGTCTTCCAGCATGCAAATATACTCGGAGATCTTCTCCTCTGCTTCTTGGCCTCGAATGCCTCTATTGTAAACGACATTGTTGACGGCCTGAACAACATTGTCATCATCGCCGAGTACTATGATGATAAGGGGATCTTGTAGCTCCCGGCCGGCGAGGATTTGCCGGTAGAGATGGCCGCTTTGGTTGACAATAGAGGCTACGTAGTCGCTCTGGGGTTCACCGATTCTTGTGAAGTCCTTCAGCTCTACATTGATGGTCTTTCCTTCCCACTGGAAACATAGATCAAAGGGACAATCTTTGGAATCGGCCAGGAAGAAATGATCGTCTCTGAGGATGGCAGCCTTGATTTTTTTCGCTCTGGCTCGATGGGCTTCATTGGTATCCAGTGAGACTCTTATGGGTGATATTTGCTCCATGCTCGCTGCCTAAAGTATATATTTGTTTAGAATTGGCGGCCTTTGGATATATAGCAAAGTAGCGCGGGGAGAAAGTGTTCTTGTGCAAAAAGAAACATAATCACACGTCTGCGCTCTAGCAACTTGTCGGCGGCTGCCCGGCCAGAGGTCAGGATCGGTAGCGTTGCTGGGCCAGGTTGTGGTTCAGTCAGGGCGCGCGAGATTCTTGAAAGGTGATTGACTATGGATTATACAATTTTGATACACCAGGCTGAGGAAGGCGGCTTTTGGTCAGAAGTCCCGGCTTTGCCGGGCTGCTATTCTCAGGGAGAGACCATCGATGAAACCCTGAGGAGCACCAAAGAGGCCATCGATGCCCATCTGCATGCCTTGAAAGAGGAACTGGTTGCGGCTCCGGTCGAGGAGAGCCTTTTCATTGGCAGGGTTCAGGTAGATGTGGCATAATTTTTTCAACGCTTCGTATAGAACTCGCGCATTAGAACCGATTCAGCTCCCCCAGTTTCTCCGGCCTGCCCATCAGCTCTGTTCCCACCAGCAGCGCGTCCGCACCTGCCTGCATCATGCGCAGTGCATCATCTCTCGTATGCACACCACTCTCCGCCACCAGGAAGACTCCAGCTTGCAACGCCCGCGGTGCCAGCCTCTCGAAGGTGCCCAGGTCCACCTCCAGTGTATTCAGATTGCGGTTGTTGATGCCTATGATCCGGGCATCGGTCTTCAGCGCCGCTTCCAGCTCTTCTTCGGTATGGACCTCCACCAGAGGCTCCATGCCTAAGGCCCTGGCCGCCTCCACAAATCGGTTTAGATCGATTCCCAGCGCGGCTATGAGCAGCACCAGATCAGCCTGCACCTCGGAAAGCTGCCTCTCCTCGAAAATGAAGTCCTTTCTTAAGACCGGCAGCCCGGCTCTGCGAGAGATCGAAACGTTTTCGAGAGCGCCTTTGAAGTGAGTGGGCTCGGTCAAGACCGAGATGGCGCAGGCATTGTTTTCCGAGTAAGCTCTGGCATAGGCCGCCACCTCCTCTGGAGCTAAAGCCCTTCCAACCGCCTTGGGCTTGATCTCGGCAATAATGGGAATTATGCCGCGGCTCTTCAGGGATTGAGCGGAGCCGATAAGGTCCCGTCGCTCGGCCTTCGGCCAGGGGGCCGCAGCCGCAAAGCCCCGCTCCCGGGAAGCGGCCACGATTCCATCGATTAGTGAGTGCATGCTACCACATCCTCGATCCAGTTGCAGATCAGCTTCTTGCCGGAGGGTGTGAGCACCGACTCGGGATGAAACTGCAGACCTGAGTGGGGCCGGCTCCGATGTCGTACGCCCATGATGATACCGTCTGCGGTCTTTGCTGAGACCTCCAGTTCAGGAGACAGCTTTTCGATGGCCAGGGAATGATACCGACCACCAACGATCGGATTTTCCAGCCCCCGGAAGAGGCCCCGTCCATCGTGCTCTATTTGCGAGGTCTTGCCGTGCAGTGGCCTGGTGTGGGAGATGGTGCCGCCGTAGGCTATGTTCATGGCCTGGTGACCCAGACAAACGCCCAGGATGGGTGTGCTCCCAAACTGCTTAATTATCTCCAGGCAGCTGCCGATGTCTCGCGCATTGGCTGGATGGCCCGGTCCGGGAGAGATTACGATTCCCCTGGGCTGCATGGCCGCCACTTCCGCCAATGTTATGCGATTGGAACGGACAGCCGTCTCCGGGTAAAATTGGGAGACATAGTCCACCAGATTCCATACAAAGGAGTCCTGGTTGTCCACAAAGAGAATCGGTCGAGGCCTGGGGCGGTTTTCTGGGGTCATACCGCCACTCCCAAAGCCCTCTTCATGGCCGCCATCTTCCGCTCGGTCTCTTGATATTCTTTCTCTGGATCAGAGTCCGCTACTATCCCCGCCCCGGCCTGCACCGTAGCCACTTTGTCCTTGACCAGAACGCTTCTTATGGCTATGGCAAAGTCGGAACTGCCGTCTATGGAAAAGTAGCCTATGCCGCCTCCGTAGATGCCGCGCGCCGCCTGCTCGAGGTCGTCGATGATCTCCATGGCTCGCAACTTGGGGGCTCCGGAGAGCGTTCCTGCCGGAAAGGCCGCCCGGGCCGCATCGAACTGGTCGCACTCTTCTCTCAGCTCTCCGGAGACGGTGGTCTCAATGTGCTGCACGTGAGAGTACTTGAGCACGGACATGAAATCGTCTACCATAACCGTGCCGGAGCGGCAGACGGATCGCACATCGTTTCGGCCCAGGTCCACCAGCATGACATGCTCTGCCCTCTCCTTCTCGTCTGCCAGCATTATTTTGGCGTACTTGTCGTCCTCTTCTCGTGTCCTTCCCCGAGGACAGGTCCCGGCAATGGGATTGACCCTGAGCTTGCGGTCATAGGTATTGAAGAGGGTCTCCGGTGAGGCCCCCACAATGGCCAGGTCGCCAAATTCGAAGAGATAGGTGTAGGGGCTGGGATTGATGCTGCGTAGCTTCCGGTAGAGCTTGACGGGATCCGGGCACTCGATCCTGGTCGATCGGGCTAAGACTATCTGGAATATGTCCCCGTCCAGAATGTGCTCCTTTGCTTTTCGCACGGAATCTTCATACTGCTGCTGCCCTCCGACCGAGAGAACCCGCGCCAGCACAAACGGGTCGTCGGCCTGATCGTAGTCTGGGTCTATTCCACCAATGGTCTCGATCAGGTTGACCTTGGGTCCGGGCAGAATGGGGGCTATGGTGAAGTAGACCTTGCGGGTGAGGTGGTCGAAGATGAAAGTGCTCTCTGCCAGGCAGAGCTTGGCATCAGGTGTATCTGAGGTAGAGATTCTGCCCAGGCGCTCTTTAACCAGGTCGTAGGCCAGATATCCTATCCCTCCTCCGGTGAAGACCTGCCTGCCAAAGCTATTAGGCATGCCCCGGCTGCAGGGGATGGCTGCGCGTAGAGCATCAAAGAGATCGTAGCCCTCCTTTATTGGCCCTTGCAGAATGGAGCCCTTCTTTTCCACATCCACGCACCCGGCTAGCCTCTCTTCGATGGGTCCCATGCCACTGTTGAAAAACTCCATTTGCAGGAAGCGGTTCTTCACGGTAACCACCGCGGAAGGGTCGGCTCCCACGAAGGAGAACCTGGCCTTTTGGCCCGACTTTTCCACCGACTCCAGCAGATAAGGATACCTGCGGCTTCGCAGAGCCAGGTAAAGAGAGAGGGGGGCGTCCACGCTCACCTTATCGGTCACGTCCACATACACCGGCTCTACTGAGGACATGCTCTCACCTCTCTGACAAAGGAAAAAATCTTTTGCGGATCCTTCTTGCCGTCCGTCTCCAGGCCGCTGGAGGCATCCACGGCATAGGGCCTGACCTTTTCGATGGCATCAGCCACATTGGCGGGGTTAAGGCCGCCCGCCAGGATCACCGGCACCTTCAGGCTTTCGACTATGGCGGCGCTTTTGTTCCAGTCATGAACGGCTCCTGTTCCCCCCAGCTTTCCCTGGGCAACGCTGTCCAGCAGAACGGCATCGGCACTTACTGCATAGTTTCGGATCTCAAATAGGCTCGAACCTGCGGCTACCGCCGCCACCAGCTTCTGAGAAACTCTGCCCTTCAGCTCCGCCAGATCAGCGGCGCTTAAGGAGCCATGCACCTGAAGCACATCCGCTCCGATCAGCTTCGCCAGCTGCACAGCTCCCTCGACATCCTCCGGTGCGATCACAGCCACGCTCTTGGTGAATGGCGGCACCAGTTTTATCAGATCAGCCGCATCTTTTGCAGAGAGGCGGTGTCGGGACGAATCGATCTCCACAACAAATCCAACCGCGTCCGCTCCGGCAAAGATCGCTTGCAAGAGCTCGGTGCGGTTCATGATTCCGCAGACCTTAATCCTCGTCACAAAAACCGCTCCAGCTTTTTTGCGTCACCGTTCATCTCCACCATTCTTTGCAGGACCTGCAGGGCTTTTCCCGAGTCTATGGCCTCTTCTGCCATTTTGGCTCCTTCTTTTAGAGTAGGGGCCCGGCCGGAGACGTAGACGGCTGCCCCGCCGTTCATGACGATGATATCACGGGCCGGTGACCTTTCCCCTTTCATAACCGCTACCAGCTTTCTGGCATTATCCTCGGGCAATCCTCCTGCGATATCCTCTGGCCTGGCCAGAGGATAGCCCAGGTCCTGGGGCATGAGGCAGTAGCTTTTTACCATTCCGTCTTTTAGCTCCGAGACCTTTGTCTCGCCGGTGTTGGTGATCTCGTCCATGCCCATGCCGTGCACCACCAGGGCCCTCTCTGTGCCCAGCATCAGCAAAACCCTGGCCAGCTTCTCGCATAGTTTTGGGTCGTAGACGCCCATCACCTGCGCTTTGGCTCCGGCGGGATTGGTCAGGGGACCCAGGATGTTGAAGACAGTGCGAAGAACCAATTCGCGCCGGACAGCAGCTACGCGTTTCATGGCCGGATGGAAGACGGGGGCCAGCATGAATCCGATGCCAAGGTCCTCAATCATGGCCGCCACCGCTTCGGGCGCTGGACTGATGTTGACGCCCAGTTCCGCGAGTACGTTGGCGCTGCCGCATTTCGAACTGACTGCATAGTTTCCGTGCTTGGCCACAGGCACGCCGCAGGCGGCGGTGACGATGGCGGCTGCCGTACTCACGTTGATGGTGTTGGAGGCATCCCCTCCTGTGCCGCAGGTATCCACCAGGGCGCCTTTGACCTTGGGACGGATGCGGACGGCGGAGCCGCGCATCTTCCTGGCAAAGCCTGCGATCTCCGGAATGGATTCGCCTTTCATGCGTAGTGCAATCAGCAGAGCGCCGATCTGGGCATCTGTGGCACTGCTGAAGATCTCGCCCATGAGGGCTTCGGCCTCCTCCAGAGAAAGGTCGTGCCCTTCCACGATCTTTTGAAGATAACTCAAAGTAATCACCAGATTCAATGTATATTATTGTACTACGATGAGTTAAAAAGTACATTGTATTTATAGATTATGCATTGCATATCGAAAAATAGCAGTTCGTGTCAGGACGCTGACGCCGGAAGATGTAAAAAGCTGCGCAACTAAGGCTTATCTTTGCCCTTATCAACACCTGATTTTTTATCGGTGTTGTCGTTCCTGTCCCTCGTTTTCTCTTCATCTAGATCGGATAAGTCTGCTCCACACATGTTCTGCATTCTTCTGCCTGTTTCTATAAAAAGTGGATGCTTTTCGACCACCGCAAAACCTATTATCCCAGGGATAATTTCAGTTACACATGGCGAATCTCAATGTGGCGATCCTGGGGTCCCTGGACTACGGCAAAGAGCTGGGCAAGAAGGGCACGGCCAGCGATCTTACTTTTTACAACCTGAAAAAGGGACAGAACACCGTCACCTTCATAGAGCCGTCCCGCTACCCGGAGAAGCTCGCGCCCCTCTTCTACGCCGTTTCCATGGCCCAGAAGGCCCTGCTCATTGTAGACCAGATAAATCCCGCCTTCGGAGAGTCGGTCATCATGCTGGACTCGGTAGGCGTTAAAGAGGGCATTGTGGTCCTGAAGAACTACCTCTCCCGCGAGCAGATCGCCCCTTTCATCAAGGGCACGGTGGTGAACGACTATGAGTTCCTGGAAGACGACAAGAACGTCCTGCGTGAAAGGCTTTTGGAAGATGTGGGCAAGATGGATTCGCCCCAGAATGCAGAGACGGGATCCTTACCGGTCGATCATTTCTTCAATGTGCGCGGCATCGGCACGGTGGTCCTGGGGTGTGTGGCGGAAGGGAGCATCAAGAAGCACGACGTTCTCCGGGTATTGCCGGGAGAGAAGACGGCCCAGGTGCGCTCCATCCAAAAGCATGATGAGGACTTTGATACGGCAGGCATTGGAGAGAGGACGGGCATCGCCCTCAAGGGCATCGAGGTAGAAGACCTGGATAGGGGAACCATTCTCACCAACGATAATTCCATCAAGCAAGTATCTTCCCTGACCGCCAAAGTGCATGTAGTCAAATACTGGCCCGCGCCACTAAAAGAGGGGATGGTGATGCACATCGGCCACTGGATGCAGTACGTCCCGGCCAGAGTCGAGGCCGTATCAGCGGAGGGAGATTGGCATAACGTGGTTCTGAAAATCAAGCTGGACAAGATGCTGGTTTACCGGTCGGGGGCAAAGGCGGTTCTCATTTATCCCGAGGGCGGCAAGCTGAGAGTGGTGGGTACGATAGACCTGCCATAGGAAAAACTGTTAATCTAATTTTTGAAATGCATATTATCCTGGCAAATATTCATATCCAGGCAAGTCAAAGCAATTGGCAAGGCGAAACATGAATAAGAAATCCAATATAATTCCAAAAGTGGCTGCAATATTATTGATGTTAATCGGCTTACTAGCCATGATTGTGGCCTGGCAGCTTCTGCTGGTGGCGAGCGTCCACAACTCAACAGTCGTGGTACTGGAAATGGGGGGAGTTGTGCTCTGCATGATAGGTTACTTCCTGCGCCGACGCGTTAAAGCATTAGAAAATGATGCAAAGAAACAAATTCAAGCAGTGCAATCCGCTGCAGAAGATTCCCAAGAATAAAGCAGCAAGAAGAATACAGATCGGATCCCTTTTTTGGATAGCTTTCCAGCCGGACCAAACGCTTTGGCTGATTTTTTTTGGTGGGCTTTTCGCTATTTACTGTGGAAGCGAGGAAACTTTTCTATTCCAAATCCAATCGATATGGATCCCGACCAAATTAAGCCTAAAAAAAGGTGTCTCTTGAGCCTTAATTAAAGCCCAAGAGTGGGGTTGATTTCCAGAACGAATACTACTACGAAATACAGGGCGTTCAATACTAATCCAAATGGTACGCCCAGCTTTGCCCACTCGCTGCTGGTAATGCCCAGCTTTCCGGCAGAGATGATGTTGGGGATGTTGCCGGGGATGAGCATGCCGCCGGAGATAAGCAGACCGTAGAGAGCAGCGTTAATCTGCTTCTGGGTCAGAGCCTTGGATATCTCGGCTGCGGTCAATGTAGCATTATCCAGGATGGCGGAGATCATGTTCACCCAGAAGAGCACATAATCCGGGATCTTGGTGAAGTACTTGAATATGAGTACCTCCATTCCCGCGCCCAGGAGGAAGAGAGCCGCCACGAAGGCATAAACCTTGAGGGTCCTTATGAGAACCTCTTTGACGCTGCCTTCCTCACTGCCCTCACCCATTCTCTCCACCTTGCCACTAGTTGGCTTAATATAGTACATGGCAAAGGCGGCGCAGAGCAAGACACCCAGGATGATCAGAATGCCGAGCTGATCGAATAGGTAGAAGAAGCCCGCGTTTCCGGGTCCTCCCGGATAATAAGGCGCTCCCGACAGCTTGGATATGGCGATTGTAGACAGGGGCTCGCCCAGGGGGGTGAGCACGGCGCCTAGACCAATGGCAAAACAAGCAAGGATCACATAATTGATCCTTTTTACCAAAAGAGTTAAAAACCTTTTAATCAATGGTGCTTCAGGTAGATCTGGAATGGGCATGCAAACTGTATCGGCTCTTGCTTTCAAGGAATTTAGACCACCTCCTTTGAAGAATTTGGCCACATATTGCTCATGCTCTGCCCTATTCGATCTGCCTGACCGCCTTGTGCTTGGGCGATTGACATATTTGGTTATCGGGTAGGCTGGCTATGAACATCGTACTGCCATGTGATTCGCTATCAGGTCTCTTAAATAGGACCTGCGTGTACCAAAGGCTAAGTTCGAGCTATAATTGGCCATTCTGCTTGTCATTATCATCAGTCTACCACCATAAATTAATATCTAATTTTTTATTAGAGGTTATTTATGGCCAGTTATATCTAGCAAGAATAGGTAGAAAAATGGAAGTGACCTACCAGGGCCCTGCGGAGGAAGGAAAATCCGTCCGCAGCACCTGGCAGTACGGTAAAAGGCCGGTGCCGATGCGGCATTTGGTCAGCAAAGCATTTAGAGATCATTGATATTGGAGGGAATAATTGTGCAGTTTGACCCACTAGACCTTGGCCTATTTGCCATAGTACTAATAGTGCTCGTCGGACCATTCATGGTCAAAAAGATCGAGCACAACCTTGAGGTATTCCTGTTCGTTATGGGAATATTGGCGGTAACGATATCCAGCTTCTACAACAAAGAGGCTTTAATTACAGCCCTGGGCTACACCGAACATCAGGCGGAGCTTATCGGCTGGAACAAGGAGATAATAATGGAGGCTATCGAAGAGCCGGTCATAAAAGGAATTGTCCCGGCAGTGCTGGTAGCAGGCCTTCTCTTCCATTATGGAAAATCATTAGTCCAAAGGGCAATGAATTCCATCACCAAAGTGGTTCCCATTAAGATCATAGTATTCTTGATTGTTGCCGTCTTGGGCTTGTCTTCCAGTGTCATTACGGCCATCATCGCCTCTCTGCTCCTGGTAGAGCTCATGAACTGCATGCCCTTTGACAGGCAGACCAAGATCAATCTGATCATCATCGCCTGCTTCTCTATTGGTCTAGGCGCAGTGCTCACGCCAGTGGGCGAGCCCTTATCCACCATTGCCATCACCAAGCTGCAGGGAGAGCCTTACAATGCAGGATTCTTCTTCCTCTTCAACCAGCTGGCCATCTATATCATACCCGGTTGTCTGGCCATGGGTCTATTAGCCATGTTCTTTACCGGCAAAGCCAAGGCTATGGAATGCAAAGTAAGTGAAGAAGAAGACGGCGGCCTGAGAGATGTGGTCATCAGGGCGATTAAGGTCTATGTCTTCGTCATGGCGCTCCTGCTTTTGGGCGGCGGCATGAAGGTAGTAATAGACAAATACGTCCTAGGCATATCCCCGGAGATTCTCTACTGGGTGAACATGGTCTCTGCCATCCTGGACAATGCTACGCTGACTGCGGCCGAGATAAGCCCGGCCATGAGCCAGGTCCAGATCAATGCGGTTCTCATGGGCCTTCTAATCGCAGGAGGCATGCTCATCCCCGGCAACATCCCCAACATCATCTCGGCGGGAAAGCTGGGCATCTCAAGTAAGGAATGGGCCAAGCTTGGCGTTCCTCTGGGGCTCGTCCTGATGGCGATATACTTCGTGTGGATCTTCTACATACCGTTCCACATAGTGTTCAATTTGTAATGGCGATGATGACCTCATCGCCCTCCTAAATAAAATAGAAAGACAGACTGGATGTATGTGCTAAATCAAGGTGATGAAGAATGTTCGAAAAAGTATTGATTCCAACGGATTTTTCCAAGCATGCACGCAAGGTGGTTGAGTGTGCCGGAGAGATCCCTGGCGTAAAGGAGATAGTGCTTCTCAGTGTGATATCCAGAAGTGTTATTACCAGAGTCTGGGATCCTGTAGCTGAGATCAAAGAAGTGGAAAAAAAGCTGATCGAGGAGAAGAAGTTCATAGCGGCTCCAGGAATTGATGTCAAGGTAAGGGCCGTCTCCGTATTAGAGGGAGAAGTCGCAAGCGCCATCCAGAAGGTAGCAGAAGAGGAAAAGGTCTCCCTTGTGGCCATGGGTGCTCGAGGAAAAAGCCTGATAAGTAGCGTCCTTTTGGGAAGCGTCTCCAGAAATGTGCTGCGCTTTGGAGACACTCATCTCTTGGTCATGCGCTATAAGGTTCTGGAGGATGGAGATATGGAGAAGCATTGTGCCAGGGTCCTTGCCAAAGTGCTCTTCCCTACAGACTTCTCTCAACCAGCCGAAGTAGCGCTCTCCTTCTTAAAAAATATACCGGGCATCGGTGAGTTGATACTGCTTAATGTTGTCTCAACCGGTGAAACTGATGCGGAGATAGATGCCAACGTCGCAGCAGCGACGCAGAAAATCAATGAGATTGCCGGGGTGCTTGCCAGGGGGGGCATGAAGGTCACCTCGAAGGTCATCGTCGGACATCCTGTGGATGAGATACGATCTTTTGCAGAAAAAGAGGATGTCTCCCTTATTGCTCTAAGCTCTCAGGGATCAGTGGCCATAAAGAAAGGCAGAATAGGAAGCACCGCCTATGATGTGGCCAACTCGGCTGCCAGGCCGGTCCTTATTCTAAGGAGATCGAAGATAGTACTTTATTAGCATAACAGTGGTTTACTAGCATGAAAAATCGAAATGGATGCGAGGCTTTTTGCCTCTCTCCTTTTTGCAGCCAAATAATCCAATGGCGGAGAGGGATCTGAAGGAGAAAAAACGATATTCCAAGATATTTTAATATTTATAATTGGTCTAACTGGGCTTTATTACGGCGCGAAGTTTATCACTGACGGCGCTACAGGCATAGCTAAAGCCCTGGGGATTTCGGAATTCGTCGTCGGCGCAACCATCGTTGCCTTTGGAACCTCCCTCCCGGAACTTGCAGCATCCGTGTCCGCCATGGAAATGGGTGGAGGACATCCCGGGATTGTAATAGGAAACGTCCTGGGATCAAACCTCGCAAATGTTGGCCTTGCCATAGGGCTGGTGGCTATTTTCTACCGGATGCATCTTCATCGTGAGTTCATATACGATGATGTAATCTTCGTTGTCGCCTCTGGGCTAGCTCTCTTTGTAGCATTGATAGACCTCAGGATCACTCACCTTGATGGGCTGATGATGCTAATCATGTACTTAGCGTACGTTTATCATAAGATTGCCAGCCACCAGGTGGAAAAGGAGGATAAGCGAGGATCTTTGCAGCCGTTGCATCTAATGCGTCTGGTAGCGGGAAGTCTGTTGATCTATATAGCTTCGAATAATCTGATAGGTTCTTTGTTGGCAATATCGGCGTCCACGGGAATAGGAGAGGAAGTGGTCGCATTCCTTCTGCTGGCCGTCGGAACTTCTCTCCCAGAAGTTGCGACCTCAATAATAGCAACGAAGAATGGGCAGGCCAGCCTGGCAATAGGCAACGTCCTCGGGTCTAGCAGCTTCAATATTCTGGTAATCCTCAGCATTAGCTCTTTTCTGGGGAATTTTGTAGTTAACGATGGCTTTGTCTCCCCCGTCCTCATGGCTACGATCTTTAGCAGCCTTTTGCTTGGATTGATGGCTCTCAATGATAGGATTATTACCCGCCTGGAAGGTGCTGTGCTTCTTATTATCTACTGCCTTATCGTCATCAACATGATCTGATTTGATCTGATTTCATCTGACGTGATACTATTCTCGGCAAAAGGCTGTTATGGATGAGGGAATTCGATTCGTAAGGCAGTTTCTTCAGTCCTGAGAATATCTGGCCAGTAGGTCATCACAAAAACCGGCTATTCCTCCCCGGTAGTGGACTTCCAGCGCGTCCAACTCAGCCATATTGTGGTGGCTAAGTTTATAGGCATGTAGGTACTTCTTGTACTCCTTTTGTGCTTCGCTTTTGCCTTTTCTCTGCGGGGCCATGGGAATCTTCCACTGCAAAACTTGTTCTGGTGTGAGTGCTCCCGGCAGAACTCGTATTTCCGGGGTTCCTGGTGGCCTGGCATCGGCGATTGCTGTGGCCAGACGGCCATAGAAAGAAAAGCTTTCTGGGCTCAGGTCTGAGAGGCACAGGATCGTGGTTTGGCCGGCGGCGCGTTCAAAAAGCTGCTGCAATAATTTCTGGGAGGGAAAGACTGTCGAGACCAGCACGACTCCGTGTCTGCTGCATACCGGCTCCAGCAGGAAATTAAAGTCTGACCGGTTCAACCACAGCTCCAGCCTATGTGTTCGATAAAGGCAAGTTTTCGGCAAAAATATATGCTCTCCCGGCTCTTCCTTCAGGAGGGCATCGGCAGGCAGAAATTCCAGGCTCTGGGCTTTGCCCGCCCATTTGGCCAGCTTCTCCCCATCGCTCTCGTGATACGGCCGAGTGATCCTGATCTCACCTACAAAGCCGCCGCAAATTGGATAATCAGATTCAGCTCGACTCAGGGCATAGTAGAATAAGGCCCTCAAGGTGGTTTTGGGCCTTCCAAATTCCTGAAATACTTTGGCTACCCACCTGGATTTGGTGCGATCAACTTCTGAGTACACGAATGGATCGGTCATAGCAGGATACTGGAAAAATAGTGACGTTTTAGAATAAAGATGTCACCCTCATCATCTAACCTGAACCATGGAGAACAAAATCACTATTTTTTGATGCATTTTACGTAGATCCTGTAGCCCAGGAGATTAAGCCCAGGCCGCCCGGGCAGTACCTTGCGCTCCAGAAAGCGAGAGAGCCTCTCCTGGAAATAGCAGGGATCGATGATAGGTCTCCAGCGGCTCAGGAAGAGGTATCCCTGGCAGGGCTTGAAGTCAAAGCCGCGGCAAGCGAGGACTGCAAAGCCCGCGTCTTCCAGTGCTCTTTGAAACTCCGCAGGGGAGACATATTCCGGCGGATTTATCGGTTCCCGAAAGATGTGCTTCCTGATCAGGGTATAGTGGGAGATGCGGGAAAAGAAGTCCACCACCAGGACTCCTTCCGGTTTTAAAACGCGATAGAATTCCTGCAAGGCTCTTTCTGCCGTCTCTGTATTGGGCAGGCAGGTCAGAACGCCGCTGCTTACCACCCGATCGAAGGACAGATCCCGGAAGGGGAGGGCCGTCACAGAGCCCTGCAAAAAGCCGGCCCGATCATCGCTCTTCGCTCTATGGGCCGCCCGGCCCAGCATGTTGCCGGAGAAATCCATGCCGATGATCTGCAAGGCCGGGCCCCCAGACTTCTTTCTGCCATTTTCTTTTTTTAGAGCTCGCATGAGCAGGTTGCCGTTGCCGCATCCTGCATCCAGGACCCTGCCCTCTGCCCCGGAAAAACAGAACCTTGCGGCCTCATCTTCGAAATCGGCCATCATCTTCAATATGAAATCCGGTGTGTCGTCGGGCAGGTCGCGCGCCAGCTTGAGGTCCATCTCTTCTTTGCACCTCTTCTGGCCTTCCCAAAAATCCAGTTCCTCCTTTTGCAGGTGGCAGTCCATTTCCATGGGCTTCTTCACGAGGCGATCGTTGTGAGGTGAGAATTATTAATAGTTTGCCGGGAATAGAGTATGGTCGCAAATACACTCGTCAAAAATTCCAAGTGCGTGCATCTGCAATCTGGGCGGATATTATGATAACAAGCGTTTTTGCCATGGGGGCATACTTTGTGCTCTTTGCCATGGTGCACAGCCTCCTTGCCGATTCCAGATTCAAGATCCGAGCCAAAAAGGCGTTGGGCGTAGCCTTTGACCGCTGGCAATGGCTGGCCTACAACCTGCTCGCTCTTTCCATGATGCTGCCCTTCCTTTTCATCCTGATCTTCCTGCCGGATAGAACACAATACATCATTCCCGTGCCCTGGAGCTGGCTGATGGCAGGCGGTCAGCTCCTGGCGGCATTAGCACTTCTTCTGACCTTGCGCCAGACAGGCGTCTCCTATTTCCTGGGCCGATCCCAATTGTGGGGCGCGAGCACGCCCACGTGCGGAAAAGGCGGGCTGGTGAAGGACGGCATTTACTGTCACATCAGAAATCCTCTCTTCTTCTTTTCCGATCTTTTCCTCTGGCCCTCTCCTACCATGACCGAGAATCTGCTGGCCTTCAACATCCTGGCCACGATCTACTTCTACCTGGGTGCCCGGCACGAGGAGAGATCTCTGCAAGAGGAGTTCGGACGGGAGTACGAGGAGTACCAGAAAGCTGTGCCCATGTTCCTGCCAAGATTATGGTGCCAGAGTAAATAACGAAAAAAACCCTGGTGGTTTACGGAATAGATGTCGTTGGTGGAGTTGTGCAGGTCCGCCTGGAGAGCCACGCCCAGACCAAAGAGGTCCTGGCAGAGGTCTCGCCTCAGGATATGAGGCTGGCGGAGCCCAAGCTGGAAGAGGCATTCCTGGGGCTGGTGGACGCCGGCGGGCACGATGCCCTGCGAGCGCATCTGGTGTCCATCCAGGACTTCGATATACTTTACCTGGGATCAGAATCGGACGGCAGAGAAGCTAATAACCGAAGGAAGGCTGGACGGGGCAGTGGTGCTGGGGGCGGAGGGAGTGCGGGTGCTATTGGACTCCAGCAGCCTGCAGATCGCGGGAGCCATCCAGGCGGCGGTGCAGGCAGGTGTGAGCCGGGAGCAGGCTAGCCAAGAAACTATCATAAACATCCGCTACATCTTCGGCTATGACCTGAAGATGATGGACACGGTGGGCCCGGCCATCCTGGGCCTGGTGGTCTTCTTCTTCACCTTCATCAACGCCGCTATCGCCTTCATCCGGGAAAGATCACAAGGGACCCTGGAGAAGTTTATGGTCTCGCCCTTAAGCCGGGTGGAGATGGTCTCCGGCTACGTGCTGGGCTTCTCCCTCTTCACTATCCTGCAATCAGCCACCACCCTCTTCGTAGTAACCGCACTCTTCGGTGTACCCCTGCGCAGCAGTGCCCTCACCGTGCTGGCGGTCGTGCTGCTCCTGGGCGCGGGCGCTCTGGTCCTGGGCTCCTTCTTCTCCAACTTCGCCCGGAGCGAGTTTCAGGTGGTGCAGTTCATTACCCCTCATCATCACGCCTCAGATTGTGCTCTGTGGCATCTGGTGGCCCTTGCAATCTGTGCCCGAGTTCATCCGGGGCATAATATCACGGCCTGATTTCACAATATTATTACATTGTGCCCCTAGGCCCTCAGGTCAGCTTGCTCTTCACCTTGGCGTAGAACCCCTCTCTTCCCACCTTGACAAACCGCGCAGGGGTTTTGGACTTGCTTATGACCACCGTATCCTTGGAGGAGATGACCGTTGAGGTCTGGCCGTCCACCACCACCAGCGCCTCCTTGTCCGGCAGCTTGAGCCGAACTTCGATCTTGCTATCACCCGGAATCACCCAGGGTCGCGATGAGAGCTTGAAGGGGGCCATGGGAACGAGCACAATGGCATCCACCCGCGGATCGACGATGGGCCCGCCCGCCGACATGGCATAGGCTGTGGAGCCGGTGGAGGTGGCGATAATCACCCCGTCCGCCCGAAAGTCCTCCATGAGTGCGCCGTCCACGATGATCTCAAACTCGATCATCTTGGCAGGACTGGCCGTCAGAAACGCTATCTCATTGGTGGCGCGGGGCAGGCATACCCCATTAAGGAGCAGCTTCAGGCGCGAACGCACATCCACATCAAAGCCCTCCAGCAGGCGCGAGAGCGTCTCCACGGCGTCCTTGGGCTCCACGTCCACCAGAAAGCCCAAGGTACCCATGTTTATGCCCAAAATGGGAGCAGGATCTGCCATCTTGTGAATGGTGCGTAGAATCGTCCCGTCCCCTCCCACGGAGACTATGAAGTCCACCAACTGCCGCTCCATCTCCGCTACGGGTGTGCTCTCTCTGCCGATTTTTAGAGCAAGGTCCTCATCCACGAATATCGTGACGCCCTTCCCTTCGCTCTCTATCTGGTAGATGAGCATCTGCGCCAGCCGAATGGATTCAGGCTGCTGCCGGGAGACAAAGCCGATCTTAATGGGGCCCACCACCTATGAGTCTCAGCAGGTCAGCGTGCAATAATCCGTTTGAGCCGATCAGATCCTTCCTCTGCCACATATTGCCGTCCAGATGAAGCGCGTCTCCCATAGAGTCGGTCACCATTCCGCCCGCCTCTTCCAGGATGATCTTTCCTGCCGCCACATCCACCACGCGCATCATGCCCCGCAGATCCACGAAGGCATCCAGTCTTCCCGAAGCGACGAGCGCCATCTCCAGGGCGGTGCTTCCCAGGGTGCGAATGCGGCGCACAGTGTCGCCAATGGCCGCCATCCTGCTCGTATGGGGGCGCAGGGTGTAAGCACAGATGCTGAAGTGAGAGAGATCGGTATGGTTTGATACTTGCAAACGACCACCCGGCTTTCTGTAGGCGCCCCGCCCGGTTTCAGCATAGAAGCTGCCGCCCCGCGCCAGATCAGAGATATATCCAAAATGAAAATCGCCCTTGCTCAGGTAAATGGAGACGGAGTAGAAGGGGATGCCGGCTATGGCGTTGAAGGTGCCGTCCAGGGGATCGAGGTGCAGGAAATAGTCGGGCTTCTCGCCGATCAAGACCTCGCCGATCTCCTCGCTAAGCACCTTAAAGCCCAGGCCAGAGGAGCGCAGTGTATCGAGAACGGCATTCTCTGCGGCCCGGTCGATTTGCTTGGTGGGGGTGCCGTCCGCGCCCATCAACACATTTTGCCCGCCGACGGCGGTGCCGGTCATATCTTCTATGGCATCGGTCACGGCTTTTGCCGCATTATCGCACAGCTTCAATAGATCGCCGCCTTGGGGGGAAAGTCGCTCGCTCATCCTATTCTCACAGGCATGCCCACTATAAAAGTTTCTCACTTGAGATCAAATAGCTTTATAAAATGCTAATTTGCATCATGCTATCACGTAACAATCATGGAGGGATTCTATTTGATCGTTGGTTTACCTACTGATACCTTTGTTGGAGTCATAATTGTGCCTGTAGCCATCTCACTATTGCTCTTGATATGGGCTCTGCGGTGGTGATGGGCTTGGACTTTATTGGAACCATCATAATAGTACTATATTTCGTTGGCCTGGTGGCCATCGGAGCCATAGCCTCAAAGAAGATCAAGAACTCAGAAGATTTCCTGGTAGCAGGAAGAAATCTGGGCTTTTGGACCTTTACTCTACTAATTGTGGCCAGCATCTGCAGCGGCATGACCATCCTCGGCGTTGCCGGTCTCGGTTATGCTACCGGCTGGCCCAGCATCTGGGAACAGATCTTCGTGCCGCTCTCAGCTGCGGTCTGCATACTGTTCTTCGGAACCAAGCTGCACTCCGTCGCCTCCAGAACGGGCTACGTGACGGTGCAAGACTACTTCGCTCACCGCTTCTACAGCCCGAGAGGTATTCGCGGCACCTCTGCCATAATCGGCATTCTCATCTCCATTATCTACCTGGTGGGGCAGTACGTCTCCATCAGTATGGTCCTGTCCTGGCTCTTCAAGATCCCCTATGAGTGGTCTCTAGTGATTGGCGCAGTCATCGTCATGGCCTACACCATCCTGGGAGGCCTTTACGCCATAGGCATGGCCTCCCTGGTGCAGGGAATAATGATACTGGCTGGAGTCTTGCTGGTGGGGCCGGTAGTCATTTCTGCGGCAGGGGGACTGGAGCACATCAATGTTGTCCTGGCGGGCATCGATGTGAACATGACCAATCTCTGGTATCCGCAAGCGCATCCGCCCTATGCCAAGTACGCCTTCCTGACGCCCGAGTACCTGGTGTCGTTCTTCTTCCTGCTCACCCTGGGGCTGGCGGCAGCACCGCACGTCGTGAACAACGTCCTGGCGGCCAGAGACGTCAAGTACTTCAAGTGGGCTCCTCTGGCGGCCTTCGTCATCTATGCCGTGGTCATGTACCTGTGCAAGATCACCGGCTTTGCGGCAAGGTCCATGGTTAGCGAAAAAATGATCGCCCTGCCCGCGGGGGTCGCCAATCCTTCCGACTACAGCTTTATTGTGGCAGCGGAGCATGTCTTCCCGACCGTCTTCGCGCCTTTGGTGGCCATAATAGTGTTATCCGCAGTCATGTCCACCACGGACCGGCTCATGCTGACCATCGGCAGCTACGTGAGCTGGGATGTCTACAAGCAGTTCGTCAATAAGGATGCGTCTGAGAAGTCGATCACCCTGCTCAGTCGGGTGGCCATTGGTCTTTCCACAGTCATTACGCTCTATCTGGCCTGGTCCAATCCGCCCGAGCTCCTGGCCTGGTTGATCTGGATGGCCATCGGCGTGATGCTGGCCTGCTTTGTAACGCCCCTATTTGCCGGGCTGTACTGGCGGCGGGCCACGCGCGAGGGGGCTCTCGCCTCTATGATTTTGGGGCTGGTAGGTGTATTTGCCTTCAGCTATTACGCCAAATTCATCGCGCCCATGCCCATGCATCCCAGCATATACGGATTTGCGATATCGCTGGCTGCCATGATTGTGGTTAGCTTGATGACCAAAAAACCGTCCGATAAGCTGCTGGACGAGACGAGCACCGGCATGTTCATCCGGGATCGCAAAAAGGCCTGAGCCGATAAAACCGGCCCAGGCGGCTTCATTGAAGGTACCGCCCGGTCTTTGGCGACGGCGCATGAGTGTAGAGTCCTGAATGTTTGGACTCTATCCTTCTTCAAGTCCTCAATATCAGCATGAGTCCCTTTATCCACTCATTCATCGCCTGTTTGGCTTTGTCCATGTCGTCAAGCTCTTTCTCCTGATGAGCGATATACTCGTTTCGGAAGGAATGGATTCTGTCAACCGTATCCAGCAAATCCGTTTTTGCCGCATCGACAAATGCAGCCTTTACCGCAGAGAATATTCCACCAGGAGGCGTTTTTGGATTTTTGGCATAATCCAGGCACCACTTCAAGAGCCCCATGGGCATGACACTGTCATTCTCGATGAGCGTCCTCTTCAGGTTGTTCTCCTGCCTCTTGTAAAAGCTCTGGTCACGGGGATGAAGGACGGTGAGATCCGGCTCGAAGAAGCGCTCCCGTTTCTTGAAGTCTTCAGGAATGGTGGCTTTCAGGGCGAAGATAATGAAGGACTTGGCAGCTTCATCAATGGAGCCGAGGAGAGGAGTGAAGACGGCGGCATAGGAGACATCGCTCTTCTTTTCCAGGAACGTGAAGAGGACAATGGCTTCCTGTATGCCTTTCTTGCACTTGGGCGGCAACAGATTGAGTTCTTTTTCTGAGATAAACTCGTCCGTGGTGAGCTTCTCCAGATTGCCCTTTTCCAGGCTCAGGTCAAGCGCTCATACATCATGTGCAAATAGGAGTCGGTTCCCTTTCCCCACATATCTCTGTATGCCACCATTTCCAGGAGTGATTGATCCTTTTCTACGGCGTCATTCTCCTCGCCAATCTCTACCTGCATCGTGAAATCCGCCCCCACATCGAAGGGCGGGTCGATGTAGATCAGATCGATCTTGCCCCGGAACTCCTTGAGCAGCGAGGCCATGACCAGCTTGTTGTCGCCCCAGATGAGCCGGTTTCGAAAGTCCTCCTGCAAGGTTGTGGAAAGCTCCCCAAAAGTGGTCTGGCCGGATGCCAGGGTCTCGCTCCTGAGCATGTCAACTGTCTCGATCTTCTGCATGGGCATTGACGCTCCGGCCACGTCCACGCTACGGCGGCGGCCGTACTCATCGTCCTCCCGATGACGGCTTTCTGGCGGCTAACGGGAAAAAGCTTTTGCATGAAGTGATAGGAAGAATATTTAAGCCTACGAGTCCATTAAAACATAAGGCAAAATTATGAGTGCATCTAAGACCATTGAATGCGTTTATGAACGTGGTGTCTTAAGGCCGCTGCACGAGGTTGACTTTAGAGAGGGAGAGAAATTGAAGCTTACTGTAAAAAAATTCGACATATCTAAATTCTGCGGAGCATTCGGCGAAGGTTCTATGGAAGAGTTTGAAACGTTTGAAGAAGAGGCCCAGATGTGATTTTCGTCGATACAAATGTGCTTTACAGCGTCCTGGTGAAAACGAAGTTTAGTAAATCTGCCCAAGACATTATTTTAATGCCGTCCGATCTGGCAACTTCAGCAACCGTTTTAAGTGAGCTGGTCTTTATTTCCCTTCGCAAGCTTTGCAAGGAACGATATGGAACTAACAACTACTCCGAATTCCGCAGTGCCATCGTTCACAATGGCTACCGTCCTTTCAAAGAGGATTTGGATCTGATTTTCAGGCTTGTTGAGGAGAGAGACATTTTAATTCTTCCGATCAACGATAACCTTGGCGATTGGAACAACGCCATGGACAGGTACAACCTCATGCCTAATGATGCAATGATCGCTTCGACCTGTCTCAAACATGAGATCTCTAAAATTGCCACATTTGATAGCGACTTTCAAAGAGTAGACTGGCTGAGTGTAATAGATCAAATCAAATGACTGCTATGGCCTGCCTGCACGGAAAATATAAGCCCCCCAGGGTGGTCTGGCCGGAGGCGAGAGCCGCGCTCCCGGGGCTGCGGTCCACGGTCTCGATCTTCTGCATGGGCATGGTGCTGCCAGCGATATCCATGCTGCAGCGGCGGATGGGTATGTGACTTCCTCCCCACCCTACACCAACGAGATAAAGTCCAAACTCGGGACTCCACCTCGAAGGCATAGGAGCGATAAGATCTAATATGACGAGGAGATAGTGAAAGGGGCAGGGCCCGTGGTCTAGCTGGTTATGACATCGCCCTTACACGGCGGGGATCACGCGTTCGAATCGCGTCGGGCCCATATCCTCAATCGTTTTTGTTCTTTGTTATTTCCAGAGTCTAACCTCAGGTTACTATGTTTTTTAGTTGTTAGTTAGTCGCTCTCTGTGCGTCCTTTGTGAGCTTTGTGATCTCTGTGGTTGAAAACGTCGTTAGCCGCTGGTTATAACAAAATGGTTTCGAACTAAATTCAGAGCAAGAATAGCGCAACGAGCCCCACCACTACCGTTGGCAGGAAGATCACCGCCATCTTGTTGCCAAACTCCCTGGTCCCCAGCACGTAAGCCAGGATGAGCTTGACCAGGGTGTTGGTTATGGCGGCCAGGGTGATGGTGGTGACGGCCACGGCGGGAACGACGGTTGACTTAGCCAGGGAGGCCATGGTAAGAGCAATGGCATCGACGTCCGCCAGCCCGGAGACTATGCCTGCCGCATAAATTCCCGCATCGCCGAAGTAAACGTTGGCCAGCTTGGAAATGATGAGCACAAAGGCGAAGAATGCGCCGAACTTCAGTGCGGGTATGATGCGAAAGGGATCTTTCACCTGCACATCTTTTCCCTGCGGGGCGTTCTTTCTGACCAGCAAATAAGCCAGCGTTGCGCCCACAAACGTCATGAGCAGCAGATGGGGCAAAAGGGCGAAGAAGAGAACCCTGTTTACCAGCAATACGATGAAGAGGATTCGGGGGAACATGGTGCAGCTCGCGATGGCCGTGGCGAAGACGGCGGAGGGCAGTATCTCCCGGTTTTCCTTCACCTCCGCGGCCATGGAAGAGGTAACGGCGGTGCTGGAGACCAGGCCGCCCAGGATGCCCGTAAGGCTTAAGCCTCTCTTTGCACCCAGGATGCGTATCGCGATGTAGCCCACGTAGCTGATGAGGCTGACCAGCACCACGAAGAGCCAGATCTGGCGGGGGTTGAGAACTCCCCAGGGGCCCAGGGGCGTCTCGGGCAAGAGCGGGTAGATGACCAGGGCGATTATGCCCATCTTCAGGGTATCGAGCAGATCCGTCTCGCTTAGCACTTCTACATAATGGTGCGTGATAGTTCGCGTGGCCAGAACCCAGGTGGTGATGATGGAGAGGGCCACAGCCAAAAAGATACTGTCGGGAAATCCGGTCAGCATTCCCAGAGAGAAGGTGACAACTGCAGCCACGGCTGCTGTGAAATCGACTCTGCCTAGAGTGCTGATCGAAGCGGTATATCCTACGGCCACCAGGATGGTGAAGGTGGCCATGGATGCCATGGCAAAGCCGGAGCCGAAATGGACGGCCAGAGCTGAGCACAGTGATCCCAGCAGGGCGATCAAGACGAAGGTGCGAAGGCCCGCCACTCCCCGCACCTTATCCTCAACCAGCCGGCGCTGCCGTTCCGTGCCGATGAGTGCGCCTATGAGCAGGGCGACCAAAAAAGGATAGATATCGGCGAAGTCCATTGGATAATTTTTGTTATTCTCCGTTTAATAGCCTTTGCTTCTCGCGGAACATGGGGCCGAAGATCTTGAAATGATTTCGAAAGGAGAATGGCGGGGCAGGCAAGAGGCCCGGCAGAGAAGGTCGAGGTGAAGAGGGTCTCTTGCGAAAGTCGGAATGGTCCTGGGCTTTCGGCCTTTGCCATGGCATGCTTCATTATCTGTATTTAAAATTTTGATATCAAAAAGACTTAAATTAAAGGAGTTCCTATTATAACTAGAAACTACAAGGAGATTTCAAAATGAAAAATGAAAATACAGAGAAGGCAACGCCTAATTTTGGGAAAAAAACGGCTACGTCCAGGGCAGATACAGAGAAGGTGGGCGATGCTGATGCAACATGCATAGAGTCAAAAGTTGGAATGACGATCGCAGTAGGATTGCAGGGTCGTGAGGAGCATTTCACCATTATCGACCTCAAGATGCACCATCAAGAATGTGAAGGCGGCTATATCGAGATCCGTGAGAAAGATGGATATCATTTTAAATGCAAGAGATGTGAGGTATCCAGGGCTATTGCGGGAAGTGATGCGGATAAAGAAGGCATGATTGATGCCGCACTAAAAGGCACAAAATACAAGACACTATCTACTCACCTCGATATAGTGATATTTATTCCACTAGATAATTGAATTCTATTGAACAACGCTCGCGTGCGCCTCCGCTGCCCCAGCGCGAAGACCCGGATGCGCGCGCCTGTGCCCGAAAAGTTAGGAATAACTGGTAATTATGCACCATTTTTTTCGACTGGTGCCTTGGATGCCGGCCAAGCTTTTAAACGATGCACGTCATCTTCAGTTGAAATGGACCGGCAAAGAGTTGCGACTTGCATTTCCCTTCTGGAGGAGCAATACGGCATTCCCCATCCGGATAAAACTGACCCAGTGGATCTGCTGGTCATGACCATCCTCTCTCAGAACACCAGCGATACTAACAGCCTGAGGGCCTTTGCCCGCTTGAAGAGCGCTTTTTGCGACTACGAGGAGATCCTCGCCGCCTCGGATGAAGCTGTGGCTGACGCTATTCGCGCGGGGGGCCTGGCAGAGATAAAGGCCCGGCGCATAAAGGAGGCCCTTTTTAAGATCAAGCAGGATGCGGGGGCGATCTCACTCGCCTTTCTGGCCGATATGGGAAAGGATAAGGCCATGGCATATCTGCTATCCCTGCCCGGCGTGGGGCCCAAGACGGCTTCCGTGGTGCTCCTCTTTGCCTTTGGCATGCCTTTCCTGCCTGTGGACACGCACGTCTACCGCATTTCGCGCCGGCTGGGGCTGCTAGCCCAGGATGTCAGGCCGGAAAAGGCGCAGCCGCTTTTAGAGCGAATCGTTCCTGTGGCGAAGTATCTCTCCCTGCATCTGAACCTGATAACGCACGGCAGGCTCATTTGCCGGGCGCGGGGGCCCAGGCACGAAGAATGCGCCCTAAGAAATTGTTGCAGCTATTACTTGCTGGGCCAAAAGCCTTAAATGATAGTAAAAACCACCCCAAGTCCGCGCTCCTGTAGTGTAGCTCGGCCAATCATGAAGGACTCTCACTCCTTCGACTCGGGTTCAAATCCCGACGGGAGCATCGTTTTTACTGGTCGAAATTTCTTTTTGCATTTTAGAACTCGTAATTCCGCCTGGAAAATTCTTGGCCAAAGTGGGGAAATGTAGGCACCTAATTTTTCAAATAGTATGAGGTGTATTTATGGTTAGTGATGAGCAAGAGTATTAAGATCTGAGGATGAAATTATGGAAAGAAATAGACTATATCCGATAATATTAATATCCGTTTTATTGCTATGTTGCTCTGCGGTTCAAGGAACAGCCGGAAACAGCCTGCGGATAGAGGGACCGGATGGCTGGACAAAGCATCTGGAAGTTGCCCAGGGATCAACCGCTTTTCTGGTGGTGTTAGCTACAAAAGAAGGCGACGGCACACTTTATGATCAATATCCAGATGGAAGCACTCATAACAACATATATTACTTCCAGGGTTACGATCGTCTGCCTTTCTGTGCAAACATACCAGGAAGACACGTATTGTCCTATGTCATAGATGGCAAGGAGAGCAACTCGGTGGTAATAGATGTAAAAGGCACTTATGGACCAAACTATTGCCCTTCACCTTCAGCACTGCCTCAAACTTATGTTATGCCCCTAACAAGCATTCGCGCACCATCTACCCGCTTCATACCCCGCGTTGCGCCTATTTCTCTCTCCCGAGGGGTATCGAGTGGTCCGGTGATGCTTGGGTACAATCCCGTAGGTGCTCATATTATGAATTACCAGAATGGAATTGTCATTCCAAAATCTGCATCACAATATCATTTTGGTAAGGATTTCTCGTTGGGGACGATAGATAACAACTATCCGGGCACACCGTTCCTGCTCCAGTATCTTTCCGATCCATAAATAATTTCAGGGCAGGCGCTGTTTTGGCCCGCTCCTTTTTCTTAACTTATCTAATAATTCAGTCAAAAACAATCATGTGCACGGTAGCCAGTCTACGCTGATGGAGCCGCAAGTGGAGTTGCCCCAAAGCTGGATGAACTTCTCAATGGAAAAGACTCCGGTCAGGTCCTCGACTGATCTGCCGTACTCAGCATGGCGGCCTTTCAATTGCGGGTCGGCGAGCGGATCTCTGGAGAGCCAGCCGATGTGAGCCATGCCGATGACGTTGCTGTTCAGGTTGGCCTCAAGTACTCCTGTACAGCAGGGTACGGGAGGATATTGAGCTTTGAAATAACGTGTCGTTTCATTGTCTTTCGCCCAAATAGAGAACCATGTGTTATTGTTCATATAATTTCTAGTCTTGATCTCAGAGGTTCTTTGCAGGTGCTCGGCATGGGTGTACATCTCGGTCATAACCGCACCGATCCTGTAGTTTTGCACACACAGCTTATCTGCCCATTTCTGGTCGTATGTGCCGGTCTGGTAGGAGACGGGCATATATTCGAATTCTGCCTGTTTGGTGTAGTTGATATAATCCATGGGACCAAAGCCGGTTGGCCATTGACGATACCTGAATTTGATGTTAACAGGGAGGAAGTCATCCCAGTAAACCGGTGATCCCCAGGGCCCGAAATCTCCGTAGTAGTCTCCAATAAAATCTGACCAATCCGGCTCGTCGGTATTCTTCCAAATGATAAACTGCACAAAGGAAGAACCGCCACATCTGCTGCCGATCTGCCTTTCTGCCTCCAGCTCGGTCTTATCGGTGATAACGTTGCCGCTGCCTGATTCTTTTTCAACAAGCTTGGACCCATTAAATCCATTCTGAGTTGAAATGATCTTCTCAACGTTTTTGTATCCTACGCCCTGTACTGATGCCTTCTCGTACATATAGTTGGCAGCACCGACCGTTCCGACCATAACAACAGCCAGTACTATGCCCATTAGTAGTCGCCTATTCGTTTCATTCCCTCCTATGAATTGCTCTCTGATGACAATTGTATGTTAAAAGCAATTATTTTGCCAGTAGGTCCCGCGCACTCCTGCACATCATGCCCTCACACCTTTGCAATTTCCCCGCACGAGGCATACAATTCCTGCTGCCAGAAGCACGGCGATGATGCCCGTCAGGAAGATACCGTCGAAGACTCCGGCTCCGCCAATGGAGAGAACCAGGGGGCGGGCCTGGTGCAGTTCCAGCGGCGAGAGGGCGGGCAGTATTCCTGGAGTGAGCAGGCTTAAGAGGTCGGCTCCAATCAGCGTTCCCAGGGTGCCGCTGATGTAGGCCAGGGGCGGAGCGCGACGAAAGCCGCGCGCCAGGAGCAGGCCCATGGCAGCCGCTAAAAGGGGCGAGAGCCAGACAGGCAGGACGATGCCTTCGCCGGGAATGGCCAGTGCTACCCAGTAGGTGATGGCAGCTACCACGGCCATGCCCAGCAGCGCCTTTTTCAGGCTAACCTGGCCGCGCAGGAGAAGGTGGGCGGATATGAGCAGGGGAATGATGCAACCCCCCAGGTTGACGGCCAGGTAGAGGGGATGAAAGGTGGTGGATGCTTCAGTGGAACCCAGGCTCATCAGAGAAACATACCAGTCCGGATAAGATGAAATGGGGGTTCTCGTGAGCGGAAAGTCCACCAGGCTTCCCAGGATGGAGCCGAAGACGGCCAGGGTGGCATGCCAGTGACTAAAGCCCACCATCTCAAAGGCCGTCTCAGAGAGCCGGAGAAAGAGGTAGATGATGATGAGGGGCGCGACTAAGATCAGCAGCATGATGACGATTGTCAAAGGCAGGAAGAGAAGTTCGAACACTGGCTTTTTGCACCCGCAAATAAGTTATCTGTGATAGTTAATAGAGCTTTTGAAAGGTGTTTTAAGATGACTATCATTACCGGCAGCCAGGCACAAAACCTCGTGGAATCCATGATCGACCCAGAAACGCAGACGCAGATGTGCGGCATGGAAATGACGCTGCAAAAGATTGAGCGCTTCACATCCGCCGGGGCGGTTGCCTTTGATAACATTGAGAGAGAACTGCCCGAGACGGAGCCGATGGATTTCGATCCGTCAGGCTGGATTGACCTGGCCGCGGGCGCTTACCTGGTGACCTTCAATGAGATCGTGAACATTCCCAGGGATGCGGCCGCCCTGGCCCGTGCCAGATCCACGCTCCTGCGCTGCGGGGCGAGCCTGGAGACGGCCCTCTGGGACCCGGGCTACCGGGGCCGAAGCCAGAGTTTGCTCGTGGTCTACAATCCCAACGGGCTGCGGCTGAAGAAGAACGCAAGGCTCATGCAACTGGTATTCATGCGGCTGGAAAAAGAGGCGGAGAAGGTGTATTCCGGGAAGTATCAGGGCGAGAACATCTGATCGCGGCTTAATAAACGAGTGGAAAAAAATAGCGAACGGCTCTGGCCTAGCTAATGGTCAGAGTCTTAATGGTTTGGGTGGTATTATTCTGATCGAATAGCGATACCATTACGGCAAAGTTTGGTCCATCCAGGTTCCAGACCGCCATATCGTAACTGCCGCCAACCATCTCAATGCGCTCGTCATCGGTGCTCAGGGTATGAACGGTCACGTTGTTTCCCTGATGGTCTACAGCCGTCCAGTTCCCTATTTCTTCGTCGCCTCTGGCTTCTACCCCCGAGATGCCTCCGATCAGGAATAGCTCGGAAAGCGCGCCTGGGCTCATTTTTCTCATGGTCTCATCATAAACACTCATAACGGATACGAATGCCGCACCGGATGCGTTGGTGTTATTGATGATGAAATCCTGGCTGACCATTCCGTTTTCACTGGCGTTGAATTCGCCGCTAACCATCTCGAAGCCTGGACCCAGATCCAGAGAAATGGTCTTTTCTGTGACTGAGAAGAACTTCGATTCCAGGGCGGTGCAGGGCAAGGCCAGGCAGGCCAGGAGAAGCATGGCCGGTACAAGTGCTGCGAAAGGCTTCATATGGCCTGGATCTCCTCCTTAGTCGCGATCTTGACGTTCTTCTCGCCCAGCACCGTTCTCGCCTTGGCGATGTCGTCCACCCGCAGGATGAGCATGGCACGCTCTGCCTTGGCGGTAACAAAGGCGTAGGCGTAATCCACATTCACGCTGTTCTGCCCCAGAGTGTTCACGATCTCGTAAAGCCCGCCGGGAGTGTCCTTCATCTCCACGGCCAGGACATCGGTCATGGAGACGGTAAAGGCATTTTCTTTCAGAACTTTGTACCCTTTCTCCGGGTCATCCAGGACCATGCGAATGACTCCGAAGTCGCCCGCCTCGGCGATGGTCAGAGCCCGGATATTCACACCTGCATCTGATAGCGTCTTGGCAACCTTGGCAGTTCTGCCCGGTCGGTTCTCCACAAAAAGGGAAATTTGTTTGATCTCCGTCATCTTGAAAGCCTCCTACACCTTTCGGTTATCTGTTACTCTCTTGGCCTTGCCCATGGAACGAGGGATGGTGCCGGGCTCAACCAGATCCACTTCGGCTGCTATGTTCAGCACGCCTTTTAATTCTTTTGATATTTTCTTTTTGAGCTTCATCAGATCCCCGATCTTATCGGAGAAGCCGGCCATCGTCAGCTCGACGCGCACTGTCATCATATCCAGCGGCCCTTTGCGGTCCACCAGGATCTCCCAGTGGTCGCCAACCTCCGGGATGTCCATCAAGACCGACTCCACCTGGCTCGGGAAGACGTTGATGCCGCGAATGATGAGCATGTCGTCCGTGCGGCCTAAAATCCTCATGATGCGGGGGTGAGTGCGCCCGCATTCGCAGGGCTCACTGTTCATGATTGTGAGATCGCCGATACGGTAGCGGATGAGGGGCAAAGCGAACTTGTGAAGCGTGGTGAAGACCAATTCGCCCGTCTCGCCGTCCGCCACGGGCTCGTTTGTCTTGGGGTCGAGTACTTCGATCAAGAACATGTCTGCCCAGACGTGAATGCCTTTCTTGACATGGCACTCCGTGAACAGTGGGCCGGAAATCTCGCTGGTGCCGTAGATGTCGTAGGCATTGATGCCCGTGGCGTCCTCGATTCGTTTCCTGGTTTCCAGGGACCAGGGCTCGGCCCCGAAGATGCCTGCCTTGAGCTGTCGTATCCTTCTTGATGGAGATGCCCATCTTCTCCGCCACCTCCATGATGTGCAGGAAGTAGGAGGGCGTGCAGGCGATGGCAGTCGTGCCCAGGTCCTGCATCAGCTCGATCTGCCGCTCCGTGTTGCCTGTGCCCACGGGCAGCACGGCTGCACCGATGCGCTCTGCGCCGTAGTGCAGGCCCAGGCCGCCCGTGAAAAGGCCATAGCCGTAGCCCACCTGCACCACATCGTCACTGTCAAGGCCAATGGAGGTCAGGGCTCGAGCCAGCGACTCGGACCAGGTCTCGATATCGCCCTTGGTGTAGCCGACCACGGTGGGCTTTCCTGTGGTGCCGCTGGATACGTGGTAGCGCACCACCTGGCTCTTGGGGGCGCTGAACATGCCTGTGGGGTAGTTGTCCCGCAGGTCCACCTTCCGGGTGAAGGGCAGCTTGGAGACGTCGCCTAATGTGCGGATGTCGCCGGGCTCCACGCCTGCCTCTTTGAACCTCTGCCGGTAGAAAGCGGAATGATCGTAAACATATCGTACTACGGATTTGAGCCGATCCTCTTGAAGGGCATGCAGGTCCTCAAGAGGCATGCGCTCAATATGCGGATCCCAGTAACCGGACATTGATGATCAACCTCTTGCCATGAATACCCGGATGGATAAAAAGCAATCGATTATCGCCTCACATTTTTTCAGATTCCGAAAGTACAGTTGTCAGCTTTTCCAATTTATGGAGCATATGTCTCTCCGACGAGAGTGGTTTTATAGACACCTTTTTTTTCTTCCTGAACCAGCTCGTGAAATTTCAGCCATTCTATGAACTCGCTGGCCTTCTGGAAATTGAGGTTAGATTTGTAGGTTATCTGCGTCTTCTTCATGTCCGGTCCAAGGCATAGGGTGAGTATATCCTTCATAATATCCAGTTTATCCCGTCTTTGCAATCCCATCTACCCCTCATCAGGCCCGATCGTGCGCCACATCCCACAGGGCACCGTGATCTCAAAGCGTGCTCCTTCGCCGTATGTCCCTGTCTCTTTTATCTCAATGCCGGTGATGGAGAGAGACTCCTTGCACAGGAAGAGCCCAACACCGGTGTTCTTTCCAAACCCCCGCAAGAATATCATCTTCTTTTCGTCATCAGGTATGCCGATGCCGTCGTCCTCCCAGATAATAGTGATGTCCTTCGCAAAAGTGCGATAGTAGGTATGCACCAGGGTCGAATGTTCACCATGTCGAACGGTGTTGTCCATCAGGTTGGAGAAGACCTTCTCAAGCATGGGATCGGCGTACACATAGAGCCCGCGACACTCGTCCCGGACGGGCAGTTTTCCCGAAGAGGCCTTTAGAATTGCGCCGGATACGGCTTGCCATGTATGGCTTCACTGCTTTAGGCTTTTCGTATTGCCGGGTGAATTCGACATGTCGCTGGATTTCTTTGGTGGCACTCTCCAGCTTTTCCAGATAATCGATGCTGGATGAATCAAGGCTATGATCCTTTGCCAGTTCAAGGTATAACTGAAGTACGGTTATCTGATTGAGGATGTCGTGGCGAGTGATGCTGGAGAGAAGCTGGAGTTTTTTGTTCGCGAGCTGCAATTCATCTGCCGCGTACTTGAGCTCGGTTATGTCCTGGCCTTGGGCAATAATGGCCTGCAGATCGCCTGATTCGGTGTATATATTGGCGGAGTTCCATAAAGCAATGCGAACTTCTCCAGCCTTGTTAAGCACGGGGATTTCCACCGACACCCATTGCTCTCCCTGATGGGAACTTTCGATCTTCTGGAGCGAGTCCGCACGGCTTGCCTCTGGAAAGAGCATGCTCAGATCATTACCAAGGGCATCTTCTGCTTTATAGCCTGTTAGACGCTCAAAGGCCGCATTAAAGCGGGTTATTCTCCGCTGCGGGTCCCAGACTATGATGGGCGCATTGGCATAGCTAATGAGCTTGTCCAGGTATTCCTTGGTCTCCCTCAGAGCCTCTTCGGAGCGCCTATTCTCGGTAATATCCTGCACCCCGGCAAGGGCTCCCCAGTAATTACCAACAATATCGATGAGAGGCGACGTTTCCAGGCGGGCATAGATGCGGGTGCCGTCCCTGTGCATAAATTCAAAGTCGTGCTGTTCTCCAATGCCTTGTTGGCGGAGCGCAAGCTTTTGCATGGCGATTTGTTCGCCCCGCTCGTCCATGAATGAAAAGAGATGCTTGCCCAGCATTTCCTCTTTCGTATAGCCCAGCATCTCGGCCATGCGCGGATTGACAAAGGTCGTCACCGCTTTCTCGTCAATCATCCAGATGCCTTCATTCAGGTTTTCGACCAATAGGCGGTACTTGGCTTCGCTCTCGCGCAGCGCCTCATCAGCCTGCTTGCGCTCGGTGATATCGCTTGTAGTGCCAAAAGCTTTAACTTGTCCGTCCGGCTGGCGATAGGCCGAACCACGGGAACGAACCCAAAGCGTGGTGCTGTCGGCCTTTTGCAGACGATATTCCGCGGTTTTATCCTTCTCAAGTTTTTGTATCCCTTCGGCGAGCGTCTTCTGCAAGGCCGGCAAATCATCGGGATGGACGTAGGAAAAGTATTTGTCGAAGCTGTCTCCGATGGTGCCGTCTGGCAGGCCCAGCATCCTGTCCGCCACAGGCGAGATGTAGGAGCCGACAGGTTCTCCATTGGAATTGACATCATAGCGCCAGACGATATCGGATATCATCGAGACTACCTGTTGGTACAAGGTCTTGCTGGCTTGCTCGGCTTGATTGGATTTAAGCAGAGCTATCTCGTTTTTCTTGCGCTCGATAGAATATCTGATGCACCGACCCAGCAATGCGCCATCCATCTCACCTTTGATCAGGTAGTCCTGTGCTCCTTCCCGGACGACTCGATAGGCCATTTCTTTATCATTTAGTCCCGTTAGTACTATTATCGGCTTTTCTGAGAATTTTTCATTGATTTTTGTGAATGTCTCCAGGCCCCGGCTGTCCGGCAGGTTCAGATCAACCAGAATCGCATCCACATCCATCTCTTCCAGGAATAAAATTCCCGATGAAAGCTTCTCCTTCCAATCCAGATGGAAATGGTCCTGAGTGTCCCGAAAGCTTTCTTTAATCAGCCTTGCATCAGCAGGATTATCCTCAATCAATAGAATCTTTATTTCCACCAGCAATTCTCCTTTCGCTTCAATATCAGTTATTGCAGGGAACGGTCAACTACCCACGAATAAATTCGTGGGCCACCCTTGGACGATCGATCGTGAATCGAATACGAAATGGCGCAGGGCCTCAGGTAATCCTGGCCACCGCCGCCACCTCATCCCCAGGCTTGACATTCATGATGCGCACGCCCTGCGTGGAGCGGCCCTGCACCCGTATCTCGCTGGTCAGAATTCGGATCACCACTCCGTCTTTGGTGGTAACCAGCAGCTCGTCGTCCTCAGAAACCGTGGTGGTGCAGCAGACGAAGCCCTTTCTGGCATCGATGTTCTTGACGCCCTTGCCGCCGCGCCTCTGCTGGGGATACTCCTCCAGCTCCGTCCTTTTGCCGTAGCCCTGATTGGTGATGGTGAGCAATGTGAAATTTGCGCTCGGCCGGATCACATCCATGCTGATAAGCTCGTCACCCATGTTCAGGCTGATGGCCTTCACACCCATGGTGCCCCGGTTGGAGGCGCGCACGTCCTCCTCCTTGAAGCGGATGGCTTTGCCAAACCTGGTGGCCACCAATAGCTCCTTATTTCCGTCCGTGAGCTTGGCGGAAACCAGGCTGTCGCCCTTCAGGTTTACGGCCTTGATGCCGCCTTTTCTGGGGTTGGAAAAAGCTTGCAAGGGCATCTTGACAATGCTACCGCTCCGGGTTACTAGGATTATGAAGCCGGAGTCAAAGCTCTTCACGGGTATGGCGCCCGTGATCTTCTCATCCGGCTCCAGTTGCAGAAGATTGACAATGGACTTTCCCCGCGTGGCCCGACCCAGGGAAGGAACCTCGTAGACCTTAAGCCAGTGGGCCTTGCCCTTGTCCGTGAAGAAGAGCAGATAATCCTTGGTGGAGGCGGTAAATACGTCGGTTACAAACTCCTCGCTCTTGGTCTCAGCGCCAATTACTCCCCGTCCGCCGCGCCGCTGCATGCGGTAAGCCGTAAGGGGCTGGCGTTTGATGTACCCGGAAGAGGTGATGGTCACTGCCACCTCCTCCTCCTGGATAAGATCCTCCCGGGAAACCTCGCCTTCCGCCTCGATGATTTGGGTGCGCCGCTCATCCCCGTAGGTATTGATAAGATATGTCAGCTCTTCTTTGATGATGCTCAAAATCTCCAGGTTGCTGGAGAGGATCTTCCTCAATTCGGCGATGAGCTTTTCCAGCTCTGCCGCCTCGGATACAATCTTCTCCTGCTCGAGACCGGTGAGCCTTTGTAGCCTCATGTCCAAAATAGCCTTGGCCTGCTCCTCGCTGAGCAGGAAGGCCTGTATCAGGGCATCTCTGGCCTCGACTGGAGACGACGATGCCTTGATTATTCTTATTACCTCATCGATGTTGTGCAGAGCAATGAGCAGACCTGCCAGGATATGGGCCCTCTTCTCGGCGGCATCAAGCTCGAACCTGGTGCGCCTCTCCACCACTATTGAGCGATAGTGGATGTAATGCTCCAGAGTATCCTTCAAAGAGACAATCTTTGGCAGGCCGTCCACCAAAACCATGTTGTTGATGCCGTAGCTGGTCTGAAGAGCCGTGTGCTTATACAGTTGATTTAAGACCACATGAACATTAAATCCGCTCTTGACCTCTACCACCATGCGAATGCCGTCTTTATCCGACTCATCCCGCAGATCGGATATGCCCTCCAGACGGCCGCCTTTGACCATCTCTGCCATATCCTCGATCAGCTTGGCCTTATTGACCTGGTAGGGTAACTCAGTAAAGATGATCTTAGTGCTTCTCGTCCCTTCCTCAATCTCCGACTTGGCCTGCATCATAATGCTGCCCTTGCCGGTTTGATAGGCAGCCTCAATTCCTACCCGGCCTACGATGTAGGCACCGGTGGGAAAATCGGGCCCGGGCAAAATATGCATCAGCTCGGAAATAGTGGCCTGGGGCTCATCGATGAGGTGGATGATGGCACCACATAGCTCCGTCAGGTTATGGGGGGGAATATTGGTGGCCATGCCCACCGCAATACCGGTGGAGCCGTTGAGGAGAAGGTCGGGCAGCTTTGCCGGCAGCACCGTGGGCTCTTTCAGCGACCCGTCATAGTTGGGGACAAAGTCCACGGTGTTCTTCTCAATGTCGGCCAGCATCTCTTCAGCGATCTTGGAGAGTCGTACCTCGGTGTAACGCATGGCAGCAGCCGGGTCGCCATCAACGGAGCCGAAGTTGCCCTGGCCGTCGATGAGGGGGTATCGCATGGAAAAGGTCTGGGCCATGCGTACTATTGTCTCATAGATAGCCGCATCCCCGTGGGGATGGAACTTACCCATGACATCACCTACCACACGCGCTGATTTCTTGTAGGGTTGGTCGTGGGTCATGCCCTGCTCATTCATGGCATAGAGTATGCGCCGATGAACGGGCTTGAGGCCGTCGCGCACGTCGGGCAAGGCTCGACCTACGATCACACTCATAGCATAATCAATGTAGGAGGATTTCATCTCCTCAGTGATGTTAACCAGTACTTCTGTCAAAGCCACCTCAAATATCAAACATCAAGATTCTTCACATACTTGGCGTGCGTCTCTATGAACTCGCGTCTGGGCTCTACCTGGTCGCCCATGAGGATGGTGAAGATGCGATCCGCCTCCACGACATCCTCTAGAGTCACTTTCAGCATGGTCCTCTTCTCTGGGTCCATGGTCGTATCCCACAGTTGCTCGGGATTCATCTCTCCCAGGCCCTTGTATCTCTGAATGGCAGGCTTGGCCAGCCCCTTCACCAACTTGTTGAGCTGATCATCCGAGTAGGCGTAGCTGACGGCCTTTCCCTTCTTGACCTGATAGAGGGGGGGCTGGGCGATAAAGACGTAGCCTGCATCGATGAGCGGCTTCATGTATCGGTAGATGAAGGTCAGGAGCAGGGTGCGAATATGCGAGCCGTCCACATCGGCATCGGTCATTATTACTACCTTGTGATATCTGGCTTTTCCGATATCGAAGTCATCGCCGATGCCCGTGCCGAAAGCCACAATCATATTGCGAATCTCGCTGTTCTTGAGAATCTTGTCGAGCCGGGCCCTCTCCACATTGAGGATCTTGCCGCGCAAAGGAAGAATGGCCTGAAAATGCCGGTTTCTGCCCTGCTTGGCACTATTGTGAACAAACACACCGCTAGCCAGCGCAAAGTTATGTGTGTGTTGCACTTCGATGTCGTACACGTCCCTTCGTTCGTCCACACATTCGACTGAGACGATACGATGGTTATACTTCTGAATGGCCTCTACAGCACGACCCATATCGCCCTCAAAATATCGTTCGCAGAACGTTTCGAAACGCAGCAACGTTTTATCACGAATAGCGATGCGATGAGCGTTGTAGCTATCGACATCGACGCCATTAGCAGCATCTACAAAATTGTGCAAAGCCGCTATGGATTTTTGATAATACGTTTGATGAAGGGCAGCCTTGCGTCTTGCTCGAAACTCAGGTGTCCACTGCTCGCTTGTCTTTGCACTACGCCAGGCGCGAAGCTCAACATTTTCCCACTGTGTTTTAGCAGCAAGTGATTGCTGCTCGCGGACAGCCGGGTTGTTTTCGAAGTAGGTTCGGATACGCTCAGCCTGATGACACCGATTTTCCAAACTGCTCCAATATTGGCGCGAGGCTTGATTGAGTTGTATCTTGTTCTGTGCTCGATACTCGTCGTTCGATGCATAGAACTCACGCCACTTCTGCCCCATGTACGCCTTGTACCCCTCATCCGCCCACTGCTCTCTCGCTTGAGACGACAAAATTTCGCGTGTCTCGGGCTCCTGCATGCGCTCGCTCATCATGGTACGAAACTCTGGACTCAGGCGGATCTCACGGCATCTATTGATGACCTCGGGTCTATGAAGAGTTTTGCCGATATGCTCGCGATGAATCGCTAGATGTTCCTCGCGAGGCAGGCGCTTGATGTTAGTCGGATTGTTGTTGTATTTGTTAAAATCAATGTGATGACAATGATCGCCATCAGACTCGGCGTACACATCCTGCCAGCGATTGTACCAATCAGCTAGAACGTGGGTAAACAACCAGGAGTCGGACCGAGGATCCAAAACCATCTCGTAGCCGTTAATTGTGATACGCGGTTGCGTTACGTCCGAAAGTTTGCGGTAAAGCGGCATCAACGAGTCGTCTACCGTCAGCTTGGTCGCGACTTTATAGCTGCCATCGCGTAGCATAAAGCAATGGTCAGGCGTGCAGGTGATCGCCTCGCCATTATCCAGCGTAATGCGGATGACTTCAACGTTTCGCTTAGTGATGCGGGCATTATGCACACGCTCCAGGCCAATGGTGCCGTTCTTGCGAATGGTGTAGCAAAAGTGCTCCTTGCCTTCCGCTTGCTCGACCACTAGCTCCTCGAAGCTGAGATTGCGACCATCAGCCAGCGCTACTCGGGTGTCTCCTGAGAAACAACCACCTGCCGATTCTCCCTCAACTATATAAATCTCGCATTTGGAGGGATCGTTGTTGGAGCAGTCGGCCAATTTTCCAGGCAGTCCACCTGAACCCAGAGCATTCTTGCGCCGCGTCAATTCCTTGGCCTTTCTGGCCGCCTCGCGGGCACGTAGCGCCTCGCCCGCCTTCTCCACAATGGTGGTGGCAACTATTGGGTTTTCCTCAAAGAACTCGGCCAGGCCCTCCGAGACCATGGACTCGATTATCCCCCGGATGGCGCTGTTTCCTAATCGCGTTTTGGTCTGGCCCTCGAACTGTGGATCGGGAAGCTTCACGCTGACGACCGCCACCAGTCCCTCGCGCAGATCTTCACCACCCAGCTTTACCTCGCCTTTGAAGATTTTATTGTTCCTTGCGTACTCATTGACCGTCTTGGTCAGAGCAGCGCGAAAGCCCATAAGGTGAGTTCCACCCTCGCGAGTGTTGATGTTGTTGGCGTAAGAGAAAATGTTCTCGCTGTAGCTGTTGTTGTACTGCAGGGCAACCTCAACCTGCGTTCCGTTCTTGCTGCGCGAGAAGTAGATGGGCGGCTTATGCAGAGCCTCTTTGTTGGTATTGAGGTAATCCACGAAGGATAATATGCCACCCTCGTAGCAGAAGTCGTTCTCTTTGTCCGTCCTCTCATCCTTTATGGTTATGCGCAGGCCACGGTTGAGGAAAGCCAGCTCTCGCAGCCGGGAAGAGAGTGTATCAAAGTTGTATTCGGTCTCCTCAAAGACGGCGGCGTCGGGCTTGAAGGTGACAGTGGTGCCGGTGTGCTCGGAATGCCCTCTGACTTCGACCTCGGATGCCACGTTGCCGTGCTCATATCGTTGCCAGTAGACCCGTCCGTTCCTCTGGACTGCTACCTCCATCCACTCGGAGAGCGCGTTGACCACGGAGACGCCTACGCCATGAAGGCCACCGGAGACCATGTAGGATTCATGGTCGAACTTGCCACCGGCATGCAGCACGGTCATGACGATCTCGAGAGCAGGACGGTTGAACTGGGGATGATTGTCCACAGGAATTCCGCGACCATCATCCGCAACGGAGACGCTGCCGTCAGGGCGAAGGATCACGTTTATCTCTTTAGCGTAGCCTCCTAAGGCCTCATCCACGCTGTTGTCCACCACCTCGTAGACCAGATGGTGCAGCCCCAGGGTATCCGTGCTGCCGATGTACATCGAAGGCCTTCGCCTGACTGCCTCAAGGCCTTCAAGAACCTGAATTTGGCTTGCGTCGTAGCCCGTTGCTTTGCTCAAAACTGATTAAGCCTCCTGAATAATTAGGACTGTAATGAAACAGCTTGAGACGATATAAGCTTTTCCCTAAAATATATCTAGATTTTTATCTAGGATTTTGATGCAATGCCCCATACTGAATGATGGATCGTACTGAGGATTAGTACCTGTCGCCAGGGGAGATAAATGAAGACGCTCATAGTAGAAAACCTTCAAAAAATATTACTGCAGCAAATAATTTAAGCCAAGGTCCGGATTCGAACCGGAGTGGTAATGCTCTGCAGGCATTTGCGTGGCCGCTCCGCCACCTTGGCAACGGGTAATCGCGTCAGATAACTGTGTCGATCAGACTTAAACCTTTATCGGTTGGAGGCGTCCCTTGCGCCGCAACCGTTGGAGTGATGTCATTCCCTATAAAGATTGCCTTCGAGGCAAGGAACATTTTTATATGGTTTGCCAGCCCTCATCTCACAGAAGCATTATGGTCCTGGAAAACTTAGGCGGGTCGCTGCGTAACGCTCTAAAGAAGATTGCGTCGGCGAATAAGATCGACAAGGCTTTAGTAGACGATGCCGTGCGAGAGATTCAGCGAGCACTACTGCAGGCTGATGTGAATGTGAAGCTGGTGATGCAGCTCTCCAACACCATCAAAGAGCGGGCGCTCAATGAAAAGCCGGCCGCGGGCATGAACCCACGAGAGCACGTCATCAACATCGTCTATCAGGAGCTGATCAACCTGGTAGGCCGCGGCTCTGACATTCCCCTGAAAAAGCAGAACATCATGCTCGTCGGCCTGCAGGGCTCGGGAAAGACCACCACAGCGGCGAAGCTTGCCACCTTCTTTCAACGAAAGGGGCTGCGCACAGCCGTCATCTGCGCCGACACCTTTCGTGCCGGAGCCTATGACCAGCTAAAAGCGCTCTGTGAAAAGCAGGGCGTCTTCTTTTACGGAGAGCGGGGCAATCCCGATGCTGCGGCTGTTGCCGCAGCCGGCCTGGAGGCTGCCAAGAAATACGATATTCGCATCGTCGATACCGCGGGACGGCACGCCCTGGAGGGCGATCTGATCCAGGAGATGATGGACATCCACGTCGTGGTCAATGCCGAGCAAAAATTGCTGGTGATGGACGCCGCTTTGGGCCAGCAGGCTTCCGAGCAGGCACGCGCCTTCAACGAAGCCATCCAGATCACGGGCGTAATCATCACCAAGTTGGACGGCACAGCTAAGGGTGGCGGAGCTCTCTCGGCCGTGGCGGAGACCAAAACCGGTGTGGCCTTCATTGGCATGGGCGAGACGCCGGCCGACCTGGAGAAGTTCGAGGCAGACCGCTTCATCTCCCGTATGCTGGGCATGGGCGACATCAAGACGCTCATCGAGAGGGCCCAGGAGGTGCAGACTGATTCACAGGTGGACGTTGATTCGCTCATGCGGGGCAAGTTCACACTAAAAGACATGTACCAGCAGATGGAGGCCATGAACAAGCTGGGGCCCTTAAAACAGATCATGCAGATGCTGCCCATGGGCGGCCTGGGGCTGGATCTTTCCGACAAAGAGTACCAGATGACCAAAGATCGCCTGGACAAGTACCGGGTGGTCATGGACTCCATGACGGCCGCCGAGCTGGAGGATCCCAAGGTAATAACCGCCTCGCGTATCAAGCGCATATCACGGGGCAGCGGAGCCACTCCTGATGTGGTTCGTGAGCTTCTTAAATCCCATCAGGCCATGCAAAAGGCAATCAAGGGCATGAGAGGCGGGGCCGGCAAGATGAATATGAAGCGCCTCATGAAGAGATTTTCCCCGGGAGCGAAGACGGGGGAAATGTAATCATGCCTCTCGTCTTAGATCCCTCCGGTGTTGCTGCTCTCTGTGGCCTTTCCCACCCGTGCCCCGAAGGAGGCACTGGGATTGGCGCTTTTGCCAAGCGTTGTTGCAAGACTCTTCTTAGCTGTCAAAGTTATACGGCCCGTCACCGTTCCCGACTGGCGCGACTTCGTCGGGGAAAGGTAATCGTATTCTCCGGCAAGAGCTTCTCCGGAAACAGAGAGCTTGAGCCGGAATACCTGGCTCGAATCAATCAGGGAGATGAATATGGTTGGTCTGTCTCCGGCTACAGAACCGGCTGCATTCACGGCCAGGCCGCTTTGGTCCTGACTGCGGCCGGATCCCAAGATGAGGTCGTCTTCCTGATACATCTCTAAGTCAAAATGCCTGGTCTGGGTACCCAACAGATCAAGAGCCCAGCTTCCAGTAAGGTTTGCCCGTGATGAGATTGCTCCCACCTGGGAGGCGGAAATCGAGCTCTTGCCCACAGTCAGGGCGGGTATTATTCCCGTGCCGGTGCTCACCGTGCCCATGTAACCTTGCGAAGATACATTAGCAGCCAGGCTGATGAATAATAATACTATCAGAATTGCTTTAAACGCCATATCCACGAACCCTCTGCAACCGATTAGGATGGCTATGTTAATAATGGTATCCTTTGCCTTTCGTGATTTCATGAGATAGAAAAAAAAGTGGACCCTCGCGGTTTCTAGTTAGTAATATATTAATAGAGTAATCTATGAGTTCTCCGTGCGCTCTGTGTCTCTGTTTTCCACCACAGAGACACCACAGTTCACAGAAGGACGCACAGAGCGACTAACTGACAACTGGAAAAACATAGTAACCTGAGGTTAGCAATTGGAAATAGCGAAGGGCCAAAAAAGTTTAATCCCGGACAATTTGCCCGGATTTTATGCATTTGTAGGCGCAGGAGCTGCAAAGCCAGGCGGGGACAACAGGCTGCCGAAGGCAACACCCGGCTGAGTTATTCCCGGTGCGGTGAAGATATACTCTCCATCCATGGAGCCCGGCTTAATTGTAAGGCTGAAGCGATACATGTTCTGACTGCCGGCCGGAATCACAAACAATGCCAACCGATTACCCAGCACGCTGCCTCCCGCGGTGACGGCAGTGACGACTCCATTATCTGCCAGCTCTCCCGATCCAAACACAGCATCTGCGGTCTGATAAAGGTCAATCTTGAGATAGCTTTTATCAACGTCGTTCAGGGTAAAAGCCCAGCTTCCTGCCGCCGGAGCGACACCTAATCCTCTGATGACGACAACTGGTGTCCTAACACCTTTGCCCGGAACGTGGGGGCTCATGCCCGTATCTTTCCTGATCGTAAATAGGCTCTCATTTCGGAAAGACAGAGCAGAGTCATCCAGGTTATCATAGACGCCCTCGCGAACTTCCTGGTAAATTTGGCTGCCGGACATGTCCTCTCCTGGAAACTTTGGCTCGACGTACTCGTTCTTTGGACCCAAAGCAAAGGCAGTCATGCAAAGACATGCCACAAAGGCCAAAGCTATTACCACACATTTAAATCCCATTCTCCAAATACCTCCGCACTTTAAAGTCATTGCCGAGGTCTTATAGTTAACCCCCCTTCCTGAAATGGATGGATAGGGAAAAAGATCTTAACGCGAAGGCATCAGGTTATCTCGTACAGAGCCGGAAGCTGCATCAGTGGATTTTCATCGATATCAGTGCCTATGTTATGCTTCAGATCACTGATGCCGTCACTATTGCCGTCCAACATTCGTGTATTCTGCCAGTAGTTTCCAAGGTGGTTATTGAAGGTCTTTCCCTGGAATTGATAGGATAGTGCCTGTGGTGAACTCCAGGTGTTGGAGGAGATAAATGAATAAACATCACGAGAATTATCTATAAATGCATTTAAATAGATCTCATTGCGGCTGGATTGTTGAGGATATACTCCCTCATCCAGATAAAGATTTATTGATTTTTCGTAAAGATAAAGTGATAACAAAGGTCCAAGTGAGACTGAAAACCAAGATAGAAAGACGGATGGCCGTTTATCTGGGCGGCCAGTATCTAGATATTTATTTTTGCAGAGAAAAACGGTCGCAAATTCGCGGCCAGACCAATGCCAATTAAAAGCCAAAGCTACAGTGCCAAATGAAAAATAAAAAACATGCCGACCGGCGCCTTTAGACTTTGAACAAGCTAGTCAAGAAGGCGAGAGGCAATAAGAACAATGCTATGAAACCTATAACCATCAAACCGATTGCCAGCCCATTTCCACCTGCCATGAAGATCCTCCTACTGCATATTCTTTAGCTACTGCTTGGAAGAGGTAATATTAATTACTGTCGGACCCCTGGGGCAAAGGCCAATACATTTAACTATCTATACCAGCAAGATTTATCTCGTGCGATCTATCCAAAAGAGCCAAAGCAAGGCACAAGGGGCGAAGCTGGAGAAGCGAAAGGCAATCGGCGCAAGATTTCTGCTCTTGCGTCCGGCGGGCTACCCCCTGAAGAGCATATTTCAGGAGCATCCTGTTGTCTCTGACCCCAAGCTATTCGAGCTTTATGCCCAGGAACAGTGGTACGGAGAGAAACTGCTCCCTGGTAGCTATCTATTCGATAGCAGGCTTTATCCGGACTTTGCCTTCCAGGTGGTCAAAGTCTATCCCAGATATTCGGTGATGGGCTCACAGACCACCATTAAGGTAGAGCAAAAGGCTGAACCCAAGAATAAGGTAGTGTACGATGTCAGCTTTGATGATGTCATCGGCCAGGAGACGGCTAAGCGCAAGGTCAAGATAGTAGAGAAATTCCTGGCCGATCCGGAGAAATTTGGGCGGTGGGCTCCGCGCAACATTCTATTTTACGGGGTCTCTGGCACAGGAAAGACCATGATCGCTAAAGCGCTCTCCGCCAAGACGGGAGTGCCTATGCTGGCGGTAAAGTCCACCAGCCTGATCGGAGAGTTCGTGGGCGAGGGGGCCCGGCAGATTCACAGCCTTTATGAAAAAGCCGCGGAAAGTGCACCCTGCATCATATTCATCGATGAGCTGGATGCCATTGCTCTCGACCGAAGGTATCAGGATCTAAGAGGCGACGTCTCGGAGATCGTGAACTCTCTCCTGACAGAGATGGATGGCATCTCCAATCGAACCGGGGTTTGCACCATCGCGGCCACCAACCAGATCGAGGTTCTGGATGCATCGGTGCGCTCGCGCTTCGAGGAGGAGATCGAGTTCAAGCTTGCCAAGCCTTGAGGAGCGCTTGCTTCTCTTGGAGAAGAATGCCGCCACCTTGCCTCTCGCGATGGAGAACGTGAATCTGAGCGAGATTGCCCGCCAAACAGAGGGCTTTTCAGGACGGGATCTGGTAGAGAAGGTGCTTAAAGCTGCGCTGCACCATGCTATCATGGATGAGTGCAATATCACACAAAGGCATCTGGAAGAGACCATTCCCAAGGCCAGAAAGGAGTACCGCCAGCCGCCCAGAGAGATGTTCTCCTAAATTACGGAAAAGGACCCACCATGTGGCAGGAGATTTTAGACAAGTTCAAGAGGTTCCCGGCTCAGGAGAAGGTCATTCGTCTCATCCTGCAAAGGGGCTTTCAGATCAACGACGCCTCTCGTGTTGTATCGGGCCGGATAGAGATTCCTCATGCTCAGATCGCCAAGGAGCTGGACGTGGACCGCCGGGTGGTGGACACCACGGCCCAAGCCATTCGCGAGGATGAGAATTTATGGAAGATCTTCAAGAATGTGCGCTCCATGACCTTCTTAGGAGATGTGGCCCCTATTTTGGGCCTGGGCGTTATAGAAATTACGCCGGTCAATGCCGCCAAGACCGGCCTATTGGGAGATGTGGCCAGCGCCGTGGCCAAAAGCGGCCTATCCATTCGCCAGGCCGTTTCCGACGATCCTTATTTTGTGGAAAACCCCAAGCTCACCCTCATCACGGAGGGCAAAATACCGGGAGACCTGGTGCGCCGGCTTATGGAAATTGAGGGCGTGAAGAGGGTAACGGTGTATTAGCGAGTCTGGGGGACAGGAGAAGGCTAATCCTGCCCGATTCCAGTCGATTTTGTTCTATTTTATCAACGGCATCGCATGAATTCCTATTTTAAGAGCCCCAGCAGCTCGCAGGCCTTGCACAGCACCTTGACGCAGGGCTCGCCGCACTCCCGGCATTCAGCCAGCTCCATCTGGGAAAAGCTTCCCTGCCCCTTCGCCACGATCTTTTCAAATCCCTGCACGGTGGACTGCTTCGTGCCGGGAAACTGGCTCTCCAGGCAGTTCATCATGTCCCTCACATCCGCCCGCAGGGAAAGATTGGCATAGGGGCACTCCCTTGATTCTGTGAAGACTTCGTTTACCATGCAGTAGAGGGCGATCTCCTTTTCCGGCATACCCCGAAGAGGCTTGATGCGGAGCACCAGGCCCTTCTGGGCTCGCCAGGGCCGAAAACGCATCAACCTCTCAAAATCGCCTTTGAGATAATTCATCATAATGGTTTGCGCTTCATCATCAAGGTTGTGGCCAGTGGCGACTTTATCGGCACCCAGGCGTTTTGCCACGCGGTTGAGGGCGTTCTTGCGAAAGACCCCGCAATAGGTGCAGGGCGCGACCTTTTTTCCCGGCACCATTTCGTCCAGATCGTATCCGTACTCTTCCCGGAAGGAGACGATATGCTGCTCAACTCCGAGCCGCTCTGCAATGGCTTTTGCCGCCTTGATGGTGTCATCCCTGTAGCCGGCGATGCCCTCGTCCACGGTGACGGCCACAAGTTCGACATCCCTTTTCGCTAAAATCCGCCGCAGGCAAAAGAGCAGAGCGGTGCTGTCCTTGCCCCCGCTCACGGCCACGGCGATGCGCTCGCCGTCCTTGACCATCTCGTTTCTCTGCACCGTCTCCGCCACTCTTCTCTCAAAATCCTGGATGAAGTGGCCCTGGCAGAGGTGCTGTCCGGAGTAGCGCTGGGAGACAATGGCCCGATTGCTGCATTTGGAGCAGATCATGCCCGCACCCGCAACCATTTGGCTATAACCAATGGCTGACGACGTTTCCACCACAGAGACACAGAGTTCACAGAGAACGCACAGAGAATGCGATAAAATCGGAGCGGCCAGAGTAATCCCTGTTTGGCCACTGGTACTAGTGAAAAGCCAGACTGTTTGTATCCATCAGAAAATTCCGGCGGGATAGTTCTTTGTGCCTTTGTGCCTTTGTGGTGAGGCGCATCGAATCTATCCACAGATAGGCCGCCTTCAGTCAATCTCAAATCTCTCCCGGCAGGTGTAAACGGAAAGCCTCTTTCCCCGCAGAAAACCGATGATGCATAGATTCGTCCTCTTTGCAATGGAGACCGCCAGGCTGGTAGTGGCTCCTCGCGAAACGATGATAGGAATGCCGGCCACTGAGCACTTCAAGGCCATGTCCGAGGAGACCCGGCCTGTGCAGGCTACAAAGGTTTGGCTGAAATCGAAGTCTTGCTTCTGAAAGAACGCGCAGCCGATGGCCTTATCCAGGGCATTGTGCCGGCCGATGTCCTCGATGATGCAGATCGGCCCCCCATCTGCGAAGAGGCCCACAGAATGCACTCCCCCTGTAGCTATGTGCGTCTCAGAGAGCGAGATGGCCCCCATGGCCTCTTGCGCCTGCCTCCTTCCTATTATCAGATCCGACTTAATCTCGGGAAGCTTGGACTCATCCAGAAAAGAGGCAATCCCACCGCAGCCGCTCACAATGGGCCGCCGGGGGACGATGGCCCGAATGGGATTTGCGACTATAACGCGAGCCACATTGCCCTCGATCTCCAGAGACTCGATCTCCTGCGGTCCGGAAATTATCCTCTCGGAAAAAAGGTGGCCGGTGACAAACTCCTTTCTCATCTGGGGGCTGATCATGGCGGTTACGAAATGCCGGCCGTTGATGAAGATGGAGAGAGGCACCTCTTCCACCACCTGGCAGGTCGCCTCTTCTGCACTGGCACCGTCCAGCCGCAGACACTTGCATTCTTTGATCATAGCTAAGCCATCCTGGCAATCTGCTCCAGCGTCGCCAGGAGCTTTTCAATTTCATCCTCTGTGTTATAAAGATAAAGCGAGGCGCGCACGGTGCCGTATTTCAGCCCCAGATGCTTCATTAAGGGAATGCAGCAGTGATGTCCGGAGCGAACGCAGATGTTCGAGGCCTGGTCGAGCATGAGAGCCACCTCGTGAGGCAGGAGGCCTTCAACCGCAAAGGAGACCACGCCGCCACGTGCCTGCTGGCTTGAGCCGGTACCCGGCCCATAGACCGATACCCCCTCTATCTCTTGCAGGCCCTTTAGCAGCTTAGCCGTCAGCCTTTGCTCGTGATGGTGTATTTCCTCGATGCCCACCCGTGTGAGGTAGTCCACGCCGGCGCCAAGCCCAATGCCCGCCGAGTATGTCAGGCGTGCCCGCTTCATAGCCCTCATAGCCCTTCTTGATCTCATACCCATCATCGCCGACGTCCTGCACCATGCCCCCGCCCACCAGGAGCGGCTCGACAACACCCTCTTTCTTGATCCAGAGAACGCCGCTTCCCATGGGCGCAAGCATCTTGTGCCCGGAAAAGCAGAGAAAATCGCAATCGATATCCTTAACATTCACGGGCATGTGGGGCACGGACTGGGCAGCGTCCACCAAGAGAAGCAGCGCCCCGCTCCCGGCAGATTTTGCTGATCTCCTTTACGGGAAGGACCGTCCCCAGAGCATTGGAGAGCTGGCTTACTGCCACCAGCCGGGTGCCTTCAGCTATCGCCTTTTCATAGTCTGCCGGATCGATCATTCCCGTTTTGTCCGGCTTTATGACCTCCAGCTCCACGCCTTTCTCCCTCAGCCTCATCCAGGGCAAGAGATTGGAGTGGTGCTCCAGAAGGGTGGTGACGATGCGATCCCCCTTCTTCCACTTTATGCCGCGAGCGACGATGTTGATGGACTCGGTGGTGTTCCTGGTAAAGACCGTCGTTCCTTCCGGCCCGGCCCCGCCTACGAACTCGGCCGCCTTGCGGTGCGCGTCCCGGTAGCGCTGATCGGCAAGCTGAGCCATACGGTAAACGCCGCGGCCCACATTGGCCTTGTAGCTATGGTAGTAATCGAGGACCGCCTGCAAAACAGGTTCCGGAGTCAGGCTGGTGGAGGCGCTGTCCAGATAGATGACATCCTTCAGTGATGGGAAAATCCTTTCTTATTTCCTGGACGTCCTTTATAAAACCTCGTTCATGCTTCCGCTGCGAAAGCCCTCCAGATCCAGGGCGACATAGTCAAATCCGATTGTCTTGAGCATCTTGGCGATCTCATCGCGGCAATCAATCGCCCGGGCCATATCCTGCTTTAGTAGCTCAATTCGGGCCACGCGTCCGTGGGATCGCACCCGAAGCTGCAAAAAGCCCAGGCTTTTCAGGTATTCCTCCGCCTCTTCCACCATTCGCAAGTTCTCCGGTGTGATCGGCTCGCCATAAGGTATTCGGGAGGCGAGGCAGGCCGAGGAAGGCTTGTTCCAGACGGGCAGGCCCAGGCCATGCGCCATAGCGCGAATATCCTCCTTGGTTATTGCCGCATCTACAAAAGGATGCCAGATTCCTTCTTCATCGCAGGCGGCAATTCCAGGCCGATAGTCCCTGTAATCGGAGAGGTTGACCCCATCGGCGATGCAGCTTATGCCTTCCTCTGCCGCGATGCTTTTTAAAACAGCAGCCGACTTTTTCTTGCAGATGTAGCAGCGTGTGACCGGATTATGCAAAAACGGCTCTTCTCTCAGAATGGAGAATTCTGCTACCCGATAATTAAGCCCCAGAGATGCGGCCAGCTCTTTTGCATTCTCAAGCTCACCTCTGGGCATGGCCTCGCTGTCCAGGATCACGGCCAGGGCTTTGTCGCCCAAGACATCGTGCGCCACCTTAGCCAGGAGGCTGCTGTCCACACCTCCGGAGTAGGCCACCAGGAGCTTTCCCTTCTCTGCAATTCTTGTTTTAAGGTCTTCCAGCTTATCGGCCCGATCCATTTCACAGTCCCTTGCATTTGGTGGAAATGCAAGCCGCCTCGTCGTCCTGCAGCATTCGGCAGATCTCGCAGATCCTGGGCACAAGTTCATTGCCTTTTACTCTCTCTTCGATCAGGTCGTCGGCGAGCTTTCCGATGGACTGGCGGATGTCCTCCCGAAATTCGATATTGTAGCCTCTCTTCTTGGAGACGTACTGGGACACAGCCGGAGGCGTGATGCCCAGCATCCTGGAGACCTCTTTTTGGGATATTCCTCTCTTGACCAGCTCTTCGGCGGTCGCCGCCCTGATGCTGGGCAGTATATCCCATACGATCATCTCACATGGCGACTTCATTTGCATTGGACCCTCAAATCTGCGATCATTCTTCACACATCACAATCGTTAATTAAAGACTATACGCATATAAATCTTGCCGCAACCATATGAATTTAATCCTTTGCAATTCAATTCCGGGAGGATTGCGGCGCAAGACATATCTGCTTATAAAAATAATGATATGATATGAAAAAACGGCAGGCTATTGTTTGTATACTACTATTATTTGCCCTTGTCGCATCCGCATTGGTCGGTGCTATAGCTGATAATAATACGACGATGAATAATTCTATGGGTGGCTGGGACGGACTGTATGCGACAAACGTAAAAGAAACTTCGGGGCAGTGGCCGGATATGGTTCACCTCGTTGCCCAAGGAGGCCCCATGAATGATCGAGACCACAATAGAACTACGACTCTCATAGGCCGCAAGGTCTAGCCCGATTAGTTTTGCATCCGAGGGTAGAGTTGTCTTTATGGCCGCCCCATGTGTGAGCATGGTAAGACTCTGCAAGTCTGATGTCAACCGACCAATCACAGCCCGACTTTTTGCGGAGCCGCAAGCCACGTCCTTTAGGGTGTAGTAGTTGACCTACGGAGATAACCGCTCACAATACTGGCCGGACGGCCCGGCAAAGGGAAAGGTCTTCGCGGGATGGATACAAAGGGGCCTGGCGGCACCGGCAGACTTGCGGGGGGTTAACGAATCCATCAATCAGAACGGTGCAAAGAAATGCGACGGTGCATGCCCTGAACAGACCGATTCCTGCGGCGGCTGCTCCAATGGACGGATATGCAGCATTGGCAAGTGCATCTGCCCCGGCGGTACCACGGACTGCAATGGTCAGTGCACAGTATCGGCCCCATGCAGCGACTGCCAGGGGGACAGAATATGCAGTAACGGAAGATGCATTTGTCCTGATGGTACCCGGGAATGCAATGATCAATGCATAAAGATCGCCGAGTGCTGTGGTGGATGCCCGTACTGGAAAATATGCGATAACGGAAGGTGCGTTTGCCCGCCAGGGGTTAAGAACTGCCCCGATCCTCTGCCCCCGTGAGGTATTTAAATAAAACTTAGATTTGTTATAACCAGCGGTTAACGACGTTTTCCACCACATAGACACAAAGTTCACAGAGAACGCACAGAGACGAACTAACAAAGGTTAGCCACTGGAAATCGCGAAGAGCACTTCCGATGGGGCATCCGGGCCAGGATTCCCAGTGGTGGAAGGTGAGGCACGCTCGGCTCGCTCCCCCACTACCGGCTGCTGCGCGGGGATCGGAGAGATGATGCTGCGGCCCGCGGGGAATAATGGGTAGGAAGAGGCGTGAATTTTTTGGCTCTACTCAGTTTTCACAAAATCGTTCGAGCAAAGAGATGCTGGAAATGGGACAGAGGTTATTAGGCAAGCGATGTTAGCATATGAGCGGATGATCGAAGAAGAAGAGGAGCTACGCCTGGTGCACAAAGCTGTTGAGACAGAGATGAAAGAGCTGGAAGCAGGCAAGATCAAGACATATTCATTTGAGGAAATAAAAAGAGTTGCTTGTGCTGTTTTTCGTTAGAATTGCAGGCGGGCACCAAGCAAAAAATGGGCTAATGGGGCCGCATTTCGGGCAGCATCTATTAAGCTACTGTAGGAAGAGAAACTAAGGGAAGGCGGATTAAAATCAAGCCCACCTGATACAAATTGTAGCTTTGCAGACGAGGTAGTAGAAGGATGATTCTTGACTGGAATGCGATCAAACCGCTAAATGGGTCGAGAGCAAGCGGCTTCGAGGAGCTCTGCGCACAGCTAGCTAGTGCTGAAAGGCCGAAAGGTTCGGATTTTGAAAGGAAAGGTACTCCGGACGCCGGCGTCGAGTGCTATGTTATCCTCAGCGATGGCACTGAGTGGGGATGGCAGGCTAAATACTTCGATAATCTAGGTGACTCGCAGTGGTCTCAACTTGATGAATCAGTCAAGACCGCCTTGAAGAAGCATCCTCGGCTCACTCGGTACTTCATTTGTATTCCCAAGGATCGGTCCGACGCCCGCGTCGCCAGACAAAAGTCTGCACGGCAACGCTGGGATGAGCACGAAAAGAAGTGGAAAAAATGGGCGTTGGCTCGCAGTATGACTGTCGAGTTCGTTTACTGGGGTAGCCACGAGCTTCTCGAGCGTTTGGCGCAATCTCAACATGTCGGAAGAGTCTATTTCTGGTTCGGATGTCATGGATTCGACAACTCCTGGTTCACAGCGCGTCTGGACGAAGCCATAAAGACAGCTGGGCCACGTTACACACCCGAAATTCATGTATCCTTGCCAATAGTCTCAGAATTTGATGCATTTGGACGCACGGAGGAGTTTTTCGAGCAAATCAAGGCTCATGCTCTTGATATTCGTAAGGAGCTTCGAAATTTCGAGTACACCGAACCAAAGTCCAGCGACGAAATGATGGATGCTTCGGTTTCCGAGCTGTCATTGAATGTCAAAGCAATCCTAACCGAACTCGGTGCTGTGACCGTACAGCATATCGAAGATTTGCCATTCCGGCAGATCGCTGACGAAGTGGCAACGATAGAGATTTCCATCGACAAGATTGGACGTTCGTTGTTGGAACGTGAGAGTGAGCATGATGCCAAGCCGCATACCGGTGCAGACGCCACTACCTCGTCATACAGACGCAATCCCTTCAGGGAGCGCCATTATCGACTCACCAGTTTGTCCTCGGAGCTCGTACGGACACGCGAAATGCTAGAACACGCAGGAGAAGTTGCAGGAGGTGCTCTGATGATCCTCAACGGAAACGCAGGCACTGGCAAGACACACCTACTTTGTGACATTGCCAAGCAGCGTGTTGCAACTGGGCGACCGACGGTCCTGCTTATGGGGCAACGGTTCGTTAGCAAAGATGCTCCTTGGTCTCAGGCCCTCCAACAACTCGATCTACCGGGCCACTCTGCGGAGGAATTCGTCGGTGCACTTGAGTCTGCTGCCCAAGCAGCATGCTGTCGCGCGATGGTGATGATCGATGCCATCAACGAAGGATCTGGGCGGATGATCTGGCCCACCCATTTAGCGGCATTTCTCACATCGCTTGAGAAATCGCCATGGATCTGTGTAGTTCTCTCGATTCGATCTTCTTACGAGAAAATTATCCCCGAAGAAATTCGAGATCGAGCTGTACGTGTAACGCATCAGGGGTTCGCTGACCACGAATACGACGCTACCCGAACATTCTTTATGCACTATGGGCTCGAGCTACCTTCGACCCCACTTCTGACTCCGGAATTCCGCAACCCGCTTTTTCTGAAAACACTTTGCCAAGGCTTACACGCCAAAGGCGAGCGTCGGCTGCCTCGCGGTTTTCACGGCATTACCGCGGTATTCGATCTATACCTCAATGCGATCAACATTCGCCTCGCGCAAGAACTCGGTTTCGATCCCAAGGATGCGCTGGTGCGCAGGGCCCTGGAAAACTTCGCAAATGCTCTCGTTGCCATCGATAAGACATGGATGACACGGGACAAGGCCAAAGAACTCGTGGATATCTTGTTGCCAGGACGCGATTTTGAGCGTTCCCTGTATCGCGGGTTGGTTGCCGAAGGGGTGCTGATAGAAGAAGGTTCGTGGCAAGAAGGAGCTGCCGATGAAGACGTTGTTTTCGTCGCCTATGATCGTTTAGCCGATCACCTCATCGCAAAGACTCTGCTTGAGGAACATCTCGACAAAAACTCCCCGGCTGTTGCTTTCGCTCAAGGAGCTCCGCTCGCATTCATTTGTGACGAAAGCACGTACGTTGCACCGGGTCTACTGGAAGCTATGTGCATCCAGATCCCTGAACGCACAGGGCAGGAACTAATCTCGCTGGCTCCGAAAGCCATGGGACGCCAGGATATGGGGGATGCGTTCCGGCAAAGCCTTGTCTGGCGCGCTCCCACAGCTTTCTCCAAAGAGACAATCAAGGCACTCAATAAGCTCATCCGCACCAAACACGACTGGGACGATACATTGGATGTGCTACTTACGGTGGCCATGCTGCCTGGCCATCCATTCAATGCGCTATTTCTTGACCAGCGACTGCGAAGGGACGCAATGCCCGATCGCGATGCCTGGTGGAGCATTTACTTGCACCACGCGAGGGGTAATCGTGGAGCTGTGGATAGGATGGTCGACTGGGCATCGTCCGTAACCAGAAATACCGCCCTCGATGATGTGACGGTCGATCTATGTGCAACCACTCTCGCGTGGATGCTAACAACCTCCAATCGTTTTTTGCGTGATCGTGCTACTAAGGCCCTTGTAAACCTGCTGACGAATCGATTGGGCGCTCGTTGTGCGCCTTATTCAGCGATTTGCTGATGTCGATGACCTCTACGTTACAGAGCGGGTCTATGCAGTCGCTTATGGTACAGCGATGCGAAGTCACGATTCGAGTGAAATAGGCAGACTAGCAAATTGTGTCTACGATCATGTGTTTGCCAGCGGTTCCCCACCAGCACATATCCTGCTTAGAGATTACGCGCGTGGCGTTATTGAACGCGCCATATATTTGGAAGCAGACATACAAGTTGATAAGCAAACTATTCGCCCGCCATACAAGAGCGTGTGGCCGACCATCCCGACTGAAGACGATATCAAGCCGCTCTTGCCCGACTGGTCGCGCGGTTCCCATGATAGCGGGGACCTCGAGTGGGCACGCAACTGTATTGGAAGTTCGGTGATGGATGGCGACTTCGCTCACTATGTGATTGGGACAAACTGGTCATCTTCGAAAGGATCATCTTCGAACTGGCTTTCTCTGAGACTCGATGAATCTATATGGCAATCCCCAAAAGAACGTTTGGCTGCACTCTTAGAAGGTTTTTCTGAGAACGAAAACGCCGCTTTTGCGCAATTCAAGGCAGCGTACGACGCCTTAAGGCAGTCCTATCGGGGCAAATGGATTGATATAATCCAGGAAGCTTCCCTGGCAGAAGACACTGCCAGAGACACGCCGAATGATATCGTTTCAACCGAGGACTGTGATCCTGACCCAAGGCGCGCCGAACAGGAGCACGATGCATCGATAGCGAAGCTTGAGTTGGTTCTTACGAAAGAGCACGCTCTAGCTCTTAAACCAGTGCTTACAGCGATGGAGAACGATGAGGAGCGGCATCCACATCGTTTCGATCTAAGGCTAATCCAGCGATATATTCTCTGGCGGGTATTCGACCTAGGCTGGACTACGGATCGTTTCGGTCATTTCGACCGTTTTTCGGTCGGATCGCATGGTCGTGAAGCTTCGAAGGCTGAACGAATCGGTAAGAAGTATCAGTGGATCGCTTATCACGAAATCATGGCATTGGTGGCAGATCACTTTCAATATCGAGAGGAATTCAGGGAGGAAGACGGCGACAGCGTCTATGAGGGTCCTTGGCAGGAGCACCTTCGAGATATCGATCCCTCGTGTATCTTGCGAGCAGCTCCAGGTGGTACATCTTGGGATGGCCACTCACTGGCGTGGTGGGGACCAGCTAAGTACGAAAATTGGGTGGAGCTGAGTCATCCACGCGAGTGGGCAATGCGTTTTGATGACCTGCCAGAAATAGAAGAACTGCTAAGTGTGATCCATCCACATGATAAGACTCGATGGCTGAATGTAAACGGCTACTTTAACTGGATACAGCGTAAACCGGCAGATCTCGATATAACCGACATCGAGCGACGCGAAATCTGGTACATATGTACTGGCTATCTAATACACACCCATGATACAGAGGCATTCATGCAGTGGGCTAAGAATGTCGACTTCTGGAATCGTTGGATGCCGGAACCACCTGATGTGTACCGCATGTTCCTCGGCGAACACGGATGGTCGCTGGCCTCTCGGTACTTCAGCAACTCAGGATGGACGAAGCCGCGCCACGGTTGTCCTGTGAATATGCATGTATTATCGGTTGGGTATTTGGGCGAGACCAACGGCTTCGATTGCTCACTTGACGAGAGCATTAGACTCCGACTTCCAGTGAGAAAACTGGTGGACGGTATGGGATTGCGATGGAGTGGTAACGGTGTGGACTATCTTGATATTACAGACCAACTAGCTGTCTTTGACCCAACTGCGCACGATAAAGGGCCTATGGCTCTTTTGCTAAGAGAAGACTTGTTTAGAGAATTCCTTGCACAAGAGGGGCTCACGCTCTGCTGGACTATCCTTGGCGAGAAGCGAGCGTTCGGAGCTTGGCACACTCCTAAATATGTTTTTTCTCTTCGAATGACTGGTGCTTTTATCCTCGATGATAACAATCTCAGAGGATTTTTGAACGATCACGAGGACAGCTATGAAGATGGCACTGGTACTATGGAGGAGGGATAATCACATCTTGCCGATACCAGCGAACATGACCATGGCACCTATTCTGGACGACATTTACCGGCGTTCCCGGCGAAACGAAACGGATTTAACGACCGTGAAGCAGTAGCGGCACGCCCATGACACAAGCTGTTGGGTATTCATGACAAAATTAGGTGCCGGGAGCGGGATTCGAGCCCGCGACTTCGAGATACCTCAGGAAGCGCGCGTTAATCGTATTACCCTATGAGTCTCGCGCCCTAACCAACTAGGCCACCCCGGCACGGCATAGTCCCTCGATTGAATTGTTAAATAAGGTTTGTGCTTCCCAGGGCCACGGGCGCGCGCCCGGGGCCCGCGGGCGGGCTTCAGGGAAAGAGCCTTCTTTTAGTAACTGCATAGATTTGCAGGACCATCATGCCCTCCGATATCACATGCTCAGTAAGCGATACGCTTTGTGGAAAGACGATCGTAGTAGGAGTAACCGGCAGCATCGCCGCCGTGCGGGTCGTGGACCTCATTCGCGATCTGATCCGGCGCGGCGCAGAGGTGCACTGCTGTCGCCAGCGCTGCCGCGCAGCAGATCCTGCACCCTTATGCCCTGGAGTACGCCACAACCCATCCGGTGATCACGGAAATAACCGGCCGGGTGGAGCATGTGCAGTTTTGCGGCGTGGGGGGCCTGGCAGATCTGCTACTAATCGCGCCTGCCACGGCCAACACCATCGGCAAGATGGCCTGCGGCATCGACGACACGCCCGTAACCACCTTTGCCACCACAGCGATAGGTAGCGGAAAACCGGTCGCCGTGGTTCCCGCCATGCACGAGGCCATGTACCGCCATCCTGCCGTGCTGCGCAATCTCGACGCGCTGCGAGCCATGGGCGTGACTCTGATCGATCCGCGCCTGGAGGAGGGCAAGGCCAAGATCGCGGACAACCTGGCGGTTGTGAGAGAGGTGGAAAGGCTGCTGGGGCCATTGGACCTGGCCGGCAAGAGAATAGTCATCACCAGCGGCTCCAACGCTGAGGTCGTCGACCCCATTCGCATCCTGACCAACCGTGCCTCTGGCAAGACCGGCATAGCCCTGGCCCTGGAGGCACGCCGGCGCGGGGCAAAGGTGACTCTGGTGCACCGCTTCATCCAGGACATCCCAGTGCGCCAGGTCTACGCAGGGAGCGCCAGAGAGATGCTGAATGCCGTGCTGGCGGAAGTTGCCAAGGGTTGCGACGTATCTGATCAGCGCCGCGGCGGTGGCCGACTACACTCTGGACCCGCAGGCGGAGAAGATCAAGTCCGGCCAGGAGCTGGTGCTGCGACTTAAGCCCACCCAAAAAATCATCAAGACGGTGCGAGAGGCCTATCCCCATCTGAAGATCGTGGGCTTCAAGGCCGAGACCGGAGTGACAGACGAAGAGCTTGTTGCCAGGGCGCAAGAAGTCCATGCAGGGTGCAGGCCTGGACCTGGTGGTGGCCAACGACGTCGCTCGGGGCGGCATGGGCACGGATGACAATCGGGTCCTCATAATAGACCGCCTGGTCCAGCGAAAAATTGCCGAGGGCAAAAAGAGCCTGATTGCAAAAATGATCATGGATGCCCTGGTGGAGATCCTATGAACGGCATCACGAAAACCGCTCGGGCCTTTGTGCCCTCTCACATCACCGGCTTTTTTGCCGCCCATCGCGGAGAGGAGCCGCGCCTCGCAGGCTCCGTGGGTTGCGGCCTGTGCCTTTCCCTGGGTGCTACTACTACCATAGAATCTGCTCCGCGAGATTCACGATACGGAAATTTTTCTCAATGGCGTCCTCTCTAAGGCACCCGTTTCCAGGTATCGTGGTGGAGAAGCTGGCCAAAGAGCCGGTGCGGGTGAAGACGGAGCTTTCCATGCCCTTGGGGGCGGGCTTTGGAGCCAGCGGCGCGGGAGCACTGGGCTGTGCCTACGCCCTCAACTCCTACTTCGATCTGGGCCTGACGGCGAACGGGGCCGCGGCCGTAGCCCACGAGGCCGAGGTGACTTTTCGCACCGGTCTAGGAGACGTCATCGCCCAGAATGCAGGCGGCCTGGTGGTGCGCCTGCAGCCGGGAGCGCCGGGCACCGGTCGCATCGATCGCATACCCGTTCCGCCCATTGCCCATCAGCTACGTGGTGCGTGGCCCCATCTCCACCAAACAGGTTCTCTCCGACGAAAAGGTGATGACTGCGGTCAACGCGGCAGGCGAAGCGGCCCTAAAAGAACTCTTAAAGAGGCCCACATTCACAAATTTCCTGCAGCTCTCCCGCCGCTTCACAGTGCAGTCGGGCCTGGCCAGCGACTGGGCCTTGCAGGCCATCGAGGCGGTGGAGGCGGCGGGCGGCATGGCCGGCATGATCATGCTGGGCGATGCCGTCTTTGCCTTTGGTGGCGGCAGTGCAGAGGCCCTGCACAGCTTCGGCGAGGTTCATACTACTACTATTTCGCAACGAGGTGCCAATCTTGACTGATATTCCAAAGTCTCATCCCAGATATGCTTCTTTAGTGGCACGCGAGCGCGTGACCAACGGAGTGAAGAAAGGCTACACCAGCAGCCAGGGTCTCATTGCCCAGGGCAGAGGCGAGTGCTTCGACTATCTTTTGGGCGAGAGGACGACGCCCTCTGCAGAGGCGGCCACGATGCGCGGCTGCGGCCTTGCTGCTCCTGGCGGAGCGTCCGGCGCTCAGCGTCAACGGCAACGTGGCCGCGCTCGTCGCCGAGGAGATGGTGGCCCTGGCCGACGCGCTCCAAATTCCACTGGAGGTCAACCTCTTCCACCGCTCCGAGGAGAGGGTGAAGAAGATCGCCGACCTTCTCCGGGAGAAGGGCGCAAAAGAGGTGCTGGGTGAGAATCCCGATGCCTCCGTTCCCGGCCTGGAGCACGCCCGGGCGCTGGCCACAAGGGGCGGGATTTACGACGCCGACGTGGTCCTCATCCCCCTGGAGGACGGCGACCGCTGCGAGGCGCTGACGGCTATGGGAAAGAAGGTGATTGCCATCGATCTCAATCCCCTCTCCCGAACCGCAAGAAAGGCCACGGTGAGCATCGTGGACAACATCCTGCGGGCGGTGCCGCAACTGGCGGCGCAGGTCCGAAAGCTATCGGAGCTGCCGCGCGCGCGATCTGGAAAGAATGCGTGCAGGAGTACGACAACGAAAAAGTGCTGCGTCAGGCGGTGCAGGAGATACAGGATCACCTGGAGGGGCAGTTTCGAGAGGATACGAACTAACCCATCCTCCCCCGCGCCGCCTTCTGCACGCTCTGGTCCGGATCCTCAGCCAGTTGTTTCAGTGTCTCGGCAGGATTATTGCGATTTTGCGCCACATCCGCCCGCATAATCCATGAACGATTGTCTCAGATCAAAGAACCGTAAGGTATAGATAAAGTCAGAATATAACAGATGGCATGAAAAAAATATTTGTGGCTCTGTCTTTAGCGGTCTTATGTACCTGTGTCCTAGCCTTGGCAGAAGAACGAAGCTATCAATCAGCAAATTTGACAGAAAAAACAAGTATCGAAAAACAGGCAAACCTCAATAAAAGCGAATTTCAATTAGTTCAGGTCAATCTCATTGATCTAGCCCAACAAAAGAGTGTGGACACGAAGGACGGTCTCAATATAACTCAAGTGGCATCTGGAAAGAATGCCAGCGTCAATTTAGTAATGGGTCCCACCGGCTCGATCCTAAAGATGCACTATCATCAATACAGTGATGAGATAACCTATTGCATTAAAGGCCAGGCCGTCATGAACGTATCCGGCAAGGAATTAGTGATGAAAGCCGGAGATCTGATGTACATACCGGCATTAACGCTCCATGAATCAGAAGTAACCGGCAATGAAACTTTGCAGCTCATCTCTATCTTTACACCACCATTTGACGGGAAAGACAGAATTTACGTTTAGGAATGACGGGGTGCAGGGGCAGAGAATCCCTGCCTCTTCAGAGGCGGGATGAATCGTGCCCCGCCTTGATTACTTTCCTTCCACGGCATAGCTCTATATATTCCCAGATCAATATTGACTCGTCTGGTTTGCTGCCAGCAGTTGAAAAGACTCAAGCAGCGTGCACAAAACCACTCAAAATAATTGGGAATGGGATCACATTCCCTCGGTTGAAAGATCGTAGATACCTAAGAATTTATTCGTGGGAGTGGTCACTCAAACAACGCATCCATCTAACCCGTTCTCCCCCGCGCCGCCTTCTGCACGCTCTGATCCGGGTCATCGGCCAACCGTTTCAGTGTCTCGGCTGTGGTATTGGGATTCTCTGCCACCGCCGCCCGCACCATCCAGGACCAGTGGCCAGACAGCTCATCCAGAACCTTGCCCTCCAGCGATTCATTGCAGGCCAGCGCTTCTCTAACCTCCCAGTTCCTGTCGGTAGCGAGAACGGCCAGCGCCTCTGCGGGCGTGCGGGGATTTTGCGCCGCCGTTACCCGCACATCCATGATCCTGTCGGCAGAGAGGTAGGTAAGCAGATCCATGGGGGTGGACGGGTTCTTAGCGATGTTGTTTCGCACCTCCCAGAACACATCCTTGACCATCTTGTTCATCGATTCCACAGATAAAAGGGGATTGGATGCTGCCGCGGCTCGAACATGCTCCTCAGAGTCACGGGCGAGAAAGGCCAGGGTCGGCGGATTTATGTTATGGCTCTTTGCCGTCGCCTCCTTTACAAGATAGCGATTCTTCTGCAAAGTGCAGTCGTAGTCCACCATCTCATCTGCCGCCAGCATCTCCAAAATCTCGCCTGGGGCGCGGCGATTCAAGGCCACCGCCGCCCGCACATATCCGGAGCTGTCCTCGGATAGCCTGTCCAGTGCCTGCATAGATGCACTTGCATTGCCGGCTACCGCTTCCCTCACCCATTGCACCTTGTCCCGGGCCAGTACGTCTAGGATCTTCTCAGGCACATCTGCACTCCAGGCCACTTTTCTTCGCACGTGCCAGTCCCAGGAGCGGGAGAGTCCTTCTGCATCTTCCAGTCCTTTTTTGTCCTCTTGTGGCGCGCTCATTTTTCACATCTCAATTCTGTAGCAGGTAAAGCCATAAACCTCTTCCAAGATCTCCTTTGTCTTTCGTTCCTCGTGCCGCTCCAGCCTTCTCTCTACCACGGGTAGACCAATGCCGGGGGCGAACTGGCGGATGAGGCACTCTTCGCCCGAAAGCACGGCGTACTTGAGGAGGGTTTTATACTTGCCCATCAGTTCGGCCAGCTTTTCCTGCACCAGATCAAGGTGACTCTTGATATCCTCCTCACGTAGCCTCTCAAACCTCTTTTGGCTCCAGCCGCCTTTGGAGTGCTTGCCCATTACCGAGCTTTCCACCTGCTCCTCTGCCTCGAAGCCCTCCCGGCCGAGAGCCACCCCCAGGAAGGTCTCTCCGGCATGGGCAGAGACGACCAGCACGGGCGTGTCCATCATATCTCTCATGATATCAAGTGCAAAAGTGCTGCCTTCCCGAGAATAGCTCTCCTGGATTGGAAAAGGTGGAATGAGTTGCAGAGTGAATAGCTGGGGACTATGCAGGATTATCCCGCCCCGCTGGGACTTGATGGCGGCAGCTGCCTTTTTAATTTGCGAAGGGAGGGCATCGTCCTCGGGAACGGGTCCTGGGTAAAAAGCAACCAGCAGATCATCCTTAGGAGAGCGGCAGGCCTTGAGCCGCTCCATGAGCAGATCCATCTCCCGCAAGCTCAGCTTTCTTGCCTTTGGCTTTTGCTCTTCACACCTCTCCACCGCAGTTGGCGCAGGGGTGGTGAGGGCGGCGGCCTTTTGCTCGGCGGCTTTGAGGGCTAAATTGGCCTCCTGGTTGGCAGAGGAGAGTTTGCGCATCTTCTCGTCCCGCTTTTCCAGGGTGCGCAGGAGTTCCTCCTTTTCGTCCTCCTGCTTGGCTAGAGCTGCCTGCAGCTCCAAAATTCGATCTTCCTGCTTCTTCTTGCCGAAGAGGTCTACCAATGTCGCGTCCTCCTAATTTTACCAGCCCCCCTCTGACATCGACGTAGGGGGCAGAAATCATTCAAGAGATACTCTGATGTCTGCCTGCTTTAAATATGCTTTTCCGGATCAGCACAGGATTAAATACCGCAGAAGGCATTGTATAATCTGGATGAGAACATTTCGTTATAAAATTCAGATCAGGTCGGAGACAGATGGAACATACACCGTGATCGTCCCATCACTTCCAGGATGCTTGACCTTCGGCGACAGCATTGAGGAAGCCATCGAGATGGCAAAGGAGGCCATCGAGCTGTATATCGAAAGCCTTGCAGCTAGGGGCAAAGATATTCCCCTTGAAGAGGATTGGATCGAAACTACGATAACCGTAAAAGCCAACGCCTAAATTACCCGTCCTATCTCCAGAGAAGCTTGCCAAAGCCCTGGAAAAGAAAGGGTTCGAATTAGACCGCATTAGGGGTAGTCATCATGCCTATTGCCATCATGATCTCGATATCACAGTTATTATTCCGTTCCACAAAAAAGAGGTAGGCAAAGGATTGCTTATCGAAATCATGAAACAGGCAGGCATGACGCGAGAAGAGCTATTGGATCTGCTGTAAAAAGATCGTGGCTTGCCAATGTCGTGGCGGCCCTCGGTGACGACTGAAGCCATGCCCCTTTCGGCAAGTGTTTTAAGAGCCTCTCATCGCACAAACTTCTCAATCAGGTCTAACGATGTCGTCTCCAGGCCGCACTCCTGCAGATGATGGGCCAGCAGGTTTGCACGTTCTCCCTCCGGATGGTAGACCAGCACTTCACGGGGCGAGACATGCTCGATCATCTTCATCAGGCCGCGAAAGTCCAGGTGATCGGAAAGTTGAATGGTGGGATAAGACGTATCCCTTCTTCCCGTGAGGAAATACCTGTTGCGGCTGTGCACCTGGTACAGATTCCAGGGCGTGACCACATTGGATATGCCCCCGTTCACCTCTGTGAGCGGCCCGGCAGCTTCTTTCATCAGCTCTCGCGTCAGGATCAGGCTCTTCTCGTCCATGCCTATCTCATCTTTGTAGCCCATGGCCCTCATGAGACCCACCGCCCGCTGGGCTTTGCCAAAAGCATAGGCACCAAAGCTGGCTCCCAACTCTAAAGCCTCGAAAAAGCCGGCCAGATCGTCCTCGAAGATGCAGGAGGGATCATAGGGATCGCCGTAGTTGGCTTCAGTGACCAGAAAATCGCATTTTGGCAGATGACTGTAGTCTTTTACGTCCCCAGTCACCAGCACCCTTTCTCCCGTCTCCGTCTGCCAGGAGAAAGCAGTCGATCCGATGGTGTGGCCGGTCGTATGCGTGTCCACTCGCACATCATCGACCACAATGCTTCTCCCCACCTCAAAGGTGCGGCCTTTGTACTCCCGCTCGTAACGAATCTCTAAAGCGCGTGCCGTCTGTACGGAAGCGATAGCCCGCGGGGAGTTCATGGCTGATTTGCCGTAGTGATCGCTATGGGCATGAGTGATGAGATAGGCATCAGGCTGCACGCTGGCTTTGGGAGCGCGGCTGGTATCTATAGAAAAAAGGTGAGAGTCGAAGCGCAGGGCGAGATGAGGCGCACAACCTCCTCGGCTGTTGATCCTTCGCACCGCCTCCAGGCAATCGTCCCCGCCCGTTGTCTCTCCCACTCCTCTTTCCTCTCCCTCGCTTTTTATCTCACTTCAGGGCTATGTTGATGGCTTTTATCAGCTCTTCTTTGGACGTGACGCCCATCCACTTCTGTACTTCCACACCGTCCTTCTCCAGGATGATGGTGGGCACAACCATGATGCCCTTCTCGAGAGCCAGGTCGCCCTCCTTGTCCACATTGATCTTTTGAAATTCCACCTTATCGCTGAAATCCTTGGCCAGATCCTCGAAGATGGGGCCCTGCATCTTGCATGGTCCGCACCAGTCCGCATAAAAGTCCGTCAGTTTGAGTTTAGCCATAATCTAATCGATGCACTTCCAGGTATATCAAATTGTGACTTCCTCCCTGGCCTAAAGACCAGGGCTTCCTACTTCATTGACCGGCTGATTCTTTTGCCGTATCTCGATAGGCTCTTCCCCTCAGTCCGAGGGTGCGAATGTTCAGGCTGGCATTGATGTCTCTGTCCATCTCCAGCCCACAATTAGGGCAAATATGGACTCTTTCTGCCAGCGTCTTAGGAACCATTATGCCGCATTGGGAGCATTTCTGCGAAGTGTATCTCGCATCTACCAGTTCTACCACTTTGCCAGCCTTTGCAGCTTTGCTCTGAGTGAACTGAATTAGTTTGCCCCAAGCATGGTCTTGAATATGCTTTGCTAGATGGTGATTCTTGAGCATACCGGAAATATTAAGGTTCTCAAATACAATTAGGTCGGCTGAATCTACGAGCATCTTGGATAATTGATGCAAGAACTCATCCCTATGGTGTTGAACATCTTGACTGATCTTAGCGACCTTCGCTTTGGCTTTCCGTCTATTGGCCGAACCCTTCTTTTTTCGAGAGAGGTTCCTTTGGGCTACTGCAAGCTTCTTTTCTGCCATGACGTAGTACCGTGGATATTCAACCGTCTCACCACCGGAAAGAGCAACCAGACTCTTCAAGCCCACATCTATACCAATAGCGGTCTTTGGCTCAATCGGAGATACATCTTCAACCTCTGATATCAAGATCGCATACCAGTGACCTAGATTATCCTTTTTGATGGTGCAGGTCTTGATCTTGCCTTCAACTTCCCTATGCTTGAATATTCGGATAGAACCTATCTTGGAGAGCGTCAGCTTTGATCCGTCAAGCTTGTAGCCTGTTTCGGAGTCAGGGTATGTGAAAGACTTGTACCAGCCTTCCCCCTTGAATCTCGGATAACCGGGTTCTTCTCCGGCCTTGACCCTTCTGAAGAACGCTTTGAAAGACTTATCCAGCCTGCGAAGAACATCTTGCAGGCAGTGCGCATAGATGCTGTTGAAATTGCCGTTCTTTCTTTCTACTGTGAGCTTTGCGGCCTGATCTTCGTAGCTTTGACCAATGCCTTCAGTTTCATATACATTCTTCCGGTCAGCCAATGCCAGATTATAGAGATACCTGCAAGTATCCAGGGTTAGCTCCAATTGAGCTACTTGTTGCCTATTAGGATACATCCTGAACTTGTAGGCAGTCTTCATTTTGATTTTTGTTCCCCGATATATATTGCTTGATGGTCTCAGCCGTAACTGTTCCTGCTGTACCGACGTAGTACGAATTAGTCCATTTCAGATGAGTATCTTTGTACCAGTAATTGAACATCCTTGCACTGATACCCTTGAACCAATTAACGAGCAAAGACGGTGCATTCTGCGGCGACGAAGACACAAAGAGATGTATATGATCCGGCATAATCTCTAAGCTGAATATCTCCACATCCTTCTTTTCTGCAATTGTATGCAAGATGTCTGATAGGTGAGTGGCGACCTCTCCGGCAAGTACAAGATGCCTATATTTAGGAATCCAAACTAGATGATAGTTTCGGTTATACTTACTATGCCGTGTAGATCGCACATCCATAGCTGATTATAGGCATTGAAACTATATACTCCGGCCTGAAGACCGGAGTTTGCGACCTGTATTTTTCTATCAAACTATGTCGAACTTAACGCCGATCTTAAATATCCTGAGGGTAGGCAAAACCAACATTTTTCGTCCCGTCTTAGTCTTGATATCCTGCAATATTTCCTGGATTCGCTCCTCTGTGGCCGACACCGTGAACCAGAGATTGTAGCCGCTCTCATCGGGACGCAGATAGTTGTGCGAGACCTCAGTGTACTCATTAATGACCTCTGCCGCCCTATCCGCCTCTTCCCGAGATACTTCTAGAGCCGCCAAAATTCCGCTGCGGCCCAATTTACGAAGATCAAGAACCGGCCCGATCCTGCGCACCAGTCCCTCCTTCTGCAAGCAAGAGAGCCGGGTTATTACCTCTTCTTCATCCAGTCCCAGGGCCTGGCCTAAATCCCGGAAAGGTCGAGGCGTTATGGGAAAGCCGTCTTGCACGGCAGAAAGCAGTTCTAAGTCGATCTCATCCATAGCTACACCTCCAGGCGGCAGGCGGGGTCCGGCCCCAGGAAATCACCCGTTTTTGCATAGGCCCGCGCCCGGCAGCCTCCGCAGATGGAGGAATAGCTGCACCGTCCGCACTTTCCTTTAAGAACCCTATCTCGCAGCGCCCGAAGCTCTGTTGCATTCTCCCATATCTCTATAAAATTCTTTTCCCTGATGTTCCCGACCCGCAGAGGAAAATAGCCGCAGGGATAGACATCGCCCTTTCGGGAGACAAAAACGAAGCTTTTGCCTGCCAGGCAGCCGCCGGCGCGCCCCTTCCCGGGCCTGGCTATTCGAGCATACTGGGGTGCGCAGGTGACCTGCACCTCGATGGATCGCCGCTCTCGCTCCCGGTCGATCTCGATGAGAAGCTGCTCCTGCCGCTGTGGCGAGATGAGATCCGCCTCCCGGCCCCGGCCCGTGGCCACCAGGAAAAAAAAGTGCAGGGCACGAGCCCCCACTCTTTGAGCCAGATCGAAGATTGCCGAGACATCAGACTCATTTCTGCTGGTGAGGGTGTTGTTGATCTGAAAATCGACCTTACCGCAGAGGTTGTCTATTCCTCGCATGGCCGCTTGAAAGCAACCCTTGCCGCGAATCAGATCATGCTTCTCCGGCGTTGCGCCGTCCAGGCTGATGCTGACTCGCGAGATGCCAGAGGCCGCAATCTCGTCTGCAACCTTTGGTGTGAGCAGCGTTCCGTTGCTGGCCAAAGAGACACGCATGCCCAAAGCTACCCCGTGACGCGCTATTTGGAAGATATCGGGCCGCAGCAATGGCTCACCGCCGCTTAAGATAAGCATGGGCTCTAAGGAGGCAATGCTGTCTAGGAAAGAAAGCGCCTCCTTTGTGGAAAGCTCATCCGGATCGGGCAAAAAAGAAGCAGAGGCGCGGCAGTAGCCGCAAGACAGATTGCAGGCTGCCGTCACCTCCCAAGCAACAATCAGCATCAAAGCAGGCCTTTCTTCACCAGCAATTCGGCATTGAGAATGCTGGCACCCGCTGCGCCACGTACAGTGTTGTGGCCCATGCAGATGAACCTGATTCCCGACCTGATCCGTCCCACGGAAACGGACATGCCGTTACCCCTGTCGCGATCGAGCCGGGGCTGAGGTCGATCGGGCTCATCTTTGACGATGATCGCTTTTTTAGGCGAGGTGGGCAGATCTCCCAGGCCCGCATCGAAGTTTTGCATGGCCTTCTTGACCTCTTCTGGTGTGGGATTGTCTCTCATGGTCACCCAGACAGCTTCCGTGTGCCCGTCCATGACCGGCACGCGATGGCAACTGGCGCTCACGGAGAAATCCGCATACACGATTTTTTCGCCATCAAAACGGCCCAGGATCTTCTGCGGCTCAGTCTCCACCTTCTCTTCCTCTCCACCGATGTAGGGAATGACGTTGCCAAGGATGGCCATGGAGGGCACACCCTCATAGCCTGCCCCACTAACGGCCTGCATGGATGCCACATGCACACTCTTGATGCCGAACTTCATGAGTGGCTTGAGGGGCAGGGTGAACATGACCGTGGTGCAGTTGGGGTTAGTGGTGAGATACCCCTCCCATCCCCGCTTTTCCCGCTGCACTTTGATGAGATCCAGGTGGTCGTAATTGCACTCCGGTATGAGCAGAGGCACATCTTCCACCATGCGATAAGAGCTGGTATTGCTGGCTACCGCAAAGCCTGCCGCCGCGAAGGCCGGCTCAACGGTCATGGCGTCATCGGAGGGAAGCGCGGAAAATACAATATCCGCATCGACTTCTCGCGGATCGACGTTGACTACGGTCATCTCCGCGATATCATCGGGAAGCTCGCTCTCCAGGCGCCACTTGGCAGCGTCTTTGTACTTCTTGCCTGCACTTCTCTCGGAAGCCGCGAGGCTCGTCAGTTCAAACCAGGGATGGTTCTTCAGTCCTTCAATGAAGCGCTGTCCCACGGCACCGGTGGCACCTAAGACGCCAGCTTTGATCTTTGCCATTATCAATCACCTAAAGCTAGAGTGGGGCTTAGAGCTAGGGATGTATATATTTCTTGTCCGAAGGGGGCCGATGAAGGGGGACCGATAAAAAATTGATTTAGATTTTTGATTATTACTCGGTTGTTACTCGCCTACACAGGATTTCTTCCGAACTCCGTAGCTTTTGGCAAACTCGCGGTTAACCTCGACCACTTCCTCATTGAAGTGCTTGAGGCTCTCGGGAACAGGTCCCAGCGCATCGGCCTTCTCCTGCGTATCAACCAGGGCGCCATGCGGCACAAACTTGCCGTCCGCCAGCGTGACGCCTATTACTGCCGCCGCGTGGCCGACAAAGCACTTCTTGCCCAAAGTGGAGGCATGAACCACGGAGTTGAAGCCCACAAAACTCTCGTCCCCTATTTTCATGGGCCCGTGAATTACGGCACCATGGGCGATGGAGATCTTTTTTTCGAGCTTAATGGAGCTGCCCATCAGGCCGTGGAAGACAACGCCGTCCTGGATGTTGCACTTATCACCGATGATGATGGGGTTGGCCTCGTCCGCCCGCAGGGATACGCACGGGCCCACATAAACCTCCTCTCCGATGCGAACATCGCCGATAACCATAGCTGATTCGTCCACGTAAGCCGTTGCTGCCACCGTTGGCATGCATTCATTGCTGTTCCATGATGTCTTGGGGTTGGCTTTTAGCATATTAGCACATCCTCCCCTGGCAATAGCCATTCACCTTAAAAGAGATTGCCATAAACGATGAGTTACAAATGGACCTATTCACTATTGTCGAAGGGCGATAGATAAGCTCATTTAATCAAGGCAGCTTTTTTGGATTGGCAGGATGAGCATCGAACATATTTGTAAATTAACTACAGAATTTTTGCGATATGTATGTGAGTATAATCTATATTCACTATAATTGTTATAATTGCCGCTAAATTTAAATATATGTGAGACAAAATTTGGCCCCAGCCATTGGGTAATTCTTTAAGGGTGATGAATGGGATACGGAGGGATTAATAGAAGTAAGATTATTAACATTTATAGTTATGAAAGTGTATTATATTAATTTTAGGTATTGATCAAAAAACTCAGATATACAAAGGTGTAAAACTTATGGCAGATGATGTGAAGATATTGGGCATGCCACCTGAATCAGGGCGATGGCTGCTGATTATTATTGGAACAATTATCGAGCTATGTCTTGGTGCAGTGTATGCATATAGTATAATTAGCGTTCCTTTGAAAAAGGTATTTACTGCCCCCATCGCGGATGGTGGCTTTGGATTAACCGTTAGCGCCATGCAGATGTCGCTTCCTTACATCGCATCCCTGGCGTTCTTTGCCCTGACCATGCCGTTGGTCGGCAAATACATTGAAAAATATGGGCCGAGAAAAGTAGGAATGCTGGGCGGCGTCATCGTAGGCCTGGGCTGGATCTTGGGTTCCACAGCCACATCTCCTACGATGCTTATGATTCTGTACGGCGTTATCGCCGGTATTGGCGTGGGCATCGCATACAACTGTCCCATCACCACCGCAGCCAGATGGTTCCCTGACAAGCGCGGCCTGGCCGTGGGATTGACCCTTCTGGGGTTCGGATTCTCCGCATATATCACCGGCAAAATGTCGGAGATAATCTCTGCGAGCTTCGGCGGAGTTTTCGGTTCTATGCACATCTTAGGCATAGCATTTTTGATCCTCATCGTGGTCCTCTCCACGTTCCTGGTCTTCCCTCCCGCTGGCTGGACCCCTCGTGGCTGGAAACCGCCAGTAGCTGCTGCCGGAGGCAAGAAGACCGATTACATGAGAGATGAGATGTCAAAGAACAAGGCGTTCTATGGCCTCTGGATCTGCTATGTGATCGGTGCACTGGCTGGACTGATGGCCATCGGAGTTGCCAAGCCTGCTGGCCTGGAAGTGGCAGCAAATGCCATGATTGCAGAAGCTGACATAACCCAGAAACTAACTGATCTCACTTTGATCTTCGCATTCTGCAATGCCGTAGGCAGGCCGCTATTCGGCACTCTGACCGATAAGCTCACACCACCAAGGACGGCTATTCTGTCCTATGTGATCATCATAGCAGCTTCCCTGCTGATGTACACTAATCCGGCATCAATTACCATGTACACGGTTGCCTTCGCCCTGCTCTGGCTGTGCCTGGGCGGCTGGCTGGCCATAGCGCCGGCTACAACCGCGAGCTACTTCGGCACCAAGGACTACGCCCGAAACTACGGCCTGGTCTACACCGCATATGGTGTCGGCGCCATCATTGGAAATTTAATGGCAGGAGCTGCCAAGGACATGCTGGGCGGCTATGTCAATGTCTTCCCATATGTGGCCGTACTGGCAGCAGTGGGCATTGTCGTGGCCTATGTAATGGTAAAACCACCGAGCGAAGCTTAATAAAATTATAAAACTTTTTTTTGCTTAATATTGTCCTGTGTGGTGATTGTATTTTTGCCTAGCCTTTGGTTTTTAGCATACAAGCATCATACTCCTTCTACTATTGGCCATTCACCTTAAGAGAGATTGCCATTAGCGATGATTTGCATAGAGACTTATCTACTATTATCGATCGCGATAGATAATTTCGCTCGATCAAGGCTGCTTTTTTGGATTTGGCGGGTGTGCATCGAATACTAATGTAAATTGACCCAGGTATTTTTGCGATATGTGTAATATTATAATCTATAATCGCTATAATTGCCGCCAAATTTAAATATATGGGAGATGAAATTAGGTCCAAGCCATTGAATAATATCTCAGGGTGAGGGAGGGGATAAGGAGGGATCTAATAAAAATAGACTCATGGAAACTTTCATCCTTAATGTATATTATATTTATTGACTGTATTGAATGAGAATAAATCTTTATCATCGAAAGGTGTTAAACTTATGGCTGGAAATTCAGCATCACAGGAACCGCCCGGTGGGCGGTGGATGATGGTAGTAATAGGCATCATAATTCAGCTTTGTCTGGGTGCCATTTATGCTTACGGAGCAGTGAGGGGTGACATATCAGGTTACTTCAAGTCCATAATGGCCATAGCAGACCCGGCCACCAAAGGCCCAAGTGCATTTGATATGACCTGGCCTTTTATCACATTTCTGGCGTTGTTCGCCTTAACAATGCCGCTGGCTGGACCTTACATACAGAAGATGGGCCCCAAGAAGGTAAGTATGATTGGAGGAGCACTCTGCGGCCTGGGTTGGCTCGCTGCCTCGTATGCTACTTCGCCTTCAATGCTCATTCCACTGTACGGCATTATCGGTGGATTGGGTGTAGGCATAGCTTATGGCGTGCCAATCGCGGTATCCGCGCAATGGTTCCCTGATAAACGTGGCCTTGCCGTGGGACTTACGGTGTTGGGCTTCGGCTTCTCTTCTGCCGTGATCTCATACGCCACGCTATTCATGAAATCGGCAGGCCTCCAAATAATGAACATCCTGCAGGTCTATGGTATCGCTTTCATCATCATTACTGTTGTAGCATCTATGTTTCTTAGGTTCCCACCAGCGGGCTGGAAACCGGCTGGCTGGGCCCCACCAACACCTGTGGCCGGAGCGGCCCAGAAAGTCGACTTCATGCGAAGCGAGATGACCAAGACCGGAACCTTCAAGGGTCTCTGGCTATGTTATACCATCGGAGCTCTAGCCGGGCTGACGGCCATTGGAATAGTTGGGCCGGTAGGAAAAGAAGTAATGACGAATGCAGGCATGAGTGCTGCAGAATCAACGGCTCTTGTATTCCAATTGATCCTTCCTTTCGCCCTTGTTAATGGACTGGGAAGGCCGATCTTTGGCACTCTGACGGATAAGCTAACGCCCAAAAATGCAGCAATGCTTACGTATGTGCTCATAATAGGTGCATGCTTGCTAATGTACTCGAGCTATGACTCGATCCCTGCATTCATAGTCAGCTTCGCCATACTCTGGGGTTGCCTTGGTGCCTGGCTGGCCATAGCGCCAACTGCCACAGCAAGCTACTTTGGAATGAAAGACAACGCCAAGAACTACGGACTGGTCTTCACAGCCTATGGTGTTGGAGCGGTGGTCGGAGGCATTACCGCGGCTCAGATCGCAGCCACTACCAAGGTTGATGCCGGTGCTACATTCCTGGATGCTTATAGATCGTTTTTCCTGGTTGTAGCCGCCTTGGCTGCATTAGGACTTGTCGTGGCCTTCATGCTATTGAAGCCCCCCGTCAAGAAAACAGCATAGAGAAACTGATTTATTTTTTTATTTTTTTGATTTCAGCGAATGGTTTAAAAAGATTTTTTAACTGACCCCCTAAGCCCGGTCTGATTCAAGGGTATTCTGAGAGCTTGGTCTGCGCAGCCATGCACTTTTCGCCCGGTATCTCCACAGGATACAGTCCCGTCAGACATCCCATGCAAAGGTTCTCCTTGGGTATGCCCACCGCATCCACCAGGCCTTTGTGGCTCACGTATCCCAGGGAATCGGCATTGATCACCGCCTCCACTCCGGCCACGGTCTTGTAGGCGGCAATGAGCTCCTCACGGCTGGCCATGTCGATGCCCAGATAGCAGGGCGCCATGATGGGGGGGCTGCCTATGCGCACATGCACCTTTTCGGCCCCGGCCTTTCTGACCATGTCCACAATCCTGCGACTGGTGGTGCCGCGCACGATCGAGTCGTCCACCAAAACCAGCTTATGTCCTTCGATATTGGGCCGGATGGTATTCATCTTCAGGCGGACAGCCGTCTCTCGCATGTTCTGATCGGGCATGATGAAGGTTCGGCCGATGTAGCGGTTCTTCATCAGGCACTCCCGGTAGCTGATCCCTGAGTACTGGTGGTAGCCTACCGCCAAAGTAATCCCTGAGTCGGGAATGGGCGTGACGGTGTCCGCGTCAGCCGGATGCTCGCGGGCTAAATTGGCTCCGATGTTCACCCGCACCTCGTAAATCAGGCGGCCGTCCATGATGCTGTCCGGCCGGGCGAAGTAAATGTACTCAAATATGCAGTGCGCCTGATGGGGCAGATGCGCCAGTTGATACGACTTCATCTCGCCGTGCCTGATAACCACCAGCTCGCCGGGCATAACATCGCGAATGAGCCGTCCATTCAATGTATCGATGGCAGCACTCTCTGAGGCCACCATAATACCGGAATCGATCTCGCCTATGCACAGGGGCTTTATGCCCAGAGGGTCGCGCACGGCGAGGACTGTGTCCCCCCAGAGAAAGACAAGCGAGTAGGAGCCCACAAGCTTACGCATAAGCGCCCGAACGGCTTCCTGCAGATCATAGCGCAAAAGCTCTTTTACAAAAAGGTGAGCTATAACCTCGGTGTCCGAGGTAGAATAGAAGATGTCTCCTGCCTGTTCCAGGTTCTCCCGGAGCTGGCAGGAATTCACCAGATTACCATTATGAGCTATGGCAATAGCTCCATCTTTGAATTTTACCAGCAGAGGCTGGCTGTTTTCTATGCACGATCGGCCTGATGTGGGATATCGGACATGTCCAATGCCCACCTGGCCGCGCAGCAGCGCGATTTGGGCATCGTCGAATACCTCGGAGACAAGGCCCATGCCCCGATGGGTGCGTATGGCCTTGCCGTCATGCACCGATATGCCGGCTGCCTCTTGCCCCCGGTGTTGCAGGGCATAGAGGGCATAGTAAATGGATTTAGCTACATTATTGCCCGTCTCATTGAAGGAAATCCCGACAACGCCGCAGGCATCGTGCAACTTTAAACCCCTAGTAATCAGCCTTTCTCATCCACTTGTGACTTCCCATTCGCAGCTTGGCCGAATTACCAAAGCCGCAGTGAACACATACTTTTCTCTTGAAGTTGAACGATATGCTGCCACAGCGTCTGCATCGGATATGCGAACTCTTGTGGCGCTTGCCCATAGAAGGAGTACCTTTTGTCATCTAGAACACCTCAAGGTGAAATATATACTACGTTATCTCCTCGCACGATCACAGTTCCAATCTTGCGTGCGACCGCCCCTTCTGCCACTTCTTCAGTTTTTTCGAGCACTAGGTTCATGTGTATATCATAACCCTGTAGCTCTCCCCGAAAGACCCTTCCGTCCTTTAGCTTAACTATGACAGGCCCATTCAGTGATTCATTCAGAATATCAAGCGGTCTCTGACCCATTAACCTCTCTCCAGCATTGATAACCGCAAAAGGCTTCAAAATCCAAACGTGCTCGTTGCATATTTAAACCTATCGGGATATTCTGTTGTGCATGAAGATAAAATCCAGGCATCACCTCAAGGGGAGCGACGCTCGGAAGGTAATCGCTAAAATAGAGCCCTTACTGGACGACCCATCTCGCCTGCACCAATCATCGCTAGAGATGGCGATAAGCGACGAGGGGGTAGATCTCATCTTCGTAGATGGTCGGCCTTTGATGATGATTGTGGAAGAGCAGCCCTTCTTCACCGTGCTCGGAGCCATTGAACTTATGCCGAAGAAGAGACTGGTAGTAGTAGATGCGGGCGCGGTGCGTTTTGTGGTGAATGGGGCAGACATCATGAAGCCTGGCATAGTCTCTGCCGATCCAAAGATAGCTGTCGGCGACCTGGTGGTAATCGTAGAGGAGAGGCATCAAAAGCCTCTGGCTATAGGCCGGGCCCTGGTAGCGGGAACGGATATGAAGGGTGAAGGAAAGGCGGTCAAGTCGCTGCACCACGTGGGCGATGCGATCTGGAATGAGCTGGTGGAATGAAGAATGGAAGAAATTGGTGAGATGATAGGCAAAGGGTTTAGCGTCTGGCGGAGCAACTTAAACCTATGTATTCCCTTCCTGCTCAGCATCTTTGTCTCTATGCTGATATTAGTGCCCTTTCTGGCAGCCTTCTTTATAACCGCTCTGCCCATGGAGAGCATGAATGCGACATTGTTGCTGCAAAATGTTGAGGATATGCAAGAACTGCCGGCTAAGATGCAAGAAAATTTGGGTGGCCTTGCCATGGACAAGATCCTGCAGATCGCAGTAATCTTCTTGTTGCTGGTCGTGCTCTTGTCTCTGGTCAATGCCTTCTTCACGGCCGGGGCCATCAGCATGGCCAGGCAGGCTCTGGATGAAGGAAAATCAGATACGGGTGCCATGTGGTCTGCCGGAAAGAAGTATTTCTTAAATATGTTCCTGGCAACCCTGCTGATGGGGCTCCTGACACTGGCTGGCCTGATCTTTCTTCTGCCGGCCCTGGCGAGAGGAGCGACGTCTTTGCAAGCGGATTCGCAGGCGATGGGCCTCCTGGCCGTAGGCCTGCTCATGTTCATCCTTTATGTCCTGGTCCTGTCGGTGATCCTGGCAATGATGCCTTATGCCCTGGTAGTGCAGGATCTAGGGCCCATGCAGGCCGTTTTGGCATCCCTAAATTTTTTCAGGTATAACAAGTTTGATGTGGTAATTCTCTGGCTGGTAGTAGCAGCTTTATCTTTGGGCCTGCAGATGATGGGCGGCGCATTTTCTACGGGCGGGGAGGCAGGAGGGGAATCCATCTCCGCAATCACTGGCATAGTGAATCTGCTGGTCTTAGCGCCACTATCCAATCTCTGGTGGACAAGGCTTTATATGAACAGAAAAGGGATGCTAAAAGTCGATGAGGTGAAGGATCCGTGGTGAATTTTCCAAATTTGAAATATGCAGATCTTATTTTGCGTTTTCGGCAGTATACGCTGATGCAACAGGCCGTCATTGCCGGTATTATGGTTTTGTTGGTATACATCCCATATTCCTACTTTTTGCTGAATTTAAACATCGTAGAATCGATCAGCATGGCGATATATTCTGCCATCTTGTTCATAGTAGTGTACTATATCACATCATCAATTATGACCAAGAAGAGCAAGCAGATGGCAAAGCAATCCGTGGGGCCGAAGAAGGGACTACGCAATAAATGAGGCGCATTTAGGAATGACGGGGTGCAGGGGCAGAGAATCCCTGCCTCTTCAGAGGCGGGATGAATCGAGCCCCGCCTTGATTGCTTTCGCTCCATGGCATAGCTCTATATATTCTCAGATCTATATTGACCCGTCTGGTTTGCTGCCAGCAGTTGAAAAGACTCAAGCAGCGCGCACAAAACCACTCAAAATAATTGAGAATTGGATCACATTCCCTCGGTTGAAAGATCGTAGATGCCTGCGAATTTATTCTTGGGAGTGGTCACATCAAGCGAGGCGGGCCGTAGGTGCGCCCCATTTCACTCATTTTTTAAAATGCTTTCTCCCTAAAGTATAAGTCTGCAGCAGGACATTAGTTACCTTCGAGGAATGGATGAATGGAGCTAAAGACTGTAGATATAAAAATTCCTGAGGGAACGAACCTGATTTTAGGGCAGAGCCACTTTATCAAAACGGCTGAAGATATCTATGAGGTCATGGCGGGCACCATCCCGGTCGCGAAGTTCGCGGTCGCTTTCTCCGAGGCCAGCGGCGACTGCCTGGTGCGTACAGAGGGCAATGACGAAAGCCTCATCGAGGCAGCCAGACAGAATTCTCTGGCCCTGGCCTGCGGCCATACCTTTGTGGTGCTGATGAAAGGGGCTTATCCGATCAACGTTTTGAACGCAGTCAAGGCAGTGCAGGAGGTTTGCGGCATCTTCTGCGCCACAGCTAATCCCTTGCAGGTGGTCGTGGCCGAGACGGAGCAAGGACGGGGAATTATGGGCGTCATCGATGGCTTTTCCCCCCGTGGCGCGGAGACACGGCCCCAGGTAGAAGAAAGGCGCAAGTTGCTGCGGAGGTTTGGATATAAACTTTGATTTGGTGGTAAAAAACGGCCGGGTTTTCACGGTTAAAGGGCAAATGAGCATAGACATCTGGATCAAAGATGGAAAGATAGCCACGCTGGGCGGAGCGCACCGGGCCGAGGAGAGAATCGACGCGAAAGGCATGCTGGTTCTGCCCGGTGCCATCGATGCTCATGTACACTTCCGCGATCCAGGACCCAATTATAAAGAGGACTGGGCTAGCGGCTCGGCGGCGGCTGCCGCGGGGGGCGTAACCACGGTAATCGACCAGCCCAACACAATTCCACGCACACTCGACGCCCGTTCCTTTGCAGAGAAGCTGGATATTGCCCGCCATCGTTCTCTGGTAGACTTTTGCCTTAATGGGGGGCCCGGAAATATCGATGAGCTGGCGGCAGCCGGGGCGGCAGCTATAGGCGAGATCTTTTCCTATGAGCACAGCGATGAAACGCTTCAGAAAATCCTTGTAGAAGCGGGGCGGGCGGGAATGTTGGCCAGCCTTCATGCCGAGGACGGATTGATCATAAAAGAAAAGACCGCGCCACTCTTGGGCCGGCATGATCCCGAGGTTTACTCAGAGGCGCGCCCAGCAGCAGCCGAGGCGGCGTCAATAGAGAAGGTCCTGGCCTTATCGGATCGTCTGCACATTTGCCACCTCAGCTCGGCCCAGGGACAGGAATTGGTTGCAAAGGCCAAGAAGAGCGGAAAAAGGGTGACAAGCGAGGTGACACCCCACCACCTTTTGCTCAACATCAAGGACTACAAAAAACAGGGCTCCTACCTGAAGATGAACCCGCCCCTGCGAAGCCAGGCGGACAACGACGCCCTCTGGCAGGGCCTGCGCTCCGGTACGATCGATATTCTGGCCTCAGATCATGCACCGCACCTGCCCGAGGAGAAAGAAGAGGACATCTGGGAGGCTCCGGCAGGGGTGCCGGGCGTGGAGACCATGCTGCCTCTGATGCTCTTTGCTGTGAAAAGAAACCTGATCAGCCTGGAGAGGCTGGTGGATGCAATGACTTCAAAGCCCGCTCGCATCTTTGGCCTGGCCGGCAAGGGCTCCATCGAAAAGGGCAAAGACGCCGATCTGGTGATTGTCGATCCCAGGTCAATCTCGCAAATAAATGCGGATCGTCTGCATAGCAGGGCAGAGTGGACTCCTTTCCAGGGAAGGGATGCCATCTTTCCTCAAATGACAATAATCCGAGGCAATGTAGTCTACGATGGAGATTTCCAGGTTTCTCCGGGCTATGGCCGCTTTTTGGGAAAGCCGAAGATAAAGCAAAAGGTTTTATGATGGCAACGACATTATTTTGAGCATGAAATCAGATTCATCAGGGATCAGCGATCTGGAACGTGTGATCGGCAGGGCGGCCGTCGAGGCTGCCAGGATGTCCAGCCAGGCCAGCCAGGCGGCCAAGAAGATTCTGGGAGATGTGAGCAGCGAGATCAACGAGATTGGCGAGGCCAAGAGCAGTGATCTTGCCCCCATTGACCTCATCGAGACGGAAGATGAGCTGATCGTCCTGGTGGCTTTACCGGGCGCCAGCAAAGAGAAGATCGATCTGCGGGTGACGGAGGACAGCCTCTACGTCGAAGCCAAGGCTACTCCCAGAGAGGGAAAATATCTGCGCCAGGAGATGGGCACAATGGGCCGCAAGCGAGAGATAAAGCTGCCCATCGAGGTCAAGCAGGAACAGGTAAAAGCCACCTTCAAGGACGGCATATTAGAGGTGCACCTTCCCAAGCTCGTGGTCGTAAGCGCGCAGAGGGTGCAAGTGGATTAGACGCTTAAGCCCTTTATTCTATCCTTTTTTTTCGCGCGAACTAAAGTAGTAATATTTTGAGCTGAAAGAAGTAGATAACTTCGACTGCAAGATTCTATATTTCATATTTCAATTTCAAATAAGCGCATCTACTTCTGCATCTGTAAAGCCCAACTGACGCAAAACGAGCCTTACATATTTAGAAGAGAGATCGCTCTTGGCCATTACCACAGGTGCTCTGTACATTCTTCCATCACTCTCTCGCTCAAAGATGGCATGGCTGGTTCCGCTCTGCCTGACGAATCTGGCATTGCCTTGATTGAGAAGCTTGACAAGTTTCTGGCTCGACATGGGTGGGATTTTCTTAGACACTGACACAAACCTCAAAGGTTATGCTTTCTGAATAAACCCAGCTCGAAGACGGCCTCACGCACTCGACGTCATCCATGAGAAATTCGCGTAGAATGTCCACCGGAACGGATTTTATTTCATCTTCCAGCCCTTCATCTTTCATATAGGAGAGATACTCATCACAAGCTTCTTGCAGCATTTTCCTCGCCTCTTCTATGCTCTCTCCCTGGCTGGATACATTGATCTCAATGCATAAAGCCACATAATAGTCACCAGATTTTTTAATTATCCCGGTAAGTCTCATTTCCTTTTTTGCCCCCTTAGTAACAATCCGCTGATTATCGAAGATGGATATGAACTCATTCATCATCCTATTTATGTGATTCGCGATTTGCTGCTTGAAGGTTGATGGAAGGACGCTGGCAACTGGGAAGCAAAGCCGGGCACGGAAGATGAAAGAATCAGTCCGAAGTTATCCGGGGAATGGACACAAAAAGAAAACGTTTTGAAATTAATACGCACTGTCCAGGCTCTCCGTGGTGATTACCTGGTAGGTGTAATTGATGGCCGCTTTCTGCCTCGGCGAGAGCTGCAGCTTCCATTTCAGGCTGGTGGCTGTGCTCTCGGCAGGCTTTGGCGTGACGGAGAGGATCACTGCCTCCTGGGGGACGGTGTCGGTTACCTCCAGCGCTGCTACGCGGTCCAGGTTGCTCTTGATCTTCAGATAGTAGGTCCAGGTCTCGGTGGTCTCTTTTACGGTGTGATTTCTTGCGCCGGAGCCTATTTCCCTGATATTCTCGGTTATATTGTAGTCCAAAAGCTTGCGCTCCACCTTCAGATCGGCAGAGGAGCCCACCACAATAGAGGCGTTGGTGCCGGCCGGAGTGTAGGGCATCTCGATGGTGGAGACATACTCGTCATTTCTGTAAAGCAGAGCTTTTCCAGTCGGCCAGGGACGGGTCTCGGTGTTGTTGGCTCGGATCTCCTCCTTGGCGGGGCCCTCCGCCTGATTGTAGGCATCCCAGGTGTAGATTCTCACCAGAGGCGACTCTTCCTCAAAGAGGGGAAAGCCTATCTCCTTGTCCATAACCAGGTCTTTTCGCCCTTCCAACTCGAAGATGTAGAGAGTCTCCAGCTCACCAGAGGACGACGGCGCGGCAGCATAGTCCATGGCCTCGGCCACTGGAGCCGCTTCGGCATATCTCTGATTTATCTGGGGCGCGGCTTTGGCCAGATAGGGCTCCACGGCCAGAGGCAGGCCCGCCACCAGCTTGAGTCGCACGTTCTTGAGATCCTCTCCGCCCTGGTTGCTGAGCACGGCATTGGCCCTCACCAGTACTGAGCCGTTAAGAAGGTGCAGGTCGTACACCGGCTTCCAGTTGGCGGCATTGTACATGAGATAAGAGAGGTCAAAGCTCTGCGATCCCGGCGCGGAGATGTTCAGAGTATAAACGGGATTTGCATCGTAGACCACTCTTTCCTGAGTCGCGTTGCTGACGGAAAGGAGCACTGAGCTTTGCTCGGCTTTTTCAGGAACATTGATCACGAACTTGTGCACGCCTTCGGTTACGTCCAGGCTTCCCATTCGTTTCACTGCCATCAGGCCGTCCGGATAGATGGTGACGGAGTCTACAGGCAGGGTAATAGCTGTGGTGGCCTCAACTGCGCTCGCCTCATCAGAGAGGGCAAGGGCTGGGGCGCATAACAACAGCATTAGAATAGCTGCAAAGAGTTTCATAGTAAATCCTCACCATTAATGTAAGTCACCAGACATCTTATACTTTCCCAAAAAGGCAGTACATGACGTAATGCTTATATCACCCCATCTAATTGATGAATGAAGATACTATTCATAATTGGTGTACCCATGTTTCTCGATTTTATGAGCGAGGTCGAGGGCCTTCTTCGCGATGCCCTAGATCGCTGCGGCTACAAGGTAGAGGAAGGAGTAAACAATCTGGGCCTGGATGTGAGCCCTCACGCTGATCTGGCCTCGTCCGTGGCCTTCCGGCTGGCCCCGCTGCAAAAGAAGAGCCCGATGGCCATTGCCAAAGAGATCCACCTGGCCCTCACCCAGAATTACAATTACGTTGACCGTGTGGAGCTTTCCGGCCCCTATCTCAACTTCTTCATGAACCAGAAGTTCCTGGACACGGTCCTGAGCCAGGCCCTGGACGACAACGCCTGGACCGGCCGCATGAGGGAGTTGGTCATTGTGGAGCACACCTCCGCCAATCCCGATGGGCCGCTGCATGTGGGCCACATCCGCAATTCCGTGATCGGCGATACCCTGGTGCGAATCATGCGCCGGGCGGGCTGCACCGTGGATGCCCAGTATTACGTCAACGACATGGGCCGCCAGGAGGCGATGGTGGTCGTCGGCTGCGATCACTTCCAGCTGGATGGCAGCAAGGCAGACCATGCCATAGCCAAGGTCTACATCGCCGCCAACCGTCTCATGGAAACCAATCCAGAGATCCGAGACGAGGCAGATCAGGTTATCCAGCGCTACGAGGCGGGCGACGATGAGACAGTGGCCAAGATCCACAGCGCCATCAAGTACGCCATTGGCGGCATCGAAGACACCCTGCACCGCATGAACATCCGCCACGACAGCTACCACTGGGAGTCGGAGTTTGTGCGAAAAGGCGATGTGGCCGAGATTGTGGGCTTGCTCGAGAAGACAGGGCTCACGGAATACGAGGAGGGCGCTTTCCAGCTCGACCTAACAAAGTATGGCTTTGAGAAGAAGATGGTTCTCAAGAGGACCAATGGAACCTCTCTTTACATCACCCGCGACCTGGCCTACCACCGCTACAAGTCCCAAAACTCGGACCGCTCCGTGGATGTCCTGGGGGCCGACCACAAGCTGGTCTCCGGGCAGCTACGCACCGCCCTGCGCCTTTTAGGCATTCGCGAACCTGAGGTGGTCATCTTTGAGTTCGTCTCGCTTCCTACGGGCTCCATGAGCACCAGAAGAGGCAAGTTCATCTCCGCCGATGAGCTGCTCGATGAGGTGGAAAAACAGGCTTATGAGGAAGTTAAGCTGCGCCGGCCGGAAGAGAGCGATGCCTTCCTCAAAGAGGTGGCGGCCCAGGTGGCGGCGGGTGCGGTGCGCTACGACGTGGTCAAGGTCTCCCCGGACAAGGCCACCACCTTCGACTGGAAGCAGGCCCTGGACTTTGAGAAGCTCTCAGCACCCTTCATCCAGTACTCACATGCCCGGGCCTGCAGCATTCTGCGCAAAGGTGAAGAGGGGCAGGTGGACCAGACCATGCCGGTCCAGGCCGATCTGCTCACTGGCGAAAACGAGATCGCCCTCATCAAGAAGATCGCAGAGTTTGATCTGGTCATCGACAAAGCCGCCCGGGAGCTCAAGCCTCATCAACTGGCCACTTATGCCCGCGAGCTGGCGGAGAGCTTCAACCACTTCTACCGCTACAGCCCGGTTCTGGATGCCGAGCCGAAGCTGAGGCAGGCAAGAATGGCCCTGGCAAGAGCTGCCAAAAATGCCCTGCGAACGACCCTGGAGACTCTGGGCATTGACGCTTTAGAGACGATGTAAATGCGTCTTCGCCACTATTTTTGGGGCACAGCTTTCGCCTTAACAATTTTTATGTTATTGGCACTGTCGACCTTTGCAATGCCAGAGGGAACTCTGAGCTGGAGCGAGGAGCCCTGGACAAAACCCTTGGGTGTATCCTCGGAAAATGGTTTACGGGATAATCGTGTAACAACCACCCTCTCCAATCCCATATTCTTCAACCTGAGCGGCAATGAGCCCCAGTCCATCAACCTTGGCGAGCGGCAATTAAACTACTCGGATTACCTTTCCAATTCCACTCAGGCACCCCTTTCCAGCGAGCTGTGGATCCGAAAGGGTGCGGTCTGGAGCCGGTTTAGCCAGGTCACGGCAGGCGAAGATGTCGATCTGGTCGTCCATACCCCCCGGGACGGCAGTGGCGATATCTATCTCATATCATACGCCAATAGCACTATTATGCACTGGAATTTCAAATTCCTGGAAGGCTACTATCGTCTCAAACTGAGGCAGGAGGAGAGCGGCAGGTTCTTCATGCTGCTGGCCCAGGCAAATGAGCCGGGCAATGCTCTTATTCTGGATGTCATGCCCAGGCAAAGCGAGCCGTCGTTCTCGCCATTGGACGTGAATTCCATATTGATGGGTGACGCGTTTATTACCATAAAATCCCAGAGAACCAAAGGCTGCGATGTCTTTGTGGACGGCGTCTTTTACTGTAACGATAACAGCGATGGGTCCCTGGACGGAATAGCCAGCTTAACCATAGGTGGAGGCAAGACCCACACCATTACCATATCAGAGAGAGACGGCTTGGGCGGCATCATCAACAAGAACGAGCATACGAAGAACTTCAAAAGGGAGACGGCTTACACCTTGCTGATCGACTAAAAAAAATGATCATTGGCCTTTTAGCCGATAATTGGCGAAAGAGGCCGGAAATAGTCTATTTCCCTTTTTGTCAGGCCAAGACTCACCGAACGTTGGACCTGCCTTTGCTGGCCATCATGAAAGCAAAGTCGGCATTAGTACCGGTCCTCTTGCCGTCCGGAAGGCGGCCGTAGGTGAAGTCGCTTTGCGAGTCGTCGCTCCTTTGGGATGTCTTGTCTACCTCTATTCCAGAGGCATCGTAGAGAAAAATGGAACCGTTGCCGGTAGCAGTCCAGGTATCCTGACCGTCAAATGCCAGAAATCCCTTGGGCTCGATGCTGCCCTTAAGGGCGATGGGCCCCTCCCAGGGTTTGTCTACGATATTGATCTTCCAGCCGGTCAGATCCACGACTGCGTCCCCGGTATTGTAAAGCTCTACCCATACTGTGCCGTTGTCGGGCGGGCTTAGTTCAAACTCATTTATGACTACATCGCACATGCCTAGGCCGCAGATGGCCATAAGGCCGCAAAAAGCCAGGAGCGCCTTGATGCCGATTCCAGATTTAAGCAACATTTCATATCACTTCCAACATTTTAGCGTATATTTGATTCACCCTTGGTGGCAGAGCCCAGGCCCCAGTCGCCGTCGGTATTGGTATCGTAGCCATCCGGATGTCTGCCGTAGGTAAAGTCGTTGTTCATGGTGTCCTGTCGGTTGGCCGTCTTGTCCACTTCCTCTCCAGATGCACTGTAGAGTGTGGCATATCCGCCATCATTATGATTCCAGGAAGACTGGCCGCTATAGACATAAAAGCCCTTGGCCGGCAGTATGGTTCCCGCGGGCACGGCCGGGAGCTTTCCTACCCAGCTTCCGTCGGTGATTTCAGCCGTCCATCCGCTGATGTCCACGCTCTCGTTATCTGGGTTGTAAATCTCAACCCAATCCGCTCCGCCTTCTGGGGGATTTAGTTCCATTTCGTTTAAGACAACCGATGCCGCAGAGCTTATGGTTAAAATCATCAACGCTGCTGCAAAATAGAATGCTTTTGAAGTTGATCTCATTGCTGTCTCCTCCACTCATGTTTTTATCTGAAATATATGCACAGGTTATTGCACAATATTATATTACCATATCGGAGCATCTATATTGTAGCTGCTTTTCGCCGGATAGAAAAGGGGAAAGTTTTAGTAAAAGACCGGACTTCCCGGAAAACCGACTGGAAAACGGCTAAATAGTTTGAGAGGTATAATCGCAAACATATATTTAGAATTTGTAAGGGAGATAAAACAGATTAGCAATGAGGTGGATTGGATGAAATTTAAGAAATTGGAGAATAGATCGGTGCCTCTTGGAAAGATGCTGCTTTTTTGCTGCATCACGCTTGGCCTTATGACTGTGTTTTCTGCGGCAGCTGCACAGGAAAAAGACGTTTGCACAGGTGCGGAGATGGGTAGCTATGCCAAACTTGTCTTCTGTCTTCCCCCAGAGGTAGTTGTGGAGCCTGAAACCATGGCAGAAGCAAATTATACTGGCGGAAGAGAGGTTGCGGCATCAATGCTGTTGAATGGGAGCAGGGTCGAACTGCATCTTCTCTACCCCTGCCAGGCGCCTTATGAAGAGCTGGAACCCGCAAAGCTGAAGCCTTATCTGGAAGCTTTTGATCCTATCTTGGCTCAGACCGTATATAATGAATCGGAGATCGCACCGGCTCTCTTGGGGAAGATCGGAAATCGGAACCTCATCGCTTACCAGCCGAACAATCTGACTGTAGCCTTGATCTTGACAGATGTAAACATGAGCGCTAATATGACGGCGACCTTCCTGGGAAATTTAAGCATAGCTGTGAATGAGGGCATTGCACCCCCCAGCAATTGTCCGGATACTACTGATACTACCGTCGCCCCAGCCGTGGAAGCGGTTGAGGAAAATCCCGTTACCAGCCCGGTTACCGTTGTAAAGATGACTCCGGCTGAGAAGATGAAGGCTGATCGGGAAAAAATTAAGGCGGCAATGGATGCAGCAAGGAAAAAATTGTGATGAACTGAGGGCGAAAAAACTGCCAGAGGAAAAGACTGCATCCTCATGCAGCAAGCCGGGTATGCTAATTTTATTGGGGCATCCCGGTTAATTACTTTTTAAGCTAAAATATTCATCACATCAAGACATTTTTCGGGCCAAAAGCCGAGAGACCTTTTTTCCGTTTATCTTTTTCCGGCAAGGAGGCGAAGCTTCATAAACATGCATCCTAATTTGCATCTGAGATATTACGGGGGAATAAATATAAGACTGACAACACATTATTTGATTGCATGCTTTTTGTTGCTGGCCCCGGGGGCGGCATTGGATAACAAAACTGAATCAGTCGATGATCTTCTGGCAATGAATTTAAGCAACCAAACGACACAAAATCACTCTGCATCATTAAATTACACGACAATCAACTCATCCAACTTTGACTCATCAGAAATTGTGTCATCATTTTTTGATTCCTTGGATTTGAATTCCACAAAGCTTAACTCATCGAGATCCGGTTCATCAGATCTTGATTCATCTGGATTCGCATTTAAAGATCTTGATTTTGCCGACAACTATTATGATTATTCCCAGATCCAAAGTGAGCCGGAAGTTATCAGCATGGCATTTCCCGCAACAGATCTCAACGGGGACAATGCCACAGACCTTCTGGTCATGAACATCAGCAGTGATGCCGACACGGGAGCCTTTAATTCAGAAATATCGGCTTTTAGCGGTGCAAACGGCAGCACATTATGGCAAAAAGAGTATCCCGGCTCCCTGGTATTTGCCACAACGGCAGGAGACCTCAATGGCGACGGCCAAACGGATGTCATGATAAATGAAATCCTGTCTGCAGCGAGCTTCATTCCTTACAGCAGCGTTTCCGTCCTTGACAGCAGCAACGGCACTGTAATTTGGAGCAGGCCACAGTTGCTGGCCATGACGATTGCCTATCCCGTACAAGATACCAGCAAAGACAACGCCACACAGTTTCTGGTGCACGTATTCGGCTTGGACAGCATGAACAATAGTATATTCACCAGCATTGCCCGGGTAAGCGGTTCCAATGGCACAAATCTGGATGAGAGAATCTTTTCCGATGCTCTAGCAATCGAATATCCGGCAGGCAACCTCACAAACGACCTTGTGCAAGACAGCATTGCCGCAATTTATAAATTGAACGGATCGATGACGAGCGATGGAGTTGGTGAAGAGACTCCTCTGAACATCACGGCTACCAGATTTGAGGCCAGAGACGGCCAAGAGCACAAAATGCTCTGGAACCAAAGTTTTGCCGGCCCGGCCCTGGCTATGCCGGTAATAGATCTGACCGGCGACGGAAGGGATGAGCTGGTAGTCTATCTCATGAAGTACGCAAAGAACGGTTCAATTAGTAGCGATATCGCCGTTCTTCAGGGCACGAATGGAAAGTTGCTCTGGCAGCAATCCTTTTCCTGCCTGGCCTATGCCGTGGCCGGCCCGGACCTGACTGGAGAAGGACAGCGAGACCTGATCGTCTACAAGCTGGGAGAATCTGAGAGCGCAGAGGTACTGGCCGTAAAGGGTGACGATGGAAGAATGTTGTGGAACCGGGAAGGGATGATATTCATTCCTTCCTGATCCCAAAACCTTTTAACCAGGATCTTCATATTAAGCTGGTTATCAAAAAGCTCAAACATTGACAGGAGGTGTATTTGATGACATTCGAGAGCATAAGCGAGCTGCCCAAAAGCGTGCGAAATTTACCCAGCCGCGCCAAGGCCCTTTACATGAAGGCTTATAATGGCTGTTGGGAGGATTTGGAGAGTACTGAGGACGCAGATCGCGAGAAGGCATCTCACGAAGCTGCCTGGTCGGCCGTGAAAGAGCAGTACGAAAAGGACGACGAGACGGGTGAGTGGGTAAAAAGCGAAGAGGTCGCAGGAAGACGCTCGCGTCATGTCATAAGGCATCGCAAGAGCAGGCCCAGTGGGGCTGCCTCGCAGGCAAAGGCACACGCATGATGTCTTCAGAGCAATGCTGATGAGGAATTAAGTCGCGATACGAAACTTGAAATAGGCTCCTCATCAGCAAGTCTCGTGACGCATATTCTCTTGTTTATTCGATTCTTCAATTCTTGCTGCCATATTTCTCACGATTTGGTTCTGCAAATAATCTGATTCTTTTGCCAGGCGTTGTGACCACACCATAAATTAGTTATAAAATGCGAATCTGATTGATATGGAGGATTTCGTATGCCTAAGATGGCGATAATTTATGCCAGTGGTATGGGAAGGACCAAGACGATGGCAGAGGCCATTGCTAACGGTGCTTTAACCATTCCAGGCATCGAGGTGGTAATTAAAGACGCCTATGATGCCTCGCCCGATGATGTATTAAATGCCGCAGCCATAGCTTTAGGCGGCTCAACTTACAACTACAAGCTTATTAAGTCCATGGACCCTTACCTGAAGGAGCTTGCCAAGCTTGATTTAAAGGGAAGAGTAGGGGTGGCCTTCGGATCACACGGATGGAGCGGAGAAGGCGTTCCTACCATCATTGCTCGAATGAAGTCTTTCGGCATGCTGGTGATTGAGCCAGGGACCACAGCCGTCCAGGTTCCGAGCAAAGAGGACATTGAGAAATGCTTCTTGCTGGGAAGAACCGTAGCTATGGGGCTGGTGAACTAAAACCATGTCCAAAGATATTCTGGAAAAGGGCGCAATTGTGCAGAGGGACAAAGAGACCTATGCCATAGCACCACATATCCCAGGAGGCATAATAGATCCGGCTGGTCTACGCAGGATCGCCGATGTGGCTGAAAAATACAACGCCAAAGTTCTCAAGATCACCTCGGCACAGAGAATCGCCATCGTTGGAATTGATCCCAAGGACATCGATAATGCCTGGAAGGATCTGGAAATGAAGGCCGGGGCAGCCATTGGTCTATGCGTTCGAAGCATCAAGATCTGCCCCGGTACCACCTTCTGCAAACGCGGCCAGCAGGATTCCGTGGGCGTAGGATTGAAGCTTGATGAGCTATATCATGGTATGCAGCTTCCCTGGAAATTCAAAATTGGCGTGTCCGGATGCGCAAACTCCTGCGCCGAGCCGACCGTAAAAGATATCGGCTTGATCGGTTTGTCCAAGGGATGGAGGCTTCTGGTAGGAGGAAGCAGCGGAGTCAAGCCTCGACTGGGAGTGATGCTGGCAGAGAATCTTTCCGATGAAGAGGTCTTTTCGCTCATCGATAAGATAATCAACTACTACAAGGACCACGCCAAAAAGCAACGTCTGGGCGAGTTCATAGAAGAGATCGGCTTCGAAAAATTCAAGCAAGACATCCACGCATAAAATTAAATGGGACGGGGGGGTGATTTTCGCCCCCCCATTTATTGGCTAATCGTTCCCACGATTAGTGCATGCCATATCCCTGTGCATAAGTTGGCCGATAGTAATAGGGATAATTATACGGGTACATATAGGGCATTGGGCTGTATCCCCAGTCGCTGTAAAGGAAGTTGTAGGCCTCTGTCATCCACATGGCCTGCTCGTAGTATTCTCGTCCTGGGCAGGTGCCGTTGTAAAAGGAGCGAAGCTCACAGAAGCTGCCGTCCGGAAAATTGCAGTATCCGTCTTTAGGACATCCACCATGATTCACGCAGTAGGCTTCGATGGCATTTCTCGCCTCGCAGGGGCCGGACCCGTAAAATCCTTGGGCATAGACTGGTGCTGCCAGCATCAATACAAGGAGGCCAGATAGCATCCATAATTTTCTTGTTTTCACAAATATCCCCCAAAATAATCATTAACTTCTTACCCTTCAACCTATGAAAGATTGTTGGTTGAGTGGTGCGAAAGAAAAACGAAAAGATGGGCCCTGGAGAACCAGGGTCATGATTTTTCATATTGCTTTTTTCCGATCCTAACCGAGTTGATTGACGAATACCAGGTCTGTCACACTGGCATTGGCGATTGTCACTACAGACTTGCCCTCCGCGGGGGAGATTATGCTCCAGCCTTGCATGAGGACCTCTGAGACTGTGTACTCACCAGCAGCCAGGTCTGGGAAGGCAAACTTGCCGTCCGCTGCTGTGGGAACGCTATTGATAACTGCTCCATCCACTGTCAGGTTTATAGTCCAGCCAGCGAGGCCGGTTTGATTAATATCTACGGCCATCCCTTCGATAGTGAATTTGGGCGCATCTACTGTCTCATTCATCGACGCATCTACTGTCTCATTCATCGACGCATCTACTGTCTCATTCATCGACGCATCTACTGTCTCATTCATCGACGCATCTACTGTCTCATTCATCGACGCATCTACTGTCTCATTCATCGACGCATCTACTGTCTCATTCATCGACGCATCTACTGTCTCATTCATCGACGCATCTACTGTCTCATTCATCGACGCATCTACTGTCTCATTCATCGACGCATCTACTGTCTCATTCATCGACGCATCTACTGTCTCATTCATCGACGCATCTACTGTCTCATTCATCGGCGCATCTACTGTCTCATTCATCGACGCATCTACTGTCTCATTCATCGGCGCATCTATTGTCTCAACCACTGGCGCAGCCATTTTCACCTTATTGATGCTGCCCAGCTTTAAGACCGGCTTCATGCCCTGTGAACCAGCATTCACCATCTTAAATGAGTTGGGTGTGGCAGCTCCCTTCTGGAACGAGTAGGGCATCCTGGTACTCTGAACGCCGTCGGACTTGAAAGAATACTTGTTTGCCATCATATCCGGAGTCAGGTTATGGGCGGGAGCATTTAATGTTTTGAAGCTGTGTTCGACTTGATTTCCTGATTTTGCAGAGTAAGACTGATTTTCTGCAGCTTGATTAGTGTACCCCAAAGCAGGCATTAAAACGATGGCTGCGATCATGAGGGCCACAGTGATAGCCAAAATTTTCCTCATATTGAATACCTCCTATTCCTCTAGCGCATAGCATTTATGACTGTAGCTTGAACATCCTCCCCTTTGAGAAGAATTATCGTCAAGTCTAGTTATTCTTCATATAAATAGACTTTCATGGACGAAGACCACAATTAAGGGACCGCATCTCATTTATGCCCTCGTCCTCCTCGGCAGGGCTGATCTGGCGAGCCGACGGCAAAAAAAGACAATAAATGCGACCCATCGCAGTTTGTTCCCGGAACTGTTGCCCATCCTTCCCGGCAAGAGGAGAAGGTCACGCCCTCTCGCTCTGCACTCTCTTTCCCCCTCTGCATCAGATCGCGCCTGGTCTCCGCCGGAAGGTAGCAGCTTCCAGCAACTTTGCCGCCTCTGGCAAAAAGGCTCTCTAAAGCCGCGCCCTCTTCTGGAAAGGCGGAGATAATCTTATTCATATTTCCCGGCCGGGCCTTATAAGTGGACGAGGTTATGTGCCCGGCTCCGGCCCGTGAGACGGCAGCTACCAATTGCTCGATCTCCACGTCGTTAATGCCGGGGATGATGGGATCAATTCTGGCCGAGACGGCCACACCCCTTTCCGCCAGCTTTGTCATGGCATCAAGGCGTTTTGCCGGCAGTGGCGCACCCTGCTCCAGCCTGCGGCAGATTGAGTCCTGCAGCGTAGTGACGGTTATGGCCACGCAGGCACTCATTTCGGCCAATAGCTCAGCATCCTGGGCCACCAGATGCGACTTGGTCACTACCTGGACACAAAGACAGCGCTCTTTTAGGATCTGCAAACATCCCCTCGTGAGCCGGAGCTCCTCTTCCAAGGGCGGATAGGGATCGGAGCTATTGGATAACGCCACCAGGGTGCCGGGCCTGACCCGGGACGACTCCCGAGAGAGGCGCTTTAAGAGATCGACCTTGGGGCGGCACTCTGCAAAGCGGGGGATGTAGGATGAAGCATAACAGTAAAGACAGCCATGCGAGCATCCCGTGTAGGGATTCAGACTCAGCTTGGCCGGGCAGGTGCATAGCGGGCTCTTCCAGGGGTCAAAGGGTCCGAGGATCATTCGCGTGGGATCTTCTCCAGCCCTTGCAACTCATCTGCATCCTCTGGAGAAGCGTTGAGCCTAAAGCCTTCAATCACAGGCTCAAGAAATCTTGCCGAATTCTTCTCTTTTTTTCCGTGGCCCCACGACGCCCGCACGACCAGGGCCGCGAGATTATGCTCGGCTCTGATGATGAAATCCTGCTCGGCAACTATGCCGGGGCGATAGGCGGCCTGAATATCTCGCTCTAGCAATGCCCTGGCCCCGCTAATCTCTGCCCGGCTGAGAAATTTATCTACGGCGCCTTTATCCATAAGGACTTCTTCATAGGCCGGAGATATTCCCTGAAAGGGCATGGCTTTGGGCTCGCCAAGTATTGATAAAAGCCTCTTTCGTCGATCCTGATAAGGCATACTGCAAATGTCTTCTCCCTGCAGTGCGATGAGGTCATAGGCCAGAAGGGCCGGATGAATGTTGCTTTTTCGAGAGAGGCGACGGCGATTGATGTACCTTAGCATTTCTGCCTGGCTGCAAATCCCTTTCTTCTTATCATGAAAGCCTATAAGGTCGGCATCTGCAACAAAATCCGATTCTATTTTCCCAAGTAACCGAGGTATATCGTTTAGGACTGTGGTGATATTTTGCAGTTGTGATGTGAAGATCAGAACTTCCCTTTTTATTTTATGAATCTGCACCCTCAAGCCTGGATACTTGGGCAGAAAGGCACCGGGAATCACTGGCTTGCCGGTGCGAATGGCCATGAATCGGATGGGGACCTTGGGCTGAATTACTATCTTCTCCAGCTCCCGGTCGCACGCCAGAGTGGCAATGCTGCCCAGATCCGGCATGAGGCCGTAAGCACGGCGAATTTTCTTAATGTCGCAGTGCAATGAGGAAGAGAGTGCGGCAATCATGGTCTTATGCCCGATGCCGGCTCGCATGTTTCGCAGAGCCGTGCGTGCAATGTACTTTCCTTCCAGGGGCGTGGCTTCCAAAAATAGTCCTCTAAGCAAAGCATTCTTGCGCTGCTCCGATTCCTTGCCGTTCATGGCAGAGATGTGCCGAAGCTTCTCATAAACCGATAAGGCTTTGAGAGGCTCCGGAAAAAGGGAATGCTGCCCTTTCTGCCCCAGTGCCGCCTCGGCCACCATCCCCATATCACTGTATCTCTCTCGCAGGGAAGGTAGATCGTGGTCAGATACCTCTGCCAATGCCGCCATGAGGGCCTCTGGGCCTATGCCCATCTCCCTTCCCTCCCAGGGTGGCCACAGTTCGCCTAAAAGCAGCCGCACGACTGGACAGAGCATCTTTGGCGCAGACGTAATCTCAGCCAGAAGGCCCGCTGCCAGATTGACCTTAAGGCTACGCGGGGCCTGGGAGATCTCTTGCAAGGCCTGTGCAATTCGAGAATAACGCATTTACCTCGCGATCTTGATCTTCAACAGATCTTCTGTCCGCTTGGCCAGATTCTCAATCATGCCGTCCAGCTCTTTTAGAAAAGATTGGGTTTCCTCCGTGGTCACCGCTCCCGGAGCTGAAGCCTTGATTAATCCTTCCTGTTCTAAAACCCGCAGGGAATAACGTACCTTGTGGCTGGGTATCTTTGTCTCCTCTGCCAGCTTGAGGATGCCTATGGGCTCGTTCTCCACCACTTGCTTGAGGATGACCAGGTGCCGTTGCAGCATCTCAAGCTCACCGCTCACCTTCTCGGTCAGAATTACTATCACATCCGCTCTTAGTAGCGTGCCCGGCGAGGGAGAAAGTCTATGCCATGCCTGGATGTAACACGCCGGTTTGTGTCCTTTCCCAGTATTTGCGGGGACGATACACCTGTGACCACAAGCATGGTTCGCAGAGTATGCTCCAGGTTCGGGTCTATCTGCGCGCCCCAGATTATGCGAGCATCGGGATTGATCTTCTGGTAGACCTCATCTACCACCGTTTCGGCATCGGTGATAGTCATGTCCGGGCCACCCACCACGTTTACCAGGGCCGAGGTCGCGCCCGATACATCCACATCCAGAAGAGGGCTTCTTAGAGCCTTCATGACGGAGTCGCGTGCCTTCTCCTCGCCTTCAGCCTCACCCATGCCGATCATGGCCACGCCGCCGTTGGTCATGACAGTTCTGACATCGGCAAAGTCCAGATTGATCAGCCCAGGCCGGGTGATCAGCTCAGTGATGCCCTTGACGGAGCGCATCAGCACCTCATCGGCGACTTTGAACGCGGCCTGCAATGGGAGGTTGGGGACCACATCTAAGAGCCGGTCATTGGGCACCACAATTACTGTGTCCGAAACCTCTCGCAGTCTTTTCAGGCCGGCTTCGGCATTCTGCATTCTGATGGAGCCTTCTGCACTGAAGGGGATAGTGACGATGGCAATGGTGAGAGCTCCTGCCTCGCGTGCGGCTTCCGCTACTACGGGAGAGGCTCCTGTGCCCGTGCCACCGCCAAGTCCACATGTAACGAAGACCATATCTGCTCCTTCCACGGAGGCTTTAATCTCATCGATATCCTCCAGGGCTGCCTCTTCTCCGATGGCGGGCAGGCTTCCTGCCCCCAGGCCGCGTGTGGTGCGCCTGCCAATAAGGAAACGTCTGTCGGCATTGATGTGCAAGAGATGCTGGGCATCGGTATTGATGGCAAACAGTTCCGCACCCTGGATGCCGCACTCTGCCAGACGGTCAATAGTATTCGAGCCTCCTCCACCGCATCCTATAACTCGGATAACCGTGGTCAGCTCTTCTAAAACCATAACCAGCTCTTCATCGCTCTGGATCATGCTGGAAGGCTTGATCCTGCTCTCGGCCTCAGATCTGCCCAGGGCTTCGTCGATGATGTACTTAATCTCCATCCCCTCTACTTTTGTTCTGCCTTATTCTAGTGATCAATCAGTATATAGTTTTTGGCATATAGAAAAGAAAATGTTGTGCGGTTCAATTGGCCCTCAAGGATTTGAGCTTTTCAATCTGCCTCATCATCTTCTCGGATTCCTTTGACTTCTCCGTCTCCAGGTAATCGACAATTTCAGGAAGGCTTCTATTTAACTTGTAAATGCGATATGGTCGTCCCTTTCCTGGATTTTTCTCGTCCCTCTCTGCAATCCAGTCAAGTTTTCGAATCTCCCGCATGGCAATGCTCACTTCCGGTTGGCGAAGATCCGATCCAATCTCTATCTCGCGAGATGTTGCCTCTGCCATCCCTGCCAGATAGGTCAAAACTTTGGCCACGTTCCTTTTCAGGCCTACCTTCATGAGGATGGATGCAAATTCATCGCGCTCTACTTTCAGGTCTGAGGCGGTTGATGTATTCAAAGCGGTCACCAGGCGCATAAAGAGTGATAACATATATATAAGTTTCGTCGAAAATAATTCCATTGAGGCAAAAAAAACTGGTTATCTTATTAATTATTTTTTTACATTTATCCACTATCGGGGGCAGCCCTCAGACCTAGGCCCTCTTTTGCGGGGCGATGAACAGTTCCAGGTAGGAGCGGTAGAGCCAGGGGAAGGCGCAATAAAACACCTCCTGGACAGAGATATGATCCGAATTGTAGAAATAGAGCAAGATTAATATGATAAAGGCGGAGAACAAAGGCAAAGCTAATCGAAGGGTCTACTGTTCTCTGGAGGGCTAAATGCACACAATGGAGCTATTAGGCAAATCTCGCGTCAAAGTGGAAGGCGAAAAGGTGATTGATGCCAGCGAGCCCTTGATTGAGTGGTGCCCGCTCTTCGACAAGATCCGGGGCATAAAAAAGGTGACTGCCGAATCGGCTGCCGCAAATATGGAGTTTAGAATAAAAAATCACGGCATGTTCTCGGTGCGTCGCAAGCTGCAGATGGGCATCTTCGTGGGATTTGGGGCCTCCGAGTCCATGATGACCGGAATAAAGACCGGAATTATCGACGCAGCCGTTACCGTTTGCGATGGAGCGGGCAGCGTGATAACTGCCAATGCCGATCTGGTTCAAGGCATGGGCGGCTACATCTCGGGACTAGTAAAGACCGATCCCATACCAGAGGTAATCGAAGGCATCCGGGCCAGGGATGGGCATGTGCTCTCCCCCCAGGACGGCAAGATAGACCAGATAGAAGGAGCGGCCTATGCGGCAGCGGCCGGGTACAAGAAATTTGCCGTCACGGTAGCCGATGCTGTAGCCGCGGAAAAGCTGCGAGAGCTTGAGAAGACGGCAGGTGTTCGGATAATGATTGTAGGTGTTCATCTCACCGCCCTAAGCAGAGATGATGCGGCGAGGCTTTTGGCTGTAGCCGATATTGTTACCGCCTGCGCCTCAAAGCACATTCGTGAGCAGGTAAAGCCTCTGGTGCAGGTGGGAACCGCCGTGCCACTTTTCGGTCTGACTCGCTGGGGCAAGGAGCTGCTGGTGGAAAGGGCCAAGGATGTGGAACAGCCGCTTCTGATAAACACCATGCCTCTGCCCGTTCTGCCCGAGAAGAAGCAGCCCCGGCCATTGGTTTAAAAACTCACAAAATAGCATAACCGAAGTCTCTGGGCAGGCCAGCGTCGATCCGCAACGCCCTAACAGGCTGGAGCCATTCACCGAAGTTATGGCTTGGACCTGCCCGAAACCCGACATTAAACAGGCTTAAAGGCGGCAGCTCGCTGGAATCTCACACAGCGTCCGAATTACCGGAACCCGTTCTCATGGGGCCATGATGCTCGCCCTCTCGCCTTCTACTTCGTTCTACTTGTGCCGCAACATGCCCCGACCGTGTATTAGCGTGAGACTCCCGGCAGATTACTGCGCCAGTTACAGCGCGCAACTTTTTCAGCCAGCCGGAGTTTCAGCCCCACAGGCCCGTAGCCAAATGCAGTGCCACGAAGGCATGCACCTCCTGTACCAAGGAAAAAGCTTCCTTGTCATCAGAGCATTATCGGATACGTTAAGCCCACGGCACGCCCGCCACCCTATCATGGCATGAAGCGACTAATTACTCTTATAATCGTTATAAATATTTGTAGTTGGCGGTCGAGAGCCCGACATAGTACTCCAGCAGTTCAAAGCATATCAAAAAAAGAGTGATGGATTACAGACTGCCGAGCTATTGAGCTTTTTCGTAAGCATCCTATTAGTGCTCATCGGAGTGGAGCTTCTGGAGACCTTCAAGACCTTACAACTGGATAAGACGGTTAATGTCCTGAGTGTATTGCTGGTGGCCTTGATCGTTATGGCCAGGAAAGTCATCATCATGGAGATAAACGACAGTACGGATGATATGGGACTGCTCGGGATTTCAGCTATCATAATATCGCTGTCTTTGGGGTACTATCTAATCAAGAGAAGCGAATCTCTGGAAAAATGATCGTGAAATTGCATTTTTTACCAGCGCATATAAAGCTTAGGGTTAAGTACATTTGGGCCGCAATTGCGACTTGACTATCATGAAGATTCTTATTGCCGAGTACGCCTCCGCCCTTGGCCTTTGCGGGACATGCGAGCTGGAGGGCCGGGCCATGTTGGCCACCCTGGCGAGCAGCTTCGAGAGGGCCGGGCATGAGGTGCTCTATCCCACATCCGGGCCTGTCGTAGAAGCGGGCCGGCCCATTCTCATGAAGGGAAAAGAGGAGTTTGAAGGCGTCCTGGACGGCAAAGCGGACGCCGGCCTCTTGATCGCGCCGGACGGCCTGCAGCCGCATCTTTTGGAGATACTGGAGAAAAACACAGTGAACCTGGGGGCAAGTCCCGGCGCGGCGCGGCTATGCGCCGACAAGCTGCTCTGCACCAGGGCACTGGTGCAGGCGGGCGTTCCCGTGGCCGAGATCGTGGACAGGCCCGATCCTGTGGAGCAGGGCTGCCATCGCTATGTGGTAAAGCCGCGCACGGGCTGCGGCTCAGAGGGCGTGCGCGTCACCTCTTTTGCCCGGGCAGGTCCCGGAGAGATCGTCACCCGCTACCACGAAGGACTGCACCTGTCCGCCAGCTTCATCGTGGGAGTTGAGGGCTTTTTGCCGCTCACCATCAACCGCCAGCTCATCGACTTTCAGGGCGAGGGCATGAGCTACCAGGGAAGCCAGGTGCCCTACAACACGCCTCGCGCCGATGAGATCTGGGCTGAAGCGAGAGCGGCAGCATGCCGCCCTGGCCCTCTCCGGCTATGCGGGAATCGACTTTGTGTTGGGGGAGCGACCTATAGCCGTGGATGTGAACGCCCGGCCAACCACGTCCATCATCGGCATTGCCAGGGTGATGAAGGAGGAGATAGGGGAGCTGATCCTGGGGGCGAGGTTTGGAGGAATGGCAAAGAAGGTAACGCTGGATGGGGTGTGGACGTTTCGGAAGGAGGATCTCTAGCATTTACAGATCATATTGCCCACATAAGCTCCATATGAACGTACGTCTTTTTATTTGTTTGACCACAGGTACTCTCTAGTGGAGGAAATGACTTTGAGATATTTGTATGCACTGATGGGATTGCTCCTGCTGCTGGCCGCCACTGCCACCGCCGGGAGCTTTAAAGCAGAAATGGACGTTGAGACCTATGTGGATGCGAACAATGCCAACCAGACCTTTGCAGACAGCGATTTACTCTGGGCCGCTTCTGAGGGCAAAGAGCCCACAAAACTGGTCTACTTGAGCGTTATCAATATGTTCGGCACGCAGGGAATCTTCAATCCGGATCAGATCGCTTCAGCAACATTGGCGCTTGATGCCTCAAAGGTAGACAAGCCCGGCAAGATCACAGCTTACTTCTTGCATGGAGCGACTTTTGATACAATGACCTGGTACGATAAGACGGATTATAATGCCGAGGTATTCTCTTCACCTGTGGATATTGAAAAAGTGGGTAGCTACAGCCTCGATGTGACATCTATCATCAAGAAGGCTGTGGAGACCTGCACAGAAGGGTGCCCATACACCATCGTATTAGTGGCAGAGGATGACGCTACAGTAGGATTCGCATCCAGTAAGGCTTCCGGGAATAAGCCGACACCTTGTGTATGTCACAGAAGAGTAAATTCAAAAAGAATGATGGATTTAATTGGCAGGGGGATTATGGATTTATTCCCCTGCCAGGGCCCGGCTTTTTCATTGATTTGATCAGGAGGGTTTTATACATCTTCTGTCCCTTAGGGTAGATGATGCGCCCGATCATGCCTCGCATTGCGGTTGTCAGTCTCGTTCTTGTGCTCATTCTGCTTTTTAGCGTAGCTCTGGTATTCTCCAATGGCGTCGCAGCTATTGGGAAGAGATGATACTGGAGCCACCGAAGTTATAATAATCAAGTCCCCGGGATGCACGAAATGCGCTGCGGCGGAGAGGGCTTTAGAGAAGATCGGGCAGGAGATGCCTATCAATGTCACCGGGTACTACTATTATTCAGAGGAAGGGCATCGCATCATCAAGCAGTATCGGGCCAAGGACGTTCCTGCTATCATAATCGGTATGCAGGTCATAAATTACCGGGATTATGAGGGAGACAATGCCTTGCTGGAAAGCCTCATCAAAGGTGCCCTGGCCAACCAGACTCCCAATCTTCCTGCTGCTTTCACCCTGCCCGGCAATGAGAGCGCAAAGCAGAACCTCAGTGCGGCTGCCAATGGCCCGAGTCTGAATTTGCAGGAGATATCCCTTTACACCATTTCTGCCGTTTTAGGTGCGGGCCTGGTGGCGGGCTTCAATCCCTGCTTGCTGGGCATCCTGGTCTTCCTGGCGGCATCGGTTCTCTCCACCAAGGGAAAGAGGCGGGAGCTGGTGATGATGGTGGTGTTCTTTTCCTTGGGCATCTTTACCATGTACTTTCTCTTCGGCCTGGGCATGCAGCAACTGCTCCAGACGGAGGCGATAGCCAGTGCCTTCCGCTATATCCTGACTGCCTTTCTGCTGTTGGCCGGCCTCTCTCAGGTCTGGGATGCGCTGCGGCTCCAGCAGGGACGACCATCCCTCTTTCGTACGGATTGGGCTCTCAAGTACTTCCAGGCCGGGGTTGACAAGGGCCGCTTCAGCTCGTACTTCTTTATCGGGGCGCTCTTCTCCCTGGTCAAGGCCCCCTGTGTGGGTGCCATCTACCTCGCGATACTGGATCTTCTCTCGGCCAGAAGCTACTTTGAGGGTGCTACCTATCTGTTTTTCTTCAACCTGGGAGTAATTCTGCCCATCATTATCCTGGGCGGGGCCATTGCCTCTGGGCATGAGCCCGGAGCAGGTGGACACCTTCCGCAAGGATCACAGAGTAGGAATGAGGCTGGCCACGGGCCTGGCCCTGTTGGCGCTGGCTCCTCTTATCTACTGGCAGCTCATTTGATTGCTGGAAAAAGGTTAAAATAGAGAGATTGCTCAACCTCCATGTCGAGGTGAATCTTTTTGTTTTTAGTTGGAGAGGCTCTCATAGGAAAGGAGCCTGAGATTGCTCATATCGATCTGATCATTGGAGATAAGGAGGGGCCGGTAGCCACGGCTTTTGCCTCCGCACTTTCGCAGCTTTCGGCAGGGCACACGCCCCTTTTAGGTGTTATCCGGCCCAATCTGCCGGCCAAGCCGTCCACTCTCATAGTACCCAAAGTTACTGTGAAGAATATGGATCAAGTCGCCCAGATCTTCGGCCCGGCCCAGATGGCCGTAGCCAAGGCAGTGGCGGATGCGGTAGCAGAGGGCATCATTCCCAAGGACAAGGCTGAGGAACTGCTGATAATAGTATCCGTGTTCATTCATCCCCAGGCCAAAGACTACGACGCCATCTATCGCTACAATTACGGGGCGACCAAGCTGGCCCTGGAAAGAGCCATGACCGGATTCCCGGATGTAGATCTGATGCTCTACGAGAAGGACCGCTCTACTCATCCCATCATGGGCTTCCGGGTCACCCGGCTCTGGGACCCACCATACTTGCAGGTGGCCTTCGATCTGGTGGACTGTGGCCGAGGTGCGCCGAGTGCTCACGGCCCTGCCCGATAGCGATCATATTCTCATCGAGGTGGGAACGCCCCTGGTCAAGATGCTGGGCATCAGTGTGGTCAAGGAGATTCGCGCCATTCGACCGGGCGCCTTTGTCATCCTGGATCTGAAGACTCTGGACACTGGAAACCTGGAGGTGCGCCTGGCTGCGGACTCCACTGCTGATGCCGTGGTCATATCCGGCCTTGCCCCCAAGAAGACGCTGGAGCTTTCCATTCGAGAGGCCAGAAAGACCGGCATCTACTCCATCATCGACATGCTCAATGTGCCCGATCCGCTGACTCGTCCTGAAGGGCCTCGAAGTTTTACCGGACGTGGTCGAGCTGCACCGGGCCATCGATAATGAGTTGAGCGCGCACGCCTGGAATAACATTCGTGATATTCAGGCTCTTGCCAAAGATGGAAGAAGGCTGCTGGTGGCTGTGGCGGGCGGCATTCGCGTGGATACCGAGGGCGCGGCTCTGGCGGCAGGCGCGAACATCCTGGTAGTGGGCCGGGCTATCACCCGTTCCAAGGATATTCGCGACATGGCCGAGCAGTTCCTGACGGGCCTCAAGCAGACGGAGATTGACCAGTACCGGGTCATGACGGACTTCTGAAGATCGCAGATCTTGGATGATCCGCCTTTTTTCTTTTTGTTGACAATATTGTGCGTACTTTGTGAGCTTTGTGTCTTTGTGGTTGATGGTTGCGTTAGGGGCTTTAGATGCAACGGACGACGACTTTTCACCACAAAGGAACAAAGGCACAAAGAACAACAAAAAAACACAGCGAACGAACGGCCACCACAGAGACACAGAGCGCACAGAGGACTCACAGAGCGATTTTATTTTTGTTCTAGTTTTGGGCTCTCGCGCCATTTTAAACAGCATTCATTTTTATTATTACAATTATTACTATTATTATCACTATTTCCCGTCGCAGGGGCCATCGATGTGCAGGTGGGCCCGTGGCCCAGCCGGGCGGCGCAGTCATCCTGGTGGTGGATGGTCTGGGCGCGTCTTACGTCTATCCGGAGCATCGCGCCTATGCCCTGGACGGCACGGCGCTGGAAGGGGCCATTCTCTTCAACCTCACAGGCGGCGGGGCGCGGGCTGTGGACGTCCGGGTGCCTGTGCCTGAGACCACCCAGAGTCACAGCATTCTCATCACCGGAAATTCGGCAGCGAATCCGGACCATCTCGGCCCCACAGTCTTCGATGCGGCTCGCGCCAACGGCTACCTCTGTCTGGCCGTGCTGGAGCGCGGGGATGCTATGCCCGTCTTGCAGGAGATGGATGGCGTTCTCTATTTGGGCGACAACTCTCTGCACGGGGCACAGCCTATACCGGGCTTTCGGGCCGGCGCACCGGCGGGCCTGAGATACCGATTTCAGGTGTGGCGGGACAGGTTTGCCGGCTACACCGGCCCGCTGGGCCCCGCGGGCTACGCCGGCTACAATGCCTGGGCCCTGGACGTCGCGGCGGACACCGTCCAGAACCTCTCCGGCCAGCGTTTTCTCATGCTGGTGAATGTGGGCGCGGTGGACAGCGCCGGGCAGAACCTGGGCGCGGACGGCTATCGCGAAGTGGTCGCCGCCCTGGATGTGCCGCTGGGCCGTCTGGCCGAGGCCTGCCGCCGGAATAACGTGCTGCTGGTCGTCACCGCCGACCACGGCATGGTCTTTCCTTCCGCGACGGGCAAGGGCGGGCACTCGGCAGAGAAGTACGCTGCCCAGCCGGAGGCCCTGCGGGTTCCTTTGGTCTTCCTGGGGCCGGGTGTGGAGGAGCTGAACCTGGGTGGCCGCTGGTCGGAGACGGACATCGCGCCTACAATGCTGAGCATTTTGAATATCTCCGCCAACTTCACATCGGAAGGCAAGAGCCTGCCCATCCGCGCGGGCTTCGACCTGCGGGTCACGGGCGCGCCCGCGGGCCTGGAGCTGTGGCAAGGGGAGGAGCGGCTCGCTAATGGCAGTGCAGGGGATTACCGCTTCCGGGGTCTGCTCGCGCGGGCTGTACAGCCTCAAGGCGGGCGGAAAGGAGTGGGCCGTGCTGGTGAACGGGGACGCGACGATGGATCTGGCAGGGAAGGCTGCGCCTCAGGGAGATTGGAAGAGAATAATCGGAATCATACTGATCCTGGCCATTAACCTGGCAGGAATTGCCATCATTGTGAGGATTTGGAAAGGGAGGGACTAAAAAAGCGCAAACCTTCAGGCCACAGAAAACCAATCTTCTCGACTGATCTGTGCCTTTCTGAGAATTTCTGAAAGTAAATCGACGCTTATTTTCTCACCATGTGGATTTGGGATGATGGCCAATGTAATCCCTCTTTTCATGTGTTGATGCCTTTTGCCAGGAAACGGGCCTTCAAATCCAAGCTCTTTGAGTCGGTGGATCAACTCTGATCGCGATACAGGAGACAGCTTAGGCAACAGGTATCGGCTCCTTTGAGACGCTTATGGTTTGACCACTAATGGGAGGAAGTGCCAGATTCCACAGCAGATGTGCTGCGATCCAATCCTCAAGAGCTTCGATGAAATTCCTGCGTGCCTCTTCAACCGTGCAGCCTGTCGCCCATACACCATCTAATTCTGGAACATCAACAAAATATGGCTCGTCCCCATTATCGATGACTTTGTATTGCGCCTTCTCCAGAGCCGCATGAATGTATTCCGCGAACATATCAATCCTATTTGAGTTTCAAAGGATATGAAATATGCGATTCAGATTTCATGAGCTTAGCAGGGGGTGCTCGCGGGCTGTACAGCCTCAAGGCGGGCGGAAAGGAGTGGGCCGTGCTGGTGAACGGGGACGCGGCGATGGATCTGGCAGGGAAGGCTGAGCCTCAGGGAGATTGGAAGAGGATAATCGGAATCATACTTATCCTGGCCATAAACCTAGGCGGAATTGCCATCATTGTGAGGATCTGGAAGAAAGGCGACTAAAAGTGGCTGGTACCGCCAGGCCTAATTAAAGCCATGATTGTGCGAGGATTATGTGCCTTTGTGGACGGCAAATCGTTCTTTGCTCCAATCAAGGCTTCGCGTGAGATTAAACCCAGGTCCGGTTTCACGCGAAGGCGCGAAGCCGCGAAGTCAGAACATCGGTTATTTCGGCCTCGCGGTACCAGGGTCTTAATTGAGAAGATCTTCAACAGAAAGGCCCGATTGGTTCAAGATCGCCTTCAACGTGCCTTTCTTAAGTTCATCGTGAAGTGGGACTGAGAAAACCGTGTATCCTTTCTGAAGGACTACGTGACTCCCTGCCTGCCTTCTCACAGAAAAGCCCTTTCTGACCAGGATCTTGATAAGCCGTTCTCCCGAGATTACTGGGAGCTTAACAGACATCGGCCAGCTCTACTTTAAGGATCTCAGCATTGGAGCGCACCATCAGATCTTGGCTGAGAACTTCTATTACAAGCCCAATTGCCTCCTTGATGTTTGCCAGAGCTTCCTCTTTCGTTTCTCCCTGACTTATGGCTCCCGGCAATTCGAGGCATCGAACCGTATAACCCCCCTCGTCCTGCGGTTCGAGGATAACTGTGTATTTCATAGTGATAATAGTTGATGGAAGTTATATTTATAACAGGACACACTGCCGAGCATATCTGCCAATTTAAAAAGGTCAAAGGCAAGAATCGTTACGTTTGTAGACTCTACTACACCTCAAAGCTTTGTGGAATTGATCCAGGAGTTTGTCTTCGCGAATTGTTACGTTATGGCGGGCTGCACACTTTGCATGGCACATACCCTTGGTTTCGAGCATCCTGAGAGCTGTTGAACTTGATCACGTTTGCCGGACTTATTTCCTTGGCCCACTGGCAGCAAGAATAGTGATATTTCCTGGATGATGTACTGCCAACAAGCGAACCATCCGAACATGCTCAGGATCTGATGCATGGAGTGCCTTTTATGCAGGCGGTTGACGGGTAGGTCCCATTCCACCAGGTGTGCGGATCAAATTCATTATTGCAGAAATCCCAAATGCAGGCATGGCCGGATTCAACCAGCATCTTGTTAAAGTTCACCCACGTACCATCTTGCTCTTGAAAGAAATACAACGGCCACCCAACGGCAATATCGATCTTTTCCGGTCACGTCATCGAGGTCCAGGGAGACGAAGCTGCCATTCAATACCTGGAAAGCATAATTCCTCGAATCTAAGCCTTCTGGAGTGTTCATTTCAGGAGAATCAACATCAGCTAGCCGAACTGTGATATTGCCTATCCTGCTATCGTAGCCTTGGATCTGGACGTAGAATGTATCGCCATCCACAACATGGGTCACAATGCCATTGGCTTCTCCGGGCGCTGCTAAAACCAGTGGCGGCAGCAATAACGCCAGCAGAATCGAGATAAGAATTATTTTATTTCTCATTAGGAGTTTTTCCAGTTCTCTAAATCCGTTTACCTGCTAATCGTTCTTCGCGGCTTCGCGCCTTCGCGTGAAACCGGACCCGGTTGAATCTCACGCGAAGCCGCGAAGTCAAAAAGTTTTAAAAAAATCTATCTTGTCTCTTTCTGATTCTTCAGTTGTATCATCGTCCCCACAATTTCGTCATGCTCTGAACAGTTGACCGCGAAATTCAATCGGTCGGGATAGATGGAGAAGAGAACCTGCGGGATGTGGGAGTTGCAGTCATCCAATGCCATCTGCAGTTCGCGATACTCTCGATTGCTGACCAGGAGCTGATCGCGATACTGCTTCCTCCTGGTCGAGCGACTCCAGGGGGCTCTTTTCGTCAATTGTGCTGTCGACAACCAGGTCGCACTGCCACTCCAATACCAGGGCCCGGTTCTCCCAGTAATATGTATCCGGCGGGATCAAATCCTGCAATATCCTCAGATCCTCCAGGGGCACAAGCCACTGCATTCGCCTGTACTTCTTCCGGCAAATCCCCTTCGATGCTTACCAGCGAAGAGACGGGCCCCGATGTCAGATTCAGGTCGCCCATGTCAAACGATATCTTAACCGGCGAGCTATGCATGGCTTTGAGGGCAAAATAGAGCCGGCCGGGATTGAGTATTTCGACTGCCTTCTCATAAATTATATCGTCTTCCATGGCTTCTGTATTTGTTGCAACTGATATATGCAAGTGGCGCACCGGAGGAGGGCTGGCGAAGCTGGGGTCGGCTCTTCGCCCCGGCCGCCGTTTTGCAACCTTCCAGTCTTCGTTGGCACGGGTCCGCGGATTCGATCGGTGGCGAGATGATCATTTAGTTAGCAATTAATTATAATATGTCACTACATCGGCGACACTAACTCTTTAGAAAAATTTATATTACTGAAGTGTGATCAGTACTAAAAATACTAAACTGTAAAAAGGTAAATCTGGAGAAATAAAGATGAATAACCGAATATTTGCAGGGGCGCTAATCTCCCTCGCCGTCCTAATTCTGGGGGCGGCATTGGCGGCAGGGCGCAGCAGAGAGCGGTATCGCCATAACCAATGCCAATTTTGCGGCTACAAGCCCTGAGAAAGAGAACTTGGATGAGGAATGGGTGGAGATATCCAATCTGGGGACCGCGGATGTCAACCTGACCGGCTGGACGCTGGAGGATGCACAGAATCACACCTACAAGTTCCCGGATTTCAGCCTGAAGGCCAGCGGTGTCGTCAAGATTCGCACGGGAATGGGAAATGACACGTCCGTTGATCTCTTCTGGAACCGCAGCTCATCCATCTGGAACAATGATGGCGATGTGGCTACCTTAACGGATGCTTCTGGCAATATCGTCTCTCGCTATCCAGAGGAGGCAAAGGCAGCATAAATATTTTTTTTTCTTTTTTCATGACAATTCAAGTTACTATTTTTCAGTTGTTAGTCGCTCTGTGCGTCCTTCTGTGAACTATGTGTCTCTTGGTGAAACTCGTTAGCCCTGGTTAGATTAAATCGCTGTCGATATTCTCCCGATCATTTGCCGCAGAGCGCAAGTGAGAAATGCCATTCGCTGCCTCCTATTATGCGGTGTATTGAGATGAATCTTGAAGAGATGTCGGATATATTGAAGTCCTCCTTAGGAATTCGCGACAATATCGTGGGTGTAAGACTGTTCAAGAGCGAAGCGGAAATTCCCAAAGATCTCGAATCCGTGGAGAGGCCCTTCCATTACTGCGGCATGATCCAGGGGGCGAGGAATGAGGGAAAAAGCTTCCTGGCCCGGGCCGACTATCACGGATGCAAGGGCGGAGCCTCGGGCCTGGGGATGGTGCAGTGCCCGGAGAACATCGCCTCAGGATCTTTGTACTTCGACAAGCTGCATAAGTGCGAGACCCCGGCGATCGGCACCAGCATCGCCTCCAATATGCCGCGCCTCCTTCCCGGCAGCACAGTTGCCACCTACGTGGCCCCCCTGGACAAGATGGTCATGAACCCGGATGTGGTGATATTTGTAGGCAATCCGCTTAGCGCCCGGCGCATTGTGCAGGCGGTCATGTTCAAAGAAGGAGGCAGGACCAGCTTCAACACGGCGGGAATCCAGTCCTTTTGCGTGGATGCCACAGCCTCGCCCTACCTGAAAGGAGAGGTGAACATCTCTTTAGGCTGCGATGGATCTGCGAAAAACTCCGGCCTGGAGGATGAGGATGTCGTGGTGGGCATTCCCTTCGCGATGATGGAGAACATCTGCACCGTCCTCAAGACGCACTACCAGGGCTGGGATAAGTTCATGAGAGGCTGAGGAATCATGTTTGAAAGGATCTTGATTGCAACCGACGGCTCCAAGCATAGCGAGAGGGCCGCAGAAGCGGGAATAGAAATGGCCAGGCTCTACGGCTCAGCCGTCACCGCTCTTTTTGTTGTCGATATCGGCAAGGAGTATGGCCCCCTGGGAGACCTGATCTCAAAGGTTGCCGACGACCTGATCGCAGGCATAAGAAGCAATCTGCAAAATCAGGGCGATGAGGCCACAAAAAGAGTAGAAGTGATGGCAGAGAAGGCGGGTATCGCCGTGACCAGAAAGATCACGGAAGGCTATCCGGCCGAGGACATCATTGCAATCGCAAAAGAAGGCGATATGAACCTCATCGTCATGGGCGGAATCGGAGTCACTGGCCTGGAAAGGTTCCTCCTGGGCAGCGTGGCCGATAAAGTGGTCAGAAGCTCCAATATTCCCGTGCTGGTGGTGAGAAAGGAGTAGGCTTGATCCTCAGAGCGGCTTGCTTGGCAGGCTCCACTTGAGAAGCACTCCCTCGTCCAGCCGCTGCACAGCGCTTAGGGTCAGCCTGGGGAAATGCTCTTTGAATCCCGGCCCATCCACCAGGGTGGGTGCATTCGCTCCGCCGATGAGCATCGCCCCCATGTAGACATAAAGCTCATCCACCAGGCCGAGCTTGAGAAGCGACCAGTTGAGCGTAGCTCCTCCCTCCACCATGAGACGCTTGATGCCCCTATCGAAAAGCCGGGAAAACAGCTCCGTCAGATCGACCTCATCTCTCCCGCATACTATTATCTCACACTTTGAGGAGAGCCGATCCAGCCGTTCCTGCGGCGCAGAGCCGGTGACGGCCACGATGCATCCCTGTCCCAGGACCTTGGCAGTAGGGAGGCGTTCTTGCCCGGCTGTCGGCAATAATGCGAAGCGGGTCTTCCGGCTGCCCTCTCTTTCGTCTGGCCTCGCGAGAGCTTAGCGACTTCACCCTCAGGCTGGGATCGTCTGCCAGCACCGTTCCCACTCCTACCATGACAGCGTCGCTCTCCGCCCGGAGAAGGTCGACCCTGGATTTGTCCATCTGACCGGAGATTCTCACCTGGCTACGCTCAATGGAGCTGATCTTGCCGTCTGCGCTCATGGCGCTATTGATGAATACGAAGGGCCGGGTCAATGCTTCTGCCACCTTTGTTTTGTGCTGTCTAATTAGGCAAAGAGGTGCTAAATAGCTTGCCTGCCCATTTCATGACATGCCTCAAGCACGCGAGATTCTGCTGCAAGGAACCATAATCTATGGAGATGATTTCCAGGCAGAGGATGGCTACATCAGCATCCGGGACGGCATCATCCGGGAGTTTGGCTTTGAGCATGTAGACGCCGACTATGAGGGCATTGTCTGCCCGTGCTTCGTGAACGCACACGTCCATGTGGGCGACTCTGCCTTTAAGGACCCACCCTTTTCTGCCGCTCTCTCTGCTGGTCGGCCCGCATGGACTGAAGGCACGAATGCTGGCCCAAATGCCGCGCGCTGTTCTCGTAGAAGGCATGAGAAGAAGCCTGCAACAGATGGCGGCGTCGGGTACGTGTGCTTTTGCCGATTTTCGGGAGGGAGGGGCAGATGGTGTAAGCATGCTGGAAGAGGCCGTGCACGGTCTGCCCCTTCTTGCCAGAATCCTGGGACGGCCAAGCCCAGGCCGGATAGATATCCCAGAGAGCTGCTGGGGCCTGGGGATAAGCAGCACCCGAGACCATGATCTGGACCAACTCCAAGCAGCAGTGGCGGCTGCCAGAAAGGAGGGCCAGGCGGTGGGAGTGCACGCAGGCGAAGCCGGTAATGACGATATCGGCGATGCTCTTGCCCTTCATCCGGATTTCCTGGTGCACATGAACCGGGCAGACGAGGCGGATCTGAGGGATGTGGCCCACTCCGGCCTTCCCGTGGTGGTCTGTCCCAGATCCAATCTGGTGACGAACGTTGGTCTGCCCAATGTGAAAAGAATGGCTGGAGCTTGGCATTACAATTGCCGTTGGAACAGATAACGTTATGATGAACTCGCCGGACATCTTTGAGGAGATGCATTTCCTTGTCAAGGCTCTGCTGCATGACGATAGACAGGTATTTAAGATGTGCACGCTAAATGGTGCTAAAATAACAGGGCTTGATCAGAGGCTGGGGTCCATTCTGGAAGGAAAAGAGGCAAGAGTGATGGTTATTGATAAAAAATCGGATAATATGTGGGGGTCGATGGCCCCTCTTTCCAGCATTGTGAGAAGGGCCGGGCAGTCTGACATAATAGCTATCTTTTAGAGGTTAATCATGTTTGAGAAGATTCTAGTTGCAACCGACGGATCAGAGCACGGATACAGAGCGGCCAAGGTGGCATTGGAGCTGGGAAAGATATCTGGTGGAAAGGTCACTGCGATCTATGTGGCCGACACCAACAGGACGAGCCATCTGCCGGATGATATGCTACTATTCAGCATCCGAGAGCTTCTGCTCAAAGAAGGAAAAGAGGCCTTGAAACAGGTGGAAACGCTGGCCAAGGATATGGGCGTTGCCTTTGCAGAGTGTTGTGGCTGAGGGCAATCCAGGCAGCGAGATCATCAGCTATGCAGAGTCAAAAGGCATGGATATTATCATCCTGGGAGCGGTAGGGCGCACCGGTCTCGATAAGTTCCTGCTGGGCAGTGTGGCCGAAAAGGTGGTAAGAAGCTCCAAGATTCCTGTACTGACTATTCCGAGGGAGAAGACGTGAGCATTCTCGTCAGGGACGTAATGGTCCGGGATGTGGCTCATGTCGCCATCCCCGGCAGCAGGGACGATGTCTTGAAGACGCTGCAGGACCACAAGGTCTCCGGCGTTCCTGTAATAAAGAAGGGCGAGGTCGTGGGCATGATAACCAGGACCGACCTGCTCCGCAATCGCGATGAGGACCAGACGGCTCTGCTCATGACTCGTGATCCTGTTGTGATAAGTCCGGAGAAGAGCATAGTCGAGGCCTCAAGGCTGCTGATCAAGCACGACATCCGGCGGCTTCCTGTAGTGGAGGGCATTAGAGCTGGTGGGCATCATCACCGTTGCCGATATCGTCCGGGTGGCCGCGGACCTGGGAATAAAAGAGAGCATTGAGCCCTATTTAGAGAAGGAGACCGTGGTTCTCTGGAGCGAGATGCCCCTGGCGGTAGCCGGATCGATTATGGAGTTTGCCGCAGTGGAGGCCTGCCCCGTCATCGATAGCAGCCTCAAGCTGGTGGGCATGATCTCGGACCGCGATCTCATCAAGACCAGTGTCATCGAGGATACGGTCGAGAAGACGGATATGTCTGCCAATGATGGAGAGGACACCTGGATGTGGGACCGGGTGATGCAGACCATCAGCAAGTATTACACTGTTTCGCGGATCAAGCTGAAAAATATTCTGGTCTCCGAGGCTATGGTGCCGCCCATCACGGCTTATAAAAAAGATGAGGTCGGCAAATGCGCGGCGAAAATGCACAAGAATAGAATCGACCAGATGCCTGTGGTCACATCCAGCGGAAGGCTGATGGGGATGCTCAAGGATAAGGACATCCTGATGGCGCTGGTGGATTACAGCCAGAGGGCGACGGTGTAAGAAGATAACTATTGAGAGCTTTGAAAAACCCGACACAAATACGACTTAAAGAATTCCTGTCAATATTTTTGATCCTTTCAGTGATAATTCATGATGAATTCACCTTTCGGACACCAATTTTCGCAATTTTTTTGCTTTTTTCCTCCATTTTATCGTATTTTTTTGATAGCTCACGCTAGGCCAACTTTTTTTTGGCCAGAGTTCTCAACTGGTACAAGTTGTAAACAAATGAATTCATCATGATCTTCACTCCCGCTCTTTTCACTGTGGTTACCATGACATGGCCTGCCTTGAAGACCCTCTTCATGACTGTTGCAGTAAGCGTAGAGTGAAAGGAAGGAAATGAACACGTGTCCGAACACGCTTTCGTCATCCTGTAAGTACAGCCTATCCGCATCCAGAACATTCTTGTAGGCATCGAACAGCTTTTCCACTCGTTCTCTTTTCTTGGATAACTCGTACATCTCCTGCACAGGCATATCCTTGCTGGATAGAATCAGAATCATTCCCGTCCTTTTTAGCTTCTCACGAAGCTCATTCTTATCGATTTTCTCTTCATCCAGCCTCTGGTATAGCGTCTTGGTTTCCTCAAGCTTTAAGTCCAGGTCCTCGAACTTGTACAGATAAATCTCATCGACCTTCCTTTTTCCGCATTCGATGAGCCTCTTATGATATCGGAAATGCTCTGTAAGATGAATTCTGACATCGTAGTAGTGGCTATTTCTTCTGGTGGGAAGCACATAGTCAATTTTCGCCTCAGAGAGGTCTTTGATCACATCCTCAGAGAAAAAACCGCGATCGAGAATCAGAAGCTTTCCTTCGATGTCCATCTCTTTAATGGTGTTGGAAAGTGTCTTGATGTCCTTTACACTGCCCGACACAGATCTTATCATTGTCGGAAAGCCAGTGTCTGCGCTGCAGAGAAGTGCCAGATTTATCTGAGGGAGATGTATTTTGTCTTTATTATATCCTTTCTCAGCCTGTTGGATGCTCATGGAGCGAGAGAAGGTAGTGCTCAAGTCGTAGATGAGTTGCTCGCTGTGATCGAGAATGCCTTGGAATACGATATCCTGCCCCCCGCGATCGACACCGACTGTTCGTAGCAGCTTGGAAACAGCACCTGGATTCATGTTTGGCAGAATTGAATCAGGATTGTGAAGCTTCTCCCAGACTACCTTGCTTTGTTTAAGAGGGACGTTACCATCGGTCCTAATCATGGACAATGCGTAAATGGCCTCCCAATTGGCAGGAAAAGCAGATATCAAGAGTGGTTTAAGATCCTCCATTGCCAAACGAAGCAGCATAGAATTACCGTATTCGGTGACACTTGGAGCCCGCACGTCGTCGAATTTGTTCATGCCTCGAGACTTTATTAGGCCTTTCTCTTGATCAAGTTTTCCGATGTACCGAGATGTCTTAACCCGCTTTTTGATTACCTTGTCCCAGTGGGTAGTCGAGTCATAGACGTAATGGTTCCTTCCTTTGACTTTTATCTCAAGGCACTTCACGCCTTTGGCTCGCTCCCCTTCCAGCCAATCCCTTGCCCATTGCTCCATGCCCCTATATAGGGAAACTATATCTATATAATTTTATTGTTTAAAGACGATGCAAGAGGATTGATATTAATATTCTGTATTCCCCACTCGATGGGAGTTAAGGTTAAAACATAATCATCCAAGAGGAAAATAAACCAGGCCCCCATCCCCCACCCCATGTCCCGCTTTCTCGTGGTCCTCGGTACCACCTCCCATTCCGGCAAGAGCACTCTCGTCGCCGCCCTCTGCCGCCTGCTCTCCGATCGCGGCTTTCGGATCGCGCCCCAGGTCTGAGAACCCCAACTCCTGGGGAGAGGCTGAGAACGGCTCAGAGATCGGTATATCTCAATTGGAGTTCAATCAAAGCTTATCACTGCCCCGAGGTCGTCTCTGGGAATCATCCACCCCGATTTCAGGCGTCTCGCCTTCAGCCTTTTCAGCGACGTAGCCAGTCTTTCCTGCGCTCCCGCTACCGTCCCATCATCCTGCAATACCCGGCCTTCCAGCAGCGCATCCACCAAGAATGCCGTCTTTGCTTGACCCATGTCTTCCAGCTCTTCCGGTGTCATCCAGATATCCTGAATGCGAGAGGGCTTTGGGAAGGGCGGCAGCACATCTCTTCTCTTCAGCTCCGGGAGGCCTGAAGCCACGATGATGAGGTCTACATCGCTGTGCTCCTTTGCCTGGCCTCGAGCCACAGAGCCGAAGAGGATCACGCTCTTAACATCATATTCTTTGCATTCTTTCAGCCTGACAAGATAGCTCTCGATCATCTCTTCAAACATCGTTCTATCCCCTCCAGGACGCCGTCCAACTCCTCCGCGCCAAGCGTCGCGAAAAAGCCCAGAGCTGCTGCTAAAACAGTCTCCGATCTGCCCATTATCTCTCTCGCCTTTTCCTCATCATAAATCTCCGAAGGTTTGATAATTCTATCTCTGGTCTCCCATCCGTATCAGGGCATGCTCCGCTGTTTTTCGATAGATGCTGCATTATCCGCCATGGCCAGCAGAAATCCTATTTGATCTCTGGAGAGACTCAAGTCCCGCGTTGTCTCTGGATTATTCAGTATCTCCCCTACAAGCACGTCCGACGGAAAATGCGTCTTTTCGTGAAAGATTCCAAAGAAATACAGAACCGATTTCAATAGTTTTTCTGCACATTGCTGAGCGTGAAAAACGCTGCTTGGACATCTCTCGTCGCTTAAATCTGCAATGGCATCCTTCATATCATCTATTGCCATCTCTATCCAGTCCTTGGTCTTCTGGATGTTCTTCATAGTTCAAGTCCTCGCGGAAAAATATTTCCAATGAATCATATGCAAAAAAGCTAATATATCTTTCCGTTCATGCTGCAATCCGCTTAAACTGGCTCTACGGTTGGGATCAGAAAACTCCACCTTCCAAAAGGCAAATAAGCTTGCACGGCTTCGCCATCCCCATGTCCCGCTTTCTCGTGGTCCTCGGCACCACCTCCCATTCCGGCAAGAGCACTCTTGTCGCCGCCCTCTGCCGCCTGCTCTCCGATCGGGGCTTCAGGGTCGCGCCCTTCAAGTCCCAGAATATGAGCCTCAACTCCTGGGTCACCCAGAACGGCTCGGAGATCGGCATCGCTCAGGCGGTGCAGGCCTGGGCGGCCCGGGCAGAGCCGACGCGAGTTCATGAATCCCATCCTCCTCAAGCCAAAAGGGGACCGCACCTCCCAGGTCATCGTCCTGGGCAGACCAGTGGCCGACAAATCGGCAGAGGAGTACTATCGCGAGATCGATGGGCTCAAGGGGGTGGTGGACCGATCTTTGCAGGAGCTGGAGAAGGACTACGACTACATAGTAGTAGAAGGCGCGGGCGGAGCGGCAGAGATCAACCTCTTCGATCGGGATCTCGCCAATATCTACGTGGCCCGCCACCTGCAGGCCCCCATAATCCTGGTCGGGGACATCGAGCGAGGCGGCGTCTTCGCCAGCCTTTTCGGCACGGTGCAGCTCTTGCCCGAGGACATTCGGCCACTGGTTAAGGGCCTGGTGATCAACAAATTCCGGGGCGATCCTGCCATTTTGGGTCGCGGCCTGAAGACGCTGGAAGAGCTCACCGGCGTTCCCGTGCTGGGCGTCCTGCCCTACCTGGATCTGGACATACCCTCCGAGGACTCGGTCTCTTTGGGCGACAAAAAGGACCGGCTCCTGCGGGCGAGCAGGTCGAGATCGCCGTGATCAGGCTGCCGCGCATCAGCAACTTCACCGACTTCGAGCCCCTGGAACGGCAGGCGCATGTTCGGTACGTTGAGCCTCTCGGAGCCCCTGGGCCATCCGGATGCGATAATCATTCCCGGCACCAAGAACACCGTCTCCGACCTGCGGAGATGCAGGAAAAGGGCATGGCCGATCAGATAAAATCCCTGCCGGATACTCCGGTCTTGGGCATCTGCGGAGGCTACCAGATGCTGGGCAGGGAGATCATCGACTGCGGCATTGAGGACACCGTGGGAACAGTCCCCGGTCTGGGTCTGCTGGATGCTGTGACCCGCTTCGACCTTTATGAGAAGAGGACGGTGCAGGTGAAAAAGACGGTTACGGGCGGCGGCCCCATCCTGGAGCCCATCCGCGGCCAAATCGTCACAGGCTACGAGATTCACATGGGTGTGACCAGCCCCAAGGGCGAGGCAGCCTTCGGAGACGACGGCGCTGTATCGGAGAGCGGAATGGTGATCGGAACCTACCTGCATGGAATCTTCGAGAATGAGAACTTTCGCAATGCTTTTCTCGATTTCCTCCGCCGCCGCAAAAATTCCGGCCAGGACCAAGAATTGTTCCCCAAGACGGAAATGGGGGCGAGGGCAGCAAAGGGAGATGGCTTTACCGAGCTGGCCGCGGCTGTAGAGGCAAACTTGGATATGGAGAAGATCTGGCGGATGCTTGATCTGGATTCGTCATATAGCGCCGTAAAAAACTACTGTACTTGAGGTCTACAGAGATGAAACTGGGCGTGCTCTTCTCAGGCGGCAAGGACTCGGTCTTTGCCTGCCGCCTGGCTATGGAAAAGAACCAGGTAGCTTGCCTGATAACTCTGGTCTCGGAGAACCCGGACAGCTACATGTTCCACACGCCCAACATTCGCCACACCGACCTGCAAGCGAAGGCCATGGGCATTCCCCTGCTCACCTGGCCCACGAACGGCATCAAAGAGGAGGAGCTGGCGGACCTGTCGGCGGCCATTGCCGCCGCCCGGGAGAGATATGGCATCCAGGGAATCGTCACCGGAGCCATTGAGTCCGTCTACCAGGCGGCGCGTGTACAGAGGATCTGTCGCGACCAGGATCTCTGGTGCTATAATCCCCTCTGGCAGACAAATCAGATCGATTACCTCCGCAGACTTTTAAAGGAAGACTTTTCCATCATCATCTCCGGGGTCTATGCTTATCCCTTCGATGCCTCCTGGCTGGGCGCAGAGTTGACGGAGGAGCGCATCCAAATGCTGGAGCGACTCTCGCAAAAATACAAGATAAATCCCTCCGGCGAGGGCGGGGAGCTGGAGACCTTCGTCCTGGACGGCCCCATTTTCCAGAAGAGAATCGAGATCATGAAGGCATCCCAGAGCTATGCCAACTATCGGGGGCAGTTTGTCATCGAAGAGATACGACTGGTGGAGAAACCTGGGAAGGCAATGAGTCCGGAAATGGACGGGAAAAATCCGGATAATGAAGGACAAAATCCAACGAAGATGGTGCATAAGAGGTCGTGCATCCTTCTGGTTGACCTGTGCTTTGAAAAAGACTCCTTATCCCGGTACGAATTTGTCCATCCCATTAGAGATACGCTGCAAAAATTGGGCTTTCTCTGCAATATTTTGCATTATACTGAGGTCAAGCCGCCGCATCTCGCCAACCACGATAAAATTATCCTTTGCGGAACGGCCCTGATGGACAATGTTTATGCCGAGCATTTGCAGCTCTTCTCCTGGATAAAGGATTTCAAAAAGCCCATTTTGGGAATCTGCGCCGGCATGCAGGTCATCAGCGCCGTCTATGGTGGATCGATAGTGCCAAATCGAGCTATCGGCCTGGAAGAGATAGAGATCGTCAGGGATTCACCGCTGCTGGGCGAGCCGCGACAGATAGAAGGCTATCATCTTCATAACTATGCAGTGACATTGCCGGAGGGATTATCGCTTTTGGCCGGAAGAATTGATGCCGTCGAGGCTTTCAGGCACCGCACTCATCCCACTTACGGCATCATATTTCATCCTGAAGTGCGAAACCGCTGGATATTGGAGCGTTTTGCCAATCTCTAGAATTGCCGGAAACCCCTTTCCTTCGAAACCGATTTATGTAATGAATTATCACTATTAGCGCGCTATGCAAGACTACTCCCTCAATCAATTCTTGGCCCCAGCCAAGACACCACCCCTGGACATCGAGATATGCGATGTAACCCTTCGCGACGGTGAGCAGATGCCGGGAGTAGTCTTTCGCGCCGATGAAAAACTGGATATTGCTCTGCGGCTGGATGAGATCGGCGTCGAGGTTATTGAAGCCGGTTTTCCCGTCGTCTCCGCGGCCGAGATGAATGCCGTAAAAGAGGTCTGCAATCTGGGACTTGATGCCAAGATCTCAGCGCTCTGCCGGTCCGTCAAGAAGGATGTCGATGCGGCCATTGAATGCGGCGCGGACATGGTCAGCGTCTTCATCGCTACCTCTGATCTTCATCTCAAGTACAAACTGCACATGAGCTGTCCCGAGGCGATTTCTTGCGCACTGCAGACTGTGGAGTACGCCAAGGACCATGGCCTGATTGTGCGCTTCTCGGCCGAGGATGCCACGCGCACCGATTTTGAGATTTTAAAGAAGCTTTACAAGAAGGCAGAGGAGTACCATGCCGATTACATCAGCGTTGCTGATACTGTGGGGATCATGAATCCGCGCACGACATATTACATGATAAGCGAGCTGAAAAAAGTTGTCAAGGTCCCCATCTGCATGCACTGCCATGACGACCTGGGAATGGCCCTGGCCAATACCCTGGCCGGAGCGGAAGCCGGGGCAAAGCAGCTGCATACTACGGTAAACGGCATTGGTGAGCGGAGCGGCAACACGCCTTTGGAAGAGCTGCTGGTAACTTTGCGGCTGCATTACGACCTGGGGGGTTACGATCTGACCAAGGTAAAAGACCTCTCCAAGCTGGTGGAGACCTACTCAGAGGTTCCCGTGGCCAGGAATAAGGCTGTAGTGGGCAGCAATGCCTTTGCCCATGAGTCGGGAATTCATGTGGCGGCCGTCTTGGAAGAGCCCAGAACCTATGAGCTCTACTCACCGGAAATGGTGGGCGCTGCCCGGCATATCATCATAGGCAAGCACACCGGAGCCAAGGCACTCAAATACATCACCCAGAGAATGGGCTACTACTTAAAGGACAAGGAGCTGGGTGATCTATCGGAACGGGTGAAGCTGTGCAGCGAGTTCAAGCATCCCATAAATTGCGAGGAGCTCCGGAAGTTGATATTGAACATGGAGAATATCGAGGTTATTTATCCTGGGCCTTGAGCGAAGGGATTAAAAAGGGACTTTAGATGCAAAGCCGTAGGGATAGAAAACTGCTATATGAAGGGTATCGGAGGATGTTTATTGAAACACAATAATCATGGAGAAAAGATACCGAGATCTAACAAATCCGGGTGATTTATGTGTCCTTTATTCGAATTGGTAGCGTAGATAAGCCGCGTTATTATCGCGGACTAAAAGATATGGCCGTTGATGGACTACACGATGCAGTGGTCCCTCTGGTAAAAGGACATAATGTGCTCGATCTTGGTTCTGGTGAAGGCGCGTTGGCTCAAAGGCTTTCCGATGTAGGACACAACGTAACTGCATCGGAGATAGGGGAGTACAAGGCCAAAATTCCGGTAGTGAAGTGCGACTTTAATAATGTTGGATGGAGTAAAATTTTTCCTGAAACTTATGACTCGGTGATAGCAATTGAGGTTATAGAGCACCTGAAATCACCGTGGGCCTTCGTAGAAGAAGCAGCAAAGCTTGTTAATCCCGGTGGGCAATTGCTTATTAGTACTCCCAACATAGAAAACCCCATATCAAAGGCGATATTTTTTTTGAGAGGGCAATATTTTCTTTTCCGAGATGATGATCTGAAATATGGACATATCAATCCTCTTACCGAATTTCAAATTAAGACCATTTGCGATGCAAATAGACTAACCGTAAAACAGGTAATTCGCGCAGGCACATATTCTGTAATCTATATACATCGTGGTTTATTGGACACATTTCTTTGGAGTGTAATAACTCTTGTAGCCTATCCATTTTCGAAAAACCAATCGCCCTGTAAGATATACGACATAGAAGTTGAGCGGCTTTGCACCGAATGCTAGGGTTAAACTTAATCAAGATTTGTATATTCATATCAATTCTCAGTCTTGTCTTCCCTCAAGTTTTTGTTTCTTTAATTTGCCCTCCTCTTTCTTAGAGAACTGATAGTTGAAATTGCCATATCTATATCGTCTCTTCTTAGAATTATCCCTAATGCAAAGGCTGTATATATAATCAGAATAAGCGATCCAAGTAAGTACTGATTAAAAAATCGTATCCCTATAATAAATGTTGAAGTTCCTAAAAAAGCAGCAATAATCATCATTGAAAACCATCTAATATCCACTTTTATGGAGAGTGTTCGAATGGTCATAAGGCCGAATATAAGCGTCATGAGGATTAAAGATGTGCAAGTTGCGATGGCTGCACCAGCTATGCCGAATTTTGGTATAAGTACAATGTTTAATATTACATTTGCTCCAGCACTTATTCCCGCAGCTTTTAGGCTCAGGTCTGGGCGGTTAATTCCAGCCAACGAGCCCCCTATGGATGTGCAGGCAACTCCAAAAATCACTGTTCCTAGAAGCAATATCTGTAACGGTAAGGCCGATTGCTGGAATCCTTGGCCGTATATCCTGGTAACTATATCCTCCGCAAAGAAGCCAATTGCAAGACCTGCGGGCATAAGGGCGAGGGCAGAGTATCTCAGGCTTTTATCCAGCATCTTCTGTAGTCCATGTATGTCCTTATGGGTCCAGTATTCGGATGTAGCCGGATAAGAAACAGTTTGAATCGCCTGAGGAACAACCAAAAAGAACTTACTAATACCCGTCGCTGCTGAGTAGTATCCAACATTTGTGGCAGTTAGGAAATAGCCCAAGAATGCAACATCTGCTTGGAGGTTGATCATATTTATTAAATTTGCGCCAAACATCTGTGATCCGAAAGTGAGTAGCTTTTTTGTTGTTTCCAAATATCCATCCAGGATCAAATGAAAATATCCCCTGCAACTATAGATCAAGTAAGCAGACATGACAATTGAAGAAATCACAATGCTGATTATAGCGCCCGAAACACCGAAATCGCGATAAATTAAAATCACAGTAGATACAGTCATTAGCACTTGCTGGAGAATCAGAGCTATGGCGTATCTCTTCATCTTACGTAGCCCGTTCAATGTGCCATATAATATCGAATTGACCAGAATAAATGGAAACACCGGAGAAAGCAACATTAATTGGCTTTTCATCTCCGGAGTTCTAAACAGGTCTGCAACAGTTTGAGATAACAGATATATTATTATACTCATTATGACTCCTGCGATCAGGGACGTAATAATAGCCGAGGAGACAATCTTATTCAAATTCGCTTCATCATCTTTGTACTCTGCCACAAACTTTATCACGGCAACCGCGATTCCCAACGCACCCACCATGGTGGCAACTCCATAAAAAGTATAGGTCAGTCTATAGACTCCCAAGTCATATGCACCAAGATGCCTTGCCAAAATTATGGATATCACGAAAACTAGAAGCATATTGATTATTGATGCGATAAATGTATGACTTACATCTAACGCAAACTTCTTTGCTTCCTGCATACGGCTATTTTGGAAAGCCCGATATAAAAGGCTCACCATTTGCACGTCTTGTTCCTAAAAATATCGATATTATAGAGACTTCAATGCTTCGTGAACTGTTTTTGCCCTCTCTTTCCAGGTATGCTGCGGCCTGATTTTAATAAGTTCCTCGGACAGCTTTTCTCGGATATCTGGATTCAAGATCAGCATTTCCGCTTTTTTTTCTAGATCTAGAGCATCATAATTCACATATATTATGCCGCCGTCCTTGCCTATTTCCAGAAGGGATTCGCATTTCGTGCAGAGGATGGGCTTAGCAGTTCCTATGTACTCAAAGAGCTTTGTGGGAGAGCTGAAATTCATGTAGCTCTCTCTTGGGTCGTAAGGCATAACGAAAAGATCGACATCGTCCAGAGCCTCGGGCAGGTCTTTCCTGGGAATCTGCTTTCTGACGATGAAATCACTCCTTTCGATGGACTCTTTAAGCTCCGAAGTAATGCTTTCCCCATAAGAACCAAAGAGATACAGCTTCAAGTAGGGATATTTCTTATGCAATTCTTCGCAGGCTTTGAAGAGTATTTCTATGCCACGGTTCTTCGTCAGCCCTCCCAGGTAGCAGATGTTGAATCGATTCTGAATACTATTATACCTATTAGGATATACTTCACCGAGGGTTTCTTCATAAGCGTTAGGCACAAAAGCAATTTGTTTATTTTGATCTATTTTATACTTTTTTCCCAGATAATTCCACATGGGCCGGTTTAAGGCCAGAATTAAAGCGGCTTTTCTAAAGTAATAGCTTTCTTGTTCCCTACTTAGTGTGGATTTTCCGGTACCTATTACCAGTGCTTGTTCAACGGTATCATGAATGTCCAAAACAGTGTCCAATTGGAGAAACTTACACAAATGAAATAGGCCCCTGTTTTGCATTGTAGTTAAAGAGTGAGGATAGGCAAAAAAAACCACAGGCCTGTCCACGATCAATGCTGCTGCGGTCCGAAAAGCTACTATTGTCTTTATCAAATTATTATATATTAATGATGTAAAATTTTTTCCGAGCATTTGCTTGAAACGGATGGATTTAACCTCCAAATCCGGAAAAACCCCAATTCCATTGAGCAGATAATGTATTCTGGTATATGTGGCTGATACATTAGTATCCAAACCATCCAGTATCTTTCCGTTCACCACAGCAAAAAGCTTGATCACCCGTTCGCCTCCCTCTCGCTTTCCTCTTGATCAAAAAATGTCGCTATGCTGAATAAATTGCCGGTTTTAAAAAAAACGGCCAAGCATTCTTTTGTCTCAGGTAGACCGCCATTGCGATAAAGTATATATAAAGCTATGCAGTGAAGCAAAACGTTATGAGCAATCCAGTCAATTTGAGATAAAAGTGATTCCCATGGACTCTATATTGCATATCGGCTCTATTGCTGGAGTGCCCCAGGAGCTTTGCGCGGCCCAAAGGCGGCTAGGCCAAAGAAGCGATGTCCTGTCGTTTGAGTTCTATGATTTCGGATACAGAACCGATTTCCACTATCCAATAAATTACCTTTCAAACCCGGTTAATTTGCTGCGAAAAATGCCCCTGCTTCTGCCCATAGCCCGGGATTACGACCTGCTTCATTTTCACTATTCCTCAGGATTGCCTTTTGGGCTCGATTTTCCTTTGTGGAGGCTGCTTAATAAAAAGGTCGTCATGCACCATCATGGCACGGATATCAGACATAAGGGAGAGCACTGTCTTTATGCCCGTTTTTCCCAGCGAATCTTTGTCTCCACTCCCGATCTTTTGGAGTGGTCCAGGGATGCGATATGGGTACCTAATCCCCTGGATCTTGAAATGTACCCGTATGTGGGAGTAGAGAACCAGCCGTCAAATGAGAAGGATTCTATCAAGATATTGCATGCACCCAGCAGGAGACGCCTGAAGGGGACGGAGCATGTATTAAGTGCCATTAAAAGATTAAAAAATGAAGGCTATAACATCGAGCTGATTTTGGTCGAGAACACGCCTCACAAAGAGGCCATAGAATATTATAAACGCGCCGATATAGTTATTGACCAATTACTAATTGGGTGGTATGGCATGCTGGCACAGGAGTGCATGGCCCTAGGCAAGCCGGTCTGCGTTTATTTGAGGGAAGATTTGCAAGGATATATGCATTCTCAGCCCATGCTGAATACCACCGTCGATAATCTCTTGAAGAACCTGCGAATGCTCATAGAAGACCCGATTCTTCGCGAGGAAATGGGGAAACAAGGCCGACGTTATGTGCAAGAAGTTCATAGCTCAGACAGAATCGCACGCAAATTGATGGACCTCTATCCATGAGTCTTTGATGCCTCATTTAAGACGTTTTCGTAGCTATAGGCAATCTCTCTCCAGTCGTACTTCAAAGCCAGGGAGCGGTGTCTCTTCTCGTCGTTTCCTGCTGCCAAGACGTTCTTTACCTGCAATGTGAAGCTCTCCACATCATCGTAGTAGTATATTTCATCCCCCAACAGCTTTTCCAGAGAGATCATGCGGCTGGAGAGCACCGGTCGGCCGCAGGCCAGATAATTGAAGACCTTTCCTCCGGCCGCGTACTCGTTCTTCTTCATCATCTTCAGGGGATTAAGACCAATGTCCATGGCAGAAATGTAGCGGGAGAGCTCGGCATACTTCACCGCGCCCGTGAAGACAATCCTATCGAGAACTCCTAAGCCATTCGCCATCTTCTTTATCCTATCCCCATAATCGGTAAAAAGCCCCGGCCCCACTACGAGTAACGTGGCATCGATTTGCGGCAAGGCCGATACCACCGTCTCCAGATCCACCCAGTGCTCGAGCGAGCCCACGTAGCCTAGAACCACACCCTTCAGGCCCAGAGATTTCTTGGCTTCTAGCATGGAAAGTGGCAAAAGAAGCTTTGTATCTACACCATTGGGAACCACAGTTATGTCTTTTACACCCAGGTCCTGCAGAAATTTTGAAAGCTCACGGGTAACTGTAATTACAAAATGGGCAGTGCGAAGATTGTATTTGGTGATGAGGCTTACCACCTGCTTTACGATCTCACCTAAGGCAGATCCGGGATAGTAAATCGATGCCGACTCCTCCAGGTGATCCAGATAGTCGAATACGACTGGCGAGTGCGCGAAGTTTGCGGCAAAGGATGGCAAAATATTGGTGGAGAGGATGACGTCTATGTCCAGCTTCTTCACAATGCTCCTAATCTTCCACAAGTGGTATGGAAAATTCAAGAGGTAATAGAGGGAAGGGTCCTCGACATTTATCCAGCTCGCTTCCACCAGCCGGCATTTTGTTTCCCTTGCCTGCAGCTTTGAAAACCTCTTCAGGCCGAAATGCAGCACATACACATCATGCTTCTCTGCTAAAATATCGAAGATGAAATTGAGCCGATTGGGAACAGGATGCCTGATCCAGTCGGTGGTGGGTATTACTAATATCTTCATTTATCTTGTCATCCTTGTGTGCATCTTCTGATCTCTGCAGATATAAAAGATTGGGCCTTTTATTTTTTCCCAACCACGCTTCATATTTTTTAGGAATCGCTGACCGAAAAGATCTAAAGCCAGGCTGAGCTTTATCTCGTGGGGTCAAGGGGTAGGGAAGACCGCATCCTTCAGGGTGCGGATGAATCGTACCCCTTGCATAACCACCAAAAACTATAAATTTAATAAATGTTTTTAATATTTAATAACATGTACCGCACTATCAAGATAAAGCTAGATAAGTCTAATGAACTCATCCAGACAGCCAGGCTTTGGAACGCGGCTTGCCAGGATGTCATAGACTACGGTTTTGTGGCACATGATTACAACAAAACCAGACTTAACAAGGCTACATATAAAGATCTCCGAGAAAAGTATTCTACATTGCCTTCAGTTCTTCTCCAAACTGCAAGGGATCAAGCCAGCGACATGCTTAAGAGACTCAAATACGAAACTAAGCCTTTCAAGCATCCTTTCGGGGCTGTCCGATTCGACGTTAGAACCATGAAGGTATTCTTAGAATCGGGATACTGTAAGCTTACGACCGTTTTTGGAAGACTACGATATGACTTCCAGTTAGCAGACTATTACCAGAAATATGCTGCTTGGAAAGTCATGAATGCTCAACTGAAGATAACTAAGAATGCTTGTTACCTCAATGTTCAAGTAGAGCAACCCGACCCAGAAACAATCGCGGGAGATAAGAGGATCGGGGTAGATCTTGGAATTAATAATATAGCAGTATGTAGCGATAATACGTTCTGGAAATCTGGTCCTGTCAAAGCGGTCAAAGGCAAATATCAATATTTGAGATCTAAAATTCAGTCCATAGGCACTCGATCAGCTAAAAAGAAACTTCAAACCCTTTCTGGTCGAGAGAGACGGTTTCAGAAGGACATGAATCATCAAATCGCAAACTGGATACTATCTAAATCATATGACACAATCGCTCTGGAAGATCTAACCAATATCAGGAACAGTAAGAAGAATAAGAAGCTCGGAAAGTGGAGCTTCGCAGAACTGAGAAGTATCATAGAATACAAGGCGATCGCTATCGGAAAGAAGGTAGTTGCCACAGACCCGAGATATACTTCTCGCACATGCTCTAAATGTGGATTTCAGAAGAAGGAAAACCGCAATGGTAGAACCTTCAAATGCAAAAGCTGTGGCTTCCAGATCGATGCAGATTTGAATGCATCCAGGAACATCGCTACCTTCAGTAGAACTGATCGTAGCAGGCTGCCTGTCAACCAGCCAATCGTAGCGGGCTAACTAACCACTAGCTACAAGCCTTGTCCTTTAGGGCGGGGTAGTTGACGCACCAGTTCTAGATATCCGGGTTGTGATAGATTTGAAGGGTGTAATATTGGCGGCAGGAGAAGGCCGTAGATGCAGGCCACTTACCCAGACCAGATCCAAGGTCATGCTTCCCGTGGGAAACCGCCCTTTCATGGAGCATGTCATTTCGGCTCTGGCTGCAAACGGCATTCGAGATCTCTACATTGTAGTGGGCTATCAGAAAGAAAGGGTCATGGACTATTTCGAGGATGGTCTTGATTTTGGCGTAAAGATCACTTACATCGAGCAAAATGAGCTTTTGGGGACGGCTCATGCCCTGCGCAAAGCTGAAAGCTATGTGAATGAGGAATTTGTCGTGGTCAACGGAGACAATCTCATCGATGCAAGAGCGGTCAAGGAGCTGATCTCAGCATGTGGAGAGAACGTGATATTGGCTGCTCTTCGCCGGCATTCCGGCGACTATGGGGTCTTAATGGTAGAACAGGAGAGGGTAAAGGCAATAATCGAGAAGCCAGGACGGCCATGTTCCGGAATTCTCAATACGGGAGCCTACAAATTCAGTCCAGCCATCTTTGAAGATCTTCGCCATACACCCATATCGGAGAGGGGATCTTACGAGCTGACAGAGACCCTATCTCAGATGATCGCAGAGGGAAAAGAGATCGTACCCCAGATCTGCAAAGGCATATGGTCCGATGCCATATTCGCCTGGGATCTTCTCAATGCCAACAACCTGGCTTTGGGCATGAAGGATACAAAAATTGCCGGCGAGGTGGAGGAGGGCGTCAGAATCAAAGGCCCGGTAGAGGTGGGTAAGGGCAGTATTATCCGCTCCGGATCTTATCTGGTGGGGCCGGTCTGTATCGGCGAGGACTGCGATATCGGCCCTTGTGCCACCATCCTGCCGTCCACTTCCGTTGGTGACTCGGCCAGGATCGGCTCACATTCTGAGGTAAGAAACAGCATAATCATGAATGATACCAGGATCGGCTCGGCGGCTATTATTTCCGACTCGGTTGTGGGTGCAAGCTGCACTTTGGGAGACCAACTGGTCATCGAGACGGGGCCGTGTGTAGTAGAGGTGGAGGAGGCATTTTTGAGGGCAGAGTTCGGGGCGATATTTGCCGATGATGTGACCGCAGGAAGCAGAGTTCTGGCCAGTCCGGGAACGGTTGTGGGCACGGGTGCGCGCATAGGCTCGGGAGCCTCAATTCGCGGCAGGATTGAGAGGGAGAGCAGGGTGATTAGCTGATGTGCGGAATTGTGGCTTATGTCGGCGACCAGTTGGCAGGGCCGATTCTCTTTGATACTCTGAAAAGGCTGGAGTATAGAGGTTATGACTCGGCGGGTGTGGCCATCAAGTCTGAGGGAGCAATTGTGGTCTTGAAGTCTGCCGGACGGATCGCAGATCTGGAAAAGGTCTACCAATCGCGGGGCTGTCCGGGAGAGGGCATGGGCATTGGCCATACCCGCTGGGCAACGCACGGGCGACCGAGCGATCGGAATGCGCATCCTCACACCTCCGGGGAGATCGCCATAGTGCATAACGGCATCATTGAAAACTACCTGGATCTAAGAGAGCTGCTGACTGAAATGGGCTATGTGTTTTCATCCGAGACGGACAGCGAGGTCCTGGCGCATCTCATTCACTTTTATTTTAAAGGCGATCTTTACACAGCCGTTTGCAGGGCTTTAGTGCATGTGGAAGGCTCCTATGCCGTGGCCGTGCTCGCTGCCAGTTCGCCCTATTTGGTCTGTGCCAGAAAGGACAGCCCCCTGGTGCTGGGCAAAGGCAAAACTGCAATCTATGTGGCATCCGATGTTCCCGCGCTTCTTCCCTATACCAAAGACGTCATCCGCATGAAGGACGGCGAGATAGCCCGGGTCTTTGCGGACCGGGTTGAGATACTGGATCGAGAGGGTCAGCCCCGCCAGGCACAGGTCGAGCGCATCACCTGGGATGCCGATGCCGCAGAGAAGGGCGGCTATACGCATTTCATGCTAAAAGAGATCCATGAGCAGCCGCGAGCCATTCGCGAGACCATTGCAGGTAGAATCTCGGAGATAGACGGGGATGTGCGGCTCAAACTGGGCATGAGCGATGAAGAGATAAAAGGCCTGGAAAGGGTGACCATCATCGCCTGCGGCACATCCTACCATGCCGGAATGCTGGCCAAGAACCTGTTTGCTCGTGTGGCCGGTCTGCCGGTGGATGTCGAGGTGGCATCCGAGTTTTTGAATATTCAGGTGCGGCAAAGGACACTCCTTTTGGGCATCACCCAGTCAGGAGAGACGGCGGATACTCTGCTGGCCCTGAAGAAGGCCAAGACCTGTGGTGGAAGGAGCCTGGCCATAACCAATGTTGTGGGATCAACGGTGACCGAGCTGGTGGACGGCACCATCTACACCCGCTGCGGCCCGGAGATCGGCGTGGCAGCCACCAAGACCTTCACCTCTCAGCTGGTGGCCATCATTCTGCTGGCCATACGTCTGGGCAGAGCCCGCGCCCATCTGACGCCCGATCAGGCCAGAAAGATGCTCATTGAACTGACCAAACTCCCCGGCCTGGTGCAGAGGGTTTTGGAGAAGAGGGAAGAGATCAGAAAGATCGCCGAGCGTTATGCAGGCGCAAGCTGCTACTTCTTCATCGGCAGGGACTATCTCTATCCCATCTCTCTTGAAGGCGCTTTGAAGATGAAGGAGATCGCCTACATCCCATCGGAGGGCTACGCCGGAGGCGAGCTTAAGCACGGACCGTTGGCATTGATTACGGAAAAAACGCCCGTAGTGGCGCTGGCTACTTGCGGCAAGAAGATCCAGTCCAATATCAAAGAGGTCAGAGCACGCGGGGCTGAAGTGATAGCCCTGGCCACAGAAGGAGATCCGGATATCGCCAAGGTGGCCAGTCATGTGGTTGAGCTGCCACAGACGCAGCCCATCTACTCCGCCGTGCTCTGCACCGTGGCCGTGCAGCTTCTCTCTTATTATACGGCAAACAAGCTGGGTCTACCCATTGATAAACCTCGTAACCTGGCCAAGTGCGTGACAGTGGAGTGAGGGCTCCTTTCTTTTCACACGAAGCTGCGAAGGGCGCGAAGAAGGCAACCATTGCATCTTTTCCCTTCATATTTAGAGGCTCTCATAAACCTCTCTGATAATTTGGTCGTTACTCTCCCAGAACCTGTAATCCTCTGCCAAGAGCTTTTCCGGCTCATGCATGAGATTCTCCCGCACCGCTTCTTCCAGTTGTTCTGCCTTCACAACCACCAGGTTTTTCCTCTTCTCCTCCGTGGTCACCCCGGATGCCACTACAGTTTTTCCCAGCAGCAGGTACTCATTAAGCTTCCAGACGCTTTTGTCCGTGGCATAGGGCGTGAGCAAGCTCTCGCTGTGGGGTATGAGGCAAATCCTGGCCTGACTGATCAGCCCGGCCACCTTATCGTGTGGTTGCCAGCCAAAGAAACGAGCGTTTTTAGGAAGATTCCTCAGATACCAGCGAGAGAACGGCCCGTCGCCTATGATCCAGAAGGTCTGCTCTGGAATCTTCTCGATGAGACGGAGCAGATTGCCTATGCCCTCCTGGCGGCTGATTCTTCCCATGAAGACGATGGGTCTCTCATTGGCGAGATCAGACAGGGCAGCAGCCCGGCTCTTTTCCAGGAAGCTATGCGCCGGGTAATTGTTCACAATAAAGAGGGGCTTGTCCAGGGGGGCGTAAGACCTCACCTTTTCCGCCAGCGGCCGGTTGACGGCTGTGATCACATCGGCGATTCTTGCCAGCTCTCGCTCAAAGTACTCGCCTGCGGGCCTGGCCAGCGGACCGAAGCTCATCTGCAGCTCCACTCCCCAGGGGGAGCGATAGTCGTAAATGAGCTTCTTGTAGCAGGAGCCCTTCAGCTTGCCGAGACCATGAAAAATAATGTCCGGCACATTGAAGAGGTGTACGGCATCCGGCCTCTCCTTTTGCAGGACTTGCCTGGCCTCTCTGGCTATTTGCAGCCATCCTTTGGAGCTGAATTGGGGCACGATGACATCCTGGCCCTGGCTCTCCAGGGTTGCTTTGAACATCAAGAGCCTTGTCGTCCTCTCCGGCTGGTTGGAGAGAAGAAGTATCCTCATGGATACTCGAACTTCAGCAGGAAGGGGTCAAAGAGCAGATCTGCCTTCAGAGGCTCAATGTAGCGCAGGCCCTTTGTCTGCACATCGTGTTCGTTTAGCAGTGGATCATAAACGTAAGCGTCAAGTCCTTTTTCCATAAGGAGCCTGGCCAGGGCCAGGTTTCTGCTATGATAGAACTCTTTTACACCTGCCCGGAAAGTTATGCCTTTGATGCAGATCTTAATGCTGAAAAGCGGCTTGTTGATTTTCATGCACTCCAGCAATATTCTTTCCGCCCAGTAGCGGATCATCTCGTCGTTGACCTCTCGCGAGACACATAGCAAGCGACAATTGCTAAAGTGTTCTCTTTTTTCCATCTCTTTTATGAGAAACCAGGGGTATACAGGAATGCAGTGGCCGCCAACCCCAGTGGAGGGCAGATGGATGTGGCAAAACTGGTGGTTGGCGTTGTCTCTGGCCTCGAAAAAGTCGACCCCCAGATCCTGGCAAATCTTGAAGAGTTCATTGGCTAAAGCGATATTTACGTCGCGATAGCAGCCTTCCATGACCTTGATCATCTCTGCCACTTTGGCCGAAGATACCAGATGAAGGTTGCAGATGAATTTTTTGTAGACCTGATAGGCAATTATGCCGCTCTCTTCGTCCCTGCCGCCGATTACTTTGGGAAATTCCCTAAGTCGCGAGAGGCTATAGCCGGTCATTATCCTCTCTGGAGAATAGGCCAGGAAAAATTCGTTCTGCAATAGATCGCTTGACTCGCATAGCCTGTTTTGCACCAGCCCCTCCGTAGTTCCCGGCGGAAAGGTTGTCTCTAAAACGACCAGATCTCCCTTCTTCAGGATCTTGCCCAGAGAATGGAGTGCGCTCTGCATGATTGAGAAGTCGGGATTATTGCTGGCATCCACAAAGACGGGCACGATCACTATGAAGGTTTGGCAGCCTCTCGCGTCCTCGAAATGCGATGTGGCCACGAGCCTTTTTCCGCCGTGCTTTTTTATTAGCTCTTCTAAGCCCGCTTCCTCGGGTATGGGATTTTCCCCTCGGTTTATCTGTCGACAGCGCTCTTCATTGATATCTACTCCCATGACCATAATGCCATTGTCCGCTACAACTGCAGCTAACGGCAGCCCGGCATTTCCTAGACCAATAACTGCAATCTTTGCACTTTCTTCAGGCATAGATCTCAACCTTCTTTCCACAGGCCGGGCATATATAAATCGACTTATTGCTACATTGCACGGCATCCTCTTTCAGCCTATGGCCGCAATAGCAGACATAACCCCTTTGCCGGCCGGGATTGCCCAGTATTAGAGCAAAAGGCGGCACGTCCTTCGCCACTACGCTTCCCGCGCCAATCATGGCATACTCGCCTACGGTTATGCCGCAGACCAGTGTGGCATTGGCCCCGATGCTTGCGCCCCGGCAGATGCGCGTGGCAGAAATGTGCTCATCATTCCAGATAAATGCACGCGGATACAGATCGTTGGTAAAGGTGGCAGAGGGGCCTACAAAGACATCGTCCTCGATGATCACGCCCTTATAAACGGAGACGAAGTTCTGGATCTTCACATTGCTGCCGATTTCAGCACCAATGTCGATATAAACGCTCTTTCCAATGCTACAGTTCTTACCTATCTTCGAGCCGCTACGAACGTGGGCGAAATGCCAGATCTTTGTGCCCTCACCAATCACCCTGCTCTCGACTATGGCCGTGGGATGGACATAGTAGCTATTGCTTTCCCCTTGCATATTTGCCATTCTTCCCGTCCTATGGCTTCTTGATCTGTAATCCCTGCTTGATTTGCTCGCATATTTGCAGGTTCTTCAGGGCCTCTTGTGGCGTGACAGGGAAAGGCCGGCCGGCCCGGACACAGTCCAAAAAGGTCTTCAGCTCTACCTTTAAGGGCTCGACCTTGTTTACCAGGACCTTTTCGATGATGTTCTCCTGCATATACCGCTCATTTTCCACGCCGTACTTGCCGGGCTTTCGGTATATGTAAACCTCCTGGGTCATGAAGTCGCCTTCCGCCGTGAAGTCCTCGGACTCGACATAAAATGTACGAAACTTCTTGGAGGATAGACGGCTGGCGGAGATGGAGACCACAGAGCCGGGGAAAGCGACCAGAGCCTCACAGACGTTTGCGCTCCCGGCACTGAATATCTTGTAGTCGCTTTCGCCTTTGAAAAGCACATTGAAGGCAATATCGATGTCATGGATCATGAGGTCCTCTACCACGGAAGCATCGGTGATGCGGCTTGAGGTGGGATTATGTCTCTTGATGGATACATAATCAGGCCGCTGTGCGATCTTTGTCATCTCTGCCACGATGGGGTTGAACCTCTCGATGTGGCCCACACCCACTACCAGCTCTTTCCCCTCGATGATTTTTGCCAGCTGCACTCCTTCCTCCAAGGTCAAGGTGATGGGCTTTTCAATCAGGCAGTTTATGCCGGCATCAATTACTTTTTTGGCAGTCTCGAAGTGGTAGCGGGTGGGCACACAGATGCTGACTGCATACACCTGGCCCAGTAACTCTGGCAATGATTTGCATATTGTAGCAAACTCCCGAGAACGCTCTGCGTTTTTTGTGACTGGATCATAGACATAAACATTGCCTACTCCTTTCATTTCCGAGTAGACGCGCACATGGTTTCGGCCCATGGCCCCCACGCCGATGACTCCTACGTCCATGCTTCAGGCCTCGAAGGAATTTATGGTCTCAGAGATGTACGCCAGGTCCTCTTCGCGAAGAGAGGGGTGCACAGGCAGGCTCAACACCTTGCGAGAGACGTCTTCGGATACAGGGCAGCTCTCATTAGTATAGCCAAGCTCCCGGTAGAGGGGCTGCTCATAAACCGCTTTGGGATAGTGAACGGCAGAGCCGATTCCTTTAGCCTGAAGATATTCCATCAGCTTCTCCCGAGAAGAGGCAAAGCTGTCCTCCACCCGCACCACATATTGATGATAGACGTGCCGAACGTTTTTCGCCTGGTAAGGGGTGCTGATGCCCTTGATATTGATGTTATCATTTAAAAACGCGGCATTCTTAATCCGCCTGGCCGTGAACTCCTCCAGCCGTTTAAGTTGCACGAGACCAAGGGCCCCTTGCAGATTCATCATCCTGTAATTGTAGCCTAATGTGGCGTGGTTGTACTTGCCCGTGTCACCGTGGCTTCTCAGCAGGCGCAGACACGCGGCCAAAGCATCATCGTTGGTGGTGATCATGCCTCCCTCGCCCGTGGTCATGTTCTTGGTGGGGTAGAAGGAGAAGCAGCCTGTACCAAATGAGCCCACCTTCTTGCCCTGGTATTCGGCACCATGGGCCTGAGCGCAGTCTTCTACCAGAGCTATTCTTCCGTCCTGGCAGATCTCCGACACCGCCGAGAGGTCGAAGGGCTGGCCGTAGAGGTGAACGCCGATCACGGCCCTGGTGCGAGGAGTTATTCTTTTTTGCAGATCCTCGGCATCGATATCGAAGGTCCTCGCGTCCACATCCGCGAAGACGGGGCGTAGACCCTGATAGAGGGCGCAGTTGGCAGTTGCAATGAAGGTGAAGGCGGGCGTTATGACCTCGTCTCCCTTCTTTAGTCCCAGGGCCTTGATGGCCAGATCCAGGGCGACGGTGCCGTTGTTTACGGCTATGGCATTTTTCACGCCCAGATAGCCGGCGAATTCATCTTCAAACTGCTTGACGCTCTCGCCCTGGGCGAGCATGCCGCTCTTCAGCACATCACCTACAGCTTTAATCTCTTCGTCGCCAATGATTGGCTTGGCTATGGGAATAAAGTCTCTCATCATCATTACCATTACTATGCTCACCCTTTGCCTTGAAAAGGTTTGTTATATTCAGCCTTCTCTTTTAGGAAAGACCAGGCCCCTGTGAATGGCAGCCGGCAGCCCCCTAAAACCTGGCTCAATGACCGTGCCGGGGTAGATCGAAGTATTGATCCCGGTCATCACTCCTTCGCCCATGATCACGCCCAACTTGCGTCTGCCGCTATCCACCTTTTCCCCTTTGACGAACGATTTTATGGGCCCCTTGTCATGGCGCAGATTGGAGCATACGGTTCCCGCCCCGAAGTTGCAGTTCTCTCCGATAACGCTGTCTCCCACGTAGGAAAGGTGCCCGATCTTGCTGCCGCTCATGATGGCGCTGTTTTTGACCTCCACTGCGTTTCCTATCCTAACTCTGTCGCCGATGCAGGTCGTGGGCCGAATGTAGCAGTTGGGTCCAATGTCACAGTCCTCTCCTATTATTACCGGGCCCACGATGTAGGCTCCACAGCGCACGATGGTGCCCTGGCCAACGGCTACATTGCCCTTGAGGGTCGCGCCGCTCTCAACCTCACCCTTCATTGGGAGGGGGGCGAGGTCTTTGAGCAAAACCTCATTGGCGGCCAGAATATCCCAGGGCCTGCCGATCTCCAGCCAGCTCTTGAGAGTGACGATTTTGATCCTCTCCTGGGAAGCGAGCCGGTTCAGGCCGTCGGTCAGCTCGTACTCGCCTCGCTCTGATAGCGGCATAGATCGCATCGTCTCGAAGATGCTTCTCTCGAAAAGGTAGATGCCGGCATTGGCCAAATTGGAGGGAGGATTGGCACTCTTCTCGACCACGCATTTGAAGCAACCGTTCTCCTCCGTGAAAACCCCATATCTTTTTGGATCATCGACCTTTATGGCCGAGACGGCAACGCCGCCGCTGGCCATCTCTCGCAGGGACGCCTCATCTGGCAGCACATCTCCGTTTAAGACCAGAAAGCGATCTTCCGCCTGGCTCGCGGCAGCCATCAGAGCGTGACCGGTACCAAGCTGCTTATCCTGTACGGCGTAGTCGATCTTCACGCCGAGAGGGCTGCCGTCCCCAAAGTATGAGCGAACGGCATCGGCCCCGTATCCTACCACCAGCACGAAACGATTCGCGCCTGCCGCGCGTGCCCTGATGATGATATGCTCCAAGAGAGGGCTGCCGGCAACGGGAAGCATGACCTTTGGCATCTTTGTGGTCAAGGGACGCATGCGGCTTCCCTCGCCTGCGGCGAGAATTATGGCTTGCATTGTGACTCCCTTGGGCAAAGGGGGACAATGGCATAAAAATGCTTTGAAAAGAAAGCGAAAATGCTTTAGAGTTGCACATAACAGGTACGTGCATGTTGGATGAGTTCATCCGTTACACTGCACTGCAGCGCGATCAAGCTCCTCTGGCCTCTCTATTGATTTACCTGAAGCGAAAAGGAGGCTATGTTCAGCTTAATCAGATCTGGCGGGAGAATGGACCCACCGGCGGCGGCCCCTTCTGGAACCAGACCACCCTTTTAAACAAGCTGGACAAGCTGGAGCGCCTGGGGATTGTCAGCATGGAGCGGCGAATTCTGCCCTCGCCCCGCGATGAGGCCAAGAAAAAGACCAACACCTTCTACCGGATAAGTCCCGAAACGCCCCTTTATCCTTACATCTTCGGCATGCTCAAGATCTACCGGGAGGAGCCTGACAAATACTCCTCGGAGCTGGTAGAAAAGCCCCTCGATCATCTGAGCGATCTGGCAGGCCGCGGTGCCTCTGGCGACCCGCTGGTGGGCCGGGAGCTGGATGTGGCCATGGAGCTGATAGGCGAGGTCTTTTCCGTGGGTGGGGACGAGGTCCACAGGATGATCAGGGAGAGGATGGCCAGAAGGGGCATGATCAGGGATCGCGGGAATGAGCTGCCGGAAAATGCCCCCGCAGAAATAAAGATAAAGCCGAAGAGGGCTGCCACAGGGGCAAAGAAATCCACGAAGACCTCAAAAAAGAGGGAAAAGACTTTGCCCCTGCCTGAAGAAGAGGAAGCAACGTAAGCTAGTACAGCCGGGCCGAAATAAACCCGTGTTTTAACTTCGCGGCTTCGCGTGAAACCGGACCCTGTCGAATCTCACGCATGGCTTTAATTAGGCCCAGCTGTATTAGCACCAACCTCTCTTCTTCCGGTAAAGCCCTAGCATCTCCTCCACCGTCTCGGGCGTCACCAATCCTGCGGCAGAGACGGTCTCGTAGAACCGGCGCGGCACGCGCACTTTTGAGAGGTCGAATCCCTCCTGCACCTTGAATTTGTACTTTTCCTCAAAGATCCTTTTGCCCAGCTCCATTAGATCATCCTTTGTCTTGACAATGCCAACCGTTTCCAAAGAGTCGATGATATTCTCCTCCGTGTAAACTCCGCGGGCAAACAAACAGCCCACCAGGGAGTTGAAGACGCCGCGGGAATTGTCCTCTTTGATGAGCTCATCGACCATCATCTCGGCGTCCATGGGCTTTTTGACGGCCTTCTGGTCGACGGCGTATCCTGCATTGTCCAGATGAGAGTGGCGGACCCCGACCAGCTGGCCCACGATGGAGGCAGGACCGGTATGGTAGCCGGAGACCTCGTTTCCTCCTAACGCCATGGCGTAATCCAATCCGCCGTACTTTTTCGCGGCATAGTCCACCCCCCGAGCCAGAGCCCCATAAAATTCATTGGGCGCTTTGACGATATTCTCTAAGGCCCGAGTGTAGCCGTCTACGCCGTTCCACTGCAGGGTGACATCGTGGGTCTCTTTGCTGGTGATCAGTCCCTTTTCCAGAGCCTCGGTGGCCCAGGAGAGGACCACTCCCGCCGACATTACATCCAGGCCCAGCCTCTCGCAGACATCGATCAGTTGCAAGACTCCCTCGGCCTGGCCCACGCCCAGGTTCGAGCCCAGGGAATAGATGGGTTCGTAGTCGTAGGAGACCTTTCTTACCTCGAATTCGTGATGAGTGGAAAAGGCCGTCTTCAGAGCGGCGATATGCACACAGCCGATGGGGCATCCGGCGCATGAGAGCCTGCGGAAGAGATGGTTTTCTGCGAAACACTCGCCGCTGATATTTTCGCCTTGTGGAAAGCTGGAGAGAAGGAAGTTTTTGGTAGGCAGACCTTTGAGCCAATTCAGGGCGCTGATGTTCACAGAGGTGCCGATATCATGATACTTCTCCATGACATCCGTCTGCACAGCGGTCTTGTAGAGACGGTTGTAGACCTCTTTGTAACGCCTGGCATCCGGAAGATCGATCGTCTCCGTTCCTGAGATCACCAGGGCCTTGAGTTTCTTGGAGCCGAAAACTGCGCCAAGGCCCAGCCGCCCAAAGTGCCGGTAGGTGTCCACCACCACGCCCGCGTACCTCACCCTGGCTTCCCCGGCCGGGCCGATGCGGATAATGGAGCGCCGACCGACACCGGGCTCGCGATCGCGCAGAATCACGCCCGTGGTCTGGGCATCGATGCCCCAGATGGATGTGGCGTCCTTGATCAATACCACGCCGTCATTTATGGAAATGTAAGAAGGCCGCTCTGCCTGGCCGCGAATGACCACTGCCTCATGCCCGGCAAACCTCAAGGCCAGAGAGAGCCTGCCACCAGCATAGGACTCGCCCAACTCGCTCGTGAGTGGCGATTTGAAGGTGGCTACGGTCTTGGTGGCCACGGGAAAGATGCCGTTGAGAGGGCCGATGGAGAAAATTATTGGTGCTGTGGCAGAGAGCGGATCGGTGTTCGCGGGGCACTCCTCTTGCAGCAGCCGGATTCCCACGCCGGTCCCGCCCATCCACCTCTCGAATAGCTCCTGCCGCTCTTCAACCCATGATTCTTCTTTAGAAAGATCGATATAGAGAACTTTTCGCAGCATTTTATCCTCCCAAGAAGGGGATCTCCTCCAGCTTAAGCACGCCATGCGGGCAGAAGTCCACGCACGCTCCGCAGTGAATGCATTTGATGGGTTTTTTCTCCTTACCTAGGGTTACCGCGCCCACCAAGCAAGCCTTCTCGCAACTGCCGCAACCGATGCAGCGGTCCTTGTGAAAGACCACACTGCCGTTGGGCCTCTTCTCCATGGCGCCCGTGGGGCAGGCGCGGGCACAGGGAGGATCCTGGCAGCCGCGGCAGACCACCACGCGAAAATCGCCCTCAATGCCGCCCTGCGTCTGCACCTTGATGGCGCTGTTTTGCAGGGAGACGGTGCCCGTGCGCGTGCGGCTGCAAGCAAACATGCAGCTAAGGCAACCGATGCAGCGTTCGGGATGTGCCACCTTGAGGCGGCGGCGCTTCCTGGGCTTTGCGGCAATTATCTCGTTTTTTTCTTTTGCAGCCCGGCTCTCTGGCATCTTAATCAGCTCCACAGAAAAAACGCATCATTTTGCTTTTAATTGGAAAATGTACGCAAGTTCCATCATCTCTATTGGAATCAGTGACTTCAAAGCCTTCTCCACGTCCTCACGAGTCCTTCCACCAGCAATGATTATTCCATCTATTAAGCCGAACCAGCCCTCCTTTACGCCAATTTCTTTCAGCTTCTTTCTATAGGCTCTTGCATGGACCCGGCCCATCTCTTCGCTGAAAACTGCCATGAGTTCAGGACTCTTATTTTTCAGCTCTTCGATCTCTTCCCAATGAATATCCCTGCTGTCTTGTGATCTTAAAAATCCCCTCAGCTTCTCAGAATCAGTCGAACTGCTCTTCTCAGAAGAGAACGGAAGCGAGGTAATTATTCCATAGCTCGTTTTCGCCTGGCGAAAGGTGTCGTTGATGCTCCGCCTCATCCCGGAGCCAAAGAATAAATTGTAGCTGCTGAATGTGCCGTCAAAAATTATGATATCTTTAAAGGGCAGAAGGGTGGCTTCCACTATTCTAGGCAGATTGGGGCCCAGCATATTTTCCCAGGGAACTGCCAGTTCCTGCACGCCATATGCTTTCGCCGGATGGCCTTCAGTTAGGAATACTGCGTAATTCTTCAAATAGCGTACGACGTAGAATCTGCCTCTTATGAAATGCTTCCAGGAAGATATTATTTCCAGCTCTTCTGAGGCAAAATTTGCAGGATTATCTCTGACAAATGAATCGATCTGATCTGGAGCAGCGTAAAGTTTGTCTTTGAGCCTTAAAATATCCTCAGGACTCAGTTTAAAAAATTCGTCAGGATGATGCAGGCTCTCCAGGACTTTATGTTTATCATTTACATAAAATAGCAGCGAATGGTAAAGCCTGACAAAATGCTTTCCATCACTGAATGGCAGGGCCATACTATTGTCATGGCGTTCCTAATATTTAAGTTTATAATATTTTGACGGCGGCTACTCCGCATTCACGAACCTTTTCTCCAGCACCTTCATGACATGGGGGAGCGTGGTGTACTCCATATCCTCCATGGGGAGACGCGCCGGCTCGAAGGGGCCGTGCGCCCTCATGTAATCAGTGATCTCCAGGCATCTCTTGCGGGTCAGGTCGAAGGCCACATCTTTGAAGAGATCCACGGGACCCACAAAGTTTCCGTAGGCCATCTGGAAGCCGGCGGCTATGACGCGGGGCGGGCCGTCAAACCTTGTGGGGTGCGCGGTCTCAAAAGAGCAGGGCATGAGGGGACCGTTATGGCTGCCGCGCATCCATCCGCTTACCAGGTGCCCCAGCGCGAAAGGCTCCAGCACCTCGCCCAAGGCAGGCAGGCCGGACTGGCAGCGCACCAGGGCCACTGGGTCGTCTTTGCCAACGTAAGTTCCTGCCGTCTGGTAGAGCTTCTCCGTGCTCACTACTGCCACGGCTTCCTGCTCGGAGATCTTGCTGTTCGGCTTGCAAAAGATCCTCTTGATGACATAGCGACTCTTGGCACCGATCAAAGCCAGCAGGTCATACATCTCGGCCGGGCAGTCCATGAATACCCGTCTGTGCTCCATGATATCCCAGACCTCAAAGGTGAAGCCGTGGTGGCAGGCCGGATCTATCACCAGGCCAGCCGTATTGAATGGATCTGCAAACATCTTGAAGATGGGCAGATTGAAGGCTCCCGGTTCGGTCTTGTCCATCATGAAGGCTACCACCGGTTCGCTGGTGCGCTCCTCGATCTCCATCTCCGCCACACCCGGTCCCATGCCGCGAATGTTGCCGGAGAAGGCGTCCGCCAAAAGGTCCTGTCCGGCTCCGTAGAGCTTGAGCTTCTTGGCGACCTCAGTGGCTGCTTCAAATGTCTCCCAGGCCAGGGCATGCACCTCGCCGTTGTCGCAGCCCTTCGTGTGGCTCATGAGAAGCTCCAGGTCGTCGCCGCAGGCCATCACCCTAAAGTCTATCAGTGCGCCGGACTTCTTAGCCTGTGCAAGCTTCGACTCCGCAGTCTCGATCAATGCGGGATGCACCGAAGAGTGGCCTGGATAGCCGCCCACATCGGCCTTAATTAAGCTGATAGTGATCTTGGTCATCTTGGCGTCCCTCTGCGATTGTTTCAGCCTTTCAGCGCCGTGGGCATTTCCAACGGCACATCAACCGGCTTGATGAATTGATCCAGAACAGGCCGGGTGCCGTTGACCTTGAGCTTATCAAATAAAAAGGCGAATTGCCTCTCCAGCTCGGCGCAGATTTCGTCGCGAACATCAGATGGCAGGTGCCACAGCTCCATTTTGAAAGGTCCGAAGCCTTTTTTGCGGGTTTTATAGATGAACTGCTCTTCTGTGTCCTTTTCTTTCCATTCTTCTTTCAAGTCGTCTTTCAGATAATCATATATTTTTGCCCGCAGCTTCGCCGGGAAACCTTTGCTGTCATAGATCATGTTCTGAAAACCAGTAGCCAGATGAATCTCGGCCGTTCCGGTGGCAGGAAAGCGGTCAAACGCTTCATTGGGCAGCGTTGAAGCGCCGTGCTGAACGGCGCCGGACAAACCGTATTGCGTGCGGGAGGTTTCCGACAGTTTCGCCAGCACGTCAAAATCAATTTTGACTTTCGCAACCGTACCGTCGGCCAGCGGCACACCGCCATGCGTCGTCCCGGTCTGCACGCTGATCTTGCTGATTCCTTTGAAAGCCTCGCCCCGCTTTTTAAGTTCTTCCAGATAACCGTCCATGAAAACCTGCAATTCATCGACAGTGCTGTTCTTGCCGCCAACCTCGCCGATTTCGCCGCCCACAGACACAGTGATGCCTTCCGGCTCCAGATCGCGAATCAGAGTTGTCAACTCCGCAGCAAGCGTAAAGTTTGTTCTTTGCTGATCTTTGACAGTTGGCAGCGACAGATCGACCAGTGTAGAAGTATCGATATCTATATTGTAAAAACCAGCAACAATCGCTTCCCTGATTAAATTCTTAACAGCAGAAGTTTCCTTTTTTGCGTCCGCTGCGAACTTTTTGGCGTTTATCTGAAAATGATCGCCCTGTAAAAATACCGGGCCACGCCAGCCGGATTTAACAGCCGCCGCCAACACGGCACAGGTATATTCTAGCGGCCTTTGCTTTGTATAGCCTATTTCCGAACGGGCGATTTCAAAGAGAACAGGCCCTACGTTCCCTTTGATCGCGGCACGAAATACTGCCTGCGCCACATCGTAGGTAATGCCGCGGATATTGATTGCCGGAACGGTAAATCCGCAAAGTTCCTTACGTCCCATGGCTTCGTAAAGGGATTGGATCGACGCAGAAATGATTCCTAAGCCAGCAGCTCCCCGGCGAATCAGAAACCCCGCGGCCTCTGAAGTTGCAAGGTCGGGACTGAAAACGGCCGTATAGATCAAATCATCGATCAACTTTTCCCGAAACCTGGCTTCATTCAAGACACGAACATCACCGCCGTCATAGGCGAGTATGGATTCGCATCCCTTTTTTAGCTGGTCCTTATTTTCGTAAATCATCGTTGCACCTTTAATGTATTTATTGCGACAGGAATTGCTCCGCCATTGTCACTTCCGCAGACGAGCCGATGTAGATGGGCGACCGTTGGTTGACGGACGTCACTTTGAGAGAAAGAATATCCTCTTTTCCGTCCGTAGCCCTGCCGCCGGCCTGCTCCATGATAAATGCCATGGGCTGAAGTTCAAACAGCAACCGCAGCTTCCCTTGGGGCGATCTCTTCAGTGCAGGATAGGTGAATACGCCTCCCCTCTTGATGATCAACTGATTGATGTCGGGAACAAAACCTCCGCTGTAGCGCAGCTTGTAGCCGTCTGCCTCCAGCTTATCGATATACTTGCGATGGCTGTCCATCCAGTCCTTGCGCAGACCGCCAGGTGAAAAGATCGCACCTTTCTCATTAAGCCGGATGTTTTCCTCAGATAGGACATACTCTCCTTCGCGATCCAATACGAACTCATGCACGCCCTTTCCGGCCGAGTAAATCATAGTTATGAGCGGGCCGTAAGTAATATAAAGAGCGGCAACCATCGAATTCCTTCCGCAGTCAAATATTGAATTTTTGTGGATGCCTATGATCGTTCCGATGGCCAGATTGGTATCCACCAGGGAAGAACCGTCTAATGGGTCGGCGGTAACAATATATTTTTCCTGCCCTTCACCGATGGTGACGATATCTTTGAGCTCCTCTGAGGCATACTCGCGAACAAATCCTGAGTTGTGCAGCATATTTTTTAATATGTCATCAGAAATACGGTCCAGCGCCAACTGATCCTCGCCGTAAGCATTCTTGAAGCCAGCCAGCTTGCGGTTGGATTCGTGGATCTTTGCGGAAATATATTTGCCGACCACGGCAATCTGCCAGATGAGCCGCCGCAATTCCTCCTCGATGCCAACCATCCACATATGGCGCCTCAGATCTATGATGTATCGAGTCTGATCATTTATGCTTTCACCCATTGATTCTCCTGATATTTTTTTGTCAGTCTGTAGGTTTTTCTCTAATAATAAATATGTTGCCCCCGTACCGAAAAAAATCTGCTTCAATCCTTTAATTGCTGTTTGCCAGAATCTTCCCCAATTTTTTGCCCGCCGCTCAGCAGGGAAACCTCTGCTGTCATAGTCTCTCCGGCAGAAGTTCTTATATCTGCCAGAGACTCATCTATGCACGGAATTGGCCAATGAAGACTCGATGCCATTTTGAGAAGGAATTATCCCGAAGGCGGAAGGGTCCAGCTGGCTAAGAATAGACATCAGGAGCAGTGGTATGGAACTTATAGCAAAATATCATGTAGAAACCGACCTCCCCATCCAGAAAGCGGCGGAGGCTATCGCCGCCGAGCAGTCCACCGGCACCTGGACCGCGGTGCGAGGCCAGGACAACCCCCTCGCGGCCAGGGTGATCCTGGCGGAGGGCAACAACGTCGAGATAGGCTTTCCCGAGGAGCTATTTGAACAGGGAAATATCCCCCAGTACCTTTCTGTGGTAGCAGGAAACCTCTTCGGCCTGGGCGACCTGAAGAAGGTACGGCTGCAGGATATCATCTTCCCGGAGAGCTTGCTACGGGCGCACCGGGTCCAAGCTTTGGCATTGAAGATGCGCGAAAAATACTGGGAGTTTATGGCCGTCCGTTGGTCGGCACCATCGTCAAGCCCAAGGTGGGCCTGGACCCGGCCGGCACAGCCGCAGTGGCCACAGCCGCCGTTCGCGGCGGACTGGATCTGGTCAAAGACGACGAGACCCTGACCGATCAGAGCTTCTGTCCACTCATCCCTCGTTTGGAAGCGGTCATGAGCGCCTTGGACAGAGTTGAGACAGAGACGGGCAAGAAGGCCTTTTATGCGGTGAACGTCACCGTCGGCGCCGATGAGATCCTGGAGCGGGCTGAAGCGGCTGTGGATCACGGCGCTAACATGGTCATGATCGATGTTCTGACGGTCGGCTTCTCCGCGTTGGAGGAACTCTCCCGGCATCTGAAGGTGCCCGTGCATGTACACAGGACCATGCACGGAGCCTTTACCAGAGACAAAGGGCACGGCATCGCCATGCTGGTCATTTCCAAGCTGGTGCGTATGACGGGAGGCACCAACCTGCATACGGGAAGCTACATGGGCAAGATGGCGCGCGAGACCCAGGAAAACGACCTCTCCCGTGACGCTCTGCGAGGGGATTGGCACGGCTACAAGAAAGTCTTCCCGGTGGCCTCGGGCGGGGTCTATCCGGCCAAAGTCCATGGAAATTTAGACGGCTACGGCATTGATTGCATCATCCAGGCGGGCGGAGGAGTGCACGGCCATCCCGACGGTACCACAGCCGGGGCAAGGGCCATGGTGCAGGCGGTGGATGCCTGGCGAATGCAAATTCCCCTAAAAGAATACGCCAAAGACCACAAAGAGCTGGAAACAGCCTTGAAATTTTGGGGATATTAAGTAGAATGATCATACTTAGCCTTCTCTTCAAATCAAAACCGAAGAGTTTATATTGGTAGATGAGGATGGATCTGAACGTTTATCACGAGCCAAACGTGATGTAGCGCTGTTTGAAAAACGGAAGAGGTGTAGTGAGGGAAGAAGTAGAGGGATCAGATGGCTAGAGACGATATCTTATCGAAAATTAAATCGGCAGAGGCTGAAGCCAAGGCAGCAGTCCAGCGGGCCTTGGATGAGAAAGGAAAAAAGATAGCCGCTGCCACTACTGAAGCTGCAAACCTCGTCAAATCCGCCGAGACTGATGCACAGGACTACTATGACAAGAGCGTTGCCAAAGCTGATAGCGATGTGAAAGCCAAGAAGGCATCGATCGTTAGCAGCGGTGAGAAGAACGTAAGCTCAATGAGCGGCAGCGCCAGCGCAAAGCTGGACAAAGCAGTTGAATATTTGATAAAGGAGTTTATGGGGTTGTTGCATGCTTAGACCCGTGAAGATGAGTCGTGTAGTCGTCGCCGGGTCAAAGAACGTAATATCTCCAGTTGTAGAAAAGCTGCATGAGTTGCGCTTGCTTCACATTGTTAACTATAATGGCAGCCAACCACAGTTTGAGATGGGCAAGCCCATCGGCAAAGCCAAAGAATACTCCGAGGATCTCATTAAGCTCAGATCTGTCACCAGGTACCTTGAACTAAATAAGAAGTTTCCTGATAAGGCATATCCCGAGAGCCAGGTTCTATCGGAGATGGATAATCTTCTCAATAACGTCGGTGCAGATGTTACTGCTACATACGAGCGCATCGTTGCCATCGACGCAGAAGTAAAGTCCAAACAGGATCAGATCAAGTCTCTGACTCCGTTGGCTGTTTTGCCGCTGCCTTTAGAAGCTTACTATGGTTATGATTCTCTGGCGACCTTTGTCGGCACAGCAACAACACCAGTTGATGCCGATGTAGCAAGGGTATCTCCGGTAAATGAGGTATATTCCGGAAGCGCCAAGAATGCAACTTTTGTAGCGGTATTTGTGCCTGCGGAAAAAGCCGGCGAAGTATCTTCAGTCCTTTCCGAGCATGGGTTTTCCGAGACATCTGTACCCAGGCTGGAGGGCAATGTAGACTCGGCTATTGCTACTCTTGAAGGCAGCATCAAATCCTTGGAAGGCGAAAAAGTGCCACTCCAAAAGAAGCTGGCCGACATGAAGAAGCAGTACGAAGATCTGATGCTGGCAACGGACGAGTATCTGTCCATGCAGACCCAGAAGACAGAGGTACCACTCAGGTTTGCTGAGACGGCCAACGCCTTCGTTATAGATGGGTATGTTCCAGCGGATCAGTTCAGCAGGCTCAAGAGCGAGCTGGAGAGCGCTGCCGGCGGCAGGCTTGAAGTTTCGTTGATTGCAGATAAAGAGACAGACGAACTTGTCGAGAAGGGCGAAGACATACCGACCCTGATGGATAATCCCAGCCTGGTCAAGCCTTACGAACTGATAACAAGGATGTTCGCCATTCCCGAGTATAAGGAGTTCGATCCGTCATTGCTGATATTCGTATTCTTCCCAATCATGTTCGGCATGATTCTGGGGGATATCGGCTATGGCATCATGGCGCTTCTGACTATGGTGCTTCTGAAGAGGAAGTTCAAAACACCCGGCTGGCAGCAGTTGATCAACGTCGTTTTGATTTCCAGCGTGTGGGCTATCATATTCGGCATATTCTTCGGCGAGATATTCGGCCCCTTAGGTCTATGGCCCAAGATCATGGGACATATATCTGAGCATGAGATGGTGCTGGCACAACAAGCTGGACTCTATTTCGGTGAAGGTGTTTTTGGCTCGCTGGGAAGAATCGGATTTTGGCCGGGAATTGATATTTTCCCCCTGGACCGGCTGGCAAGTAACGCGGTTTTGTTGTTGATCGGTACTAGTGTCATCATAGGCATTATTCACTGCAGCGTTGGTTCTATCTTGGGCATCAAGACGGAGCTGGCCTACGGCGAGAAGAAGCATGCCTATTTCGAGAGACTTCCTGTGATGCTCGTCCAAATATTCTTTGGATTGCTTGTACTTGGACTTGTCATAGGTCAGATGATGTTGGTAATTGTGAGTGCTGTCGTAATTTTGGCTGCCGTAGTGATGCTGGTAATGGGACCGGAAGGGCCTATGAGCATTGCCCACATGCCATTCTATGTGAGCAACCTGATATCCTATCTTAGGTTATTAGCCATCGGCCTCGCTTCGGTGGGTCTGGCGTATGCTGCTAACCAGCTGGCCTTCTACGTCATAATGCCCATGCTGAGCGGCGGAGCGACCAACAGTGCTGAGTTCACGATACCTGCCATCATCGTTGGTGTCCTGGTACTGGTCGTAGTGCACTTCATCAACTTCCTGCTGGGAATTCTCTCTCCCTTCATGCATCCCCTCAGGTTGCATTATGTGGAGATGTTCACGAAGTTCTACAGCAATCATGGCGGTGGAGTGGAGTACAGTCCCTTCGGACATGTCCGGAGGTTCCTGAAAGCATGAATTCGCTAGAACGAATTGACAGATTGGATAATATTCATATAAAGGAGGATTGAGGAAAATGGTAGTTGTAGCAGATGCAGGAACATTGTATGGATTGTTGGCTGTCGGCGCAGGCCTAGCTACTGGATTAGCAGGCATTGGTGCTGGTATGGGTGAGCAGGGTATTGGCGCAGCAGTGGTTGGCGTCGTGGCTGAGGAGCCCGGATTCCTGGGCAAGGGTCTGTTCCTCATGCTTCTGCCCGAGACACTGATCATCTTCGGTCTCGCCGTATCGCTGATTCTGATGTTCGCCTGGACACCTTTTGCTGGCATCGTGACACCTTAAGTTAGCCAATTACAAGGAGTGTAAGAGGCAATGGCACTAGATGCGGTGGTTGAGTCAGTCCTGGCAACAAGCAAGGAAAAGGTCGCTCAGATAACCAGTGAAGCCGACCAAGAGGTTGCAAGGGCACTCAACGAAGCTAGGGAACGTGCCGCCGAGATAAAGTCCAGAAAGGAAGCGGAGGTTGGACACACGGTTGAGGCTATCGAGCGCAGGGAGATCTCCAGCGCCAATCTCGAAGTCAAGAGAGCGGAGCTGAATGTTCACAAGAATCTCCTTGAGCAGGCTAGGACGAAGCTGCTTGAGAAGCTGCAGAATCTTCCTAAGAAGGATAATGAAGCCATGCTCAAAAAGCTGCTCGAACCTCACGATCTCAAGGATATGAAGGTCTTCTCCAACAAGAGAGATGAGGCCTTCATAACCTCTCTCGCCTCAAAATATGGCGGGAACCTGGACATCATAGGCGGCGCTGTGGTTGAGAGCAGTGATGGAACTCTGCGTTACGATTTAACCTACGAAACTCTTGCGCGTGAGGTCTTTAATAACCACATGAAAGAGGTTTCCAGGATCTTATTCGGGTGAGGACGATGCCTGTACTACGTTTGCCGAAGTTCGGTTCACCGGTGAAGTACGCTTACATCACGGGCAGAGTCCGGGCGATGAAGACTAAGCTTGTCCCGGCGGAGATGTATGCCAGGATGATGAACATGGATATGTCTGAGATCGCCCGCTACCTGGAAGAGACCCAGTATAAGGATGAGATCGACGCGTTATCCAAGGACTACTCCGGTGTGGATCTCATTGAACACGCCACCTTTGCCAATCTGGCAAAGACCTTCAGGAAGCTCGAGGAGGTCTCAATAGATGAGCCTTCATTCCTGATTCTGGAGTACCTTCGGCGCTGGGATGTATGGAACATCAAGACCCTCCTGCGCGGCAAGTTCTACGGGGCCGACCGACACTGAGATAGTAAAACATCTCGTGCCTGCTGGTGAGTTATCATCAGAGCGCCTCAATGAGCTGGCCAAAAAGGATTCCATAACCGACATCATATCGGCCTTTGATGGAACCGACTATTCCAGCGCACTGGCGCAATACGACGGCAAGAATTTGGCATCGTTGGAGAATGCTCTCGACAAGCTCTATTACTTCAGAATGGAGCTGGCCGTGGGCGGCACTCTATCCGTGGGCGGAGGTCTGCTGCTCAAGTACGTCCGAAGAGAGGTCGATATAAGAAATTTGATCACCCTCTTCAGGATGAACAAGGCAGGCGTCGATGCAGCCGTGATACTAGAGAACCTCATCCCCGGAGGCAAGTTGCATGGAGAGCTGAGCCGCATGGCCGGTCAGCCTTTCGGCGAGTTCCTGCGCGGGCTTGAAGGATATCCCTTCTGGTCCTCCATTTCGGACATCGCATCTGTAGATCTGGATGCGGTCAGCAGAATCGAGGCCAGGTTGAGGGCGTATCTCATCCGGTATGCGTGGGCTCTTTCCAACTATCATCCGTTATCTATCTTGCCGGTGCTCGGCTATATGGTGAGCAAAGAGACAGAAGTTTCCAACATCAGGAAGATTGTAAGAGGAAAAGAAGCCGGACTTCCTGCTGAACTCATCGAGGAGCAAGTGGTGGTGGCCTAAAAATGGAGATTGCTTTTGTGGGAGGCAGCGAGAGCGTCCTCGGGTTCAATCTGGCAGGAATAAAGAAATCTTATGCGGCCAACACCGAAGAGGAGATGGTCTCAAAGATTGGCGTCGTCATGGCTGATTCCAATGTGGGAATTCTGGTCTTGAAGCAATCGGATTACAATAAGCTGCCCAAGAGGCTTCAAGAGCAGCTCTCCGAGTCTATCAAGCCTACCGTAATTTCTATCGGAACCGAGCAGAGCACAGAGATGAGAGAGAAGATTAAAAGGGCAATAGGTGTTGATTTATGGAAGTAGGTAAAATAAAGCGAGTCGCCGGACCACTAGTTCAGGCAACGGGCCTGAAGGCTTCCATGTACGACCTGGTCCTGGTCGGCGAGGAAGGCCTGATGAGCGAAGTCATCGGCATTTCCGGCAATAAACATATCATTCAGGTATACGAGGATACGGGCGGCGTGCGGCCCGGCGAGCCCGTCAAGGAGACAGGAGCTCCGCTCGTAGCACAACTGGGTCCAGGCATTCTGACCCAGATTTACGACGGTATTCAAAGGCCACTGCCCAAGCTGGCAGAGATGTCGGGAGACTTCATCAGCCGAGGCCTATTCGTTGACGGCATTGATCATAAGAAGAAGTGGGAGTTCAAGCCAGTAGTGAAAAAGGGCGATGTCCTAAAGCCTGGGCAATGCTTTGGTGAGGTTCAGGAGCAGCTGCTCATCAAGCATAAGATCATGGTCCCACCCAAGAACAAGGGCGGAACTGTCAAGGAGATCTACTCTGGAAACTTCAACGTCGATGAGACAGTTCTCGTCTTTGAGGACGGGACAAAGCTCACCATGATGCACAAGTGGCCGGTAAGACAGGCTCGGCCTGTGACCGCAAAGCTGGCACCCACCATTCCCCTGAGAACAGGACAGAGGGTAGTGGACGGATTCTTCTCCCTGGCCAAGGGCGGAACTGCAGCCATTCCCGGCGGATTTGGTACCGGAAAGACGGTTATGCAGCAGACCCTGTCCAAGTGGGCAGATGTTGATATTGTGGTTTATGTGGGATGCGGCGAGCGCGGCAATGAGATGGCCGATCTGCTGCATGAGTTCCCCGAGCTGCAGGATCCCAGGACCGGCAGACCCCTCATGGAGAGGTCCATCGTATACGCCAATACCTCCAACATGCCTGTGGCTGCTCGTGAGGCTTCCGTTTACACCGGAATGACCACGTCAGAGTACTACAGAGATATGGGCTACGACGTCCTGATGACTGCTGACTCCACTTCTCGGTGGGCAGAGGCCATGAGAGAGATGGGCTCGCGTCTGGAAGAGATGCCTGGTGAAGAAGGCTATCCCGCATACCTGGGTGCCAGACTTGCCGACTTCTACGAGCGTGCCGGACGTGCCGAGGTTTTGAACGGCGGCCAGGGTTCGGTCAGCATTGTAGGTGCTGTTTCCCCAGCCGGCGGAGACTTCACCGAGCCCGTCACTCAGAACACACTGAGAATGGTCAAGGTATTCTGGGCACTGGACTCCAAGCTGACACAGCGCAGGCACTTCCCGTCCATCAACTGGCTGGATTCCTATTCTCTATACGACCAGATTCTGGAACCCTGGTTCGTGGAGAATGTAAGCCCGAACTGGAACAAGAACAAGAGACGGGCCATGGCCATACTGCAGGAGAATGCCGAGCTGGAAGAGATCGTGATGCTCGTGGGTTCCGATGCCCTGCCTGAGGATCAGCAGGTCACACTGGAAGTTGCCAGGATGATCATCAACTTCTGGCTGGCACAGAGCGCATTCCACCCCGTAGACACATTCTGTCCCTACAAGAAGCAGTACGATCTATTGGATGCAATCCTGAAGTACAGGGATTACGCCTTCGATGCAGTCCAGAAGGGCATACCTGTGTCGCAGATTACATCTGTTCCATCCAAGGATGCTCTGGCCAAGGTGAGGCTGGAAGCCGAGTATGAGCCCATCCTGGCAAAGGTTTTGGCTCAGATGGACGCCGAGTTCAAGGCGCTGAAGTGAGGTGGGTTCAAAATGACAAAGGAATACAAGACTATTACTGAGATCTCCGGACCACTCCTCTTCGTAGAGAAGACTGAGCCTGTGGGCTACATGGAGCTCGTCGAGATCAGAACTGGTGGAGAGCTGAAGAGAGGACAGGTGCTGGATTCCTCTGATGAGATCGTGGTTATTCAGGTATTCGAGGGAACCGGCGGTCTGTCCAAGGATAGCGCAGTCACCTTCACCGGAGACGTCATCAAGATGCCACTTTCACCCGGCATCGTGGGACGCGTTCTGTCCGGATCCGGAAAGCCCAGAGACGGCGGCCCGGAAATTGTGCCTGAGGTATTGAGAGATATTGCAGGAGCTGCCATCAATCCAGCTTCCCGAGAGAAGCCGCGCGCTTTCATCCAGACCGGCATCTCCACCATCGACGGCACAAACACACTGGTGCGCGGCCAAAAGCTGCCCATCTTCTCTGGTGCAGGTCTGCCCCACAACGACCTTGCATTGCAGATCGCAAGGCAAGCCAAGGCGCTCGGTGAAGCCGAGGCCTTTGCAGTTATCTTCTGTGCCATGGGCATCACCAACGAAGAGGCTCAGCACTTCCTGGCTGACTTCGAGAGAACAGGAGCCCTGGAGAGGGCAGTGGTGTTCCTCAACCTGGCCGACGACCCGGCTGTGGAGAGGATTCTGACACCCAGGCTGGGACTGACCACAGCCGAGTATCTGGCTTTCGATCTGAACATGCACGTGCTCATCATCTACACGGACATGACCAACTACTGCGAGTCGCTCAGACAGATGGGCGCTGCTCGTGAAGAGGTGCCCGGACGACGCGGCTATCCAGGATACATGTACACCGATCTGGCCATTCAGTACGAGAGAGCCGGAATCATCAAGGGCAGAAAGGGTTCCATCACCCAGTTCCCCATCCTGACCATGCCCGGCGACGACATCACTCACCCCATCCCGGATCTGTCCGGGTACATCACCGAGGGTCAGATCCTCATTTCCCGAGAGCTGCATAGAAAGGGCATTTATCCGCCCGTCGACATCAGACCCTCGCTGTCCCGGCTTATGAACTCCGGTATCGGTAAGGGCCACACTCGCGAGGATCACAGGGCAGTATCGGATCAGCTCTATGCTTACTATGCAGAGGGCAACGATCTGCGCGGTCTCGCGGCCATTGTCGGCAAGGAGGCTCTCTCTGAGCGCGATAAATTGGTGCTGGAGTTCGCTGATAAGTTCGAGAAGAGATTCGTCAATCAGGGCAGAGATGAGGACAGGTCTATCTTCGATACCCTCCAGATCGGATGGGATCTGCTGGCAGATCTGCCTGAAGCTATGCTCACCAGGATCGACGACAAATACATCAAGCTATACCACCCCAAGTACGCAAGCACCGCGAAGAAGTGAGAACATGGCCGTAATTCGAGGAACAAAACCGACCAGGGCAGTCCTGATCGCTCTCAAGAAAAGGATGAAGCTCGCAAAGACCGGTCACTCGCTCCTCAAAATGAAGCGCGACGGCCTCATGATTGAGTTCTTCGAGGTGCTAAACAAGGCCAAGACGGTCAGGAAAGAGTTGGTTGAAGCTATGCTCGTAGCCGAGCAGAGACTTCAAATGGCCATGGCCATCGAGGGAACAGTTGCCATCGGAAGCGTGGCCTATTCTCTGCAAAAAGAGCCGGTCATCCAGCTCGAATCCAGAAACATCATGGGTGTAGTGGTTCCCAAGATCGCGGCAGAGGCCGTGCATAAGAAGATGTTCGAGCGAGGCTACGGCATCATTGGGACTGGGGCCGCCATCGATGAGGCCGCTGATGCCTATGAGAGCTTGCTGGATAAGATCATCCTGGCTGCAGAGGTAGAGACCGCCATGATAAGGCTTGTCGAGGATATCGACAAGACTAAGAGGCGTGTCAATGCTCTGGAGTTCAAGGTGATTCCAGAAGTCAAGGACACCATCAAGTTCATCGCCATGGCGTTGGAGGAGATGGAAAGGGACAACCTGGTCAAGATGAAGATGCTGAAGGGCAAGTCCGAGAGGAAAGCCGCAGCAGAAGAAGCTAAGAAGGAAGCGGAAAAAGCAGCCGCTTCCAAAGCTTCAGCTTAATCGGAACAGATGTCCAACTGGTTTGAGCGAAAAGCGGATGACTGGGTTGGAACGGCTGAGAAGAAGATGCGTCTTCTTCAGTGGTTGGTGTACATCACCAACCTCTACATTATTTTTGGAATATTTGTGCTCATCTGGATCCTCTATGGGAAATACATTATAAGAGCATGGGAATATTATACACAATAGATTATTAGCAGCATTCATCACAGAAGAAATCACGCATATCCTTTAAATCAGAAATCTCCTTCTGAGTCATCTCATTGATGCTATGTGAATTGTAGCTTCCCGTTAAATCAAAATAAACATAACCGCCTTTGACGAAGACGTCCTTGCCTTGCAGACTGCTTTTGAGGTCATCCATCAGATAAGCATACTGTCTTTGATTGAGCCCGGAAGCGTCCACATCCGCCAAGGTAACTGTATTGTTTCCGATCATTAGGCTGGACGGCGAAATAACATTCATTATAGTGCCCTGCATATCGAAGTACGAAGCCTGCAGCAGCAAAATTACGGGAATTAGGGCAAGCACATTCATGAAGAGCTATGCAGTAATCCTGATAATATAAATGTATTGATTTTTGTCTAGCATTCATCTCGATTGCGAAGAAAGGCCGCCGCTGCCCCCAGTATGCATAATGCCGCCGCAATGATCATCACATTGCTTATGGTAAGACTGAGAAGCTGTGGCTTCGCGTCTATTGTCGGGCCGTGATAGCCGGCAAGGTTCAATTGCATCGATAAGAGAAGGGTGGAGAATGAGACTCCCAGGGACATGCCCATATTTCTTATAGCCGAAGAGAGACTGGAAGCTGTGCCTAGCATCTCTCTTGGCAGGGCATTCATGATCTCGGTGTTGATGGGGCTTTGAAATAGCATGCTTCCCAGCCCCATGATCACAAAGGAGAAGTAAATCGTGGTAATATCATCTCTAGCAATGCCGCTTCCCATGAAAAGGAGAGACGCTGCTACTATTATCATGCCAAAGGCGGAATTGTAGCGAAAGTGATACCTGTCATATATCCAGCCACCCAGTGGTGAGCCAAAGGCCATTATGGCCGGCACAATGAGAAATACGCTGCCCACTTGGGAGGGCGAGTAGCCCATGACGCCCTGGAAATAAAAGGGACCCAGGATGAAAGCTGAGAAGCTGGAAATGATGAATAACATTATGGCGATTATGGGCAGGACGAACTTTTTTACCCGGAAGATGGAAAGGTCCAAAAGAGGGGACTTTTGATGCGATTCGATCCAGACAAATGCCGGCAGTGATAACGTAGCCAGCAGGAAGAAGGGATCCTCTGCAATAAAAAGAGCGGTGTTGCTGGAAAGATCGCCAAGAAATAGCATCAAAGATACTATGAAGATAATAAGCACAGTCGCTCCACGCCAGTCCAAGTCCAGTTTTTTCGATATGGTCTCCTCGATTTTCATGTACTTGGAGGCAAGGGCTAAGAGCACAATGCCTATGGGCAGATTGATGAGAAAGATGTATTTCCAGCCCATGTAGTCCACCAAATAGCCACCAAGAATTGGTCCGGCTATGCTGGCCAACGATACGGTCGTGCCGATGTAGCCCATGGCTCTGCCCTGTTCTCCGTGATGGAAAATCTGGAAGATTATGGCTGTGCTGATGGAAAAGGACATGGCAGCACCGGCAGCCTGAACCGCCCGAAAGAAGATGAGCATACCAAGGCTGGTGGAAAGACCGCAGGCGACCGATGCCATCGTGAAGATGACAAATCCTGCCAAAAAGAGCCTGACCTTACCGGTTCGCTCTGCAATCTTGCCAAAAATCATGAGCAGGCTAGTCACAGTGACCAGGTAGGAGGTTATCACCCATTGAGACTCTGCTACATCGGCCTGAAAATAGCGGGTGATGGTGGGAAGGGCAATGGATACTACTGAGCCGTCGATGACAAACATGAATATGCCGAGCAAGATGATAAAGGCCAGAACATTTCTGCCGGCAACAGGCAATTCATATGAATCGAATGTGTTCCGTCCTTCTCGCCCATTATTTTCAATCACAACGAGGCAAGAACGCATGAAGAGCTATATATGTAGCGCTGATGCCGCAGCCGTATCTTTTCTTTGCGCGATGCGATATCCTGTAACCACCATTCTCTTTCCGGCCAGTGTACGGTCCATCTCCAGGTCGCCCGTGTCAACCAATAGTTGCGGCAGCTCCGCCAGTTTATGGGGCGTGGATACTATTATCAAATTCTCCTCTCCGACACGTCGCAGGACAGAAGCGCTGATCTGCTGGCTGCCTCGTCCCAGTATGAAGCCCTGGGCGCCGATGGGGCTGACAATGACCTTAACGCTCTTTTCTCTGTCCAGCAAGGCCAAGAGGTCTCTCTCAGAGGCGTCCTTCTGCTGTAGCCTTCCCTCCTGAATAACGTCCACGCCAAGCAGGGTCTTATCCACACCTAAAAGCTCGGCAATCCTGGCTGTGGTAGTGCCCGCCCCTAAAATGTAGGCAGAGCCGTCTCTCATGAATTCTGAGGCAAAGAGTGCGATCTGATCCTTGAACTCTTCCTCGCAAGAGGCGCTATAGATCCTCTTTCGCTCCTGAACCAACGTGGGCTTGTAAGGCGTGCGGGCCACGGCATAAAGCATGGTCTGCAGCTCTCCGGCCCGGTAGAGCTCCTCGTCCACATCCACGATCTCTGTATCACGGGCCAAAAGTTCGCCTCTCACAAAGCCCAGAGCCAGCTCTGCCGCTGCCTGGGGACTGATGGCAAAGACGCCGGAATGCATCTTCACTCCCGCCGGGATGCCCAGGATGGGGCGCAGGCCTGCGGCATTGGCAACATCTCGCGCCGTTCCGTCGCCCCCGCAAAATAGGATCAAATCGACGCCGTTTTCCAGGAAGGCCTGGCAAGCCAGTTTCGTATCTTCTGAGCTGGACTCATCTCTAGCTACGTAGGCCACAGTGTATGGCAGGCCGCATTGCAGCAGTACATCTTCGCCCATCTCGCCGCTGGCGGCAAAAAAGAGGAGGTCCGCCTCCCGGGAAAGCAAATGCAGGCACGCGCGTGCGCGCACGGCTGCCTGAGGCTTTGCGCCCCTGGCCCGCGCTGCCGCCGCCAGGCCGTCCGTGCCTTTCAATCCCACGGCCCCGCCCATGCCGGCTATGGGATTGATCAGGAATCCGATCTTACCCACTCTTGCAACCATCAAACCCGGGGCAGCTTGGCCAGGGACTGCTTGACCAGATCGGCTGGATACTCGTAGTCCACCAGTTTGCCGTCGTTGTAGGCATCATAGGCAGCCATGTCGAAGTGGCCGTGTCCGGTTAGGGAAATGAAGATGGTCTTGGCCTCGCCCGTCTTCCTGCACCTTCGCGCCTCGTCAATGGCGGGCTTGATGGCGTGAGCCGCCTCTGGTGCGGGAATTATGCCTTCGCTGCGGGCGAAGATGGTGGCAGCTTCGAAGACCTCGTTCTGCTGCAGAGCCGTGGCTTCAATCAGGCCGTCGTGCACCAGATTGCAAAGCAAGGGGGCATCTCCGTGGTAGCGCAGGCCGCCAGCATGGATGCCGGGCGGGATGAAGTCATGCCCCAGAGTGTACATCTTGATCACAGGAGCCATGCCGGCTGTGTCGCCGAAGTCGTAGGCATAAAGCCCTTTGGTGAGTGTGGGACAGGCGGATGGCTCGCAGGCCACCATGCGTAGGTCCTTCTTGTCCTTCATCTTGTCTGGTATGAAGGGGAAGACCATACCTGGGAAGTTGCTTCCTCCGCCGCAGCAGCCGTACATGATATCCGGATAGTCGTCGGCCAGATCGAACTGCTTCTTCAGCTCCAGACCTTCGATGGTTTGATGGAGGAGAACATGGTTGAGCACGGAGCCCAGGGCATAATTGGTGTCACTGTGGCTGGCCGCGTCCTCCACTGCCTCGGAGATGGCGATGCCCAAAGAGCCCGGGGTGTCGGGCATCTCGGCCAGGATCTTTCTGCCGAAATTGGTCTTATCGGACGGGCTGGCGAAGCAATCTGCGCCCCAGACGCGCATGGCGCTCTTACGGTAGGGCTTGCTGTCGAAACTTGACCGGACCATGTAAACGGTGCACTTCAGGCCGAAGAGGCAGGTGGCTAAAGAGAGAGCCGAGCCCCACTGCCCGGCGCCTGTCTCCGTGGCCAGCCGCTCAATGCCCTCTTTCATGTTGTAGTAGGCCTGGGGTACGGCTGTATTGGGCTTGTGGCTGCCGGCCGGGCTTACGCCCTCATATTTGTAGTAGATCTTGGCCGGGGTCTCTAAAGCCTTCTCCAGGGCAGCGGCCCGGTAGAGGGGCGTCGGCCTCCAGAGCCGGTAGATGTCGCGTACCTCTTCCGGGATGTCTATCCAGCGATCGGTGCTCATCTCCTGTTGGATGAGGGCTTTGGGAAAGATCATTTCCATATCCGCGGCAGAGAGGGGCTTTAGCGTCCCGGGATGCAGAGGCGGGTCCAGGGGTGTGGGCATATCGGCGGCTACGTTGTACCACTTTTTGGGGATCTCTTCCTCGTCGAGCAAATACTTGATCTTCATCTGGGACACTCCATCTTTAAACTACGATGTGATCTTATGTACATCGTTGTTATTATCTGATTTATTTAAAGGCTTTGAAAGGGTCGAAAGAGTTTTCGCCTGATATTATTTTGGGCTGCAAGGTAAGGATTTATTTATCATGGATGAGATGGCCTTTGCCATGAGCGGCCAAACCCTGTCTGAGAAGATATTGTCTATTGCCTCCCAAAAAGAGGTACATGCTGGCGAGTTCGTCATGGCGGACATAGACGGAGCCATGATCCACGACATTACCGGCCCGCTGGCGGTCAAGGGATTTTATGAGATCGCGGGCCGGGATGCCCGGGTATGGGACCCTGCTAAAATTGTCCTGCTCTTTGATCATCAGGTTCCTGCGGACAGCCTGAAGGCGGCGGAGAATCATATCATGCTGCGTAAATTCGCGCAGGAGCAGGGCATCTTAAACTACGATATATTCTGCGGCGTATGCCACCAGGTCATGCCGGAGAAGGGGCATGTGCTGCCAGGGCAAATCATCCTGGGTACAGACTCGCATACCTGCACCTACGGAGCTTTGGGGGCCTTCGCCACCGGCGTCGGATCTACGGACATGTCATCCGTCTTTGCCACGGGCAAGCTCTGGTTCATGGTGCCCAAAACCCTGCAGATCATGATAGAAGGAAGGCTGCCCGCCAGAGTTACCTCCAAGGACGCAGTGCTGAAGATCATTGGCGATATCGGGGCAGATGGAGCGAACTATCTGGCCTGCGAATTCTTGGGCGAGGCAGCGGTACGCATGAGCATCCCGGAGAGAATGACGGTATCCAACATGACCATTGAGATGGGGGCCAAGGCCGGCATCTTCGAGACGGATGAGACCACCATAAAGTACCTGGAGGGCCGGGTGAAGGATCGCGCGGCCATCCGAGAAGGAATTGTGCGAACCGATGAGGATGCCGCCTTCACCAGGAAGAGCTGGAATGTCAGCGATCTGGAGCCGCAAATAGCATTGCCCCACAACGTGGATAACGTTAAGCCGATAAGCCAGGTGCCGGAGACGAAGCTTGATCAGGTCTTCCTGGGCTCGTGCACCAACGGCCGATTCGAGGACCTCCAGCTTGCCTCGCAGATGATGAAGGGCGAGCCTGTGGCTAAGGGCGTGCGCATGATTGTTGTGCCTGCCAGCCGGGAGGAGTACATGAAATGTCTGCATGCTGGCCTCATCGAGAAGTTCATGGAGGCGGGTGCCATGTTTGAGTCGGCCTGCTGCGGGCCGTGCATGGGCGGGTCCTTTGGGCTGCTGGGTGCGGGCGAGCGCTGCCTCTCCACATCGAACCGCAACTTCGTAGGCAGGCAGGGAAGCCCTCAGGCATTTGTCTACCTCTGCTCGCCGGCAACAGCGGGAGCCAGCGCCATCACCGGGTACATCACCGACCCACGGGAGATTTGATTAATAGTGATTTCTGGGATAAATTGAATGAAGGTTGCACTCAAGCTTGCCTATCTGGGCGACAACTACTACGGCTTTCAGAAGCAGCCGGATCTGGTCACAGTCGATTCCGTGGTTAGGAAGGCGCTGGCCCAAATCGGCGTAATTCACGGCGACTTCTGCTACGCCGGCCGGACGGACCGGGGCGTCTCGGCTCTGGGCCAGGTGATCGACTTTTGGATCGATGAGGACAGGGCCAAGTTGACCCGACCGCGCTGTGTGAACGGGCGGCTGCCCCGTGACATCTGGACCTGGGCCTGGGCCAAAGCCCCCATCGGTTTCAGTGCCCGCTGGAATGCCCAGTGGCGGGAGTACCGTTATCTTTTATGGCATCCGGGCCTGGATCTGGAGCGGATGCACGCGGCAGCAGCGCAGCTTTTGGGCGAGCACGACTTTAGAAACTTCTCCTCGGCCAAGGTGGATACGGTAAAGACGCTGCAAAAATTGCAGATCTCTGAGGAGGGCGGGCTTTTCGTCTTCGACATTCGGGCCAACGGCTTTCTCTGGAATATGGTGCGAAAGATAGTGGGTGCTCTGGAGAAGGTAGGGGCGGGCCAGAAGGAGATGAGCTGGTTCGCAGATCTGCTCCGCCCGGAGCTGAACCACGGCGCGCCCACCGCCCCGGCGGATGGGCTGATCCTCATGGATGTGGGCTACGAGGGGCTGGACTGGCAGGTGGACGAGTACTCCCGAGCGCGGGCGGCGACGAGCCTGGCGGCCACCGTGCAGAGCAGGATGGCCAGGGCGAGCGTGGCCAGGGTGATGGAAAGGGCGATGATAAGATAATCTAAAAATTATATTTCATTTTTTTCTTTGAGATATTTGATATAATTATCATAAGAATATATACATTTGATATACTTTTTGAATTCTGATAAGTTACTCATACGTAGCTGTTTATACATTTGAATGAGCAGATTGTCTCCCACCGTTTTATAATTAGATCCCATGCTCATTTTCGTTCCGATGTGCGAGATTTTTCCATCAATCTTCAAATTATATCTATAATGATCCTTTTTATTTAATTTTTGGAACCCTTTGGAGGTCAATGCTGCATCAATTTTGTCTCTTTTCTCAGGCGTAATTTCACCGACTATTTTTCGAATAGATCTATTAGTTTTCTCTTCAATATCGACGCCTTGCTGGTTAGATCATTGTCGCTTAGATCCTTATACGTTAGATATTCGCTATACAAGTCCTCCTTAAACATTTCTTTTGCTTTATCAACTGTTGAATCCACACCGTATGCGCCCAGTTCATTATTGCTGATAACCCAATAATCCGACTCATTATCGTATCTCTCATAAGATAATTCTGCTTCGATGATATTTGTGAGCTTGACTTCACGAATCGAATCAATGAAAATCTTAGTGTTGGGTTCTATTTCATTCAAATCTGAGATTTCCAACGACCTTTTTTTAGTCCCTGCGCCGGTTAGCCTTATCGGCACCCTATTAGCCAAATAATCCAGAATCTGATGCCTTTTTTCCTCAGGCATCTGGATTTTTACTAATTTTCCTGCCCAATTTTTGACAAAAAAACTTGGAGATGGCATATCATCTTTGATCCTGGACACCACTCATTGGTCATCGGTTAAGCCCATAAATTGTCTCGGAATCTCTCCCGATTAACATGCGGATCAAGGGCCTGACTGCCATAAATTTCGTATTTAGTCGTAATTATATCTTTTACGCCCAGGTAGCAAAGGACCTCGTGCAGAATCTCATGCGAGGATTCAACAAATACATTGCTCCACCTCATCTGGGTGAATCGAGCTATTTGCTTATCTGGATTAAGTTTTCTAACAATATTATAAATTTCCTTGCTAAGTATCATCGTCAAGATGGAGATCCAAATAAAGGCTTTGATAACCTGTTCATTCGTGGTTTCAACTATGTCCAGTTGATATTTGCTTTTTAGCTCCTTAAATACCAATTCTATTTCCCAGCGACCTCGATACAGGTCAGCAATATCCTTTGCAGTCAAGAACTCATCAGAGATATTGGTGATATATACGTGATATTTTTCGTCATCTTGATTATAAATAGCTATAAGACGAAATTCTTCCATTATCAACTCTCTTTTTTTCTTCCCACTCGTTTTTATATATTGAATTTCTACTTTTGCGTCTAATATTTCTTTATTAAGTCCTTTTAATATTTCAGATAGTTTTAAACCTTTGATTTTCTCTTTGTCTAATTTGCATCCTTTGTTTAAGCTCAAAATCCCAGGATTTGCATTTGATTTCATTCTAGAAACGAAGTAGCCACCCTTCTCTTGAATTTTTGAAAACAAACCATATTTATAAAATCCAAGATCAATTAAAATAATCCTATCTCTTATCCATGACCCAATTCTCAAGGTTTTCACATCACTTGTTCGTTCCGGAATAATCGAAACGCTTTTTGGCCCATTTGCCTTTACGCTTACCAATACATTGACTTTTACTCCTGCAGCTACTGTTCTAGATCGAGCGGCCGGCCATTTTTCTGCCAGCACCTTATTCAGGCGTATTATTGTGCTGTCCTGAATAAAAACATCCAAAAAACAATTAAGGCGCGAGTCAAGCGATCGACATGAATCTCTAGCAAGTTGTTTCATTCCATGAATAACGCATTCATGAAGGAACGCTACAAGTTCTGGCGTAAATCGATAATACCAGCTGGAATCAGATATCGTCTTGTTTCTTGCTTTTTCATACATTCTCTTCATGCCAGCAAGAGTTCTTAGCAAAGAAACTCCATACCCTAAAGAAATAACCCAGAAAAATACTTCTGGCTGTATCTTTCTTTCTCTTTTAATAAAATTAGTTCTTTTGGCAGTCTCGCGAAGCCATGCTACAGAAAACATCATGCATAAGCTCTTCGCAAAAATGTCTTCCTCAATGCATGCTTTTTCATCGGTCATCCTTGCTACCTCTCCTCTAAGAAATGGATTACTTTTAAAGTATAAAAAAGAATTTATGAGTTATTTCAATTCAGAAATATCAAACAAATTATTCTTATAAAAACCCTTAACCGATGACCGATGGGACACCACTCCAAAAACTTCCATCTCATAATTCTTCATCTCTTCTCGTAATAATTGCTCAACTCTCCTCTTTAATAGCTCATCATGAAGCTCTATTTCTGGGTGCGCGTCATTTATATTTTTAAACATTATTTTTGCTTTTTTACCTTCTGGCGGTATGAGCTGCTTAAGACAATTTAAGCTGGTTATTCTCGACCGGGGATCATCGATTTGCTTCTCAATTTCTAATTTTATTTCATCGTACTCGACATCCCTATGCATAAGCAAACCGAGAAGATTTGATGCCTTGCTAAACGTGGGGGTCTGCGTCATGGTATCATCTAAAGTGGGCGCGAGCAATGCGGGTGAAAACTCCATTGCTACGCTTCCCTCTGAGAAGCTTACATTTAATGAAAAAAGTTCTTCAGTTTTCTTGGGCCTTCTCCCACCAACATGGTCTGCTTCAGAATTTGCGATTGAATAGATTAAACCCTGTACATTTAATAGTATCTTTCCCAAAAGTTGTGCAGGTACATTGCTAAGCGAGATGGATTCGGCAACTAATTTATAAACTATTTTAGGCGAGTCACTTTCATCTCGCGCACCGTCTTCCAATCGCATCGGTTATTTATCAATCGAGGAAATAGTTATAACTTTTGCCATACTGATAACTGCTTCACAATTGAAATTGAACATAGTTCTTGTTACGCTCATGACTACCTCGTGCCCACAGCCCCGGGCGGATGGGCTGATCCTCATGGATGTGGGCTACGAAGGGCTGGACTGGCAGGTGGGACGAGCGCTCACGTGCGCGGACGGCAACGGCTTTGGGAACGACGATGCCGAGCAGGATGGCGAGGGTGAGCGTGGCCATGTTGATGGAGAGGGCGATGACGCAGGAGAGAGTTTAATCGCTCCACCAATGCAGGGATTCTTTTTGCAATTGCAAGGAGGTATATCTTCAGGATTCAATAGGCAGGCGCGCCTTACATTTTCTCTTTCACAATAGCTTCTACATTGTCCATAAACTCCGGTCGGCTCATCTCTTGTAGCTCTTCCGGGGTGAAGAATTCATACCAATCATACGGTCGGACAACAAGAACAGACCTGCCGTCTTTTTCTATCTTCTCGATGTGGACCAGCTTCGATTTTTCCAAACGTCTAACCGAGGCATATGTCTTGCCGTTGCTCCAGGCCATCAGCTTGGCCAAAGAATATACGCTCTCTCCAGGACTATTCTCGATTACGTCGTAGAGCTCCAGGTCGGTATCAATCCCCTTGTCCTCGACGGCTTGAATGGCCTGTGCGATGCTCATGATATGAATACTCATTGGTAAGTTATTTAAAGCTTTTTACTACTACTAAATGTCAGTATTCCAAACATTTATATCCATATAAGCTATTCTAAAAGGTATGATAGATGCAATGGAAAGACGTGTTTTGACCAGCATCTGTCAAGCAACAAATTCCAGCAAATCCGCCCATGTTCCTAAGCCTTATTTCATGAAAAAGTTCCAGCAGGACAAGCGCACGAAAAAATTAGCAGAGAAAGCACTCGTTTCTCTTATTGCACATGGGTATGTAAGCCTGCACAAAACCAGAAATGAAACGACTTATGAGCTTACTGACATCGGGTTGGATATCTGCCGCGAGATCTTTCAGAAATATGGAAAGGGTATTCGGCTGATTTGATTGGCCCACCTCAAGCTGCACGGCCAGATTATCATGATCTTAGATCCAAGCAGAAGAGCTTTAACAGTTTAGGCTGTTGAATGGTCAGAATTAAATGGGCGATCTGCATGACCCAAATCCTACGCCTTACCCAAAGCCTTCCACCTCTGGTGGGTCTTGGCGAAAGGAGAGTGTGACCCATGAAGGTAAAAGCCATAGCAGGAGGAGCAGCCACGGCAGGCGGCATGGACTTTCAACACCGCGTAGCAGCTTGGGCAACCGTCTACATTCTGGCCGAAAAAGATGCAACCCCTCTATGGAATCTCTCCGCAGATACGACTCTTGAGTGGCTTCAGTGCGAGACCAAACAGCCGGTAGATGACCTGCAGATAGGAACCTCGGATGATCGATTACTGTTTGCCCAATGCAAGCGAACACTTAAGCTTTTAAAGGGGGATAAATCGGATCTGGCCTCCGTCCTCGACCAGTTTGTTCGTCAGTTCATCGCTCGCCAGAGCAAAACCACGGGGACGCAGGCTTTGGACCGGCCCCTAGATCCAGAAAGGGATCGCCTCGTTATTGTCACTTCACCGACCAGCTCAGAGAAAATCCGGCTTAACTTCAAAGAGATACTTGATCGGGTGCGACACCTACATCCAAACCATCCGATGGATAAAGCCGAAAGAAACGACATGGACCATGATGTTCTCTCGGTTGTGAAGGCGCATGTGGCTAGATCTTGGCAAAATGTTTCAGGTGCAGATCCTTCTGATGATGAGTTCCGGCAATTCCTATCTTTAATCCATTTGCAGGTACTTGACCTGGATGAAGGAGGTACCAATGAAAACGAAGCGAAAAATCTCCTACGCACTGCCGTATTACGCGACCCGGAAAAGGCTGAAGTAGCATGGTCGCTGCTTGTTAGCTTATGTGCGGGCTTTGCGACGCACCAGTCAGGAACCGATCGGAAGATCCTCACGCAAGACCTCCTAAACGCTGGGATCGACCTCCAAGTAGCCAGAAGCTACCGCCCTGATATTGAGCGGCTCAAGGAGCACTCTAAGTCAATCGTCGAATCGCTTGCCCATCTGGCAAGAATTCGCATCGGCTCCACGGAGGTAAAAATTAGACGACACTGCACTGAAGTGCTGAAACTGGCCGTCGAAGAGAAGTCGATTCTTGTAGTCGGAGAGCCTGGTGCCGGAAAGTCCGGCGCATTGCATCATCTCGTTGAGACCCTAAAGGAGCAGGTACGAGATTACGTCTTCCTTGCAGTCGATCGCCTCGACGCACGAAGTCTTGGTGGCCTTCGGGGTGAGATTGGACTGAATCACGAATTGATTGAAGTGCTTGACAATTGGCCGGGACTACAACCTGCCTTCCTTGTCATTGATGCTCTGGACGCTGCCCGTGTGGATCCTGCCGGGAGAATGATTAGGGATCTAATCCGCCGGATTGTCGAAAGAAACGGGCGCTGGCACGTAGTAGCCTCCATTCGCAAGTTCGATCTGCGTTACGGCGAAGAGATCAAGCAGCTCTTCGTTGGAGATCCCCCGTCGGAATTCCAGGACGCTGAGTTCAGCCATGTTCGTCATCTGAACATCCCCTGCCTCTCTGTGGATGAAGTTAATCAAATCTCCCCCCAATCTTCCGAGCTCTATGCACTTATCAAGAGCGCGCCCACCGAATTATTTAATCTTCTGAGTGTACCATTCAACCTGCAGCTCATAGCTGAGTTGCTTGGCACTGGTGATACCTGCAATGAACTATTGCCGATTAGAACACAGCTCGGATTATTGGACCAATACTGGTTGCGTCGAGTGATCCATTCAAACGATGACACGCAGGGGGACGCCCGTGAAGCTGTTCTGAGGGAAGTGTGCGAAAAGATGGTTGCGAAACGTGCGCTCCATGTTGACCGATTTGTTGTGGCACGCACGGATACCAGTGGCCTGCTTCTGGATCTTCTCAGCATGCAAGTCCTCATCGAGTGGCAGTCATCACCGATAGGATCACCAGACCACGATATCCTAGCGTTTGGGCACAACATTCTCTTCGATTACGCGGTCGCAAGACTACTTCTGCGTGGTAGTGCTGAGCGAGTGGTACATCGCCTTCTTGACGACTCAGACCTAGTGATCGTGATTCGGCCCAGTCTCATGCTCCACTTCCGTCACTTGTGGAATTTTGGCATCCCACCGTTTTGGGATCTCGTATTTCGAGTCAATCGGGCAGCCGGTATACCTGAGATTGGTAAGCTGATCGGTCCCTCCGTGGCAGCGGAATTGGCCAGAGCGCTGTCCGATCTTGAGCCATTGTTTTCGGCTCTGAATAATCCTCATATAGAGATCAAAAGCACTTCTGAGCAAGTGCTGTGGCACCTTTTTGGGGCATTATCTGAAGTCACTCACAATGAAAAACGACTTGTTGGGAGAGATGCAGGTCCCTGGTGTGAACTCATCGAGTGCATTAGCAGGAGCCTCCGCCCGCATGTGGCTTACACGGTTCAGTCTCTTCTCACGATCATCAGCGAGCACACTGAAGATCTCACTCCGGAACAACGTATCGCGACCGGGCAAACCGCGCGTCAGCTTTTCGAATTTGCATGGTCTCAGATGCCTAGAGACAGAAGGATGGTAATCAATGCCCTACAATGTGTCTGCCGGACTTTTGAGAGCAATCCTGGCTCATCGGCCAGGCTGATTAGGCAATGCCTGGAGCCCCTACACCTTTCGCAGTTTGGATTCGAAGAGATACCGTTTCTGGCCGAAGAGGTCAAGCTGCTTATTCCCCTTGACCCGGGGCTTGTCGAGGAGATTTATCGCGTAACCTTTAGCCACCATGAAACCTCCAATGCGCAAACGCCCATCGGTCAGAGTCTCATCCTGCCGTTGACCTCCAATCGCCGGCAGGACTACAAGATGGCGCTATACAAGCTCGCGGAATTTTTTCCGCAATTTCTAGAGTGCTCACCAGAAAGGGCGACCTGTGCACTCATCGCAGTGATGGAAGCATACGTGGCACAAGATCATCCTTTGTCTTCGGGCGGAGAGCATGAAGAGGTATTCGACTTCAATGGTATCCAGGCACGTCTCCTCACTGATTACAGCGCCATCTGGGACCACAACGTTTACCGCCAGGATAAGCCCCTCCAGATGCTCGACGCATTTCAGCGATATCTTGAGGAGCTTGCAAAGAAGCACGATTGTATTGAACAACTTCGCGCACTTGTAAAGATCATCCTCTCTGAAAATCGCCTAGCTGTTCTCTGGAGTCGGCTTTTACTCTTAGGCAGTCGCTTCCCGAGCACACTCGGCAGAGAAATCCTTCCTCTTAGCTGGACTAAACCGTTCCTCATCGGTTTCGATACTAGAACTCATGTAGGCGAGCTTCTCATTGCAATCTTTCCGACTCTGGACCGCGAGGAGCGCGAGCGTATCGAACGGTCCATTCTGATAATTCCAGTAATGGTGCCGTGGAGCGATACCGAGGCAGGCGAACGTATACGAAATCGTCTCCTCGGATGCCTGTCAAATGAGAGCATAGTTACCGCTGATGCCAAGAGCCTCCTTGAAGAACTCAAGATCAAGAATGCAGTACCACCTAATGAGCAGCCGATGAGATTTAGTGGGGTAATGAATGTGGCTTACAGTGAGAAAGAATATCTTGCTGGCAGTGGTGTTCCGGTCGAAGCAGAGGCGAACAGAAAGATCCAAGAGTTGGAGTGTCCGGTCAAGGTGTTTGTGGACGAGCACCGCAATTCAGATCCCACATTAGTGGAAGTACACAATATACATTCGACTCTTCGAGAGCTTCATAGCGCTCTCTCAAGCGCCGATGCTGATGGGATTCATTCAAAGCAGCGAGACTATGGTTGGGGATATCTTACGGACGCATGTGCCTGCGTCGCAAAAATTGAGATGCTCTCGAATGACGATGAGATATGTGGATTGATAAAAAGCGTTCTTCTCGAAGCTAGCCATTATCCCGAACCCACCCAGAATCCCGAAGATAATGCTCAGTTTGACGAACACCCCGCTTGGGGGTTGCCAGCACCACGAATTGAGGCTGCAAAAGGGCTAGTTTTGCTTGCTCGTCACCCAACCGTTGCAAGGTCCGATGTTCTAGAAGCAATTGAGCGGCTGAGCAAAGATCCCGTTCCTGCAGTGCGTTTTCAGATAGCATCCTACACAAATGCCATTTATAAAACGGCGCAGAAATTTATGTGGCAAATCATTGAGAGCATGTGTTATGACGAACTAAGCCGAGGTGTTCTTTGTGGACTCCTAGGTGGACCGATTGGCAGGCTTGCCGGTGTTGAACCGAATCGAATTGCAGGTCTGACAAAAGCGATCTTCGACCGTGTAAAGGAGGGACCTGGTGCTACTGAGGTTAGGGGATTATGTGTGGATATCTTTTCGGATCTCTGCATTTGGCGTGGTCATGTCCTCTGCGATGAAATTGCCAGAGAGATTTCCCGCAATCCTGCGACATACCCTGATGAGGCGCACCATGTCTTGATGAAACTACGCAAACCGCTAACGTACGGGCCTACGGATCGTGATGATCCAGTGGCTGAGGCAGTTCGCAGGCGGGCGTTCGACCTGCTTGCAGGTCTCCTGCGTTCTGGGCGCGAAAATTTGCTGGAGCTTGAGAAACAAAACAAAATGATTACGTTCAACGAATGGTCCCAGCACGACAAGGATATGGCCAAATCATTCGTGAGCCTCATGGATAGTCTTGGAAGCGAATTTTACTTTGCTTCTGGTGCATATGATCGTGAGCGCAATGGACTGCCGGGAACAGTTCGCACCATAAAACCCGAATCAGAACGTTTTTATCGAGAAGCAAGCACGATCTTCGACGAACTCGCCGATGTGAGCATACCAAGCGTTGCGCATCGTCTACTTGAAACGTTAGGATTTTTTATCCCGCTAGAACCCCATGAAGTGTTTCTTCGGATCGGCCGAGTTGTTCGCTCAGGTAAGCAGGCAGGGTACCAACACGAGTCTTTGGCTGTAGATCTCGTGGTCAAGCTCGTCGAGCGCTATTTGGCCGAATACCGGGCACTTTTAAGTGAAGACGAGAAGTGCCGAATAATCCTGGTGGAGATCCTTGATGTTTTTGTCCAAGCTGGTTGGCCCAGTGCCCGACGACTCACTTATCGGTTAGGGGAGATTTTCCGTTGAGCCACATGTACAAGCAGTTCCGGATCAGTGCATCCTGGAGATAGGCACAGATACAGGTGAGTTCGCTCTGCCCACCGCTGCCGCAAAGTTTGCGCCATGAACCTCTTGGCTGGCATGCTACGCTATGCCGAAAAGAAGGCCAGGGCGCGCTGCTTGGCCAACGTCGAATTTCTGCTAGGCGGCATTCTCGCCGATCGGCACAAGGTAAGCCAACTCTTTTAATTGGCAGCTCTCCATGAACGATAACCATGATTCTCAGGGAAATGGCCGAGCAGGACGTTGCAGTCATGCAAAGATGGCCCGTCTATCCGGAGGAGTTCAAGGATCTTGATTATGCCCTGCGTGAGGCCGGATGGATAAGCGAATATCTCGGAAAGGTGGGGACGAATATTTACGTCGCTGAGGTGCGGGGTGGTTTGCTCGGCTTTACGATCCTCTCAAGAGATGACACAGACGGCAAAAGCAGCCGCGCCGAGTTTCGGATAGCGCTTCATCCGGATATGCTGGGGCAGGGTGCAGGGAAGAAGCTCGCCCGAATGACGATTAGGAAGGGATTCGAGGAGCTGGGGCTAAAGAGAATCCATCTCATAGTGCGAAAGAGCAATTCTCGCGCCAGAAAGCTCTATTTGCATTGCGGCTTTAAGGATACCGTTGAGTGCCGCAAAGAGGTTAACGGGATTGTGGTAGATTTCCAGGAGATGGAATTGGAAAGAGATAATTTCAAAGGACGGATGATTCATGACAACGACCAAGGTTGATGAAGCATTGCTGGTTATCGACGTGCAGAACGAATACTTCACAGGTCGTCTGCCCGTGACCTTTCCGGAAGGCAGCCTCAACAATATTTTGAGGGCGATGGACCATGCCGTTTGCGTGGGCGTGCCCGTGGCCGTCATCCAGCACAGCGCAGCCGGGAAGGACTCGCCGACTTTTCGAAAAGGCAGCGAGGGATGGAAACTGCACCCGGAAGTTGAGCTTAGGAAGCGCGATATTCTGATCGAAAAGAGCCTGCCCGGCAGCTTCACAGGAACTGGGCTGGAGAAGTGGCTGCGAGAGGCTGGTGTGGGACGCGTTGCCATCTGCGGCTACATGGCCCAGATGTGCTGCGACACGACGGCGCGCCAGGCTTTTCATTTGGGATTTCAGGTGGACTTTCTCTCCGATGCGATAGGAACTCTGGCCGTGCAGAACAGCGCAGGAGCCATCTCGGCCCCGGATCTGCATCGGGCGGTGATGGTGACGCAGACGATGCGCTTTGCCAGGGTGATGGAGACTGGAGAGTGGATCGGAGAGCGTTGATCGTGGGCGAATATGATTTAAATCTGTAGAGTGCATAAATTCAAGAATTGAATGAACTGATTCCATTCGCAAAAGTCATGGAAAAAAGAAAATGGAGATGTAGAAAAATGCCCGCCCCCGCCTGGCAATACCACGAGCCCGACCACCCCGGCGCCGACTTTGACGCCCTGGCCGAGATCTACGATCGCAATATGCAAAAGTTTCGAGATGTTCAGGGCGAGATTGAAGAGGTATTGGACTATCCTCGCCCTCCGTCCCGACCAGTCAGTCCTGGAGATAGGCACGGGCACAGGCGAGTTCGCCCTGGCTGCGGCCCGCTGCTGCGCCCGGGTCTACGCCGTGGACCTCTCGTCAGGCATGCTGCGTTATGCCGAAAAAAAGGTCCAGATGCGCGGCGTTTCTAACGTCGAATTTCTGCCGGGCGGCTTTCTCACCTACCGGCATGAGGGCGCGCCGCTGCACGCCATCGTCAGCCAGATCGCTCTGCACCATCTGCCCGACTTCTGGAAACAGATCGCGCTTTTGCGTATGGCAGGGATGCTGGCCGAAGGCGGAAAGCTTTGCCTGCGGGATGTGGTCTACTCCTTTGATCCGGCAGAGCACGGGGAATTCCTGGATGAATTTATCTCGAAGGCAGCGAAGAAGGCTGGCCCCCAGTTCGCCAGTAGCATCTGTGACCACGTGCGAAATGAATATTCGACTACCCATTGGATTATGCAAGGCATGATCGAGAGGGCGGGCTTTGGGATAGAAAAAACGACGCATAGCCAGGGATTCTTCGCTCTCTACCTGTGCAAGAAGGCATCAAGGAGGCAACGCCCACTAGGATAAAGGCGGTTGTGAGAGGGACAGATGATTACCAGGTGGAAATTGAGCTGGGCGACGAACTCTCAGGCGAATGCAACTGTCCTTACGACTTGGATGGGCTATGCAAGCACATAGTTGCTACCTTTCTGGCAGTCATCCGCGATGATGGGGAGATCGAGCCTCTGATGAAGAAAAGCATCTGTGAATTGGAGGATACTGAATCCCTCCTGAAGCGGGCCGATCCTGAAGCTTTGCGAAATTTCCTGCTCTCCGAGATGGAACAGCGACCCGATCTTCAGAATCGGTTCAAAGCCGTCTTCGGCAAAATGGGCGAAGGAAGAAGCCTGAATGATTATAAAGCTGATGTGGAATCGCTCTACGATGATGTCGAGGATCACGGTTATATCCCTTACGGAGAGGACGTGGATTTCTCTTCGCTCAGCGATCTGGCTGAGATTTATATTCAGAAAGACGATCTCCTGGAGGCAGCCAAGATCTACCAGGCCATTTCCGAGGTCATAGCTGAGAAAATGGATGATGTGGACGACTCCGACGGCAACTATGGAGAAGAGTTCACGGACAGCCTGGATGCATTCACTGACTGCATATCCACGGGCCGGACTGGATTCTAATGACAAGAAACCTTACATCAAGTATCTCTTCGACAGGTACCTGCTAGGTGATCCCGACTATTTCCAGGACGACTACAGCGAAGCCCTGGATAAGCTCTGCAGCGAAGAGGCGGACCGGCGATACTGGAAAGATCAGCTGGAGCCGCATATGCCTGGTGAGATTCCAAGTGAAAAGGATTGGGGGCACCATCATGATGCGATTGAGCTGGTCTCGATGATGCTTGACCTTCTCCTAAAGCTCGGTGAGAAGGACGAATTTTATGGGCTCATAGAAAAATATTACCGTGCCAGCCATGATCTCTGTCTCAGGTATGCAGAAAAGCTCCTGGCGGATGGAGAGAAAGCGAAAGCGCTGAAGGTGGCTGAGGAGGGCGTGGCCATCTTTGAAGATCATTTAACCAAGGAATTGCGAGATTTCCTGAGCAGGATCTACAAAGAAACCGATCCTAAAAAGTACAGGGATACACTACAGTCGCTATTTCTCCAGAGCGGGGATTGGAAGTATTACGGGCCGCTAAAGACGGCCTCAAAGCCGGAGGAGTGGCAAGAGCGGCTCAGCAAGATACTGGAGCACTTTGCTCGGAAGGAATATTCGAGCTGGTACGGCAGCAGCAAGCTAATTGATATCTATCTCAAAGAGAAGATGTACGATCAGGCTTTGAAAGAGGTCCTGGCCAAGAAAAACCTCCCCACATTAAGGCAGTATCAGAACGATCTGAGCCTCCGCTACCCAGAGCAGTACTTTAGCGCCTACCGGGAGTTGATAATCCCATTTGCCGATAAAGGTATGGGAAGGAAACACTATCAAGAAGTCGTATCCTATCTGAAGCGGATGAAATGCATTGAGGGCTACGAAGGGGCAGTTTCAGAGATCGTGGGGCAGCTCAGGATAGAGCACAGGAGAAAGCCAGCCTTCATCGACGAGATGAAAGAGCTGTCAACTACCACGCCATAAAGGACGTGGCTTGCGGCTCCGCAAAAAGTCGGGCTGCGATTGGTCGGTTGACATCAGACTTGCAAAGTCTTACCATGCTCACACATGGGGCGGCCATAAAGACAACTCTACCCTCGGATGCAAAACTAATCGGGCTAGACCTTGCAGCCCATGAGAGTCGTAGTTCTATTGCGGTCTCGATCATTCCCAAACTGGTACTCCTGCATGGAGTGTCTAAGGGTCCAGAAATCACAATCAATAGGTGGATTTATGGGCATAAATACTTTTCCGGGGGTGCCCAATTCATCCCCACCTTAAAGGATGGGGACTCCTTGACCCCTTAACCCCACTAGTTGAAAGCGACCTCATGCTAAAGTCCAAATACGAAAAGCGAGAATAATTAAATTGATGCATAGACTCACCGCCTTTGTCTCTGGAAAAGTGCAGATGGCCGGCTACAGATCCAAGGTAGTGACCATAGCCAGAGCATTTGGCCTTAAAGGATATGTAAGAAATCTGCAGGACGGCAGAGTGAAGATATTGGCCGAGGGCCCCCTTGACGATCTGGAGAGGTTTCTTAAGGCCATAAAAATTGAGAATACTCTTATCAAAGTTGACGATATCCAAAGCGAGTTTTCCGATGCATTGGGTGCTTACGACGATTTTTTCAAGGTGGCTGGCGAGAATGAGACCGATGCCCGGCTTGATGTTGCTGCCGGTCATCTTAAAGAACTGATTGTGGTAGTGAAAGACGGTTTTAAGGAGACGGTCTCCAAGCTAGGGGGCATGGACGGCAGCCTGAAAGAGATCTCCCAAAAACAGGACGAAATGATAGTGGAGATGAGAGGCGGCTTCAAGGAGCTATCCGGAAAGCAGGACGAGATGATCTCGGAGACGAGAAGCGGCTTCAAGGAGCTATCCGGAAAGCAGGACGAAATGATAGCTGAGACGAGAGGTGGCTTCAAGGAAAACAACGCCCTGCTCCAAGAGTTCTCCGCAAAGCAAGATTATGTGATAGATGCCATTGACGAATCCCGTGCGGACGTCGTCTCCGAAGTGCAAGGCCTGCGTTCGGATCTGAAGGGTCGCATGGATGAGCGGCTGCAGAGGATCGAGAGCGATGTGGTGGAGATCAAGGCCCGCATGAGGCCTTAGCTCGTTGTAGTTGTAGCCGATGGAATGAGAATCTGGCGAAGATGTACGTGTGCACCTCGAAAGATGATTTATATTACGGGAAAAATCTGCGGGAACCGCATCTTCCCGAGTAGCTTCCGACATGGAGCAGGATTAGGGTAAATATTACCAGGCCGAGAATCTGATTCTTATGATTGGTTTAGATTCGTGTTCTGGGCCTGCCTGCCCGTGGGCCCCCGCCCACCGCGGGGGCGTGCCTGGCAGATGACGGCACCCGCGCCAAGATGAAACACTGATGATGCGCCACGGACCGGAATAGAATAGACACGCAATTAGAGGATTCATGGATCATAAACTGAGCATCGCTGAGCGCCTGGCCGGTTCCATTCAGCTTGACGACCAGAAGCTGTGATGAGATCATCGAATCGGAAACCAGGAATTATGATGATGATAACGAAGCGACTGCGATCGGCGATGAAAAGCACCACGATCAGCCCGGTGAATGCCATAGCACTGTCGATGCCGTTCGCCTGTGGCAGAGCCAAAATCCAGGGAAGGGCGACTACAGCAAAGAGCGATCTTCGGTCTGTGATCTTGGAATTGACGAGATCTTTCAGGGAATAGAGAGAATGAAGATGGAGAAAGCGAGAGGCCACCAAGATGACAGATGAGATTGCAGTGGATAAAACCGGAGTTCGCAGGCAATCCAAGACCCGTCAGTATTGCGGCTTTGTGGGCGAGACCAATTACAACGAGGCGTTTAGTCAACTACCACGCCCTGAAGGACGTGGCTTGCGACTACGTAAAAAGTCGTGTCGCGTTTGGCGGGCTGACTAAACCGCCCTGAGACTCAAGGATATACCTCAAGTCTCGTGTTCGGTGCTCAATATTCATTGCACCAACTCTATCGGCATGGGTTTCGTAACCGCATTTTTCGCATCGGAAAGCTAGGCCCTTCCGGTTATTTCGGCTGATGTGGTTACATCTAGGGCAGGTTTGGGAAGTAAATTCAGGATTCACGTAGATTACAACTATCCCGGCTTCTTTGGCTTTGTATTCCACAAAGCCTTGTAGCTGTCGAAATGCCCAACTGGAATGCTCGTACCTAAACTCTTTGGATACTTTGCTTTCCGTTCTCTTCCTAATACCTGTCAAATCTTCCATACCGATTACGGAGACTTCATTTTGCATTGCGAACTGAACGAGTTTTTTAGATACATTATGATTCATGGCAGTCATAAACCGTGTCTCTCGACCAGATAACTTCTGTAGAAGTCTCATGCTAGATCGAGTGCCCAAATAGCGACCGCCCGCCTTCTGAAGTCTCCGGCGTTCCTTGGATCTAATGTTTCGGTGATTCTTAATCTCGCCGCCTGCAAAGAATTTACATTCCTTGTCAGTCGTCGAGGCAACAGCTAGACAATTAATACCGACATCAACGCCCATGAAAGTAGTTGCATCAACTATATTCTTGTCTGGAATATCCTTCTCACAGGCCAGATGGAAAAAGTAAGCTCCGTCTTTATGTAAACAAAGTTTGGATGCCAGATAGTCCCAAGATCCGTCTAGGTATTTCTGAGCGTACTGGTAATTCAGGAGCTTGTATCTTTTGCGTCCCACCAATGTGGTTATGCTCAGGGTGTCCCTGGATAACGTGAAATCGCGTTCAAACGAGAATGTGGCCGAGGTTGGATCGAAATCTAGGAGTTGCCATTCAGATTCCTTTTTGTCGATCTGACTTTACAGCGTTTTGTAGGCTCCCGATACCTGGCGAGCTACGTTACAGGCCATCTGAGATTTCAGGTTAAGATTGTTTCGTAGATGCCTGTATGTGGCTTTTTGGATCTGGCCGCCCCCGACAGGCTTGCCGATGTCAAACACGAATTGCGAGGTGTAATTCATGCCTTGCGAGAAGGCTTTTAGCAGCTCGGCTAGATCGTTATCTAGCGAATCAAGTTTCAGGATAATGGTTTTTGTGAGCTGCATGATTAAGTACATTCACCTGATACTATATCAATCTGTTGTAGGTGAAAGTAATCATTTAAGGGGTCCAATTCCTCCCCACCCTAAAGGATGGGGACTCCCTGACCCCTTAACCCCGCGAGTTGAAGAACTCTCCCGTGATTGTGAGGAGAGCGGCTATGATTGCAGCCAGATTCCTCTGCCGCTGGATGAGCGGATCGTCGTCGATCCAAAGATCGCCCACGGCAAGCCCATCATACGAGGAACGCGAGTGCCTGTGGACGTCATCCTGGGTGCGCTGGCCGGGGGCATGCAGATCGATGAGACTGCCCGGGAGTATGGGATAAGTCAAGTGGATGTGCGGGCGGCGATCGGGTACGAGGCCAAGATCGTCTCTCAAGAAGGTATTTAATCCTGGCAAGCCGATGGTAGTTCATGTATGAGCAAGCTACTCCAATGTCAAAGGGAGAACAAGAGAGATCAGCAAATGCTGTTGAAGGTTTGACTCCTGGCGAGAAACAGCGCCTTGAAGAAAGCATGCGGCGTAATGAAAAACTCATGAAGCGTTTAGCCGAAATGTGAGTGCTCAGAGTCTACCGGTGTTTTTCCGAAGCCAGATTTTGACTTCATCGACCTGACATTTGTAACTGGCGATCCTTAGCAGCACTCGGATTATGAATATCCAGGATTTTCTCGGAAGTGAGGATCATGATCGCCACCATTGCGTGAGTTGGCATCATTACTACTAACTTGCGGTGCCAGTCGGGCCCCCGCTCACCCACGGGTGCGCGCGTGCTCATGCGGGAAGGCGCTCAGGCGAGAGCGAGAATGTACCTCGTATTGATGATTGGCTGCGATAAGCTCCCCGCGGGTGCGCGCGCTGGCGTGCGGGCGCGGGCCTGGGGCAACGGGGCAGTCGGCGGCAGAAATCCGGGGTGCGGGGGAAGGGCGCGGTCGGGCCCCGGCCACGCTGCGAAGGCAAGGACGCTGGGTCGTGGTGGACGCAGGCCAAGGTTAGCAGGAGAGCCAGAAGGCTGGCGAAGCGCGGAGCGAGGGGATTTGGTGTCGGATAGTGAGCGCGGCCAGTATCGTTGGGGGCAAGAATTTGTTATGATGACCAGAAATCATTAAAAGAAGGAGTGCAATAGTACTGATAACATGACTGAAGCCGTAATGGTTGATGGAGGTCTCCTTATTCCAAATAGCCTTCTCACAAAGCTTGGCACAGAAAATCTCGAGGTCTTGACCAGAGGTCGCGAGATTGTGATCAGGCCAAAAAGCAAGACTAAACAATATTATGGCTTTGTGGGTGAGACGGAATACGATGAAGTGTTCATCAAAGAGCTAGAGCGTGACTTTGCAGAGAGTGGTGATATTTGAGGATCCAGGAATATTCTTCATCAGACCAAATCTTCATTGACTCCAACATATTTCTCGATTATGCCATTCCAAATCCGGAATTTGGCGAGATAGCTTCAGATTTTTTAGGGAAGGTCGAGATTGAGGAGATCTATGCAGTAACCACTCCGGCGGTCTTGGCTGAGGTATCTCACATCTTGTTATTGGAAACAGGTGCTGTAATTTTAAAAAATCGTAATCGTAATATTGTGATTGATAAAATAGAAGCAGACCGCAATTTTTCTCGCCATTGCCGCGATGCAGTTGATAAATTCAATGAATATGTCAGTAATCTTGATGGCCTGCAATTGATTCCCGTTATGCCAGAAGACTATTTCCAGGCGTCGGATCTGGCCAGGGCTTATAATCTAATGTCTTTCGATGCCCTTCATTTATCTGCAATGAGGCGATCTCGCATCCGGAACATCGCTACCAGAGATCGGGATTTTGAGCGAGTGGATGGAATCGTGGTCTGGAGTCCGTGATTGGCATATCTCCGGGTCCCGGTAGAGGATGCCCGTCGGCCCACCGCCCACCCGCGGGTGCGCGCGTGCGGGCGCTGCCTGGGGCGGCGGGGCAGTCGTCGGCGGAAATCCGGGGGAGCGGGGGAAGGGCGCGGTCGGGCCCCTGCTGGGGGAGCGGCCGCCGGTACGGAGACGGCCCGAGGGCCAGGCACCGCCGGGGCAAGGGCGCTGGGTCGTGGTGGCTCCCGCAAAAAGGCATTTCGAAGAAAAGATTTAATGTCTATGAGGTCATTTTATCTAGCAGCGTTATTGGCCAAATATTAATAATCATGGTGATATGAAAGTCTATATGGACGCCTGCTGTTTATGCAGACCCTTTGATGATCGGACACAAGATCGAATTAGGATCGAATCCGAAGCAGTTTTGACCATCTTGGGCAGATGTAATGAGGACTGGATTTTGGTCGGAAGTGAGGCAATTGATTTTGAATTATCCGCCGTGATGGATCAGAAGAAAAGAACAGATGCTTTTGTACTGGCATCCCTTGCCAAAGAAAAAATAAAGACCGACAAGAGAATCATCAAAAGGGCATCAGAGCTTGAAAAACTTGGCTTTAAAACCATGGACGCCGCACACATTTCATGTGCAGAACGAGCAGCGGACATTATGTTTACGGTCGATGATGACGTGCTGAGAGTCGCGAGAATAAAACGAAACCAGATCTCTATCGAAATAGAGAATCCTTTGAGGTGGTTGATAAATGTCTTCCAAGACTGATGTTAGAAGCACAGAGGAGATAAGAAGGATCGGGATAGAAGCACTGGCCGAAGCCCTCGGACCTTTAGATGCCGTTCGCTTCCTGCAAAGCTTCGACCTGGGGAGAGGCGACTATACCAAGGAGCGCTCTCATGTGCTTGGTTTGACATTGGATGAAATCTTCATGGGTATCGAAAAACGAAGAAATATTGGTTTAGATTAGCATAGATTACATCGGTTCCGATCCGTGTTCTGGGCCATGAATGCCTGGCACTCGTATCACTTATCATTCGTGCCCCATGCCCACCCACGGGGGCGTGCGGGCGCGCTGCCTGGGGCGGCGTGGCAGTCGTCGGCAGAAATCCGTGGCGCGGGAGAAGGGCGCGGTCGGGCCCTGCTGGGGAGCGGCCGCCGGTACGGGACGGCCCGGGGGCCCGGCACCGCTGCGAGGGCAAGGACGCTGGGCCAGTGGGACGCTGGCAAGAAGAGCCGGGCCAGGTGGCAGCCGAAGCGCGGAGCGAGGGGATTTGGTGTCGGATAGTGAGCGCGGCCAGTGATGACCAGAAATCATTAAAAGAAGGAGTGCAATAGTACTGATAACATGACTGAAGCCGTAATGGTTGATGGAGGTCTCCTTATTCCAAATAGCCTTCTCACAAAGCTTGGCACAGAAAATCTCGAGGTCTTGACCAGAGGTCGCGAGATTGTGATCCGGCCAAAAAGCAAGACTAAACAATATTATGGCTTTGTGGGTGAGACAGAATACGATGAAGCGTTCATCAAAGAGCTGGAGCGTGACTTTGCAGAGAGTGGTGATATTTGAGGATCCAGGAATATTCTTCATCAGACCAAATCTTCATTGACTCCAACATATTTCTCGATTATGCCATCCCGAATCCCGAATTGGCGAAATAGCTTCTGATTTTCTAGGGAGGGTCGAGATTGAGGAGATTTATGCAGTAACCACTCCGGCGGTCTTGGCTGAGGTATCTCACATCTTGTTATTGGAAACAGGTGCTGTAATTTTAAAAAATCGTAATCGTAATATTGTGATTGATAAAATAGAAGCAGACCGCAATTTTTCTCGCCATTGCCGCGATGCAGTTGATAAATTCAATGAATATGTCAGTAATCTTGATGGCCTTCAGCTAATTCCCGTTATGCCCGAAGACTATTTCCAGGCGTCGGATCTGGCCAGGGCTTATAATCTGATGTCTTTCGATGCCCTTCATTTATCAGCAATGAGGAGATCTCACGTCAGGAATATCGCCAGCAGAGATCGGGATTTTGAGCGAGTCGATGGAATTGTGGTCTGGAGTCTGTGATTGGCATATCTTTGGGTTCCTGTAGAGGATGCCCCGTCGTGCCCCCGCCCACCCGCGGGCGCGCGCTGGCGTGCGGGCGCCTGCCTGGGGCGGCGGGGCAGTCGGCGGCAGAAATCCGGGAGAGGGGGAGAACAGGAGCGCGGTCGGGCCCCTGCTGGGGAGCGTCCGCCGGTACGGGACGGCCCGAGGGCCCGGCACCGCTGCGGGGGCAAGGGCGCTGAGTTCTGGAGGTGCCGGATGTGGGAAGCTGGAGGACCGGGAGGCTGCCCGAAGAGCGGAGCGGGAGTATGTGAAAGCGGCAAATTGTTACGCGGCCAGGATCATCAATCAAGAAGCTATTTAATCCAAGAAGAGCAATTAAGATGTACAACTATGCCTGAACAGATAGAATCACTCCGGAAGAAGGAAGAAAAGACCGCAAAAGGCCTCACCTTTGAGCAGCGCAGGCATCTTGAGAAGAGCCTGAAAGAGAATGATGAGCTGATGAAGTGCCTTGCCGAGATGTAATGGTCAGATTTCCTGTGTATTTTCTCTGAGCCATTTTTCAATTGCGTCGAGTGTGCAGTTATACTCGGCGACTCTGCAGAGCATACTGCAAATCCTTTCTTTGTCTGCAGAAATGCGAATGCCGTTCATTCTCAGAATGTTATCTGCCATCTGAAAACCAGTCCTCTTCTGGCCGTCATTGAAGGGATGAAGGGCAATCAGATGGAGTGCAAGAGCGGCCTTCCTGAAGTGGTCTGGCTCATCGTTGATCCTGGCGACGAGATAATCAATGGTGCCCCGGCACAGTATGCCCGGCAAGCCTCCGTATCGCTGGATGGTGGTGTCATGGATCTCGATTATCATATCAGCAGTTAGATCGATCATTTGGCAAGTTCTCCATCAGATATGGATCAATCAGTTCTATATAAATGTTATTGATTGGGTTACCCTATTAGGCTAATAACTGGTAGAAAAGTTAATTAATTAGGGTAACCAATCAGATTTTATGCCCATCCCCCCGAAATGTAAGGACTTTCTAACCGCGACGGAGAAAGAACGACTTTTAGATACGAACTTGAATCCAACCATTCGCAAGAGAAATGATTTGATTGTACGGAATAAAATAATATCATGGGTTAAAAGCTCACATGAGGTACTATTAGCTTTGCAGCAGGTCTCAACAAAGAAGCTCAAAGAAGAACTCGATGATGATTATATTTATGTATTATTGGAAATTGTTGAAGAGCTGTTAGACTTAAAAAACTTTGGTCGATTATATAGTATTGGAGAAGAAAAGGCAGTAGTCGTAAACCCTGTTGCGTTTCATTCTAATCCCCATCATCACGGTGAAAAACCTCATGCTGCAAGCGAAGAAGATTTTGGAAGAATTTTTTTGCTAGAATCGGCACTGGAAGATATAATCTCATTAATACCAAAACCACATGAATGCCCTGCATATGAAAGATTTAAAGGCGATAGATGGGAAGAATTTGCCCAGATGAGCGCAAATGCTACTACAAACGGCAAGAAACCTTCTAAAGTAGAGATTTGGAACAAGAAAGGCGAATTCTTCCTTTATGGATTATCGCTTACTGGCGGAACTGGACCAGATATTGAAAAGTCCATCGAATGCTTTGACAAATCTTTTGAGTTAAAACCAAATTATGTAAGAGCCCTGGAAAATAAGAAATACGCACTTTACCAGTTGAAGCGAAATGATGAAGCTTTAACGTGTTCTGAAAAATTGCTTGCAATTGCAGATGATGTTATTAAGGTAAATCCATCGAACGCAGATGCATGGTTTTTGAAAGGCCAATGTCTCTTGGAACTTGGAAGACACGAAGAAGCAATGCAATATATTGAGAAAGCTATCGAGCTTAACCCAAACTACAAAAATGCGATAATAAAGATGCCCAAACTCTGCAATAAGAAATCGAAGTCTAGAAAGATCACGGATGACGAGCCCAAATAGCCCCGCCATCTCTTCATTTTCCATTATTTTTTGGAGCATCGATACATGGATGAATTCATGGTTAGAGTATCCTTTCAGAAAAGGATGAGGCAGCCCTGGGTCTGATGGGATGAAAAATAGCAGCAAAGTACCCAGTATCATCCCCATAAGTTAGGACGAAGCCAAAAAGCCAATAGAAGACAAGCCGGAAACGATCTCAAGCCTTACGGGGGTCTGGAAGACCTACACTGTGATTAGAGCTTATCCTTTGGTCATCTACAGCATCGATAAGGCTACAGTGGATCTGGCAGCAGATCTCTCAAGCAGGTATGGGCTCTTCATATCTGATGCATCTCACCTGGCAGCTTGCAGCCCCCCGCACTCCCGCGGGTGCGCGCGTGCGGGCGCCTGCCTGGGGCGGCGGGGCAGTTCGGCGGCGGAAATCCGGGGGATTGGGGGGAAGGGCGCGGTCGGGCCCTCGCCTGGGGGAGCGCCGCCGGTCCGGAGACGGCCCGAGGGCCGGGAACCGCTGTCGGGGCAAGGGCGCTGGGTCCTGGGGACGCTGGCTAGGGGGACAGGAGGGCCGGGTGGCTGCCGAAGCACGGTGCGAGGTTATATGCAGCCAGATAGTTTACGCGGCAAGCATCGTTGAGAGCAAGAATTTGTCATGATGACCATAAATCATTAAAAGAAGTAGCGCAATAGCAATAATTCCATGATAGACGGCGTAGTAGTTGAAGAAGGTCTCCTTATTCCAAAAAGCCTGAAGCTTGGCACAGAAAATCTCGAAGTCTTGATCAGAGGTCGCGAGATTGTGATCCGGCCAAAAACCAAGACCAGACAATATTATGGCTTTATGGGAATCACCGAATATGATGAAAAGCTCATCAAAGAGCTAGAGCATGATTGGGAAGAGAGTGGCAAAGATTGAATCTCACAGAGTATTCTTCTCAGCATCCTATTTTCATAGACGCCAACATATTCCTTGACTATACACTTCCCAACAGTGAATTTGGAGAGTCGGTTTCAGACTTCTTAGAGAGAGTCGAACTGCAAGATATAGTTGCCATCGCAACTCCTGCCGCCCTAAACGAGGCTCCTCGCTATCTCGTGTGGATGTGACAGGAGGTACAACTCCTCTGGGATGTCAACCCATCCACCTGGACTGAGTAGTTAGTTATCTGCTTGCCGATTTCTTGATCCTGCTCCAAATTCCATTTCATGATAACTCGGGGTTAGCAACATGGAACAGCGAAGAGCCAGTTTTTCCACCAGCTCTACATCAAATCTGATTGGGAATATCTCGTCCAGCCAGACGGGGGTGTTATCCGTGTAGCATTTGGACTTGACTTCCAAGATGCCGACAAATCTTGAAATGCCGGTTAAATAGCAGAGGAGATAATCTCCAGGTGAAATTCGCTGCGCCGTTTTCTTTCTGCTTTCTCTAAAGCCGCTAATTTTTGCTCCATGCTCTAGAAATTTCCCCCAGGTTGCTCCTGTAACTAGATCCAGCCAGTACTTTCTGCTCATTACGGCTCCTCTTGGCAAATTATCTTGCTGCTTGTCAAACATAGTCAAATGTAAGAATGCGAGACAAGTTAAAATAGCTTTAGGCTTGAACGGGAAAAAACTTTAGGATAAACCGTTTGATTTTGGTATTGCGATATTATTATTGATACAGCCAAGATCAATTCTACAGCCCGGCACGTTCATTGCATTAATGAACTGGAACAAAGAGGCTCGCAAGCCAAGCGGCCTTTCGTTCATCCGGAGAGAACGTGTGCACGGGGGTTATAGGCGAAAGAGAAGGTTGTCTATGTCATTCGCACAGATAGGAAAAGCTATTTATTTTAGAAATGAAGTAATACCAAAGAAGGAAAGAAGGATGTTGGGGAGGGATGTGGTTACGATTGCATTATTGAGTCGTCCTTTCTTTGTTTGGCTGTTAACACTTATTTTATTTTCGTTATTATCGTTCAACATACATGGACAAGAAGATAGATGCACGTATTCTTATAGATTTGAGGACCGCAATGATGTCCCAAACGCAGATAATCTTCCTGGGGCAAAAATATCCAATGATGGATGGAGTTTTCAAAATTATGATGGAATAAGCCATTTTTCGTCTAATTCAAATGCATTTTGTACTTTCGAAATTGAGCTAGATGGTCCATTTAGATATGATTTTCGATGGGGATTAAAAACAAGTGGAACTACACACGGATTGTTCCTATTTTATGAAGATAAAAAAGCACCAAAATCATGTACTGGTGAGGATTCTATTGGCCCGATTGATGTGGATAGTTTAGGGAAGCATAAGCTAAGGTGGGTTGTTTCAAAGAGCAAAGAAGAGGACTATGTAGGTCTCTTGGATGAATTGAACATAGAGAAAGGTAATTGTATAAAGCCATCGATGGTATTAAGTCAGCCGCTAAAGCCATCAGGGCCAATTGAGGGTGAGACGAACAAAAGATATAAATTTTCTGCAGAATATGAGGACCATATCAGAGATGGAATAGAATATATCTTTGATTGGGATGATGGGAGCGTACCTGAGATTGAACCGTCGGCATCTGGTGAATCCGCTTGGGCAGAACATATCTGGACACAATCTGGACTCTATAAAGTAAAAGTCAGATCTATTTTTGGGGGGTCGCTTTCAAATTGGTCCGAAAGTCATACTATCAAGATTTTTCAATTAGAGAACGTTAGTACAGGTGTGGATCTGAATTCGATAATTAAAAACATAGGTAATTATACAAAAGTACAATTGTTAGGTGATACCTATAGGGGGCCTTTGATTCTGGAAAATAAACATGATATTTTGATAAGATCAAATATCAATACTAAGCTAATATGTGATGATTGCCGAGATTTCATAATAGGGTTAGAGAATCTCAGTAATTTTACACTCGAAGGATTTCAAATTATGAATAATATTTCTCAATGTGCAATTTATTTGGATATGTGTAGGGATTGCTCGATTTTGAATAATATTGTTAATTTAGAAAATAAAATAATAGGTATATCCGATATTGCAGGATATAACAATTCAATTGAAAATAATATAATAAATTCGAATAACACCGAATCCTGCATATCAAATAATTGCTCAGGAATATCCGTTGAAAATACAGTTAAAGTAAAAATTAGATGCAATAAAATCAATGGGGATAGGCAATCGTACATATATCATTTTTTAAATAGTAGTAATGGTAGTGAATTGAAGATTCATTCATCAAATCAGGGCAAGATATTTGTCGATCGCTGCTACAGTTATTTGAGTAATAGTGGTAATAACCTATGGCGATTTAGAAATGGGTCCTTATGCAGGGGCATAGAATATGAGATATGCTAGCCGATTTTTCAAAAGATTTATATTAGTATTTTTATCAATAATTATGTTGATCTGCATATCAAATTCAATATCTTTCAAAATGACAGAAATAGAGCCATTGGATCCCGAATTCGCCAAGCAATTAGAAACACCAGATATTCCGACAATAGCTCCGCTGCAAAGCGCATCCTTGGGGAAAAAGACGTCAGAGTCGGTGGGTGGTGGTTCTGAACATCAAAGCAAAATCGCGGGCAATCAAGCATATTTGAATTATCTCCAATCAGAAAAATTTCCTCTTTCTGTGGATAAATCTACCTATTCAACTAAAATTGACACGGATTATAAGGGTGCTACTTTTTCAATGTATGTGAGCGTAACTAATGTAGGCGAAAAAAATTTGTATAATGTAGATATATATGAAATAATTCCAGAAGGCATTATTATTTTGAATTGCTCACATCCAGCCATGACTTCTTCAATTGAGGATAGACTGAGATATTATAGGAATGAGAATTTACTTTTTTCAATCGAAGATATCCGCGATCCAGAAGGCATAGCCAAAAAGCTGAGGGGTAATGAAACATTATCCTGTTACCTACGTAGTTTAAACACTGGAAACGTATCTAACGATTTGGATAAAGCACTTTATGATAAAAACAAATTATTGATAAAGCAAATCATATCAAAATTCTTTAATAAGATAATTATTGAAAAAGATTTGACTAATAATTGCATATGCATAAATGAGAGCATGCTTCCTGCCAGGATTTATCCATTAGATGAATTGGGTTACTTAATGAATTTAACCAAGAGAAATAAGATGCAATCTAATGATGCGAGGCTCCTTAATTTCTTATTATTGAGAGATATTTATGCGATATTTATTAAAAAGCCGGATGGTAATTTAAGAGTACTAGATGGACATAGCATAGATGACAATGCTGGTGTCATTCATATTCCTGTATCGGTCATTCATCCCAAGGAAACCCTAATGTTCAGATATTATTGCAGAACCTCCGAATATGGGATTTATCAAACGACAACGGTGGCTAGGATAACCGGAAGCAAATTTCCAGATTACTTTTACCAAAAGGAGCTACAGTTTCCTGCCCCAAAGTTCAATATCCGAGTTGATCCATCCAAGCTAGAAGCAAGGCCTGAGTTTTATCTATTCCAGGGGGATAATATATCTATAAAATATCTTATAGACTTAATTGAACCTGAAAATGAATCATATGAATATAAATTTGGAACAAATGTTGATGCAGATAAAAATATGAATATAGATAGTAATGACTCAGAATTTGAAGCTGTATTTAATAAAAAGAGATATAATTATAATAAAACAATAAATATTTCATTTAAAGAAGAAGGATTGTATGATATACCTTCAATAAGCATCAATGACTATACATATTGTATCTCAGGAGTTTATATAAAAGCAGAACATTGGCATACAAAGCATATTCTCGAGATATCGCTTATCTTTTCCGTCTTGGCTCTATTTTTCCGAGGTCAGAATATTTCTAAATCTATTAAAAAACTTTATAGGAATTTTAAACTTTTTATTGCTCAGCATCGGTATAAGCATTGATCCTGCATTTCGCAGCAAAAATTCTATTCGAATACCCAGCAGCTTGCTGCGAAGGTGTACCGTCGTTTGACATAAAAAAATTTGGCGTTCTATCATCTCTTCTTTCGCACATTCATCGCTTCCACAAAAGCCAGGAACGGCGGCGACGGCTTGCCCGGTCGTGACTTCATCTCCGGGTGGAACTGCGATGCGAAGAAGAAGGGATGCTCGGCTATCTCGCAGATCTCCATCAGATCCCCGTTGGTGCCCGAGAAGATCATGCCCTTCTCCTCAATCTGGGCGATGTAAGCGGGATTGACCTCGTAGCGGTGCCGGTGCCTCTCCACGATCTCGTCTGTGCCGTAAATCCTGTGCGCCAGGCTGCCCGCTTTCAGGTGGGCGGGATAGTTGCCCAGCCGCATCGTCGCGCCCATGTGCCTGATCTTCTCCTGCTCCGGGAGAAGCGCAATCACGGGGTTCGGCGTGGCCCCAAACTCCGTGCTGCTGGCGCCCTGCAGGCCGCAGACGTTTCTGGCGTACTCGATCACGGCGAGCTGCATGCCAAAGCAAATGCCAAGATAGGGCACCTTCATCTCCCGGGCGTACTGCACGGCCTTCATCTTGCCCTCCGTCCCGCGGGAGCCAAAGCCGCCCGGAACCAAAATGCCGTCCGCCTCTCGCAGGATGAGGTCCGCCGAGCCGTGCTCCAGCTCCTCGGCATCGATCCACTGCACATCGATTTTAACACCTGCCTCAATGCCGGCGTGCTTGAGGGACTCCCGAATGGAAAGGTAAGCATCCTCCATGGGGTCAGCACACTGCGAGCCCACGGTGTATTTTCCCACGATGGCCACCTTGACGCTGCCCTCCGCTGCGTCCATCTTCTGCACGAACTCGTCCCAGTCTTTCCGCTCTTCCAGGGGGAAGAGCCGCATGGCCTTCATCAGATACCTGGCCAGGCCCTCCGCCTCCATCTGCAAGGGGACGCGGTAAATGTCGTCGGAATTGTGGGCGCTGATCACGGCCTCCATAGGCACATCGCAGAAGTGGGCGATCTTGTGCTTGGTCTCCTCCAGGAGGGGGCGCTCGCATCTTACTACTATCATGTCCGGCTGCAAACCGAGCTGGCGCATCTCTTTCACGCTGTGCTGGGTGGGCTTGGTCTTCTGCTCGCCGTCCATGGTGGAAGGGGCGAGGGTGACGTGCACAAAGAAGATGTTGCCCGTCTCTTCATACTTGAGCTGGCGCATGGCTTCCAGGAAGGGCATGGACTCGATGTCGCCAACCGTCCCACCCACCTCGATCAGACATATCTCGCAGCCTCCGTCCCGGGAAACCTGGCGAATGCGTCTCTTGATCTCCTCGGTGATGTGGGGGATGATCTGCACCGTCTTGCCCAGATACTCGCCTCTGCGCTCTTTTTCGATGACTGTGCTGTAAACCTTGCCGGTGGTGATGTTGTGGTCGCGGGTCAGTTCCACATCTAAAAAGCGTTCGTAGTTGCCAAGGTCCAGGTCGACCTCGCCCCCATCCTTGAGGACATAAACCTCTCCATGCTGGAATGGGCTCATCAGTCCGGCATCGATGTTGATGTAAGGATCAATTTTAATGGCTGTAACCTTATAGCCCCTGTTCATGAGCAGCCTGCCGATGGACGCCGCAGTAATGCCCTTGCCAAGGCCGCTCATAACCCCGCCTGTGACCACGATATATCTCATAAATTACATCTCACGCCTTCAAGAGCGTAGCCGCTCCGTATATGATAAGGGTGACGATCAGGATGGACGAAGCCAAAGCGCCGGGAAACTCAGGAATGCTTTCTGTGATGAACGTCAAGACTAAAACGATAACCAGCGCCAGGAATAAGGCCGCAGGGATGATTTTTAGAGCGCCTATGCCGCCAAAAGCGCCCAACCGCTCCAGATAGATGGACTCCGGGCCCTCGTCGGGCTCGACGTAGGCCTCCGGCTCTTCAGGGGCCCTTTCCTCGGATCTTTGCTCCCTCTCGGCTGCTGAAGTGGGGACCCCCTCCCGGCTCTCGCCGTCTGTGTCCCGGAAGCCCTGGTAGCGGTCCTCCTCATAGCCGGAGTTGAACCTTTGCCTCTCTTCCGTCCTCTCTTCTCTCCACTCTTCCTTATGCTCTTCTTGTCTCCCCAGAGGCACCTTCCTGGGGACGAAACGCGGGCCTTCGTCCTGCCTATTGCCTGGATCTACAAAACGATCATCAATACGACTTCCTGCCGGCTTTTGGCCGCGCTTCTCCCCGCTGCTTTCCATCCCGCCAGCTCTTTGCTGACGGGTGGCGGATCGGTATCTTTGCAGATCTTTATCGCGAGAAAATGCTATACGCCGTGGCTCTTTCTCCTTCTCTTCGTCTCCGTCTTCGTCCTCATCCTCATCTTCGGTTTCTTCTCTGTCCCTCTCCGTCTCTTCTCCGGGCAAGATCAGCATCCTCGTCTTCTTCATCCACTTCCTCGTCTTTCAATTCTTCGTCCCCCTGCAGGCCGGGGTCTTCCAAATCATCGCCCGGATCTTCTGAATCGCGTAAAAGAGTAATAGGCACCCGGCTTTCTCCACCGCGGCCACAAAGAAGAATCTCGCCATCCAGACGCTTCTTGTTGGCCGGCATCCTGGCCAGAATGGGAATGATCTCCTCTTGGACCACATAGTGATCCGGCTTCTTCAAACGCACCGCCTTTAAGACAGGACTGCTGGCCTGCAGAGAAATATTAGACGGCTCCCCGTGATTGACGACCTTGAGATTGAATATGGTCTCCTCACCGGGAAGAAGACGAAGAACTATGGGCTTGGCCGCACCACCGCCATTGTTGATGTGAACAACATGATCCAATGCCAAAATTCCCCCTCACTACATATCACATAATATTGTATAAATATTTTGCTAGTGAATGCTTTGCCCTTGCCTGCAGTCCGCATAGTCCGAGACTAATCTCTCAGATCGGGCGGCAGCATATTGGGTATGCCGTCTTCAATAGGATAGCATTCCTTGCAGGCCTGGCAGCAGAGCTTGCCCGTTACAATCTCTTTCTCGTTCTCCTCGAATACCTCAAGTGTCAAGTTGCCTTTGCACAGAGGGCAGGCTAAAATGTCAAGCAGATCGTGTTTCATGGATCAGAACATCTATTGTAAAGAAGTATAAACCTTTGGCCTGTGTGAAAGTCGATGATCAAACTCAGATTATCCCCATCTCAGTAAGCCTCTCTGGCAGGTAGGTCTTGGTCACATAATCCAGGCCCTTGCCGGCAAAGGCCTGCTGCTCAGCCTTCTTCTTGAGGTCTATTTGCAGACGGATCTGCTTTTCCCAGTAGGGCGTGTTAAACCGGGGGTCGGTCAGCTCGCTTCGCAAGGCCTGCATATCCTTATCGGTCAGCTTGTCTGTGGAGAGGTTGTAGTCCACGATGTCGCTGGGCTGCACCCCCAGGAAGCGCGCCCCTGGAGTTACCAGGTGCTCGGAGAGGTGAGCGCTCTTGATGGCCCCGTAGGCGATGCTGGCAAAGATGCGATAGGACCATGGATCGCCATCAGTGAAGACCACCACCGGAATGTTCAGTTCCGAATTCAGCCTCTTTATGATGCGGCGCGTGGACCTGGCCGGCTGGCCTTTGATATGAACCAGGATGGCATTGTACTCCTCATCAAAGCCGTTCTCGATCAGCCGGGCGTACATTCCGCCCGTCTCAATGGCCATGACCATTTTTGCATCGTGGCTCAAAAATTCGATGTTATCCACATTGAAAGGTATCTGGTAGCCGGCCTCGCCCACATCCTCCTGGCAGTGCATCTCCCGCTCGCCCCGTCGTGTCTGCTCTTTGAGGCGCAGCGGCCCGAAGACGGCTGCACCATCTTCCTCCGGCCGGACGTGAAAGTCCTCCCGGTGCAAAGAAGTGACGATCTCCAGATCCTCGATAAGCCGGTCACTTTCCGCCTGCTCATGGAATTTGGCGATATCCCAGTTCTCAGAGATGTAATAGATCTCTCTCAAAGTCGAGCCGCGATTGTTCTTGAGATGCTCTTTGATGAGAAGCTCAGCCAGGTGAACCGTCTTGAGCAGCGTCTTGGCTCCGCGCACGGTCTTGACGCTGCGTGTCGTCTCCTGGTCACCATAAACCCAGACATCGTCCTTAGTGGAAAACTCGATGTTTCCTTTGGTTCGAGAGGGCAGGGAGATATGGGGCACTATGCCCTGCTGGAACTGGTTGTAAAGAGTATCTGCGAGGAGGAGCAGATTTTCCTGGGCGATTTTTGATTTTTCCGCTTTTTTTATGTTTAGCTTCCTTTCAAATTCATTTTTCTCGTCGGATTTTTCCATTGGCTAGATCACCCTGGCCCCTGTGACAATTTCCGCTTCCAGTCCCTCAATCACCGGCTCTTTTAAGGCTACGCCTTCCGCCGTGATGCTGTAGCACAGGGTGGTAGCTCTGGCCCGGAGCGATTGATAGCTTCCAGTGATAGTCGTAGCCGTCTCCCAGGGGAATGACTTTGGCGGCAGGCGAGACACTGTCGGCCTGCACAGCCAGCACCTCATGCAGCTTAAAGGACCGCAACTGTTCGCTGTGATTTTCTACCAGGATTTTGACGCATAGCTGTCCGTTATTTCTCTCCACTTTCCGGAAGACGAGAAGATTGCCCATGATCTTGGCGACCACCGGCCCGATATCCGGCAGCTCCTTTTCCAGGACATCGGAGAGCTTCTGGGCGATGCGCGGCAGGATCTTTCTTATGATCTCTTCCTTCTCCCGCCTCTCTGAAAGAACGCTCTGACGGCTCAGGTAGCGGCGCAGCTTTCTGGCCACCTCTTTCAGCCCCAGATCGATCTCGGTTAAAATCTCCGGCATATCGGCCACGGCATCTTTGCTCTCCGAGGTGAAGGGAATATTGGTGGAGGCGATATGAACCAGCAGCACCGCCGGGCCGACCGGCACGCCGCTTCCCGTGGGCTGGCCCAGGGAATAGTTCTTCCAGGAGACGCTCTCCACAGCATGAGTTACGGCGCAGGCACCCTGCTGATAGACAAGTGGAACGCGATTGGCAAAGCGCAAGAGTTCAATGCGGCTCTCCTTCTCCAGCTCTCCTCCGTATCCCAGTCCCACCTCGACCAGGAAGGGATTGCCCGAATAGACGGATACGGGCCGAACCGTGGTGGCGATATAGTCCAGACGAAACTCCTTTTCCAGGCCGGCCTTGATCAGCTCCTCGCCTATGGGAGACAGACAGTCCACGGGAGGCGACTTGACCTTGATCTGTTTGAAGGCAGAGTGAAGGCGAGATGCGGCATCATGGTCCAGGTCGGTAGGGGCCACTTCCGGGTCCAGGGCCGCCCGGCTGCATAGCTCCTGAGCAGAGATGGTGCCTATGGAAGAGAAGGTCTCTTTTAAAAAGACGCGCAGCTTCTTTTTGTCGGTGTAGCGGAGGAGCTTGATCAGCTCGCCAAGCTCAATTCCGTCCGGATGAGGGGAAATGGCATAGGCTTTTTTGGGCAGACTCTCCGTGACCCTCTCGAAGACCTCCACGTTGCCTTCCGGCTCCACCAGAGGTCAGGCGCGCATGGGGATTGACGATGGCTGTGCTCTTCAGCGAGCCATAGACCGACTGGCGTCGCCCCCTCACATAGGTGCCCTCCATCTCCAGCTCCACGCGCGTGCCTCTGGGGCGTTCCCAGTCCATATCCTCAGATTTCAGAATCTCGGGCTCGTTTTTGGCTGTATTTATGAGCAGCTCGCAGTAACGAGCAGGTCTGTCCGGAGCGATCTTGGAGATGACCTTGGTGGGCCTGCCGCTGGTGAGCTGGGAGTAAAGCACAGCCGCGGATATGCCTATGCCCTGCTGGCCGCGGCTTTGGCGTAGCGTATGAAAACGCGATCCATAGAGCAGCTTGGCAAAGACGCGCGGGATCTCCTCTTGCACAATGCCCGGCCCGTTGTCCTCAACAATAACCTGATAGTATTCACCGCTCTTCTTTATCTGCACAAAAATGTCCGGCAGTATCCCGGCATCTTCGCAGGCATCCAGGGAATTGTCCACAGCCTCCTTCACGCAGGTGATGAGCGCCCGCGGAGCGGAGTCGAATCCCAGGATCTGACGGTTCTTCTCAAAAAATTCAGCTACGGATATGGCCTTTTGCTGCTTGGCCAGCTCCTCGGCAATTTCCATAAAAAGGGGAAAAAGGGCTAAAGTTCAGCCCCGACTACGGTTTGGGTGGCGGTTACGTTATCTATCTCACGGATGACGTCCACGAGCTTATTCAACATACTCAGGCCCTCGACCTCGATGATGACTACGAAGTCGAATTCGCCGAAGACATGGTAGACATCCTTAATGCCATCTATCTCCTGCAAGGCATTGTAGACGGTCTTTTCCTGTCCCGGCACCACCTTTACCATCGTTACTCCAATTACCATATTGATTCACCCATGTTATACAGCTTCAGCACATTATATAAAACTTTTCAGCTCTTCTTGCCGAAGTTAATGGTCTCTACCTCTTCCTCGTTCTCCGGCTCCGGCCAGGTATTGTTGGGCTCGCTCTTCTTTGGCTTGCTTTTTCGGGAAGAGGGCACATCTTCCGGCTCTGCCGGCGTAGCGGCGGGCTTCTTCCCGCTCTCGATAGTCGCACTCTTCGCGGTCGTTGTTTCCGAAGGTGTGTCGCTCTTGACCAGGTCCGCCTTCAAGGAGGAGAGCGCGCGAAGGACCATCTGCCGGAAGTGCTCGATGTCGGTGTGGTAATGCTGCAAAGCTCTATCGGTGTCCTGGGCCGGAGTGGACGAGGAAGAGGAAGCCGGCACACTGTCTGCAGTGGCGAAATCGCTGGATACCGGGATTGGCCTGGCATTCTTCAGCGCCTCCAGCCTCTCCAGGGTACGGCGGGCGGTGTCTATTATCCACTGGTTTCTCGTATTCTCGTCCACCCGCTGAATGGATTCAGCACGCAGAGATATGATGATGTTTCCGTCATCGGTCTGGTAGAGATTGGGCTTGCCCACCACGGCTACATATGAGGGCGCTTCCATGCAGGCGAGTATTTGAGCCGCTTCCGGCTGGTACTGACCGGCATAGATCAGTATGCTGCCCGTGGGATCTACCACTCTTCCCCGCCAGTACTCCGTGTCGCCGCCGATGTCATCCTTCTCGGTGAGGGTGCCGACCACGAAAACGCGATTACATTTAGCACCCGTGGGGGTGAGAAGATACGAAGGTGCATACTGATGCTGATCCTCACCGTCGCGGAAGGAGTAGTTAGAGCTCTTCAGCTCCTCGGCGAAGATCCTTTTTGCCACTTCTCGTGAAAATCCTGCCATTTCTATGCCACCTTTGCTGCAGCTATCAGCTCGTCCACTTGCGTTGGCGACACCGGCGGGATTTCATTAATGCTTTCCACCAGAAGATAGCGATCAATCCTCGGCCCGGTTATGGAATAGTATCTTCCCATCAGCTTGCTCTCAATTAATGAGTGCACTACCTCATGATCGAGCGCCTCCATGGCCATCTGCTTTGCCTCTTCTAATGTGAGATTTAGCAGCCTCTCCGTGGTCTCCCGGTTGACGAGCAGATCCTGCACCCGGACGGCCGTCGTCCAGCACTGCTTTGATGCGCAGATCATAGGTGCCGTCCACCTTTCCGTGATCGCTGCAGACACCCTTGGCCAAAGAGCGCTTGCAAACCGGGCAGCGCTTGATCAGCCCGGAGCCCTTCTGCACATCCACCAGGGCGCCAGAGAACTCCGCGGCGATGGAGCCGATCTCCACATCGACATCTAACGGCTCGATCTGGCTGGTGCGATTCAGTTTTACGGAAAACCTGCCCTGAAACTCGTCTGTAACCAGGTTTTTGAGAAGGTAGCTTTTGCCATCCACCAGGTCCGGCAAATCGGCCTTAACCCACTTCACAAATTTTATGGCGCCGGTCTCATCGCCCACCAGTCCTGACTGGGAGATGGCTTCGCTGTTTGTCTCCCAGAGCTGTGCCACCTTGACCTTCAGATCAACCCATAGGCCAGGCTCATTGATCTCTGCCACTGTTACGAGCTGTGCAGCTTTGCTGGCGGGCTTTGCCTCCACATCGACATCTAACGGCTCGATCTGGCTGGTGCGATTCAGTTTTACGGAAAACCTGCCCTGAAACTCGTCCGTGACCACATTTTTTAAGAGATAGCTTCGGCCAAGTTCCAGGTTGGGCAGATCGGACTTGGTCCACTTCACAAACTTCATAGACCCCGTCGCATCGCCCACAAGTCCCGTCTGAGAGATGGTCTGGGCCGCCGGCTCCCAGAGATCCAAAACCTTGACCTCCAAATCCACCCATTTGCCGGACTCCTTGATCTCGGCGATCTTGACCTTCTCCGAGCCGGCCCTGACCTGAGGCACTATGCCGTGCTCTTTGAAGAAGTAATTCAAAACAGATCTTCTCGCCTCGCCTTCAGGCACGCGAAAATCCACGATGAGCTTCTTTAGGCGAGATTCGATATCTTCCTCAGAGACCTCGATCTTCTGATCCCTGAGACGAGCTTTTATCTGATCAACCAGTTCTTTCATAGACAATTCATCCCCCTAATTTTTTTGTTGAGAGGTAACTGTAACTTGGGTCCGGAAGTATTTAAACTAAATCTGTGCGGGGCGAAAGTAATCTATTCCAGATCGAGCAGGAGTATATGCAAATGGAGATCCTAACCTGGTTTGGAAGAGTTGACCTGCAGACCGGATCTTTGCTGACCGAAGCCATGCTTGGCAGAGAAGAGTCGGATGGGATATTAGAGCCTCAGCAGGAGCCGGACAGTGCCTTTCCACTTCCCCAGACTGATCTGCGCGCCCTGGCCAGAGCCTGTGGCTTTGCAGCCGACGACGGAGAATATAACAGGCTGCTGCGAGAGGCGGCCTTAGGCCTGGTGCGGCGAAGCATCCTGTCCGGCAGCACCGTTGAGCAGGATCTGCTCCAGGCCATGGAGGCCCTGGATAATTTGTCTCAGGCGATCAATCTGCTGGACGAGAGGCTCTACGAGTGGTCCCGCCTGCACAGCCAGGAGATCGTCCATGGAAAGGATCTGGCGGAAGGGCTAAAAGAAGACGAAAATATGGGGCTCCTGGCAAAAGCGATCCTGGGCCTGCGGGAGTCTCGAAAGGCCACGGAGACTGACGTCTCGGCCACGGTGCAGGCTCTGGCCCCCAATCTCTCCTCCCTGGCGGGCCCCGTACTGGCGGCAAGGCTCATCTCTCGGGCCGGCGGACTCTCCCGTCTGGCAAAGATGCCCTCCAGCCGAGTGCAGGTCATGGGCGCAGAAAAGTCTCTCTTCAAGCATCTTCGGGGCCATGCACCTTCTCCCAAGCACGGCATCATCTTCCGCCATCCTGCCGTGATAGGATCGCCCCGAATGTTGCGGGGACGTGTGGCTCGGACCCTGGCGGCAAAGCTGGCCATCGCCGCCCGCCTGGACCATTTCGGGGCCGGACTCTCTTTGGATCTGCAGGCATCACTGGAAGCTCGCCTTAAAGATATCAAGCAGAGAGGACGCAAAAAGGAGCGAGTCAGCAGATAAGGATCACGTTTATATTCAATGCCCGGCTATGATGCCTCTGAGGTTGAGGTGTTCAGATGAGATGTTGGCCCGGATCGTTGATGCTCGGATTGTTGATTATATTTGTTATTGCCGGCACTAGCATTCTTGATGTTACGGCCAAAAGCGTGCCCCAAAATCTCACTGAGCATTCCTGGATCTACAGCCAGGGAATTACCGACGATATGCGCATCTACCAGTCGGAAGCGGGTTTTCATGGACAGAAGCTGGTCACGGGAACAAGAGGCACCGGCACTGTATCCCGATCCATCAATGCCCAGGTCTACGGCGGCTTTGAAGACGGCTACAATGAGATCTGGGCGAATGAATGGGGTGTATTCCAGAACCGGCCCTCCAGATACAGTGCGCCCATAACCAATAGCGAGCTTAAGAACGCGCTATGCGCCAAGAACTATGAGGTGGGATCGATCTACTCGGAGAGCTACTCCAATCTGGTGGATCTGATCAAGGACACATCCGTCGCCCAGACAGACAACAACTCCGTCTATAGCATCCATTCCGAGGTAGAGGGAACAGCCAGAGTGGGTGCCCGGGTGCAAAAGGGCTCCAGCGCGGTGCCCATCTATGTCATGAGCGGAGCCTATTCCGGATACCTAAATATGAGGATGTCACTGGAGAGCGGCAATGCGTCCGTCTTGACCCTGCCCTGCCCCTGAGGGCATTGAAAATTATTTTGTAATGATATTCACCTTGAACTCTCTGCCCTACTTCCAGGATTACAAGAGAAAAAGCTTCAATCTTATGAACGCCCGGACGGGTTCCAGGGTCCTGGAGGTGGGCTGTGGCCTGGGCTTCGATGCCATTGCCCTAGCCAGGATAGTAGGAAGCACCGGCCGGGTAGTGGCGGTGGACTCCAGCCAGACCATGCTGGAGGCGGCCAGGTCAAGGGCTGAGAACCTCGGCCTTCCTATAGAGTTCGTGCTGGGAGATGCCGGCCGTTTGGACTTCGATGATGGATGCTTCGACTGTGCCAGAGTGTACAGAACCCTTCAACATATACCTGAGCCAGAGAAGGTTCTAACCGAGATGGCCAGGGTCACCAGGAGCGTTGGCCGTGTCGTGGCCTATGAGCCGGACTGGGGCACCTTCACCATAGGGTCAATGAACCGACAGGTTACCCGTAAGATAACAGACCTCTGGTGTGACACCTTCAGGAGCGGCTGGATAGGACGTAACCTCTACGGGTATTTCAGAGATATGGGACTGGAGGACGTCCAGGTTTACCCAAGCACCCTTGTAATCACTGACCTTAACCTTGCCGAAAAGGTCTTCGATCTGTCCAAGAACGCAGAGAAGGCATTGGGTTTGGATCGGGTATCAAAGTACGATGCAGAGGACTGGTTAAGGGGACTTGAGGAAGATAACCTTAGAGGCAAGTTCTTCTGCTCCTACACAGGCTTTTTGGCTTATGGTAGGAAGACGTAGATAACTGATTGCGGCCTATTTTGGCTGAAGCTGATTGGCCTGAGTGCGAAGGAATGGAAAAGAAGGAGGGAAGCAAAAGTCTCAGGGATGTAGGAGGGAAGAATAGCCATCGACTTTCGCCAATATACTATACGTCAATTGCCGAGATAAAAGGCTTTCGCTTCAAGTTTAGAAAAGACCATTCACCACCCCAAAGAAATAACCAAGAGACAGAAAATAGATATCAAGTCCCAGGCGGGCCAGCGCCAAATCCACAGCGCCCTTTTAAGTGGAGCCAATCACCGCATAGTGTTGGCCTGACCCTACCCGAAGCTCGACATTAAACTTGGCTTCGAAGGCGATACCTAGCGCTGGAATCTCACACAGCGTCCGAATTACCGGAACCCGTTCTCATGGGGCCTCATGCTCGCCCTCTCGCCTTTGGTTTGACTTTTGCCGCATCATGCCCCGACCGTGTATTAGCGTGAGATCCGGCGGATTACTGCGCCTGTTACAGCGCGCAACTTTTTCAGCCCGCCGAAGTTTTCAGCCTCACAGGCTCGTAGCCAAATGCAGTGCCACGACGGCATGCATCTCCTTCATCAGAGCATCATTGGCTGCGTTAAGCCCACGGCACGCCCGCCACCCTATTCAATGGCATGAAGCGGCAAACTATGTATATAATCATTATAGATATTTGTAGTTGGCGGTCGAGAGCTGCAATAGATCAATAACAAAAATAGGGCTCTTCGCTCTTTCCAGTCCGGTTGTTAGTTCGTCGCTCTGTGCGTCCTTCTGTGAACTGTGGTGTCTCTGTGGTGGATTAGTCGTTAGCCACTGGTTATCACCAAGGGTTTGTGGACTTACAACCACCGCAGACACAGAGCGCACGTAGGACTCACAGAGGACTCTATTATTCTATTATCCGAGGACCAAAAATAGATAGGGGTTTAGCTGAGCCGGACTGGAATCCGGGCTCAAGCGGTAACTTTGGTCTTGGCGATGTACTTGATCAGCTCCGAGCCGATCCTGGCCTTCCTCTGAATCTGATTGGCCACATCGTCTGCGGATGCGCCGCCGGCGGCCAGGGCGCGAATCTCCGCAAGCGTGCTGTCTTCCACGGTGAAGTACTCGTCCAGGTCCTTTCTGTGGCCCCACACGTCGCCTTCCAGCATCTCAATGCCCTGCATCTCCAGGAATACCTGGATGGCATTGGACATGGTCTTGCGGTAGGATGGCGGAACCTGAATCATCCTTAGCCTGGGGACATCTCTGCATCAGGTTAAGGAAATCTACATTACTGGCCCGAAAAGCCAGATGAACAGTCTTCTCATTGGGGTTCAAATTGGGGATCTCATTTCTGGCGCTGATTACTCTAAGTCTCATTTTAGCACTCCATACCTTAAAAGGCATTCCTAATATTAATAGACACTTTCGCTGTACACATCATACTAAAACGATTGCGACAGAGACAATCATCACTAAAAAATTGAACTTTAGTACTGTGCGAAAGTGACAGATTCTCATAGTCCCGTCCCCAGAGACAGCCCTGTTCGCAGCAGCACATCGGCAATTATGGCCGCAAAGAGCACGGCGCGGTAGTTGGCCGACTGGTAGAACAGCTCTTCGCCCCTCTTTGCCGTGGGATGGCGCACGAAGTCCAGGTTTTGCAGCAGAAGCCATCCTCCGGCCGCAGCCGCTGCGGCCAGGTAGAGCCATCCGAGATTAGCAGAAAGGCCCAGGGCCAGGGAGAGAATGACGCCGATGATCCAAAAGGCGCCACCATCTTGGCCGTGGCCGCAATGCCGTAGGTGGCGGGAGTGGTGGGAATGCCTTTCTCTTTATCGCCGGCCACATCTCGCGAGGCATCGCAGTTGGTAAAGCCCCAATCGGTGATGACGATCATGGCCGCCAGGATCAGAGCGGCCGGATGCAGGCCAGGGCCTGCTTTGAGAAGTCCGGCCGGCTCCAGGGCCAGCCAGACGCCCAGGGGCACCAGGCCGAAGGAGAGTCCCACAAAGATCCAGGAGAAGGGCGTATTTCTCTTGGCCCAGGCGGAGTAGATGGTGATGAGCAGCGTGGCGGCCAGAAGGATGACAAAGCTCTCCGGGTTGAGGTAGAGGGCTATGGCCGCAGCCACGAGAAAAAGAAATAGCGACCAGAGCTGTGCCTCACGCTTGCTCAGCATGGCCGAGGGCAGGGGCCGATCGGGCATGGCGATGCTGTCCACATCGATGTCGCAGCAGTCGTTGTAGACATAGGAGCTGGTGATGGCAGCAGTAAGCTCCAATGGAGGCTATGATAAAGGGCAGCATTGGCGGCAGAGCCCCCTCTACGGCGTAAACGGCTAGTAGGGCAGCGGCGGCGGGCATGGCCAGATCCATTGCCGCGAGGGGCGGGCGCAGCAGCTCGATATGTGCCTAAATCTGGAAAAGCTCTGATGCATTCAGATGAGTCCCGCGAAGAGCTCCAGATGCTTCTCGGGCTTCGTCAGGTAATCCAGAAGACCCGGCTCTCTCAGCAGCGGATACATCTCCCGGCCCTTGGCCAGGCCGAGTTTGCGAAGGCTTGAGCTATCCGGCGCCTCTACCCGGCGCAGCTCTGCCGCCTGCGGGCATCGATGTTCTTTATCCAGCCGTCCCTGGTGAAAAAGTAAGCTCCACCCCCCTTCTCTCGGATGGGATCATAAAGCGATGAGAAGTTCCTGGCCACGTAGTTGGCCATCTTCAGCGTCTTATTGGAGCGGTTTATGGTGATATGACCGTAACCGGGCGGCACGAGGACCTTGTCTCCTGCGGAGGCGTAGACCGCCACCACATCGCTAAGGTCCTGGTTTTGCAGAAGGTAGAGTGCTTCACCTTCCATTACCTCGTATAGCTCCGGGTAGGTGACGCTGCCGCCGGGCACAAGCGGATGGTAATGGCCGGCCGTCTTGATGTATTCGCATCCGAGCATATTTGGCGGAATAATAGTGATATCATAGCGTAGATCCTGCTGCAGGAGCTTCTCTTTATCTGCCCGGCTTAAGGAAAGGTCGCGATACATGTAATAAAGCTCAAAGTCCTCTGCCCCGGCAAGCCAGCTTTGATCAAGGATCACTTCCTTCATGTCGATTAGCCGACGAACATCAGGCGTCAGTATTTTGCCGCTAAACTCCATTTGCATTTTCTCTGCCACCAAACGATTATGAGCATTTCTAGATATAAATATGTATCGCATTTCTGCCGATCTTTTCTATTCCAGTAAAAGATCATCAGCACAGCTAAGATCGGCCAATTCGCAAAGGCAATGCCTACTCGGGTCTTCAGTTGCAACTGGCTTTAGCAGGCCTCTGGGCTGGTGATGGTGAAGTACTCTGTGAGCACCTTTCTGTAGTCCACAATCACGTCCACCTTCCAGGTTCCCGGCAGGCGGGCGACGTCGGTTCCCTTGATCTTAAGGCAGCTCCAGACAGGTGCGGCCCACATTCCCGTAAATCCGTCGATGGGCGGTATGGTGCTGAAAGACCGGGCATACGTCCTGCCCTCCGGCCAGTACCATCTCCACTCCACACTGTGTACCTTGGCGTCCCGCCAGATGAGCAGCCAGGAGGCGACCTGCTCGTCATCGGAGGTAAATGTATACGTCCTGTAAAGCGGCATGCCGTTTTGGCTGATCTCTTTGGCGATGGTATGCTCGGAAAGCGGAAAGAACATGGGATGGGATGCCTGACCTACCCCGCCCATGAGCAAAACCGCCAGAACAACTATTGCTAGAACTCTTTCTCTCATTGCTCCTCACCCATTACTCCTTAAGTTTATTGCGACCCTAATAGTATAATAATTAACTGTACCATAAAAAGATGACGATTGGATTTTTTTTCAAGGACAATCCTAGTTTAAACCAATATACGGGCGTATGCACCGTCCTCTGGCAATTTCTCCAGGAAGATCTATCACACTCGATGCGGCATCAATCACATTTCCGTCACTGCTGGCAATTATGGATCCGCATATCTTGAGCTGATGATCGACATCTCTGGCGCACCTGGCCGCGCCCGGAAGAGCCCGCTCCGCCATCAGGCCGCGCACCTCTTTGGCCAGTTCTCCGCTGCGGCTGATTTGCTGATCCAAGAGCACCTCTACGCGAGAAGCCCCGGCAGCAGCCAGCAGATCCAAAATCTCAGAGAATGCGCAAACGGCAACCTGCGATGCTTTGTCGCTTCTGAAAAATCCTCGCGTATCTCGCAAAAAGCCGTCGTCGCAGAGATATACCGGATACCCGGCCAAAAGGCTCTGTGTGGTGATGGTGGTGTTGTATCCGTCCACGAACACCACCCTGCCGCGCAGATCATGCAGTTGCAGTGCCTTGGCCATTCTGGCGAGCGCCGTATCCGCAGAAACGATGGTTCTCAGGAGAACAAACCTCTGCTCCTCCGGCAGGCGGTGGTGATCCGAGACATAGCGAATCGCTGAGTCATTGGGATAGCCGCGATCTACCAGGTACCTGGCCTCCTGGGCGGCTCGCTTCAGTGCGTCTCCGGCTCCTGGGCCGACCTTCTCACCTCCTGATAAAGATCTTTTCCGTGGGCGTCTACTGCCACGATCATGGGCCCGAATTCTTTGGCCTCAAACACCCAGAGGGACTCGGCCATGCCCAGCTCCGGCAGGTGCACGCCCAATACCCTCAGCTGCTGCGCCGCAGCCGCGCCGCATCCTCCCGGATAGGCCAGGTAGACGGCGCGGTTTTGGAAGGGCTCGCCGGGCAGGCCGCCTTTGCCGATGATGGCCCGCACCCCCAGGCCCAGGATCTCATCCGTGTAGCGGGCCATGCGACCGCTGGTGGTCGGCCCGGCGGATAGAACCCGATCGTCCAAGATGAGCGGACCGCAGTGATAGAGGGCGGCCCCCTCCAGGGAGACGGGGCTTCCCACGCGGCGCATCAGGGCATGGGCTTTGTCGCGGGCGGTGAAGAGCGGCCCGCTCAAAAATACCACATCACCGGCCACGAGCTTTTCCACATCCGCGCCTCGGAAAGGGGTGTATGGAGATGATACTCGGTCATTGGATCACCTCTGTTGCGCTGCGGTTGGCCCAGCACTGAAAGTTTATGGCTACGGGCAAAGAGGCAGTGTGGCAGAAGGCCTTCTCGATTTTTATGCCAAGAGCTGTTGTGTCCCCGCCCAGGCCCATGGGACCGATGCCAAGCGAATTGATCCTCTCCAAGAGCTGCAGTTCTTCCTGGGATTCGCCGGGCATGTTCAGCAGAGCCCGCTTGGCCAGGCGCGCTGCCAGGTCGAAGCTGCCGCCCAGACCAATGCCCAGGAAGAGGGGCGGGCAGGCGTTGGCAGCCCGCTTCGCAACGCTCTTCACAATGAAATCAAAGGGATCGTCGGCCGGATTGAGCATGCCAACCAGGCTCATGTTCTCCGAGCCTGCCCCTTTGGGAAAGGCAGTGAGCGTGAGGCCCCGGCCATCCACATAATCCAGAATAATATCGGGCATGCCTGGACCGGTGTTGTCTTCGCTGTTCTTGCGGGTCAGGGGATGGACGGCATTGGGGCGCAGCGGAATCATCTCTGGTGGCGATTCTTACACCCTCCGCGATCGCCTCGGAAAGGCTGAAGTCCAAAATCAGTTCCCGGCCCATCTGCACATGAAATATGGCAAGGCCCGTGTCCTGGCAGAGAGGCAGGCCTTTGGCGTTGGCAATCGCCACATTCTCCAGCATGAACTGCAGATGGTGCCGGGCCAGGGGATGGCTCTCCCGGGCCGCTGCCTCTTCGATTCTCTGCATGACCCAATCGGGCAGAGACGTCTCCGCTCTTTGCAGGGCACGAACCGTGGCCTCTACCACCTTTTCTCTCATGCCTTTCGCCCCTTCTTGCCCGGTTCGATCTTGATGGGTTTGGACTGCTCGGGCAGCCTGAGGTTGGTCAGCTTGCCCAGAGCCCTTTCCATGGCGTCTTTGTGCAGGTCTCCTGAGGTGTGGATGCCTCCCGGAGTTCCGCGCACGGCGCGACAGGGATACTGCTGGCAGAAGAGACCGGTCATGGACGCCGCTTCCTCCACAGTCTTTCCCACTATGCCCGCTGCGGCATGCCAGGTAGCTCCGCAGGGCGAGCCGCGCACGACTTTTACTTTGCTGATGCGCCCGTCCTTTGTCTCCACCTCCAGCTCCGGTTTTCCCAGTTTCCTGGCAAACTCGTCGATGACGGGAACGCCGCACTCCTCCAGGGTGCAGCAGATCTCATCCACCTCGATATGGATGCCGTACTTCTCTGCGATCCTCTCCAGCTCGCCAATGGAGCCGGCCCGGCCAATGCCACCGGGAATTATGGCCGCTTTGACTCCGCCTTCGCCGCAAGGCGCACGATCTCTGGAGTCAGGTCGGGGTGAAAAGTGTAGAGAATGAGCAGGTCCGCCTGGAAGATCCTGGGATCAAGGTTTAGCTCTTTGACAAACTCTTCCGGATCCTCGATGAAGCCGGGCAGCACCTGGGGAACCTCGACGGAGACGACTGCAAAGTCAGTTCTGGTCTTGATGGTCTCCAGCAGGCGCTCGCCGTACTTTCCTCTTTTAACTACGCCAACCAGCATGGATCAGGTGATGAATGCCAGGTGTTAATAGAGATTTGCAGAGGCTTCAAGTTCCCTGAATGACTTGACACGAATCATCGCAAATTTTAGCCCAACCGTCCCGAAAATCTTTATATTTGGAATATGGCAGAAAATACGAGTCCTCATCTTTCAATTCATACGGTCTTTGTTTCATAAATTCGTCTTTTGTGAGAAAAAGTATTAGTAGAGGCCGATATTGCCTACCATTTGCTTGGACAATGGCGTCACCTCATTTTGAAGTCCCATATTACTCCTCAAGCAGAGATTGAATAATATCTATTTAATTCTTATTATGATGTGCAGTCTTCATTTTGTTATCTTTCGCGAAAACTTTCCATACTTGATCTAAGCCAATCTAGCATGCCCTTATATCAAAGCAAATGCATTAGCGCAGCGCAATGAGCGAAACGATACCCTCCTGCGGCACCGTCCGCCCTATCCCAGCATTCCTCATCGCGGGCACCCACAGCGGCGTGGGCAAGACCACAGTCACTCTGGGCCTCATGGCCGCGCTTCGCGCCCGCGGCCTGATGGTACAGCCCTTCAAGGTAGGCCCGGACTTCATCGACCCGTCTCATCATACCGCCGTCTGCGGGCGACCATCGCGCAATCTCGATCCCTTCATGATGGGTGAAGATGGCGTGCGCCGCTCTTTCTGCGCGGCTCTCGCCGGCGCGGACGTGGCCGTGGTGGAGGGGGTTATGGGCCTTTACGACGGCATGGATGGAACCGAGGTCGCCAGCAGCGCCGAGGTAGCCAAGATCCTGGACCTTCCGGTTCTGTTAGTCATCAATGTGCACGGCATGTCGCGCAGCGCTGCGGCTATGGAGAAAGGCTTTGCAGAATTTGACAGGGGCGTGCGCCTGGCCGGCACAGTTCTCAATCAGGTGGGAAGCGAGCGTCACCTGGCCATGCTGAAAAGCTGCCTGGACAAGCCCGTCTTCGCCGCTCTGCCGCGAGAGAGGGAGATGGAGATGAAGAGCCGTCACCTGGGCCTGGTGATGGGCTTTGAGAAGGAGCACGATGTTGCCGCTTTGGCCGCCTTGCTGGAAAAGCATGCTGCCATCGACGAGATCCTGAAGCTACGCTCTCCTGCCTGTCCCGCTACAGGAGGAGAAGGCTGATGCAGAGAAAATCGTGCGCATAGGCATTGCCCAGGATGAAGCCTTCTGCTTTTATTACTACGAGAACCTGCGCGAGCTGGAAAGGCGAGGCGCAGATCTGGTCTTCTTCAGCCCGTTAGATGACGATCTGCCTGATGTGGACGGCCTTTACATTGGAGGAGGCTATCCGGAGCTACATGCCGCCCGGCTGGAGAGCGCTCCCGCCAGAAGGCAGATTAAGCGGGCCTCAGAAGACGGCATGCCCATTTATGGAGAGTGCGGCGGCCTGATGTACCTGGGCCGCGCCATCGAACTGGAGACGGGCACTTTTAGAATGGTGGGGGCGCTGCCCGGTTCTACTATTATGACGAAACGGCTTGCGGCTCTGGGGTATGTCCAGGCAGAGGCAGTAGGACAAAATCCCGTTGCAGGGCTGGGCAAGACCCTTCGCGGGCACGAGTTTCATTACTCGCGCTTTGACTGCTGACAGGGACGCTCGCTTCGCTTACCGGTTATGCAGGGGCAAAGGCATCCAGGACGGCCGGGACGGCCTGGTGGAGCACAATACATTGGGTGGGTACCTGCATGCACATTTCTATTCCATTTTCTGTGGAAAGGTTCATAGAGAGCTGCAGAACTACAGGAGAGCATAACTGGCGAAAGAGAAAGCGGGGAGAATGCCGAAAGAACGATTACAGCAAAAATATTATATTATCGCGGTTAACTTCTTAAAATCAGTTTTCTGAGAAAAATGCATTATTTCTATCTGAAAAATAATTTTAATTTTAATATATATTTCTACATGTTGCATAATTAAATGTGATAAACGAGTATCTTATCGTTTTCTATTTAGTGAAAATACATTGATTATTGACCAATGTCCTTTGCATTCTAAAATATATAGATCCAGTATGGAGAAAAGTTTAAATGCAGATCCATGTTTATACCTGCTAATTAACGTAAATGGAGTGTCAACTATGAGCAAAATAACAAGTGGAATTGTGCTCTTCTCTCTCCTGATGGCTCTCTCTTTGGGAGTTGCCTTCGCAGAGTCCGAAGTTGCTGCAACTGAGAATGTAACCGAGAACGCTACCAACAACACAACCATCAACACGACTATAAACACAACCATAAACACAACCATCAACGAGACTGAAAACGCGACCATCGAGACCGAAACTATCACCAAAGAAAAGTAATTATATCTCGGCGTGATTAAAACAGTCTTCATTGGCAGGATATCAAGGCAGGTTTTCCTGCCCGTCAATTTTCTTGATTCCTAAAGAATACAAAGGCCTTTTTAGAAAGGCTTATATTTTTCTGAGAAGAGCATTGTTTGAGGTATGAATATGAGAAGTACAAGTGCGTTGATACTATTAGCTGTATTGGTGACCTTTTCAGCAGGGTCTGTCCTGGCACAGGATGCCCTAAATGCCACAAATGTCACAAATGACATGAATGCCACAAATGACTTGAATGCCACAAATGACTTGAATGCCACAAATGACTTGAATGCCACAAATGACTTGAATGCCACAAATGACTTGAATGCCACAAATGACTTGAATGCCACAAATGACTTGAATGCCACAAATGACTTGAATGCCACAAATGACTTGAATGCCACAAATGACTTGAATGCCACAAATGACTTGAATGCCACAAATGACTTGAATGCCACAAATGACTTGAATGCCACAAATGACTTGAATGCCACAAATGACTTGAATGCCACAAATGAGATGGCTGTCGCAGACGTTGCGCCTGTCGTTGAAGCTGCCCCCCCTCTGACGGAAACCGTGCAAGCGGCTGAAGTTATCCCTCAAGAGACTGCATCAAGGTTCAAGCAGCTCTCCACCTTTGTTAAGGGAGACACTACAATCCTTGGAAAGAACACGGCCCAAGAATACATGGATGTGTCTAAGACCGCTAACCGAGATACTGTATTCACCCGTGAGGCGGGCGCTTCCACTCCTGCCGTGAAGGTCGGCATCACCAAAGTAAACACGGCAGAAGACAAGTACGTCCAGGTGACCAATAAGGCAGTTGGATCCTGGGACCTGGCAGGATGGACCCTGGCCTCAGCAGGAAACACCACCTTCACCTTCCCGGCGCTGACCCTGGAAGAGGAAAGCTCTGTGCGCGTCCATGAGGGTGAGGGCGTAGGCAGCTTGACCGATATCTACACCAATGGCACAGCTCCGCTCTGGATCGATAACCTGGTATCCTTGCAAGATGCCGATGGAAGTATCATATCCACTTATGATGTTTCCACCGCTCCTGCGGCAGGCGCGTGGTCCGATCCTCTGGCCAAGCAGATCCAGTACTAGATTCGATTGGCCGCAATTCTAGGGCGGCATATCTCTTTTTTTTAATACATTTAGCAACTATTCAGCTCTGCCCACTAATGGTTTCCCTTCAAAAGCTCCCTGAATAGCGTCGATAACTGAGATTGATGTACCTGATTAGACTATTTCTGGAGGAGATCCAGAACGAGGGCCTGACTGCCTGCCAGTTGACCCTCGCATCTGGTGTTGAATGGACGCATGGAATAACCAGTTATTCCAATATACTTTTCTTTAATCAACCTTGATTTACTTAAATGTTTCGGGACTGCACAGTATCCCGGCAGGATTCATCTCGGTGGTTAAACTTCGATTGACGGTTCGCTTTTTGATGCTTCATTGCAAAATCCCGATCGCCTCGATCTTCGTCCCGGACTCTAAGCCGTAGTCCTTGATTCTCTGCAAAGTGTGTTCTACCATTCCCCCGGAGGTCATGATGAGGGAGCTCTTGCCGATCAATGCATTGAGGATGCACTTGTCGATAACGCCGTAGGTAAAATCGATTGTGATGCCGCACTTCTCCGCCATGACCTTGGCACTGGTACCCATCGCGCCCTTAAAGTCGACCGGAATTTTATCGAACATGGCCCGAATCTCTGCCCCATCTTTCTCATCTACGTTGCAGATGTAGATATTGCCACAACCCCCGGCCTCTGCCTCCGCTTTTGGTTGCAAGAGGTCGCAAAGCTCAAGGATGTTCCTGGGCGGCTTTGATCCTCTGGCAATGCCCCTTCCGGCCAGCTCCTGGTAGAGGTCCACCACGAGGGGAAGCTTGAGCCGGGCATCCCTTATCAGCCCGGCATCTCCGAATACCTCCTGTGCCGTGCCCCGGCGCACCACCCCACCCTCCTTCATGAGGATGACCTCATCTGCCCAGCGGTAGGCCAGGTCCACATCATGAGTGGAGATGATCAATGTCTTTCCGCCTAAGTTCAGCTCATCGAGCATCTCCATGATCTCTTCCGAGCTGGCCGGATCGAGGTTGGAGGTAGGCTCATCGAGAATAATCACCTCCGGCTCCATGGCCAGTATGCCGGCAATGGCCACCCTCTTCTTCTCGCCGCCGCTCAGGTGATGAGGTGGACGGCGCTCATATCCAGAGAGACCCACGTACTGCAGAGCAAAGCCCGCGTACCTCTTCACCTTCTCTGCTGCATAGCCCAGATTGGTGGGACCGAAGGCCACGTCCTGGTAAACGGTAGGCGCGAATAGCTGGTCGTCAGAATTCTGGAAGACCATGCCCACGGCCCGCCGGATGGATCGCAAACTAGCGGCATCGTAACTCATGGGACGGCACCGGAAGAGAACTTCTCCGTCACGAGGCCGCAGGATGCCGTTGAACATGAGCATAAGTGTGGACTTGCCGGCTCCATTAGGCCCCACCAGAGCCACCTTTTTCCCCGCCTCCAGAGAGATGCTCACATCCTTCAGAGCCTTTGTTCCATCCCCATAGGAATAGCTGAGACTTCTGGTTTCAAGGATAATCGTCATAGTAGCCTCATAGAAGAATGACGCCCCTGGTTAAAACCGCGATGACTGTAGCTGCGGCCAAATATGCAGCCACCGCCAAAATCGCCCAAGGCTTTGCTCCCTTTGCAGGCTCCATAAGATCGAGCTTGCCGTCGTAACAACGAGAGTCCATGGCCACGATGAGCCTTTCCCCCTGCTCCCAGGAACGGAGGAATAGGACGCTGCAGAGCATGGCAAATGAGTTCAGGGAATTTTTTGTCCCGGCATCACCCAGGCGCATCATCTGGGCGCTGTGGATCATGGCCGCCTGATCTAAAAAGACGAAGATGTATCGATAAATCATCATGGACAGTTCAATGACTGACTGCGGTATGTGCAACGTTTTGAGCACGGCGAATATCTCAATCATGGGCGTGGTTAAAGCTATAAAATACAAAGAGCACATGCCGCCAAAGGTCCGGGCAATAAGAAGAACTGCCAGGTTTGCTCCTTCCTCTCTGATGGCCAAATCAAGGCCGAAGAGCTGCAGGGAAAATAATGTTTGGCCGCTGCCGTGCATGAAGGCCACCACGCCGGCGCTGAGCAAGGCGAAGGAGAGGGGCACCAGCAGCAGCCGGGAATAGATGCGTCCGGGAATTTTGGCCAGCATCACAGTTATCAGGCTCATGGTTATGGCCAGGAATAAAGGCGCAATGGGAGTCGTGGATGATACAGAAAGGAGGATGGCCCCAAGGCCCAAGAACAATTTGAGACGGGCACTGTTCTCCCGCAGGGCGTTGCTAATGGCGTAGTCGTCAAGAAGGTTATGCATCCTACTTTCCTTCTTGCTCCGGAGCAGATTTATCTGCTTTTATCTTGGACATCGCCCGGTAGTAGCCTAAAAAATAGCCGATGATGAGACTGCCGATAGCTGCCTGCAGGGCAAAGAGGAGGCTCTCGATCTCGCCACTGGGAGGCTGATAAATGGACTGGAACCATGGAATGTAGGTGCCGCCGGTAAGAATGGAAATCACATCCTCTGCTTGGCTGTCTGCTCCACTCCACTCGTGATTTTGGGTAGAGCTGACATAAGCAAAGGCGGCGATGAAGAGCACGATGACGCCTAGAGTTAAAAGCTCCAGTTTTATTTTCATGTCAAAGCCTCCTTCAGCTTTTTTATCGTATTTTGGGAGACCACGTTCATTCTCACCAGCACATCGCTCCTCAGTTGCACGATGTATTTGAACATCAATGCCGTCACCATTCCTTCCACTATAGCCAGGGGAATCTGGGTTATGGCAAAGATAGCGGCAAATGCCTCAAAAGAGGCCAAGACGCCACCATAAGTCGCTGGAAAGGCCAGAGCCAGTTGGATGGATGTGACAAGATAAGTGGCCCAATCGGCCAAAGTCGCAGCCAGGAAAACGGCCAGGTACAGATGCAGCCCGATTTTTGTGGCGACTTTGTAGACCAGGTATCCGACAGCCGGCCCGGCAATGCCCATGGAAAAGGTGTTTGCACCGAGAGTGGTCAGGCCGCCGTGCGCCAGAAATACGGCCTGGTAGACCAGGACGATCACGGCCAGGACCGATGTTATCCAGGGGCCGAAGATTATGGAGCCCATTCCCGTACCCGTGGGATGAGAGCAGCTCCCGGTAACGGAGGGCAGCTTCAGAGAAGAGAGGACGAATACGAAAGCACCGGCCACGGCCAGCAAGGGCAGAGTCTCTCGACTCTCCTTGATCATCCTGTTCATTTTGTAGACGCCAAAGGCAACTACTGGAAGGGAGAGCAGAAACCAGATCTCCCACCATGGATGAGGAAGAAAACCCTCCATTATGTGCATTGCAATGGCAAAGATATTCTGCCATATAAAGTTTTCTTGTGTTATGATCAGATTAGTTTAACAAAGCGATAATTCGACAGATGCATCACTAAAACAGAAAACTCTCATCCTTCATCTGTTTCGCTCCACGCATGAATCGCACGTGAACTACCGCGTCCTGAAGGGCGCGGCTTCCCACGTCATCGCCAAAACTTGCATCACGGTTATGTGATGTAGTGGTTTTGGTTCTATGGGCGCTACGGGCTGTTCCATCCCTGTGATGAGTATATTTCTGCAAGCATTGTAGTCTCGATCACATGAGAATCCGCAATAAGGGCACTCATGTACTCGTACCGACAGTTCTTTCTTTACTATGCCTCCACAAGCAGAACACCTTTGAGTCGTGTTCTTGGGATCTACTTTTATCAACTTTCGACCAGCACTTTGAGCCTTGTACGAAAGCATGAATATGAACTTTGACCAGGATGCATCATGAATGCTGCGATGCATACCAGTGTTGTGGCCTTTCTCTCTTAAGCTCATTGCCTTCGGAATCAACCACGAAGGAAGTCAAACCGACATCCAGACCCACTGCTTCCCCGGTTTCTGGTAATTGCTGTGGTTCCTGATCGGCCTGGACTATTGCGAACCATCTTTTGCCTTCTCTCTTGATTATGACGGCTTTGATGCAACCTTGAAGCTTTCGATAGATCTTGATCCGCATATCTCCTATCTTGGACAGATGCAATATGCCATGATCTTGATCGACCTTGAATCCGGATTGGTTGTAATTCAGGGTATTGTACCAACCATACCCTTTGAAACGAATATTACCAATCTTCCGACCGTTCTTCTTAGATGCCAAAAGTCCTTTGATGTTAGACCAAAGGTCTTGAGCTTGATGCCTTTTCTTTTTGCTTCATTCAGGTCTTGGAGAAGCCGATTATAGAGCCACCTGCAAGCATCCAAATTCTCCGCTAACTTCCATTGAGTGATATTGCTCGGGAAGATGGGATACTTGTAGCTGATCATCATATGAATACAGATCTGCATACCTAATATTTATATCAGTTGAGAGCGGCGTGAAAGTAATCATGGCAAAGGACTCCGCTTTCATCCTGTGGCTGACGTTGTCAGCCACTCCCCCGGGCTTGTAGTCCGGGAGACCAAGGAGGGGGACTTACCGATGTTTCGACTTCTCGTCGAAACTCTCGCTGACCCGCGGTCAGCGAAATCCGTCCTTCGCGATCCTACAAGTTAAATATTGAGCCTGTGCAAAGGAATTCATCTTGACCCAGATATTCACAGTCACCGACCTGAATCAGAGGATAGCAGATCGCCTGGAGAACGATCCCCGCCTGCACGACCTCTGGGCACGAGGCGAGGTCTCCAACTACCTGCATCACCGGTCAGGACACAGGTACTTCACCCTCAAGGACCAGGGCGCCCAGATCTCCTGTGTTCTCTTCAAAGGTAGCGCCCTCTCCCTGAACTTTGAGCTCGAGGACGGCACAAATGTTATGGTATTCGGAGATGTTGCCGTTTACAGGCCGCAGGGCAGAGTGCAGCTGGTAGCTCGGGCCGTCAAACAGGACGAGGGCCTCGGTTTCCGGCACCTGCAACTGGAGGCGCTCAAAAAGAAGCTGGCCGGGGAGGGGTTATTCGCCCTGGAGAGAAAGCGGGCGCTGCCTTTGTATCCGGAGCGAATCGGCATTGTCACCTCGCCCCAGGGAGCGGCGCTGCAAGATGTTCTGCGAACCTTGGGTACCTATCCCGCCAGAATCATCCTCTCTCCGGCCCAGGTGCAGGGAGAAGGGGCCGAGGAGAGCATTGCTTCTGCCATACTGGCCCTGCAAGGCCGGGCTGATGTAATCATAGTATGTCGGGGGGGCGGCTCGACTGAGGATCTGTGGTGCTTCAACTCCGAAATAGTAGCCCGTGCCATATTCGCCTGCGACGTGCCAGTCATCTCCGCCGTCGGTCACGAAACGGATGTAACCATTGCCGACTATGTGGCGGATATGCGAGCAGCGACGCCCACGGCGGCAGCAAAGATGGCAGTGCCGGATGTGGAGGAGATAAAGGAAGGACTGCGCACCACAAAGGTCAGAATAATGCGCGCCCTCTGGACGAACCTGGAACGAAAAGAGGAGCGTCTGGAATATCTAAAGCACAATGTCTCCGCCAAAAGGATGTACTCTCTGGCGCGGGACGCTCGCCAGAGACTGGATATTCTTTGCCAAAGCCTGGATGCCGCCCAGGCGGATAAGATGCAAAGCCTGAAAAGCCGTCTGGAGCTGGCCAAAGGGCGCCTGACGGCTGTGGGGCCGCGAGCCACCCTTCTACGAGGCTATGCCATCGCCCGCTCAGAGAAGGGCCTGATACTGCAAGCCCAGGACGCCCGGACTGGTGAGGAGATAGAGCTGATCTTGGGGAAGGGAAGGCTGAGGTGCAGGGTACTGGAATGCCGGGATGATTGCGAGGGAGCACTATGAAGAAGGAAGAGATAGGCCTGGAAGAGGCACTGGACAGTCTGGAGCAGATTGTAGAGGTGCTGGAAGAAGGAAAGATGACCTTAGAGGAGAGTTTGGACCTGTATGAAAAGGGCATGAAGCTGGTCAAGCTCTGCAATGCCCGGTTGGAGAGCGCACAGAGAAGGATAGAGTGCCTGACCGGAGAGCTGCCCCCCGATCTGAACTGATAAGTTTAAATACAATCAATTATGTACTTTTTCATACATCATAGTATTAATTAGTACATTTGAAGTATATACAAGCCGGTGATCCTTTGCATAATCCTATATCCGATACAGCAGCAGTCAAGTTCGGCAGGTACGGCGGCCTCTTTGTGCCAGAGACCCTGGTGCCGCCCCTGGCAGAGTTGGCGGAAGCTTACCAGCGCCTCATGAAGAGCGAAGAGTTCAAAGAAGAGTTGAACCTGGCTCTAAAAACCTTTGCCGGTAGGCCGACCCCCCTCTACTATGCCCGAAACATCAGCCAAAAACTGGGCCGCAAGGTCTACCTGAAGAGAGAGGATCTGGTGCACGGCGGTGCGCACAAGCTCAACAATACCCTGGGCCAGGCACTGGTGGCCAAGAAGATGGGCAAGACCCGGCTCATCGCTGAAACGGGCGCAGGCCAGCATGGCGTGGCCACGGCCATTGTAGGAGCCAATCTGGGTTTTGAGACCCAGGTCTACATGGGCGAGGTGGACATAAAGCGGCAGAAGATGAATGTCTACCGCATGCAGCTCATGGGAGCAGAGGTCATACCCGTGCGCTCCGGGTCGCGGACCCTCAAGGACGCCATCAACGAGGCCATGCGAGACTGGGCATCCAGCTTTGATCACACCCATTATCTGCTGGGCACGGCGGCGGGCGCCCATCCCTTCCCCAGCATGGTGCGCGACTTTCAGAGCGTCATAGGCAAAGAGGCGAGAAGCCAGATCCTGCAAGCAGAAGGCCGACTGCCGGACAGCATCACGGCCTGCGTGGGCGGAGGCAGCAATGCCATGGGCATATTCGCTCCATTTCTGCAGGACGAGAACGTTCGGCTTTTGGCAGTGGAGGCAGGCGGGCGAGGCCTTGGCAAGACGGATAGAATTGCGGACCACGGAGCCAGTCTGGGTCTGGGCACAGACGGCATTTTGCACGGCGCTCTAACCAAAATTTTGCAGGACCCCTACGGCCAGATTCTGGAGTCCTATTCCGTGGCAGCGGGCCTGGACTATCCCGGCGTGGGCCCGGAGCTGGCTTTTTTGGCGGAGAAGGGGCGCGTGCTGACCAGGATCGCTGATGATAAGACGGCCATGCGAGGATTTCATGCCCTCTCCAAGCTGGAGGGCATCATCCCGGCTCTGGAGTCGGCGCACGCCGTGGGCTATGCCCTGCAAGAGCCAGAGGCCCTGGGAGATCTGGCCATCATCAACATCTCCGGTCGCGGTGACAAGGATCTGGCAACGGTGATGGACTATGAAAATCTCTGAAGCATTCAGGGCAGCGCCCCTCTTGATCGTTTACATCTGCGCAGGAGACCCGACGCCGGCGGCAACGCCCGACCTGGTGCGGCGACTGGCTGCCGCCGGGGCGGATATCATTGAGCTGGGTCTGCCTCACTCTGACCCAATAGCGGATGGTCCCACCATCCAGGCGGCAGCGCAAAGGGCCATCGCCGCCGGCATGAACACGGATGTCTATTTCCAAAAGGCCGCCGAGGCAGAGGTCGCCATCCCCAAGATATTCATGGGCTATTACAACATGATCTATGCCCGCGGCCTGGACCGGTTTGCAGAGGACTGCGCCCGCTGTGGCATCACGGGTATGATTGTGCCCGACCTGCCCCCCGAGGAGGCTGGACCACTCCAGCAGGCCTGCGCCAAATTCAACGTGGACCTGATCTTCCTGGCTGCGCCCAACACCCCTGCCGAGCGGCTGAAGATGATCGAAAAAGAGACTTCGGGCTTTCTTTATCTGGTGGCCCGAACGGGTGTGACGGGTGCACAGAGCGATATCCTGCAGAGCACGCGCGACCTCATCGCTCGCGTGCCGGGCAGCAAGCCCAAGGCCGTCGGCTTTGGCATCTCCACTCCAGCCCAGGCAGCGGAGGTGATCGCCGCCGGAGCAGATGCCGCCATTGTGGGCTCGGTCTGCGTGGACCTGATCGCACGGGGAGAAGTGGAGCAGATGGAGCAGTTGATACGCGATATGAAGGCGGCGGTAGTGGCGGCAGCCAAGAGCAAAGCTCCAATAGTTGGCTGAAGGATTCACCTCTATGGACGAAGTGCAACGCAAATTTGTGGAAAAGACGAGGAGAGACCAGGAAAACGGCTGCAAAGTAACCATCGTGGCCTTCGGCGACTCCATCACCGCCGGCTACTGTGTGCGGCGCGGCTTTCCTTCTTTCTGGAAAGTATTGCTGGCAGAAAAGTATCCAGACGCGAGAGTGGAAATGATCAATTCCGGCATCTCCGGAGACACGAGCATGGACGGCCTGGCCCGGCTGGACTGGGGCGTGCTCTCCTACGAACCCGACTTAGTTACGATCAACTTCGGCATCAACGACTGCGTGCTCGGTCTGGATTTGGAGGAGTTCGAGACGAACTTCGTGGAGATGGTGCGGCGCATCCGGGCCGGCCCCAACTCGGAGATACTGCTATTATCCTCCCAGCCCCTGGAGACGCCGCCCTACGATCGGCTGGTGCAAGACTACTATCAGGCCGTCGAGCGGGTGGCGAAGCAGATGGATGTGGGCTTTGTGGATGTTTACGGGGCCTGGATGCGGCACGTTCACGCGGGCACCTCTCTGGGATCGCTGATCCTGTCTGGACTTGACCACCCTAACGAGGCGGGCTACAGGATCATAGCCGAAGAGCTGATGAGGCTATTCTAATCATAATAGCCTCCTGTATAATCGCACATTCCGACTCTGGGTGAATTGACCACGGGCAGAAGCATATCCTCTCCACATTCATGCTTCTTCCCGCACTCCTCGCACACCCGGCCAGTGTCCTCGTCGCTACACACGCAGCACACCCCTGTGGCCGGCTTGCCGCAGACCTCGCATTTGATCTCAGGCGGCTCGTTTCTGGCCATGATGCGAACCGCATCCTTATCTTGAGCCAAACCCTTTCTGGCTGATATCACCGTGAGGAGGAGCTCGGTTGAGGTTCCAAAGTCGTAGATGTACTCTAACTTCATGCCGAGAGCCATAACTTTTTCCAGGGCGACACTCATGCTTCGATCTCCCGGCTCAATCTTTTCAGAGATGAAAGACTCGCCTGCAATCTCAAAGCTGCTCAGGTGGCCGCAGCACTCCAGCCAGACCGCCCTCAAAAAGCGGTCCAAATCCTCTAATGTGGCCTTGGCTGGAATCTCGATGTGCAGCCAGTACATGGGCTGATAGATCCCTTCCACCTTTAGATGAAAGATGGTTCTAGCCTGTCCTCTGCCTGGGCCTTTTCCTATCGGTGCATCGTTTTCCTCTTTTCTGGCCTGGCAAGCCTGCAGATGCCTGGATATGGCCGATTTGGCATAGCTTCGCTTGCAAAAGCTACAGATGCCTTTTGAACTCTGCCTGGTAATTCTCATCCCTCCAATCAGTCGATAGAACGTCTCAGTATCGTGGCACTGCCATGATCTTGAGACCTTAGGAGGTACTGACCTAAATATTTATGGGGTTTCGTAGATGGAACTCCACTGAGGGCCAGAGCTGTCCGCAAATTTGAACACTCAATAGTTTCCAGAGAGAGATACTATTTTGCCATTGTGCTGCGTGGCTGCCCATTCTGCATCTCCCTCGCCTTTTTCTGCACTTTTATCACCTCTGCCCCGAAGAGGAAGATCTGAGCGGAGTAGTATATCCAGAAGAGAAATATCACCAAAGATCCGGCTGCTCCGTAGGCGGAGCCCAAGTTGACTATGCTCACATAGGCCTCGATGCAAAAGTTTCCTGCTGCAAACAAAAGAGCTGCCAGAGCCGAGCCGGGAAGCACCTCTCGCCACTGCAGCTTTACCTCGATCAGGGTCTTGTAGGTGGCGGCAAAGAGCAAAGCGACAAAAGAGAAGGATACCAGGAATGTGAGAAGCCGAAGCAGACTCAGGTGAATGGGCAGAGACTCCTCGATCTGCTTTCCAGCGGGCAGGAGAAGAGCGGTAAAGATGGATGTCACCAACAGCAGAAAGGCGACCAGGGCGATGAGCAGGTATGAACGCAGGTAAGAGAAGACGGTATCCATGAGCGGGACGACTTTGTCCTGGATCTTCCAGATGAGGTGAAAGGCCCTCCTGGTATGAACGAAGAGACCGGCAGCGCCAAAAAACAAGAGACCGACGCTGAGCAGAGTAAAAGGGTAGGACGCAGCCTGATCGGAAGCCTGGTCGATCAGCTCGCTTGCCACTCCTGGCATCTGCTGGCCCACCATATCCTGAGAGGTGGCCACCACCTGGCCGTCGAGAAGGCCATGCGAGAATAAAGAATTTATAAATATTAATGTTAATATGAGTAGCGGAACGAAGGAGAAGAGGCCGTAGTAGGCGAGAGCCGCCGCCAGAAGCGAGGCATCGTCTTTGAGCCACTCTTGAACGGCATATTTGAGGATATGGAATACTTCCGACGACTTCACAATAAGCAACCTCTACGATAATCGATGGTAAGCGGATTCCAATTATGCTAATATTATTATTTATACATAAGTGAGTACGGCCGTGTTTCACCTATAAATCGCTAATCTTCCGAGATTTACCAGCCACTTGTTGAAGTGTGGACATTCGTTTCTTATAACGTCTATACCGATTTCTTGAGCTATCTGATACCCATTCGTTACTTTTTGGTACGATTTAAACAAATGAAGTATCCGTTTTGAAGGTGCCGTCTCTTTTACATCGTTTATTTCTTCTGGCGTTTTAAATTGCTCACGAATGCGCCTTAATTCTCCGAGATTGGAACCTTCATGATACGGCTTGAGAACTCTATCTATAACGCCCACGTCACTAAATAGCAGTCCTTCGAACTCATGAAGTTGTATGTATGGAATAAAACGCGAATTAGAAATTTCAGATTTTAATGCATCTTCAAGAATTTTTATTTTTATATAAGGGTCTTGTGTTTTCAATGCTGCTTCATAATTTGGATAATCATATGATAATTCATACAGGTCAAACATAGTTGTTAGATAAGCCTTACTATCTTCAACAAGCCACAGCTGTATGTCGCGTTTGATTTTTTCATATGATGGCATTCCGCCACGAAAGATGGTTTCCTGCTTCCCCGGTTTTCTGATATTTAGTCCTTTTTTTGGCTTTCTTCCTGTCTCGACACATCGTGCTCCTCCGACATACACGCCACATTGAGCCAAGGATTCTGCGAGAATCCTTCGAACAAATGTCTCCTCCGTTTGTCCTTCCACAATGAAATTCACTCGAATTGCAGAATTCATTTATTGAGGTCTCCCCCCGAGGACATTTTTTTCCCAAAGCTCACCCAGCGAATATTCCTCTAACCAGGCACCTAGTTTCTCCGTATCGATTCTCCCAATTACCGTTTCGTATCTATGATCATGCTCTTTTCGCTCGACCACAAGCAGATCTTCAGCATCAAACTGATTAACAAGTGAGACCGATTGGGTTGAAATAATGAGCTGTGTTCTTTCTGCTGCGCTACGCATGAGGGAAGCTAGGACAACAATGGCATATGGGTGAAGGCCTAATTCCGGCTCATCGATCAGAATCGTTGAGGGCAATTGGGGTTGCAACAAAAGAGTAGCAAGGCAGATGAAGCGTAGCATACCGTCAGATAAGTGATAAGCTTGAAAGGGAAAATCAGATCCCTTTTCTCGCCACTCCAGACGAATCATATTCTCATTTTCTGAATATGGTCGCAAGAAGAAATCATCAAAAAAGGGGGTGACCAGGCGGATAGTGTCTCTGATCGCCTCGTAATGTTCTTTTTTTGTTTGCTGAAGCAGGTAAAGGAAGCCAGCCAGGTTGCCTGCATCAGGTCTAAGATACAAATTATCATTTATATCTCTTAATTTTTTAACCGGGGCAGATTCGCTTGTATCATGAAAGTGATAAACTTTCCAGCTTTTGAGACTATCGAGCACATACGCTTCTATATTTGTAGGATTATTACTTGTGCCATATTTGGATCTTATTGCGAGTTTACTCTCTTTATGTCCTGATCCCATATAATGTTTTGTTGGATGTCCATAGGCATCTAAGGAACAAACCTCTTCATCAAAGAATAATTCATCATTAACAGTAGGTAACCAAGTACATTCGTATGCATTTTGGCCGAAATTAAGTTTAACGTAAATATTCTCAGTTACCTTTTGTCCATAATATAGAAAAGATTCTGCACTACCAGCTTTGGTTACGAAAGACTGAAATTTTCCCTCAACAATATGATTTAGCAGTTCAAATAGAGCGATGAAGTTGCTTTTGCCTGCTCCGTTAGCGCCGATTAGCACGTTCAGTGAACTCAAATCCAATTCGAGCTTACGAATTGATTTAAAACCCGTTACTTCAATGCGGTACAGCATGCGGTCCTGCGTCATTTGGCGTGCTCCCTGCTAATTTTTAGAAAAAAGGATCATGGGAAGCTTACGGTGCTCCCTTCAGATCCTCTCTTTGGGTGATGTTTTTGATCTCCTGCTTCAGATCATCAGGCAGCCCCTTGATCTCCACATCCAAAAAGCCCCTGACGATAACGCTGGTGGCCTCCTCGGATGATAGACCGCGGGACATGAGGTACTCCAACTCCTCCTCGGAGATGCGGCCCACTGCCGCCTCATGGGACATATCCAGGTCCCGGCTCTGGCCGTCCAGCTCCGGTATGGAGTAGATTCTGCCCTTGTCTGAGAGCAGCAGGCCGACGCACTCCAGGTGGGCCCGTGCGCCCGGCACTCTGCCCGTCATTCTGCCCCGGGCGATGACCTCGCCACCCACACAGACCACGCGCGAGATGGACTCGGCACTGGTCTCAGGCGCATTGAGGTTGACGTTGCTTCCCACATCAATATTGCCCATGGTGGCATAAATCACCGTGTTGAAGCTGGCCACTGCTCCGCGACCGGCAAGCGTTGCCGTGGGGAAGGTCTGAATGGTCTTGACCGGCTTTAAAAGGATGTAATTGTTGGAGAGCGAGCCACCCTCGGCAATGGTGATGCCTGTTCTGGGCCGCACCTCGACCTCTTTGCCCCAGCTATGCACCATGGTAAAACTCACCTTGGCATTCTTCTGGATGAAGAACTCCGAGACTCCAACGTGCAGTCCCCTCTGCACATGTGCAGGAGTGGTACAGCCGGTGATGACATGCAGCTCCGAGCCCTCTTCGGCAATGATGACGTTATGCACGCGCTGGTTGAGGTTGCTGGACCCAAGATACAGGCAGCTCTTGACTGGAAATACGGTCTTCATGCCCTTCTTGGCGCGGATGAAGTAGCCTGCCGGTGGCGCGGCCGCTACTTCCGCCGTGTACTTGTCGGCATCCGGTGCCACCAGCTTCCACCAGTAGTCTTGCAGGAAGTCGTACTTCTCCAGGGCGGAGGCCATGTCCATGATCTCCACACCTTCGTAGAGAGACTTGGCGATGACTGGTGTCTGGTCCATCTGAACAAAAGAGCCTGAAGATTCGCCGTCCAGCTTTACGCCCACGTCCATAGCAGCCTTCTTGACAACGCTAGGCAGATCTTCGGCATTGGCTACAATGACCTGGGGTTTGGCCTCTGATTCGTAGCTCTCCAGGTCCACATCTGTGCCGTATAAGGCCTTCTTATCGCGTGCCTTTCTGGTCTTATCTTCTATACCGGACACGTGCATCCTACACACCCCTCATATCCGCTTTTTTTGATCTGCTCCAGGATTTCGCCCGGATTGCCGCTGCAGACGATCGATCCGCCCAGCATGACATGGGCTCGGTCCGCTTTCATATAATCCAGAATATGGCCGAAGTGGGTGATGATCACGCCGGACTTGGTCCTCTGGCTGGGACGCTGGTCTTTCTGGGTGAGAGTGTTTATGGCTTCGCCTATGAGCTTGATGTTCTCCAGGTCCACGCCGGAGTCCGGCTCATCCAGCATGACGAAATCAGGCTGCTGCGCTAAGAGCTGAACCATCTCGGAGCGCTTAACCTCGCCCCCCGAGAAGCCACGATTGACATCCCGATCAGCAAAGGCCTCAAAGTCCATCTTTTTAAGAATGGCCATTGCATCGGCCTTGAGATTGATGATCTTGATGAGGTCTTTGAGCCGCAGGCCGCGAATGGCCGGAGGCCGCTGAAAAGCCATGCCTATGCCCAGGCGTGCCCTTTCGTCCATGGACATGTGCGTAATATCTTCACCCTTGAATACAATGCGCCCCCCATCGATAACGTACCTGGGAATTCCAGCGATGACATTCAAGAGAGTTGTTTTGCCCGTTCCATTGGGCCCAAAGAGAACGTGGGTCTCGCCACGACTTATTCTAAGGTTGAAGTTCTTTAGAACCTGCTTACTGCCGATGCTGACCGACAGATCTTCAATCTCCAGCAGCCACATCACCTCCAATCACCAGACCAATCGATCGTAGGAATATAATATCTTTTGCCAGGTGACTACTCCCACGACTGAAGTCGCGGGCATCTAGGCTTTCGCCGCAGACTGTAGTCCCAGTCTGAGAATATTTTTTGAAGCGTTGATATCTCGATCCATGACCAACCCACATCTAGGACAATTATGGACTCTCTTTGAGAGATCCTTCTTTACGATTGAACCGCATCCAGAGCACATTTGAGATGTATAGGCAGGATTGACCAGGACCACTTTACGACCAGCACTTTCAGCCTTGTACGTAACGTAAGTCCGAAATATATTCCAGCTTGCATCCAGCACGCTCTTAGCCATGTAGCAAAATTATCTCGGAGATTACCAAGTCGTTCATAGATATGACTGACTTTCTTGGCGGCCTTTCTGCGCTCAGAGGATCCATGAGGGAACTTATCTTTCTTGCTCTGTTCCTTGGATAGCCTGGCTTCACAGGCTGCCATATATCTTTGATTTTCTATGAATGTTCCGCCGGACAGTACCGCAAAATTGGATATGCCGACATCGATGCCTACCGCTCTCTCGGAATCCGGCACGGCATCTTTGTGGGCTTCAATCTATAACGAAACACTTTAGGCATTATCAGTTAATTGGCTTCATTGGCTAATATGGTTGTTGGTCCACAGGAAATAACCGCGGGGCACGATTCATCCCACCTCTGAAAGTGGCGGGGATTCTCTGCCCCTGCACCCCGTCCTTCCTAATATCGCGCCAGGATTTGCAGCTCATCGATCGACCGGTTCAGGCTGGCGTAGCTTCTTACAATCCTTCCCGCCGCGCTCTCCCCGCAACCGAGCAGCTCGCACAGCTCTCGATCAAAGTCCTCCAGATCGACCTTCCGCTTGCGCAGATACTCATGCCCCCAGGGCCCTGCTACCAGATACTTGTTGAGCGGATCGGAGCTGCTCAGAAAGTGCTCCAGCATGGCCTTGGCAGGATTTTCCAGCCGGTCGAAGGTCTTTTGCAACGCCACAGCCTTCCTATGCTCGTCGGTTTTGCTGGCCAGGCGGGGCCGCCAGACTACAGCCTCCAACGCCGCCACCAGGACGGCATCCAGATTGAGATGGGCGAAGCGAATGAAGTTGGCCAGCGTTTTTACATCCCTGGCTTTGGCCGCGGACTGCACGTAGACTGAGATCTTGCCGATCTTCTCAGAAAACTCGCCCTGGCGCAGAGGCACGAGCATGCTCTGCACCTCTTCGATAGCCTCTGCCAGCGAGCCTCCTTGCTGGCCCGTCAACCCGCCGCTCTCTTGCCCGCCCGTCCTCTCGTTTGCCATTTTTACGCCTACCACATGAGCCGGGGCAAGATTCTCTGCCCGGCCAAAAGGGCGCTGGCGTCCTCTGCCCGCCGGGTGACCTCAGCCTTGTCCCCGGAAACGAGTATCTCTGCCGGGCGAGGCTGGCCGTTGTACTGGGAGGCCATGGAAAAGCCATAGGCTCCGGCATCCAGGAAGGCCAGAACGTCAGCGCGCGCCAGAGATGGCAGCTGCCGGTCTTTGGCCAGCACATCTCCTGTCTCGCAGATTGGTCCCACCACGGTGTAGGTCTCCTCGGCAGGCGCATCGATGCGGCTGGCCACCACGACATGGTGATAGGAGTCGTAGAGCATGGGACGGGCCAGGACGTTGAAGCCGGCATCCACAGCCACGAAATTGACATGGGCCCTCTTGACCACGTTGACCGTTGTGAGCATGACCGTGGTATCGGCCACAATGCTGCGGCCCGGCTCCAGGATGAGCTGGGGGGCAATGCCTAGATCGTGACAGCGGTCCTGGAAAATAGGCAATATCGCATCCGCCAGGTCGTCGGGCGTGGGCGCAGGCAGGTCGGGATGGTACTGGATGCCCAGTCCCCCGCCTAGATCGATCCTGTGCACCTCGCCGCCCAGAGCTACGACCGCAGCAACGATGTCCATCATCTTGCCCGCCGCCTCAGCAAAGGGCGCTGTGTCCAGGATCTGCGAGCCGATGTGGCAGTGCAGGCCCACTGGCTTGATGCCAGCCAGGCCCATGGCCCTCTGGTAGGTCTGTGCCACCTGCTCCGCCGGAATGCCGAACTTGGAGGAACGAAGGCCCGTGGCGATCTTGGGATGAGTCTTGGGGGATACATCGGGATTCACCCGGAAGAGGATCTCCGCCTCTTGCCCCATTCGCTTCGCGGTCTTTGCGAGATGCTCCAGCTCCTCGCGCGAGTCCACGGACATGCGCACGCCGGCCAAGATGGCCATCTCGTGATCCTTCTCGCTCTTGGAGTTGCCGTTGTAGAGGATCATATCCCGAGGGATGCCGGCCATGCGCACCACGGAAAGCTCCCCCGCCGAAAATACATCCGCGCCCATGCCTTCCTGGGCGGCGATGCGTAGGATTGTGAGGTTGCCGTTGGCCTTCACAGCGAAGTACTTGTCCGCATCAGGAAAGGCGCGATGATAGGCGCGAATGTTCTCGCGCAGGCGGCTCTCGGAGGTGACGTAAAGAGGGGTGCCCTGCTGCTGGGCGAGGGCAACGCAGTCAACGTCTTCCATGAAAAGATGATCGCTACGAGAGGTGAGATGAGGCTTAGGTCCGAACATGGTTTTAACAGATCTCAGAGGGATTACTAAATCGTTTCTATGCAGAAGGGAAAATGTGTAGTCCCGAATGTTTGGACTTTATATACTCCGGCCCGCAAATTACATTCTTTATCAACCATTTAATTCAGTCTCCATCCGATTCAGGAACATTCCCAATTTGCATCCTTCCGGCAGTCTTGACCAGAATGCGATATCTGGCGTCTGTAGATACCATTTAGTATCAAGGGATTCGTGGAATCTAACTGTATTATACCAATTCACGAAATTGTCAAAAGTCTCGAACCTAAACCTGTTATGTTCGTAAGTATCGTTCCATTTTTCCAGTTTTCCATTGGTCTGAGGATGCTTGACGCGAGCTTTGATGTGTTTGATTTTATTCTCCTCAAGAAAGTCCTCAAATCTGCTATCCGCATCGCCGTTCTTGTCTCGCTTGTTTGCATAGAATTGGGTTACCCTATCGGTCAACACTTCCCGAATACCTGTCAGCCAGCAAAATTCGCCCATGGCTTCTTTGAGGAGCTGCAAAGCGTTATCTGTTGTTTCGGCATCGAACTCCCCGCCCGCGAGAATTCGCCGCGAACTATCATCAAGGACCACGCAGACGAACACCTTTTCCCCATCGTGAATGCTTGTATGCCAATCCAAATGCACCATGGACAGGCTGTGCTTGCGCTCGAACCTAATCCAAGGTTTTCTGCGCTTCGATTTATTGCGGTCCACATTGGCCAAGCCATGAGATAGCAGTTCCTTATGAATAGCGTTATGCGGGATATGCTTTCCATGCGTGAAATCAATGATCTTTTCCAGTCGCCTTGCGCCCAAATTTTGCTCTTTGTGGACTTCGAGTATCAGATTAACTGACTCTTCATCCAGGGTCTTTTTATTTCTTCCAAATTTCTTAATGTTTAGGGGCATCTTGGTTTTCGTCCAGTGCATCCAGACACGTTTCACGGTGGATGGACTCAACTTCATTTCCCATGCCCCCATTGATGGGTATATAAAGTCAAAGGTTTCGGGACTACACACTAATTAAATTTTAGAAATATTTTTCAGCTTGCGGACTACGATGCCCGCCTGTTCAAAAAATTTTAAAGAACCATCATCGGGATAATCATAGCGATAAACCACTCGCGTTATTCCTGCATTGATGAGCATTTTTGTGCATATTGTGCAAGGCTTATGAGTACAATAAAGGGTTGCACCTTCTATGCAGACTCCGTGTATAGCCGCTTGAACTATTGCATTCTGCTCTGAATGAACTGCGCGACAGAGTTCGTGATGAGTACCACTAGGTAAATTATGGCGTGGGCAACCGGTTTCTTCGCAGTGGGGTAGCCCTTTGGGCACGCCATTATATCCTGTTGACAGAATCTGTTTGTCCTTAACAAAAATCGCACCTGCTTTTCTGCGCAAGCACGTGGATCTACTTGCCACTACCTCTGCAATCTCCATGAAATAGTCGTCGAGCTCGGGTCTGGCCATCGTCGTACCTATCTAAATCTAAATATTTTAACCTTATTGATTCTCTTTGAGGTTGGAGTCCATTACGGCGGAAGATTAATATTCTTTTCCCTACGCGATTGATGGCCATGTCTATTCACTGGGCTGACGTCATCGCCGAGAAGCTCGAAAAGAGCGGCCCGCATACCATCGCCACGGGCATAACCCCCTCCGGGCCGGTTCATATCGGAAACATGCGCGAGGTCATGACGGCAGAGGCCGTCTACCGCGCTCTTCTGGACCGGGGTGTGGAAGCGAAGCTCATCTACATCGCCGACACCTACGACCGCCTGCGAAGACTCTACCCCTTTCTGCCGGAGAGCTTCACCGAGCACATCGGTAAGCCGCTCTCGGAAATACCCTGCCCCCTGGGGTGCTGCGCCAGCTACGCCGACCATTTCCTAAATCCCTTCCTGAAGAGCATGGAGCGGTTGGGCATCAAGCCAGAGGTCTACCGCGCCGATGTGCTCTACAAAGAGGGCAAGTACAATGAGGCCATCAAGACCGCGCTGCGGAGCAGAGCCGACATCGCCCGCATCTTAAAAGAGGTCTCGGGTCGCGATGTTCCGGCGGGCTGGAGCCCCTTTGATGCGATATGCAGTAGCTGCGGCCGCACCAACACCACACATGTCACGGGCTTTGATCTGCAGGGCGAGACGGTGGACTACGAGTGCTCCTGCGGCTCACGGGGCACAGTCTCCATGAGCGGTGGAGGAAAGCTGGTCTGGCGGGTGGACTGGCCGGCCCGCTGGCCCATTTTTAATGTTACTGTAGAGCCTTTCGGCAAGGACCACGCCACATCCGGAGGCTCCTACGACACCGGCAAGCGCATCAGCGAAGAGATCTACGGCTACCCTGCCCCCTTCCCCATGGTCTACGAGTGGATCCACCTCAAGGGCGTGGGCGCCATGCACAGCTCCACGGGAATTGTGGTCACCATTCAGGAGATGCTGGACGTGGTGCCTCCTGAGGTCCTGCGCTACCTGATCATCAGGAACAAGCCTGAGAAGCACATCGAGTTTGACCCGGGACTGCCGCTGCTCTCCCTGGTGGACGAGTACGACCAGCGAAAGGGCGATGAGAGGGGCATTGAGCTATCCAATATCAGTAAGAGCGGGCCCTTCGAGATTCCCTTCCGCCACATGGTTACAGCAGTGCAGATCGCTCGCGGCGACGAGGACGGTCTCTTCGTGGCCCTGAAAAGATCCGGCTACGATGTCATCACGAGGCGCGAGGAGATCTTAGGCCGGGCCAGAAATGTGCAGACCTGGCTGGACAAATACGCGCCGGCTTACGTCAAGTTCCAGGTGCAAGAGGCACTCCCGGTCGCTGTCAAGAACCTCACACCCGAGGAAAGGCAGAGCCTGGGCATCTTGGCCGAGCAGGTAGAGGAGAAAACGGCAGCCGAAATTCACGAACTGGTCTATGCCGTGGCCAAGGAGCAGGGCCTCGACTCCAAGAAGTTCTTCCAGGCCATCTATCTGACCTTCCTGGGCGACCGGCAGGGCCCCAAGGTGGGCTGGTTCTTGGCCAGTCTGGAGAGAGGCTTTGTGAAAGCCAGACTGAAGGAAGCGGCTGCTGCTTAAATGCAAAGGTGACTGGGGCAATCATGGTGGCCATGCTGGACGGCCCTTCGGTGGACGACGGCACCGCCTGGGAGATAGGATACTTTTTCATGCAGGGCAAAAAAATCCTGGGGATAAGAACGGACTTTCGCCGCGCCGGAGAAACGGATAATTCTCGCGTCAACCTCATGATAGAGTGCTCCTGCCAGGGCATAGCCTCGGGCCTGGAAGAGCTGGCAATGCATCTAAAGAGGCTCTTAGATTGATCTCGCCCGTCTTTGACGCGCCCCTTCTCCTGGTGGAGGGAGAAGAGCGCGTCCTGGTGGCCGCCGATCTTCACCTGGGCCTGGAGTATGAACTGCGGCAGGGGGGCGTCTCTATTCCCAGCCAGACCGAAAAGATCTTGGCCGGATTGCTGGGTTTTTTGGCCGAGATAAAACCGGACAGGCTCCTGCTTTTAGGAGACATAAAGCACAACGTTCCGAGGACTAGCTGGCAGGAGAAGAGGGAGATTCCCGAATTCTTGCGCCGGCTCTCTGCCCAGGTTTTGGTGGAGATCGTGCCGGGAAATCATGACAGCAACCTTGCCGACATGGCCCCCCTGGGTGTGCGGGTGCGTGCGTCCTCCGGTTTTGTGCTGGACAATGTGGGCTATTTCCACGGTCACACCTGGCCGGATGAAAAGGTTATGCGCGCTGTTGCCCAGGTGGCGGGGCACCTGCATCCGGCAGTAAGGCTCCCAGACCCCCTGGGCCGCTCTCCTTCCCGCCCCGTTTGGGCAAAAACGCGGCTTGTGAGTCGCGCGGTGCAAGAGCATTATGGTTTTGCCAGGGATAGTGAGATCATCATCGCCCCCGCGTTCAACATTCTTTGCGGTGGACTGCCCCTCAATGAGCCGGTCGAGGAAATGCGCGGCCCACTGCTTACTATAGCCGACTGGGAGGGAGCGCGCCTCTATCTGCTGGACGGAACCAACCTTGGCACCCTGGCGGAGATAAAAGCGGTGCAAAGAAAGCCATAAGAATTATTACCAATGCAATTCTTACAAGAGAGGGGATTAAGAAGTGAAAGATAAAGAGAGGCTTTTAGAATTGCTCAAGGACAAATCCCTTGAGGTGAGGCCGGTCACCCTGTCCTCAGGTAAAATCAGCGATTATTACATGGACTGCAAGCGCGTTACCTTGAGTGCGGAAGGGGCTTACCTCACCGGCAAGCTTATGCTGGAGATGATCCGTCCGGAGGTATCCGCTGTGGCCGGTCTCACCCTGGGCGCGGACCCCATTGTATCATCCATCTCGGTTCTAAGCCATATGCAAAAGAGAGACCTGGCTGGCCTGATTGTACGAAAAGAGCCCAAGAAGCACGGCACCATGAGCTATGTGGAGGGACCTGCTCTGCAAAAAGGAGCTATGGTCGCAGTGGTGGAAGACGTGGTCACCTCAGGAGCATCCCTTCTTAGAGCCATCGATCGCATTGAGGCCGAAGGCTATCGGCCTGTGCAAGCACTTACCATACTGGACCGCCAGGAAGGCGGAAGAGAAGCCATTGAAGGACGTGGATTCATGCTGAAAGCATTCTTTACACGCGACGATTTGGATATAGATAAACGAATATAGATAAAAAAAAAAAGAATTACACTAACCAGGATTCATTTCCTATACCGGGGGGCGTTCTCCCTGGTCAGGGGCATCTTCAGGAAATGTGCGGCCTACCGTCCCGTTATTATCGGGCGGCGAATCCGTTGGCGATACTCCGTCGGGCAGATCGCCGCCTGGTGAAATTTCTGGTGGCATTGCCAAGGGGTCCGTACCCATCGGATTTGAGCCGTCCTGCCCTGCACCGGGCGTTTGCTCTCCCGGCATTGGCCGGGGCTCGGGCACAACTAAATCTGTAGCCGTAAACGGCGCTTCCAGTCGAAGATTGCGCATTGTCCCATCTTCCGCGTAGGAGATATCAGAAACGATCCAGTAAGTCCCGCTCTGCTCTGCCGTGAGTGGGTATCTGATCTGCTGCATGACCCCAGGGTACAGCTTTGTGCTCTGGCCGCCCGCGTTCGCGACAACTCCAGAAGGAAGGATAGGAGTGACCACAGCCTGTGTAGGAGTCTGTCCGTTGTAGGTGAGCGATACGGTTACAGTTACCATCTGTCCTACTTCTGCCGACGGTATCGGATTCGGATAGGCCGTCAGATCTGCCGCCGCCTGCCCGAATAATAGCCCCACCCCAACGAGCAGAAGAATGTGCCCCAATCCCAAATGCTTCATCGGATCTCTATTGTTCTGCCTGCTAGATTTAAAGATACCTGTCATACGAGATTGATATGAGATATATTCGATGACTTGATACTCATTTCGCTCATTTTGCCGGTACCTCGCTCCTTTCTATACATAAAATACTTATTTGGTTTGGTGATATTGTCCTCTGATGGACGTCTCTTTCTCTGCCTGGCGGCATTCGCGAGAAGAGAGCTTGCAGCTCAAAGGAGATAGCTTCTCCTTTCTCTTCGATAGGCGCTACACCAATCGGCTCAACAGAATGAGCCGTGTTTTCTTCGAAGCCTATGTTGTGGCCACTAAAGAACTGGCCGCGCAGGAAGACCGCTTCCCCAGCCTTAGCGAGATAGACGCCAAGATGGAAAGCGGGGCAGTTTACGCTTTCAAGGATCGTTTGATGAAGAATACCGAGTTCTTCGAAGAAGTCAAGATCTCCGGCGTCTCCTACCTGGTTCCGCGCGCACTCAAGTTCATGGATGTTAGCGGCACATATACCGATTTAATCTTGAACTTCGAGGAAGGCATCGTGGTGCTGCCCACGCGAAGGAAGACCCCCTCGCTCCCGGATAGCCCAATGCCGATAGAAGAGGATGAGCAGGAGCCAAAAACGGCTCACGTGGATGAGACCGCAAATAATGCGCCTGCCATTGCCGAAGATAAGGACGCAGAAGCAAAACAGTTGTCATATCCCCTGCACACACCGGAGGCCTTTGAGGAGATCTCCTCGGCAACGGATACAGTAGAAGCGCCTCCTCCCAGCGAGCCTGCCGAAAAGATAGTAGTAAATGCAAAAGTGCCGGAGAAGCCCCTATTTACTAAGAAGAAGATGGCAATGCCGCCGAAAACAGTAACCTTGCTTGGCGCGGCCATCTTGCTGGCTCTTTTTGCCGTTGTATCCTTCTATGGCCCAACGCTAGTACAGGCACCGGTACAGCCAACGTTCCTGGTTTTTTATTCCACATACATATCCAATTCCAGCAACGAAAGCTATCTGGGCCTGAACATCACCAACCCAGAGGGAATGGCCAATGATATGGAAATGGCTCTGCCCCAGAATATCGACCAGAGCATCAGTGCCAGAGGCGGAATTGTTACCATCTCCCATGGAGAGAATACACTGGTGCGAATGAACTCCACGGGAGACGCCAGCGTGAAGATATATCTGCAGGGCAACTGGACAACAATTCCTGTCGGCCTCAGCTTTTATGCGCCGAAAGGCTTCGACACCAACCTGCTGGTTCACGGACTGGCATCGACTGTCACACGCAAGAATGAGACATCGGTCTTGACGTTCAACCTGACTGAAGTTGGGGTAAGCTTTGAGCAGAGCTACACCCGAAAAAATTAGATTGGCGGTAATAGCCAAGAAAAAGGACGCTGATGCGGCTCTAAAAAGGGTAGTATCTCTAGGAGTTTTTGATAAGAGCCGCAAGGTAATAAAGAGACAAAGCCATGTAGAGATTCCGGTCATCAGATCCGTCTCCGGCTGCGAGCTCGTCAGGCAGGAGGACCCGGCCTTCTACAATAAAAAACCGGATCTCTTCCATGCCTTGCAAGGAAAGATTCCCGAAGAACGCATCCATCTTATTCCGCGCGGCTGGTTCTTACTGGGCGAGATAATCGTAGTCAAGATTCATCCCGACCTGACGGCGTATGAGCACCATATCGGCCAAGCACTTTTAGACTTTTATCCTCGCTGCTGCACGGTCTTAGCTGACAAGGGCATATTTGGCCCCTTTCGCGAGCCCGTACGGAGAGTTATCGTCGGCAACAAGACCCAGACGGTGCACAAAGAAAATAAAGTGATCTTCAATCTGGATGCAAGCCTGGTGATGTTCTCGCCTGGGAACCTTATGGAGCGCATAAGAATGAGCCGCTTTGGCAAGGGCGAGTATGTAGTGGACATGTTTGCTGGAATTGGCTACTTCACTCTTCCCATGGCCGTTCATTCCCGGCCTAGGAAGATCGTGGCCATTGAGTTGAATCCCAACGCCTACCATTATCTCTGCCAGAATATCCGGCAAAACCATGTAGAAGAGATCGTAGAGCCGGTCTTAGGTGACTGCGCGAAGGTGACTCCGGAGGGCGTTGCCGACAGGGTGGTGATGGGCATGGTCCAGGTAACCGACCAATACCTGCAAAAGGGCATTTCCGCTCTGAGGCCGGGAGGCATACTGCATTATCATCAGACCATTGCCGCCAGCATGTATCCGGCCGCAGCCATTAGAGATGTGACAGAGGCGGCGGCAGCTTTGGGCTGCCGGGCCGAGATCCTGAACTGTGTGCTGGTCAAAAAGTACTCACCCGGAGTAGTTCATGCCGTGATCGATGCCCGAATCGATAGAGATTTTTAGCAGGAGATCTTATTTGCAGCTATGATTGTCACATGGCTGGGACACGCCTGCTTTTTTTTAAAGAGCGAAGAAGGTCTTTCTCTGCTTTTGGATCCGTTTCATGAGAGCGATGTGGGCTATACCATGCCGATAACTGAGGCGGACGTTGTAATTATAAGCCACGACCATATGGATCACAATAATGTCGACGCCGCAGGAAGCGACCCAGATGTGATCTTCGGGCCCGGCGAATACATCAGCAGGGAAATGGATATCATAGGCATAAAGTCATATCATGACATAAAGAGAGGAAAGCTGCGAGGTGAGAACACCATCTTCTGCTTCGTGCTGGACGGCATAAGAGTCTGTCACCTGGGAGATTTGGGGCATACTTTGAGCCGGGCCCAGGTAGAGGCCATAGGACCGGTAGATCTGCTTTTTCTGCCTGTGGGCGGGAGATACACCATCGATGCCGTCGGCGCGAACAAGGTGATGATCCAACTGCATCCGGCGGTGACGATTCCCATGCACTACCGGACTGGAGCCCTTGGCTTTGAGCTTGATCCTGTGGACGATTTTCTCAAAGGCAGAGAGCCTGTAAAGCCGCAAGAAAACCTGCAACTGGCCAAAGAGGATATTTCGGGCGAGGGCAAAGTGGTGCTTCTCACCTGCCCCGAAGCCGAAAGGGAGCCCGCCAATCGATAGATTAATAACTACCTGCTGCAAGGGTAGAGGCGAAGCCCGGTAGTGTAGCGGTCAATCACAGGAGGCTCTGGACCTCCCCACCCAGGTTCGAATCCCGGCCGGGCTACTATCTTTTCTGTATCGAATTGCTTTTCAGGGTTCGAGGTGATCTCTCTTCAGCTCGTCTATTGCCTCAGGCGTGAGACGGATTTCTGCCAATTGAATGGCACCCATGGAAGAGATCATCCTGATCATCAGATCCGAGATGGTGCGTCCAAGATCCTCATCTTTGCAGGATAGAGCCATGGACAGGGCACATCCCAGGTTATAGGCGGTCCAGCTGGCATAAGTGAAATGAACCATAAGATCCTCCATTCCTCCTTCAATCCAGGGGCCCTCAGAGTCAGGCCCGATCACCCTCGATCTGATACTCTTGAAGCTCTGGATTTTTGCCTCAAACTGAACTAAGCCATCTATCATAAATACACATCCTGGCGGCTTTCAGAGTCTTTCATCATTCTTCCTTGCACGGCTTTAGGCTCTTTTTGCCCTGAATACAATGACTATATTCTAGCATCCTAGTTCCTATTTAACATTCCCATGCATGCCCGAAAACTAGATATATTTATAACGAATATAGTAGTAGTTTGTCGCGTAGTGTTCCAAAAGGACCATGGTCCATAGGCCGATTAAGTCTGTCCGACCAATCATTCTGGCGCAGGATGATAGATTTCATCCTCCATCTCAGCTCGGATCGATCAATAATCCGAGGTCGGAAGGCGCCGCGCAAATTTCGGCGTAGGTCTTCGGCAGTGGCGAAAATCGCCTTTTCAGGCGCAATGCTAAGATCGCCATGGATCATTAATAAAGGAAAAGCGCGACGCAGGAATGCGTTGAGAAAAAGGCTGGAACCAGGCCCCCCATCGACCGATGTCCGGGTCCCCTTAAAACGGGCGCTGTGCTAAAATTCCAGTGCTGCCTGGCCAAAAACCCACGCATTGGCCTTAGGCGAGATGAGACGACCGCAATTTAGCGGTCCTGTCCCTCGGAGGAGGGCGCTGTGGATCAGCGTTCTTCTCGTCTTCTTTTCACCTGCAATTTTCGATTTTTAAGCATATTACTAATATCGTTAGCCACTGAAAAATTGGGTCGTGACCCCATTATAGGTCGTTATAAATAGACTTACTCTACATATGCTACATGGGGTGTAGCGAATGGGAAAGAGAGGTCCAAAACCACGATTCTTGGATGTGGCATGTCCAAATGAGAAGTGTACTCTATTTGGAGTTGCTGGAAATGGAAATGTTACGGTCTATGGCACTTATGAGAGAAGTTCCGGCAAGGGCAGGAAATTTATCTGCCATACATGCGAAACTACGTTCTGTGATAGAACTAACACGCCATTTTATGACCTGCGAACAGATGAAGAGAAAGTCAAGATGGCTTTAAAAATGTCAATGCGCGGAATGAGCGTCTTAGGGATCGCAGAGATTCTGGAGATAAAACCATCTACAGCAAGCACTTGGGTCTCTAGAGCGGGAATGCATTGCGAAAAAGTCAATAAAGTTGTTTTAAACGACGTCGAGACGCCAAAAGTTGAGATGGACGAACTCTGGACGTTCGTGGAAAAAAAACGTTGCCAAGGGAAGATGAATTCGAAGACAACGGGACTTGGATCTGGATAAGCATGGCAACAGAATCCAGGTTGGTGCTTTCTCACGTTGTTGGCGAGCGATCACAGAAAATGGCAGATCAACTCGTGACAAATACCGTGAAAAGGCTGAAATCAATACCACTATTTGTAACTGATGGTTTAAGATTATATACAACTGCTCTTCGAAAACAATATGGAACGCTGAAACAATTTGCACCAACCGGCAAGCGAGGACGGCCTCGAAGTCCTAGATTAATAGTTGATGAACTATTGAAGTATGCACAAGTTATTAAGATGAGAGCTGAGGGTAGGCTCAAAAAGGTGTTCAAGAGGATCATATTTGGTAAGAACATAGACCCCAAAATGATATCTACGAGCTACATTGAGCGGCATAATCTAACATGCAGACAAGATAATAACCGCATATCCAGGAAAACCATAGGTTTTTCCAAGAAAACTGACGAATTAGATCATCAAATGACTTTATATTTTGCAAACTTCAACTACTGCCGAAAACATCGCTCTCTAAAGTATAGGGATGATCAGGGGAAAATAAAATTGAACTGCCCCGCGAAACATGCTGGCTTGATCGATCATATCTGGAGCTTGAGTGAATTATTGACATTTCCACATCACAAAATTAAAACCTATTAGAGGTTCACGACCAAAAATTGCGACGAGCCAAAAAATTTATATCCCATCACTATCATGAGGTTAGTATAGAGAGGTAATCGTAAGGTGAGCTAAAATGTGGGACAAGAGATATCCATCAATATTTGACATATTCGAGAGCTTTGCCAAAGGCTTTCCCTTTGAGAAGAAGGAAAAGTTCGAAGAGGACTGGTTCAAAGAGCCCTTTGAGGACATGATCAAGAGGTTTGAAGAGAATATGCCAGCCGAGTTCAAGACCTTTGTACGCGAAGATGAGACACCAGGAGGCGTATCTCGGCGATACGGCCCCTTCGTCTACGGCTTCAGCTATACGGCAGAACCGGGAAAGGAACCGGTCTTCAGTGAGTTTGGCAACATCAAGCCATCCCATCGGGGCATCGAGCCAAGCTCTGGCCGTGAGCCACTGGTTGATGTCATGAACGAGAAGGAGAGGTTCAGAATCTTCGTGGAGCTGCCCGGCGTGGACAAAGACAAGGTAAGATTGGACGTGGCCGAGGACAGTGTAGAGATCAAGACCGATGACGATAAAAATTTCTACAAGATGATCTATCTCGACTCCGCCATTGACACGGACAGCGCCAAAGCCTCCTACAAGAATGGCGTCTTGACACTGGAGCTGGACAAGAAAGAGAAGAGAAAGGGAAAAGAGGTCAAAATTGAGTGAGAAAGAATGGGCCGAGATGAAAAATTCGGCCCATTATTATCAGTTTTTTTTGCAGCCAGCCTAAACCGCAAGGTCCGTTTTTTGGTAGGAATCATTGCCTACACAAGGCCAATATGGCATTCATATGATTCAAAATAGGATTTTATGCGCTGATAAAACGCCAATGTGAAAAATAGCTACTTAAATGCAGACGGCCCGGGTATGCTGCATGCAAAAGGTGAACGGTGTTTTGGTGCAGTTGATGCACAACAAGTACGGCGACATAATTCTTCTTTGCAGCGTTACCGTAGCCTTCGGGATGCTATTGGCGGTCTCGGCAATCGGCTGAGGCACGGCCTCAAGTAGATATACATATCACATAACAAAGATTAAATCACCCCCCGTGCTTTAAAACCATAACGAGGATTGGCATGGACAAGAATGAGTTGGTAAACGAACTCGCCAGGAGGCGCGGCTTTCTCTGGCCCGCCTTTGAGCTTTATGGCGGTGCTGCTGGTTTTTATGATTACGGCCCACTGGGCGCGCCCCTCAAAAGGCGCATTGAAGACATCTGGCGGCAGTACTTCGTCATATCGGAGGGATTTGCAGAGATCGAGGCGCCCACCATCGGTGTGGAGGGAATCTACCAGGCCTCAGGTCACTTGAGCGGCTTTTCCGATCCGCTTACCAGTTGCAAAGAGTGCAAAGAGGTCTATCGGGCCGATCACCTCATCAAGCACATCATCGAGGTGCCCGATGCCCTCAGCAATGGGGAGATCTACAAATGCATTCAAGAAAATGAGATTGGCTGCCCGGAGTGCGGAGGAGAGCTTTCCTCGGTATACGAGTTCAATCTCATGTTCAAGACCATGATTGGCCCGGGCAACAAGATGACCGGCTATCTGCGACCGGAGACGGCGCAGGGCATGTTCATCAACTTCCCCAGGCTCCTGCGCTACTTCCGCGATTCTCTGCCCTTTGCCGCAGTGCAGATCGGCAAGTCCTTTAGAAATGAGATCTCACCGCGCCAGGGAGTGATCAGGCTGCGGGAGTTCACTCAAGCCGAAGCGGAGATATTCATAGATCCACGTGATAAGAGCCACCCCCGCTTCGCCGAGGTCGCGGACATCAAGATGAAGTTCTACTCCCAGGCGGCGCAGGAGAGGGGCGAAGCGGAAGAGATGACCTTTGGCGAGGCTGTGGAAAGGGGAATTGTAGCCCACCAGGCCCTGGCCTACTACGTGGCCCGCACCTATCAATTCCTCCTGGCCGTGGGCGTAGCCCCGGACAAGCTGCGCTTTCGCCAGCACAAAGTCGATGAGATGGCTCACTATGCCGCGGACTGCTGGGACGCAGAGGTATTTTTGGACCGGCTGGGCTGGATTGAGATCGTGGGCGTGGCGGACAGAACAGACTTTGACTTGAAAGCTCACGCACAGGCCAGCAAAGTCAATCTGAGCGTCTTCGTGCACTACGATCAGCCCGTGAAACGCAGTAAGATGGTCGTCAAGCCAGACTTTAAGGCCCTGGGACCCAGGTTCAAAGCCAAGGCCAAGGCAGTAGGCGAGGCCCTCAAGGCCCTTTCTCCAGAGGAGCTAAAAAGCGGCGATATGATCCATCTGACGATCGAGGGAGAGACAATTAAGATCGAGCCTGCTCTCGTCTCCTTTGAGAGCGTGGAGGAAGAGATTCGCGGGGAAGAGGTCGTACCTCACGTCATTGAGCCCTCTTTTGGCATTGACCGGATAATTTACACCGTCCTGGACCACTCTTTCTACGCGGACGAGGTAGACGGAGAGACGCGCGCCGTGCTCAGATTCCGGCCGGCTGTAGCACCCATTGAGGTGGCAGTTTTGCCTTTGATGGACCGAAAGGAGCTGTCCGACCCGGCCAAGGCCATTTTGCAGGAGCTACGAACACGCGGAATGCGCGTGGACTACGATACTTCCGGATCGATCGGGCGAAGATATCGGCGCAACGATGAGATAGGCACTCCCTTCGACGTCACCGTAGACTATGACACGCTGGAGCAGGGCACGGTTACCATCCGGGACCGCGACTCCATGCAGCAGGTCAAAGTCCCGCGCTGGCAAATTGCGGACAAGCTAACGGCAATGCTTAGCGGCCTCCTCAAGTTCCAGGATGCAGGGGATCTGGTTCTGCCATCAAAGAAGGAGTAAGCCTGCTAAAACGAGTGGAAAACGGCAAAGAGGGAACAGTGATGCCAGGGGAGACTAACTGACCGTGCCGGAACTGGCCTTGGAATGGCGCGCCAAGCTGGTCAAAGAGGTGCGCAGAAAGGCCATTCACCTCACCGGCCTTTCCGTGCCTTTGGGCATCATCCTCCTGGGCCGTACGGTTACGGCGGGAGCAATTGCTCTGGCATTGGTCGCATCTTTGCTGCTGGAAACAGCGCGGCTGAAGGGAATGATCCGCCTGCCTGAGGTGCGTGATCACGAGGAGACGAAGGTTGCCAGCTACATTTATTACATGACGGGCAGCCTTTTTTGTGTGCTGCTCTTCTCGCCCATGGTCGCTGTTACCGCCATGCTCTTTCTCATTCTAGGAGATACGGTGAGCGGTCTTGCCGGCTCCATTTTGAATAACTGCGATGTGCGAGGCGCGGCTGCTCCCGTGGGGAGAGGGCGCATCAAGCCCCTGCCGGTTGTTGCCGCCATGTTCATAGCCTGTCTTTTTATCGGCTACCTCGCCTCCGGCTTTTCCGGCCTTTCCTTTCCGGTTTACCTGGCAGGAGCGGCAGCGTCTACCTTCGCCGACAGCGTAGCGATTATCATCGGAAAGAGAAGCCTGGACGACAACTTCACCATACCGATATTCTCCGGCGCGCTCATGAGTGTTGTCGCCATAATTCCTCACTATATACTGCTTTAGATGTATGGTGGTTTTGGTCCTCGTCTTTGTGCCTTTGTGTCTTTGTGGTGATGGTAGTAGTGGTAGTAAGCTCTAATTCGACATTTCTATCCAAAAAACCAAACCACAAAGGCACAAAGCCACAAAGGACGCACAAAATAATGAGGAAAAAACCGGTTCACTCGTTGCCCAAGGAGGCCCCATCCTTCAGGGTGGGGAGGAATTGGGCACCCCCGGGAAAGTATTTATGCTCATAAATCCACCCATTGATTGTGATTTCTGGACCATTAGACACTCCTTGCAGGAGTACCAGTTTGGGAATGATCGAGACCACAATAGAACTACGACTCTCATAGGCCGCAAGGTCTAGCCCGATTAGTTTTGCATCCGAGGGTAGAGTTGTCTTTATGGCCGCCCCATGTGTGAGCATGCTAAGACTTTGCAAGTCTGATGTCAACCGACCAATCGCAGCCCGACTTTTTGCGGAGCCGCAAGCCACGTCCTTTAGGGCGTGGTAGTTGACCAAACAAAATAGCGAGGATGACAATTTTTGGGCGCTAAGAAAAGGTTTTTTAAAGTATGCCATTGTACCACAACACGCTCACAAGCGGCAATTGCTGCCTGTTAAGGGAATAGGAGGAAATGGAATGGATATTATTTTGATCGGTCCACCGGGATCCGGCAAGGGCACACAGGCCAAGATGATCGTAGACAAGTACCATGTTAAGCACGTCTCCACCGGAGACATTCTTCGAGAGAACGTTAGGAATGGCACACCTCTGGGCGTTGAGGCCAAGAAGTTCATGGAATCCGGCAAACTGGTTCCTGACACTCTTCTCATTGATATCATCAAGGATCGCCTGGCCAAGGACGACGTCAAGGGCGGCTGGATGCTGGATGGCTTCCCCCGAACCATGCCTCAGGCTGAAGCACTGGACAAGATCCTTCCCGCATTGGGCCAGAAGATCGATGTCGTTTTGAACATCGATGTTCCCGATGCAGAGCTGGTCAAGCGCGTCACAGGCAGGCGCATGTGCAAGTGCGGCGCGACCTACCACGAGCTCTTCAATAAGCCAAAGGTTGCCGGAAAGTGCGATGCCTGCGGCGGCGACCTGTACCAGAGGGCAGACGACACAGAAGAGACAGTCAAGGAGAGATTGACTGCCTACCATGCCCAGACGCAGCCACTCATCGACTACTACAACAAGAGGGGCATCGTCGCCACCGTTCTCGGTGTAGGCGATATCAAGACCATCTTCGGCGAAGTGGTCAAGGCTCTGGATAAGGTTTAGAGAACCTTAATTTTTTTTGAATTAATGGCTTATTAAACGAGATACTTCTCAGCTTGCTGCACGGGTGCGTCGCCGCTGTCTCGCATGAAAAACCCAAATGGTGAAGAATGCATAGGACCTTTCTTGCCGGAGCAATAATCTTGATTGTCACCCTCATTTTATTCATCGGCATCTCACCAAGGATTGATGCTGCTTAACTCATTGTCCCAATTGGTGGGGTCCACCCAACTCTCTTGTATTTTTGACCAAAAGCTTTTTAGGTTAAGCAATGATCAATACATATTATTAGCTGACGTTTCGTTTAAGATGCGAGTACCAACGATGTGATGGTTAATGGTTGTCTTCGGAATCCTTGAGATGAGGGAATCAGCGAGTCCAGCCAGGAATAAGGCAGCTATTCTAATCACGATGCTAATAATCATCACTGTTTTTTCCTATCCTGTTTATGGAATAGCTGATAATGGTATACTTACCATGCAGATATTCAAGCCGGGTTTCACACCAATGGAGCAATTTTCCATAAAATGCTTCTATAATGATATTCCAAACAATGTACGCAGAGATGACACTTGGTCGGTGCTTATTCCGAATGAAGCATCAAAAAAAGTCAGGTTGAAGCTCGACAGGAATCTGAAGACAGAAACCCCATCAAAAATGATACCGGTATTAGATCCCGGTCCGGTAACAAGCTGGGATGTTAAACCTAACCAGAGAGGCAAGTACAAATTGATATTGGAATACTATATCAATGAAGATGGGCCCTATAAACTGACTTCTGATTACATCCAGATATGATTCCATCTGCAGAAAAATGAGGAATTATCTAGGTGGTAGGAAATGGGAATGAGATTAAATTGTTTGGGGATTTTGATCCTCTATGGGTTGTTTGCCGTATCAGCAACTTTAGGATCGGAGTACATAGATGTAATTGGGCTGAACGGTTGCAGCAAGGATTTTTATCCGGAGATAGGCAGTTCAAAAGCCGCACCAGGATATGTGTTCTTCGTGACAAGTCTGCGGATAGAATATAATGGCGACAAGAGCGTTTCCATAGATCCTAGCTATTTCCAACTCAAGCTGGGCAATAAAGGGTACAACAATGCTGGTGCAACCTATTACCTTGACCAAAAGGGCGTGGCACCCATGCCGACGTTGACCCTTTATGGGGGGTCAAATGTCCAGGGATATATCGCTTATGAGGTACCTGCTAATGAAAAAGACGAAAGTTATCAAATTAATTATGTAGGTTGGGGAGACGTAAAAATCAGAGATTATAGATGTAGTTAACTTATATATTTTTAGAAATGATTGAAGATCTCTCAAATAGCGAAGGTAAATCTATAATATCTTCAAATCAAGCTTTGCAAATATATTTAATGATCTTTGTGCGCTTGGAGAGACTTTGACATGAGAAACGAATTGGTCTTTTTCACCCTGTTAATGCTGCTATTTGGTCATGCCCAAGGTCTGGGCGAATCTCCAAAGGAGGTACCTAATGAATTGGATGCAGCATCTGTTTTGAAGGATATCGGAGAAAAGATCAATAATGGGGAAGATATATATTATTATAATAAAACAATAAAGGGCGACTTGGATTTTGGCGCGTTGAATCTTAGCGTTGAATCAGTTCCATTAGAGTCCGAAAACAAAATCGGCGCGAAGAGAGTATTCCCTTTGAAGATAGAGATCACGAATTCAAGGATCGATGGCCAAATAACCTGGAGCAACATATGCTTCCGGAAAAGGGTTAATTTTGAAAATACTATATTTTCTAAGACCGTGAATTTTAGGGGCTCAGTATTCCTGGATAAGCTTTATCTGAAAGGTGCAATATTCCAGAAGGAAAGCTATCTGAGTGAGGCAATATTCCAGAATGAAATCGATCTGAGTGAGGCAATATTCCAGAATGAAATCGATCTGAGTGAGGCAACCTTTAAAGATTTCATATGTCGGGAGGCATCTTTTGCTTCTGCACTTTTTGAGGGAGCAATCTTTAATGGTTCTAATGCAATTTTCGCTAAGTCCGCATTTGAGGATGCCAAGTTCCAGGGCGTTCGCTTTGAATCCGAGGCAGATTTCAGCGACTGCGTATTCAGAGGATCTACTGATTTTTCCTACACCAGATTTTCCTCGGGACCCATATTTATGGAGGCTAAGTTCCTGGGAGATGCCTTCTTTAGCTATGCGCAATTCATGGAAGATGCAGATTTCAGTGTCCTTAGCTTTGACCGATTGATTGACTATTCTAATGCTGAATTCTACAATCTCGCCAACTTCAAAGACTCCAAATTCAATAGTTATGCGCTTTTCAGAAATGCCAAGTTCGAGGGGAATGCATTATTCGATAATGCTCGATTCAGCAATGATGCATTCTTCGATAACGCTACCTTCGCTCAGGATGTCTCTCTGGACCAAACCTATTACCAAAAGCTCTATGCAAGATGGAGGTGCCTTGAGAATGGGCTGAAATATAACGACGAGGCCTGTCTCTCTTTGATAGAGAACTATAAAAATCTGGGATGGTTTGAGGACGCCAACAATTGCTATTACAAGTACCGGATCGAATATGCGCGCCAGGCTTACGATCTTTCTCTTCCTCCGATCAGCGAGCTGACGAATCATCCAAGAAACTACATCATCAAGTGGTATTCATTATTATTAAATAGTATTTATAATTTTATCGACTACTTGTTTATGGTCATAAACGGTTATGGTGTGAAACCCTCTCGGCCATTGATACTGATGCTTTTTATCATTCCAGCATTCGGTTTTTTTTACTGGAAAGCAGATAATATTTCTTTTTTCAGCGCCATGAAATTTAGCGTAGTCGTTTTCTTGTCCGGCTCAGGGAAGTTATTCGTAGAAGCGCCTGACTATAAACCAAGATCAAGTTCGCATTTAGCCACTCTTTCAATGGTCGCGTTTTATCTGGAGAGAATTGCAGGAATGGTGATCTTTATCGCCTTACTGGTGGCTTTCAGCAAGACAGTATTGAGATGAATTTTATGACATTAATACCAGACCTAGCATAGACTTCAAATTCCATCCGAATAAGTTCGGTCAGATAGAATTTCGGAGCGTTCAAATGATAATCGTCTTTTCTCTCAGCAGCTCCATCCTGGCAAGCCGCGACGCCCAGAGTCTGCAGGAGTACGCTGGCGCGCTCCGCCAGTTAGCCTCCGAGCACCAGATCTACGTCGTCGTGGGCGGCGGCAGGATCGCCCGCGAGTACATCGAAAAGGCCCGCGCCCTGGGTGCATCGGAGATGTTCTGCGACCAGATCGGCATTGGCGCTACCAAGCTCAATTATCCCCTGCGCATGACTGCGCCTTTCATAGCTCGTCCCTGCGATCGGCGCCCGATGGACCGGGATACCTGTTAATGAGGACGCGCAAAATATTTAGGTGATAGATGCACCAATCCTCTAAAGGCAAGATCGTCCTAGACCCAGGTGAAGACAATGACAGATGATCCCTCTGAAGAATTAGAATATGATCATGATAATCCCTTGCCTTACGGCGGCTTCACAGATAATCGCGGCAATATCAAGGCATTCACAAAAGAGGAACATGATGATATGCTGGAAAGAATGCGCAAGGCATTCCGGAGCGAGAGATGACCGATAGCGTCCTCATTGAATATCGCATGCCTGCTGGATTCAAGCTCAAAGTACTGCATCCAAAGGATGCGATGAAGCGTTTTCTCTGATCTGCAGCAATCGCTCCAGATCCCTCTCGCCTCTCTTGACTGGCTCTTCCTATGGTTTCCAGAAACGAGGAACCTTTTTATTCAATCCCGGTGCAGCCCATTCTTCATGATATTCGTCTATTCTCTGGGCGGCTCTATCCTGGCAGGCCGCGATGCCCAAAGCCTCAAGGAGTACGCCTTGGCCCTCAAAGAGCTGGCCCAGGAGCACCAGATCTTCGTCGTTGTGGGCGGCGGCAGGATCGCCCGCGAGTACATCGAAAAAGCGCGCGCCCTGGGCGCCAGCGAGATGTTCTGCGACCAGATCGGCATTGGCGCTACCAAGCTCAACTCGGCGCTGCTCGTGGCTGCTCTCGGTGATGCCGCGCCCCAGGAGATCCCGGACAGCTATGCTGGCGCAGCCAGGCTGGCCGGGCCCGGCAAGATCGTAGTAATGGGCGGCGTGGCCGTTGGTCAGACCACGGACGCCGTGGCTGCTCTGCTGGCGGAGTACGTGCACGCCGACAAGCTAGTCGTCGCTACCTCGGTGGATGGCGTCTACACCGCCGATCCTGAGAAGGACCCCGCTGCCAAAAAGCTCGCCCGCATGTCCTTCCAGGCGCTGGCGCATCTGGCCATGGAGACGGAGATGAAGGCCGGCTCGCGCTCACCCGTCGATCCCCTGGCCGCCAAGATCATCGAAAGAAGCTCGATTCCCACCGCTATCGTTCTGGGCAGCAAAATTGAAAACTTGAAAAAAGGTGCCCTGGGAGGGCACACGGGAACGGAAATCAGGCGGGAGTAAGCGTCTTTACCAGGTCGCCGGGTGAGACGATGCCCCACATGGCTCCTTGCTCGGTGACCACCAGATGGCTGGCGCCCGTCCGGCCCAGCATCTTTATGGCCTCGTAGATGGGCTCCTCGGAGTCGATGGTCAAAAAACCGCGGGTCATGATCTCCCTGGCTTCCTGATTGGTCTTGCCGTCCGCCACAGCGCGGGTGATGTCGGTCATGTTGATCAATCCCGGTGAACTGTCATCCACCAGGGCCTCAGAGACGCCGTTGTGCACCAGTATGCGCGATGCCTCCTGCAAAGAGGCGCCGGGCGGTATGTGTACGGCGCGCCGCGCGATCCCTTTAACGGCAACCTTTGGCACGGATATCATCTCTTCGATATGGAAAATGAGCCGGCTCATGGTGTCGTCCCTGCCCGTCACTTTGCCCCGGATGTAGAGCTTGTTTACTGGCGTTGGCCCGACCTCAATGCAGTCTCCCACGTTGAAGTCCCTGATGTTGCCGATGATGCGTACCACGCCGTCGCATTGCTGCGATTGCATGACCTTGTTGAAGATGATCTCGCTGGCCGTGGTGCCCTCCATCAACACACCATTGCGGATTACGGGGACGGTTACCATATCTCCCGTGGCCTCAATATTGAGCGCCTCAAAGGCACCGCCCGTAGCCCTGTACCCGCCCTTGGGACCAGGCACGCCTTCTACCAGGTTCAAGGCTTTGAGGGATTGCATCTGATTTCGGATGGTGCCGGGATTTCGGTCTATCAGCTCGGCAATCTCCTCGCCCTTCACTGCTCGCCCTTCAACACGGTGAATGTTGATCAATGCGGTTAGGATGTCTCTTTGAACAGGTGTTAAATCCATAATTCGATCAACATTGTTCATTATTAATGTCCTATATAGATTTATTGATCGAAAAATCGCCTGAAAAATTTGGTTTAACTTGAATCAGATTTTAAACGCTTCATTGCCGAGCAATTCAGCTCAAAAGCGGTATTAAAACGCCTTATTTTCTCATAGGACATACTTTGCTCTTTTTGTAGGGAAAAGCACCCATGCGCCTCCAGATTTTTTTGATGGGCTCCTCGAAGATGTTGCCCCAGGCCTCGGGGTAGCAGGAACAGGGATAGACCTCTCCGGCCGGCGTTATGTGCATCCAGCTGGTGGCGGCAAAGCAGCCGAAACGCTGGTAGGCCTCGGGAACGGAAAAGATGCGCGGTGATCCGGCGTTTCGGACAAAGTCGGCCAGAAGGGCGTGATCGGCGGGCAGAAGAGCGATGTTTTGCCGCTCCGACCAGCGGCCTGTACAGACCACCTCAAAGAAGGTCAGCTCGTGCACTTTCATGCGGCGGGCAAGCTCATGGAACCCCTGTAGATGAAGCATGTTCTCCCGGCGCAAGACCACGTAGAGGTTCACCAGCAGGCCGGCAGCAAGGGCATTTTCCATGGCCTGCATGGCCTCGGAAAAGACGCCCCTCCGCCCGCGCATGGCATCATGCTCTGCCTCGATGGGGCTGTCCAGGCTCACGTTGACGGCATAAAGCCCCGACTCCTTCAGCCGGCGAGCGAGCGCGGCCGTAAAGCCCGCCCCGGAGGTGAAGAGGGTGGAGATGGCTCGATCGTCTACAGACGCCACCAGCTCCGGCAGCTCCCCGTAGAGGGCCGGCTCTCCGCCATCGAATATGACCAGCGTGGTTCCCATGTCCAGAATTTGACGGATAATGTCTTTGACGGTGTGAGGGGCGAGGCAAAGCTTGTTTCCGGAATTTGGCAAGGCGCAGTGAGCGCAGCGATTGGGGCACTCCTCGGTTATGGAGATGGTCACCTGGTCCGGGGTACGCCTGCCCAAAAGAGCCCACAACCGGCTGTCGGCCAACCGGGAAAAGGCCCGGCTGGGGATGGGCGGGATCCAGGTAGACAGGCAGAGCTTTTCTGAATCTGCGTGAGCTGCAATCTGCCCGTCAAACATTTGCAGGGCGGACTTGACGAGGGGCAGATGGGCCAGAGGGCCATGGGCATCGACTAACACCCTGGCCTGCGTCGCACCCTCTTGCAGGCGAGCCTCGGCCTTGAGCAGAGGGCTGTCGTAAAGCGGGTAGGATTTAGAGCCGGACATCAATAGACATCCTCGGGATCAAAGACCTTCTCGCCTACAATAATGCCTTCCAGGGTGCGGTAGAAGCATGACCTGTAGCCGGTATGGCACGCTCCGCCCTCCTGCTCGATTAACAGCAGAACGGCATCTTCGTCGCAGTCGATCCTGATCTCTAACACCCGCTGAAAATGCCCGGAGGACTCGCCTTTCAGCCAGAGCTTCTTTCGCGAGCGGGACCAGTAGTGGGCCTTGCCCGTCTCTTTGGTTTTGGCCAGGGCCTCGTCGTTCATGTAGGCCAGCATGAGCACCTCTCCGGTCTTGGCGTCCTGAGCGATAGCCGGGATCAACCTGTCAGTCATCAAGAGGATAATAGTGATATAACCTATAAGGGCCTTGCTGCATAGAGAATAAGCATAGAATAGGATAGAATAAGGATGAAGTGCATCACCTGCAAAGGCAGGGGGCTGTGCGGCCGGCCCGTCTGCCCCATACTGCGCCGCCTGGAGGAGACGGCGGCCCTGCCCCGCATCGGCATGAGCCTAGAGGGCATGTCCCCGCCCGAGGTTTTCGTGGGCAGGCACGGCTATCCACTGGTGAGAGCCGGGCCCATGGTGCCCGCCGGCGGCAGCCCAGGGCAGCTCGTGGAGCCGGCCAGTCTGGCCATGGACATCGGCGAGATCATAGCGGCGCGCTCGGCCATGGTCCGATCCGAAAGCAAGATAGTAATAAAAGAGGCGGAAGCGCCGGGAAGGCTGCTGGAGGCCATGCAGCAGATCGCCCTATCTTCGGCTCCGGTGGGGACCGAAGTCTCATTTTACAAGCCGCCCCGGGGCAGGCTGCAGTTTGACGGCGTTCTCTCCCCCTCCGGGCCCTCCGGTGAAATGAGGGAGATGCAGATCACCACCAATCCGCTTATTCCCAGGAAGGTGGACCAGATGGTAGAAGACAGGGACGCCGCTGCAGCGACAGCAGTCGCCGAGCTTTACACCAGCGGAATTGGCACGGATCACATCTCACGCATGCTTTCCTTAGGCCTTTTGGGCAAGAAGAGAAAGCTGGTGCCCACCCGTTGGTCCATTACCGCCTCGGACGACATGATCGGCAAGCTGCTCAAAGAGACTGTTTTGGACGGTCGCCAGGTGAACGATTACTATCTCTTCTCCGGCGAAGACCTGGGAAACCACTTCGAGATCCTGCTTTTGCCCCGGCCCTTCAGCTTCGAGCTGGTGGAGATCTGGCGGGCCCGCTCCGTGTGGGCGGAAGAGGGCTTCATCGGCGTTGATCGAGAGGACGCGCAGGCCAAAAAGCAGTACAGCTCTCTGGCAGGCGGCTACTATGCGGCGCGTCTGGCCGTCCTGGAGCACCTGGCCGGGCAGGGCCGCCAGGCCGGCGTGCTGGCGGTGCGGGAAATCTCGGAGGCTTATTGGGCACCTCTGGGAGTGTGGGTGGTGCGAGAGGTGGCGAGAAAGGCCATGTGGGCCGCCCCCGAGCGCTTCGGAAGTCCGGGAGAGGCGATGGCGGAGATGGAAAAGAGGGATCAAGACGCCTGCCTGCCGATCAGTGGCGCAAGGAGGACAGGCTCTTGGCAGCGCCGGTGCAGAGGAGCCTGCAAGAGGCATACAAAAATCAGAACATGCGGCGCACTACCAAAAAAAAACGGGAAAAAGAGAGGTTGATTTAGCCTCTTAAGTAGAGGGTTCGTTCAGCCACATGTTGGTCCAGTAGTACCAGTTATCTTCAACGCGAGAACTGGAGTAAATGGCATTCAACTTTTGAAGTTCTTTATATGTATTGGCCGTCTCCAGTGCAGCTTGAGGATCCTTGAATGCATAGGGATTAGACATTGTCCCATAAATATTTACCACATTAGTTCCCGTTGCTTCTTGGGGTCCGTTCAGCCACATGTTGGTCCAATAGTACCAGTTATCTTCAACGCGAGAACTGGAGTAAATGCCATTCAACTTTTGAAGTGCTTTATATGTATTGGCCGTCTCCAGTGCAGCTTGAGGATCTTTGAATACGTAGGGATTCTGAAGTGCTTTATACAGATCTGTCCTGTCCTGCGCCGTTTGAGGATTGCTCTTCTCATCCATATTTTGGATCGCCTTAAACAATTCTGCTCGCGCCTGCGCCGTTTGAGGAGCGTTGCTTGCGTAAAGGTTATCGTAACTCTGCGCGGCTCCCGTCCCAAGCAAACCCGCAATGAGGAAGACCGAAATGCAAAACCTGGCGGATAAGAATCCAGATATCTCATTAGCTTTCATTTCTTATCACTCGTTATCCTATCACTTGACATCTGCAATTACACTCTCTGGATATATGAAGGTAAACATCATATGAGATCTCTGCGAGTATCATATAGAGGTCTAAATGTGCATTTTAGGACATTATTATACACATAGTAACCTTGTTAACCGAGCGTTTCGCTTTCTCCTCTTGCTTTGCGAACCCACGAGCGAAAACCCTTGATTGTCATGACCTTAGTGAAAAAAACCTTACCGCCCCTCGTGTCTCCAACGAGATCTTGTTCTCACGGCCAAGCCAGCCCAATGCGGCATAGATCTCTTCGGTATTTAATGTTGTGGCATTCACGAGGTTATCAATCGCCATCGGACCATTTAGATTGAGTGCATTCCACACGATACCTGCATTGACGCCAAATATTGATTCGACCGTATCCCTCGCGGCCTCTGTATCACTTATCTTTTTCACAAAATCTGGCCCCGCCACGGCATCTGCATCACTGACCATGATTCTGGCAGCATCAGCCTTTGCTTTCACTGCAGTTTTGTTTTTCATTTCTTGAATCCCCCTTTTGAGTTTCCAATACGACCTCTTTGAATTTAAGGGTTATTTATTTTGAGATTGAAGAAAGAGTATCTCGTTTGCACCGACATTCGCATGGCAATGCCTGAAAATGTGAACTAAAGAAAACGAGACATTAGAACCCGTTCTTAGCTTTTATCTGGGAGATATCTGCTTCCATCCGGATCAATCTTTCTTTCAGATCATCTCTCAAATCACAGCGAAGCTCTTTGACTTCATTTGTGATCTCATCTTTCGCATCATCTATCTTCTCTGCCAGCATCTCGCCAATGTTGTTTACCTCTTGGCGAACATCCAGTACGGCTTCATGCACGCCTCTGATGTCATCACGAGCACCTTTAACCTCGTCCCGCACGCCTCTGATGTCATCACGGGCTCCTTTTACCTCGTCCCGGACGCCTCTGATGTCCTCACGGGCACCCTTCACCTCGTCCCGGACGCCTTTGATGTCTTCATGGGTAGCTTTCAATTCCACTACGATCTCTTTGCTGACAACAATGAGATCTTTAAGCAGGTCTGCGGCTTTGTCCAGGCGCTGATCGGTCTCACCGCCGGAAACCATCTTCTCGAATCCAATGAAATCTCCCGTGGCCGCAGTGTATTCATTTTCGATGCTCTGTACATCGATTAGAGCATCTTTTATCGATAAGCAACTCAGGAATCGCTCCAGATCGGTTTGCTCCCCTTCAGCTACTACCTTAACTTTGCCGCTGGGAAGGTTCTGCACGTAACCTTGCAGTCCGAAGGCATTGGCCAGGATTACTACATTTGCTCTGTAGCCGGTCTTCTGCACCATGCCCGAAATGAAGGCGGTAAGTCTAGGCATTAATTACAATTAATCGCTTTAGATATATCTCTCTTCTCCTCAATGCCGATGTTTCGCGGGTCGGCGGACTCGAATGCATCAGGAAAGGAGCAGCCGCCAGCGGGCCAGGAGGAGCTATTGCAGTAGGCCGCCTTCTGGGCAGACAATAGCCATGCGAACTGCCCCCGCGCGGGCGCGCCCGGGCCCGTCCGTGGGCACCCGGTCGGGCAGGGCCGTGTTGGGCCGTCCGCGTGACGGTGCTGGAGAATAGGATCGGAAAGCCAGGCGGAGCTGTGGCGCAAGGAGGCAGGGATGCTAGGACCGTGCCGGTGCAGAGGAGCTTGATGGAGTTTAGGCAAAATCTAAGACGCTATCAGGCCGCTGAAAGCCATTCCTCTCTGCTAATTCCCGTTTCTTTGAGAATGATCTGTTGCAGCTTAACGCTGATCTTCTCGCCATGATGAGGATTGGGGATCATCACAAAGACGCCATCTTTTACCATGTGTTGGTGCTTTGTTCCCGGATACGGCCCTGTGAATCCGATTGCCGTCAATTTCTTGATGAGTTCACGTCGAGAGATAGGAATAAGCTTAGTCGACAACGGCAATAGGCTCCTTTGAGGACGCAATTATTTGTCCGCCAATGGGTGGGATGGGATAGCCCCATTGCAGGCGAGCTACTATCCATTCCTCAATGACTTCAATGAGATCCATGCGACATTCTTCTAGAGTATCTCCCACGGCAATCACTCCCTGAAGTCCCGGCACTGTGGCCACGTAGGAACCATCTTCCAGGGTGTCGTACTCTGCCTGCATTAAGGCCGCCTGGATGTATTCGGAGAACATATTGCATTTAATAGATCATTGAAGGGATTTAATCCTTGCCCAGCTTCATTCTCCCAGGAACTTCTTTCGTGTCATGCGGCAAATGGCCAGCATCGCCGCCAGGTATCCCCTGTGATTAGGGCTGTCGATCCGTGCGCCGGGGCGGGCGGCTACTCTCTGCCAGGGGATTGAAGACGTGGGCCTAACATGGCCATAAGCTAATCTTAAATACCTGATAATACCTGATATTACCAAGGTAACCAGTAAGAGGATAATGTTGTGTCTTCAGATCTCTATGAGGGGGACCAAATGATGCAGATAATTAAAAGGGGTTTTATAAGTCCAGAAATAGCGAAGCCCGAAGCCCAGGCCCCGTGCGTGTTGCTCGAACCCTATTTCGAGTATGACAGGACAATTGTTATGAGTCTTATGCGAGCCTCTCAGCTAACCATAGCACCACTTATCGAGAAGGAAGTTGATGTCTATACTGTAGCTGACCTAAAAGTTAGGTTCCGATAAGAGTATAGCCTTGCTTTGGTGATTAAACAATGTCAGGAGAGCCACCAAATACACCAAAGGGAAGTATTATTTTAGCTTGGTTTCCATACACAGATTTCAGCGGAGAAAAGCTGAGGCAGGCATTGGTCCTCTATGAAGGATATTTGGATGTAACGGTGGCATATATATCCGGCCAGATTCCTGCAAAACCATTACCGTCTGACTTGCTCATCTTACCCGGCACGTCTTCCTATACAAATGCTGGATTGAAAGAGCCTTCTGTTCTCTCAATTGACAAAATCATGATTCTTGATAAGAAGAAAAGCGAAGGCATAATAGGAGTAGCCGACGACGATCTTAAACGAGAGGTCAATCTGAAAATAACCCAGTGCTTAATGTTTAACGACGTCTCTTTTAGATAGCAAGCAACTTGTGCTAGCTGTCATTTCCGCCCCAATCCCGGCCCCATGTTTCGAGCCTTCATTCTCCCAGCAACTTCTTTCGTGTCATGCGGCAAATGGCCAGCATCGCCTCCAGGCAGCCCTTGTAATTTGGGCTGTCGATCCGTGCGCCAGGGCGTGCGCTCCCGGGCCTGGCCGCCAGGCTGCTCTTTGCTCTCTCGTAGCAGCCTCTCGCCACCGCCGTTCCTCCCGGCAGCTCGATTCTCTCTAGGCCGAACTCTCGGGCAAAGCCGTCCACCTTCTCGATAAACCCCGGCTCAAAGCACAGGCCCGTGTCTATCCTGGCCACCTTTGTCAATGCCGGTTCCCTTCAGCATCGACCTCATATCCCGACCTTTGCCCAATGCCGCGTCCTCCTGGCCCATCGTCTTCCAGTGGGATGCCCACATGGGAGTCATGAACAGGGCCACGTCCTGGTGCTCGGCTAAAGTTTGATCATAGTTTTCGTTTCCGCCCAGAGCAAGAGCAATGCAGTCATCGATCCTCTCACCCTGCTCATCGGTCAGGAAGTAGATCGGACAGGTCAGGTCGGAGAGGTCGTGCTCCAGATCGGCCAGAGCGTTGCCGCATTTGCCGTAGAAGATCAGTATCCCGTCCGAGAATGCGGATAGGCGGCGAATATTATCATATACGGCGGCCTTGAGAAGCTCCAGATCGGAGTGCAGCCCCAGACGAAGCGGGCTAACCACCACCACCACAAGGTCCATTGGGTGGGCGCTCCTGCGAGAAAGGATGCCGCCGGGACTGCTTTGCCGCTCCATGAGGTTCTCGGCGATTCTGTCCAGGCCCAGCAGGAGGTGGGGGCGGTTTTGCGCCCTCAGCTTTGCGGAGAGGCTCAAGCATTCTCTTCCGTCCACGAGGAGAAGCTCCCGGACCTCTCGATCGGCAGAGAGCAGGTGGACTAGCTCGTCCTCCAGCATCCGGCAGGCGACTATGGACAGTACGGGCATGGGTTGTCTGACTTTGGTGGTCGGGGGATATCAAGATATGCAATCCCGACTGGCTCAGGAATGGATTAAAATATCAATATAGTTATTCTTAAATGGCAGGCGCGCCGACGGTCGCCAGCGAGCAATAACCCTACTTCATTGGGGGCTTTCCTACAGTTGCCAGTTTCGTGTCCAAATCAGCCCGTTTCTTTGCTATGATAGCAGGCTGGACATAATAGAAGTCAAACAGCATTTCCAGGACATCCAGATTCCATTCGGCTTCACATGGTTCAACCGGAATGATTTCTCCGCTTTGTTGACTCTTCATTGGATGAGAAGCGAAGTTCCCAATATTGCGAATGCTATCTATCGATTCCGTAAGGTGTGTTGGCAAAGCAGCACTATCTAAGACTTGTTGTATCTCATTTGCAAGATTGCCAGGTTTCACCTTTGCAGCACTTCTCAACAGATTCTGGAGGCATCTTCTACTCAAAGCAGCAGAAGCCTTTGGGCTATATGCCAAAACTAGACATGATTCGAGATAATCTTCGGCGATATCAACAGGGACTTCTGGAGGTACAGGTGATCGAGAAACGCCTGGCGGTCTAATAAGGATACGACTAATAACAGAATTGAAGCCACCCAATATCTCATAATTTTCTAAGTATATAATTAACTTTTTGCAGGAAGGACATGTTAAAAATATAACCCTCCATCCTCCATCGACATCAAATATCAAATTTGAAAACATCTCCGGAGCATGGAACGCTACAAGGCAGTGCGGGCATTTCATTTTGTTGTACCTCAACTATGACACGTTTTCGTCATTGACAGTTATCCGTCGGTTGCTAAGAACAATTATCTGCGTGCCATAAAGAGATGGCGGCACGAGTGGGGCGATCTTTGATTTAATCTCTGTACACTCTTGTTCTAAGCCCTCTAATTGCAGTCTGAGTTTATCTTGCTCGTTCTTTTCTTGAATCCGTCTAGCGCATTCCTCAAAATAATTATCCCATGCAGAATATTTATTGTCTGCGAGATCAAACGTAGATGGTTTGATAGGATCACGCAAGTCAATTTCGAATTTTTGCTTAATTCGAGAAATTTGCTGCTCTTTTTGCACCAGTTCCTTCGTTAGCTTGATCAATTCATCACGATTCGAGATAAGCGTGTCGCGATCCGCTTTATTCTCTATTATGGCTTCTTCTGTTATGGATATGGTCATAACAAAAAGTTTGTACTTCATAGTATAATAAGTACCTGATCAGCGTCGATGTGCCACCCACATCAACGATTCAGCAAGCAGTAGGCTGAATCTAACCTAGACAACCTAGCGTGCAGAGCACATCGATATTCGAGAAAGTGCGTTCAAAATAGAGCTTCTTGTTACGCTTTTCTTTGCCACCCATCGATCCTAATTTGGAGGGCCATTCAATAGGATTTTGCGCTGCATATTCTTGCTGGAATGATATGGACACTCCTGAAATGCTCGACGACCAATGAGACAGTAGGACTAGGTGATAGCGTTATTTATCACCTGGGTGCATTTACCTTCTGTTAGTTTGTCTCGACCGCAACGCTTGTGCATTTTGGCTTTTTGTAGGTCATATAACACTTACAAGTAGATACTTATAACCACTTGTGTATAATTATTCAATTGGAGTTAATGAGCAAAATAGCCTATATATTGGCTTGGATATGACCTGTTTGGAAAATTGTAGGTGGCACACGCTTCGCTATCCAGGTTATAAGCATAAACAGGTTATATATTTAGCAGAAAGATTAAAATGACCATTTGGGAATCGATATGTTGGTAACAGATAACATTAAGCACTGCAAAATTTGCGCAATATTATAAAAAGTAGTTTCCGCCTGATAAGTATATGGGCGTAATATTAGTATATAAACATGATTATAATATTAAATACCGTTATGAAAAAGAAAACGGCGAGTTTAAATCAACCAAAAAAAATGGGATGGAAGGTGTGCGGATTACTCGCTCTTACCTTCAACTATACTATAATGCTCGTAAACCATTGCCAGGACGTTTCGGTGATTCTTCTTTAGTTCCTCGGGAGTCCATTTTTTATATTCTTTAAAAAACACATGCAAAGCGTTCGGAGAAACGCAAATGCGATCTTTAAAGTATTTTTCCACCTTCTCGGGATAATCGAGCCGCCCTAGACTTGAATCCTTGCTACCCGTTATTAGTACCAGATTTCCGATCTTATGAGTCCATTCTGCACGCTCTTCTGGGGTGAAACCTAAACCCTCTTTCACCCAATTACTGTCCTCAGCGGGATTTTGTGGTAGGATATGTTCCACAGATAGTTTGTCAACGTGCATGGGTTGGTGATGGTCCGCATAGAAGTAATCAAGTTTCAATAACAGGTAGCGAGCAAAGCGATTCCCATACACCGGACCTTCGATTTCACGAATAAGGGACTCTTTATCTTTATCTATATCGAAGCAATCCGAGCCAAGTACATCTTCTACATTCTTTGCAGCGTCTATTACCTTGATAATCTCGATCATTGCCATAATTCGATCCGTCGGCGTTTGTCGACCAATCCAATCTGCTGAATACTTGATATCGAGTTGTTCCAGGAAATCCAAAATCCGTATATATTGGAATCTATCAAAATAACGTAGCAGAGGGGGGATCCAGTCAGTTCCAATTAATCCTGCCTGCATTACCAGCAATAGATTATCGAATTTATGACTATTGCCGGCCTTCTGGTAATTTTGGCCATCCAAAAGCTTATTGTAATGTTTTAAATAATTCTCGATTAGTTTAAAGGTCGCTTGGCCTTTTTGTAATTTCTCCGGGTAAATCTTTTGTTCGAATTCCTCGATTAGTTCAAGTCGCGCCTTCTCTTTGACAAGAATAGTTCGCACGTAGCTAAGGAAGCGTTCAAAATCGTCTCCATCGTCTCCGAATCCATCTTCGGCGTCCTCCCACATTTCAGCGTACACGATCCGTTCGGCCGATGTTTTCAATTCTGCCAGATTCATTGCCTTCAACATATCACTACTTCGAAGTTGAACACCGCGATCATTTATGACTCTGAAAAGCCGGAAGGCATCTTCCAGATCTTCAGTAGAAACATAGATAAATAAAACCTTGTTAAGCAGAAACTTGAGGAGTTTGGTGGGGAGGTCTTTATCCGGATTTTCGCTGGCCAGATTATCACGGAAAAATTTGTGCATCATAAGGACGGCGTTTGCCATGTTATTTACAGACGGACCATCATCGTTTTTTCTTTCCTCTTTTAGGCGTTCTTCGTTTATTGTTCCAGACTTAGTCTTAATATATTTTTCAATGAATTTAGTAACTTCTGGGCGAGTCACGTAGACAAGCCGTGTCTGCGCAGGAATATTCAGGAGTATGATCTCCTTTTGAAATATGAAACCCTGGCAAAGTTCCTTCGTCGTCTCATCATCCACACGATCTCGAATCACGGCAAATAACATGAGAAGAGTCGCCATCCTTTGCTGACCATCCAAAAGGTCATTTACGAGATACGTTTGTCCAATTTCCGCCCCAGCAGCTTTTGATTGGAAAACAAAAGAGCCAAAAAAATATTCAAAGTCTGGGTTCTCTGAGTTCTCAGTCATCGCAAATTTCAGGTCTTCAAGGAGTTTACTGACGTCTTCAGATTTCCAAACATAAGGACGTTGGTACACAGGAATACTGAACCACTTCGTGGAGAATATTTGCTTGACCAACATCTTTCCACTATCGATTTTTCCTTTGGTAGACATTTTCATTCCTTCCTGACCCGTTCAAATTCAATTATCATTTATTCAGGCATGTATAATCTACCATATCCATAAGGGTTGTGTAAAAGTAAAGGGAATGTCCAGGATAAGACATCATCCGGCGCGACCCGCTTGAGACTTGTAAAGCATTCATGTCGTCCAGGCGCCACCACATTTTTGGCTTCTTTCATACCATTTTACCGAGTTTCAGCGACGCTGCCTGTCAATAAGTCCTCCCATGAAGGTCTCATACCCATAAGACCTGCGAAATACTGCTTGCACTTCTCGTTTAAAATGGCTTTCGCTATTTCAAGTTGCTAACCTCTGGTTACTATGGTTTTCCAGTTGTTAGTTAGTCGCTCTGTGCGTTCTCTGTGAACTCTGTGCCTCTGTGGTGGAATAGTCGTTAGCCACTGGTTAGGACCAAATGGCCACGGACTGCCACCACAGAGACACAGAGCGCACGGAGGACTCACAGAGGACTCTATTTTTCTATTGCCAACTCGATACAACGAGGAACATTTTTTATCAATTGTAAAAAATATGAGCCATGTAAAACAAATAAGAATTTATGTGAGGCCGGAAGATAGAGTGATGGCCAAGGAGGCATTGAGATGAACCAGGATTCGAATCACAAGGATAGCATTTTCAGAGCAGCGGGACTAATTGGCTACCTGGTAAAACGGCTGAATGAGGATTCCCCGGATAAGCAGATCGGAAAGACGATAGTCCAGAAGATGATGTATCTGCTCTCCCGAAAAGATATTGCCAGATTTGATTTCTCGATGTACCATTACGGCCCGTATTCTTCAGAATTATCGGGAGAGATAAGCTTTGCCGAGAGAAACGGAATCATAAAAGTAGCCTGGAAAGATAATGAAGGCTATTTTATTAGATCAAGTGAGAGCGCGGAGCAGTTCTTTGCCCTTCTTGACGACGAAGAGCGGCAAGCAGTAGACGACTTTGTAAGGCAGTTTGGCAAATTCAATGCCACCGATCTCTCCTTGGTCGCAACCGCCCTTTACCTCAAAGATAATTTTGGAGTTGAGGACGGCAGACTTCCTGAGGCGGTCCATAAGGCCAAGAAAAAATACAGCCCAGAATATATCGAGAAAATATTGAAATCCGGCGGAATCCTGCAAAATTAAGATTAAATGGCAGGCCCGCCGACGGTTGCCACCGTGCCTGCATGCCAGTTAATCCTGATGCCATCTCTCCCATATGCCTGACCTCCAGTCCAGTTCGAATAGGAGGTTGCCTTAATTACCATTGCTTAACCATTTGTCCATTATCATGGGTCCACTCAAGATTGCCTGCAATTATATACACCGTTGCCATACACGGGTATTGGATGAAGGTCTACATCGATGAGTCCGGCAACTTAGGCGGCTTAGGATCTAAGGTATCGGAGGAAGACACATACTTTGTACTTGCAGCCCTGGTTGCCAAGGAGGAAATACCCATCCGGAGATGTATAAGGAAGATCAGGCAAACGCTTCCAAAAAAGTACAAAGTAAAGTCGGAACTCAAGTTCAATGAGTCGGATGATCCAAGCAAACGCCGTATCCTTGAATGCCTGGCAAAGACCAATAACGACATTGCCTATATCTTTGTGCGTAAAGACCAGTCGGCTTTGCTGACTTCATATCTCGGAGTAGAGCCTCAAGTGCTGTACAACGACATATGCAAGCAGTTATTAAATAGGGTAATCCTAACTTACGAATTCCCTAAAGGAGCGGTAGAGATCGTTATAGACAGGTTCCTTTATGGGGATGCTCAGGATCGGTTTGATAACTACCTGGCAACCGGCTATGGCTTTTGAGTTCAATGAGTTAAAATAAAAGAGATTTAGTGAACCCTTCCCTAAGTAATTGTAACGAAATAAACTAGGTAATTATTTATATTAGAAGGACTCCATTAAGTTGTATGGATCAATTGGGCGAAATAACAAGTAGGTATAACTTAATCAAACCATTTTTTAATGAAAAGGCAAGACGATTATTTCTTGCTGCGGAGGCCAGCGTTATCGGATGGGGCGGAATAGAAAAAGTATCTAGGGATACAGGTGTTTCCAGTGACACGATCTCCAAAGGATGCAAAGAACTGGTGGAAAAACCAGAAGTAATTGAATCAGGCAAAATTAGAAAGCCAGGTGGTGGAAGAAAAAAGCTAATAGATACTGACTTGACCCTGCTATCTGATCTTGATAGTCTGGTAGAACCTACCACTCGCGGAGATCCTGAGTCCCCTTTGCGCTGGACTTGCAAGAGCACCAGGAAGTTAGCACGCGAACTTAAAATGATGGGTCATAATGTCAGTCATACGAGAGTAGCCGAGTTACTTCGCAGGCAAGGCTACAGTCTACAGTCAAATCAAAAAGTAATTGAAGGAAATAATCATCCCGATAGAAATGCCCAATTTGTATTCATAAACAATAAAACTAAATTATTTAAAAAATATGGACAACCTGTAATATCTGTGGATACAAAAAAGAAAGAGCTTGTTGGAAATTTTAAGAATGGGGGACGTGAATTTCACTTGAAAGTCAATCCTGTGAAAGTGTTTGTTCATGATTTTAAAATACTAGCTTTGGGAAAAGTAAATCCCTATGGGGTTTATGACATTTCACGCAATGAAGGTTGGGTCAGTGTAGGAACCGATCACGACACATCAGCTTTTGCAGTAGAAAGTATACGGCAATGGTGGAATACGATGGGAAAGATCGCTTATCCAGATGCCCACAAGCTTCTAATTACGGCAGATTCCGGCGGTTCTAATGGCTATCGAGTTCGATTGTGGAAAGTTGAACTTCAGAAACTTGCAGACGATTCTGGATTGGAGATCTCAGTATCTCATTTTCCACCAGGAACAAGCAAGTGGAATAAGATAGAGCATAAACTATTTACATTCATCACACAAAACTGGAGAGGCAAGCCATTAATTAGCCATGAAGTCATAGTAAATCTCATTGCAGCTACTACTACTCAAAAAGGGCTTCATGTAGAGTGTGGCATGGATAAAAAAGTCTACCAAAAAGGCATTAAGATATCCGACAATGAATTAAAAGAAATAAACCTAACAATTGAGAAATTTCACGAGGAATGGAATTATACAATTAAGCCAAAATAAAATATATGAATATACCTAGGTTATTTCGTTACGACCGCTAATTGTCCCACCTGCTAATAAGCAGCATCATTCTTTCGGGAAGGACTTACTCACTTGATACACTATGTACTATTAATGCTATTAATAGTTAGTTCCTTTGTATTCCAAGGCCTTAATCTGCTCTGGCCCGTCTCCCATCTTCCTCTATCTCTTCAATGGTAATATGCAAGGAGAGGTCCTCCTGGGTTTTGGCTCGGTTCTTGGACTCCTTTAATGTTAAATGGCAGGCACGCCGACGGTTGCCAACGAGCCTGCATGCCAGTTAATCCCGAAGCGTTCTCCCCCCCATATACCTGTAAGCGATAGTTACCCGCGGTGGGTCTGCTCCCTTCCGGGCCTGAACCGGTTCCCGCTATTATGGTACACAGACCTTCCTTCAGGAAAATCCATGGACCGGTGCCATCCCTGCAGGACGGAGAATCATAGTTCGCAACTGGACTGAGCACACAGCACCCAGAGTCTTCCGTCAGCTTCGCCCCCCGCTTATCGACGATTTCGGGTTATAGGTGACGCCGAACCACCCGGACTGCCCGCCACTTTTAACATTGAGGTGAACAGCTAATAAAGCTAACGCCAAAAAGAGGTAATAAATTATGCCAGAAGACTTAGCCAGTAACATGGGATTCATCATGGGAACCAGGCATCGAGAGAGAGTTGTTCAGATCCTGGGCGCCAAGGGCAAGCTGTCCGCGGAAAAGGTCGCCAAATTCGAACACATCCCTGCAATATCCGTCAAGAAGATCCTGGACGATATGGCACAGAGAAGCCTCGTCTTCGAGAATGATGGCATCTGGTGCCTGACCGAAGCCGGCCAGGAGATCGAGAAAGAGATGAAGAAGAGGGCTTGATCTGCCAATGGATCTGATGCAGGCCATCCGGGCCCGCCGGAGCATAAGAAACTTCCGGGATATGCCGGTGGAAGAAGAGTTGCTTTTAGCTGTTCTGGAAGCGGGCCGGCTTGCGCCTTCTGCTAGGAATATGCAGGACTGGAGGTTCATAGTAGTAAGAGATGTCGCTACGCGTAGCCTGCTGGCCAAGGCCGCCAGAGATCAAGAATTTGTGGGCCAGGCACCTGTGGTCATCGCCGCCTGCGGAACCTCCGATCTGGTCATGACCTGCGGCCAGCCGGCCTACGCCATCGACGTGGCAGTCGCCCTGGATCACATGACATTGGCCGCCGCCGCGTTTGGTCTGGGCACCTGCTGGATCGGTGCCTTCTACGAGGATTTGGTGAAGGAGATCCTGGGCGTGCCCCCGGAAATAAGAGTCGTGGCCCTGCTGCCCCTGGGCTATCCTGCAGAGGAGCCCGGCCCACGAGGCCGCAAAAGCCTGGATGAGATTATCGCCAGGGAGCACTGGTAAAACAGGTAACACGGGGAGGGCTCGGCTTTCGCCCTCCCGCGGGGGCGCAGGGGGCTGGTACAGCGAGGCCTGGAATTTGTTTCTTCTGTACTAGCTCTTGCCGAGTAGATGCTCCAGCTTCTCGATACAGCTCCAGGTCAAGATCAACTGGGAGAGGCCGATGGCATTGACGTACTGCTCGCGCCGGTCGCTGATGACGGCATAGGTGCCCAGCGAGTCGCATAGCTTCTTCTCCAGATCTGCAATCATGGACTGATGAATCTCGCCGTCCACCGTCATGATGCCCACCTTTTTCCCGTAGTAATCGTCTCGCTGAAACTCGATGGAAAAATCGTGCTCCGAGCTTCTCAGAATTTTGCTCAGATCAATGGTCAGTCCGACCTGGGAGACGGGCTGATCCAGCATCTGCTGAACGAGCCGCACCGAGTACCAGTCGGGGTTGGGTCCCGGTTCCAAGAAGAGAGGGATGAAAGTGGGAATCCCGAATCTTGACCACGATCTCGGCATAAATCTTCTGGATGTCCACATAGAGCTTGTAGTCCGGCTCGCGCTGCAGTATCTCGGCCATAACCTGGGCAGGTTGATAGCCCCGCTCGCCCACATCGCGGCGCACCTTCCACAGCCTCTTCACCGAGCGCGAGGGATCGACAAAGATCTTGAAATCGATGAGACTGCGTAGCCTCGGCGTGAAAAAGGGATGCAGGCCCTCCACGATTATCACGGGAGCCGGGCCGAAGGGCACCGTGCCGCTGATCGCACCAATGCCGTGATCGTAGACCGGCTTGGCGATGGCTTCTCCGCGCCGCAAAGCCTCCAGGTGGTCCGCCAGCAGATCCAGGTGGTTGGCCTCAGGGTGCAGAGGCGTAATATTGCGCTCTTTTCTCGCCTTTCGGTCCAGGCTGTGATAGTCGTCCATGGAGAAAGAGCAGACCATCTCCTCGCCCAGTATCCTCTTTATGCCGCGCGAGATGGTGGTCTTCCCTGAGCCGCTGTCCCCGGCAATTCCAAATACGAATACTCTGCCGGATTCTTTAATCCGTTCCATGATCGATTTTATTTTTTCCACAGATCTCCTAAGGGCTACAGCGAGATTAAGCTATCTCAATCAATGTGCCGAAATCCGGAGGAGGAGGCAGGCATCTCTCCGCGAATGGCTATTCCCATGTGAATCTGCTTTCCGGTATCCGTCTCGTCCAGGCCGCGCACGTTGTGCCAGCGTGCCACAAATTCCTCGCGAGGCATAAAGCCCCGATCTCCCAGGATGTAAGGGTCTTCTAAGGTCACATTGTTTTCATCGATACCAATTACTACCAGCCAATGCCCATTGTACCAGGTATCCGCCCAGGATTCATTGTACTGCGAGACGCTCCTCCAGGCCTGGCAGTCCACCATGACCGGTATTCCCTGTGCCACGTATTCTTCCAGATCAGCCATGGTCATGTTTTCTTTATATTCAGCCTGTAGACCAAGTGCCCCGGCCACCCTGATAATATCGTCGGGATAGGTTCCCAACTCTTCATTGGTGTTGAGCATCTCTCCCACGTCCTCTTCACCAATGTCTCTGCCATAGTAGCCCAGAACCGCCTGCATGGCGGCAGCGCCGCAGGAGTATTCCGTGCCCTGCCGGGTATCGGGCATGCTGAATAGGGCCAGGTTCATTGTGCCCAGGGAAGCGCTGGCGTTTATACTGGAATTAATGCTGTAATTGATGCCAGCATCTGTAGAATTGATTGCAGGATTTCCCTGTGCGGCCACCTGTCCAAAGGATGCAGCTACCAATAGAATGATGGTTATCAGCAATAATAAGCATTGTCTCATGCTGCTTACTTGGGTTTGACCTATATGATTTTTGTGATAGTGACTTCTCCCCGCCCTGAAGGACGGAGCTTCTAGCCGTTGATTGGCAGAGATTGAAGTCCCAATCTCAAAATGTTTATGGCTGCATTCCAATCTCGATCCAGAGATAGCCCGCACTCGGAGCAATTATGGACTCGGTCAGCCAAAGTTTTTTCAACCAGGATACCACACCTTGAACACATCTTAGAAGTGTTTCTCGGATCTACCAGGACGACAATCGAACCAGCATTTGCAGCTTTGTAGGATGTCACAGTCACCAGCATATTCCAAGCCACATCTGATATGGATTTAGCAAGGCAGTGGTTTTGAAGCATGTTCTTGTGTCAGATCTTCAAAAGCAATCAGACCAAACCGGTTGACTGATGAGCAAATTCGTATCTCTTGTTAGCGATCCCCTCATGGACCCGTTCAACTACCTTTAAGGCTGTTTTCCTCTCAGGAGTACCTTTAGCAGCTTTTGAGAGCTTTCTTTGAACTCTAGCGAGTTCTTTTCTTTCATCCCGGAAAAACCTTGGATTAGGGATCTTCTCACCATTGGATAGAGTGGCAAAGCTCGCCAAGCCTACGTCTATGCCGACGATTGACCCATCTTTCCAGGGAGGTTTAGGCAGATCATCGAGTTCAACGATAGGTGAACGAGTCGTACCAACCTCTTCCCCTAAACCGAGGATATCCAGGTTCCTCACCTGCCTTAACCCGTCTGAAGAAAGCCTTGAAAGCCAGATCTACCCGTTCCTGGACGTTCTGAAGAGTTTGGGAAAAGACCTCGCTTAATTCCGGTTTGTCAGATTTCCAATCAGGTAGGAGCGCATTTGTCTCATATGGGGTACGATTCATCCCCTGCCTAAAGACCGGGGCGTTCTCTACTCCTACACCCCACGCCTGTAATCTATTTGTTCTGCTTCTCGGCCACCAGATCCTCGAACTCGCCGGTGGCGTCAATGCCCTCCAGCTCGCGCTTCTCGATCAAGGCCGTATCTTCGATGCACTCCAGCTTGGTCTCGCCGTCTACGATTACCACTGACTTGGTCCTGGCCACGACAGAAAGGCTGCTCATGAGCCGGGCCTTCTTGAGCATGCTCTGAGAAAATTTGCTCACGCTGGTCAGCACCACCAGACCCTCCGTTCGGCTTATGGCATTGAAAGGTGCCTGGGCTGTAGGAACTACATCAAAGCCGATCTCCAGAAGCCTGAGCAGGATATTGTCCGTCACCGGCCCCTTATCCACCACGCTGTTTCCGGGAAGGAAGGGGTCCACGGGCTGGATCAGCTCCTGCTCGAAGATCTCTTCCAGCTTGATGGCCACATCCACCGTTGTGTCCATGTCCTCCACCTCATACTTGCTTATGGTGCGCCGGGAGACGCCTAATTCTGACGCCAGTGCACCTAGCGAGATGCCGCGCGCTAGCCTTAGCTCTCTCATCCTGGTGCCGTCGATGCGCACATAAAGCCCTCCGTGCGCCGCATAGACCAAAGGCAGGGCATCATCCAGAAGGCAGTCCGCCAGGGTGTTAAGATTAAGCGTAGGAATGCCATAGCGAAAATAGACCGCACCCCTTTCCAGGTACTGGTCCCGGGTCTTCTCGCCCACCAGTATGGGGCTGGCAAAAAGATGCTTGGCCAGACGGCGCACCTCTGTGGCTGTCTGCTCATTCAGGCCGTCTATGTTGGAGAGGATCTTGAGGAGCAGGAAAAGATCACCCTTTCGGGCAGCAAGATCGAAGCTCCTGGGACGGAGATAGCAGCGATCTGATGTAGAAAATCCGGCCTGCCTTAGAACCTCCTCCACGCGCTCGGCGAGAAGTTCCTTATCCATCATTATATATCTCAGTTTGACGGCTATTTAAGGCTGACTATGTTCATTGGAATTGATGATACCGATTCTGAGAGGGGACTATGCACCACATACCTTTCCGCTGTGCTGATGGAGAGGCTGCGGCCTTTGGGAGAAATAGTAGGCCGGCCAAAACTCATTCGTCTCAATCCCTGCGCCCGATATAAAACACGCGGCAATGCCGCCATAGCCATTGAGCTGGAGAGCGACCGCCCGGCAGAAAGTCAGGGATGTAGCCTTAGAGAGCGTGCAGGAACTGTCCGATTTTTCCGGGATGAATACCAATCCAGGCCTGGTGATCGCGTCGCGGCGGACATTGCAGATGACGGCCTTCTACCAGCGCGCCGTTACAGAGATCCTGGAGATAAAAGATGCCAAAAAACTGCTGGATGAGGAAGGAATCTGGTACCGGGGCTTTAAGAAGGGGCGCGGCCTGATCGGAGCCCTGGCGGCCATCGGAGCCGTGCTCCCGGATTTCACCTACGAGCTGATCGCCTACCGGGAGCGAGCGCGCTGGGGCACGCTGCGCCGCATTGATGAGAGGTCCGTCTGGAGAGCGGATGCCCTCACCTATCCACGCACCTGGGATACGGTAGATCATCATAATAATAGAATCGTCTTTGCCCCGCACTCAGCAGATCCGGTATTGTTTGGCATAAGAGGCTCTGACCCAGAGGCGATTTTAGAGGCATTTCAGACCATTAAATCGGAGCCTGTAGAGAGAAGCGTGCTCTACCTGACCAACCAGGGCACTGATGCCCACATCCTGCAAGGCCTCTTGAGCGATGTCCTTGACTGCCAGAGCTACCGGCTGCACGGCTTTGTGGCAAAACCGGCAGAGGCTATTGCCGGGGGCCACCTCTTCTTCCCGCTGCAAGAAAATGATGCCTGCATTAACTGCGCCGCCTTTGAGCCCACCAAGAACTTTCGCACCATAGTCAAGCAGCTTATTTCAGGCGATGAGCTGGAGGTCTACGGCTCGGTGCAAGAGGGCACACTCAACCTGGAGAAGATCAATATCCTGCATCTGGCAGATCTTGTGGAGACGTCTGCGCCCCTCTGTCCGGAGTGCCAAAAAAGAATGGAGTCCGCAGGCAAAGGTCAAGGCTACCGCTGCCGCTGCTGCAAGACCCATGCCGAGGGCAGAGTACACCAGCACCTCCCCAGAGATCTGGAGACCGGCTACTACGAGGTGCCTCCCATCGCCCGCCGCCATCTTTCCAAGCCGCTGGTGCGCATGAATGACGATAAGGTGCATATCAAAAAGTGAGGCCGTTGTGGTGATGAAAGATAAAAAGTTTGAAAAATGGTGAAGGTGGTATGGCCACCTTCTAACCGTGAGATTTACTTCTTGAAGGCGCCTTCCAGGGGCGGGACGACCTGCTTCTTGCGAGACAGGCACTTCTCCTTGTAGATGGAGTTGTTGGCGAGCTTGCCGCCGAAAGCCTTCTCAAATCCGGCTGCGGCCGTGGCATTTCCTACGAAGAGCAGATCGCTGGCTTCTTTCATGACGTCCGTGAGCATGAGCACGACCATATCCAGCTTCTCAGCCTCTTTCATCTTATTCATCTCATCCAGAATGGCCGCTCTCTTGGGCGCGAGATCCGCTAGGTCCATGACCTCGACCTGGCCCACGCCGGACTTGGTTCCGGAGAAGTCGAACTTCTTGAAGTCGCCCATCAGAATGTCCTTGGCGGACTTTGCGGACATGTTGCTCTTGGCCTTCAAGAGCTCCAAGCCGAACTTCATGGGATCGACGCCCGCGATCTTGGCCAGCTTCTCGACGGCTGCCTTGTCGCGAGGAGTGCAGGTAGGAGACTTGAAGAGCACAGTATCGGAGAGAATGGCTGACATCATCAGGCCGGCCATCTCCTTGCTAATGGCGATCTTGTTCTGCTCGTAAAGATTCGCGATGATGCCTCCCGTCGCGCCTACTGGCTCGCAGAGGATTAATATGGGCTTGCCGATGGTGAGGCCGCCTATCTTGTGGTGGTCCACGATCTCTACGATGTTCTCTACGTCGAGATTGTCCACTGCCTGGGCCATCTCATTGTGGTCTACCAGGATGACCTTCTTACCCGTCGCGTCGGTAAGCTTCTCCGGGTAGGGAACTTTGAAGTAATCCAGCAGGAACTTTGTCTCGCCGTTAAGGTCCCCTGCGGCAGCGGGAACGGCCTCTTTCATACCCAGGGCATTCTTCAGATTGGCATAAGCTATTGCAGACGTTACAGAATCGGTATCTGGACTCTTGTGCCCAATTACATAGATCTTGTCGGTCAAGTGTTGCACCTCAGCATTGTTAATGTAGAACTTCGACTTAAAGCTTACTAGGCAGCAAAGACACACACCGGAAATTGTTGTATCAGGCGGGGATAACTTTATAAATTCCGGCTGCATTCAGGTAATGTCCCTTTAGAGGGCTGACATGAGCTTAGAATATGTTCTGCTGTGAATGTTGGTGCAAGAAGGGGACTACAGGCCGCGTTGATAGGTCCTTATGGTAGGATACTGACTATCTGTCTACCTATGACCATGAGACAACCCAAATGCGGTACAGACGCCCGCTACGAGGGTTACTGGGCTGACTGCGGATACCCATCGGATGACGTACCAGAGTTAGTATCGGGCGACAAAATCTATTTTCCTCCCAAACTGATCAACAGCGATAATTTAATCATTCTTTAGCCCAAAGCATACAAATGTGAAGGGACTGCTCATCACCCTGGAGGGCATCGACGGCTCGGGAAAGGGCACTGCTGCCAAACATATTGCCGTAAGGCTAGCAGAGACGATGCCCGAAAGGAGATTGGTGCTTACCGCAGAGCCTACGTCCGGACAGGTGGGAAAGATCCTGAGAGCGGAAATGGCAAGAGTGGACGACGAGACACAATCCTCTGCCGCAAAGCGTATGCAAGAGCTTTTCCTCTTCATGGCGGACCACGCCCACCATCTCAGCAAGACCGTACTTCCCGCTCTGGAAACGGGTGCAATTGTCCTGTCCGATAGATATGCCGACTCCACCGCCGCCTACCAGGGCGTGACCCTGAGAGGAATTGTGCCCGATCCGGTGTCATGGATCCAGAGCATCTACAGACCCTGGAATTTGCTCCCCGACAAAACACTGCTCTTCGTCTTAGACCCAAAAGTCGCCCTGCAAAGAATGCAGTCACGCAAGGGACGGCAGAAGTTCGAGAAGCTTGAATTCCTGCGATTGGTGGATGAGAACTTCCGGCGCATGGCCGCCCTTGAGCCGGAGCGATTTGTGCAGATAGACGCGACGAAGGATGCAAAAAATGTGGCGGAAGAGGCCATAAACGCGATACTCAATCTCATTCACTGATCCAAAATCCCGGTTAATGGTCGTCTCCGTTCGTCCTCCCTCGCGCTCTCCCGACTCTGCGGTTTTATTATTGTGGTGAAGCGTTCGTAGTGAGGTTAGCCACGGAAAAATGGCGAAGATCCGGATTATTTTTCATCAGCCAAGAGCCAATTCGATCAACCTTTTAGCCCACTCAAGTTTCCTTTTTTTGCGCGGCGTGACGCTCTCATCCTCAAAGTCAAAGCCTACCAGCGTTATAGAGGCCGCACCAAGCTCTTTAGCCAGAAATACACATCGATCTCCGTCCGTGAACCCTCCGAAGTTGAAGAGGCCAGGCATTGGACGGCACTGCACTGTGCCTATGATTCTCTCTAACTGCGGCACATATCTATCCAGGGCATCCAGATTATCTCCGTGGGCATGCACCACCACGATTGAGCCCATCCCATTGGCCTTCAAAATGGCGGGAAAAGGTCCATCCAGGTCGGTGACCACCATATCGGGCACAATGCCTTGCCTCAAAAGTACGGCTGTGGCCCCATCCGCGGCCATAAAGACGGCATCTCTTTCTTGCAGCCCCACCAGCTCCGCCTCCAGTGAGGGGGCATTGCCGCATACTACTACCCTATGCCCGGCTACAATTGTTTCTGCAGCGCGTAGCAGTGGCTCTCGGTCACGCAAGAGCTTTGCCAGGAGCATTGCCGCTTCTTCGTCCCGGCCAGGAGAAAAGCCAAAGTCTTGCAAAATGGATTGGTAAAGGGGCTCCCAGATCGCAAATTGCATGCTGAAAATAGGTGCTTCATTTCTTAAAGATCTTTTCCTCAAGAGGTTTCTAAAATATTAAGTCTGAGAAAAATAAAAAGAGAAAGGAAAATCCTCTCTCTACAATACTGGATAGGTTCTTGGGAACTGAGCCTGAGTTGGTGCCTTGAAGCAGGTGCAGTCAAAGACACCCTTGGCGCCTTTAAGCCCCATCTTTCCCACAACGTTGGTAGGCATGGTGAGGTAGCCTCCGAAGCAGCAGGGCAGCCAATCTTCACTCTTCTGAATCAGGTGATAGGGCACCTCGAGGGTCATGTTCTTCTCGATGTGATAGGTTCCCCAGTAATCCTCATCGATCTCGATGGAGGGATTCTTCCAGGCGGACTTCCTAGATAAGAAGCCATTTTCAGCATCGCCAATCATCATATTGGCATAATTCTGATCTCCCTGCAATACACCGATATGGGCCTTGCCGTCCGTCACATCCTCTACTAATTTCATCTGAGTGTAACCGACGGTTTCAAGCTCCGGGTCCCAGGTCCAGTTCGTCTTATCCTTGGCAATGATTTCCAGTTCCTTATCCAGAGCATGAGCATACTCAACTTCATGATGCATGCTGGTGCCGGCCAGTCTATTCTTCACCCAGGTCTTTTCCTTGAGCAGAGAACTGTAATCCAGCGGGTTTGCTGCATAGTATCCGTTACCGACAGCGATCCTCATGGGTGCATACACCATGGCCACATCCTCTTTGAACATGATGCAGTCCTGATCAAAGTCGTTGTAGTCGGAATAGGCATTATGTGTCTTCTGGTCCAGGTTCTGGTAGGTCAGAGTGGCCTCACTGTTCAAGGAGCCAGAGCCGTGAGCGTAATTCTTGACTTCTACTGCTCCAGCCTTGGCATACAGGTAGGTCATGAAGTAACCATTTCCCTGCACGCTCTGCTCGAAATCGAATGTTCTGTTGCTCTCTTCGTATCCATTCAAATACTTAGGGTCAGCTGGCCATACAGGTTGGGCCACCGAACATCCTGTAAGAGCTACTAGAACCATTGCTACTAATACTGTTAATATAGCCTTCTTCAGATCAATCCCTCCATCTAAAGCGAATAACACTATTCTATATGATCCTACATTCCGTAGGACAACGCACCTATTTTAATCTGTTGATTGCCTTTTTTATTAAAAGAGAAACGACTTTTCCCTTTTCGCAATCAGATTGCATGCATAACCAAAAGGTTAATACGTAAAGCGTTTATCGATATGTAATAGTATGTTCGCTCCTATCGATCTTATGATAAGGTCATCTTTTGGTCAAAACCCTTTTGCACGAGATTCAAATAGGATTAATAGTTATATATCAAGATGGACATAGGTCATAAGATCAGAAAAATCGAGCATGCAAAAAAACCCCACCATGTATAGTACTAAAAGAGAAGACCCATGCCACCCAAGGCATGGGATTCCCGGGTTTTTTGGTTCCAAAGTGGAGCCAAACCCCAGCCGCAGGCTGGAACAGGAGGACAAACGGGGGATGCTGGCAGAACTGGAAGATAAGAGAGGCAAACTCAGACAGGAGTCCCTTGCCTTCAAGGATCGAAGAAGCCAATTGAATGCTGAAGCGAGCAAATGGGCCGCCAAGCGCAATGAGCTGAACAAGGCCACCAAAGAGCTAATAGACAACGCCCAGGAGCTTAAGAAGCTACGGGACGAAAATAACAAGAATGTGGCCGATTCCAAGAAGGATAGGGATGAGTACAATGAGAATACCAATCAGCTCTATGCAAGGATAGACGACATCAGGAAGAAGTACAACCTCACCGGCGAGCGTTCCATAAGGGATCTGCGCCGCGAGATCGATCACCTGGAATTCAGGCAGCAGACTGAAGTCTTAAGCCCGGATAAAGAGAAACAGCTGGTCGATAAAATTGCCGCCTTGCATGCAGAATTCAAAGGCAGAAAAGAGCAGCTTGAGAAGAATGAAGAGCTGAGGAAGCTTCTCGATGAAGCGCAAGCCATGAGAGATCAGGCTTCTAACCACCACGATCTGGTTACCAAGTTCGCGGAAATGGCCCAGGAATACCACGATCAGATGATAGGCACCTTTAAAGAAGCCGATCAGACTCGTGCCGAAGCCGATGCCGCCCACAAGGAATTCGTGAAGGCCCAGGAGGCCGCCGATGAGCAGCACAAGGAGTTCATCCGTACCCAGAGAGAGGTTCGCGATTTCGAAAAGGTCATCGTGGGCTTGAAGAAGAAGAACCGGGACATAAAGGAAGATCGCGCCAAAGAGGTTGCCAAGCGCGAGGCCGAGGATATCCTTACCCACTTTAGGCAGGGCGAGAAGCTGAACACCGTCGATCTACTAAGGCTGCAACGTGCCGGCCTGGTTTGATTCGCTCTAAAATTTGAACTTATGGGCAGAGAACCTGCCCCTCTTAGATTTTATGCATCACATAAGACCGTAAGCTTTTAAGCTTCCTCTTCTGAATCGGAATTGATGAATGAGATTCGCCTGCTCTTCGGAAAACCGGTTATCAAGGACAAAGAGCTACTCATATCAGCGATTAAGGATCTACAATCCCGTCATGGCTGCATAGTGCAGGCTCTCGACGCAGATAAAGTCGCAGGTGAGAGACATATTCGCTTTGCCGCAAAGAAGGCGCTGGCAGCTTTTTCCGAAGCGAGAAACATCGCTAAAGATGCAGGAATGGAGATCATGCGTTACGCCTCCGGAGAGAGGCAGATTGAAAGAGCCCTTTTCATGAGAGTATCGGATCGTACCGAGAGAATCGCACTTGTCCTCGCCGGCTCCGGCTCCCTGCCGGACGCCTCGGAGCTGTCCCGGATCATTGAGCTCGACGGACAGGGCGGTTCTTTTTGTGCAAAGGCCGTAAAAGAGGCTTTTAATATCTCTTCCGAGGAGCTACGAGCCGTGGGCGAGGAAAGGATAGAGGATCTGGTCATCGAAAGAGTGGCCCTGGTAGATACATACCGGCAAACCATAAAAAATAAGGATGAGTTGTAAAATGAAAGAAGAATTCTACACCGAGAAGCGATGGCTCAACTGGATGAATAAGGTCAAGGACAGCAACTTCAAGCTTACCGAGGATGATGATAAGAACTCGGGTGCCGTCTTCATCTACATTATGGATGACGTGGTGCTGGCCTGCCTAAAGGTAATAGCCCGATGCGAGCACACGGTTATAGCTCCCGAAGCGGCCCTGGACGAGATCATGGCCATCAGGTCGATTGTCTTTACCGAGAACGAATCCATGGGAGAAGATGCCGATTTGATGCTCGAATCCCTCAAGACCTCTCTCGCCGCAGTATTCGTCTCCAGCCAGCGCTATATCATAGGAATATTTGATCGCGAAACCCCCCTGCAAGAGATGGTGGCAAAGGCGGTTGCTGCCGAGCAAGAAGAGAACCTGGATGAAGCATTCGATCTGCTCAGTCAGGTAGGGGCCAGAGTGATTGGCGGAGAGAACCTTCCTGAGATTGGCGACATACCTTACTGCATGACGGCAGAGCTTATGGACGGAATTGATGCCATATCGGCAGCCATGCTTGGCGACGATAGCTACAAAGATGACGATGGGTCTATGGATACAGGCGGGGCCGACTAGATTGATCTAGTTATTACCTCGCACCCCTTCTCGAGAACCACAACTGTGTGCTCGGCCTGGGAGACCAGGGCCCCTTCTATCTCCCAGAGTACCGGATATCTGTGCACGGCTCCACTGCGCAGGAGCTGCATGAGCGCATATTCCGCTCTTTCGCCTTTGAGCCAGCGCCGGGCAAAGGGAAGCGTTTTGTAGCTTTCTGAAATCTCTTTTAAGAGCGTTCGAGCCGCAGGAAGCCGCACCGGCCGAAAAGCGGAAAAACCGTAGATCTCGTTGATGAGAGCCTCGCTGATCCTGCCCGAGCCGTTGGTAGCAAAGGGCTCAATGGCGATAACATCTCCATCCTTCAAGACGGTGCCTTTCTCCATAGCCCGGTTGGGCACAGCAGGCTCGTCGTGGGCCAGATATCTGGACAGACCGTGGCCCGTCAAGTTATATACCGGCTTGTAGCCGTAGCCGGTTATGACGTCTTCAATGGCCTTGCCGATCTGGGCCGTGTCGATACCGGGCCTGATTATCTCTAAAGCCGCCTCCAGAGCGACATGGGAGGCCTCGACCAGACTTTCGTGGCCGCCGAGGTCAACTGTGATGGCGGCATCGGCAATATAGCCGTCCACGTGCACACCCACATCCAGCTTGACCATATTCTCGCCAAAACGGGCGGCATCTTGGGGCGAAGGCGTATAATGAGCCGCGTTTCTATCCAGAGATATGTTGCAGGGAAAGGCGGGTATTGCGCCCTTTGATCGAATTGCATCCTCTACGAAATTTGCCACATCCAGCAGTGACGCGCCCAATTCCACACGCGGCCTTGCCTTCGCCAGAACCTCGGCCAGGATTCGCCCTGCCTTTCTGTAATTCTCTAAAATTTCAGTTTCCATTGATAACACCTAAAGCACGAGCTTCCTCTCGAAATGGGTGAGGTTATCAGAGCCGTTTTCCTTCACCACTACCAGGTCCTCCAGACGCACGCCTCCGATATCGGGGTAGTACAGCCCCGGCTCTACAGTTGCCACGTGATTGACCTGCAGCACCCCTCCGGTCTCGCTGAGGAAAGGCTTTTCGTGAACATCCAGGCCCACGCCGTGCCCGGTGGAATGGGTAAAGCCACAGCCCTCCCTCTCCGGATATCCCAGATCCAGGAAGACCGAAGAGACCCGAGAATGGACCTCCTTGCCAGAGACTCCCGCCCGGATGGCCAGAAGGCCCTCGTCCTGCGCCATACGCACCGCCTCGTAGATCTCTTTTACCTCGGGCGCGGCTTCGCCCTTGAGAACGGTGCGCGTCATATCGGCAAAGTAACGGCGACTCTTGCTGCGCGGAAAGATGTCGATGACAATGGGAGCATTGGCGGCCAGAGGGCCCGTCCCTCGCGCATGAGGGGCAGCGGCCTGTGGGCCACTGGCAACAATGGTATCCATTGCCTCGCAGCCGTCCTCCAGCAGGGAGATCTCAATTGCACCGCGCACCTTTTCCGAGGTAAGAGGCTGCCCCTCGCGATAGAGCACTTCTCCTCGCGGCTTTGAGCTGCCGATTAGAAGGGTCGCCTGGCGCATGGCCCTCTCGCAGGCTCTCTGTGTGCATACGATGGCGTCCAGCTCCTCTTGCCTCTTTATCTCCCGGAAGCGCGAGGCGGGGCTCTCCAGGACAGAGACTTCAAAATCCTGACAAAGAAACTGGTAAAAAACGGCTGGAAAGCGAAAAGGCAGGCCCAGACGCCTTATGCCGTGACATTGCAAAAACTCCACCAAAACCCGACAATAGGCCTCTTCCGAATTTTTGCATCTCTTCAGCTTTTCCATAATCCGGTATTGGGAAGTACTCAGACATTCGTTTGCTATGGACTCCTTTCCGGCCCGGCATAGCTCCATGGAAGAGACGAGCAGCGTGCCTTTCTCCTGGGCAAGAAAGGCGAATTTGTCGCCGGCCAGGAAGTGAGTGAGGTAATACATGTCGGCATCACAGATGCTGTCGCCGACAAATAGAAAACCGTCCAGATTATGCCGCTCTAGAAAGATCTGGATGGGAGAAGGCACGAATAACTACCTTCGAATGGATTTTGTCAGCTCAGAGACAAAAGAGGTAACGTCTTGGCTCTTCTCCACGCCGGTTCCTGTGACAATCAGGTCTGCGCCGGCGGCTACCAGCTCTGCCGCTGCCGCGCCGCTGCGAATCCCTCCACCAACTATGAGCAGGACGTCCCCCAGAAGCTTCTTGACCAGGGCCACCATGTTGGCCGGCACGGGAGAGTCTGCACCTGACCCCGCCTCCAGATACACCATTCTCATGCCCATGAATTTGGCTGACAGGGCATAGGCCGCCGCAAGTTCCGGCTTTCTTCGCGGTATGAGGCGAGCATCACCCACAAAACCCACTGTGCCGCCCGGCTCAATGATGATATAAGCCATGGGTATGGGCTCCAGACCGTAGCGCAGGATTAAGGGTGCACCGAGCGCCTGATTTTCTACGATATAAGCCGGGGAGCGGGAGTTTAAGAGACTCATAAAAAAGACTGCATCGGCATTTTCACATAAGCCAGCTACGCTGGAGGGAAATAGAATTACGGGCAGATCGGTCAACTCCCTGATTTCTCGCACCGTCTCATGAAGAAGAATTCCGGCTGCGCCTACAGAGCCGCCTACCATGATAGCGTCCGTGCCGCCTTTGGCCGCAGCCCGGGCCATTGTGCCAGCATCGCTCGGGCTCTGGGAATCCGGATCGATCAATGTGAGATGTCCGGCGCCACGCGCGGCCACTGCCTCAGCTAGCAGCAGCTCGACTCTGCCCCTCTCAAACATCATTTAAGCGGTCTTGTTTTCCTTGGACTTCATCCTCAGTCCTTTGTAACCGCACTTGCGGCAGCGAGTCGCTCTTACGGGATTTCGTGCGTTGCAGCTCATGCATATCTTGAGATTCAAGATTCTCTTTTCTGCTTCTGGAAATCTAGCCATAATTTTATCGCCCTTTTTCTAATATAAGTAAATAGCGCCGGGGTTGGGATTTTCCTGAGAGAGCTATCTCGCCCCCGCCATTTTGAACCCAAGCGTCCCTGGAAGGGACAACAGGTCTCGAGCCTGCCGCGTATGAACTCCCGCAGCCCTAAAGCCACGAAAATTGTCCGCTCTGCCACCCCGGCCCTTGCAATTCTCCGTCTGACCCATGCTTTATATCTGTTGCTCCTCCCTAGTAGCCAGAAGATCCTAAAAACAGGTGTTGTTATGTCTCTAAGAGATGATGCATTAGCATTTCATAAAGATGCCAGGGGCAAGATTGCAGTCCACAGCAAGGTACCTTGCGCTACCGTGCGTGACCTCTCCTTAGCTTACACTCCGGGAGTGGCCGAACCCTGTCGCGAGATCGAAAAAAATCCAAACGACGTTTATGAGTACACTGCCAAAGGCAATATCGTGGCCGTGGTAACAGACGGAACAGCCGTCCTGGGCCTCGGCGATATTGGTCCCCTGGCCTCCATCCCGGTCATGGAGGGAAAGGCCATTTTGTTCAAGAACTTCGCCGGCATAGATGCCTTTCCCATCGCCATAAACTCCAAGGACCCATCAGTCATCGTGGAAACCGTTGCGGCAATAGAGCCGGTCTTTGGCGGAATCAACCTGGAGGACATAAGTGCACCTCGCTGCTTTGAGGTAGAGGAGCGGCTCAAGAAGATCCTGGATATACCCGTCTTTCACGATGACCAGCACGGCACCGCAGTGGTCGCCCTGGCCGCCCTCATCAATGCCCTCAAGGTAGTGGGCAAGAGCTTTTCTCACGTACGCGTGGCCGTGAGCGGGGCGGGCGCGGCGGGCAATGCCGTTACCAAATTTCTCTACAGCTTCGGGGTAAAGGACGCCATACTCTGCGACAGCCGGGGAGTGATCCACACCGGCCGTACAGACCTCAACCCGGCCAAGCAGGAGATCGCCCGTACGACCAATCCGCGCCATGTTACAGGCACTTTAGCCGATGCCATTGAAGGAGCGGACGTTTTCCTGGGCCTGTCGGTAGCAGGCATTGTAACTCCCGCGATGGTAAAGAGCATGGCCCCTGATGCCATTGTCTTTGCCATGGCCAACCCCGTGCCCGAGATCATGCCCGACCTGGCCTTGCAAGCTGGCGCGCGAGTGGTGGCCACCGGCCGATCCGATTTCCCCAATCAGGTAAACAATGTGCTGGGCTTCCCCGGGATCTTTCGCGGGGCCCTGGATGTGCGGGCCTCCGACATCAATGAGGCCATGAAGGTCGCAGCTTCAAAAGCCATTGCCGGCCTGGTAGAGAGCGTATCCGAGGAGTGCATCATTCCTTCGCCACTGAACCGTAGGGTAGTACCCGCCGTCGCCGCGGCCGTCGCTCGCGCCGCCATAGAAACGGGCGTGGCGCGCGTCCCGATGGATCCAGCCCAGGTAGGAAGGCGGGCAGAGGGACTGGTCAGGGATCTGGAAAGAGACGCTTGCCCGCCATAGATCCTTTCAATTTTCTTTCATGATTTTTGCGAACAGGGGCAGGTCCTTTTGCCCTGTCCCGTCTCTTCTGCTTTTGCCGCAGAGGAAAGCTTGGCCTTTGAGCGGCGGGATGCTTCAGAGACGGTCACAGTTTTGGTGGCGGACCAGAGAGATTCAGCGTCATTGCTGTCTTTGGCCATGACCTTAACCGAATAGGTTCCGGCATAGCTCCAGGTATGCGGCATGCGTACCGTTGTCCCCGAATTTACCAGGTCGGTTTTCGAGGTACTGCCATCACCCCAGTCGAAGGTAATCTGGACATCATCGCCATCCGGATCAATTGCAGAAGCGGTGTAACTGTAAGATTTCTGCAAAATACCGGCCGCAGTACCTAGGGGCTTGGCAGGCTTCAAAGGCAGCCGATTGGCAGAAGCAATGGTGACAAGAAGGGCTTCTGACACCGGGGATGAGGCTCCTTTGTTGTCTGTGGCTTTAGCCGTTACCCGGTAGGTTCCAGCCGAACTCCAGGTGTGCGAGGCCGCCCCCGCGCCGGAACTGGTCAGCCCGGTCTCAGATGTGTAGCCATCTCCCCAGTTGAAGGTGAACTTGACCGGATCTTTGTCGGGATCGACCGCAGAAGTGGTGTAGCGTAAAGAATCAAGAACGGACCCCATGCACAGGGCCCAAAGGCAGAGAAGGCGTTAGCGGCGCATTGTTTTCGCTATCTGAGTAGCTCATATCCAGAGTCATCCAGTAGAAGGCATATCCGAGACCGCTGTAGGTGCAATCGTAGTTCATGTCCATGCTAACCCGGAATAGACCGGCCGGTCGCCCGGACGTATCGCCCCAGCTGTTGAGCATGATCCAGTAGCGGTCAGTGGGATTTGTATCATCATAGCCCACGCAGAGAACGGCATGCCCGCCTCCGTTCTGATAGTCATACGACCTGCCGCAGGCATTGTCCGGCTGCCACAGGGCGTTCTCAGGCTGTGCGCCCCAGAAGCTAAAGAAGTCATTCCAGGAACTGCTATCGGGCAAATAGTAGGCAAACCAGATGCCTTTGCCCTGCAACAAGACGTTCTTGACTTCAAAGGAAAGAAACATCAGTTCATGTTTAGAGGAGATACCAAGCTTCGGATACTTAAATACCCATAAGCAAGATATAGATGCCAATTTGTTAGCACAGATCTTGCAGCAAGCCCAAATCACACACAAGGAGTGGCTGGAATAAGCGTCAGGTTATTGCTTTCGCTTGATCCTGAACGGCGAATGGTATTTTTATCTTATTTGTTCCCAGGCAGAACTGCCTGCTCATCCTTGAGAAGCTTCCCAAGGTCGCAGATCAACTGCTCAATGCTCTCCTTGCTCAGGAAGAAGGCAGTGCGAGGCTCGCAACTCTCATAGACGTCCAGCACAAAGGGCGCGCCATCAAAGCACTCGCTAGGACTTAGAAATAGAGCCATGTCGCAGGTCCCGCAGGCGCAATTGATAGAAGTTGTTTTCTTTTCCATCATGCGCCTGTTGATCTCAGCCTCAATTACCTCCATGGGCACTCCGCTGTGCTCCTCCAGGGATTTTCTTCTCTCTTCCTCGCGCTCCAGCCAGACGGTCTTGGGGATGATGTCAACCTCTTCCGGTCTATCGTCGGGGAGAACGCCCCCCCAGCATTCGGTCACGACCTCATCTCTAGGCTTCAGACCGAGACTATCCATAAGCTCTGCCGGCAGTACGAGCCTCCCATGAGCATCGACCTTTAACTCCATGATCGGTATTTGATGTTCGCATGAAATATGACTTTATCCTCATTTGTATCCCTTCCCTCCGAGATACCCAACCACCGCCCTCGTGACATCCGCCGTCCGGCATTCACCGCCCAGATCCGGCGTCTTTGCCCCGCAGGCCAGCGCCTTTTGCACCGCTGCTTCTATCCGACGTGCCTTCTCCGGCTCACCCAGCCACTCCATCATCATGGCCGCGCTGCGGATGGCTCCCACGGGATTGGCGACACCCTTTCCCGCAATGTCCGGAGCGCTGCCGTGGATGGGCTCGAAAAGAGCATGGTCGGTGCCGAGGTTGGCGCTGGCGCATAGACCGAGGCTGCCTATCACTCCCGCCGCCTCATCGCTCAAGATGTCGCCAAAGAGATTGGTGGTGACCAGCACGTCGAACCTTTGTGGATTCACCACCAGATTGTAGGCGGCAGCGTCCACCAGCATGTCATCGCAGAGCACGCCCCGCCCTGCGGCTACGGCGCGGCAGGTCTCCAGAAAGAGGCAGTCGCTTTTCAGCACATTCGACTTGTGGATGATGGTCAGCTTGCGCCGGCGCGCCACGAGGTCGCAGGCCTTCTTTGCAATTCTCTCCGAGCCGCGCCGCGTAATAACCCGCATGGTATGCGACTCCTCCACCCCCACTTCCTCCAGACCCGAGTAAAGCCCCTCCGTGTTCTCCCGCACGATGATGAAATCGAGCTCCTGAGATTGAAAGGGCCGGATATTGGCATAAAGGTCCAGCTCCTTTCGTATTCGGAGGAGCACACTTTTATAATTGGGATCATGCGGCGTGCTGATCGCCCCAAATAGAATGCAGTCGCACTCTTTGAGCGTCTCCAGATCCTCCTCGCTCATGGCCAGGCCCGTCCTCTTCCAGCGGGCGAGACCTACCTCCACAGGGACCCGTTCAAACTTCGCGTCTGCGGCGTCCAGCACCGCCAGGGCGCTCTCGATTACCTCCGGCCCAATGCCGTCACCGGCAACTACGGCTACTTTCTTAGATCCTGCACCAGACATCGCACTGCCTCCGCTATTTTAGCCGGACCGTCTCCCCAATGCACCACCATGCCCGGCTGCCCGTTCTTTTCGGTCAGGCCCTTTTGCTCGGAACGGCAGCACCGGGTGATAAAAGGCCCCTTTGGTTGAAAGACCGGCTCCGAACTGTGCAAGGGACAGATATTGACAAACTCGAAATCCTTGCCGGGATTATTGGCCAGAAAGATCTCTCGCGAGACGGCGCATCCCACAATCCGGGGGTGCTCGTGCACCACTGGATCCGTGTCTAAAGAGCGCCCCAGGCCCGAAGCCCGGCAAGGATAATAAACGCTATTGCAATCAAACCGGCGTAGATCCAGGATGTGAGGCACAAAACGAACCGTCAGGTCACCCAAGATGCCGCAAGTCTCCAGGCCGGCGAGAACGTGGACCAGCCAGGGCGGATGGGGAGGCGAGACGTCCAAAACTTCGATGGTCAAGACCTGAGCGGGGTCAGGGTCCTTGACAAAGGTGATGTGCTCATCCAGCCCCCGAAAGACGACCGTATTCGCCTTTGTGCCCCGGCAGATGCCGTCCGCCAGCTCGATGAGACGGGCCCGGTTACGAGTGTCCACAATATCAGGATAAAACATGATCTTCTGGCCAGAGGCGATCGACTCCAGCCCCACCACCTCCCTCATGAAACCCGAGCCGCGACTCGTGACATGGTAGAGAGCGGGCCCGTCCCGGCTGATGAGATACTCCGTGGCAAAATAGATGGATTCACCTCGCCTCTCCCGGTCCTTGATCCCGACTAACTTATACTCATCCGGAAAGATCATGCCATCATGCCAATCCTTTCTGCCGCCTTCGGTGCGCCACCAGGCCCCCGTCTTCCAGTATCTCCATGAGGAAATCAGGCAGCCTGGTGCCCTGATACAACTTATCCCCCACCCGCACAGTTCCTGCCGCCAGATCCACCTCTACGTTGTCGCCCCTCTGGCAGGACACATCTGCCTCAATCAGAGCCAGCCCTACATTGATGGCATTTCTGTAGAAGATACGAGCAAAGGACCGGGCTACCACCACGGCCACACCCGCCCCCAACAATGCGCGGGGCGCCTGCTCGCGTGACGAGCCGCAGCCGAAATTTCTGCCCGCCACAATCACATCGCCCTTCTCTACTTGGGAGGCAAATTGCGGGTCTAAGCCCTCCATGGCATGCTCCGCCCAGAGCCTGGCATCTTTTGTGCGCAGGTACTTGCCGGGGATGATCACATCTGTATCCACATCGTCTCCAAAGACCCAAGCCGTTCCCATGATCATGATAATTATATTGGCAGTTTCCCTCATAATACTCTTTTGCATCACTTTCGCCCCGCGCGGCCATCCTTCTTCTTCTCAAGAATTAGATAGCTGATAATGGCAGGAGTTTTCGCAGAGCTAGGATGGCCCTTGCACAGGAGGCCGAGAATAGAGCGACAGGTCTTTCCCCGCATCCGGGACAGAAAGGCCCTGGAGCTACAAACAGCCAAAGAGATCCTGGAAGAGGTCTTCGGCACTACCTCGGCAGAGGTGGAGGAGATGATCCGGCTGCGCCTGGCAGAGCAAGAGGCGCTTCCAGCAAATCTAAAATATCTATAGCACTCATATACGATCATGATACTCGGCATATCCGGCAGTCCCAGGAAGATGGCCACTGAGCACGTTCTGGAAATGGCCCTCAAGATGCTGGCAGAGAAGGGCCTGGAAACGACGCAATTCACTGTGCGAGGCCGTCAGATCAGCCCCTGCAGGCACTGCGACTATTGCCTCAAAAATAAGGAATGCATAGTCAAGGACGATATGTACCAGCTCTACCCCCTCATCCGGGAGGCCAGCGGGTTTGTTATCGCCACGCCCGTCTATAACGGCAGCATGAGTGCTCAGACAAAAATAATAATAGATAGAACACGTGCCACACTGGCAGCCGACCCAAAAGCACTGCGACTCAAACCGGGCATGGCCATCGCCGTGGGAGGCGATCGCATGGGCGGCCAGGAGCTGGCCTTGCAGCAGATTCATACCTTTTACATCCTCAACGGCATGATCCCGGTGAGCGGGGGGTTTTTTGGCGCTAACCTGGGAGCGACCTTCTGGTCTCGCGATACACTGGAAGGGGTAATGTTGGACGAAGAAGGCAACAAAACGCTGCGAAAGACGACAAAGAGGTTCGCAGAGACGGTGGTGCGTCTGGAGAATATGAAGGTACAGGAAAAATAATTATCCTGAAAAAACTAAGTGATTATTATGGCAAAAGATAGCGCGAAGAGAAAGATCGCCTGGGGGATCACGGGTAGCGGTGACCGCATTTCTGAGACGGTCGAGGCCATGATAAAATTGCAAAAGCAGTACGATGATGTGGTGGATGTGCGCGTCTTCGTATCCAAAGCAGGCGAGCAGGTCATCAAGTATTACAAGCTCTTCAACACCTTAGAGAAGCACTTCGATAAGGTCTGGGTGGAGATCAACGCTAACTCTCCCTTCCTGGCCGGCCAGTTGCAGATGAAGCGCTATGAGTTTCTGCTGCTGGCACCCACGACATCAAATACCGTGGCCAAGATTTCTTTGGGCCTGGCAGACTCGCTGCTCTCCAATGCCGCCATCATGTCCCAGAAGGCATTCGTTCCCACATACATCATGCCCTGTGACTATATGCCCGGAATTATAACCACAGTTCTCCCGGACGGCAGCGAGATGCGGCTTCGCATCCGAAAAGAGGATGCTCAGCATGTCGAGAGTCTGCGCCGGATGGAAGATGTCTTCGTCATCGAGAAGCCCTCTGAGATTGCAGGCGTATTCGAAAAGTATTTCTCAACCTGATATGCTTTTGCCATCAATTTTTAGGCAGACGAGATCAGCGCTCTCGCCTGCATAAAATCTCTTTACCATCAGCGTCAGCCTGCCGCAGCTTAATGTCTCATTTATTCCGAGGACCATCGATAAAGACGGCTCTTTCCCAGCCCGGATCAGCACCCAGACCTTTGCCGCCTGCGAATCTATATCCTCTACCTGCAATGTGCAGTTTTCCATGGTATAATTATCATGCATAGAGAGAACGACCTCCTGGGAAAAGGCAGGATAAATCAAGATCATTAGAAATAGGATACATGCAGATAATATGGATAATCCGATTGCCCCATTCATTCTGATGTTTATCATCTCCCCGGCGGCGTCTTTGCAAGTAGCCAGCCTCGAAAGGATTTAGTACTTATGAATCTATCGTCACTTAACACGAGATGTGTGAAAAGTAATACTGGTGTTTCCATGAATGACGTAGGCATACTTATACTAGGGCATGGTTCCAGCCTGCCTTACAATAAAGAACTGGTGGAATCGCTTGCCCAGATGATCAGCAAGAACCACTCCGGACCGGTCAGGACCGCTTATCTCAATATGAACCAGCCCAACATCCCGGAGGGTCTGAACAGCTTTGCAGGAACCAATGTATCGAAGATCGTGGCTCTGCCCCTCTTTTTAGCCCACGGGGTTCATACCCGCCAGGACATTCCCCAGGAGATGGGCATCGATCCGCAAAAACGCAGAGGCACTCTGACGATAGGGGGCAAAGAGGTAGAGGTCATCTGTGCCGAACCACTGGGTGTGGACGAATGCATTGCGACACTGGCCTGCAAGCGAGCGAAAGAGGCTCTAAAGTAGCCGTACTCGACACCATCCACGGTGGAGCCATAATAGCTCGCCGGATGGTCGAATCGGGCCTGCAGGCTGAGGCATTCGAGGTATATCACCACACCCCAGATCTAGCAGGTTTCGATTTGGTGGTAGCCCCCGTACACCTCGCACCCGGCAATCCGGCCTTAGCTCGGGCTAAGACGGCCAAGAAAAAGATAATCACCCACCATCAGGCGGTAGGCGAACTGCTGAGGGAGAGAGTTGATCCGACCATGGAGGTCTTCGAGGTGACGGGCACGCACAGCAAGACCTCCACGGCCCTCTTGCTGGCCATGATGCTCTCCTGGCAAAAGAAGGTCTTATCCCACACCACCCGCGGCCTGGAGATCTGGCAGGATGGCAACGCCCGCCTTCTGGAAAAGGGGCTTTCCATCACACCCGGAAATGTGATTCATGCCACACAAGTCGCCCAGGCCCACGGAGTAGAGGCCCTGATTTGTGAGATCTCTTTGGGCGGCACGGGCCTGGCCGATTACGGGATCGTGACCAGCCTTTCCGGAGACTATTCCATAGCCAATGCCACCAAGTGGGCCAGTACTGCCAAGCTGCAGATGCTTAGCCTTGCCAAGAGCGGCGCGAAGCTTCTGGCCAACAGCGACGTTTCGCTCTCCCCGGATGTTTCTTTTGCCAGAGGCGGAAGGGTTTATGCCAGGCCGGATAGTTTGATCTTTGCAAAAGAAGAGGTGCATCTGGATTTGGGCCAGGATCTGGACTTTATGGGCTACGAGACGGCAATAGCGGGCGCCGCGGCTGCCGCAGAGCTGGCCGGCGTCCCAAGGAGCATAGTCGCCCAGGCCCTCACCGGTTTCGACGGATTTTCCGGGCGCATGAAGGTCAAGCGGCTGCCCAATCAAACTTTCTTCGACAGTTCCAACTCCGGGCTCAAAGTCAGGGACGTGGCACGAGCGCTGGACCGGGCCAGTGGCCGCGACCTGTTCGTAGTGGTGGGAGAAGACGAGGAAACCGTATGTGAAGGCATGAACATCCTTGCTCTCTCCGAACTGCTCCGGCAAAGGAAAAGCGAGATGGCTAAGCTGATAATAGTAGGAGAAAGACTTGTGCCCCTGGCGGAAGAGCTGGGGGCGGCTACCGCCAAAAATTTGCAGCAAGGGCTGGAAATAGCTCAGAAAGACAGCCCGAAAAGGCTGCTTTCCTGTGTAAAATGCTTTAGGTGATACAAATGACTAGAGATAACTTAACCATACTTCATCCCAGACCAAGCTCCATTGTGGCCGCTCTTTACACACTGCGCGATCTAGGTGCCGAGGTGGTCATACTGCACGGCCCAAGCGGATGCTGCTTCAAGCATGCCCGTCTCTTAGAGGAGGATGGTGTGCGGGTACTTACTACCGCACTGGACGAAGCAGGATTCGTCTTCGGAGGCCAGCAGCCGCTCACTGCCCTCCTCAAGAAGGCCAATGAATTGTTCCATCCCAAACTTATGGCCATCTCAGGGACCTGTAGCAGCATGATCATCGGCGACGATCTGCACCAGGCCGTACTCAATGCCGACCTGGACATACCCGTCTTGGAGGTAGAGGTTCATGCAGGCTACAGAGACAACACCAAGGGCGTGATCATCACATTAGAGGCGGCCAGAGACAAGGGAATCATAGATGAGACTGAGCTAGTCCGGCAGAAGGGACTGCTCGAGAAAGCCACCCTTGTCGAGAAGCTCTACGGAGCCGCGAGCAGCGAGTACCTGGCTCCGGAGCGGGGTGATCTCAAATATGAGGCGGCCGCCCGGCTTCTTGAGCTCATCCGGCAAGGCAAGAAGGGGCTGAATATCCTCAATGCCAAGAAGGAGACGGCCTACATGTTTGCCGACATTACCGCAGCCGTGGCAGAGGTTGCCGGCGATCAGGTGGACACCCTCGCCAACCTGGACGACCAGGTGGGCCTGCCCAAAGTGAGAAGGGACGCAGCCAATATTGCCCGCGACCTAAGGGAACGAAAAGTGAATTTCCAGCTCATAGGCGGACTGGACGAGTACCCGGTAACTGGTGACGCCGTGAAAAATCTGGCTGCCAAAAAGCATTACGACTTTGCTGTGATCTCGGGTGTGCCCCATGCCCTGCCGGTGTCAGCTCTGGAAGGCATGGAGATATTCTCAATCACCAATGGACCGCGCCAGGTCAAACCTCTGCGCGATTTAGGCCACCAGCATGTCACGGTTGAACTGGATTTGCATCCCAAGACCATGGGCGTGAAGACTCTGGTGGAATCGGAGTTCGGAGCCACATTGCGGGCATTAAATAAGGCCAAAGCTAAAGAGAGCTAAAAAAGATAATTTTTTTGGATTTTTTAGAAAGCTTTGGGCAGTTCGGTAAGCAGCGCGTATATGACAAAGCCCAAGGTGCCGATGATGCCTATGCCGGCCATAGAGATCTTGGCGATCATAGTGAACTCCTCACGACTGGGCTTTCGGGCCAGCCTTAAAACCCGCATGTACTCATTTACATTCGTGGAAGGCATAGTTACGCCCAGATCCACGTTATCCAGACTCAGCTTGCTCTTAATATCCCGCTTATTCTTGAGTTCGAGCTTCTGCGCAGCAAAGCCCTTCTTCTCAGTATCGTTAGTTCCCTCGCTCATTCCCCAATGGGAAGGAATTAGAGAATAAAAAACCTTTCGATCGATTTCCTTTGCCGATCGCTTTCAGGGATATCCTCATATCATTGTTGAGCTGTGGTCCGAGGCCCGCAAGAGGCTGAAATCCCAGGCTAATAGAGCGCGGAATGTGGTGGAGCTGCAGCTTGGCAGCGACGAACCCATGGCCTCCCTGGCCGCAGCCAAATACATCCTGCAGGACACCCTGGCTCTTGGGCGAGATCGCTCTGCCCATGAGAGGCCCAACGACTCCCGAGGACGTGATTCTGCAGGATCCACGAAGCGAAGCCCGGCGGGAGCTGGCAGCCAAAGAGGGACCGGCTATGCCGAGATTTGAGTTCAACCCATTCCGGGGCGAGATGGAGGAGAATCTTTCGGCCTGGGCCGAGACTTTAGCCCAGAGCCGATTGAAGAAAGCGATGGTAAAAGCGGGGCTTGCACGACTGCAAAACGATTTGTAGGCAATGTTGAAGTAAAATGACATTAAATATTCGTTAAAGGATAAGAGCATGACATTTCGTCTGATCGAGATTAATCTCCCAAAAAATAAGCAACAAGCATTGGAAGAGATAATAAGCAGCAGAAAGGAAGTGCTCGATTTAACAATTCAGCCCGCGGTAGGATTCTGGAGGATTCCGGTACAAGGTGACTGGAAGACCCGTTTTTCGAGCGATAAAATTCTTATCAGGATGCTCGTGCTGGCAGAGGGAAGCCAAAACCTGCTCGACCTGCTGGAAGAAGCGTTCTTAGATGAGGACGGCTTCAGGATAAATATCTTCGCGCTGGAGGCATCCTTCCCCAGCATCTCTGAGGAGGACAAGCTCGAAGCAGTCTCTTCATATGAGGGAGAAAGAGATCATAAGGGAAGGGTGAGCCGGGAAGAGTTGTATAATGAGTTAGAGAAGGGAGCCAAGATCACGAAATTTTATTCTTTTATGATAATCCTCTCTTCAATTGTTGCAGCAATCGGAGTCCTGAATAATAGCGTGGCGGTGATAATCGGGGCTATGGTCATAGCACCTATGCTAACACCCAATGTTTCCCTGTCTTTGGCGACAGCTCTGGGAGATTTGCCGATGGCCAAGAGCGCCCTTAAAACCATCGTTGTGGGCATTTCGATTGCCATAGTTATATCTGTTGCCCTTGGCTTCTTACTACCGGTAGATCCTTCTTTGCAGGAGATATCATCCAGAACCAGTTTGGGGCTAATGGACATCGTCCTGGCATTGGCTTCCGGCGCAGCAGGAGCTTTATCCTTTACCTCAGCCGTTCCCGCCGTCCTTATCGGCGTGGCAGTGGCGGTTGCTCTCATGCCGCCTTTAGTCGTTTTTGGATTGCTGTTAGGGGCAGGCTACTATTCGCTGGCTTTGGGTGCTTTTTTCCTATTTCTGGCAAATCTCATTTCCATTAATCTGGCAGGAGTTGCCATCTTCCTCGCTCAGGGAATCGAGCCCAGAACGTGGTGGGATGCCAAGAAGGCAAAGAGAGCTACTGTGCTGGCTATTGTGGGCTGGGCATTATTATTAGCAATACTAATAATAATATTATTCTTTGGAGACCTTAAAATACTTAAACTATGATCGGCCAGGAAGGTAGACGGTGATTTATAATGGCATAGCGGCAGGATACGGGCGTATAGATCTCAAAAAAGGCGATGAATGTAAAGGCTGCGAAGAGGATGGCTGAAGCTTAGAGTGAATCAAGAAGAAAGGAATTGATCGGAATGCAGGGAATGAAGGAAAATGAGCAAACAACGCACCAGAGTGAAATGGCAAAAGCAAAGAATGACATTATTGAAGCCCTGGGAGGCGACTATTACAAATGTATGCAGGCGCTCGACAGCAAATTTATTGAGCTTGGTTTTGTTACTCCAGTGGAGGCAAACTACGCGCTCATGAAGGATGCTATCGCTATGCTAAAAGAGCAGATACGGGGTAGCGTTAACCTGGAATATTCATACTACGACTACGAGGAAGTGACCAAAGAGCTTTATGAGGAACTGCTCGATGAGGGACCTGGTATAGATCGGCGTGGCCGGGCGGTCATTGATTTCGTGATCGATAGGCTCAAAGTCACTCTCGAAGGATTTGAGGTGGGGGGTGAGTGGGGACCTGGCCGGGATATGGAACTGTGATATGCCAGACAAGAAGACAGGCAAAGCGGAATTCGAGATTCGTAAAGCCCAAAGGTGCTGAAATTATCTTCCACGTCTTGTTTTCTGGCAGGAAGGACATTATTGAGATGGACGCTTCTCAGTCGCAATAGGTTGGTCCGTGAAGAAGCCTTAAGTAGAACTGGACAGTTTTATTCCGCCACTATTGGACAATTTTATCCTGGCGTTGACAAAGGCTGATCACCGGGGAGCTGGCGCAGGTCCGGGCCATGCTCACGGAGGGGCCGGTCAGCACCAAGCAGATCACAGCGACCACAGGTTTAAGTGACAGCCTAGCTCGATGCCGGGCGCAAGCCGTGGGCGGCGTGTGGGACGCTCTGGCCCGATGCTGGAGGCTGTGATAGATATTTTGGCTGGCACGAGAAATATTATGGGTCGAAAAAAATAGATTTCCGAAATTACTCCTGGATATTTTGGATCTATAGGCAAGTATCTAGGAGAGATTTTTTCTTTGCTACCCTTGAATCTCCGAGTTTGATCGGTACTACCTTGATATATGCCTTGATTTTCTTTTCCAGATCAGGAGATCTCTCCTTCACGCCGTGAGCTAAGCTCTGGTGCATATGTGCATGCTCAATGACCTCATCATCGGTCTTGGCCCGCACCTGGAAGCCACATTCTTTGCCTTCATATTCCTCTCTACAGGTGAACTCACGATAGTGCTCTTCAGCCCCAAAAGGAGAAGAAGACTCATAATCTGGATTTGCTCTTACTTCTGCCATAAACTGCCTCCAACTTCAGATTATCCAAATAACGATTGATGCTACAATACTGGTACTATACATAGACCAATTTTCTAGATATAGTCTGATGGCATCGAATAAAAGACTTTGCTATCAAAGACGGAAGTGCCATTAGCTATACAAATCCAATACCGTCCAAGATGGTCCGAGATAATTCTCGAAATGATGGCTTGGGCTAGTCCAGGCGAGGGTGATATGATGGTTGATGCAGGAGAGTTAGAAAGGATAAAGAGTATTGACATGGAGCAACGCAAGCAGGCCCTGGCAGATTATCTTGAGATCGATCCCAAAGAAATAATTGCCTGTTCTGCTCGCATCAACGATATCGCTACCTTTCAGGCGAAGAAGATGCTATACCTGGTTGGAATAGATGAGGAGGTCGATGCTGGCATACGCGGCTACTTCGAGCATAACCTCGGAGATCTGAACTCCACATTCATCGGCCAGACTGCCCGTCTCACGGCAGGACATGGCCTCAATGAAGCTATCATAGAGGCGTTCTATTCCACAGGTTGGTTTTGATTGAATTATATAAATTTGAAGAGGCCCTTGTTTCGTTTGAAAAAGTTATCGGAATCAATAAATCCAAAATAGCCGAATCTTGGCATGGTAAGGGTCTTGCAGAGAATGGTTTAGGAAATAATGATGCAGCAGAGAAGTCTTTTGCAAAGGCCAAGGAACTGGGATACAAGGGCTGATTCTTCCACCATGCAGTGTGTGTAACCTGCAATCCATTCCCTCTTTTTTCGACATCCATTAAACCACAGGATTTTATTATAAGGATCTTTTTGGGCTCAAACCCTCTGAGTGTGCGCTATGGATGGCTGTTGGATGGCTGACCAAGGCAAAGATTCTAAAGCCTTGCCGCCAGGCGACGGAAGAGGCCAAGAAAAGTGATGGTGGCAGTTCTGGCGGTGAGGAGGATCAAGCATGGCGGTTAGGCTACAAACAGCAGAAGGGATAATCAAGAAGTACAGAACCACTTGCGGAGTGGGAGATAACGGAAGTGGCAATAACCCTCACCCTGAGAAATATGTTTCGCCATGCGGAATGGAATGGAATTTCAGCCCGAGCTAAATGAAGAATGTGATCACCTGAATTGTGCGATATACTTAGCCAAAGAAGAGAGGGATGGCACACCAAGACTTTTTGTGCTTTTGATTTTGATTGCAGTTATTCTACTTTTTTTTAATTTAGGTATGGCGGGTATCATTATTCTGGCGGGAGTTGTTTCTTTAATCAGCGGAATTAGATCAGGAAACAGACTCGATGAGTTATGTGAGTTTAGTCTCAAAGGCACTATTAATGGCATAATGGCCTGGCAAATCTTTGAAGATCCAGAAGAGATTAAGAAAAAAGGCTGGTGGCAGTTCTGGAAATAGCTCTCTATTCCAGCCAGAACTCTGCAGGCCATAACCCTTTTTCTTTAGAGACTACACCCTCAGAGCTAGCGGCTTCAAAGCGATTCTGGATCATCTCATCCACCTCCGAGATTCTGACCCTGAAGACCTCAGCCAGGATCTCCTTGGCCGTCTGGAGCTCCAAGGCCTTTGGATTCATCCGAGATGTGCAATGCACCACGGCCCTCTTTTGTGGCCTGATTAACTGCTCAAGGACTCCTGCCATAGTATGCCTATCATACGTGTAAGGTTAAGTACTTTCGCAGGAAAACAATATCAATAAATCATTTTTACATAATAGAAAGTATGAATAAGATACAAAAGAGAGAATGATATTGAAGCGGACCCATCATCTATTCTTTCTGAAGTCTCAATTGCCGGAAACATCAAGAAGCTGAAGGATAATGGAAGGTCACAGTTTTATAGTTTTAAGGCACATATATTGATAGGTGAAATAGACTATGCTGTGGAACATTATAAAGAAGATTATAAAAATACACCTTCTCGTGATTGGCTTGATAGCTCTTCTGTGTATCGTGAAAAAGAAGCATCACTGCTGCAGTCACAACGAGAAAGAATAAACAACCATTTTTACCGGCTAGGAAGAGGCTTAATCCTCTTCTCATCCGTGGCGTTAAGCTTAAGTTATCTATTTACTTATTACCAAAGACGGCAGGAGATACAAATGGACGATAATAAGTTGATGAATTATATAGAGCGGTTGCGATTAGAAGACGCGCCCATCGGAAAAGAGGCAGCCCGCATTGAACTTTTGCAGGCAGTTGATGAGCTTGATAATCTGATCGAGGCAGAATATAAAAAACCGGAAAGCGAGAGGCAAGATGGAGCGATTAAGTATTTTACTGTTGGTCTTATGGCACGGTTTGATCAATATTTTGCAGAGGATCGCTAGCAGGAGAATGATAGATATTTGGCGGTTTTTCCGCTATTTTCTTTTCTGCGCCAAGCATGGCTGGTCAGCTCTCGGAGAAGATCACGCCGGCACTACCACCAAGCCAGGAAGAGGCCATGCCTTGTGGTCAGCAGCACGGGAAGGATGCTTTGCCCTTTGCAAAAAAAAAGCAACTCTACCTCAGGAATTCATTTATCCTTCTTGACCTTATTTTCGGAGGCATCATCCCACGCCAATGACAAAGAAGAACTCGCGCGGCTCCCGATATCAATGTCCATCAATTCAGTGATTCCGGAGCAAAAGGGTGTGCATTATCAGTCTCCTCCGCCATCCCCACCATCGCCGCCGTCCCCGCCGTCTCCTCCTAAATCACTGAAGGCAGAGTCAAAGTCGGAGAACGAATCAAAGCTGTCCAGAACGTCGAAATCAAGGTCTTCAAAATCAAAGCCCAGGTCCGTATCTCCAAAAGCCGGGGAGCTCAATTGCTCTGGCAGCAGGCCATCATCATTTGAGAGATGCCCATGCCGGAAGCTGCCATACCAGAGATAATCATAATGATCGTACGGCTTATTTTCTACCTTGGCCAGTGCCCGGCTCCACTCCTCGATGACCGACAAATCATACTGCTCCAATAGCAGTACGTTTGGTCCGCACACGGAGAGATAGGCTATGGCCCGACCAGGATCACATTTCACCTCGTTGCCCAAGGAGGCCCCATCCTTTAGGGTGGGGAGGAATTGGGCGGTCTCGTTTCGTAGGTAGTTATTTATACTCATAGAACTATACCATCAATGCAATGATGCAAACGCTTATGGTCAAGGTTGAAACTACGTTGGAGCAAGCCGAAGTTCTCCATAAGACTATGCATCAGTTTAATGCAGCCTGCAATGACATAGCCAATACTGCTTTTGATATGCATCTTGCCAACAAAATTGAATTGCAGAAAACTGTCTATTATCCGATCAGAGAACGATATAGCTTGTCTGCTCAGATGGCCGTTAGAGCCATTTCCAAGACAGTGGAGGCTTATAAGAGAGATAAGTCCATCAAGCCTACTTTTGATATTGATGGCGCTATGCCTTATGACCAACGTATTTTGAGTTGGAAAGGGCTTGATCGAGTATCTTTGCTTACCTTGGAAGGTAGGCTTATTTTGCCGGTTCGGATTTGCAAATACCATGCTCCAAAGATGATTCAACCAAGAGGACAGGTAGATTTGATTTTCAAGGACAATGCTTTCTATTTGGCTGTTGTTGTCGATGCTCCTGAAGAGTATCCTATTAATCCAATTGATGTTCTTGGTATCGATCTAGGAGTCAAGAACATCGCAGTTGATTCCACAGGAGAAGTTTTCTCTGGTAAGACATCTCAAGAAGATTGGAACACGTGAATCCCGATTTAGACGTGATACTAATCATTGCATCTCCAAAAAGATGGTTGCGAAGGCCAAAGACACTTCTTCTATTATCGCCCTTGAAGATCTTAAGGGAATTCGGAAGAGCACGACGGTTAAGAGGGCCGAGAGACGCAAAAATCTTTCTTGGGGATTTGATCAGCTTAGGCAGTTTATCAGCTACAAGGCAGCTATTGCTGGTGTGCCGGTTGCCTACATTGATCCTGCCTATACCTCTCAAGAATGTAGCTCCTGTCATCATATCTCCAAATCCAATCGCCCTACACGGGAGGATTTTGTTTGTAGTAGCTGTGGCTTCTCTCTACCGGCTGACTACAATGCCGCTCTGAATATCAGAGCAAGGGTAGCTGTCAACATGCCCATCGCAGCCCGACTTTTTGCGGAGCCGCAAGCCACGTCCTTTAGGGCGTGGTAGTTGACCCAAGTCTCCAGATTATCTCCTTCTGCAAGCAAGCTTTTTATTCTTCTCTGGGCTTCCAGGCCCTTCTCCGTCAGAAGGAATTTCGTATAGGGAAGAAACCATAACCTCTTCCGCCCCTCTGTCTGGAAATAGCCCTGTCCATAAAGAGGTTGGCGTAAATAGTACAAGGCATATTTATTTAGGCTGCCTATAGATCGATAAACCTCTTGGGCGGCAAAACAATCTTCTCCAGGTATCCAATGTAATCCTGGAACGGCCCAATAGCCTTCGGGACTGCCTGAGAAATGATCTCCGGGGGACTGGCCCCTAGAGAGGCTGCAATCCATCCCGAGATGAGAAGGTCATTGCAAGAGCCAACCGGCTATCATATATTCCATTACTTCCACTAATGGCATTTATGGAAAAATCTCCAAGAGTGGAAATAACGGATAAGGCTCTCAAGGTGCTGAAAATCGAGGCAGCTATTCAGGGACTCGGACAGAAAGAAGCATTAGAGGCCCTTATCCTACGTGGTGCATCGGCTCAATCCCGGGCAGTGGTGGAAGGAAAGACAGTAGTGGAATTAAAGCCAATGGTGGAAGTAGCGACACGAGAGGGAGAGAAGGAAGCCATTCCAGTAGTGGAATTACTTCCACAAATAGATATAGTGACAGAAAAGCCCACAATCCTACAATTGGAAGAAGGCGCGGCAATCAATAGCAGCGACAGCACCGGGCCAGATGTATCGCAGAAGAGGAAGCGACTATATGACAACCCGAACGCATTGCAACAGATAAGGGATATGTAGAAGGCAGGTGAGCACAATCAAGCAGAGATCGCCCGGCGGATAGGCTACCACAGAGCCACGGTTAACGATAACATCAAGCAAATGAAGCTAAAAGGTGAACTTGTGAATTAGTATATTGATCCCATCAGCATATCCAACCCTAGCCAGTAGAATGCCCCATGATTAATTATTTTTTACTTGGTTGATAAAATTCTACTTTGGACGGTATAATAACGCGAATTTGGGCACTTAGTAAAGACATGGTAGGCTTGTGGCAAGTGGAGCGGAGCCAACTGCCTCAACATTTATATTTCTTATAGATCAAGTAACTCGTTATGCCAGAAATGATGAGGACGGACAAAAAGTTGCTATATGTGGGAATTGCAGCCTGTTTTTTCTTTGTGGGACTTATTTTGATCGTATTCCTATTCTGGTTGGCATTCCCTGTTATAATTGGATTAGGACTTTGGTTCTTTGCATGGATGTTCTTGAATCTGGCCATAAAGGGACGCACATATACGGATTGGAATGCAGAAAAAATAGCTCAGAAAGAACTAGCAAAAAAAAGAAAGGCAAATAATTGACTAGCCGAGAGGAGACAGCAGCGATAGGAAGCTGGAGCGGAGCAGATTGAGGAGATGCTCAGGGATGAGATATGCAGACCTGGACCAGATCCCTCTGAAGCTGGCCAGGGAAGGCAGGATCTCAGGCGATACAGTGAGCTTCACCCTTCCAGCCAGAACTCCTGCGGCCACAGCCCGTCATTTTCGCCGCAGGCTTCTTGAGAGGAGACTTTGTCAGAGCCACATTATTTTCCATTTTTTTAGAGATGAAGATAGAAGTTCGGATTTATATTTTTATATAGATATTTATAAAAGTTTATTCAGTCGTCTTTCTTATGTAACCAAGATAGCTTGATGGCTGTGGGATGGCCGCCCAAGGCAAAGATTCTAAAGCCTTGCCGCTAAGCCAGGCAGAGGCCAAGAAAAAAGGCTGGTGGCAGTTCTGGAAATGATGCTGATGACAGAAGAAACCGAGAGCGAGGAAAGACTGAGAGAAATTCCCGCCAGCGAGATACTGGATAAGATCCAAAAAGGCGAGCCCGTCGAATACGATCATGTCAGGATAGTCGGTGACCTGGAACAAAGCAAGCTTGATTTGCCTATTGAACGAACTAATTTTCATGAAGAGGCCAGACTCATACAATCTAGAATAAAAATAACCAACTCAAGGATTGATGGGGAAACGCTATTTATCAGCGCGAATTTCTTAGAGCCAGTCGAATTAAGTGGAACTACATTCAGTGGGGAAATTCTAACATTCAAAAAAGCAATATATCTTAATCCTTCATCTCAAGAAGATGCCTGTAGAAGAGCTAAGATTGTGCTGGAGAGCGCGGGCGATAGGGAGGAAGCTGGCTATTATTTCTATCGAGAGATGGAAGGTAAGAGAAGACAAAAGGACTGGTATGTCCGCTATCCAGAGTTCATCTTCATCCAATTGATATTCGGATATGGCGTGCATCCTTTTCGGCTTTGGGCCTTCTGGTTAGGGTTCGTCGGCGTTTTCGCCTTGATTTATTCTGATGATGCCCTCCAGGCCCGCCTGACCCTGATGGATCATGTCCTTGCCAACCAGCTCCGCTCTTTGGGGCAGCAGGCCCGCCTCCGCCAGCCAGGGTTCGTAATCTTCCGGCCCGTAGAAGTGATAGGGAAAGGAAAAGCCGGAGAAGTACTCATTCCATGACGGGCTTGTGGTAAGGTCGCCGGTAAGGTCCAGGATCCGGGCGGCGTTTCCTCTTCCCCCACACTGCATGAGAAAGCGACTGCCCGGCACCAGGCTCTGCCGGACGGCTTTCAGGACGGACAGATGATCTTTAATCCAGTGCAGGCAAGCAAAGGAGACCACCAGATAGAATTCCTCAATAAAGTGCAGACCTGAGGCATCGCCCACCCGAAAAGAGAGGAGCCGTGGCCCAATTGTACTGGGCCGAGGAGCTCTTCTGGTAATCGGCCGGGTCCCATTTGTGCATTTTTGGAGTGCTAGTCATCGCCCTTAATCTGCACATGCGTCTCTTTCTTGCGAGTCAGGCCCTCCAAGAGCTTGGGCACGGCCTCGGCCACGTGCTCGATTAACGTATGTTGGGCTTCCTTCAGCCGCTCCACTCGCACACCATCCTGGTCGATTATTATCACGGCAACAGGCTTCATCCCCAGGCCACCCCCGCCTCCGCTTCCGCCCGGATTGTCCACTTTTCCCGCGCCGGAACCTGCCCCAAAGCCCATGCCCACGCTCATCAGAGGGATGACAGTCTTGCCCTCCACGGTGACCGGATCGCCCACGACAGCCTTTGCGGTGAGGGCGTTTTGCATCTCCCCGGTTATGGTTTTCAGTATTTCGGTAAGTTCTTGCATCTTCTCACTACCTGCCAATGGTTTCACACTCCTGGTAATAATAGTCCGGGATGGATGAAAAAGCTTTCTTCTTCTCCTTGAACTTTATCAGGGCGGTGAGAAGGTCATTGTAAGGAGTAGAGATACCATAGTCCCTGGCATACAGGGAGATGGCCCCGTTCAAAGCATCAATCTCCGTTTGCCTTCCCAACAGAATATCCTGCAGCATGCTGGCCCGGTGGCCTACCGTGGGGGGAAGCTGCCTTTCCAGCAGATAATGGTAATACTCATCTGCATCCTGATAAGGAACCGCTACCCCTTTGGCCTTCATCACGAGAAAGATCTCCTCAATTATGACCTTGATGATGCCAGTCGTCTCTGCATTTTCCCCCAGCTTTCCATAAGCCACTTCGAGCAATGCGCCCAGCGGGTTCAAGGAACAGTTGTAGAGCACCTTTCCCCAGATGGCCGCCCAGATGTCATCCTTGCTCACAATTTTGCAGGGAATGCCGGAGAGGGAGAGATCCGACTGCAATGCCCCTAAAAGCGACCGGTTCACAGGCAGAAATGGCTCGCCGAGCAAGACATCGTCGGCGTTGACGGTGACCTTAGCGTGGCCCGGATCAATGATCTCGGCGCCAAAGATGACGCGCCCACCCACAGTGCGATCTTCTCCCACCTGACGGGCGATGGCCTCCCAGTTGTTCAGGCCGTTTTGCATGGAGACCATGATGCCATCCTCTTTGAGCCGAGATGCTGCATCGAGAGCTGCGACATCTGTGTCCTTTGATTTTACACAGAGCAGGATGATGGAAAATTGCTTTTTCAAAAGCAGGGAGGAAAGAATCTCTGTCTCTTGCGCCGGAACAATGTGTTCTCCCCAGATGCCCGTGATCCTCAATCCCTTCTCCGAAAAGATACGAAAATGCTCGCCTCTGCCGGCGTAGGTCACACGGCGACCGATTTTATGTAGAAATCCGCCTAGAACGCTGCCTATGGCTCCTGCGCCGTAGATGAGATAGTCCGGGCTTATGCCTGGTTTCATAAACAGGAGAAGGATTTGGTCCCATAAGAGGGTTTCGAAAAGCAAAAATTTAAATATTCTCTAGAGGATATTTGTAAGTGTGATACTATGAGCGCGATATTTGGTGAGAAGCTGACCTTCCCGCAAGAGAAGGGGCCGGAAGTCAAATTGGTAGTCAACGGTGATGAGTTTTATGCTCAATACGAGACTGAAGACGGCTACTCCGTAGTTTACGACAAGGAGCTGGGCTTATTCTGTTATGCCCGATTGGTGGATGGAGCCTTTTTCTCCAGCAAAATCCCCCTCAGTAAAAACCATCCCCCGGATCTGGAAAAGCATCTGCAAGAGGCGGGCAGCGTTCGCCTGGCCAAAGCAGAGCAGAACGCCAAAAGAAAGTGATAATTAGTTGTGATGCTCTCAGCACAATTAGCTATTTAAGCCGAAATTTCCATTTATAAATAATGATCTTCCAGATCCTGGACGCCAACTACACCTATGATTCTGATAGAAATCCACTGGTGCAGCTCTTCGGCACCACCCCACAGGGAAAAAGCGTTACCTGCCGTGTGGCCGGCTTTCGCCCCTACTTTTATGCAGGCGTGGAGGAAACCCTTAGAAGGAGCGCCCTAGAGGATCTTTTAGCACAGGGATTGGAGGTAGAGGAGGTGGAGCGCTTTTTGCCCATCGGCTTTCAGACCACCCCCCAGAAGATGCTCAAAATCACCACCCACGACCCCAAAGAGGTGAGAAGTCTCAGGGAAAAGGCCAAAGAGGTGGCAGGCATCAAGGCCGTCTACGAGACAGACATTCTCTTCAAAAACAGGTTTCTTATCGACCGCTCTTTAGGCGGCATGGGATGGGTGGAGGCCCCCATTCCGGAATGGACCGCGGGCGGCGCCGCGGCCAACGCTGCCTCGCTCCTACCGCCGATACACGTTGAGGCACTGCATCCGGTTTCGCATGAAACCAATGCACCGCTGCGCTTTATGAGCTTTGATATCGAGTGCCTGCCCGATCAGGGGGAGATGCCCAAGGCAGAAAAGTCGCCAGTCATTTTGATCAGCATGGCCTTTCTGCCCCCGTATCAGGGCAATAGGACCCTGGTTCTGGTGGGAAAGAACATCGACTGCCCTCGCTCTGACACAAGAGCCTGCCAGGATGAGTACGATCTCTTAGCCCAGTTTGTATCAATCGTCCGGGATTACAATCCGGATATCCTGGCCGGCTACAACTCCAATGAGTTCGATTTTCCCTACCTGCAAGAGAGGTGCAGGCAAAATCACGTGGAGGCGCGAGTGGGCCGGGACAACAACTCCTGGTACATAAGAAAGATCGTAAGCAGAACCGACGTATCCATCACCGGCCGGGTGGTGGTGGATCTCTTGCCCATTATCCGCTCCTCCTACAGCCTCAAGCAGTACACTCTCCGAAACGCGGCCGCCGAGCTTCTTAGAATGGAGAAGTACGATGTGGATCCCAAAGAGATCGAGGGCCTCTGGGCGGAGAGCGGCGAGGGTCTATCCCGCTTCATCAGCTACTCGCGAAGAGATGCCGTACTGGCTTTGCACATGCTCCTCGACCTGCGGCTCATGGATAAGTACATCGCCCTCTCCCGGGCCAGCGGATCATTATTACAGGACGTTGTGAACGGCGGGCAGTCAGGCATGGTGGAGAACCTGCTCATGCGCCGCTTTCGCGAGCGGGGCCGGGTGGTGCCGCCCAAGCCCGATGCAGAGGTCTCGGATGAACGCTATGTAGAGAACGAGGGCCTGAAAGGAGGAGCCGTCCTGGTGCCGGAGAAGGGGCTGGTGGAGGATGTGGTCATTTTGGACTACAAGTCCCTTTATCCCACCATTATGATGGCCCATAACCTCTGCTACACAACCGTATTGACACCGGGTTCACCAGACGTATACAATGGTGTGACAAAGATTATAACCGCTCCCTCAGGCGGCAGGTTCGTCTCGTCTCAGGTCTCACCGGGCATCATGCCTGCCGTCTTGCAAGAATTGCTCGATGAGAGAACGGCAACCAAAAATCTGATGAAGAAGGCAGGCGAAGACGAGCGCCGCTTTTTGGATGCCAAGCAAAACGCCATGAAGATTCTGCTCAACAGCTTTTACGGCTACTCCGGCTATGCTCGCGCCCGGCTCTACAGCCTGGCACTGGCCAATGCCGTCACCTCATTTGGCAGGGAGAACATTCTGCGCACCCAGAAGATCATTGATGAGATCGGTTCGGCCTATGTGATAGACGGAGAGGTGGTCTTCAAGGATGCTCTGCCCTTCGGAAAGGCGGCAGAGAAATGCTTTGACCTATTTGTGGTCTATGGGGACACGGACAGCGTCTTTGTGCGGCTGCGGCCCGCCGGGCCAGGGACAGGGGCAATCACACTTGAAGATGCCGAGCTGATCGGCAGAAAGATTGCTGAGACGGTCACCTCTTCCCTTCCCGCGCCCATGGAGCTGGTCTTTGAGGCCTTCGCCCGGCGAGGCATCTTTTTGGCCAAGAAGCGTTACGCTCTCTGGATCTTTGAGAGGATAGGCGACGGCTGGAAGGATAAGATCAAGGTGAGAGGCATGGAGACGGTGCGCCGCGACTGGTGCGGCCTGACCTCCAAGACGCTCAAGACATGCCTGGAGCTGGTCCTCAAAGAGGGCAAGGTGGAGGAGGCGGTAGAGCACGTCCGCTCCGTGGTGCTCCGGCTGCAGAATCTGGATCTCTCTTTGGACCCGTCCTTACTTGAGGACCTCACTCTGACGCGCCGCTACACAAAAAGCTCCGACTCCTACAAGAACAAGCAGCCGCATATTCAACTGGTGGAAAAGATCCGAGAACGGGGCGGAACTGTGCCGGGCGTGGGCGACAGGGTGCCCTTTGTCATCGTCCAGGGAAAGAGGGGCAAAAAGAACAAAGAGCTGTTCGTGAACCGGGCGGAGGACCCTTCTTATGTTTTGGAGAAGAACCTGCCTCTGGACACAGAGTACTACGTGGAAAAGCAGATCTTGCCGCCCGTGCTGCGCATCTTCGAGAGCTTTGGGGTCACCAAGGAGCGGCTTTGCCCGGGAAAGGGGCAGAGCAATCTCTTCAGCTTTTGTGAGGCGCAAAAAGAGCAGAAGCAGAAGTCGCTGTTTGATTTTTAACGGCTCTTCGCCGTTTTCCAGTGGCTAACTCAGTTTGCTATGGTTTTCCAGTCGTTAGTACAGCCGGGCCAAATTAAAGCCATGATTGTGAGAGGATAATGTGCCTTTGTGAACGTCGGATCGTTCATTGCGCCAATCAAGGCTTCGCGTGAGATTCAACAGGGTCCGGTTTCACGCGAAGGCGCGAAGTTAAAACATTGGTTTATTTCGGCCCCGTTGTATTAGTTAGTCGCTCTGTGCGTTCTCTGTGAGCTCTGTGTCTCTGTGGTGGAATAGTCGTTAGCCACTGGTTATAACCAAATGGTTACATACTTACCACCACAAAGACACAGAGCGCGCGGAGGACTCTACTACCCCTTTGGAGAGGCGAAGCCTATCCAGCCTTTCATTTGCCGAAAAGGGATTTTGAGCCGTCAGAATCCCTTTTATTTTATATCCGCATGATACTCTTGAAGCGATTTTACCCCCGATTTGCCCTTCCGGAAGGCAGCGATCCCTTTGGCGGCAGCACAGGCGGCCGCAATAGTAGTAATATACGGCACCTTGTACTTGATGGCCGCCTTTCTGATATAGGAATCGTCATACTGGCTGGCTCTGCCGAGGGGCGTGTTGATGACCAGCTGAATCTGCCCGTTCTTGATGGCATCATCGATATTGGGCCGGCCTTCCTGAAGCTTCTGGATCAGATCCGCGTTCACTCCATTTTCCGTCAGGAACTCATGGGTTCCTTTTGTGGCCTTGATGGCAAAGCCCAGTTGAGACAGCTCTCGGGCTACGATCAGTGCGCCCGGCCGATCTTTCTCGGCGACGGTTATCAGCACAGTTCCTTTCTCGGGAAGGGTCTGTTTGGCTGCTTCCTCGGCCTTGTAAAATGCCATACCGAAGGAATCGGCCAGACCCAAGACCTCACCGGTTGACCGCATCTCCGGACCTAATAGCGGATCAACCTCCGGGAACATATTAAAGGGAAACACGGACTCCTTAACCCCAAAGTGGGGGATCTTCTTCTCCACGAGGCCCATGTCCAGAAGCATTTTGCCCATCATCAGCTCCGTAGCCATGCTGGCCATGGAGATGTTGCATACCTTGGATACCAGGGGGACGGTACGCGATGCCCTGGGATTGGCCTCCAGCACATAAACCGTATCGTTGGCAAGGGCATACTGCATATTCATGAGCCCCACAACATGCAGACCTTTGGCAATCCTCTGCGTATACTCTTTGATGGTTTTCAGGTGCCCGGGCGGAATGCTTACCGGTGGAATGACACAGGCAGAATCACCGGAATGAATGCCCGCCAGTTCAATGTGCTCCATGACAGCCGGAACAAATGCATCACTGCCGTCGGACAGGGCATCGGCTTCCATCTCCAGGGCATTGTCAAGGAACCGGTCGATGAGAATAGGCCGCTGTGGTGTGACATCCACCGCCGCCAGAACATACCGCTCCAGCATCTCAACATCGTGGATCACCTCCATGCCCCGGCCTCCCAGGACATAAGAAGGCCGCACCATGAGCGGGTAGCCTATGCGGTTGGCGACCATCCTGGCCTCCTCCAGGCTGCTGGCCATGCCCGATTCCGGCATGGGAATCTTCATCTGTTCCATCATCTGGCGGAATCGATCGCGATCCTCAGCCAGGTCGATGGCGTCCACCGATGTTCCCAGAATCTTTACACCGGCTTGCTCCAGCTCCCGGGCGATATTGAGCGGCGTCTGGCCGCCGAACTGAACGATCACCCCATCCGGCAACTCTGCTTCGTAGATGCTGAGGACATCTTCCACGGTCAGTGGCTCAAAATAGAGCTTGTCGGAGGTATCATAGTCGGTCGAGACCGTTTCCGGGTTGCAGTTGACCATGATAGTCTCGTATCCCATATCACGGAGAGCAAAGGCAGCATGAACACAGCAGTAGTCGAATTCAATGCCCTGGCCGATGCGGTTGGGCCCGCCACCCAGCACCATTACCTTATGCCGATCCCTGCCGCCGACCTTTTTTTGCTCACCGGGAATTGAGTCGTTAGACTTTGATATACCAGACTTAGATCCATTATATGTTGAATAATAATAGGCTTGATCCTCAACACCGCTGACAAGGATCGGCTCCCATACCTCAACAATGCCAAGGCTGCGGCGCCGAAGCCTAATCTCTGCCTCAGGAATAGAGAGCAGTTTTGCCAGGTACTTGTCGGCAAAACCGTCTCTCTTGGCCGCAAGGAGTTGGTCGTCCGGAAGCGTGTGCCCTTTGTACTTGAGGATCTTTTCCTCCAGATCCACCAGCTCTTTCATTTGCTCGATAAACCAGGGCTTGATATAGGTTAGTTCATGCAGCTTCTCGACGCCTGCGCCTTTTCTCAGGGCCTCATACATGATGAATTGACGCTCGGACGTGGCATCCTTGAGCAGATCCATGAGCTCGGAGAGTGACTTCTGATTAAAGTCCCGAGCATATCCCAGACCATAACGTCCATTTTCCAGGGAGCGGATTGCCTTTTGAAGTGCCTCTTTGTAGGTTTTACCGATGCTCATGACCTCGCCTACCGCCTTCATCTGCGTGCCCAGCAAGTCCAAGACACCTCTGAATTTCTCAAATGCAAAGCGCGGAAATTTCACTACAACGTAATCCCCGGAGGGCGTGTATTTCTCCAGGCCTCCATCCCTCCAATAGGGTATTTCGTCAAGCGTCACGCCGCAGGCCAGTTTGGCAGAGATGAGGGCGATGGGAAAACCGGTCGCCTTGGAAGCGAGAGCCGAAGAGCGAGATGTACGGGGGTTGATTTCAATGACAACGATTCTTCCTGTCTTTGGGTCGTGGGCAAACTGGATATTGGTTCCGCCAATGACCCGGATAGCTTCCACAATCTTATAGGAATAGTCCTGCAGCTTTTTCTGCAGAGCCTGAGAAATGGTCAGCATGGGCGCCGTGCAGTAAGAATCGCCCGTATGAACCCCCATGGCGTCCACATTCTCAATGAAGCAAACGGTAATCATCTGATTCTTGGCGTCACGAACAACTTCCAGCTCCAGCTCTTCCCAGCCGAGCACGGACTCTTCAATTAGAATCTGGCCGATTAGGCTGGCGGCAATTCCCCTGCTGGCGACGACGCGAAGCTCTTCCACATTATAAACCAGCCCGCCGCCCGTACCGCCCATGGTATAGGCCGGACGCACCACAACCGGATAGCCCAGTTGTGTGGCCGCATCCACAGCATCCTCGACGCTGTAAACGGCTGTGCTTTTAGGCACCTCAATGCCCAGGCCGTTCATAGTCTCTTTGAAGGCAATGCGGTCCTCTCCCCGCTCGATGGCATCAATTTCCACGCCGATTACCTTAACCTTGAATTGGTCCAGGATTCCCGCCCGGGCAAGCTCGCAGCTTAAATTGAGGGCAGACTGGCCGCCAAGATTTGGCAAGATGGCATCAGGCCTCTCCTTTTCAATGATCTGCGTCATTCTTTCTAAATTGAGCGGCTCGATGTAGGTGATATCGGCCAATGCGGGATCAGTCATGATGGTGGCGGGATTGGAGTTCACAAGAACAATCTTATATCCTAGCCCGCGCAGCGCCTTGCAGGCTTGTGTTCCAGAATAGTCGAATTCGCAGGCCTGCCCGATAACGATGGGCCCCGATCCGATTATCATCACTTTGCTGAAATCGTTTCGCTTCGGCATGTTTGCCATATGCCTTTTTTTAGCTATTAAGTCTAACTGTCCTGCAATACCGGCGGCGATGCCTTTGTCGCCGCCCGCCATCTGGGTTGCTTTGACTTCCTCTCCACCCAAAGGATAGGAGCTTTATGTTATCATCCACTATTCTATTACTATGAGAATTATTTCTGCAGAAGAGATGACAGCACTCGACACCAATTGCAGATATTTCGGCCTGCTGCCCTTGCAGCTCATGGAGAATGCGGGCGGCGCAATCGCAAGGGTGGTTATGGATAAAGCCAAGGGAAAGAGGATCACCATTGTGGCAGGTCGCGGCAATAACGGCGGCGATGCCTTTGTTGCCGCCCGCCACTTGATGGGCTTTGATGTAACCGTTTATCTTTTGGGCCGTTCCAGGGATATCGCTACAGAGGAGGCGAGAAGGAATTGGGAAATTCTGGAGCGACTGGGCTATGACTTGCGCCCAATTATGGACAGCACGGATCTGTCCCTGGGTGAATGCGACCTGATAATAGACGCAATCTTCGGCACGGGCGTACATGGCCCCGTCTTGGGTCTGGAGGCCCAGGCAATAGAAGCCATCAATTCCTCGGGAAAGACCGTGATCTCGGTCGATGTTCCGAGTGGTCTAGGAACCAACCTGGTGGTGAGGGCCGATGCCGTGGTGACACTTCACCGACAAAAGCCCGACATGACCGGCAATGTCGTCGTAGCGGATATAGGCATACCAACTGCGGCAGAGTTCTTTGTGGGAAAAGGCGACCTGTGGCTGATGGGAAGAAGGTCCCAGGAGAGCCACAAGGGCGACTCCGGACGGATACTGGTAATCGGCGGCGGGCCATACACCGGTGCGCCGGCACTCTCCGCCATGGCGGCTCTCCGAGCGGGAGCGGACATTGTCACCGTAGCCGCACCAAAGGCCATAGCCAGAACCATCTCCTGTTATTCTCCCAACCTGATCGTCCAGGAGCTGTCGGGGGATCACCTCTGCCCTGACGACCTTACAATTCTAGAGGAGCAGATTGCCAGGCACGATGTGGTGGTCATGGGCATGGGACTGGGAAGACATAGAGAGACAATTGCCGCATTGGCAAAGATCATCCCCCTATGCAAGAAGCCGGTGATAGATGCCGACGCCCTGCAACCGGATCTTCCCTTGCGGGGCATTGTCACGCCTCATGCAGGCGAGTTTCGGAGAATCAGCGGCATTGCTCTGGTCGATCTGGACTACAGAGAGAGGGTAGAGCCGCTAAAAGTTTATGCCCGTGAAAAAGGACTGGTGGTCCTGCTCAAAGGCAAGGTCGATCTGATCTCAGATGGCGAGGTGGTGCGAGCCAATACCACAGGAAATCCGGGCATGACCGTGGGCGGCACGGGCGACGTCCTGGCGGGAATTACAGCCGCATTTTACGCTCGAAGCTCGGCTCTGCGGGCAGCAACGGCAGCAGCCTTTGTTAATGGCAGGGCCGGCGATCTGGTCTATCCGGAAAAGGGTTTTGGCATGGTTGCCACAGACGTGATCGAGAAGATTCCAGAGGCTATGAGGCTGTGAGAACTTGGAGGAAGATGAAAAGCTGGCAGGAATGGTGAATATCACGGAAAAGCCAGCCGTTTTCAGAAACGCCACGGCCACGGGATCGATCCGGCTGCAAGAGGCTAGCGTTGAGGCCATAAAAAGGGGCCAGGTGAAGAAGGGGGACGTACTCACCACGGCTAGGCTGGCGGCCATCCTTGCAGTCAAGGACACGCCTCGTTTGATCCCACTCTGTCACTCGATCCCCATCACCGGACTGGATGTGAACTTTGAGATTGAGGAGAGACGAGTCAGGGCAACAGTCACAGTGACGTCAGTAGGAAAGACGGGCGTGGAGATGGAGGCACTGACCGGGGTTGCGGTGGCACTGCTCAATGTCTGGGATATGGTCAAGTATCTGGAGAAGGACGAGACGGGAAATTATCCGGAGACGGAGATTTTTGGGATCGCGGTATGCGAGAAAAAGAAAGGAAAATATGAAGCAGATGAAGCTGCCCATTAGAGCCCTTTATTTGGGAGCCGCAGCCTTCATCCGCAAATCCTTTTGCATTTTTCTCGGGATTATTTGTCCCCTGTTGGAGTTTTCTCGGTATTAGTTGTCCCGGTTGCAGTTTTCTCGGTATTAGTTGTCCCTGTTGCAGTTGTCTCGGTGTTAGTTGTCCCGGTTGCAGTTTTCTCGGTATTAGTTGTCCCGGTTGCAGTTTTCTCGGTATTAATTGTCTCTCGTGCAATTGTCCCTGTGGCATTTGTCCCTGTGGACCCATTTCCTCCAAAATAAAAACCGATTATTGCTGTCAAAGCTCCTGTTATAGCCAGAATCACATCTTTAACGAGCTCACCGGATTCGTTGGGAGGATATATCAACAAGAAAAACAGGCATATGCCAATAATCAATATAATGGTCATAGCCATTGTTCCGCGAGCAGTTCCTGGCGCACCACCTGGATCCGCGTTGAGGAATTCTTTTATGATCTGCAAGGCTTTGTCATCATCTATTTTATCTTTGTGATTTTCAAGGAATTTTCCCAGAGCCGCATCTGTTCTTTGAAGGTGTTGGTGAGCTTTGACCATATTATACATTACAGGAGTGCCAGCAAACAGAAGTAGAAGAAGAATAACTAAAAGCAGCGTTTGTGTGGCATAAGGTGGGGCATTAGTTTTTACTGTGGTCGCATTTTGGACTGTAGTTGCATTTTGAACTGTTGTCGCTTTTAGGACTGTTGTCGCATCTTGGACTGTTGTCACATTCGCAACACCCTGGTCGTTAGATGCACCCGCTACCACCAAAACGTTAACCATAAAAGAGATTAAAACCACTGTAGCAAATAAAATAGCCCTCATAAACAGTACCTCTTTTTAATTTGTATAATACGTTGCATTATATCATATTTAAATTTATCCATCAGAGACAAGATAATATAAAAAATGTTTATTTAATTTGTGGAAAAGGTCGTATCTTGTTTGAAGCTTATTCTATATAATTTTATCTTAAAAAAAATGTTAGGTCGATAATTCATTTATCCCAAACTCCGGCAGCCTCTCTCTTGCCGCCTCGCGCGCCTGCTGGTGCTCACGCAGGAATATCTCGATCGTCTCCGCCACATCCTTCTTGCAGGTCCCACACATGCGCCTGCCTGAACGGCATTGTGCATCCAGCTCCAGCAGTTCTTTGTCGTCCTGGGATAGATGGAAGACCAGAAACTCGTAGATAGAGCACTTTTCCGGCTCGCCTCCCAGCTTCTTTTGCTCATTCAGGCTCTGCCGGCCACCCGTGATGGCTCGCATGATCTTCTTGCCTGCCTCTTTGGGATCTTCCGTGAGAGCAATGTGACTCTCCGGCTTGGAGGAGGACATCTTACCCCCCGTCAGGCCCGTCATGAACCGGTGGTAGATCGAGGCAGGAGGAATGAAGCCGTAATGCCCGTGTTCATTTTCTAATTTTATTATGAGCCGGTCGATGGCTTCCAGGAGGGCACCCGATAAAAGGCCGCTGCGATCTTGGATCTCTGTGACATCGATATGCTCCTCGTAACGCTTCACCCGTCCCAATGCCGTTTCCTTCAACGCCAATTCCGCCGCCTGCATCAGTTCAAGGCTGGCCGCTTTGCCACGAATGCTGATGTAATCTTGGCGAAGCTCCACCAGGAACTTTCTCATGCGGTAGGCCAGATCGCGAGTGAGCTTGATATGTGGATCTTGATCAGCCCCTACCGGAATGACCACGGGCTTTGGTCCGCCGAATTCCACTAATTGAGGATGAAGAATGTCTGCACTCTGAGCCATGACGCTCTCCATGTGAGAGATATGGGTCTCGCCGGAAAATCCATAGATAGCACTGACTTCGGAGAAGTTGGCCTCTCTGCCCAGCTCAAAGGCCAGATTCCTCATCTTGTAGTTCTCTGACTGGAAATAGATATGGCTGCCATCTTTCGGCTCAAAACCGAGAGCAATGAGGCTGAGGATATACTCGTTGATGCCAAGGGTTCTGCATTTCTCCCAGCTTATTCCCCGCACGGCATGAGCTTCCATGTTGGCGATAGCTGCAAAAGCGTCCCCTCCCTGTTGCTGGTGCCAGATGATCTCGTTCATGACCATCATGTGGCCGAAATGAGCTCTGCCGGAGGGCATGAAGCCGCTCATGACGGCAAAGGGCTCATGCCTTTGCATGGCACGAAGAACTGAGTCGTAGTTTCTGTGGCCGAAGATGATCTTACGCGCCATGTAGGGATGAGGCTCTTTAAGCTTGGGAATGATATCATCAAAGCTCGATATGCCAAATACCTCAAAGAGCTTGGTGTAATCGTCTACATGAACTGCGCCCCAGGGATCAAGCTTCAATTCCATGACCCAAGGGAGTGAAAACGATGATATATCTATTTTGTGTGGTTCGCCCCCCTTATGGATAAGCGGCATAATTCCATTTTCTTGAATCTATGAATTGAAAGTGATATTATCATTACGCGAACGAATTATCTTTACGCAGTTGCATATTTGTAGCATAATCTTAGGTCAAAAACAAAATGTATTCGAGAAATAAACTATTTATATCATAGAGTATTTCTAGATATTATTATGAGACAATTCTCGGTAAAAGTTCTGGACGATGCCGACAGGGAGTTTGTAGAGGTTCTGCGAGAACTCAGCATTCCCAGAAATGTGGCCAGTATGATTACTTATCTAGCCAATGTGGAGGAGGCCACCTCTCGAGAGATAGAGATAGGCTCGAACCTGCGTCAACCAGAGGTGAGCATTGCTATGCGCACGCTGCGTAGCAACAACTGGGTAGAAGAAAGAGAGATCAAGAAGGACGGAAAAGGCCGGCCCATGAAGGTCTACAGGCTTACTATATCCTTAGACGAGATCATAAAGCACTTTGAGGATGAGAAGCGAAAAGAGTCGGCTAAGACCCAGGAGAGCATCGAAAAGCTCAAGGAGCTAAGTAGGGGCTTGAGTGTAACGCCGTCATAATGCTAAAGCAGATAAAATTAAGCCGAAAAAAAGGGCTGCCAGATGAGATAGGCAAAAATGCATCCCAATACAAGAAGGATTTATTTCGCTTCTTCTCCCCTACCCCGGAGGTCATCGAGGTTATCTTCCATGAGCTTCTTGCTTTTGATCTCTTCTTTTTTGCCACCCTTTCTCTCGGTATTTCTTTTCTTAAAATCAGCCAAGAATCTCACCTATATTTCATCCACACCGGGAACTGTAATTAACCTTTCCATTCATCCGTCCATCACTGCCAAATAGGCCCACTGGTCATAAATTCCCCTGGAGTCGCGATTATCGATTACCTTGCCCTTCCAGCCGACGTCCCCAAGCGCCTTCGCGATGAGTTCCGCTTCTTTTTGCGTGTAAACGGTAAATAGGACCATCTTTTTCGCGAGGCTGGAAGCCATAAGAATAATGTCCCTCCAGAGAGGCCAGTTGAAATCATCAATCAGCCCCACCATGAATCCCAGAACGGTATGAAAAGACCGGGCCGGAAAGATGCGAGGCAAAAGCCTGGCATCCAGAACGAAGCATCTTTGGGGGTCTAAAAGTTCGCTCTTCAGGCCCTGGCACAGATCGCAGCGATCGGAGTCCATGGAGAGGGGACGCTGCCCCAGACGAACAAGCGCCTGTGTGGCCATGCCGCCGCCGCAGCAGATCTCCAGGATGCTTTCATCTTTGGGCAGCACCGGTTGTAAGAGCTGCATTAGCCTCTCGATTCTCTCTTCCACGTAAAGAGGCGCTCCTTTCAGAGAGCAGCTCTCGCAGAAAAGCTTCTGCCGCCAGAGAATTGGAAAAGTATTCAGTCAGAGCCGAGAAAAATTCTGCCTCGTTTGCCTGCACCGTTTTGATGATATTCCTTCGCCATTTTTCGGCATGCTCCAGACAAAATATTTTGGGCAGAATATTTATCCGTGAGAAGCAGCCATAGCTCAGCCGGCTCGGATAGGTGCAGGGCAAATCCCAGATCTTTGACCTCGATGCAGGCATCTGTATCCAGCCCCTCCTGAAGTATCTCTCTAGTGACGGGCAGCTCCAGCAGATCTTGCCAGGACTCTTCTGCGAGAAATATACTCTCCTCCTCCCCCAGGTCCAGTAGATGATTTAGTAGCACATGTCCCCTTCTTTTGCCCCCGGAATATCAAGCTTCTCGCTATATTGAAACCCATCACCCACCCTATGACGCCGCAATGCCGCCGGAACAATTATATTATATTCCTGGTAAAATGGGGCTGTTTGAAACTGGTAGATCTGCCTGGCGTTGGCTCTCGCATAAGAGAGCGCCTCATCGAGCAATATGGGGATGAGGAAAAAGCCCTGCAAGCGGTCTTGAATGCCGATGTGGCGGGACTATGCAGGGCTCTTAGCGAACGCCAGGCTCTTTCCATGGTCGCGCATGCCAGGGGTTTGAAGTATGCAGTCACGCCAGAGCAGTTTCTGGCCACGGATGAAGCGGCCAGAATCCAACAGATGCTCATCTCCCACCTGGCCGGCTATGCACATACCGAATATGCCCGGCTCAAGATCGGCACTCTGTTTGCCTCTTCCTCGGCACAGCTTCTGGCAGAGAACCGCAAGACTGCCCGGGCGGCGGCGAAGGCCGCAGAGAAAGTGCAGGGGCAGGGCTTGGAAGAGTTGCTGAAAAAGATCAGGCCACTCCGGGAGAAGGCGGCCACGAGGGTTCGAGAGAGGGCGGTGGCCGCCACCTCGACCGAGGCCTTTCAGAGGCTGAAGACGCGGGGGCTGGACAAGCTGATCGACCTGCATCTGGCAGAAAGCCCGGCGGAACTGATGGACCTGGCCAAAAGCTACAGCCACGTTTGCCTGGTGGGCGAGGAGATGGACATGCAGGCAGCGGCAGGAAATAGAGCAGGCCGAGTCTTTAGAAGAATGGTATCTGGTGCCAGAGGCGGTACTGGGATTTTATGTGGATAATTTAGAGTGCCTGCTGGCAGCAGCTCAGGCGGCAGGAAGGCTGACGGGCGCAGACGTAGCCGGCTTTACGGGATGGGAGAACCTGCAAAAGCTGCTCACCAGGCTGAACGAGAGCGGGGACGCTGAGGGAGAAAGGCTGGAGAGGCTGGCAGCGCGCCTGGGCGGGTGCGTGGGGGAAGCGGCTGCCTGGGCCAATGAGGAGCTGAAAAGCAAGATCGAGAAGAGCTCGCTAACCCTGGGCGGCACGGACCTGCTCCTGGTCATGAGCCGGGGAGAAGGCGTGCGAGAGCTTTTGGAGGTGCAGATGAAGAGCGTCTTTGCCCTGGTACTGAAGGAGGCAAAGGCGCGCGCTGCGGGCGAGCTGGAGCTACAGGGGGCGGAGGCGGTGTGGCTGGATGAGATATTCTCGGCAGAGGTCTGCTATCCTCTGGAGCTGGACCGGCAGGCACTGCGCTCCTTTGAGCAGGAGCTACGAAGCCGCAGGGAAGGACGGGGCTTGAAGACAAGAAGGGAGAATGCGCGGGGCCTACAGGACAAAAGGGACGAGGCTCTTGCCCTGGTCCACGCCCTGATGGAGTTTGACTATTCCCATGCCATGGGACGGTTTGCCCTGGCAGAGAATCTCACCTTCCCAGAGATCGCAGAGGAGCCGTGCCTCTCCTTTGAGGAAGGCCATCATCTCTTTTTGGACCGGCCCGAGGCGGTGAGCTACACTCTTGGGGAGGGGGAGCACCCAGAAAAAGTGGCGCTCTTAAGCGGCGTCAACTCGGGCGGCAAGACCACGCTCCTGGACCTGATCTCCCAGATCGTCATCCTGGCGCACATGGGCCTGCCCGTGCCAGCTATTGCCTGCCGCCTCTCCCTCTTTGAGGAGTTTTACTACTTCAGCAAGAGCCGAGGCACGCTCTCCGCCGGGGCCTTTGAGACGGCTATGAAGAAGTTCGCCGTGGTGGAGAACGAGAAGCGAAAGATCGTCCTGGCGGACGAGCTGGAGGCCATCACCGAGCCGGGAGCCTCGGCGCGCATTATTGCCTGCATGCTGGATGAGTTGAACCGGCGCGGCTGCGTGGCCGTCTTCGTGAGCCACCTGGCCGAGGATGTGCGCCGCTATGTCGAGACGCCGGTGCGCGTGGACGGGATAGAGGCAGAGGGGCTGGATGAGAACAACAACCTCTGCGTGTGCCGAAGCCCGCGTTACAATTATCTGGCCAAGAGCACCCCCGAACTTATACTGGACAGGCTGGTGCGCTCCACCAAGGGGCGGGAGCGGGAGTTTTATGCCAGGCTGCTGGCGAAGTTTAAGTGATCCACGGTATCACGCGAAGGCGCGAAGCCGCGAAGTCCTGATGAGATAAGGACAATTCTTGCCCGAACCATATTGATTTGCGCGTTACTGATGACGTATGAGGGCTTGAGAATACCGGTACTCAGTCTCAATGTGCTCCTTTTATATTCCCGAAATAGACTTTTATTATGGAAATCTGGCAGATAGTCGTGATCTGTATTCTCATGCTCCCCCTCTTTCTCATCGCCAATTACATCGTCGTCAAGAAGGCGGCTGCGGAGCGAAGGAGTCGCGACGATAGGATCGAGCGGGCAGTTTCCGACAGCGTGGCGGCCAGCTACGCGAGACAAGGGGCTGGCCCGGCAGAGCTGGCCCAAGTACAGGGCGGCGAGGAAGAGGAAGAAGGAGTGATCGGCTTGCATTCCTTTGCGGCACACAATAATTCGCCCACAATAGCTGCTTTTTATCAATGTTTATTCGAAGTAGTCATCTGATTATCGTTTTGCCGATGGAGGCCAAGAAAAGGGCAAAGAATAGGGGCCCGAGAAGTCTCTCCGATGTGAAAATCCAGAGAGGATATCCGTCGTGGGGAATAATCGCGAGCGTGGAATTTAAGGCAGGGTTCACGCCGGAGGTAAAAGCTGTTGCGCTTAAAAAAAATGCTTCTGCAAGGGACATGCTCAGATATTCCTGAAAAAATAATCCAGAGAGCAATATAATGATAGCAGACCATATCAAGGGACGTGCTGGCCTTACACCATATCCAAAAGAGAACCGAGCGAACAGGTCAAAAAATCGCGTAATAGGATTCTTAATCAGATAGTTCTTTCGATAAAAATAATAGCATTCATCAGCATCTTCAAAAAAACCAAGCTTCTTGAAATTATCTACTAACAACAGATAGGCGGTTTCATCATAAGCGAGGTTATTGACCAAGCTCCGATGGAGCATAGCCGCCACCCCAGTCAAGCGCGCGTGTGCATGACTGCGCGGGTCCGGGCGGATGCATCTGGACTTGGGGGGCAATAATTCCATATACTAAAAAGTAAACATACATATTATGTCAACCAGTGTTTACAGCATCCGTTTGGACGATCATGTGCGCCGCATGATGGACGAGATAAGTGATGTCAACTGGCAGGCAGAGATCAGAGAAGCTGTGGAGAAGATGGTCCGGGAGAAGAAAAAGCATCACTTTCTAGCAGAGGCTCGCCAGTTGAGGATGAAGATGTTGCCCATAGAGAGAAACGCCGCAGAGATGATCAGAGAGGATAGAGATGCCAGGTAATGTCATCCTGGATTCATCCGTCATAGCGGCTCTCTTCTTCTTTCGGGACGCATCATCCGAGAAGGCTTCCGATGCCATTGCCGAGAAGAATCTGATGGCTCTGGATCTGTCCATGGCGGAGGTGGGCAACGTCGCCTGGAAACGAGTGATTCATTTTCATGAGGACCCTGAGCTGACATTCTCTGCCCTCCAAGAGTGCATGGGCTTTATCTCCGAAGCGTGCGCCCCCATTCGGGCGAGCGACCTGATCAGGGAGGCATATCGAATTGCGGTTGAAGACAAAATTGCTTTTTACGACTCACTCTTTTTGGCAGCTTCAGAAAGGGAGAATGCTCCACTGCTGACCATGGATCGAAAGCTGTACGAGAGGGTCATGCAGAAGAGAAATGTGCAAATGATTTAGGTGCGGCGACAGCCGTCTTGGCTTTTTTATCCGCTGTCGGTACGCGCGCGCCTGCATGCGTGCCTGCGCCTACGGGCCCGGGCCCGCCTGGGCGAACGTGGCTGCCCACGCGCTGGGGCTGGGCAGCCGGAGTCGGCTCAGTTCGACATTTTTCGTGAATTAGTACGCACAAAGACGATCCATTAGTTTTTTCTCACCAAAAATGCGTTGCAAACCATTGCCCGCAAATCCATCGCCAACCTGCGCCTCGACTGACCGCAGCATCGGGGCCTAGGCCCGACTGAGGCCTGGAGTATTGCGTTCCCGGCCATCCGTCCTCTTCCGCTACGCACTGCTGAGGCGATCCACGGGGCCGCACCAGGCACGCGTGTACGTGGCTACGCGAGTGCGGGCGGGGGCAGGCGCATCTTTCGTATTCTGGCTTCTGCTCAGATTAACATAATTTTGAGTTTCTCTCGTATTATCAGCAATGCATATTGCGTGCAAAATTTCTCCGCTAGAATATTTCAATAAATCTATGATTTCTTCTTAAAAAACACCAAAAAGTATATATATAATTGTAACTTATTTGTGTATAACCTAAAATAGATTTATGGGGTGAGACTATCAAAAAAATGGGCGTTATATTGGTACTGGCTATAGCCATGCTGTCTGTTCCTACTTTGGCGCAGGGCATAGCTGGCAACGGTGGCGTAGATATCCTTGGAAAAGATGGTGGAATATTTGAGACGGAAGGGGCTGCCTTCAGATTCCCAGAACAAACGGACATCAATGTAGATACTCTAACCGTTGGGAATGATCGAGCATTGGCCTTTGGGGGTCTAATTCCATGGATTCGCATGGCAACTGCTACGAATAACCTGGAGATCAAGAAGAATCAGGACTCTGGAGAATGTGCCTGCTGTCAGGCACTTGATGCCTCCTTCCCCTGCAAGGACTGCTGCACTAAGGTCAACATCGATCAGATCAGTGTAGGCAATAGACAAGCCTTAGCATTCGGATTTGCAGCAGCTACCAACAATGTGAAGATCGTAGCCAACCAGCAGTAAATTCGGGTCTGATGACCCAGAGGATGGATCAATGAGCAAAATGTTGGGACCCGCCGGCTTCGTGCTGGTGGGAGCTACTTTTATTTGTCTTTGTATTATACTTAGTGCCTCGGCGGCAGGGACGCCGTCAAATCTGCCTGATTTGCAGAGCAAACTAAAGGAGATTAAGTCTGATTCATTCAATCATCATCGCGAATTGGGTGGGGTGCGACTCATACCGGATTCCTTGCCTTCAAAAGAAAGGATTGTTATGAATGAATCTTACACCAGTGAGCAGGTTTCGGATCTAACTGCCTTGAATGCGGTCAAAGAGAGGGACATCATTTATAATGGTGCACAAAATGGGGATTCTGAGGCGATGGAGTTAGTCAATTCCCTGGATGTAAGTGTCACGGGCCAAGAGCAGAAGAAAACGGTCTGGCCAGGCGAAGGACAGAAAGATAATGATATAGAGAAAATCGTGGATAATGCTCTGAATACCAGCCGGGTAAATGAGGCGAAAATGTGCCAAAATGCCAAGAGCACTCCCGGATTGCAGCAGTTTGGCAACAATCTGGATATTGATGTGAGCGGTATATCCGTTCGCGCAATAAATACCGTGCCGGGAGGCAGTGCCGTGGCCACATCCAATATAATTATAAAACCGGTGCAGATCATCATTTGCCCCTCTGAGGTCAAGGAGAAGCTGAAATAAGAGCCATCACAAACTATAAGGGCATTTTGTTTCATTCCTTTTGCCGATATGACCATCCAGAGACCGAGAGGCACCAGGGATTTTCTCCCTGAGGAGACTGAGAAAAGGGGCCGGGCCAAGTTGGCCATGCAAGGTGTTTTAGAGCGCTGGGGATACCAGGAGGTAGCTACCCCCACTTTTGAGCATCTCGAGCTATTCACCATAAAATCGGGCGCATCCGTGGTGGAGGAGATCTACAGCTTCACGGATAAGGGAGGGCGCGCTCTTGCCTTGCGCCCGGAGCTGACAGCTCCCGTGATGCGCATGTACGTCTCCGAGCTGCAAAATTCCCCGAAGCCGCAGAGGCTCTGGTATTTCGGCAACTGTTTTCGCTACGAGCGTCCGCAGAGGGGGCGCTTTCGGGAGTTCTGGCAGATGGGCTGCGAACTCATTGGCGGCGCCAAGCCCGATTCTGAGGCAGAGGCCATAGCTCTCGCGGACAAAATGCTGAAAAGCGTGGGCGTGGCCGGGGATATTCATGTCGGCTACCTGGGATTGATCCGCACTCTGCTCAGCAAGATCGAGTCGGAACACCGCTCCTCGGTCATGAGGATGATCGACAAGAAAGAGCGGGGAGCTCTTGCCACCCTCCTGGAGGATATCGGGCAGAGCCATCTCGGTCTGCTGGAGCTGATCGATCTGAAAGGGCAAGCAGGCCCTGGATAAGGCAGCTGAGATCGCCAGGGATCTGGGGCCGGCGGCCCCAGTCGATGCCTTCGTCGCGAACGCGCAGACGGACTCAGAGTTGTCCGTGACTGCGGCAGGGAGAAGCTCCTCTCGCCAGGGGCGGGCAGTAAGCTCCGAGCTGCGGCTGGAGGAATTCCAGGAGACGGTGGATCTTCTGGAGGCCTATGGAGTCAACTTCACCATTGACTTTGAGATCGTGCGCGGTCTGGAGTACTACTCCGGAACGGTCTTTGAGATCTATGCCGAGGGCCTGGGCGCACAGCGGCAGATCTGCGGGGGCGGAACTTATGAGCTGGCCAGTCTCTTCGGGGGCAAGGAGACCTCTTCCACGGGCTTCGGCCTGGGCTTTGACCGCATCATGGAGATTGTGCAGATGGAAGGGTCGCGCACATTGCCGGTATTTTTAGCCTTTACACCTGATGTCAAGGTGCAGGCAACGAAGATTGCCAGGCAGTTACGCAAAAGCGTGCCGCTGGTAATAGATGTCATGGGCCGAAGCTTAAGCGCCCAGCTCAAAGCGGCAGCCAGCGCGGGGGCGAAGTTTGTGGTAATCGTGGGCAAGGACGAGCTGGATGCCGGATTGCTCACTATGCGTGACATGTCCGGAGGGGCACAGGAGAGCCTGAGCCTGGCGGAGATTGAGGAACGGCTAAAGAAACATTTTCAAGGATTATGATCACGCATAGGCCTTCTTCTCTCATTCATTTTTTGATTATGTTAATGTGGCAGATATTATTATCAGAATCAAGAAGACCAGGATCACGGTCGAGAGAATGATCAGGTCGGAGTATTTGCTTTTCAACAGTCTCATCCACAAATGCAGTTGTATCTTTCTGCTCGCTGACATCAGACAAAGCCCCACCTTCATTATCTTTAGTGACGCTTAATTAGCGTTCTGACTTTAAATATTTTTTTGTTGGTGATTTAAATATTTTAATGTGATTTTATCTCACCAACGACCCAATCGAGAGTTTCCAGTAGCTGTCTAAGTGAAGAAGCATCTTTAAACGTTGATAGGAAAATGTTAGGACGTCTTGTGATGGCCTTTTCTGGGATCTCCACGCCGGGGATTTGGTTCAATCGCTTCAGCAGCTCTTTGCGTTTCATCTCATCATTAAATGGAGACTTGTTCATCAGCCATTGAAATTGAATTTCGATCTTGCCATATGTCCAAATAGCAAAGGGATAATATTGTTCTCCATTGAGATCCAATATCGGGAAAAACGATCCGTCTTGTTTGCCTTTTCCCCACCAGAATCTGGGCAATTTGTCTTTTGCCCAATCCAGAATCTTCCTGGCGATCTCTGCCTCTTCTATACTTCTCCTTGATGTCAATTCCTTGAAGAAGGATTCCTCATCCCATTGCCTTTTAGGACCGGCATTGTTGTTTTTCTTGCCTTTTGCTTCCTCTGTCTGGCCATGCACTATTGGAACGAGCGTTTTCAATCCCTGACCTGTAAATTGTTTTATCTCTACGGCCAGAACCTCGGCAGGGGTCATTTGTTCGTTAAGAAATTCGACTATGCGCCGCAGCTCTTTAGGTATTTCATCTGCCACAAACAGCATGCGTATTTTCCCTGCTTGCAGGTTCGTCTTTGCCTTTTGCCAGAAGGCCTCAGAATCTTCAGAAGGACCCAAAAAGGCTTCCAGTGCCTCCTCCGAATTGAGGCTGTTTGCCTGACATGTTGCATCAAACTTAGCTCGGATCTCTTCTACTGGCCAGTAGACTACGGCGTTGGCGGCATATTCAAGCATCTGGCCGACAACTTCGCGCCGGATACGAGTATCGTTGCTTCTCTTAACCTCTACCAAAGTGGGAATGGCATCCTGATCTAAAAACAGGTGATCAACCGACCAGCGATCGCTGCCATTTTCTCTTGAGGGCAGGGCGGCCTCTCTAGAGATTAAAAGCCATTTTCTGGGTAGAATCAGAAACACGCCGCCAAGCCAAGACTGCCTCCTCACCAATTTGATTCCTTATATTATAGAAATAATGATCTAAAGCAGCCCCATGTTCTCCAGCTGCATTCGCACGATGCGCACGCCTTCCTCGCACTCCTCCGGAGTTTTGCCGCCAGTTACCACCAGTTTTCCGGAGCTGAAGATGAGCACTACCACTTTGGGCACCTTGATCCTGTAGACCAGCCCGGGAAACTGCTCAGGCTCGTACTCGATGTTCTCCAGGCCTAGACCCAGAGCAATGGCGTTTAAGTTCAAGTCAGTCTTCAGGTCTGCGGAGGCCACAATGTTCTGGACGTGGATCTCAGGTTCCAGATCGATGTTCTCGAAGCCAATGGACTTGAGTGTCTTGGCCATATTGGTTATGACCGTGCGAACGTCCTCGACGTTCTTGGCTCCGGTGCATACCACCTTGCCGGAAGTGAATATAAGAAAAGCGGCTTTGGGGGCTTTGACCCTGTAGACGAGTCCGGGAAACTTTTCCTTGTTATACTCCGCACCCTCCAGCTCGGCCTCGATCTTGTGCAGGTCGAACGCTTCCGCCAGCTTGGTAGATGCCACCACGTTCTCAATATTAATTGTGGACTCCATACTCAAGTATCTCCGGATTATCCCTTACAAACTGGGGGTATATAAACATGAGTATTTAAGATTTATAAACTACTTATAAACGCTATATAAATAGCTTAAAAAATTCTCTCAAAAAAAGATGAAACAAATGATCCAGATAGTCCGATCAATCCTTGCTCTTCCACTTGAGCTTGTCTCCCTTCCACTTTACGACTCCGCTCTTCTCCAGCACCCTGGCCAGATCCTCGGCTACATCATCGCCATAAACGTTCAGAACGCTGCCCTCATCCTCTAAAGTCATGGTGCATTCTTCGGCAAACTCTGCAAAATCCATCTTGCGGGAAGCGGGCGATGTGGCCAGCTTTTCGATCAGCAATCCCAGGACCTTAAGGCGCTGGGCTTCTGAGGGATAGGCATCCCAAAACTCGTCATTCAGATCGCTGGCAAGAGGGGTGGTGAACTCATCGACAAAGATATTGACGGCCTTCTCCAGATAAAAATCGATATCGCATTTCATCTGCTCCGGCATGGTCTTCATAGTCATCCGGATCGACTGTTATCTCGATAACTGGATCGTCCAGCTTATTCTCGATGGCTCGCCGATCTTTATGTCGTTTAGAGAAAGAATCATGCCGGCAAAAATGCGGGCTCTTGAGATGAAGAGGGCGTTATTCATCCATTCCTCTGAGCCGAATTTCAGGGACTCCCCTTCTTCCGGGGAGAGGCTTTCTGAATTTTCAGAGAGCGCCAGGATTTTGTCTCTTTTCTCCATCATGAGCGGATCCAGCTCTTTTAAGAAAAGGTCCTCGAAATTCTCGGGTGTGGCCTGGGGCAGGACGCTCTTTAGTGCCGAAAAATAGTGCTCGAACTGGCTGTTATCCTCGATCAGCTCTTTGACGACGCTCAGCTTGTCCTTGAGGGTGTAAGTTGTCTCCTCCTCCATCACCAGGCAGGATCTCGTATCCACCTTGAGGCCGGCTTTATCCAGATAGCTCTTGATCTCTTTGGCCGTCTCTTCGTCGTATTCTCCCAGATAGAACATAGTATCCAGGTGAATGATGGGGTGGGATTAAAAAGCTTTAGTTGCTATGTGTCACCCGGGCTTTTGGTATTGCTCGAGTTAGACTACTACTGCCTTGCTTTCTATGTTGGAGGAGTGCACGCCCAGGAATTCGATCCTTTCTTCCGCTCTGCCGTCCAGGGGTTTATGCTTTGCTCGCGATAATTAAGCACCCGGTTACGGAATATAACCACAGAGCGCACAGAGGACAAACGAAGAGGCTTTCAGTTTTTCAGTCAAATCTTTAAACCAGAAATGACTAACTTGTTTTCATGGACATAATGAGCATAGCCTTCTACGTCATCGTATTCGTCCTCGCCTTCATGATCGCCCGCATCATCATGAGGATCATGCGCGGCTACTAGCGAGGCTGAAGTGAAACTGCGGCGGCGCACCCACGCGCTTCGCGTGAGATTCAACCGGGTCCGGTTTCACGCCGAAGGCGCGAAGCCGCGAAGAACGATCAGCCGTCCACAAAGGCACATTATCCTCTCACAATCATAAGCAAGGCACAAGGGTAATCCAAAGAATAAGCGACAGGTTTAATATTTGCGGATTACTAACCCGTAGCCATGTTTCCCCAGGTCTTAGCCACAGTCGGTGGCTCAGGAACCCGTTTGTATCCGCTTACTTTAGACCAGCCCAAGCCACTAGTGGAGCTATGCGATACCGCCATCATCGCCAATCTCTTCCAGGTTTTAGCCAGTCAAGGCTGCAGAAGGTTCATCCTGGGCAGTAAGGGCGCCAGCAACACCCTCAACCTGAGCAATTACTTCAAAGCCGGTGAAGGCTTCTTCAAGCGCCTGGGCATCACCGACCACCAGGACTTCAGCTACCAGCCCCTCTATGACGACACGGGTAGCGCCGACTCCCTGCGCTATTGCATGAACTACTACGACATCGACGATGACCTGCTGGTGGTCTCTGGTGACAACCTCATCGACATCGACCTGGCAAGCTTTGTCGAGTTTCATAGAAAGCACAAGCCCCTGCTCACCGTGGCCCTCAAAGAGCTAGGAGCAGAGGAGAATGTCTCCCAGTACGGCGTGGCCCGCGTGGACGATGATATGCGAATTTTGGGGTTCGTGGAAAAGCCGAAAGCGGGAAGCGAGCCCAGCCGCATGATTAACACCGCCTTCTACCTCTTCTCACCCCAGATTCGCGAGGTTCTGGCCAGGATGGGAGATAAAGGCCGCGACATAGGCGGCGACCTGATCCCCTATTTAACGGAGAACGGCTATCCCGTTTACGGTTTCCCCATCACAGGCTACTGGATAGATATCGGCACCCCGGAGCGACTGCACCAGGCGGCCATGGACTGCCTATCCCGAGCCGTCCGTCATTTCGATCGCAAGTACCACTATAAGACCAATCAGTGGATTCATCCCAGCACATTAGCCAGAATCGAGCCCTTCCTCGCCTCCGGCGAAATACAGCTTGTGGGCAACGTCTCCATCGGCAGAAACTGCCACATCGAAAAGGGCGTGACCATCGAGAACTCTCATATCGGCCATACCAGCCTCATCGACCGCGATGTGGAAATCAAAGAGAGCATGATCATGAGCTTCGCCCATATCCAGCACATGGTGAGCATCCGCCGCACCATTGTCGGCCGCCACACCACCATCGAGGAGCATAGCGTTTTAGGCGGGGAAAATGGTATTGGAGAGAACCTTATCGCCGTTATCGGCGAGAATGCCGTTCTGCCGCCCGAATCAGTGGTATCCGCTGGCGTAAGGGTAGCACCCCTAAAACACAGCCACCGCATTCTGGCCACCGGCAGATTCATGGAATTGGGAATTGACGAAAAAAATATCTACTTTGCAGAAAAAGGTTCGATGAAGCGCTAGTTAATAACTAGTAGTAGCGCTCCCAGGCATCATCCATCTTTCTTATTTTATATTTCGCCCCGTTATCCAGTAGGTATCGGTTCAGGTCCTGAGCATCCTGGAAAAAGCGTTTATCTCTCAGGTTATTATAGACGTCTTCTGTGGTGAATCCCTTCAGCTCACCCTTGCCGTAAACGATCCTCTCAATGGTATAATAGATGTCGTCAAACTTCCTCAAGGGATAAGTCCACTCTGCAAACTGCATCTCGTGCCCACCTCATTTGGCTACAGGTTTTGAGCAAATAAGAACCTTTCGTTTTCTGCGAAGAAAAAGATTATCAATAACGGAAATGAAAAAGTCATCTTCATGGACCATGTCGATCTTCGCCATCTTAACATGCAAATCTGTACATGCCGCCTTTGCCCTCTATCCGAAGGGAGAAAACGCGCCGTGCCGGGCAGCGGCCCCGCTCCCACCGACATCATGCTGGTGGGAGAAGCCCCCGGCAAAGAGGAGGACCTCACGGGAGAGCCATTCGTAGGCAGGGCGGGAAGACTGCTGGATGCGGCTCTCGTGCAAGCAGGCCTGGAGAGATCGAAGGTATTCATAACCAGCGTCATTAAATGCCGCCCCCCGCAAAACAGAAAGCCGAAAAAAGCAGAGATCGATCAATGTCGCCCCTATTTGCAGGCTCAAATAGAATTTCTCCATCCTAAAATCATCTGCCTGATGGGAAACACGGCTACACAGGCCGTCTTAGGCCGGCAGGGAGTCACAATCTTGCACGGTCAGATCTTGCAGGATCGCTTTCTTGTCACCTATCATCCTGCCGCAGTCTTGCGAAATAGAAATCTCATGAATGAGTTCGTATCCGACCTCAAAAGGTTGAATACCAGGGAGCTTTAGACTTGTTTAGCCTTACCTACGATCTATGGAAGGAGATCATTGAGGAAATTGCTCAGGCCCACGATCCACTTTTTGCCGCCATGCATCAGGCAGCTGAAGAACTCCAGCTCTCTAAGGCTCTGATTGATGATCTGAAGAGCAAAAGAGAATTAACGATCGCAAATGATCCCTGGGAATTACAGCTCACCATCGAATTTATTGAGGATAAGATCAATGGTTTCATAATCTACCTGGAAGCGATTGAGCCGCAGGAAATCTTAGAAGAGATCAAGGCAAATGTTGCATCCGACAACGGCTTTTCCCTGGAAGAGATTCTTGGCTTTGAGACAGAACACGGCCTGGATATAGAGGAAGAAATATTTGTAGAGATGGAGGAGAGCTATGGAGTTCGAACCGAGGTAAGAGAGAATGAAGTCATCTATGAACTGGTGATCTTTGATAGCCAGGACATTGACAATAGCAGGTCCAGCGATCTGGCATGGCAGGAAGATCATGAAAATTAAAGATCAGGTGAAACTTTTATATATTCCATATCTTTATCGAGAACCATGGATCAAGGGAGGAGGAGCGAGCCGGCAGAACTTTTTGCAGTTTTAATCCTGGGCCTCTTGTTGAGGTTGTTTGCCGGGAGAAACTCATTAACTGAAAACGGCGTACTGCTACCGGGTTATGATGAGTATTACCATATGCGCAGAATTTTGTTTACTGCAAACCATTTTCCCAATACGCTCTGGTTCGACTCTTACCTGAATTATCCCCGAGGATTGGAGATAACCTGGCCCCCCCTCTTCGATCAGATCGCTGCCTCCTTCTGTGTGGCTTTTGGCCAGCATAGCAAAGCCGGAGTCGAGATGGCGGCCAGCTTTGTACCTATGATCATAGGCATCATAGCCATAATAGTTGTCTATTACATAGTCAGAGAGCTCTTCGATCACAAGGTTGCACTTCTTGCCGCGTTCATGGCCGCCCTGGCACCATATTATCTCCTCTATACCATGTTTGCCGCCCTGGATCACCACTGCCTGGAGGTACTGCTTTCTCTCATCACGCTCCTGTTCATGATCATGGCCATCAACCGAAGTCTGAAGAGATACCTCTACGCCATTCTGTCAGGAGTTGCAATGGCCGCCCTGGCATATACCTGGCAAGGGGCAGATATCTACCTGGCAATATTCCTGCTTTACGCGGCCGTCCAGATGACAATAGACCTCAAAGAGGACAAATCATCTAAAGAGACAACGAAAATGCTCTTGACCGCCTTTGCTGTCGCGTTTATCCTTGTTCTGCCGTTTGGGAATACTTCCTGGCTCTCTGCATCCTTCCATGGAATAGGAGCAATGATCATTGCCCTTTCCACCATGTTCGCCCTCGCCTACATCACGGCCAAGAGGAAAATATCCTGGAAGGTATTTCCTCTGAGCATCCTGATTTTATTCGCCTTATTTGCGCTGCTCTCAGAGCTTGCCGGCGGATTTTTCGGTGTGGGTGCAATGATTCAGTCGGGGTTAGAATACATCTGGGGAGGAGGGATGATTGGAAAGATCGGCGAGGCCGAGCCACTCATCTATAATGCAGATACCTTTTCAGAGGTGGTCTTCTCACTACTGGGACTGAATCTTCTCTTCTCCCTGGGAGGGATGGCCGCGTCCTTAATTTACATCCGTCGCAGTACTGGTACCAAGAGGCAGGGCCAGACCCTGCTCTTGCTATGGATGGCGTTCACACTCATCCTCACTTTTGGGCAGTCCAGGTTCCTCTACATCTCTACGATCTCCATGGGACTGTTGATAAGCATACTATTCTTCTTTTTACTTGATACAGCCAATAAGAAGCAAAAAGAAGGTGATCAGGCACCAGCAGCAAGATATTCCAGATTATTGGCTACGGTTTTATTTTTGCTTCTTGTCCTGCCCACCGCCTGGGATGCAGCCTCCTTTGCCCAGAGTTCTCCCCCTGCGGTGGCGGGCGACTGGGTGGAGTCGCTTGCCTGGCTGAAAGAAAACAGCAACACAACCAGCTTCTTTGAGGCCCCCCAGAAAACGGCCGAGTACAGCGTCATGAGCTGGTGGGACTATGGCAACTGGGTCCTCTATTTGGCCGAGCGGCCGGTAGTAGCCAACAATTTCCAGGCGGGCGTGGCGGATGCTGCCAAATTCTATCTATCGGAAAGCGAGGAAGAGGCCGCAGCCGTGCTGGGTGCCAGGGGATCTAGATACATCATTGCAGATTATGGCCTGATCTACGGCAAACTTTCCTCACTCACTACCTGGGCCAATGAGGATCTGAGCAGCTACATGAAAATGGAAAACTATGGCTCACAATATGCAGTCATGCCGCAAGAAAGGCTCTTCAATACGACCTTAGCAAGGCTTTATTTCTTCGATGGCGCGGGTACTGGCCACTTCCGGCTGGTCCATGAATCGAAGACATTTGTGGGAGAAAGCTCGGCCAAGAGCATGGTTAAGATCTTTGAGTACGTCCCAGGGGCATTGATAAAAATTCGGGCCGGGCCGGATCAGAAGGTAGGCGCCCTGCTTAATATGACCTCTAATCAAGGGAGACCTTTCATTTACGTCAATGAGGCGAAAGCAAACGGTGATTCATTTGAGATTAGAGTTCCTTACTCCACAAAAAGCCAAAATGGGTGCCATGCGATCAATTCATATTTAGTATTCTCTGGAAACAAAGATGCCGTGAAGAAGAAAAATCTCGACGTGAGCGAGGAAGACGTAATAAAAGGTAATACAATTGAACTGACTTTTTAGGCTAAATGGGCGGGAGTACCATATTCCCCCTCGCCCCTTTTGATGGAGTATGATGGCTCTGCTAAATCAGGAAATCGATCTTTTTGATCCTAAAGACCAAGCTTGGCATACTCCTTAGCCCAGTAGGTGATGATTATATCTGCGCCCGCCCTCTTGATGCAAGTCAAAGCCTCCAGGAAGGCCGCCCTCTCATCCAGCCAGCCCCTCTCTGCCGCAGCTGTAATCATGGAATACTCGCCTGAGACCTGATAAGCGGCAGTAGGCAACGCGAACATCTCCTTGACGGCGCGCAGAACATCTAGGTAGGGCATGGCCGGCTTGACCATGACCATGTCCGCACCTTCTTCGATATCCTGTTGCACCTCCCAGAGCGCCTCGGAAAAGTTGGCGGGATTCATCTGGTATCCCTTACGATCGCCCCAGGCAAAGCCGGACTCGGCCGCCTCGCGAAAAGGCCCGTAAAAGGTGGATGCGTACTTGGCCGAATAGGAGAGGATGGACGTGTCTGTGTATCCGTCCAGGTCCAGGGAGGCGCGTATGGCCTGCACCATGTGATCCATCATGCCGCTGGGAGCTACTATATCCGCTCCCGCCAGAGCGTGGCTCACAGCCGCCTCTCCTAACAAAGGCAACGTCTCATCATTGAGGATCTTCTCGCCCCGGACGAGGCCGCAGTGCCCGTGGCTGGTGTACTCACACAGGCACAAATCGGTTATTACTATCAGGCTGGTGGTCTCTTTGATGGCGGCTACCGCCTTCTGAATTATGCCATGCGGGTCGTAGGCACCAGAGCCTGTCTCATCCTTTATAGCCGGCAGGCCGAATAAAAGCACGGCAGGCACGCCCAGATCTTCCAGGGCTTGCGCCTCCGCCGGCAGACTCTCCAGGCTCTGCCGGAACTGGCCGGGCATGGCCTCAATTGCCCTCGGCACCGATATTCTCTCATCCACAAATATGGGCTGCACCAGATCATTTAGAGATAGCTGGGTCTGTGCGACCATCTCGCGAATTCCCGGCACTCTTAGCCGCCTCATTCTCCTCATATATTTTCCTCCAGCCGGAATAGCTCGCTGACCGCATTAAGGACCGTTGTGTCCCCAAGCTCTGCCGCCCGCTTGAGAGTCTTGGTGGGCTCAGAGAAGAGCTTGTTTACAATGGAATGGCTCATGTCCTGCAGTACCTGCTGCTCGATCTCGCCCAAAGTATGCCGGGCAGAGAGCTTGTTCATGGCCCTTTTTACCTCTTGATCCTTGATGACCTCGGCCTTGGAATATAGCCGGGCCAGCAGATCCTCTGCCTGTTTTCTTTTATATTTGGCCTTTAGTAGCTGCATCTCTTCGGCGATGATGGCCTCGACCCGATTGGCCTCTGCCATCCTCTGCAACATGTTCTCGCTGCTGATATTCTTCAGGCTGTCAATGTTATGCAGCTCTACGCCAGGAACCTCTGCCGCCGCCTCGTCTACGTCTCTGGGATTGGCAATATCTATTATGAGCAGCTTATCCTCTCTTCCCGCCATGGCCTTCTCGATGTCCTCTTTAAGCAGGATATAATGGGGTGCAGAGGTGGCGCTGATAACCACATCGGCAGTCTTAAGGAAAGTCTTCATCTCCTCAAAAGGCACGGCCTTCGCACCCAAGCATTCGGCCAGACACTGGGCTGAGCTGTAGGTCCTGTTGGTAACCACCAGCGAGCCGATATCCCGGGCCAAGAGCGCTCGTGATATCAGCTCTCCCGTCTCCCCGGCACCAATTACCAGAACGGACAATCCCTTTAAATCCCCCAGAATTTCTTCGGCCAGGTCAACCGCGGCAGATCCCACTGATACGGACCTCTCGTTAATTTTGGTCTCTTTTCTTACCCGTTTTCCAACAGCAATGGCTTTTTTGAAGGCCGTGTCCAGCATCCATCCGGTCGTTCCCGCCTTAGCTGCCATCTGCACCAGATCCTTCATCTGACCCAGGATCTGGTCCTCGCCGATGATCATGGACTCAAGCCCCGAGGCCAGGCGCAAAAGGTGAAGCAGAGACTCATCATGATCATGAAAATCGATTATGCGAGAAGAGACGCGCGCCTTTTTGGCCAGGTCGAAGAGCACCTTCTCGCCGCGCGCACTAACGACATAAATCTCGACACGATTGCAGGTCTTGAGAACAGCGCACTCTTCCACCCTCTCCAGTGAGCCCACCCATTTGAGAAGGGTCTGTACATCTCCGTGCCAGGCCCGCTCAATCTCATCAATGGAGGCCTTGCGGTGTGTCACCAGCATCGAGGCTATCTCGCTCATCGAGGCAAACATGTGAGCGGGCTCTCATATAGGCCTTTTCATAGGAGACTAAAAGAAGCCTCCAAACCTCATCGTCCAATAGTATCTCCCAGATTATGCGGGCGCGATCCTTCTGCATGGGCACAATTTCTTTGTTCTCTAACCTTATTTCTGAGAGCAGCCGGGCCATGTCCTGATAATTCTCAGTAAGCTCCTCTTCCAGACGGAGGCGAAGGTACTTGGTAAGGCCTGGGCTTTGTGTAGAGATGGCAATGGCAATAGAGCCCCTTTGCAGAATAGATGGAACCACCACATCTCCAACGCCCTCCACTTTGTTCACGAGGATTTTTCGAGAGCGCGCCTCCTCTTCGATGGCGCGATTTAATTTTGAGTCGCTGGTGGCAGGTATTGCGATGAATGCACCCAGAAGATAATTGCCAAAATCGCAGGTTAGATCGCACTCCACCAGCTCAATCTGCCTTTGCGGGTCCGCCGCCAGATCCAGGAAGCCGGGGGAGAAATCGCGAGACAAAACTCTCACCGGTCCATATTGGGAAAACAGCCTGGCTTTGCGCTCGCCAACCGCTCCACCACCAAAAATCACCACAAGCCGCGCCGTGAGGTCCAGAAAAAGGGGGATAAGCAGCCTTCTTGATTCGATATCAATTTGTTCGGCCATTGTCGCCTCGACTAAATCCGGGCACTGGTCTTCTTGTACTCAAAATCGCTAAATAGCACCCTGTAATCACTTATGCCTGATCTTTGTGAGAGCTGATCGGCTATATTTAGGCATTCATCCCGGCTTTTTGAGTGTACCATGGTGTAAAGATTATAAGGCCAGTCCTCGGATGTCGCCCTCTCGTAACAGTGGGTGACCTCATCGACTGAGGCAAATAGCACGCCTGCCCTTTCCACATCTTCGGGTGCCGCCTTCCAGGCAATCATGGCATTGGCCACAATTCCCAGAGCCCTGTGACCAATGGTGGCGGCAAAGCGACGAATTATGCCCGCCTCTTGCAGGGCACATAGGCGAACTATAACTTCCTGCTCGGATATGCCCACCAGATCTCCTAAGACCTGATAGGGTCGCGATGTAAGAAGCACTCCATCCTGGGCGATCTTGAGGAGATCAAGATCCTTTTGATCTATCATTGCCACCCCCACGAGTCCTGGAAAGGATAATGATCAACGCCGCCCCCAGGAATTTGGCGCGGCACATCGGAAGGATTGCCTAAGACGGAATGGTCGCTCCAGTAGTTGCCGCCGGCACTAGGCCCGCCGTCCCACTGGTTTTGCCCGTTATCCGCAGCATTCTGGACGCCATTTTTCGCGAAGACGTTGTGGTAGAGCAAAAGTCCTGCACAGTCCACTAAATTAGCGCCCGCGATCTGGTTATCATAGATGTTATTATCGGAGATGTTGCTGTCCTTTGAGCTACTCATGCGCAGGCCAAAACGATTATTCTCACCCAGTATATTTCCAGAAAGGTTCAATCGGCGAGAGGACTGAACATAGATTCCCTGGCCGTTTCTTAGGGCGATGTTGTTCTGAACATTAACATTTGATAGCTGCTGCAAAGATATGCCGTCTAACTTGTTCCCGCTGGCATTATTTGCCTGCAGGAAACAGGAGTTGCTACCCGTAAGGGATATGCCCCGATCATTGGAAAATGCTGCATTTCCGATAATAGAGCAATTTTGGGATTTGCTGAGAAGCACCCCTTCCCCCTGGTTATTGCTGACGCTACAGTTTTGAATCCTGCATAGCCGGGATTCATGAAGAGCTATACCGCTTTGGCAGAACTGTATTTCGCACCCCAATAGGCTCAGGCCCTGTGCATTGTCAGCGCGAAAGCCCTTCGCAGAACAATTGCGGGCCCGGTCGTAGGCAAACTGGCACCCGTTTGATGCCTCGACCAGAAAGCCCATGTTGCAGTTCACGGACTGGCTATGAGATATGGTGCACCCTTGGCTGTCTTGAAGGAGAAAACCCGTTTCCGCCCATGAGATGCTGCAATTTTGGATATTGCAGTTGGCGGAATTGACCAGCAACACGCCCGTGCTGCTGTTTTTTAGGGTTAAGTTGGAGGCGCTAATGTTTTTACAGGATACAAGCCCCAAAAAGCCCGAGTCCTCTGGCACCATGAGATCGGCTTTTCCAACCAGATAACAGACCGGCTTATTGTCCAGAAGATTGCTCTGGTCTATATCCTGCACAAAGAAATCATGATTTGATGACCCTGATCGTCCCTGGCCGGAATCAACGCGTAGGTTGTAAGAGTTTTCCAAAAGGACGTTCTCCCTCAGCATATTTTTCGTGCCGCCACGCAAAGATATTCCATAGACATTCCGGCATGCCTGGTTGGAGATAAGAGAGTTTTCCATTGAGCCCTGAAGAAGGATGCCGTTGCCGTTCTCAGAAAGATTATTGCTCACCAGGAGGTTATGATCGGCTCCTTCCGCAAATATTCCAGCCCGCTCGTTCTTCTCACAGATGTTGCCGGAGATGCTGCAATTTTGCGATCCGCGCAGGCTTATGCCGACTTTACCGCCTGTTATGTAGTTTTTTGTCAGGTTACTGCTGCGAGAGTCGACAACATCAAGACCGCTCACATAGCCACGGGATAGGTTGTTATAAGAAACATCGTTGCCATGGGATCTGGTGAGCACTACTCCAAATCCGTTTCCAGAAAATGTGTTATTGACAACGTAGTTTCCCCGGGAGTCTTCTATCAGCACCCCACCTTGCAAAGCGGATATTTGGCAGCCGGAAATCATGCCCCCCCAGGTGCCATTGATTCTAACGGCAGTGCTGCCCGATATGGTGCTCCGTAGAACCTCATTTTTCGCGCCGAAGATCTCTACACCCTGGGGCGAATCGATCCGGCAATCCCTTATCGAATTATTCTCACCGGTCACTTTGACGGCCGTCGCGATGCCCTCTACGATGCAGCGCACGAGTTGATTGTGGGGGGAGGCAAGGCTTATGCCAGCATCTTTTCCTCTGGTCTTTATGGTGATGTCGGAAACCTTGCAGCCGGGCGCAGTTACAGCTAATGATCCTTCGATAATTACTGCACCTGTGCCGGAGATGTTCACGCTCTTGTCCACATTAGCTCCGGCATAATTTCCAGGCAGGATTTGAATCGTATCTCCATTGCCGGCCAGGAATATGGCGGCCAAAAGCGTCTTAGCATCTCCAGATTCGCCCGGATCGACAATCAGTGTCTTAGCCTGGCAGGAAGCGACGAGAAGCAAGAGAAAGAGGACAATGCATAGTTTCATCTTTCCTGCTTTATGCATTTGCAGGCTATTAAATCTATGGCGATAGGTAGAAAGACTGAAATATGCAAATCTATTATCATTATTTTGAGCAGGGAAGGATTCTCGTGGCAGGACTACACATTCTCATTATCGAAGATGATCCAGAGCATGCCGATCTGATTAGAATGGGCTTTAGAAGGCATGATGAATTCTTCTTAGACTTTGCGGCCTCTGGTGAAGAGGGTCTGGAGATGATCGCCGCCACCGCCTATGACCTTATATCAGTGGACCTGGTTTTGCCCGGCATTGGGGGCCTGGATGTTCTGGTGAGGATCAGAAAGCTTGATCCGGGTATTCCCGTGGTCATGGTTTCCGGCCACGGCACTACAGAGATGGCTGTGGTGGCCTTTGAAAACAGGGCAACCAAATATGTGGTAAAGAGCCTGGAAAGCTTTAAGAGCCTTCCTTATGTCTTTGAGAACCTCATTCAAGAGGCCAGATTCAAGGGTAACGAAAGAGCAATGCGTGGGCAGATCGAGCGATCGGAGAGAATCCACAGAAATATTGTGGAGAACGCCCTGGCAGGTATTTACATTTTGCAGGATGGGGCTTTTCGGCTTGTCAATCCAAAACTGGGCGAGATATTCGGCTGTTCTGCAGAGAGCCTGCTTGGCCTGCCCTTCTGGCAACTGGTGACGCCAGATGATATGCAGTGCGTGAGCCGCCTGCAGCGCGACTTGCCGTCCGATATACCCGTTTATGAGTCAAAGGTGCAGCGCAAAGACGGAACCTGTCGCTGGATTGAGTTTCGGACCGTTCCCATTGAGTACGAAGGCAAGAGAGCCATTCTTGGCAATCTCCTGGACATAACGGCAAGAAAAGAGCTGGAGATTGGAATAATGCAAGCAAACCGGGAACTTGCCGCCATTGACGGCATAATGCAGACCTGTTTGCCCTCTTCGGTCGATATTGATAAGAAGCTGACCGATGCCCTGGTCCACCTCATCGCGGGAGTGGGAGGTGCACAGGTCGGCGGAGTATTTCTCCAGGAAGAGAGCGGCCTGGTGCTGCGGGCGCTGCACGGATCAGTGGAAGATCTAATCGAATTTATCAATGGGATGGAATTAGGCCATCTTCTAGTCCTGCCTCGGGTCCATAAATGTGAGGCGAGCTTACAGCATAGCTGGATGTCGGCGCCCATAAGAAGTGCCGGCGAGGCAAAGGGAGCGGTGGTCGTTGCCAGTACTGACGAAAATTGCACATATAGCCTCAACTTTCTGGAAAAGGCAGCCGGGCGCATCGGACATCTCCTGGATGTGTGCGGCCCCAATGAAATGGTGCTTGCGTCGAAAGAGCAACCGGCCCAGATCAAAACCAGTCCCGCTCCGGGCTAGATTCCGGCTGCTGGCAATGTTGAGGACGTGGGTCTCACGCACGCCCTTCCTGCCCACCCGCCACTCCAAGGCGACGCGCGCGCGGGCGTGGCGAAGATGGACGAGCATGGCTTGCAGATCGGCAGCCCTGAGCATGAGCTGATAAGGCTGCTCGGGCGCTGGCAGGCTTTCCCGAGCCCGTGGCAATGGGGTACGTGGCGCACTTTGGGATGGGGGGATTTGAAAGTGAATATCAATTATGGGTCGCGGGTGAATGTTACTGAAAATCATCGCGAGAACCGGATGCATGAGGTCCATTTTGGCAGTAAACGCCCATTACATCGCTTGTTAACGCTTTTCAGCAGCTCACGTACGCGACCCAATTATGAAATAGGTCATAATTATGGATGTTAGAATTCAGACTCTGACGCCCCTGTGGACCGGCGGCGTGCAAGCGGGCAAGGTGGATCGCATCCACGAAACCGGCATCATGGGCAGCATGCGCTGGTGGTACGAGGCCATCGTGCGGGGGCTGGGAGGAAAGGCATGCGATCCCAGCCAGGATAAGTGTGCTTTTGACGAAGATGAGTGCCATGCTGGCCTATGCGATGTGTGTCAGGTCTTTGGAGCTACGGGTTGGAAACGTTGGTTTCGGCTCATCATTCAGGAGACTGACCTACATCCAGATAAACGAGTTAGAAATGTGTACATCCAGAAAGACCAGCACAGGTCTGCATGGTATTTTCCAAAAGAGCTAAATGAAAAACCACGCTCTGGCAAGCTCGCCATTCAGGTCCAAAGCCTAGCGTCGGATTTCCCCCCAGAAGTCATCTCCGGGCTTATCCAATTCATGGCCGATTGGACTGCAATCGGAGCCCGGGCGCAAATGGGCTTCGGGGTCATTGAACTCGCACATGGCAGGGTTGATACCCAGCCATTTTATGATTGGCTGGCCCAAGTGAGTGGCAGCCACACGGACGCCAACTTACCATCTCTGCAAAACGTCTTTCTGACGCGCATCTCTCCTAAGGATGGAAATCTGTTCGATGAAAATGAAACGTTCAACCTGAAGTACGACCTGCGGCGGCTGTTTGCACACGACATGGGTTTGCGTCACTTCGTGATGGGTACAACCAGAGGTGAGCGGATAGCGGCGAAGGTAAAAATGTCGCGTCCATATAACGGTGGTAAGGAGATGCGCGTTTGGGGCTGGATACCAGAAGAACTACCTGGCGCCCAGAATTTTAAAAACCGGAATGCTGTCGTGCAGGCAATCCACCAGCACTTGAACAACAAATACTCCGTGCAGATCTGGCGCGAGATGAATTCAGCGAGGGATACCATAGTCCCCAACAACAATGACGCGCGGGTGTTTTTGCGCAGTCTGTTAAGTTTATGAGGAGTGAAGCCATGCAGTGTGAATTAATAGCTACTTTGCCCTGGGTTAAAGTTGCATTAGAAGCAAAGGACAAAAAACAACACTTGGGAAATTGGCAAAAAACGCTTTCACTGTCTTCGAACGAGCTGTTATCTAAATTCTCATTTGTGCCAGATCTGACTGCGATCACTCACCTACCATGGCTGAGCTTCATGCTCTGCATTCCTTTCCGCCTGCAAAAACCCTACATCAGCAAGGACGAGCGGGACTTTCACATTCTTGACAATCCGCTGCGCAGAGAGAAGGTTTTTCAAACGCCGATGGTCGCGGCTACGAGTTGGAAGGGCGCATTGCGCGCAGCTCTGTGGCAGTTGGGACACAAGCAGGATGATCTGGTCACCATTCGCCTGCTTGGCAACGAGCGCGAGAGCGAGGATCCGAAGGCTGGCCGCCTGCATTTCTTCCCCACGTTCTTTGACAAAACTGGTCTAGAAGTCATCAACCCCCACGACCGCAAAACTTGCGTCGGTGCGCGCGGGCCGATCTTGATGGAGTGCGTGCCTCAAGGGGAGAAGGGCGATCTTATCTTGCTTTACGTGCCCTTTGGCCCCTTCGACCAAGCTGATGAGGCCCGACGTACTGAGGTAGCTGAGGATTTGCAGGTGCTGGCCAAAGGCATTCGAGCGATGCTTACCACCTACGGCTTCGGCACCAAGACCAGTAGTGGATTCGGCACGGCTGAAGATCAATTGGCTGTAAATGGGAAACTTGCCATCAGGGCGAAGTTGGACGGAGGGATTGCACCCACAGAATACAGGTTCAATGGCTTGAGCGATCTATGTGAAGAACTTGCGCCGCGTGCGGCCAAGCTGTTGCAGACAAGCAAAGGGGACACGGCATGAACCAACTTGACGTTTTATTAACGAATAAAGATGCACTTCTATTGGCCGAAGCCATCGGATGGCTGCATGATTATCGCAAGTGTTCGGATGAGCATCTGCAAAAGATGGCTCTAAATTCGAATGGAATAAGTGGATTGCCGCGCACCGAGCTGAGTCGGAACTTCCCTGTTCTAAGTAGTGTATCTCTTCGATTGATTTCTCTACAGCCCAGCTCTCGGACGATGGTAAATCTGCTTGATAACAAAACCTGGCATAATGATCTTCTAGGTCAGTATCTAAAACGCTGCCACCGAGCTGCGCATTTTGACAAACCAGAGCCGATTAGTGGAAAACAGAACTATCCTGGTATCCAAATAAGCACTCCATTTGGATTCGAAAAAAACGTGGCCAATAATCTCACCACATCGCTCTGGAGCTTGCCCTGGAATAAGTTGGCCAGCTATTCGCCTTCGGAGCGAGGACATGTACGGAAGGCCATCAGCAGCCTGTTCACTCAGACTATCGCCGACACTCGACGCCCCATCAATGAAGTGGACCTATGGAGCTGGGGGCTGTTGGTGGGTGCGTTGTACAAGTCGTCGCTGGCCGGATCTCTGTTGACGGGTAGCCCTCCAGAAGCACCTGACCTTCGCTGGCGGCTGTTGTGCATACGTGTGGATGGGCTGGATTACCTTCTCAAAGTGGCACGCATCCCCGACCTGCTCGCAAGGCAAGAATTGCTCTCTGACGGGCTGAACAATGTGCGTGATCTCATCGAGGTTGCCTATCCTCTCGGCAGCGAAGTGTATCGGGATGAAAACGGCAGCGTCTATGTCGTACCTGATGTTGCAGACCTGCTGCAAAGAACCAATGGTTCAGGAACAAACCTGAGGACGCTCATTCTGCAAGCCTTTGAACAGGGGAGATTGAAAGGTAATCCCCAGCTTCAACTCGGCGGGGAAATCACACCACATGTCGAAATCGAGCGAATCCCCTGGTGGGGGCAGGACCCTAATTGGCTGAAATCATCTATAACATCTAACGACAAACTGCCAAGCATTAGCAGCATCATCTCCGATAAGGTGAGCTCACCGGCAAATGCCGCCAACGTAGGCCAATTCTGGCAGAACCGCGAGCCAACTGATGTCTGCACCGTTTGCGGGTTGCGTCCACAGGGCCCAAGCGAAAAGGCAGCCGAACGCAAAGTGTGCGACATTTGTGAGCAACGACGCGACGACCGCTCACAGAAATGGGCAATCTCTGAACCAGACAAAACGATTTGGACCGATGAAGTCTCCGATACAAATGGACGCCTGGCGCTGCTTGTGGGACGCTTTGAGCTGACCCATTGGCTGGACGGCAGTATGCTGGAATCGTTGTTGTTGATTGCTCCACAAGATCCCCAAAACACAGAGCTAAAACCTGTCACCAGCAAAACGCCCTCGTTCAGCCGTATGTGGCGCATCTGGGAGACCACGCGCTTATTTTGGCAGAAAGCAGAAGACGAGATTTTGCGCCAACTGACCGATGAACGTCGCCGTATCAAAATTACACTCAATACTATCCCCAATCTAGGACATTATCATGTGTACGACCTCGACTTAGGTGCAACGGACCTCAGTGTGGTCTGGGTTCCGACCCAGAATAACAATAATGGCTATTTGATCACTGCAGACAATTTAGCCTATACGGCGCGCCAATTGGGTGCTGAAGTCGTCATACAGACCAGTCCAGGAGCAGCAGCAATTTTTGTTAGAGATTACTTGCGTACGCAGTTTGTGAAAAATAATCGTCAGCCAGTTTTGCGTAACTCAGATGCATTGGCAGGCCCGCACAACCTTGATTTGCTGGCTGGTAGTCGTATTACGGATGTGGACTGCCAGCAAAGCGCGTATGCTTCGGCTATCCCAATTCTTGCCGAGCCGCGTACATTCATGATGATCGTCCCTGCGGAGACCGCGCTCAAGATGACCCAAACCATCAAGAAAAAGTACGAAACAGAAATGGGCAAAGTGCGCGACCGCTTGCCCCTGCATTTGGGATTGGTCTTCGCTCCGCGTCGCACGCCGATTCGCGCTGTGCTTGATGCTGGACGAGCGATGCTCGATTATCCATCCCGACAACAAACATGGGTCATCGGAAAAAATGCGATACAACCAAACACAGTAACGTTAGAAATTGAACGCAATAATTGTCGAATAAAATGGCGCGTGTCCGATGACAAATGGTATCCCTATCTATTTTTAGAGACCTGTGGTGACGATAGCAAAGCGGATGCTTCAAGCCGTCGCGCTGCTAAAGTCTCTATCCTTACAGAAAAGGGACTTAAAGCCGATGGACGGATTGTCCATGCTGCTGACTTGAAGGTTGGTGAAACAATCAAGATATGGCCATCCACCTTCGACTTCGAATTCCTCGACACCACCGCCCGCCGCTTCGACATCCATTATGATGCCAACGGCCGGCGTCCGCGTCGAACGCGGCCCTTCTACTTGGAAGACCTCGACCGTTTGGAACGTCTTTGGGAATGCATGAAGCACCTCGCGAGCAGCCAGCGCCATCAGGTCATCTGCACCATAGAATCCACCCGCGACACGTGGTTCGGAGGGGATGCAGACGGCCTGTCGGCAGCAGATGAGGTCTTCGGGCAATTTGTAGCCGACACGCTGGCCGGTGCCGCATGGTCGAAAGGACAAAGCTGGAACGCTATTTCAGAAAATGACCGAAAAGGATTGATAAAAGCCGGCGCGAGCGGCGAACTGACCGACTGGGCAGAACTTCACATGGAAATTATGAAGGAATAGGAGGCATCAATGGCAACCTACAAGCGACAACGCTATTTGTTAATAACACTCGATCCGGTGCATATCGGCACCGGCGGCTACCGTCTGGGACGAGTAGATAACAGTATTGTGCGTGAGCCTGGCACGCGCATCCCAAAAATCCCCGGCACCAGCCTGCACGGTGCGGCGCGCTCTTACGCGGCGCAACTGTACGAAACACCTGAGGCAGCCGGGCAGAAGCAGGACAAGGTGGACGATCCGGATAAAAATCCGGTCTGTTACACCTTTGGTTATATCAAGAAAATCCAGAACGGTGATGAAACGATGGCCTACTCCGGCGTGGTCAATATCTTTGACGCGCAGGTAGTGCTTTTCCCCGTCTATTCTATGGCTGGACCGGTGTGGGTGAGCACGCTCACGCGCATGCGAGAGGCTGGTTTCAAAGTTAAAGATAAGGAAAAGAAGGAATTATTGGAAACATTGGATGTCGGCACGTCTGTGTTGACCTGGGAGCGCAGGGATGCCCTCAACCTAGGCTGGCTGATGGTCGGCGTGGCAAAAGATCAGGCGATTGTAGAGGTGCCGGACGAGTGGAAAAGCGACCAACGCTGGCAAAATGTGAGGCAAATCGCCATCGTGAACGACGCCCTTTTCAGCCACATCGTCAATAGCAATCTAGAAGTACGCACCTCGGTGGCGATTGATCCGGAGCGCGGCGCGGCTGAGGATAAGGCGCTCTTTACCTACGAAGCCCTGCCCCGCGCCACGTTCCTGACAGGCGAGGTGGTGCTGGACGATTACCGTGAAGCTTGGCCTTTAGCCGAAAGTGTTCAAAGCCAAACGGCAAAAAAGCGTGCGCTTCCCGGAAACGCAAAATGGTCCGGCCCGTTGGACGTTGTGAAATCTGGCCTCCGGATGATCGAATGGCTGGGCGTGGGCGGCATGGGCACTCGCGGCTTTGGCCGCATTGCCACTGTCGGCGAGCCGATAGAAGAGGATTACGGCAAAGATACGCAGTGCAAAAATACTGCCCAGGAGGTTCAGCCATGACCGGCAATCCGAACAACCTCGATTGGCTGGCGGCGAAAAGCGCACAAAAAATCATTCACCGTACGAAGGAGAGAAAAGCAAGCGAATTAGAGAATACCGTCACTAAAGCCCTAGGTGTGTTGCAGGAAAACGGAGTATATGCCTGTTTCTTATATCTGTTAGCGAAAGAAAAGGAAGACGGCAAGGTGGTCGTTGATGAGATGCTGAATTTACTGGAAGGATTAGGTTTTGGATGGGTTAAGCCCAGTAGCGGCGATGTGGATCAGATCCTGCAGTACATTACTGACAATGTATCGGGTAATCTAAAGCGGGGCGATCTAGAACGGCTGTTGCTGGCGAAAGAAACACTTGAGCAAATGTTGATTTATGCCCGCTACGGGGCCAAAGCGCGCAGTTGAGGAGAACGGCATGAGTTGGAAGGCATACCGGGTGGTTTTGCGGCTGCATTCGCCGCTGCATATCGGTCATAGCAAGGTGGGCAATTTGCAGCGCACCCGACCCTACGTCACCGGTCGTGTGCTGTGGGGCGCACTGACTATGCGCCTGACGCGCGATGAATACCAAGGGCGAGGTCCAGCAGCGAATTCTCAGCAATACTACGTGTTTGGAGAACAAGTTCACGAATTTTTGGCCTTCACCTACTTTTATCCTGCCTTGAAATCAAACACTAACGAAGGATATTCTGTGCAATGGCCTTGGAAGAACGAAAGCGCGTTCCGTCACAGCTTTTTGAGCAGCCATGCCGGGACGGCGCTCTCCTACCCTGCTCAGTCGGCCACCGAAGGAACACTTCACGAGGTCGAATTCATCTCTCCGCGGACGTTGGATACGGGCGAACCAGTCTTTTTGATGGGATACGTGTTTGAGAAGGAAGGATGCACACTCACGTGGCAGGCGGCGTTTCAACGCCTTCAACTCGGAGGCGAGCGCGGATACGGCTGGGGTGATGTGGAATTAGTAGAAATCCAAGCAGCTACTGATCAACACATGTTTGGTGGCTCGGCAACCTTCGACAGCACGAGTGATCAACTGAGCATTTCTCTCCATAAGGATGGACGGTTGCTTGCGCACGTTTTAACTGAAGGCTTGCCGGTAGCCGGTGATGTCGAGCCGTTAGTGGGCCGTGAATGGCAATCGAATAATCTTCGCAACCGTTATGCAGGCCAGCATGTTGGATTTAGCGAGGTGTGCTTTACGCCCGGAAGCATTGCGTGTGAGAATTCGAAATTTGAAATGGGCAGGTTTGGGATTTGGCGAGCGTCAAACAAGTGAAGATAGCGCTATAATTGTCTGTAGATTCGCTTCGCGTGCGGTTGAAGTAGCACCGTTAGCCTTCCATCACCCCAACCAAAGCCCGCACCCGGAAATCCCACGCGGCCCTCTCGTCATCGTGGAGGGCCGCGCTCCGGGGTCGGGAATGGAGTTGCACCTCTTGCACGACTCGCCAGCGGCAGCGATGGCCTTCTACGACCCGCGCCTGGGGGCGGTGGTGGTGGCCCAGCCACAATCGGGAGTGGCAGGTGGGAGAGGTGCTGGGACGCGTCCCATTCTGAAGAAAAAATGATATCATGATGAACAGCGCAAGATATTTCCCCTAATCTCACTAAATTAGTCTTTATCATGTTCGCCGAATATATCATGGCAGCTCTAGAAAGGGCAGAGTACAAGGTCATCGATGATCCTGAGCCCATATTTGGGGAAGTCCCGGAACTTGAAGGCGTTTGGGCAACCGGAAAGACCATAGAAGAGTGCCGAAGGGAGCTCATTTCCGTCATCGAGGGCTGGATTGCCTTGAGGCTCAAGATGGGCGACACCATTCCGCCAATCGACAATGTGGGCATAAATGTCTCCACGGAGCCGATAGCAGTTGTCTAAACTCGTTCCGGTATCAAGGCGTGAGCTTATTCGTCGATTGAATAAGCTGGGATTCACTGGACCCTATCCCGGATCGGGTCATTCCTACATGGTTCGAGAGCACCTTTATGCGAAAATCCCTAATCCACACCATGGAGAAGATATAGGGGCAAGCCTCCTGGCAGAGATTTTGAGAAGGGCAAAAATCAGCCGTGAAGAATGGCTTTCGGCAGGATCGTAAGCTAATCAAATAAGTTCCTGTTTGGTCCTACGACAATCGTTTGCCGTCTCCTCGCCCATCACCCTCAGCTAAAAAATTCATCCAGCCAGTTCACCTGGCCGGCAGGAAGCTTAAGCCTTCCCTGGATAATTCTCGCTACCAGCTCTGCCACCTCGGGGGTACTCTTTCCGGTTGTGTCTATCTCATCAACCCGATCGCAAAACTCTACCGCCTCAACTAAAATGACATCCAGCGCTTCTGCCTCCAGGTTTTCCCTTATTTTTTCGGCAGAATAGCCTCGTGCCTCCAGCCGCGACTTGAGTAGGGAGGGAGCCAGCCGCAAAACTATGGACCAGTCTGCGAAGTGATGGGCGAAATGGCCTTCCAGGATAAGGGTCTCATCACGAGTCCAGACTTGGCCAGATGCTTCGCCAGGGCATCCATATCCGCTTCCAGACAGCCCCTCTCCGGATCCTTGCCGAAATTCATGCCCCCCTTCACCAGGGCATTTATATCGATGACCTTGTAGGGCAAAAGAGCGGCAATGGTGGTCTTTCCCGTGCCGGGAGTCCCTGTCAGTGCTATTTGCATATTTCCTGGAAAGCGGAAAGGAAGCGGTCATTTTCGAACGGCGTTCCCACGGTCACCCGGGCATGATGCTCGCCTGCCCCCCAAAAGGAGCGGCAATCTCTAATGATGATGCCTCTGGCCAGAAATCTCTCCACATATTCACGGGAGTCTTGCTCTGTCTCCAGGTACAGGAAGTTGGCCTGAGATGGGTGCGCTTTTATCTCCTTTTGCAGCCGCTGCCGCTCGGCGATGATCTTTTCTACGGACCCTCGCATGAAAGGCAGATCGGACAGCGCCGCCGCGCCCGCCGCAACCGTTGCACAGCTGATGCCATAGAAGGGAGGCGCAGCTCTTTTGTATTGATCGGCGATCCACTGGGGCGCTACGGCGTAGCCCAGGCGCATGCCCGCCAGCCCGAAGGCTTTGGACAGGGTGCGGCCCACGATCAGGTTGTCATACTGCTCCACCAGCCGGATGAGGCTTTTGTCGGCAAATTCCACATAAGCCTCGTCCAGGAAGACAATAGCCGTCCGTGCTCTCCAGAAGAGCGCGAACCTCCTCCTCGCCCGTCACATTGCCGGTGGGATTGTTGGGTGAGCAGAGAAAGGCCATCTTTGTGTCGGGCGGCACATCGCAAGCGATCTCAAAATGCGGCCCGCGCGGCGCGAGGTAAGGGGTGGCTCCGGCGGTGATGGTCAGTATCTCATAGTAGCTGAAGGTAGGAGTGGGAATGAATGTCCGATCGCCCTTTTCCAAAAAGAGGCGGGTCAGGGTGTCCATAACCCCGTCCATGCCCGCTCCTATTATGATCATCTCTTCGGGAAAGCCGGTGTAGCTGGCGATGCCCGCAATCAGCTCCTCGGGCTCAGGATATCTCTCCGGGGAGATGCCGGCCAGAGCCTCGGCTACGCCGGGGCTGGGGCCATAGGGATTCTCGTTGCTGCCCAGCTTCACAATCGTTTCCGGCGCGATGCCATATTTGCGGGAGATCTCGCCAAAGCCCTTGCCGGCCACGTAGGGCTTGAGCTGGCTTAGGACGGGCCGAAGCTTGGCTTGCCGCCAGGAATCAGAGTGACTCTCCAATCACACTCACCACTTTATCGATCTCTTCTTTTCCGACTACCAGGGGCGGTATGAAGCGCAGGGTGTGCTCGCCGGTGCTGTTGATCAGAACACCCTTTTGCAGAGCCTTCTCCACCAGGGCCTTGCAGTCCGTGTCCAGATCCAGGCCTACCATCAATCCCAGGCCGCGTATCTCGCGGGGCGCGAGCTTTGCCAGCCGGCTCTTCAGGTACGCGCCCATCTCCTCGGACCTTTGCACCAGCTTCTCGTCCTTTATGACCTGAATGGTGGCAAGAGCTGCGGCGCAGATGAGTGGGCCTCCGGCGAAGGTGGAGCCGTGGTCGCCCTTCTGGAAGGCCTCCGCCGCTGGGCCTGCGGCCAGCATGGCGCCGATGGGCAGGCCTCCTCCAAGGGCTTTGGCCAGGGTGATGATGTCCGGCATAACGCCGAAGTGATCTTTGCCAAACCACTTTCCCGTACGTCCAAAGCCGGTCTGCACCTCATCGAAGATGAGCAGCGCTCCCTTATCATCGCATATCTGGCGGGCGGCGCGCAGATATTCGGCATCGGCCACATAGACTCCGGCTTCTCCCTGCACCGGCTCCAGGATGACGGCGCCGGTCTCGTTTGTCACAGCGGCTTTGAGGGCTTCAACATCGTTAAAGGGAACGAATGTCGCTTCGTTCAAAGGCTGGAAAGGCGCGCGGTAGATGGATTTGTAGGTGGTGCCCAAAGCGCCCAGGGTGCGGCCGTGAAAGGCACGCTCCGCAGCCACGATCTTCGATTTGCCCGTGCTGCGGCGCGTCAGCTTCAGGGCCGCCTCCACGCTCTCTGCCCCGGAGTTGCAGAAGTAGGCCCTCTTCATGCCGGTAAGAGCCTTCAGCTCCTCCGCCAAAAGCACCTGATTTTCCGTGTAGTAGAGGTTGGAGGTGTGGATCAGCGTCTCAGCCTGCCTGGCTACAGCTTTGGCTACAGCCGGGTGGCAGTGGCCCACGTTGTTCACGGCGATGCCGGCCACAAAATCCAGATACTCCTTTCCTTCCGAGTCCCAAACACGGGCTTTACTGCCGCGCACCAGGACTACATCCTGGCGGGCGTAGGTCTGGATTATGGCCTCTGATTCCCTGGCTTTCAGATCAGTTTTGTCGGTCATGCAAATTGCTTCCGGCTCCATTGCCAGTATTTGTTTTTGTTTATTCATCTATGAATCGCTTTCTTTGCAGTCTGGAGAGAAAATATACCTTCCGCTCATGAAGTGGCAGATATTTCAATGGCAGCGAAGGAGTGAGACATCTCCGGCTTATCCATCGCGAGCATCGAGCCTCAATGCCCGCAAGCTGCAAAGCGAATTGATGTGGATAATTGAACTATAAGAAATTGTTTTGCGTCAGTTCCAGGGGAGACCATTTCGCAGAGGGCGATTCGATTTTTGGACCCGAAACTATCGCATGGTCGATTCTCGGTAGATTCATCTACCACGTCGGCTCTAGTCAGCAAGCGATTGGCTTCCTCTGCGGCAACGCTTCTAAATTTACCGTTTCTGTTTTCATCAATGTCTACATCGATAAAGGACTCAGAATCACCTATTCGTACTTTAACATCCATTTGATTATCTCCCAAAGATTCAGTGCTGCGAAGACCACGCTGGGAAGATGATACTTAGGATCATAAATATCCTTCACAATATATGAACTTTGAATTGAATATCCTGATGAAAGATCTTCCGGTGCTCTTGGAAAAAGATGTAATAAGCTCCCCCTCACAGGAACCGTTACCTCTCGCGATGGACCATTTCGCGAGATCCGAAACCAAGCAAAAATAGAAACAAGAGCAACACCGCTGCATTCTAAATGCTCTTCGCGAACCTCAGGCTCATCTGTATCTGGCGGTTGACATCGCGAGAGGTAATCTCCATGTGTCCGGGATACATAGTCTGTACATCCAACGCCGTCAGCCGCTCGATAGATTTGACCAGCTCCGGAGTGTCGCCTCCGTACATATCCGTCCGGCCGATGTTCCCGTCCGGAAAGACGGTGTCTCCGGAGAAAAGAACCTTCTCCGTTTCCTCGTAGAGGCAGAGGCAGCCGGGGGAGTGGCCGGGAGTCTCCATGACCCGCAGCTTCCATTCGCCAATATCGAGGATCCTGCCCTCCTTGAGGGTTTCGTCCACCTTATAATCAGGGGCCTGCTGGCCGAAGAGATAGGCGACAGATGCCATGTCGTCGCCCACTGCGCCTACCTCTTTTTCGCTCAAGAGGAGCCGCGCTCCTGTTGCCTCCTGGAGCGCTGGAGCCGCGCCGGAGTGGTCATGGTGGCAGTGAGTGAGAACGATCATCTGGATTTGGGTTGGATCGATGAATTTCTTGATATTTTTTAGGGTAGGACCTGCCATCATGCCTGCATCTACCAAAATGGGCTTTTTGTCCAGGATCAGGTAGACATTGCCATCGAATGCCGCACCGCTAACCTTATGCACTTCAACCATGAGGTAACACTTTAGCTCTTACAATATATTAGTTGGTATCGATGACGTTGATGCAAGAGGCTAAGAAAGGCCGCGTGTCCCCTGAGATAGAGGCCGTGGCCAAGCGTGAGGGAATAGATCCGGCGAAGCTGGCCGCTCTGGTGGCGGCGGGAAGAGTGGTCATACCCAGAAACATCCGCAGGGAACGAATGCAGCCCACCGGAGTGGGCGAGCTGCTCACCACCAAGGTTAATGTGAATGTGGGCACATCGCAAAACCTGGACTCTCCACAAAGCGAGGTGGAAAAGGCGCTAGCGGCAGCGTCGGCGGGCGCAGATGCGGTGATGGATCTGTCCACGGGCGGAGATCTGGACGTCGTGCGGCGCATGATTTTGGATGCCGTCAGCGTTCCCGTGGGCAGCGTTCCCATCTACAACGCAGCCGTCAAGAAGGACCTGACGTCGCAGGGCATGTTCAACGCTCTGGAAAAGCATGCCAAAGACGGCGTGGACTTCGTAACGGTCCATGTGGGCGTCAACAAGAACTCTCTGGAGCGACTTCGCCTGGATCCGCGCGTCCTGGGCGTGGTGAGCCGGGGCGGCTCTCTGACTATGAAGTACATCAGCGAGACGGGCGAGGACAATCCCTACTACTCGGAGTACGACTATCTCCTGGAGATGGCCAAAGAATATGATCTGACTCTCTCTTTGGGCGATGGCCTTAGGCCGGGCTGCATTGAGGACGCATCCGACCGGGCCAAGTACATGGAGTTCATCATGCTGGGCGAGCTGGTGAAGAGAGCGCGCGCCGCGGGAGTGCAGGCCATGGTGGAGGGGCCTGGGCATGTGCCCGCCGATGAGATAGAAACCAGCGTCAAGGCCATGAAGCATTTGACGGACGGCGCGCCCCTCTATTTGTTGGGCCCGCTGGTCACAGACATTGCGCCCGGCTACGACCACATCACCGCAGCTATGGGCGGAGTGATTGCAGGCATGGCGGGAGCGGACTTCCTCTGCGCCACCACGCCCTCCGAGCACCTGGACCTGCCTACCGTTGAGGATGTGATCGAGGGCACCTACGTCACAAGGGTAGCGGCCCACGCTGCGGACCTCACCCGTCCCGGCGTGCGGGAGAAGGCCAGGGGCCGGGATTTGCAGATGGCCCGCGCTCGCGCCGAGCTGAACTGGGAAGGGCAGTTTCAGGCAGCCATAAATCCGGCCCGGGCGAAGCTGATCCGCCACCGACGTGGCGTGGAGACGGACACCTGCACCATGTGCTCAGAGCTATGTGCCATCCGTTTGGCGAAAGAGGCCATGGAGAAAGGGATAGGGCGCAAGTAAGAACCCTTAGAAACTTTTTTAGTATAGAAAATAATTAAATAGTCATCTGATAACAAGTTGGCATGAACGCCGCATTGCGGCGCACATCCGCGAGGTAGATCTGCCATGAGTTCGATATTTGGAGAGTTTCTGACCTTCCCCCAAGAGAAGGGCCCAGAAGTGCAGCTTCGAGTCTACGGCGACGAGTTCTATTCCCGATATGAGAATATGGACGGTTATTCCGTGGTCTACGACCAGGACCATGGACTGTACTGCTATGCCCTCCTGATCTCGGGAGAGTTCGTCTCCAGTGGAGTAGATTCTTCCCTTAGCCCGCCCGAAAAGGTCCGACGCCACTTTAAAGAATCGGAAGAAGTTAGAAACCGCAAGTTTGAGGCGAGATATGCCAAGATGGACCCCCCGGCATCCGCCTTCAAACCCAGCCTCAATCTTCGGACCTTCGGAGCAGAAAAGGGACTCTTAGAAGGAAGACGGGTGAGCGAGGGCGAGATCAAAGGCCTGACGGTGCTGGTCCAGTTCAGTGACGTGAAAAGCACCGTCACAAGGGAAGATGTAGACGCCCAGCTCAATGGCCGGGACTACCATGAGAACGGCAACTTCTGCTCTGTGCGAGAGTATTTCCGTCTCATGTCCAGCGGCAAGCTGGACTACACCAACGTGGTGGTGGGGCCCATAACCCTAAGCCGCAATCGTCAATACTATACGGAAAACCTGCTCGTCAAAGAGGCCCTCGACCTGGCTGTCAAAGGCGGTCTCGCGCTGGAGCAGTTCGACTCGCGAGGAGTGGGAATGGTCGATGCCATGAGCTTTCTTTACGCCGGCCAGACACAATATTTGGGAGAGCTGTGGCCACATAACCATATCATAGACCTCAAGTACAAAAATATGAAGACCTATTTTTATATGCTTTCCAGCATGGGCAGAAGCAAGGAGGACCTCTCCATTGGAACCTTCTGCCATGAGAGCGGCCACATGATCTGCCGCTGGCCTGACCTCTACGATTACGGCAATCGAGACGGTGACTTCGAGAAGAGTGCTGGCCTTGGCTACTTCTGCCTCATGAGCGCCGGAAATCATAACGATGATGGAAGAACTCCTGCGCCGGTATGCGTATACCTTCGTAACCTTGTAGGATGGTGCGATAAAACAGTTCGCCTCAACCAGCCCGGCCAGTATCAGGCAGATCATGGGGATTATGGCACAGCCATGATTTATGAAACAGGCAAGATAAATGAGTATTTCCTGGTGGAGAACCGCTCCGGGATAGATCTGGACGCATCCATTCCCGTCGGCGGCCTGGCCGTCTATCACTGCGACACTTTAGGCTCAAATGAATGGCAGGGCGGATCAGCAACCAAGCATTACCAGTGTGGAATCTTGCAGGCGGACGGCAGCCTGGATCTGGAAACCAACCGCAGCATGGGTGACGTAAAGGATCTCTTCGGCAAGATGGCGGGAATTGCCCTCAGCCACAACACAAGACCCACCTCTGTTTTATGGGACGGCTCGGACTCGGGCCTGATGATATCAAATATCGGAGAGCCTGGCCGTGTCATTACATTTGTGATAGGACAGGAAAAGACCGATCATGTGGCCAAAGGATCAACGCTATCCGGTGAGATAATCCCCGACAATAGCCCCCCGGGCCTTGTCAATGCGATTTCTCTCGATCAGGATGGCAAAGTGAAGAGACTGGTAGTGGAAGTTGATATAAGCCACAACAACATCTCCAACCTGAGAGTAGAACTCACTTCACCAGGTGGCAAAAGAGCCATTCTGCACAATCGCACCGGCATCGGCAAGAAGGATCTGCAGAAGAGTTATGATTCCAAATCAAAGGCCTCTTTGGTCGCCTTTCTCGGTCAATCCTTGAAGGGCAAATGGATCCTTCGGATCAGGGATTTAGCAAGCAGAGACACAGGCAAGCTGAACAAATGGAGCCTGGAGATAACGTATTGATTTCCATGATGTTCAGGTGAGGCTCAGGAGAGACTTAAAGCTAAATATTACATTGCCAGAGTAGCAGCCAATGAGGTGTAATAATTGAGATTTAATTGTTTATACTTATGTATTCTGGCCCTGATTTTGGGCGCAGGAGCAGCAGGTGCGATAGGAGCGCAGGGATTTTCCATGCTGCAATCTATCGACATGACCGGTGGCGCTTTTAGCGAAGACTATGTGAACAGCCTGTTCGGCATCGGCGGCATGGGCACGGAATTAAGCGGCCCGTGGTTTGGCCCACAGTTCGAGAATACCAGCAGTGCTTCGTCCTTCTTCTCCGAGTTCTACATCAATACCAGTGTGCCCGTGATCGGCTTTACCCCGGTGAAATTCGATGTCACGCATAAGATGCCCACCAGAATCTACTTCGGCAACGGCCGGGATGTTACCTATACCCAGTACCAGTCGGCCATAGCCACCGCAAGAGGCAATGAGATGTGGATTCAGAAGGGTCTGGATTGGTCTGCTTATGCCATCGTTCCTAGTGGAACCGGCATGCAGTTCATCGCCTTTGCTCCGGCGGGCGGACAGGCCGATTACTATGAAATCGTTCAGACAGATGCTCTGAATATAACCAGCAAGAGGGTTAATTTCTATTCCGGCTACAACAGTCTGAACTTCAGGGCGGATAAAGTGGGCAGGCACGTTCTGAACTTCGTGCTCAATAACCAGCCCAGCAACTCCATCATTGTAGATGTTATCAGCCAGGCACCACCGGCGCAGCAGTATCCGGCGGCAGGCCAGATGCCGCCTTCCAGCAATATGCCGCCTGCCTACAATCAACCCAATGCAGGTCAGACCACGACAAGCGGCCTGGGCCAGACCACCACTAGTGCAACGACCTCTTACCAGACATATGGCACGTCGTATCCACCACAAACGGGAGGCTTGGCAGGAGACACTCCAGTTACCATTCAGTCCCAAGGAATGAGGGGCTATCAGGTCTTTCTGGATGAAGTCTTAATCGGCACGGAAGGAACCGGCGGCGATGCTCCGGATGGGAAATTCAGCTTCAAAGTGATAGGCAACCAAAACCACAACGTAAGGGTATTCGATGGTCAATTCAATTACCCAAAGAGCATGTATTTCCAAAGAGGGGTCCTAAAGATAATTAACGTGGAAGCGGGAACTGCAGTATATATTTAATTTATTTTTTATTTTTTAATATTTTTTAGCTTCGATTAATTCCACTACAATTATTTTCATTCACTATTTACCGGAAAGAGATAAATCCCTTTGGATGGTTTAATGAAGGGGGTCGATCATTTTGAGAAAAGATGAATTCTTGCAGCAGTTCGAAGGCATCGTGCTTCCCGAGACGTTTGATCAGCATCTTCTGGATCACGCCGCAGAGATGTTCGGAAAATGGGGCAAAAGCACTCATATCAACGAGAAGGAGCATCTCTTCGAGACCTATGGTCTGGCCTCTAAACCAGATGACAGCCCAGAGGTCAAAACGCAGAAAATTGCCCTGCGCTTTGTCTGCGCCCGGATGATGGAAGCAAACTTCAGCCGAAAGGATGCCTCAGACCTAATCCGCAATTTCAATAAGATCAAATATCCCGGCTACGAGTGGCTGGAGTAGGGCGATGCGACGGGGAGAAGCGAGCCTTTTTTGGCCAGTCCTTAAGTCCCCCCTCAGTGCATGATTGATGATATGATACCATCCAAGCAATCGCTTAATAATACAGTTTCAGATAGATGTGAAATCCCAAGATAAGGGACGCCACCCAAAGGCCAGCCGCCGCCTGCATGGCCCGCCTGGTAGCAAGCCGGGCCTTCAAACGCCCCAGATAAACCAGATTGATGTAGATCCAGAGCAGTACCACTGCCAGACCCAAGCTGTGGTGCAACAAGACCTCGGCCTGAAAGAGACCGTTGGGCCGGCCCGGCACCAGGATCAGGGCCATGGCAGGAGACATAAGCGCCAGGACGGCCAGAATCTGGGCTATGACCGCTAGGCGGAGGACGAGGCAGTGCTTCTGATAATTTTTCTTTTTGGCCAGGAAGACGGCAAAGCCCAAGGCCGCAGCTAGGATCAATTGCAGGATGAGGTTTGATGCAACCAATGTCTGATAATCCAGGGGCATGCATTCTCAATAAATCCAGATGGACTTAAGGCTTTGCGAGCCCGCTGGGCAAATCCCGCACAATTTCCTGGGTTCGCACCCAATTTTTGCCGGTCTTGCCACGCTTCGCCCATTAATCCCTCTACTCTTTGATCTTCTTCATCAGCCAGCCCATGTTCTGCCCCAGAGTTCTCATGATCTGTAGACCCTCCGCATCCTTTTCCACATCTTTTTCGTGCAGACCCATGCCGATATTCCAGTAGCTGGAGCCGGCTATTATCATCTGGTTGATGAGGAAGAAGTGGTTAATGGAGTCGAAGACGTGAATGGCTCCCGCCCGGCGCACGGCCACCACTGCCGCCCCAACCTTGCGCTTGAACATATCCCCGTTAGCCTTTCCCACAAATCCGGACCGGTCGATGAGGGCTTTGAGCTCGGGCGTAAGATCGGCGAAATAGGTAGGCGAGCCCAGAATGATGCCGTCCGCTCCAACCATTTTCTCGATGCATTCGTTTACCGTATCCTTATCAAGGGCGCACTTGCCATTTTTCTTCTCAAAACACTTGAAACAGGCGATGCAGCCGGAAAGGGGCCCTTTTAAATGAACCAGCTCCGTCTCTATGCCCTGGCCCTCCAACTCTTTGAGAACAACCCCGAGGAGGGTAGCGGTATTGCCATCCTTACGAGGGCTGCCGTTAAATGCCACAACTTTCATGATTACTTCCCTCTCTACTATTTATTTTACAAAAGTATTCAGATCTCAATCAGACGGTACTCTTTATTTCCGAGACCAATCTTTTCCCCGTAGTCCAACTGGATATTTCCTAGAGTGCTCTCCCAGACGCCCAGGAACTTGTCCTTTCCCGGCTCATGATTCTTTTGCAAAAGCGTGTTTGCCAGGCCCATCTGCCGGTTTACCAGATCGTAGCTGGCCCGATCTATGGCCACCGGGTCCTTCGAGGCCAGGATGCCTATGTCCGGCACGATAGGGGCATCGCTCCAGGGCACGCAGTCGCAGTCCGGAGTTATATTGAGCAGGAAGTTGAAGAACCCTACCCGGTTTTCCTTTCCCTTTATCGCACCATAGGCATACTCCGTCATCCTTTCCATGAAGGGCGGCACCTCTACAAACCAGTCGAAGTCCAGGGCGTGAGTCTGGCAAACGCGAAGGCACTTGCCGCAGCCTGTGCATAGATGGTAATCGACTGCCGAGATCTTCTTTCCCACCGTGATGGCCCGCTGTGGGCAGCCGTCCATGCAGGAGCGGCAGCCGCTGCATAGCTCTGCATTGAATATGGGCTTGGCACAGTGTTGCTCCGCCTTGCCCAAAGCGGGAGCAGAGCCCATGCCCAGATTCTTTATAGCGCCCCCAAAGCCGGCCGGAAGGTGGGCCTTGAAATGGGATACTACGATCATGCTATTGGCAGAGGCGATCTCTGCTGCGATCTTGACAATGCGAAAATGCTTCCGATCGATGGAAACCTCCCGGAAATTGTCGCCTTGCAGACCGTCGGCAATGATGGCCGGCGCTCCGGCCACGGCCTGACCAAAGCCGTGCTCTGCGGCCGTTTGCAGATGATCGACGGCATTGGCCCGGCTTCCCCCGTAAAGAGTATTGGTATCGGTAAGAAATGGTTTTGCGCCAAGAGAGCGGATCTTTTCTGCAATGGGCCGGACCAGGACGGGATTTACATAAGAATCGTTTCCCCTCTCACCGAAGTGAATTTTAATGGCAGTCAAATCGCCTTTTTCTATCACTTCATCAAATCTGGCGGCATCAAAGAGCCCCATGATACGGTTTTGCTTATTGTCTGCATAGCTTCTCGCCCTGACGCCGGCAAAATAAACAGTGCTTTTCAATTATTGCCCACCTCCAAATAGCTGATCTTTAATATGTATTATGAATAAAAGAATTTAATGCTTGGCGAAAAGCTATATGCCAATAATGGCGTAGAAACTTTCAGGAGAGGAATTGCAATTGACCGCTAATAACTATAAGGCATGGGATGTATCGGAGGCCGACTACCCCGCGAATGGTCCCATGGAAGAAAGGCTCAAGTTTCTTTTGCGCTATGCAATTTTAGCGCCCTCCGGCCCCAACACCCAGCCCTGGAAGTTCGCTATTCATGACCACAGCGTTTCCGTCTTCGCCGATTTAAGCCGGGCCTTGCCTTTTGTCGATCCCAGCAACCGCACCCTCTACATGAGCGTGGGCTGCGCCATCGCCAACCTGGCCGTCGCCGGAGCGCATTTCGGCTTTGCTCCCAACGTGAACTATTTCCCAAGCGGACAAGAGAGCGACCTGGTGGCCGAGGTGCAGCTTTTACCCGCTGGCCGAAGGCCGGTGGATGGGCAAGATGATCTCTTCCCCCAGATACAAAGAAGGCACACCACCAAAGACCGATATGAAAATGCGGCGATCGAACCTTTCATTTTAAAGGAGATGGAAAAGAACATAAATCTTTCTGGTTTTTATCTCAGCTACCTGCCCGATAAGGATTCCAAGGACAAGATGGCGGATCTGGTCTCCCGCAGCCATCAGATTCAACTGGCCAAAAAGGAGTTTCGCCATAATCTAGGGGATTGGCTGCGCAATAACTGGACGGCTGAGCCGGACGGCATGCCCCTCTATACCTTTGGAGTGCCGGATGTCGTATCTTTGGGATTTCCCGCCGCCTTCAAGGAGTTCGACCTCTCCCGACCTGTCATCTACCGGGACTCGGGCCTCATCCACGACTGCTCCACCCTTGCCGTGCTTTCCACCGACCAGGATGATAAGCAGACCTGGACCATGTGCGGCTTCGCCCTGGAAAATCTGCTGCTCCGGGCCACCTTTTACGATCTGAGAGCATCCTTCTTCAGCCAGCCAATAGGCCTTGCAAACTTGCGAGAGGAGCTGAAGATGCAGCTCAACCGCGGCCACCCCCAGCTTATCTTCAGCCTGGGGATGGCCAAGCCCATGCGTCCCAGCCCCCGGCGACCTTTAGAGGATGTGATTATTAAGCAGTCTTAGCCGGTATTATCCGCACCGAGAGGGATATTTTTCAGGCCATAGAGTGCGCACTTCAGCTCCTCAAGCTGCACCGGCTTGGAAATGTAACCGTCCATGCCGGCAAACAAACATCTCTCTTTGTCCCCTTCTAACGCATAAGCTGTCATGGCCAGAATCTTCGGCCTCTTTTTTAAATTAAGATCCAAAATGGCATGGTTAGCCTCCAGGCCGTCCATCTCCGGCATCTGCACGTCCATGAGAATCACATCATAGGTCTTTTTTAAAATAGCCTGTAAGACCTCCCGACCATTGGAGACCACATCGGCTCTGTAGCCTAGCTTCTTTAGCATAAGACGCGCAACCTTCTGGTTGACAAGGTTATCTTCCGCCAGCAATATGTCCAGATCCGGGTGTTTCATCGCACTGCTGTAGGTGCGCACCTTCTTATGACAGGGGGGCATTAAAGCCTCCTGCAGAGCGAATAGAATGCTGGCCTGTGAAAGGGGCTTGATTAGAGTTTTTTTGCCTATGCGATGTTGTCCGGGCGTTGCAAGGGTGATGGTAGGAAGACGCTCTTCTATCTCCTCGGCCAGCTCTTCGGCCCCCGGAACATCCAGATCCAAAATTGCGGCATCAAAACGACTCTCTACCATTTCCCGTGCCTCAAAGGCCGAGACCACTGGATATATCTGCATCCCCGAGGTGCGGGCATAATCCAACAGTCCCTTCAAGCAGCCTTCGCTGCTGAGCAGAGCCATTATCTTCTTACCGGCCAGATGCACCTTTACAGCCTCTCCGGAAAATGGCTGGGCAAAAATCAGGAAGTGGAAGGTTGAGCCCTCGCGTAGCTTGCTTTGCACCCAGATCCTGCCGCCCATCAGCTCTACCAGCCTCTTGCTTATGGCCAGGCCAAGGCCCGTCCCACCATATTTTCTGGAAGTAGAAGCATCGACCTGACTGAAGGAGAGAAAGAGCTTTTTCATGTCCAGAGGACTGATGCCTATTCCGTATCGATAACCGAAAAGTGGATTTCATCCGCATTTTCACCAGGCTTGACATGAATGGCTATGATGCCTTTTTCCGTAAATTTTACCGCATTGCTGAGCAGGTTGGCCAGGACCTGACGCAGCCGAACCGAATCCCAAGAATAGTTGGGGCAATCCTCTCGTCAATATCATCGTCCAGAAGCAGTGCTTCTTCCGCTCGCTTTCTGTCGGTGATGTTGTAAAAGTTGGCCAATAGAAAGATGGGGTTGCCAGAGTCGTCTTTGACCAGTGCACATATCATCTCCGCCATGTAGGATTGGCCATCCGACCTCTTTAAAAAAAGCTCCCCCTGCCACTGCCCAACAAAATGAAGGGCAGGTATGACCTCTTCTTGCAGCTTGGCCGCTTTTGTCATCGGCAAGCAGGCCAAAAGATCTTCGAGGCTATCCTTTAGGCCTTTAAGCAACACCGGCATTTGCCCCGCATTGCCGCCACTCTCCTGCATATCTGCAATTTTCCGCAGCATCTGCTCGATCTTCGTTTCTGGATCGCTGCTTGCAAGCTTCTCTTCGCCCAACGGTTATCACTGCCTGCGCTTCTAACAGATAGACATCGTTACTCTTAATCAATATATGGGCTATTTTTTCTCTTGAAAACCTTGTTGCAACAGCGCGATCAATTCCTCGGTGTTGTACCGGGATATCAGATCTAAGAGCAGGTCCGTTTGCATATAGAAGCGTCTAGCTTTGCCAATCCTCTCCAATGCCGTTTCTGACACATGCTTACAGGCTCTGAGATCCACTTCCGTCCGGTTCATGGCGACGATGATCCCCTGCATCTCATGCCTCATGTTGATCATCATTTCCGTCTTGAGAGAATCAGGTTCGGTAACTGGAATATAGTGGTATCTCTTGTCGCCAGGAATAATCACCCTCTTGGCCAACCCCATTCTTTCCAGAGTGCTCATATTGGAGCTGACTGTGGACTTGCTGTAGCCGGTCTCTTCCACCAGTTCGTCCATGGAAACGGGCCTGTCCGCCAGAAACAGTGTGCCGCGTAAAACACCCACCGCATCGCAGCAACCGTAGCTGTTGGCCACTTTGACGCAGGCGTCAACCATATATCTTTTCAAGATATCCGCCTCATCTCTATCCATCCATTTCCAGAAGACCACAAATTTTAAGTACTTTTCGCATGTTCCGGACGTTTGGTAATTTCCGAACAAAACTGAGGTAGACCGCGAATGAAAAGCACAGAAAGGCTCGGCCAATGGATCGCAGATAATCCGATCATAATCATGGCAGCCGCACTGCTTCTAACTCTCGCTTCCCTGCACTATGCCCAGCAAATTGAGATGCAAGGTATGACCACAGAGAGCATGGTGGGCAAAGATTCTCCACTCTACCAGCTTTTCGACCACCTTTATGTGGAGAAGTTTGCCACCGAGTCCATCGCCGTGCTCATTGAAGCGGAGGATGTCACAAAACCGGATATTCTGAGGGCGATGGATAAGCTATCGCAAAAGATGCGCATAGCCCCGGATGTGCTGGCCGTGACCAGCATCGCCGATATCGTGGCAGATACAGAGAAAACAGAAAACGGTATCAGAATAATTCCCACCCAGGAGAGGATCGATGAGATTCTCTCTTATCCGGCAAATCTTCCTGCCGTAAATGCTATGATGCCGGATAAAAAGCATACCATGCTCTCTATCAAGCTGCCGGTTTCTTTGAAGGAATCCCAGCTGAGTGAGATTTACCTAGAGACGTTTGGCCAGGTGAAGATGGCCGAGTTTCCGCCGGACGTGGGCGTTACCGTCACCGGCAAACCGGCGCTTATGAATTCAATAACCGGAGAGATGGCCAAGAGCAACGGCCCCATTCTTGCTCTGGCCGGCCTGCTCATGATCGTAGCTTTGATGATATCCTTTAACCATGTGAAATGGTCGTTGCTCCCCATCCCCGTCGTCTTCCTGGGCATAATATGGTCCTTCGGAGCTATGGGATTTTTGCACATACCTTTTACCATGGTATCCATGTCCGCATTCCCGGTGCTGATCGGTATCGGTATAGACTATGCTATCCAATTTCACAACAGGATCGATGAGGAGTTCCTTAAAGGCGGCTCACCTACAAATGCCGTGATACAAACGGTAAGCCATGTCTCCATGCCGGTCATGATAGCCTTGATCATAACCGCCATGGGATTCGTCTCCCTCCTCACCTCATCCGTGCCCATGACCAGAGATTTCGGATTGCTATGCCTGGTCGGGCTCTTTCTTTGCTATCTGTCCGCTCTTTTCGTGGGCATCACTCTGCTTTACATTATGGAGAAGATGGGATTGGGCAAGAGAGCAACGAATGGAGCGAATGCAATCGCCAATGTGCCCAAAGATACAATGATAGGAGGCATCATTGAGAAGGTCTCTGATATCTGCATTCAAAGATGGCATCTGGTGCTTGCTGCTGCATTATTCCTCTCTTTAGCGGGCATTTATGCAGATACGCAAGTCCAGGTGGACACCGACTTCAAGAATTATGTGCCTCAAGACTTGCCTCCGCTCATCGACTTCGGACATATGAGCGACATCTTTGGAGGCACGGATACGATAGATCTTATCGTCCAGGCCGATGATATTACCGACCCCGATACTCTGCGCTGGATGGATGAATTTTGCATATATCTGAAGAGTTCCCGAGATCAGGTATATGGCTTCGAAAGCATAGCCTCCCTGGTCAAACAGGCCAATGGCGACGAGATACCTCAAGATCAAACTGAAATCAGAAGGCTGATCGATGCCCTTCCTGCCCAGATGCGAGTTATGCAACTGGATGGTCACGACACGGCCCTAATCAAGCTGAATGTGGGCCAGGCGCTCAGCAACCTGGGCGCAGAGGGCACCGACCAACTCATAAAAGAGATCGATAAAGACATCGCCTGGCATCAGCCGCCACCAGGAGTGTCTGTGCGACAGACGGGCGACGCTGTCGTGATGACCACCGTAATCACCGCGCTGACCCAGGGCAGAACGGAGATGACTCTACTGGGATTGCTGCTGATCTTTGTCGTGCTGCTGCTCATCTACCGGGACCTGATAAAAGCGCTGCTGCCAGTACTGCCCATGCTGGTGGTAATCGGCTGGATGGGCGGCGTTATGTACCAGGCCGATATGAAATACACGCCCCTAACGGCATGCCTGGGCGCACTCATTCTGGGAGTGGGATCTGAATACGCAATATTGATGATGGAGCGCTTCTACGAGGAGCTGGCCATAATAGGACAGCCCCGAGAGGCGCTCAAGATTGCATCAAAGCGTACAGGTTCCGCACTCGTAGCCTCCGGCCTTACCACAGTATTTGGATTTGCGGCCCTGATATCCTCGCCCTTCCTGATCACCAATAATTTTGGGACCGTTACAGTATTAGCAATAATATTCGCATTGCTCACGACATTCACGGTCTTCGTTGTGCTAATGTACCGCATGGAGATTCGACGTTCTATGGTGGAAAATGCGAAATACGAAATGAAGAAAGCCCTCAAGCTGATAGCAAGAGGAGGATGATTGATGAGAATTAAAATGGCCCTGGTTGGCTTTTGCCTATTAATTGCCGCAGTATCGGCTCAAAATACCTACATACCTTTTGAGCTGGGCGGAGATAACTATTACACCATGTATGGCAGCCCGGATATCTCAGCCAGCGTTTCCGGGACAGATGAGTTTGAGCGTGGAGATACCGTTTCCCTTTACCTGGATCTGACCAACTATGGACGGATATTGGGATTCAAGGAAGATCTAACGCCCCAGGATCCCAAAGAGTTCGCTCTGGCCAGCGCTGAACTGCAAGAAGAGTACAAGAAGCCGACGGCACTCGGAATCACGGCATATCTCCTCTCCGACAATCCAGAGATCGAAATAAAGTCAGGTGACCAGGTTGTCCAATCTTTAAAATCAGGTGATAAGACCCAATCGCCTTTGAAATTCACCGTTAAGATAGGTGAGCATGCCCCTGCGGGGACTTATCCAATCAGTTTGAACCTATCTTATGATTATCAGGACAATGTCCGGGTGCAGGCTTCCAAGATTGTTACCAGCGGATCCTCGCCTACTTTGGCAAATTACCAGGTATCCTATATCTACCGGAAGGCCAATCAGACCGTACCGATCATTATCAACGTCAAGAAGCAGGCGGACTTTTTGATCGTGAATGCAACGGGCGCGCTCTCTGTTGGCATCAAGAAGGCACAAATTGTTGCCACATACAAAAATATTGGGGAGGACACCGTCAAAGACGCTATCGCCAGGCTATCCATCTTCAAGCCGTTCTCATCCACCGATGATCAGGCATTCATCGGAACGCTGGCTCCGGGAGAAGAGAAGACCGTCGTCTTCCGGCTTGACGTCGATTCCGACGCTACGCCCAAGGACTATGGCATAAACAGCGAGATCAAATATACCGATATTAATGGCGATTTTGTGATCTCGGAGAGCATGAAGATACCAGTTGTGGTCAAGGCCGCCACCACTTCTCTACTCATGCCGGCAATTGTCATTCTCATCATAATTGCAGCATTAGGCGGATACATGTATAGAAAAAAGCAGAAGAAGACATGATTTCTACTATTTTTTTGCTGCCCTTCTAAAATCTCGAACTCGTCGAAACCCTTCGCAGATCGAGCATCTAAGGATTGTCTATTGTTTAATGAACAAATCAGCCGGAAGAACGACAGGCAGCTCGACCTTTAACAGATTATGAATTTATGGATTGTCTTCCGGCTTGTCTTAACTTTAGGTCATGGCCATCAGCTCTAGCTTCGCCCGATCTGATTCGCCAGATCCGGGCGACGCTTCTGCTGTCGTCTGCACCTCACCTTCAGACACATAAGACAGGTAGAGCTTGCGCCTCTTTCCCTGTGTCATCTTGACATGTTTCGGGTCGAGTTCATGAGCGCGCTTCATCACGCTTATTACCGTAGTCTTATTTAAGCCCAGCATGTCCACCAGCTCGCTGGTTGTGTACCTACTCGGCCTCTCTTCCATGATATCGATGAGAGATCGCGCATGGTTATCCAGGGCCTTTCCTTCTCCAGAGCTCGTTTCCTGGATAGGCGCAGGTCGTCCCTGCCGGGTGCGAAGCTGGCTCTTCAGATCAGATACCTCTTTGGATAGGCGATCAACCTGATCGATCAGCCTGCCTAAGAGCTCTACATCGCTCTGTTTGGAGTCGAACTCCAGTGATATCTTTTCGATGGCTGAAACCAGCAAAAGCATAGCTTGTGCTTCTTTTCTATTTTTCTCAATCTCTTCGGCCTTTGTTTTGTATATCTCTAAAAGCTCTTCGAACATTTGTGCGCTACTCCTAGTATATTCTAGTATGGTCTTATTTCGAAGCAAATTTAAAATGTTAACAAGTAAGAATGCACGATCCAAGTATATATACTTTTCCTAGAATTAGAAGGATAAAGAAGGTGGAGAATTCCGAACACACACTTATCTAAAAAATAATCTGGCGGTTATCCTTCAGTATTTTAGGCAGTTCTTTTATATCCGTTATTATCTTATCGGCAGCATCACGAAGCTTCAAAGTGGGACGAGTGTCCTGCTGCACTGTCAAGATGCCCAGGTCCGCCTCCCTCAAGGCATAAAGGTCGTTTAGACCGTCGCCCACCATTACCACTTGACGATATTGGTTCTTGAGATCGACTATTATCTCTTTTTTCCGCTTTGGGCCAGAGACAGGATAAACTCGCGACAAATCTATACCTAATTCTTGGAGATAAGCAAGGCTTCTCATGCTGTCCCCGGAGGCCACATAGACATCAGCCCCATGATTTTTCAGACATGCCAGGACATCCCGGAGTCCGGGAAAGGGAGATCCCCCCGTGCTAAGTGCATAAACAACCTCCTGCAGATCAACATCGACAATCATGCCGGCAGTATGATAATTACCAGGACACCTGGCCAATACTTCCCGATACACCTCCACAAGATCACGTACCTTGGCTTGAGAACCGCCTAGAATGCGTACCACTTCATCTTTGGAGATGGGACTGCTGGCACAACTTATCTCCAGTAATTGCTCGCGACCTTTCATCAGCGTTCCCAGAGCATCATCGGGATGACAGGATAACATGAGATCGGGATCGATCTGAGGGACAACCAGGACTCGACCTTTCTTCTCCATAATCAGCTCCCAGGTAACCACATTCAACCGAATGACACCCTTTTCGATATCCTTGGCCACGCGATACATCCGGAGTATGGTTCCTGCCACATCCATGACCACGGCCAAATCTTTGCCCATCTTGGAGTTGGATGTCCAAGGGGTGAGATGAAACTTTTGCCGTGAAAGCTACAATAACTTTTTTAGCTAGAAGGTCCTAATAAGATCTTAGTAATGGGGTAGAACAACGAAGGGTATTGCAGTAGCTTTGTTGCTAATGTTACTCTTATCCCTGGAGCCGGTCTTTGCCACCCCGGCCATCACCGAAGCCATCCAGGACGGAGATTTTTGCAACATGCTGAAGGTAACTGGGACGGGCACCTTTGAGGTGGGCGTCTCGGTTAAGGATCGGCAGCTTGCTCTCGAGTACGAAAATTTCATGTACGGCGACGGTGACCTGGAGATGGACACAGCAACCGTCGAAGCACAGAGGGCAGCCAAGCTTCCGGGCATGGAGAACGGGATAGCTGTGCCGCTGAACCTCTGGGAAAGCAACAAACTCACCTACTCCGGCAAGACCCCCATGGTGGGAATGAAATATATCAACTCCAAGGAATTCTGGGGCGGCATCGGCGCAGAGATCACAGAGAGCTTCTCAGTCACAGAGATGGAGAGAGAGGGCAACAGCTATTTCGCCTCAACCAATCCCGCCTCTTACACAACCGATCCTAAGAAGATCGAAGAGCTGCTCAGAGCAAGCCCAGTACACACCGTGGGCATCCAGACCAAAAATTCCTTCAATGGAACCTGGCAGACGGACGCCCGGATGCATAAAATGTTCAGCAAGGACCTCAAGATGCATGAGTCCTTCACGGGCAAGTTCGAAGTAGAGAAGATGATTAAGTTCCGGGAAAGTCCCGTGGAAGAGAAGAAACAATCGGGCTGCGACGGCATAGACTGCTAAGAGTCCCAAATTCTGCCCACGGGCCCCTCGCGCCAGGGGGCAGTCCACTTTAACCGACGATCCCGTTCAGCTCTTCTCCTCAGCCCTCATATGAACCTCATCTCAAAATAAGTCTTTTATAAACCAGGAGCAAGACCAAAGGCTCGGGTGAATTGGGTTTGATTACCAATATTGATACCAACGGCAGGATTCAGCTCCCTCTTGCCATCAGATACGGACTGCATCTGCTACCGGGTGACAAAATCGCCGTAGACCAGCTTGGGGATGGGACCATCATCCTCAAGAAGATCGAAGAACAGGAGACTTTGGCAGCAACGGAAATGTCCGAGATCGGCATAATGCAGGCTGCACATAGCTAAGTATTCTTATCTCAGCATAACCCGGCTGAGTGTCACCAGGAAGAGAGCCATGAGCAGCCACCCCAGCAACGTCTCTATCACCGTCAGGACCTCATAGCCCTCGATGATGCTGAAATTCTGGGGGGTCTTGCCTAAGAACTCCATGCTGCTAAAGTAAAAAGCATCGTTGGGCGATACGCTCGCCTTTACTTGCGAGTGCGTATCCGCTCCGTCCGGCTGCAGAGCGTTTCCTGCCCAGAAGACGCCCGCGAAGAGGAGGATGATGATTACGCTCAGCAGAATAGTATACGAAGGGCGCACCCCGTAGCCGCAGGAGATCCAGGCCATACGATCGAAGAGCTTGGGAAAGATCTTGTGCGAGCGCTCTTGCTTCTGTTTTCGGTACTGGTAGTAGCAGTCGTCCTGATCCTCGAACTGCTCCAGGTTTCTGAAGTTTCTGGTGAGCGTCAGGTACACCGAGCCATTAAAGGGAATGTGCTCCTTGATGGAATTCCAGCGCACCGCAATGCGGTTAAAATTAAAGTCCTTGAGGTGGATGCTTGATCCATCCGAAAAGACGGCATCGGACAGATTCAATGTGTACACCTTTGCATTGGCCAGGTGAAAATATTTCTCGAACCTTGCCCGGCCAAAGTCGGCATCATTGAACTTGGCGCGAGAAAAATTGGCATCGATGGCAAAGTGGGTTCGGGTGAAGTTGGCCTCTCTCTGAAACTCTGCATCAGAAAAGCCAGCATCACCCTGAAAATGAGAGCCTGAGAAGTTGGCCGCCTTGGTGAAAGAGGTGCCGTCAAAGTCCACCAGCCCAAAGAAGGCAGCGTGATCGAAGAATACATCGCCCTTGATAACCGAGTATTCGATTTTTATTATTGATTTTATAATTTTCAGCTTAGTTTTATTAAAGGGCAGGTCCAGGCGGTGCAGATCCAGGTCCCCGTAGATGATGACGTTCTCGTACTCTACCGGTTTGCCCTGCTCGATCTTTTCCAGGATCTCCTCGGCCTTGATCATTAATAGGCTATCGACCATAAACGAAGGTAGAATTCGATAATAGCAGATATTCTTTGCGGTGCCATTGAATTGCTCGGGACTCTCCGCTTTTTATCGCGTTCTCTGTGCGTTCTCTGTGTCTCTCAAATCTCCTCCGATCCCGTCCCCAGCAGCATCTTCTCCACAAAGTCCCAGTCGTGCTCGTAGATGTGTGCTGAGGCGCTGGTGGTCGAGATCGATCCCGGCTCTGCGCCTACCTCACTGCTGACATATTGCAGCAGCCTGGCCAGGCCGTAGAGATTGGCGGGATAGGCTCCGGCAAAGTCGTGGCTGCGAAAGAAGATGGAGAGATGCAGGCAACCATCGCGCAGCTTGAAGTCGTCCACAATCATGCAGGGGACCTCATCTTTGCAGGCATCTACGGGCACGATCCAGGTTACGGCCGTGGCGCGACGGGTATTGGCCGAGGCCTTGAGCCGCAAGATGACCTGCTCGATCTGGTCCAATGCGGGCATGCCCGGCAGAGACCAGGCACGCAGGCGCTCGCCGTAGGTGTACTCAAAACCGGGATTATTGCCGGATAAAAGCTGCTGGGCGTACTCTTCCAGACGCTCCTCGTTCCAGGAGTATTCAGCGGGAATCATCTCCCGGTAGGGATCCTCCACTACCACCTGCAAAGATAAGAGCTCCCTAATCCTGGTGCCCCTCTCATCTGTGATCTCTCTGCCCTGTCGCCAGATGAGGTTAAGCCCACGCTGCCAGGCATCGGAGATGGTTCTCGCCCGAATGAATCTGCCCAGTCTTGCCATGAAAAGCTCCCACTTATTGCTTCTCGCCCGTCAGCTCCGCCAGTGCCTCGGGCGGAAATGCCTTGATGATGTCTATCATCTTTACGCGACGTGTTCCAATGCCGTATTTCTTGGCGATGGGCTTCAGATCCCGCATGCAGTACTTCCTGGCGATCTCCTCAATATCCATGAGATCTGCTTCTTTCTGCAAGGTACTTTAAGTTTTTTTCATCATGATTACAAGCGCTAGATCAGCTAGTACAGCGAGGCCGAAATAGACCAATGTTTTGACTTCGCGGCTTCGCGCCTTCGCGTGAAACAGGACCCTGTTGAATCTCACGCGAAGAGTCCTTCCTACTACCATACTGCCCCCAGCAGAGCGCACCGATAGGGATTCTTTGCCAGGTAATTAAAGGAGAGGAATGGGTGCAAAGCGAAAGTAATCAGAGGAAAAGATATTTTTAGAGATCAGTATAAAACAACACACAATGGGAGACTTCGAGTGGGCGCTGGTGAGCGCCCTTAACTCATTCTTTGAAAAAGACGGCATCGCCGCCATAGCCTACCGGCTCAAGCAATCGCGCTTCACCGGCCAGTTTATGGACATACTGGTGGACTCCAAGATTCCCGAGTATTATCTGGCCATCGAATGCAAGAGCCTGGATGCACGAAAGACAAAGTCGCTCTACTTCAAGCAGCACTTCAGCCTGGCCGCCGGGGCCCATCAGATGACACGCGAGACTGATTTCATCACCCGCTCGGGAAGGCAGGGCATCCTGGCGGTGGAGCTACGCTACGGCGCGGGAAAAGCGCGAAGCGCCTACCTGGTTTCATGGGGGCAGATCTTCCAGAGGTACAACGCCGGAGAGACGGGCCTCTCCCTGCGGGATATTGAGATCAACCCACCTCTGGAGAGAAAAGGCGGAGCCTACCGGATCTCTCGGCTGGACATCGTGCGCATCTCCGGATACTTCGATCTCGCCGGGGAAGGCGATGGCCAGGAGGAAGACCCGGCTATAGAGGAATAGAGCATGAAGAAAATCGTAATAGTTTTGCCCAAATAGTGATTTACTTAATTTAACTCCAGCAAAGTTTACTTGCATTAACCTTTTATGCCAGCCCGCGTTTCCACTAGAACCATGAAGCTTCCGGGCACGGCGACACAAGAGGAGAACATCTCCATTGCCATGGGAAAGCTGGACATACAGCCGGCCCAGCTCTTCCTGGACATCGGCTGCGGCTCGGGGGCCGTCTCTCTGGCCGCCTCTCGCTACACCGATAAAATTTTCGGCATCGACCGGCGAGAGGAGGCAGTGCAGATGTGCAAGACAAAGGTTCCGGGAGGATATTTTTCCCTGGGCGAGGCAGCTGCAGTTTTGCCCGGCCTGCCCGATGTGGACCGATGTTTTATCGGCGGCACGCGCGGCATAGACGATTTCCTGCCTCTGCTCCTGGAGAAGGCACGCCCCGGCTGCGTAATTGTGGCCGACCTGGCCCGCCTGGGCATAGCCGCCCGGCTGGCGCTGCTGATGAAAGATGCCGGAATATTCCGGGAGCTTATCCAGATTCATATCGCAAGAGGCTACGATTTAGGGGGAGACATAGCCCTAAAACCGGTAAACCCCATCTTCATGGTGATTGGTAAATGTTGATCGGCATCAGCCTTGGCCCGGGAGACCCAGAGCTTCTGACATTTAAGGCAGCAGCAGCCCTGAAGAACTGCACAAAGGTCTTTGTGCCGGGAGAGATGGCAGCGGAGTTAGTTCGGCCCTACTGCCGGCCCCAGATTTTGCAGTTTCCCATGATTGAAGATAAAGAGGAGCTGGAGAGGATCTGGCGCCAGAATGCCGACACAGTAGCGACGGCGGCTGCCGAGGGTTGCGCCGGATTTGCCTGCATCGGGGATGTCAACACCTTCTCCACCTTCAGCCACCTGGAGAGGGTGATCAGGCAGCATCATCCTGGAATTGAGATAGAGACCATTCCCGGCGTGGGCGTCGTCCCCGCGCTGGCCTCACGCTTTGCCGCCCCCCTGGAAGGGTCCTTTGAGGTCTCGGACGGCTCGCCCTTGCAGATGGTCATCAGGATAAAGGCCACCCGACCAAAGAAACTGGCCGAGGAGCTTCGCGCCAGGGGCTTTGATGAATTTGTACTGGGAACTATGCTCTGCACCCCCCAGGAGAGGATCATCCGAGATGAGATGCCGGAGAGAAGCGACTACTTTTCCGTTCTCCTGGCCCGGAGGCGGAGATGAAGCTCTACTTTGTGGGAGCGGGCCCAGGAGATGTGGACCTCATCACCGTCAAGGGCAAAAGATTGCTCGCGGAGGCGGACCTGGTGGTCTATGCCGGCTCTCTGGTCAATCCCGCTCTCCTGGAAGGCCTGAAAGCGGAGACACTGGACAGCAACGGCGTCTCACTGGAGGCAACCTCCGCCCGGATCATCGCTGCCCTAGAGGATGGCCGGAAGGTGGTGCGGCTGCATAGCGGCGACCCATCGCTTTACGGCGCCATACTCGAGCAGATGAAGCCGCTGGAAGAAGCGGGTGTGGAGGTGGAGATCGTGCCCGGCGTCTCCTCCCTCTTTGCCTCAGCTGCCGCCCTGAAAACGCAGCTCACCCTGAAAGGAGTCTCGGAGTCCTTGATTGTGACAAGGCCCGCCGGCACCACTCTGGAGAAGGACGAGCTGGCCGCTCTAAGCCGCCACAACACAACTATGGCCATATTCCTTGGCATAGACAAGATCCGGGACATTATCGATAACCTGGACCGTCCAGGCGACACACCTGTCGCCGTGGTCTATCACGCCTCCTGGCCGGATGAGATAGTGCTGCAGGGAACCCTGGCTGATATCGCCCAAAAGGTAGAAGCGGCAGGCATAAGCAAGAGCGCCCTCATCTTGGTGGGCAACGTGGTGACAAGAACCGGATTTCGGAGGTCTCATCTATACAGAGATCGGTAGCACAAAAATCAGTAGCCATTCTTGTCTTTTCCAGGGACAGGGAGAAAGCGGAGAAGATAGCCGAAGCTTTGCAGGAGAGCTATTCTCCTACTATTATCCTTTACGAGAAAGAGAAATTGGAGATGTTGCGGGAGAAATATGAGCTATTGGTAGCGGTCATGGCGGTAGGAATCGTTGTGCGAATCTTTTGCCCTCGCCTTATGGACAAGTGGACGGACCGGCCAGTAGTAGCCGTAGATTCCTCTCTCTCCTGCGCCGTGCCGGTTGTGGGAGGACATCACGGAGCCAATGAGCTGGCCCGCTTACTGGCATCTCGTCTTGGCCTTTTTGCCGCCGTCACCACCGCCACCGATGCCTCCGGCCGGCCCTGCCTGGAAGAGGTGGCCGCGAGCCTGAAGGCCGCCGTCGTCAACAAAGAGTCCTCCAAAGCCGTCAACCTGGCCTTCCTCAAAGAAGATGTTCCCGTTTTAAGGCTGAAGGGGCCCAAGATTGTAGTAGTGGATGAGGATGTGGCCGTCTTGAAAACGAAGGGCCTGGTTATCGGGATCGGCGCCAGAAAGGGCGTCTCTGCTTCGGAGGTTTTGCAGGCCATTGATGAAGCACTAAAAGAGACAGGCAGAAGGCGCGAGGAGATCGCCATCCTGGCCACCGCCTATCTGAAGAGCGAGGAAGAGGGCATGTTGCAGGCAGCCGGCATTTTGGGGAAAGAAATGATTTGCCTCTCCCAGGAAGCCCTCAATTCTCAAGCACCCAGCACTGCCTCCCGGGCCCGCGACCTGGGCCTTAACGGCGTGGCCGAGCCGTCCGTCCTGGCCCTGGCCACAAAGCTCATTTTTCCCAAGAAAGCCTTCGGGAGGGTAACAGTTGCCATCGGTGAGTAGACACAAACTATCCATCGTGGGCATCGGCCCAGGCTCGCGAGATCTTCGCACCGCTGCCGCAACGCGGGCCATCCTCTCGGCAGACTTCGTGGTCGGCTACAAACCTTATCTGGAACTGATCAGCGATCTCTTGCCGGGAAAGCAGGTCTTCTCCAGCAGCATGGGAAAAGAGGTGGATAGAGTCGCGGCGGCAATCGACCTCCAGGAAAAGGGATCGGTAGCCCTGGTGAGCAGCGGGGACCCCAATGTCTACGGCATGGCCGGTCTCGGCCTGGAGCTGGCCAAACGGCCTTTTGCGGTCGAGATTGTGCCCGGAGTTACCTCGTTTACCGCAGCTTCCTGCCACGCCGGCCTCGCCTTCCGGGAGTGCGTGGCTGTGATCAGCCTCAGCGATCTGCTCACACCCTGGTCAGAGATCGAAGGGCGCCTACGACTGGCTGCAAAGACACAGATGCCTGTGGCTCTCTACAATCCCAAAAGCAAGAGGCGAGACTGGCAGCTCCTAAGAGCGTTAGACATTTGCGGGCCCAGAGATGTCCTGGTGGCAAAAAACGTCGGTCGCGATGCAGAAGAGATCTTTTACACCAGCTCAGAAAAGCTGCTGGCGGAAGAAAGCCTGCGAGAGAGGATCAATATGACCTCCCTGGTCATCATCCTTGGCCGGGGCACTTTCCGAGGAAAGGCAGCCCCAAAGGCAGCCATAAACCTGGTGGGCATCGGCCCGGGCGATCCCGGCAACCTGACCCAGGAAGCTCTGAGCATCTTACAAGACTCACAGAAGATCTACGGTGCAAATAGGTACCTGCAATTGATTGGGGATCTCACTTCTGCCCAGAAGGTCACTCACAGCGGCCCCTGCCCGGAGAGAATGGCCACCCGCCAAAAAGAAGCAGCCCAAGTTGACGGGGCCGGTGGCAAGGCATCCATCCTCACGGGCGGCGACCCCTGCATCTTCAGCTCCGGCTGGAGAATCCTGGATCAGGCCGATCTGCCCGTGCACATCTCTCCCGGAGTGAGCGCTTTTTCCTCTGTGGCCGCAAGAGCTGGCGCGCCGCTGGTTAACGACTTCGCCCTACTCTCCTCGGCCCATGATCCGGCAAGCCTTTCGGCGCTGGCAGGTGCCGGCTTTGCCGTGGTGGCCTACAATGTAAAAGGGCAGGAAATTGCCCATCTGCTGGAAGAGGTCGACCCGATGAGGCCCGTTGTTCTGGCCCAGGATGTGGCACGGAAAGGAGAAAATACTATGATTCTCACAGCAGAGGATCTGTTGGCCGCCAAACCGGCTGGTTTTCGCAACACCATGCTTGTCGCCTCCGCTAATTCTCACATTGAAGAAGGAAGGATAATCACCAAACGAGGATATGAGAGCAAATACAGCTACTAGAGTCATTCGAGCTGATTAACCATGATGGAAGATTACACGGATATTGGGGCTACAACCCCCGAGGCCCTGGAAATAAGCAGAAAGAGCCGGCGGATCATTTCAAAGATGATTGGAGACGGCACACTGGAAGATCGGATCAAGCAGAGATGCGTCATTGCCACCGGTGACACCAGCGTGGCCGAGATTTTAAGATTTCATGGCCGGCCCGGCGAGGCAGGCCTGCTGGCTCTGAAGATGGGTGCGCCCATTTTCGTGGACATAAAGATGGTGCAAGCGGGGATTTTAAAGAAGGGGCATACTAGCCCCATTGAGGCCTTCATCGGCCAGGGGGATGCGATCGCGGTGGCGCAGGGTATTACCCGAACCTCGGCCGGGGTCATAGCCTTGCAGGAGAAGCTCTCAGGCTCCATAATAGTAATAGGAAATGCTCCATCCGCTCTGCTAACCTTGTGCGACCTCATCGAGTCGGGAAAGGTCTTGCCGCGACTGGTCATAGGCGCTGCCGTGGGCTTTGTCAATGCAGCGGAGAGCAAGGAGAGACTAAGAGAGATCGATGTACCGTCCATATCTACGGCAGGCACGCGCGGAGGCACTCCCATCGCCGTCGCGGCCATAAACGAGATCATAAATGCCTATGCTCGAACCATGCACTGACACATTCGCCAATCCCGTAAAGGATCCCGTCACAGGCTTTGCCATTCCCCCTTCCTGGATCAGGCTCAGCTCCGATCCAGAGGCTCTGCAAAAGATCCAAAGCGGCAGGTGGGTCATTCTCTCCAGCGGCCTTCTTTGCAGACGCGGCCTGACCACAGGAACGACCGCAGCAGCAGCCTGCAAGGGAGCCGTCCTCTCCCTGAAAGGATCGGTCCAAACCACAAAGGTCGCGACCCCGGCCGGCATCAGCGTCTCTTTGCCGATCGTTGCCAAGAGGGGCTTTTGCATAGCCGTTAAAGATGGCGGCGATCATCAATTCGATGTCACAGCCGGACTGGAGATTGCGGCTTCGGCCAGATCGTCAGAGGAGACAACTCTTGTCGCAGGAAAAGGAGTAGGCAGGATTTTGGCCAGGGGGCTATGCGACGAGGTGGGAAGACCCGCCATCAGCCCTTCGGCCCGAAAACAGATCATGTTGGCCATCAGGCAGGCACTGCAGGAGACGGGCCTGAAAGGGGCAGAGGTGGAGCTGTCAATTCCACGGGGCGAAGAACTAGCCAATAAGACACTCAACCCCCGCCTGGGCATAGTGGGAGGTATTTCCATCCTGGGCTCGACCGGATTTGTGGAACCCTGGAATGATCACTTCATCGACGATCGGGCCCAGGAACTGAAAGGGGCCAAGAAGGTGCTCGTCACCACAGGCAGAACGGGCCTAAAGTTTAGCCGCATTATCTTTCCCGATCACAAAGCTGTGCTTATGGGAAGCCAGCTACGACCGACTGGCATTTGAGAAAGACCAGGAGAGCATCCTCTGCGGACTGCCCGCCCTCATTCTCAAATGGGCCTGGCCCCAGATCCTGGATGAAACCGGTTACGGCACTGTGGCCGAGATGGTAGAGATAGAGCCGCAGCATCGAAACATCGCCAAGGCTCTGCAGAATGGCCAAAGAAAAGCTGCCTGAAACGCGCATCGTTCTGCTGCACAAAGATGGAAGCATACTCGCAGATGTGCCATAACGGAGAATTTTTATTGGTTAATAAGTAAATTATAAGACAAGAGAAATTAGGCAAATTATGGAGCAGGCAAAATTATGATCATAGTAGGAGTAGGCGCCGGCCCACAGATGCTGACCGCACAGGCCGCACAGGCCGTAGAAAAGGCTAGGCTCATCTACGGATCAAAGAGAGCCATCGATCTGGTCATAGAGCACATAAATCCGGGCTGCACAGTCAGAGTCATTGAGGACTATAAGAAGCTACACAGTCTTCCCGAAGACACCGTGATTTTAAGCACGGGCGATCCCATGCTCTCCGGCCTGGGATATCTCAAAGGTACGGTAATCCCCGGCATCTCCAGCCTGCAAGTGGCCTGTGCCCGCCTAAAAATCAGTCTGATCAAAGTGGTTCCCATTACGGTTCACGGCCGCAGCTTGGATTCTGACGCCATAGCCTTTGAACTAAGCCGGGGAAAATGCGTCTTTTTGCTTACGGATGACGGCACAAACCTGCCCGGGCTCTGCCGATATCTGGAATCGAAGGGCCTGCATAGAGATGTGGCCGCTCTCACCGACCTCGGCTATCCGGAGGAGAAGATCTATCGGGCCAATACTGCCTGCCCGCCCCAGGCTCCCGGCCTGTCCTGCGTTTTCATAGGCGAATTCTAACAGATCAGGCAGATCGCGATGCCGGGAGAAAGGTTCACGCAGAGCAAGTCTTACAGGGAAGATAGCCCTGCACCTTTGCATCCTCTATACTCTGGAAGTAGATGCGGTTCTCCGGCTTTATTTTGAGAGCATAGCGACAGTCCAAACGATGGTACTTTTTCGAGGTTATGCTGCCCATAAACTTGCCATTCTCACTCTCCTTACCTGCCATCGCGACGGGATCCTTCTTTCCTGCCGCATCATTGGGGATCTTTTTTTGCACAATGCTCTCCTCTTTGGGCAAAACTTCCTCATTCATTTCTTCGGAGACTTTTTCATCCAGTTCCACCGGCCATGGTACTTGCTCGAATACCGGCTTTTGTCCGGACGCAAGGCTGATTTTCCTGCTTTCTTTCGCCAAAACGCCTTGGGGACCCTTTGCCTCTAAAATACAATCATATTCTCCAGCCGGAATTTTTACATTCTTGGTGATCTCAAAGCTGTAATCCCGATTAGGATCGATCTGCATCAGCAGGTATTTTGTGTTAAATTGCGCTCTCTCTCCCTGACAAAGAGTGGCATTGAGCATGAGATAAGCAAGCGAGCTATTGCCAGGGAGCATAATATTGCCTCGCACATCCAAAAGGTTGCTACTCAATTCAGCATCAAAATCCATCTGCATTGCCGGTTGATCCTGTGGCACAGAAGGCGTCACAGAGAGCTCGGGAACCTTCTCCAGACAACCCGTCATAGAGAACAATGCCAGGATAAGAGGAAATAAAATTAAAGGTATACCACACTTACTAAAAAAATTTGTTACCAATTGATCAACCCCTTTATTTCCAGTGGAGACCGGGAAATCCCGGCATCTGGGCCCGTATAAAACATAGAGATGAGAGATCACTCCTGCAAGGACCGGAACACTCGCAGCAATCCTTCCAGGCAGTCCAGTTGCTTTTTCAGCATATCCAGATCACGTTCTTCTTCCAGAACAGCAGTGAGTTCTCGTAACCTGTGCAAGAGAGAAGCACGCAAATTACCTATTACTACCATCAAGTCGCCATCATCCTGCCCACTATCCTGTAAATGGGCACCATCCATACTTGATTTTTTGTCAAGTTCTGCTCCGGATAAGCCAGAAGGCTGCGTTTTTGCCAACGAATTGGGTTCATCGACAAAAGAGCAGACCGGGCAGACGACCTCACCCTTGCGACGAAAAAGAGGTGCGCCACAGTCATGATGCGTAGCCAACATAGTGCAACCCTGCTCCAGAAGCCTGGTTATCTTGCTAAGAACCTCATCCTCTTCCATGTCCATCACCTACGTGCCACATACGTTTAAATACAACGACCATATCATCACTTCTCAACTGATTAAGACGAATATCGTCATTAACCTTTTTCCCAGAAACATGGGTGGTGATTCTACGACAGCTGAAAATGTCCTTAAGCAATGCGTTGAGGTAATAGAACGTATTATGAGCGATGATGCCGTACCAAGAAACATCAGGCGCTCCGCAGAGAACGTCAAATCTATACTCATGAAAGAGAGCACAAGCGAAGCAATCAAGGCTGCATCTGCCATCTCCATACTTGATGAGATAAGCAATGATCCCAATATTCCTCTTCACACCAGAACTTTGATCTGGAATGTTGCCAGCCAGCTTGAGACCATACCTGTAGCTTGAAGCTTCCGCTTCCATATGCTGGCCATACGTAATCTTTTAGCCCTAAAGAAAAACATCCACGACAAGAAAAAGCAAGGATCGAGAGAGACCGTATGATTTCCACTGGAGCCTTCGTTCCTCCTGTCCACTAACTTGCAAGCTGACTGCTAACTGATCTATGCGAATCGATTCCAGCTTGTCGGTTCCGGTTAGATGGTCTCTCGATAATTGGTTTATGGGTGCTGATTTTCGCTAACTGGTTAACACGAACTAACCTTTAATTTTTTTCATGTAAGCACAAATATGAACCTATCTCGCGATCAACGACGCAAATTTTCTACAGCAATCAGAACTCAATTAAAGAGCTAATAATGTTAATAAGGACTGCTTATGATACAATAAAGTTTATATACAAATAAAATAAACCATACAACAGGCTTTTTTATTTCATTATCAATCATGAGAAAATAAGTCGTTTTTATTTCTATTCCACTGGAAACCATGGGGTGAGGGGCCATAGTTCCACTGGAAATAAAGGGGTGCCAGCTTGAGACCATACCTGTAGCTTGAAGCTTCCGCTTCCATATGCTGGCCATACGTAATCTTTTAGCCCTAAAGAAAAACATCCACGACAAGAAAAAGCAAGGATCGAGAGAGACCGTATGATTTCCACTGGAGCCTTCGTTCCTCCTGTCCACTAACTTGCAAGCTGACTGCTAACTGATCTATGCGAATCGATTCCAGCTTGTCGGTTCCGGTTAGATGGTCTCTCGATAATTGGTTTATGGGTGCTGATTTTCGCTAACTGGTTAACACGAACTAACCTTTAATTTTTTTCATGTAAGCACAAATATGAACCTATCTCGCGATCAACGACGCAAATTTTCTACAGCAATCAGAACTCAATTAAAGAGCTAATAATGTTAATAAGGACTGCTTATGATACAATAAAGTTTATATACAAATAAAATAAACCATACAACAGGCTTTTTTATTTCATTATCAATCATGAGAAAATAAGTCGTTTTTATTTCTATTCCACTGGAAACCATGGGGTGAGGGGCCATAGTTCCACTGGAAATAAAGGGGTGTTTACCATAACTCTTAATATCCCCCAAGACCTAGAAAAATTGTTCGAGGGGAATTAACTTGATATCTATTTCAAAAGGGTTATTTGCTGATTTATTGGCGCAAGGAGGTATATTTCAGTCTAGAGATGTCCTGCGTCCTACCTATACGCCAAGCGAACTGCCTCATAGAAACGAGCAGATCAACGGCCTGGCATCAGTTCTAGTTCCGGCATTAAGAGGAGAAACCCCCTCCAATGTTCTCATCTATGGAAAAACCGGTACCGGTAAAACTGCAGTTGCCAAGTACGTGGGAAAAGAGCTGGAAGAAGCAAGTTTTGGAGATATGAAGTGTACGGTGATCTACATCAACTGCGAGGTGGTAGATACTCAATACCGAATTCTAGCTCATTTAGCAAGACACTTTGATAAAGAGATTCCAATGACTGGCTGGCCCACAGATCAAGTCTACGCCGAGTTTCGAAATGCGGTAGATGAAGAGAGACAAGTTGTCGTGATAATGCTGGATGAAGTAGACAAGCTGGTGAGAAAGGGAGACGACGTTCTTTACAACCTCTCTCGTATTAACTCCGATCTGCTCCGTTCCAAGGTTAGTATCATCGGCATATCCAACGACCTCAAGTTCACAGAGTTTCTCGATCCAAGAGTAAAAAGCTCCCTTGGAGAGGATGAGATCATCTTTCCGCCTTACAACGCCGAGCAGATTAGAGACATCCTAGAGCAGAGAGCAAAGCTCTCCTTTAGTCCAGGTGTTCTTCAAGAAGGCGTTATACCACTATGTGCTGCTTTTGCGGCCCAAGAGCATGGCGACGCTCGTAAAGCTTTGGATCTCCTCCGCATATCAGGCGAATTAGCTGAAAGAGCTCGTTCTGTTATTGTAGCCGAGGATCATGTACGTTCAGCTCGCGAAAAGATTGAGCAGGACCGAGTAGAAGAGGTTATCAAGACTCTGCCTACACAGTCCAAGTTGGTACTCTATAGCATTGTTCTACTAGAGGAACAGGGAACAAGAAATATCACTACTAGTGCCGTTTACAACATGTACAAACAACTCTGCCCTCTGGTTGAGACCGATTTTTTGACCCATCGCAGGATAACGGATCTCATTGCAGAGCTGGATATGCTGGGCATATTACATACGATTGTAATCAGCAAAGGTAGATACGGTCGGACCAAAGAGATCACTCTTAGTGTTTACTCTGGTAAGCTCAAGGCTACATTGCAACAGGATTACCGGCTGAAGGTTCTGGGTAGTGTCAATGTGCCCCAGCAAGCTCGACTGGGTCTCTGACCCGTTTCAGAAGAGAAATGTAATGAGATTTGTTCGGATCGTCGCTTTGGGCTTGAGGGGGAGAAGAATCCTGAGGATATACCTGATGCTGGTAATAATTCTAACAGCAGTGGCGAACGGGGCAGCTTCGGGTAATGCGTTGCCATTTTTGGAATCCATTTCGCTGAGGGAGATATCAGCGCAAGAGGTCATGGCTAATGCAAATAATAGCCTCACCGTCTATGACCGGGTAATCATCACGGGTGATTTATTCTTAAATAAGAATCAATATAATCCCCTAAGGATAACAAATTCGGTATTCAAGGATAATGTAATCTGCAAAGGGGTAACGTTTTATGGAGATGTGAATTTCGAGAACACTACATTCCAAAAAAATGCTATTTTCAATGAAACAAAATTCTTAACGGCGGCAAATTTTAATGCAACTCGTTTCCTGGGAGAAGCAACCTTCAATATGTCTCGCTTTCCTGATAGCGGAACTTTTGATTTTACCTATTTCAATCGTGTAGCCAATTTTGAAAGTGTCTGGTTTGACAAATTCGCTACTTTTTATAATGCCACATTTATGGGAGACGCTCAGTTTTCTTTCTCGGAGTTCAATGGTGCTTATGCTAACTTCGAATCTGTACGTTGCATTGGAGATGTCTATTTTTACGGCAGTCAGTTTAATACTTATTGCACCTTCGCTAATGCGCGACTGGAGAAGAATGCAGACTTTCATGCAACAAAATACTCAAATGGTGTAGGCTTTTTCCAAACGTGGATTTTTGGACAGGCCGATTTTGCTCGATCCCGCTTTATTGCGGATTCCATCTTTTCTCAAGCTCACTTCAACGACACGGCCAACTTCTTGAGCACCAACTTCGATGGACCCGTATTCTTCAATGACACTGTATTTTGCAAAGATGCAAATTTTGACAATTCACAATTCCAGGCGCCCACAGATATCTCATATGCGGTTTTTAACGGCGATCTGAAATTAAATAGCACAAAGATTGTCAGGATGGTATTAGATGGCGCAACCTTCGGCAAGGGATCTCGTTTGCATCTGGCCAAAGCAGATATCAACCGGCTGATAGTGAGCTGGAGTCAGATACGTGACATCCTCAGTTTCGACACTGCGGCCTACCTCTCGTTGATCAAGAATTATAAGGACCTCGGCCAGAGCAACGATGCCAATGAATGCTATTATGAGTATCGATATCTAAATCAGGTTAGTAAGCCGATCGGCTTTTCTAAGTTTCTGGATACGCTGGCCTGGCTCACCTGCGGTTATGGGGTGCGCCCTCACTATGCGCTTTTCTGCGGAATGGTGATAATTCTCATTTTCTCCTTTATTTATTGGACCGGCAGGGGTGTGGAAGGCTTTCATGACATTCACGGCCACCAGCTCATGGTAGCTTCCCTCTTCTACAGCACAATTGCTTTTACTGCTAATTCAAAAGGGCTTCCTCTGCGAGGGCATTATAAATACCTGGGAATTATGGAGGGCATTGTAGGATGGCTGCTTATGGCTCTATTTCTGGTGACGTTAGGCAGGCTGATCATTGGATAGTAGATCAGATAATCGGATGAGCATTGGCTAGTTCACGAAGATAAAGGATGCCATGAAGAAAAAAATAAAAAATACCAAGATCTATCTGCTTCTTGGCTTGCGGTTCTTTGCATTTGTGAACGGGTCAGACTCGTTCTGGGATAAAGATGCGTTCTCAAGTGTCTCGTTGATGATCGTTACATTCTCAAGTGTCCCGTTGATGATCGTTACATTCTCAAGTGTCCCGTTGATGATCGTTACATTCTCAAGTGTCCCGTTGATGATCGTTACATTTTCAAGTGTCTCATTGATAAGAGTTGTATTCTTGAGGGTTTCGTTCATCTGGGAAGCGTTGATCGAATCATTTGCTGCTGCCTGCTCTGCCCCTAAGGCGAAACCAAAGCCTTGAGCTGCGAATACGAACATAATCATTGATGCCATTACTAAGAAGTTCTTCATTTCTACACCCACTCTTTTTTGCCTCACGTCATCCCGCCCAAAATATAAGTTTTGCGTTCGTATTGCGGCAAAAGATGTATATGCCTCTAGGAAAGACAGCTATACGATTTTCTGATCTAACGAGGGCGGGGAGACTATGAAGCAGCAATATCTTGCAGCGGTGGCATTATTATCTCTAATGTTTTGTGCAATGGGGGCCGAGAATAACAGCAGCGTCTTTCTGGAGGGCGCGGAGATAAACGATAGCGGTTTTCGACCCAATATCGATGGATTCAGCTTTCAAAACTACGCCGAGGATCCCGTGACCGTCGACTCTGACCTCGGCGGAGCTACAGCGCATGTTCGGAGACAAAGTATGCGCCAGCACCGCCAATGGCAAATGCACTCTCACCTATCCAGCCGAGCGCTGGATGAATCAGGCCGTTTCTGCTATGAAATCCGGACACTGTGAAGGCATCGCAGTCTTATCCAGCCTTATGTATTACAACAAGACCAGCCCCGGCCTTTTTGGAGGTAACAGCGTAATTGATCTCTCGCTGCAAGATATCTTGCTGCAGCGCGAGATAGGTTACTGGTGGACCACCCAGGTCACCAGCCCCGGCGGGTCGAAGAAGGTTCGGGAGTCCCCAAAGGTGGTGCTGGAAACTTTAGCCAGCGCCTTTGGCAATGGCTCTGGGGCGGGAGAAATGTGGGTCATGGGCATCTATTTGCCTGACGGCAGCGGCGGCCATGCTATTACGCCTTATGCTGTTGAGGATCTCGGCAACGGCACGGCCCGTATTCTGGTATATGATAATAACTGGCCCAAAGATAACAGGTTCATCGAGGTGGACACACTTACCAATTCCTGGCGCTATCTGGCATCTGCCAGTCCGGATGAGCCAAACAGCCTTTATTCCGGCAACGCCAGCACCAAGAATCTGGAGATTGTCTCTCTCTCTTCACGCCTCGGGCAGCAGCAGTGCGATTTTTGTGGGGAGGGAAGTTCTGCTACCAATGAAAGTGCTGCCGGGAGTACAAAAAACATCCAGATTTGGCAGAGCGGCAAGGCCCGCACCTTGGTCACAGATGAAAGCGGCCAGAGAGTAGGGATCCTGGAGTCGGGCCAGTTGGTAAATGAGATCCCGGGTGCTGAGATTCGTAATCTGAAGTTTGGCCTGGTCGGCATCGGCAGCGATTATCCGCCCGTCATTCTGCTCCCTCTGGCCCTGATCAATGCCTCTCACCTGGCCATAAATATCAGCAGCACCGTTAACGGCAGCCAAAAGAATCAGGCCGATACGGCCATCATTGCCCCCGGCTTTGCCCTGGCCTCTTCCGTTCCTGACCTGGGGCAGGGCCAGCAGCAGCGCATGGATCTTTTCCAGGAGAATAGTGCATATAATGTCAGCATCGGCGCCAACCGTCAGTTGTCTCCCACAATTTCAATAGATACCGATTATCAGAGAATCACTCTTAGCGGCTTGAAAATCGACCCATCCGGCAGAATCAACATCTCCATGAATCCGGCTCTGGGAGCCTTCAGCATGAGCACGCTGGGCAATCTCAAGCCGGGAACGCTAGAGCTTCTCATGACTACCCTTGATCCGGCGAGCGGGGCATCGTCCACCTTTAAGAGCCTCGATCTAATGTTGCGGCCCGATGATGCCGTTTCCATGGACCTTACCGGATCCTTTGGCGGATCGGATTCGCCCTCTCTTGCTGTCTCTCGCAAGAACGGCGGAAGGCAAGAGATGTCGATGCAAACCATCTCGAAGAACGTCCCTGCGGATATTCCCACGGATTTGCCTAGTATGCCTGATGCAGCCAATTTAACTCGCTCCAAGCTATCGGGATCGAGCCTGCCATCCAGCGGAGATATGAGCGGCAGAGGCATGAGCATCCCGAGCTCCGCCAGCATGCCCGGTATGGGGACGCCCACGTTCCCGTGATCGGGTAGGTGGCAGATCCATTATATGTTTTATTGATAAAATGGGGCGAATGATAACAGGCATGCAATAATATGGTAGGAATATTCATGCCTATTAATAAAAAGTTGTATCATTGAAATCATGCAACCAAAGCTCGAAAAAAACGATATTAAGAAGCAAAATTACTCAGTAATTATATGCGCCGATCGGGAATCGAACCCGAGTTTAGGCGTTGGCAACGCCTAGTGATAACCGCTACACTATCGGCGCTATCGTGTTTCACGAAGCATCCCCTACAATCACCTTCTAGTCTAAAAACATTGCGGGTAAAAAGCCCTGCCATGGGCTCGCCCCCAAGGCTACATACCCTTTATCTACCTTGAAGGGGGGCTTCTTTATGGTGATATTCGCTTGCATGATGTCGTCATAGTAGGAGCAGGCCCGGCTGGGCTGACCGCTGCCATGTACTGCGCGAGAGGCGGAAAGAAGACGCTGGTTTTGGGCAATATCTACGGCTCACAGCAGTCCATGGGCGGCCTCTATGAAAACTACCCCGGATTTCCGGAGGGCATTCAGGGCATAGAGCTCTCCGAGAGGATGCTGGCCCAGGCCCAGAAGTTCGGGGCGGAGAACCAGATCGATCAGGTGGAGAAGATCGTGCCTCTGCGCGACTCCTTCCGCCTCAAGACGGAGAACTGGCAGTACGAGGCCAAAGCCGTCATCCTGGCCATGGGCGCCAGCCATCGCGCCATGGGCGTGCCTGGCGAGAAGGAGTTGACGGCACGGGGCGTGTCTTACTGTGTGCACTGCGATGGGGCGCTCTTCCGGGGCAAGGCAGTGGCCGTGGTGGGCTACGGCAACGGCGCTGCCAGGGCAATTCTCTATTTGGCCAACATCGCCGATAAGGTGCATCTGCTCTCCATGCGAGAGAAGCTGGTGGCAGAATCGGTTTACCTGGACCGCATCAAGAAGCTTCCCAACTACACAGCATCCTTTGGAGCAGAGATCACAGAGATCTTGGGTGACCAGTTCGTCTCCAGTGTGGAGTATAAGGTCGGCAACACTCCCCGTTCTCTGAAGGCGGACGGCGTCTTCGTGGAGATGGGCATGAATCCCAACACCGAGTTGGCGGCTGCCCTGGGCCTGGAGATGACGAGCGGCGGCTACGTAAAGGTCAACCGGCTCAATCAGGAGACGAACATGCCGGGAGTCTTCGCTGCCGGAGACCTGACGGGCGGAAGGCTGCAGGTGGCCACCGCCGTAGGCACGGGCGCATCGGCTGGCATCAGCGCTCTGCAATATTTAGGGTAAGGCAATGCCAAGAGCAAGAGTGGACAGAGAGCTGGATCTGAGAAGGCCAGTTACCGTATGGCGTTCGCAGGACCTCCAGGACGGCCGGACAGCAGAATCGCTGACCATGATCCTTCGTACAGTGGGATGTCGCTGGAACCGCTGCACCATGTGCGGCTATGCCAGCGAAGGAGCGCCCGCGTCAGCCCTGGACCTGATCGCCCAGTTCGAGTGCGCCATGGAGAGGTCCTCAATGGACGTTTCCGTGGTCAAGATTTACACCAGCGGCAGCTTCCTGGATCCTGCTGAGATGCCGGTGCAGGCCCGCGATGAGATCTTAAAAAGGCTAAAAGCACTGGGAATCAAGAAGCTGGTCATCGAGACCCGTCCCGAGTATGTAACGGCCCAGACGGTCGAGATATGCCTCACTCATCTGCCCACGGAGTTTGCCATTGGTCTGGAGACGGCCAATGACCTCATCCGGGAGAACGCCATCAGGAAGGGCTTCTCCTTCCGGGACTTTGCCGATGCCTCCGAAGTCGTGCACAGGCAGGGTGGGCGAGTCAAAGCTTATCTCCTGCTCAAGCCACCTCTGCTCTCAGAAGGCCAGGCCATGAGAGACGCCATAGCCTCTGCCCGGGCGGCCAGCGACCACGCGGATATTCTATCTCTCAACCTTTGCAATGTGCAGCGTAATACTGTGGTGGAGCGCATGTGGGAGCGAGGCGAGTTTCGGCCACCCTGGCTCTGGTCGGCCCTGGAGGTGCTAAAAAGCGTGCCGGGCCCCATCGTCTGTGATCCCGTGGGAGCCGGCACCAGGCGCGGCCCGCATAACTGCGGAGTATGTGATGACGGCGTTGCGAAAGCCATTCGGACGCACGCTCTCTCTCAGGATGTCGCGCCATTCCACACCCTGGACTGCTCGTGCAAGTCCACCTGGATAGAGCTGATGGAAGCGGAGGAGCAGTCCTTCGGGACACCTCTTTTCTAATTTAATTTTTTTTGAAAATGCTATTGAATACTTTCGCGTCTTATCCCCGGCGTTGTCAGGTACCATCGCCCTTTCTTTTCTTTGAGAAACTGCAGGGCCTCTGGATAATCGTTGAAGTAATGGGCCTCCCCTGTATCCAGGCTCATGACCGTTATCCGCTCTTCTCGCGTAATTCCTTTCTCCTTCAGCAAGCTCTCTATCTCTTCACGTAGCTTGCTCTTCTTTTTTATGGGCATCTTCTCATTCGCGGGCATTTCTTCTTGCAGGATCCTCATCTCCTCATAGCTTGGACGGTCTCGCACGGCTTAAAGCCCACATTATGTACTGCGCAGCAGGAAATTCGTGTATTGATGTGGCCACGATCTGCCCTTCTCCGACCTTTGCCCGGACCAGGATAGCCCTGTCTTTTTCGTCTTTCAAGACTGTCTCAAAGCCCTCCCCCGCAATCAGGTAGCCGTCACATTCCGGCGTGCTGGTGCAAAGCAAGCAGGAGCACTCGTGCCCGTAGGGAGTAACGCTTCGGGAGGATAGCTCGCAAACATAGCGGAGCGACAGGGGCAGCCAATCATATTCGTGCTCGGGCACCATCGGACCGAAGACTGTCAGTACTCCACCACTTTTTACAAAGTCGGAGATATTCGACTTCATCCTCTTTAGTGCCAGCAGTGTCTTGGAGTACTCTGGGTTGGCAAAGCCCGTGGGAATAATTACAACCTTGAACCTGGGCAGAAAGGGGCTGCCTAAGACGGCGGAGGAGAGAAACTGAAAGCTTACTCCTAAATCTTCGAAGAGCTTTTCATAGAGAAAGGTTCTCTCGCCGATGAGAGCGATATCTGACATATTACTATCTTTTATTGCCCTCGCTAGGGAAAACCTTTATGGTTCATTTTTCTCCATTAAGTTTATTACTAAATAACATTGGTATATTGATCGCGATTATATATGGACCAAGAATTAATGAGGATCGGTGTTTCTCTGCCGGAGAAGCTGCTCTCCCGGTTTGATGAGATAATCTTGCATCGCGGCTACTCGTCGCGTTCAGAGGGCATCAGAGATGCCATTCGAAACTACATCGTCCATTACGAGTGGATGAGCGATGTGCAGGGCGAGAGGGTGGGCGTAATCTCCCTCGTGTATTCTCATGGTCAACGCGGTCTGGTGGAGAACCTGACGGAGATCCAGCATGAAGCGGGAGGCATTATCCAGTCCAGCTTGCATGTGCATTTGGACCACGAAAACTGCCTGGAGGTTATCGTCTTGCGGGGCGAGGGTCAGGATGTAAGAAAGGCCGCCGAGAAGATGATGTCTCTAAAGGGCGTAAAGCACGTCAAACTCACCACGACCTCCATGGGCAAAGAGCTCTAACTCTAATGGCCAAATAATCATGCCTCCTCTGGAAATTTCACCCGGAGTCTTCATCTTAGAGGTGGATGGGCAAAAGAGGCTGGCGACCAGATCAGATGACGATGTGCCCGTTTATGGGGAGCGCATCCTGGAAGGTTACCGGCTCTGGGATCCCTTTCGCTCCAAGCTCGCTGCCCTCCTGCTCAAGGGTCGTAGCACGCAGCCTGTACTGGCACGCGATGCAAAGGTTCTCTATCTGGGTGCGGCCACGGGCACCACAGTCAGCCATGTTAGCGATATCGTTCGCGATGGGCTGGTCTATGCCGTGGAGTTCTCACCCCGCGCCATGCGCGATTTAGTCCGGCTTTGCGAGAGGCGCAAAAACATCGTGCCCATCCTTGCCGATGCAGCCCGGCCCGAAGAGTATGCATTTCTTGTCGAGCAGGTAGACCTAGTCTATCAGGATGTAGCTCAGCGTAGTCAAGCCGAGATCGCATCCACAAACTGTGCTCGCTACCTAAAGTCCGGGGGCGACCTCATTCTTATGCTCAAGACTCGCTCCGTGGATGTAACTGCCAGTCCCGAAGCAGTCCTTCAGGCAGAGATGAAAAATCTGCAAGGTCTGAATCTCTTGCAGGTTATGGATCTTCTGCCCTTTCACCAGGACCATTTTGCCATGCAGGCTAGCTTACTAACTTTTTAATCTCATCGTAGATGATGTTGGGCAGAAGCCTGACATAGCCTACCAGCGGGATCTTGGCCTTTGCCACCCCAATGACCCATTCCTCCTTTACGGGCGTCAGGAAGCTGATACCTTCGCCTACAAAGGTACCATTTTCGGTCTTGTAAATGAGCAGGCCAGTCTTCTTGTCCAGGTATACATCACTGCCTACATCCATAATCTCGCCCCGGTTTGTCTCGACATAGGATGTATTGGCCGTGCCGAAGATCTGACCGGCCATCTGGTCGATCACCTCATTGTGGTCACCTTTAGTGATATAGCCGGAGAAGGGTGCGGCAGGCCCGCTTTCCCACATGGGCTCTCCTGCTTTCACATAATGCAGGGCACGGTGAATGATGGGGGTGGCCTTCTCTTTACCTGGGGCAAATCCCAGAAGCATTTTGAACTGGTCCAGCAGATTAAGGCTAGCCTTGCCATAGGGCCGGTAGAGTATGACATCCCCCGGCTTATTGAAGGCCGTATAGCCGGTTTTTTCCGCCTCGTCCCAGGGAATTACATTTGTGCGCGATGCCCCCTGAACTACTACTATGTCTCCAATATTGAGGTTGGGCACCATGCTTCCTGACTCCACGGCAACCATGGGCGTCCAGAGGCCCAATACCAGTTGAGATAGCAAGGATATGCCACCCACTACCACAACCACGAAAATTATGTCCTTGACCAGGCCCGGAAGAGGCAAATTGTCAAACCACTCTGCGATCTTCATAACCATATTTATCAGTTGGTAGGCTCTTATACTCCTTTCGATGCAGCAGATATTGCCGCGTGGCATTCGCCCGAGCAAAGCGGTCGACCGAGATATAGTGCAGAGGTTTGCCGAGCAGGGTTATCAATTAGAGCCGCAGGCCCTGGAGATCATCTGCCGCTATCCCGGCAGCAAAGAGGAGCTTCTGGCGCGCATCATCAGCAACGCGGATAGATCTGTGGCAGTGATTGGGACATCCATGGTATCATGCCATCTTGATTTAGCCGCTGCAAAAAGGACATCTTTTGCAAAGGCTGTACCGTCCTCGCATTCTTTGCCTTTCCCCTCGTCTTCTTCCTCTCTTTCCTCCTCTCCTTCCTTGCCTCCATTATCTTCGCAGGCCTTGTCTCCACAGCCGTCCACATCGTTTCCATGCTTGCCGGATTCGTCTGTCGAACTGAAATGCGACATAACCGGCCGGTCTACTTGCGTTGGTGATTACGATGATTTCGTGCACTATTTTCGCGATAGATACTCAAAAATCAGGGAAATTCTCTCTCGACGGCTCAACTCCCGGCCCATCGAATCCCTGGGCAAGAGCACAACCGGTCGAGAGGTCTCTCTCATCGGCATGGTCATGGATGTTAAAACCACTGCCAAAGGCAATCGAGTAATCGAGCTGGAGGATCCTACCGGCATGATAGTTGCCGTCGTTCAAAAGGATGCTGAGGTCTATGAGCAGTCTGGTCTCATCATAACGGATGAGGTCATAGGCGTCACGGGCATCTCTGACGGCAATGGAAGGCTTTTTGTCAAGTCTTTGCTCTGGCCGGATATGCCCAATCAAACGGCTCCTCTGGAGAAGGGAAGCGGCTTTGCTCTGCTGCTCTCTGATCTGCATGTGGGAAGCAAATACTTCATGGCAGATGCCTGGCAGAGATTTTTGCAGTGGCTCAACGGCGAGGTGGACGATGCTTCCGGCCTGGCTTCTCAGGTGCAGTACATAGTAATTGCCGGAGATCTGGTGGACGGGGTAGGCATCTATCCCGGTCAACAAAATGATCTGGCCATCATGGACATATATGCTCAGTACGAAGCGGCGGCAGAGTGGCTCAACTGCATAAGAAAGGGCATAAAAGTGATCATTGCCCCCGGCAATCACGATATTGTGCGTCAGGCAGAGCCTCAGCCCTCTCTTCCGGAGGATGTGCAGAGGTATTTCCGAAAAGACATGCTCTTTGTGGGCAATCCCGCTTGGGTGACCTTGAGCGGGGTATCGGTCTTGATCTACCATGGTCGAAGCATAGATGATCTCGTCTTGCGTCTGCCCGGCATCTCTTACGCCGCGCCGGAGAAGGCCATGATCGAGATGCTGAGACGGCGGCATCTCGCACCGATTTACGGCAGTCGCGTTTCCATCGCACCCGAGCATGAAGATCATTATGTTATATCTCGACCACCGGCCATATTGCATTGCGGGCACGTTCACACCGTGGGTATTGCCAGGTACAAGGGCGTGGCTGTGATTAATAGCGGAACCTGGCAGTCTCAGACCGATTTTCAGAAGAAGATGAACATTCAGCCTGTGCCGGCGGTGGTGCCCATTGTCGATCTGGCTACTATGAAGGTACGCAAGCTGATCTTCTCCGAGGCCTGATCAATAAATGAACTTTATTAATATTTAAATTCTAAATTATCTTTGCTGCCTAAATTCTCTAGGCAAATAGGCATATTTCAATATTTTATACCCATAATAACTTATTGCATTAGTATATACAAAACAAATCTATATTAATACTGATTATAGGTGCAATCTAGTTATTTACAGCCACAATAAATCATTACATTTATGTAATATTTGAAATCTTATGAGTTATATGTCATACCTAGGTTTGTATGTCTTACCAAAAAATATAAATACTATCAATGCTAACATCCGTCTATATTAAAGAAGGTATGGGGTGAGATTATCAAAAAAATAGGCATTATATTGGTGTTGGCTATGGCCATGCTCTCAGTTCCGGTACTGGCGCAGGGAATAGGTGGCAACGGCGGTGTGGATATCCTTGGACGAGAAGGAAATGGAGGAATATTTGAGACGGAGGGTTCAGCCTTTAATTTCCCGGAAGGTCAGGATACAAATATGGATACTCTGACGGTGGGAAATGATAAGGCACTGGCCTTTGGGAACATTCTTCCGAATTCTCCCATTGCCACTGCTACCAATAACCTGGAGATCAAGAAGAATCAGGATTCAGGTGTATGTGCACCCTGCAATCTATTGCCAGAAGACCCGGAGGATCCTATGCCCATTGGCTGTACAGACTCCTGCATCAAGGTCAATATAGACCTGATCAGTGTAGGCAACAGGAATGCGATGGCTTTCGGATTCGCAGCAGCTACCAACAATGTTAAGATCGTAGCCAATCAGCAGTAGATTCAGTATCCTATCTGAGAGGACCGAAATGAAGATATCGACAAGACCCACTAGCCTGATGTTAGTGGGATTTCTATTTATTTGCATCTTCTTGACTCCAGCGTTAGCTGAGCAGCAGTTAAACGGCCTGGAACAGATCAATAAATTAAAAGAGCGTCATCCTGAAAAGAGTTCTGATTTGGGAATACTAAAAGTGGGCGCTGATACCATCTATTTTCCCTGGTATAAACGACAAAATCCGCCGGTTCGTCCCGACCTTTCCGGTTCTATTTCCACATCCTCTAAAAAGGAAGAGATCTTGATGGATAGCACCAATTCAACGGCAAATGTGTGGGATCTTTCGGCGATAAACTCCCTAAAACAGAGAGATTTGCTTTACAAGGACTCCCAGGATGCTGATGCAAGCAATCAAGGAACGGTGAACTCTCAGAATATAAGTGTGAGTGGCAAGGGGAATGATAAATCTGTAGATAAGGTCGCCAAAATGGAGTGGAGGGAAGACGGCATTGGCGGCCGAGAACTTGAAAATAGTGATCTACATCACGCTGAAAATTATCTGAGCATAGATGTTCATGATATATCTGTGAGCGCCATAAACACCATGAAAGGAGGAAGCGCTGTGGCCACTTCCAATATCATCATTGAGCCGGTGCAGATCATCGTCTGCCCCTCTGAGGTTGATGAGAAGCTGAAATGATCAGCTCTCTTTTGTAGGCCAATGGGGTGATCTGGCGGTGGTGGCCACCGCCCGTGGGCTCGTGCGCGCGCGTGCCTGCGCGAGTGCGTGCGAGCGCGCGTCCGGGCGGGCGCCGCTGGAGCCAGCTTCGTTCGACATTTTTCGTGAATTAGTACGCACAAAGATGATCAAGTAGTTTTTTGCTCACCAATATTCCGAGGCAAAGCCATTGCCAACCTGCGCCTCGACTTACCCTGGCCGCGGGGCTGGCGCTGGGCTGTGGGGCCGGGGATCGCGCGCCTCCGGCCATCCTTCTTCTGTCGCGCTACCAAGGGAGGCGATCCGCGGGGCCGCTCCCCAGGCGCGCGCGTGTGCGTGGCGGCGCGAGTGCGGGCGGGCGCGTCTCCCGCCCGCATGTGGCTGAGCGGGTCTGCCCGAGATTGGCATAGGATGGGGCAAGAGGGGGAGAAAAGCGGAACAATTTTTTAATTTTGATTATATTATCCCAATTTAGAACCGATCTTTTCTAAAGAAACTGACAGAAATAATTAAATAAGATATTCGTATTACAGATCAGTACCAAAGATACGAATTAATTCCAGGTGGCTCCCCATACATGCTGATAGACTCGTATTTAGAAAGCTCCAACTCAAATGCACATAAATGCATTGATGGCAAAACACAAATAATATATAATAAAATTAGTGTGACCCAATCACTTCATATTTTACTTACATTGTTTATATTGTTTCACACTATTTTCTTGCCGGCCGCTGCCTCATCCCTGAGCCTCTTTGCCCCCTCCGAGGTAGATGTCTCTGGAGAAGGCGTTTACGAAATGAATTTCATTTCCAGCGATGATGCTCAAAGCCTGTCTGCACAGCTTCCGGTTCCTGATGGATTCAGCTATCCTGGAAATGCAAATATCATTTGGCAAGGCACAAAGTCATCATGTGAGCCTTACCTGAGCGGTCAGTCTCTACAGTGGGACATTTCTAGTGCACTAAAATCCAATCGACACATCATAATAAACGAATGGGAGCAAAATCCAGAAGGCTCAGACACTTTAAAGGAATGGATTGAGCTATACAATCCAACTTCCCAGGCAGTCAATATCGGCGGGTGGAAGCTCGTCGACAGCTACTATCTGAAGTCTGTTTCTTTTTCCCCTGGCACAGTTATCGTGCCTGATGACTATCAACTACTAACCTGGACCAATGGCTCCTTGGTCAACTCTTACCCAAGCAGCATTTCCCTTTTGGATTCTGCTGGGAGAGAGGTTGACCGCACATCCCTGGTCAAGGATGATAAGAACAATAATCTCTGCTGGGCGCGTTATCCCAATGGCAAAGACCTGGACAGCGATCTGGATTGGAAATTTCAGGCGGCAACTTCAGGAAGTTCTAATGGCGGAAGCTCTGCAGATATTTATGCAGGTGAATCTATGCGTTTGCAGTTCAATCTCACAGCCGGATGCAGCGCACAAAGCCAGGCCCAATTGTCGGCAAAGATGATCTCTTCTGTCGGCAAGACCCTCGCGCCCACACTTCCTTTAGACATCAGAAGGGCAAACTTGAGCCTTTCCGCCTCGCCTGATAAATTCGATATCGCTAAGGGAGATGAAATCGCATGGACCATTCTGCTGGAAAACGACGGAGATGGAACTGCCTACGGCGTCGTTGTCAATGTCACACTTGATCCGGGCTTGCAGCTTGTAGAGATAGATTCACTCAACCGGAGCTATGCATCCCTTGCACCAGGCCAGACGGAGCAGATCATACAGAAGGCCAGAGTGATATCTACCAAGAGCAGCTACTCCAGCACCTTTCAAGCCCACTGGGGGCCCGCCCCCTGCCAGGAGATTCGCCAGCTCTCCAAGCTCGGGGCAAGAACTGCCATCCGAAAGCAGCCCGACCAGCCTCGCTGCCTGACAGTGGGCGAAACCGTGGGCTTTGAGATCTCTGCCGACCTGCCCCGCGGCGCCTGCGACCTGTGGATCAACGATACCATTGCAAAGGGCCAGATCTACAACAAGAGCAGCCTTTCTCTGCACGGTCCGGCTTTGCAGCGCGAGCTGGTTACCGAAAATTCGATCGCCTGGTTCTTTGGAGACGCCGGTCCCGCAGAGACCATTTCGATCACTTACAACTGCCTGCTGGCAAACGAGCCAGAGAACCAGGATGGAGCAGTCCTGGCAGGGACGAGCGCCCGCATGAGCTGGCAAGATGGCGCCGCCGGCAGGTCGGATGCCGACGAGGCCGGCTCCCTGACGGTGGTCGAGCCCGAGCTGGTGCTGGAGATGCAGGCTTCCCGGCCCTTTGCCGCCCCGCAAGAGCGTGTATCCTTCACCCTTCTCCTCTACCATTCCGACCATAGCCATGCGCCTGCGTTTGATGTGGATCTGCAGGCGCTGCTGCCCGCAGGCCTGTCCTACGAGCCCGGCTCGGCACAGGTCCTGGCAGGTCCAGCCGCCGTTTTTGATGGCGAGGCCCTCAGATGGCATCTGGACGCCCTCGACCTGGATAGGAACGCCGGACAAAAGGCTCTCCTGCGCTTTAATGCCACGGCTCGCGCCGCCGCGGGCGAGCTGGTGGAGGGCCGCGCCAAGGTGACCTGGACCAGCCGTCCCGGCGCAAGCGCAGAGGAGCGCACGGGCAGAGGAGGGGTGAACGACTACCTGCGAGGGGCCTCTGCCCGCGTGAACATCGCGAGCCTCACAATAAGCAAAACCGCAGATTCCAATCCCGTCCAGGTGGGCGATATTCTCACCTACATCCTCACCTATGAATATCAGGGCATTGGAGCCGCCCACAATGTCAACATCACGGACGATCTGGATCCTGGCATCACCTTCCTCTCCGCCGATCCGGCCCCATCCAGGAATAACACCAGGAACATCGCCTGGACCCTTCCCAGCCTTGATCCGGACGGCCCGCACACCGTTCGCCTGCTAGTGCACGTGGGGGACACTCTGCCCGACGGGGCCCTGCTGGAAAATCGCTTCACCATCAGTTGCGATGAGCTGATGCCTAAATCGGGCCGCATTTACACACCAGTTCAGAATGGAACTCTTCTATCCGTCAACAAGACGGCGCTACAAAAGGCAGTGCGCCGGGGCGAGGAGGTGAGCTACATCATTACCGTCTGCAACAACGGAGGAGAGAGCGCCACCAACGTCACCGTGCGCGATGTCTTCGCCTCCGCCGTAGAGTTCGTCTCCGCCTGGCCAAAGATGGTTGATGATGGTGTCTGGCACTTCCCCGCTCTCGCGCCCGGTCAATGCGTGCAGATGGACCTGACGGTGCGCCTTCCCAGAACGGACGTCCTGTACCAGAGCCAACAGAATGTCACCGGCCAGGGCTTCGTCCGATCCTACCGCGACTACAGCACACGCCGCCCGGCCGGCCTTCTCACCAACCGCGTCTACGTATCCTCCGACCAGATGCAGATGTCTGCAATCGCAAATGTGAAAATATTGGCAGAGGAGGGAACACAGCTCTCCCTGCGCGAACACGGCAGCGGGGATTACGAGAATCAGGAAGATCTGCGCTTTCTCACCACCAACAAATCCATCCGGCTGGAGAGAAGCGTGAAGGAGAGCTATCATCCCACAACACTTCTTCTACCGGGAAACGGCTCGCAGAACGTCTCCTGCCTCTGGCATGAGGATGCTCGTGCCAAGAACGGCATCACCAACACTTCCTTTGAAGAATCGTATCGATATTCCGCCAACCTGGAGAGCGAGAGCCTCTTTGATCTGGATGAAAACGGATCGTTGATGCAGATAACGTCCGATTTCCAAGGATTGGCCCACCTGGGGACGCTGAAACGACCGGCGCCGGGGCGCGAAGAAGATATCTTTTCTGTAGAAGACTATGCGGGATATTTTCTGCTTGAGGGGAGCGTCCACGATCTGGGCCAGGGCCTGATGATGGACCGCTCCGCATCCGGCCGGGGATACGTGGCCAAAGATGCGCGAGCCCGGGGGCAGAGGAGCTACGAGTACGGTACAGGAGCCTATCGTTCGGAAGAGCGCAGCGACACATTTTCCGGTTTTATGGCCAAGGATCTGGATGCGTCTTACGATCGCTTAAGCCACATAGTTACGCCCCGCACTTTTCTGAACATATCTCAAAAGTGGTCGGAGGGGATGCGGCTCCATAGTCCTTCCAGCCTCATCGCCGAGGAGTATTCCAGCGCCACCCGGCTGAAAAAGAAGGCAACGGCTGCCAGCCCCAGGGAGATCGTGAGCGAGGCCAACTTTTCCGGGACGGCGAAGCTGCGGACCGCCGTAGGCACGAATGGAACCCCTGCGGTGGACAGGGATGAGACGCTCATGGGCGACTACGTAGTATTGCGAAGGATCATCATCTCCGGCGCTGCCAAATACGACCGGCCGCACCTTTATCTTCGCAAAGACGGAAAACAGGTCAAGGACGTGGCCGTTTATACTATCACTATCACCAATGACGGCAACGTCACCATTGGGCCGCTCTTCCTGCAAGACCTCTTCCCGTCAGGGGCCCGGTTCCTCAATGCTACATTGCGGCCCAACCAGATCGGCCAGAACGGCTCCAACTGGACACTGCTGCATCTTTCCATCGGTGATACTTTTAGAATCGGCATCAACCTGGATGTGGAAAAGTGCCAGGGCGATATCATCAATCGGGCTCTTGTCGAGGGCAACTGCAGCTTGGGTCAGGTTACAGCGCAAAACCTGTCGATCATCAGCCGGGGATATCTGGGATGCTGCACGCCCGCAAAGAGGAACGCAGGGACAGAAGCGGCGAACGTTCCGGGAATAAGCTGCGCCTGCTTAGGGCAGGAGAGCGCCAACGAGACCGACTATTTGGACTCGATGCAGATGAAAATGCAGTGGGATCGCGAAGAGGATGGGGCCTGCCCCTTGAACTGCCCGGCCCTCGATGCGGTTCATGATTGAGTTATCATGTTATTAATACGTGCATATTAGTTTACTGCTTGGTATATTGCATTTATTTAAATAAATATTTATTTCAATGTTTTAATTTGTCTTTTTCAAAAATAGAAAGAAAACGTAATTAGTGCTAAGATTCAAGCATTAATCGTGTTTTATTAACTCTCCAAAGCACACTGTGAGATAGAATATTTAAACTATGTTTGTATTGTGTTTTAATGTTGTTCAAATTAAACGAAAGAGAGTTACTGATTATGCAAAAGTATATATAGTATGTTATACTACACTGATGTAATAAAGCGAGAAGGAAGTCCAGATGATTTCTGACAGAGTGCATATGGTCAGAAATATATCGAGATGATGCAAGATGAACACGAGATCAATTTGTCATATTACCCTGGCGATGGCCTTGATGGGCATGATCGTTGTCCCCTCATTCGCACTAGGAGTGCTAAAGCTCACGAAGACCGCCAACACCTTTGATGCCGATCTTGGTGATCAGGTGACATATACGTTCTTCCTGGAGAACACGGGAAATGAGACTCTTGCTAATCTTGTGCTTAAAGACAGCCATCTTGGCATCTATGAATTGAACAAGAGCAGCCTGGTGATGGGTGAGAACTATAGCATGAGTATCAATTACACATTAAAGCAGGCGGATGTCTTCGCTCCTTTGAGAAATGAGGCCCAGGCTTATGCTAGTGGACCCGGTGGATCGTTGGTCTCTAATAATGCAAGCTTTGCGATAGCCACAGGCTATTCCGGATACATTAATGCAAATGGCTCTCAAGTCATCTCCTCTCGTCCGAGTGGTGTATGAGGCCCTGAATCAAATCACCAGGAATCAAATATCCGCGGAAACAAAAATCGAGCCTTCTGTCTGACGTATATCATGGGGGAACTCAAAAAATGCGAATTGTGACACTGATTCTAATCATCATCATGCTCTCCTCGGGCACAGTTTACGGTGGTTTGATGTTGAATCTCACCAAGACATGTGACGTCTTTGATGCCAATTATTTAGAGGATGTAAACTATACCTATCATCTTCACAACGTCGGAGACGAGGCTCTGCATGGTCTGAACCTCACAGACAATCGCCTGGGGATTATTCCACTCTCGCTGACCGACCTAGATGTCGGGAAGTGGGTCAACATTAGCGTAATTCATAAAATAAATGCTACTGATATGCCGGAAGGCTCACTTAGAAACAGCGCCAAAGCCACAGCATATGGGCCAGGACCGTCGAACACTCTCGTGACATCCAACACTGCCAACTGTTCCATCTCCTTAGGTTTTAGTGGTCACATTGACGTTGTAAAAGGAAGGCTCAATGCCTCATCTGTCAAGATAGGCAGTGTCGTGGGCTATAGGATAAGTGTCACCAACCCCCTCAGCAATGGGATCACTCTTCGCAACTTAAGTATTACTGAAGACATCCTTTATTCGCCATATCCGGTTGTTAATACATCCATAGCCCTGGACAGATCCACTCTAAATCCAGGAGAAACGGCGACAGGCCTCTATTATTACACGGTTAAACATGATGATATACAGGGCCGGCCAGGTAGCAACTCGCCTGTCGGCCAATTTGATATATACAACACCGTTTGGGTTGAAGCTTATCCTGATTGGGCAAATTCAACGGCATTGAAGTCTTATGGTACGAGGGTAGTACCAGCATCATATACATCCAGCCAGGTCGTCAAGAAATTTGCCAACCTTTCGGAAGGTGTCGCTAACACGGAGATCACATTCAGGATCTTTGTGAATAATACAGGCGATACACTGCTCAATCGCACCGATCTATGGGACCTTCTGCCGGCGGGCCTTGATTATGTCTCATCAAATCCATCTGCATTCTCTTCATCCAATGTCAACGGCACGACCACCCTTTACTGGTCGAATCTGAGCCAAACTCTGGGAATCCTCCCTGTGGGAGGAATATATGAGGTCGAGGTCAAGGCTAAAATTAGCGGCAGCCATTTGGGGACGCTCCTCAACAAAGTTGCCAGCAAGAGCTACAATCTGCGTAATGAGTCAGTGACATCGAAATATGATACCCCTATCGCCGCTCGCAAGCAGAATATCAGCGTAATAAAAACAGCCGACATCACTTCAGGCTCACCGGGCGCAGTTGTGAACTTTACGTTGACTGTCAATAATACGGGAAATATAACTCTGAAAAATGTATTTGTGAGCGACAAATTGCCAGGTGGCCTGACCTATGACTCATCTTCTGCTGGAAGCGTGAATAGCGGCCAGGATGTTTACTGGCCAGATATCGGCCCAATGTCTTCAGGAAGCATGAAGTCTCTGTGGATCAGGGCAAGAATAGACGGCAGCGTCTATGGCACCATGACCAACCGGGTGGATGTGGTGGGCAAGCCCGAGCATGGCGATAATGTCACAGATTATGCTACTGCAATTGTACAGGCAGACGAAGCCAATATCCAGGTAACCAAGACCGCTGTTCCCACATTCGGCTCAGCAGGAACCCTGGTCAACTTTACCCTAAATGTGACCAATAACGGTATGGCCCTGTTACCGAATGTATTTGTGAGCGACAAATTGCCTATTGGCCTGACCTATGACTCATCTTCTGCTGGAAGCGTGAATAGCGGCCAGGATGTTTACTGGCCAGATATCGGCCCAATGTCTTCAGGAAGCATGAAGTCTCTGTGGATCAGGGCAAGAATAGACGGCAGCGTCTATGGCACCATGACCAACCGGGTGGATGTGGTGGGCAAGCCCGAGCATGGCGATAATGTCACAGATTATGCTACTGCAATTGTACAGGCAGACGAAGCCAATATCCAGGTAACCAAGACCGCGAGTCCCACATTCGGCTCAGCAGGAACCCTGGTCAACTTTACCCTAAATGTGACCAATAACGGTATGGCTCTGTTACCGAATGTATTTGTGAGCGACAAATTGCCTATTGGCCTGACCTATGACTCATCTTCTGCTGGAAGCGTGAATAGCGGCCAGGATGTTTACTGGCCAGATATCGGCCCAATGTCTTCAGGAAGCATGAAGTCTCTGTGGATCAGGGCAAGAATAGACGGCAGCGTCTATGGCACCATGACCAACCGGGTGGATGTGGTGGGCAAGCCCGAGCATGGCGATAATGTCACAGATTATGCTACTGCAATTGTACAGGCAGACGAAGCCAATATCCAGGTAACCAAGACCGCGAGTCCCACATTCGGCTCAGCAGGAACCCTGGTCAACTTTACCCTAAATGTGACCAATAACGGTATGGCCCTGTTACCGAATGTATTTGTGAGCGACAAATTGCCTATTGGCCTGACCTATGACTCATCTTCTGCTGGAAGCGTGAATAGCGGCCAGGATGTTTACTGGCCAGATATCGGCCCAATGTCTTCAGGAAGCATGAAGTCTCTGTGGATCAGGGCAAGAATAGACGGCAGCGTCTATGGCACCATGACCAACCGGGTGGATGTGGTGGGCAAGCCCGAGCATGGCGATAATGTCACAGATTATGCTACTGCAATTGTACAGGCAGACGAAGCCAATATCCAGGTAACCAAGACCGCGAGTCCCACATTCGGCTCAGCAGGAACCCTGGTCAACTTTACCCTAAATGTGACCAATAACGGTATGGCTCTGTTACCGAATGTATTTGTGAGCGACAAATTGCCTATTGGCCTGACCTATGACTCATCTTCTGCTGGAAGCGTGAATAGCGGCCAGGATGTTTACTGGCCAGATATCGGCCCAATGTCTTCAGGAAGCATGAAGTCTCTGTGGATCAGGGCAAGAATAGACGGCAGCGTCTATGGCACCATGACCAACCGGGTGGATGTGGTGGGCAAGCCCGAGCATGGCGATAATGTCACAGATTATGCTACTGCAATTGTACAGGCAGACCAAGCCAATATCCAGGTAACCAAGACCGCTGTTCCCACATTCGGCTCAGCAGGAACCCTGGTCAACTTTACCCTAAATGTGACCAATAACGGTATGGCTCTGTTACCGAATGTATTTGTGAGCGACAAATTGCCTATTGGCCTGACCTATGACTCATCTTCTGCTGGAAGCGTGAATAGCGGCCAGGATGTTTACTGGCCAGATATCGGCCCAATGTCTTCAGGAAGCATGAAGTCTCTGTGGATCAGGGCAAGAATAGACGGCAGCGTCTATGGCACCATGACCAACCGGGTGGATGTGGTGGGCAAGCCCGAGCATGGCGATAATGTCACAGATTATGCTACTGCAATTGTACAGGCAGACGAAGCCAATATCCAGGTAACCAAGACCGCTGTTCCCACATTCGGCTCAGCAGGAACCCTGGTCAACTTTACCCTAAATGTGACCAATAACGGTATGGCTCTGTTACCGAATGTATTTGTGAGCGACAAATTGCCTATTGGCCTGACCTATGACTCATCTTCTGCTGGAAGCGTGAATAGCGGCCAGGATGTTTACTGGCCAGATATCGGCCCAATGTCTTCAGGAAGCATGAAGTCTCTGTGGATCAGGGCAAGAATAGACGGCAGCGTCTATGGCACCATGACCAACCGGGTGGATGTGGTGGGCAAGCCCGAGCATGGCGATAATGTCACAGATTATGCTACTGCAATTGTACAGGCAGACGAAGCCAATATCCAGGTAACCAAGACCGCTGTTCCCACATTCGGCTCAGCAGGAACCCTGGTCAACTTTACCCTAAATGTGACCAATAACGGTATGGCTCTGTTACCGAATGTATTTGTGAGCGACAAATTGCCTATTGGCCTGACCTATGACTCATCTTCTGCTGGAAGCGTGAATAGCGGCCAGGATGTTTACTGGCCAGATATCGGCCCAATGTCTTCAGGAAGCATGAAGTCTCTGTGGATCAGGGCAAGAATAGACGGCAGCGTCTATGGCACCATGACCAACCGGGTGGATGTGGTGGGCAAGCCCGAGCATGGCGATAATGTCACAGATTATGCTACTGCAATTGTACAGGCAGACCAAGCCAATATCCAGGTAACCAAGACCGCTGTTCCCACATTCGGCTCAGCAGGAACCCTGGTCAACTTTACCCTAAATGTGACCAATAACGGTATGGCTCTGTTACCGAATGTATTTGTGAGCGACAAATTGCCTATTGGCCTGACCTATGACTCATCTTCTGCTGGAAGCGTGAATAGCGGCCAGGATGTTTACTGGCCAGATATCGGCCCAATGTCTTCAGGAAGCATGAAGTCTCTGTGGATCAGGGCAAGAATAGACGGCAGCGTCTATGGCACCATGACCAACCGGGTGGATGTGGTGGGCAAGCCCGAGCATGGCGATAATGTCACAGATTATGCTACTGCAATTGTACAGGCAGACCAGGCCAATATCCAGGTAACCAAGACCGCGAGTCCCACATTCGGCTCAGCAGGAACCCTGGTCAACTTTACCCTAAATGTGACCAATAACGGTATGGCCCTGTTACCGAATGTATTTGTGAGCGACAAATTGCCTATTGGCCTGACCTATGACTCATCTTCTGCTGGAAGCGTGAATAGCGGCCAGGATGTTTACTGGCCAGATATCGGCCCAATGTCTTCAGGAAGCATGAAGTCTCTGTGGATCAGGGCAAGAATAGACGGCAGCGTCTATGGCACCATGACCAACCGGGTGGATGTGGTGGGCAAGCCCGAGCATGGCGATAATGTCACAGATTATGCTACTGCAATTGTACAGGCAGACCAAGCCAATATCCAGGTAACCAAGACCGCTGTTCCCACATTCGGCTCAGCAGGAACCCTGGTCAACTTTACCCTAAATGTGACCAATAACGGTATGGCTCTGTTACCGAATGTATTTGTGAGCGACAAATTGCCTATTGGCCTGACCTATGACTCATCTTCTGCTGGAAGCGTGAATAGCGGCCAGGATGTTTACTGGCCAGATATCGGCCCAATGTCTTCAGGAAGCATGAAGTCTCTGTGGATCAGGGCAAGAATAGACGGCAGCGTCTATGGCACCATGACCAACCGGGTGGATGTGGTGGGCAAGCCCGAGCATGGCGATAATGTCACAGATTATGCTACTGCAATTGTACAGGCAGACCAGGCCAATATCCAGGTAACCAAGACCGCTGTTCCCACATTCGGCTCAGCAGGAACCCTGGTCAACTTTACCCTAAATGTGACCAATAACGGTATGGCTCTGTTACCGAATGTATTTGTGAGCGACAAATTGCCAAGTGGCCTGACCTATGACTCATCTTCTGCTGGAAGCGTGAATAGCGGCCAGGATGTTTACTGGCCAGATATCGGCCCAATGTCTTCAGGAAGCATGAAGTCTCTGTGGATCAGGGCAAGAATAGACGGCAGCGTCTATGGCACCATGACCAACCGGGTGGATGTGGTGGGCAAGCCCGAGCATGGCGATAATGTCACAGATTATGCTACTGCAATTGTACAGTCAGACCAAGCCAGGATCAACGTGACCAAGGTTGCAGATCCTACCACTGCGTCACCAGGTGCAGAGATCCGCTTCGTAATCAATATACTCAATAATGGCAACTGGCATTTGGATCATGTAAAAGCCATTGATAACTTGCCCCTGGGAATGACCTATATCTCTGACAACCGGAACGGATCTGTATCCGCGTCGGGAAAAGTCATTTCCTGGAATGACCTGGTAGACCTCGATCCCAGTGCCTCGGCTGCCATTAATCTTTTGGTCAGGATTGATCGCAACATCTCTGGCTTGCTCACCAATGTGGTTTACGTCAATGCCGCCGACCCTGCGGGTGATGAGGTGAACGACTCGGCCAAGGCAGAAGTTCTATCTCTTTTGCCGAAGATAAAGGTTAACAAAACGCTGGAGCCGGTGCAGTACGGCCAGTATTGCGAGGCCAAGACCATAAGTGGAGTGGGCATCATCGAGTCCAAAACCTCAATCGAGGACAAGACCATCGCCCTTGAATATGATGATACTCTCGCCGGCGAAGGCGAGATCGAGCTTGAGTCGGCAGCGGCCATGTCAGAAGCTGCCGAAAAGCTGCAAAGGGATGTCCCTTCCCTGGACCCGGAAAACCAATCGAGCCTGAATCTCTTTGCAGATACCAACCTGGCCTTTAAGGGGGCCAAACCGCTGACGGGGGGAAAATCAATTCATTCCATGGCATTCTACGGGGGGTCCGGCGCCAGGATCAAGGATATTTTCAGCGCCGAAGAGATGGAGAAGGAGCAGACGATCTATTTCAGCTCTACCGACAAGGCGTCGTCTCCTCAAACGATTGGCACTGATCTGAAAAGCAGCTTCAATGGAACCATAGAGACTGATTCGAAGATGCATAATATGTTCGGCCAGGACATTAAGTCCCAGCAGTTATTCTCTGGCGTTTTCAATCTGGATAAAGTAATCAAGTTCCACAAGAACGTGACGACGGATGAACCCAAAATGGGCTGCGACGGCATTGACTGCTAATACATGGATCAGGTGGTATCAATATGCATATTAATTTCTTAATCAAAATAGGGAAGGATAATCGAGATACGAAACGGCTTCGATGCCTTTTGGCCTCTTTAGTATTTATCTTCGCCTTAATTTCAACATCCATGTCTTCGTTAGATGTAACCATCCTTCCCGCGCGCCTGACCTCGGGCTGCATTGCTACCTTCATCATTGATATCACTAACACAGGAGAGACCCCTCTGGACCCGGTCACGGCACAGGACACATTGCCTGTGGGAATGAGCTATGTCTCTGATAACCGCAGTGGCCTGGCCCAGGGAAATAAGGTCACATGGAGCAATATCGGTCGCCTGGAGATAGGGGCATCGACTCAGATCAAACTGGTCACACGCATCGGTCCGAGCACCACGGGACGACTTGAGAACTTTGTCACGGTTACGGGAACCCCTCCGACGGGATATGATGTTACGGATAACGATACGGCAGTTTTATTCGTCAATGCTCCGGCCAAGAAGCGCGCTGTGAATGAGGAATCGCTCGTGATGGGAGACCAGTCGGCCTCAGCTATTAATTCGGCAAGCGCGATTAATAAACGCAATATTAGATCAATGCAAGGGTGAGGCGGCAGCTCGCCGATCTAGGCTTTTTTTTTCGGCACAAAGGTACTAACCGATTTCTCACGCGAAGCCGCGAAGACGCGAAGGCTAATAAATTATCATCTGAACTTCGCGGCTTCGCGCCTTCGCGTGAAACAGTATTTTGTGCCAATCTGCAAAGGGTGCAAGAAAAATAGAATTAAAGCTTTGCCAAAACGGAATAGCGAAGAGCCAAAGATCAAGATGAAAAGGGATGCCCTCTTAATTTCGTCCGGAAGTTAGAAGTAGATGCAAAGCGTAATTATAACCATCAATGAGGTGAAATTTGTATGGAACCCAGGATTCTGAAGATCGGCGAGAAGGTAACCGGCAGATACAGGGACATGGAGATGGGCAAGAGCCGAAAATTCTTCCGCGTCAAACTGGACAATGAGGAGTTCTATCTGCCCAAAGATGTGGGCAACTCCCTGCTCGTGAGCCACCAGAAGGGCAACGATCTATTCACCATCCAGCGCCAGTTGGATGTCTATGAGATCAGGCCACTCCTGCCGGGGACGGACTAGATTGGATTGGCAGATCCGGGGGACTGCTTTCCCGCCAGCGCATTTGGGCGAAAGGAAGCCATGGCAAACTTACTGGTAAGTGAATAGTTCAAGAACTCAATGCGAATTTCTTGGCAAAGAAGGCAAACCTGCCGACGATCAAAGAGACCTGCCAAAAAAACGATATGCGCCGAGGGTGGGATTCGAACCCACGATCTCCGGAGGAGAACAGGTTTAGCAAACCTGCGCCTTACCAGGCTAGGCAACCTCGACCTACCTCAGGGACTTGATTGTAAGGCTATTTAAATTCTGCGTTTGCCGCCCGGCAGAAGTAGCGAATTCTTTTTTCCAGCAGCATCACACCACGCATGCCAGCAGATCTTTGCTGGTGATGATCCCCACCAGTGCCCCGTCCTTCATCACCGGCAGCCTTCTGATGCTGTGCTCTCGCATCAATCTGGCCGCTTCCCTTGTTGTGGCATCAAGGTCAATGGTGACCAGGGGCCCCTGTGTCATGATCTCGCTGACTGCGATCGCCGCCGGGTCCCGGCCTTCGGAAAATACCTTGAGAAAGATCCGGCTGGTGGTGACAATGCCCAGGCACTCCTTGAGAAGACCTTCCTTGGCTACCAGCACGCAGCCCTTCTTCTCCGCCGCCATTCGCTTCACGGCCTCCAGCACCGTGGCCTCCGGGGGCACAGTGTCAATGGGATAGCTCATCAGATCTCGAACCTTCATAGCCGCCACAATCCATTATATCCTGTGCTATTTATTGCAATTATTAGGAGATAAATCTGATCCATTTTAAGGTGCCTTTTGCCTGAGCGAGCTATTTTTAGCGGTTCTTGAACCAAAGGTGTCTCTCCGTTCGTACTCTGTGAACTCTGCGGCTCTGTGGTTAGATCATAGTGGTAGTAGTAGCCACTGGCTAAAACCCAAGGGTTACGGCTGCAACCGCAGGGGCAGACAAAATAGAAAAAAAGGCGGAAAGCTCCTCTCAGAGCTCTCCCCACTCCAGCTCCATCCCTACGGCCGGCTGCTCCAGCCCGAAGCTCCTTAAAACCAGAGGGTGCAGCTCTCCGAAGCAGCCAATCCTTCGGCCTTTCGCCAGAAGATCGCCGCCCCTTCCAGGCATGAGCGCTCCATCCTGGGAAGGAACAATCTCAGCCTTAATGGCCAGCTCCTGCAGCACGGCGTCGATCGCCGAGCGTATCTCCGAGAAATTGGCGCCGCTGTGCATGGATGCTGCGGCTAGATGCATGCGGGTCTTCTTCTCCACCACCACGTCCCCGGCGGCAAAGATCTTCTGGGGGAGAGGATGATGCTGATTCATGGCAAAGATCTCCAGAAGGCTGGAGAGAAGCGAGGTGCGCACGATGGTGTGCAGCTCGCTGATGGGATGCAGCACGGCAACTGCGCCCGCGCGCTGCGGCGAACGGCGCATCCACTGGAAATGCACCTTCTCATTGGTCAGGGTGAAGGGCATTGTTTCCAAATATCCCAGCCCGGCCATTACCTCGCGAATCTCGGCTTTACGAACCTCGGAAGGATGAGCCCTGCCTACAGTCACCGTCCGAGGCAGACGGGCATCAAGCTTTTCAAAGCCATAGGCCTTGGCCGCGTCCTCGAAGATGTCCCAGGAGTGCATTATGTCCGCCCGGTAGGCCGGAACCAGCACCTGAACATCGCTGCCATTTGCGATTGCCCCCAAGCGCATCCGCTGCAGGCATTCGGCCAATTGCTGGGCAGTCAGATCAAAGCCGATCAGCTTGTTGGCCTGTGCTGCCCTTACCGTCCAGGCAGAAGGCTCTAGATTGGGGGAGACGAAATCGCCCTCGCTCCTCATAACCCGGACGCTTTCGATCCTGCCCCCCCTCTCCGCCAGGGAGGTTACTACTATGTTCAGGGCTTTGTGCACCATGCCGTCCGTTCCCGTGACGTCAATGAACAGATCCTCGGTCTCCTCGGTGACAGAGGTCAGTTGGCCATTGATGATGGGCGGGAAGGAAAGCACCTGATCTTTGGCATCTACGATAAGCGGATAACGCTTGCAGCCCAACAGGATATGGCCGTAGCCCTTGCCCTTGGGGTGTTTTTGCAGCATCTCCTTCATGCTCATCTCTTCGGCAAAATCCAGGGGCACGAACTTTCGGGCCGGATCTTCCCCAAAGTATCGGAAAGGAGGCGTGACGCGGGATAGGTCATGCACGCCGATGGCCACCTTGCGCCGATTTCTGCCCAGGCCCCAGTGCAGATCCTCTTGCAAGCCCATGAGCGACTCAATGGCCTCGCTGGTGAAGGAAAGGCCGCGCACCACAGCGCAGCCGATGATGGGGCGCACTGATTTTACCGACTCCTCCACCTGCAGGACGATCGGCCCCTCCCGAATGGGATACTCCACCAGCCCCGTCTTGATGTCCAAAAAGCCCTGCATGGCCCTGGCCACGCCCTCGGCGCTATAAAGATCGGGCCGATCCGGGAAGAACTCCACATCCACGTGCTCCTCTTCCGCCCTCTTTCCAATGTCTGCACCCATCATGGCCAGCCGGCTCATGATAGTATCGCGAGAGGCTCCAATCAGCCTCTCCATGTCCTCATAATAAAGTCTGACAACCGGCATGATTAATCCCCCTTCAAAGCTTGATGGAAACGGGCGTACTGCGTAGCCACTCGATATCCGACTGATAGAGCAACCGCAGATCCTTGAGCCCCAATTTAAGCATGGCCACTCGCGAGACGCCCAGGCCCCAGGCCAGCACGGGATGCTCGATGCCGAAGGGCGCCGTGACCTCTTTTCGGAAGACTCCCGCTCCGCCCAGCTCCACCCATCCCAGGCCGTCTATGAAAACCTCCGGCTCGACAGAGGGCTCCGTGTAGGGGAAGTAGCCCGGCCGGAAGCGAACCTCCTCAAAACCCATCTTAGCATAAAACTCCTTCAATATGCCCAGAAGATGAGAGAAGGTCACGTCCCTGTCCATTACGATGCCTTCCAATTGCTCGAACTCCGGGGTGTGGGTGGCGTCTATGGCCTCGCGCCGGTAGACGCGATCTATGCCGAAGGCCTTGACCGGCGGCTCGGGATGCTCGGCCAGATACTTGATGGTCACTCCCGTGGTGTGCGTGCGTAGCACCTCCTGGCGGGCCACCTCCGGCTTCCAGCATCCGCCCCAGCCCGTGGAGCCAACGGCTCCTCCGCATTCATGCATCTCTTTGACGCGGGTATAGTCGGGAATATCGGCCAGGCTGTCCAGATAAAAGGTGTCCTGCATCTCCCGGGCAGGATGGTCCTGCGGCTGGAAGAGGGCATCGAAGTTCCAGAAGCTGGACTGCACAATCTGGCCTTTGATCTCCACAAAGCCCATCTCCAGCATGATCTCCCGCATGAAATCGATGAGCCTCTGGTAGGGGTGCTTCTTGCCGGGGATGATCCGATCGGCGGCGATGGCAGGGTCATAGGGACGAGCGCGATAGCGCGAACCATGGTAATCCATAAACAAGACCCCGTCGCTTTCCGAAAACTGGCCGTTCTTAATCATATCGGGTGTAAGGGGCGGCATCTCCTGGACCAAGATCATGTTCATTCCATAGGACGCGTAATTTTTCCCCACCTCAGTGATCTCATAGCGCCACTCTTTGCTCTTGCTAAAAGTAACCAGCCCCCGGCTCTTAAGATCAGCCAAGCCCTTTGGATCGACTATGTTTTTAAGATGGTCCTGGCTCTTTGGATCGACTATGTTTTTAAGATGGTCTAGGCTCTTTGGATCGACTATGTTTTTAAGATGGTCTAGGCTCTTTGGATCGACTTGGTTTTTAAGATGGTCTAAGCTCTTTGGATCGACTATGTTTTTAAGATGGTCTAGGCTCTTTGGATCGACTTGGTTTTTAAGATGGTCTAAGCTCTTTGGATCGACTATGTTTTTAAGATGGTCTAGGCTCTTTGGATCGACTTGGTTTTTAAGATGGTCTAAGCTCTTTGGATCGACTATGTTTTTAAAATGGTCTAGGCTCCTCTTGTGCAGATCCGCAATGTTCTTCGCCCCGGTAAGCAGATCTTGCAGCATCACCTCGTCCAAGCCCATAGCGGCTGAGTCCAGCGGCTTGATCACGCCCCCCTGAATCGTGGCCCAGTCCTTCCTCCTCAGCCACCCCAGGCCGATCTTGAGTGCCGGATCTTTCAGCTCGGACATGGGCTTGCCAGATCCCAATGACTTGTGAAGATTTCTCTCTGGAAGCCCCTCTTTTGCATACTTTGTGCCTTCTTCTGTCAGAGAGACAAACTCAGCTACTGACTTTGTCACCTTGATCAGGTCTTGCTCGCCCAAAGCATCAGCCGAGGCTCGCACCGCCTCTACTTTCATTCCCAGCTTATCGGCAATGCTCTGAGGATCAGAATCTCCTTCAGATATCGCTTTCAGAACTTTGACATCGTTTTCTGATAACATATTACCATCCCATGTCCGGGCCTAATTTAGGGCAACCTATCTCTTTGCCCATTCGCCCCCAAATCAAAAGAAAGAAAAGACCAGATGCCCGAAGATGCCCGAAGCTAACCTCTCCTGCTTTAAAAGCCTGATTTTATGATTGACGAATGAACATTTAGCAGTCTTCTCAGGCACGGTTTTTCCGGTTAGATTGATGATTTATAAACCTGTCGAATAACCGAAATAGAGCTGGAAGTGGGAAAAATGTGTCCTTCGCCATTTTCCAGTTGTTAGTTAGTCGCTCTGTGCGTACTCTGTTGTGGCATGGATAAAAAAGTCTACCGAAAAGGCATTACGATATCTGACAATGAATTAAAAGAAATAAACCTAACAATTGAGAAACTTCACGAAGAATGGAATTATACAATTAAACCAAAATAAAATATATGAATATACCTAGGTTATTTCGTTACGACCGCTAACCAACAACTGGAAATAGCGAAGTGCCATAATTTAGCCATCACGTCCCTATCTTCACCGGCTCCACAATTGATCGCAATGTAGCTATGGCGGATAGCGCCGCCAGATAGCTGGTCTTGGGATTTCGAGGCGAAGGAACATTCTCTACCAGGGTCGAGATCCGCCCAAAGTCGCCCTCCACCACAATCTCGTGCCGGTTTACATGAATGGCTGGATCTGCGACCACCTTCACACGTACCTCGCCCTCCCCGGAGGCCAGGAAAAGGGTGGCGGCCACATTGACATTGGCCGGAAAGGCCCTCACAGCCTGCAGCGCGCTTCCCTCAAAGATCAACGTCGGCCCCGCAAGCAGCATCCAGGTCGATCTTATTTTCCACGATGTAGGGCGCGCCCTTCAGCCCGCCGGGATTTTTGGTGGTGGTGAGAGTCACGCTGCGAATGGCGCCGATGCTGGCGGACTTAAGGCCGTCCAGGCCCGATATCGCTCCCGACGGCAGATAAACCCGCGAGCCGTGCTTTTTGGCCAGGGCCTTCACCTCGGCGAAGAACTCCCGGTCCGCGAAAGCCCCCACGCTCATGATCATCAGCTTCTTTCCCGCTGCCAATGCGGCCCTGGCAATGACAGGAACGGCCTTCTGGCTGGCCGCCTCCACTACCACGTCAGAGAGGGCCACCAGCTCCTCCAATTTGACCCTGGCCGGCTTATGCTGCAAGCTGTCGATCAGCGCCACCGCTGTTTTTGGATTATGATCGCATACCGCAACTAAATTAGCGTCTAACGCACCGGAGTCAACTGCTTTTGCAATCTCGGCCCCAATAGCGCCGCACCCAACAAGCCCGATCTTGATAGGCATCGGAGGCTATAAATCAATTGGACATCAAAATCTTTGCGGTATGCTAACCTCAGAGCTGGAGAGATTTGTGGGCGAGGACCTGGGCGAGTGGGACGACTCCAGCAGTCTCGTTCCTGATATTGGGGCCAAGGCCGTCATCATCGCCAACGAGGACTGCATCATCTGTGGCCTGGCCGAGGCAGAGGAAATTTTTGCATATTTCCGTCTTTCAGCCACGCCTCTTTACGATGACGGCGAGTATGTGCCCGCTGGGGCCCAGGTTATCTCTGTGCTGCGGAAGTGCCAGAGCCATCCTGCAAGCAGAGAGAGTGGTATTGAACTTCATGGCGCGCATGAGCGGCATCTCCACATTAACCCGGGAGTGCGTTCTAACCGCGGGCGGACGGGTACGCATTGCCGCGACTCGCAAGACCACCCCCGGCTTTCGCGTATTCGAGAAGAAGGCCGTTTTTTTAGGTGGTGGCGATACGCACAGGTTCAATCTCTCCGATGCCGTGCTCATCAAGGACAACCACATAAAAATTCTGGGCCTGGAGGAATGCCTGCGCCGCGCCAGGGAGCGCGCCAGTTTCACCAAGAAGATCGAGGTGGAGGTAGAGAGCCAGGGTGACATGATCAAAGCTGCGAAAGGCGGCGCAGATATCATCATGTTCGATAATATGGCTCCAGAGGAGATTGCCCGAGGGGTCAAGCTGCTTACGGAAAAGGGCCTTAGAGATCGCATTCTTCTGGAGGCCTCCGGAGGCATAACACTTGATAATATCCAGGAATATGCCGGCAGCGGAGTGGATGTAATATCTCTGGGAGCTCTTACCAGAAACGCGAGATGGATCGATTTAAGCCTGGAGATCGACCTGGAAGATAAGATAAAATTAAAATAGAGATAGAATTCAAATCGAAAAAGAATATATCGTATAGAGAAAGGTGTTCCCAAGATGCGGCGTCTGATCTATCTGCCTTGTTTAGTATATCTGCTATTTTCCATTCTCCTGATTCAAGCAGCCTATGCAGAAGAAGCCAGATGACAGTGATGAGATGACCTTCAAGGATTTTACCCTCAATATTGGAGACCGCATTGATCTTGGCGACTATCAGATGGAGCTCATTGAGATACAGTCGGTAAGGGATGGACTGGTGGTGATGAGGATCTCCAAGGTAGGCGGGTCCTTAGATGAGCAAAGAGCCCTCTTGCTGGACAGCCCCAATAATTTCGATGGTGGCGCGGAAAACAAGGGCATTACCATTACCGTAGCCGATATTTTCGATGAGCAGTCTGCTAAAGTTCGGATCGAGTACAGCCAGGGCCTGGGAACGCCCAGAAAGCATGCCTCAGACAGGCCTGCTCCTGGCATTGGACAAGCCTGAGCTTTTTGTGCAAAAGAGCTTCGAGCGGAATCAAATGAGTGTTGGCGACGCGGTTAAGGTCACCATCACTGTCAAGAACACCGGCACGGGACAGGCTCTGGGCATAAAAGCAGAGGATATACCGCCCCTTCCTGAGTTCACTTATGTCGCCGGCTATCCGCCCAAGATCAAGGAGACTTTAGACCCCGGGCAGTCGGATTCGGCAGTCTATGTGATGAACGCCGTAAGAGAAGGCTCTGTCCGGGTCCCTGCCATAATGGTCAGCTACACCGACATAAAGAAGAATGCCAAATCAAATAGCTCGGAGCCTTTTAACATTCTGATAAGTCCCAGGAGCAAGGCAGATCTGGCCATAAAGCTCGCCAGCTCGGGCCCGGTAGCTCTGGATGGAGAAAGGCATGCTGAACATCAGCATCTCCAATTTGGGAACCGCTTTTGCGACCAGAATAGAAGCGGATGGGACCGTCGTACCCTCTGAGGGCCTGCAGGTCACGGGCCTGGAGAAGAGCTTCTTTGAGATAATGCCTGGTGCAGAGGGCAATTACTCTGCCAGTCTCTTGGGCCAAAGCCCAGGCAACTACACCATCCGCCTCAAAGTCAATTATGACGGTGGAGACGGATCCGTTATCCGGGAGGGCACTGGTCGAAGTCGTTGTCCTGGAACGAGAGTATAAATATCAATATCTACTACTTATTATCCCAATTGCAATTATCATTGCCTGGATGTATAGGCGATACAGAGAGTATAAATATTGATGGAGAGAAATATACTTCGAGATTCGAAATATACAGTGAGATTTGATTGTCATGCTCAACGTACTCATACTCGGCGTAGGCCAGTGCGGTAATCGAATACTGGACGCAATAAATAAGGAAGCATTTGGGGGCGGCCCAGCCGCCAAGCTCGCCAAGTATTATTTGCGCCCCAAGTTCCCCAGTCGAGTGGAGACTTTAGCCATAAATACGGCCATAAATGATCTCAAGGAGCTGCGCTTCACCACGGCCAAAGATAGACTGCATGTCCCCAATCTGCATGGTGTCGGTGCCAATAGAAATGTGGGCAAGCAGGCCTTTATGGATAATCGCGACGTGATCATGGGCGAGATAGAGAAGAGGGGTGACTTCGATATTGCCTTTGTGATCACATCAACTTCCGGCGGGACCGGCTCATCTTTCACGCCTCTACTAATAAATGAATTGAAGAGGCAGTACCGGGATATCACCGTCGTCACGGTTGCCGTTCTGCCTGCCCGGGAGGAGGGGTCGATCTACCTGCAAAATGCCGCCTTCAGCATGAGGGAGCTGATGGAGGTTGACGCAGAGGGCATCATCCTGGCCGACAATCAGTACATGAAGAGGTTTAGCGGCGATATTGCCTCTGCCTACGACAAGATCAACGACATGATCGCCAAACGTTTATTATTCTTGATCGAGTCTCTGGATTCCGAGATGCTCTCTGTGACCGATCTTGGCGACTTCAAGACGGTGATGAATGGGGGGCTGCGCATCGGCACCATGGGATTTTATCAGGCCGATAGCAAGAATCTATCCATCCGGGATGCCATTGAGAACAGCCTCAAGCCCGCCAATTTGCTTTATCCTGCCAATGTTGGGGACGACGCCGCCCGAGCCATGATCATCATCCAGGGCTCTCGGGAGCATCTGGATGTGGATGAGATCACCAAAGAGGTGGAGAGGCTCACTGCCAGCGCAGGCCACGTATTCAAGGGAATTGTGGTCAAGAAGGGAAATCCCAAGGTGCTCTCGGTCTTCACCGTAGCCAGCGCCCCGGAGCTGGAATCCATCTATGCCCAGGCGGCGCGAGGCATGCAGGATGAGAAGGAGAAGAGGTGCAGAGCCCGAAAACAGCTCGATGATGCCTTTGCTCATATCGAGGATTTGGAAGAGATCTACTAAAAGAAAAATGAGCAAGCGATATGATCGGCCTGCAGACCTTGAGAATTTTAAGGGAATTCAGGTACTTATTTGATCTGCGCCAAATCCCTTTTTCACTAAGATCTCTTTAATCCTTTGAATATGGTTGCCCTGCAGCTCGATCAGGCTTTCTTTCACAGTTCCGCCGCAGGCCAGCTTGGATTTGAGATGCGTACAAAGCTCTTGAAGATCAATCTCATGAGGATCAATGCCTTGGATGACCGTCACCTCTTTTCCATACCTGCGCTTCTGTACTTTCACAGCTATCCTCTGCTGCTCCTTGGCAACCTCCTCGCAGATACAGAGCTCCGTGGGAAGGCCACAGACGGTACACATTTGAGAACTCATTTGGTGGCAGTTACCTCCGCAATATACCAACGATAAAGCTGATTATGCTATTAAAATCTAATGGTGTGGCTTCATGCACGAAATCGACCTCTTCTACGCATCTCCTCCATTTTTCGGTACAGTATTTCTGCCAGGAATACCAGCAGGGCTAAGAGCAGCAGAATGTCTCTTCGTGAGAGCCTCTCCTGCACGGTTCTCTGGCTGACACGGCCGGCTTCGACCACCAGGCTTTGGCGGGCCTCATCTTCGCTGAAGACCTTTCCGCCATTGGCCATGATCAGCCGGGAAAGCTCAGGATTAAAGCCTATATCTCGATACTCCAGGGGATAGTTGACTGCCAGGCCATAGCTGCCGATGTAGTAGATGCCAGAGCTATTGGGCATAAATGTAGCTACATATCGATTGTCGCCCACCTTTTCCACATCTGCATCGGGAAGGCTGGGACGCGCATTGCTGCTGATGGTGACGGATAAGGGCGTACCCTGCCATCCATCGTCTGCTTCGACGCGATCATCCTGGGGGCGCGGATCGCCTACCGCCCAATTGACGGTGGACGAAATCATCTGCGAGCTTGGACTGGCATATAGCCCGCCGGCCCAGGCACGGCCATCATCGACCGTAAGCGCCGCCACCCTGCCCAGACCATAGCGCCACACGGTCAAGACCGGCTTGCCATCGGGCAGAGCCGCCAGACGCTGGGCACCGGAACGGGGCGTGACATCATTAAAGCCGGTAACTGTGGCGTTTAAGTTCAGATCGGCGGTGATGTAGTGATTCTTATTGACCACATTTACCGCATATCCGGAGAGGCTACTTTCCTCTGCGGTATGTCTCTGGAGGGGGCTCCTGCATCGTAGTGGTGAGCGAGTCCGGATAGACGAAGGCAGAATAGTCCGATCCCGTCTGGGCTGCCAGATAATCGAATCTGCCCGTCGCTCCGGGGAAGGCCTGCACCTGTACGAGACGAGTGGTGACATTCATCTCGGAAAGTATGTCGATGGAGCGCGCCACCACTTCCGGATAGTTGTAGAGGTTTCCGTCCGAGAGGATAACCAATTCACCCTGGCCGCCGCTGACATTGAGCATATCCCAGGCCAGCTCTAGACCGCTATCCAGATAGCTGTTCTCCGTGCCCGTGGGCGCCAGGCTCGTTATCCTTTCCCTAAGAACGCTCTCTGCTCGGGACAGGGGGATGGGGTCCTGCACATCGTAGGCTTTGGTGCCAAATACTATCAGGCCCACCTTATAGTCCTGGAAATGGGGCGATTTTAGCAACTCCACCGCCAGAGCCTTCTCGTAGTCGAGCAGAGGCGTGCCGTCCCCCGCGCGCGTGGTGAGCAGGGAGAAGGAGATATCCAGTCACGAAGATAAGCGTCTTGCCGCCCTCGAAGATGCTGGGCATAGAGCGCACCGGCAAAATTTCCTCCAGGCTGGAGTTACGGTAATCGCCCAGGTCATAGGCATCCATCGCCCCCTACTACTACCAGCCCACCGCCTTCGCGCACATAACCTTGCAGTGGATCCAGATTGGAATTGTATCTGATGTCATCGAGCACTACGGCCTTATAGCCCTTTAGCTGGTCCGGAAGCTCGGAAACGAGTGTCAGCTTGTAAAGATCATTGAGATTGGTAGCCAGGGGCGAGTTGCCGCTGGAGATGAGCAGAACCTGTGGCTTGGGGACGACATAGACCGCTTTTTGGTAGTTATCGTTTATGGGCTGCCCGTCCGGGGCAATAGTCGCTCGCAGAATATGGTTTCCCGTCTCCAGGAAGGAATGGGATATCTTGATGGACGCGCTGGTGTTGGCAACGATCGTGTCGCTGTAGATCAGTTTGTCGTCGGCAAAGACGGAAAGCGGCCCCTGGTAGCTTCTCGATGAACGCACCAACACCCTGAAGGGATAATCCCCGGCCAGGACGGCGGTGTTCGTCCCGGATATCTCCACGCCCGCGTCATCTCTTTGTGGGGCAAGAGAGAGGGCAAAGGTCGTGGTATTGGAGGCGCGCGCCAGTGCCAGGGCATCGGCCAGAGGGCGACCGCTATTGCTGTAGCCGTCCGTTACCAAGAGAAGAGTGCTGCCCGGCAGGGCGTACTGCACGATTCTGTCGCCCAGTGGCGTAGCATCCCCGGAGAAGGTGCGTAGCCGACGCGTCTACAAAGTTTTTCACCCGCGCCGCGACATCGGGGTCAAAGATGCCCATAGATCCCGTCCGATCGTCCAGGATGGTGATGCTGGGCTTTTGCGATTGGACGGTATGCAGCTCGACAAAATAGGGATTGGCGACAGCTGCTATGATCAGGCAAAAGACGAGAAGCCTTGAGACGGCAAAGAGCCTGTTCTTAGCTCTTTTGCGAATGATGACCGCACCTAAGAGCAAGATAAATGGGATAGCCCAGAGCAACTCTGGTGTGGCAAAATAAAGATCCAGGATCATGTCTCTCTCCTCCTTCGCATAATGGCCAGCTCCAGAAGGATGGCCAGAGCCGCGAGTGCAATGATCCAGTTGGAGAGGTCCTTTTCCACTATGATTTCCCTGCTTTCGGCTACAAATGCCCCCGCATCAACACCATTTTTCCTTTGCAGGGAGGACTCTTGGGGATCATACATATTGGCAGCCACTGCCTTTCCCGAGAAGCGATAGACACCCACCTCATCCAGCAGCAGACTGCTGGTGGCAAGGCTTGTAGAGGGCGTTTCTACCGGGGTCGTTTCGCCCAGATGGATTATCTCGCCCGTCTTCCTATTGGCCTCTATTATGTCCGGTACACCTGTGATCCAGCTCACCATCTGATACCAGAAGATGGGATATTCCGGACGCAGATAGAAATCGGAATCCATCTCCAGGCCGCTGTAAATCACCATGCCCTTTCCCAGACGCCAGTAGGAGAGGATGGGTTGGCCATTGGCCTCGACTAATGTGGAGGAACCCTTTCGGGATACGGCCTCTGGAAAATGGAAAAGGCCGATCTCATCGAAGTGCACGCCTTTGGAAAAGCCCTCACTACGAACCCAGAGGCTGGCCGGACCTGTCTGCTCGCCCGTCACGCGAACGGGCAGGTACTCGGGGCTCTCCTGGTCAGAGGCAATGAATATCACCCTTCCGCCATCGATGTAGCGATTGAGCTTGCCGTCCAGTGAGGCATTCCTGGCCACCACGATCAGGTCGAAGCTATTGAATTCGCCGGAGGTCTCCACCTTAACATTGGGCAGAGAGCGAAGAGCTGCCAGGGCCGGTCCCTCTTCACCCAGGTATAGAACCCTCTTCTGGGCCAGGTCGGGAACATAAACGTAGGCATGGTTGTCCCAGGCAACGGCATCCTCCAGGTCCAAAGAGATCTCATTGACTCCAGGGTAAGCCGTAAAAGAGAGATAGTTGTCCCCCCCAGAAGCCATCTGCACCGTGCGGCTGTCGGCGCCGCTCGGGCCGCGGATAGTAATGGGAACCACTCTTGCCGGGCCATAGTTATGCACGAGAGCCGTGTGGTTGACATATCCCGGTCCCGGCACATCCCAGGCCTCCACCAGGGCCAGGTTATCGCCCCCCTGGTAGCAGTCGGCAAAGACGATGCTCACCTGCCCGTCTGCCTGCAGAATCTTGCGGGTGGCATCGGGATCGTCGCCTATCCAGCTTATGAAATCCGAGACCACCAGCATGTGGCCGCCTTCGCTCGCCAGCAAGCTGCCGGCCAGCGTCATGGCACTGGAGAGATCGGCAGAGACGGCTTTGGGCTGCTGCCGCTGCAGAGCGTCCCTGGCCTCGCTGGGACTGCCTCCCGAAAGAGCTGTCAACGGCATGGCTCCCGCCAGCACGATGCTGATCCTCTGGTATTTGTCAAGGTAGGGATCGATGAGCGGCAAAGCGCGGTAGCTGGCCTGCATGCTGGCCGAGCCGTCCAGGACCACCACGAGATGACTGCTGGCCGGCCCGGTTTCAGTGGTGAATGGTCCGGCCGCCGCGACGGATAACGAGAGAAGCACCAGAAGCTGCACCCAGAAGAGGGGATCGTTGATCAAACGACTGAGCACGGCGGAGCGCTCCACCTCACCCTCTCGCAGGAACTGCGTGGCGGAGAAGCGGATCTCCTTGGGACGGGGACGGATAAGGTATATTATTATCAGGGGAATTATGGAGAGGAGCCCCAGAAGGGCCATGGGATTCCTGAAAGGCATTAGAACAACCTTTTGATTCAAGAACTATGAAAAGGTTTGCGCAGCCCATAAATATAATCGAGGCAAATCTTTCCCAAAATTGAGGTTCTGGTTATGGTCGGCGCCATGGAGATCTATATGCTTTTGCCCAAGACCAACTGCAAGAAGTGCGGGCTTCCCACCTGCATGGCTTTTGCCGTGGGCCTTTTGGGCCGGGAGAAGAAGGTCGATGAGTGTACTCCCTTAATTGAAGAGAAGAAGTACGAGGCCAAGCTGAAAAAGCTGCGAGAGGTGATGGCACCCATTGAGAATGCCTCGGAGACCGGCCTGATCATACATCCGGAGAGGTGCTTTGGCTGCGGCAACTGCGTTGTCGCCTGCCCCGTCAATGTGGCCGCGGAGCCCACACGCTGTGCGGTGGGTCTGGGCCCAGAGAGCGAAAAGGTCATCTTGCGAGTGGAAGACGGAGTGGTGGTGGCCAACAACCTCAAAGAATGCCGGCGCTTCGGGCCGAACAAGACCCTCTGCAATGCCTGCACAGCGACCTGTCCGAGCAAGGCCATAGAGTTCGTCTAGTTAAAAGGGAAGGTGAAAAGCAAATGGCAATATGCACGGGATGCTCGCTTCTCTGCGAGGATATTGTGGCGACCTATGAAAATGGTGCGCTCACTCATGTAAAGAACCTCTGCCGCAAGGGGCACGGCCACTTCCAGGCGGCCTTTACAGAGAGGACGGTGCCCATGATCGACGGAGAGCAGGTGACCCTGGATAGAGCAATCGCAAAGGCCGCGGAGATTTTAAAGAGCGCCAAAAGCCCGCTCTTGTACGGCTGGTCCAACTCCACATTAGAGGCACAGGCAGCAGGCATAAAACTGGCGGAAAAATTGGGCGCAACCATAGACGACACCTCCTCTTTCTGCCAGGGAATTTTGATGGAGCGCATTTTATCGGGAAAGATTCCTTCTTGCACTTTAGACGATGTGCGAAACTATGCCGACACCAGCATCTTCTGGGGGTCGGACCCCTCCAGCAGCCATCCCCGCCATCTCTCGCGCTTCTCCTATTACCCGAGGGGAGAGAAGAGGCAGAAGAGCTACGAGGAGGAGAGGACCTGCATTGTCGTGGATGTGAGAAAGTCCGCCACGGCGCGGCTGTGCAGCAACTACTACTTCCGGGTGGCGCCGGGAGGCGACGCCGAATTCATGGAGGCGATCCTGGCCGTTTTGGAAGGAAAGATTCCCAAGGTGGGGGACAAGAAGAAGATGATTGAGCTATCAAGCGTCCTCAAGAAGACAGAGTGGGGAGCGATCTTTCCGGGTTTAGGCATGATCTATTCCCTGCAGGATAAGATGGAGCTCTTCGAGCGGCTGCTTGCCAAGCTAAATGAGATCACCACCTTCAAGGTCATCCCCATGGTAGGGCACTACAACATGCGCGGCTTTAACGAGCTAATGCTGGAAAAGACGGGCTTTATCAATCGCGTCTCCTTTAAGGGCGGCGCGGCGGCGCACGGACCGGAGCATAGCGCGATGACGGCAGCCAAGACATGCGACGCGGCGCTGGTCATCGGCTCAGATCCACTCTCGGCGCTGCCCTTCGGCACGGCCCATGCCCTGGCCCGGCTGCCGCTCATTGCCATAGATCCGCGACGATCTTTGACCACGGATGCCGCGAAGGTTGTCATTCCTTCGGCAATTTCCGGCCTGGAGACGGGAGGCACGGCGGTACGCATGGATGGAGTGAAGATCAAGTTCGAGCCCATCATCGAGACGAATCTGCTCTCGGACGAGCAGATCTTAACCCGTATCATGGAGGCGATTTAAATGGCAGAGGTTGTAGAGGTCACCATAGTTACCGTGCGCGACATCTTCCAGGACGAGGCAGGAAGGAAGAGCCGGTTTTCCGATGAGTACAAGAACCTTAGCGCCCTGATCATTCTGGACAAGCAAGACATGATCCGCCTGGAAGCCAAAGACGGGCAGAAGCTGCTGGTGAAAAATGACGTGGGCAGCGTAGTTGTGGCCGCCCGGACCTCGGAGGACGATATGCATGCGGGCCTGGCCTTCATGTACAACAGTCCCTGGTCCAATCAGCTCGTCTCCGATGTCGTGTGCGAAGGCAGCATTCCCGGATTTAAGAATATCAAGGCCACGCTCTCTAAGACCGAGGAGAACATGAACATAACCCAGATATCCGAACTCCAGGCAAGGATGCAAAGCTGAGGAACGAACAATGAAAAAGGATCTCATCTCTATCTCTGATCTCTCCCAAGAGGACATTTTGCGGCTGCTGGAGAGCGCCGAGGCCTTTCGGTCCAGGCGGGGCTGGCATGGCCATCCGCTCCTGGGAAAAAGCCTGGCCATGATCTTCGAGAAGCCCTCCACACGAACGCGCGTCTCCCTGGAGGTGGCGGCGGCGGAGCTTGGTGCCCATCCCATTTACCTGTCGGCTGGGGAGCTTCAGCTCGGGCGGGGTGAGACTATCGCCGACACGGCGCGCGTGCTCTCCCGCTATGTGCAGGGCATCACCGCTCGCGTCTATTCCCATAACACAGTGGTCCAGCTCGCGAAGCATGCCCGCGTGCCTGTGGTCAACGCTCTGTCCGACTGGGAGCATCCGCTGCAGATTCTGGCCGACCTGCAGACCATGCATCAACGCTTCGGAAAGCTGGAAGGGCTGCGCCTCGCCTGGGTGGGCGACGGAAACAATGTCTGTAACTCCCTCATTCTGGCCTCGGCCATTTTGGGCATGGAGATCACGGTGGCCTCGCCCCAGGGCTACCAGCCAAAGGCCCGCATTCTGGAGCAGGCCAAGAGCTTGGGCGGCTGGCCAAAGGTTGTGGAAGAGCCATCTGCTGCGGCAGAGGGCGCAAACGTGCTGGTTACGGATACCTGGGTCTCCATGGGAGATGAGGGCGAGGAGGCGGAGCGCCTCCGAGTATTCGGCAAGTATCAGTTGAATTCTGAGATCATGGGCCTGGCGGCCCCAGAGGCCATCGCATTGCACTGTCTGCCTGCCCACCGGGGCCAGGAGATCACGGACGAGGTGATGGACGGGCCGCAGAGTGCAGTCTTCGACGAGGCTGAGAACCGGATGCACACCAGCAAGGCGGTCATGGCCTGGCTGATGGGCCAAATATAATTCCAAAAGCACAGGCAAAAGGAGATGATGGCCCTCATCCTGGCGTCGAGGAGGCGGAGGGCCTCTGGCAGGTGTTAAGGGGATCGCAAAGTTCTAGTAGAGCACAGTTCTTTTATGTGGCCAAGCCTTACTGAGGACGGCACAAACGCGGGGGTTGCCAAGTGGTTAAAGGCGCAGGGCTTAGGACCCTGTCACGAAGGTGTTCGCGGGTTCGACTCCCGTCCCCCGCACTAAACTAATTATGATCCTACATTCGCGCCATGGATAGGCTATTTATATAAATCGACTATTTAAGAGAACTGCATCTCTAAGTGATGAAAAAATATTACATAAGCAGGATATAAAACGTGATATCAATGAGGATTCTACTTGATTCTAATCTCTATGAAGAGATACGGTGCGATAGTGTTCTCTCAGATAATCTAGAAGAACTCAGAAGAATCTTAGAAGATGCCGGTATACAGATTGACCCGAGGACATTATCGATAGAAGTCCTGAGTGGTATTGCAGATTCATACGATTTTATTATAACTGAAAATAGAGATGTTCATAAAGCTTGCAATAAATTAAACATAATAGATAAGATATTATTAATAGATGAAGCTTTGCAGATTTTCAGAGGATATTTAACACGAGATGCTATAACGGCACCACCTGCCCTGAAGAGCGAGCCTGTTGGCAACTTAGACTACTACGATCCAATATTCGACAGTTTAAAGGAAGAATACAATCCCGTGTTTGAAAGTTGGTTTAAGAAAATATCAAATGAGGGGAGAAATTGCTGGGTATATTATAGAACAGACGGAAGCATTGGAGCACTTCTTATTTACAAATTCGAAGAAGAATATATCGATGATTCGAAGCCGTCCCTACCCAAGAAGAAAAGGCTGAAAATTGCCACTCTAAAAGTAACCCATATTGGCTATAAAATTGGAGAACTATTCATTAAAATGGCGGTAGATATCTCTGTAAGAAATGGCATAAATGAAATATATTTAACTCATTTCACACGTTCGCCAGATCGATTAGTTGAATTGATCACAGAATATGGATTTGAGAAAATTGCTGTAAAAGATAATGGCGAAGATATTTTTGTAAAAAGATTAACTGCTAAGGGATACGAAAAACAAAAATATCGTTATCCAATAGAGATCTCAAGGATATTTTATCCCAGCTTTTATGATGGCAATGATGTTAAAAAATTCATCGTGCCTATTCTTCCACTCTATCATAACAAGCTGTTCACAGATTTCCCTCGGAGGCAGACTACTTTATTGGAGCATTCCAGCGATTTTATTGTAGAAGGAAATACCATAAAAAAAGCATATCTCTCTCATTCGAATATCAAAAGAATGGGTCCTGGTGACTTGATACTATTCTATCGGTCGGAAGATTTGCAGGCGATAACCTCAATAGGCGTAGTAGAGTCGATACACACAGGCATAATTGATGCAGAGAGCGTGCTCAGACTGGCAGGGAAAAGAACTGTTTTTTCTCAACAAGAAATTAATAAACTCGTTCAAGAAGGCCCAGTATCTGTTTTTCTTTTTAGACATCACATCCACCTGACAAAACCACTCGGCTTGATGGAGTTACTGTATAGCGGCATACTCAAGGGCGCCCCACAATCGGCTATGGAGTTGTCTCAAGAAAAATATATCAAAATAAAAGAAATTGGAGGTATTGATGGACGTTTTACTATCCATTAAGCCACGATTTGTGGAAGCGATTATGGATGGGCGAAAAAAATATGAATTTCGCAAAAATAAATTCTCTAAAAAAGATATAAATTGCATATATATTTATTCAACCGCCCCCATTAAAAAAATAATTGGAATTTTCAAAATAAATAATATAATTGAAGACTGTCCTACTGCTTTGTGGGACCAACTAAAGGATGACGCTGGAATCTCTGAAGACGAGTTTTTTGATTATTTTAGGAATAAACAAAAGGGATTTGCTTTGGAGATAAAAGAAGTAGAGAGATTTGAAAATCCCGTGGACCCAAAAATTATATTTCCGAATTTTGTCCCACCCCAATCATTTTGTTACATAAATAGTTGCTTCATGGCAGAACACCACTCTAATGCAGTCGCAAGGTAGGCGCTCCCAGGCAGGAATGGTCTCGATGACGTGGGCGGCCCCGTCCGCCCGGCTGCCCAGGCGCGCGCGTGAGTAAATCCAGCATCACTAACTGGTTTGTCCCATTGTCCTTCGCCAGGAGGATTCGCAGGGAGGCAAGCAGCCCAGTCGGAAGACCGCTTTTTTGGTTTTATCCAGATCGCTGAGGTCTGCTTGCCCTATTTGGTCACGGTTCTCTAACATCTTGGACATCATCGCGCCCCGTGGGCATCGTTACTATTTGCACCATGGATAGGTTATTTATAGAAGTCAACTACCACGGCCTAAAGTCCGTGGCTTGCGACTGCGCAAAAAGTCGTGTCGCTATCGGCTGGTTGACATTTGGGTAGCGAACCCGCAGAGTTTCACTCAACTCAGGCAGCCTGCTAAGCGTGGAGATCTTAACGCTGTTGTTGCTGAACCTTTCCGTTCACGCTCAGACCATCCTCTTACGAGGATCATGCCACGCAAAGCGATTGATTCACGTTCACCGTCTCTCTGAAGTAGAACTTCAGTGCCCTATCTTCCGTTTAGAAGGCGTGAATCGGTTTCCTGGACGTGCCAGGGAACTAAGATCTAATCATCTTGAAACTATATCAAATCGAGCAGCGCGGGACGAAAGTAATCTAGCAAGGGGCTCGATTCATCCGCACCCTGAAGGATGCGGTCTTCTCTGCCCCTTGACCCCAAGAGATAAATGGTTGCAACGCGAAAATCATCGAAAATTGTCTGAGGATCTCTCAGGGAAAGGGTAATAGATGAGCATGTCGAAAGAATGGCCAATAGGAGAACTCGTATGACTATGAAAGTAGAAATCAAGGATAACAAGCTCTTCATAGAAATTGACCTGGAAGAACCAACCCCATCGTCATCCGGTAAAACCCTTGTTGTTGCAAGTACACATGGGAATATCGTTACTACCGCTAAAGTTGATGATAAGCCGATCACCATCGGATTGAATGCTTATATTAAGCCTTGAGCAACCGCAGAGCTGCTCTATACCAGGTGGCTGGCTCAGGTCGAGATGAAGGTAGAGGTGGGTTATGTTTCTCGACCATCGGCCCATCGTTTGCGAGCTTTAACTCGTAGGATTGCGAAGGACGAAGCGGGAAGTCCCCCTCCTTCAGGGTGACGTCCCTGAGCACCATTGTCGCAAGGCCAGCGCTCCTGGGCCGGGATGGCCTCGATGCCGTGGGCGGCCCCGTCCGCCCGGCTGCCCAGGCGCGCGCGTGAGCATTTCCAGGATCACATTTATATTTCAATGCGCCATTGCCTGTACGCAAGTGGGTGAGGCGCAAAGATGAGATGGATGCTTTTCGCGATGCTGTTAGTTTTTGCTTGCATCGCTGCCAATATGGCTGTTGTAAACGCAGATGATGCAGATGCCGTTGTCACATCGACCAATGATAGATTAGCTCAGAACTTCACGGAGCATTCCTGGATATTCGTCAACGGCTACCTGGAAGAGTCGAGAATCCTGCAGACCCAGGCAGGATTTAAAGGGCAGAAGATCGCCCTCACCACAAGTGGAAGCGGAATGGCCACCAGAACCATAGACTCGGAGGTCTACCGGGACTCGAATAGGGATGAGGCATCGCTCACCATCTCTTCCAATTATGATTATCGGCCATACACTCCCCCCCTCACACAAAGCGACCTTAGAAATGCTCTCTGCGCCAAGAATTACGAGGTGGGCTCGGTCTTTTCTGAGAACTACAACATCGACAAAGATCTCATAAAGGATACCAAGATCTACCAGAACGACAGCTTCTCCGTTTATGAGATCAGCTCCGAGATCCAGGGGACCGCCAGGATCGGCCAACGGGTGCAGAAGAATGCCAAGACTGTGCCGTCCTTCATAATGGGCGGAACATACATGGGCTACGCGCAGATAAGATCGGAAACGATTGTGGGAGATACCTCAGTTTTGACCTTGCCCTGCCCGTGAAGTAGGACATTGGGCCGATTTCGTCCCGATAATCGTCCTCTGAGAAGGGATCATGCCCAAAGTATGAAAACCCCGTAGGTCATATAAGGCTGATATGGTAAATTTCACGTCTCTGCGGTTAATATTCGTGGCTGAATAATCAAACTCTGGGGTTTACCGAATAGAACCACAGAGTCGCAGAGCGCACAGAGGACGAACGAACGGAGACGACTCTCAACCCGGATTGTGGACCATTATCTCGCACTGGACCACCTTCAGATCACGGCCGCACCGTGAGCCGCTGCTACTGCCGCTCGCATCTCTCCCAGGCCAGGGGAATAGTGCAGGTGGCTTATGCAGCGGCAATCCGTGCAGCCGAAGCCTGGCACAGGAACGAGCCGCTTTCCGATCGCGTTCGCGATGCAGCACTCCAGATCCAGGGAGGTTTTGGTGATGAACACCTCCAGGAAGCCGGCATGGGGCAAGAGATAGTCGATGTGCCAGCGTCGAGTTGTTTTGATGCCATTCGATACCAGGATGTGGCGATCTACGCGCTTGAGACCGCCAGAGCCCCGCGCCGAACCAGTGTAAGAATAGAAGCCGCCGGCAAAGTCCATAATGCCCAGGGATCCGACCTTTATCTTCTCTGCCTCCGGCAAAGAAAGTATTAGTGTATAAATTCCCGGCTCATTTCTCTGCGGCTGCATGCCTGGTGCTCAGGATGGCGGATATTTGAGCTTGATGCTTTGTAGAGGAATCGTGGAGGAAATATACGAGGGGCATATTAAAGCAAGTCTTTTCTAGGATGAAGGAGCAAATGGCTTTGGGTGAAAATTAAATGAAGTTATTATTAGCAGCAACCATAGTGCTGATGCTGTCTGCCATAGCTATTGCTGTGCCGGATAGCCAACAGCTCGGCCCTTACACAGTATCGTTTGATCTAAATGCCAATTATCAGGCTCAAAATGCCCAGCCCGTTGAAACGGAGACCGCCAACGCCTATCAGATGCGTTTATTCGTCGACAACTCCACCTTTGCCGTAATCGGCATAACGGAGTACGCCGAGCCGACAGATGCTACACTGATGGTCCATAAGAGCCTGATGCCGATGAACATGATGATCAGAGAGGGCCTCAATGCCACTAATGTCGAAGATATGACAATTGACGGAAAGGAAGGCTTTTTAGTTACAAGTGCGCCTTTCGAGGCTAAAGTTGGAGCTCCCAGCATGGTCTATCGAGCCATGTACTGGCTGGACAGCCAGGGCTGCGAATGCGGACCGGTATCTGTAGGCAAGACCAGCGTCGTAATTACCTCCACATTCCCCTGGATGTAACGGAGGGCTTGCTTTCCAGCCTGCAAATAGTGAAGGGTGAGGCTGCGGCCTCAGCTCAGCCTGCCCCCAAGACGCAGGGCGGCCAGATTCTGCCTCCGGCTTAAGCGATACGCGGTAATTGGTAAATCAGGAAAAACAACAGCGGAAAAAGAGGCCTGAAATAGGCATTTCCGTCTTTTTTTTAATCAGGAGAAAGCCCGTCAATTAAGAAAATTTATATCTATTGCGCGTCTTGGATGTTTTGCATCTTTTCAGTTTAGCTGCTGAAAGGTGTCGAGGTGGATTTGAATGATCAGACCCAGGAAGCTGTTTACGATTTTATTATTTTCCATCCTGGCCGCATTTATTGTGACCCAGGCTGGTCTTGGCCAGTGCTACGGTCTTCCCTCTCCGGGTGACGGGGAAGAGCGCATCTTTGCTCAAAGCGCATGCGCAGGTGTCAGCAATGACCCGCCCAATCCTACCGTCTTTACCATTGACGAGCCAAGGACCATCACCAAAATGGGCACATATCATTATGGCTCCGGAGAATCGCCGGGAACAATTGGGCTGAGAGACGAGCAGGGCAAGACCTACGGCCCCTGGCAGGCCGAGGGAGAACCGGGCCAGGGTGGCGTTCCCAATGCTTACTGGATCGTCCATTTGTCCCCGAGTGTGGATTTGCCCGCAGGAACCTATACTATTATCGACTCAAGCCCATCGACCTGGTCCTACACCTACGAGAGCAATGACTGCGGACTTGCCACTGTTATCGGTCTTAAGGGAGGCAGCGGCGGCAGCGATAAAGGAAAGTCTGCCCCCTGTGCCGGAGATGGAGCGGACTATTCGCCCCGCAGTCCGACCGACCTTTACACTGCCGGACCGGGACTGGTTCCGGGCATGTACAATATCTGGTACGGCAAAAGAACCGGCACCCAGATAGGAACGCCGGATAAATGGAATCAACTGGGGCAAAAGGAGCTTCTGGGCGGCAAGTTCTACGTCTTTGATGTGATTGCAGCCAGTCTGGGCGAGGCCACACCCCAGATGATCAACCCCATGCTCACCAATCCCGCCCCCGGCAGGTCTTTGGTCTGGCTGAGACTCAGCTCGGAGGATGCTTACGTGGTCTGCTTTGACGGACCTCTGGACGGCGGCTTGCAGCTGGCCGGTGCCTGGAAGATGTCCGGACATCAGGAAGGCTTTAACGATTGGAAGGCGGACCTGAATTTAAAGAAGGACGGCACCCTGGAATGGACGGAGACGGAGGGGGCCAATGTGGGAGCCAACCGGCGGGGGACCTGGCAGTTCGACGGAACGGTCCTTACCCTGATGTGGGTATCGCCGGGCGGAGGACAGACCTTCTGGGTATCGCGGTCTGTGGCGAAAAATTCCATATCTTCCGGCACTTACACCGTAGAGTAGGGCTCCCGGAGGGACCTGGTCTGCGATGAGGGTGACGGAGGGATTCTAAGATACACAAACCTCAATCTTAGATAGGCCTTCTCGCGATCTTCAAGAGAGGCCAGAGAATCTTTTTTTCGGGCTTTATTTAGGGGAAATCATGCGGCAAGATCGCTTCGCCCTCCGGTTGCCCCAGGCAGACAAAGGTGCCCGGTTTTCGATTGCTTCTGATTAGATTTATGAAAATAATACCACATTGAAATATAAAGCTTTATATCTTTGGAATGCATCCGTTCTCATATAACCGTACCAATAAAGAATGCATAAAACCCTTGCTTTAAATTTAAGGTGAAAAATATGAATAAAGTATTGATATCGATAGTCCTCCTCATATCTTTGATAGGGTGTGCAATTGCCGTAGATGGAAGCGGCGTAGAGCTGCTACCAGGAGAAGCGAGAGCTGAGAAGCTGTTTGAGCTGGGCATCGGCCAGCCATGGGTAGGCGGAAATCCGCCGTCTTCCAGCGCATCTGACTCCATCTATTCTCAATACTTTTGGTCCTACAAAGGATCAACACCAAAGAAGCATATTGAGAGCCCAAAGAAGCATGTGATAGTGGACAGCACGCCCACCACGGTCTATTTCAGCTATCAGATGCAAGCTGTGCCGTATACTCAATATCAGAGCAATGCCGCCTACACTGGAGGAAACTCCTTGTGGATACAGGGCTCTTCCAGTTGGTCCCAGTATGCCAAAGTTCCCCAGTGGTCCGGTCTCTCTCTGCTGGCAACCTCTTCCCCGGGAGGCAACGGATATCTGTATGAGATAACCCCTGATGGAAAGCTATCCAAGGAAAGCTTCTACTTCTTCCCAGGCAGCAGCCAGATAGACTTCTATGCCGATACAATTGGTCAGCATGTACTGCTATTCATTATAGGCGGCCAGGTAAGCAATGCTATAGTCATCGATGTTACCAGCACCTATCCGCCATCATATCCGCAGACAACTCCCAGCTATCCGCCTGCTCAGATTGTCCCTCCTGCGACAGGAGACACACCAGTGACTATTGTCTTCCCGGGGATGGGAGGATATCAGGTATTCCTGGATGGCAATTACATAGGCACGGAGGGGACGGGCGCAGACGCATTTGATGGAAGGTTCAGCTTTCGTGTGATTGGTGGTCATGAACCATGATGTTCGAGTCTATGATGGCCAGTTTAACTACCCGAAGACGATGTTCTTTACAAGAGGAGTCCAGAAGATAATCTACGTGGAACCGTGAACATCGGTCTATATTTAAGCCGCCATCTCCTTTTTCTTCTATGATCTGCAAACAAGGCGCAAAAAGGTTTGTTGCATCGGGAAAGTACTTATTCCAGAAGTATAGATCTGATACGAGCGCGGGGTTAGCCAAGCTGGCCAAAGGCGCAGGACTTAAGATCCTGTCTCGCAGGAGTTCGCGGGTTCGAATCCCGTATCCCGCATAAAACCATCTATTAAATGGCGATTTTTTGAAGATAGTTTCCAGGCAATTTGGGCCCGGGCAATTGAAGATGATTTGATCGGCAGATATTTGACCGACAGGTATATAGTCTGATGTGCCCCTGGTGAAGAGGCTTCATTTGCATTGATTCAAAAAAGCTGTTGAGATGTTTTTGCGAGCACCGATCGATTCTTTGAAATCGATATAAAGGATAAATAGAAAAAATGAGATTTGGAAATGGCAGAGACGGCTTGAATATTGGTCCAGGAGAGACGACCGACGTGACATGTTCCGATTTGGGACGTGGTACCGGGACACCTTTCCCTGAAAAAAAAGGATCAAGGCCTGCATATTCCCAGGAATGCTTGCCAAAAGCACAGGCGAAAGGCCTGCTAAGCAATCAAGGCGATATTAAAAGGATTTGATTATAATATTATTGTCATTTCGTTTTAACAAAGTAGCATTCTTCCCCAAGTGCCTCTGCAGCCGGTTGAAGTATCTCTCCGTATTAAGAGACAACAGATACGACTCAACCAGTTTCTTTTCGGATCCGCATCAAAGGACTTCAACCAAATCGAAGGTCGAAACTTAGAATTATCTAGAGGCAAGAATGTCATTTGGAAATTTAAATATCATAGATCCGCTTTGCCGAGCATTGGCCAAGGAAGGATACACTGCACCGACTCCCATACAGACGCTGGCTATACCCCATCTTTTGAATGGAAAAGACCTGATGGGCATCGCTCAGACAGGCACAGGCAAGACCGCAGCATTCGTGCTGCCCATATTGCAAAAGATATCAGAACAGCACAGGCCCTCCCTCCCCGGAGTTCCGCGCGCTCTGATTATCGCACCTACCAGAGAACTGGCCGCACAGATAGACCAGAGCTTTGCCACATACGGCCAGTTTATGCGCTTCCGGCATACAGTCGTATTCGGTGGGGTTCGTCAAGGGCCACAGGTCAAGATGCTTTCTCAAGGCGTCGATGTCCTGGTTGCCACACCCGGCCGGCTGCTCGACCTGATGAATCAGGGCTACATTATGCTGAGGGGCGTAGAGTTCTTCGTCCTGGATGAGATAGACCGGATGCTTGACATGGGTTTCATCAAGGATATGCGCCGGATAGTCGCAGCTCTGCCGCCAAAGCATCAATCGCTTTTCTTCTCGGCCACCGTGTCCCGGGAGACAGGCGAGTTTGCAGAAAAGCTTCTCACCGATCCCGTACGCATCGAGGCCACTCCCCAGGCCAGCACTCTCGAGTGCATCAAGCAGAGCGTTTTCTTTGTGGATCAGAACAATAAGTTTCCGCTATTGCAGAGGCTTATCGTAGATGAAGATATGGAACGCGTCTTGATCTTCTCCCGAACCAAGCACCGGGCGGATAAGATCGCTGAGGCGCTCAACAAGAGCAGGATCAACGCCGATGCCATTCACGGCAACAAGTCGCAAAACCAGCGCACCAAGGCCATGCATGATTTCAAATCCGGCCGCTTGCGGGTGCTTGTGGCAACGGATATTGCCGCGAGGGGAATTGACGTTGATGAAATATCCCATGTGATTAACTTCGATCTGCCCAATGAGCCGGAGAGCTATGTCCATCGCATCGGTCGCACGGGGCGTGCCGGAGCGGATGGCAAGGCATATTCGTTTTGCGCTGCAGATGAACGCAATATCCTGCGCAGCATTGAGCGGCTGACACGGACAAAAGTAGCGGTCATGGAGCACCAGTACCATTCCGAAACGGCAAAGATGGCCGTGGGGGCCGCAGCCGAGTCGGCCAATTCCTATAGAGCGAGGGCCACGGCGAGAGGGTCCAGACAGGAGAGCGCGCACAAATCAGCACCCAGAAAGCCGTATCCTGTCAGACGACGCTAGTTGGGTTGAAAAAGACTGGAAAATCCGAGGTCGGGCTATTTTATATCCCAAAATAGCCGACTATTTTTTTATAGATCTGTTTTATGAGGGCATCACCGTGCTTCCTAAGATGTCCTACTCACTCACCTAACGTTTAAATATCTCCAGCCTGCATAAACTTGAACGGAAGCTAGGAAGTACATATATGAATAAGCCAAAAAAAACTCCGATACAAAATCCATTGACTGTGTTAAGGGTGGAGTTCGACGATTGGGCAATTCTATTCGATCCCGACTCAGCAAATACCATGGGTATTAATCCGACAGGTGTTGCTGTTTGGGGGCTGATAGACGGCCAAAAAGGGATTGAAGACATTGTTAAAGGGATCAAGGAGAAGTTCTCAGATATTTCCGTTTCGGTAGAGATGGAGATATCTGACTTCATAGATGAACTTTACAGGAAAGGGTTCATTGGTTACAGTTTGAATGGTGAAAAATAGTGACCAACCTTTCTGCTTTGGAGAATGAAACGATACCAAAGGTAATGAGGTCGCCCAGGACCGTTCATTTGGAAATAAGCTCAGAGTGCAACCTAAGATGCCACTATTGCTATTACTTTGATAATTCTGCGGTTAATTATACGAACTTGCCTACTAATCAATGGCTCCAATTCTTCGTCGAGCTTGGAAGCTTGGCGGTAATGAATGTTTCTTTGGCGGGAGGAGAACCTTTCCTTCGACCGGATCTTAAAGAATTGATAGAGGGAATAATTCAGAACAAAATGAGGTTCAACATACTCTCCAATGGCACGCTTATCGATGATCCTATCGCAGAGTACATCGCAGGAACTCGTAGATGCGATTATGTGCAGGTGTCTATAGACGGGGCTTCTCCGAAGGTCCATGATTCCTGTAGAGGAAATGGCTCCTTTGTGAAGGCAGTAAATGGCATAAAGACACTTCAGCGACATGGTGTACCTGTAGCGGTTCGAGTCACATTGCACCATCACAATGTCCGAGATATTGCAAATGTTGCCGGCTTTCTTCTGGAAGAGTTAGGCATCTCCGGTTTTGGCATAAATTCCGCAGGGTATATAGGTTCTTGTCGCAAAAATGCCGGCAAGGTTCTATTGACAAATGAGGATCGACAGATCGCGATGCATGGTTTGCTCAATCTATCTCAGAAGTACCCGGGCCGGATCGCAGCCTCGGCTGGCCCTCTATATGAGGCCAAATACTGGCAAAAAATGGAGGCGGCACGACTTAATCATGATCTCGCCTTTCCCAATTGTGGCCATCTTACCGCCTGCGGTTGTTCTTTTAACGAAATAAGCGTTCGTGCAGACGGCATGATCATTCCCTGCTCTATGCTGGCTCATATGGTGCTGGGCAGAATCAATAGGGACTCGTTACAGAATGTGTGGCTAAACAATCTGGAATTGAACCGGTTAAGAATGCGCCGAAAAATACCCTTGAATGAACTTGAATTTTGCAGAGGCTGTGACTACATGCCATATTGCACAGGCAATTGCCCTGGTATGGCGTTTACTTTGACCGGCGACACTAACAGCCCCAGCCCGGAAGCCTGTCTGAGAAAATTCCTGGCAGAGGGCGGAAATATACCATGAGTGAAGCTGACTGCAAATCCATAGAAGCAACTCCACCGCTCAGATCGATTTATTTTTACCTTACTGAGGGATGTAACCTTGCCTGCAGGCATTGCTGGATCGCGCCCAAGTTTGACGAGAGCGGCAATATGCCGGCAATTCCAGTGGATATTTTCCAGAAAGTTATAGATGAAGCATTGCCGCTTGGGCTTAAAAATGTCAAGCTTACCGGTGGAGAGCCGCTAATGCATCCAAGGTTTGCAGAACTCTTGGAGATAGCCAGGCAAAATAATCTGGGCGTGACCATAGAGACCAATGGTCTGTTATGCACATCAGAAGTTGCTGCTGAGATTGCCAGATTGCCCAATAGATTTGTCTCCGTGAGCATAGATGGATCGGATAAGGCAACGCACGAATGGATGCGTGGGGTTCCGGGCTGCTTTGAAGAGGCAAAATATGCAATAAAAAACCTTGTGCAAGCGGGTGTAAGGCCGCAGATAATAACTACATTGATCCGCCGAAATGCCGGCCAGATTGAGGAAATAGTCAGAATGGCGGAGCATTTGGGTGCTTCATCTGTTAAGTTCAACGTCGTCATGCCAACGGGCCGGGGCGAAAAATTGAGTGAGACCGCTGAGACGCTGCGCATAGGGGAACTGATACGGATAGGCGAATATGTCGATAAGATTTTGCCGGCTAAGAGCAAGTTGCCGGTTTTTTTGGATATTCCCTACGCATTTCGTTCTTTAAGCGGCATGGCTTGTGGAAGAGGATGCGGTAGGTGTAATATTCTTAATATCATCGGTGTGATTGCCAGTGGAGAGTATGCGCTCTGCGGAATAGGGTATCAAGTTAAGGATCTTGTATTCGGCTTGGCTGGCATAGATAGCCTGGAGCAGATATGGAAAGAGAATGAGGTTCTAAACTCTCTCAGGGCAGGCATCCCGGATAAACTGGAGGGCATTTGCGCCAAATGCTTTATGAAATACATCTGTCGGGGTTCTTGCATAGCGCAAAACTTTTATCGGACCAAGAACATCTGGGCACCATTCTGGTTCTGTGATATGGCCTCTCGTGAGGGTCTATTTCCAAAAACAAGAATTTGCTAACTAGGGCATTGATCAAAAATACCGAAATCTATTTGGTCAAGTAACTGAATTAAATCTGATAAATGAGACGGGGATCTAAATGGCTGAAGAATTTCAAAAACCGAGATATGAAACACCAATTCTGTTCGATTTGGGTAGTATGGCCAAAGGAAGGGGAGTTTGCGAGACTGGGAGTGGGGTAACCTCTGGTCCACTTGATTGCACAGCCGGCCCCTCTGCCTCTAATGATTGCACAGCCGGGACTGCTGCCCTAAACAATTGCTCACAAGGTGTCTCTGCCCTTGTGGCTTGCACTGCAGGTAATAGTGCCACCAGCGCTTGTACTGCCGGCGGTGCCCTTTGAAGTGGCGGACCAGCATGCCAGAGGGAACTCTGAGCAACCCTGGCGCGATTTAAGCAATCGTGACCAGGGTTTAGGTCTAGCTTTGGCAGATGGCAACAAATGGCTGTTTGTCGGCGAAGATGCATCAGCATCGGCTATGATCTCCGAATTAGGGACGATATTGCAGCTTGAGTCTTTGATGGGCCAAAGCTGCAAAATATCTTTAGGAACCATTAAAAATATAGATAACTGCTTATCCAGTACCTTTGTTCGGATGATGAAGACCATCCGCCGGGATGTTTTGGCTCGAGATGGATTGTTCTTGCATGGTGCATTGGCGGAGAAAAATGGATTTGGCGTAATTTTAGCAGGGCCTTCTGGAGTAGGTAAGACCACCGCGAGCATTCGGCTGCCCAGACCATGGCGCTCTTTGTCCGACGATATGACTCTGGTAGTACGTGATGCCCAGGGCAGATACTGGGGTCATCCCTGGCCTACCTGGAGCTTCTTCTGGGAAAACGACAATTCCGGGCGCAAGTGGGATGTAAGTTGTGCGGTGCCATTGAAGAGCATATTCTTTTTGGCCCAGGCAGGTGAGGACAGAGTCGAACCTATTGGAGAAGGACAGGCTACCTGCATGCTATTGCATACGGCTCAACAAGCCTCAGGTCGATTGGATGACAAGAGCTGCAATGAAGATATAACGGCCATCAATGTGCAGCTATTTAACAATGCATGCATAATGGCCAAGAGCATTAAGTCCTTCATACTAAACGTCAGCCTCAATGGGCCGTTCTGGAGAGAGATGGATCTTGCCTTGAATTTTCCGATATGAACTCCAAAATAGATCAACGCCTGATTATCACCACCTCGAATCTATTTGATAGATCCTCGGGCTCTATCCGCTATTGCGCTTATACTGGAAGAAGCATGCACCCGACTCTCTTTGAGGCAGATTTGCTTGAGATCGAACCGCTCAGCCGGATTTGCGTGGGTGACGTAATTCTCTTTGTTTCTAAGGACAATCTGGTTGTTCACCGGGTGGTCGGCGTTGCCTCTGAGGGTATTAGAACGCGAGGTGATAATAATAATTACGATGACCCAGAACATGTTGCTCTGGAAAATATAGTAGGGATTGTAATTGCTGCCTGGAGGGGGCGGCAGCGGCGGCGGATATATGGTGGGTGCATTGGTCGGACCCATCGGCTCTTTCTATGCGGACAGCGAATATTATACAGAGGATGCCGTTCATCTTTGGTTCATTCGTATAGATCTGCCCGCCATTCGGGCTTACCGCGTTTAATGAAGCTGTTTTGCAGGCCCAGGATAGTCCAGTTCAATATAAATGGCGATATTGTTATTAGTCTAATGCTTGGCGGCCACATTATCGGCCACTATTGTCAGTCCGGCAATAGCTGGCGGATCCAACCCCCATTTCGGCTCTTCGTAGATGAGTCTGTGCTTGCCAAGCCAGTGATCAATCTCTTCGGGCCGAAAGAGGGCGAAGCTATTTTACCCTGTACCGAGATGAAAGTAGAGTGAACCGGAATAATGCATTGCAATTGAAATATGTCCTGAGGCTGGTATGGAAAATTGCTCCCGGCTGGACCATTGCAAGCGGTTTGCTGATCTTAATATCAGGCACATTGCCATTAGTTACTCTATACTTGATGAAGCTAATTGTGGACTCTGTGAATGCGGGTGCTGCATCAGGCAAAGGGGATTTTGGAGGAATCCAGGTACTCATTGCCCTCACAGGAAGTGTAGCTTTGCTTACAGTAATCAGTCAATATGCATCAAAGGTCGTCAATGAGGTTCAGTCTGCGATAATCTCTGACCATGTTCAGGAGTTCCTTCATGCTAAGTCTGTAGAAGTGGATCTGGAATATTACGAGAACTCCGAGTATTATGAAACATTTCATATGGCGCAAAATCAAGCACTTTCTAGGCCAACGTTAATCATCAATGGCCTTTTCCAATCAGGCCGAAGCTTCATCTCGCTTGCAACCATGGCTGGATTGCTCTTGTCTTTTAGTTGGGTAGTAGCCTTAATTCTCGCGGTTACTGCCTTGCCAGCATTTTTTATCCAGCATAGATATTCCAGAAAAAATTACCGCATGCAAAGCAGTATAACCCCCAAAGAGAGACGAGCATGGTACCTCCATTTATTGCTTACCAGTACTGATTATGCCAAGGACATCAGGCTGTTAGGTCTAGGCCAACTGTTCATAAACAGATATCGCGACCTTCGAGAACAGATCCGAAAGCAACGTCTAACGTTGGTACTCGGACAATCCGTTGAAGAATCCGCATCCCAGGCGATTGCTTTAGCGGTTGTCTTTGTAGTACTTGCTTTCATAGCCCAACAGGCATTTAACGGTATCATTACCATAGGCGACATGCTGATGTATTTTGGGGCGGTTAAACAGGGCCAATCCTTCCTCAGTAGTTTCCTTGGCAGCCTGGTGGGACTATCCGAAAATAATCTCTTCTTGACTGTGTTTTTTGAGTTTCTTGACCTGAAGCCGAAGGTCAAGGAACCGTTAAATCCCATACCAGTTCCAAGGCCAATAAAGAGCGGAATTTGCTTTGAGCAGGTAGGATTCAGCTATCCTAACACGAGCAAGGTGGTTTTAAATGATATTAATCTTGAAATTCTTCCCGGCCAAATCGTGGCTCTGGTAGGCAAGAATGGCTCGGGGAAGACAACACTCATAAAGCTCCTGTGCAGGCTCTACGACCCCCAAGAAGGCACCATCAAAATAGACGGGATTGACGTTCGAAATTTTAGAACATGCGATTTGAGGCAGGAGATAAGCGCCGTCTTACAAGACTACACCAACTATCATTTAAAGGCCCGAGAAAACATCTGGCTGGGAAATGTGAATATGCCTAATGATATGAACCAGATAGTCCGAGCGGCTGAATGCTCAGGCATAGATGTGGTTATTAACCGTCTGGCTAAGGGTTATGATACATTTCTGGGAAGAGTGTTCGAGAAGGACGGGGCTGAACTGAGTATAGGAGAGTGGCAAAAGGTTGCCTTAGCTAGGGCGTTCTTTCGTGACTCCCAAGTGATCATCCTTGATGAGCCGACAAGTTCATTGGATGCTAAGGCTGAGGAAGAAGTGTTCAACCGATTTAAGCAGTTAGCTGCTGGCAAGATGGCAGTCATAATTAGTCATAGACTCTCCTCGGTGACAATGGCTGATCGCATATACTATATCAAAGAAGGCCACGTGACAGAGCAGGGAACTCATCGGCAACTTATGGATCAAGGTAATGAGTATGCGCAACTATTTGAAATTCAGGCTAAGCATTATAGGCGATGAGACTCTGGAAGGTAAGAATTAAGTGAAAGATCCTGCAAACAGGTAATAGTTTTTGCGGTAATTACTATAATATCTTGTTAATATAATATGTACCTGTTCGTAGCAGCCATTTTATTATGTTCGATCTATAAACCATTAGCAAGCGTATGGGACGCACAAGATAGTATAGGCAGAAAAATTTGTTAGGAAAAGAGATGACGTCGAAATCATCGCCATTGGGATGGAATGCCATCCTTAAATAGCATTCTCCCTTCCTTGCAAACTGATCTGTTGCCCGCAGGTAGAAGAGTTTCGGGTCTATCTTGGTTTGGACGCCGACCGCAGAGGTCTCCTGTGAATTCCTTTCCGCGAATAGACCTTTTATAACCTGTGCGGCTAGATCTGGCAACTTTGGATCGTCCCTGATTCTCGCCGAAAGGCCATCGGGAATGGGAACACCCAGAACCTCTCTTGCAAGCAATAGTCCAAGAAGAAGCGTCCGCTCGCTTCCTGCATCCTGCGACCATTTCAACATGCAGGGCCAGTTCATATCCGTGGATTTCATTAGCAGGGCCACGTCGCATATCCAGGATAAGCGGTCCCAGGTGTGTCTGGCACCGTGCTCGCAAAGGACCAGGAGCAGATCTTCCTTCGACATGGTAAGCACGTTTCTGCCAAAAAGCGTGACTTTTACGGCCCTCCTCCAAAGCCCGTCCAAATCCACCTGCGAAGGCATTATGCTCCGAGATAAGCGCCAGTGAATCTCCACATTGCAGCCTCTCTGGAGATTATAAAACTGAAGATGATGCTCTGACTCCAAAAAGGCAGCTTGCTGCCTCTCGTTTAGTTGATGATCGGACCGATATCCTTCGCCGCGTAGCAGCTCTTGCGCCCTGGTAACATCATTCAGGGATACGAGGATATCCAGATCGCTAAATTGCCTCAGAGAGAGATCGCCCCAGATGCAAGATGCAATTATCGGTCCTTTGAAGGGAAGGGAAGAGATGCCGTGGGCTTTGAAAAGATCCAGGATGCGCAGAAGCTCTCTGGTCATAGAAAAGTTGTACCTCGCAGTCTTATGAAAGCTGTCTGCGAGACTTTGGAGTACGTCATGCGGGATCGCTTCAGAGCCATTATTGTGAAAGGCTAAATACAAAAGCGGCAAAACTCCATGTCTCTTAGAGATCTCGATCAAATGATTCCAATCAATATCCTCTGGATGCAAAAACTCCCTTTTGTAAGGTCCTCCATTTATGAAGGATTGGGCGCAACTGAGGCATAGCTCAGCCTCTCGGCCAAGATGGCCTGAAATAGAATTGACGCATCCCTCCTTCATAGAAGGTTTCATTTTAGCAGGGTACTAATAAATCTTGCTTAAGCCCATGCGTTCATGACTTTCAGTTATATTTAGGTTCTGGACGGCCACACTGAGACATCTGCAATCGCTGCTGTTAAGCTCTGGCATATCACATGGCTTCTCGCAGCCTTCTGGCGAGCGGAATCCTATTAGATTTTGGCCCCTGGTCAGGCGGATCGGTTGAGTATGATTTGCAAACTTTGTGGTAACGTTGAGCCTGACTTCGGGAGTTGCTTCCAGGGAGAGCTCTAGAGATCTGGGCCTAGCAAAACTTAGGGCCTGGAAGCTTAAATTAGCGCTGCGGTTCTCGTCTGAATATACGATGATTTTTGCATCGGCATCCATCCAACGGGCAATGATTCCGTTCCAGTTCTCTGGACCATGCCAGCCGGAGATAAACTCAGTGGATGATTGCTCTGTGCTTGAACCGACATTGCTTTCCTGTAAACTCTTATTATCTTTCCTTTCACGTATCGCTAGATTCTGGATGGCCACGCTGAGACACCGGCCGTCGATGTTGTTAAGCTCCGGAATGTCGAGAGGCCTGTTGCAGCCTTCTGGCACATTGAAGCGTACCTGGTTTGTTCCACGCTTGAGATCAATGGGTATTTGCACAGCGATGAAGCTGGTGGGCACGATTGCCTTAGCCATGAGAGTATCCTGGTAGAATACTTGAAGGGTTCTCTTTGTATAGAAGCTCTGCACGCTTAAGCTTAGAATAGCCTGCATGTCCCGATCCGAATATATGGTTAGAGTTGCATTGCTCTTCATCCAGTTCGCAGGCAAGCCATTCCACAGTTCCATCTGATGCCAGCCTTCCGTCTTATCAAAGCCGTAGAAGGATGCGTTTTCCTTGATTATCGTCGGTTTGTATAACAGATATCCCTTCGTAGAGAATGCTAGTGACTGATAGGGCAGTATCTTCGAAGATATTATGTAGCTGACATTCCTGGCATAATCTGAATATACACCGGAGGGATCTTTCGCGGTGTAATGGGTAACTACCTTTCCTGTGGCCCAGAATTTAGTGAACGGCAACATAATCCGGTCTCTCATGTCGTCTTCCAGATCCATGAGTATCAGTGAGCCATCATTTGAGAACTGTTCCAGGTACGATCCGATCTGATTCTGGTCTTGGAATCCCTTAGAGGCAGTTAGCTCTAGGGGAATCGTATGTGCCGATATAATTATTGATGATAATATAATAATTAATAAAAGGATTGTGCGGTATTTTCGATCATAGAGTGATAAATATAATCCTACTAAGAAAAGTGGCATGATAACTGGAACTATCGCCCAGGTGGACATCAGCGATTCCAGATATGTCAAATAGAATATTGGAAATACTTCGAGGGCGTCGGGAAAGTATATAACTCTTACCAATTTAACTTAATGTTTGTTAATAATTAGTTCTGCATTAGAAATATACGTTATGCAGCGAAGCATTTATATCCTTTGGATTCTTATATTACTTAAAAATTCTAAATTGGAAGTGTTAATATGTTTCCGCGCAGGATACTACGCCAATCAAGCTTCGTGTTCGGACCGGATATCTACCGTAAACTGATACCTAAGGACCATATCCTATGCAAGATAAACAAATGCGTTGACTTCTCCTTCGTGAATAAAGCCTGCAGGGATCTATACTCAGAAAATCAGGGCAGACCAGTAAAAAATCTCCCTGAGACAATGTTCCGTTCAGCGATAGTCCAGTACCTGATGAACTATTCAGATAGAGAGATGGAACAAGCTGCCAGATATCATATTGTCATAAAATGGTTCCTAAGAATTCCCGTGGAAGACTCCTCATACGATCACAGTGCTCTGGGCGATTTCAGGGACCGGCTCGGTGAAGAGAGATGGAAAAAACTGTTCTTCATGATACTGAAACAGATAGAAGATGCGGGTTTTGCCAAAGGGAATCAATATGTGGATGCCACCCATGTAATTGCGAACATTGCAATACCAGGAACCATTGGCTTAATTCGACAGGGAATAAAAGCGCTAATGGAAGAAATAGAAAACGCCGATCCCAGGCTTTACGAAGAGATGGGTGGGAAAAAGATCGCTGATAAAAAAGAAAAAGTGCATACGCTGAAGCCTGAAGAAAAGAAAAAGAAGCTTGTTGAGGTAGTTGAAGAGGCAAGAGCAATTAAAGGCAAAGCCGATGAACTGGAATCGCCATCCGTCAAACAAAAAATTGAGCTGCTGAATCGGATACTGAATGAGAACACAGAAGAGAAAGATGGTGAGGTCCAGAAGAAAAAAGACCACGTAAAGGATAAATTGGTGAGCCTTGTGGATAAAGATGCACGCCATGGGGCAAAATCAGATAAAAAAACATTTACAGGATATAAAGCAAATGTAATGAAGTCCGAAGACGGATTTGTGACAAATATTGAAACCACACCAGGGAATACTTATGACGGCGATATCCTTCTGCCACTTGTTGATGAGATGACCGCAAACGGTTCTAAACCGGAAAAAGTCGCAGGAGATACTCATTATGGGAGTGCTGAAAACAGATTTCAGATGCTCCAGAGAAAGATAACGCTTGTGGCTCCCTTAAAGGAAGATTTCAATCCAGCAGGGCTTTTTTCTCAGCAGAAATTCAATCTGGACGAAACGGGGATAAGCTGCCCTGCCGGCAACAGGACGATGATTTCGAATTTTAACGAAAAAGAAGGGACAAAGACATTCTATTTCAAAAAAGAGATCTGTGGACAATGCGTTTTGAAAAACAAATGCACAAAACAGGAGAGAAGGACTGTTACAATAGGAAAACATCATGAACTAATTGTGGAGGCTAAAGAATACAATAAAACTCAGAATTTTAAGGACGATATGAAAGAGAGATCGCACATCGAGCCGAAGCATGCCGAGATGAAACGGTCACATGGTCTCGCAAGGGCGAAGTATTGGGGGCTACCGAAGGTGAATATCCAGTCAATCATTACCAGTATTACGGTTAATGTTAAGAGGCTTGCAAATGTTATCTGTAGCGGATGCTGTCTAAAAGCGTGCTAAAAATCAAGGAAATTGTGATAATATTGAGAATAATATTAGAGGATTGGTGCCTATTTTAGAAAATGATTCATACTTTTCTCAATAATACTCAAAATTAAGCTCCAAAGGACTAAAATCAAGGGCTAAACCGACGCCCTCACTTCTTTATTTGTAGCAAATGGAAAGGTTAAGAAAAATAGGAAGCACGTGGCTAAATATATCATTATGAGTGCGAAAAACGTCTTCTGTCTGTTCTCTATTTTTTGCCCACTTATCCGATTCAAACCGATGAGACCAAACAAAAATATTGCGGGAACCAGTGGATCGATGTATCGCCCCATGAGCTGAAAATCGTCTCTGTTGCATAAATAAAGAAGCGAATAGCCATCCGGAAGATTTTGCATCATCTTGTACATGAAGACGACCACGGCAATGACCAAAGCTATGCCGGAGAATAAAAAATAAATAATTGATGATTTCAGAGCTTTGTTTCTTCTTAGCTCAGTCAAATTCTCATAATCTATGACATTCAGGGAAAAACCTCTCGCGATATTCAATACAAAAATTAGAAATATTGTCGCAATGAGAAATACAACAAAATAAGAGGAGATCATTAGGTACTCCAGTTCATGTAGGAGAAGGAAGAGAAAATCATTCAAAGAGTTAATATTAATAAATATAATGACAAGATCATTTGAATAAGCCCCAAGCTCATAAAGCTCATTCCTGATATAACTCCCAAATGTTGGATTATCACTAACGGTTTTGTAGATCAGTAAAGATGCAATGGCAAGGATGAATGCGGAGAATAATTTATATTTATATAAAATTATTTTTTTTGACGTCAAATACAACATATAATATTTCATATCAGAGAAAATGTAGTAGATAACTGATGCCGCTAAACCAAATAGCATGGCGAAGCCGCTATGCTTGGTGAAAAAAAGCAAGATAACAGATAATATGGCTGCGGCAATACAGAATCTGGTTTTAGTCCGGTAAGCTTCATGCATAAACCAGATGCTAAAGATGAATAAAGGCATGAACAGATTTTCGCACATCAGAGTGAAGTTGTAGAGAACCAGGCATGGTAAGACTGCAATGGCAATGGAACTTGCGAGGGAATAATCCTTGGTAGCGTACTGTCTTAGAATAAAGTAAGAAGGAAATAGTATAGAAGAATTTATAATAGTAGTAATTACCAACATAATATGATAAATCACGAATTTATCAGTTGAAAAAAGGTAAGCGAAAGATAACGAAAAAGGATATAATATTGGAAAGCCAATGTAGTCTGAACTCAATACATTTTCTGCCATCTTAGCATAAAGCGTCTCGTCCTGAAAGATAAACGGCGACTGAAACTTCAGGGATACGAATGACTTAATGAATACAATGAATAGGAACGCGAGAAGTAACAGTAAATTCGGCCTGGCAGCCATGATAGATGCAAAGTTATCGATTGTTCGAGATCTTAGACTATGCAGCATGCATCAGCTCCTTTGATAGACGCTCATGGTCACAAAGATCTATGTGAGCCCAGATATTGATAAGCGTATCGGATTTTGGTTATGCGGGAGGCTATGTTCTTTTGCGCATCCATGAACTCGCCCTTAGTCTGCATTTGGACCAAAGGATCAATCTATATATATTGTGGCACCAATCGATGCCATGATAACATGGAGCTTGTAATTTCTTTGTGCCTGCTGGTTAGCTTCCTGACGACCTGGATAATTGTCAAGAAGTGGATTCGCAAAGCTCCTGAAATCGGCCTGGTGGGTCTGGACATGAACAAGCCGGGAAAACCTAAGGTCCCCGAGATGGGTGGGATCTGTGTCGTCTTCGGCTTTGTGCTGGGGATACTGGCCTATACCGGCATTATGACTTTTTATTTCGGCTCATCTAAACATGTGTCTATTCTGTCAGTGCTCTGCACGGTGCTCATGACCTGCATTATCGGCATAATTGACGACATATCGGGATGGAAGATCGGGCTGGAGCAATGGCAAAAGTTCGTCCTCACCTTTTTTGCCGCCCTGCCCTTGATGGTGATCAACGCAGGCCATTCGACCATGAATCTGCCGATCTTAGGCACCATCGATTGGGGCGTCATCTATCCTCTGCTGATAGTACCCGTCGGAATAATCGTAGCCTCGAATGCCTTTAACATGGTGGCAGGGTACAATGGCCTGGAAGCCGGGATGGGTGTAATAATATTATCAGCACTATCTTACTTTGCCTTTGTTGGCGGAAAGCTGGATGCAATGATGCTGGCCTTATGCATGGTGGGGGCAATGCTGGCGTTCCTTTGCTTCAACAGGTATCCTGCAAAGGTATTTCCCGGCGATACAATGACATACGCAGTAGGAGCCCTGGCGGCATGCGTAGCGATCCTAGGGGATATGGAGAAGATTGCCGTGATACTCTTTGTGCCGTATGCGGTGGACTTTTTCCTCCAGCTTCGCAGCGGATTTAATTTCGAGGCATTTGCAAAAGTGAATGAGGACGGGAGCTTGGAGGTGCCGGATCAGGGCATAGATCACCTGACCCATATGGCGGTGGCTGTGCTGAAAAGGGTGAAGCGGAAGGTGTACGAGAGAGATGTGGTGCGGTTCATGTATGGAATAGAGGCGGCTTTCGTAGGATATGTTATTATTATATATTCATAATAGTATTATAGATCTGATTCATATCTGTTAACGAGGGATATTTTGGCTAAAAAGTTAGAGTCACGTCTTTGCATTTCAATAATCGGCAACCAGGCCTTCTCGCTCCAAAACTTTCGCGGCCCGCTAATCGCGTATTTGGCTAGCAGAGGCCATGAGGTCTCTGCTCTGGCGCCAGACTACGATGAGGCCATGCGCGCGGAGGTACGCGCTCTGGGCGCGATTCCTGTGGACTACTCGCTCTCAAGAACTGGCATGAACCCCTTCCGAGACTTTGCTGATATGCTTCGTCTGGTCATGCTCTTGCGCAAACGAAAGCCCGATATAACCCTGGCCTACGCCTTCAAGCCTGTGATCTACGGGACGCTGGCGGCCTGGCTGGCGAAGGTGCCGCTCCGGTTTGCTACAATCGAAGGGTTAGGCTATGTGTTTACGCCAACTCTGGGCGCAAAGCCGTTCAGGCGCAAAATCCTGAGGGCCGTGGTCGTGTTGCTCTCGACTTTGGCACTCAGTCGAGCGGATAGCGTTTTCTTCCTGAATAAAGATGATATTGCCGAGTTTTCAGAGCGGCACATCATCTCCACCAATAAGGCCATCCTCCTGGGCGGCATTGGGGTGGATCTCGATGAGTGGACGGCAGCTCCGTTTGTCACGAATCCAGTGACGTTCCTTCTGGCGGCGCGCCTCTTGCGAGAAAAGGGCATAGCGGAATATGCAAAAGCCGCTAAGTTGATCAAGCAGAAGCATCCAGACACGCGATTTATTCTGTTGGGCAGTTTGGACACCAATCCGGGTGCGCTCTCTTTGCGCGAGATTGAGCAGTGGACTGCGGAGAAAATCATCGAATGGCTGGGACACGTCCCAGACGTGCGCCCATGGCTTGCGCAGACAAGCGTCTTCGTATTTCCTTCCTACTACCGGGAGGGAGTGCCCCGCATCACACAGGAGGCGATGGCAATGGCACGTCCTGTCATTACCACAGACGCACCCGGCTGCCGCGAGACTGTGATCGATGGCAAGAACGGATTCCTGGTCCCGGTGCGTAATGCCGATGCGCTGGCAGTCGCGATGGAGCGGTTCATACTGCAGCCCGAGCTGATCGAGAGAATGGGCCGGGCCAGCCGGAGCATTGCAAAAGAGCGTTTCGACGTTCACAAGATCAACCAAGTTATCCTGCAGGAGATGAGTATATCCAAAAGGTGACTTCCTCCCCACCCGAAAGGATCGATTGGAAAATTGCGTAGTATACTCGCGGAAACGCTCGCCTCTTTATACATTGGCATCCATTCTGCTCCCAAGAGAACTAACATTTTGATGGAGTGAGATTGAGATGAAAATTGTCCCGGTTAAAGACGTACGTAGCAAGCCCAATGTGCATGGAGTGGATGCCAGAAGCATCAGCGATACAGAGAACGCCCAGGTGGCGCACATCACCTTGCAGCCGGGCGAGGCCCTGAAAAAGCATATCACTCCCGTGGATGTGGTCTTCTACGTCCTGGAAGGCCGGGGCGTGGTGGAGATAGGCGAGGAGCGAGCCGAGGTGGGGGCGGATACGCTGATCGAAAGCCCGGCCAAAATTGCTCACCGCTGGATAAATGAGAACCATGAGGCACTGCGCATATTAGTGATAAAGACGCCCCGGCCCAAAGAAGCCACCAAGATGCTGTGAGAGGAATGATTGCCATGTCGATAGATGAAAACAAAGCCCTCGTCCGCCGCTTCTTTGCCCTGGGGCCTTCCCAGGGTGACCTGAAGGCTGCGGGCGAACTGCTGGCCAATGATTTCACCCTGCACGTGCCACTTCCCTGCTCACCGGGTGTTCAGGGAATGAACGAGGTAATTCTTGCCTGCCGGGCCGCTTTTGAGCATCTCGATGTTACTGTGGAGGATATGGTGGCAGATGGAGAAATGGTTGCTGCCCGCTTCACAGCCCGAGGCATTCACAGGGGGGCTTTTATGGGCCTGCCGGCCACCGGCAAGAGCATAATCATGACGGGCATTGAGATATTTCGCATCGAGAACGGCAAGATCGCAGAGCTTTGGGGCGAGGCTAATCTGCTGGGACTGATGCAGCAACTGGGCATCTTGCCGCCTTTGGGTGAGAAAAGATAGGCTATTTCAGAATCCTCACAGCACGCACTGGTTGCAGTCCTGGCAGCCGCACTTGATGTTGGTGATCTTCCATCTCAACGCCCAGCGCTTCATTTCCTTGACGATGTCGATGATCTCAAGACCGCTCTTTGTGAGCGTGTACTCGCTCTTCACGGGAAAAGATGTGCTGTCCACCCTGTTCTTGACGAGGCCTTCCTTCTCCAGCTCCCGCAGGCGCGCCGAGAGCACCTTCTGGGTGATGCCGAAAAGGCAGCTTTTCAGCTCGGAAAAGCGCCGGGTGTGCCCTTTGCCCTTGTAAAGCTCCAGGAGAATGAGCAGCGTCCATTTTCTGGCGATGTACTTGACGGTCAGGTTTACAGTGCATCCTTCCTGCATGGTATCTTTGCAGAAACGCTCTAGGCTAAATACCTTGGTATCCTAAGTATACCATAGTAGTATAAGAATTTATAAGCGAGCTCTGCCCTTAACATTTAGAGAAAAATGCAGATCAATTAAAATGGAGGATAAAGAAAATGGCTGCCATTGAGAAACCGGATATGTTCTGCTACCAGTGCTCCCAAACGGCCGGAGGCACAGGCTGCACCATCAAAGGAGTATGTGGAAAGGAAGCGATCGTGGCCCGTTTGCAGGACAACCTGCTCTTCGCCATCAAAGGCATCAGCGCCTACCTTTACCACGCACGAGAATTGGGCTACACCGACCCGGAGGTAGACGCCTTCATCGAGCGGGGCTTCTTCTCGACTCTTACTAATGTCAACTTCGATCCCCAGGAATTTCTGAACCTGGCAGTCAAGGCGGGGGAGATGAACATCAAGACCATGCAACTGCTCAAGAAGGCGCACATCGAGACCTTCGGCGAGCCCACTCCCACGCAAGTGAAGACCGGCACCGTCAAAGGCCACGGCATTCTGGTCACCGGCCACGACCTGCATGCTCTGGACAAGCTCCTAAGCCAGGTGGAGGGCACAGACGTTTTCGTCTACACCCACTCCGAGATGCTGCCCGCCCACGGCTATCCTGGTCTGCGAAAGTACCGGAACCTGGCCGGAAACCTCGGCAAGGCATGGTTCGACCAGCGAAAGCTCTTCGCTTTGTATCCCATGGCATTGCTTGGCACCTCTAACTGCTTCCTGATCCCCAGGGAGGAGTACATAGATCGCATGTTCACATGCGGGCCGGTTCACCTGCCCGGGGTAAAGCACATCGACGGCTACGACTACTCCGAGGTCATCGCCATGGCCCGCTCACTGCCAAAGCTACCCGATGCGCCGGGCGAGTACGTGCTCACCACCGGCTTTTCCACCACGGTCTTGCTGGGCCATGCTGCCAAGATCAAGCAACTCGTGGAGCAGGGCAAGATCAAGAGATTCTTCCTGGTAGGCGGCTGCGACGCGCCCCTCAAAAAGTCGGACTACTACCGCGAGTTCGTGCAGAAGCTGCCCAAAGATACCGTGGTGCTCACCCTGGCCTGCGGCAAGTTCCGCTTCAATGACCTGGACCTCGGGAACATCGAGGGCATTCCCCGGCTCATCGATCTCGGCCAGTGCAACGATGCCATCGTGGCCCTGGAAGTGGCCCAGGCGCTGGCAGGCCTCTTTGGCGTAGGCGTGAACGATCTGCCCCTCACATTGGTGGTAAGCTGGATGGAGCAGAAGGCTGTGGCCATTCTCTGGTCCCTGCTCGCCTTGGGAATCAAGGGCATTTACCTGGGGCCCATTGTGCCCGGCTGGATCAATGCGGATATGCTCAAAATCCTGGTGGACAAATACGACATCAAGCTGATCAGCACACCGGATGAGGATATCAAAAAGATGATCCAATAAATATTTTGTTCATTCCGCCAGACGCCGGGCGAGCGCCTTATTCCGCCCGCAGCGCCTCGATGGGATCAAGCTTTGCGGCCCGGTTGGCCGGATAGACCCCGGCGATCGTCGTGGTAACCACCCCGAAGAGCAGCCCCAGCAAGAGGGACTGGGCGGTTATGGCCGACGGGAGAGAAGCCAGCGATCCTATGAGATAGGAGACCGTCACCCCCATAACAATGCCGATGATGCTGGAGACCATCCCCAGCACTCCCGCCTCCAGAATATACTGCATGCGAATGTCCCTGGTGGTCGCGCCCAATGCCTTCATGACGCCGATCTCCCGAATCCTCTCTTTCACCGTGAGCATCATGACATTGGCGATGCCGATTCCCCCCACCAGGAGCGAAATGGCACCGATGCCCGCCAACGCATACTTGATCATGGACAGGACGCTCATGAGCGAGGCGAGCATATCGCGAGCCGTGGTGGCATCATAGGCCTCGTCTTTGTGATATCTTTTCAGGTCGTTTTTTATCTTCACAATGATGCTTTCCACCTGCTCCGGATCGAAAACGGTTACCTGAAAAGAGCCGTAGTAGTAATTGTCCTCACCTATCAGCTCCTTCATGGCTTTATGCGTGATGTACATCTGATTGTTGCTACTCCCGCCCGGACCGCTAAAGGATGTCTGCTCCGCCTCCTTTTGCACACCTACCACTTTGAAGTCCATGTAGCGGTCTTTAAGGTAAAGCCGGATCTTGTTTCCCGGCGTGACCTTCATGCGGAAGAGATCCTGCGAGACGCCGTTTCCGATGACGATTGACTTATAATCGGAGCCCGTAAGGAACCGGCCTTCGGCTACGTCGCCTTTGAGCGTCTCCTCTTTATCCGGGTCCACGCCGGTGAGGCTGGCCGAAGCATTGGTACTCCGGAAGGAGACCACCACATTGGCCGAGGTCTCTGGGGCAACATTCTTCACACCCACCACATTCTCCAGAACCTTGGTGTCCTTCTCGGTGAACTTGGCAGGCTCGGCCGGATTCCTATTCTGGTCAGCACCGGGACCGCCGAAATGGGCGCTTCCCGGCATGACACGAATCATATCCAGATTGAGGGTGGAGAACTGAGAGGACACCCCGGAGTAAAGCCCCTCGCCCACGGATAGCATGACCACTATAGCCATAACGCCGATGATTATGCCTAGAGAAGACATGAGCGTCTTGAAGCGGTCGGCCCGAAAGCCGACGGCAATAAACTCCAGTATGTCAGGAAGATTCATCAGCCACCTAAACTTTAAGATGCTCGATTTCCATTCGAGGAATTGTTGTTGCTCTTGCTGGCGAACTTTCGCCTGCGGTACAGATATCCGCCCGCGATGAGCACAATCAGAGCGGCTGCGCCCACGGGCAGTAGGTAACTGCTCTGCGTGTTGTTATCCTTAGGCGGGGTATAAGTGGTAACGTAGGCTTGGGACAGGTGCCAGTTGTCTCCGTTCTTGAATTTGGCCGCAAAGCTCAGGTTGACCGGATTTTGAAGGATTTTTGCCGCATCTGTCGACTGTATGCCAAAGCTGATGGTGAAGACCTCATCCGGGTCCATGGTGCCGATATAATACTCATCAGGCGAAAAGACAATTCCCTTGGCAGAGGGCACAATAGTGACCGCATTGAGGGTGTTCTCTCGGGGATTGGCTACATTGAGGTTGAAGATTGATGCGGCAGCCTCAGCGCGGGCCAGGCCCACGGGCGTATCATCCACTTTGACGAGAATCTCGCGGTTGATAGTGGTCATGTCATATCCGCCCACCACCTGGAAGTCCAGGAGATACGTTCCGCTGGAGATGTTGTCCGCCGCTCGAATCTTGTAGTAGACCGTGATCTTGTCGTTGGGGCCGATCATGCCCAGATCCCGGCGATCTTCAGTGAGCACCTCGAGCTCCTGTGAGCTTTTTAAAGATGTTCTGTTAAGGGGTGTGGAGAGAAGTGCGGCCTGGGCAGAGCTGCCCGCACCTGCATCTTTTCCTACTCCGTAGGAGGCAGCGCCGTTGGCCAGCTCGATGGCCAGCACAGCCTCGTCTCCGGGCAGGAGCACGGCGGGAGTCATAGTTGACTGTATGTTCACAGGCATGCGATACTCGTAAGCTGCTGCAAAGCCTGATGCCAGCAGGAGCAGTAATAAAATTTGAATTAATCGTAACATGTTCATGATGCGCTCTCCAGAATGCGTCCGTCTCGAAGCCTTATGACGCGACTGCAGTTCTCGGTGATTTCTGGGTTGTGGGTGACCATGATAATGGTTCTGCCCTCTTGGTTCAATTTGCTTAGAATTTTCATGACCTCATTGCTGTTTTTGAGGTCCAGGTTTCCTGTGGGCTCATCGGCGATTATTATCGTGGGATCATTGGCTAAAGCTCTGGCAATGGCCACTCTTTGCCGCTCTCCTCCGGATATGTTCTGGGGGCTGAAATCAGAGCGGTGATCAATGCCTATGTCCGAGAGCAGCTTTAAAGCACGCTCCCTTCGCTTCTGGCGTACGACTCCACGAAGCATCATGGGGAGCTCCACGTTCTTTTGCACACTGATGCGACCGATGAGGTTGAAGGTCTGGAAGATGAATCCCAGCTCTTCTCTTCTTAAGCGAGCCAGCTCATCATCCGAGGTAAGGCTGATGTCCTGGCCTAAGAGCAGGAAACGGCCGCTCGTGGGCCGGTCCAGGCAGCCCACGATGTTGAGGAGGGTGGATTTGCCGCTGCCGGATGGTCCCATGAGTGCAATGAACTCGCCCTCTTCTATTTGCAGGTCAATGCCCTTGAGAACTGCATACTCGCTCTCACCAATGCGATAAGTTTTTTGGATGTCTTTTAGCTCGATAACTTTTGAAATGATGTCCACCTTCAAAGTCACAATCTTATTGCCGGTTTCTTAATTATTATTGTGCCGTCACCCTGCTTATCTATAGCAAGCTTATCTCCAGCATTCAGGCCCAATTTAAATCTAATGTCATCCCATTCAACCTTATGCTTCCCTTTTGCCTATGGGATCTTCTTCCAGTCTTTTCCAGATCGTCAGACCATGATTGTTCTGGGTCAAGATGAATCCCAGCCCCTTTAGCTCCAATCTGGCTTGCTGGGGGCTCAGTCCACAAGCTTGAGCTACACGCTTTAGTTCTCCGCGATCAAGGATCTGACCCCGTAAACATGGCTTATGTTTTAAGTATTCTCTGATTGCTTTCATGTTTCGATCCCCTATTATCATCAGGTCCTTTGCTGCAAACCAGCCAGGTTTAACTGTGCACGGAACGATATATAAGAACTGAGCCGAACGAACGCCCAATTTTCCGAGGAAAACCTGCCAGCAAATCCTCCGTAAATTGTTCCTTTTTGGCCCAAAAACGCTAAAATAGTTCGAATCGCCGGACGGCTGAATCATTAAGCGGTGAAACGAGGCGGCGCACCCGCGTAGCAAGCAAGAGATTTTGTGAGCAGATTACAAATTTCCATCCGATTTTATAATATCCAGGAACTCCAAAACGGAGTATGCCGACCGATTGACTCCGGCACTTCTCTTCGTGGTATCCGTTCCTACGCAGTATAGATTTTTTATTGGAGTACGCACATCCCCAAAGCCGCAATTTATGCCCCAGGATGCTTTTTCAGGTATCAATTCCTGATAATGGATCATATCGATATGCGTTTCTATATCCTGTACGTTATCGACTATTGTTTGAAATGCCTTTTTCTTTATTGTCGATGCATCATATTCGCCGGGCAGGGTAAATGCGAAACCTACCAGCTGATTTCCTTGGGGTGCCAGGCTGGAATCGTAATTTGAGGTCGGAATTACCCAGGCATATGGGTCGGAGTCAACCCACATCTCCGAGCCATAATTGTTAAAGATTTTTTTGGTCAGGCCCAGCCATATGGTGAGAGAATTGACTCTTTTAATGGACGTTAAATTCTTGGTGTATGCAAAGGGCAGGTTATCGATCAGATGGGGCAGGTCGGATGAAAATCCGGAATAAACAACGGTATCGCAATCGTAGCTGTCGTCTGTTGTTACAACCCCTTCCACTCGCTCGCCGCATTCTATCCTTTTCACGGCAACATTGGTTTTGATCTCCACGCGATCTTTGGGAAATGATTCCACAATAGAGCTTACAATGGATTGAAGACCGCCTTTGGGGTATCCCTGGTCTGTGGCGCCTTCCTTTATGAACAGGTCATATAATTTCCCTACATAGGGAACCGTTCTGGGATGATGGGTTTTATTGTCTACGAATCGAGAAATAGGAGCATTTTCTATGGATGTTCCGACCATGAAGTAACATAGCCAGTCCAGAAATCTTCGCGTCGTTATGGAGACCTTATTGGGAAGAATCTGAGAGAGAGTGATATTGGAAAAATCCTTGCCGGAATTTTTCAGATACAGTATATTGAACAACGCCCTCATCAAGAGCAATCTGTCCGTCATGGGAAGCAATCCAAACGTCAGCCAGGCATTGATGCTCCAGGGGAACGGCTTTATCTCGCTGCCTATTTTCACATAGTATTTTCCAGATGGGATAAACTCTGGAACTATTTTGAAATATCTGTCCATCAATTCCTTGAGCGGGCCGTTCTCCAGCCTTGTTATGATGTGGGGTCCAGTATCGACACGATAGCCGTTTACATCATAAGAGCGGCAAACTCCGCCAATGTAACTCTCTTTCTCTAAAATCACTACCTTTTTGCCCTCCCTAGAAAGCGCTAGGGCGGACAATAAGCCACTGATTCCTGAACCAATCACAATGACATCATTCTTTTTCATGATATATTTCTCGAATTAGTTTCCCGAATCATTTCGCGTATTCTTTCGCTAGAATTATTAAGGCTTTTGGCTTTGCAGGGCACCATTTCAATTTAGCTGATTGACCGGCATGCTTGGGAAACACAATACCAAAGACACCCACCGGCTAAAAAACCCGGCGCTCGATCAGATGGGACGATAGGTTAGGCCGAAAAGAGCCTTTATATCTGATAAGGTGATCTTTCCGCTTTGCAGATGGTTTAATGCGTGGGATGACATGATCACCAGGGAAGATGTGGAGCACATCAGCTGGCTTGCCAGCATCAAGATCGAGGATGAGGAGAAGGATGAGTTAGTGGAGCATTTCAACACCATTCTGGAATACTTCCAACAGCTGGATGAGGTGGACACAAAGGGTGTAAAGCCCACCTACCGTGTGGTAGACCTGGCCAATATCTTTCGAGAGGATGCTGCCTGTGAATCCCTTGCCCAGGACCAGGCGCTCAAGAATGCGCCGCGCACAGAAAATGGCTATTTTAAGAGCCCCAGGATTGTGTGATCATGCTCTCTGAATTAAAAGCCAGGCTAAAAGCCGAATCATGCGAGGAATATCTTTGCCGGCTCTTTGAGAGAATCGAGAAGAGTTCGCTCAATGCCTTCACCACTTTGGCCAAAGAGAGCGCATTAAAAGAGGCCAGACTGTTCGACAAAAATCCCGGACAGGGCCTTTTGGCGGGAGTGCCTATCGCCATCAAAGGGAGCATCTCCACCAAGGGAATTGAGACCAACTGCAGCTCAAGAATACTGCGCGGCTATATCCCGCCCTATGATGCCCACGTTATCGAGCGCCTCAAGGCAGAGGGGGCCATCATCATGGGAAAGACCAACATGGACGAGTTTGCCATGGGCACCTCCACTGAGACGAGCTGCTTTGGGCCGACCAAAAATCCCTGGGATCAGGCATGCGTTCCGGGCGGCTCCAGCGGCGGCAGCGCGGCTGTGGTGGCCGGAGGTGAAGCGCCCTGTTCTTTAGGCTCGGATACGGGCGGCTCAGTTCGCTGTCCGGCATCCTTTTGCGGCATTGTGGGACTCAAGCCCACCTACGGACTGGTCTCTCGCTATGGCCTGGTGGCCTATGCCAACTCCCTGGAGCAGATCGGCCCGCTCACCCACACCGTCGAGGATACCGCTCTTCTCATGGAGGCCATATCTGGGCACGATGAAAGGGATTCCACCTCGGCAGAAGGGGCACGCCATAGTTATTTGCCCGGCCTAGAGGATGGCGTTGCCGGCCTGAAGATAGGCATTCCCAAGGAGTACTTCGGCGAAGGAGTGGACAAATATGTGGAAAAGGCGGTTTGGGAGGCCATTGCCACCCTTGAGTCGTTGGGTGCATCCTGGCAGGAGATCAGCCTGCCCCATACCCGCTATGCTCTGGCCGCCTACTACGTCATCGCCATGAGCGAGGCCTCATCCAACCTGGCCCGCTTCGATGGCCTGCGCTACGGGCTACGCCAGGGAGAAGACAAGGACTGGCATACTACTTTTTCGGAAATTCGCGCAAAAGGCTTTGGGCCCGAGGTGAAGAGGCGCATAATGCTGGGAACCTATGCCCTCTCTGCTGGCTATTACGGCCGCTACTACCTCAAAGCTCTCCAGGTGAGAACGCTCATCAAAGAGGACTTCCTCTGCGCCTTCAAAGATGTGGATCTTCTCGCTTCGCCAACCATGCCCATTCCCGCCTTCAAGATTGGTGAGCGCATCAACGATCCGCTCTCCCTCTACATGGCAGATGTCTTCACTGTGCCCATCAATCTGGCGGGCGTGCCCGCCATCTCGGTACCCTGCGGCTTTGCCGGACATCTGCCCGTGGGCCTGCAGCTCATAGGCCCGCACTTTTGTGAGGCGGCAGTGCTGCGCGCCGCCCAGGCCTTCGAGTCGGCCACGTCTTTCCATGAAGCCAAGCCGGAGGTGATCTAGAAATGGATGACGTCATCATTGGTCTTGAGATACACGTGCAGCTCAACCGCCTGCAGTCCAAGATGTTCTGCAGCTGCTCCACGGCCTACCACGATTCTCTGCCCAACAGCCATACCTGCCCCGTCTGCCTGGGGCTGCCCGGCTCTCTGCCCGTGATCAACAAGAAAGCCGTGGAGTATGGCATCAAGGTGGGCCTGGCCTTGAACTGCAAAATTGAAGAGGAGACGCTCTTCTATAGGAAGAACTACTACTACCCCGATCTTCCCAAGGGCTTTCAGATCAGCCAGTACGACTATCCCCTGGCCGTTCAGGGCCACATCATGATCCTGGGCGACAATGGCGCGGAACGAAATATTCGCATCAACCGGGCGCATATGGAAGAGGACCCCGGCCGGCTGGTGCATGCCGGCACCATTGACAAAGCCAAGTACACCATGGTGGACTACAACCGCTGCGGCATGCCGCTCCTGGAAGTGGTAACCGAACCGGACCTGTGCTCACCCAAAGAAGCGCGCGTCTTCCTGGACAAGCTCAAAAGCATTCTCGATTATCTGGATGTCTTCGACGGCACACAGGAAGGTTCCATGCGCATCGATGCCAACATCTCCCTCAAAGGAGGAGACCGATCCGAGGTCAAGAACATCACCGGCTTCAAGGGCGTGGAAAAAGCCCTCTCCTATGAGATCACCCGGCAAAAGAACCTGCAGCGCAGGAACATCAAAGTAGTGCAGGAGACGCGCCACTTCGATGAGCTACGTAACATCACCGTCTCCATCAGAAGCAAGGTGGGCGCGCACGACTACCGCTACTTCCCGGAGTGCGACCTGACCGTCTTGCGTATCGCTCCCTGGGTGCCGGCGATAAGAGCAGCGCTCCCGGAACTGCCCGACGTCAAGCGTGAGAGATTTGTCAAGCAGTACAGCCTGGCGGATGATCATGCCAAATCCTTAACCTCGGAGATCAAGCTGGCCAACTTCTACGAAGCCGTTGCCACGCTGGCCGCACCCAAGCTGGCCGCGGTCTGGATTGCGGATGTGCTCAAGGGCGAGCTGAACTATCGCGACCTCGGTATTGAGAGCTTCCGAGATGAGCACATGGCCGAGATTGTGCAAATGCTGGAGCAGAGCAAGATCAGCGAGGACGGAGCGGTGCAGATCATACGCGAGCTACTGGACAAGAAGGGCGGCACGCCTGGAGAAATCGTCCTGGCCCTGGGTCTTTGCAGAGCGGAGGACGATGCCGTGCAAAAAGCGGTGCGTGAAGCCGTGGCACAGAGCGCGGCGGCTGTCGCGGACTACAGGGCAGGCAGCGAGCGGGCCCTGAATTTCGTAGTGGGTTTGGTCATGAAGAAGACGCGCGGCAAGGCCGATGCCGGAGAGGTGCACCGGCTGGTAAAGGAAGAGGTGGAGAAGGCCTAGTACAGCCGAGCCTAATTAAAGCCATGATTGTGAGAGGATAACGTGCCTTTGTGGACGGCTGATCGTTCTTCGCGCCAATCAAGGCTTCGCGTGAGATTCAACCGGGTCCGGTTTCACGCGAAGGCGCGAAGCCGCGAAGTCAAAGCATTGGTTTTTGAGTTCACTCTGCTACCTGCCAGCGGCCGCCTTTATCTGGGCCGATGCGCTGGATGTGACCTTCCGCTTTCATTTTTTCTATCTGCATCTTGATAGCTCTCTCCGTGATACCAATGTGTCGCGCAAGGTCTGCGATGGTAATCCCTGGATCATTCTGCATTAGTTCTATGATTTTCTGGGAAGTTTTCTGGGAAGTTTTCTGGGAAGTTTTCTGGGAAGTTTTTTCCGCTAACCTTGCATCACCAAGCTCTTTACGGTGAACGGTGGCGATGAACATGCTTCCTTCCCGGTCATCTGCAAAACTGATATCCGGCCAGTCCTCCAGAGCGCGTTTTATTCCGGACCCCAATCCTTTGTAAGGCAGCAGGCCTTTGGCCACGTAGGACACGAGGATCGGGTTTCTGATATTCGAAATGCCGGATCGGATTTTTTCCACCGTCAGGTTGTTGGGCAGATGACCGGGACTGATGATCTCAATCCGATCGTCGAAAATGAATAGACGAATCGTCGCGTTCACGAGATAGTCCCGGTGGATCAGCGCGTTGACCAGTAACTCTTCAAAAACGGACGGTGGGATCTCTGGAAGGCCGGGGGAGTTCACTCCCTGTCCTGACTGCACTTTGCGGAGGTTACGCATGATGAACGCGAGCGAATCCTCATAGATCTTGCGTAGCGACCCGGAAAAATCTTCAGTATCCAGATACTCAGTCGAATGAATGGCATTGCCTGGATAACGAATGGCTTTGACGATGAATAAGGGTTTGATCCACTCTGGGCGTTCGGCAAAGAGGAGCAATCCCGCCAAATTCAGCATGCCTTCGTCTGTGGCCAGACTCATATTTTGCAGCAGACGTGACAGCTCCGGCTGGGACTTTGGGTAATCCAGATTATAGGCATCGCGCAGAAAATCCCGGAAGCGCATTTTATCCAGCTTGTCAATCCCGGCCCGGGTGGGCAGTTGATCGGCATGGAACTGGTCCGAGAATTGGAAAAGCCTTCTTAATTCCTCTTTGGAGTTCACCCGTCGCTTGTCGGCCCCGCTCTTCAGCCAGATAACACCATTCCGGTCGAAATAGGGTTTGTCCAGACCTTTGGGGACAGTGAGCACTATGACGACGCGGTCTTTGCCCACGGCCACGTTGGCGCTTTGCACCGTCAGAGGGCTACGCACATTTTGCGAGGCAGCGTTGCTGATCAATTGATTGAGGCGGGCCACGTCGGCTTTGTCCAGTCCCGGCAGCGTGCCGTCATCTGCCACTCCAAGGAAGATTGTGCCGCCTTCTGAATTGGCGAAGGCCGCCATCTCCGCTGCCAGAGAATCAGCGTTAGTGACGTCCTGCTTGAACTGGCGGCGGCTGTCTTCACCAAGAACGACACTGGCTTTGAGTTCTTTCAGAGACATTGCGAGATCATCTTCTTTCAACAATGCATATTGCACTTACCCTCGTTTGGCGCGATCCGGCTAAACGGCGATCTCGGGATTGAGGCGGATGTCTCCCTGCGCCGGGAAGATGTCGTTCATGCTTTTCCCCCGGCAAGCCAGGCGCGACCTTTCTCAGTGAGCCGGTATTTCTGCAAGCTGCTCCTGGGCTTGTCAGGGATTGTCATTTCGATCAGACCATCAGCCAGCAAAGGATTGATGACTTGTTGCCGGAACTAGGGTGCGGTCGCTTCGCCCGGAGATCGCCATCAATTCAAGCAAAGTCACATCTGCAACGCATTTTTCCAGGATCGTAACTTGATGCCTACTTATCAGGTAGAATTCCGGTTCCAGTAGGCCAGCATTGCGGCAGCGTTCGATCATGTCCCCGACGCCAGATTCATAGCTTACTTTCAAACTCTATGGTCTTCTCGGGCGTCCTTTCCATTCCTTCTTGCGCCTTTTGCAGATTGTTCTGGAAATTCCGGTTGGACGGCTCCAAAGCCAGAGCCTTCTCGAAGCAGCTTTGCGCCTTCTCGGTGGAACTCATCTCCATTAAGACCAATCCTTTGGTGTTCCAGGCATCAGCGTTCTTGGAATTGAGCTTTATCGCCTTGTCCAGAAGAGAGAGAGACTCGTTGAAACTACCCTGCATAGCCATGATCCGACCTTGCCGGTACCAGGCCATATCAAGTGACGGGTTTAAGGCAGCGGCCTGGCTGTAGGCCTCCAATGCCTCCTCAGATCGTTCCGTTTCCTCCAGGATCATGCCTTTATTAAACCAATAATTGGCATTTTTGGGGTTGATCTGCAAGGCCGTCTCCAGAGAATTTAAGGCCTCTTCATGCTGCCTCATGCCACCGGAAAGGATCAGGGCCCGGTCGTTGTAGGCCTGTGCATTGGAGCCGTCCAGGAGGATGAGCTGGTCAAAGCTGTCTACGGATTCACTGTATCTTTTCATAATGCGGAGAAGATTGGCTTTGAAGCTCCAGGCCCAGGTATCGCTGGAGTTCATATCCAGGTATTCATCGATGTCCTGCAAGGCCAGTGAGTAGGAACCGTTATTGTAGTCGCTCTGGGTCTCTGAAAGCCAATAATTGGCATCCTGGCTCACGGCAGGCGGAATGGTTACCAGGAAAAAGGCCAGTAGAAGGAGGGCTATGGACTTCATGCTTTCTAATGTATTAGAGGAAGTGGATATAGCTTGCGGTCGAATTTCTGTATTAGTATCCTACCAATATCAATAAAAAGAGTGAAGATCGCTTAGAGGGCGACCTTCTCCGCCTCCTCTGCCGTATAGCCCATATGAACCACGGTGCATAGCTTCTTGACCAGAAGCGTGGGATTTTTCGCCTGGAAGATGTTTCTGCCGAAGGCGACGCCGGTCGCGCCGACCGATATTGCGTCATAGACCATCTGCAAGAGGTCCTTTTCCGTGTCCATCTTGGGTCCTCCGGCGATAACTACCGGCACGCTGCAGCCCTCTACAACCTCTTTGAAGGTATCAGGAGAGCCGGTGTAGTTGGTCTTGACAATATCCGCCCCCAGCTCGGAACCGATTCGGGCGGCAAGCTTGACATACTCCACATTGTGCTCGGACTTGACCTTCGGTCCGCGAGGATACATCATGGCAATGAGAGGCATGCCCCACAGATCGCAGGTTCGGGCTACTCTGCCCAAATCATGCAGCATTTCCGCTTCATCATCTGCGCCCACATTGACGTGAATGCTTACCGCATCAGCGCCGATTCTTATAGCGTCCTCCACCTCAGTCACAAGAACCTTGTGATTGGGATCAGGACCAAGAGAACTGGATGCAGAGAGATGGATGATCAATCCGATATCGCGTCCATAGCCCCGGTGGCCGTGCAGCGGCAGGCCCATGTGCCCTAAAACCGCATTGGCGCCGCCCTCAGCTACCTTGTCCACCGTGGCGGGCATGTTCGTCAGACCGGCGATGGGGCCTACGGAGATGCCGTGATCCATGGGTACAATGACCGTTCTGTGAGTCTTGCGATCCAAAATGCGCTCCAGCCTTATCGCCTTTCCGATCTTGCTCATGACCAGTATCGATGTGAATACTAAAATTAAAGATGATGGTCGAGGAAGGGCAAATGCCCTAACGGCTCTATCCCTTTTCTATCAGGATACCTCCACTGCCAATCTTCGGCATCTTCGACGAATCCTCTTTCCCCTCGTTACAATCCAGATAGAGCAATGTGGCCAGGCCGTAGATGTAGGGCAGGGAGAGCAAAGAGAGCAAGGCACCGATGAAAGGAATGGTGGGAAGCACTGCGCCTATGGCCAGGGAGGCGAGGACTATTATCAGAGCATCGGATAGGTTGGCCTCGACAAAACGGTAGCTTTCTTTCAGGGCCTGTGTGCCGGATTTGCCGTCAATCATTACCGTTTGGGCAACGAAGTAGAAGGCGAAGCTCAGGATCAATCCCGGGATGAGGAAAAGCACATATCCAAACGCCACAATTATGCCGGCCAGGAGGGAGGTGAGGACGAGGGGCTCCATCTTGGCTAAAGTGGCCTGCCAGGCGCGGGAGAGATCGGCCTTTTTGCCGGTGGACGCCTCTCGAATCATCTCTATTGTCATGCCTTCCGCCAGGAAGAAGAGTACGATCATCAGTACTATGAACAGGAAAAGTCCTGCCAGGGCCGATAACGCGACGAATCCTTCTTCTCCGAAGACTGCGATTAGCCCCATGTAGCCCGCGAAGATCACCATACCCAAGATGAGCGCTGCGATGGGAATAAGTGACGGCACAATCATAATGGGATTGTCTCTGTAGATCTCAAAGGCACGGGAGAATAACTCGCCAAGAGCTCTTTTTTTCGGCCCTTCGGCTTTTGCCTCTTTTGTGATAGGAGCGGGAACATAGGATTGAGGATCTAGCGGATCGGATTCTGAATTCATATAACTCACCTTCCTTTACGTTAAATAATTTTCGTGCATTCTATATAAAATTTTGTAGAATCAACGGCAAAAGGTGCCTTCTAAAAAACCATCCTTCGAAGGCCTCATTCCTCAAGCGAGCCTTTAATATCTTTGAAAGCTACTCCTATTGGGGATTACATGAAGTGGTTAGTTCTGATATTCGGCATTATGATCACTGCCGCTCTCCCGGCAGTGGGCACTAATCCCACTTTGACCATTGTGGGCGAGGGAACAGTGACAGTTCCTGCGGATACGGCGACTGTCTCCGTCTCTGTGGAGAGCAACGTTAATAATATGACACAAGCCCAGGCGGCTGTCCAGGAGAAGATGGGCAGGGTAATCGATGCTCTGAAGGCGGCAGGCGTCAACGATGAGGAGATTATGCAGGGCCAGTCCAGCGGGGTTTCCAGCTTTCAGTCCACCAGCAAGGTCTGCAAGCGAGTTAACAACAGCACGGTATGCGAGAATAACACCGCTCAGGCCTCTTCCTTAGAGCGATCATTGATCGTCCGTCTCAAGAGCACCGATTCGTCCAGGATCAAACAGGTACTGGATGCGGCCCGCTCCGCCGGGGCCCAGGCTGATGTCGCGGGATACGGTCTAAGCGATGCCGGCAAGGCAGCAGCAGAGGCTCGCCAGAAAGCGGTGGCCAATGCCAAAGAGAATGCCGCAGGAATGGCAGCCGCGGAGGGATTAAGTTTGGGAAAGGTGCTGGACATATCAGATTACGGCTATCCGCTTGCCCTTAACGATTACTACGGCAGCTCGGCACAGCTCGGCATGGTGGATGTCACGTCCTACGTAATAGTAACCTATGAGTTCGAAATATAAACACTATTACTATTTTTTGAAAATCACAATTCAGGAAGCATTGATCAATCAAAACGTTTGCCGGGCATAATCTATAAAGCTTTTTAGACCGATTCTATTATCATGAAAAATATACGCATAGTATTTCTGGGAATTTTGCTCCTGTTCCTAGTAGCCGCGTCATCTAACGCCGTAGAGAATAATGTGTCCAAGCTGATAGTGCAGGGTGAAGGCAAAACGAGTGCTGCTCCGGACAGGGCGACGGTCGTGCTGGGCGTGCAGACACGAGACGCCAGCGCTACCGTTGCTGCGACGGAAAATGCCAGGCAAATGAATGAGACCATAACCGCATTGCTGGCTGCCGGAATTACCGAAAGTGAAATTCAGACCAGCGGCTATACTCTGGGCACAGAGCCTCAGGATGTGTCTGCCATGGCAGGAGAGAAGCAAAAAGCCCCGCTGTTTGTAGCATCGAATACAGTAACCGTGAACCTGAACAATACCACAGACGTGGGACGGGTACTGGATGCCGCCGTATCGGCAGGCTCAAACAGCATCCAGGAGGTTACATTCGACCTGCAAAATCCCGGGCCGCAAAGAGATCAGGCATTGACGATGGCCATTCTGGA